>NZ_CP041970.1 GCF_009884975.1 Acinetobacter dispersus | reverse complement strand
CGGTAAATGTTGCTTTCGCATCAATGGTTTTATCACCATCCGCCAACAAGTCACTACCTGCAACATCAGCGGTCCAATTGCCTGTTGCTGGATCAACTGTCGCAGTATACGTCACGCCATTGATCAACAAGGTCACAACAGTCGTTGCTGCATCAGCAGGAACACCAGTCAAAGTACCTGTGATGGTTACATTGCCACCTGACTCTACCGCATTCAATACGTTGTCTGTTGTTACACTACCAACCGTTAAAGTTGTACCAGAAACATCTGGTCCTAGACTATCAATCGTTTCCGAACCTGGCGCAGATGGATTCCCTGCCGGGTCAGTGGCAATCGCAGTCACTGTACCGCCATTTGGCAAGTTACCTGGATTTGGTGTGGTCCATACCCCTGTGGTTGGATCTGTTGGTACTTGAACAGTCGTACCATTCGGGAAGGTCACCGTTACGGTTGAACCTGGTTCTGCTGTACCCGTAATTGGATCAGTGCCATTGATTGGATCAATATCTGGTGCATTCGGTGCAGTGACATCGACTGTATATACTTGCGTATCAGTGAAATTACTACTGTTGCCTGCTGCATCAGTAAATGTTGCTTTGGCATCAATGGTTTTATCACCATCCGCCAGCAGGTCACTACCTGCAACACTCGCTGTCCAGTTGCCTGTTGCTGGGTCAACTGTCGCAGTATACGTCACGCCATTGATCAACAAGGTCACAACTGTGGTCGCTGCATCTACTGGGATACCGGTCAAGGTACCTGTGATGGTTACATTGCCTGCACCCTCTGCTGCATTGATCACATTATCCGCAGTCACTGCATTGACGTTCAATACCGTACCTGTGGTATCTGGTGCAGTGACATCCACTGTATATACTTGGGTATCAGTTAGATTGCTGCTATTGCCCGCTGCATCAGTAAACTTCACATTGGCATCAATGGTTTTGTCGCCATCCGCCACCAAGCCACTACCAGGGACACTGACACTCCATGTTCCTGCTGCAGTATTTACGGTCGCAGTATACGTCACACCATTTACAACAACTGTCACAACGGTTGTTACCGCATCAGCGGGAACACCAGTCAATGTGCCTGTTAAGGTTACATTTCCAGTCGACTCCGCTGCATTCAATACGTTGTCTGCAGTCACGTTATCAACCGTTAAAGTTGTACCAGAAACATCTGGTCCTAGACTATCGATGATTTCTGTACCCGGTACAGATGGATTCCCTGCTGGGTCAGTGGCAATCGCAGTCACTGTACCGCCATTTGGCAAGTTACCTGGATTTGGTGTAGTCCATACCCCTGTAGTTGGATCCGTTGGCACTTGAACGGTCGTACCATTCGGGAAAGTCACCGTAACAGTTGAACCGGGTTCTGCAGTACCCGTAATCGGATCAGTACCATTGATTGGATTAATTTCTGGGGCAGTTGGTGCGGTCACATCCACTGTATATACTTGGGTATCAGTTACATTGCTGCTATTACCTGCTGCATCAGTAAACTTGACATTGGCATCAATGGTTTTATCGCCATCTGCTGCCAAGCCACTACCAGGAACACTGACACTCCACGTACCTGCTGCTGTATCTACGATTGCGGTATAGGTCACCCCGTTTACAACAACAGTCACAACGGTCGTCGCTGCATCTGCTGGTACACCAGTAAGTGTTCCAGTCAAGGTAACATTGCCTGCTGATTCTGCTGCATTTAGCACATTGTCAGCAGTCACAGGATTAACATTAAATTTTACGGCATCAGTATTAGGTGGTGTGGTATCTGCATTATTATCATTATTCCCCCCGCCACCGCCTCCACCACTGCTACCAGCGGCAATACCACCAATAGCAAGTATAGGTAAAGCCCATAACCATGGGCTAAAACCATTAGAGGTTTCACCTGCATAAAGCAAAGGTTCTACTGCCTGAATAGGCTGTAATGTTGCTGCTTCAACAGGAGCTGCCGCTGCTTCAGGTACAAGTGCTGGCGTTTCCTCTAAAAAGACAGCGCCCTCATGATCATCATCATCCGAGTCCGCATCCGAGTCCGCATCCGCGTCGGCATCAGCATCACTTTCAGCATCTTTAAAATGTGCCCAAACGAGTTGATTGTCTTCACCCTGAAGAACCAGACTATTGTCCGCTACGTCATTATTATTAAAGAAATTATGAATAACAATCGTTTCGCCATTTTTTAATACTACAACTGCATTTACACCATCTCTCTTAACAACTGAAATATCACTTGCAGAGACCTTAATTAATACAACTGAAGGTTCAGAGGGTAATGTTGCTGTTTTTCCCGTCGTATTTACAAGGGTTTGATGACTTTCCTTGGAAATAATTTGTATTTGAGACATGGTTATATTCCTCATTATAAATTTTTAATATTTAATCAATTCTTAATTACATTATTAACTTAAGTTTAAATTATTGTTTCTAAGTGATAGAGTTCACAGCACCACTTTAAATCAAACCCCATAAATGTTAAATAGCTCACAAAATAAAAAAATAAACTTACATTTGAATATTTTTTAATAATCAAATAAAGCAATGATTTAAAAGGACTTAAAAAACAAAAACTTTTTCAAATAATTATAATTTTTACACTTTTAAACAAACAAGCCAGAATTAAGTAATAGATTCCCAAAAGGTATTTAAATTAAATTTAACAATCTTTTCAAAAAAACAAATGAATGAAAGTTAATTATTAAAAACAATTTCAAAATTAATTTAATTATATTTTAAAAATAAAAAAGCCTTTTTAAAAAGGCTTTTTTAACAAACAGGAAAATTATATAACTAGAAATTATCTGGATTCTCTAGGCGTTTAACTTCTTCTCGTTTACTCGGGTGATGCATTGTTGCCACACCATCTTCGGTTTTCTGATCCAGTAAAATCTCAGGATTATAAATTGTAATTGTCTCTCTTCCCAAACTGTCTTCTCCAACAATATATTTAAAGCCACGACGATTCATCTTATTGCACATACGCTGATAAAAGCCTTTAAAACCTTGAGTCTCCTCACTTGGATTGTAATAAAAGGCATTCATCACAGCAGGTAGACCCAAGCCACAGACCACACCAGATAGCAATACACTAATAAATGTATATCCAATCAAAATACTACTGTATTCACTTAGCTCTGGAATATTCGCCACAGCAAGGATCAAAGCCAGTGAAATCCCTCCACGAACACCACCCCACGAAAGAATAGCTAAACTGCCGTTATAACTTTTATTTCGGAATGATGGAAAAAGTGCAAAGGCAGCGAAGTTCGCGGCAAAACGAGAGAGATGCAAGATGATAAAAGCAATAATCCCACCAATAATAAGGTTAGCACTTAGATCAAGGATGAAGAGCTCTAAGCCGATCAACGTGAAAAGGAACGAGTTGATAATTCCTTCAACCGTATGCCAAAAATGATTCACTTCGCGGATCTCACGCTGTTCGCGAATTTCTTGCCATTTATTCCCTACAATCAAACCACCAATCACACACGCAATCGGAGCAGATGCATGTGCAAATAAAGCAACAAGGTATGAACCACTTGCAAGTAATGCCGTGGTTAAAATCAAGGATTCCATCTCATGTTTACCACGCAGTAAACGTAAGATCGCAAAACCAAAGCCAAATCCAATAATCACCGCAACAAATATTTCATATAATAGAGTTTCAATTGTTGCTAATAATGAAAAATGTTCCCCCTGCAAAACTTTTAATAAGGTCATAAATAATGCAATACACATCGCATCATTAAATAGAGACTCACCTTCCAGTTTTACAATTAAATGATGCGGTGCCCGAATAGAACTTAATACCCCTTTAACACCGATTGGATCGGTTGCCCCCAGTGCCGCACCTAATAATAGTAAAACACCAATTGGCACTGGGTAGCCAACTAGCCATTGAAATAAATATAATAATCCTGCATAAAATCCTGCACATAACACCAGTGCAATCGTGGCTAAAATACTAATCGGCTTCCAATGATTTCTTAAATCTGAAATTTTAAATTTGAGGGCTGATGAGGTCAAAATAAAACAAATCACACCATTAATTAAAAAATCATAAAAATCGATATTTCTTACAGCAGCCTCAATATTATGAATATTGATTGTAATAAATTGATTACCATTTAATAGGCTTGCACCCCATTGTAAAATAAAGACAAAAATTGCGGAAACAATAGGCACACCAATCGCCTGAGGAAAACCCAATATGCGTTTATTAAAAATGGTCGTGGCAATAGATAAGGCAAAAATAACCGTTAATGCTTGTAGGAGAAAAAAATTACCCATACGACCTCTTTATTTATTCAATTTTAAATACATAGATTTTATTTAAACTTTAAAACTTCAGCGAATCATAAAATTTAAAACACTTGCGATTGAATAAAGGATAAAGGTCTATGCTGTAATTCATCCATTTTATTATTTAATTTTTATAAACAAATGGTTTAAACACAACAATAAACCAATCATCCTCAACTCAGCATAGACAACGTTATTTTACGTTAATTCTTCTTTTAGTTCGTATATCTTCCGTATAAAAATCAAGGAGCAACGTTCCTTTTTTATCCTATTTAAAAGTATTACATTGATTGATATCACCCGATTTCAGACCAATTTGAAACCATTGCATCCGTTGTTCACTGGTACCATGGGTAAAGCTATCTGGTACAACTTGTCCAGTCGCACGGCGCTGTAAGTAGTCATCACCAATTTTTTCAGCTGCGTCCATTGCTTCTTCAATATCACCTTGTTCAAGGAACTGCGTACGTTTTTGGTTCTGATGTGCCCAGATTCCAGCAAAACAATCTGCCTGTAATTCTAAACGTACAGAGAGTTGATTGCCTTGTGCTTGACTGGCTTGTGCACGTGCTTGCTGCACCTGACCAGAGATTCCTAATAAGTTCTGAATATGGTGTCCCACTTCATGCGCAATCACATAAGCTTGTGCAAAATCACCCGCCTGATCTTGACGAGAAAGTTCAGTCTGATTTTGCTCTCCAGAAATTCCCATTTGCTGACGCATTTCTTTAAAGAAAGAAGTATCAATATAAACTTTCTGGTCCGCAGGACAATAGAATGGCCCCATTGCTGCTTGCGCAGTACCGCAACCTGAGCGATCTACTCCGCTAAAGAGTACAAGGCGTGGTGGTTTATAAGTCATTCCGAGTTGCTGAAAGATAGGAGTCCACGTATCTTCGGTATCTGCCAATACCGTTCCAACAAAATCACTGGCTTCTTTTTGCTCGGCAGTTAAGTTTTGTGGTGCGCCACCTTGTTGAGATGATTGCGCTGTTACTGCTTGTGTTGCTTGATAGGCTTGTTGAGGATCAACACCAAAGAACTTCCAGGCGATGAAAGCCACAACTAGCCCAATAATACTAATTCCACCTGCTTTCGCACCGCCACCACCGCGACGGTCTTCAACATTGGTACTGACTCGACGACCTTTCCAACGCATAGTTACCTCACATAATTTGGATGATGACGATCTCAGTTTAAGCCGATGCTTTTTTTGGCCATACTTTCTGGATCAAACTCACAATGATTAATACCACTGCACCAGCGAGCAAGCCAATACCAAGGTTAATCAAGGTTGGTGTTAAAGCCCCAATGATTGAACCGACACTTGGAATCAACTCTAAATGATCAACCGTTTCTTCAGTAAAATGATGCAATAAAGGAATGGTATGGCTAATAATCCCGCCACCAACTAAAAACATTGCAACTGTCCCAACAATTGAAAGTGTTTTCATTAAGATTGGAGCAAAAGCAAGTAAACCACGACCGATTTTATTTTTTAATTCAGAAGCTTGTTGTGTTAGATATAAACCTAAATCGTCAATTTTTACAATCATTGCAACTAGGCCATATACCCCGACCGTCATCACAATTGCAATAATACTTAATACTGTCACTTTAGTCATAAATGCTGCTGTTGCAACTGTACCTAACGAAATCACCACAATTTCAGCAGAGAGAATAAAGTCAGTTCGAATTGCACCTTTAACTTTTTCTTTTTCAAATTTAGCAAGATCCACTTCGACTTCCTGTAAGTTTTCACTGGCTTCTTCTACTGTTTTGGCTTTTTTATGAAACAGCATATGCACAACTTTTTCT
The DNA here is from genome assembly GCF_009884975.1 of Acinetobacter dispersus. Lineage (GTDB taxonomy): Bacteria > Pseudomonadota > Gammaproteobacteria > Pseudomonadales > Moraxellaceae > Acinetobacter > Acinetobacter dispersus. Next base: position 4,018,709 of record NZ_CP041970.1, on the reverse strand, counting down.
ACGCCTTCATAGCAAAGGAACAAACCACCAATCATCAGCAAGGGATTAATCAACCAAGGCGCAACAACACTAATTAATAGTGCCAATGGGACGAGAATTAACTTATTAACAAATGAACCTTTAGCAACACTCCATACCACAGGGAGTTCACGGTCAGAACGCACGCCACTGACTTGCTGTGCATTCAAGGCTAAATCGTCCCCCAAGACCCCTGCTGTTTTCTTTGCTGCCATTTTACTCATAACAGCAACATCATCTAAAATTGTTGCAATATCATCTAGTAATAGTAATAAACCACTCGCCATTTTTATTTCCTAGTTTGTATTTATATCGCTATTGTAGAATCACCTGTTGAAATCACAATATGATTTTAAGAAAAAGTTAAAATTATCGCTGACGAAAAAAATTTATTTCTCGTACAATAATATCAATCTTATATCTATGAAATAACTGAATCTTGGAACATATCATGAGTAATATTGATCAACGTCCAATCATTTTGACAGGCGACCGTCCTACAGGACAACTTCATCTTGGACACTTTGTCGGTTCATTACGTTCTCGTGTAGGTCTACAAGACAGTCACCATCAACATCTGTTATTGGCTGATGCGCAAGCGATGACAGACAATGCAGATAACCCAGATAAAGTCCGCAACAATATTCTTCAAGTTGCACTCGACTATCTTGCTGTTGGAATTGACCCAAGCAAAACGACAATTTGTGTACAGTCATGCTTACCTGCACTAAACGAATTGACCATGCTTTACCTCAACTACGTGACTGTTGCACGTTTAGAGCGTAATCCAACGATTAAATCCGAAATTCAAATGCGTGGTTTTGAACGCGATATTCCAGCTGGCTTCCTATGCTACCCAATTGCTCAAGCAGCAGATATCACGGCATTTAAAGCAACGGTTGTTCCTGTTGGCGAAGATCAGATTCCAATGATTGAACAAACCAACGAAGTAGTACGTCGTGTGAATCGTCAAATTGGTCACGACCTATTACCAGAATGTAAAGCATTGCTATCGAATATGGCGCGTTTACCTGGCTTTGATGGTAAAGCAAAAATGTCTAAATCATTAGGCAATACCATTGTGCTAAATGCTTCTGATAAAGACATCAAAAAAGCAGTTAATGCAATGTATACCGATCCTAATCACCTTCGTATCGAAGATCCAGGTCAGGTTGAAGGCAATATCGTATTTACTTATCTTGATGCTTTCGATCCAAATAAAGAAGAAGTGGAAGAGTTAAAAGCACATTATCGTCGTGGTGGTTTAGGCGATGGCACTGTGAAAAAACGCTTGGAAGGTGTGCTGAAAGAATTGATTACCCCGATTCGTGAACGTCGTGCTGAGTTAGAAAAAGATCCTGATTACATCATGGATATTTTAAAACATGGTACAGACAAATGCCGTGATATTACTCAACAAACACTGGATGAAGTAAAAGCTGGATTAGGATTATTTAGATTCTAATTTACGTTACTTTTCCAGTAAAAAAGCCCATCTTTGGGCTTTTTTACATTAAGTATTTGATTTAAGTTTAATTTAAGAACTTTATCAGAAAATACAAAGCTAACAATTTTCGTCACTTATTAACATCTATTAACAGTAGTTAACATGAATACCGATGAACTTGGTCAGGTTTTTTAATACTATGGCCTTGTAGATTAGTTCACACTAATCTCATGACATTTCTCCTTTCAACCGGAACTGTTTTAAACAGATTCGTTGTTCAACGCAGTGATCACCCCAATCATTGCGTTTTTTTTCGTCTGCAATAATATGAACGATTTAGGTTGAAATTTAGACGAGTTGTCTTTACTCTTATAACTGTTTTATTTTTATAAAAATTTTATTAATTAACTCTAAAAGATAAAAGAGTAATACTGATGATCTGGGATCTATTAACACATCCTTCCAATATTGTTTTTAGCATTGCTTTAATGCTGTGCCTATTTATCGGCCTTCTAGAACTCATTTTACTGTTATTGGGTGGTAGTTCGAGCTTTTTGGAGCAGTTTTTACCCGATAGTCTCACTAATGTTGATCATGCCGATGTCTCTCTGGAACAATCTGATCATTTTCTGACTCAACTGCTAGAGTGGCTCTATCTTGGCAAAGTACCTTTGCTGATTTGGCTGATCATCTTCTTAACTGTTTATGCGCTTACAGGCCTGATCCTTCAAGATGTGTTCTATCAATTGACTGGACAATATCTGTCTGCTTGGATCATTGCACCTGCTTGCTTATTTCTCTGTATGCCACTGGTACGTTATAGCGCAGCACTGATTGCTAAGATTATTCCTAAGGATGAAACCACGGCAATTCAAACAGATGATTTAATTGGTAGAACGGCACACATTATTCTCGGTTATGCCAAACCCAACTCCCCTGCACAAGCCAAAGTCAAAGATCAATTTGGTCAAACCCATTACGTCTTGGTTGAACCCGAGCTTGATATTGTTTTTCATCAAGGGCAACAAGTGATTTTAACGCAAAGAACCAAAATCGGATTCCAAGCGGTTGCTTCTTAATTTTTATATTTATTACATGAGGGTGTTTAGATGTTGAATTCAGCATTGACTGAAATTTTAATTATTACTGGTGTTATTTTTGCGGCACTAATCTTTATTGGCGTGATTATCGCGCGTTTATATACGCGTTCAAGTAAAGAGGTCTCTTTTGTACGTACAGGTTTTGGTGGCGAAAAAGTCATTTTAAATGGCGGTGCCATTGTCCTTCCTGTCTTGCATGAGATTATTCCTGTCAACATGAACACTTTACGTTTAGAAGTAAAACGTGCGGCAGACCAAGCACTCATTACACGTGATCGTATGCGTGTCGATGTGATGGCAGAGTTCTATGTTCGCGTAAAACCAATTGCTGAATCAATTGCGACTGCTGCTCAGACGCTAGGCCGTAAAACCATGTCCCCACCAGAACTCAAAGATCTGGTCGAAGGTAAATTTGTCGATTCACTCCGTGCCGTTGCTGCTGAAATGGCAATGGAAGAATTGCATGAGAAACGTGTCGACTTTGTTCAAAAAGTTCAACAAGTGGTGTCTGAAGATTTATCAAAAAATGGTTTAGAACTAGAAACTGTTTCATTGACTGGACTTGACCAAACTAGCTTTAAATTCTTTAATCCACAAAATGCGTTTGATGCAGAAGGTTTAACCAAGCTGACTGAAACCATTGAAGACCGTCGCAAGAAACGTAATGATATTGAACAAGATGCTGACCTTGCCATTCGCGCAAAGAACTTAGAAGCAGAACGTGCTCGTTTAGAAATTTCGCGTGAAGAAGAATATGCAAAGTTACAGCAAGAGCGTGAAATCTCGATTCGTAAAGCGGAACAAACAGCAGAAATCGCCTCTCAAGAAGCAGGTAAAAAACGTGAGGCTGAAGAAGCTCAAATTGCTGCTGAGCGTGAAGTGGAACTAAAACGAATTGCTTCTGCTCGTGATGTAGAGAATGAAAATATCCAAAAAGCTCAGCTCATTCAAAAAGCTCAGGTCGAACAAAAGAAAACGATTGAATTAGCTGAGCAAGATCGCGCCATTGCCATTGCTGAAAAATCTCGTGCTGAATCAGAAGCCAAAGCGCAGGCTGACAAGGCCCGTGCCGAAGCGGTGAAAGCAGAGGAAGAAGTTGTGACGGTACGTGAAACACAACGTGCTGAGCGTCAAAAAGCAGTCGAGCTGGTTGCAGCTAAACAAACAGCAGAGAAAGAAGCGATTGCGATTACGGTTGCTGCGGATGCAGGTAAAAAAGCCGCTGCCGATGAAGCAGAAGCAGTACGTATTGCAGCAGAAGCAGATGCTGAAAAGATTCGCTTAAAAGCGAAAGGTGAGGCGGATGCAAAAATCCTACTTGCTCAAGCGCTGGAAAAACAATATCAGGTTGATGCGGAAGGTGCGCGTGCAGTGAATGAAGCAGCCAATACTCTTTCTGCTGAACAGGTTGAAATGCAAGTTCGCTTAGCTTTGCTTAAACACTTACCTGAGATCATTCGCGAAAGTGTTAAACCAATGGAAAATATTGATGACATCAAGATATTACAAGTGAATGGTCTAAGTAGCTTTGCGGGTGGCGGTACTGTCGGTAGTGATACGGTTGAAAATGGTCAAACCTCTTTATCTGATCAAGTGGTCAATAGTGCCCTACGCTACCGTTCACAAGCACCACTCATTGATAGCTTAATGAATGAACTTGGCCTACAAGGTGGTGATATCAATGGTTTAACGCAAGGGTTAAAACCAAAAGCTGAGTAATTATTTTCGATCTATCAAGAGTCTTAGTAATAAGGCTCTTTTTTAATTCGGAAAATTTAAAGGCTATTCTCTATATAAATAAGTTAATCAACTAAAACTGAATCTTTTATAGAACATACTGCTTAAATTGATTTTAAGTTTAAGGGGGAATATTTCTTCCAGTCATAAAAAAACCCCAATGTCTCCATTGGGGTTTTTTAAAGATTAAAATCTAACGAATTACGCTAAACCTTTCTCTTTTAAAACTTGCAACATAGTAGAACCAAGCTCAGCTGGGCTACGAGTGTAAGCCATTCCCGCGCGTTCAAATGCAGCGAATTTCTCTTCAGCAGTACCTTGACCACCAGAAATGATCGCACCAGCATGACCCATACGCTTACCTTTAGGTGCAGTTACACCAGCGATGTAACCTACAACAGGCTTAGTCACGTTAGATTTGATGAATTCAGCTGCTTCTTCTTCCGCTGTACCACCGATCTCACCGATCATGATGATTGCATCAGTATCTGGATCGTCTTGGAACAATTGAAGCGCTTCGATCTGGTTCATACCTGGGATTGGGTCACCACCAATACCGATACAAGTAGACTGACCTAAACCAAGCTTAGTTGTTTGAGCAACAGCTTCATAAGTCAATGTACCTGAACGTGAGATGATACCAATACGACCTGGTTGGTGGATGTGACCAGGCATAATACCGATCTTACATTCACCTGGAGTGATCACGCCTGGGCAGTTAGGACCAACTAAACGAGTACCGTTACCGTTAGTTTCTAAGTAGCGTTTAGCTTTAAGCATGTCGATTGTTGGAACACCTTCAGTGATCACAACGATTAGGCCAACACCTGAATCAACAGCTTCAACGATTGAGTCTAAAACGAATGGAGCTGGTACATAGATTACAGATGCATCAGCATTTGTTTCACGTACAGCTTCTTTCATTGTGTTGAATACTGGTAGGTCAAGGTGAGTTGTACCACCTTTACCTGGAGTAACACCACCAACAACTTTTGTACCGTAGTCTAAAGCTTGTGCAGAGTGGAAAGTACCGTTTTTACCAGTAAAACCTTGTACCAATACTTTAGTGTCTTTATTAATTAATACGCTCATGATTGATACTCCTTACGCTTTAACTGCAGCTACAACTTTTTCTGCGGCATCAGATAAACCGTTCGCAGAAATTAATTTCAAACCTGATTCATCAAGTAATTTAGCACCTAACTCAGCGTTGTTACCCTCTAAACGAACAACAACTGGTACAGTTACATTTACTTCTTGAACCGCTGCAATAATTGCTTCAGCAATCATGTCACAACGTACGATACCACCGAAGATGTTGATTAAAACACCTTGTACAGAAGTATCAGCAAGGATGATTTTGAACGCTTCGATTACGCGCTCTTTCGTTGCACCGCCACCAACGTCAAGGAAGTTTGCAGGCTGACCACCATAAAGTTTAATGATGTCCATTGTTGCCATTGCAAGACCAGCACCGTTAACCATACAACCGATGTTACCTTCTAAAGCAACATAGTTAAGATCAAATTCAGATGCTTTTAATTCACGCTCATTCTCTTGAGATTTGTCACGTAAAGCAGCAACTTTAGGTAAACGGTAAAGCGCGTTAGAGTCGATACCTACTTTCGCATCTACACATAAAATATCGCCATTTTCACGAACTGAAAGTGGGTTAATTTCGAATAATGCAAAGTCATTTTCAACAAATGCTTGGTAAGCAGCAGCCATGATTTTTACAAATTGGCTAATTTGCTTGTCTTTCAAACCTAAAGCAAACGCAACTTCACGTGCTTGGAATGGTTGTAAGCCAACTAATGGATCAACTTCAACTTTGATAATTTTTTCTGGAGTTTCTTCTGCAACTTTCTCGATTTCTACACCACCTTCGGTAGAAGCCATGAAAGTAATACGACGGCTAGAACGGTCTACAACCGCGCCCAAGTAAAGCTCGCGCTCAACTGGATAAACGTCTTCAGCAACGATAATGCTGTTAACTGGTTGACCATTTGCATCTGTTTGATACGTTACAAGACGAGTACCAATGATGTTGTTTGCAAATTCGATAACATCTTCTTTAGATTTTGCAACTTTAACGCCGCCAGCCTTACCACGACCACCAGCATGAACTTGCGCTTTCATTACAGCGAATTTACCACCAAGCTGTTCAAATGCAGCAACTGCTTCGTCTGCATTTGTTGCCAAGATACCTTCTTGTACTGGCATGCCATATTCTTTCAATAACGCTTTAGCTTGATACTCATGTAAGTTCATTTAGTTACCTACTATGTTGTTTGTAGTGATACAGCCTTGATCTTCTTAAAATCAGACTGCTACATATTGAATAAATGATTGTCTAAATAAGACAACCATCATCATTCAAAAAAAGTGTGGCGAACCACACTTTATATTTATTTACGCTTACGTTGAATCGCGTGGATTGCACGACCGTCAACAGAAAGCGCTGCTTCATGTACAACTTCAGAGAAAGTCGGGTGACCGAAAGTCATCAATTGTAAATCTTCAACAGAAGAAACAAACTCAAGTGCGATCATACCTTGGTGTACGATATCAGACGCATTAGGACCCACAACGTGCATACCTAAAAGACGATCTGTTTTCGCATCAGCAACGAATTTCACAAAACCAGCAGTATCACCAGCAGCCAACGCACGACCATTCACCGCAAATGGGAATTGACCTGCTTTAACTTCGTGACCTTTTTCAGCGGCTTGTTCTTCAGTTAAACCAACCCAAGCTGCTTCTGGGTGTGTGTAAATAACGCTGATGATCGTGTCATAGTTCACTTGAGCTGCATGACCGTGAATACGTTCAACAGCCATTACGCCCTCTTCCATTGCTTTATGTGCAAGCATTGGACCACGTACCAAGTCACCAATCGCGTAAACACCTTCTACAGATGTTTGACATTGGTCATTTACATCAACCAAACCACGCTCAGTCAATTTAATGCCTGAATCTTCAGCCAATAAACCTTCTGCATATGCTTTACGGCCTACACAAACGATAAGCTTGTCAAAAACTTGTTCTTTGTCTTCGCCAGCTTGGTTGTATTTAACCGTTACTTCTTGACCATTGGTTTCAGCGCCAGAAACTTTCGCACCAATACGGATATCTAAACCTTGTTTCTTCAAGATTTTTTGATATTCCTTCGCCAATGCTTTATCAGCCATTGGTAAGAATGCATCTAATGCTTCAAACACAACAACTTCTGAACCAAGACGACGCCATACTGAGCCAAGCTCTAAGCCGATAACACCCGCACCGATCACACCAAGACGCTTAGGAACTTCTGAGAATTTCAATGCGCCAGTAGAATCAACAATTAAGTCTTCATCAACAGGAGCTACTGGAATATTTACAGGCACAGAACCCGTTGCAAGAATCACGTACTTTGGTTCTAAAACCTGTACTTCACCTTCAAAAGGCGTGAATTCTACTTTTTTACCTGCAAGTAATTTACCAGTACCTTGTAACCACTCGATACCATTACCTTTAAGTAATTGAGCAACACCACCAGTCAATTGATCTACAACTTTGTCTTTACGTGCCAACAAAGTATCTAAGTCAAATTTAACTTCACCAGTCGTAATACCGTGTTCAGCAAGTTCGTGAACTGTTGCTTCGTAACGGTGAGAAGAGTCAAGCAATGCTTTAGAAGGGATACAACCAACGTTTAAACACGTACCACCTAGAGATGGTTTACCGTTGTGAATACGTTTTTCGATACAAGCGACTTTAAAACCAAGTTGAGCTGCACGAATCGCCGCTTCATAACCACCAGGTCCACCGCCAATAACAACAAGATCAAACTGTTGAGACATTTTTATCTCCATTTTAATCTCCCCTAACCTCTCTTTGAAAAGAAGAGGAATTTCCACAAATCTTAAAATGTATATGAGTCGTGAAAGCCCCCCTTTTATAAAAGGGGGATTTAGAGGGGATTATTAAGTAATAAGTTATAGGTCAAGAATAAGTTTAGCTGGCTCTTCTAACAATTCTTTGATTGTTACCAAGAAACCTACAGCTTCTTTACCATCGATTAAACGGTGGTCATAAGAAAGCGCTAAATACATCATTGGTAAGATTTCAACTTGACCATTTACCGCCATAGGACGTTCTTGGATTTTATGCATACCCAAGATCGCTGTTTGCGGTGTATTTAAAATTGGTGTTGAAAGTAATGAACCGAAAGTACCACCATTGGTAATCGTGAACGTACCGCCAGTCATGTCTTCGATACCTAATTTACCGTCACGCGCTTTATAAGCGTAATCACGGATACCGTTTTCCACTTCTGCATAGTTCATGCGGTCAGTATCACGAAGGACTGGTACAACTAAGCCACGCTCACTCGATACAGCAACACCGATGTCATAGAAACCGTGATAAACGATATCATCGCCATCAATTGAACCATTCACTGCTGGGTAGCGTTTTAATGCTTCAGTCGCTGCTTTAACAAAGAAAGACATAAAGCCTAAACGAGCACCATGACGTTTTTCGAAAGCATCTTTATATTGCTTACGCATTTCCATGATTGGCTTCATGTTAACTTCGTTGAACGTTGTTAACATTGCAGTTTGTTGTGTAGCAGCCAATAAACGCTCAGCAACACGCTTACGTAAACGTGTCATCGGAACACGTTTCTCGATACGCTCGCCCACAGCAACGCTTAATGGTTGAACTGATGCAGCAGGTTTAGCTTGATGGCTAGCAACATCTTCTTTAGTGATGCGACCACCACGGCCTGTACCTTGTACGTCAGCAGCATTGATACCAGTTTCAGATAATGCTTTACGAACTGCAGGCGCTTGGTTTGCATCAACAGCTTGAGTTGATGCAGCTGCTGGCGCAGATGCAGCAGGAGCAGCCGCGGCTGGCGCAGCAGCTTCAGGAGCAGCAGCAGAAACAGCACCAGCTTCGAATTGAGCAATCACTTCATCAGAAAGAACTGTATCGCCTTCACCTTTGATGATTGCAACTAAGCTACCATCAGCTGGAGCAACCACTTCTAAAACAACTTTATCGGTTTCAATGTCACAGATCACTTCATCACGTGATACAGGTTCACCTACTTTCTTGTGCCAAGTTGCGATCGTACCGTCAGCAACTGACTCTGGAAATACCGGTGCTTTAATTTCGGTTGCCATTATTTAGAATCTCCTGATTGTTCAACTTCAATCGCAAGTGCGTCATTGATAAGCTGAGCTTGTTGTTTTGCATGCAAGTATGGCGAGCCACAAGCAGGTGCGGCAGATGCTTCACGACCAGCATAGCTAATACGGATTTGTTTACCAGATTTAAGAACGTCTTCATACAAACGAGGAACGATGAATAACCAAGCGCCTTGGTTTTTCGGCTCTTCTTGTGTCCAAACAAGTTCTTGAATGTTTGGATAAGCTGCCATGACTTCAGCAAGGCGTTGCTCTGGGTATGGGTACAATTGTTCGATACGAACGATCGCAATATGGTTTAAACCAAGTTCACGACGTTTTTCGAGTAAATCGTAATAAACCTTACCACCACAAAGCACTAAGCGAGTCACATCAGCTTTGTTGATTTGATCAATTTCATCGATCACAGTTTGGAATGAACCGTTTGCTAATTCATCTAAAGTTGAAGTCGCAAGTTTATGACGTAATAACGATTTTGGTGACATTACGATCATTGGCTTACGAATCGGACGAACTGCTTGACGACGTAACGCATGGAAAATCTGCGCTGGAGTTGTCGGTGTCATCACTTGCATATTGTCTTCAGCACAAAGCTGTAAGAAACGCTCTAAACGTGCAGATGAATGTTCTGGACCTTGACCTTCATAACCATGTGGCAACAACATTGTTAAACCACAAACACGCTCCCACTTGGTTTCACCCGAAGCGATAAACTGGTCAATAACAACTTGCGCACAGTTTGCGAAGTCACCAAATTGTGCTTCCCAAACGATTAAGCTTTTTGGCAATGTCGTTGAATAGCCGTATTCAAATGCAAGAACTGCTTCTTCTGACAATAAAGAGTCATAGACCGCAGTACGTGGCTGATTTTCTTTGATATGGCAAAGTGGAATATAAACAGAACCATCAACTTGGTTGTGTAATTTGGCATGACGATGTGAGAATGTACCACGGCCTACGTCTTCACCTGTAATACGAACCAAGAAGCCATCATCAAGTAAAGATGCATACGCTAAGGTCTCTGCAGCACCCCAGTTGAGTGGCATTTCGCCTGTTTGCATTTTTACGCGATCATCAATGACTTTTTGAACTTGACGCTGTAATACAAAACCTTCTGGCAATGTATTCATTTTCAAACCAAGTTCTTTCAAACGATCAACGCTGAACGTTGTATCCCAAAGATCTGTGTATTCATGGCCCAAATAAGGTGCCCAATCGACAAACATCTTTTTGTTTGGTTCACGAACAAGTGCATTGGCAACATGATTACCTGCTTCTAGATCAGAACGGTAGCCTTCAACCATTGCATCGGCACTTGCGCGATCAAGGATTTGTTGCTGAACCAATTGATCTGCATACAAAGTACGCGTAGTCGCTTTCTTGTTGATCACTTGATACATCATTGGTTGCGTTGCAGATGGTTCATCCGCTTCGTTATGACCGCGACGACGGTAGCAGAACAAATCTAAGATGACATCTTTACGGAATTCATGACGGAAATCGTGCGCGATTTGAGTTGCAAAAATTACAGCTTCAGGATCATCGCCATTGACATGGAAAATCGGTGACTGAATCATTTTTGCGACGTCAGTACAGTATTCTGTAGAACGTGTATCGCGTGGATCAGAAGTTGTGAAACCGACTTGGTTATTAATCACAATATGAACGGTACCGCCCACTGTGTAACCACGTGTTTGTGACATTTGGAAGGTTTCTTGGTTTACACCTTGACCAGCAAATGCAGCATCACCATGTACGATTACAGGCAGTACGTCATCACCGCCAATGTCTTTACGACGTACTTGACGTGCACGAACTGAACCTTCAACCACTGGACCAACAATTTCCAAGTGTGACGGGTTAAACGCTAATGCTAAGTGAACTTCGCCACCTGGAGTCATTACGTTTGAAGAGAAGCCTTGGTGATACTTAACGTCACCAGAACCTTTCTTATGAATACTTTTTCCTTCAAACTCACCGAAAAGGTCAGCTGGGTTTTTACCCATGATGTTGACAAGAAGGTTGAGACGACCACGGTGTGGCATACCAATCACAACTTCTTTACAACCGACGCTACCAGCACGTTGAATGATTTCGTTCATCATTGGAATAAAAGACTCACCGCCTTCTACACCAAAACGTTTTGCACCAACGAATTTATTACCAAGATACTTTTCTAAACCTTCTGCCGCAGTTAAGCGTTCTAAAAAGCCTTTTTTCTGATCATTGGTAAAATTGAATTTACCGCGGACACCTTCTAAACGTTGCTGAATCCAACGTTTTTCTTTGGTATCAACGATATGCATATATTCTGCACCAATTGAACCGCAGTAAGTTGCTTCCATGGCATCAACCATTTCAGACAATGTTGCTTCTGCTTTTCCAATTGCGAGGTTGCCTGTATTAAATACAGTATCGAGATCTGATTTAGTTAAACCGTGCGCAGATAAATCGAGGTCAGGAACGTCTTCGCGTTTCGCAAGACCTAATGGATCGAGTTTAGCTTTTTGATGACCACGGTTACGATAAGCAGCGATTAATTGTAAAACACCAATTTGACGACGCTCATGCTCTGTGCTTACAGTGCTTTGTACAACAGGTTGAACTCGGTTCGCATTACGACCCAAAAGGAGGAATTGCTCGCGCACACTGCCGTGTGGTTGATCACCTTTAGGGTATTTATCGAAATATTCACGCCAATCCTCTGACACTGAGGTTGGAGAAGTTAGGTACTGTTCGTATAGCTCTTCAATATACGCTGCACTATCAGCGGAAAGTTCAGTGTCAAGACGCGAAGCGTCAGCAACTTCTTGCATTTTTGGACCCATTTCCTATTGCAAAAAATAATACAGGCTGCCTTTTAAGCACACCCATGATTCATAGTGTCAAATTGGTAACAAGACACTACTACCCAAGATCATCCAACCTTGAGACATTATTACTACACATCAGGAGTATTCCCTTTGATGTAACAAATGAGCTATACACCTTCAATTCAAGGCATATAACTCATTCTTCATACTCGATGAAATCGAGCAATTTTTTGCAAATCATTTTAGAAAAATTAACTCGATTTTTAACTTTTCTAAATTGACTTTTTCCACAAAACCTGTACAAATCTCTAAGACCAGATCCTTAGATAAGCTCAAGAATCTGCTTATTTTTTGATTCCAGTTGTGGCAGAAATCCTAACATGTTCTCAAGCTTGGATTGATTTTTTTGACACATACCATCCATAAAGCAGCGAAATACACACATCAAATTATATTCTAATATACCGCCCTTTTGATAAAAGTTGCACTCTGATTGATCAAAAATAAACATTCTCTACAAATCTTGCACAAATCCCACGCAGTTCGATCAAAAACAAACCAACATATCGATTTATATGATTTTATTTAACAGTAAAATCTATAAATATTTAGGGTCGAATTTCTAAATTTCAAGCTTGAATATTTTTAAGCAACCATTTTTTAACCAATCAAAAGTAACAGTACTAAACGTAAAAAAGGAGACCCTTTTCAGAGTCTCCTTTTTTGTTGCTTAGAAAACTAGATTAACCAGCTTGATCCAACAACATATTACGAATGTGACCAATTGCCTTTGTCGGGTTCAAACCTTTAGGACATACAGATACACAGTTCATGATCCCCTTACAACGGAACAAAGAGAATGGATCGTCTAAACGAGCCAAACGCTCTTGTGTTGCCGTATCACGAGAGTCAATGATGAAGCGGTATGCATTTAACAATGCAGACGGTCCAAGGAACTTATCAGGGTTCCACCAGAATGATGGGCATGAAGTTGAACAACATGCACAAAGAATACATTCATATAGACCATCTAAATGTTCACGTTCTGCTTGAGACTGTAAACGCTCTTTCGCAGGTGCAGGCTGATTGTTGATCAAGAACGGTTGAATCTTGTCATATTGATCATAGAACTGATTCATGTCTACAACCAAGTCTTTTACCACTGGTAAACCAGGTAAAGGACGGATCACAATCTTCTCTGGTAAATCGTTCAAGTTCCACAAGCACGCTAAACCATTTTTACCATTGATGTTCACACCATCCGAACCACAAATACCTTCACGGCAAGAGCGACGGAATGTTAATGACTCATCTTGCACTTTCAACGCAAGTAACGCATCAAGCAACATACGGTGCTTATCAGTTAACTCAAGTTTGAAAGTTTGCATGTACGGCGCTTTATCCTTATCAGGATCATAGCGGTAGATTTCGAATGTACGAGTGCCTCTACTCATCTTTGTTCTCCCGATTAGAATGTACGTGGTTTAGGTTCAATTGCTTCAACCGTTAACGGGCTGAAACGTACTGGCTTATATTCAAGACGGTTGTCTGATGAATACCATAAAGTATGCTTCATCCATTCATCATCACGGCGACCGTAAGAATAAGTTGGATGATCAGGTGCTAACTCATAGTCAACAACTGTATGCGCACCACGACATTCTTTACGTGCAGCAGCAGAAATCAGAGTCGCTTTCGCAACTTCATACAAGTTTTCAACTTCTAATGCTTCAACACGTGCAGTGTTAAATACTTTAGATTTGTCTTTCAAATGAATGTTACGAACACGTGGCTCAATCGCAAGAATTTCTTTTACGCCTTTATCAAGCAATGCTTGAGTACGGAATACACCTGCGTGATCTTGTACGATGTCACGGATTGCATCAGCAACTTCTTGCGCGTTTTCACCCGTAGTTGAATCATCTAACTTACGAATACGCTCTAATGTATTTACCAATACATCAGTCGGAAGCGGTTGATAATCATCACCATGATGTTTAGTCACGTAGTCAATGATGTGTTCACCCGCTGCTTTACCGAATACCACAAGGTCAAGCAATGAGTTGGTACCTAAACGGTTTGCACCATGTACTGATACGCAAGAACATTCACCAATTGCATAGAACCCTTTCACAGGTTTTACGTAATCACGAGTACCGACATAATGATACTCTTTGGTGTCTTTATTGTAGCTTGCAGAGAATTCACCTTCTTCTACGCCATGTGGTACAACCACTTGGCCATGAATATTGGTCGGAATACCACCCATTTGATAATGGATTGTTGGTACAACTGGAATTGGCTCTTTTGTACAGTCAACGTTTGCAAACTTCTTACCAATCTCAAATACAGATGGAAGACGTTTCATAATCGTTTCAGCACCCAAGTGAGTCATATCCAATAAGATATAATCCGCTTTAGGACCACAACCACGACCTTCTTTAATTTCTTGGTCCATAGAACGTGATACGAAGTCACGTGGCGCCAAATCTTTTAAAGTTGGTGCATAACGTTCCATGAATGGTTCGCCGTCTTTGTTACGAAGGATACCACCTTCACCACGACAACCTTCAGTCAACAATACGCCTGCGCCCGCAACACCCGTTGGGTGGAATTGCCAGAATTCCATATCTTGCAAAGGAATACCTGCACGAGCAGCCATACCAAGACCGTCACCAGTGTTGATATAAGCGTTGGTTGATGCGCGATAAACACGACCTGCACCACCTGTAGCGAACAAGGTTGCTTTCGCTTGGAACACAGCAATGTTACCTGTTTCTTGGTCAATTGCCGTCACACCAAGTACATCACCTGCTTCGTTACGGATTAAGTCTAATGCAATCCATTCAACGTAGAACTGGGTGCCCATTTTTACGTTGCTTTGATATAAGGTATGCAATAACGCATGGCCTGTACGGTCAGCAGCAGCACACGCACGTGGAACTGCTTTTTCACCATAGTTTGCAGAGTGACCACCAAATGGACGCTGATAGATCGTACCATCTTCGTTACGGTCAAACGGCATGCCCAAGTGTTCAAGCTCATACACAACTTTTGGCGCTTCACGTGTCATGAACTCGATTGCGTCCTGATCGCCTAACCAATCAGAACCTTTAACCGTGTCATAGAAGTGATAATGCCAATTATCTTCTTGCATGTTACCTAACGACGCACCAATACCACCTTGAGCGGCAACTGTATGCGAACGTGTTGGGAATACTTTGGTCAATACAGCAACTTTTAAACCCGCTTGAGCAAGTTGGTAAGCAGCACGCATACCAGAACCACCACCACCAACGATAACTGCGTCGAAAGTGAGGTTTTGAATATTTGAATAATCTTCTTTAGGGTTAATTGCGCCCATGATCTCTTCCTATCAATTTGCCCAGAAAATCTGGATACCCCAGATTGCGTACACGAACACTGAAATAATGACAGCAGAAGTGAGTACAAGGCGTAAACCTGAAGCTGAAGGGCCCATTTGACGAGTCGTTACATAATCAGTAAAGACTTGCCACATACCAATCCAAGCGTGTGCAACGAGCGATAACACTGCTAATAAAGAGAAAATCTTCATTGGCAAAGTCAGCATAAAGCCAGCCCACTGTTCATAACCAAATCCGCTATTGCAAAGGATCCAGCCAAACAAAACAACAGTGTATGCAGCTAACACTACAGCACTGACACGTTGGATATACCAATCGCGAGAACCTGAACCTGTTAAACCTGTAGCACTTTTCATCAGAACATAATCCATACGAATGCTGCGACAATACCAATCGCAGACAAGATCAATGAAATTGTAGCTGCAATACGACCGCTTTGAAGTTCTTCAGCAAAACCGAGGTCAGCAAGTAAATGCTTCACACCTGCGATAAAGTGGAAAATCAAGCCAGCTACAAATACCCATACGATGAAACGTACAATGATATTTCCGAAAACGACATTTTTAACGTAGTCAAATCCTTCTGGAGAAGATAAAGACTTATCCAAAATCCATAAAAGAACTGCAACTAATACGAAAACGATTACACCTGATAGACGGTGTAGAATTGAGGCAATAGCCACGGGCGAGCGTAAATTTACCGCTAATACCTGACCCATGGACAAATTGACAGGTCTGTTGCTTTTCACAGCGGGCATCCTGTAGGTAGAAACTCCATCTGGAGTTTGTTTGACTTAATTCAAAGGAAAGCTGGCATTGTTAGGCAAGCACAGCACATGCCTAACCTATATAACGACACCGAATTATAAAACGTGAAATATCAAAATACAAACAATCAACTTTCGCTTTAGTCGAAAAAAACTTTAAATAAGAATCATTCACACGCATAATAACGGCGACAAAACCACCGAATTCAGACAAAAACAACTATCTAATTGTTTTGTAATGATAAAAATAAAACACTATTTTTTATAGATACTTTTTAATTTTATAAATTCTTTTCTTTTATATTTATTAAAAAACAGCTTTTCTGGCTTTAAATCAGCACAATTTCGCGACGTGATACATACTTTAAAATAATAGCCCTCATTTATATTTTAAATATCATAAATTGATAATCTATTTTTATCATTCAATTAAGCAAAATCAACAAGTCATTTTTTATACAATTAATCGCACCATAATGAATCAATAATGATGCAACAAATCACGTTTTTAAATGATTTTTGAATGGCCGTTTAAGAGTAAACAACGAGAAATATAGGGGTTTTAACCAAGATAAGTATTTATTTTATAAGTAGTGCTCCCCTTCCCAAATAAAAATTTACTTACAATTGGACTGATGCTTCATTTTTTTTATGCACCTGAAACTTGATTTGACATATTATACTCGACCGGTGCTGTGATTTTACTCAGTTTTTTCTTCGATACTGAATGACTAATTGACTGTAGCAACGTCATTTTTTATCCCTAAGTATAATTGACAAAATTTTAGTAACCACTAATCTTATAGCAAATTTTGACACCGTCTGATTCGCACATGACAAGATTAGTATTTCGAGTCAGATAATCATTCACCAGGACAGGAGATCTATTGAATGTCTGCAGCAACTGGCAAAAAAGCCGTATTACAGCTTGATGGCAAAGAAATTGAATTACCAATTTACAGCGGCACATTAGGCCCAGATGTAATTGACGTTAAAGATGTATTAGCATCAGGTCACTTTACTTTCGATCCTGGTTTTATGGCGACAGCTGCTTGCGAATCTAAGATCACATTCATTGATGGTGACAAAGGTGTTTTATTACACCGTGGTTATCCAATTGATCAATTAGCGACTCAAGCAGACTACTTAGAAACTTGCTATTTATTGTTAAATGGTGAGCTTCCAAATGCTGAACAGAAAGCAGAATTTGATGCTAAAGTACGTAACCATACTATGGTTCATGATCAAGTAAGCCGTTTCTTCAATGGTTTCCGTCGTGATGCTCATCCTATGGCTATAATGGTTGGTGTTGTTGGTGCATTATCTGCGTTCTATCACAACGGTTTAGACATCGAAGATGTAAACCACCGTGAAATTACTGCAATTCGCCTAATCGCGAAAATTCCTACGCTTGCAGCGTGGAGCTACAAATATACAGTAGGTCAACCATTCATTTACCCACGTAATGACCTTGGTTACGCAGAAAACTTCTTACATATGATGTTTGCTACACCTGCTGACCGCGATTACAAAGTAAACCCAGTTCTTGCTCGTGCAATGGATCGTATCTTCACGCTTCATGCTGACCACGAACAAAATGCGTCTACTTCTACAGTTCGTCTTGCTGGTTCTACTGGCGCAAACCCATATGCATGTATCTCTGCTGGTATCTCAGCACTTTGGGGACCTGCTCACGGTGGTGCAAACGAAGCTGTACTTAAAATGTTAGACGAAATTGGTAGCGTAGAAAACGTTGCTGAATTCATGGAAAAAGTAAAACGTAAAGAAGTTAAACTCATGGGCTTCGGTCACCGTGTTTATAAAAACTTCGATCCACGTGCGAAAGTCATGAAAGAAACTTGTGACGAAGTTCTTGCTGCATTAGGCATCAACGATCCACAATTGCAACTTGCAATGGAACTTGAGCGTATTGCACTGAACGACCCGTACTTCGTTGAGCGTAAGCTTTACCCGAACGTAGACTTCTACTCAGGTATCATCTTAAAAGCGATTGGTATCCCAACAGGTATGTTTACAGTGATCTTCGCGCTTGCACGTACTGTTGGTTGGATCAGCCACTGGTTAGAAATGCACAGCGGTCCTTACAAGATCGGTCGTCCACGTCAGCTTTACACAGGCTCGACGCAGCGCGACATCAAACGTTAATTTCGATTAGCGTTAATAAAAAAGGATGCTTCTGCATCCTTTTTTTTGTTTTATCGGTTATGCTCAAAAAGAAGACTTAAACAACATTCATTTTTACAGAACTAATTTACCGAGCCGATGATCAAAAAAACCACTGTCTTGATACAGGTCACACTGCCCGTGTTCCAAATGAAAATTGCGTCCTTTACGCTGTTTTTATTGATGATCATACTGACTTGGCTCTTACTCGTTTACTTTAGTTATGATTTAAGCCTGTACTATCTCTATCAATTCCTGCCTTTCTTTGCCCAACTGCTCAGTATTGCTTTGATGTTTGCTTTATTAATACCAACGCTTTACCTGTATAACCAGCTTTATCAAAAGTACTTTAAACGCTTCACCACCTTTAAGTTATATCAGCAAGGCATGGCTCTGGAGGATTCCAAGCAAGCTGCTTTTTTCACTTGGCAAGATTTGATTCAGATACAGCTTCATCAGCAGCAGACGCAAATTCATAGTTTCAATCTTCTAAGCAAAACTAAACCCTATCGACAGTATTTCTATTTTAATTCATGGATGTGGCCTGCCACGTTAACCCAGCAACATTGTGAGTTTTTACCATTCTGGAAAAAACTGGAAGCGCTGGCAAAACAACAACAGTGGCAACGGTTCCGAAATACAAGTACCAACAAGAAAACCCATATTGACATCATTAGCATAATTGCAGATCAACAGGCGCTAGACTCTTTTCAAAGAAAACAAAGATGGCTTACAGTTGGATTAATCCTTGTTATTTTAGCCAGTTTTAGCCTTTTTATGAGCTACCTTCTTTGGCGTGAATTTGATGATGGCAGCATTGATCTGCCTCATCAACAAACTCAGTCAATCTCCGGCACAAATTTCGAAACATTCCAGAATCAGGTTTATATTTTTAAACAAGGCCAAGGTACTTTTTTAGTTCCCCAAGCAAAGGCTGATCAATTTACAGGTTTAGCTCTGAGCAATCTTCCTGATCGTGCAGATGAGCTGTATAGCAATGTCGGTAAAACACCACAACATGTTTACTGGCAAGACCACATCTTATCTCAATTAAATCCTGCACAAACAAACTATTTAGGCAATGATTTCACCAAAGATGGTCAACAGGTTTACTTTCGCGATATACGTTTAACCAACGCGAGAGTCGCTCATTTCTCGGCGGTACTACATCCAAGATTCAATACACTAAGCTATTTTTACGCCAAAGATGATCAACAGGTCTTTTACAAAACAAAAGCTTTAATAGATTTAGATCCGCAACAGAGCCAAGCATTTCCAAATAGCAGCCAATATATCCACGACCAACAAGTGGTTTATTATCAAGATAAAAAGCTGGGCAAGTTAAATGCGCAACAGACGCAGATTTTTAGTGGCAGTAACCGTTTTAGTCAGAACTTAAATCTAGCAACAGATGGTCGATCTTTTTATTTAAATGAACATCCATTACCACATATTGCTGAGCACAAGTTTTGGGGAACAACACCTGTTGATTTATCACACCTGCAACTCATTGGTAGCCAAAGCAATGAGCCCTATCCAGGAAATTTCAGTTATATTTTTGCAGATCAGCAAAATATTTATATCTATGATGAGTTTTATCAACGATTAAAAGTGCTCTATCATTTTCCTCAACCAATACAGCTACAAGCTCTGGAGGATCGACGCTTTAGTGATGGAAAAAATATGTACATAATCACAGAAAAGATCTACCGATCTAAAGGGCGTTCTTCTGGAACGACCACGCACGGTTTCAAAATCAGCCTGATTCGCGAACAAGATCAACAGATCATCGCTCAATATTTTGCCCGTAATCCAAGTGCCTTCAAACTATCCACCCTGTTTCATAACAGGGAGATCAACTAATCTCAAAATATAAACAAGATCAGCTAGATGTCGATCAACAAACCTCATGGTCAATAAGATTTTCTACAACAAGTGCTTGCTTAAATCTCATCTTCTTCTAGTTCTAGCGCGCGCAATAAAGTATTGCTAATACCATCGGCACGCAACCAAGCCAATTCATAACTCGCTTTTGCTAAGGCCAGTACGCGACGTTCAAATTCATCCCAAATCGGTTTAACTTGTGCATCACTAATACCAAGGCCACTTTCATGCGCCAAATGTTTATTCTTTTCACAAATTTTTAAGGCATAGTACAGCTTGCGCCCTTTACTGGCACTCTCCAATACTCGCGTACGCTTATTCTGAATAAAACCCTCGATATGCTGTACATTTGCATGAGGCAGCAAAGGCACCAAGATCTGATCAAGTTGCGCGTCTAAGCGCTTCCACACCATCAAGCGTTGCTCTGCCGTATAGGTATTCCACTGAATCACCTCATGATTAAAACGACGACAGCCACGGCAAACCAGATCACCAAACACCGTTGAACAACGCCCTGCACATGGGGTCAATGATGGAATTCGACGATCATTACTCAAAACCAACTCCTCTAAAACCATATTTATTTTATGGTTTTCTCGCTTATTTTCAGATTTCGCGCTAAAATGTGCGCCTAATTTTTCTATCTTAATACATTTGGAGTTATCCATGAACGCTACTGTAGAACAGCTTGCACCTGTAGAACAGCAAGCGACCAATAATTGGGTTGTTGCAGCACTATATCAATTTAAAGAAGTTTCAGATGCAGCGAATCTGCAACAACGTCTTTTGGACTTAGTGAATAGCATCAATTTATGTGGAACTCTGATTGTAGCGTCTGAAGGAATTAACGGAACTGTTGCTGGTGACCGTGCCGCGATTGATGCAGTTCATCAATTCCTTCTCAACGAAGGTTTTAACGCAATGGAATATAAAGAGTCTGAAAGCTCTGAAAAGCCATTCCGTAAAATGAAAATTAAACTTAAAAATGAAATTGTAACTTTAGGTGTAGAAGTAAAGCCACGTGATTTGGTTGGCCACTATCTTGATCCTAAAGAATGGAATGATCTGATTAGTCGTGATGATGTGATCCTGATCGATACCCGTAATGATTATGAATATAAAGCAGGTACATTCAAGGGCGCAATTGATCCTAAAACAGAATCATTCCGTGAATTCCCTGAATATGTAAAACAGAATCTTGAACAGCACAAAGACAAAAAAATTGCGATGTTCTGTACTGGTGGTATTCGTTGTGAAAAATCAACCTCTCTCCTGCTTCAAGAAGGTTTCAATGAGGTCTATCACCTAAAAGGCGGCATTCTTAAATACCTAGAAGAAACACCTGCTGAAGAAAGCATGTGGGAAGGTGAATGTTTCGTTTTTGATGGCCGTACTGCTGTTACTCATGGTGTTGAAGAAGGTGAAAACATCAAGTGTCATGCTTGCGGTTGGCCATTAACCAAAGTTGAAGCTGAACTGCCAAGCTATGAACATGGCGTCTCTTGTGTTTACTGTATTGATAAAACCACGGACAAGCAAAAAGCAGGCTTCCGTATGCGCCAGTCACAAATTGCGGCTGCTAAACGCAAACGTCTATAAGCTGAATAAGTAAATTAAAAGCCATAGTTTAACTATGGCTTTTTTATTGTGTTGATAAAAATCATGTAACGATTCGGCTATTGAGCATTACATCAACTACAACTATGCTAAAAACAATAATCAAATGAATCATATAAGGGCATTATGGGACTGGAAGAGTGGGTTCTATCGATCATGGAGAAACTTGGATATTTAGGTATCGCATTTTTAATGTTTCTAGATAATGTCTTTCCCCCTATTCCATCTGAAATCATTATGCCCTCAGCAGGCTATACTGCAT
Organism: Acinetobacter dispersus; assembly: GCF_009884975.1. GTDB lineage: Bacteria > Pseudomonadota > Gammaproteobacteria > Pseudomonadales > Moraxellaceae > Acinetobacter > Acinetobacter dispersus. The sequence continues at coordinate 3,996,300 of NZ_CP041970.1, read as the reverse complement.
CAAAGGGTGAACTTACCCTCATCGGTGTCATTATTGCAGGCAGTGCAGGTTCAATACTCGCAGCGATGCTGTTGTATTGGATAGGACGCAAAGTCCCTCAGCAACGTCTGTTTAATTTTGTAGAACGCTATGGAAAATACCTCCGTATTCAGGTGGCTGATCTAGAAAAGGCCTTAATGTGGTTTAACAAACATGGGCATCGGATTGTTTTCTTTGGTCGTATGATTCCAGCTGTACGTTCTTTAATTAGTATTCCTGCTGGTATGAGTAGAATGCCTTTTGCCAAATTTATGTTCTACAGTACTGCTGGAACCGTGATTTGGACGAGCTTTTTAGCTTATCTTGGCTTTCATTTTAGTGAAAATCAGGCACTGATGATGGTGATTCTGCAACGTATCAGCTACATCATTTTTGCGCTTGTTCTCCTTTATATCCTGTGGTGGATAATCAAAAAGTTTTATCCAAATAAATCAAATCATTCCTAAAAGCGCGGGCTTAGTTACGATCATTCAGTTTTTGCTTGATCAAATGAAGCCAACCACAATTGACTCTTTTGCATTTCATCTTTCAGCCAGTCTCTAAACACCAACTTCCGAATATCATCCTCAAAAGGTTGAGCTGATAATAAGTGATAAGCGGAGCCATCAGCATACACAGCTGTCAGCCGATCCAGCATTTGATATTTTATTTCCCGCTCAACCATATAAGCTGAAACCACAGTCGCGCCCAAGCCAGCCAAACAAGCCTCTATACACAAATAAAAATGCTCCAGAGATGACCGTTTTAAATTCTTCAATTGTTCGGGGTGCTGCTGCTTAAACTGTTGCCATAATTTTGGCCTAGACTTTGAGATAAACACTTGTGTCGCTGCTGCATGGCCACTCTTCCCTATTACACCTAACATCTGCTCATCTGCAATTTTTTCGCTATACAGTGCAGCATCCCAATCGAAGTCATCCCGCCTTAAAGCCAAGTCAATGTTCTGCGATGAAAAATCTACGACTCCACCACCCGTCAATAAACTGACTTCAAACTCAGGATAAAGCTGCATAAAGTGTAACAATCGAGGAATCAGCCATTTCATTGCAAGTGTGGGTTCACAAGAAAGAGTTAAGCTCTTTTGCGCTTTGCTATGCTGCTGTAATTGCAATACGCACTGATATATTTGTTGAAATACCTGCTGGCAGCATTCAAACAGCACTTCTCCTTCTGAGGTTAAAGTTAATTTTCTGGCTTCTCGTATAAATAACACCAAGCCTAAGCTTTCTTCCAAGTTTTTAAGCTGCTTACTCACCGCACTTTGCGTCACAAATAGCTTGTCCGCAGCAACCGTCACACTTTCAAAACGTGCTACATAATAAAAAAACTTGAGTGAATTCAAAGACAGTCGTTCAATCATTCCAAAAACTCATGTATAGCAAGAATTAACTTCAATTTTAAATATAGCAAGAATATGAAAAATATAAAAAATCTTTAATACATCAATCTAGGAATAGATGAGTGAATGAAATCATAACCGTTGGCTTAGTCACGATACTTGCCGTCATCAGTCCAGGTGCAGACTTTGCCCTAGTGACTCGAAACAGCTATCTCTATGGACGGAATTTAGGGTTATATACAGCTTGCGGTATTGCTTGTGGTGTATGGGTCCACATTAGCTATAGTTTAATTGGACTCACTTTTTTACAACAATATCTTCCGAGTTTAATTCATTTGATCCAATATCTCGGTGCCAGCTATTTGATTTATATCGGTTACAAAACATTTACCCAAAGCCCAGTCAATTTAGATGTGAAGAGCTTAGATATAACCGATTGGCAAGCATTCAAACAGGGCTTTTTAACCAATAGCCTGAATCCCAAAACCACACTCTTTGTGATCAGTATTTTTGTGCAAATCATGACACCAGAAAATAACAGTGCGAAGCTATTCGCCTACAGCATTTTCATGTCGGGAACTCATCTGCTTTGGTTTGGACTTATTGCACTTTTCTGCTCCGCGCCCAAGATTAGAAATAAAATTCTAGCCAAGCAAATCCACATCAACCGAACGATTGGCATTGTCTTGGGTGCATTAGGGCTGAGTTTATTTTTTACTACTTTTTAAACGATTCATTCAAAAAACTTGGAGCAAAAATTCAGCAATAAAAAACGTCCTCTCGGGACGTTTTAATATTGAATCTGCTATGTGATATATGAGCTACCCTTGCAGTCGCTCAAAATATCGATCACGCTGGTGTGTGATACATCAAATAAAGTTCATTTAAATTATTTGGAATTTCTTCCGCTAATTCATCCATCAACTGACCATTACGGCGGAATGATTCCATTTGTGGATCTTCTTCATCAATACCGCTGAACACCATCACTGGAAGTGTTAAGTCAATCAACTGCTCTTCAAACTCTGGTGCAAACCATGCATCTTCATTTAAGAACATTGCATCAACGAAGCCCACACTCCAATCACCAAGACTAGATTCGACACTTGCCTCTTCGATTTCAAATGGAAATTCGATTCCATTTTCATTCGCTAAATCTTGGCGAATAGAGTCTAACCATGCATGGATTTGCTCAATAATTTCAGCAGGTAATTTCTTCTGGTTGCTCTCAAAAAGCTCATCTAACCAACGATCAAATTTTGGTCCAACCGCAATCGCGCACAAAAAGCCATGAGTCGCTGCGAAATCTAGACCATATTCGTTTTGATCACCGTCAAGATAATTACTTAATAAGTCTAAATCTAACGTGCTCATTCTTTATCCAACTTCAAAAATACATCGGCAACAGCATAACATTTTCAGGCGCAAAGTCTCAGCAATTTTGCTTAGTCTTCGTCACCGAGGTCATCGTCGTCGAAATCATAATCAAAATCTTTTAATTCTCGCTCTAAACGACGTTGAGCCAAGAGATCATCGATCAAACGGCGCTTTTCTAATGATTCTTTGGCAGTAATTTTTCCAGATGACTCATCAAAACCTGCATCATCTTCACCATAGTTATCATCATCTAATTCAAAATCTGTAGAAGACACTAAGTACCTCTAATGAAAAAATATAAATGGGTCTAGCCGCTATTTATCGGTCTTCACGAACCTTGTCAAGTTTTATTTGTTTTTTTTGCTATAAAATGATGTTTTGTACTTTTTTTCATCAGTTTTTTTGTGTATTTATAATCTAAGGACAACAGCAATCAAAAAAGTTCTGCAATCAGGATCAACAGCTTGAAAAATTATGACTTAACCCCATATTCAAGGAACGAACGTGAAATCAAAGCTATTTTTATTTTAAAGTTAACGGATCGAATCCAAAACATTCATCGTGAATTGTGCTATCATGCACGGTTTTTCACCGCCCCAGATTCAACAAAAGAGTAAGCAAAGATGAGCGATATGAATTCCCCTACTTCGCAAGTAGCGGCTCTGATTAGCCGAGGCAAAGAGCAAGGTTATTTAACTTACGCTGAGGTTAACGATCATCTACCAGACTCAATTACGGAAAGTGAGCAGATTGAAGACATCATTCAGATGCTTCAAGACGTTGGTATTCCAGTGCATGAACGTGCGCCAGAAACTGACGACACCATGTTTGGTGAATCAACTGAAGCGGCCGATGAGGTTGCTGAGGAAGAAGCTGCTGCCGTATTAGCATCGGTTGAAAGTGAGCCTGGTCGTACCACTGACCCTGTCCGTATGTATATGCGTGAAATGGGTACGGTTGAACTTCTTACGCGTGAAGGCGAAATTAGCATTGCAAAACGTATCGAAGAAGGTATTCGTGACGTTTTACATTCGATTGCTTACTGGCCAAATGCGGTTGAAGTTGTTTTACAAGAATATAATGACTTTTTAACAGGTGAGCGTCGTCTTGCCGATATTCTCTCTGGCTATTTAGATCCAGAATCTGATGAAGAAATTCCTGAAGTTCTTGAAGAAGAAGCTGAGCTTGAAGAAGATGATGAAAAATCTCCATCTAAAGCGAAAGATGTCAAACTTGATGATGATGACGAAGAAGAAGAGTCTGAAGGTGATGATGATTCTGAAGGTGACTCTGGTCCAGACCCTGAAATTGCAAAAGCACGTTTCACTGAGCTAGAAAACGCTTGGAATGAGACTAAAGCAATCATCGCAAAACATGGCCGTAACAGTGCTGAAGCGGATGCTGCGCTTGAGTCGCTTGCTGCTGTGTTCATGATGTTCAAATTCACACCTCGTTTATTTGAAATCATTTCAGAAATGATTCGTGGTACTCATGAACAAATCCGTTCAAACGAACGTGAAATCATGCGTTATGCAGTACGTCGTGGCCGTATGGATCGTAATCAGTTCCGTCTTAGCTTCCCTGAGCAAGAATCAAATCTAGCTTGGTTAGATGAGCAGATTGCAAAAGCACCTGCTGAAACCAAAGGGCATTTAGAAAAAGTTCGTCCTGATGTATTGGCATTCCAACAAAAGATTGCTGATATTGAGAAAGATCTTGGTCTAAACGTTAAAGATATCAAAGATATCTCTAAACGTATGACAGTTGGTGAAGCAAAAGCACGTCGTGCCAAGAAAGAGATGGTTGAAGCAAACTTACGTTTGGTAATTTCGATTGCGAAGAAATACACCAACCGTGGCTTGCAATTCCTCGATCTAATTCAAGAAGGTAACATCGGTTTGATGAAAGCCGTAGACAAGTTTGAATACCGTCGTGGTTATAAATTCTCGACCTATGCAACTTGGTGGATTCGTCAGGCGATCACACGTTCGATTGCAGACCAAGCACGTACCATTCGTATTCCAGTACACATGATTGAGACAATCAACAAGATCAACCGTGTTTCTCGTCAACTTCTTCAAGAAATGGGCCGTGAACCAACTCCTGAAGAATTAGGCGAACGTCTGGAAATGGACGAAGTTAAAGTTCGTAAAGTACTTAAAATCGCAAAAGAACCAATTTCGATGGAAACACCGATTGGTGATGATGAAGATTCGCATCTTGGTGACTTCATTGAAGATGGCAACATCACTTCTCCAATTGATGCTGCAACTTCGGAAGGCTTAAAAGAAGCGACGCGTGAAGTACTTGAAAACTTAACTGAACGTGAAGCAAAAGTATTGAAAATGCGTTTTGGTATTGATATGCCAACCGATCATACTTTAGAAGAAGTTGGTAAACAGTTTGATGTAACACGTGAACGTATTCGTCAGATTGAAGCGAAAGCATTACGTAAACTTCGCCACCCTTCTCGTTCAGAACACTTACGTTCTTTCTTGGAAAATGACTAATATTTGGGATATCTTGAGTGAGGGTTAAAGCCCTTACTTAAGACTTGAAGTTCAACACTTCATCCCCATTTATGTATTAGATCAAAAGCGCCTGCACTGATGCAGGCGTTTCAAATTAAGAGGTTGCTCATGTTAGACCGCACTCCTTCTCGTGAATTGCAAGAACATCTTTGGGTTTTCCCGATGGACTATCCGATCAAATTGATTGGTAATGCAGGGGATGAACTTCGAGTGGCTGTTGTTGATATTTTGCAGAAGCACTTCCCTGAATTTGATGGCGACACAGTGAAAGTTCAGCCGTCTCGTACAGGCAAATACCACTCTTTAACGGCACAATTACGCTTTGAAGAGCTGGAACAAGTTCATGCCTTATACGCTGATCTTGCAGCCTGTCCTTTAATTAAGACAGCGCTTTAATAAAGAAGTCCAAAATACGAAAGTGTTTTGGATTTTTTTTTGCACTAAAAAATAAGCTTCAACATTTTGATAAATAGCTATTTATCTTCCCCAAATCATTACATAATTAAGCTATTGACCATTTAAAAACTGTAAAGGATGTTCTGTTGTAATGAGTGCTGTAAAACCAACTTTAATCATTCGTTGTTTCAATGATCTACAAGATTACACGACGCGTTTTGAAGCAATGAAAGACTTCACAACTAATCGTGATGAAAACACCCCTGATGAAGTCTGGTTATTACAACACCAAGATGTCTTGACCCAAGGCCAAGCAGGTAAAGCAGAACACATCCTTATGCACAGTAATCTTCCAATTGTTCATACTGATCGTGGCGGTCAGGTCACTTGGCATGGCAAAGGCCAACTGGTGGCCTATTTCCTTTTGGATCTCAATCGCTTGAAGTGGCATGTCCGTACTTTGGTCAGTTTTGCAGAACAAGCTATGATTGATCTGCTCAAACAGTACAATATCGATGCTTACGCCAAACCAGATGCACCTGGGGTATATGTAGATGGGCGTAAAATTGGTTCACTCGGTTTTAAAATTCGTCGTGGTCGTAGTTATCATGGTCTTGCCCTGAATATTGACTGTGACTTAACTGGCTTTCAAACCATTAACCCATGCGGGTATGCAGGTTTAGAAATGGTGCGCCTGCAAGACTTACTTGAAGATTACCCAAGCTTTGAACAGCTCTGTGATACTTTCATTACTTATTTAAAAAATACCGATTTGTTTAATGACCTTGTAGTCAAATCTGAATAATTTACTTTTCAATTCTAATAAAATAAATTAGAGTAAATACTCTAAATTAGCTTTTGCATAATTTTAACAAGGGATACGCAAGTGATTTCAACCAAAGCAGTGAAGCCCACGTTGCAATTTGCCTACGTCAAACTCATGATGGATGTTGTGGGTCGTGGCCTCGTGATGGCAAGCCAAGTGGATGATGAAGTACAACAGGAAGTGTCGAAGTTTCCTGTTGGTTTTATCCTTTCAATGAATGTTTTCCCAAATGGACCTGCATTTGTTGCTCGAGTAACCGAAGAAAAACAATTAGAGCTATTGTCCAACTACAAAGGCAAGCCTGATTTAACCATTACCTTCAAGCATTTAACCCACGCCTTTTTGGTATTTTCTTTCCAAGAAAGTACGGCACAAGCCTTTGCCAATGACCGTATGATTGCTGATGGAGATGTTTCAAGCGCCATCCGTCTGGTGCGTTGCTTGAATAAAATGGAAGCCCTGATTTTACCTAAGCTAATCGCTTCACTTGCAGTCAAGCGCTACCCTGCTGAATTAACATTAAAAGAAAAATTCACGGGTGCAAAAAATATTTATCTTAAAGTCGCAAAATCATATCTGAAACGGAGCGCATAACATGGCTAAGCCTTATTACGAGTTTTTCTGTCCTGTAAAAGTCATTGCTGGTAACGCTGCCTTAGAGCATATCCCGTTTGAACTTGCGACGCTTGGCGCAAAACGCCCAATGATCATTACCGATAAAGGCGTACGTGCTAATGGTTTACTTAGCCCAATCGAAGCAGCTTTTAGTACAACTGATGCTGTAATTGGTGCGATCTTTGATGATGTTCCACCTGATTCTAGCTTGGAAGTCGTTCGCTTAGCAGCAGAACTTTACCGCCAGAAAAAATGTGATGCGATCATTGCGATTGGTGGTGGCTCAGTCATCGATACCTCTAAAGCGACCAATATCTTGGTGTCTGAAGGTGGTGATGATCTACTGCAATATTCAGGTGCTCATAACCTGCCAAAACCACTTAAACCTTTTTTCGTAATTCCAACGACTTCAGGTACTGGTTCAGAAGTAACTATGGTGGCTGTGGTTTCGGATACGCAACGCAATGTAAAACTGGCTTTTGCCTCGTATTACTTAATGCCGCATGCCGCGATTCTTGATCCACGCATGACCCAGACTTTACCACCACATCTGACCGCCATGACTGGAATGGATGCATTAACTCATTGCGTGGAAGCTTATACTTGCTTAGCAGCAAATCCACTGAGTGATGCTTATGCCAGTGCAGGGATTAAGAAGATCAGTGAAAATCTCTTTAAAGTATTAGACAATCCAAGTGATGCACAAGGCCGTTTAGAATTGGCTCAGGCATCCACTATGGCGGGTATTGCTTTCTCTAATTCAATGGTGGGTTTAGTTCATTCATTGGGTCATGCGCTTGGTGCAGTTGCACATCTGCCCCACGGCTTATGCATGAACTTATTCCTGCCATACGTGCTGGAATACAACAAAGAGATTAATGGCGACAAGATCGGTGAGTTACTGTTGCCACTCGCGGGTGCAGATATTTATGCACAAACTCCTGCAAACTTACGTGCAGACAAAGCAATTGCGACGATTTTAGCAATGCGTGATCGTCTTTTCAGCCTGACCAAACTGCCACGTACATTACGTGAAACAGGTAAAGTCACTGAAGCACAGCTTGATGAAGTTGCGGATAAAGCATTGAATGATGGTTCCATCATTTACAACCCGAAAGAAGCAAACTTGCAAGACATTCGTGCAATCTTGCAAAAAGCATGGTAATACATTGAGTTAAATCAAGTATTCCTGCGTAAAAGCCTCGATATTGATTGAATATCGGGGCTTTTCGTTTTTAAGTGAATCTTTATTCATCTATTTCTTTACCCAATTGGCAAAAAAATTGCTAAAAAAAGCATAAAAGTACTGACAATTTATAGTGTTTTAGGATAGATTGGCGCACTTTCGTTTTTTGTACGGGGGATCGTTTTTGTCTCAAACGATCCTTAACACTATGGCTGATCTTTGATCAACGATTATGAGGATAACGCCGTTGACAAATTTATCTGGGACTCAACCAACAGCGAAGCTTCAAAAGAATCTTGTGCTTTGGCACATCATCATTATTGGCTTAGCTTATATTCAACCATTAACTTTATTTGATACGTTTGGTTTAGTATCTGAAAGAAGTGGTGGTCATGTACCGACTTCCTACATATTTGCCTTAGTTGCAATTCTTTTAACGTCGATCAGTTATGGTCACATGATTCGTCGTTATCCGTCTTCTGGTTCTGCATATACCTATGCCCAAAAGTCGATTCACCCTAATGTTGGTTTTATGGTGGGTTGGTCTTCATGGTTAGATTATTTGCTCTCTCCTCTGGTGAATATCATCCTTGCTGATATTTATTTGAGAGCATTATTCCCAGAAGTGAACAACTGGATTTGGGTGATTGGTTTAACCGTCCTGATGACGGTGATCAACCTGTTTGGTGCACGTTTTGTTGCGCGTTTTAACAGTACCATTGTGGTGATCCAGCTTGGTGTGATTTTCTACTTTGTGTATCAGGTCTATATCCTGCTCACACAAGGGGTTTATGCCGATGGCACGCTGAATCCAGACAAAGCTGAATTATGGTCACTTGCGCCATTCTGGAATGAAATGACCTCTGTCGGGGCTTTAATTGCAGGAGCAACCGTTCTATGCTTCTCATTTACTGGTTTTGATGCGCTTTCTTCACTTGCAGAAGAAACCAAAGATGCTGAAAAAACTTTGCCACGCGCAATTTTCACTACAGCATTGGTTGCGGGTATCATCTTCATTGTCAGCACATACTTTATTCAGCTTTACTTCCCAAGTAATCCGAGTACTTACTTCAACCCACTGGACGAGTCTCAGCCAGTTATGGTTGCAGCGATTGGTAGCCTTGCATTTAAGACCATGGTTTTATACTTTGCAGTCGTGGCAGTGATGGCATCTGGTATTTCGGCACATGCAGGTGTATCGCGTTTAATGTATGTGATGGGTCGTGATGGCGTGATCAATAAGAAGTTATTCGGTCATATTAGTCCACGTTTGCATACACCAACTTACAACATCTTGATTGTAGGTGTTGTTGCATTGTCTGCTGGTTTCCTTGATCTTGAGCATATCGTGAACTTGATTAGCTTCGGTGCTTTAACTGCATTTAGCTTTGTTAACTTCTCGGTGATTTCTCGCTACGCGTTGCGAGATGGCAAGAACAAGACACCAAAAGACATTATCAGTTACATCATCATTCCTACACTGGGTTTCGCCAGCGTGTTTATGATGTGGTTAGAAATTGATAAATTGGCTTTACAGATTGGTCTGGCTTGGGCAGTAATCGGTGTCGGTTATCTTGCTTATAAGACTAAAGGCTTCAAATACAATGCGCCACAGCATAATGAATTTGATGACAGACATTAATCTGATGAGGTAATAAAAAAGGCGCTGAATGCGCCTTTTTTATGGCTTGAAAATTTAGCCATGCAGCTTTTCGACAATCGATTTCACACGTTGTGCATAAAGTTTCGCTGTTTCCAAGTCCCCTGTTGGGATCTCATCGGTACTGGCATCTGATGGTGATTGAACCAACAAACCTACAGAGCCACCTAAATTGTTCACATCTTCACGTTTCGCATTTTTGGTATTGGCAGGTAACAAACCTAAGCTCACCCAAATCCCGCCATGCTGTGAAGCCAAAGTTTGTAACTGAATCAAGGTCACTTGCTTATCACCATTCAAGCTCGCGCTATTGGTAAAGCCTGCAAAGACTTTATCCTGCCAGCCACGGGTAAACCAGATTTTTGAAGAAGCGTCGGCAAACTTTTTAAATTGCCAAGGGGCTGCCGCCATATAAGTTGGCGCTCCAAACACAATACCTTGTGCCTCATTTAAAGTCTGCCAGTCTTGCTCGGTAATCTCACCATTCTGATCAATTTCAATTAATGATGCGTCAATCGCACCCGCAAAAGTTTCAGCAACCACTTTGGTATGGCCATAGCCAGAGAAGTAAACAACCGCAATTTGTGTCATGAGAGTATCCAAAATTTTTCAAAAGTTCGATTTAATGATATATTTTAGAAACTAGGTGTCAATTAGTTACCAGATGGTAACTAGGGACATTCAATTGGGAATTTGAGGGTTTTAGCTATGAATCAGGCATTAAAATATGATATTTATCAACAACATTGCCCTGCTCGGTTATTTTTTGAAAAAATTGCAGACAAATGGGTACTGATGATCATCAATGTCCTTGCGCGAGAAACCCAACATTTCAATTTACTCAAAAAAAGCATTCAAGGCATTTCACCTAAAGTGTTATCTCAAAAACTAAAAATGCTGGAACGCGATGGTTTTATTGAAAGACAAGTACAAAATACTGCGCCGATTCGAGTAGATTATTCACTCACCGCACTCGGTTTAGAAGTCGCAAAAATGGCGTATCAACTCAAAGATTGGGCTGAAAGTAATATCGAACAAGTCATTTATGCTCAACAACGATTTGATTCAATTCAAGAAGAATAAATGAGACGATATAGTGAGGTTCATATGTATCCACAACCTTTAATTGCAGTTGCAGATGTTGAGAAAACCAGTCAGTGGTATCAAACAATACTTGGTTTAGAAAGTGGTCATGGCGGCAAAGACTATGAACAGTTGCTATATGAACAGCGTATGGTGTTGCAACTGCATCAATGGCAAGCGCATGAACATCCACATATTGGTGATCCCAAACGAGTGATTGGGAATGGAGTTTTATTGTGGTTTGAAAGCAATCAATTTGATGAGATTGTACAAAAGCTACAAACCCATCAAGTTGAAATTTTAGAAGGCCCTAAATATAACCCCAACGCGCATCATCGCGAAATTTGGTTTAAAGACCCAAATGGCTATACGCTAGTTGTCGCAAGTCCATATGGCGATCTTTGATTAGAGTTGTTTAAAACCTTGCTGTCTCCACGCTTCGTACACAATCACGGCCGTCGCATTGGAAAGGTTTAAACTTCTTGAATTTTCAGCCATTGGTAAACGAATCCACTGCTCTTGTGGGAACATGAGACGTACCTGCTCTGGTAAACCTCGGGTTTCAGGCCCCATCAATAAGGCAACTGGACGATTCAGATCAACGGTATGCGGTGTTGCTGAACCTTTAGTAGTAAGCGGGAAAACATGCTCCACCCCCTTGGCTTTTAAATCAGCAAGACAAAGTTCGATATTGTCCCAAATTTGCATTCTCGCCCATTCATGGTAATCCAAACCTGCACGTTTCAACTTCTTATCATCCAGCTCAAAGCCTAAAGGCTTGACCAAATGGAGTTGCGCACCTGTATTGGCACATAGACGAATGATATTACCTGTATTCGCTGGAATCTCAGGTTCGTATAGGACGACATGAATCACAAATTTTCTCTACTTTTCATAATCCCTCCTAGCCTCCCTTTGAAAAAGGGAGGAACTCCTCTCTTTTTTAAAGAGGTGAGGAGCGGTTATAGCTCCGCAAGGAGGGATTCTATTGCCATTTTAACTGTTCACGTAGGCTCACCACTTCACCAATAATAGTTAAAGTCGGCGCTACGATCTGATGTTCAGATACTTTGGTCGCGATATCCGCCAATGTACCCACCACCACTTTCTGATCAGGGGTTGTTCCTTTAGAAATTAAGGCCACAGGCATAGTTGGACGTTGACCATGTGCAATCAATTGCTCACAAATGCGTTCCAAACCGACCAAGCCCATGTATAACACCAAAGTTTGGTTTTCATACACCAGTTCATTCCAAGGTAACTCAGGTGAGCCTTCTTTTAAATGACCTGTCAGGAAACGTACACTTTGCGCATAATCACGATGTGTCAGTGGAATACCTGCATAGGCAGAACAACCTGAAGCTGCGGTAATGCCCGGAACAACTTGGAAAGTCACATTGGCTTCCACCAATTCCTGAATTTCCTCTCCACCACGGCCAAAGATAAAGGGATCTCCGCCTTTTAAACGGCAAACACGTTTACCTTGCTGTGCATATTCCACCAATAAAGCATTGATACCATCTTGTGGAACCGAATGATTAGAACGCGCTTTACCGACATAAATCTTTTCAGCATCACGGCGACACAATTCCAAGATGGGCACAGATACTAAGCGATCGTAAATCACTACATCGGCTTGCTGCATTAAACGCAAGGCTTTTAAGGTCAAAAGCTCAGGATCGCCCGGCCCCGCGCCGACCAAATACACCTCACCTTTCGGTGCAGTCCATTCAGTCAAAGCTTGTTGAATCAGATCATTGGCGACATCAATATTGTCATTGAAAACCTGTTCTTTCAGCGGACTGGCGTACAAGTTTTCCCAAAAAATACGACGCTCATCTGGATTGGCAATTTTGGCTTTCACTTGCTTACGCCATTGTCCCGAAAACTCAGCCAGTTTGCCCATGCCATGCGGCACAATGGTTTCGATCTGAGTACGTAGCTGTCTAGATAAAACAGGTGATGCACCATTGGAGGCAACCGAAATCACCAAGGGCGAACGATCAATAATCGCAGGCACCATAAAACGGCAATGCGGAATATCATCGACACTGTTGACCAACAGATTACGCTGTTCGCACTGTTCAAATACCGCTTTATTGACATCAGGCTGGTCTGTCGCAGCAATCACTAAGCGATAAGCTGTTGCCAGAATATTTTCAGAAAAAGGATCTTGAATATATTGCCCTGCCGATTGCTCAACAAGTTGACGTAATTCAGTAATGATGTCTGGTGCAATCACATCAACAATTGCACCGGCTTTGACGAGCAGGTTTGCTTTGCGGTAGGCGATATGCCCACCACCCACAATCAGACAACGTTGCTGCTGCAACTTTAAAGAGATTGGGAAAATTTCCACGTCACGCCTCTATATTTTCAATCTGATTGAGCTAAAGCAAAAACTATGCACAAAATCAATGCAAAGTTTAGTCGATGTAGCTAACACCGCCCATATATGGACGTAAAACTTCTGGAATCTCGATTGAACCATCAGCGCGTTGATAGTTTTCCATCACTGCAAGTAAGGTACGACCAACTGCCAAACCTGAACCATTCAAGGTATGCACCAATTCGATCTTCTTCTGATCAACACGGTAGCGTGCTTTCATGCGGCGTGCTTGGAAATCGCCCACATTTGAGCAGCTTGAGATTTCACGATAGGTATCTTGGCTCGGCACCCATACTTCTAAGTCATACGTTTTAACTGCACCGAAGCCCATGTCACCACCACAGAGCAAAATCTTACGGTACGGTAAGCCTAATGCCTGCAAAATGCCCTCTGCGTGTGCAGTCAACTCTTCAAGTGCCTGCATAGAGTGCTCTGGTTTTACGATTTGCACCATTTCGACCTTGTCGAATTGATGTTGACGAATCAAACCACGGGTATCACGACCATAAGAACCTGCTTCACTGCGGAAACATGGCGTGTGTGCAGAATATTTCAGTGGTAAACGATCCGCATCAATAATTTCATCACGAACGAAGTTCGTTACTGGCACTTCAGCGGTTGGAATCAGGTAATACTCTTTTTCACCTTGTAGCTTGAACAAATCTTCTTCAAACTTAGGGAGCTGACCTGTACCACGTAAGCTGTCTGCATTGACCAAATACGGTACATAAGCTTCGGTATAACCATTTTTAAGCGTATGTGTATCGAGCATGAACTGGGCTAAAGCACGTTGTAAACGTGCCAAAGGTCCTTTCAATACGCTGAAACGTGAACCTGTCAATTTAGTCGCTGTTTCAAATTCCAGACCACCCATCATTTCACCAAGATCGGTATGGTCTTTGATTTCGAAATCAAACTGGCGTGGTGTACCCCACTTCAAGATTTCAAGGTTATCGCTTTCATCTTTACCAAAAGGGACTGATTCATCTGGCAGGTTTGGAATTGCGAGAGACTTCTGCTCAAGCTCAGCTTGCAACTCAGCCAAAGCTACTTCTGCGGCTTTAATTTCATCACCAATGGCCGCCATACGCGCCATGATCTCAGAAGCATCTCCACCTGATTTTTTAATTTGACCGACTTGCTTGGCACCTGCATTACGCTCTGCTTGTAAGTTTTCAGCTTTGGATTGCAAATCTTTACGGCGAGCTTCTAAATCAGCCCACTCTTGTACATTTAGCTGAATACCACGTTTTGCCAAAGCAGCATTGACTGCTTCAATATTATTTCTGAGTAATTTTGGGTCGATCATAATCAATCATGAATAGAGAAAAAACTGGCTATAGTGTAAGGCTTTAACCTAAAAAAATACAGCGCTTGCGCAGCATCTACACATCATATGTAAATGCTGCACCCAAACTAGTTCGGATCTTTTGGCAGACTTGGTAAGTATTCTGCTTTTACAAACTGCTTGGCAGCATAATATGGCAGCGTCAATTCACTCATACCTTCCGCATAGGAAGCCAATTCATACAATGGATAGACGAAGACAATGCCGTTCACGCCATAGTAATAGTTATCACTGACCTGTAATTGCTCTTTTTTAATGTTGTGGTCTTCCAACCAGTTTTGATTGGATGCATACAGTTCATCACGCAGTTTGGTATTCATATCGGGTTTAAGCAACTCACTGACCGTGATATGTTTTTTATTGGTCAAATCAAAATTCACAAATTCTTGATGTGACATCCCATGTGCAGCACCTGCAGAATATGAATAGGTCTGAATCGCAAAAGTCGCTAAGTTATAGTTTTGCCCAACAAAGCGCACATAAGTACTGCTTTCACTTTGTGATGCTTCATCCGCAGGAACTTTTACTTTTTGATCCGCAATATTCGAAAATGCATTCGGTTCCGCTTTTTTCATCCGATTCACGAAATATTCATCAATCCATTTCTGATTGGTTTCAACTGTTTGTAAATCATAATTGGTACAACCATCTTCCAAACAGACTTTTTGTTTTGGAATTTTAACTGTCACCACTTTTGCATGAATCAATGGAATATCCACTTTTTCAGTTGCCGCTGCGGTATCTTTTTTAGGTTGGCAACCTGCGAGCGCAACAACAGTCAGGATTGGAAGAAGTGGAATAATTTTTGATAATTGTGAAGTATTCATCGTCATGCAAGTCTCTGATGTTTTTCTTCACTATACAAAGCCTTGCCCTGAGATGAAATTAAAAAATGTATCCAAGCTTCACATAAAAAAGCCGCAACATGTGCGGCTTTTAAATTAATTAAACAATTACTGATCAATAATATCGGTACCCTTAGGCGGTGTGAAATTAAACACCGATGCTGGAATCGCCTGATTCGCCTTAATATTACTGAAACGGACATACGTGGTTTGACCTAAAGAGTCTTGTAATACCATCAAATTCGGTGCTTTATTACCACCAAAACTAATGGTTAAACTTTGGAATGCACCATCTTCCTGTTTTGGATATAGGGTGTAATACAGTTTAGTACGATCAGGCTGAGTCACACGATAGGACTGCATGATCTGATTGGTATTGCCTGATAACAATAATGCAGGCGTATTGGCAATTTGATCATCCAAACTTTGACGAACAGCTTGCTGTAAGTCTGGATCATAAATCCAAACTACTTTACCTGTGGTCACAATGGTTTGTTTGGCCGGACTGGTGGTTTCCCAATAAAATTTCCCAGGACGTTCAACTTTCATGGTCCCTTTGAACGTCTGATTCATATGTTGAGCAGTTAAGCCCTTTTTCTGTGCGACTTTATTACTATTACTAGGTGCAACTTTTGTAGTTTGTTCAAAATCTGCGGTGAATCGTTGCAAGCCAGATAACTGTTGAACCAAACTTGTGGTCGCTTGCTGAGCCGATGCAGCTACAGGTGCAGCGAATACCTGACTACTCACAACTGGAGCAAGTGTCATTGCACTTAACGTTGCAGCATAAGCCATTTTTTTTACGAAATTCATAAAAACAACCTTCTATCAGATTTCTACTGGTATGACGACATCTTACTGTTTTTGATCATTAAAAAAATGAAGAAAAGCAACGGTTTTGTGTAATTCGTGTCGCAAAGTTCTGCATTATGTATGAAGTTGCAGCCTTTATGTAGAGATTGTAAGGATGAAATTCAACTTTTCGACCATTCACCAATTAAGGACTTCAATGTCAGATCAGAGAAATTATTCATCAACAATGCTCTAGACGAAAAATAAGAGTTTGATAACCTAAAACCAATAATTTAAAAAGCATCATCCATGAAAAGCCTTGCCTTTATCCACCGTAATGACACTCGATTTGCGATTGGCGATTTTTATCCCGCCCTGTCAGTCTTTTCTTATCAGGAACTAGGGAATACCACTTCCCCATTCTTGCTTTTAGACCATATCGGACCTGGGCGTTTGCCACCTAAAAGCACTAAAAAAGGTGTCAATGAACATCCGCATCGTGGTTTTGAAACCGTCACCTTTGTTTTTGCGGGTGAACTGCAACATCAAGACTCAACAGGAAGTGGTGGTGTGATCAGCCAAGGTGATGTGCAATGGATGACTGCTGCATCGGGTATACAACATATTGAACATTTCAGCCCTGAATTTCGTGAGCAAGGCGGATTCTTTGAAATGGTGCAATTGTGGGTCAATCTACCCGCCAAAGATAAAATGTCTGCGCCACATTATCAAAGCTTGCTGAACCACAATATCCCAAAAGTCATACTCAAAAATGATGCAGGCTATGTTCGTATCGTGGCAGGACAATTTCAGAATACACAGGGTATTGCCCAAACCTTTAGCCCAATGCATGTATTTGATGTCCATCTGGCAAAAGGACAGCACCTTATACTCCCCGCCAGTCATGGTGACAGTACCTTACTTTATTTACGTAATGGAAAGCTTCAATTCTCTGCTGATGAAGAAGTTTTAGAAGAACAAGCTTTGGCAATCATGTCCAGTTTCGACAATGATGTAGCAATTACCGCATTAGAAAATTGCGATCTATTATTTTTATCCGCCCCACCATTACAAGAGCCGATCAACGGGCATGGCTTTTTTGTTATGAACAGTTATGAAGAAATTCTGCAGGCCTATGACGATTTAAAAACAGGGCAATTTGGAAAACCATAAAATTTCCCAACTTAAAATCCAGCAGACATAAAAAAACCCGCTAAAAGCGGGTTTTTCGAACTATTAAAACTTAAGCTTCAACAGTTACATAGCGACGGCCAAATTGACCTTTCACTTCAAATTTTACTACGCCGTCAGCAGTAGCAAATAAAGTATGGTCACGGCCCATACCAACATTTGCACCAGCGTGGAACTCAGTACCACGTTGACGAACGATGATGTTACCAGCAGTTACAGTTTGACCACCGTAAACTTTAACACCTAACATCTTAGGATTCGAATCACGACCGTTCTTCGTCGATCCACCGGCTTTTTTAGTTGCCATGTCTATTTACTCCTCGTGTTAGCCTGCGATACCAGTAATTTTCAACTCGGTAAACCATTGACGGTGACCTTGTTGCTTACGGTAATGTTTACGACGACGCATTTTGATAATGCGGATTTTGTCGTGACGACCATGGCCAACTACTTCTGCAGTTACTTTTGCGCCAGCTACAACTGGAGCACCGATTTGAATGTTGTCACCGTTAACAACCATTAATACGTCATCAAACGTAATAGTCGCGCCAGTTTCAGCTTTCAATAATTCTACTTTAAGGGTTTCACCCTCAACAACACGGTGCTGTTTACCACCGCTTTGGATTACTGCGTACATATGTACTCCAACTTGCCCGTGTCTTCGTGCCGATAAAGGGATATATCGATCTTAAGACGAACGCCACTGGGGTTATTCAAGGGGACAAATTTTAAGTGAAAATTGATCAAACAACAAGTTATTTTGCACAAATGCACACATAATGATAACTTGCTTGGATTTTCAAGTAAAATCAATTAGATTGATGGCGAACTGTTTTGCTTGATTTGCATCAAAATTTGAAATAGTTTCTTGAAAACAAATTGTGACATATAACAAGCTGTGTTTTTACAGCGCCATAAGTAAAGTCAAGATACACGATGAGGACTTTACTTTTTTCTGTCTAATTTAAAACCAAAGAGCTCAGCATTATGTTTTAAATGGCAGATTAGACAGGTTGTATAACTGTTTAGTCACAGATTAATTGATACACTTGGCAACATTACTCACCTGTACGAGGTTTTCCTTCATATGGTTATCGATTTTAAGCAAGACATTCTTTCTCCAGTTGCGACAGATTTTGCTGCGATGGATCACCTGATCAATGAAGGAATTAGCTCTAAAGTTGGTTTAGTTATGTCGGTGAGTAAACATGTTGTTGAAGCGGGTGGCAAACGCATGCGCCCGATCATGTGCTTACTTGCAGCGCGTGCCTGTGGTTTAGCCAATATGCAACAAGCACAGCATTTAGCTGCTGTAATTGAAATGTTACATACTGCGACCTTAGTGCATGATGATGTCGTAGACGAATCAAGCCTACGCCGTGGTCGCCCAACCGCAAATGCAACTTGGAACAACCAAACTGCAGTTTTAGTTGGTGACTTCCTAATCTCACGAGCTTTTGATTTATTGGTCGACTTAAACAACATGACCTTATTAAAAGATTTCTCGACAGGAACCTGTGAAATTGCGGAAGGTGAAGTACTCCAACTGCAGTCCCAGCATCAACCAGAAACGACTGAAGAAACCTATCTCCGAATTATTCATGGGAAAACCTCTCGTTTATTTGAACTTGCGACGGAAGGCGCTGCAATTTTAGCGGGAGCCGAAGAATATCGTGAACCTTTACGCCGCTTTGCAGGTCATTTTGGTAATGCCTTTCAGATTATCGACGATATTTTAGATTACACCTCTGATGCAGAAACATTAGGTAAAAATATTGGCGATGATTTAATGGAAGGTAAACCAACTTTACCTTTAATTTCAGCATTAGCCCATTCAACGGGTGAAGATCATGCGATCATTCATCGTAGTATCGCAACAGGCGGTGTTGAACATTTAGATAAAGTGATCGAGATTGTTCATCACTCGGGCGGCTTAGATTACTGTCAAAAACGTGCCCAACAAGAAACGGATGCTGCTTTAGAGGCGTTAAAAGCGCTACCAGATAATGAATATCGCCAAGCACTTGTTAATTTGACCTTAATGGCCTTACATCGACTTCAATAATTTTCTGAGTGCCTATGCATTTAACATTATCTGATCTTTTTCAAACATGCAGGAACAGCTGGATCAACCGCAAGCTGTTCTTGATGAAAACCTATTGATCGAGCTGGTCAATCGTATACGACCAAAAAATCCGAATGATGCAGATGAAGTCAAACAGCGTATTCATGCACTGATCAAAATATTATTGCTCACCCCGACTTCGGCAATACTACTGCAAAACTTTTTACTTAAGCTGATTAGCCAATATAAACAGTTGAGCTTATATGCCGATAGCGGCATTCTTTCGCTTGATGGTTTTTGGAACCAATTGAGCCAACGTCTGGGTGCACATTTTCTACCTTTAGTGGAGGATGGCCAACAACTGAAAACATTGATTGGAAAAGTGTTCCATCAAGAAAATGACAGTGAATGGTTAGATCTCATCGAGAATCAAGACTGGATTACGCTCTTCAATCTATTGGGTGAAAGCCAAAGCAATACCCGAGAAAAACAAGTTTCAAAAAATGAGCTGATTAAAGCCATTACGGTACTATCTTACCGCATTAGTGGTATTGGCCTATATCCTGAGTTTATTAATGCGCAACCCGAAATTACTGAATATGAATCCCCTTTTCTGGTTCAAAACCGAGAAATTGTAGAGTTCATCGAAAAATATAAAAAACAAATTGATGATCAAGATGCAGTCGTTGTATTGCCGCCACCCGATGCATCTCAAGCATTTGTCATGCTGGATCAGTGCCGTGAAGTGGTACTGAAAATTCGCCGTGCGACAAAGCGAATTGGTGTCAGTATTAGCTTGACCTATTTATTGTCGCTATTAGAACAAGCCATTGATCGTATCGAACTACTGCTAACTTTATTGGCCAGTAAAAATGACGCCCGATATACCGCATTGGGTGAACTCATCACGGATTTGACCAAGGCGCACTACAATGAAAAAAGTGTCCGCCATTTGTTAACTTCGACCAGTGAACTGATCGCCTTACAGGTGACCGAGAATGCCAGTAAAACAGGCGAACATTATGTAAGTACCGACAAAGCTGGCTTCTTTGGTATGTACAAAGCGGCCGCAGGTGCAGGTGCGATTATTGCCACCATGGCAACGCTGAAAATTTTAACAGCCCGCTTGGTACTCGCACCGTTTGGACATGCCTTTTTATACAGCATGAACTACGCACTTGGCTTTATGTTGATTCATGTTCTACATTTTACGGTTGCAACCAAACAGCCTGCGATGACTGCGGCTGCACTTGCCTCGACAGTACAACAGCAGAAAGGCAGCAAGACTGCGCAAATTGCAGAACTCGCGGCATTGATTATTAATATTATCCGTACCCAGTTTA
Source organism: Acinetobacter dispersus (assembly GCF_009884975.1). Classification (GTDB taxonomy): domain Bacteria; phylum Pseudomonadota; class Gammaproteobacteria; order Pseudomonadales; family Moraxellaceae; genus Acinetobacter; species Acinetobacter dispersus. The sequence continues at coordinate 3,975,275 of NZ_CP041970.1, read as the reverse complement.
TTGCGATCTTAGGCAACATCTCGATTGCGATTCCAACCGCAGCCCTGATCACCTTTCTATGGCAATACAATCTCGGTGAACCGCTGCTCAATCATGCTAAATCAGCCGCATTGCTACATAGTCTCAACCCCTTTACCTCTTTAGCTATTCCTCATGCAGCAATTGCAGGCGTCTGTTTGTTCTTTTCTGGGTTAATTGCAGGTTATTTCGATAACTTGGCGGTTTACCGTAAAGTCGGTCCGCGCCTAAAACAACATCGACGTTTAAAACGCTGGATGGGACAACAACGCTTAGATAAATTCGCTGCTTATATTGAGACTAATCTTGGTGCATTAGCGGGGAACTTTTTATTCGGGATCATGCTTGGCAGTATGGGCACGATTGGATTTATCCTAGGCTTGCCTTTGGATATCCGTCATATTGCCTTTGCTTCTGCCAATTTCATTCAAGGTTTGATGACCATTGGTGGCCCTGATATTGGTTTAATTTTAGTGTCATTCTTAGGTGTTATGCTGATCGGCTTAACCAACTTATTTGTGAGCTTTACCTTGACGATTATTGTTGCTCTACGCGCACGTCGTGTTCGTTTTGCACAATGGAAGCCTTTAGCCAAGTTAGTGACAACGCATTTCTTGACTCGACCAAGTGATTTTTTCTGGCCGCCTAAGCAACCCGTAGAAGTTGAAGAGCAAAGCAAAAACGCATCTTCACATCACTAACTTTGTACAGAAAAAACCGCGAAGTACAAGTCTAACATTTGAACTATTTTTACGTATAATCAATCTACCAAAAATAGTTCAAATGGGTTGGTATTCCCAGCGTCTATTGTTCAATAGATCACTTCTCAGCCATGGTATCCCCTTTACACAAGGAGATACGATGACGCGAGTCCGTATCTCGATTTGAATGATAGAGATCAAAACAATGCTGCTATATCACTAACTACCTAAGAATTTTATGATGTATTTTGAATAAATGGTTTGTTTTTTACTTTAGCTTAATCATGTTATATGGCAGATATTCTGACTTGCATGATAAAGCGAACAGCTGGAAAACAGCTTCTTTCAATAAATGCATAGATCTATTTAAAATGAGATATACATCAAATTTTGTTATGTTTTTTTACTAGACCTTAAAAAAACATAAAAATGAAATTATCATAAAATTTCAAGACTTGACCAAAAGTGTACTCGCGAGTACACTTTCAAACACTCGACAACCCTGAACAATGGTTAAGCACATAATGAGTTCCGCATGCCATACCTATTACTTTGTATTGGTTGCTTTTTTTTAGGATCCGGTGTGATTGGATTAATGAATTCCAACGCATCAACTTTAGACCTTTTTAGTGTTCAAGCTTTATTTGAGCACCGTTCATTTACGCTTAACCATGTGACAATTTTGCTCTCTCGCTTAGGTGGGATGCCATTTTTATTATTTTTGACTACATTTTTGTGTATTTACCAAATATGGATTAAGAACTATAAGAATGTGATTTTTATCTCATTCAGTGTGGGTGGAAGTATTGTGATTGGTTGGCTTCTGAAATGGAGCATTGATCGACCAAGACCTTTAGAGTTTTATCACTTGGTTCAAAGTTATGGCGCATCCTTCCCAAGTGCTCATAGCCTTTATGCTGCAACCCTTGCAAGTTTAGCGATGTTGTTATGTCGACAATATAAGCATCGTAATAGTGTCATTTTAGTATCTACTTTATGGTTTATTGCCATGGGGATATCTAGAGTTTATGTAGGGGTTCACTATCCAACTGACGTTCTTGCTGGTTGGGGAATTGGGTTGATTTGGACTTCGTTGCTTTGGTTTTGGCTGTTTCAAAGCAATTTCAGCAACAATTTGTTTTTAGATAAGAAATCTAAATTGAGGTGGAATAATGATGTCGGCTAAGCTTTGGGCTCCTGCCCTAACTGCTTGCGCATTAGCAACAAGCATTGCGCTTGTTGGTTGTAGCAAAGAACCTAAAGATGCACAGCAAGCTGCTGCTTCTCAAAAAATGCCACCTCCAGAAGTTGGTGTCATTGTTGCTCAACCACAAAGCGTTGAACAAAACGTCGAACTGTCAGGACGAACCTCAGCATATCAAGTTTCGGAAGTACGCCCACAAACTGGTGGCGTCATCTTAAAACGATTATTTGCTGAAGGAAGCTACGTTCAGGCGGGTCAAGCCCTTTATCAAATTGATGCCAATACCAACCGCGCAACGGCAGACAGTGCACGCGCCGCATTATTGCGTCAACAAGCGAACTTAAATTCGTTACGTGTGAAAGAAGGCCGTTATCGTCAACTTGTCGGAACAAATGCTGTTTCTAAACAAGAATATGATGATATCAATGCTCAAGTAAAATTGGCTGAAGCTGATGTCGCTGCATCTGAAGCGGCATTAAAAAATGCTGAAATTACATTGGGCTACTCAACTGTACGTGCACCTATTTCAGGTCAGTCTAGCCGTTCTTCGGTAACGCCTGGTGCGTTGGTAACTGCAAACCAAGCTGATCCATTGGTCACGATTCAACAACTAGATCCAATCTATGTTGATATCAATCAATCAAGTGCTGAGTTATTGCGTTTACGCCAACAGTTGAGCAAAGGCAGTTTAAATAACAGTAACAATACCCGCGTCAAAATCACACTTGAAGATGGTTCTGAATACCCAGTTGAAGGCCAACTTGCCTTCTCTGATGCAAGCGTGAATCCGGATACAGGTACTGTGACTTTACGTGCAGTCTTCTCAAATCCAAACCATTTACTATTACCAGGTATGTACGCAACGGCTAAAATTTCGCAAGGAGTTTTACCAAACGCTTATCTAATCCCTCAAGCTGCGGTGTCTCGTTTACCAACAGGACAAGCAATTGCTTTAGTGGTAAATGCGAAAGGTGCGATCGAAACACGCCCGGTTAAAACGGTGGGTGTAAAAGGTCAAGACTGGATTGTAACTGAAGGCTTACAGACCGGTGATAAGGTTGTTGTTGATGGTGTTGCCAAGGTCAAAGAAGGACAAGAAGTGTCTGCTAAACCTTATCAACCAAAAGCAGCTGAAGGTCAAAATGCAGCACCAAAAGCTGCTGAACAACAAAAGCAAGCCAATTCACCAAAAGCTGAACAAAAAGCAACTTCAGAAGCTTAAGGGGTAGATTGCATGGCTCAATTCTTTATCCATCGCCCAATTTTCGCTTGGGTGATTGCACTGGTCATTATGTTGGCGGGTATTATCACGCTTACAAAAATGCCAGTTGCACAATATCCGACAATTGCTCCCCCCACGGTAACCATTTCTGCAACTTATCCTGGGGCTTCTGCTCAAACCGTTGAAAATACTGTTACCCAAATCATTGAACAACAAATGAATGGTTTGGATGGCTTACGTTACATTTCATCGAACAGTGCGGGTAATGGTCAAGCATCGATCAATTTGAACTTCGCACAAGGTATCGATCCAGATATCGCGCAGGTTCAAGTTCAAAACAAACTGCAATCAGCAACAGCGCTTTTACCTGCTGACGTACAACGTCAAGGTGTAAAAGTGACTAAGTCTGGCGCAAGCTTCTTGCAAGTTATTGCATTTTATTCACCAGATAACAGCCTTTCTGCATCTGACATTAAAGACTATGTGAACTCAAATATTTCTGAGCCACTCAGTCGTGTTGCAGGTGTGGGTGAGCTTCAAGTGTTTGGTGGTTCATACGCAATGCGTATCTGGTTAGATCCAGCAAAGCTGACGAGCTTCAACCTAACGCCAAATGATGTTGCAACAGCAATTCGTGCACAAAACTCTCAAGTTGCAGTTGGTCAGCTCGGTGGTGCGCCATCGACAGCGGGTCAAGTACTCAACGCGACCGTAAATGCACAAACTATGTTGCAAACACCTGAACAGTTTAAAAACATCTTCCTGAAAAATACCTCAGGTGGTGCTCAAGTTCGTTTAGGTGATGTTGCACGTGTGGAATTGGGTTCTGATAACTACCAATTCGACTCGAAATTTAATGGTAGCCCTGCAGGTGGTGTTGCAATCAAACTTGCAACTGGCGCCAATGCACTGGATACAGCTGCCGCAGTTGAAAAGCGTTTATCTGAGTTACGTCATAACTATCCAAGTGGTTTAAAAGACAAGCTTGCGTATGACACAACGCCATTTATTCGTCTATCAATTGAAAGTGTTGTTCATACACTGATTGAAGCAGTCGTGTTGGTATTCATCGTGATGTTCTTGTTCTTACAGAACTGGCGCGCAACGATTATTCCAACATTGGCTGTACCTGTGGTTGTACTCGGTACATTTGCCGTGATTAATATCTTCGGCTTCTCGATTAACACACTCACCATGTTCGCAATGGTACTTGCCATTGGTCTATTGGTGGATGACGCCATCGTTGTGGTGGAGAACGTTGAACGGGTGATGCAAGAAGAACATCTCGAACCGATTCCAGCGACTGAAAAGTCAATGAGTCAGATTTCGGGTGCCTTAGTCGGTATTACCAGTGTATTAACAGCGGTATTCGTACCGATGGCATTCTTCAGTGGAACCACTGGGGTTATTTATCGTCAGTTCTCGATCACGCTGGTTACGGCGATGATCCTGTCATTACTTGTAGCATTAACCTTTACCCCTGCCCTGTGTGCGACCTTGTTAAAACAACACGATCCAAACAAGCAGGAAAGCAACAATATTTTCGCGCGTTTCTTCCGTTGGTTTAACCGTAGCTTTGAAAAACTTTCAGAGAAATACCAAGGCGGCGTCAATCGTATGACCCACCACAAGTTATTCTCTGGTGTACTTTATATTGTTGTGATCGCAGCATTGGTTGGTATCTACAAAGTATTGCCATCTTCTTTCTTACCAGAAGAAGACCAAGGTGTGGTCATGACATTGGTTCAGTTACCACCGAGTGCGAGCTTGGAACGTACCGATAAAGTCATTGATACCATGACAGGCTACTTCTTGAATAAGGAAAAAGAAAATGTAGAGTCGATCTTTACAGTTGCTGGTTTCTCATTCACAGGGGTGGGTCAAAACGCGGGTCTGGCCTTTATTAAATTGAAAGACTGGAGCGAACGTACCACACCAGAATCACAGATTGGTGCCATCATTCAACGTGGTATGGCATTGAACATGATTGTGAAAGATGCGTCTTACATCATGCCATTGCAGTTACCAGCAATGCCTGAATTGGGTGTCGCTTCTGGTTTCGATATTCAGTTGAAAGATGCAAGCGGTCAAGGACATGAAAAGCTGATTGCTGCACGTAATGCAATTTTAGGTATGGCATCTCAAGATAAACGTCTTGCAGGTGTACGTCCAAATGGTCAAGAAGATACACCTCAGTACCAGATCACCATTGATCAAGCGCAAGCAGGTGCAATGGGTGTCAGTATCGCTGATATTAACAGCACTATGAGCATGGCTTGGGGTGGTTCGTATATCAATGACTTCGTTGACCGTGGTCGTGTGAAGAAAGTTTATGTCCAAGGTGAAGCGGATACCCGCATGATGCCTGAAGACTTGAACAAGTGGTATGTGCGTAACAACAAAGGCGAAATGGTTCCTTTCTCTGGCTTTGCCAAAGGTGAATGGACCTATGGTTCACCACGTCTAGAGCGTTATAACGGCGTATCATCTGTTAACATTCAAGGTACTCCTGCACCAGGTGTCAGCTCTGGTGATGCAATGTTAGCGATGGAAGAAATCATTGGTAAGTTACCATCTATGGGCTTAACTGGTTTTGACTATGAATGGACAGGTTTATCTTTAGAAGAACGTGATTCTGGTAGCCAAACGGCTCCTCTGTTGGTTCTTTCATTATTAATCGTGTTCCTGTGTCTTGCTGCACTCTATGAAAGCTGGTCAGTACCTGTTTCGGTATTACTGGTTGTACCTTTAGGTATCGTCGGTGCATTTACATTGACATGGTTAGGTATGATTATTAAAGGTGATCCAAACTTATCCTTTAACATTTACTTCCAGGTTGCGATTGTTGCCGTAATTGGTCTATCTGCGAAGAATGCGATCTTGATCGTCGAATTTGCGAAAGAATTACAGGAACAAGGCGAAGAACTCTTTGAAGCAACATTACATGCTGCAAAAATGCGTTTACGCCCAATTATCATGACTACACTTGCATTTGGTTTTGGTGTATTACCATTAGCCTTGGCAAGCGGTGCGGGCGCTGGTAGCCAACACTCAGTCGGTTATGGTGTACTTGGTGGTGTAATTTCTTCAACTCTTTTAGGTATCTTCTTTATCCCTGTATTCTTCGTGTGGATTCGTAGTATCTTTAAGTACAAACCTAAAACTTTAAATACTCAGGAGCATTGATCGTGATGCAAACTGTATGGTCTATTTCCAGTCGTGGCATTGCAATCTCTGCACTCGCGCTATCTTTGGCTGCCTGCCAAAGCATGCGCGGGCCAGAGCCTGTTGTGAGTTCAGATGTTCCTGAAAGCTTCGCGTCTTATGGCAATGCTTCTGGAAAATCAATTGCAGAACAAGGTTACAAAGACTTCTTTGCTGACCAACGTTTACTGCAAGTGCTTGATCTAGCACTTGCCAATAACCGTGATTTACGTACTGCTACGTTGAACATTCAAAAAGCGCAACAGCAATACCAAATTTCGGAAAACAACCAATTGCCAACTATTGGGGCAAGTGGTAGCGCCGTTCGTCAGGTCACCCCTACCCGTGATCCAAACAACCCGTATTCAACCTATCAAGTTGGTTTGGGCCTAACTGCATATGAGTTAGATTTTTGGGGGCGTGTACGTAGCTTGAAAGATGCAGCTTTAGATAGCTACCTCGCAACACAAAGCTCACGTGATGCAACGCAGATCAGTTTAATCAGCCAAGTGACTCAAGCATGGTTAAACTACTCATATGCGAATGCACAATTGAAACTTGCGGATCAAACGCTAAAAGCTCAACAAGACTCGTTTAACTTGAACAAGAAACGTTTCGATGTAGGTATTGATAGCGAAATCCCTGTGCGCCAAGCACAAATTTCGGTTGAAACTGCACGCAATGATGTCGCGAACTACAAGACTCAAGTTGCTCAAGCACAAAACTTGTTGAACTTACTTGTTGGTCAGCCAGTTCCTCAGAACTTGCTCCCTCAACAACAAGTGGCGAGTATCACGCAACAAAACGTGTTTAGCGCTGGCTTACCAAGTGACTTGCTCAACAACCGTCCAGATGTGAAAGCATCTGAATACCAGTTAAGTGCTGCGGGTGCGAATATTGGTGCGGCTAAAGCCCAACTCTTCCCAACCATTAGCCTGACTGGTTCTGCTGGTTATGCATCAACTGATTTGAGTGACTTATTCAAATCAGGGAATGCGTTATGGTCAATTGGTCCAAGCTTGAATATCCCAATTTTTGACTGGGGTACTCGTAAGGCCAATGTCAAAATCTCTGAAACTGATCAGAAAATTGCACTTGCTAACTATGAGAAGTCAGTACAGTCAGCTTTCCGTGAAGTAAATGATGCTTTGGCAACACGTGCTAACATTGGTGACCGTTTAACCGCTCAACGTCGTTTGGTTGACGCAACTAATACAACATACAAGCTTTCAAATGCCCGCTTCCGTGCTGGTATTGATAGCTATTTAACCGTATTGGATGCACAACGTTCTGCTTATTCAGCAGAACAAGGTTTATTGTTATTACAACAAGCCAACCTCAACAACCAAGTTGAACTTTACAAAACACTTGGCGGTGGTCTCAAAGCCTCAACCAGTGAAACTGTAGCTCATCAACCATCGAGCTCTGAACAACATTACGCAAAAAAATAATTTCATCTTTTGCGAATAAAAAAGCTCACTTCGGTGAGCTTTTTTATTGCAACCATGACCAATATTTCTTATCTTCAAACTCAATATATTGATGATTTAGAAAATACGATGTTACTAAGCAGTTTAGAGTCTGTACCTGGTCACGAAATCTTACGTCAACTAGATGTGGTTTATGGCAGCACCGTTCGTAGTAAACATGTTGGTCGTGATTTGATGGCAGGTTTAAAGAATATTGTGGGTGGTGAATTGACGGGATATACCGAATTACTAGAGGAATCACGCCAAGAAGCCACACAACGTATGATTGATAAGGCCAAAGCTTTAGGTGCCAATGCGATTGTCGGCATTCGTTTCTCAACTTCAAATATTGCCCAAGGTGCATCTGAGTTATTTGTCTATGGTACAGCGGTAGTGGTGCAACCGATTGCACCGAAACTTCCTGATCCATTCGGCGCATAGGCATAATTATGGATGGATTAATTTTTCAGATTGTCCTGTTTCTGATCCTATTTTCAGTCGGTTGGGGTTTTGGTCGTCATATCGAGCAAAAACACTTACGTGAGCTGGATCAGAAAGAAAAGCAATTTTCCCATATCCGTATTGATACCAATCGCTTTGTAGAAACCTCAGCCTATGGGCAAATGGTCAGTAGCAATGTGGTGATCTCCCACGATTATTTTAAGTATGTACTGGCAACCATTCGAAACTTCTTTGGTGGGCGCTTGGTCAGCTATGAAAGTGTGGTGGAACGGGCGCGTCGTGAAGCCGTGATTCGCCTGAAGCAAGAAGCGCATGCCATGGGTGCCAATCATATTATGGGAGTTCGACTCAGTACCACCGAATTAGGGATGCAAGGTGGTATGGTTGAAGTGTTTGCTTATGGTACAGCAATCATAGAATAGAGTTCTTGCATAAATCATTTTTTGAGCTGTATTGAATTCGCAATGAAAGTTCCCTCTCCTTTTTAAAGGAGAGGGCTAGGGAGAGGATTTATATGAAGAATCCCTCTCATCCTCTTACGGACTTGCAGCCCTCATCCCCCCAAGGGAGAAAGGACTTTCTACACCATTTTTACCAATGATTGATCATTTTCAACTTTTGAAAGAGCTCTAATAAACCCTTCTATTTTGGACGTTTGCCTCAGTAGCCTATTAGGAAATTACTGTAGTACCCATAAAATAAAAAATGCCTCAAATCATGAGGCATTTTTTATCGCTTAGATTTTAAAGTTAATGAAATAAAACAATTGCCTTTTGTAAGGTAAACCAAATCCCTGCCAACAAAGGGAGACCCACTACCAACCAAGCAAGTACCACAGTAATTGTTTTGGATGGCGCATGTGCTACATCATGATTCAGGCTTAAATCTTGCGGTAATTTCTCATGTGCCAAAGCCTTTTCTGCGGCCAATTCAGCCTCTGTCATGTATTTATCTTCATCAACTGGTTTGACCATTAAATTGAGTACAAATCCAATCGCTAACATAGCTGCCAAAATATACATCGTCGTGTCATAAGATTGCGCTTGAGCTACGCCATGTGCCAGTTGATAATCTCGAATATTGGTAATCAGTAAGGTTCCAAATACGCCTGCCACAGACCATGCGGTAAGCAAACGCCCATGAATGGCCCCAACCATTTGGGTACCGAAAATATCAGCCAAATAAGCAGGTACAGTGGCAAAACCACCACCATACATCGACAGGATGACACAGAAGGCTAAAACGAATAATGGCAAATTTTCGGCATGTGCCAAATGTGGAATCGAGACATATAACAAGAAACCCAATGCGAGAAAAATGAAATATGTGTTTTTACGACCAATAAAGTCCGATGTCGATGCCCAGAAGAAGCGCCCAGCAATATTAAATAAGGACAGTAAACCCGTAAAACCTGCTGCAAAGGTTGCAATCTGCATTTTTTGCTCTGCGTTTAATTCATTAATCCCCACATCTAAACCGAGTAGGCGTCCGCCAAATACCTCCTGTAACAATGGTGAAGCCATTGCTAAAATACCAATACCAGCAGATACGTTTAAACAGAGTACGCCCCAAATCAACCAGAACTGCTTGGTTTTCCATGCCTTATTTAAATGCACATGACGATTGGTCACAAGACCCGTCGCCTGTGTTACTGCTGGTTGCCAGCCACTCGGCTTCCAATTTGAGGGCGGAATGCGATAACCAAAGGCACCGCCAATCATAAAAATAAAATAAACGGCAGCCAGTACCAAAAACGTTTGCCAGACACCCACAGAGGTATCCGTTGCAAAGAACTTCATTAACTTATCTGCCAATGGTGCACCAATCATGGCGCCTCCACCAAAGCCCATAATGGCAAGACCTGTTGCTAAACCACGACGGTCTGGAAACCACTTAATCAGGGTAGATACAGGTGAAATATAGCCAAGCCCAAGCCCGATGCCCCCTATTCCACCTCCCAACCACAATAACCACAACTGATGCGTATAAACACCCAGTGCAGATAAGATCAAACCACTTGCCCAGCAAAATGCCGCAACCACGCCTGCCTTTCGCGGTCCTGCATGTTCAAGCCAACCACCAAACAAAAATGCGGATGAACCTAAAAAGACAAAAAACAGCGTGTACATAATGCTTAATGTAGACACACTCCAGTCGCAGGTTGTAGTGAACAACTGCTCAAGCAGACCTATATTTTTACATTCGATTGGCGCATCAATTCCCAATGCTTTGGATAATGGCAACCAAAACACAGAAAAGCCATAGGCCATACCGATACTGAGATGAATTGCTAACGCGGCAGGAGGCAAGAGCCAACGGTTATAACCAGAGTGGGCAATCGTGCGCTCCTTGGCCAGAAGTGAAAGTCGTCTTTCCATGTACAATCTCCGTGCCTTCACTGCTAAAGAGAGGTTAGTATTATTCATTTGGATCTAGGCAGCGATTCGCGCTGATGCCAGAGCTTGGTATTATGCTTATTTTTCAGTGAAGACCGAATGATTGTGCAAAAAATATCTTGTTTTTATCAAGTAGCTTTTTTTAATAAAAAGTAAATAACAGGTTTAATGATTTTTAAAAATTCCTGTGTCATGCACAGGATATTTGCCCTACTCAGCGAAAATTGCTTGCCAATAGTGATAGGTTTTCTCTTCCCCATCTTCTAACTTAAACTCGTATGACATCTGACGAATTTCAGCAATTTCAAATTCAACAGGATGTTTGAATAAACCTCCTGCATAAGCAAAAGTATGGTACTCGCCGTTTTCGCCACAGACATCGACTTCGCTTGGCATCCGTTCAATCAAATCCGCATCGATATCTTGACCAATAAACGACTCATCTAACTTACTGGCATCAGTTACGATAATTTTGGTTTTAATGCCTGAATCTAAGAAATCCTGCATCACTTCAAGCGAGTTCAGATTCCATATCGGCTCAACCACTTCAATGCCTAAAGGATGTAACCGGTCTTCACGATATTTGCGCACATCGCTCAAGTAAATATCGCCAAAGATAAAGTGCTCAACGCCCTGTGCCTTAAAATGATTGGCTGCATCGAGCATCCGTTGCTCATAGATAGGCAAATTCTTCGGTAAAAATACAGGATAGAGTGGAATACCAATACTTTCAGCCTGCTTTTCAAGCAATGCATGCGGAATGGCATGCATGGATGACAATGCTGTTTCTTCATTGACCGTGGTTAATAAAGCAACCACCTCAAATTCATTTTGCTGTAAGACTTTATACAGTGCCAATGAAGAGTCTTTACCACCGCTCCAATTAAAAACAGCTTTCTTACGATTATTCACACTCATTTCACTTTCATTTTGCGAATCATCTTATACAACAAGTTTGGTGACAATCGAGAAACCAACACACCCAATTGTTCTTTTTTCCCACCAACCACAATATATTGCTCGCCTGCCATCAACGACTCCACCACACGCTCAGCAAATACATCAGCATCTAAACCATTTTCAATGGCTTCATCCTGATGACCTTGAGGCTTGCCTTCACCATTTAAGGCATTAAAAGAAACATTGGTTTTGACAAAGCCTGGGAAAACCACCGAAACTTCAACACCTTCAGGTGCAACTTCAGCACGCAAACTGTTGGCCCACATATGAATGGCTGCTTTGGCTGCTGAATAGGTCGCGCGATATTGCGTACCGAGTAAACCTGCGACACTGGATACAAACACCACACGGCCTGATTTTTGTTTCAGGAAAGTTGGCAATACAGTCTTGGTAAAGAACACTTGCGAGAAATAATCAACCTCCATGATGGCACGTTCAGTTTGCATGGTGGTCTCTTGAATCAGAGCACGCTGGCTCAAACCTGCATTATTGATCAGCCAATCAATACGCCCTTTACTTGCCAAAACTTGTTCATGCGCATGACGAACTTGGGCTTCATCGGTAATATCTGCGGCAATCGAAAGATGCTGTTCGGGTTTAAGTAACCCAACTCGCACTGCTTCCAGTTCATCATAACGACGTGAGGTGAGCACCACTTGTGCACCTTGCAATGCACATTCACGAGCTAAAGCTTTACCTAAGCCAGATGAAGCACCCGTAATCCAGACCACTTTATTTTCAAGAGTTTTGAGTTTTGCCATTTCCATGCCCTACCTATGCTTGATGACGCATAAATTTCAGGAAGTAATCTACATATGTTGCTGCTACTTGCTGATCAATTTGCGTGCCTAATTTTTCCAAACGCTTATAACCCAAATGTGTGGTCATATTAATCACCCCATTAAGGGTTTTATCGACCACAAAATTGAACTTGAGACATTTCTTTGGTTCACGAATCAAATGGGTGACACCAGCATCAATGACTTCGGTAAGAAGTTTGAGTGCATTTGAAATTTCTCGATGATCTCCTCCTGCCAACTTTTGGCTAGAAACGATGACCTTTTGAGCCAAATGCTGCTCAACAGGATAAGTCATATATACCTGTTCATCTTCAAGTTGCAGGGTTTTAGAGAGATATTCCACCAAAGGGATTAAGCGGTCATTGCCAAAAAATGAAATCGACCATGGCATATATTTGCGAATTGCTTCCAAAATTTGCTGAATCACTTTTTCAGATTCACCCGTTTGTGAATACTGCTGATTTTCTTGTAACAGCACCATAAATACTTGTTCAATTACTTCACAAGCCATTTCAGACAATACACTGCCCAAAGCATTGGCCTGACTTTCTTTACTTCCTTGCAATAATTGCGTCCGAATATGTGCAAAACGTGCATAAGTATCCGCATGAATATTTAAAAAAACGGCGGTGTTCATTCTCATAACCCTAATTGTAAGATTCCATAAAAAAAGAGCTTGTTCAACAAGCCCTTTAATCAGATCAATTTTTCTATCATTTTTGGCGTTGTACACGCCGAATTTAGCACACTCTATTCTGTATCGACATGCATAAATGCTAAAAAATGGTTGACGCAATCGGTTGCGGCATTGGCATCAACCTGATTACCCATTTTCTCTAAACGCTTATAACTTAAATGTGCAGTCATATTGATCACCCCATTTAAGGTTTTATCGACTACGGTATTAAATTTGAGACATTTTTTCGGTTCACGAATCAAGCTAGTCACGCCCAAATCCACAATCTGAATTAAGGTTTGGAATACATCAACCATATCGCTGATTTCATTATTTTTGAGTTGTGTGATCAATGTATGTGCCTGCTGCACCAACTGACGATCAATCGGATAAGACACATAAACCTGCTCATCGTGGTACTTGATCATATTGGAAAAATAATTGGCAAATGGACACAGACGTTCATTCCCAAACAGTGCAATTGACCACGGCATATATTTACGCACCGCGCCAATAATCTGTTGAATGACTTTTTCCGACTCAACAGTGTACTTATGCGTCAATTGAGTTGGCTGACGATTCTGAATCAAGAGTACGGAAAACACTTGCTCGACAATATCACAGGCAATTTCGGATAACACTTCACCCAAGATACGTGATTGACTCTCATGCGTACCTGCATTGAGTTGCTGGCGGATGGTTTCAAATTGTCCATGTGTGACGTCATTAATTTTCAACAGGATTGAATAACTCATGAGAAGCATCCCTTTTTTAGTTTTCGCATTCTTATATTGTTGTTTTGAGCATCAATATTTTTAAGTTATGTGATGCATTACACAAATCTAATCCTATTTGTATAAAAATCCAACGCCTTTCATCGGCTTTTTCGAAAAAAAATGAAGTCTATAAAGCATTTATCTTGATTGAGCTGTCGATCATCGGTCATAAAAGCCACATTATGAAGCTGTACTAAACATCTCCTCTATAAACGCTCAAAAAACGGCAATTCAGACATTAATTGAGCAGCTTTTCGCATTAACACTTGGCATGGCTGAAATGCCTACAGAAACGAGGATTTTTTGCTACAATAGATCTAATTTTTTATTCAATTTTAATCTTCTGTACTATGACTGACGCTCAATCTGCTCAAAATATTGCAACCACTTACGATCCAACCGAGATCGAAAAGAAATGGTATCAAATCTGGGAACAACAAGGTTATTTCAAACCATCAGGTCAAGGTGAATCATTCTGTATCATGATTCCACCACCGAACGTCACGGGTAGCTTGCACATGGGACATGGCTTTAACAATGCCATCATGGATGCACTGACCCGTTACAACCGTATGATGGGCAAAAATACCTTATGGCAGCCAGGAACTGACCATGCGGGGATTGCAACGCAGATGGTGGTCGAGCGTCAACTGGGTGCACAAGGTGTCAGCCGTCATGACTTAGGTCGTGAAAAATTCATCGAAAAAATCTGGGAATGGAAAGAGCAATCAGGCGATACCATCACCCGTCAGATCCGTCGTTTAGGTTCTTCAGTGGACTGGTCGCGCGAACGCTTCACTATGGATGAAGGTTTATCCAATGCAGTAAAAGAAGTTTTCGTAAAACTGCATGAAGATGGTTTGATCTACCGTGGTAAACGTCTGGTTAACTGGGATCCGAAACTACAAACGGCGCTATCAGACTTAGAAGTTGAATCGGATAAGGAAGAAGCAGGTTCATTGTGGCACTTCAAATATTTCTTTGAAGATAAAAACCTACGTACCCATGATGGTAAAGACCACATCGTTGTCGCTACCACTCGTCCTGAAACCTTGTTAGGTGATACCGCGGTTGCTGTGGCACTTGATGATGAACGCTATACCCACCTTGTTGGTCAGAACATTATCCTGCCAATTACAGGTCGTGCTGTTCCAATCGTTAAAGATGAATATGTAGATAAAGAATTCGGTACAGGCTGTGTGAAAATCACCCCTGCGCATGACTTTAACGACTATGAAGTCGGTAAGCGTTGTGAATTGCCAATCATCAATATCTTCAATAAAAATGCAGAAGTATTGGCTGAGTTTGAATACATCGCCAAAGCTGGCGAGCAAATTTCTAAAACTATTCCTGCCCCTGCGGACTATATTGGCTTAGAGCGTTTTGCAGCGCGTAAAAAACTGGTTGAACAAGCAGAAGCTGAAGGCTGGTTAGATCAAATCCAACCTTATACGCTTAAACCACCACGCGGTGACCGTTCAGGTGTAATCGTTGAGCCGTTATTGACAGATCAATGGTATGTAAAAATTGCTCCATTGGCGCAACCTGCAATTGAAGCGGTTCAAGACGGTCGTATTAAGTTTGTGCCTGAGCAATACAGCAATATGTACATGGCGTGGATGAACAACATCCAAGATTGGTGTATCTCTCGTCAGCTTTGGTGGGGTCACCGTATCCCAGCTTGGTACGATGCTGAAGGCAACATCTATGTGGGTCGTGATGAAGCAGAAGTCCGTGCCAAAAATAACATCCCTGCCGATGTTGTGCTAAACCAAGATGAAGACGTACTGGATACATGGTTCTCTTCTGCGCTATGGACCTTCTCAACCTTAGGTTGGACTGGCGATGCCAAGAAAGATGCGGAAAACTATTTCCTCAATACCTTCCACCCAACTGATGTATTGGTGACTGGTTTTGACATCATCTTCTTCTGGGTTGCTCGTATGATCATGTTTACGATGCACTTCATGAAGAATGAAGATGGTACGCCACAAGTACCGTTTAAAACGGTTTATGTGCATGGTCTAGTCCGTGATGGCGAAGGCCAAAAAATGTCGAAGTCTAAGGGGAACGTACTTGACCCACTAGACCTGATTGATGGTGTTGACCTTGAGACCTTGGTACAAAAACGTACGACAGGTCTGATGAACCCGAAACAAGCGGCGAAGATTGAGAAATCAACCCGTAAAGAATTCCCAGAAGGCATTCAAGCTTATGGTACCGATGCAGTTCGTTTTACGTTCTGTGCACTTGCCAATACAGGTCGTGACATTAAGTTCGACATGAAGCGTGTTGAAGGCTACCGTAACTTTGCCAACAAAATCTGGAACGCAACCCGTTTCGTATTGATGAATGTTGAAGGTCAAACGGTTGCTCAAGAGGCGCGTCCTGAGCTTTGGGAACTTCCAGAAAAATGGATCATGAGCCGTCTGCAAAAAGCAGAGGCTGCGGTACATCAAGCATTCGCTACCTATCGTTTAGACCTTGCTGCACAAGCAATCTATGACTTCATTTGGAATGAATACTGTGATTGGTATGTTGAGTTAACCAAACCCGTTCTGAACGATGCCAATGTCTCTGAAGAGCGCAAGGCTGAAGTTCGTCGTGTATTACTTGCCGTGATGGAAGCATCTTTACGTTTGGCACATCCATTGATGCCGTATTTGACTGAAGAAATCTGGCAAACGCTTGCGCCAATGTTAGGCAAAGGCGGTGCTACGATTATGACTGCGCAATACCCAGTTCCTGATCAAGCCAAGGTAAATGATCAAGCTGAAGCAGACATGCAGTGGTTACAAGGTTTGATTGGTGCGGTACGTAATATCCGTGGTGAAATGGGCTTAGGTAATGCGCGTTTATTGCCTGTATTACTCAAAAACATTTCTGATGCTGAGCGTGAGCAAATCATCCGTATTGAAGCTTTATTCAAAGCATTGGCTAAAGTTGAAAGCATTGAGTTCTTAAGCAATGAACAAGAACCACCGTTGTCTTGTTCTAGCGTTGTTAGCCATGCATCGGTATTTGTACCAATGAAAGGCTTGATTGATCCTAAAGCTGAATTGGGTCGTTTGCAGAAGGACTTGGATAAAGTTCAAAAGCAACATGATCAAATTGCCAATAAACTTTCGAATGAAGGTTTCGTAGCAAAAGCACCAGCAGCGGTTGTTGAGGGTGAAAAAGTGAAATTGGCTGAGTTTGCTGATCAGTTAGCGAAAATTAAGCAAAGTATGGAGCAGATTGCTGCTCTGTAAAGTATTGTAATCTTAAAATTAATATGTAATATAAAGGGCTGATTATTCAGCCCTTTATGCTTTTTTAAAACTGAGTTGATTAATAAAATCAATTGACCTAAATAAAAATCAACTTTGCTAATTATTAATTTTAGATATGTGACTTAATATAGTATTTGATGTGCCATATTCCCTCTCCTCGTAGGAGAGGGTTAGGGAGAGGTGCTTTTTCTTTTCAAATGCAAACAAACATTCCATAAATCTCCTAAAACTAATTCAGTGTTTTTTAGCACATCATGATTCCAATACCTCACCACGCTTAAACCCAAAGCCTCTAAAAATTTGGTTCGTTCAGCATCATATTCTTTTCCATCATCCGTACCATGCTGACTGCCATCTAACTCAACGACCAAACCCAATTCATGACAGTAAAAATCGACAATATAGGGGGCAATCACATGCTGTCTGCGAAATTTAAGATTCATAAATCGTTTAGCACGAAGTATTTGCCACATCAGGTGTTCTACATCTGTCGCATTACTGCGCATGGCTTTGGCGAATTCTAATAATTGTGGGTCTAGTTTCATTTTTTCTCCTATTTTTAATTTCCCTCACCCCAACCCTCTCCCTAAGGGAGAGGGGGCATCCTTTGTGAATTTGATAGTTATTCGATACGCAATGAAGTTCCCTCTCCTTTGAGGAGATGAGCAGCGCTGCTGCGCAAGGGGAGAGGTTACAACACCCCATGCCCCAACAACATCTCCACCCCACTCAGCTTTTTCATATGCTTTAAACGCTCTTTTTCCCACTTCAACTGCTGCTTTAACTCAGCACAATCCGCATCTATTGCTTTATACACATCACTGATATGCAGATGCTCCGCTTTGACTTTTTTCGCCAACTGAAAAGAATCCAAAATCTCATCAATTTGGCTTTCCAACTGCTGACTTTGTGCATCCAAAGCCAGTTTATAAAACTTGACTTGCTCCGCTGATAACTCTTTAGCTCCAACACCTTTATTCTGTTCAAGCTGTAATTGAAGCTTGAGTAAATAAAACAAATCCTGCTGTTCATAAGCCTGACTCGCCTGCTGAAACAACTCAGTTTTTTCTTCTTTCTTGCTCTCGTCTTGCTCACGGTCAGGATGAATCATGGCAGCAATTTTTAAATAAACCGTTTTCAACGACTGCGCTGCCATTTGCTCAGCTTGTTCACATTTCTGTTGCTGTCTCAGTTGCTTGGCCTGTTCCCGTGCCTGTTGCTGCTCGGCTGCATACTGCTCAAAATCATCTTGTTCTAATTCTGCACTTTGCTCAGGACTTTCTTCATGCTCAAACTTTGCTGACTGTACTTTTTTATTCTTTTTAGCTGGTTGTTGTAGATGTTGCTGATAAAAGGTATCGATCTGCTTGACCAGCTTTAACTGTTCATCATTCAACATCTTGGAACGCTTTAGCATCTGTGCAAGCTGGGCAATTTTTTCATCCAGTTGCTGCATATCCGCTTTGGAAAACTCATGCTGTTGTAATAACGTCCAAAGCTGATCCAACTGCTGAAACAAGATTTCATGCAGTTCACTATACACAGGTACCAATTTTTGCCGTGTGTGTTGTTGAATCTCGGCTTGGGCATTCTGCCATGTGGCAAGGCTGATTTTTTGCTGTTCTATCTGATCAATCAGGCGATTCAGCTTTTTCTGCTGTGAAGAAGATTCAGTCCTTTGTTTTAAACTGACTTTGAGATCAAAGGACATAATGCTGCCGCCTAAAAATTAAAAAGTGTAGCAATAATCAACCAACAAAGTCAGCAAACACTTTCAATATCGTGTTTGGACAAACAAATCGCTTAACTAAGCTTTACTCATCGCCAAATAAGGCATTGGCTGAAACGACTTTGGTGATTTTAACTTTATCTTGTTTCAGCAAGGGATAGATTTTTTGTCTAAGTGCATCACTGGTCATGCTGCCATTCAAATTCAGTAACACTGGCTCTTCACTCAGAGAGCCTTTGCCTAAGTACTCTTGATTCAAATCATTGGTGGTTGCTTGATTCACCACCACAAAAAAGCCTGAAATGCCTTTGACCTGACCACAGGCCAAACTTTGTGGTGACCAATCCCCTTGGCGAATCACTTTTTGCAACGTATAGCCTTTGCTTTTTAATTGTTGCGTTTGTGCTGCGGTTGCGATTGGAAAATCAATGCGCTTTTGTTGTCCTTTCCAGTTCACCAGCAAATGACTCGATTGACAAGATTCACGCATGACACCCCCACTTCCTCTCAATGCACCCTCATCTGGATCAAAACAGGATGAAATCACTTGAAAAGTTGCTTCACCACAATGCAACGGCTCAGATTGATACGTCTTGAATGGCGTTGCTTGGGCTTGGTTTATTTGAGTTAAACAGACTGATAAAAGACAAAAACTGATAAATTTATTGTTCATATGAAGTCATATTAGAATTAAAGGCTGATTGATTCTAACTCAAAAAATAGCGAATAAAGAAAGTTCGCATACTCCTCATTTTGAATTAAACATTAAAAATGACAGACCCAATTTTTAAGCTAAAATCGGTTATATACATCATCATTTAAATACTCGAATTGTATGAAGAATAAAGTCCTATTACTCACCTCATTTATTTTGCTCGCTGGATGCAATGAAAAACCAAAAACATCATCAGAAAGCGATCAATCCACACAAAAAGCAGCTCAACAAACTCAAGCCGTCTCAGAACCTGTGCTTATTCCTGCTACACCAGAATCCGATTATCTCGCCAATAATTCAACTCCACTACCAAAAGGCTATTCAGTTGATACAACCCATCTCAAAAAGCCTTTGTTTATTGATTTTGATGGCGATGGAAATCTGGATACCTTTCGAGTGCTGAAAAACCCAAATAAAAAAGGAATGAAATATCTCTTTGAATTCCGTATCTCAAATAGCAACAAAGTTTATTATTATGAAAATACAGATAAAGATTATGACCTCGATATTTTCGGAACTTTTGAAGTCGCCCCTAAAACAGATATTTACGTAGACGAAGATTATCGCTTTGATGAAGATGGAAATATCTTAGCTGATGAGCAAATTGACCCAAAATATTATCTAAAGTTCAAAGGTGATGGTATTTCTGTCAATGTTTTAGAAGAAACCTGTGCCACATCTGTATTTTTCTTAACAGATGAAAAAATTAAACGAATTGCGCTGTGCTAAAACCACAATATCATTAAATAAATAATCAAATAGGTCATTTATTACAAATAGCACTACTTCCCATCGAATTAACAAAAATGCCAGTCACAATGTGCTGTTTTTTTTATAAATTACAGCATATAAATCAAAAACTTTCCGCATAGGTCGTCCACCATGACTTTAAAGCAACTCAAAGCATTTCTGGCTTTGACTCGTACCCTGAATTATGCAAATGCTTCTGCTGAATTGCATCTCAGTCAATCTGCTTTAAGTCTAAGTATCAAATCACTAGAAGAAGAGCTGGGCGGTAAGCTGTTTAAACGCAATACCCGTCGGGTTGAACTGACACAGGAAGGAAAATCATTGATTCCCTATGCCAAGAAGCTACTGGCAAATTGGGAAGATATGGAAAAAGACGTCAAGCAACGTTTTAAACTCAATCGTGGCACGCTCAATATTGCCTCGATGCCCTTTGTCACGCATGCGATTTTGCCGCAAGTGATTCATAGCTTTTTAGCCAAGCACCCCAATATCAGCTTTTCTATTCATGACATTCCCAATGAGAAAGTACTGGAAAATGTTCAGGATGGCATTTTTGAAATTGGGATCTGCTTTGAGCCACCACGCAATGATCAACTGGAATTTAAGCCTTTATTTGAGGAAGATTTTCTTGCGCTCTTACCAAAGACTCATCCTTTGGCAAGCGCGGATTCGATCAGTTGGAAACAACTCTGTGCTAATCCCTTTGTGACCTTACAACATCCCTCGATCGTTCGACACCTGATTGAAGAAAACTGTCTTAAAAACCATCTGACTTTAGATTTAAAAGTCGAATGCCACCAGATCAGTTCCCTCTCCAGCTTTGTGGCATTGGATATGGGGGTAAGTGCCATCCCCCGCCATTTTCAGAATTTTATCGACAAGGAACATAATGTCTTAATCGAAATTGAGGACGGCAAACTGCCCCAAGCGATTGGCATTGTCTATAAAAAAGACTTTGAGCTTTCCAATATCTCAGCCGAGTTTATCGAGATATTGCTACAACATGATTTTGGCTAAACCATTTCGGTCTCTACACCAACATAGACTCGCCCCGTCACAATGCCCTTTTGAGCGGAATAGATGAAATTTATTGTATTAATGAGTTTCCCTCATTAATCCTTTAAAAATTTAAACTTCTGTAAATAATCCCTGAGTGCTAAAACTATTAGAAACCAAGGAATTTACAGGTGAAAAAAATGAATAAAGTCTATTCAACCGCAGCACTGGCACTGCAAGATGTAGTGCAAGATCAACAAACATTTGCGGTTGGCGGTTTTGGCCTATGTGGTATTCCTGAAGCATTGATCCAAGCACTGAAAGAAACAGGTGTAACCGGCCTGACCTGTATTTCCAATAATGCAGGTATTGATGATTTTGGCTTGGGTGTCTTGCTCAAGACCCGACAAATTAAAAAAATGATTTCTTCTTATGTGGGCGAAAATAAAGAATTTGAACGCCAATATCTAAATGGCGAACTCGAAGTTGAACTCACCCCTCAAGGCACACTAGCCGAAAAATTACGCGCTGGTGGTGCAGGCATTCCTGCCTTTTATACCGCAACAGGTGCAGGCACCTTGGTGGCTGAAGGCAAAGAACAACGCGAATTTAATGGTCGAACCTATATCCTTGAACCCTCACTGACCGCAGATGTGGCACTGGTTAAAGCCTATAAAGCCGACAAAGCTGGCAATCTGGTGTTCCGTAAAACTGCACAAAACTTTAACCCTGAATGTGCAATGGCTGGAAAAATCACCATTGCCGAAGTTGAACAGATTGTTGAAATTGGCGAACTTGATCCAGATGAAATTCATTTAGCGGGCATTTACGTCAATCGTGTGGTACTGAATGCCACGCCAGAAAAACGTATCGAACAAAAAACCCTAAAAGCACAGGACGCATAATCATGGCATGGACACGTGAACAAATGGCACAACGTGCCGCGCAAGAATTACAAGATGGTTTCTACGTCAATCTTGGTATTGGCCTGCCAACACTGGTTGCTAACTACATCCCAGAAGATATGGATGTATGGTTGCAATCGGAGAATGGTCTACTCGGTATTGGTGAATTTCCAACGGAACAACAACTTGATCCTGATTTAATTAATGCAGGCAAACAAACCGTTACTGCTCGTGCAGGTGCGGCATTTTTCTCAAGCAGTGAATCCTTTGCCATGATTCGTGGCGGACACGTCAATATCGCAATTCTGGGTGCCATGGAAGTCTCTGAACAAGGTGACCTTGCCAACTGGATGATTCCGGGCAAAAAAGTCAAAGGTATGGGCGGCGCGATGGACTTGGTTGCAGGCGTTCAACGTGTGGTGGTGCTGATGGAACACAATGCCAAAGACGGGACTGCTAAAATCGTCAAACAGTGCAGCTTACCACTCACAGGTCAAAAAGTGGTTCATCGTATCATTACCGACCTAGGTGTTTTGGATGTACTGGCTGATGGGATCAAACTGGTGGAGTTAGCTCCCGATGTCACTGAACAACAAATTCAAGATGCCACAGGTGTTGAGCTTTTGATTGAAGCCAAAGCTTAACGCTACACACCCCTTTATTTTTCTCGTTGAAGTGATGCTGTAATAGCATCACTTTTCGCTGTTTTCTCAACAGCAAAAACTCATTTAGGACAAATGAGTAAGGTGCAACAAAATTAAAAATGGATGCTCAAGATGAATAAACAACCTGCCCTGTTAGAACGGTTTGCCCTGCGTATTAGTAACTGGTCGGAAAAATGGTTTCCTGACTCTTATATTTTTGCCCTGCTCGGTGTGATTATTGTTTCCTTTGCTGCCATCAGTATCGGTGCATCGGTACAAGATGTGGCGAGTTCCTTTGGTAACGGTTTTTGGAGTTTAATCCCCTTCACCTTACAAATGACCATGCTGATTATTGTTGGTTATGTGGTTTCTGTTTCTGCGCCTGTGAAAAAGCTGATTCAGAAGATGGCACGCATTCCCCATTCGGGACGCAGTGCCATTGTGTTGGTGGCTACGGTCAGTTTATTGATTTCTTTGGTCAATTGGGCAGTCAGTACTATTCTGACCGCGTTATTGGTGATTGCGCTGGCAAAACGTAAAGAATTACAAATGGACTATCGTGCAGCAGCAGCTGCCGCAATCATTGGCATGGGTGCAACGTGGGCACTGGGCATCAGCTCTTCTGCAGCCCAGTTACAGGCCAATAAAGCCAGTCTACCTGAGTCGATCTATAACTTAACTGGTGTGATTCCATTTACCGAAACCATCTTCCTGTGGCAATCCATGTTAATGACTTTAATCTTGGTGATTGTCTCGATTGCGATTGCCTATTGGTCTGCACCTAAAGGCGACAATGTCAAAACCATGCAGGATTTTGAACTGAGTTTTGAGGAAGAGGAAAAAACTGAGGTCAAATCCACTCGACCTGGGGATTGGTT
Organism: Acinetobacter dispersus; assembly: GCF_009884975.1. Classification (GTDB taxonomy): domain Bacteria; phylum Pseudomonadota; class Gammaproteobacteria; order Pseudomonadales; family Moraxellaceae; genus Acinetobacter; species Acinetobacter dispersus. The sequence goes on along the minus strand of NZ_CP041970.1, from coordinate 3,951,498 downwards.
GGAGAACTCACCGCTTTTAACCATTATTGTGGTGGCACTAGGCTTGATCTGGATGTTTATCGAATTTTCTAAAACCAACCCAATCATTGCCATTTCCAGTCTCAATACTTATAACTTTGTTTTTTGATGCTGGGTCTAGCACTACACCGTACTCCACGTAATTTTCTCAATGCGGTGAGTCAGGCAGTGCCTGCGGTCTCAGGGATTCTAATTCAATTCCCGCTCTACGGCAGTATCGCCTTTATTATGACCCAAGCGCTGAATAGTCAGGATTTATCGCTGTCGCACTATATCGCTGAATTCTTTGTCTCGATTGCTTCCAAAGAGACCTTTGCGATTGTGATGGGCATCTACTCTGCGGTACTGGGTTTCTTTGTTCCCTCTGGCGGTGGTAAATGGATTATTGAGGCGCCTTATGTGATGCAGGCTGCCAATGATTTACAAGTGCATTTAGGTTGGTCGGTACAGATTTATAATGCGGCAGAAGCATTGCCAAATCTGATCAATCCCTTCTTTATGCTGCCGATGTTGGGGATATTAAAACTCAAAGCCAAAGACGTGATTGGTTTTACCGTGACTCAATTGGTGTTCCATCTTCCGTTAGTACTGTTCTTATTGTGGATTTTAGGACGTACCCTCACCTATAGCCCACCTGTTATGTAAGACCAGCAACAATTGTACAGCGCTGCTTTTTATATTGAACATCAGAGATATGAAAAGTGGCGTGAGCTGTTCTTGAACACAGTAAAAACCATCTCCCCATTTGCATTCAAATCCCCCACTCCTTTCATTCAGAAGTGCCCAGAACTGTGCTATTTTTAAGCAAATTGCACCACTTTTCACCAAAATTACAATTTAATTTCTAAATTGGTGCGTTTTTTGCTTTATAAATTTCATCAAATTGAGTTGTTTTAATACAGCTTGAGTTTTAGATTTACTAAATCTATTTTGGTGCAGAAAATGAATCAAATATTTGCATCGAAATAAAATTTAGCACTTTTTTTGAGCACCACTATGCAAAACGTAGATCTATTTTTCTTACTGCTCGGTGCAGTACTGGTATTAGCAATGCACGCTGGCTTTGCGTTCTTGGAATTGGGCACGGTACGCCATAAAAACCAAGTCAATGCATTGAGTAAAATCCTCACCGATTTTGCCATTTCAGCGATTGCCTATTTCTTTGTAGGCTATTGGATTGCATATGGTCAAAACTTTTTCCATGCAGGCAGTACCTTAGCAGCCGATCATGGCTATAACCTGATGCGTTGTTTCTTCTTACTGACCTTTGCTGCTGCAATTCCTGCGATTATTTCGGGTGGTATCGCAGAACGTGCCAAGATGCGTGCTCAAGCGATTGCAACATTGATCTTGGTAGCACTGATTTATCCTTTCTTCGAAGGCATGATTTGGAATGGTAACTATGGTCTGCAAAAGTGGTTAGAGAACTCTTTTGGTGCAAGTTTCCATGATTTTGCAGGTTCTGTTGTGGTTCATGCAATGGGTGGCTGGATTGCCCTTGCTGCGGTAATTTTGCTCGGTGCTCGTCATGGTCGTTATAAAAATGATGGTCGTGTCAGTGCCCATCCACCATCATCTATTCCATTCCTTGCTTTAGGTTCATGGATTCTGATTGTGGGCTGGTTTGGCTTTAACGTGATGAGTGCACAACGGGTTGAAGCCATCTCTGGTCTGGTTGCAATTAACTCTCTCATGGCAATGGTGGGTGGAACTTTAGCTGCAAACTTCATGGGTAAAGATGACCCTGGTTTCTTACACAATGGTCCATTGGCTGGATTGGTCGCAATCTGTGCAGGTTCCGATATTGTGCACCCAATTGGTGCGTTAGTAATTGGTGGTACTGCGGGTGCACTGTTTGTTTACCTGTTTACTTACACTCAAAACAAACTCAAAGTCGATGATGTGCTTGGGGTATGGCCATTACACGGTGTATGTGGTGCATTAGGTGGCATTGCAGCAGGAATTTTTGGACAACAAGCTCTCGGTGGTCTAGGTGGTGTTTCCATCATTTCACAAATTATTGGTACCAGTTTAGGTATTGGCGTTGCGCTTGCAGGTGGTTTCATTGTCTATGGCCTACTCAAAATAACCATAGGAATTCGTCTTTCTCAAGAAGATGAATACCGTGGCGCAGACCTTTCCATTCATAAAATTTCAGCGAATTCAGAAGAATCGATGTTCTAGTTTTTCACACCTTTTTAAGCGGCGGAAACGTCGCTTTTTTTATTTGATATCAAAAAGTATAAACTCAAATTTACGGATTCATTACAACACAAAAAGCGGGTTGATTGGTCATCGCCAACGTTTGAAATACAACATCCCATACCGCTTTTTATGGTTGAATTAGAACTCTAAATCTACTTCATGGCACACATTATGCTTTATGTTTCTTGCAATTTTTACTGTAATTCATTCATTTAAAAATTGCTTAATTCATCGACAGTTACTATTAACAAAACGGTAAAGAATATCGCTTGAGCAATCGTATTGAAGTCTATTAAGATGAAAAATAATGTATTTTTTATGCATAAAAAAGAACACATTATTTTTCATAACAATGAACGGTTAAACCGCAACAATTACGAATGCGATCATAACGATACAAAAGGAGTTTTGTATATGACACCTAAACGCACCATGACCTCCCTGCTTTGTGCAAGCGCTCTGATGCTCGGATTAAGTGCTTGTAGTGACAATAAAGCACCCGCTGCGGGTGAAAAAGCTGCTGAAGGTAGTGCTTCCGCCTCTGGTACGTTAAACAAAATCAAAAGCTCTGGCACGATTGTGCTGGGTTATCGTGATTCATCTATTCCATTTTCCTATATTGCGTCCACCCCAAATCAGCCAGTAGGTTATGCACACGATCTACAACTTAAGGTTGTTGAAGCCGTAAAGCAGAAGCTCAACATGCCAGATCTGAAAATCCGCTATAACCTCGTCACCAGCCAGAACCGTATTCCACTGGTTTCAAATGGTACGGTAGATCTAGAATGTGGCTCAACCACCAATAATAAAGAGCGACAGCAACAGGTTGATTTTTCTGTTGGTTTCTTTGAGGTCGGCTCTCGACTGCTGACTGCTAAAAACTCTGGAATTAAAGATTTTTCAGATTTAAAAGGCAAAAAATTGGTGACAACGGCAGGAACCACATCTGAACGCTATATCCGTCAACATCAACAAGAACTTGGTATTGGTGAAATCATTTCTGCCAAGGACCATGCTGAATCGTTCTTGATGCTGCAAAATGGCCGTGCTGTGGCATTTATGATGGATGATATTCTGCTTGCGGGTGAAAAATCCAAAGCCAAAGATCCAAATCAATGGGACATCGTCGGTACCGCGCCAATTCATGAAATCTATGGTTGTATGCTGCGTAAGGGCGATACTGGTTTTAAACAGGTCGTGGATGATGCCATCAAGGCAACCTATGCTTCTGGTGAAATCAACAAGATGTATGAAAAATGGTTCCAGCAACCGATTCCACCTAAAAATATTAATTTGAACTTTGCCATGTCCGATCAACTCAAAGCATTAATCAGCAATCCGCATGATCGGGATCAATAATTTGTCCTTATAACCAAAATCTTATTATGGAACCGGGGAACAGTGGATGTTCTCCCGCTTCTTCTCAGGAGTTATTATGACTTATAGCTGGAACTGGGGAGTTTTGTGGCAATCTACAGGTATCGGGGATACAACCTACCTGAGCTGGATAATAACGGGTCTGGGATGGCTTGTGGTGATTGCTATTGTCGCATGGAGTATCGCCATGCTTCTCGGCAGTATCCTTGGCATTATGCGAACGCTCCCAAATAAAACAGCCAGAGCCATTGGTACAGCCTATGTCACACTGTTCAGGAATGTACCCTTACTTGTTCAGTTATTTATCTGGTTTTATGTGGTCCCCAACTTTCTCCCTGCACCAATCAAAAACTGGTGGATGAATGATCTGGGTGCCAATACCACAGCCCTGATTTCTGCCAGTGTTGGACTCGGACTGTTTACGGCTGCTCGTGTTTGTGAACAGGTGAGAACAGGTATTGAAGCCTTACCCAAGGGGCAAATTAATGCAGGCTATGCCATGGGGTTTTCCACGGCACAACTGTATCGCTATATCATTCTGCCGCAGTCTTTTCGTACCATTTTACCGCCCCTGAGTTCAGAGCTGACCAACTGCGTGAAAAATACCTCGGTTGCCTCTCTGGTTGGGGTAGCGGAAATTATTTCACAGATGAAAACCATCAGTGAATATACCCAGAACACCATCGAAATTTATACCTATGTCACAATCATATTCATTGTGATCAATGTCTGTCTTATTTTTACCATGAACCTGCTGGAAAAACGTCTACGTATTCCTGGTTTAATATCAGGAGGAAAGTAGTATGGAATGGTTAACTTCTTTTCTTAATGATTTACAGCAGTCTGGGCCTGCGCTCTGGTACGGTTTCAGCATTACCCTGAAAGTGGTTGTTCTGGCAACGATTGGCGGTATTGCCATTGGTACAATATTGGCCCTGATGCGTCTATCTTCGATCAAGATTCTAAATTGGATTGCACAGGCTTATGTGGATCTATTCCGCTCAATTCCCCTGCTGTTGGTGTTGATGTGGTTCTATTTCGCAGTTCCGTTTCTTTATACCGCGATCACAGGTCAATACCTGACCATTGATACTGCTCTGGTTTCAAGTATCGTGGCCTTTATGCTGTTCGAAGCTGCTTACTTTTCTGAAATTGTACGTGCCGGTATTCAGTCTATTCCCAAAGGTCAAGCTGCTGCGGCTTCTGCATTGGGCATGAGCTATGGCCAATCCATGCGACTGATTATTCTGCCACAGGCTTTCAGAAAAATGACGCCGTTACTGCTTCAGCAAACGATTATCCTGTTTCAAGATTCAACCATGGTTTATGCCATTGGTTTACTTGACTTTTTCAGAACAAATTATGTTCGTGGCGATTTAATGTCCTTACTTACCCAATATATTTTATTTGCAGGACTGGTGTACTTCACCATCAGTGCTTTAGCGACATTCACAGTGAAACGTTTACAAAGGAGGTTAAGTGTATGAGCGACAATAACGTAATGATTGACCTCCAAAATGTCAGCAAATGGTACGAACAATTTCAGGTACTCACTGAATGTACGACCCAAATCTGTCAAGGCGAAGTCGTAGTGGTCTGCGGTCCATCAGGTTCGGGAAAATCAACCTTGATTAAAACCGTCAATGGGCTAGAACCATTTCAACAAGGTAAAATCTTTGTCGATGGCGTGCCAGTTCACGATCCAAAAACCGATATGACTAAACTACGTAGTCGTGTTGGTATGGTGTTCCAACATTTTGAACTGTTTCCTCACCTGAGCATTACCGAAAACCTGACTATTGCACAGATTAAGGTGCTTGGTCGTTCAGAAGCTGAAGCCAATAAAAAGGGACTGGCTTATCTAGATCGTGTCGGTCTGAGCGCTCATGCCAATAAATATCCTGCTCAGCTTTCTGGTGGACAACAACAGCGAGTTGCGATTGCCCGTGCACTCAGTATGGACCCGATTGCGATGCTGTTTGATGAACCAACCTCGGCACTTGATCCTGAAATGATCAATGAAGTATTGGATGTCATGGTCGGACTGGCCAAAGAAGGCATGACCATGATGTGTGTTACGCATGAAATGGGCTTTGCCCGTCAGGTGGCTAATCGGATTATTTTCATGGACCAAGGCAAAATTGTTGAAGACTGCTCTAAAGATGAATTCTTTGGTACACCACGTGGCGAACGAGCGCAACAATTTCTGAATAAAATTCTGCATTAAGCTGATCTTACTCAGTTAGAAAATAAAGCAGCCTTTTGGCTGCTTTATTTTTTGAAGTGAATAAAGCCGATCATGGCTGCAAATGCGGCAATATGAATTTAAATATTTCATATACTTAAAATAAAATCTGTTTTTTAAATTACCCAGCTATTGTTATATTTTATGCTTATTTAAGAACTAATTAAGCTTATTCACATTAAATAACACAATTGTCATCTGACCTTAATAATACGTTCCATGATATTGAAAACACCCTTTTTTTTATGGCTGAGTTTTTTGCTTTTTATCAGCTTTTTCATCTTGTTATTCGTATTTCCAGTCGGTGGTGCAATTGACTTGCATCTCATTCAACCTTGGGTCAGCACGCATGGAACGTTTCCTTATAAGAATGATTGGTTCCTCGATAAACTAAACCATACTTATGTCAAACAACTGTTAACCGTTGTTTATGTCATTTTTTTCTTTTTATGGTGTGCTTCTTTTAAGCTTGAAAAACTAAAACCAAATCGTTGGCTATATGGCTATATGTTTTGGGTCAGTATGCTCTGTACTTGTATTGTCGGATTACTCAAAGCTCACTCTTATCATGCCTGTCCATGGTATATGACCCATGAAACTGCCACAGGCTTTGTCTGGGATTTCTCTGCGACTGCAGGACATTGTTTTCCTGGTGGACATGCTAGTACAGGTTTTGCGCTGATCACAGGCTTCTTTGTCTATCATCTACATCAAACACAACGTGCTTGGTTTTATCTAATCGCAGGTATGATCCTCGGCTTTGCCATGGGCTGGGCACAAATGATGCGTGGCGCCCATTTTCTCAGTCATAATCTTTGGACCGCGTGGGTCTGTGTTGCTATTAATTTGTTATGTTATGCATTGACTTATAAGCATCATCAAGACGTTACAAATCGCAATTCCAGTACCGTTTCCAATATCTGATGTGGTAAAGTGAACGCCCGTGCTCATTGAACGAGTGCGTTTTACGCTCACATTAGGATTATTTTTGCTGCCGTATGTCTGACTACCAAACGTTTTTAGAATCTACTTTAACAACTCAATCCGACTCTATTCAATCTTATGAACTAGATTCACGTAAAGTCTGGCTGAAAAAAGCATCTGAACGTCATGGATTATGGCTTTATACGCCATTGAAATGGCTAGCAAAAATATTCAATTTGGGTTCAATTACCCCTGTTCCGAACCAAGGTGGATCTGCTGCAATCCAATGTGAATTCAAGCGTATCCAGCAGCTCAAAGCTTTGGGGATTTCAACGCCGAATGTATTGGCTCTCTCTAAAAAAGGCATCTTATTGGAAGATGTTGGCTCTCAGCGCCAAAGTCCTGTCAGTCAGCTTGATCAAAAGTTAGGAAGTTTGAAAGATCATCCTGAACAGCAGTTTCAATTGTTTCATCAGGCAATTCAATCGATTAGTCGATTGCATCTACAACAAGGTTATTTAAGCGAAGCCTTCGCTCGGAATATTTTGGTGGATCAACAAAATCAATTTACTTTTATTGATTTTGAGACTGATCCACAAGATGTGCTTAGCCTACATGATTGCTTTGTACGTGACTGGTTGCTGTTTATCTTTTCAACCGCCTATCATTTTGAGTTTGAACAACTAGAGCAAGCCAGTCAGGTGCTCTACCAAGCCTTGCAAGATGAACCTCAAGTCTACAAAGACATTTGTAAAGTTGGAAAGCGCTTAAATTGGGTATTACGTTTAAATGTAAGCAAAGTGGGCAATGATGGCAAACGCATCCAAAAATGTGTGCTGTTCCTACGCGATCTGAAACAGCAATCCGAAATCAATACAGCATCAAATTAAGTCCTTAGTGTTCAATGCTGTTCATGGTGATGTGCAAGCTTTTTCGGTAATTTGACCAACACACTCAGACCGCCTAATTCAATACTTCGAGATAAAGTCAGAATTCCGCCTAAACGTTGAGTAGCTTTATCAACAATTGATAAACCGAGGCCACTACCCACCTCTAAATGGTGATGAACACGATAAAAACGTTTCAAAACTTTGTCGTATTGTTCAGGGTCAATTCCATTACCACTGTCTTCGATTTGAACATAGGCAAAATCATCGGCATCGCTATAGACTGAAATATTAATAATGCCTTGGTTTGGGGTATATTTAATCGCATTATCAATCAAGTTAAAAATAATCGAATGTACGGTTGATTCAAGGCTCTGCATTTCAATCGGATCGTTGCGCTCAAAGCCTAAATCAATCTCCTTTTGCATGGCCAAATTCACCAATTGCTCAACACAATTAAGTGCAACATCGTTCAATCTGAAATTAGTATTTGGTTCAATCAGACTCAGCGCAACATCTTGTTTAGCCAATGCCAAAAGCTGGGTGACTAAATGTTGAATACGAGCTAAGCCTTTACTCAGATTCTGTAAAGACTCGTGTTCAGGAAACTGGCTGATCAAAATTCGGGTTTGCAAATTCAATGCAGTCACAGGTGTTCGTAACTCATGTGCTGCATCTGCAATAAATTGCTTTTGTTCAGTCTGCGCATGTTGAATCCGTTCAAATAAACGGTTCATTTCTTCAATCGTTGGTTGTAATTCTTGTGGATACTCACCACTGTCTATCGGTGCCAAACCGTCCGAATCACGTTGTGTCAGTTCTGTTTTGAAATCGTCTAAAGGCTTCAAACTCAAACTGATAATAAACGCCAGCACGATAATTGCGATTGGCAGCAAAAGTATATACGGAATAAACATACTGCCAGCCAGTTCCCAGGCAAACGCATGGCGAACCTGCTCTTGTTGACTGACCTGTATCTGATAATCTTTTAGTGGAATGACATAAACACGCCACTTCCCTTGCGGTGTGTTCTGGGTGTAAAACCCAGCTTGTTCCACAGGAGGAACCAAAAGATGAGTCTGATGCCACAAATGACTTTGGTCTTTATAGGCCCAAATATCAATCAATAAATCTTCTTCATGATAAGTTCGATGTAACTCAACCCGACTCGCCAATGGTGTTAAAGGCTGCGAGGTTGAACGCTCTGCCATATACTGCATTTGCGTATCTAAAATTTCATCGACTTCATGTAATGAAATTTTATATGCCGCTAAAATTAAGAAACAACCTAACACTATACTGAAGATGGAAGTTCCCCAAATCAGTCTTTTTTTGAGCGAATAATGCTTGGTTGTTTTCATAAAGTTAAGACTGCCCCAAACGATAACCTAAGCCACGAATCGTACGAATAAAGTCTTTGCCCAGCTTGGCACGTAAATGATGCACATAAACCTCAATGGTATTACTGGTCACTTCACTATCAAAATCGTACAACTTATCTTCCAAATTGGCCTTCGAGAAAATTTTGTTTGGATGAGATACCATCGGGATCAAAATCGCCCATTCACGATTCGAAAGCTCGATTTGCTGACCTTTAAATGTTGCTAGATGCTGTTCTACATCCAAGGTCAGCTCACCACTTTTCAAAAGCTGTGACTGGCTCTTCAACTGTGCTGTTTCTACACTGCCACGGCGCAATAAAGCATTAATACGCGCAAGCAGCTCATCAAACTCATACGGTTTAATCAGATAATCATCTGCACCTTGATTTAAACCATCAACACGATTTTGTAACTGATCACGGGCAGAGATAATCAACACGGGTACAGTACTACGCTGACGAATCTGTTTAAGAATTTGCATTCCATCCATCAAGGGTAGTCCTAAATCCAAAAGAACCAAATCAAAAGACTGCTTAGTCAGTAAAGCCAGTCCATCCACCCCATTGTTGACCCATTCTACGTCAAACTGATGATATCGCAATAAAGTCAATGTTGACTCTGCGATCATAAAATCATCTTCTATCATCAAGATCTTGGTCATGATTTCATTTCACCTTATGGGTTAGGACATGTTGCTAACATGTCATCTTTAGCATTAATTACACTGGTTTTAATATTGAGCAAACTCAACATGGTTGGAAACAGATTATCCTGACTCAGTTTGCTTTTATTTTGTTGCGCTAAACATTTCACTTGCTTCGCTGCTTGTTGCTGCCAAGCTTGCGAGAACCACATCACCATCGGAACATGGGTTTGTTGGGTAGGTGCAATCGCATAAGGTGCGCCATGCAAATACATGCCACTTTCACCAGTCGATTCACCATGATCTGACAAATACCACAAACCTGTTTGATATTTCGTTGTATTTTTTAGTGTCTCAATCAATGAATCTAAAACATAATCGGTATAAAGCAAAGTATTGTCATAGCTATTCAGCAATGCTTCTTGGGTACAGCCTTGAATTGCATTGGTATCACAAGTTGGTTTAAACACACGATATGCGGGTGGCACACGCTTATAATAAGCAGGACCATGACTTCCCATTTGATGTAACACTACCAAGTGCGGACGCGTATCGTCTTTTGGAATCGTTTCAATATAAGCTTTCAGACTATCAATCAAAATGTCATCCAGACATTCGCCATCCTTACACCATTTTTGTTGAATTGGCTCTGGAATTTTAAACTGTTCGACACGGTCACATGTCCCTTTACACCCTGAATTATTATCAATCCAAGTGACTTGATAACCTGCTCGTTTGGCAATATCCAGTAGTCCTTCACGATGGCTTGCCAAACGCTCATCATAATCTTCTCTTTTCATGCCCGAAAACATACAAGGTACTGAAACAGCTGTAGCTGTTCCACAAGAACTCACTTGAGAGAAATTCAGAATATCTTGTTTAGATAACTTAGGATTTGTATCTTTTGCATAACCATTTAAAGAAAAATTTTCTGCACGTGCTGTTTCACCAACCACCAATACCATCAGTTTAGGTGCACCTTTTGAGTTTTGGGAAACTTGTGCATCTTCACCGTAATGCACCAGAGGTAAATTCTCTTTAGGTGCTTTCTTTTTATAATATGAAATAAATGATGCAATCATATTCTGAGGTGAAATCATGCCTTTTAAATCGCGATTTTCACGAAAAATTGCAGCAAAATCGACATAAAAAACAAACAGTAAACTACCAACCATAGCTAAAGAAACAAGTGAAGCCAGCACCTTTTTCCAAACTTGTCGAATAACAGGTTCGGGTTTTAATTTAATCAGCAGAATCACAATAATCGGTACAATTACCATACCAATGACCCAGACCAGTAAGTGCCAAGACCAGGTATCTTTTGCCTCAGCTAAATCCGTTTGCATCAGGTTTTGGATTTGGTCTGAGGTGATCCAGACCCCTAAAGTATTGACCGCATAAGAGGCAAAGCCACCGATAAAGACTAAAGCGATTGCAATTGGCTTTGAGGTCCATTTCCAATTCAAAACTTGAAAAAGGAAGGTATAGAACGCAGTAACCACAGCAACTGAGGCTAAAACAAATAGCCCTGCTTTAAAACCCGTATAAGGTGTAAGTGTCTGCATCTTTTCATAAAATTCAAGATTTAGAAAAACCCCTAACCAAACTGCGAGTAACACATTGAAGGTGAGTAATGAAATGGTCTTGGTTTTGAGTCTTTTTAGCAACATAAGCATCACAATCTAAAAATAAATTTCTTAGCTTTTTTTAAGATAAGAATAAAAACTTAAAAATGACTTAAACAAAACAATAGGAACCCAACAAAAATGACAGGTTAAAAAATTGAGTGAATTAAGCATTGAATGAATTATTAAAGAATTGAATTAATGAAAGTATGAATAATGTCCTTTTTATAAATCCATGTTGAACTAGCTCTCCATTCATTAGCCTAGAGTTTAACGAGAATAAATTATTATATTTAAAGAAAAAAACAATATAAACAAAAAAGCCCTTTAAGCAAACTTAAAGGGCGTTTTCTAACAAAAATAAATTAGAATTTGAATTCTAAACCTAAACCAGCAACAGGTTGTTTATCCTTTTTGCTTGCTTGTTCAAGTGTTAGATAACCTGCATAACCATAGGTTTTAACTTGTTTGTTAAAAGCATAGTCCGCACCTGCAATGATTTGTTTTGCTTTGTAATCAGCAGTGTTATCTTTAAAGCTGGTGTCATTCTGGCTATATTGACCTTTCACCGTCCAGTTTTTTGCTTGAGGGATGTTATATTCAGCACCTAATAACCAGCCTTGTGTGTCATCAATATTTTTCGCTTTTGCAGCCCATTTAGTTGCATCAGCTGAATCAGAGTAAGTCGTTTCTTCTACCTCTGACGTTTGATATAAAGCTTTAAGAGCCAAACCATCAATTGGCGTTACTTTACCAATTGCACGTACTGTATTAGCTGCTGCAAAAACAGAGCCACCAGTAATTGCTGGCTCAGCTGCATTTAAGAAACCTTGGCCCAAAAAAGTACTCGGAATGGCTTTATCATAACCAAGACCTGCGACAAATAATGGATTTTCATAGGTAACAGATGCTGACCATGCATCACCTAAACCACGACCTGCAACTTTTGCACCACCGCTGGTTGCTTTAATACCAGAAGACTCACCTGTTGCAAGTAAAGCATTAAATTTAAACGCACCATCTAATAGTTTCACTGCTGGAGACTCATAAATCACGGCATTATCAATACGGTTTTCACCCGTAAAAATACCTGTAATATCAGCCTTGTTGGCAACATAGTTGTTAAAAGTATCAACTACACTTGATAATTGTTTTACTGGGGTATCATGCTTACCAATTTTCAAGGTACCCAATTGCGCATCTTTTAAACCCACAAAACGGTTACGTTGCGTCCAGTCATTGCTATCGCCATCGGCACTAAAACCCCATTCGATTGCATAGACAGCACTTAAACGCTCAGTCAGTTTTTCATCGCCTTTAAGTCCAAGGAATGAACTGTTTGAACTAATTTCCCAAACGTCTTTGTTTGATTTAGTTGCATTTTTTTCTGGTAAATAATCAACACTGGCATCGATCTCGCCATAAAATGTTGGTGCGGCAAAAGTGGTTGTTGCAAGTAAACTAAGCACTGCTGCTGTTACAATTTTGATTTTCATTGTTTACATCCTGGTTAAATTTGTAACAAATCCTACACATTAACTTTATATGACAAAACGATTAAAATCTTATTAATTTATTCCTATTTCGACTAAAGTTTAATTTTTATACACTCACTTTTTATGAGCAGAAAATATTTTTATGCTTTTATTTATGAACGAATTAATTGCAATATCAATTAATTAATATCGATCTATCAACTATCTTTTCTGATTATTTTCTATATTCAAAAAAACAAAAAATCCGACGAATATCATTCCATTCCCATATAAGCCAACACTCTTTGTTTCAATGATCGGATGCTTAATACAAAAAATTGTAATAAAAAGTGATCTTTATCTTGCTTTATTTTTCCAATAATAAATTGGAACCAAACAAAGCGTCGAAACAATACAAATCACGATCAAATAGCGATAGTATCCAAGCCAATCACCGATCACACCACTGAACAAATAGAGTAATCCGCTCACCGTTGCCATGATAGAGACTTGGAAAGTAAAGTCTGTTGCTGCAAATTTCTTACGGCTGTACTGCATGATCAGTGTCAGCATCACCACCAATAACATCGCTGAAAAGGCATCTTCTAATGCATTCACGACATAAAGCCAGATTGGTGTAATGTGATTCTGGGTTTCATAATGATAAGCGAGAACTGTATATCCCCCTAAACTCATAATTTTCAGGAAGGAAAACACAATTAGGCACTGTACTCTGGAATAATGCTTCAACAATAAGCCTGCAATGCCAGCACCTAACAATGCAGCCACAGCACCAAACATGGTAATAAACACACCAATCTGAGTGAAATTCAGTCCCATATCCACCATCAATGGTTTCAATAAAGGTCCTGCTAGACCATCAGCCACTTTAAAACTGATCAATACTAACAGCCATACTTTTAACTCTTGAGAGGATTGAAAATAATTTAAATAGGCTTTAATTGCCTGAGTAAAGGATTGGGTATTTGCTTTATTTAGTGTCTCTTTGCTTTCATGTTGCGGCTCGGAATAAAACAAAACAGGCAAAGTGTTTAAAAAAACCAAACCTGCCAAAGCCAGAAATGTGCTTTGCCAATTCAGCCAATCCAAACACCACAGTACAGCGCCTCCCCCGACAATAAAACCTAATCGCGATCCAATCACCTGAAAGGTATTGCCCCAATGCTGCTGATCACTTTTGAGTAAATTAACCGCCAAACCATCGGTGGCAATATCTTGAGTTGCGCCAGTTAAATTCATCAACAAGAGTAAGCCAAAAAAAATCAGCAGATAACTCGGTTGATCCAAGGCATCAATAGGGAAAAATGAGAGAATAATCAGAATAACAACGCTGCAAAGTTGCGTCGGAATGATCCAGCTACGGTAGTGCCCAAATCCGGATAAGGCAAAACGATCCACATAAGCGGCCCAAAAAATCTTAATCGACCAAGGCAGCATTAATAAGCCAAAGCCACCAATATGGGCTAAAGACACCCCTTGTGCTCTTAAAATTACAGGCAATGCATGGGTCATAAAACCTACAGGTAAACCCTGCGCCCAATATAAAGAAAACAATAAAATGTAAACCTGTCGAAGATTAAGCATTTAGAGTTTTCCATGGCTGCACAATAAGGTCGTTCAAGTATCCAATCCTTTCATCTGTAAGGCAATAAAATCTTATTTTTTGCCAATGCAGTCGCTGTCATGAGCGTTTAACATGATTATAGTTGTCATTACATATCGTGATTTATGCCACAGCATTTTCCAGATTTACCTCCGTTGGTTCCCCAACGTGGGACTGCTTATAGTCGTGCATTGTGTAAAAAACTTTTTCTCGGTCAAGGCTGGACTGTCGTAGGTGAAATTCCCAATCTACCCAAAGCTGTTGCGATTATCTCGCCGCATACCTCCAACATTGATGGTTGGTATGGCTTTTTAGCCATTGGCGGCTTAGGTCTAAAGATTACCGTCTTGGGTAAAGATAGTCTGTTCAAACCACCATTTCAGCCGTTATTAAATTGGGCTGGGCTGATTCCCGTGCGTCGTGACAGCGCCCATGGTTTGACTGAACAGGTAGTGGCCACGATTCATGCGCACGATAAAATCTGGATCGGCATGGCGCCTGAAGGCACGCGTAAAAAAGCCGAAAAAATGAAAAGTGGCTTTTATCATATCGCGCATGCCGCTGGGATTCCCATCGTGATGTTTGCCTTTGATTACGATCATAAAACCATTTACTGCTTAGGTGCTTTTACTCCGACAGGTCACTATCAACAAGACCTAGAGCAAATCATGCAACGCTATGTCGGACACTTTTCACCAAAGAATCCAGATTGGCTGGCTGAACCCTTACAAAAACTTGTGAAAAAAAACTAGAAAGTTGAGGGCAAATCTGCTCTGATGTGCCCATCTTTTTGTACATTTTATCTGCACCTGATATGAAAATTGCTCGACTGTCTTGTCTCGCTATTGTTAGCTTGGCTTTATTTGGTTGTGATCAAACAGCAAAGAAAACACCCTCTACAACGGCAATTAAAGCGCGTGAACCCGTGATTGCACTCGCCTTAGGCGGTGGTGGTGCCAAGGGCTTTGCCCATATTGGTGTAATCAAGGTGTTAGAGTCTCATGGTATTAAAGCCAAAATCGTGACAGGTACCAGTGCAGGTAGTTTCGTAGGCAGTATTTACGCCAGCGGTCAAACACCTTATCAAATGCAAAATCTGGCTTTAAAACTGCAAGAATCTGATTTGCGTGACTTAACTATAAATAGTCAAGGCATTATTCTCGGACAAAAACTACAGAATTATGTGAATAGCCAAGTCGGCAATAAACCAATTGAACAATTTCCAATTCGATTTGCTGCGGTCGCAACGCGCTTAGATAATGGAAAAAAAGCAGAGTTTATAAAAGGCAATGCAGGTCAAGCCGTACGTGCGTCTTGTAGTATTCCAAACGTGTTTGTCCCTGCGGTGATTGGCAATACCAAATATGTAGATGGTGGCTTAGTCAGCCCCATCCCTGTTAAAACAGCCAAAGATATGGGGGCCGATATTGTGATTGCAGTAGATATCTCTGCACGTCCAGTCGGTGGTAAACCCCTCAGTATGTGGGGCTTATTGGACCAAACTATTAATATTATGGGACAACAAAGTATTAATGAGGAGCTCAATCAAGCCACTGTCGTGATTCAACCTAAAGTTGGTCATCTCGGTGCACTTGATCTTAAATCGAGTAATGAAGCAATTTTAGAAGGTGAAAAAGCAGCTCAAGCCAAGATCACTGCAATTCGAAATGCGATTACGACATTTAAAAACTCTCCTGCTGCCCTTAAGCCTGCACCAAAGTCTAAATTCTAAAACCCTCCTCAAGGGCTGTTGATCTGCATAATGACTTGCAATCCAAGCAAGATTACTCGTGACCATCAGCCCTAAATTCCAAAAAAACAATCTTTGTATATTCATAAAGATAATGATCTGCTAGAGTGCTAAAGGTGAATATTTTTTCACCTCCACTCCGTTTAATGATGCGAGCAAATCTATGGAATTTGTAGTTGAACCTTGGCACTGGTTTGTATTAGGGATTTTACTGATTCTTTCAGAGTTAATTTTGCCTGCTTTTGCTGCATTATGGTTTGGCATAGCAGCAGTCATGGTCTGTATTTTACTGTGGCTTTTCCCAATGATGGGCTTTACAACTCAAGTGATTACTTGGGGAATTTTATCTATTTTATGCACGATTCTTTGGTTCAAATTTATCAAACCTCTCTCCATTGATAAAACCAAAGCAGGACTTCCTCGTGAAGCAACCATTGGTCAAGTGGGTATGGTGATCCAAACTGGACTTGAGCATGGACAAATTATTGTGCGCTTTCCGATGCCTGTTTTAGGTAATGATGAATGGAATTGCCGTTGTACCGTACCTGTACAAGTCGGTGATCGCGTTCGAGTTGTTGATATTTTGGGTAATGATTTAGTCGTTCAACCGCATAGCACGTCATAAACACAAAAGAGGGTTTTCAATGTCTGTCGGTACTATTGTTGTTTTAGCACTTTTAGCTTTTATTGCTATAACCATCTTTAAAGGGGTTCGTATTGTTCCCCAAGGTTATAAATGGATTGTTCAACGTCTGGGTAAATACCATACCACGTTGAATCCTGGTCTCAATTTCGTTATCCCATATGTAGACGAAGTTGCTTATAAAATTACCACCAAAGATATTGTTTTAGATATTCCTTCACAAGAAGTAATTACCCGAGACAATGCCGTACTGGTGATGAATGCCGTAGCTTATATCAACCTGACAACACCAGAAAAAGCGGTGTACGGGATTGAAAACTATACTTGGGCAATTCAAAACCTTGTTCAAACTTCACTGCGTTCAATTGTTGGTGAAATGGATTTGGATGATGCACTTTCTTCACGTGATCACATCAAAGCGAAGTTAAAAGCAGCCATTTCTGATGATATCTCAGATTGGGGTATTACCTTGAAAACGGTTGAAATCCAAGATATTCAGCCATCTCACACCATGCAGGCTGCGATGGAAGCTCAAGCGGCTGCTGAACGTCAACGTCGTGCAACTGTGACTAAAGCTGATGGTGAAAAACAAGCTGCAATTTTAGAAGCAGATGGTCGTTTGGAAGCATCGCGTCGTGATGCAGAAGCGCAAGTTGTTCTTGCGGAATCTTCACAACGTGCGATTGAAATGGTCACTACAGCTGTCGGTGATAAAGAAATCCCTGTTGCTTACTTACTCGGTGAGCAATATGTAAAAGCGATGCAAGATCTTTCTAAATCAAGCAACGCAAAAACTGTGGTACTTCCAGCCGATGTACTCAATGCCATTCGTGGAATTATGGGCAAACACTAAGTCCTGTTTCCAATCAAAATAAAGCAGCGTTATCGCTGCTTTATTTTTTATACATTCTGAATTCGCTTTCGATCTTTAAGTGGGAGTTTTCCCACCACTAAATCATAAGAATCTTTAATCAGGTCTTGCAGCAAATCAGCTGTAATTTCATGACCACTGGCAATTGATATCCAGTGTTTCTTATTCATATGGTAGCCTGCCGAAATTGAAGGATACAGCTCCTGATATTCCAAACTTTTCTCAGGCTCACATTTAATCGTCACCAGTAGCTTGCCCGAATAGGCACCAATCAACATAAATACCTTGTCAAAGACCTTAAATACTTCACAATCTGGGCCAAAAGGCTGTGACTGGATGGAAAAAGCCAGTTGTTGTCCATATTCAAGCGCACATTGTTCTAATTGATCATCATTCATTAAAAGATATCCTATTATTATTAAAATGAATTTTAATATATGACCCTGCTTTTTTCATTTTAGTTGATCATAAAATACTTCGAACTCTACTTCCCCCCCCTTTGCTGATATCCCCTCAGGCTGGTCTGTCTTTATAATGCAACGTTCCCGTCCGTCTTGTTCCACCCATAAACGAATCATTTCACACGCAATCTTTCCATGTTGTGGATAGCTACTTTTTTCATGCAAATTTTGATCCGTAAAAATAGGGGCTTTATCTATAAAAAACCATTCTCGACCCGACGTATCAATTAATAGACATTCGACCCATCCAGGAAAAGATGAATCTACGAACCGAACAATTTGAACATTTACCATGTACATCAAATATGTAACCTAGATTAAATTTCGATAATTAAATCTATCCCATTACTCTAAATAATTAATCAAGAATACATATTTTAAGAAATGAGTATCAACTTTTCCGTGCCAGTAAAAACTGTGAAATTTCGACCAGCTCTTTGGCATCATCACCAAAATAAGCCAAGGCCTCAAAGGCTTGATCATGTAAAGTTTGTGCATAAGCTTGTGCTTGCGCTAAGCCCATCAACGAAGGATAAGTTGATTTCTGAACTTGCTCATCTTTACCCGCAGTCTTGCCTAAAGTCTCAGTGCTTGCCGTCACATCCAAAATATCATCTTGTACTTGGAAGGCTAAACCAATCGTTTGCCCAAATTGGCGTAATTTCGGAATGGCCTGATCAGTTCCATTAAAAATGGTCACTGCACCCATCATGATTGCCGCTTGAATCAAAGCACCTGTTTTATTGCGATGAATGTTTTCCAATTCAGCTTGATCAACTTGTTTTCCTTCCCCTTCGGCCTGTAAATCCAATACCTGACCACAAACCATTCTTGAACTTGCTGTTGCTAAGATTTGCACTTGTTTTAAGACAATGGCAGCTTCAGTACCTTGCCCCTGCTCATCAAACAAACGGCTGCCCAATATTTCAAAAGCCATCGACTGCAAAATATCACCAGCCAATAAAGCAGTATCTTCACCAAATGCGACATGGCAAGTCGGTTGTCCACGACGTAGTAAATCATTGTCCATGCATGGCAAATCATCATGTACCAACGAATAACAGTGAATCAATTCAACTGCAACTGCGGCACGGCGCGCTGCTGCAAAGTTATGATTCGGCTGTAATGACGCTGCTGCATAACAAAGTGCAGGACGAACCCGCTTACCACCTAACATTACGGTATGGTGAACGGCTGCTTTTAAAGGTTCTGGAATTGAAAATGCAGCCAATGCTGTCAATAAATCTTGTTGAATACGTTGTTGAGCTTGTTTTAGAACATCCGCATTAACTTGAGAGATAGATGACACAGTTGTTGCCTCAGGAAATCTGAATTGAAGAGTAAAATGACAAGACTTGTCAGAATAGCCACATCATAACATTATTTATCTCATGAAATTGTGTTTGTATTTTTAATAGATTTAAAATAATAAAGCCTTCAAATGAAGGCTTTACCAATAAAATTCAAAAAGAAAATAAACTAGAAGGTATCACCTGGCACACGAACCCAGCCTTCCATCAGCACACGTGCGCTACGACTCATGATGGCTTTTTTAACAGACCATTTACCATCAATCAATTCAGCTTGAGCACCCACACGTAAAGTTCCAGATGGATGACCGAAACGAACCGCTTCACGCTCACCGCCACCAGCCGCCAAATTCACCAAGGTACCCGGAATAGCGGCTGCTGTACCAATCGCAACAGCAGCAGTTCCCATCATGGCATGGTGTAATTTACCCATCGACAAAGCACGTACCAATAAGTCCACATCAGCCGCTTCAACAGTCTTACCACTTGATGAGGTATAGCTTTTTGGTTGTGATACAAAAGCAATTTTAGGCGTATGCTGACGCGCAGCTGCTTCGGAAATATCTTTAATCAAGCCCATGTGTACTGCACCATAAGCACGGATTTTCTCAAAACGTGCTAAAGCTGCGACATCACCATTAATCTGATCTTGTAATTCTGTCCCTTGATAACCAATATCTTCTGCATTGAGGAAAATGGTCGGAATACCAGCATTGATAAATGTGGCTTGGAATGTACCAATTTCAGGAACAACCAGCTGATCCACAACGTTTCCTGTCGGGAACATATCGCCGCCTTCTTCACCATCATCAGCCGGGTCTAAAAATTCAATCTGAACTTCAGCTGCTGGAAATGTCACACCGTCCAGTTCAAAATCACCTGTTTCCTGAACTTGACCGTTGGTCACAGGAACATGGGCAATAATGGTTTTTTGGATATTCTTCTGCCAGATCCGTACCGTACAAATGCCATTTTCAGGAATACGTGCTGCATCAACCAAACCATTTGAAATGGCAAATGAACCCACTGCTGCGGTTAAGTTGCCACAGTTACCACTCCAGTCGACAAATGGCTGATCAATTGATACTTGACCAAATAGATAATCAACGTCGTGTTCTGGCTCAGAACTTTTTGTCAAAATTACTGTTTTACTGGTGCTTGACGTTGCCCCACCCATACCATCAATCTGTTTGCCATAAGGGTCTGGACTGCCAATCACCCGTAGAAGAAGTTGATCACGTGCTTTGCCCGCTACTTGTGCCGCTTCAGGTAAATCATCCAGTTTGAAAAACACACCTTTACTTGTGCCTCCACGCATATAAGTTGCTGGGACTTTTATTTGCGGTACTGAGCTCATGTCAATGTCTTCCTTTTATCATATTCTTGGTGCAGATCAATTTTGAATCTAAAGGTACTGCACTGCTATTAAAAATACCATACGACCAATGGTTTTGGGATTGGTCATAATGCGTAAAGTCTGCGCATTATAGTGAGTAGATTTCAAGGCTTTCACAATGCCAAAAATACTATTCCATCCGTCGGGAAAAACTTGGGGATTTTTTAACTGTATAAAATTACAGCATATTTCATTTTAATATTCATATAAATATAAGATTTTAAATAACTTTTAAAAACAACTTTCCAGTCATAGCATCGCTGTACTTTTACTAGGCGAAAATGTTTCAATCTATTAGAATAATCCAGTTAATTCCTCGTCGAGCTCAGTCCTTTGAACAACGATTCTTCTCAACTTCAGCGTGGACTAAAAAACCGCCATATCCAACTCATTGCCATGGGTGGAGCGATTGGTACGGGCTTATTTTTAGGTTCTGCGCAAATTATCCAGTCTGCTGGGCCATCTATTATTTTGGGGTATGCGATTGGCGGCTTGATTGTTTTTCTAATCATGCGTCATTTAGGTGAAATGATTGTTGAAGAGCCTGTTGCAGGTTCATTTAGCCATTTTGCTTATAAGTATTGGGGTAAATTTCCAGGCTTTATAACAGGCTGGAACTATTGGGTACTGTATATCCTTGTCGCAATGACTGAGCTAACGGCAGTAGGTAAATACATTAATTACTGGTGGCCACAAATCCCCGCTTGGCAGTCAGTATTGTTCTTCTTTGTCGTGATTACGGCAGTGAACCTGACCAATGTTAAGTTCTATGGTGAATCTGAGTTCTGGTTAGCCATCATCAAGGTGACAGCCGTAGTCGCTATGATCTTATTTGGCTTATTCTTACTCTTCACTGCAGATGCGAACTCAACAGCTTCATTTAGTAACCTGTGGTCACATGGGGGCTTTTTCCCGCATGGCTTCGATGGCTTGTTCTATATGTTGGCTTTCTTGATGTTTGCCTTTGGGGGAATTGAACTGATTGGTATGGCAGCAGCAGAAGCCAAAGATCCAAAGACCACCATTCCTAAAGCGATTAACCAAGTCGTTATTCGTATTTTAGTGTTCTATGTGGGTTCTCTTGCTATTCTCTTGTCACTTGTGCCTTGGAATCAGTTGGATCTCGGTGGCTTAGATAAAAGTCCATTCGTGATGATTTTCAGTCAAATGGGGATTGGTTGGGCAGCACACTTACTTAACTTTATTATCCTAACAGCAGCATTATCCGTATATAACAGCGGAATGTATGCTAATAGTCGTATGGTATTTGGTCTAGCTCAACAAGGTAATGCACCAAAAGTATTTACCAAAACCAATAAACAAGGCGTCCCTGTTCCAGCAGTACTGCTCTCGGCTTTCCTAATCTTTGGTTGTGTATTACTCAACTACTTTGTGCCTGAAGATGCGCTTGGACATTTAATGTATGTGGTTGTTGGTGCGCTTGTTTTAAACTGGGCAATGATTAGTTTGACCCATTTGAAATATAGAAGTCATATCAAAAAAGCTCAAATTAAAACCTCTTATCCTGCTTTGTGGTCTCCATTTAGTAACTATTTGGTATTAGGTTTTATTGCTGTAGTGCTCTATATCATGTGGCAACAAGGCTTTAAAGAATCTGTACTGATGATTCCGATTTGGATCGTATTCATGTTTATTTTCTATAAGTTTTTAAATCGTAAAACTGAAAATTAACAGCTGATCGGTTTCATTAAAAAGTGATTGCTTCTGCAATCACTTTTTGTTTTAGCCATCAAAAATTTTAGTTGTGGTGGCTAAAACATTTCAGGAAATTAAAAAGCTTAACTTTAAATATCCGTTAAAAAAACTAAACAGTATGTTCTGTATATTGGTTGCTATTATCCTCCTATAAAAATTAAGAGGCTAAAATTATTTATGGCAACATCTTATGTAACGATTGGTTGCCCTACTACTGGCGGCGGTCAAGTTATATCAGGTAATAGTATGTTCCAAGTTGAAGGTATTCCCATCGCTTGTGTTGGTGACAAAGCCACATGCCTAAAACATAAGACTCTTGCAACAATCATCACTGGTGATCCTCACATGAATATTTTTTGGCAAACTAGCCGCACGTGTGGGGGACAGTTTATCTTGTGGTTGTAAACTATTGCCAAAGCAAAATCTCGTTGTTCAAGATAATGGTGCTTCAGTTAGATCTATCACATCAAAAAACACTAGATCATTAATCACAGAGTCACAAACAAATAATTTTTATGAAGACAAAGGAAAATACGAAAATTACTATATTGAACGTCAAAAAACTGAATATATTAAATTTAAGACTTTCGTAACGCCTTATGATGAAGACCGAAAAAGCGCCAAGGGCGTTATGTCTCAAGTACTTTCAGGTACAGCAAATTTTGTTTTAGACTATGATTTAACTGGAAAGAAACTGTTTATAAGTGTTTCTATGATTCCACCACGTTTAAAAAATGACGCAACAATTTTTCCTTTTGGAACTATTAATCTTTATCACGAAGGACAGAAAATTAATCAATCGACATTAAAAGTTGGTGGAGGTTTTTGGGATACATCAAGAGATAAACAGCCAGTAGGATCATGCACAATTGAATTACCCGAACCTAACCTACAACCTGTCACAGTTGAATTGACTGCTGGCTACAGAGCAAAATTTGACGTTGGCCTCATTATTCCCATGCCCCCAACTACTACTTTTAAATTTGATCTAAATTCAGCAACTAGGCGAGTAAAATGATTAAAAAGTTTACATTTCCAATATTAATATTCTGTTCTTTTGCCCTGTTAGCATGTAATAACTCAGCAAATAGTATTGAGCCTTCAACTGTCTCAAGTAAAAAAGACAATTTAGAAGTACATAAAAAACTAAATGCCAAAGATCAAGAAATTGTAAATGAGTACAATCAGGCAACTGATCTTATTACAACGGGTGATGTAACAGGGTTTCATAATCAGATCAAAGCACTTATACCCCAAATTAAGACTATCTCAGATGATAAGCAGCGCAATTTAATTTTAATGAATGTTTATACTCAGTTGGAAATGAATCAAGATGCTTTTGATCTTAATGAAAAGCTATTAAAAAAGAATCCATCATCGGATAAGCAAGAATTTCAGTGCTTCCTTTTAAAGCAACTCAATAAAAAAGAAGATCTACCTACATGTTATGAAACTGCGGCAGGATTATTAAAAAAAGAGCTTAGCCATCCTGAAGCCAAAAAAGATCCAGACTATCCATATTCACAATGGTCATATTACTTCTACATGTATCAAGCAGGCCATACTGAATACAAAGAGAAAATGCTAAATCTCATCCAATCTACGTCGGATACTAAAATTAAATCTAATTTACAAACCACATTTGATGATGAGATCCTAAATAAATAAGGCGTAAAAAATGCCAACTCTTCAGAATTGGTATTTTCTCTTTAACAGCTGATCGGTTTCATTAAAAAGTGATTGCTTCTGCAATCACTTTTTTGTTTATAATCATTAAATTATGCGCTTATAGCTTAACTGGATAGAGCAGTTGCCTCCTAAGCGACCGACGTGGGTTCGAGTCCCGCTGAGCGCATACTCCATTGTTTCACAACGAGCTGTTAAATATCCCAGTTCTTTTCAATGGCCGTAATCTGACTATATACACTTTGGTACTCTGCCTGCTTTACCGTACACCAAAGCTCAACAAAGGCTTTGCCTAGATATTCAGTTAACAATTGATTGGCTTTGAATAATTTCAGTGCTTGCATTTGCTCAGTTGGTAATAGCACATGCTCACTTTTAAGTTTTAATTGATGTGCTTGCTTAGGAATATCCAATTGATGTGTTAGACCATGCAAAGTACCTATCAAAATTGTAGCGACTGCCAAATAAGGATTACAGTCTGCCCCTGCCACACGATATTCCAGTCTCTGATTTTCTTGATCTGAGCACGGAATACGAATCGCAACATTCCGATTATTCACCCCCCAATTGGCTTCAAGTGGCACGTGATGACCTAACTTAAAGCGTCTAAAAGAGTTTAGGTTTGGTGCTAAAATTGCCATCGAATCTGGCATCAATAATAACAATCCACTCACTGCTTTTAATAATGCATCAGCGATATTGCCTTGTGACGAGCTAAAAATATTTTGCTGATTGTGATCTAAAAGACTCATATGGAAATGCATGCCACTGCCCGCTTTGTGCATATCAGGCTTAGCAAGGAAGTTCGCACGTAGACCATGCTTATTCGCAACAAGTTTGATGGTTCTTTTCAGCAACATAATCTGATCGCATAAAGTCAAAACATCCGTTATATGTTGCAGATTAATCTCATACTGGCCTGAAGATGATTCGGAAACGATTCCTGTAATGTGAATGCGCTGTCGCTTTGCGATCGCTTCAATCTCATTCAGAATATTTTGATAATGATCAGAGGTATTAATATCAAAACACTGCGTCATCGTTTCTTCAACATTACCTGTCTCACTTAAAGGATGTAAGTAGAACTCTATTTCTGCTGCGATGCAGGGATAATAATTTTTGTCATGAAGTTGATAGAGGACTTTTTTCAGCACATTTCTAGGTTCATACACACAATCTGTTCCATGATCGTCTTTCATACTAAGAAGCAACTGTGCATTGTGCTCGGAATCGATGGGATGAGGTTGTAAAGACCCTAAAATAGGTCCGCATAAATGATCTGGCTCTCCAATATATTTACCAAGTCCTGTCTCCTCAATAACCTTACCATCCAAACTCATGGCGTAAACTGACAATGGAAAATAACAGCCTTTGGTCAGATTTCTTAAGCACCCGATATCAATTCTTTTGCCACGTAAGTGCCCGTTTAAATCACATAAGTACACATCAACATGTTGGGTATTGGGATACTGTTTTAGATAAGCTTCAACTTCTTCTATAAATCGTTTTTTTTGCGTAACACCGTCAACATCATTTTTCAAAGCCGCGGTATGAATATACTTTTTAAACACAGATGGACGATTGATCTCAACAAGTACAGCACTCATCGCTGAAAGCTCAAGTTATATAGATAGATTTAGCTTAGTTAAAGCTTGGTTAGAAGTAACGTAAACAGTGCGTAAACTCTTGGGGTAATCGAATAAATTTCTTATAACTCGGGCAATAAAAAACGGAGTCATGCTCCGTTTTTTATTAGGTTGAAATCTTTAATCCGCAATGCGAATGATTTTCAACCTTCTGACTTTGATTGCCAATTCTTTTAAAACATAATTGATAGATACAACCAACATAAAACCAATTACAAACGAACCAATCACATCAAACGGAAAATGGACCCCGACAAAAACCCGTGAGAGACCAACAATCACACTCAGGATCAAACCGATAATTCCAATTTTTTTAAACCCAGCCATCAAATAAGAAAATGAAATAATAACAATGGTTAGGGTATGTTGGCTTGGGAAGGATGAGCTAGAACCATGACCAATCAATTTATGACCTAAATCCAGCTGAAATGGGCGCGGATGATGATAAAAGAATTCAATAATGTCGCTTAGAAGTAAAGAAAGCAGAACAATGACCAATGTTTTTGCAAACAACAGGTTATAGATTTTCCATTGCGTGACCAACAAAAATACAAGAAAACTGATAAACACAGTGTTGAGATCATCGGCTAGAAAAATCGCGACCTTGTCTAATACTGCATGTTCCTTTGCAAATGAATTTATACTATTAAACAAAGAGATATTTAATTCTTTAAAAATCATTTCCTTTTCTATCCACACTATCCATGAAGATCAATGCGCTCAATATACAGGAGAATAATGAAGAAATTATTAATAATTTTTATATTTTATTATTCACATACTCTAAAAGGAATTAAGTCATGCATTGCTTCATCAGCGAGCAAAATCCTTCAAATAAAACCATCAATAAATAGGACAAAGTTATCCTATTTATTGATGTTAATTCACTGAAATTTAGAACTTAAATTCTAAACCCGTACCCGCAATCGGTTGCTTGTCTTTAGCACTTGCCTGCTCGAATGTTGAGTATCCAGCATAGCCATAGACTTTCACTTGTTTATTAAATGAATAGTCGGTACCAAGTAATAATTGATTGGCATCGAAATCCGCCTTATTGCTTTTAAAGCTGGTGCTATTTTGACTATATTGTGCTTTCACCGTCCATTTTGACTGATTTGGTAATTTGTATTCCGCACCAATGAGCCAGCCTTGTGAATCATCAATATTACGAATAAATCCTTCTGGATCTAAAGTTGTTGGATCAACAACTTTATTGCCTGGCTTATCTACAATCTTTGATGTCTGATAAAGAGCCTTGATGGCAAGTCCTTCAATTGGTGTCAAACGACCAATCACACGCACGGTATTCGCAGCAGCAAACACTTCATCCACTTGCGTTTCAGTCTCAGCTGCATTTAATAACCCATGCCCCAAGAAATCACTTGGAATGGCTTTGTCATAGCCAACACCCACTAAGAATACAGGATGACTATAACTGAGCGATGCAGACCATGCATCCCCTAAGCCACGCCCTGCAGTATTCACCCCACCGCGTTTATCATCTTCAATCCCACGACTTTCACCTGTTGCAAGCAAGACACTTGCTTCTAAATTACCGTCATTCAAAGCAATTTCAGGAGAATCATATACCACTGCATTATTGACACGGTTTTCGCCCGCCATAATGCCCGTGATATCTGCTTTATTACTAATATAGTTATTAAAACTATCAACAGGACTGGATAAATCTTTTAGCGGTGTATTATGTTTACCAATTTTAACTGTACCAAAACGATCATCTTTTAATCCGACAAAACGATTACGTTGCGACCAATCAGTTTTGTCGCCATCTGCATAAAATGCCCATTCTGCTAAATAAACCGCACTTAAGTTTTCGGTTAATTTTTCTTCACCTTTAATTCCAACAAATGAACTGTTGCTATTTACTTTCCAAACATCATGATCTGCCGAATT
Organism: Acinetobacter dispersus; assembly: GCF_009884975.1. Taxonomy (GTDB): domain Bacteria; phylum Pseudomonadota; class Gammaproteobacteria; order Pseudomonadales; family Moraxellaceae; genus Acinetobacter; species Acinetobacter dispersus. Next base: position 3,923,700 of record NZ_CP041970.1, on the reverse strand, counting down.
TGCATTTTTTTCTGGTAGATAATCAATACTTGCATCAATTTCTCCATAAAATTTTGGTGCTGCAAATGCAGAACAAGTTGCAATACTCATCATTGTTGCGAGTGCAAGTTTCATCTTCATTGTTATGTTCCTAACCATCTAAAAAAGTGTAAAAAAACTCTATTTCGCTGTGTTTCAAGCAAAATTTAAAATTAAGTGGGAATGCGTAAATAAGGATGCTTTTATATTCTCATGAATATAAAAGCATTATAACAAATTGATTTACATATTATAAAATGGAAATACACCGAATATTAAGGCGCTACCCATCAACACGCAGCAGGTAATAAATGCCCATTTCAACGTGAATTTCTGATGATCACCCATTTCTACAGCAGCCAAACCACATAACAAATATGTTGAAGGAACTAAAGGTGATAACAAGTGAATCGGTTGCCCAATAATCGACGCACGTGCAATTTCAACTGGCGAAATTCCATAATGCGATGCTGCTTCCGCAAGAATTGGTAAAACACCAAAATAAAAGGCATCATTCGACATAAAGAAAGTCAAAGGCATACTCAATACACCCGTAATTGGTGCTAAATAAGGCCCCATACTTGGTGGAATCACAGCAACGAAGCCTTTAGACATTGCTTCAACCATGCCTGTACCAGATAGAATTCCAGTAAAGACACCTGCAGCAAAGATCACACCCACTACCGCCAGTACGCTATCTGCATGCATGGCGATACGTTTTTTCTGCATGTTGACACATGGATAGTTCACGACTAATGCAATACAGAAACCAAGCATAAACAGGATCGACATTGGTAAAATCCCTTTTACCAAAGAAGCCATTAATACCACAGTCAAGATACCGTTAAACCAGCGTAAATGCGGACGTTGTGCTTCTGGATCTTTTGAGATCGAAATATCATCGGCATGGCTGATGTCTACCAGTTCAATCACGCCTAAACGTTTGCGTTCATACATGCCATACATGTAAGCCAAGAAGAATAACCAAGCAGCAGCCACAATCATCGATGGGATCATTGGGATGAAGACTTCACTGGCATCAACTTGAAGTGCACTCGCAGCACGTGCTGTTGGTCCACCCCATGGAGTCAAATTCATCACACCACTACAAAGCAACATCAAGCAGGTCATGATCAATGGATTCATGCCAACACGTTTGTATAGTGGCATCATTGCCGCCACACAAATCATATACGTGGTTGAGCCATCACCATCTAAAGAGACCAATAATGTGAGAAAAACTGTACCTAAAGTGATTTTTAATGGATCGCCTTTTACTTTCTTTAAAATCCATCTTACCGAAGGGTCAAATAACCCCGAATCAATCATTAATGCAAAATATAAAATAGCAAAAAGAAGCATGACGCCTGTTGGTGCGAGCTTTTTAATACCCTCTAACATGGTATTGCCAAGTTCGGCCAATTGAATATGACTTAAGCTGTCAAAATAAAAACCTAAGCCCCAAGCGATAATAGCAAATATGAATGGGATTAAAATTAATGCAACTAATGCACTGAGACGTTTTGACATGATCAAATACATAAAGCACATGATCATGCTGATACCTAAAAAAGTCAGCATTGAATGCAATCCTTAGCATAATAAGTTTTTTTAATGGGTACACCTACCCTAATCCAGCACAGATTCTATGCGATTTAACTTTAGCTAATTCATTTAATTTAATTATATAGTGAACACAGTCATTCACATGAAAAATACCTTAAAAGTATACAAATATACTTTTCAATATAAGACTTTAATTATTAATATATTTTTATAAAAAATTTAGATCAATCGATCAAAACACCTGAAGAATAACTAATCAAAATGCTATATATTTAAAATCACAATGCAATATTATGGTGCATTTTTTGATTAAAAAATAACATATTTAATTAAATGATAATTAAAACAAATATCATTCATTTATAAAACTTCTATCGTATTTAAAATAAATAGCTATTTATGAACATTCCAACAATTATAATAGTCATTATTATCGCGCGATATTAAAATTAAATTAAAAAATTCATATTTTGAGAATAAAACCTATTTTTTAAACTAAATTATCTTATTTTTATCGGCTCGATATTCATTTGGTGAAATCCCCACCCAATTACGATAGGCTTTTCTAAAATTTGAGGTATCTGAAAATCCTAAGCGTTCTGCGATTTCATCAATGCTCAAACTTGTTGCCAAATATTCATCTGCAAGTCGCCTTCTAGTACTGTCTAAAATCTCTTGATAACTGACTTCCGCATCTGACAAACGGCGGTATAAAGTTCGCTTGGATAAATGCAATTGATCTGCAATCTCTTGTGCGCTCGGAAAGCTGCCAACCGCATCTAATAAGATCAGACGGATCGTTCGGACTAAATCAGGTTCTTGTTCGTCATCATTGCTCCCCAACATCCTTTCGCAAAAAGACTGACACATATCCGCAGTAATCGGATTGGCATTCGGACAAGGTTTATCGAGCCAATCAAGATCAAAATGCCATTGCATTACCTCTGCATCGAATTCCACAGGACAGCGAAAGACTTTTTCATATTCATCTGCATATTGAGGTGCTGGATAAGGCAGTAACAGTTTTTTCGCTTGAAATGGTGCCTCTAATACACATTCAATCAGGGTTTGCATTGAACTAAACCAAAACTCACACACCAAAGGCAATAATTGACCCAGCGCAATAATTTCATGACCTTCAAAAATGGCAACTTGCTTTTGAATCGAAAAGCTTTTCTTGAGTACAGGTGCCGCGAGTTTGATGTGACGAATACCAAACTCTACCGCCTGTTGGAAATTACGAGAGGAAGACAGCGCATAACCATAAACGCCAAAATCCGATAGCCGCTGTTTTTGCCCAGCCCGCATGCCAATCAGCGGATCTTTAGATAAACGCTGAATCGTTTGAAAAAGCTGTAATTTTTGATAGGGGGAAATATGAGAAGCTGCACTATTCAGTGCATCCTGAGAAATGCCTGTGCCCGCTAAAACCTCATCCAAACGATAACCTTGCTGTTGCATGGCTTCCAGCAGACTGGTTAGACCTAAAATCGGCGTACCTTGAGCCAATTGATTTTGATCATAACGCGCTTCAATCAGCATCGGGCTCACATCCTGTTTACGCATTTTTTCACCTCATCCCTTGAGTGATGATGCATAATGGCACTAAATTACCTTTTGTTGTCTCAATTTAACATCGACTACAAATCTCATCAATCATAAAGTCTATTCTACTAATAAGCATGAAAGGAGCAACAATGACACTTTCAACTTCACAACAATTCAGTGATCCTGCAACCGAACATATGTATTCGGTGTTTAAGCAACAGCGTGCTGCTTTTGATGCTAAGCCTTACCCAGATCCAGATGATCGACGTACCAAATTATTGCAAATAAAAAAACAAATTATCCGTTATCAAGATGTGATTGCGACAGCAATTAATTCCGACTTTAGTTCACGCTCCGTAGATGAATCAAAACTACTTGATTTACTCGGTTCAGTGCTTGAAGCAGAACATGCCATTCGTCATGTCCGCCGTTGGATGCGACCAAGTAAACGTCATACTGAATTGCTATTTTTATCGAATCGCCTACGTGTGCAATACCAGCCTAAAGGTGTAGTAGGTGTTATTGTTCCTTGGAACTTCCCTGTTTATTTAGCCTTGGGGCCATTAATTGCCGCAATTGCAGCAGGTAATCGGGTGATGATCAAACTACCTGAAGTGACTCCAGCAACCAATGCTGTAGTTAAACGGATGTTGGCTGAAATTTTTAGTGAAGATGAGGTCGCTGTTTTTGGTGAAGAGATTCTTGATCCAGCACAATTCACCTCACTACCCTTCAACCATATTGTATTTACAGGTTCGCCAGCAATTGGTCGCGTAGTCATGCGTGCGGCAGCAGATAATTTAACCCCAGTCACCTTAGAACTTGGTGGAAAATCCCCTGCTTTAGTCAGCCGTAATTACCCACTGGCTGATGCTGCAAAACGCGTTTTACATGGTAAAGCGACCAACTGTGGTCAGATCTGCGTTGCGCCCGACTATGCACTGGTGCCAAAAGAAAAAGTGGATCAATTCGTTGCAGAATGCCAAGCGAATTTCACTGCGATGTATGGCAATAATATCAACCAAAATTCCAACTACACTTCGATTGTGAATGATCGCCATCTAAAACGTTTGCTCGATATCTTAGATGATGCCAAAGCCAAAGGTGCTCAAATCATTGCTTGTGGTGAATATGATCGTGACAAAGATGCGCGTCGTATGCCTGTACATATCGTCCTGAATTGCACAGCAGAGATGCGGATTCTTAAAGAAGAACTATTTGGCCCAGTTTTACCTGTGGTTGCTTACGATACAGTGGATGATGCAATTGATTATATTCAAGCGGGTGAACGACCATTAGCCTTATACCTCTTTACTCACGATGCCAATGAACGTGATTATGTCTTAAAACAAACCCATTCAGGGGGTGTGACCTTGAACGATTGGGGATGGCATGTGGTCAATCATGATGCGCCGTTCGGGGGTATTGGTAACTCTGGCATGGGCACATACCATGGCGAAGAAGGTTTCCGTGAGCTTTCCCATGCAAAAACTGTTTTTGCACGTCATCGTTTCTTCCCAACGCAGTTGTTCTATCCTCCTTATGGTACTTGGGTACAGAAACTCGCCTTACGTTTCTTCTTGAAACAAGGTGATCCAAATATTAAATAAGATTCAAGAATAACAAAGCCTCATCAAGAGGCTTTTTTATTCTGCAGATGAAATATGGATTACTTCACAACACCATCTTGTTGGTATTTAGGAGAACGAGGTCCATAGAGCAAGCCCAAACCAGGGTTATGCTGTGTCGGGGTAAAGAGTTGGGTATTTACAATCGTTGCCAAAGGATAAGCACGATCATTTACACTCCCCGCGATTTGTTCAACCAATGCGCCAACTAAAGAAGTAAGTAAATCGTTGTTACCATTATTACTCGATTGCACGGCTTTCTTCTCACCAGTCCAAAGCGTCTCGTTGGTTTTTAAATCAACCAGTTTCGCATCTACACTGACCGTCGCAACACTTTGAATAACTTGATACTTGGAGCCATATTCTTTAATTCGAATATATAAAGCTGCATCGGCACCAAAGATTTCCTGTAATTTCTGCGGCGAGATGCTTTGCGCATCATGACCGTTGGTCACGCCGTTCTCTTTAAACATTGAGTCGACCACAGAAATTGGAAAGACATAGTAACCCGCTTCAGCAACTGGCGTGATCACAGTCGGCCAATAGCTATAAGTTGCCTTTACATCAGGGGAATCATTGACAGGTGGTAATACCAAAATAGATTTCGGCATATGCTGTTTATAAACCGTCATATCCTTATTTACCGTTGGAGATGAAGCACAGCCCGTCAATACCAGACCCGTCAGCAGAAGGGTTGTAACTAAAAAGGTCTTAATCATGGCTGCGTCGATCCCACATTGGCATTCATTTTCCGCAACAACCGATCCATCAATACCGTAGATTCAGGATAAACTTGTCGTTCCAATTGAAAATATTCAACTGCTTTTTGCGCATTATTCACTTGTAAAGATAACAATCCTAGATGTGCATATAAGCCTGGCGGAACAGCCAGATTTTTCGCTTTGGCTTTTTCAATTTCCGCTTCTAACTTAATGATTTGTGCACTCGGTGTGGCTTTTTCTGGCTGGTTATACATCAGATAGGTCTGTTGTGTATAAGAACCCCAACTATATAAAGGTTGAGGCCCTGCAGCACAGCCAACCAAGCCGAACGTGATTAAACTGGTGAACAGAATTTTTTTCATTTTACAGCGGTCCAGCCTTATTGCGCAGTCCAACGATTATTCTGAATATCAGTCACTAAGTTATTCACTGCTTCACGTACAGCCAAGTCTAAAACTTTACCATTTAAAGTCGAATCATAAGATGCGGTAGAACCAAAACCGAGTACTTCACGTGCGCTCAATGCATATTCCCCCGCGCCTTGTACTGAATGTACAATCTCTGAGGTTTTTACATCCACAATATTCAAGTTCACTTTGGCATAAGCAATTTGTTGTTTACCGCGACCTAAAATACCGAATAACTGCTGATCACCCACTTCTTTGCGACCAAATTCAGATACATCACCTGTAATAACGTAGCGTGCGCCTTTAATGGTTTGGGCTGTATTGCTATAACCAACTTCTTGTTTAAGTTCAGACAAATTATCGCGATTTAGAACCGAGAAATAACCCGTTTGCTGCAGATGTGTTTCTAAAATGGTTTTTGCTTGTCCACCAAGACGATCAACATTATCAGAGAAGATGCCTCTCATATAACTTGAACGGTTATCAAACTTACCAATCGAAACAGGTACTTTCACCCCATTATATTTAATCTGCTGCACTGCTGCCGTCACTTGTGGACTTTGAATTGATTTTGATGTTTCTGTGGTTGAACAGGCCATTAGACCTAAAGAACTGAATACTGTAACTGCTAATAATTTTTTCATTGTCGCTCTATCAAAATAAAGATTAAAAACGTGAAAATTATAGCTTAAAAACCGTGAACTAGCTAACACTCCGCTCTTTAATAGCACATCAATTCTTTAATAAATATTTTTATAATCCAAACAATTAGATCGGATTAATCATAATTATTCACCAAAGCGTAACCCTACGCCTGCAATGGTAAAAATATACCTCGGTGTTACTGCAGAATCGCCGATTTTTGTTCTAAGCTTTTTCACCAAGATCCGAAGATAATGGGTATCTTCTTCATGGGTAATGCCCCATAACTCGGTCATAATTTGTTTTTGCGTCACGATCTTGCCCTGATGACGAATCAATAAAGCCAGCAATTGAAACTCTTTTTTAGTTAGGGCAATTTCTTCATCTAGCAATTTAGCAGTATGTTCAGCTACATCGATACAAAGCTGCCCATCATTGAAGACTAAATTATGCTCCAACTGTTGTGGCATATTCCGAAACATCACCCGAATACGCGCACAGAGTTCTTGAATACTAAACGGCTTGGTGACATAGTCATTCGCTCCAGCATCCAATAATCTTATTTTTTGATTTTCATCAGGGCGCGCAGATAATACAATCACAGGAATCGCAGACCACTGTCGTAACTCAATCAAAACTTCTTGCCCATCCATATCTGGTAGGCCAAGATCTAAAATCAATAAATCAGCACCACGTGTCGCCAAAGTCTCCAGACCCTTCATACCATTTTCCGCGACATGCACCTGATAACCTTGTGCACGTAAAGCGATATCCAGAAACTTCCGAATTTGTGGCTCATCATCAATAATCAGAATCGATGCTTGAGAATTTAATGTTTGCGGCATAAATAATAATTTTAATCCTGATGCAGTGGTAATCGTATTCTAATTAAGGTGCCCTGACCATATGTACCTGCCAAAGCTTCAATACTACCCATATGTGCACCGATAATGGCTTTGACAATGGCGAGGCCTAAGCCCGTTCCTGTTTTGCCCCGATCACCACGTTGCATGGTATAGAACATATCAAAGATTTGCTCTCGCTCCTCTTCGGGAATGCCAACACCTTGGTCGATAATATCAATTTGAAGATAACCGTCATTCTGTTGGATATGTACTTCAATCGGGATATCATCTGGTGAAAACTTGGCTGCATTTTCTAGCACGTTAAATATCGCTTGCTCAATCAACGCAGGATGCACATGCAATTGCGGCAAGTCATCTGTCATTGTGACATCAATATTGACCTTGGGTTGATAACGCTTCAGCCGTTGCGTCGCAGAACCAATCAGTTCTTCGACACCAATCCAGTCGCGACTGAGACTCAAACCTTGATGGCCGAGTCGAGTCATATCCAGTAAATTTTGAATATAACGATCCAATCGTTCACCTTCAACATGAATGGTATCTAACAATTCATGTCGGTCTTCCTCTGACATTTGCTCGCCATAGTATTTCAGACTATCTGCAGAACCAATCATTGCCGCCAAAGGTGAGCGTAAGTCATGCGAAACTGACGACAATAATGCAGAGCGTAACTTTTCAGTTTCAGCAACTACACGGGAGTTTTCCAACTGTAAAGACAACTGCACCCGCGAAGCGGTTTGAGCAATATCATCAATCATCAATTCTGCAAGGCGTTGTTGTTCAAAACTAATGCTGTCTGTATTTTGATTAAATCGAATGGCAATGACACCATAGTCCCCCACCAAATTCAGCGGATTAAACCACCATTCGGATTGCGTTAATGTATTGGTAAAACGTCCACAAGGCTTAGCATTCTTCTGGGTCCAATTTGCTGCAATCTGATCTTTTTCATTGAATAAAGAGTGATCACCTAACTCTTGTGTTCCGATCCGTAGCCAAACAGCTGCATTTAAAGAGCTTTCTAAATGTTGCTTGGCGATATTCAGAACTTGTTCAATATCGACACAGCTGGATAGTTTCCGTTCTAATTCTTGCATTTGTAGGGAAACAGAATTTGCGGCACGTAAACTCAGTACCTGAGCACGTAATTGATTGGCTAAACGACCCACCAATAATGCTGAAATGATAAAGATGATGATGGTCATCACCCCTCGTTCAGCACTGATGCGAAGCGTAAATCGTGGTTCAATAAAGAAATAGTTATACAGCAAGAAGCAAATCAGGACACTGATAATGGTGATGAACATCCTTGCTCGCATCGCCACAATAAGTACGGTGACCACAAAGATTAAAGCCAATTCACTATAACCAATAAAGTGATCACTCACAGTTGCCGCAACCAATCCCAATAGAACAATCAAAATACTTTCGATCATCTCACGTGGATTAAATGCCAAGCCTTGTTCTAACCAAGAAGAACGGACATTATCTGTCTTTATTTTAGCTTCATTATTATTTTTAGCTTTCAAAGGTTGAACAAATGTGATCTCAAAGGGATGCTGTTTTTCTAATAGTTGATCCGCAATATGATCGGAGAACAGGCGTTGCCATAATGATTTTTTAGGACTTTTACCGAGTAAAATATTGGACGCACCATAATCATAAGCTGCTTGTAAAATGGTCGATGCAATATGATTACTATGTAACAAATAAGTATCAGCCCCTAGCTTACGTGCCAAGTTGAATGCTTTGGTCACTGCAAAAACTTGCGTATTCGAATTTTGACTTTTTTGAATCGAAATCACACTCCAGATTGCATTGCGTCTTTCCGCAATACGATGTGCCCGACGCACTAAATCTTCCGAAAACTCCGAACCATCAATCGCCAACATCACATGATTCTGGATCGGGATGATCTGTCCTTGTGCAACAAACTTTTCCCGATAATCAATTTCAACTTGCCCTGCAACGGTTTGAATCGCCAAATCACGTAAAGCTGTTAAATGTGCAGGTTTAAAAAAACCTTGCAGTGCATGAGGTGCAACATCGGCCAAATAAATTTTGCCATGATTCATGCGCTCTAATAATTCAGGAACAGGCAAATCAACCAAACGAATATCTTTCAAACGTTTTAATAACGCATCAGGAACCGTTTCACTGACCCGAATGCCCGTGATTTGATAGACCACATCATTCAGACTTTCTAGATGCTGAATGTTTAAAGTGCTATAGACATCAATGCCTGCATCCAATAATTCATTCACATCTTGCCAGCGAAATTCATGTCGGCTATTGGGTACATTGCGATGTGCGAGTTCATCCACCAACACGATTTCAGGCTTTAATTTGAGGATTTGATCAAGATCCATCTCCTCCAAAATACGACCTTGATATTCCAACGTCTTTCTAGGAATAACATTAAGCCCCTGAATCAAACGCTCGGTATCAGATCGACCGTGGGTTTCTACGATCCCAACCATCACATGTTGCCCTTGCTGCATCAATTCATGTGCTCGAGTCAGCATGGCATAGGTTTTACCAACCCCCGGCGCTGCACCCAAAAAAATGGTCAAACGTCCAGACTGTTCACGCTGGCTATGTGCCAGCCATGCATCTGCTTTATGATTACGATCGATCTGCATAAGTGCGCTCTATCAACGTGTGGTCGATGACAATTGATCTAAGGCTAGATTCAGCTGTAGCACATTGACTCGTGCTTGCCCATATAAACCAAGCTGTGCAGGCTGAATCTGTTGTTGCACTAAGTCTCGAAGTTGTTGTTCTGATAAATGACGTTGTTGAGCCACCCGTTTCACTTGTAATAATGCACTCTCAGGTGAAATATCAGGATCAATCCCACTGCCTGATGCCGTAACCATATCGTTCGGTACCTGCTGTTCTGAAATGTGATTATTGTGAGCAAATTGCACTGTTCTTTCCTTAATTTGTTTTTGTAAGTCAGGATTAGAAACCGCCAAATTACTGCCTGCCATCCCATCAACATTGTAACTTACCGCACTAGGACGGCCATGGAAATATTGTTCACCAACAAAATTTTGCCCCACCAAACTTGAACCAACAATTCTGCCATCAAGTTCGATTAAACTGCCATTGGCCTGCTTCGGAAAAATCAACTGAGCAATCGATACACTCGCAGTAGAATATAAGACCCCAGCGATCACAAATCCGACCACAATCAAACCAAGGCTTGGACGTAAAATTGCATGCACTGAATTGGATAATTTTAAATTCTGCTGATTCAATTGCTCATGATTCAATAAAGTATTCATCTCTCACTCCTAAATCCACAATGACACAACAAGATCAATTAACTTGATCGCAATAAACGGAAAGATCACACCACCTACACCGTAAATCAGCATATTACGGCGTAGCAATTGCAATGCACTGGCTGGCTTGAATTGCACACCTCTTAATGCCAATGGAATCAGCATCGGAATAATCACCGCATTAAAAATCAATGCTGAAATTACTGCACTGCTCGGACTACTGAGTTGCAAAATATTCAGCACCCCAAGTTGTGGAATTGCTACTGCAAACAGTGCAGGTAAGATCACAAAATACTTAGACACGTCATTTGCCAAGGAAAAAGTAGTTAATGCACCACGGGTAATCAATTGTTGCTTCCCTATTTCCACCACATCCAGCAGTTTGGTCGGATCAGAGTCCAAGTCCACCATGTTGCCTGCTTCCTTGGCGGCTTGCGTACCAGAGTTCATCGCTAAACCAATATCGGCTTGAGCCAAAGCTGGCGCATCATTGGTTCCATCACCGACCATTGCCACCAATTTACCAGCGGCTTGCTCTTTACGAATACAAGCCAATTTATCTTCAGGTCTTGCTTCAGCAATATAATCGTCTACCCCTGCTTCAGCCGCGATGGCCGCCGCAGTAAGCGGATTATCCCCCGTGACCATAATGGTTTTGATGCCCATCTCACGTAACAGCGCAAAACGTTCTTTAATCCCTTGCTTAATCACATCCGAAAGTTCAATCACGCCCAGAATACTGTGATTCGAAGCGACTACGAGTGGTGTCGCACCTTTAGAAGCCACCTGTTCTACGCGGGTTTTAAGCTCAATGTTGTCCTTGATCTCTTGATTAGTAAATTTAAGGATGGCATCGACAGCGCCTTTTCGAATCTTTTGTCCTGTGACCAAGTCTACCCCAGATAAACGTGTCGACGCACTAAACTGCATAAACTCCGCACCCGCTGGTTCTTTAATACTTTCACCTAACTCTTTACCAAGACTTACCACGGATTTACCTTCAGGGGTTGGGTCGGCAAAAGAAGTCAACATTGCAGCCTGGCGTAACTCACTAGGGCTCACACCAGCCAAAGGATAAAAAGCTGTGGCTTGACGATCACCATAGGTAATCGTGCCGGTCTTATCCAACAGCAACACATCAATATCACCCGCAACTTCCACGGCTTTCCCTGATTTGGCTAAGACGTTGGCTTTTAAAGCACGGTTCATCCCCGCAATACCAATCGCAGGCAACAAGCCCCCAATCGTGGTTGGAATCAAACATACCAACAGGGCAATCAACAAGACGATACTGATTTTGATTCCCACCATTGCCCCAATGAATGGTAATGTTGTCACCACCACAATAAAGGTAATGGTCATGATATTGAGCAAAATACTCAGTGCAATCTCATTCGGTGTTTTTTGGCGGTTGGCCCCTTCCACCAAAGCAATCATACGGTCTAAGAAGCTATGACCTGCTTCATTACTGACCCGAATAATAATTTCATCGGACAAAACCTTGGTACCACCAATCACACCTGAACGATCGGTGTTGGCTTCACGGAGTACAGGTGCAGACTCACCGGTAACTGCCGACTCATTGATGGTGGCGAAACCTTGAATAATTTCACCATCCGCAGGAACAATTTCACCCGCTTTGACAATCACCAAATCATCTTTTTTGAGTAGATTGGCAGAAATCGTATTCGGCACTGCATCTAAATCCAGGATACGATTTGCAGTTAGGTTTTCACGCGCCTGACGCAATGATACGGCTTGTCCTCGACCTTTAGCTTCTGCAACTGCTTCTGCATAATTGGCGAATAAGACCGTCACCAATAGAATCAAGCTTAGTACCAAACCAAAACCTAAACTGGCACTGCCCATCAAGGTTGCAATAATCGTTAAGATTGTTCCCACCCAGACACAGGCCATCACTGGGTTTTTAAAAGCATATTGTGGCAACAGTTTATGAAAGGTTTGTTGAATAATTTCTTTATTCAAAATATCCATTTGTTGTGTCGCATTTGAATGTTTCATTGTGTTTGCTCCCCACTTAAACTTTTATAGACAAGTAGTCAGCAATTGGCCCGATCACCAACACTGGCATGAATTGCAATAAGGTGAGAATCAACACGATCCCAATTAAGGTCAGTGCAAATGTCGGAGATTCAATATGCAAAGAACCTTTGCTTTCAGCTGCTTGAGCTTTGGTTGCCAAACTGACTGCAATCAACACAGGGATGATCAATACGCTATAACGACCTGCCAATAAAGCGACACTGGCACTCAGATTCCACCATAATGTGTTATCACCTAAACCTTCAAAACCTGAGCCATTGTTGGCATAGGCAGAGACATACTCATAAAACACTTGGCTGATGCCGTGAAATGCTGGATTTGAATTCCCTGTAATGGATGGGAAAGCGATTGCGATGGCAGTCAAACCAAGAATCACCACAGGCTGTAATAAAATCACCAACGCTAACAACTTAATTTCAGTCACTTCAATTTTTCGGCCAAATAACTCAGGAGTACGCCCCGTCATCAAGCCTGCAATAAATACAGCCAAGAACAGGTAAATAAAAAACTGTAATAGACCACAGCCGATACCACCCCAAATGGCATTAATCAACATATTGCACAGTTCAACCAATCCCGTCAGTGGTGAGGCAGAGTCATGCATCATGTTGACCGAGCCGTTATTCACTTGTGTGGTCAAACTTCCCCATAATGCAGATGCATCCGCACCGAAACGAAGCTCTTTCCCTTCCATTAATGCAAGATTCGGAGTCAAGGATGATTTTTCAGTCCAGAAGGTCAGTGAAGTTGAAAGCAATGACATCAACAACATGCTACCAAAAATCATCCACATCAATTTCTTACGTTGAATAAAATGCCCAACCATAAACACCACTGACAACGGGATCAGTAAGATCGCGATCATCTCAATTACATTGGATAAAGGTGTTGGATTTTCTAAAGGCACACTACTGTTTGGGGCATACCAACCGCCACCGTTACTCCCCAATTGTTTAATCGCGACCATGGGTGCAACAGGACCGAGCGGAATATGCTGTGTTTGTACCTCAGCGCTTTGTTCTAAGATCTGCGCTGTTGGACCTGCTGAAAGTGTTGCAGGGACACCTTGAAAGGTCAGTAGCAAAGAAAAAATAAGACCTAATGGAATAAAGAATCTAAATAATGGTCGGATGATATCCATCCAGTAATTACCCAAATTAACTGTATTCCAGTCTTTCTTATCCGCACCGTCCTCCCTGCCAGATTGTAGGAATAAGGCTCTTAACATCGCTACCAGCAATGCCAAGCCAATAATAGGCGATAAATATTGCAGACCTACAATCACCGTCATTTGCGATAAATAAGACAGTTGAGCCTGTCCTGAATAATGCTGCTGATTAGTATTGGTTAGAAATGAAATGGTGGTATGCAATGCCAGATCCCAATTCATATTTGGAATATGGTCAGGATTCAGCGGCAGCCATGCCTGTGTCATCAAGATTGTGACACTTGCAGCAAGCAGTAAAATATTGCTAAAGATAAAAGCAGCAAGATATTGTCGCCAGTTCATACCATGCTGCTTCACATTTAGAACAGCATAAATTGGTTGCTCAATCCATTTAAACAACGCATCACTTTTCATTGGCTTTGCTTGCATCACATCTGCAAGATAAGCACCGAGCGGATAAGCCAACAGCAAGGAAAGGATAAATACAGAAATAAATTCCCACATAGCAAATGCCATTTAAAAATTGGTCAGCTTTAGTATGAAAATTGGGGACGTAAATTCTCTATATTGAAAAAACCTGAAGACGTAAATTTTACGTAAATTATTTGAATGAAATTTAAAGTGCTTAAAAAAAATACCTAAAAAGTAAATATGGAGAAATAAATCCTAGTTTTTACAAAAAATCTTTGACCGTATGAAAAAACTTTTTCTTAAAAATGCAAAAATAATGATTATTATTTTAAAATAATAATTTATATTTATCATTATTTTACAAATAAAAACACATATGTATATAAATTTTTTAAGATTTATTTTTGTCCATTTTCATCCAATCCTTCGTACTGCTTAGTTCATTTAGAACATTTACTCTTATTTTAATTATGGTATTTTTGTTACATGAAGTTATAGCCAATCACGATAGATAACTTTTTTGTTGTCAGATCATAGCTTCTTAACACTTAAGAATCTTGAAGTTCAAGGAAAGATTACAATGAAATTAAAACATCTTAGCACTGCCATGATCTTAGCAACGCTACCTGCAACTGGAGTTTTTGCAGCCGCGTTAGACCGTTCAGGTCAATCTATGTCTGCATTTTTACAACCGGGTAATTATTTTGAAGCGGGTATTTCGGTTCTAGACCCAACGGTTAAAGGGAAAGAAGCTGGCGATACTGCAACTCAGCGTAAAATTGGTGATATGGCAGATGATTACATGTTCCCAAGCGCAGCTTTAAAACTTCAACTGACTGATAAATTCTCTTTTGGTCTACTTTACGATCAACCATTTGGTGCAGATGCAAAATACACTGGCGATAATGTCTTTGTAGCCAGCGCAAATGATGGTGTACTATCAGCAAAATCTATTGATAGTATTGTTACAAAAAGAGCCATTGCAGCACTTCAAGAGAAAAATATACCTGTAAATGATCAAACACTTGCTGCTGCAAAAGCTCAGGTACAAGGCAGCCCACAATTCCAACAGTTGGCGGGAGCTTTAAATGCCGCTAAAGGATATCTTGGCTCAAGTACAGGCTCAAATAACACTCAAGTTGAAGTAGACACTCAAAACCTTTCTTTTGTTTTTGGTTATCAACCAACAAAAAACTTTAACTTCTATGCAGGTCCTGCAATTCAAACAATTAAAGGTAATGTAAGTCTTCGTGGTGAAGCATACAGTGTTTATAATGGCTATGATGCCAAAATTAAAGAAACGACTGGTGTAGGTTGGTTAGCAGGTGCTGCTTACCAAATTCCTGAAATCGCACTTAAAGCTTCTGTAACTTATCGCTCAGAAATCGATCACGATGTGAAAGCTCAAGAAGATCTTTCTTTATTAGCCTTCCCTGCGTTACCAGGTGTTCTTGCTGGTTTAGGCCTAAATCCTGGACAACTTGCAGCTGGTCTTGCTGAAGACAAAAAAACAAAAATTACCACACCTCAATCGGTTAACTTAGATTTCCAAACAGGCATCATGGCGAATACTGTTGCCTTCGCAAATGTGCGCTGGGTAAACTGGAAAGATTTTTCAATCCAACCATATAAATTTGGCGTTTTATCACAACAAGTTGGTGGTTTAATTGGTCGTCCAAATGGCTTTAACTTAGTTGAATACTCTGATGACCAATGGTCTGTAAACGCAGGTGTTGGCCGTAAACTCAGCGAGCAATGGGCTGGTAACGTTTCTGTAGGTTGGGATTCTGGTGCAGGTAATCCTGTAACTACACTTGGTCCAACAGAAGGTTATTGGAACGTGGGTGTAGGTCTTCAATATAGCCCTACTCCTGCAACATTTATTGCTGGTGGTGTGAAATACTTCTGGTTAGGCGATGCTAAAGCGCAAACTGGTGCTCAAGCAGGTGGTAATGACTATGTTGCTGAGTTTGAAGATAACAAAGCAATCGCATATGGTTTAAAAATTGGTTATAAATTCTAATCAGAATTTATAAAAGAAAGGTCATCCTAAGATGACCTTTTTTATTGTGCTTTAATAAATAAAATCAAAATAATAGATCAATATCTAATAATCATTTAAAACCTAAGAACTACCAACATAAAACTTGAATGCTCAACTATTTTTCGTGACCTTACCAGTTCATTTATTGACATTTGTAAAATATTTAAGCGAATAAAAATTATGTTACTTTCCGCGCCATTCTGTTACAAAGTGATTTGAGAGAACATATTAATGAAGCTGAATGCTATTCAAACGGCTCTACTACTTAGCTTAGTCCCAACAACGACAACATTTGCCGCAGCACTGGATCGCTCAGGTCAATCAATTGCAGCGTTTTTACAGCCAAACAATTATTTTGAAGCGGGTATCACAGTTCTTGATCCAAATGTATCAGGTAAGGACATATCTCAAAACAATACTGGGAATATGGCGAATCATTACTACTCGCCAAATGCAGCCCTAAAAATTCAAGCAACGGATAAATTCTCGATTGGTCTTATTTATGACCAACCTTATGGGGCAGATGCAGAATATACGGGCAAAAGTAATTTTATCGAAAGTCGCCCTGTGCCATTTAAAGGTGGTACATCAGTTACAGTTGATACTGAGAACTTAAACCTATTATTCGGTTATCAGCCAAATCAAAACTGGAACCTTTATGCAGGTGCGGTTTACCAGACTTTAGATAGCACCGTGTTATTACGCGGTGAAAGCTATAGTGCCTATAACGGTTATGATTTTAAAACAGGTCGTGATGAAGCAGTTGGCTGGTTAGCGGGCGTTGCTTATCAAATGCCTGAAATTGCACTCAAAGCTTCTTTGACTTATCGTGCCAAAATCAAGCACGAAATGAATGCTTATGAAAAACATGGTGCTGCAGGTATGACAAAATACCCAGAGATCAATGCAGGTTTTACTCAGATTAATAATTCTGAAGGCCAGACAGAAATCACGACCCCACAATCTGTCAATCTTGATTTTCAAACAGGAATCATGGAAAACACGATTGCATTTGCAAACTTACGTTGGGTGAACTGGAAAGACTTTGCCATCCGTCCATATAAATTTGGCGCAGGTTCAGTTCTATCAGATATTGTAAAGAATACTGGCAAAAAAGACGGATTTGATCTTGTTGCCTATACCGAAGATCAATACTCGATTACTGCGGGTGTAGGTCGTAAAATCAATGATCAATGGGCTGGTAATGTATCAGTCGGTTGGGACTCTGGTGCAGGTAACCCTGTCACGACATTAGGTCCAACCGAAGGTTACTGGAATGTCGGTGTTGGTGTTCAATATAGCCCGACGCCTGCGACATTTATTGCGGGTGGTGTGAAATACTTCTGGCTTGGCGATGCCAAAGCTCAATCAGGTTCACAATTCAATACACCGGGCTATGTGGCTGAATTTGAAAATAATGATGCCATCGCTTATGGTTTAAAGATTGGTTATAAATTCTAAAAAATCTCCCCTCCCCCCTCTTTAATAAAGAGGGGAAACTCCCTCCTTTTCTAAAGGAGGGTTGGGGAAAATTCAATTATTCTGGAATATCACGTTGTGATACAGAACGAATCGCCTGTTTTAACGCTTCATAACCATGTAATGGTGGGAATTGTGGAAACTCAGCAATCACATTTGCTGGCGCATCAAACAAGAAGCCATGATCAGCTTCACCCAGCATCGTCGTATCATTATAAGAGTCACCTGCCGCGATGACGCGGAAGTTTAAACCGTGTAGTGCTTTTACCGCCTGACGCTTTTGATCAGGTTGACGCAACTTATACGCGGTAATCATGCCATTTTCGTCAGTTTCAAGCTTGTGACAGAAAATCGTTGGCCATCCTAATTGCTTCATGAGTGGATGAGCAAACTCATAAAAAGTATCAGATAAAATAATCAATTGAAAATGAGTACGTACCCATTCCACGAACTCTTTTGCCCCTTCGAAAGGCCCCATATCAGCAATCACAGCTTGAATATCATTTAAACCTAAACCATGCTGTTTCAAGATATTCAGACGTTGAGTCATCAACACATCGTAATCTGGAATATCACGTGTAGTTGCTTCAAGTTCTTTAATCCCTGTTTTTTTTGCAAAGTTGATCCAAATTTCTGGAACTAAAACCCCTTCAAGATCTAGGCATACGATTTCCATGCTTATCCAACTATCCTATGTGTTAAAAATTGCGCTAGTTTAGCATGGAGAGCTGTTCAAGAATCGCTCTTTTTTCATGGTCTAACCATAGATTTTTTGAATAAGAATTTGCTTGGTGGACATATCCGACTCGACATAATTGCATTACTATATGGCGTAGTGTGTCGTATATACGATAAAGACCGATGATCATAAAAGGCAACGCGTTATGACTTTAAACTTGGATCAAATCAATACAGAATTTGGCAATGATGCTGAAAAACTAGTTGAATGGGCATTGAGCTTAAATGAAAAAGCTATTGTGACAACTAATTTTCGTCCATTTGAAGCTGTCATTTTACATATGTTGACCCGTGTCAAACCTGATATCCAAGTGGTATGGATGGATAATGGCTACAACACCGAAACAACCTATAAGTATGTTGATGAGATTACAAAACTTTTGAATCTAAATCTTCTGACTTATTTGCCAAAACGCTCACGTGCACATCGCGAAGCACTGGAAGGCACTGTTCCAGCATTGGATGATCCAAAGCATGAAGCTTTTACTGCTGAAGTAAAATTAGAACCTTTTGAGCGTGCATTACGAGAAACTGCACCCAAAGTTTGGTTTACGGCATTACGTGCAACTGACACAGCTGTCCGCGCAGAAATGGACCCAGTGAGTATTAATCCAGATGGTCTTATCAAGGTTGCACCATTATTAAAATGGACTTCAAAAGACCTGTGGGAATATATGCAAAAACATAATTTACCTGATAATGAAGATTATTTTGATCCGACAAAAGGTGAAGAGCATCGCGAATGCGGTTTGCATCTAAACCACTAAATCCCCCCTTTCCATTAAAACAAAACCACTGATTCGTCAGTGGTTTTGTTTTTTATGACTCGCTTGTCTAAAGTCATATTTTAACCAGAACAAACAGTATATACTGCGCAGAACGGTTCCAATAATTCTAATAAGAGCTCCATGAGAGTATCTTAGAAAAAATGCGATGAGAGGCTAGGTCTGCTATGCGCCCACTACACCCAATTGATTTTATCTTTCTCTCGCTAGAGAAAAGGCAACAACCTATGCATGTAGGTGGATTGTTTTTATTCGAGCTTCCAGAGAATGCTTCACCTACGTTTGTGCACGATCTAGTCAATGAAATTCGCCAATCAAAAAGTATCCCTGTTCCACCATTTAACAATCAGTTGAATGGTTTGTTTTGGGGAGAAGACAGTGAGTTTGATCTAGACCATCATTTCCGCCATATTGCGCTACCAAATCCAGGACGTATCCGTGAACTGCTGGTGTATATTTCACAACAGCATAGCTCGTTGATTGATCGTGCCAAGCCACTTTGGACATGTGACATTATTGAAGGCATTGAAGGTAACCGTTTTGCCATGTACTTCAAGATTCACCATGCGATGGTGGATGGCGTTGCAGGTATGCGTCTGATTGAAAAATCACTCTCTCAAGATCCAAATGAAAAGCATGTGGTACCGTTATGGTGTGTGGAAGGAAAACGAACCAAACGTTTGAAAGCACCTAAGCCACCTACAGTGAGTAAAATTAAAGGTGTGATGGAAGGGATTAAATCTCAGCTTGAAGTTGCTCCTAAGGTCATGCATGAACTGTCACAAACCATCTTTAAAGAGATTGGTAAAAATCCTGATTATGTATCAACGTTTCAGGCACCGCCTTCAATTCTAAACCAGCGTGTTAGCTCCTCACGTCGTTTTGCTGCGCAATCTTTTGAACTCGGTCGTTTCCGTCGTATTGCCAAATCTTTGGGTGTAACGCTCAATGACGTGATTCTAGCGGTATGTTCTGGTGCTTTACGTGAATATCTGATCAGTCATAACAGCTTGCCAAAGAAACCTTTAATTGCAATGGTTCCTGCATCACTGCGTACCGATGATTCTGATGTCAGCAATCGTATTACCATGATTTTGGCAAATCTTGCGACCCATATTGAAGATCCAATTGAACGTCTGGAAATCATTCGTCGTAGCGTACAGAATTCAAAACAGCGTTTTAGCCGTATGACTGCCAATGAAATTTTAAATTATAGTGCGGTTGTGTATGGTCCAGCTGGTTTAAACATTGCATCAGGCATGTTACCTAAACGTCAGGCATTTAACCTTGTCATCTCAAACGTACCCGGTCCGCGTGAACCACTCTACTGGAATGGTGCCAAACTAGATGCGCTCTACCCTGCATCAATTGTTATGGATGGTCAAGCACTGAATATCACAATGACCAGTTATTTAGATAAACTGGAAGTGGGCTTGATTGCATGTCGTAATGCTTTGCCTAAAATGCAAAACCTATTGACCCATTTAGAAGAAGAAATTCAACGTTTTGAACAAGCTATTCAAAACTTGCCACAACAGAAAGTTGCGAATTAATTTTAGAGAAAAAATTAAGGGGCTTTCGTTAGCCCCTTATTTTTTAATTGTGCGACAACGCTGTAAAAGCTGATGGCAGGCTGAACGAATCATTGCCGTAGTAATTGGAACTTCTTTACCTTGGCTATCTACCATATAACATGTGTTTACAGGATTACTGTCTAATACATGCTTAAAACCGTGACTTACTAATCTTTCACTTACATTCATAATTAGATACCTCATATTATTTGCTAAGGCACCGAAAAGTACCTATGGCTCATTCTATGTTCCTAGTATTTAAAATTCATGATAGAAAGTAAAATTTCAGTTGTAACAAGGATTAAGCGAAATCTTGTTACAACTTTAGGTCAAAATGATATCGTATTGCTCTTGCGTATATAGATTTTCCACTTGGAATTTGATCACACGATTCACAAAATGTTCTAAATCCGCGACAGCTGGGGCTTCTGCTGTTAATAGCCGATCTATGACGGCTGGATGTGCAACGACAGTAAAGCCACCCTTGGAATCAAATGCACGCGCATAACGCATGATCTCTCGAAATATTTCGTAACATACTGTCTCTGCTGTCTTCACATAGCCCCGCCCTTGGCAGGTTGGACATGATTCACAAAGCAAATGCTCCAATGATTCACGAGTCCGTTTACGTGTCATTTCAACTAAACCCAGCTCCGAAACTTGGGTAATTTTAGTTTTCGCATGATCGCGTTCCAGCATTCTTTCAAACTGACGCATTACTTCTTCACGATGCTCAGCTTCTTGCATGTCGATAAAATCAATGATCAGAATACCACCCAAATTACGCAGACGTAGTTGTCTTGCGATCACTTGAGTTGCTTCCATATTGGTTTTAAATACTGTGTCTTCTAAGCTGCGGCCGCCCACATATGAGCCTGTATTGACATCAATCGTAGTCATCGCTTCGGTCTGATCAATCATCAGATAGCCGCCAGACTTGAGTGCGACACGGGTCTGCAATGCTTTTTGAATATCCTCTTCAACGTTATACAAATCGAAAAGCGGCTTTTCACCAGGATAATGGATTAAGCGATTTTGAATCGTCGGAACAAACTCCTCAACAAACTCACTGAGCTTGCCATGAATCTCGCGTGAATCGACATAGATCTTCGCCGTTTCATCACTGGCTAAATCTCTAATGATACGTTGCGGTAAAGGCAGTTCCTCAAAGATCAGTTCAGCAGTTGCTGCTTCTTTTTGTTTACGCTGAATAAATTCCCACAACTTGCTGAGATAACACATATCTTGTGCAATCGCAGCTTCATCAACACCTTCAGCCGCAGTACGAACGATAACACTACCTGGCAAATTATGTTCTGCCTGAATATGTTCAATGATACTACGTAGGCGGTCTCGCTCCTCTTCAGACTCAATTCGCTGCGACACACCAATGTGATTGCCATACGGCATGAGAACGAGATAGCGCGATGGGATCGAAAGATCGGTACTTAGACGGGCACCTTTGGTACCCAACATATCTTTCATGACTTGGACAGTGAGCATCTGCCCCGGATGTAACAGCTCAAAAACGTTTGGTGTCGGTTGCGAACGAGACCACACCATATCGTTAATATGCAAAAAAGCGGTTCGAGACAAACCAATATCAACAAAGGCAGCTTGCATACCCGGCAGTACACGAACCACTTTACCCTTGTAGATATTACCCACTAACCCACGTTTTACAGTTCGCTCAACGAATAATTCATTGACCGTACCATTTTCAATCAATGCCACACGACATTCCATCGGCGTGACGTTAATCAGCAACTCTTCTGCCATAACAAACTCAAAATTTTATAAAAATTCTTATAACCGAAAGTGTCGTTCCCTGTATTGAAATACTTAGGTTTTAACGCTTTCTAATAACTGTGCGATCTCATGCAAAGGCAAACCGACGACATTACTATAACTGCCTCGAATTTGTGGAATATATTGTGCTGCAATTCCCTGTATCGCATAAGCACCTGCTTTACCAATCGGTTCGCCCGTTGCCCAATATTTTTCCATTTCCGCATGACTGAGTTGCTGTAACTCAACTTGCGTTCTCACCACTGTACTTAATATCTGAGCCGAACTTGCGACACAAATTCCGGAATAGACATCATGCCATTGTCCAGAAAGCATCGACCAGATAGAAAAAGCGTGTTGCTTTGACGCTGGCTTACCAATGATCTGCCCAGCAAAACTTAAACTGGTATCTGCCGCAATCACAATTGCGTCAGCATATTTATTTAAAACAACTTGTGCCTTCTCTCGCGCCAAGCGTTCAACATAATGCTCAACAGTCTCTCCATCATGCACCGCCTCATCGACATCTGGACTATAGATTTCAAAATCCAAGCCTAGTTGCTGTAGTAGCTCCTGCCGACGAGGCGAGCTTGATGCGAGAATTATATGCGCCATTTATGTAAGCAATAATAAACCAATGGCCATACCAATACACTTGTCACAACAGGCTGCCAATGGCGCGCAATCGAAAAATGTGTACCAGCAATGGTCTGGCTTATCCATAAAAAAGTAATATGTGCAACAATCGCAATCACCGCGATGACCCACGAATTCCCAAACGTGAGAATACGTCGTTCACGAATTAAATAGCGAATACCAAAACTGATCACAACAAAACTCAACGCATTTAAACCAAACGGTGCATCAAGCAGCAGGTCTGCAAAAAGCCCCATGCCAAAAGCAAACCAGACACCACACCATACAGGCTGATAGAGAATCCAGAACAGCATAATCATTAGCATGATGGATGGTCGCCAACCCGAGGCCTCATAGGCCATCGGATAAACCATCAATACAGAACCAATCACGATGGATAGGATAATCATCCATAACGGATCTTTACGTTTCTCATAATTGAGCTTAGCGATCGGCATACGGTTGCTCCTGCGCTAAGGATTCCGAGAACAGCACCACCACATGATGACCACTGGCAAGTTGAGCGGCTGGTGTAACATCAATTTCAGCAAACTCACCCGAAGTATGACGACTGACTTTAGATACAGTCCCCACTAAATAACCTGCTGGGAAATGTTCGCCTAAACCTGAACTAAAGACTTTATCCCCAACCTGAATATTGGCACTGGTTGGCACATATTCCATTTTGAGTTGACCCAAATCGCCAGTACCCGAAATGATCGCGCGCATACCAGTACGTTCTAAACGTACAGACAATGAATGCTCTTTATCAGACAGCAACATGATACGGGCACTATGTGGATAGACATTAATGATCTGCCCCATAATCCCTTTATCGTCTAGAACTGTTTGTCCAACGCTGAGATGATCGACTGAACCACGGTTCACGATAATAATATGGCGTAATGGGTCTGCATCCGTTCCAATCACTTCCGCAATTTGCATACGTCCATCAATAATCAATGGCGTATCCAAAAGCCCTCTTAAACGGTTATTTTCCGCAGAGAGTTCTGAAAGTTTTTGGAGGCGGACTTGTGCTTGTAGCAGTTCAGCTTGCATTGCGGTGTTTTCACGACGCAATTGCGCTTCAGATTTGGTTTGTTGGTTAAGCCATTCTCGCGACAGTACAGGATAGCTTGCCAGCGCATAAATTGGATTATACGCGGCGTACAAGACATCCCTTGCAGGTTGAATTACATAAGGCATGCGCCAATCAAAGAAAAGCACCACCAAACATGTAATCACCGCAATGACAAATGAGCGAAAAGATGGCGGTTGTCTTGAAAAAAGATTCGGTTGCACCGCCTAGTCCTTATGATTTAACCAACGAAAAGCATGTCGTGGTTTGGATTGTCAAAGAACTCTAATACTTTACCGCCACCACGAGTGACACAAGTTAAAGGATCATCTGCAACAATTACAGGCAAACCTGTTTCTTGCGCAAGCAATTTATCCAGGTTACGCAATAATGCACCACCACCTGTCAACACAATACCGCGCTCTGCAATATCCGAAGATAATTCAGGAGGCGTTTGCTCTAGTGCAGATTTAACAGCGCTAACAATGCTTTGTAACGGATCAGAAATGGCCTGAGTAATTTCATCAGAAGTCACCGTAATCGCGCGAGGTACACCCTCAGCCAAGTTACGACCGCGAACTTCGATCTCTAAGGTCTTGCCATCAGCAACAGCCATACCCACTTCTTTTTTAATGACTTCGGCTGTCGTTTCCCCGATCACACAACCGTGTGCTTTACGCACATAATTGATGATTTGCTCATCAAATACATCACCACCGATACGTAAAGAATCAGCGTAGACACAACCTTGTAATGAAATGATTGCAATTTCAGTGGTACCACCACCAACATCGACAACCATCGAACCACATGCTTGCTCAACAGGCATACCCGCACCAATCGCAGCAGCCATTGGCTCTTCGATTAAACGTACATCACGCGCACCTGCATTAAATACAGCCTCGCGAATCGCACGACGCTCAACCAATGTCGATTTACAAGGTACACAGACCACAACACGCGGTGCTGGCGGGAATAAACGCTTTTCATGCACTTTGCCAATGAACTGATTCAACATGGTCTCAGTGACTTCAAAATCAGCAATCACACCGTCTTTCATCGGACGAATTGCTGAAATATTCGCTGGTGTACGGCCTAACATTTGTTTAGCATCAATACCTACAGCGGCAACAATTTTTTGTGAACCACTATGGCGAATTGCCACAACAGTTGGTTCATTTAATATAATGCCACGGCCTGGTGCATAAATAAGTGTATTTGCAGTACCTAAATCAATGGCTAAATCCGGCGAAAACAAGCCAATTAGTCGTTTTAGAATCACGGGGGCGTTCTCAATTAAACTTTGTGTGAATACAAGGTGGCAACTTTAACTAAATGTGATGATTTGAACAAGTCAATCGCTTATTATAACGCACGATATTTTGAAATTTTTTAATACTGAATTAGGTAAAGTTATGTCTACATCATCAGATGCTCAGCAGACAACAGACTTAAATGCGCAAACGGTCTCGCAAATTGCACACCTTGCACGTTTATCTCTCAATGACACGCAATCTGCTGAATATGCTCAAAGTTTAAATAAAATCCTTGGCATGATGGAAAGCTTGAAAGGCATTAATACCGATGATGTTGAGCCTTTAAAGAGCCCATTTGACAACCCGCAACCCTTACGCGCTGACGTTGTGACTGAAAGCAACCATCGTGATGAATATCAAGCGGTCGCACCTGCTACAGAAGCAGGTTTATACCTCGTACCTCGCGTAATTGAATAAGTTTTATTCGATTAGTCAATATTTTATATTTAGAATGTAAAGAAATTTTTCATATGACAGATTTACATCGCTTATCAATCCGTGAACTCTCTGAAGGCTTAAAAACAGCCCAATTTTCATCACGCGAATTGACTGAACATTATTTAAAGCGTATTGCCCAAATTGACCCGAAAGTAAAAAGTTATGTGACGGTCACCGCAGAACAGGCACTTGCTGAAGCGAATGCAGCCGATGCGGCACTGAAAGCGGGTAATGCACACGCGTTGGCAGGTATTCCACTTGCCCACAAAGATATTTTTTGTACCCAAGGCATTAAAACCACTGCCGGTTCAAAAATGCTGGATAACTTCATTTCACCTTATGATGCAACTGTGGTTGCAAAAGCCAAAGCTGCGGGTCTCGTGACTTTAGGTAAGGTGAACATGGATGAATTCGCCATGGGTTCAACTTCTGAAAACTCTTATGTCGGTGCAACCTCGAACCCTTGGGCACTGGATCATGTTCCGGGTGGTTCATCAGGTGGTTCTGCAGCAGCCGTAGCGGCTGATCTCGCGCCAATCGCAACAGGTACTGATACAGGTGGCTCAATTCGTCAACCTGCATCATTCTGCGGCTTAACAGGTTTAAAACCGACCTATGGTCGTGTATCTCGCTTCGGTATGATTGCTTATGCATCATCACTCGATCAAGGCGGTCCAATGGCACGTTCTGCGGAAGACTGTGCTTATTTGATGAATGTGATTGCAGGTCACGATGCTAAAGACTCAACGTCAATCAACAAAGAAGTGGATGATTACGTTGCTAATTTGAATGGCACAGCGGTGAAAGGCTTACGCATTGGTATTCCAAAGCAATACTTCAATGTGGCAGGTTTAGACGCGGATGTAAAAGCACGCGTTGAAGAGTCACTGAAAAAGCTTGAAGAGATGGGTGCAATCTTGGTTGAGATTGATCTCAACATGACTGAAGCCTATGTGCCGACATATTACTTGATCGCGCCTGCGGAAGCTTCTTCAAACCTGTCACGTTTTGACGGCGTACGTTATGGCTACCGCTGTGAAAATCCAGTGGATTTGATGGACTTATACAAACGTTCACGGTCAGAAGGTTTTGGTGCTGAAGTACAACGTCGTATCCTGATCGGGACTTATGCCCTTTCTGCGGGTTACTACGATGCATATTATGTCAAAGCACAAAAAGTACGTCGTTTGATTCAGCAAGATTTCCTCAAAGCATTTGAAAATGTTGATGTGATTGCTGCGCCATCTGCACCAACCACTGCTTACAAGATCGGTGCGAATCTTAGCCCGACTGAAATGTATTTAGGTGATATCTATACCCTTGCTGTGAACTTGGCAGGTCTGCCAGCGATCAACGCACCTGTAGGTTTCGATAAAGACAGCTTGCCTGTGGGCTTACAGTTGATTGGTAACTACTGGTCAGAATCACAATTGCTTTCGATTGTGCATCAATATCAACAAAATACAGACTGGCATACCAAACGTGCGGCAATTGCTGAGGAGAATGCATAATGACTGAAGCTCAAAAGTTAAAGCTTATTGACGGTTGGGAAGTCGTTATCGGGATCGAGATCCATACTCAGCTTGCAACCAAATCTAAAATTTTCTCGGGTTCATCGACTGAATTTGGACAAGACCCAAATACACAAGCCAGCCTTGTTGATTTGGCCATGCCGGGCGTGTTGCCAGTATTGAATGCTGAAGTGGTTGATCTTGCAATTCGCTTTGGTTTGGGTATCGATGCCTATATCGACCAAGCCTCTGTGTTTGCGCGTAAGAACTACTTCTACCCAGATTCGCCAAAAGGCTATCAGATCAGCCAAATGGACAATCCGATTGTGGGCTTGGGTCATATCGACATCCAGCTTGAAGATGGCACCGTGAAGCGTATTGGCGTGACTCGTGCCCATCTTGAAGAAGATGCAGGTAAATCGATCCATGACCAATTCGAAGGCATGTCGGGTATCGACTTAAACCGTGCAGGCACACCATTGCTTGAAATCGTATCTGAGCCAGATATGCGTTCGGTTGAAGAAGCGGTTGCCTATATCAAGTCAATTCACACGCTCGTGCGTTGGTTAGGTATTTCTGACGGTAACATGGCAGAAGGTTCGTTCCGTGCTGACTGTAACGTGTCACTCCGTCGTCCGGGTCAACCGTTCGGTACACGTTGCGAGTTGAAAAACCTCAACTCATTCCGTTTCATTGAGCAAGCGATTAATGTTGAAATTGAACGCCAAATGGAAATTCTGGAATACGGCGGCGAGATTGATCAGGAAACCCGTTTGTTCGATCCGAACAAGATGGAAACCCGTTCAATGCGTTCGAAAGAAGAAGCGAACGACTATCGCTACTTCCCTGATCCAGACTTATTGCCAGTGATCATTGCCGATGAGCAGATCGAAGCGGCGCGTGCTGCCCTTCCAGAACTGCCTAAAGCGCGTCGTGCACGTTTTATCGCTGACTTCGCTGTGACTGAGTACGATGCACATGTATTGACGCTGTCACGCGAAATGGCGGACTTTTATGAAGCGGTTGTGGCTGCTGCTGGCGGTGCGAAGCAAGGTAAAGTCTCTGCAAACTGGGTGATGGGTGAGTTCTCAGGTGCTTTAAACAAAGCAGGCCTAGAATTGGCGGACTCTCCTGTTTCCGCTGAGCAATTGGGTGGCATGATTGCACGTATTGTCGACAATACTATTAACGGTAAAATTGCGAAGCAAGTGTTTGGCTTTATGTGGGAAGCAGAAGGAAAATCTGCGGATGACATTATTGCTGAAAAAGGCTTGAAGCAAGAAACCGATACAGGTGCGATTGAAGCGATTATCAAAGATGTACTTGCAGCCAATGAAAAAATGGTTGAAGAGTACAAGTCTGGTAAAGAAAAAGCCTTTAACGGTCTGGTTGGCCAAGTCATGAAAGCTGCAAAAGGTAAAGCTAACCCAGCCCAAGTGAATGAATTAATGAAGAAATTGATTGGTTAAGCTGATCTAACTGCAAAAGAAAACCCGCTTTAGAGCGGGTTTTTTTAAATTGCTAGTAAATTTTCTAGCACAATATCTACCTCGCTCCAATTATTAATCCAACAAACTCTAACACCTAAATGAGTTAGGCCTACTTCTTGTATATATCTCGCCTCTTCATCTTCTGGAGCCTTCGTAATCCAAATGTGCCTAGGTGCCACATTCGCTGCATCGCTCAAAGTTTGTATTTCTTTTCGATTACTTTCAAACGACCAATTTAACCATTTCCGAATATTTGGATCAGCCAATGAATGCCCAACTATAACTAAATTAGTATGTTGCGCATGATATAAAAACAAGGATTGGGCCCATGTAGCCATACTACTAGCAATATTCAAATACGACTCTTCAAGAAAAACTAATTGATCCCTAGAATCAAAAGATTTTGATTGTGTAGTAGCGGGGTACAATGCTCCATGACAGTGATAAATTGGGACAGTACCCTTTACAATACCCGACGCGCCTCTAAGCACCTTTCTAAATGCCACACTAGGATGCAACCAACGACCAACTTTTTCAGAATGTTGATGAATTAAACATAGATCCAAATATGCATATAGCAAAGTATCTGCATTAAAATTTATGATTGCTTGTGGTGATACGTCCTTAAGAAAGCTTTTTGCTAAAACTTTTGAGAGCTTCACTAGCGAAGTATTTGAATAATGCTCATCAAAAAATTTCAATAGCTTCTTAGCTTGATTCCCTCTCAACTTTCTAGGATTATTCAACGATTGGCAAAATTCAGACTTCAAACCGATTTTATCAATTTTCTCTAAAACATCTTTATATAAACAATACTCTAAATATTCATTAAATTTTTCTACACTTTCCCCATTCGACACTATTTCATTTGCACATGCTTGCAAAAGTGAATCAAGTCCCCAACCAAGCTGTTTTGTTAAAGTTATAAAATCCTCATGAGAATAATCTTTTTGAAACACTTTATTGACTAAATCTTTAGTTAAATTTGACCACACAGGAATAATACCAGCAGAAACACCTGCCCCTACACACAGTGTCCAAGCCCGATTACCACCGACAGTACCTCTATATTTATCATCAACACCCTGAATCGATTTAACCATATTGAACTTACCTGCTAATAAATTCTAGCTATCATACGCACTACTACCAATTATATATTAAAAATCAAATACTAAAACTTAGTTATCTACAACTAATTTATTTAATCAAATATTCATTCAACTATCATTTTTATACATCACCCCAAATTCCTATTTTTCCTAGAGGAACTTTCTCAATATAATCCATCTAAATACTTGACATCAAAAAGTATCTTTTATTACTAAATTCGAAGGCTGAGAATACATTCAATTTTCAAAGTAATTTCTCTACTTAGATTACCTCCTAACTTCCATGTACAAAGTATCAAGCCTTTTACCCTTAATAATATAAATCTATTCCCCTCTCAACACACCCAACTTATTCCAGATATCAGGCGTTAAAAAAGTCGTGACCAACTTATTTAAATCAATATAACGCAAGGTACCTTGCAACTGCTGTCTGACTGCTGGATCTTTGACAATATCCTGCCCTGCACTCTGACCTAACTGCTGAAAAGCTTCTCCAACAGCCTTAATCCCTTCGGCTTGAATCACAGCCTTAGTCTGTGTCGAACACTGCTCTACAATCACACGCTGTAACACCTGTGCCAACTTCTGATCCAACTGAGTTTTCTGCTCAGGTGTGACATTACTAAAAGACTTTAAATCTGGATGCGCAGCCAAAGCGCTGAAAGTCCATTGCAAAACCGTGGTCTTATCCGCAGCTGTCGTGGCTTTCACTAAACAATCACTCAGTTGATCGACTGTTGGCCCCGCCATCGCTATTTGAGTTGTACCCAACACAGCCGCAGCCATAAATACAGAACGACTCAAATGAGAAAATTTACGGCGGGCAGAAGTATAAACACGAGACATAAGCACAGTTCCAAATTGCAATCTTCCCCTTTGTACCATGCTCTGTCTAGATCATCTGTTATGACGCTGTAAATTGCGTAAGTCCACGCCCTTAAAGCTTTAGTAAAATGTAAAACGCCCCGCTAAAACAATCCTATATTCCTGAATGCACATTTATTCCATACCAGCATAATCCCATTCTTTTGGAATATTCGGCTGCTCAGGTGCTTTATTTAAGTCAATATTCAGGTTACGGCTGCCCTTAAATGATTTCTCACCCGAATCGGATGCAGGTGATACATCCAAACTATAGCGATAACGGAACTGCCAAAGCATCGGCTTGATAGGACGAATATCCAGACTCAAACTATCTTCATCATGGCACTTGCCTTTAGAACTTTCATAATCCTGTTCTGAAAAACAGGCCCGAATCATACGGCTAAAATTAAAAGGATAGTTTTCAATAAAGCGATGTGTCTTACCTGAATCCTTTAACTCATAAAAGCTGGCACGTTCAATTCTAGCCCCACCACCTGAATATGATTCTGAAAAAGTATCAATCACCGCAACGGCATAACGGTTTTGATCCATTGGAAACAGTTTAGGGAAAATATATTGGCTAGATCGTGCCATTTCTTCCGTAGCCGCCAACTGAATACGCCACTGCTTTAACAATTTAAAACCTGTGGTCGATGTCGCAAACTGGGCAATATTTCCCTCAGATAATAACCATAAGGTTTGATCTGGCGTTTTCAAACTCTGCAATTGTGTTCGCTGCTGACATAGCTCTTTGACTTGTTCACAGAGTTGCGTCTGTTCCGTTGCACTCAGTTGCCCCTTTTTAAAGTCAAGAATCTGTAAAGGTGCAGCAAAAACAGATGCACTAAAATAGGCGGATGTCCCCACCAAAATCATTGTAGCCAGCGCAATCTTATTCTTCAGCATGATATTTCCTTAGGCTATTTTTATATTCACGACATTATTTGACGATTGCTTCAACCTGATCAAGCTCCCACACTCCACCTGCAGCAAGTCCCTTACACATCCCTGTCCACATATCTTTGGTATGCACAAATTTCTGCCCATCCCACACCCATTCATCACTCGACCAACAATCACCAATACCACGCCCTTTCTGTGAGCTACTGATAATACCCGCATAAAACTCAGAAGCATGTTCAGTCACGAAGTTCGGTTTTGTCGAGAGTGATTCATCCAACACCCATGCACCAGATCCTTCATTATAAGCACCACGCCAACACAAGGTCATTGCCAATACTTTTTTATTGGTCAATTTATACAGTTCAATCACTTGCGGCTTTGTTTCACCACCATCATAAATTCCTTCACAAAAGCCTTTCTGTTTTGGCGTCGGCTGTGCTGCCATCAAATTACGATACAACGCAGCATAACGCTTATTGTTTGGCTGCAAAGTCAGATAAGGCTTATTCGGGGTTTTGATCTGTTTTACCATGAATTTTGGCTGTGCAGCCAAGACATGCGACTCATCCACTTTGCCCTTTTTAATTAATGCACCAACAGTACCAACACGCTTTTGAAAATCATCCATTTTCAATAAGACTGCGGTCATACCCAAATCCGAGATTTGCCATTGCAAGTTCGCATTTTTAAAAATGATTTCGGTCTTTTTCTTGGATTGCTGCAATAAGGCATTAACCTGTTGCCCAGACAATCGCCCCATTAACGGAAATTCAGTTCCTTCAAACGAGACCGCACCCAAATCTTTACCATTCACATAGAAATGAATATTTTTAAGTTTGGCTGCTGGAAAAGAGGGTTCTTCATAACGTGCCAATGCAAATTCCACTTGAACAGGCTGCCGAGCACCCGCCTGACGCGTCAAAAGTAGAGAAGCAGGCTCGTTGCGATATTCTTCATTCTGATAACCTGCTGCACGACATGTGCCTGTATTGCTACAATAAATTTCCCAATCTTGGTGCGAGAATGAAATCCCCTTGATCTCTTGGGCAAAAGCACTAGAACTCATCACAATAAAGCAACAGGCTGCAAAGATCTTGTTCATAAGACGTATTTCTCAATGCAATTTATTTATTATTCAGTCAAAATATTCTAAATCTTTTAAATTGATCGCTTTGTAGGTTCTTGTATTCAAGAATATGTTAATTTGAACTGAAACTCAAAACACTGAATTAAAAATGAAAATAGCTCATACCATATCTATTATTTTACTGTCTGGCTCAACTGCGATGGCGCATGCTGAGGTACATAATTTCAAACCAATCTTTCCCAAATTCTCAAATACAGCACAGCAACGCCAAGCCGAAAATCAGATCTATGCACTCGGTGAGGTATCCTTTGCTAACGATGTCCGTGTTCCCTTTTATGGAGTGACTGCGCTGAACCCTGCCGATGATGGTCTATTAAAAGACTTTAAAAGCTGTACCGCAAAAAGCTGTCATTTTGATTTTAAACTGGATGCAAATCAGGCCAAACAACTTAAATTATTTGCGCTCCCTGAAATAGGCCTTGTGCTGGTACCTAAAAATTGGAGTGATGCAGAAGCAAGTGCTGGCGCAAATGGTACAGGTTCAGCACTACTGATGAGTCCAAATCAAAAACAGGCTATAGAATTATACGATTCATCCTTCTGTGTCGGTTGCGGTATGCCCAATGCTACGCTTTACTTTCCCAATCTGTTAAAAGAAAGTGTTGAAAATGAGTTTGGCGGCTATAAAGACCCGCAGAAATTAATCAATGTAGTTCATCCATCTAAACAAGTGGCTTTCTTTAGTTATCAAATTCCAAACTTGAATAATAAAACCCATGGCGTCGCAAAATACCATGATGAGGACACCTTTAATTTTAGAGAAATCATTGTCACGCTGGATCAGTCACAACAGCACTTGGTTGGACCAATTTTAAATTTCTATCACTTTAGCCATTAACAACCGCCATTTTTTAACTGGCTTGGCTAGCCCTGAGCAAACTTAAGAAATGTTCAACCCGAATATTATTTTCTTTGGCTCGACAAATCGCGTAAATCGGTGCAATACAAGGTTTCTTGGCTTCTAAAGGTCGATAGATAATCTGTTTATTCCAAAAGTCTTGAATCGAAGCTGGCACTATAGAAAGCCCAATCCCAGCAGCAATCAAATTAAGACTGGAGGTTAAACGTGGTGCTTCTTGTACGATATTGGGACTAAATCCTGCCTGATAGCAATTTGCCAGAATATTATCAAACAGGTCCTGCCCTGCAATACGGCGATATAGCACGAACTCATAAGGTTCTAAATCGACTAAGCGGATTGCCCCGTCCTTGTCTGTTAATGGATGATTACTGGGTAATGCGACAATCAATGGTTCATTCAAGACATGAATACTTTGTACTTGTGCATGAATGGGCGCGGGTTTGCGTAGAAAAACGATATCCAGTTTTTCATTGATCACGGCATCAGTTAAAGCCGTACTGCTATCCTCTTCCAAATGAATAGCGACAGCAGGAAACTTCTCCCTAAATTGACGCAATAAGGCAGGAAGAAATGGATGTAAGCCTGCGGAGTTGGTAAAACCAATATTGATCTGACCCTCCAGACCTTGAGCAATGTTTTTTACCCGTTTCGGAATCGACTGGGCATGTGCCAAAATTGTGATAGCTTCTTGATATAAAGCCTTGCCTGCTTCCGTCACTTCCACGCCTCGTGGCAAACGTTTCAGCAAAGCAGTATCCAATTCCTCTTCCAGACTTTTAATCAAGCGAGTCAGTGGCGGTTGTTGCATGTGCAGACGGACAGCCGCTTTAGAAATATTACTTTCCTCGACCACAGCAACAAATGCATTGAGCTTATGAATATCAATCATACATACCCTAAAAGTATAGATAACAGCAAAAATAGCATTTGTGAATATACCACAAATCATCCATTCTATAGCTCACAAGGTTGAACAAAAAGGTCGTCCAATGAAAGCCCAAGCCCTATCAATACAGAATGAGCCACTTACCACTGCTCCTGATTGTAAGGCATTATTCACGGGATTTATGAAGTTGGGATTGATGGGTTTTGGTGGTGTTTTACCACTGGCACATCGCATCATCGTTGAAGAACACAAATGGATCGATGAAGGTAAATTTACCGACTTACTCGGTGTCTGCCAATTATTGCCGGGTGGAAACATCATCAACATGTCAGTTGCAATCGGCATGGAATTCCAAGGTGTCAAAGGTGCAATCAGTTCAGTGCTCGGTTTAATCTCCGCCCCGACTGCAATTGTGCTGATCATCTACCAAGTCTATGAGTATTTTCAATATCTCCCTGCGGTCAAACACATGATTCAAGGTTTAGCTGCTGCTGCCGCAGGCTTGCTGTTTGCAACAGGCTTTAAGATGCTTAAGCCGATTTTAAAAAGTTATCTGACCATTTTTACGATTGGATTAACCTTCGTTTTTATGATCTGGATCAAGCTGCCCTTAGCACTGACTTTAGCGATTCTACTCGCCATTAACATGTTAGTTTTAGGAGTGAAAAAGTCATGATCTTAGTTACCCTTGCTGTCGTGTTTACTCAACTCTCGCTACTGGCTTTTGGTGGTGGTAATGCCATTCTCCCTGAAATGCAGCACCAAGTAGTGAACGTGCATCAATGGATGAGTGCAGAACAGTTTAGTTCGCTGTTTGCCATGGCACAGGCTGCCCCAGGCCCCAATATGATGATCGTACCTTTGGTCGGTTGGCATGTTGCAGGTCCAGCAGGACTATTGGTCACTTCTCTCGCGAAGTTTGGTCCGTCTTCAATCATTACCATTTATGCACTTAAATTCTGGGAACGTTTTAAAGACAATCCATTACGCGCACGTTTTGAAAAAGCCTTGAAACCAATTACCGTGGGTTTGGTTCTGGTTAGTGCATGGTTGATTGCAGATGCATCTGCACAAAACCTACTTCTGGTCATGATCGTGATTGTCACTGCAATCCTCGGTATGTTTAAAAAGATTCACCCACTATGGGTCATGGCTGCGGGTGCAGGACTTGGAATTGCTTTCCTTTAAGCTTTAAACCCCAATAAAAAAACCTGCTTGATGCAGGTTTTTTTACTGAATCTCGAACTACCAAATACTGACACGCTTTTCAGGCGCCAAATACATTTTATCTCCTTCTTTAATCTTGAAAGCATCATAGAACGGTGCTTGATTGACTAAAGCACCATTGGCGCGAACTTTATCTGGTGCGTGTGGATCTGTTTTTAAATACACAATCGCTTGCGCTTCACGAGTTTTGGCACGCCATACTTGCACCCAACCCATATAAAAACGCTGCTCTCCTGTCTGCCCATCAATGATTGGTGCAGGTTTACCAGCCAAGGATAGTTGATACGCTTTATAGGCAATCGACAAACCAGAGTTATCGGCAATATTTTCACCCAAGGTTAGTTCACCATTGACGTGATAACCAGCGATCGGCTCATAAGCATTGTACTGCGCCACTAAAGCCTGTGTTTTGGCTTTAAAACGATTGTGATCTTGTGCAGTCCACCAATTACGCATATTGCCCAATTCATCAAACTGACTGCCTTGATCATCAAAACCATGACTGATTTCATGTCCAATGACACTGCCAATCCCACCATAATTCACCGCATCATCGGCATCGATATTAAAGAATGGTGGTTGCAAAATTGCGGCTGGGAATACAATTTCATTTGAGGATGGATTGTAATAGGCATTTACGGTTTGAGGGGTCATAAACCACTCATCACGATCCACAGGTTTACCAAGCTTATCTAAATCATCTTGATGTTCAAATTCTCTGGCCCGAATCACGTTACCAATCAAATCACCATCTTTAATGTCCAGTGCTGAATAATCACGCCATTTCTTTGGATAACCGACTTTAATCGATAAGCTGGCCAATTTCTTTTTAGCCTGTACTTTGGTTTCAGGGCTCATCCAATCTAACTGGCTAATGCTTTGATCATAAGCCTGTATCAAGTTTTGAACCAATGTATCCATGCGTTGTTTTTTCTCTGCAGAAAAATGTTTTTCTACATAGATTTTGCCTAGACCATCGCCCAATACTGCATTCACGGTTTGTACACCACGCTTCCATCGAACTTCTTGTTCTGCAACATCACGCAAGGTTTTGCCGTAAAATTCAAAACTTTCATCTACAAAAGCCTTGTTTAAGAACGATGAAAAATTACTGATCAAGTTCCATTTAAAATAAGCTTTCCATACATTTAAAGAGGTTTTATTGATCACTGGATCAAGTGCTTTGAAATAGCTTAATTGATGTACTTGGATGGTCTGAATTTTATCCTTAACGCCAACTGTACTAAGGTAGCTGTCCCAATCAAAGCTACGGCTTAACTTATTTAAATCTTTAAGTGAGTAAATATTATAGCGCTTAGATAAATCACGATTTTGTACATTGCTCCACTGGATCTTTGCCAAGTCTGTTTCGAGCTTGAGAATGTCTTTTGCGTGCTGTGCCGCTTGCTGATCACCTGACAGTTGTAGCATGCGTTCAATATGCTTGAGATATTTGGCACGCGTTTCAACAAACTTTTTGTCATCTTTTAAATAATAATCTCGATCTGGCAAACCCAGTCGACGCTGTGCCAGACCTGCAATCATCACATCAGAGCGTTTCATATCTTGATCAATACTGATATCAAACGGCGTTCTAACTCCGATACGTGAGAAATGCCCCATTAATTGAGCAAGGTCTTTTTTGTTTTGCATTGCATCAACCTGTGCCAGCTCCTGCTGTAAGGGCTGAATTCCTTTCGCTTCAATCTCTTTTTCATTCATAAAGCTGGCATACAGACTTGAAACTTTTTGCTCAACCGTTCCTGTTGCCCATTTTTTTGCGTTGAGTTCCTCAACAATGGTATGTAACTGATTGGTCGATAATTCATGTAATTCGTTGAATGCGCCCCAACGTGATTTGTCTGCAGGAATCTCTGTTTCTTTTAACCATTTTCCATTCACATAGTCATAAAAATCATTGTTGGCAGGTACGCTTGAATCGATATATTGTTGGTCTATGCCTGAGATTTTTTGAGTTGGGGAGGATTTAATTGCTTGGTCTGCCCAAACATTTGCAGTAAAAGCAGCCAGTGCAAGCGCTAATGTACTTTTGAGCAATACAGGTTTCATGATTTATCCTATTTATTTAAGTTTTTAAGCGATACGAGAGAGAGAAATGAAAAAAGATCATTAATTTTATCAAAGGACTATAGTGAAACCACACGCTCAAATAAAGTAATTTTCACAGAAATACATATGCAAACGTCACATAAGAAACAAATTAGATGAAACAAAAAAAGCCTTAGCATCAGGCTAAGGCTTTCTCAATTTAAATCATTTTGACTAATCGAGTATTTTTTCAAAGGCTTTAAGACGCTTATGAATCGACAATAATTCGATAATTGTTTTCCATGAGCTAATTAGATATTGGAAAGATTCACGAACCTTACCAAAAACCCCACCAATCTGGTTAATTAAACCAAGAGTTAACTTGCCTGCTGCAATCGCAGGGAATAAAACGAATAGGTTGTAAATAACATCCAGTTGTCCATACCACGTTGCAGTTAAATTAAAATAGGTGTAGTGAAAATATAGTCGAAAATAGTTGTGACGAACACGACTAAATAACTCTTTTAACGTTGCAGGTTGTGCCCGATCTTCATGATCTTCACCATAAACCAATTCCTTACGAAATGCAGCTTCAACTTTTTGGTTGTTGAATTGCAAACCAGGCAGTTTTATCCCGACCACCATGAGCAATACTGTACCAAAGATTGCCCAAACGACCGCGGCCCAAACTAAAGAATATTGCAGCTCACCTATGATCGGAATTTCAGGGACGTGTTTTGAAAGCTGAAACAATAATGGCAAAAATGCAATTAATGTCATGATTGCTTTGACCAACTCAACACCCAAATCTTCCACAATGGTTGCAAAACGCATGGTATCTTCTTGCACACGTTGCGCCGCACCTTCGACATGGCGTAGCTTAGGCCAATGTTCGGTATAGTATTCATTCATGGCTGTACGCCAACGGAAGACATAATGGCTGGTAAAAAAAGCATTCACGACGGCTAAAGTCACACCGACCATGGCAATATATAAAAACACCATGGTCTCTTTATATAAGTCAGTAATACTGCCTCCACCCTTGGTCAGCATATTTTGGATCATATCCCAAAATGGTACATACCAAGCATTTACAGCGAGGCTGACCTGCACCCCAAACCAGATATTAAACAAGATAAATGCAGAGCCCCAAATCGACCAACGCTGCCATTTATTAGCAGAGAATATTCGCCAAAACCCTGCAAATAATGCTGTTGCCACAATAAACCATAGATAGAACCAGAGTGAAGAAGGCTCCCAGAATCGATTAACTCCGACAGATAACTCGGCTTCAGCATAGCCCTTTGGAAAACCTAGATATTCACCCCAACTATGACCGCCTGTATACCAGAGCAGCATATTGAGTGCTAACCACACAAGCACTGAAATAAAAAACAGGCGTGGGTTCGGAAAGAATGACTTAAACATCGTGTTTAACAATCCTTGTCGTGTTGCAATTAATCGTATAGGTCATCCTATGACCTAAAACTTAAGATTAACTGATAAAAAAGTTTTATGATTTGTAGTTATTTACCTGTTTTTTCAATTTTTTAATAGCTTTTTGTAGAGGTTTTACAATTTGTTTTTGTCTGCATATTATTTTAGTAAATGGACTCAATGACTTAAATCCATTAGACATTATTCAAAAGCTTACTTAGCGAGGTGAAGAAGTACTCATTTTTAGGGCAATGTCTTGTCGTTCTGCTTGCGTTGGATAAGTCTTACTTTGAATTGCCCATTGAATTTCAGCTAGCTTTTCATTTGCTGCATCTACACCTGCCTGCATGGTCATCTCACGACCTTTCACATCAAAAATATGTGCCTTCTCACGTAGGTCAGGTTGAATCACGATATCTGCATCTTTCAGCTCTTCTTCAGCCAAACGCCCTTGCATGATATTAATGTTTTGATTGAACAACCCCCACACATTGCTGGTCTCGGTATGGATTGGCTGTGCCAAGATATCCACGGCGATGACAACATCTGCACCCAGCTCGCGCGCGACTTGAACAGGTACTGGACTAACCAAGCCACCATCAACATACTCAACATCATGAATTTTGGTCGGCACAAACATGCTTGGGATTGATGCCGAAGCACGTACCGCCTGTCCTGTATTGCCATAGTTAAAGACAGTTCTGGTACCATCTTTTAATTCGGTCGCCACCACATACATTGGGATTTTCATCTTTTCTAATGGCATGTTATGGACTTGCTCGTTGATATAGTCTTCAACCTTTTTTCCATCAAAAAAGCCTTTTAAACTGACATTCACTTCGCGAACATCATTGGCTTTGAGTTTTAACGCAATATCTCGTAATTCGGCAGGACTTTTACCACTGGCATAGATAGATCCAACAATACTCCCAGCACTGGTTCCAACAATAAAGTCTGGACGAATTCCTTGTTGCTCTAATACTTCAATCACACCAATATGTGCATAGCCGCGTGCACCACCGCTGCCCAATACCAATGCGATCACAGGTCGTTTTTGTTGCTGTTTAATTATGCTAAATGGTTGGTTGACAGCATGGGCTTGTGCATCTTCAATGACAGGTACTAATTGTGATGTGGTTTGACAAGCTGTCAAAACCGTCATTGAGAGACCAAGCATCCATAATTTAAGCTGTTTCATACGCAACAATTGCCATATCTACGATATTTCTTGGCTAAATTTTAGCGTTTAGCTGATCTAAAAACTGTAGTATTTTTTGTATTTGTCATAAAAACAACATAAAAAAAGCTCCTCGAAAGGAGCTTTTTAGAATCTCAGCTTAACTTAGATCAAATTACCAAATATCAGAATCTACTTTTTTCTTCAATTCTGGATAGTTATCAATCTTAAACTCAGGCTCTTTAATACCTCGTTTAAGTTGAGAGGTGTAGTCTTTCAACAATGTACGTGCCATCGGTGTTAACAACAAGATTGCGATCAAGTTAATGGTTGCCATGATACCCATGAACAAGTCAGCCATCGACCAAACCAGTGGAACACTACCAATCGCACCGAAATACACCATCACCAATACAAAGATTCGGAAGATGAACATGACTTTCGGATTGTTATTAATAAACTGCACATTACTTTCTGCATAAGCATAGTTGCCTAGAACAGCTGAATAACAGAATAAGAACAACAGAACTGCCAAGAAGTCAGCACCCCAATGTCCGACTTGCGTCTCCAATGCACGTTGGGTTAATTCAACCCCAACAAAGCCTGCATCGTGATAAACACCTGACACCAAGATAATGATCGCCGTACTGGTACATACAATGAAAGTATCTACAAATACACCGAGCATTTGTACAAGACCTTGGTTCACGGGGTGTTTTACATCAGATGCTGCAGCCGCATTCGGTGCAGAACCCATACCCGCTTCGTTTGAGAACAAACCACGCTTGATACCTTGCATCATCGCCATTGAAATCATGGCACCAAAGAAACCACCCGCTGCCGCATTAAACTGGAATGCTTCCGTGAAGATTAGTTTGAAGATACCTGGAAGAAGTTCGTAATTGCTGATTGCAATATACAAAGCAACCGCTAAATACAGACCCGCTTTTAATGGTACAAACATTTCTGCAAATTTAGCGATACGTTTGATACCACCAAAAATTGCCAATGCAACCAAAACAACCAGTGCAAGACCAACCCATGAAATTTCTAGATCAACACCACCTAAGTGAGCGATGAGATTTGCTTTGTCCCAACCCCAAGCGTGCGAAGAAGCATTGGCAATCGCATTGATCTGAACTGAGTTAAATACGAAACCATAGGTAAAGATTAGTGCAAGCGCGAAGATCACACCAAAGGTTTTGCTACGTAAGCCTTGAGTAATATAGTAAGCTGGACCACCGCGGAATTGCTTACTGTTACTGTCTCTCACTTTAAATAATTGTGCGAGTGAAGATTCGATAAAAGCTGAACTCATACCGAGTAATGCTGTAAACCACATCCAAAACACAGCACCGGGTCCACCAATCGCAATCGCGATCGCAACACCAGCAATGTTACCTACACCAACTCGACTTGCTAACCCCGTTACAAAAGCCTGAAATGGTGTAAGACCATGTGAATCTTTTTCTTCACCTTTAGTACGACTGCCTCTCATCACCTTGATACTGTGAAAGAACATTCTAATCTGTACAGCTTTGGTCGCAACAGTATAGAAAATACCTACAGCAAGCAGGAAAACGACGAGGAAGTCCCATAAAGGATCATTGAAAAAACTTACCCAAGCCATCAGGGTGTCATTTAATTTTTCATTCATCACTTATTCGCTTTTAAATATTTTATGTACATCCGTACATATACGATAACAATGGATGAATCAAAAAAGCCCCACTTGGGGCTTTTGATCCGACTTAGGCAAAGAATTTCAAAATTAATTGAATTACTGTTGCGTTAATTAAATCAACGAAGAACGCACCACAAAGCGGAACAATCAAGAATGCTTTATGAGATGGTCCATACATATTGGTAATCGCTTGCATGTTTGCAACCGCAGTTGGTGTTGCCCCCATACCAAAACCACAGTGACCTGCTGCTAATACGGCTGCATCGTAGTTTTTACCCATTACACGGAAAGTAATGAATGCAGCATACAATGCCATCGTAATGGTTTGCGCACCTAAAATAACGACAAGTGGACCAGCTAAATCCGCCAATTGCCATAATTTCAATGAAAGCAATGCCATCGCAAGATAAAGTGATAATGATGCATTACCAAACACATCAATTGCACGGTCAAAGATATCTACTTTTAATACGCTTTCCAAGATATTACGTAAGATCACACCACCGCCAA
Source organism: Acinetobacter dispersus (assembly GCF_009884975.1). Lineage (GTDB taxonomy): Bacteria > Pseudomonadota > Gammaproteobacteria > Pseudomonadales > Moraxellaceae > Acinetobacter > Acinetobacter dispersus. The sequence goes on along the minus strand of NZ_CP041970.1, from coordinate 3,880,635 downwards.
GTGCCCAAACAAATGTTGGTAACTCGAACCAAGTGCCCTTACTGAAACCAGTCATGAATTCTGCAAATGCTAAACATGCAGCAAACATACCCAAAGTGGTAATCGCATTATCGGCTGTAATTAAACGAACCTGATGTGGATTTTCAAATGGTGCTAGCTCGTCAGGATGTTGATCTAAATGCGTATCGCGATCTTTAATCTCTGCTGGAGTCTGTGCTTGAGCAAGACTATAACGATTGATCAGCAATTTTGCCAATGGACCACCGATAATACCACCGATAATCAGACCAAAAGTTGCACTTGCCATACCTAAGGCTAAAGCACCTTGAATCCCATGCTGAGTTTCAAGAATTTCACCCCATGCACCTGCAGTACCATGACCACCAGTTAGTGTAATTGAACCAGCAATCAAACCGATTAAAGGATCAATACCTAATATGGTCGCTAGGCTCATACCCACAGCATTCTGCACCACAATAAATGAAGCGACACAGATCAGGAATAGAACTAAACCGATTCCCCCCTCTTTCAACTTCATGAAATTGGCACTTAAGCCAATCGAAGCGAAAAAGATCAGCATAAAACTGGTTTGTAATTCACTACTAAAAACAATACTGTAACCCCAAAGCGAGTGTACAAGTAGTGAAAGTACCGCTGCAACCAAACCGCCTGCTACAGGCTCAGGAATGTTATAGCGTTTTAAAAAATCAATTTTATTAACCAGTAAACGTCCTAATAACAAGACGATCACCGCCGAAATTAGGGTATAGAAACCATTAAAAGTAAATTCCATATCTTCTTCCGTATATTTTATCAGTTAGGTCGATGGTTTTTTGCCATCTCGAAACTCATAAAATAGTAACTCTCAAAATGAGTGAAAACTCAATCAGCTTTATAAAAAGCATACAGTTCTATATATGAACTTTTGCTAATTATGAGTGATTCAGTTTTCACGGATGATTTTCATCTGCTGGGTAGATGGCTTAGAAATTGTAGCGAGCCATTGCCCCTACACGATTATCTGTACCCTTTTGCCCATCAAAGGTTTTACGCTCGCCATAGATATACTCAAGACCAAACGTAATCGGTGTAACTGGTGAATACATGATATTCCACCAACCTTGTTGCAAAGTCTTGTTCTGTGCAGCATCTTTTGCAATAACAGCCTGCTTAGCAAAGTCATTACTGTCATCAGCAAACATTGCACCATAAGCCAAAGTACTACGTAATTTAGGGTTAATTTGATAAGTTGCACCTAAAGTTAGGGCATCGAACTCATTCAGATTTAAACCAAAATTATTAGGATTTACATTATAAGCATTGTTGGTATACAACAAGAATTTACTATCGCCCTTCACATGTGAATAGTCGATCATCGCCTGCAATGCATCGGTGAACTTATATTTTGCACCAACCGCAACACCCCAGCCTAACTCTGAATCATTAGCACTGAGTTGTTTGTCATTATTATAAGCAGCTCGACTGCGTGCTTCAGTAATCAATGCACGTGCCGAACTTGTGCCTTTGCCTTCAGCAAAATCATATTTCACTTTTGAGGTTAAAGCTGGCGCACGGTTATCGTCGCTGCCTTTTTCTAAAGCAACGGCATAACTCGTTTCAGGGTTAAACTTGCCACTATAACGAACCATTGGCGTACGGTAAGTACCGATCCCCAAAGGTGAGTTAAAATCAAGCATTTCAGGCTGTAAGTCAGTTGCCAAGAATGTTGAGGTGGTTTGACCAAATAACCAGTCATTCATTGTTAAATAAGCATGACGGATACGGATGGTGTCATTGCTTGTGCCGCCACGGAAGTCAACTTCTAACTTACCGCCAACGTCAGCACCTTCAACAGGTGCTTTAAAATCAAGACCAAGACGGGTTACGGTCGCAGTGCTATAAAAACGGTCACTGTTCTTTTCAGCCCCTTCCAGATCAACTTTATTGATGCGGTTAAAAATACCGTCACCGCCTTTAGATTGATAAGACGCATCACCACGTAAGAAACCGTATAGCTTCACTTCTGCACCAGAAGCAGTACTAAACGTTAATGGAGATTTTTTTGAAGGAGCCGCAGTCACAACTGAGGTATTTTGATTTTGGGTTGCAACAACTGGTGTGGCAGGCGCTACAGCGACCTGAGTCGCATCATTTTGTTGTTTTGCCTGGGGAACATATTGCTGTAATAACGCTTTTAATTCCTTGACTTCATCGCGAAGTTGCTGAATCTGTTCTTGCTCGCTGGCAGCATGTGTACTGTTCATCATTAAGGCTGCAACAGTGATTGCTAGACCTTGCATTACGAACGGCTTACGGATGAGAGATAAACTCATGAGAAGCTCCTTGTATGTAGTGTATATTTCAACATTTCCCACAGCGCTTGAACTGGATAAATTCAAGCTATCTGTAAATAGAAAATTCCTCCTTACTCAACCAGCAAGGAAAGCCTAATCAATTTTAAAAAGGGCGTATTATGCATAAATTTCGGATATTGTGTGTACTTTTTATTTAAGGAGTTCTCGTCATTTTCGCGTGAATAAAAAAATAGTTTTTCGATTTCATTATGTTACTAATAGTTTTCTTTTTCACACAAACCAAACAAAATACATAAAACACACTACAACTTATCTTAAAGCATTCTTTTTGTGATTATTTTTTATACATAGCTAAAGTTGTATGTGAAAAACTATCTGCAAGAGCCATTTATTGATTTATAGTCAGCACACATTAAAAGATCAAAATGATGAGGAGTTTTTTATGAACACGGAACAAGTCCGCTATGTAGATGAAGCGATTACGTCTCGTCATTCAGTCCGTGCATTTTTAGATACCCCTGTCGAAACACAAACCATTAAAGATATTTTAGCGGTAGCAAGTCGTGCGCCTTCTGGCACCAATGTTCAGCCTTGGAAAGTCTATGTGGTGACAGGGCAAAAACGTGCGGAGATGATTGATCGTGTGTGTGCCGCACAGATTGAACTACTACAGAAACCTGAGCTTGCAGCACAATATCAAGAGACGTTTGCCTATTATCCTGAAACATGGATTTCCCCTTTTATTGACCGTCGTCGTGCCAATGGCTGGGGGCTCTACGGTCTACTCGGTATTCAAAAAGGCGAAAAAGAAAAAATGGCAGCGCAACAACTGCGTAACTTTCAATTGTTCGATGCGCCTGTTGCCTTGTATTTCACCGTCAATAAAATCATGGGCATCGGTTCAAAAATGGATATTTCCATGATGATTCAAAATGTCATGGTTGCTGCCAAAGCGCGTGGCTTAGATACTTGCCCGCAAGCAGCATGGAATCATTTTCACCCAATCGTACTCGATATTCTGGGTGCGCCAGAGGACGAAGAACTGGTCTGTGCCATAGCTTTGGGTTATGCCGACCCAGACCATATTGTGAATACTTTCATTACACCACGCGAGCCAGTTGAAAACTTTACGGTGTTTCTCGATTAAGCATGTAGATAAAGCAGTTTCTCTACGCTGAGAGACTGCTTTGCTGTTTGCCGACTTTTAAAATGGCAAACAATCCCGCACTGGTAAACAACAGCATCATGATGCCCATATTCAAGGATGCTTTCCACACCAAGAAATTCAAAATAATTCCTGCCAATAAACCGCAGGCAAATTGCATACTGCCCATAATCGCACTCGCCGTACCAGCACGCGCCCCTTGCTGAGACATCGCCAAAGCCATCGCATTCGGGCCAGTTAAACCAATTCCAGACACCACCAAGAATAAGCCTGACATCAATAGTAACAACGGTGCATCCGCCATAAGACCTGCACTCAGTACAATCAATGCCCCAAAACACTGGATTAAACCACCCAAACGCAGGCGTTGGAAAATTCCCATTCGAGTATTCAGATGTTTATTCAGCGAGGACATCAACATAATCCCTGCTGCATTCAACGCAAATGCATAAGAGAAATGCTGCTGAGACAATCCATATTGCCCCATAAACACTTCGGAAGCAGAGCTAATATAGCAGAATAAAGCTGCGCCAGTTAAGCATCCCGCAAACATTGGTACTCTAAAGCTCTCATCTTTGAGAATAGCAGCATAGAGTGTGGTGACTTGATAAGCCGATAATTTTAAACGGCGTTCAACAGGCAGTGACTCTTTAAAGAAGAAATGTACACAGAGCCAACACATCACCCCAATCATCGATAAAGTGATAAAAATCGCTTGCCATGGAAAGAAATTAAGAATCCATGCACCAAAGATTGGTGCCAGAATCGGTGCCAGCCCCATCACAATCATCATGCTGGAAAAGGCTTGTGCAGAACCGTGCATATCCAGACGATCACGAATGGTTGCTCGCGCCATGACCACACCGACACAGCCACCTAAAGCTTGAAAGATACGAGCTGCAATCAAAGCCCACTCATTGGTCGCAAACACACAGGCCAAACTGGCAATCGCATAAAGCCCCAAGCCAAAATATAATGGCTTTTTACGTCCAATACGGTCACTGACAGGCCCATAAATCAACTGTCCAATCGCCAGTCCCAAAAAATAAGCGGGTAAGGTATTGGCAACCATTTGTGTACTGACCCCGAACTCATCTGCCATTTGCGGCAAAGCGGGTAAATACATATCGATCGACAACGGGCCCAATGCGGTTAACAAAGCAAGCAACAAAATCCATGCTGTTGAATATTGACGCTGATTGGTTTGCTCTGCCTGCATAATGCTCTACTTTTCATGTTAATCACCATTCTAAGCTTAGCATCCTCAACATATTTGTGCATAATAAGAATCAGAAAATTGATTGCAGAATACAAAAAGGACAAACTTTGAATCCTTGGTTCGGACGTTTAAGACAAGCAACCTATAACACCACGTTTATGTATAACGTGCGTATGTTAATCGCCTTTACGGGGACTGCTTTTGTTCCCTATCTTTTAGATTATCAATTGGCAACGATTCCCTTAACACTCGGTGTCGTTGCCGCAGCCATTAGTGATATTGATGACCGCTTTTCTGTGCGCATCATGAACCTGATTTATACCTATATCGGGTTCTTCATTACAGCGGCTTCGGTTCAACTGTTATTCCCCTATCCGATTGCCTTTGCAATTGGATTAATCGCCTCTTGTATCGGCTGGATCTTATTGGGTTCTTTAGGCCGTCGCTATGCCACCATTGCCTATGGCTGTCTGGTCATTTCGGTCTATTCAATGTTGGGCGTACATTTATTTGAACAATGGTATCTACAGCCTGCTCTGCTTGTTGTTGGTGCGGCTTGGTATGGTTTACTTTCTACTATCAGCTTTCTATTGTTCCCTGTACGTAAAGTTCAAGATCAATTGTCTGCGTCCTATACAGCCTTAGGAAGTTTCTTATTCGCTAAATCAAACTTATTTGATGTGGATATGACCCCCTCTAGCTATCAACAAAGTATGATTGATATCGCCATGGAAAATGGCAAGTTGGTGGCGATCTTTAACGATATGCGCATGTCGCTATTGACACGTCTCAAAGGTGACCGTGGACAAAAAGGAACTCGACGCAGTCTGCAATACTATTTTGTCGCTCAAGATATTCATGAGCGTGCCGATTCAGCTCATATCGACTATCAAAAACTGGCAAAAGTCTTTCAACATAGTGATATTTTATTTCGCTTTCAAAGGATCTTATCGATCCAAGGCAAAGCCTGCCAGGATTTGGCTCAATCTATTTTAAGTCGTACCCGTTATGTGCATAACAAGCGCTTTAAGCATAGTTTTGAAAACTTGCGTTTATCATTAGAAAAACTGCGCAAAGATGGACACTATGACCAAGTCAGAATTAATGCCTTATTTGCACTTTATCAAAACCTCAAATCGATTGATGCACAATTACAAAACCTAGAAACTGAACGAAATCTGCAGAAGATCAATGCACAACATACTGAAAGTCAGTTAAAAGATGATGATCTAAAAGGCTGGAATGACATCATGGTGCGGGTGAAACAGCATCTCACACCTGAGTCGGTATTGTTCCGTCATGCGGTACGTTTATCGATTGTATTGTTTATTGGCTATCTGTTTATTCAGCTTACTAATATCGCCTATGGTTACTGGATTCTGCTCACTGCGTTATTTGTATGTCAACCCAACTTCAATGCCACCAAACGACGTTTGTATTTACGTATCGTCGGAACATTAGTTGGTATTATCGTTGGACTTGCCATCATCTATTTTATTCCTTCAATCGAAGGTCAATTGGTGATGTTGATTCTGAGTGGTGTACTGTTTCTGGAGCTGCGCAGTAAGCAATATGCGCAAGCCACTGCTTTTATTACCATCCTTGCGTTAATCAACTTTAATCTGGACGGCTCTGCATTCGCTGCGGGTTTACCACGTCTTATTGACACCGTGATTGGCTGTGCCTTGGCATGGTTTGGTGTTAGCTTTATTTGGCCAGACTGGAAATTCCGTAGACTGCCGCGTTCGATTCAACGTTCTCTTCAGGCACAATGTAAATATCTTGCCGAAGTGGTAGAGCAGTATCATCAAGGTCGTAATAATGCCTTGAATTATCGCGTCGTTCGACGTGCCGCACACAATACCGATGCTGAAGTAGCTTCCCTGATTTCAACCATTGCAACTGAACCAAATATTGATGTGAATCAAAAAAGTTTAGCTTTTGAATTTTTATGCCTGAGCCATACTTTTTTAAGCTATATCGCTGCATTAGGCGCACACCGTGAGCAAATCCAAGATCAGGAAGTATTGGGTTTACTCGATCAAGCTTTGGATGACATTCAGGGTGCACTACTCAGAGATGAAGTTCCTGATTTATCAGCACAAAATCTGATGCAAACCATCCGTGATCGTCTCAGCCGCAATGAAGATAATAATCCAGAATCGCTGATTATTTTGCAGCAACTTTCTCTGATGCTCAGTGTGTTAACACGTTTAAGTATGTTAAAACAAAGCCTCAGTCATGAGCCTAATGAAGATGGTACCGAATTTGCTTCACTTTAAAGGCTGCTGAGATTGCAGCAGCCCGCCAGATTCGCCTTTGGCATAATATCTTTGCATGCCAATAGGTGTTAAACTTAACCCAGTTATATACTCGTTTTCTATATTATGACCGCCAAAACGCTATACGCTTATACGCTACAACCTGTTCCTTACGAAGTTTCTGAAGCTGAACAACGTCAAGCTCAACTTATGATTTGGCGTAGTACTAACAAATTCAGCCGCAAAGCATGGATGATTATGATTGCACTGGTTGTGCTTTCTTTAGTTGCTGCAGGACTTATTAAATATTACTCCACTTACTCAACTGTGATTTGTTGGGTAGTGATTATCGGTGTGGCACTTTTCTACCTGATCAAACGATTTGGTTTGGAATGGTATGTCAAACGCAAGATGACCGAATTCCCTGTTCAAGAAATCAAAGGACTCCGTTTAGGTGTACAACCTCATGGTATCGTGATGCGCCAAAAAATGGGGCTTCAGGAAGGCACTGCAACGATTGGCTGGAAAGACATTTACGAATGGTATAGTTCGCCTGACTTTATTTTGGTGAACTTTAAGGTAAAAACAAAAGGCGAAGAACAACAAGGCGCCTATATTTTGCCAAAGCGTATGGACTCGAAAAATTTCTCGTTCAATACCGTACGTAAACACTTAAACGAAACTGTTGGCGCACCTAAATCAATTTAAGTTTTAGTCTCTGACTTAAAAAACCTCCCTACATGGGAGGTTTTTTTTAATGGTATCAACAATATTTAGCGTCTCTAATCATTGCAATTATTGGTGGAGTCGTTGTCGCACTTCTTATCAAGTTTATAGGAATCTAAATGAAAAAGATGAGCCTGTTTTTAGTCTCATCTTTTCTTTAAGTAAATATTAGCCCCAGATCCAAACATATTTACCAGTTGATATTTAAACCCAGTGATCCATTACGAGCTTCGCCTATATTAACTGCTCCCCAATCTCCGCCAGCCCAATATTTTTTATTCAGTAGATTATTAATATTGGCATTGACCGTAGCATCATGCCCAGCCAATTTAAATTTATAAGATAACCCCGTATTAAGGATACTATAAGCTGGAAGTTTGAGATCATTACTTGTAGATGTATAAGAAGCCCCGTTGTAACGGACATTACCATGCAAGCTTAATCCTTCAATGGCTTTTAACTGATATTCAGTATTGAAGACAGCCTGCCACTTGGCTGCATTTGCGGGCCGATTGCCCAGAATCGCTTGATTAGCTTCTGAAACCCGATCAATACTTGCATCTAAGCCAATCACACTAACGCCCAATTTCCATTGATCGCTAGGACGATAACTGCCATTTAACTCTATACCTTGATAAGTGGTTAAACCATCTTGTTTTAAGTAGCGTTGTTCATCTTGAAATCGATCAATCACTGCAGCTCGTTCAATTTTAAATAAGGCAGAACTCAAGCTAAACAGTGCAATATCATATTTAAACCCTATTTCATATTGCTTGCTCACCGTTGCTTTTAAAATTTCTCCAGCATTGGCGTACATTTCACTTACACGAGAACCGGGTTCCAGACCTTCAACATAACTAGCGTATAAGGTTGCATCAGTGTTTGGCTTATATAAGACTGCAACTGTTGGGGTCGTGGTTTTAGTGCTATAACCTGAATTTTTAGTTGGATCCCGATCGACATCTTCACGATCAAAATAAGTATAGCGTAAGCCAAGAATCGTCTGCCAATGGTCATTTAAATGGATAGTATCGCTTAGGAATCCATAGCTTTGGCTTTCATCACGGTTTTTAGGCGCAAGACTAAAATCAGGAGTACGTGCAATGATAAATTTTTGTTCTTGATAAATATTTCCATTAAAATCATTTCCATAATACATTTCATTGCTATAACGATCTAGGCTCCGCTGATACCCTCCCCCCATCACCACTTCATGCTCAATCACGCCAGTGCTAAATTTACCATTGAACATCAGCTGATTAACGTAGCTTTCTAACACGCCCGCAAAATCATATAATCTTCCAGAATAATCCCCATTCCGGTTTTGTAAATTTGCAAAGGTCTTCCTTGATTCATGTTCCTTTGTCGTATATCCAAATTGATATTTACTGTCCCAATTTTCATTAAACTTCCAGTTAAAGCCAGTTGAAGCGATAAAGGTTGAAGTATCATAGTAAGCATTATCAACATTCAGATTTTTGTAGTCATAGGTCGGTTGTGGCAATTTCCCACCACTCCCCGCAACATTATAAGCACCTGAATAAAATTGAAAGGGTTCGTGTTTGAGCTTGTTTTTTTCGTAAGTAAAATTCGCATCCCAGCTCAGCCGATCATTAAATTTTTTATTTAGTGCCAAAGAACCCACAAAACGATTTGTATCTGCCGCATTGTAGGCTTCGCCTTTTTCTCCGCCCATGACGACGCGATAGCCAATATCACCAATACTGCTTCGATCACTACTGTCTATGAATGCTGAAAATAAGCTGCTATTTCGATAACCCATATCCACCACGGTTTCAGGAACCTCTTTCGAGCGTTTTAAGCTATAGCTGATTGCCCCGCCTGGTGAGCCAAAGCCATACATAAAACCTTTTAATCCTTTTAAAGCTGTGACGGTTTCGGCAGCTTCAACTGGAAAATCACCTCCCCAATATAAATCCATTGGCAGACCATCGGCATAAAAGTTACGGACACTTAACCCACGAATTTGTGCTCCCCACCAATCGGTTGTCATCGAACCTGAACCAGAATATACAGATGCATCATTGACAAAAATTTGTGCGATAGACTTTGCACCACGTTTACGAATATCTTCACTCTCTACTACTGCCATAGAAAAAGGCGTATCCAAAACAGAACGACGCCCTAAAGCACCAGACTCGATTTGTTTTTTTAATTCATCCTGTTGATCAGCCCTAACTTTAATTACAGGAAGCGAAGAAGTATCAGTATCACCACTAAGTGGCACCGCATCGTTTATCATTGTAGGCTTAAGTTGTCCCTCCTTTTCAGCATAAGCCGTAGAAGAACTTCCAAAAAACATACTGAATAGTGCAATTTGAATTGTTGTTGCAAGTACTGTTTTTCTATGTTGAAAGGACATATTCCCTCCTCATCAATAAAAAAATATTTCCTTTGGTGCAATGAATGTTTTGATCTCAACAAAATGACAAGACTGTTGTTACAAGCGACAACCTTGATAAAATGAAATATTTGTGACCAAATCTGTGATCAAGCTATAGATCAATTGCAGGGGTAGAACTAAAAAATTGTTGTTTTGAATGATGAGAAAGTCTTAGAAGCATCATCACCTCGTTAGGTGAATAATAATTATTATCATTTTAAATTTAAATTAATTTTACCTCCCTTTGGTCACACCAATTAATCAATCATTTGTTTTTATTAAATTTTACAATTAATCATGCGCACATTTTGTCCTTAAATGGTAAATAATAATCAAAATCAATATTACCTGCAAAATCCATATTATGTACTTATTCTTAGGTTATAATTTTTTACATGAATTTCATTATCTTTCCATTTTTTGACCATGTTTAAAAAAGTTTTCTTCCAGATTCACTGGTTTTTAGGGATCACCGCGGGACTCATTCTCTCTTTAATGGGAGTCACGGGTGCAATCTACTCATACGAACCACAGATTCTAAAATGGATCAACCAAGACAGTTATGTGGTTGAGGTTGCTCAAACACCAAAACTCACCCCTGCCGAGCTGTATCAACATTTCAATCAGCAACAACCCGAGATTGAAATTAATAGCATCACCATCGCCGCCGATCCAACCGCATCGTCAACCGTCAATATTAAAAAAGAAGGTGCGCGTCGTGGTTATAACATGATGGTAAACCCGTACACAGCGGCAGTCTTACCGGAAGTTAAAGGTCGCGATACACTGCAATTTATTCAGCGTTTACACCGTAATTTAACCGCTGGTGAGTTTGGCGCACAGATTACTGGGGCATCGACCTTGATGCTGATTTTCTTTGTATTGAGTGGCATCTATCTACGCTTTCCAAAGAAACATAGCTTTAAACAATGGTTGTTTATTAAACCTAAACTGAAAGGTCGTAATTTTATTTGGGATCTACATGCAGTGGTGGGAACTTGGGTGGTTGTGTTCTATCTACTGTTTGCATGTACAGGCTTATATTGGTCATATGACTGGTGGCGTGCTGGCATGTTCAAAGTTATGGGCGTTGAACAACCACAACGTAATCAACAAAATAATGGCCGCGGTAAAGATAAACAACCAGAGCTAGAAAAAACGCAGGTCAATACCATCCTGACGCAAACATGGAAAGGGGTAAATGCACAGATTGGGCGTGAATATTCCAGCCTGACCTTAAATATTCCTAAACGTGATGATGCCAAGGTTGAACTTTCATTTGTCGATGCTATTCCACAACATGAACGTGCACGTAACCAAGCAGTCTATAATTATCAAGACAATAGATTCGAAAAATTTGAACTCTATGAAGACAAGAAGCTCAATGAAAAAATCATGAGCAGCATGCTGCCGGTACATCGCGGTAGCTTCTTTGGTTCAACCTATCAATTTATTGCCATGTTGGCTTCATTAGCAATGCCACTGTTCTTTGTAACTGGTTGGATGCTGTATCTAAAACGTCGTAAACAGAAGAAATTAACTCAAGCGGCACGTCAGTCACTCAACGCACAGCCGATTGATCCAAATGCCAAGCCTTGGCTGATTACTTATGCAACGCAAACGGGTGTGGCTGAACAATTGGCTTGGCGTACAGCAACAAGCTTGCAAGAAGCGCAACAGCCAACCACGATTAAACCAATTCAGCAACTGACTGAGCAAGATCTATTACAAGCATCACAGGTTTTATTCGTAGTCAGTACCTATGGTACAGGTGAGGCACCTGATCTTGCTGCAAGTTTCAGCAAGAAACTGATGCAACAAAAACTTGATCTTAGCCAAATGCAATATGCTGTACTGGCACTGGGTTCAAAAGAATACCCTGATAGTTATTGCAGCTTCGGCTATGCAGTAGATGCATGGTTAAAGCAATGTCATGCGCAACCATTATTCGACTTGATCGAAGTGGATAATGCCAATGCCACTGATATTCAGCGTTGGAATCAGGGCTTGTCTGCGGTAACCCAGCATGAGCTACATGCCATGAATTTAGAAAAAGTATTTGATCAATGGACACTAAGCGAACGCACCCTACTTAATCCGGATAGCTTAGGGCAGGCAGCTTATAATATCGAGCTAACCTCAGCTTCAGACATGACATGGCATGCGGGTGATATTGCAGAAATTCAACCTGCCAATAGTTTGGCCGATATTCAGAACTTCTTGATCAAATATCAAACACCAGCACATAGTATTGTTAAATCATTGAACCAAAATATTGAACAAGCGCTGTGGGATAGAAATCTGCGGGTTGAAATCCAGCCTTTTAGTACACTTGAAGATTTACTGGAACAGTTGCCTACCCTACCCGCACGTGAATATTCGATTGCCAGTATTCCTTCTCAACAAGTACTAAGACTGGTGGTTCGCCAAAAACGCGATGCAAATGATCAACTCGGTCTTGGTTCTGGCTGGTTAACCGAATTTGCGCAATTGAAGCAGACTATTGCCCTGCGTATTCGGACCAATGAATCATTCCATTTAATTGACGATAACCGCCCTATTATCTGCATTGGTAATGGTACTGGTATCGCAGGTCTCATGAGCTTGTTACAGCAACGTAACCGACAAAATTACACTGCCAACTGGCTGATCTTTGGTGAACGTCAACGTGAGCATGATTTCTTCTATCAGGAAACCATTCAAGCCTGGTTAAACATGGGAACACTACAACGTTTAGACCTCGCCTTTTCTCGCGATCAAGAACAGCGTATCTATGTTCAGGACGTATTACGCAACAATGCTGATGAACTGATCAAATGGGTTGAGCAAGGTGCTGTGATTTATGTCTGTGGTAGCATTGAAGGCATGGCTTCTGGTGTCGATCAGGCATTGATGGATATTCTCAGCGAAGAAAAACTGGATGAGTTAAGACAAACTGGTCGTTATCGCCGAGACGTTTATTAATTCTTCTCTATCTAAAAAACGAGTGCTAGCCACTCGTTTTTTTATACGACAATAAGAGGATTTGCCTTTCTCTGAATTTTGCATACACTTAGCACGGTTCAAATCGACACAATTAAGATTATGCAAATAAGTTCATGGGTTCGTATTATTTTAGCCCTTATCGGTTCAGTTCTGTTCTTAGATGGCGCAATTCTGATCGCTTTTAAAAAGATTCATATCGGAACAGTACTACCGCTGCTACTTGGACTATTTTTCTGTCTCTATGCTTATTTCTATTATCATATTGAACGTTTCTTTTTCTATCATTTCCGCTTGCATTCAATCTGGCGCTTCGGCTGGCTCTGCTTCTGGATTTGGTTAGTTAGCTTAGGCTATTTCTTTGATTATCTTTCAGATAATAATGCCAAAACTCAACATATCCCCGCGGTTAAAGCGATTATCGTACTAGGTAGTGGCGTGGAAAAAGGACAACCATCTGCAACACTCGCAAAACGCTTAGATCGTGCTGCACCTGTTGCTTTAGCTCAACCTCAAGCAAAATTAGTCATGACAGGTGGTATTGATTTTGGTGAAACTGATAGCGAAGCCGTGGTGATGTCACGTTACGTACAACAGCACTATCGCATTCCTGCATCACAAATCATTTTGGAAGATAAAAGCACCAGCACTGAGCTGAATCTCAAAAATAGTCAAACCTTATTGCAGGCACAACATATCAATATTCAGCAGCCAATTGCAATCGCAACCAGTGACTTCCATACCTTACGTGCTGCTGCGATTGCCAAGAAACAAGGCTACAGCAATATCACCATGCTTGGTGCAACCACACCTTTGGCAACACGTTACAATGCATGGTTAAGAGAATACTTTGCCTATGCGAGTGGCTGGATCTTAAATGAGTATTGATTGAGAGATTACCCTCTCAATTAGGATGAAGCTGAGTTATGCAAACGAATATCACGTGGTAAAGGTAGCTTTAACTCAGCAAAAACATCTGGGCGCTGTAAATAAACTTGGTACAGAAAATTCTTGATATCCAACAATAACGCATCAGGGGAAACCAAGAGATTATTTCCCTCGGGGGTTAAATCTAAAGATAAAATCGTATTGTTTTCTTTTAAAAATGGAATCAACTTTTCAATAAAAGCCAGTAACGGCACTTCTTGAATTTCATACTGCGCCCAATTATCTTTAATCAGTAATTTTGCTAGACTTTTATTCTGCCAGACTGATAGCGCATGCTGTCCAGATGGCGTTGAGCATAAGGCCCAACCATCGTGATACAGTGCAATCACGTGGCGTTGCATAATAATATTTTGAATAAACTGACGGTAAGCGTCTTTGAGTGAAGAACCAGAAGGTGTAGTTTGAGATTTCGACGCAGCCTTGCGTTGATAAGGGTTTCTCATAAAGTACTTCAATATTAGAATCATTATTGATGCTAATCATAAAATAACTTTGTATGGATTACAATGATATGAGATTTGAGGAGATATATGGTGGGCGCTGACGGGATCGAACCGCCGACATTCTGCTTGTAAGGCAGACGCTCTACCAACTGAGCTAAGCGCCCTGAGCGAGGATAAACAAAGCGAAGCTTTGTCTGAGCGCAAGAGAAAAATCTTTGATTTTTCTAATGGCATCTCGAATCAGAGATCAAGTATAAAGATACTTGTTAAAACTAACATTCTCTTAAATTGATATCAAGAGAATGGCGCAGCGGACGGGGCTCGAACCCGCGACCCTCGGCGTGACAGGCCGATATTCTAACCAACTGAACTACCGCTGCACTGTATTACTTCATAATGAGAAGTAAGTGTCACAAATTATGGTGGGCGCTGACGGGATCGAACCGCCGACATTCTGCTTGTAAGGCAGACGCTCTACCAACTGAGCTAAGCGCCCTAAGGAATAAAAACTGATTAACTATCAATCTTTATGACGCAAGATAAAAATTATCATCTTGTACCCCAAGGTTTTCATTCTTGCAAATTTAAGTGGCGCAGCGGACGGGGCTCGAACCCGCGACCCTCGGCGTGACAGGCCGATATTCTAACCAACTGAACTACCGCTGCACGATAATTTTGCAATCATGACAAACAATTATTAAAACTTAAGTGGCGCAGCGGACGGGGCTCGAACCCGCGACCCTCGGCGTGACAGGCCGATATTCTAACCAACTGAACTACCGCTGCACTTGAGTTTTAACGTAAAGGCTTGGTGGGCGCTGACGGGATCGAACCGCCGACATTCTGCTTGTAAGGCAGACGCTCTACCAACTGAGCTAAGCGCCCTTAACGTCTTCATCGTTTGTGAGGTGCATTATAGAGAATCTTTACAGCCTGTCAAACGCTTTTGCCACTGTTTTCCTAAAAAACCGCACGAATGATTAAAAAATAAGTAATTCTTTGAAAAAATCAACATTTCCGTATTTTATTTAAGCACTTATTTGCATTTTCATGCATTATTTTCTAAGGCTTGTTCAGAAATATAAACCACGGCTTGCTCAGAAACGAGTTCAAACAGTTCAAGAATTTCATCATTCTTCATACGAATGCAACCATGTGACATTGGAATGCCCATCGGTTCTGTATCAGGAGTACCATGGATATAGATATAACGCTTAAAGGTATCGTGCCCTTCCCCATGGTTAAAGCCTTCCTCTAAACCATCCAACCATAAGATTCGTGACAATATCCAATCTCGTTGTGGAAATTGTTGCGCTAGTTGTTGGTCATATACTTCACCCGTGGGCTGGCGTGCAATAAAGACAGCATTTTTAGGCGCATCACCACCAATCTTTTGTGCAACCTGATGCCAACCTCTTGGCGTCTTGCCACTATTCTCTTGTTCGCCAATACCATTTTTACCTGAAGAGATCACATAGAATTTATTATGTTTTGGCAAATGTAAGGTTTGTTTTGCTAAATCAATGACGATATCTGCCTGATCTAGGGTATAGCTCATTTTTATCTCGATAGATGAAAGAACACTTTTATTTCAACATAGACCGTAATCTTTTTCTTGTATTTTTAGGTAGTTTTAATTGTTCGTCAGTTTTAAATATAAAAACAAAACGATGTAGCGTGATTTAATCTTGTTCTGATCTTTTGGATCTGCGATAAGCAATGTTTTATCGATTCTCAGAACAAAGAATTTCTTTTCTTAACTCGCCACTCGCAGCATGGCTGCTCGTCTTGCGCTCGGACAAAGCGTTGCTTTGTTTAACTCGCCACTCGCAGCATAGCTGCTCGTCTTGCGCTTCGGGCAAAGCGTTGCTTTGCTTATCCTCGCTCAGGCTCGGGGCGTAACCACAGCCACACTGCAACGATAAACATAGTGACATCGGTAAAGACTTTTACCCAAAATGGCGCATTGGTAAATAGCATTAAGATACCGCTAATCAGCATCATAATACTGGCGATCCATTTCGCCTTGCGTGGAACTGTGCCATGCTCACGCCAATTCCGTAAGGTCGGTCCATACTTCGGATGGTTCAATAACCATGCATCCATTTCAGGCCAGCCTTTTGAAGCAGCCCATGCTGCTAAAATCAGAAAGACAGTGGTTGGCATCCCCGGTAGAATCGCCCCAATAATTCCTAACGTAATAAAAATCACGACTAAACTACGCCAGAATAATGTTTTCATTGAGCAATTAACCAACACCGATTTACAACCGTGCTAGTATAAAGCGTTTTTATCGTTCTTTCTTAAACTTCACTTATTATTTCAATGATTGAGTTAATTCATGCCTAACCTGATTACCACTTCCAGCTATTTTGAACCGTGGTTACAGTTTAATAACCCAATCGTACGACATTTAGCATTTTGTATTGCCAGCCCTAATATATTGGCTCAGATTCCCAATGAGCTTAATGTAAAACATCATTTTGAGCTTCATCACGATTCGATTTGGCTCACTCATTATCAAAACTATGAACAGCGATTAAAGCAACTGGATCAACAGCCTCAGCCACTGATTGATTTTCTGGCACAACTCAAAAGTACTCGTCTCGGTTTACGTTTTGAGAATTTACTCTGGTTCTGGTTATTGGATGATAACTATCATCCCTACCAACTGCTGGGACATAGTATTCAAAAAATTGCAGGTGCAGTGACCTTAGGTGAACTCGATTTTGTTGTACTCAATACACAAACAAATGAAATTGAACATTGGGAAGTCGCTTTAAAATATTACCTTGGTGAAAACGAATTAGATTTAGCACAATGGTACGGCCTAAACCGCGAAGACACCTTGCACCGAAAGTTAAAACATTTTACTGAACGTCAATTTCAGTTTTCAGAAGCCAATCACCATCAAATTCAAAGAAAGTTTGCAGTGATGAAAGGTCAACTCTATCTACCCGAGCAACAAAACAGCTTAGGTTTACCGTCTTGGATAAATGCATCACGGCGTTTAGGGCAATGGGGAACCCACATCCCACAAACGCCTTATTATCGCTTACAACGTCATGAATGGCTCTGCCCTGATTCAGAGCCATCATCACAAACCGCTGTCTGGTGGACCAATGGTTTGTATTATCAGGATCAGCCAACACATTCTTATTATATGTTTCGCCAACTTTCGCTTTTATTTATGAAATAAAGTGAATTATTATTCTACAAATTAACATTTTATAACACATCTACCATCAAACCCACATAGTCATTTACTGTTAACTTTTTTAGCCTCTTAAGTACATCATAATTAAATTGAAATGGAGACGATGATGAAAAAAATCTTAGTTGCTTCAATCATGACTGCTTTTGTTTTAACTGGCTGTAATACATTCAAAGGTATTGGTAAAGATGTGTCTAAGGCAGGTGATAAAGTCACACAAACTGCGGAGAAAACACAAGATAAAATGTAATCCCTGAAAGCAACTTACCAAAACCTTATCTAAACCTAGATAAGGTTTATTTTCCCATACCTTTCTGCTGCATATTCCCCTATTATATCGGTTCACATTTCACCAGATTTAGCTACATCTCGCATGAACCATTCCGATACGCTTGAACTTAGTTTACAACTCCTTCGTCAACCTTCTGTAACGCCTGTAGATCATGATTGTCAAAACATCATGGCAGAACGTTTAGCAAAGATTGGCTTTAATATCGAAAACATGCGTTTTGAAGATGTTGATAATTTATGGGCACGCCGCGGTACTGAAAATCCAGTATTCTGCTTTGCAGGACATACCGATGTTGTACCAACTGGCCATTTAGACGCATGGAATTCAGATCCATTTTTACCAAGTATTCGTGATGGTAAATTGTATGGGCGTGGTTCTGCTGATATGAAAACAGCATTGGCTGCGATGGTGGTTGCTTCTGAGCGTTTTGTTGCAAAACATCCAAATCATAAAGGTTCTATTGCCTTCCTAATTACTTCAGATGAAGAAGGTCCATCAATTAATGGTACAGTTAAAGTCATTGAAACATTAGAAGCGCGTAATGAAAAAATGACGTGGTGCTTAGTTGGCGAACCATCAAGCACAAATCAACTGGGCGATATCGTCAAGAATGGCCGTCGTGGCTCTCTAAATGCTGTACTGACTGTTCATGGCAAGCAAGGTCATGTTGCCTATCCACATCTCGCTGAGAACCCAATTCATTCTGCTTCTAAAGCCATCAATGAATTGTGCGAAACAGTTTGGGACAACGGCAATGAATATTTTCCTGCAACCTCATTCCAGATTTCAAATATCCAAGCAGGCACTGGCGCAACCAACGTCATTCCGGGGACATTAAAAGTAACCTTTAACTTCCGTTATTCAACCGAAGTGACTGCGGACATCTTAAAACAACGTGTACTTGAGACCTTAGATAAGCATCAACTGAATTATGATATTCAGTGGACTTTATCTGGTTTGCCTTTCCTTACGCCTGTTGGTGAGTTGGTGAATGCTGCAAAAACAGCGATTAAAAATGTCACAGGCATTGATACGGTACTTTCAACCAGTGGCGGAACTTCAGATGGTCGCTTTATTGCCCCTACAGGTGCACAAGTACTTGAACTCGGTGTATTAAATGCAACCATCCATCAGATTAATGAGCATGTCAATGTGGCTGAGCTTGAACCATTGGCTGAAATCTATGAACAGATTTTAATCGAGTTACTTGCTTAAAAATAAAAGAGATCAATAAAAAAGGAACTCAAATGAGTTCCTTTTTTATTACAACCCGAGCTGGGTTTGTATATTTTGCAGATGGGGAACATAGAATTCATGCTCCCCCATTTTTACATATTTAAAGACTTTGTCGTCATCGGTTTCGCGCTCTTCATCCACAATTTCTGAAATACGTACACGAATCGATTCAGGCATTTCATCGCAGACCAAAGCAAACCGCTCAGAAACATCATCCCCTTCAATGACCAATGCAACCCCTTGTTTTTGCTTAGGATCATTCACAGCGTAGACTGGAAGTTTTAGATCATGCCATTCGATATGATCAACATTGGTTTGGGTATCCATTGCTGATAACACAATATTTTGCGGTAATAGCATCGGTACTTTTTGATGGCATTGAATAATATATGCATCAATAAATCCCGTAGAAACCGTGATTAAATGTTGTAATTCTTGCTGGTCAATCTGCCCCAGTGTCGAATTTGCGCTTTTCTTAGCCATTATTTTTCACCTCTTAGCGCACAGCCAGTAAGCTTTCAATATTTTCCAAAAGTGCCTCTTCTTGGAATGGTTTACCCATATATTGGTTTACACCGAGCGATAATGCACGTTCACGATGCTTCTCACCCGTACGTGATGTAATCATGATGATTGGTAAGTCACGGTGGATTTCATGATGTCGTACCAAATTCGATACTTCAAAACCATCCATACGTGGCATCTCGATATCCAATAACATCAGATCTGGCTTAATCGTCTCAAGCTGTTCTATTGCATCAACACCATCTTTCGCAGTGACAACGTCATAACCTTGGCGTTCTAACAAACGTGAAGTTACCTTACGTACCGTCACCGAGTCATCGACAATCATAATCAAGCGGCGTTCATCATAACGCTGCTTGGTATAAGTCTCATCTGCCTGTTTACTACGCGCAGTTGACTGTGCTTGTCGCGCAATGTTTTGACCATCCAAAATCAAACAGACTTGACCATCACCGAGAATGGTAGCACCGGCAATTACCCCAATACTGGAGAACTGTTGACCGACAGGTTTTACAACAATTTGTCCTCGCGAACCAATCAACTGGTCAACCAGCAATGCTGTGGTTTGACCTTGAGCCCCTTTAATCAGCAGCACTGGTAATGAGTGAACTACACCGCTCAAACGTGGAATTGGTTGCCCAGCAACAAACTCCGACAAATAACGTAAACGATAGCGTTCTTGGTCAATACTGAAGTAGTCTTCTTGACTATCGAAGTACTGCTCTAATGCCATTGGTGAAATACGCACAATACGATCGATCTGTGCCAATGGGAAAGCAAATTGTTGATCGCCTGCTTTTACCATCAAGGCATCGCTCACCGCCACGGTAGTTGGTACGCGAATGGTAAAGGTTGTTCCTTTACCTAAAGTTGAATCGACACTGACGTGACCACCGAGGGTTTTAATATCACTTTGTACAACATCCAGACCTACACCACGTCCAGAAATTTGAGTGACTTGAGCCGCGGTACTAAAGCCTGGATGGAAGATAAATTGTAGAATTTCTTCCTGATCAAGCTTTTGGTCTTTGGTCATTAAACCAGTCTGTAATGCTTTTTCTTTAATACGGTTAACATCAATCCCTTTACCATCGTCACTAAAGGTCACGACAACATCTGTGCCTTGACGACCAATGTTCAACACAATATGTCCAGTCTCTGGCTTTTGTGCCTGTAGACGTTGTTCACGGTCTTCAATCCCGTGGTCAATCGCGTTACGTAACATATGTTCAAACGGCGCAACCAAACGTTCAAGAATACTGCGGTCTAATTCACCTTCAGTATTATTCACCACCAGTTCTGTTGGGCGGTTTAAGGTCGATGCTGTTTGACGCACAATACGTTGTAAACGCGGCAATAGACGTGAGAATGGCACCAGACGAGTACGCATCAAGCTTTCTTGAATTTCAGCCTGAATACGTGACTGCTGTAACAACAAACCTTCGGTATCACGAATCTTTTCAGACAGTGTAGTTTTAAAGTCAACCAAATCCGATGCAGACTCGGCCAAAGACTTGGACAATTGATTCAACGATGAATATTGGTCCATTTCTAATGGGTCAAAGTCGGCATAACGTGAGTTTTCACCACCATGTCGTGCAATAATCTGACTTTCTAGCTCGCCTTCCATTCGGCGTAACTGATCCGCCAAACGTTTGATTGCCAGTTCCATTTCCGTCAAGGTACCGCCCAACTGACCTAAGTCCATCTCGATACGTGAACGGTTGATCGCATTCTCCCCTGACAAATCAATCATCTTCTCGATGACGTCAGCAGAAACACGGATCATTTCATTATTCTGTTCAATGCGTTCTGTGGTTTCCCACTCGCCTAACATTGACGGTGGCTCAGTTCCATCGCCCTGTACAAACTCCATTGTATAATCAGGGGTAAAGATATCTTTAGCAGAAAGTTTCTGTGGCAGTTGTGCAGAAACGTCTACAAACTCCATCTTCTCTAGACTTTGTTTTAAGCCATCAAAGTTTGCATATTGGCGTTTAGAGATTGCATCCTCAAGCCATGCAAATGCAGTATTGAGTAGGTTGTCATACACATTTGAATTGAAATGATGTACACCAAATTGCTCGAATGCATTTTCTAAGTGGTAGGCAATAATGGCAATCGCATCCATTTCTGCCATACGTGCACCACCTTTGAGACTGTGGGCATTACGCTGTAACTGCAACAGTAAACTACGGTTACCGCGTTGATCAAACCATTGTTTTAATAAGCCTTGTGCCTGCTCTATTAACTCTTCCGCTTCTTCAAGGAACGTTTGTTCAACCAGAGAGCGAACATCGTCATCTGCTGACGCGGTCTCTGTCTCAACCGTTTGAGCTGCTGAAGTATCTTCCAGCACTTCCTCTTCAACTTCAAAACTGCTGGCTTGCTCTTCAAGTGCTGTTGGCTGTATGTCAATTTCAGCTTCAGCCTCAACAAGTTCAAGTACTTCTGCCTGAGTATCAACACGCTCAGGTTCATTGACTTCATCTACAGGCGTATCCTCAACAGCTGTTTCAAACATTGCAGGAGCAACTGCTTGATCGGCCTGTTGCAGTAGTTGTACCACATGCGTTGATGGATAATCTGTTTGCTGATCGCGAATGGTTTGAATACGATCGGCAATATCATCTTGAACTAAACGAATGATCGCAATCAGTTGTGGCGTTGGCTGAATCTGTTGGTTGATCAGTTTTTCATAAATTGTTTCCAATTCATGCGCAATCAAACCAATATGACGCGCTTGAATCATATTTGAACCACCTTTTAAGGTGTGCAAATAACGCATCAAGTTCTTTAAAGCATTGATATTTTGGTGATCGGCAGTCCATGTATTTAGATCTGCATCAATCCCCCCCATCAACTCATCTGCTTCTTCTAAGAAGATATCCAATAGGTCAGGATCAAAGTCACGGTTTGCATCAGTTGATTGTAACTGTTGCTTATCCAGAGCCAACTGAGCAGCGAATGTGGTGACATCAATCGTTGCTGACACAGACTCAGTTTGGGCTGGCGCAACCGTAATCATTGCATCGGATGACTCAGCAACATCTTCAATTACAACTGATTGATCTTGTAGCGTTGCTGGTACCGATTCAGTTTCAACTGTATCTGCCACAGCAGCTGTTTTCGATAAATTGGAAAGCACAACTAAAGTGTGTGTCGATGGATAATCCACCTGCTGATCACGAATGGTTTGAATACGATCTGCAATATCATCTTGTACTGAACGAATCGTAGCAATCAATTGTGGCGTTGCCTGAATCTGTTGATTGATCAACTTCTCGTAGATCGTTTCTAATTCATGCGCAATTAAGCCAATATGACGCGCTTGAATCATATTTGAGCCACCTTTTAAGGTGTGCAAATAACGCATCAAATTCTTTAAGGCATCGACGTTTTGATGGTCCGCAGCCCATGTATTCAGGTCAGTATCAATCCCACCTAGTAACTCATCGGCTTCTTCAAGGAAGATATCCAGTAAGTCAGGATCAAAATCACGATTCGCTTCATCTGACTGTAACTGCTGCTTATCTAAAGCAAATTGAGCAGCTAAATCTGTGTTAGCAATAACTGGCGTAGTTGCCTGTTGGAGTTCAACTGTATTTACCTCTTCAACGGCCTCAGTCACTTCAACAACAGGTGTTTCCAGAGTCTCAACATTTTGTTGAGTAAATGAACTTAATTCATTTAAAACCAGTTCATGTGCTTTGCTTAAGGTAACACGCTGTCCTGCGGCCAAAGTATCAAACAATTGGATAAACTGTTGATGGACCTGGTGATAAAGCTCAAATGCATAATCAAGATTAAGTAGATTTGGTTTAAAGAGAATATCTTGATAGCTAGAACGCAACTGACTGGTGTATTGATACATACCAATAGTTGCATGGTGATGAGTATGCTGCAACAAGGTCTCAGCTTGCTGGCTGAGTAACTGAATATACTGTGGGAACTCATGACGTGCGCGCTTTTCAAAATCAAACTCGACGTCTAAGAGATCATTAATATTGAGTTCAAGCAGCTCAGAAACTAAACCTTGTGGTCGAACAGTGGTTCCATTCTTTTCTTCGAGTTGGAAATCATAGCTATCCCATGCCACATTAAAGGTTGCATAGGTTTCATCAAATTTCTGCTGTGAACCTTGCTGTTTCAATGTATGTAAATAATCACGCACAAATTGAGCATAATGCGTGAGTAATGCAGTCTCATCTGAACTTGAATCTAACTCTTCTTGTAATAATGTTTTAAATAGATTTTCAACTTTAGAGCTGGCTTCAAACACATGATCTACATGCGCCATGGCAGAGCTACCACGTAAAGTATGTAATGCTCGAATCAACGTATTATAGTGATCATTACTTGGACGGTCATTTACCAAGAATTGATCAATTGTAGCAAGATGTTCTTCGGCTTCTTCCAAGAAGATGGCCAAAGTTTCCTTCGCAAGAACCTCATCATCGGTATGAACTGTTGTCTCAGCAGGAAGGGATTCGACTGCAAGGACGTCAGAAACAGTTTCTTCAACAGTTTCTGCATCTGCCCATTCAAGACCCGTCACGACATCATCATGTGTTAAATCAGTTGCAAGCTTAAATAACTCGGCCAATGCTGGCTCAGGACTTTGCTGTTGTTGTAATTGTTGTCCCAATAATACCAGTGGTCTGAAATCGATAAGATGACTTTGAACTGCTTTAAAATCATGAATCAGTTTAAAACGGTAAAGATTGAAAACGGCTTGTATATAGCGTTGGATATCGGTATTTAAGGTAATCGTACCCGCAATAACACGATTTAAAGTATCTTCAACCGTCCACGCCAACTCACCAGACGACTTCGCCCCCACCATTCTTCCAGAGCCTTTCAGCGTATGGAAATGGCGACGAATATCTGTAAGCACATCTTGCTGATGTGGTTGTTCCGTCCATTGAACTAATAATGGTTCTAACTCAACAAAGATTTCATCTAATTCTTCAATAAAAATTTCAAGAATCTCTGCATCTTGTTCAAGATAACTGTCTTCAGGAAGCGTCATCGTTTCAACTAACGTTTTTAATATTTGTTTCATAGCTGCTTCTTTCGTTTTTATCCACCAATCGTGGGTAAAAATTACGTATATCTATCACACAAGATGTAGTTCCATTTCGCCATCACCTTGTTGAGATATCCAACATCTCTAAAATAAATGGAAAGACAGACACCCCCATCTGCCTTTCCAATTCGGTTTAATCAGGTAACTTAAAGTCAGTTACTGATTCACGTAATGATTCAGCCATATTTGCCAGCTCAGAAACTGAGCGCGCTGTATCAAACGTTGCAGTTGTCGTTTGTGAAGTAATTTCCTGCACGACATTCATCGTGGTTGCAATATGGCTGGCAGAAGCAGACTGAAGTTTTGCTGCATCCGAAATGCTTGCAATCAGTTTTGCCAAGTCACCCGATACAGTCTGAATTTCATCCAGTGCAATACCAGCATCTTTTGCAAGGTTCGCACCACGTACAACTTCCGACGTGGTTTGTTCCATTGAAATTACAGCTTCGTTAGTATCTGTTTGAATGGTTTTTACCAAGCTCTCGATCTGTTTGGTTGCTGATGCAGAACGTTCTGCAAGACGTTGTACCTCATCCGCTACCACCGCGAAACCACGACCTGCTTCACCTGCCATCGATGCTTGAATTGCAGCATTTAATGCCAAGATGTTCGTTTGGTCAGCAATATCGTTAATCAGCGAGACGATGTTACCAATCTCTTGCGAAGATTCACCCAAACGTTTAATACGTTTTGAAGTCTCTTGGATCTGTTCACGAATGTGATCCATACCTTCGATCGAACGGTTTACCACTTGCGCACCATTGGTTGCAATTTGTACCGAACGTTGTGCTACGTCAGCAGACTCAGAAGCGTTGGCAGATACTTGGTCAATCGACAATGCCATTTCGTTCATCGCGGCTGATGCACCTGCAATTTCTTGTGCCTGATGTTCAGAAGCTTCCGCTAACTGGTTAGTAATACTCTGCGTATCTTGGGTATAACGTGCGACTTCTTGCGAGGTATCGGTAATTCGAGATACAAGGTCACGTAACTGGTCAATCGCAAAGTTAATCGAGTCGGCAATCGCACCCGTAAAGTCTTCCGATACCGTTGCATATGAACGCAAGTCACCGTCCGCTAAGTCGGCAATCTCATCCAGTAAACGTAAAATCGCGTTTTGGTTACGGTCATACTCATCTTGTAAGCGTGTCACACGCTCTTTATCGGTATTACTACGTAGTGCAAGTAATTGTAGTGCAGAGAATACAAGTAAACCTAAAGCACCAATCAGTACGATACCTGCGATTACGTTACCCCAACCGCCTTCTGCTTTATTCGACAAATCATTCAGTGAAGTCAAAAGTGCATCAGACTGAGAGAAAATTTGCGAAGATGCCTGACGTACGCGGACAATCTGGTTGGCGTTTTGCAATACGGTTGCTGCCGCAGATTTCAATACAGCATCATAATCAGATTTGATGCTATCGACTGACTCACGTAAAGCAGAAGAACTAATACGGTCTACGCCGAGCTCAGAACTACCATTTAATTGCGCATTCAGATAAACACCAAAAGTATCAATATCGGCACCGAAGTCATTTGCGGACACGCTTGAATTGTCTGTACCAACCAACACTGAGTTGATCGAACGTAAAATACGTTCTGCAATAAACACCTGGTTTTTAGTGATGATTACCTGACTACTTGGCATGTTTTCACGAACCATCTGGTCGACCATCAAGTTATATTCCGCCTGAATTTCAGGAATCGTTTCACTGATCGAGATGTTGGTATCGTAAAGTTGGTTAATGACTTTTTGTTGCGATGCAATCAGATCAATATTCTTTGAAACATTGTCCCAAAGCCCACTCACCTTTTTATATTCATCTGAGCCTTTACCATAGACACTTTCAACTGTATCCAAGTTTTCAGCAAATTGCTTTTCTGACTCAACCAGTTTTTTCATTGCTTCTGGCGTACCAGATGCTGTTGCTTCTGTCGCTTGACGTGAAATCGTTTGCGATAACAAACGTAACTCACCCAAACTACGAGTCAATTGATTCGAACGCGGTACGCTAACGAATAAGTAAATTAAGAGGATGACTGCAAGGGCCAACGCAATTAAAGCACGATAGATAATCGGTTTTGATTTCTCAGTTTCACCGAATAAGCGTGAAAACTGGTCAAGTTGTGCTCGAATATTATCTAAGAACACACCGCCTTTTTTCAGCCCTGCACTATCGCCATTGCCGTTCTTTTTTTTAAGTTTAAAGCCCATATCAGCTTCTCCCCAAATACGCGTTTATCTTCCGTAGCGTATTAAATTAGTTTATAAATTTTATTGATGCATTCATGTACTGAGGATTGTTTAACAAACGACTCAATAAAAATACATGCCATTGTTGGTTATGTTGATGGAAATGACCTTGGCAATAATCTTTCAATTTATTATCCAGCTCATTATTTTGGGAGAAAAAACTCTTCTTATTAAAGTGTTGAATCCCCAATACCTGATCAACGACCAACCCCACATAATGGTCTTGATGGCTAATACAAATCACTTTTTGCGTCGGGGAAAACTGACTTCGTTGTCCTGAGATAAAATGTGTTAAATCAGAAACTGAAAGTAGTCTTCCGCGAATATTGGCCAAACCACGTACCCACGCCTGGGTATTTGGTACAGGTGTGTATTTCGGAGGATAAATCACCTCCGAAATTTCCCCTAAAGGCGCAACAAAATATTGCCCCAACATCTCAAATGCGATACCAGACCAACGGCTGACTTCGTTTTGAGTTGCAGTATATTGCTTGTTACCCCGCTTGGATAAGCGAAGCAATTCGATAAATCCATTTGCTGCCATACCCTATCCCGTATTGAGAAGGCTCATCTTGAGCAAAAAATTAACTTAATAATTGTTTAATCACATCAATCAGCTGTTGTTCATCAATCGGCTTAGTCAAATAATCACAAGCCCCCTGACGCTTACCCCATACACGGTCTGTAGCCTGATCTTTTGTACTTACGATCACAACAGGAATATGCTGCGTGTCTTTACCTTTACTGATTTGGCGTGTCGCCTGAAAGCCATTCATCCCTGGCATTACCACATCCATTAGCACGAGGTCAGGAAGTTCTGCCTGCGCCATGGTCACCCCATCAGCACCATTGGTCGCTTCTATAACGTCATAACCGTGCTTCGTCAAAATTTCTCTAAAGCGAAATGTTTCAGTAGGTGAATCATCTACAATAAGTATACGAGCCATTTTTTCCTCAATCTTTAATTTTATGCGCTAACGTGGTTGCGAATCGCATTTAACAGCTCATCTTTACTAAATGGCTTGGTTAAATATTCATCCGACCCCACAACACGCCCTTTAGCCTGATCAAACAAACCGTCTTTGCTTGATAACATAATCACTGGAATATTTTGATAATTTAGAGAATTTTTAATTAATGCACAGGTTTGATAACCGTCTAAACGAGGCATCATGATGTCTACAAAAACGATATCTGGATTGGCTTCTGCGATTTTTGATAATGCTTCAAAGCCATCAACAGCAGTAATGACCTCACAACCTTCACGTTGCAACAAGGTCTCAGCTGTACGACGAATCGTTTTTGAATCGTCAATCACCATCACCTTTAAATTTTGAAATTTATCTTCCATTTATTGTCCTGCCCCAATACTCAATACAAATTATGGTTGGTTTAATTTGTTTTATACAGATTAGTTGATATTTTTAACATATCTTTACTTGCATTATCAATGAAGTTTTTTGAACCAATCTATCAGTTTCTCTAAACAATCCTAAACAGTTCACACTTTTGATTAAATTCCTATTTTTTTTGCTGAATAACTATTTTTAAATGTATAAATTAGCACTAATATACAACTGATTATTATTTAAAAATAAGTGATTTAATTAACTTTTTTACGGGGAATGTAATGACTGGTTCGTTAAAGTGCGGTTTCCGCATTCGTCACTTTACAACGATTACTCGTACTTACATTTGTTGTTTTTTCCTTTTGCTATTTATGAGCAGTTCATCTTTTGCAACGACTGAACAGTCTAAAGCGGTTTGGTATCGTTATTATGACAAAAACCGAGTTGCCAATGTCAGCACCTCAGTCACACCAGAACATATCCGCTACGGTTATGAAGCACTTGACCGTAATATGCAAGTAATCAAACGTAACCGGCCATATAACGCTGCCGTCGATGCCCAACAATCCTCTCAACGCGAATCAATTGCTCGTCGCCGAGAACAGGACTTGAAGCTAAAGCGTGCCTATGGCAGCCCGCAAATTGCAGCAGCGAAAAGAGATCAGATTTTAGCAAACCTAAAAAAACAGCTGAATTATCAACAGGAACAATTGCAGCAATTGCAAAAAGATAAGATTGGTTTTAAACGTCAAGAAATGGAATATCACCGCAAAGGTGAAATGCTACCAGCACAACTTAAAAGCAACCTTGAGAATAATGCTCAAAATATTGAAAACGTCAAAAAAACCGTTGAAAGTTTACGCAATGCCTATCATAAGACCGAAGTGGAATATAGCGATATTATCAATCGTTTAAATGCTCTCGGCTCGACCTAAACCCTGAATATGCAATAATCCCCTGATCATCTCGACATTAATCTTTAAACAATTCCAATATTTAAAGCCATTGCGGTACTTTATACTGCGCGAAATTGAATGATTCATGTCATAATGCCAATTGCTCAAAACTGAGCCCATTATTTTGCTCATTTTATAGCACTTTTTAAATAACACTTAACTTTAGGACAGTTTCCATGCGCGCAAGCCGCTTTTTATTTGCAACGTTAAGAGAAACCCCAAATGATGCTGAAGTGATTTCTCACCAGCTCATGTTACGTGCGGGGATGATTCGTAAATTAGCTTCTGGCTTATACTCTTGGTTGCCCATGGGAACGCGCGTTTTAAAGAAAGTGGATGCGATTGTTCGTGAAGAAATGAATCGTTCAGGCGCATTAGAAGTATTCATGCCGGTTACACAACCTGCTGCGCTTTGGGAAGAATCTGGTCGTTTTGAACAATACGGCCCAGAGTTATTACGTTTTAAAGATCGCCATGACAACCCATTCGTGCTAGGCCCGACTCACGAAGAAGTCATTACCGACTTGGCGCGTAACGAGCTAAAAAGCTATAAGCAATTACCATTGAATTTCTATCAAATTCAAACCAAATTCCGTGATGAAATTCGTCCACGTTTTGGTGTAATGCGCTCGCGTGAATTCATCATGAAAGATGCTTATTCTTTCCATGCTGACCAAGCATCATTACAAGAAACCTATGATGTCATGTATGACACCTATAGCCGTATCTTTACACGCTTAGGCTTGGATTTCCGTCCAGTACAAGCAGATACAGGTTCAATTGGTGGTTCTGCATCGCATGAATTCCACGTACTTGCGTCAAGTGGTGAAGATGACATCGCTTTCTCGACAGAATCTGACTTTGCCGCAAACGTTGAAATGGCAGAAGCGCTTTTAGTCGGTGAGCGTGCTGCCGCAACTCAAGCATTGACCTTGGTTGATACACCAAACCAAAAAACCATTGCTGATGTTTGCCAGTTCTTAAATGCCGATGCCAAACAGTCTGTTAAAGCATTGCTGGTACAAGGTCCAACTGACGACAAAGGCAATACACCAGTTGTTGCATTGTTCCTCCGTGGCGACCATGAACTCAATGATATTAAAGCTGAAAAGCATCCATTGATTGCTGCACCTTTGGCATTTGCAACTGAAGAACAATTGCAACAACACGGCCTAACAGCTGGTTTCTGCGGTCCACAAGGTCTGCTTGAAAAAGGCTTAACTGTGATTGTAGATCGTGCTGCATCGGTATTGTCTGACTTTGTGGCGGGTGCAAATGAAGTCGACAAGCATGCAACAGGTGTAAACTGGGACCGCGATGCGAAATTCACGGAAGTGTTTGACCTACGTAATGTGGTTGAAGGCGACCCTTCTCCAGATGGTAAAGGTACGATCCAAATTAGACGTGGTATTGAAGTTGGTCATATTTTCCAACTCGGTACAAAGTATTCTGAAGCTTTGGGCTGTAAAGTCTTAGGTGAAGATGGCAAACCATTTACCGTAACGATGGGTTGTTACGGAATTGGTGTAACACGTGTTGTCGCTGCTGCGATCGAACAAAACTTCGATGATAAAGGTATTATTTGGCCACAAGCGATTGCACCTTTTGAAGTTGCAATTGTGCCAATGAATGCACATAAATCACCACGTACGTTTGAAGCAGCTGAAGCACTCTATGCTGAATTACAAGCACAAGGCTATGATGTATTACTAGATGACCGTAACGAACGTCCAGGCGTGAAATTCTCTGATCTTGAATTGATGGGTATTCCACATCGTATCGTGATCGGTGAGAAAGGCTTGGATGCAGGTACTTTTGAATATAAAGGCCGTCGTGATGCTGAAGCGACTAACCTCAATAAAGAAGAATTATTAGCAAAACTTGTTCGCTAATCTCAATTCTATCTGTAAAAAAGCCGTTTCATTGAAACGGCTTTTTTATTGCTAATTTAAACAGTCAAATCTTTAATGGTTTCTGATGGCCCATTATTTTTAACAGACTCAATGCCTTTATCACGAGACTGTTCATTTGAATACAGCTGACTGGTACCAATCACCTGATGGTTAGCGGCTTTCAAATTAAAATAAGGCTTATCATTCTTAGACGTTAATCGCTCATAGCGTGCATCATCTGGACTATTTTTTTGTACAGATGCAATTCCATTCTGCGCAGCTGCTTTGGTTTTATATAATTCACTATTTAAAATTGGCTCACCATTTCCTGCTTTTAATACAAAACGATATTGCCCATCACTCGCTTGACTTACTTCGAACCATCCTGCCATAAGGACCTCTATTTTTGGAGTTAGTATTGATTGTTATCTCATCCAATATAGATCAGCAATTGCCGTTTAAGAAGATTAAATTTTGTTCATTTTTGGTAATTTATGTAATGAATAAAAAAGGAGCATTTTCATGCTCCCCAATAAAAATAAATTAAACTTTTTTCACAAATTCAGATTTTAATTTCATGGCCCCCACACCATCAATTTTACAATCAATGTTATGACCATCGCTTGCATCAGGCACCAAACGAATACTTTTGACCTTCGTTCCAACCTTAACGACAGATGATGAACCTTTAATTTTTAAATCTTTAACAACCGTAACGCTATCACCATCAGCCAATACATTACCGTTGGCATCTTTAATAATGTCTTGTAATTCTGAAGCAGATGCTTCCCCTTCCTTCCATTCATGTGAACATTCAGGACAAATCAATAAGTCGCCATCTTGGTAAGTATATTCTGATTGGCATTGTGGGCAATTTGGAAAAGACATAAAAGAAACTCAAAACGACTATTATGATGGATAGACGCAGTTTTTCAAAATTTAGGCTTGAATCGCTTTGCCAAGTAAATAATTTTTAAGTACCAAAGCATGATTCAGCTCAGGATCTTTAGCTGCATAAATCAGCGTCAATTGCTGTTGCTTTGCCATTTCTCTAAGTTCATTCACATGTGGATTATCACTTAATTCCTGATAATACCCTTCTTGAAAGCTGAGCCAGTGCTCAGCCTTATGACAAAAGGCCTGCCGCAATTCTGTAGAAGGTGCAATTTCCTTCAGCCAAATATCCAAATGCGCACGCTCTTTAGAAATTCCTCTTGGCCACAAACGGTCAACCAGTACACGCTGCCCATCGGTTGGCTCTACAGGATCATAAATACGTTTGATCTCGATTTGCATGACTCTCCAGCACCTTATCCGTTCAACTTTCCATTGAAATATCTATGACCTGCCCTTTGGAATCAAAGCTCACACAAATCACATAGTTGGTAATTTCGTCTGGTAAGGTAAAATCCAGCATATCATAACTGTCTAAGTCCTCATCTTCCCACTGATGAGCAAGCACCAAAAACTCTAACACCTGTATAGGTGATGGCGTTGAAGTTGCAAAATGTTTTTTCCAATATGCTGGCTCCACTTCCTCCAGATGGTGTTGAATAAACAACTCCACACTATCTTCGGCTTGTTGATTTTCCATAGCTTCCCGCATGGCGATACGCGCAAGTTGTTCACGGCGTTCAACAATCGCTTGTTCTGACATAGCATCCCCCGATGTAATGATCATCAAAACTCTGTATTTAAGATTTAAACTGTTTTCCTTATTGATCTGGTATGTCTGCTTGCACCAATAAGCTCAATAAATAAAGTGATTCTTGCCAACCCAGATAACATGCCTCTACAGGAATCACATCTGGGATTCCCTCTTGTGTAATCTGCACTTCTGTACCGACAAGTACTTGCTTCAATTGAATTGTAACTTGAATGTCACCCGGTAAATTCGGATCGTCAAAGCGATCGGTATAACGCAGAAGTTCATTGGGTACCAGCTCAACATAGGTTCCACCAAAGGAATGCGAGCTCCCCGTTGAGAAATTGGTAAATGACATTTTATAAGATCCACCTTGTTGTGGATCTAAATGATGAACTTTCGCGGTAAATCCATGCGGTGGCAGCCATTTAACCAATGCATCAGGATCAAGAAATGCGTTATACACACGTGCAGGTGGCGCATTAAATACGCGATGTAATCGAACTGTACCTGTCATTATTATTCTCCAATATCACTATTATTCTGTTGGATCGATTCATCATAGCGATTTATTGTACAAAAGCTATGCCTTCAATCGCTCATTTGAGCACGAATATCGAGAATCTCAAGCTGCTTTTTTGTGAAAAATGGCGCAAAATAACAATCCATATTTTAGTGTCCAGAACGCAGATTTAGGATTGATCTATGAGTCAGCTTGCTTTTACTGCTTTTAGTTTAAATGGTGTCGATGCACAAAAATTTTTACAAGGTCAAGTGACGGTTCATGTAGAACGCTTGCCTGAAAATGAAAGTCGCTATACTGCTATTTGTGACTTAAAAGGACGTATTCATTTTGGTTTATGGATTAAAAGATTAAATCCAGAAAGTTTTGAACTTGTGACCACTCAGGATCAGGCTGAAGAGTTTTCTAAGCATATGAAAAAGTTTGGGGCTTTTTCTAAAATGAAGCTAGAAGAAGTTGGAACAGTTTATCCAACAGTTGTCGGCACACAAACCGAGTTTTCTGCAACAACGACAGATATCGATACTTGGCAAGTTCAAGCAATCCAGTCTGGGCAAGCTTGGATTACCCAAACAACAGAACATTTGTTCCAACCTCAAGAATTACGTTTACATCAACGTGATGGTGTGCATTTCGATAAAGGCTGTTACCTTGGCCAGGAAATCGTGGCACGTCTTTGGTTTAAAGCTAAACCAAAGCACTGGCTTCATTTAATCCAAGCCAAAGGTGATCTTCCTGCCTCTGCAACTCAACTCAATAAAGATGTTGAAGTGGTGAATAGCCTTGCATTTGAAGAAGGCTATTTAGCACTGGTGATTGCAAAACCCGCTGCTTTAGAAGAACTTGGCGTAACCGTTTTAGATTTACCAGAAACGCTTAATGGTGATGTAGCAAGACCAAGCTAAATACTTGTCAAAATCAGGCTTTGATTTTATATTAAAAGCTCATGTGTTATCGCGGCTGCTGAACCCGATCAACTCATGAGTTTTTTAATATGGATGATGTAGCACAACAACGTAATCGAGCGTGGCGACGTAAACAAAAATTTCTATTTCGTGGTCGAGGCTGTAGGCATAGTTCTCTCTATTGGAAGCCTCCTAAACAATGGAAATATCTGTATACACGACAAGATAAACTTGCACGTGCCAAGCAATTAAGAATTGAATACCCTCGAATTGCCAAAGCAAAATATTTACGTGAAGCTCATTTCAACTGTTGGATTTAACATACTGAACACTCTTTTTATTTGCAGTCGCAATCAATGGCGTAGTCCTACAGCCGAACGTATTTTCGCTCAAGGGTATGGCCTACATACCCGTTCAGCGGGAACTAGCCGCCACGCCAAACATACAATTTCATTCAAAGATATCGCTTGGGCCGAGCAAATTTTTGTGATGGAATCTCGACATAAACAACAAATCAAACAACAATTTTCCAAACAACTTATGCATAAGAAAGTCTTTGTGCTCGACATCCCTGACAACTATCAATATATGGATGCTGAACTAATCGAATTACTGCAATTGGCAATGCAGCCTTATTTGAAATAAAGTTTAACGATCGTTCTTGTCGAAAATTGAAATGGAGGTTATTGTTCACCTATTCTCAATACAACCGATTTCTCATGAAAATAATGATCAAAACATGGTTATCTGTACTCAGTCTGAGCCTTCTCAGCGTACAAAGCCTGCATGCCGACAGCAAAACCCTTGAGCAAAACTTCAAACAGAATTATCCAGATATTCCAGTCAAATCCGTTAGCCCCTCTCCTTTACCTGGTATTTATGAAGTCTATGCCGCGGGTAAAATTATCTATACCGATGAAACAGCCAAATACCTGTTTTTTGGCAACCTCCTCGATGTCAAAAATAAGAAAAATCTAACTGAAGAGCGTTTAGCTGAGTTTGGTAAGATTGATGTCAAACAACTACCACTCGATCAGGCAATTAAATATGTAAAAGGTAATGGAAAACGTATCCTCTATGTCTTTAGTGATCCTGATTGTCCTTATTGCCAAAAGCTCGAACAGCACATGACTTCAGTTGATAATGTCACCGTGTATCTGTTCTTGTTCCCGCTTAAAAAATTACATCCGCAAGCTGAAGCGGTTGCCAATAAAATTTGGTGCTCGAAAAATCAGTATGAAGCTTGGGAAGACTATATGCTGCACCGCAAAGCACCTAAAAATGCTGCACAGTGCGAGACGCCAATACAGAAAAATCTCGCCTTAGGTCAAAAATTACAAATCGATGGGACACCAACCTTATTCTTGCAAAATGGTATGCGACTTTCAGGTAGCCCGCAAAATGCTGAACAAATTGAACAGCTCTTACAAGAAGCCAGTCGCTAAAAATAAAGATAAAATATGAAGGCTTGTTGACCATTTTGCCACAAATGACTCGCAAGCCATTCTTTTAAAATTAATTTCAATTAACTGATTTTAATTAATTTAATAAAAATAAGATCAATATCACTTTTCTCCTTTGCTACGATTTATACAAAATCCATATTTACATTTTGCAGCAAGCTTTTATGATGGGAACAGCATATTGAGTTCTGCTATGCAAAGGATGAAAGCAGATCAACGTGAAAGGAAAAAAAAGATGAAAAAATTGCTCATTGCGAGTTTAATCACTATTGCAAGCCATGCAACATTCGCCGCAGACAATAAGACTCCAACCACTAAAGCAGATCCTCTGTTTACGAAAGCAACCCAACTTTACGAAGCCAAGGACTATCCTGCCGCTTTTCAAGAAATGCAACGTTTAGCCAATACAGGAAACTTGCAGGCGATCTATAACATTGGATATATGACTCAAGCTGGACAAGGCACTGCAAAAGATGAGAAAAAAGCTGTGCAATACTATCAAGATGCATCCAATAAAGGATATGGACCTGCAAGCTTTAGTTTGGCTCAAGCCTATCACAAAGGCACGTTAGGTCTTGCCAAAGATCCACAAAAATATAAACAGTATTTAGAAAAAGCATCTGTTCAAGGTTCAGATGAAGCAACCGTTGAATTTGCTGATTTATTATTCAGACAGGGAAAACCTGAATATGACCAATTGGCTGTGCAAAAGTTACTGCCACTACTTCGCAAGGATTATTATCCAGCGAAAAACCTAAAGGCCGTGTATGACCTTGGGATTGGCGTTAAAAATAAAAACCCATTTATGCAACAGCAAGCCATTGAAAGTTTAAAAGATTTGGCTAAAAAGGACTATGCGCCTTCTCTCGTGATTCTTGGTAATATGCTGGCCAATGGAACAATTATCGATCAAGACCTAGACCAAGCGAAAAATATTTTTTCTCGCTTAGCTGCTATCAATTATCCAAATGCACAAGAGTCATTAGCCAAAGTTGAAGAAGCAATTGCTGCAAAAAAAGCCGCACCAGCTCAAACAGCAAAGAAATAAATTATTAAAGCAGCGCCTAAATCTTTAGGTGCTGCTTATCTTTCATTTAGAATTGCTTGCTGACTTTAATGCCCGCACTCCAGTTGCGTCCATCTGCAGGCTCGAAGAAGCGACTATTGCTATCATTCACGATGACTGAACCTGCATAGTTTTTATCAAACAGGTTATCGACACGTGCAAAGCCATTAATACCCCAATCTGCGTATTTCCATGCATATCCAGTATATACCGAAGCAACGGTATAACTTGGTGCTGCATCACTATTGATATCATCAACATAGACCTTGTCTAGATACTGAGCATCAATACCTGCATAGAAGCCTTGCTCTGGTTTCCAAGCTAAACCCATAAAGGCTTGGTTTTTAGCCACACCTGGGATTGCATTGCCCTTTTCAACAGCCTTTACAGCTCCGATGGCTGGAATAGCAGCATCAAATTTAGCATCCAAATAACCATAACTGGCATTCATTTCCAAGTCTTTCCAGAGCTTTTTATTCCATGCGAATTCAGCACCTTGGCGTATTGTTTTATCAGCATTTCTAAACGTTGAACGACCATCAGAAGTACCTGCGGAAACAATATCATCCTGAGTCTTGCTCTGGAAAACAGCCAAAGTAAAATCACCAAACGGGTTTTGCGATTTCAACCCCACTTCATAGTTATCACTTGTAGATGGTTTGAGATCGAAGTTAAACCCAGACTTTTTAGGATCAGCTTGATAAGCCATTTCTGTGAAGGTCGGTGTTTCAAAACCTTTGGCATAGCTGGCATAGGCCAATAACTCAGGTGTAATTTGCCAACTTAAGGCAGCTGATGGCAGGACCTTATTGTAATCCGTTTTATCACTATCATTACCATTACTTAAATAGTGATCCTTGGATTTGTAATGCACATTACTATAGCGTACACCCGTATCTAAACGCCAAGTCGGTAAAAATTGCCATGATGCTTGCAAATAGGGATCAACGTTCCACAAAGTATTGTCTTCATCACGACGTAATATGCCTTTTACCCCGTAAGACGGCGAGCCATTAACAAGATTAAAGTTTTCATAACCTTTGCGGTCTTCATCCATGCTATCAACAGCAAGTCCTGCACTGAAAGTGGTATTCGGCAACAGTTCTTTGCCTGTCCAACGGAAATCAGCACCATAATAATTACGTTCAAAATCAATCACACCACCCGCATGGTTAGGATTTTTTTGCGCAGATTGAGGAATTGATTGATATTGAGTCACCTGACGATTGCCAAAATAAGCCATGGCATACAGCTCATGTTGATCATTAATGGGTTTAGACCAAGTAACACCCGTTTGCGTTTGTTCAATATCTTTGCGAACATTGTAGTTATTCTTCGCATCATTCACCTGACGCGGATTTTCCTGCCATTGGGCTCTATTTAATCCTTGAGGATCGTCGGCATGAATCTTGACATAGTTGGTGATCCAATTAATTTTACTGCCATCATCCAAGTTCCACGTCAGTTTCGCATTATTTAAGACTTTTTCTGCACTGCTATGGTCACGATAGCCATCAGTATCAAAATATGAGGAACTAATGATATAGCTCGGTTCATTTTGATTTTTCGCACCGCCCTGTAGTACCAGACCTGCACGATTCTTGTTGTGGCTGCCCCCCGCATAACTCATTTCAATCGAGTCTTTACCCTGCCCCTCTCGAGTCGTCGCCAAAATTGCTCCACCGGATGAGTTACCATAAAGTGATGAGAATGGGCCAGTTAACACCTCAAGATGACTGAGACTACTTAAGTCCATATTTGAAGTCTGCCCCTGACCATCTGGCATCGTTGCTGGAATACCATCGGTATATAAGCGGATTCCACGCACACCAAAGGTAGAACGTGCACCAAAACCACGCATCGAAAGCTGCAAATCTTGAGCGTAATTTTCACGATTGCGTAATTGCACACTTGGAATACCTTTCACCACTTCGGTTAAGTTCACCTGTGCAGATTGATCATTCTGAGGCATATCTACTCTAAAGATCGACGCAGGGGTTTCCATATAAGTGGTATCGGTACGTGTTGCTTCAACTTTAATCGTTGGAAGCTGTACTGCCGATTCTGCATTAGGCGCAGCAGCCCAAACAAGGGAGTTGCTTAACCCCATACACATTGCAACACAACCGTATAAAAGGTTAATTTTCGGTGAAGGCATGAAGATTCCTTATTTCTCAAAATTTCAAAGAAAGGCTTTTTAAAAGTAAGAGTCTGATTATTTTATATTTATCTTACACATTTAACTTTAGCTAAAACCATCTATCACGTTACTGATCTGCATTAGCAAATAAAATTAAATACCGTCATAATTGTAAGTGAAACATTTACCCTCATTGTATTGTTGTTGAAACAACTTGAGCTCATTATGCCCGAACTTCCTGAAGTTGAAACTACCAAAACCAGCCTACTCCCCTTGTTAGAGCAACGTGTGCAAGCGGTAAAAGTCTTGAATGCAAGCTTACGTTGGCCGATTCCCAATGATCTTGATAAATTAGTTGGGCAACGCTTAACCCAGCTTAAACGTCGTTCTAAATATATCTTGGCAGAATTTGAACAAGATCAAATGCTTTGGCATTTGGGAATGTCTGGTAGCTTTCGTCTTTGTCAACCCAGTGATGAATTGAGAAAACATGATCACCTCATCATTGACTTTGAAGATCAGCAACTTCGCTACCACGACCCACGACGCTTCGGCTGCATCCTATGGTTGGACCAAGCCAATCAAACCAAATTGATTGATACACTCGGTCCAGAACCACTGAGTGAAGACTTTAACGCAACTTATTTGCGCGAAAAACTCAGTAAAAAAAATGTCGGCATTAAAATTGCTTTGATGGATAATCATGTGGTGGTTGGTGTCGGCAATATTTATGCGACTGAAAGTTTATTCAATATCGGGGTTCATCCAGCACAGCCCGCTTCATCACTCAGCAAAGTACAAGTGGAAAAGTTGGTTATTGAAGTTAAACGCATCTTAAAACAAGCGATTGATTTAGGAGGTTCAACCTTACGTGACTATAGCAATGCAATGGGCGAAAATGGTTATTTCCAACAAACCCTTTTAGCATATGGTCGTGCGGGTGAGATGTGCGTGAATTGTGAAACCACCTTAGAAAACTTGAAGCTAGGACAACGTGCCAGCGTATTCTGCCCACAATGCCAACCACTGAAGTTAAAGAAAGCGTAAGCGAATTGAGATGTAATAAGGAGAACAAATCATGCAAACAGCGATTGTTCGACACATTCTAGTCAAAGATAAAGATTTAGCTGAGCAGCTAAAAAAGCGCATTCAGTCAGGTGCTGATTTTGCTAAAGTTGCCAAACAATATTCGACCTGTAACTCTGCAAAACGTGGCGGTGAACTTGGCGAAGTAAAAAAGGGACAGCTAGTTTCAGTAATTGATAAACTGGTCTTCACCGCTGCCGAACGTATTCTACACGGTCCGATTAAAAGCCAGTTTGGTTTCCATTTGGTCGAAGTTAAATTTCGTATGGATAGCCTGAGATAACTAGATTGAGCTTAAATTCTGATTTAAGCTCAATCTTACGATTTAACTTAATGATTTGAATCACATGCTTTCATCACATAAGTCCATGCTTGGATTGTCTCACCTGTAGCCAGTGTGACATCTACAATCGCTCTTTGATATTGCATCCCTTCAAAATCATCGAGCATCTGCCAGTTTTGTTCTAATTTTTCTGTGCTAAATAAATATCCTTCAACCAAAGGATCTGCCTCATTTAACACGATTGCAGGTAAACCTTGATCTGGTCCCCAATCAAGAATATGCACAGTTCCATGTACAAAGGCTTGCTGCCACTCCCCACCAATCTCTCCCAAAATATGTGCATTTTCTCTATTTGGGCAAAGTGTGCCATATACAAATAACCGATTCATGATTGTTTCCCCAAGCAATATGCACAGCATCTTAAAATGAAATCATGCAAGTTTCCATGTCAAAAATGATGAATTCTTTAACAACATCATGTTTTATAGACAATAAAAAACGGCATTAAAAATGCCGTTTTTCACTCAAGATTGCTTTAACCTTGTTTTTTTAATTCATCACGAATTTCACGCAACAATTGAACATCTTCTGGTGTTGCTTCAGGCTCAGGTGCAGCCTCTTCTTGTTTACGAATGCGGTTCATCACTTTCACCAACAAGAATACAACCCATGCCAATAACAAGAAGTTAATCAGGATCGTTAAGAAGCTACCATAAGCAAATACATTCAGCCCTGCATCCTGTGCCGCCTTCAAGGTCGTCACATTGTTCGGGTTATCGCCGAGGATAAGGAACCAGTTGGTGTAATCCACATCACCACCCAAGATCCAAGAGATCACAGGCATCACGATATCTTTCACTAGTGAATCAATGATTTTACCGAACGCACCACCAATGATGACACCAATCGCTAAATCCATCATATTGCCTTTGATGGCAAATTCTTTAAATTCTTTAATAATACTCATCTATAACTCTCCAGAGTTGAACTTGATCGCAGCCTGTTTTTGCATTGTTTATTACACAGGCGCAGTTATCCACATAATGTTGATAATTTAATATTTTTATCAAAAAAAGAAAGTTATTTCACACTTTAACAACACTTTTTATTTTAATAAAAATATGTGCTTAAGCATCTCTCGACCCTTAAGTTTATGCAATAAAAAACCGCTAAATAAATTTAGCGGTTTTGTCATTTTTCAGTGAAGAAAAATTATTTATCGCGATTACGCTTACGTTCGTTTTCAGTCAAGTAACGCTTACGAATACGAATCGATTTTGGTGTAACTTCAACTAATTCATCATCTTCAATGAATTCAAGCGCTTGTTCAAGCGTATATTCCATTGCAGGTGTTAAAGTCAAAGCTTCATCAGTACCTGATGCACGAACGTTAGTTAACTGCTTCGCTTTAGTTGGGTTAACAACCATGTCATCAGAACGAGAGTTAATACCGATGATCATACCTTCATATACTTCTAACTGTGGTTTAGCGAATAAACGACCACGGTCTTGAAGTGTAAAGAGTGCATAGCCCAAGCAAGTACCTTGAACCATAGAGATCAACACACCGTTTTGACGCTTCGCAACAGTACCTGCTTTTGCTGGCCCATAATGCGAGAAGCTTGATGTCATGATTCCTGTACCAGAAGTCATGGTTAAGAATTCAGAACGGAAACCAATCAAACCACGTGAAGGTACAGTTGCTTCAATACGGATACGGCCTTTACCGTCAACTTCCATATTGGTCATCTCACCTTTACGGAAGCCCATTTGTTCCATTACAGAACCTTGGTGTTGTTCTTCAACGTCAAAAGTTACATTTTCGTATGGCTCTTGTTTTTCGCCATCGATTTCTTTCATGATCACTTGTGGACGTGATACGCCCATTTCGAAGCCTTCACGACGCATGTTTTCAATAAGAACTGAAAGGTGAAGTTCACCACGACCAGAAACTTTGAAACGGTCTGGACTGTCAGTATCTTCAACACGTAATGCTACGTTGTGAATTAATTCGCGATCAAGACGTTCGCGAATGTTACGTGAAGTTACAAATTTCCCTTCTTTACCAGCAAAAGGAGAGTTGTTGACTTGGAATGTCATCGAAACTGTAGGCTCATCTACAGACAATGGAGGTAAAGCTTCAACATTTTTCGGATCACAAATCGTGTCAGAAATATTTAATGCATCAATACCTGTAATACACACGATATCGCCTGCAGATGCTGTTTCAACATCAACACGCTCTAAACCATGGTAACCCATGATTTTTAAGATACGACCGTTACGAGTCTTACCTTCTTTATCAATTACAGTCACTTGAGTGTTTAATTTTACTGAACCACGTTGGATACGACCAACACCGATTACACCTACGAAACTGTTATAGTCAAGTGATGAAATCTGCATTTGGAATGGACCATCAACATCAACTGCTGGTGGTTCAACGATATCTACGATCGTTTGGAACAACGGTGTCATGTCTTCCGCTAATTCTTCTGGTGAAGGACCAGCAACACCACGCAAGCCTGAAGCATAAACGATTGGGAAGTCTAACTGTTCGTCAGTACCACCAAGGTTATCAAACAAATCAAATACTTGATCGATAACCCAATCTGGACGCGCGCTTGGTTTATCTACTTTGTTGATAATAACGATTGGCTTCAAACCACGCGCGAACGCTTTTTGCGTTACGAAACGAGTTTGTGGCATTGGACCTTCTTGTGAGTCTACAAGAAGCAATACGCAGTCAACCATCGACATTACACGTTCAACTTCACCACCGAAGTCGGCGTGTCCCGGGGTATCCACAATGTTGATGCGATATTCAGTGTTTGTACGGGCATCTAACCATTTGATTGCAGTGTTTTTTGCAAGAATGGTAATACCACGTTCAGACTCAAGCGCGTTAGAATCCATAACACGTTCAATCTCGCCTGCGCGATCACCAAGAGCACCTGATTGTTGTAAAAGTTTGTCTACAAGAGTCGTCTTACCATGATCGACGTGCGCAATAATGGCAATGTTACGGAGAGTTTTAATATCTGACATGTAAAATTCGATACGCTTTAAATTTGAGGGCAAATTATACAGAAGAATCCTAAACTTTAGTAGTGACAGTTTATTGACAGAGCACTTTTTTTCTGACGAAGTGTTATAGAATCGTTGGTAAAGCGAGCTAACTCTATTAGAATATTCCACTAATGCCTCTCGCTTTTTATACTCCCATGTCGAATTCACAACCTCAGCAACAACTTGATCTGGTCTACGGACTCAATGATCGACCGAAACCTTTTGTTGCATTTTTAGCCGCACTACAACATCTTTTAGCGATTTTAGTCCCGATTGTCACCCCTGGTTTACTCATTTGTTTGGCATTGGGCGTGTCGCGCGAAGACACCAATATGATCTTATCGATGTCTTTAATCATTTCAGGAATTGCAACCTTTTTACAATGTAAGAAAGTTGGTCCCTTTGGTGCGGGACTTTTAATTGTTCAGGGCACAAGTTTTAATTTTATCGGTCCAATTATTGGTATTGGTAGTGCAATGGTTGCTGCGGGTACGCCTGTTGAACAAGTCATGGCAGCCATTTTTGGTGTTGTGATTGCGGGTTCATTTATTGAAATGGGCGTTTCTCGAATTTTACCATGGGTAAAAAAGCTGATTACGCCGTTAGTCACAGGTATCGTGGTGCTGTTGATTGGTCTTACTTTGATTAAAGAAGGTTTGATTAGTATGGGCGGTGGTTATACTGCAATGCAGGACAACACCTTTGCCAATGCAGACAACCTGATTATGTCATGTACCGTACTTGGCATTATTATTCTATTGAATCGTATCAAAATTATTTGGGTGAAAAGTTCAGCAATTTTAATCGCACTGGTGATTGGCTATATTCTTGCTGGGTTCATGGGCCATTTAAACTTTTCAGTGCTCAATGATGCACCTTTAATTCAAATTCCAACACCGATGCATTTTGGACTCAGCTTCTCATGGAGCTTATTCATTCCAATGGCATTTATCTATCTCGTCACTTCACTTGAAGCAATTGGTGATGTTACGGCAACCAGTAAAATTTCAAATCAGCCTGTGGATGGTCCTGTTTGGATGCAACGCATTAAAGGTGGTGTACTGGTCAATGGCGCCAACTCTTTCTTAGCAGGTATCTTTAACACCTTCCCGAGCTCAGTGTTTGCACAAAACAATGGTGTCATTCAACTTACTGGTGTCGCAAGTCGCTATGTCGGGATTTGGATTGCAGTACTCTTGGTGATTTTAGGCTTATTCCCTGCGGTTGCAGCTGTGATTCAAGCCGTACCTCAAGCGGTATTAGGT
This sequence comes from Acinetobacter dispersus, assembly GCF_009884975.1. Taxonomy (GTDB): domain Bacteria; phylum Pseudomonadota; class Gammaproteobacteria; order Pseudomonadales; family Moraxellaceae; genus Acinetobacter; species Acinetobacter dispersus. The sequence goes on along the minus strand of NZ_CP041970.1, from coordinate 3,835,917 downwards.
GGTGCTGTCATGGTGATGTTTGGGGCAGTTGCTGCTTCTGGAATTAATATTCTTTCAAGTATTCACCTTGACCGTCGTGCTTTGTTAATTATTGCGATTTCGCTTGCTTTGGGTTTAGGTGTTGCACAAGTCCCTCAAATCCTTGAGCACCTTCCTGAATTATTTAAGAATATTTTTAGTTCAGGTGTCGCAACAGGCGGTATTGCAGCCTTGATTTTGAATATTGTTTTACCTGAAACACATAAATAATCATCCAACCATCACAAGTGCCCAGTTTCACGACTGGGCTTTGTTTTTGATGAGAGATCAAAATGGATCCACGTAGTGAAGTTGTCATCCGACAGCAAGATTATTTAAGCGGGCAAGTTTTATTGATTAATGCCCCAAATGATCAACTCGCCAAAAATTTACCCGATAATGTCCAAGCCTCGGTATGGACTTGGAATTATGCTGATCATCAAGGTTTTATCAGCTCTGGAATTCGCTCTCATTTTTCCGTGGAATTCCCACAAGCACCGTTTGATCAGGTTATTATTTTTGTTCCCAAGTCAAAAGAACTCCTGAATTATATTCTGCACGTTGTGGTTAGCCATTTAAAACTTGATCAAAATATTTTTCTGGTTGGTGAAAAAAAAGGCGGCGTTGAGCGAGCAGCAAAACAATTATTGCAATATGGCAAAACACTGAAACTTGACAGTGCACGTCACTGCCAACTTTGGCAAATGAAGATCGAAAGAACAGAGCAGTTAAAACCACTTGAACACTGGTTAAAAACTTATACAGTTCAAATAGATCAAGAACAGTTAAATATCTGTGCCTTGCCTGGTGTATTTAGTCAAGATCATTTAGATGTCGGAACAGCCGTATTAGTCCCTTACCTTAGTCAAGTAAAATCAGGTAAGATTGCCGACTTTGGTTGTGGCGCTGGAATTATTAGTGCCTATTTGGCCAAACTAGATTCGAATCGGCAAATTTTTGCACTTGATGTTGATGCATTTGCATTACGGTCTACTGAGCTGACCTTTCAACGAAATGGTCTCAATTTAACTCAGTTAAATCTGCAAGCTGTCACTGGTTTTGTAGATGCACCGAATGATTTAGATGCGATCGTCAGCAATCCGCCTTTTCATCAGGGAATTCATACCAATTACGATGCAAGTGAGGAACTTTGCCAACGTGCGAAAAGACACCTGAAAAATTCAGGTGAATTATGGATTGTAGCAAATCGTTTTCTAAACTACCCTCCTCTGATTGAACAAAGCTTTGGTGAATGTCTGGTGAAAGCCGATCAACAAGGATTCAAGGTGTTATATGCCTGTGCAAACAGGGTCAGCTGATACTTTATCTATGGTTGCGGCAGAGAATATTTTTTAGGCGGTATAAGGCTTGGTTGATGAAATTTAGTGATTCTAAATGAGTCAGCCATAACGCTATAGCGGCAAAAAATATTCCTGCCCCGAAGGGTTATGGTTGAAATTCCCTCACTCTTCGTTATGAAACTTAGCAATAGTAGAGTCGCTATTACTTTCGTTTCATGCCTTGATTGATGAAATTTCAGCCTATAACGCAACCCAGATATAAAGTGTCAACAGACCCTTATACAGTTTAAGGAATTTTTATGAGCGATACATCTGCTCCTCAACACCTTCAGCGGAAGCTCGGGGCTCGACACCTGAACATGATTGCCATTGGTGGATCGATCGGCACAGGCTTATTCCTTGCTTCAGGTTCAACCATTGCCACAGCAGGCCCTGGTGGTGCGTTATTGGCCTATGCCCTCATCGGTATCATGATTTATTTCTTGATGACCAGCTTAGGTGAGTTAGCCACGCACAATCCAACGTCTGGTGCATTCTTTACCTATGGTAGCCGCTATGTCGAAGATGGCTTTGGTTTCGCCTTAGGTTGGAACTATTGGTATAACTGGGCGATTACAGTTGCCTTTGAACTGGTTGCAGTTCAGTTCATTATGAAGTTTTGGTTCCCTGATATTCCAGGCTTCTACTGGAGCGCCATTTTCCTTGCCATCATTTTTGGAATTAACGCCTTAACAGTAAAAGGTTTTGGTGAAAGTGAATTTTTATTCTCTTTGATCAAAGTGATTGCGATTATCGTGTTTATCATCATTGGTATCTGGATGATTTTTAAAATCATGATGACACCCAATGTATCGGTATTTCAGCACTGGACTTATAAAGAAGCACCTTTTGTCGGTGGTTTGCAAGCCTTAATCGGTGTGGCCATGATCGCTGGATTCTCCTTTCAGGGAACTGAAATGGTTGGAGTTGCCGCAGGTGAATCGAAAGATCCTAAAAAGACTATTCCATTGGCAATTAAACAAATCTTCTGGCGTATTTTACTGTTCTATATCCTTTGTATTTTCATCATCGGTACGTTAGTCAGCTATGATGATCCACTGCTATTAAAAGCAGCACAAAGTGAAGATATTGCCCTCTCACCATTCACTTTATTGTATGAAAAAGCAGGCTTTGCCTTTGCAGCAAGTTTGATGAATGCGGTTATTCTGAGTGCGATCTTATCGGCTGGTAACTCGGGCATGTATTCTTCTACCCGTATGCTATTTGATATGGCAAAACAAGGTCGTGCACCTAAGTGGTTCTCAAGACTGGATGGCCGTGGCGTACCAATGAATGCACTCTATGCGACCACTGCGGTTGCTGCACTGTGCTTCCTGACCACCTTTATTGGCGAGAAACAAGTCTTTAACTGGTTACTCAACATGTCTGGAATGTGTGGTTTCATTGTTTGGCTAGGTATTGCGATTTCACACTACCGTTTCCGTAAAGGTTATATTGCTCAGGGTTATAAAGTTGAAGATCTGGCTTACCGTGCCAAATTCTTCCCATTTGCACCTTGGTTTGCATTTATTCTTTGTTCAATCATCATCTTAGGTCAAAACTACCAAGCTTTACTTGGCGGAAAAATTGACTGGTTAGGTTTAATTTCAACCTATATTAGTATTCCATTATTCTTGGCGATTTGGCTGGGTTATAAGTGGAAACACAAGACCAAACTGATTGCATATAAAGACATGAATGTGAAAGAAGGCGAATAAAAAACCGCTTTTTTACTTGACCCAATTGAAAATATGAGTAAAATCTCGCTCATATTTTCAACGGCACCATATGATAGGAGGACGACAACATGCCATTACCACAAGGAACCACACAATAAGGTTTGGCACTGTCGACTCACGGACAAGTGTACAAATCAATTGATCACTTGTCCGAATGCTCTATTCAACCTAGCATTCGCTAGGTTTTTTTATGCCTATTCGGACGGAAACAATAATAAGAGAGAATCTTATGGGCATACAAAAAATACTTAATGCAGATGCACAATATGGCGTTCCAGTGAAAATCTTCACGAACGATATTGATAGCGAAAGCATTGAACAACTGAAAAAAATGGCACAACTGCAATTTGTTTATTCACATATTGCCGTGATGCCTGATGTGCATGTAGGTAAAGGCGCCACTGTAGGCAGTGTAATTCCGACCAAACACGCCATCATTCCTGCCGCTGTCGGTGTTGATATCGGCTGTGGAATGAATGCAATAAGGCTCAATCTAAAAGCTTCACAGCTTCCAGACAACCTTGCACCGCTACGTCATGCAATCGAACGCAAAGTCCCTGTAGGCTTTGAACTACATAAACAAGTGAAAGCAAAAGCTTCAAGTATCATCCCACTTGAAAAATGCTTACAACCCATCATTAAAAAACATCCCGGCTTAGTTCGAATGTTAAGAAAGTTTGATGCCACTTGGCAGAAACAACTGGGAACTTTAGGTGGTGGTAATCACTTTATCGAACTCTGCCTTGATGAAAATCAGGATGTCTGGGTGATGCTACATTCAGGCAGCCGTGGCTTAGGCAATGTGATTGGAACCTACTTCATCGAACTGGCAAAGAAAGAAGCTCAGCATCGATTTGGACATGTACCAGATAAAGATTTGAGTTATTTTGCGGAAGGTTCAAATAGCTTTAATGATTATGTGGAAGCTGTTGAGTGGGCACAAGAATATGCGTTTGAAAATCGACGTGAAATGATGCGTCTAATTTTAGAGGCAATTCGACCATTACTCCCCCCTTTTCAAATGACCAAAGAAGCGATTAATTGCCACCATAATTACGTCAGTCAAGAAACTCATTTTGGTGAGGATCTCTTAATCACACGTAAGGGGGCAATTCGAGCGGGCCAAGATGAATTAGGTATCATTCCTGGCTCAATGGGAGCACGCTCCTATATTGTAAAAGGTAAAGCCAATCCTGAGTCCTTCTGTTCATGCTCACATGGCGCAGGACGAAAAATGAGCCGCAGTAAAGCCAAGCTGCTGTTTAGTCAAGATGACTTGATTAAGCAGACTCAAGGCATCGAATGCCGAAAGGACAGTGCAGTGATTGATGAAATTCCAGCTGCTTATAAAGATATTGATCAAGTCATGGCCAACCAATCTGACTTGATTGAAATCGTACATACACTTAAACAAATTTTATGTATCAAAGGATAATCAAATGAAATTCAAAGAAATGCCAAAAATTAAAGCGCGTAATCCCGTAGCGCTTTCTCCTCTTTTACACAAAGGTGGAGTGCATGAAACCGAAAAGCCTCGAGCACAACATCGTCGTGAAAGACAAAACACCAAACAGCAGCTTAAAAAGGAAGTCTGGTAGCTTATAAGCAATACCGCTTAAGCAAACACCTCATCATTCAGGAGTAATCAAAATGTCTAACCATCTGAATTATGCAAATAAAAAAAGCGACTCTAACGAGTCGCTTTTTTTATTTAGTTCAAAAACTCAAATTATTGAGCTTGTTGACCTGGTTGTACAAGAACAGTACGGCTACCAGTGATCGCAGCGAATACGCGACGGTTCATAGCACGACCTTCTTTAGTTTTGTTGTCAGCAATCGGTTGATCCCAAGCGAAACCTTGAGTAGACAAACGAGATGCATCAACGTTGTATTCATTTACCAGTGAAGATTTAACAGAGTTAGCACGCGCTAAAGATAAACGTTCGTTTAACTTACGTGGACCAGTGTTATCTGTGTGACCTTCAATACGAGCAGTCGCATTCGGGTATTCAGCTAACTTCTCTGCAACTTTAGCAATTTCAGTTTTGTATTGTGGCTTGATGTCAGACTTGTTCGTATCGAAGAATACGCGAAGTTCCATGTTAAGGTCTTCAGTCAACTCTTGTGGCTGTGGAGCAACTGGAGTTGGTTCAACTGGAGCAACCTCTACGACTGGCGCAGCAGGTTTCAAGTGACCACCAAGAACTACGTTTAAGCCAGCAAGTGCTGTATAGTTCCAGAACTTCTCATCAAAATGGTAAGTACCACGAGCTTCAGTACGAAGAGATAAAGCATCGTTTAAGCGCCAGAATACACCACCACCAGCATTCGCTAATGTACCTTCTTGCTTACCACCATAAATATCATCACCTTCGTATTTGTAGTGACCAGCACCAGCTAATACGTATGGCTTGATTTTGCTATCGTAGTTTTTAGTAATCAAATCAGATGTTACATAAGCATTAGCAGCAATATTACGACCTTTATAGTCGTTATTTGTACTTGTATCACCTTTAATTTGACTGTATTCAACTTCAGCACCTAACCAAGGTGTAATTTCAACACCAAGCGCAGCACCAACGAATAAATCATCTTCAAGTTCTGCACCAGGAGTTAACTGACCTTTATCGCCACGGTTGTTATGTTCAGTATCGAACATTGTATAACCAAGCATTAACGGAGTTACTGTTACGCCTGCGTTCGCAGCAGCTAAAGGAGCAGCAACAAGCATAGCAAGTGCAATACGACTCAATTTCATGGATATCCTCCAAAAACAAAAAATTGTTTGTTCTCTAAAATTCTAATAGCTTTTGAATACTGAGAAATAGTCTTATTGTATCTTTTTCAGTCATTCACCTTATGTGAAATCATACAAATACCCGATCAATTTTCCAAGTATTTGGCAACATTTAATCAGCAGCTACTGAAAATGACTTATTTCCCGCCCAAAAAACTAGAAACTCTAATTTTACAGCATCTAACAGGCCGTGAGAGCTTATCACTTTTTAATCAAAATTTTAACAAGCTATCAAAATCTTTTCAATAAAACTAAAGAATTCTCACAAGCGATCTAAAGTTAAGGCAAGATTATGCCAGTTTTTAGCTGTTATGTTTTAGTTTTACATCAATGCTACAAAAACCTATGTCGATAAAAAAGCGACTCTGACGAGTCGCTTTTTTATTCAGTTCAAAAACTCAAATTATTGAGCTTGTTGACCTGGTTGTACAAGAACAGTACGGCTACCAGAAATCGCAGCGAATACGCGACGGTTCATAGCACGACCTTCTTTAGTTTTGTTGTCAGCAATCGGTTGATCCCAAGCGAAACCTTGAGTTGTCAAACGAGTTGCATTCACGTTGTATTCATTTACAAGTGCAGATTTAACAGAGTTAGCACGCGCTAAAGATAAACGTTCGTTTAACTTACGTGGACCAGTGTTATCTGTGTGACCTTCAATACGAGCAGTCGCATTCGGGTATTCAGCTAACTTCTCTGCAACTTTAGCAATTTCAGATTTGTACTGTGGTTTGATGTCAGACTTGTTCGTATCGAAGAATACGCGAAGTTCCATGTTAAGGTCTTCAGTCAACTCTTGTGGCTGTGGAGCAACTGGAGTTGGTTCAACTGGAGCAACTTCTACTACTGCTGCAGCTGGTTTCAAGTGACCACCAAGAACTACGTTTAAGCCAGCAAGTGCTGTATAGTTCCAGAAGTCTTCATCGATGTTATATGTACCACGAGCTTCAGTACGAAGAGATAAAGCATCGTTTAAGCGCCAGAAAGCACCAAAACCAGCATTACCTAAAGTACCTTCTTCTTTATTACCACGAGTACCACGGTTTACATCATCAAACGTATATTTGTAGTGACCAGCACCTAACAATACATATGGCTTGATTTTGCTGTCATAGTTTTTAGTGATCAAATCAGAAGTAACATAGAAGTTACCGTTGATTTGTTGTTGCTTGTATTCAGCATTTGCAGCTGCTGCATCAACATCACCTTTAACTTGGTTATATTCAGCTTCGAAACCTAACCATGGAGTTAATTCGATACCTAATGCAGCACCAACAAATAAATCATCCTGAAGCTCAGGACCATTTGTTAAATGCTTATCGCCATTATTATGTTTAGTGTCTTGGAATGTGTAACCAAGCATTAACGGAGTTACTGTTACGCCCGCATTCGCAGCAGCTAAAGGAGCAGCAACAAGCATAGCAAGTGCAATACGACTCAATTTCATGGATATCCTCCAGAGATAACAATTGTTTGTTGTGTAAGCTAAGCCTATGATTTTTCACCCCTAGAACAAGAATGTTCTACAGCATTATTTTAAGCCATTCACTTCACTTTGAATCATACAAACACTTGACGAATTTTCCAAGTGCTTGATAACTTTAACCTCGTAAATTATTGACAAAATTTCTTACAATTTCCGTTGTAGTTCAGTAAATTTTCAATTCCCATTAGATATCTTAATAGATTAATGTTCTAGAGCTTATGTTTTTTAGAATATCTTAACTTTTTTTTTAGTCATGCTGATCAGCAAAGAAAATTCAATCTAACACACTGTTAATAAAAAAGTTAATAAAAATAAACAGGTAAAATATGTTTAAACCTTCTGGCTTTACCTTGATTGAGTTAATCATCACCATTGGAATTCTGGCAATTTTAAGTACACTTGCAATCCCTTATTTCCGTGACTTAATGATCTCAAGTGAAGTGAACCAGCTTAAAAGAATCCTCACAATTCATATACAAAAAGCAAAGACTGATGCGCAACTTTATCATAAAAATGTGATGCTGTGCCCAAGTTCAGATCTTGAGAATTGCCATAAAGATTGGAATAAAGGCTTTATCGGATTTATTGATAGCAATAGAAATCAGCGCCGCGATCAAGGGGAAACCTTACTCTTTAGTGCACCTCTCAATCACAAATACGGTTACCTCGGCTTTAAGTCATTCGGTCAATCACCCAACTATCTTATTTTTCAAGCAGAAAATGGACTTCCTTTCGCCTCCAATGGCAGTTTTGTCTACTGTTCAGAGTCGCCACAGCACCATACTAAAATTGTTTTAAGCCGTATGGGGAATATACGTTTTGAAAAGCTCTCCACCTGCTAAAAACTCTTCAGTCTAGCCTAAAATAGTTAAAACCCTTTATTCCAATCCTTTTTTTACTATACTGCTTAAGTTTGGAACATTTTTATAAATTATAAGTGTGGAGACACATCATGACTGATATCGTAATTGTTAATGGCGCGCGTACAGCAATGGGCGGCTTCCAAGGTGCATTATCTGGTGTAACTGCCCCAGAATTAGGTGCTGTTACCATTAAAGAAGCAATTGCGCGTTCTGGTCTACAACCGACTGACGTAGAAGAAGTAATCATGGGCTGTGTTTTACCGGCTGGTTTAAAACAAGGTCCAGCGCGTCAAGCTATGCGAAAAGCAGGTTTACCAGACTCTACTGGTGCAGTGACCATTAACAAGCTTTGTGGTTCTGGCATGAAAGCGGTGATGCAAGCAGCAGACATGATTAAAGCAGGTAGCGCAGAGATCGTTGTCGCTGGTGGTATGGAATCGATGACCAACGCACCATATGTATTACCGAAAGCACGTGCTGGCTACCGCATGGGTCATGGTGAAATTAAAGATCACATGTTCCTTGATGGTTTGGAAGATGCAGAAACAGGTCGCTTAATGGGTTCATTTGCCCAAGATATGGCAAACAAACGTAGCTATACACGCGAACAAATGGATGACTTTGCTATTCGTTCATTAAAACGTGCACAGAAAGCGATTACTGAAGGTTACTTCAAAGATGAGATCGTTCCTGTAACTGTTGCTACTCGCAAAGGTGATGTAGTTGTTGATCAAGACGAACAACCATTAAATGCAAAAATCGATAAAATCCCATCATTAAAACCCGCTTTTGCAAAAGACGGTACCATTACTGCTGCCAATGCGAGTTCAATTTCTGATGGTGCTTCCGCACTGGTCTTAACGTCTAGTGATGTTGCTGCACAACGTGGTTTACAACCTTTGGCAAAGATTCTTGCAACTGCGTCAAATTCTCAACACCCATCTGAATTTACGATTGCCCCTGTAGGTGCAATTGAAAAAGTATTGAAAAAAGCAGGCTGGGATGCACAAGACGTAGATCTATGGGAAATCAATGAAGCTTTTGCAATGGTCACTATGTGCCCAATTGATGATTTCAAATTAGATGCAGAAAAAGTTAATATTAATGGTGGTGCTTGTGCATTAGGTCACCCTGTTGGTTCTACTGGTTCTCGTATCATCCTGACATTGATTCACGCGCTTAAACGCACTGGTGGTAAGAAAGGTGTTGCAGCCTTGTGTATCGGTGGTGGTGAAGCGACAGCTGTTGCGATTGAATTAATCTAAATATTTTTCAATCTATATCAAAAGAATCCTGCTTGATGCAGGATTTTTTATTTTTAGGATTACAAAAAATAATGCACCTATAGTCAAAATATCGATAAGTTATGCTGTGTATAAAAAAACAACAAGGAGTACATCATGCAACTTAATCATTATCTAAATTTTAAAGGACAAACAGAACAAGCATTCAACTTTTATAAATCTGTGTTTGGTGGTGAATTTGCCATGCTCAGCCGTTATGGCGATATGCCACCCACTGAAGGCGTCAGCCTTTCAGAAGCGGATAAAAACTTGGTTTTACATGTTTCCTTACCGATCAATGAATTTACCGTATTGATGGCTTCAGATGTTAATGATCAATTCTGCACTCAAAATAGCGTATTTGCGCAAGGTAACAACCACTATATTTCAATTAATCTTGATCCAGATGAACAAGACGAAGCACAACGATTATTCAATGCCTTGTCTGCAAATGGTCAAATTGAAATGCCTCTAGAAAAGACCTTCTGGGGCGCACTCTATGGTGCTTTTACCGATCAGTTTGGGATCAAATGGATGATCAATTGCCAGTTAGATGAGTAAGTTAAATCAATAAAACATGGCTTCATAGAAATACATCGTTATTTCTATGAAGACTACACATCAATATTGGAATACTGCGCAATAATCATAAGTCCAATCGTAATAAAGCTAATGCCAACCCAACCCGCTAAATCAATATGCTGCCCTAAAAAGACTTTGGCCAAAGCCGCCGTTGCAATAACACCAAGCCCCGACCACAGCACGTATAAAATCCCAGCCTGCATATATTTCAAAGCAATCGCAGCACACGCAAACGAGATTAGATACAAAACCAATGCAATGCCTTGATCGAGTTTATTCACTAAACCATTGCCCTTTGCAGAATAAAATGTAGATAGCACATCAGCGGCAATCGCAAAAAGTAAACACACCACCCCAGGATTTATTTTTAAAATAAAGTTCAACATTTTATTCTTCAATTGATTTACTAAAACCATAACTCATAAAAAAGCTGAACCGTAGTTCAGCTTTTTTGATCTCTAGCGACTTATGCACCAGTCTGATAGCTCGCCTGAGGCACAGCAGTTGAAGCTTGATACGGATTGGTAAAATCTTGAAGCCCAGCAGCAGCTTCATGAATATCTTTACCTTCTTTCACGACAAAGGTATCAAAGCCAGAACGTTTTAAATAATTCAAAACATCCTTAAAGATATCACCGACTGCGCGTAACTCACCTTGATAACCTTGGCGGCGTAGTAACGCAGCGAATGAATAGCCACGACCATCATTAAAACCAGCAAATTCAATAAAAATGGCATCTAGCTCATTCAATGGAAATTGATGTGTTTCAGGTGAATCATTCACAGTAATGTAAAGCGCCTTTTTACCTTGTACATTTGCCAATTGATCCAACTGCGCAGTTGTTACAACCACGTCACCTTGTGGAAGTACACCATCGTCTGCAATGACTTGATAAGTATTGTCTGCAATTGTGCCATCTTTAAAGAGCACTTGTAGCGTTGTATTAAGCATAAGCACGCTCCTTAAATGGTTGAATACCAACACGGCGATAGGTATCAATAAAACGCTCACCTTCGGTACGTAAATCAAGGTAAGTATTCAAGATTTCATCAATCACATCTGGCACGACTTCGGCTGCAAAAGAAGGACCTAAGATATCACCGAGAGATGCATCATGATCTGCATGACCACCTAGGGTGATTTGATAGAATTCCGCACCTTTCTTATCGACACCAAGAATACCGATATTACCAACATGGTGATGACCACACGCATTCATACAACCCGAAATATTCAAATCAAGTTCACCAAGGTTATAAATGGTGTCTAGGTCATCAAAACGACGGCTGATCGCTTCTGAAATTGGAATCGATTTAGCATTGGCCAATGAACAGAAATCACCACCAGGACAGCAGATAATATCGGTAATAAAGCCGATATGTGCACGTGCCATGTCGCTATGTTCAAGCGTTTGCCACAATTCAAATAGATCTTTCTGCGGCACATCGACCAATGAAATGTTCTGTTCGTGCGTAGTACGGAACTCACCGAAAGTATATTTATCGGCTAAATCCGCAATTAAGTTCATTTCTTCACTAGTAACATCACCAGGTGCAATACCCGCACGTTTCAAAGAAATCGTAACGATGCGATAACCTTTCACTTTATGTGCATTGGTATTAACGTTGAACCACTGTTTGAATTTCGGATATGCAGCGAATAAGTCTGTGAAGTCTTGATCTTCTAAATCTTGATAATCAAATGGTGTAAATTCTTCATCCAATTTTTTCAAGATTTCAGGTTGAATCTTTAATGTTTCACGCGTGTGCTCAAATTCAGCTTCCACTTTTTGTGCAAACACTTCTGGTGTCAAAGCTTTCACCAAAATTTTGATACGCGCTTTATATTTATTATCACGACGGCCATGTAAGTTATAAACACGTAATGTCGCTTCTAAATAAGCAATTAAATCTTCACGTGGTAAAAACTCACGGATTACGCTACCAATGATTGGAGTACGGCCTAGACCACCACCGACCATGATTTTATAGCCCATCTCGCCAGCATCATTGCGAACCAGATAAACACCGATATCGTGGAATGCTGTCGCAGCACGGTCTTTTTCTTCTAAAGCAGATACTGCAATTTTGAACTTACGTGGTAAGAAAGCAAATTCAGGGTGAAACGTACTCCACTGACGAATCAATTCACAGGTCGGACGTGGGTCAGCAATCTCACCTGCAACCACACCAGCAAACTGGTCAGTGGTGGTATTACGGATACAGTTACCTGAAGTTTGTACGGCATGCATTTGTACCGTTGCTAGCTCAGCAAGGATATCTGGTACATTTTCCAATGCAGGCCAGTTCAACTGAATATTTTGACGGGTTGAAACATGCGCATAACCACGATCATACTCTGTCGCAATTTCAGCAATTTTTCTGAGTTGTTTAGTATTCATCAAGCCATACGGCACAGCGATACGGAGCATAGGTGCATAACGTTGCACGTACAGACCATTTTGCAAACGTAATGGACGATATTCGTCTTCTGTTAATTTTCCAGCTAAATAGCGTTCTGTTTGATCGCGAAACTGAGCAACACGTTGGTTAATCAGTTGTTGATCGAAATCCGTATATAAATACATGGCGTATGGCTAGTCATTCATTATAAAGGCGACTAGCATAGCGAGCTTTTATTCATCAACAAAATGCTTTTTTTGCATATTTAATAACGGTTTTATTGATAAGCCTATCTAATTGCCATAAAAAGAAAAAGTCCAGATAAATCTGGACTTTTAATCTCCCCTCACCCTGAGCCACGATTATAGTGGCGCAAGGATTAAATTAGAGAACTCCTCCCTTTCATAAAGGGAGGTTGGGAGGGATTTAAGGCAATGCATAAGCGACTAAATAATCACCCATTTTGGTACCGAATGAACCATGTCCACCGGCCATAATCACCACATATTGTTTGCCATTGGCTTCATAAGTCATTGGTGTTGCTTGTCCACCCGCAGGTAAACGTGCTTCCCACAACTTATCACCATTTGAAACATTAAAGGCACGAATGTAGTTATCTTGGGTTGCACCGACAAACATCACATTACCCGCAGTCGAAATCGAACCGCCTAAACCTGGTACACCAATTTTCACTGGTGGTAACTGGAACAAGGTTGGCAAGCTGTCACGAATGGTACCAATACGTTTTTTCCATACCACTTCATGTGTTTTTAAGTCCACACCAGCAACAAAGCCCCATCCTGGTTGTTTACATGGTAAACCCAATGGAGATAGGAATGGACTGATATCAACACCATATGGCGTACCATACATCGGTTGCATGCCCTGCTCAGTACCAGCACCACGCGCCACAGGTTGACGGTTTGGATCTGCTGGAATTAAACGACTTACGAATGGCAAGCCAATCGGGTTCATGACTGCAACCTGACGATCAGCATTCACTGACATACCGCCCCATTCAAACACACCTAAGTTTCCAGGGAATACCAAGGTTCCATTTTCAGAAGGCGGCGTATAGATGCCATCGTAATTCAGACGTTTAAATTTCACACGACACATCAACTGATCAAACATGGTGGCACCCCACATGTCTTTATCCGTCAATTTATCTTTCGGCGCTAAATCAAAGTCAGAGAATGGTTGAGTTTTTGAGTAGAACTCACCTTTGGTTTGTGGGCCCCATTTCACAGTTTGTGGAACAGGTTTCTCGGTAATTGGTACAATTGGCTGACCATTACGACGGTCTAAAACAAAGGCATTCCCTGTTTTAGTCAATACATAAATCGCAGGAACCGTTTGACCTGATTTATCTTGAATATCGGCCAATGACGGTTGAGATGGTACGTCCATATCCCACAAATCATGATGTGTGGTTTGGAAGTGCCAGACCAGTTTACCTGTCGTAGCATTGATCGCCAGCATTGAGTTGGCATAACGCTCTTTCAACTCAGTACGGTCTCCACCCCAGATATCTGGTGTACCCACACCTGTTGGGACATAGACGATATCTAGTTTTGAGTCATAGGCAAGTGGCGCCCATGCGTTTGGTGAATTATGAACAAATTGAGTGTCTTGACCTGGCATTGCATTTGGATCAGCTGCGCCTGTATCAAATACCCACAATAATTTACCTGTGTTCACGTCATAACCACGAATTACACCTGATGGCTCTTTATTCGAATGGTTATCGGTCACTGAACCTGCAATCACTACAGTGGTACCAGAAACCACACCCGGAGATGTTGGGTTATAACCACCTGGATAAGCATATGGCATGAATTCTTGTAAATTCACTTCGCCATTTTGACCAAAGTCAGAACATGCTTTACCAGTATCTGCATTAACTGCCACTAAACGACCATCATTTACAGGAACAAAGACTTTACGTGGACACTCGGTTGAGGTCGACTTTTTCGCCTGTAAGCTGGTTGCAAATTCAGTGGTATTGGCAGCATCGTAGTACATCACACCACGACAAGTTAAATGCTGGAAGGTTTTATCGGTTTTGAGCTTAGGATCAAAACGCCATTTTTCCTTACCTGTCGCAGGGTCAATCGAAATTAAATGTTGATGTGGTGTACACATAAACATGTTATTGCCGATCTTGATTGGTGTTACTTGGTTGGTGGTTTCACCCGAATCATTTTCAGTTCGGAAATCACCGGTACGTAATGTCCAAGCGACTTTAAGATCTTTGACGTTTTTATCATTGATCTGTGTCAATGGAGAATAACGTTCACCCCCCTGACTACGACCATAAGCAGGCCAATCTTCAGGTGCAATGCCTTCAACCGCTTTCGCTTGTGCAGGTTGTGGCGTCTGAATCACACCATTAATTTCTTGTGGATCATTAAAGATCGAGTACACCATCACCACAATTGCAATGGCTAAAGTCGATGACAATGCCACTTTACTTGAAGTGAGGTTATCAATCCCACGCGTCACCGCTGGAATGAGTAACCACAAACCTAAGATGCCAAGGATATCAAGGCGTGGTGCCAGTGCCCAGAAGTCGGTCCCAACTTCCCATACACCCCAAACCACACTACCTAACATCAATGCCGCATAAACCCATAATGGACCTGAGGCACGTTTATAGAGTTGTACTGCTACAATCAGCAACAGCACGCCTGCAATTACATAATAAAAAGACCCGCCAATTGCTGCGAGCCAGATACCGCCAACGAGCAAGAACAATGCAATGAGGGCGATAATCACCACCGTCAAGGTTCTAAGCCCAGATTTTGAAGCAGATTGATTCATATGATCACCTTGCATCTTTTATATTTTAGATCCATAAAAAGCAAATAAAGTCTCTTTTTATGGTCGAGTTCAAATCACAACAAGAACTTTGCAGATATCGCCCATCGTATGAACTGCATCTGCAAAATTGCTCGAGTATCAAAATTAGAAAATGGTTTGGAACTTAATACCGCCCACCCAAGTCTTATCCCCGTCCTTCAATGCACCAACATGGTGAACATATTGAATATTTGGACGGATGGTGAGCCAGTTGGTGGCATGAATGCCGTAATACAGCTCAGTGTTATATTCTTCATCCAATAGACTATTGTTTTTGTCATTGGCATGAATACGGGCAACACCTAAAGCAATTTCATCTTGAGGACGTTGATCCAACAAACCTTTATAGACCAATCCAACATTTTGCATGTCTTTAATGGCATTGGTTTTAGAATCATGTACTGTGACATTGACAAAACCAGTCAAACCACGATCTGACTGACCATCATGACGAGTTAACTGTTGTTTCGCAGTAAACCAGCCGCCTTGTTTATGTCCAGTCTTGGCAGGATTCTCGATTTCTGCGGCATCCGCTGTACTGTAGTAATAACCAAAGCGATATTCACCTGGCAGAGCAAGTGCACCCAGTTTAGGATTCCAGACTACTTCTGCTGGAATAATCGCACCACGAGAGCCATCGGTACTTAGGTTAAAACCTTTGCCACGCTGCAAATTCTCAGGGTTATATTCATACGCCCCGATTTGTGCATAAAGATCTGGCTGTAGGTTATATTTGACACGCAATGCCCATTGGCTCACAGGCCAGTTGTACCATTGATCACCAACCCAGTTGCCCACCTGAGAACCACATAGTGATAAGTTCTGGAAATCACAGTTAAAGCTGTTGAAATCTTCGCCTTCACCGAAACGACCGACTTTAATATCTAAAGCTTGATCTAAAAATTTCTTTTTGATCCAGAGATCGGTTAAGCGCCACGTTTGACCACGTCCCCAAACTTCTTGTACAGAACTTTGGTGACCTTGTAAACCATCTGCGGTTTGTGACAAAGATTGCCCATCACGGTATGTAACCGTGATCTGCGCCTCAGTATCTTGCCAACCTAAAATTTTATTTAGGTCGAAGTTTGTACCCAACGCCAATTGTCCAGTGAATTCACTGCCATGACTTGAGTATTGTTTAGAATCTAAAACCCCTGCAAATTCACCTGTGTAATCAGCAGAAAATTTGTAACCCTGTTCTTGCAACGCAGTGCGCTGACCGTTCCAATCACCAAACAGCCATTGACCATTTGGGTCAAATGCGGAAGATGCTGCTTGAGTATGTTGTGTGAAAAGACTCAATGATAGAACGGATAAACAAGAAACAATCAAAGATTTAGAGATTGTCATGTTTACGTAACCTTTTATGTTATTGTGTATAAAAGGTTACTCTCATTTTTAAATTACAACTTATTCAAAATGTTAACAATCTGTACAATATTTTAACAATCAGTGATAAGTCGCACATATTTTCTACCATTTACCCTCACCTAAACCCTGACCAATAAAGGCATACTTCATTTGCGAACGGGAAAACTTGATCGGACAGGCCAACTGGGGCTCAGTTTGTGATGCATTTTCAGATACTGGCACATCAACCACCCAGCCTCTTTGTTGAGCCATTGGCGAGACCAAGGCTTCATCCAGACTGAGAACTGGTTCTACACAAATATCCAAGCGTTGGAACAGCTGTTGCCATTCAGCAAAGTTTTGTGTTTTAAACTTTTCCTGCAAAGCTTGCTTTACCGCTTGACGATCTTCAGGGTCAAACGATGTTCCTTTTGCAAGCAGTACAGGTAATTCTAGTGCTGTAGCCAAGCCTGTCATAAATTGTGGCTCTAAACTTCCCACTGAAAAATAGCGACCATCTTTGGTTTGATAATAATCATAGAAGCTTGCACCATTCAGCATTCCCGCCTCTGGCGCTTGTGGCGTTTGCCCTGCCAGACTTGCAGAAGCCGCCATACTATTCAAACTCGCTACACAATCGGTCATCGAAATATCAAGATATTGACCCAGACCACTGCGTTGACGCTCGACCACAGCAGCAAGAATACCAATCACTGCATGCAAAGAACCACCCGCCACATCAGCAATTTGAATGCCCAATGGTGGCGGTCCACCATCTTGTCGACCACTATGCCCAGACACGCCTGCCAATGCTAAATAGTTAATGTCGTGTCCTGCTCGATCTTTATAAACCCCTGTTTGACCATAACCAGTAATCGAACAATAAATGAGTCTTGGATTAATCTCCGCTAAAGTCTCATAGTCCAAGCCCAAACGGCGCATCACATCTGGACGGAACTGTTCAAGCACAATATCGAACTCAGAGATTTTATTTTTGATCAGTTCAATATTGGCTGCATCTTTGAGATCAAGTGCAATCGACTGCTTATTCCGATTCAGATAACTGTGTGCAGTGGCCTGACCATTGGCATAGGGTGGCATAATCCGTACAAGGTCTGGACGAGTCGGTGATTCCACATGGATAACTTCTGCACCCATGTCGGCAAGGTACATACTGGCAAATGGCCCTGGTAATAAAGTCGAAAAATCGAGGACTTTCAATCCCTTTAGTGCAGATGGCATAATAATTTTTACTCAATTTGTTCAAATTTTCTTTTATACTAGGTGTGGATAAACACAAAAACAATGTCATGTTCAGCCATTTACCTTGATAGTTTCGGCAATTTAACATGTATACAAGGCGCAATTATTTTTCTTGTCAATTGCCCAATTTGATATTTTAGACGGTTATTTAGGTCAATTATCGTGAATAGTAAAGAAACTGAAGGATTCAATATGAGCCGTGATACGATCAGCATCCACTTCGTGAATGCGGCTTTAACAGGTGTTAAACGCCTAGGCATGGACGTTGAAACGTTACTTTCACATGTCGGCATAGAGGCTGAACTGCTTCGCCAACCAAAGGCTCGAATCTCTCCTGAGCAGTACACCCGTTTTGTAAAAATGTTATGGATGGTTACCCAAGATGAACACGTTGGTTTCGATGTACAGCCACGTCGCTTGGGTACATTTGCGATCATGTGCCAATTGATCATCCACTCCAAAACACTTGGACAGGCACTGGAACTCTCCTCTCAATTCTACAAATTGTTTGGAGATGAATGGTCCGTTAGCTTGGAACGTGACAAACATGAAGCACGTTTAGTCCCACACATTCCTAAAGCTTTAGATCCTGATCATTTCATTACTGAAAGCATGCTGATGATCTGGCACGGTCTAGCATCATGGTTAATTGAACGTCGCCTACCTTTAGAGCGTGTGCATTTCGGTTATGAACGTCCTAATCATGCTGATGAATACGATGCATTGTTCTTTGCACCTGTGATGCAATTCGATGCGCCACGCACAGAGATTACCTTTGCTGCGGATTATCTGGATCTCCCAATCCGTCAAGATGAAAAGACCTTAGAAGAATTCTTGAAAGCAGCACCTGCCCAACTGTTAGTGAAATTCAAAAATACCAATTCGTTGACTTCACGTATTCGTGATGTATTAAAGAGTCAGATTGGCGAAGAAATGCCAACACTCAATGATGTCGCGGCAATGTTGTATTTATCACCGCAAACCTTACGTCGTCGTTTGGCTGCGGAAGGTAAAAGCTATCAAGGTGTTAAGGATGCCTTACGTCGTGATGCTGCGATTCATTTATTGTTGACCCCAAATCTCACCCTTGAAGATGTAGCACAGCAAGTCGGCTTTAGTGAAACCAGTACCTTCCACCGTGCTTTTAAGAAATGGACGGGAGTAACCCCTGGTTTATATCGTCAGTTGCATGGCCATCACAACTAATATAACAACAAAGTAATGTTCAACTTTATACAGTTGAACATTACTTTTTAAATATGCTAATAATCAAGCAGACCTCTACAATTTGCTTGAATAACAATGATCATTAAAAAAGCTGACTTCTGCCATCCACAAGTTCAAAATTTGATTTATCTCCATTTGCATGGTCTACATCAAACTACCCCACTTGAACATAGTTTTTCATTAGACCTGAGCAGTCTGCAAAAAGATTCAATTAGCGTCTATACCTTATGGAACGATGAGCAATTACTGGGTTGTGGCGCAATCCAAGAACTGACACCCGACCACGCAGAAATCAAATCTATGCGGACTCACCCTGCCCATTTACGTCAAGGGGTCGCAGCACAACTACTGGAATATTTGCTAGAACTTGCCCAGCAACGTCACTATCAAAAAGTCAGTTTAGAAACAGGAAAAGATAGTCACTTTGATGCAGCAATCAAACTTTATAAGAAGTTTGGCTTTGTTGAAGGTGCAGCTTTCGCAGAATATACCGAATCACACTATAACCAATTCTTTCATTTAGATTTGTCGAATGAGTCCATAAACTCAAGCTTGAGATGATCTACGCATTGAATAGCCATTGCTCAATGCCTTTTGGATAAACAGGATATTGAGTGAGTGCGATTTGTTCTCGACTCAGCCACTGTGCGATATAGCTATGTCCATTGGGTTCACAACCCTGTATCTCATGTTGCTGATATATATACGAGTCTACAAATTCAGCATCATATACAAACACAATTTCATGACCTTGCTGCCCATCAAAGCTAAATAGATTTTCCATGACGCAGACAAGTTTAGGTTGTGTCAGCTGCTGCTAAACTTCTTCCAAAACCTCTCTTTCAATTGCCTGAATAGATGTTTCCCCAAACTCGATACCACCACCGATCGGTCTGAAAAAATGTTCATCCTTGTTGGGATCATACGCTTTTGCAAGCAACACCTTTTCATTATGACGAAATAGGCATAACGCTTTTGCTCGAATAGACGTCATTGCACGGCCTTAATCTGTTCTAAAAATTTTACTGCTTGTTTTGGGGAAGTCAGACGAATAAACCGAATATGCTGATAGTCAGGATTCTGCATCAAATCGAAATATTTATTACGATTTTTAGGATAGGATTTAATTAACCAGATAAAAATAGATTCTTTGGACAGCATCAATTTTAAACTTTCCCGATTATTTGAATCTTTCCATAACTTTTTCCGACTGATCACACGCCCGAATGTACGCTTGGTCAAACGATATAAATTGATGTGAAAGGAATAATCTAACCAGATGACGGTATCTACTTTCTCCATCATCATTGGAATAGTGCGGGTATAAAGTCCATCAATGACCCACCCTGTCGCTGCATTTTCCATGGCGTTTTTTAGCTTCAAAAACAAGGCTTCATTTGTCGATTCTTGCCAATCATCCAGCCAAAGTAAATTATCAAGTTCGATATATTTTAATTGTTGTTTTTGCGCCAAATGTCGGGCAAACGTCAATTTACCTGAACCTGTCGTACCAATAATATTAATGAACTTCATTTGTTATGAGTACAATAAAAAGGCATGTGAGTTTAAACAACTTACATCGGCCTGTGAACCAGTCGATGCAAGTTATAAACCAATTACTTATCTCTTGCTGCTTGAATCAGTTTCTCAGCATTGTCCCCAGTCACCTGCCAAGTGAGGCAACGCACGCTGCCCCCCATTGGACAAACACTTTCAGCATTTACGGGAATGACTTTCTTGCTAGTATTTTGCTTGATGATCGTTAATGCTTTTTGGTCATGCGGCATATTAAAGGTTGGCACATAAATATTGTTCTGTGTGACCGTGGCATTCAAATTCACACCACATGCAGACTCAAAACCTTCCCACTGCCCTTTGGGATTGGTCTTATATTCAACAGGCACTTCCACAATCTTTGCAGTTGGAAATGAAGCCTTTAACTCCTTCATTACAGTTGTTCTAAATGATGGTGTTTTTGAATAGTCATTCACAAGCAATGTATTTTTATCCACCCAACTGACCATACCATCTGAATGCGCCAGTACTTCTTCATCTGGCTCTAGAATGGCAACTTCAGTTGCACCCAGCATGGCTTTTAACTCTTGTTTGGCCTCGTTATAGCTAAGCTCATTATCTTCCATGAAACGTGTTGTGGTAATGACACGACCCGCATAGTCATCAACGAGGTTCCCCCCATCAATCATCAAATCAGTTTTAGCTCTTTGAATTTGATAACGATCCGCAAACTGACTAAAACTTTTTTGCACATCTTTACTTTGTTTCTTGGTCATCGAGGCCCAAGTATAAGTAAATTGCACTGGTTGCATTGGATTGACTGTGGTGAAGTCGCGCATCCAGATATCACGGACATCATCTACCAGTAAAATATCTTCAGGCACTTTGCCCGTGAAATAAGGCTTGGTATCCTCATCCACCAAAATCACGACATTATCATTGCCCAAAATCGATTTTGCATAATCAATCTGAAAATCTACAATTCGTTGAAAAGCGGATTTGTAATAAGGATCATGTACAGAAGGCGCAGACAACACCAATAACATTCTGTCGTCAGCGACTTGATTTGAATAGGTTTGGCTCACCTTGTTTTTATCCTCGATTGCTTTGTTATTTTCAATATTCCGTCCAGATGAATCACATCCAAAAAGTGACAAGATCAATGCCATAACAGCATAGTGACGCTTTAATTTTATCATGTGCTTTCGCCCATCTTTTCTATCAATCATTTCCAAATGCTAGTCTAATCGAAGATCTCACAAGACAAGTAAAAGAATACCAAAATTAACGCTTGGCTTGATCACTCATGCAATCTATCAAATTGGCGAAAAGCATCAAACTTGCCAATGTTTATCATCATTGCACTGACACTTAAATTGAGTACACTCGATAAACAACAATTTTAAGGTGATACAAGGAAAACCTATGAGCGAGGCCTACATTATTGATGCCATTCGCACACCACGCGGAAAAGGGAAAAAAGACGGCTCACTTCATGAAGTCAAACCGATTACTTTACTCACATCATTATTGAATGAATTACAACAACGCCATCAACTTGATACGTCAAAAGTCGATGACATCGTCTTAGGTTGTGTCACACCGATTGCTGACCAAGGTGGTGATATTGCTAAAACTGCTGCCATTGCAGCAGGTTGGAATGATGATGTTGCTGGTGTGCAAATCAACCGTTTCTGTGCATCTGGCTTGGAAGCAGTCAATTTGGCAGCACAAAAAGTCCGCTCTGGTTGGGAAGATATCGTTGTCGCAGGCGGTGTGGAGTCCATGTCACGCATCCCGATGGGCTCTGATGGCGGCCCTTGGGCACTTGATCCTGAAACCAACTTAAAATCTTCTTTTGTACCCCAAGGCGTTGGTGCAGATTTGATTGCCACTTTAGACGGCTATAGCCGCGAAGATGTCGATACGTTTGCAGTCGGCTCACAACAAAAAGCAGCGGCAGCACAGGCCAAAGGTTATTTCGATAAATCCGTCGTTCCTGTTAAAGATCATTCGGGTGTACTGATCTTAGAAAAAGATGAATTTATTCGAGGTGCTACCACCGTTGAAGGCTTGGCAAAACTGAATGCCAGCTTTGAAATGATGGGACAAATGGGCTTCGATGCAGTTGCGCTACAGAAATATCCAGAAGCACAAAAAATTAACCATGTGCATCATGCGGGCAACTCATCAGGCATCGTTGATGGTGCTGCAGTGGTGTTATTGGCTTCTGAAAAAGCCGTCAAAGAACAAGGCTTAAAACCACGTGCCAAAGTACTTGCAACGGCATTGGTGGGCACAGACCCGACCATCATGCTCACGGGTCCTGCGCCTGCTGCACGTAAAGCCTTAGCCAAAGCTGGCCTAACGATTGATGATATTGACCTATTTGAAGTCAATGAAGCCTTTGCGGCCGTGGTGATGCGTTTTATCAATGAACTGAACGTTCCAGCTGAGAAAGTCAATGTGAATGGCGGTGCAATTGCGATGGGCCATCCACTCGGTGCAACGGGTGCCATGATTTTGGGTACTTTGCTGGATGAATTAGAGCGTCAAGGTAAAAAACGTGGCCTAGCCACATTATGTGTCGGTGGTGGAATGGGGATCGCCACCATTATTGAGTTGGTGTAAGGAGCACAACATGAGCGCTATTAAATACGAAAAAAACGCTGACAATATTGTAATTCTTACCCTTGATTCATCTGGTCAGTCTGCCAATACCATGAATGCAGAATTCCGTGAATCACTCCAAGAAGTTAGCCAAAAACTCAAAACAGAAACTGATCTGAAAGGCATTATTTTCCGTTCTGCCAAGAAAACTTTCTTTGCAGGCGGTGACTTGGATGAGTTAATTCAGGTTCAACCTGAACATGCCACTGAGTTCTTCAAAATGATTGAAGAGCTCAAGGGTGACTTACGTGCGATTGAAACTTTAGGTGTACCCGTTGTTGCTGCCTTAATGGTACGGCGCTTGGTGGCGGTTGGGAAATTGCTTTAGGCTGTCATTACCGTATTGCCATCAATGATCCAAAAACCAAATTTGGTTTGCCTGAAGTGACCTTAGGCTTGCTGCCAGGCGGTGGTGGTATCGTGCGGATGGTACGTTTACTTGGCTTACAAAATGCATTTCCATTCCTGATGGAAGGTAAGCAATTTGGGGTAGATAAAGCAAAATCGCTCGGTTTGGTACATGACACTGCTGAGAACGAACAAGAACTATTAGACAAAGCCATTGCTTGGGTCAAAGCCAATCCAAAGTCACAACAGCCATTCGATGTTAAAGGCTACAAGATTCCAGGTGGCGATCCGAAAACGCCTGCGGTGGCACAAGTACTTGCGATTGCCCCTGCGATGCTACGTGATAAAACCAAAGGCTGTTATCCTGCGCCTGAAGCAATCATGGCGGCTGCGGTAGAAGGTGCACAGGTTGATGTAGATACCGCTTTGCGTATCGAATCGCGTTACTTTACGCAACTCACAGTTGGTCAGATTTCTAAAAATATGATCGGTACCTTCTGGCATGGTCTCAATGCAATCAAGTCTGGCGCAAGCCGCCCTGCTGAAGTTGCAAAATGGCAAGCCACTAAAGTCGGTGTATTAGGTGCGGGGATGATGGGTGCAGGCATTGCCTATTCAACTGCAATCAAAGGTATCCCTGTGATCCTAAAAGATGTCTCTGTTGAAAACGCAGATAAAGGCAAAGCTTATTCACAGAAACTTTTGGATAAACGTGTTTCACAAGGTCGTATGACCGCAGAAAAGCGTGACCAAGTTTTAGCACTGATTACTGCAACGGCAAATGCGGCGGACTTGCAAGGCTGTGACCTGATCATCGAAGCAGTATTTGAGAACCAAGAACTGAAAGCCAAAGTGACTCAAGAAGCTGAACAATATTTGGCTGAAGGTGGAATCTTTGCATCGAACACCTCTACCCTACCTATCACTGGTTTGGCGACGGCGAGTAAAGATGCTCAAAAGTTCATTGGACTACATTTCTTTAGTCCAGTCGATAAAATGCAATTGGTTGAAATTATCAAAGGTAAACAGACCTCTGCTGATACATTGGCGAAGGCTTACGACTTTGTTCAGCAAATTGCCAAAACCCCAATTGTCGTGAATGACAGCCGTGGCTTCTTCACCAGCCGCGTATTTGGTACTTTCATTCAAGAAGGGATGCGTCTACTTGCAGAAGGTGTGCATCCAGCCAGAATTGAAATGGCAGCACTGAAAGCAGGTATGCCTGTTGGCCCACTTGCCATTCAGGATGAAGTATCTCTGACCTTGACTGAACATGTCGCAGCAGAAACCCGTAAAGCCCTGCAAGCAGAAGGTAAAGATTTACCGAAAACCCCAGTGGATGAGGTGGTGCACACCATGATTCATGAGCTGAATCGTAAAGGTAAGGCTGCAGGTGCAGGTTTCTATGACTACCCTGAAAATGGCAAAAAGCATTTATGGGATGGGCTCAACCGCTGGCAGAAAGACAATACTATTTCTGAACAAGATATGATTGATCGTTTGCTATTTGTACAAGCACTGGATACTTTACGCTGCTATGAAGAAGGCGTTTTAGAATCTGTGATTGATGCCAATGTTGGCTCGATTTTTGGAATTGGCTTTGCCCCATGGACAGGTGGTGCCATTCAATTCCTGAATCAAAATGGCATTCAAAAATCATTGCAACGTGCCGAGCAACTGGCGGCTCAATATGGTGACCGTTTCACGCCACCAAAGTTATTGAAAGAAAAAGCACAGCAAAATACTGTGATTCAATAATCTCGATTTAGCCAAGCCAATTAAGGTCCGTATGGAACTCCTTGTCTGTACGGGCTTTTTTATGCGCTCGACAAAATCACAGCAAAACATCTGAGTAATGCATCACAATTTATGCTATAACTTTAGCAATTCTGCTTTATTTTTTTGCATCATTTGGAAATTTCTTATGTCTGAAAAACTCTGCCCAGAAACTTCGCCTTGGGGCTGGAAAGCATTAATTATCACCACAATTCTCAGCGTACTGTTTATGGTGATTTTCTACTTGGCTATTAATAATGAGCCAGATTATATGCCAATGAATCAAAAGAAAGCGGCTACCCCAGCTGAAATGTCACAATCATCAGTGACAACAGAAACAGGGGCAACGGAAGCACATCAACACAATCACTAAAGTGTTATTGTCGAATATGATAAATCCGTGTAAAACATGGGTTTATCATGATATTCGAGATTTTCAATGCTTCAACAAAATCGTCAGGCACTGGTCGTTGAAGGCGGTGGAATGCGCGGTGCATTCACCAGCGGTGTCTTAGATGCATTTTTACAGCAACAATTTAATCCCTTTGATCTTTGTGTCGGTGTTTCTTCTGGTTCAACCAATGTCGCCAACTACCTCGCTGCTCAGCAAGGTCGCACCTTACAAATCTATTTAGATCACTCTCTTCGTACCGAATTTATCCAATATCGTCGCTTTTTCAAGGGTGGTGACTTACTGGACTTAAAATGGATGTGGGATGTGGTAGAAAAAGAGCATCCGCTCAATCAAGCTCATCTATTTGCCAATCATCCTGAATTTTATATGGTATTGACCCATGCCATTTCAGGTGAAGCCACTTATATCAAAGCGTCCAAAGACAATATCTTAGAAGGTTTAAGAGCATCCAGTTCAATTCCTGTCTTAACTCGTCAAGCGGTTGAAGTCTTTGGTGAACCTTATTTTGACGGTGGTGTTGCAGATGCCCTTCCCATCCATTGGGCAGCGCAACAGCATGATGTATCTAAATTAATGGTGCTCAGAACACGTCCTCAAAATTATTATAAAGCCAGCAGTAAAGGTGATCAGTTCCTTGCGAAATACCTGTTTAAACAGCAGCGTGGTTTTGCACAAAGTTTATTAACGAGGACTCAACGTTATAACGATGCCGTCGAATTTACTCGCACACCCTCTGAACAGAAAATCTTGGAAGTTTGCCCACCTGATTTTAAAAATATGGCAGGTCGACTTTCAAAGAATAAAGCCAAGATCCGTTATAGCTATGATGTTGGGATAGAAATAGGTTTAAAGGCAATCGAAGACTGGAACAAGCTTTAATTTTTATACAAACAAATCCAATTTTCCTTTGGATGGCGAAGCGTTTTTTCTTAGTTCAACGATGGCAGCATCTTTGGTCTACGCGTCCCTATCCAAAGGGTGAGCCAATTTCTTATTCAAAATTTCCACTTGGCAAATCTGCCTCAAAAGGCGCAAAATCTAGTTTTATGTTTTGTTATTTTTGGAATTTATTATGAATAATCAACCATCCCCAAAAAAAGATTCAAATGAAGAAACCGTATTGGGATGGAAATTTGTCATTATTGTCGGTGTGCTCAGCACGATCTTTTTAAGCTTTTTCTATTTGGCCATGACCCAAGAACCTGATTATATGCCAGGCGCACAACGTAAAGCGCAACAACAGGAACATGCTCAAAATAGCTCTTCAGCGAGTTCTGAAGTGGCTGCCCAAACTCAGCAACAGCCATAAACTCAGTCCAATTCAAGCTCATTCACTTCATTCTGAATTTACTGTAGAAGTGGCATCCGCATTTCAATATGAGGGATGCCACATTCATCATATTCATCCCCTTGCACCACAAAACCAAGCTGCTGATAAAATGACATCGCATGGACTTGTGAAGACAAATACAGGAATGCACGTCCCTGCTGCTTCGCAAAGTCAATAATATTCAGCATAATCATTTGACCAAGACCTTGCCCCCGATAAGCCTTAAGCACAGCAACTCGCCCCACACTATTATTTTGTAATAATCGTGCTGTCGCAATCGGCTGATCCTGATCATAGATAACAAAGTGTTGTGAGATCGCATCTTGCTCATCCCACTCATCCGCTTCAGCAATACCTTGTTCCTGAATAAAAACCAATGTTCGGATCAATTTCGCATCTTGCTGTAATTGATCCCAATTTCCCTGTTTGACTTGGTACATCGTTTTCTCTGTTTTAATTAACACTTACAGCCAATATTCTCGACTGGCATCTGATCTTGCAATAATAATTCCAGACTCTGTTTTTCAATGCCATACATGGCTTTTAATGCTTGGATTTGCTGCATGATTTTGGCATCAGGTTGTTGAATATCTTTGCGCTTGGTCGCAAGAATCATTTTATTCTTACTAGTATGCTCCAAAGACACAAACTCAAAAACTTTGGTTTCATAACCATAAGCTTTAAGCAGTAATGCACGTAAAGTATCCGTTAACATTTCTGCCTGTTGCCCCGCGTGAATACCAAATTGCAACATCGGCTGTAAAACCTCTGGGCTTTGCAGTTGTGGACGAAGTTCTTTATGGCAACAAGGCGCACACATAATCATGGATGCATTGAGACGAATCCCAGTATGAATAGCAAAGTCAGTGGCGATATCACAGGCATGCAATGCAATCATCACATCTAACTTTTCTGGTTGATAACTACGAACATCACCTTCAAAGAAATCAAGATGACTAAAACCCGTCTGATCGGCAACATTCTGACAAAATTCAACCAAGTTTGAACGTAGTTCAACGCCCGTAATTAAGGGTGTCTTATGCTGCGCCTGCAAATAATCATATAAAGCAAAAGTTAAATAACCTTTGCCTGAGCCAAAATCAACAATATTCAACTCTTGCTGTGAAGCATCAATCTGTTCATACGCATGCGAAAAGATTTCAATAAATTTATTAATCTGTTTCCACTTCCGCGCCATGCTTGGGACAATTTGCCCTTTTTCATCAGTAATCCCGAGATGTTTTAAAAATGGACTTTGCTGTTGTACATAACGCTGTTTTTCACGATCGTGCTGCTGTTGTCCTACTTTGTCGACAGAGGCTTGCTTCTTCTGGCAATTCAGCATGGCTTTCTTTTTGTTTTTCTTAAGCTGAATATCTTGCTCCAAGCTAAATAAGTTGGCCTGTTTACACTGATTCAATAATTCAGCAATTTTCTCTAAACCTTCATCTATCGTATAGTTTTTGGTCACATCTTGCGTAGTATGGTGATATAAACAAGACAGCATTGCTTGTCCTTGCAGCTCAATCACACGAAAGCTTATCTTTTCTAGTTGCGCTATTTCACCTTTATATTGACTTAAGATAAGGCGATCAAAGCTTTTATTTTCAATAGATTGCTGGATATCCAAGAAAAACTGCTGTTCTTGTTCAAAAGAAAATTTCGGCGCAAACATAATGAAAACCTGACAAATAGAAACTAAATTTTAAAGCGTCTTACTTTAAAAGGGAAATTGCATTACGATACAGTTGTATTTTTTATGCAACCTGAAAGCTTGATGAACACAAAAACACTGCTGGACTATGACCCGAAAGAAGAACTGATTAATGCCTATAGCCATGGTATTGGTGCTGCACTGGCTTTAATTGCCTCAATCTTTATGATTATTAAGGGCCAGTATTTACCATTGGGACAGTGGATCAGTTTATGGGTCTATGGTTTTAGTCTTGTTCTCTTGCTTGCAAGTTCCATGCTGTATCACTTTGCTGTGGATGAACGTAAGCGTTATTGGTATAAAAAATTGGATCATACTGCGATTTACTATCTGATTGCAGGAACCTATACCCCATTTTTGAGTATCGCGATTCCAACCGCCAAAGCACATTATTTGCTGATTGCATTATGGACAATTGCGCTAATCGGTACACTGTTCAAACTGGTCTTTATTCATCGTTTCCAGAAAATTTCTTTAGCTGCTTATTTAGTTATGGGATGGTTAGCCGTTTTAGTGATGGATGATATGCAGCGCTATCTTTCCAAAGATGCTGTGCAACTGCTGATTGCAGGTGGTTTGGCTTATACCATCGGCACATTGTTTTATGCCTTAAAAAAGGTAAGATATACCCACGCAATTTGGCATGTTTTTGTGCTATTAGGCGCAGGATTACACTTTTTGGCAATCTACTGTTATGTATTATAAGTCCATATATAGCATTAAGTTTTCGAAGTAAAACTGCACATTCAAAAGGAATTTTCAAGACAACCGCTATTCTGTTTCTTGAATGAATAACATGAAGGTCTTGTATGTCGTCAAGCACTACGACTGCCACCCCAGAAGTGGCCAGCAATTCAAAAGTACGGGTATTATTTGCCAGCCTTGTCGGTACGACGATTGAGTTTTTTGACTTTTATATCTATGCCACCGCAGCAGTACTCATTTTTCCACATTTGTTTTTCCCAGAAAGTAGCGATGGCGCTGCGGTGCTCAAATCTCTGGCAACCTTTGCGATTGCCTTTATTGCACGTCCTATTGGTGCTGCGATTTTCGGACATCTCGGTGACCGAATCGGACGTAAAGCCACATTGGTTGCAGCCTTGCTAACCATGGGGATTTCTACGGTTTGTATCGGTCTGTTACCAACTTATGCACAAATTGGTCTCGCTGCACCACTATTGCTTGCCTTGTGTCGTTTAGGCCAAGGTTTGGGCTTAGGTGGTGAATGGAGTGGTGCGGTACTGCTTGCCACTGAGAATGCACCAGAGGGCAAACGCGCTTGGTATGGGATGTTCCCACAACTCGGTGCCCCGATTGGTTTTATCCTTGCAACAGGTTCATTTTTATTACTCAATGCTTTTATGTCTGAACAGGCGTTTATGACTTGGGGCTGGCGTATTCCATTTATCGCCAGTGCAGTATTGGTTTTAGTCGGCTTATATATCCGTTTGAAGTTGCATGAAACACCTGCCTTCCAAAAGGTATTGAATAAGCAGAAAGAAGTAAATGTCCCTTTCAAAGAAGTCATGACCAAACATTTTCCAATGTTGGTGCTCGGGACAATTGCAGCCATCTGTACCTTTGTCGTGTTCTATCTCACCACCGTATTTGCCTTGAACTGGGGAACCACAAAGCTCGGCTATGCACGTGGTGACTTCTTGGTGTTACAACTGTTTGCAACCCTCTGTTTTGCTGCCTTTATTCCCCTATCTGCAATTTTTGCAGAGAAATTTGGTCGTAAAAATACATCGATTGCAGTGTGTATTCTTTCAGCCCTATTCGGATTGTGTTTCGCACCGCTATTAGGTTCAGGTAGCCCGATTTTGGTGTTCTTGTTCTTATGTATCGGTCTTTCAATCATGGGCTTAACCTATGGGCCAATTGGCACAGTCCTGTCTGAAATTTTCCCGACTTCCGTTCGCTATACAGGCTCAGCTTTAACCTTTAACTTGGCGGGTATTTTTGGGGCTTCTTTCGCACCATATATCGCGACAAAACTGGCAGAAAGCTATGGTCTGGGTGCAGTCGGTTTATATCTCAGCCTAGCTTCGATCCTCTCTTTAATCGCGTTCTTACTGATGCGCGAAACTAAAAATGATGATGTAAACAACCAAATCTAATCGTCATTTTTTCAGATGATCTGTGCAAAAAACCAACTCAGATCATCTGAAATACCATTCAATTGCATAGTTTTTATCTTATAAAGTTGCTTTTATAACAGCATTCTTCCAAATATTTTTTATGCTAAAATAACCGCCTTCATTTTTTTTAGACGATTGTGTTATGTACGCAGTGATTATCGTTGCCGTATTTTTAATCAGCTTTTTATATACCTATTTCCGGGGTAAAGAAAGATTAAAAGCATCTCGACAATTATTTGACCATTCGACATTTTTAGCACCAGTGAACATGTTCATGACTGGTTTTTCTAAATTGCCGAACCAACCCTTCTTCGACGTGGCACAGTTTCCAGAACTGAAACCATTGCAAGATAATTGGCAAGTGATTCGAGAAGAAGCAATTCAACTGCAAAACCAAATTAAAGCGTCTGAAAAAAATAATGATGCAGGCTTTAACACCTTCTTCAAACGTGGTTGGAAACGTTTCTATCTAAAATGGTACCAAGACAGCCATCCTTCAGCACAGCAACTCTGCCCAAAAACAGTGGCTCTGCTGGAAAGCATTCCTTCGGTGAAAGCCGCTATGTTTACCGAACTACCATCGGGTAGTTATTTGGGTAAACACCGTGATCCTTATGCAGGTTCTGTACGTTATCACTTGGGTCTGGTCACGCCAAATAGCGATGATTGCTTTATTGAAGTCGATCAAGAGCGTTATAGCTGGCGAGATGGTGAAGCAACCGTCTTTGATGAAACTTTTGTGCATTGGGCTGAAAACAAAACTGATGAAACCCGTATCATCTTATTCTGTGATATCGAACGTCCAATGAAATGGGGCTGGGCACAAAAGCTGAATTATTGGTTTGGTCGTAATGTAATGTCTGCAGCTAGCTCACCAAATGATGATCAAGACAAAACTGGTTTTATTAACCGTATTTTCAAATATGGTTATGCGGTCCACCATTATGGCCGTGGTTTAAAAGAACGTAATCGCCCACTCTACTATGTGTCTAAGTGGGTGCTATTTGCTATTTTGATTGGCTTAATTTTATTACCAAGTTTTTTATAAAAATATTCTTCCATAAAAAAAGAGATGCAGTTGCATCTCTTTTTTTATTTTAAACAAATCGTAATTAATTTGCTTTTGCTGTCTGTGTACTTGCAGTTTGTGCAGCTGCAGCATTAGCCGCTTGAACAGCCGTCTCACCGATTAAAGCAATCTTGGCTTTCTCTTGGCTTTGTGCTGATAATGCAGGGTTAGATGCCACAATACGATTGATATTGGCAGAGTTTGCAGGTGCAATTGCTGCAGTTTGCAATACAATTGGGCGATTACCAGTATCACCTAGCGTATAGCGAATGCCAGTACGTGGGCTAATCACCGTAGTCACTTCACGTTTTATTTGCGCTTCTGCTGTATTTGTACCTTTTGCTGCCAACACTTTATCCACAGTCGTGGTTTGTGGCGCATCATTTGCAAATGCAAAACCAGATACCGCCGCACTTGCCAAAATTAAAAGTTGTAATGGTTTTTTCATTGTCTTCCCGCTTTTAATGCGAACTCAATCAAGATCTATAAGTCCAATAATGAAACTACAAAGCGTGCTTGGACTCAAGTAAATTCTCGTAAAAAAAGCAGAGACCAATGCTCTGCTTTTTTATTTCAGCTTAATCTAAGTCGAAGCTTAGATTTTACCGTGACATTGTTTGTACTTTAAACCTGAACCACAAGGACAAGGTGCATTACGACTTTCTGGTACTGGGAATGTATGGTCAACAACTTCTTCAGAAGCTGTGACTTCACCAGTGAGACCATCGACATCATCATGCTCGAAAGACAGACGCATTGATTCAGCCTGACGTTGTTGCTGAGCCTCAAGTTCCGCCAACTCTTCCGCAGTCGGTACATGCACACGAGATAAATCAGTCACCACATCTGACTTAATCACACCCAACATATTTACAAATAAGTTGAATGCTTCTTTTTTGTATTCTTGCTCAGGATTCTTCTGCGCATAACCACGTAAATGAATACCTTGACGCAGATAATCCATCGCTGCTAAATGATCTTTCCAATGGCGATCAAGTGAATTCAACATAAAGTGACGCTCTAGCATTGCTGCCGATTCATCACCCATTTGTTCACGACGTTGACGATAACGCGCAATCACTTCATCAGAAATACGTGCCACTAGACCTTCTTCATCTAAACGACGATCTTGGTCTAACCATTGCTGTACTGGTAATTCAATGCCTAAATCCGCATGCAAGGCATTTTCCAAACCTTCAATATCCCATTGATCATGGATTGACTCTGGTGGAATAAAGTTAGCAATTAATCCTTTGATCACTTCATGATGCATTTCTTCGATGTAGTCTTGTAGCGAGCTTTCAGCCAAAACATCATCACGTTGTGAGTAAATAATCTTACGTTGTTCGTTGTTTACGTCATCATACTTCAATAAGTTCTTACGAATATCAAAGTTACGTGCTTCAACTTTACGCTGTGCATTTTCGATTGAACGGCTTACCATTTTGTGTTCAATCGCTTCACTTTCTTGCAAGCCCATTGCACGCATCATGGCAACCACACGGTCACCTGCGAAGATACGCATCAAATCATCTTCAAGTGATAGATAGAAGCGAGATACACCTGGGTCACCTTGACGACCGGCACGACCACGCAGCTGGTTATCAATACGACGTGATTCATGACGCTCAGAACCAATGATATGTAAACCACCTGAACTTAAAACGTCTTCGTGATCTTTTTCCCATTGTGCTTGTAAGCGTGCTTCATCTTCAGGCGTTGAATTCTCGATTTTGGCAAGTTTCGCTTTCCAGTTACCACCGAGCAAAATATCCGTACCACGACCAGCCATGTTAGTTGCGATCGTTACTGCATTCGGACTACCCGCTTGCGCAATAATATCTGCCTCACGTTCATGCTGCTTCGCATTCAAGACTTCGTGATGGATACCTGCTTGTAATAACTTAGAAGAAAGGATTTCACTTGCTTCAATAGTTGCCGTACCAATCAAAATTGGTGCAACACCCTGCTGACGAATATTGGTAATTTCTTCAATAATCGCAGTGTATTTACCATTACGGTTTAAATAAATTAAGTCATTATGATCCACACGTACCATTGGACGATGTGTCGGAATAATCACAACATCTAAACCATAGATTTCTTTCATTTCCGAAGCTTCAGTATCGGCAGTACCTGTCATACCTGAAAGCTTTTTATATAGACGGAAATAGTTTTGGAAAGTTGTGGTTGCAAGCGTTTGGTTTTCAGGTTGAATTTCCATGCTTTCTTTGGCTTCAACCGCTTGGTGCAAGCCTTCTGACCAGCGACGACCAGGCATGGTACGACCCGTGCTCTCATCCACAATAATGACTTCTTCTTTTTGAGTCTGTGGATTCACGCCAATGATATAGTGCACGTTCTTTTGATAGAGATAATGTGCACGAATCGCTGCAGTCACATGGTGAACCAAATTCAAATTGGTTGCTGAATACAGGCTTTCACCTTCAGCCAACAAGCCCATTTCAATCAGTTTTTGCTCAACTGTTTCATAACCAACTTCAGTCATTTCCACTGAACGTTGTTTCTCATCCACCCAAAAATGTCCGCCATCAGCCACTTTCTCTTCTTTTTGAGGGCGCAATGTTGGAGGAATATTATTAATGAGCTGATAAAGATGAGATGAATCTTCACTTTGACCAGAAATGATCAATGGCGTACGCGCCTCATCAATTAAAATTGAGTCAACTTCATCGATGATGGCATAGCTTAAACCACGCTGTTTTTTCTCTTGTAGAGAAAACACCATGTTGTCACGTAGATAGTCGAAACCGAACTCGTTGTTGGTACCGTAAGTAATATCTGCGGTATAAGCTTGTGCTTTTTCATCAGGCATTTGCATGGAGTAAATCACACCAATGCTCAAGCCTAAGAATTCAAATAATGGACGGTTTAACTCAGCATCACGTTGCGCCAAGTAATCATTCACGGTAATCACGTGAACGCCTTGTCCGCTTAATGCATTGAGGTAACAAGCCAAAGTACCCATCAGGGTTTTACCTTCACCTGTACGCATCTCAGCAATTTTACCTTCGTGTAAGGTAATACCACCGATGAGCTGCACATCATAGTGACGCATGCCCATGACACGTTTTGCAGCTTCACGACAAACCGCAAAAGCTTCTGGTAATAATTTATCTAAACTTTCACCATTATTAAAACGTTGTTTGAATTCTGGAGTTTTTGCAGAGAGGTCTGCATCGTTAAGAGCAGATATCGTCGGTTCAAGCGCATTGATTTGTTCAACAATTTTACGCATGCGTTTGAGCTCGCGCTCATTTTTTGTACCGAAGATACCTCCGATCAGACTTGCCAACATGAATAAACTCTCTAATCCTGTTTGTTATAAGGTTTGTCAATTTCAACAAACCCTAGGTCGGTTAATTTTTTCTTAGCTGTTATTATGGAGTCAGAAATAAGAACTACAAGTGCTTTGCATCCAAACAGGTAAAAAAATCTGCGAGGCGATTCTGACATCACACAACCAAAGAGCGTTAATGTAGCAAATTTGCCCTTAACTTACATCGATTTGAATGTGTATTTCTGATCATTTTTTAGCATAGCTACGTATTGATATCTCAAAAACTCATAACAAAATGAAAAAACAATCTTTTTCTTTATAAAGCGAATGCTGCATATTGAATACAGACAGAAAACATAAAGAATGTATAGAGGACTGATCATGACATTACGTTTAGGCGACATCGCCCCAAATTTCCAACAACAATCAAGCCAAGGTGATATTGATTTTTATGGTTTTTTAGGGGATAGCTGGGGGATCCTTTTTTCCCATCCTGCAGACTACACCCCAGTCTGTACCACGGAACTTGGCTACACCGCAAAGCTAAAAGATGAGTTTAATAAGCGCGGTGTGAAAGCCATTGCACTTTCTGTAGACGATGTTGAATCACATCAAGGCTGGATTCAAGACATCAACGAAACACAGAATACTACTGTTAATTTTCCAATCATTGCCGACAAAGAACGTAAAGTATCTGAGCTGTATGGATTTATTCATCCAAATGCCAGTGAAACTCTAACTGTACGTTCATTGGTTATTATTGACCCGAACAAGAAAGTTCGTTTGATTATTACCTATCCTGCATCCACAGGTCGTAATTTTAATGAAGTATTGCGCGTAGTAGATTCACTACAATTAACCGATAAGCATAAAGTTGCAACACCTGCTAACTGGCAACATGGTGAAGATGTGGTGATTGTTCCATCATTAAAGGATGAGGAAGAAATCAAACAGCGCTTCCCTAAAGGTTACAAGGCCGTCAAACCGTATTTACGATTAACCCCCCAGCCTGAACTAGATTAAAGCGTATGCTTTAATCGCAGTGCAAGACAAACGAAGTACGTAGTAGAGGATAAACCCAAGCAGTAATAAAATAATATTAAATCTGAATAACATGCATCTCAGCCTATCCTCTGGATAGGCTTTTTTATATATAAGCTAAAATTGTTTTGGTATTTCTGAATCAATCGGTTATAAAAATAATTCGATCCGCTACACAATAAAAAAAGCATCATGATCTACAATATCCACCATCTACATTGCGGCAGCTTCTGCCCGACTTGTGCGCCATTATTTGGACAAAAAGGCTGGAAAGCACACCTCGTTTGTCATTGTCTATTGATTGAAACTGATCGCGGATTAGTGTTAATTGACACAGGTTTAGGGCTTCAAGACTATTTACATACCGAACAGCGTTTGGGCCGTTTACTGAAACAGTTTGGCTCAATTGTCCCGAATTTAAAACTCACCGCCATCCAACAAATTCAACAACTCGGTTTTAATGCGAATGATGTACAACATATTTTTGTGACCCATCTAGATTTCGACCATGCAGGCGGAATTTCTGATTTTCCTAATGCCACCGTACATCTGTTAGCTGCGGAATTTAATGCCACCCAATCACTCACAGCCAAAGGCAAGCTTCGTTATAAAATGGAGCAATTCAAACAACATCGTCATTGGAACTTTGCTGAACATAACGATGGAGAGCCATGGTTTAATCTACAAAAAGTTAAAGGATTACCTTTCTTTAAAGATGAAATTTTGATGATTCCATTGATTGGGCATACTGCTGGACACTGTGGGATTGCGATTAAAAAGGCTGATGGCTGGGTCCTATTCTGTGGCGATGCCTATTACACCCATTTGGAGCTCAATCCGAAAAATAAACTGAGAGCCCTAAATCTTACCGAACGCTTACTGGCCGAAGATAACCAACAGCGTTTGCAAAATCTGAAACAGTTACAATATCTCGCTCAACATGAGCCAAGCATTGAGTTAATTTGTGCGCACGATCCAGTCGAATTCAGTCGTTATCAGTAAAGCATATGAAAAAAACACTCATTACCGTTGCTCTTGTTTCAACATTAACGCTCAGTGGGTGCATGAAACACCCAAGTTTGGATGATGAACAACGCCCTAAAAACTGGGGAACGCTAATCTCCCATACACATAATTTTTATCAAATTAGCAATGATGTATTTCGTAGTGATCAGCCCAGCAATGAGCTCATTCCAAGCCTAAAAAAATATAATATTGATACGGTCATCAATCTCAGAGCTAGAAATGAAGATGCCAAAGTTTTAAAAGATCAGCCTTTTAATCTAGTGCATATTCCGATTTATACATGGGCCATTAATCGTCAAGATTTATTGCAGACCATGCAAGCGATTCAAACAGCTAAACAAAACAATCATAAAATTTTAGTGCATTGTTATCATGGCTCAGACCGTACTGGTGCAACGATTGCCATGTATCGGATTATTTTTGAAAACTGGTCAATTGAAGATGCAGTCAAAGAAATGAAACAAGGTGGATATGGCTTCCATGTGATCTGGAAAAACATTGATCACTTATTTACGCCTGAAAATGTAAAATGGATTCAACAGCAACTGCCTAATCCATCTCACTAAATATTGTAATTATTCTGGACCAAGCTCTATTTATTTAGCCAATAGAGCTTCGTAAAGAAACTGGCTTGTCCAATCAATAGAAATCAATCTGCTCAAAATTGCATGATCACCAAGCAAGTTTTACTTCCCCTTCTGGTTTTCAAAAACTGAATGAGCCAACCAGACCTTTAAAATTTCAGAATCTCCGCCATCACTATCCGTGACCAATAGGAATACTTCCCCATCGGATCTCGACTCTAACCAAGTAATCCCTTCAACTTTAATCGCAAGCGTTTTACCGTCTTCATCTTGAATCAAATGACTGAATAAAGCCTTACCATCTGGCGAGAACAGCAAAATAAAACTACCCAGCACATCACCATCGTCATAGGTATTTAATGTTTGCTCAACCGCTGCCGTGGCGGCAATTAGATTTTTATCCACAAAGAAATAGGCATCAGAAATCCCACTTGCAGCACCCTCAATCTCAGGCAAGTTGAGATTAAGCGAGTTGATAAACGCATTTTCTAACGATTTTCCTGCTTGAATTTCAGCTAAATCAAAAACTAAAACACCGTGATGGCGATTAATATTGCCACGTTGAAAGATATAGAAATGATGATGGTCTGAACAGATTGCTTCTATATTCAGTTCAGCTCCACCCGTTAATTCAACACTGTTCTCTAAAAAGTGATAATCGACTGCATCCAGAAAAATGCTGATTTGATTGTTAGATGGATTATAAAGTAATGCTTGTTTCCGATTTTCGGTAGAACCAGATCCCATCACCAGTAGTTGCTGTTGCCCATCCAAGGTTATGCAACTTAGTGCTTCAAAATCAGGCTTTTTTGCTTTGCTCAATACGCTAAATGATATTTGTTCAGACGACTCAGATAACGGAACTTTTTCAAAAACTGTTGCACCATCTATATTGTTGTTTCGATTGGTTTTTAATAAGTAACGAACATCATCACCAACAAAATAAACATCGTCCCCTATACAGGCGACACCAGACAATGCAATAACATCAGAATCTTGTGAAAAAACAAATCGTTCTAATATTCTGATCGCTGTATTCATGATCGCGAGTCCCCTATTTAATTTTAATGGAACACTCACAGCATAAATAAAGCCTGTGATGTGCTCCTGATTTGATCTAGGGGATGGTCAAGGTTTATCGTTGGTCAAGCGGAACCCAATCAATCACCCAAGCAGATTTCATATTTAAGCTTTCATCCGTTGTGATTTTCTTACGCGTGTTATCCGCAGTATCACGATCCTTAGCAGGACCAACCATAATACGGATTCCTTTAGAGGTCTGGCTGGTCGTTACCTTGTAGCCTTTAGCACGTAATTTCGACACAACAGCGTCTGCATTGGCTTGGTTTGCAGCCAAAGCCACTTGTACCATCCACTTTTTATCGCCATTTTCCATCAGATCGCGTGCTTTCTCAGCCTCAGCTTTCTTCTTGCTATCTTCGTCAGCTTTACGTTTTTTCTCATCAGCAGCTTTCTTCTCTGCTTCTGCCTTACGTTTATCTTCTGCTGCTTTCTTGTCAGCTTCTGCTTTGCGTTTATCTTCTGCGGCTTTCTTATCTGCCGCTTCAGCTTTACGCTTATCTTCCGCAGCTTTCTTATCTGCTTCTGCTTTACGTTTATCTTCGGCTGCTTTCTTGTCTGCTGCTTCAGCTTTACGTTTATCTTCCGCTAACTTCTTATCAGCATCAGACTTTTGTTGATCTGTTTTCTGTTGTTCAGCGCGCTTCTTTTCATCCGCTTTACGTTTTTCATCCGCAAGTCGTTGAGCCTTGGCTTTTTCATCTTCAACCAATTCAGGTGGAATATTATCCGAGCTTTCTTGAGCTGCAGTACGACGTGCATTAATCGCTGCATATTCTTCCGCAGCTTTACGTGCTGCTGCGGCTTCGGCCTGTTGCTGCATCTTTAAGAATTCAGCTGCACGCGCTTCTTGTTCTGCCACCGCTTTTTCACGTGAACGACGCTGTTCTTCCAGCAACCGCTTTTCTGTTTCCACATCGACAGCCAATGGTTGCAATGACACCATTTCGCTGTCTTGAGCTGGCTGTGCCGTTTTCGGCTTAGACTCAGTTTTGGGAATTGGATGAGTAACTGGAGCTTGCGTGTGATCTTGCTCAATTTCATCATTGCCCTTTAACAGCAATGCAGCTAATAAAACACCACCACCGAGTAGAACAACGCCGCCCATCCAACGTTGTTTGTTATTCATCGACATTCTTCTAAATACTCCCAGACCGCTTCTAAAGTATGAAACGAACCACAGACTAAAATCAGCTGATTGTTATTACTTTGTTTCAGCACAGTTTCAAACGCTTGCTGGATACTGCCGAACTCGTATACCTGTTGCCCTTGCAATGCATCATGGATCTGTTGCACTGGTGCGGCTCTAGGCACATCTAAATTAGCAATAAACCAATCTTTTACTGTTGTTTTTAGTAAATCGGTGACAGAAGCAATGTCTTTATCTGCCAGCATTGAAAATACTGCAACAACATCTGTGTACTGTTTATTGTATTTTAAGAATTTTCGCAACTGCTTCAATAAAAATTCGACGCCATGCGCATTATGCCCAGCATCAAAAATCACGGTTTTATCTTGGATTTGTCGTATTTCAAAACGACCTTGTAAGCGTGCTTGTTGAA
This sequence comes from Acinetobacter dispersus, assembly GCF_009884975.1. Taxonomy (GTDB): domain Bacteria; phylum Pseudomonadota; class Gammaproteobacteria; order Pseudomonadales; family Moraxellaceae; genus Acinetobacter; species Acinetobacter dispersus. The sequence goes on along the minus strand of NZ_CP041970.1, from coordinate 3,795,132 downwards.
TACCTGTTGCAATCGCTGCTTGTGAAACTTCAACACCACTCGCCAATACAGCTGCAACTGCGGTAGAAATATTGTCGAGTGCTAACTGTCCCACAGGGAGCTGTAAGGTTGTACCAGAAGAAGCAAATGACCAAGTTTGGCCATCATTATTCTGCTGGTAAAAATAATCTCGATTCAAGGCATATAGCTGAGCTTGAGTTTCAACCACTTTATCTTGAATGGCTTGCGGCAGTTGTTGCTGACCCGCGAAAACCACTGGAATATTCGAACGAATAATCCCTGCTTTTTCAAATGCGATTTTTTCTATGGTGTCGCCGAGCCAATCTACATGATCTAGACCAATATTGGTAATTACAGCAATATCAGGATCGATCACATTGACCACATCAAGACGACCGCCTAGACCGACTTCAAGCACCCAAACATCACATTGTTGCTGTTTAAAAATCAAAAAAGCAGCCAAAGTGGTTGCTTCAAAAAAAGATAAACTTAAACCACATTCACGTCGTGCTTGATCGACTAGAACAAAAGCATCAACCAAACTTCGATCATCAACTTCAGCACCCGCCAACTTTACCCTTTCATTAAAACGATAAATATGCGGTGATTGATACAGGCCAACCTTGTAACCTTGCGCATTTAAAATCGCAGCCAAGGTTGTGGTGGTTGAACCTTTACCATTGGTTCCAGCGACGGTAAACACCTTCGCTTGAGGTTGCATCACACCGAGCTTTTCAGCAACGGGAATGACGCGTTCTAAACCTAGATCAATGCCTGTAACATGAACATGACCCCAATAATCGAGCCATGTTGTTAATGTGTCTGTTGAATGTGGAGCGAGTGGTTTCAAGGTAAATTCATCAGCTTAGCGACAAGTCTGTATACAGTATCACGTAATGCATGACGATGAACGATCTGATCGACCACACCATGATCAAGCAAATATTCTGCACGTTGGAAAGGTTCTTCCAGTTTTTCACGTACTGTTTGTTCAATCACGCGTTTACCTGCAAAACCAATCATCGCTTTCGGTTCAGCGATATGGACATCGCCGAGCATCGCCAATGAAGCGGTCACACCACCATAAACTGGATGGGTTAATACCACCAAGTATGGAACACGCGCTTCTTTCATTTTTTGGATTGCAGCCGCAGTACGCGCCATCTGCATCAAAGACAACATGCCTTCTTGCATACGTGCGCCGCCAGAAGCAGCAAAACAGATCATTGGTTGATGCAATGCGATTGCACGTTCAGCCGCTTGTACAAAACGGTCTCCGACTACGGTTCCCATTGAACCGCCCATAAAGTCGAAGTCAAATGCACACGCAACCAAGTCCAAACCTTTGAGTGAACCTTGCATAACAACAAGTGCTTCGGTTTCGCCAGTTTTGTCTTGTGCTTCACGCATACGATCTGGATAAGGTTTGCTATCCACAAATTTTAATGGGTCTTTGGCACTAAACTCCTGCCCCAACTCGCCATTCACTTGATCAAAGAACCAGTTCAAACGATCACGTGCACGCATCCGTAAGTGCTCATCACACTGAGGACACACATAGGCATTAAATGACATTGCAGTACGTGTTACCAGCGCATGGCACTCAGGACATTCAATCGTAGGCTCAGTAAAGGTCGCTTTAAATATCTGTTGTTGATCTGCAACCTGAATACCAGGGACATGACGCTCAGTCCAAGGTGTTGAAGGGTTAAGAACCTTCCCTGATGTTAACTCTTGACTCATACTAACTCATCGAGCGCAGCTCGAAGCTCCTTCACTTTATTCACTGTCTGTTGCGCAGCTTCATCCGCTGGCAATGTCGCAAAAGATTTAACGAAAGCACTTCCTACAATCACGGCATCGGCAACTTGACCCATCGCTTTTGCAGACGCAGCATCACTAATCCCGAAACCGACGCCTACTGGCACATTGGTCTTAGACTTAATTTTTGCAATACGCGCTGCTGCTTCAGAGGTATCTAAAGTTGCTGCACCTGTCACACCTTTGAGTGACACATAGTAAACAAAGCCGCTCGCCTGATTGACCACATGTTGGATACGTTGGTCGGTTGAAGTAGGTGCAAGCAAGAATATCTGATCCATTCCATTTTGTTGAAGAACTTCACCTAATTGCTTAGACTCTTCTGGCGGTAAGTCCACCAAAAGTACCCCATCAACACCGCACTCTTTCGCATAAGCAACAAACTTTTCATAACCAATGACTTCGACAGGATTTAAATATCCCATCAATACCACTGGTGTGGTTTGGTCTTTTTCACGAAAGGCTTTCACCATATCCAATGCATCTAAGGTATTGGTTCCACCTGCCAAAGCACGCTCAGCGGCTAAAGCAATCACAGGGCCATCTGCCATTGGGTCAGAGAATGGAAGACCCAGTTCAATGACATCGACACCCGCTTCAACCATTTGGTGAAGCAATGGAACGGTTACCTGTGGATGCGGGTCACCTGCCATAACATAAGAAACAAGCGCTTTACGTTGCTGAGATTTAAGCTGTTCAAAACGAGTGGCAAGACGTGACATAGGATTATGCTTTCCTGATTTATATAAATTAAGGAGTTGTTTGTAGTCATACAAAAACACTGCATTGTAACGCTATTTTTTGTTCATTGAACAGAGTTTGACGTGAATGCGACAGTGAATCTTACTACTTACAACAGCCTTGCTACATTTATCTATATTTTGAGTTTTTTCTCAATGATCAAAGCTTCCTAATTTTGGACTGTTCGCATTGCATTTTAGAAATCAGCCAAGCTCCTTTATACTAGCCGCAATTTTTAAGTTTTCTTTTTATTTTTATGTCTGCCCACTCTCAGGAAAAAGTACAAAGCAATGCCCTTGCTTTGCTACCGCTATTGGTATTTTTGATCATCTTTCTCGGGAGTGGTATCTATCATTCAATGATTGGGACAGAATTTGCCTTCTATCAAGTCAAAGCACCTGTTGCAGCCATTCCAGCCGTGATTTTGGCTTTGTTGTTATATAAACAAAAACTAAATGCAGCAATTGAAGAGTTTTTGCAAGGCGCCAGTCACCCCAATCTGATTCTAATGTTTATGGTGTTCATGCTGGCCGGCGCTTTTGCCAGTGTCTCCAGTGCTATTGGCAGTGTCGATGCTACGGTACAGTTGGGACTTTCGCTTATTTCGCCAGAATTTGTCTTACCCATGCTGTTTATCATTGCCGCGTTTATTGCAACAGCAATGGGAACATCAATGGGCACCATTGCAGCCTGTGCCCCAATTGCCTTTGGGTTTACCCAAGCCACTGATATTGCACCAGTATATGCCATTGGTGCTGTAGTTGGTGGTGCCATGTTTGGCGACAATTTATCGATGATCTCAGATACCACCATTGCTGCAACGCGTAGCCAAAATGTCGAACTGAGAGATAAATTTAGAGTCAATGTCTGGATTGCACTTCCTGCGGCCATTATTACCTTATTGGTCTACATTTCGATGAGCCATGAGGCGGAAGCAATTCAATCAACCCCTTATGATCTCTGGCTGATTTTGCCTTATCTGGCTGTGTTTTTCCTGGCTTTTACCCGCCTGCATGTCCTCGCAGTGCTAATGATCGGAGTGATTTTATCAGGGCTAATGGGCTTAATAGAAAAGCCAGATTTTGATGTACTGAAACTGAATAGTGCGATTTATGATGGCTTTGTCAGCATGTTTGAAGTGGCATTACTTTCCATGTTACTCGGTGGGTTATCCACCTTGATGCAGAAAGAAGGTGGTTTGCAATGGTTGATCCAACGTATCTATGCCATTACACGCCTATTCAAATTCGGTAAACAACGTGCTGGTGAATTAGGGATTAGCTTTCTGGTGGTATTCTCTAATTTATTTGTGGCCAATAACACGGTTGCAATTATTTTATCTGGGGATATGGCACGTGAAGTGGCAAGAGAATATGGCGTAGATCCTAAGCGCAGTGCAGCTTTACTTGATATTTTCTCGTGTGTGGTTCAAGGAATTATCCCCTACGGTGCGCAACTGCTGTTGGCCTGTTCGATTGCCAAACTTTCGCCCGTTGAATTGATTGGCAATATTTATTATTGCTGGATTCTTGCGATTTGCGCAGTGCTCGCCATTGTCTTTAATTATCCACGCCTCAAAACACGTTAAAATAATACAGTCTGTTTTGTTATAAGTTCTTTATTAATCCATTGATCATGATCATAAAGAACTCATTTCTAGCTCTCATCGGATTCTAGGTTGTGCCTTCGGCGAGTTACTTTGGTTTAGCCCAAAGTAACCAAAGGCATCCGTCATCCACAAAACCTGTTCATTTCTTGGATATATTTCTATATTTCGCAGAAACAAAACATTATAAAAACCACGCAGGTTGTGGATGACATTTCCGCGTATCACATTTCATACCATAATTTAAATTAAGCCTAGCGCTATATTTAAAATTAAAGTGATTTTAAAAACTGTTTGGGAGTAACTCCTGTCCAACGCTTAAACGCCCGCCCAAACGCACTCTGATCGGCATAATTCAGTCTCTCTGCAATCTCAGAAAAAGATTTACCTTGCTGCAGATACAGCTTGCTCTGTTCCAATCGATACTGATCAAGTACATCCTGAAAATTCAGTTCATAAGCCTTCAGTTGGCGTTGTAGCGTCCGTTCAGAACAATGCAGACGCTTTGCCACATAACTTTGCAACACCTCTTCCTGCTGCAATAAACCTTGCTCGATAAAGCCATGTATTTTTTGACGAAATTGCTGCTGTTGGATTTCAAAAGAACTCACGCTATTCAATGAATGCTGCGCTTGAGTGGATAGGACTTGGTTCAGTTGCTGATCTGCAGCAATACTTTTTGCCTTTAAAATTTGATTGGAAAAGCGAATCGCATATTGCCCCTGCTGAATCTGAATCGGACAACCATAAAACTTTTCAAAGTGATAAAGTGCAGTATGCGGTGCATAACCAAATTGGATCATCTGCGGTGGTACTAAAGCATCCTGCACAATCGATTGTGAAATTTTAAAGATCAAGGCCAGATTGAGCTCGTACATTTCCCGATAGTCACTATAAGATGCACTCCAAACAATTTGAATATATTCAGAAAACTGCTGTACATCGAGTTGTTCTAAATTGGTTTGTTTAAAGACCAGAGAATAATAGCGTTGTAATAGTTGAAGTGCTTGCTGTAGATCAATACTGGTCGATGCTAAATAGCCCATCAGACCCAAATCTTGTAGATTGGCATGCTCTGCCAATACCAAAGTAATCGGACGAGTAAAGTGTGCTTGAGCAGCCTGTAACAACAAGGCATAGCGTTCGACATCAAAGTCACGCTCATCGGGGTTTTCCAAACAGGCCTGAAAGGATTGCCAAAGTTCAGGTGCAACAACTTTAGACAAATCAATTTGTTCCTGTTGTAAAACACGATTAAACAAACGCAAATATCCAATGATTATTTTAACTGACATACGCCAATCTCATCCTGATCTGTCGTTATTTGTATAAAACTTGGCTGTAACTGTCAAAACATTTCATCGGAGTTTTTCCATACTGAGTGCATGAAGAAAAACAAGGAATCGTCAAAATGAATGCACATGTTTCCTATCAAGTTGATCCCGTGGTCAGAACCAAACTGGACTTCCACCTCGATCAAGCACCACGCTTCTGGTTTGGGGGGGATCCGTTCCGTACTCGTATGTTTGATGCTTTAAGCCTCACCTTCCCTGATGGCGAACGTTACTTTATTGAATGTGTCCGTTTATTCCGTGACAAAATTGATGATCCAGACTTGCAGGAACGTGTTGCTGATTTTATCCGTCAGGAAGCACAACATGGTATTGCCCATGACAAAATGAACCAAGTCATGAAAGATCAAGGAATGCCTGTAGATCAGTTCACAACGCGTTTAAAGAAAATTTTTAGATTTGAACTCAAGAATCGCTCACCACAATACAACATTGCCATGACCGCAGCAGCCGAGCATTTAACTGCGCTGATGGCCGATACTTTCTATAGCAAAAAAGCAACTTTGGCGGAAGCTGATCCCTTTGTACGTGCGCTTTTTGCTTGGCATGCGATTGAAGAAATGGAGCATCGCGATGTCGCCTTTGATGTAATGCGTGAAGTCGGTGAAGTGCCAGAAGCAACCCGTCGCTTTGCCTTGGTGTTCACCACAGTGATGATGTTTGGCTTTACCTTGTATCGCACTGATGTGATGCTCAAAACCGATGGTTTTAATTTAAGACAACGTTTTGATATGGCACGTAAAGGTTTACCGTGGTTCTTTGGTCGTAACGGTATTTTGACTGCGAAAAGAGCACAATATAGCGACTGGTTTAAAAAAGATTTCCATCCGAATCAACACCCAGTGATTCGCCAATACGATGTCTGGATTGATACTTTGGCTAAAACCAATGATCCGATTGCTGCGGGTGAAGCTTTTTGGCAAGCGGGGCTTTAGTCTACTATATAAAAATCTCATTTAGCGTTCCACCTTATAAAGGTGGAACGAGACAATACCTTTTAAGGATTTATTTCGGCTAATCTTTTTGATAATTCAGCGTCATTTCCATCTAGTAAAGGAGTACCTTCATAATAAAATTTACTAGAATATTTCCCATGATGATCTAAAAACAGAGATAGACCACACCAAATATCATCTGATTTCTCACATTCTTCAAAGAGAATATTAATTGTTTTATAAGGTTCCATAGACGAACGTAAAGGGTAATCATCAGTATATAACTTTAGATTTTCACCAATCCAACATAAGGCTGTATCCTTATTTCTCAGCCCAATATTTTTATCTCTAAACCTTTCAGTATAATAGACTATTTTTTGCCAATCGCTCACTGCTAAGAATGCAATTTCTTGAAATATAGAACTGATTAGTTCTGATTTCCTTAAAAAAATCATTTTTCTCCTCCTCTATTCCTATTTTCAAATTCCACCCAAATCCAAATACTATCTATTTTTCTCATCCCACTGTTATTGTTCCGTACTTAAAAGCTGATTAATACTTACACCTACGCCCTAATTTCACTGAGACACAACATACTTAATATTAAAAAACAGATTCTTATTTTTTACAAATCACCACTTCGCGTAATGTTGTTCTAACAAACCATATTCATTATCTAATGACACCACTTCAACCTGCTCATGTGCAATGGTGCCACTGACTTTGGCTTGCCATTGATTAAACTGGCTGCCGATCAACCGTAAATTAATATTTTCAAAACGGCACCAGCCTGTTTCCACCATCAAATTCAAACATCCACCCAAAGAACGAATCGACCAAGTGTTTTCATTTTGCTGTTCAAATAAAACATCAGTCAGTGGAAATAAACGACCATTTACCCATAAGGCATTTTCATTACCAAAACTTTCATTGACTCCTGAAGCCAGGTTAAGGCCAATCCGACGGTCCTGCGCATCACGGAACTGGCAAGACAACCAAAACCAAGCTGTTTCAGGGCGCAAAAAACCACAGGTATCATCCAAAGCCGCAAGACTATGTGCATTAAATTCAATCTGTTGTCGATCTGGGCTGATAAAGAATCCCTCAACCGCCAATGTGGTTTGTTTCTGGGTATAAGTCCAGCCATTAATCCCCGTCGGGCTACACAAACTTAAGGCATCCGTGCCCGCACAAAAAATTCGGGCTTTCAGTTGTACTTCACCATGTTTGGTCACTTGGATATAGCGCACCCCATTGGCATGCTGCATATCGAATTGATAAGCTGATTTTTTAAATGAACTTTGGCTAAATAGAGGTTGTTCATCCAATTGAGTCTTTAAAGCCAATGGCTGAATCGCATTCCATTCAATCACTTTCTCTGACTGATGGTCGTAGACATAGAAAAAACCATGCCCTGCCCAGGATAAATCAACAATTGCCACACCAATACTGTAATGCTCATGCTGCAAACCACAGAATTTAAATTTTTTATATTTAAGTTGTTTGCGCCAACCTGTTAACACCTGACCATAAGGTGTTTTATAAATATAGTCATCCAAGTTAATACGCGAGGGCACTTGCTCAAAACGTCCATAACGCGGTTGACCATTGGCTTGTATCAAATCCATTTTATATTCCATGATTGCTAGGTCGCATCTACGCCCATAATAGACTGTAAGTGATCAAATTTACTACTATTTTTGTGTTGGAAAATTCTACTTACTGCACATTCTTCCAGCCAAACTCAAGTTCTGAACAATACTTTTTAGCTCACTATTTCATCAAATATTCATACAGAAGTTTTATTTTAAAAAACAATCTTATACCACTCGATCAAAAACCATGATGACTCAACGACTATTAAAAGCAAACGTACTCTGTCTCATGATGCTGGCTTTAACAGCTTGTAATGACAATGAAGATAATAACGGAATGCCAACAGTTGAACGTAAAAATCAAAATATCAATATCCTTGCGTTCAACGACTTTCACGGTAATTTAGAACCACCGAAACGTTTTATTGAAGCAGATGATCCAAGTGATAACAGTAAAACAGTGCGTATTCCTGTTGGTGGGGTCAGTTATTTTGCCGATGCCATTAAAAAACTACGTGCGCAATATCCAAACAATGCTGTCGTTTCAGCGGGTGACTTAATTAGCGCCTCTCCACTCACTTCATCGCTGTTCTTGGATGAGCCAACCATTGAAACCATGAATGACATTCAGATTGATTTCAACGCGGTTGGTAATCATGAATTTGACCGTGGAACCGATGAATTACGTCGTTTGCAAAATGGTGGCTGTCAGCAATATACCAGCGCCAAACCTTGTCAAATCAATCCAAAGTTTGAGGGGGCCAAATTTAATTTTCTGGCCGCCAATGTCTCAATGAAGGCTGATCCGAAGAAAACCCTGTTCCCTGCTTATAAAGTCAAAACTTATGGTGGCATTCCTGTTGCCTTTATCGGGATGACCCTGAAAGCAACACCAAGCATTGTCTCAGCTGCAGGCATTAAAGATGTCAACTTTAATGATGAAGCGGATACGGTCAATGCCTTAATTCCTGAGTTAAAAAAACAAGGCATTGAAGCGATTGTGGTGGTAGTGCATGAAGGTGTGGCACCAAGTACTAAATTTAATAAGAAAACTTGTGATGGTCTCAGTGGCCCATTACTCGGTATCCTCGATCGTTTAGATCCTGCGGTTGATGTGGTGGTTTCTGGTCATACGCACCAATCTTATATTTGTGATTACTCAACCAAGAATCCACAAAAACCGTTCTTACTGACTTCTGCGGGACAATATGGCACTGCGATTACCAACATCCAATTAGAACTGGATGGCAAAACGGGTAATGTCATTAAAAAGGATGCCAAACAAGTTCCGATTCAAAGTGAAGCATATACATCTGGCTCAACTACAGTGAACTTAACTGATCTATATGAGAAGTTTAATAAAACGCCAAGCATTGAAGCGATCCTTGATAAATATCGCCAAGCTGTCACGACCATTTCCGCCCGTGTCGTCGGTACAGCCAATGCTGTGATTAATCGTAATGGCACCGAAAGTGGTGAAAGCGCACTCGGTAATTTAATTGCCGATGCACAACAAGCCATGGCTTTAACTGCGAGTAATCAAGGTTCAGACTTTACCCTGATGAATCCGGGGGGTGTTCGTGCCGATTTATTGGTAAATAGCAATAATCAGATCACCTTTGGCGATGTCTTTACCGTACAGCCTTTTGGTAACTCAATTGTGACGCTGAGCCTAACAGGCAAGCAGATTCGTGATGTGTTAGAACAGCAATGGTCAGGTGCAAACGCAGCCACAGTTCGTATCTTACAGCCATCCAAAGAGTTCAGTTATTCGTATAAGAAAGACAACTCGACTTTACCACGCGCCAGCAATATCTTGGTTGCAGGACAAGCACTCGTGGATAGCAAGATTTATCGTGTGACGGTAAACAGCTTCCTTGCTGATGGCGGTGATAACTTCACGGTATTAAAAGAAGGTAAAAATCCAGTCGGTGGCGGACAAGATATCGATGCCTTAGAAAAATATGTAGCGCAGCATTCTCCACTGACGGCACCTAAAACCGATCGAATCAAACTGGTTCCTTAACTATATACGCAATAAAAAACAGGGAAGCAATTGCTTCCCTGTTTTCATTTTATCTGTCGATTAATCCAAAGTCAGATAAGTATTTTCCCAAATAGTAGGGCTAAACTCACCTTGAATTAAATGGATATAACGTCCTGCAACATGATCAATTGGAATACAATCATCGACATCGACCACACGATCGGTATGCGGTTTATGCCAATCTTGTTCGATAAATTGTTTACCCAACTGTTTTGCAATCCCTGCATCTGGTGCAAGCACCAAATGGTAGCTATGTAATTCACCAAAAGCGTTAAGTGAATATCCACCTAAGTTAATCAAATATAATTTTTCATCCAAAACCGACGGTGCAGCATCGGAAAACTGAATTTGATAATTCACGCCTTGTGATTGAACACCTGAAATCTGTGCCCAAGCATCGATATGTAAGCCTTTCGATTCACCAAACCAAGCCTGTTTGAGCTGAGGGATGACTTCAGACAATGATTCACCTATTGCCATTACCACATCATGAACTTCGGTATTGGCTCTAGCATGCCGGCCACCCAACATCACCATAAACAGACTTGGCATTTTGAAAACTTACATCTCAACCATTTCAACGCCATCAATACGCGCAACCGTCATCAAGTCTTTATCACCACGACCTGAAACCGTTGCAATAATGATTTGATCTTTCGACATGGTTGGCGCAAGTTTAGTGACGTAAGCCATCGCATGTGAGCTTTCAAGCGCAGGAATAATCCCTTCGATTTGAGTGAGATCACGGAAACCCTGTAAGGCTTCATCATCATTGATTGGCACATATTCAACACGGTTCATATCTTTCAGGAAACTATGCTCAGGACCAACACCTGGATAGTCCAAACCCGCTGAAATACTATGTGTTTCAATGATCTGACCTTGTTCATCCGACATCAAATAAGTACGGTTCCCATGTAACACACCCACATGTCCTGCATTCAATGGTGCAGAGTGTTTGCCTGTTTCAATGCCATAACCAGCAGCTTCAACACCATACATTTTCACATCATGATCATTCAGGAATGGATAGAACAAGCCCATCGCATTTGAACCACCACCTACACAAGCCACTAAAGCATCTGGCAAACGCCCTGCTTGTTGTTGGATTTGTTGGCGAGCTTCGCGACCAATAATCGATTGGAAGTCTCGAACCAACTGTGGGTATGGATGCGGACCAGCAACAGTACCAATCACATAATAGGTGCTATCGACATTAGTGACCCAATCACGCATCGCTTCGTTCATGGCATCTTTCAATGTTTTTGAACCACTTTGCACGGGTACCACTGTTGCGCCCAACAAACGCATACGATATACATTCATGGCCTGACGCTTCACGTCTTCAGCGCCCATGTACACCACACATTCCATACCTAAGCGTGCTGCAATCGTTGCCGTCGCCACACCGTGTTGACCTGCACCTGTTTCCGCAATGATGCGCTTTTTACCCGACAGTTTTGCCAATAAAGCCTGACCAATGGTGTTGTTCACTTTATGCGAACCAGTGTGATTGAGATCTTCACGTTTCAGGTAAATTTGCGCACCGCCGAGGTGCTGAGACCATCGTTCAGCATAATAAAGTGGGCTAGGACGACCAACATAGAACGCAAGATCACGGTCAAACTCTGCCAAAAATTGAGCATCATTCTTCATACGACCATAAAGACTTTCGAGGTCTTCAAGTGCAGCCATCAGCGTTTCTGATACAAAACGTCCACCATGAATACCGAAATGCCCTTGAGCATCTGGAAACTGGGAGTAGTCAATCACTTGATTTTTTTGACTAGGGCTTTGCTGATCCACGTTGGACTCCTTGCATAAATTTTTCAATCAGTTGTTGGTCTTTTATACCTTTTGCGGACTCAACGCCTCCGCTGACATCTACAGCAAATGCCGCTGTAGTATCAATAGCTTCACTGACATTTTCAGGGGTTAATCCGCCTGCCAAAATGAGTGGAATATCTAGTTGGGGGAATTGGGTCCAGTCAAAACTGTGTCCTGTGCCCCCTTTCAGTTCAGGATGCCATGCATCCAAAAGCACTGCACTGGCTCCCGCTGCTTGATAACGCTGGATTTCAGCCACAACATCTAAATCAGGTTTAACTTGAATGGCCTTATACCAACGGCGTTTACAGTATGCTGCAATCAATTGACATTGTTCTGGCGTTTCATCGCCATGTAGTTGTAATACATCCAAAGCAACGGAATCAAGCACCGTTTGGATTTCTTCAGCACTGGCATTTACAAATAAGCCGACCAACTGCACATAAGGTGGTACCAGCTTTGCCAAAGTTTGGGCTTGCTCGATACTAACATGTCGTGGACTGGGTGGAAAAAACACAAAACCAATCGCATCTGCCCCTGATTCTACAACGGCTTGGATATCTTGTGCTCGGGTAATTCCACAAATCTTGGCGCGAGTTCGCATTTGGCTTTGGCGCATGAGCTGTCCAATTTAAACTGAATATTTTGAAACTCTCGCATTGTAATGCAATTTGACTTGCTTTGGGCAAAGTTCATTCGGAAATGCAATTGTTTAAAAAACGTTAACACTTTATACTTTGCGTAATCTTGCAACAAGTCTAAAGCAAATTCTTTTGTTTATAGGGAAGTTGGTGTAAGTCCAACACTGCCCTCGCAACGGTAACACCGAATCACTCATCTCAGCTCAACGCCAAATCACTGCATCGGTATGATGTGGGAAGATGATGAGTAACATCATTCATTTGATGATTATAGTGAAGTCCGGAGACCTGCTTGTTGTTTATTTCCACATTATCATTCACGACGGGTGAATGTCTGGAGCGACATCATGTCTACTGTTTTTCAACCGACTCGTTTAGTTGGTGCTATCGCTATTGCGATGGGGTTTTCTTCACCTGCTTTTGCTCAAGATCAATCAAGCGATAAAACTGCGACGCTAGATACGATTGTTGTGACGGCATCTCGTACTGAACAAAAAATCAATGAAGTTCCTGCGCGAATCAATATTATTGAACCGAAAATTCTTGAGCAGTCACCAATCGCTTCGTTACCCCAATTATTACAAACCGATGCTTCTATCAATATGGTACAAAGCGGTGGCTATGGCCAGACAGCTTCTATCTTCCTACGTGGCGGTAATTCAAACCAAACGCTTGTTTTAAGAGACGGTGTCCGCCTGAATTCAGCAACTTCTGGTACAGCCTCTTTACCATTTATTGATACAACTGATATTAAGCAGATCGAAGTATTAAAAGGTCCTGCATCAGTTTTATATGGTACTGATGCAATCTCAGGCGTAGTTCAACTTATTTCTAAAACACCAGAAAAAACCTCTGCATTTGTAACAGGTGAAATAGGTGAAAATAAAACCTATAAATCTGTCATCGGTGCAGATCTGGCTGAAAATGGTTTCTATGCACAAATTCGTGGGCAACGCCTTGAAACGGATGGGACACCTGTAAAAGAGGTAAAAAATGCAGCCGATGCCTCATTTGATCAAAAGGGCTATAGTGCAAAAGTTGGCGTTGATAAAGAGCAATATGCGGCTTCGGTTGATTATAGTGAGAACCAAGGTTCTAGCGATTACGATAGCTCTGGCAAATTCGTTTCTCAAGATTTTAAAAATGAAATCATTAACGTCAAAGGACGTTTAAATATTCTTGATAATTTAGCCGTACATGCCCGTTTCTCTCAATTTAAAGATGAATTAGATCAAAATAATTCAATAGATTTTGTGCATAGTAAAACGCAAGAATCTGAAATCTATGGCCAATGGGGCTTTACACCAAGTCAAAAGCTTCTCGTTGGTGTAACACACCGAAATATTGATGGTGATGTGATTTCCTATGGCACACCATATCAAGAGGATATTGATTCAACAGGTTATTATATCCAGCACAAATATGATCAAGCAGGATTAAACACCCAAGTTGGTATCCGTGTAGAAGACAATGAAAAATTCGGTACACATACCGTTGCTCAAGGATCTGTTCGTTATCAATTGCTACCGTTAACTAGTATTTATGCAAATATTGGTTCAGCTTTTAAAGCTCCAACACTCAATGATATGTATGCTTATGGTGGTAACCCAGACCTTAAACCAGAAGAAAGCTTGTCTTATGAAATCGGCCTAGACCAAAAACTGGCTTACAATATTTCAACTGGTTTATCTCTCTATACTACAGAAGTAGATAATCTCATTGCTTTTGATGGCGTTCTGAATCAAATGAGTAACGTTGAAAAAGCTAAAATGGAAGGTAGTGAGCTGTATGTGAAATGGCAAGGTGAAAACCTGTTTACTAATTTAAGTTATAACTATGTTCGCGCTAAAGACAAGAAAAATGATGAAGATTTAAGTCGTCGTCCTCGTCAAAATATTGCTTTGACTGCAGGTTGGACCGATGAACAATATACCTTCTCGACTACAATGTTAGCGAATGGTGATTACGACAACAGTGCTTTTGACAATGTTCAAATCCCTGGGCACTTCCGTGTAGACATGCATGGACAATACAAAGTGAATAAAAATGTAGATGTTTTTGCGAACATCCAAAATGTAGGTGATTCAAAATATCGTACCGCTTATGGTAGTGGTAGTTACTACATTAACGGTGGTCGCCTAGCTTCTGCTGGTGTCACATTCCGTTATTAATCGCGTGATAAAATAATAAAAAATATTTTCTTAACTCCAGTTTCGGGGTAATGTTCTGACCGACATTATCCCCTTTTTATTTTCAGGATCAGAGAAACAGAACTATGGGACATCGTTTAAGTAAAATCTATACACGTACAGGCGACTCAGGCACAACTGGCCTAGGGGATGGTTCACGTGTTGCCAAAGATGATTTACGCATCGCAGCTTTGGGTGATGTCGATGAACTCAATGCAACCATTGGTGTGCTTCGTGCACAAATCAGTGCCAGCGTAGTTGAAAATAAGGCGCATTGGGATAAAAGCTTAAGCCTGATTCAACATTGGCTGTTTGATTTAGGCGGTGAAGTGTGTATCCCGAACTATCACTTACTTCAACCTGTCTGCATCGAGTTTCTCGAAAAAGAAATCGATCACATGAATGAATCTTTGCCGATGTTAAAAGATTTCATTTTGCCATCAGGCACTTTAGCTTGCAGTTATGCACATCAAGCTCGTGCAGTCTGCCGGCGTGCAGAACGTGCGTTATTGTCAGTACATAATCGTGACCAAAATATTCAGGCAACCGCATTACAATTACTGAATCGCTTATCGGACTGGTTATTCGTTGCTTCACGTGCATTACAACGTGCTGAAGGTGGTAGCGAAGTGCTGTGGCAAAAAAATATTAACGACAGTATCGATCAAGCATAATTTTTCAATCAAGGCAGAGAAAAATGCGAATTATTGGTCATCGTGGTGCGCGTGGTGAAGCCCCTGAAAATACCTTAGGCGGTTTTCGTTATCTGCATGATTTAGGCGTACGTGGTGTTGAATTTGATGTCCGCCAACTGAAAGATGATCAACTGGTCGTGATCCATGATGATGATTTTGTGCGCACTGCTGGTCGTTCACAACAGGTTGAAAGCTGCAATTTATTAGAAGCTCAGCAATTCGATCATCGCCATCAATGGCAGGCATGGGCATTTGAAGAATACACACCAAGCCTACCGCATGTTTTGGATTGTTTAACCGATTTTGAGCATATCGAAGTTGAAATTAAGGCTGTTGCAGATGAAACTGCGGCTGAGCGTTTGGTCTATCAACTGCATCAAGATTTAAAAGGGTTTGAGAAGAGCGCAACCATTACCAGTTTTGATGTCAAAATTTTGGCAGCCTTACAACAACATCAGAGTTCATTTAAACGTGGGCTGTTGGTGGAAATTCCAATTGGTGAATATGCAATAGAACTTGCCCAGCAATATGGCTGCAGTCAAATTGGCTGGGGAGATGCCTTGGCGACAGATGAAATTATTCAACGGACTCAACAAGCGAATCTTGAGATTAGTGTCTGGACGGTGAATGAAGTTGAACGTGCCAAGCATCTTCAACAGTTGGGCATTCAAGGTTTGATTACCGATGTACCCACCACGATGTTGCAGCATTTGAAGTAAGTAAAAGGCGGAATAAATTCCGCCTTTTTTTATTTTACTTTTTACGTTGCGCCTGAATAAGACGTTGCCCTTTTGCATCTAATAAATATAAGTTTGCACCATCCAACTGGAAGCGTTCAACCCGTTGAATCGAATCCATCAAGTCAGCTTCTTGTGCCAAAGCGCGATTACAACTTTGATGTTGTGCCATAACATCAAAGTCCAGTTTACGTTGGGTGAAATCGTATTTATAACGACCATAAATATTGTTGCACCCAGTATGCCCTGTCACCATTTTTGAAACAGAGTTAAGCAAGAAGCTTGGATACTGGTTAAAGAACAGTGCCCGCTTGCCTTGAATCGTTGTAATCTGCCATTCGACATCCTGAACGCCATCTGTACTCTTACGCACTTGCATTGCCGGTGGCTGAGTTACTCGCTTGGGCTGCAAGGTGTTCTTTTGCACAGGTTTTGGCTGGCTTTGGCACGCCGCAAGCATGACTGCAGCAGAGAATATTAAAGTTTTGTTAAAAAATGCCTTCAAAGAAAAAATGGGATTTTTCATGGTAATTTGCTCAGACATTGATTTATTTCACCTTTTAATTCATTGATTAATTTTACAAATGAATTCTGTTACTGTTCTTTCGATACAACTGTAGAATAATGCTAGTGCTAATTGATTTGGACATGCTAATATCAGTGATAAAATAGCAATATATCGTCATGATTGGTTTTGCTATCTCGTTTAGTTTTATTATCTTGTGCAAACAAGGTTTTTAGGAGCGCTGACGGATATGACTTCCGCCCCACTCAAAAAAGCACCCATTAACTGGACTGCTAGCATTACCTTAATTGGAACACCAATTCTTGCTGCTATATTAATTCCTTTGTACGCCTATTATTATGATTTTAGTGTAAGTGCATGGGTGAGTATGATTTTCCTATTGGCACTCAGTAGCCTAGGAATTACAGCAGGTTATCACCGTCTATGGGCACATCGTGCTTATGAAGCAGCATTACCGCTTAAAATCTTACTCATGATTGGCGGCACCTTTGCTGTTCAAAACAGTATTTTATTCTGGGCTTCAGGTCACCGTACCCATCACCGCCATGTCGATGATGTTGATGAAGATCCGTATTCAATCAAACGTGGCTTTTGGTATGCCCATCTAGGTTGGATGATTCGCGATCATTCCCCATCTAAACCAGATTTTAAAAATGCTCCTGATTTGCTCAATGACAAATTAGTGATGTTTCAACACAACTACTATGTGCCAATGGTGATCGCAGTTCACGTTGGTGTATTAGGCTTGATTGGTTGGGCGACAGGCGATATCTGGGGTGTAATTTTACTTGGTGGTTTATTACGTTTGATCATCAGCCATCACGTTACTTTCTTTATCAACTCACTGTGTCATATGTGGGGTAAACGTCCTTATACTGATGAAAATACGGCGCGAGACAACTTCGTGTTAGCTATTTTCACTTGGGGTGAGGGTTATCATAACTACCACCACATTTTCCAATACGATTACCGTAATGGTGTGAAATGGTGGCAATATGACCCAACCAAATGGTTGATCTGGACCAGCTCTAAACTTGGTTTAGCAAAAAACCTACGTCGTATTCCTAGCTTTAATATCAAAAAAGCAGAGCTTGCGATGAAGTTCAAATATGCGGAACGTGACTTGGCGATTTATGGTCATGATGTCAATACTGACATCGTGCAAATGAAACAACGTATTGCACAAGAATATGAAGCTTTCACCCATACTTTAAATGATTGGGCTAAGCTAAAAGAACAAGAGCTTCAAGCGAAAAAAGCAGCGATGGCTGAGAAAATTCATCAGATGGATCACAAACTGAAAGTTGATTTCCAATTGCTTGAACATCGCTTAAGCCACCATCGTGAATGTTTAGAAACCTTGATGCGTAATATCAAAAAAGCGCCAGTTTCTGAATAACGAAATATCTACCGAAAATGGTCTCAAGAGAGGCCATTTTTTATGCCTGTTCATCTACCTTTCCCCTTCCTTACGATTCCCCATTTCACACTAATTTTTGCTATAGTCATGATTCAGCTCTCTCTGATGTTTCAGTTATGCAATTCAATCCCCGCTATGCTTCACTTAATCCTAAGCTCTATCACCAACAGCAGCCAAGTCCATTGCGTGGTGCCAAAGCAGGTCATTTCAATGAAGCTTTAGCAGATGAATTGCAATGGAGCGAAGAAGACAAAGCCAACTGGGTTGAAATCTGTAGTGGACAAAAAACCTTCACTGAATTCCCGCCACTCGCTATGGTTTATGCAGGGCATCAGTTTGGACAATGGGCTGGACAGTTAGGAGATGGCCGCGGTTTGTTGATCGGGCAAATCCTAAATAAACAAGGTGAAACGATTGATCTACATCTCAAAGGTGCAGGTTCAACTCCCTACTCGCGTATGGGCGATGGACGTGCTGTGCTGCGTTCGGTGATTCGTGAATATCTAGCTGGACATGCGTTAAATGCTTTGGGTGTTGCATCAAGTCACGCAGTAGGTTTTACCAGCTCTACGCAAGGCGTACAGCGCGAAACCCTAGAGCTAGGTGCGATGCTATTACGTACCTCCGAATGCCATATTCGTTTGGGGCATTTTGAGTGGATTAATCAATATGCACCTGAACTTTTGGCTGAATTCACCCAGAAATGTATTGAATGGCATTATCCAGAATGCCTGAACGCTGAAAATCCAATTCTGGCTTTCGCAGAAGCGGTGATTGAGAGAACCGCGATTATGATTGCTAAATGGCAACTGGTTGGCTTTGCGCATGGTGTCATGAATACCGATAATCTTAATATTACAGGTTCAACACTCGACTTTGGCCCTTACGGTTTTATGGAACGTTTCCGCCCGAATTGGATTAACAACCATTCAGACTATCAAGGACGTTATACTTATCAGAATCAACCGAGTATTGGTCATTGGAATCTTTGGACATGGCTGAATAATTTAATTCCATTAGCGAGCGCAGAAAATAAAGAACAGTTCAAACTCGATCTAGCAGCATGTTTAGAAAAATTTGAGCCGACCTTCTTACAATATTATGGTCAAGGACTCTGTCAAAAAATGGGTCTGCCAGAATTTCATAAAGACAGTCTAGATTGTAGTTTTGCCTTTCTTGGTATTTTGCAAACAGAGCAGCTCGATTACACGCAAAGTTTTCTTCGTTTGCAGCAACAAGATTACAAAGCATTAAGAGATGACTGTATTCATATCCAGCAGTTTGATGACTTCCTAACACGCTATCAAAATATCCGACAACATCAAGATACTGATGCCTTGGATGAGATCATGCAGCAGGTCAATCCACAGTATATTCTGCGCAATCATATGGCGCAGAAAGCCATTGAACTTGCAGAACGTGGTGACTTTAATGAGGTTGATCGTTTGTTTAAGTTATTGAATCAACCCTATCAAAAACAATCTGATTTAGAAACTGAGCAGGATACTGGGCCATTACCAAGCGATGTAGCTGAAATTTCTGTCAGTTGTTCATCTTAGCAGAAGAAATCTATGAAAATTGGACTGATGATCGGATGTGCGATTTTAATCCTGTTATTGGGACTGGCTTATTTCCAGTATGGTAAGTTCATCCCAACATTAGGATCAACACATCAGCCTCTTTCAGACCATGAAATACAAAAGCTTCAACAAACTAAACCCGTGACTTCCATTGAAGTATTTAAAAGCCAGCGCATTCTGCAATTGAAGCACCAGCAAGAAATCATTCGCAGCTATCCAATCCGTTTAGGCTTTGACCCGATCGGACATAAACAATTTGAAGGTGATGGCAAGACACCTGAAGGGACTTATTCTATCGATTGGCGTAATCCTCAAAGTGCTTACTATAAGTCTTTGCACATCTCCTATCCCAACAAAGAGGATCGTGCTTATGCCAAACAACATCAGCGCTCAGCAGGCGGTGATGTGATGATTCATGGCACTGTACCAACACGTGCCACCTCATTTCCTGCCAGCGCACGCTATATGCCACGCAAAGACTGGACCTTAGGCTGTATTGCGGTGACCAACTCGGATATAGACGAAATATGGCAACTGGTTGCTGATCATACGCCGATTATCATCCACCCCTAATGGGGTAAGTGTGCAGGTGAGTTTGCGGATAAAGATATTGATCAAACCGAGCAAGGCTTATTCAGGGGATAAGTTTTTAAGCTAGAAACAATCTCTTTTCAGAAACCTCGCTCATCACAAGTGATTGTAAAGTAATGTAATCTTATTTTGCGCAGAATCCAGTGATGGTTTACTTAAAACTAGAAAAGAAGATAATTTCTACAAAACCCTTAAGAAACTATCCACATTTTCTGTGGATAACGCTGTGGTTATCCACAGGATAACGTAAATCTAGTTACTCATCTGGATATTCAAAGCGATAACCCACACCATAAACTGCCTGAATCCATTCATGACGATTGCCCGTATCTGCCGCTTCTGTAATCTTACGGCGCAGGTTTTTAATATGACTATCAATCACACGATCGGCAACATCGAAGCTATCAGGATTAATGTGATCAAGTAATTGTGCACGAGAATAAACTTGACCTAAGTGTTCTAAGAACAACTCTAATAAACGAAACTCAGTCGGGGTCAAAGTCAGTGCTTTTTGCTGATACCAGATGCGCTGTTGCGCTTTATCAATACGGAATAAATCATTCTGTTCAGGCTCAGCCTTACGTTCCAAACGACGCAAAACAGCCTGTACACGGGCAACCAGTTCTTTTGGACTAAATGGCTTACAGATATAGTCATCTGCACCCATGTTCAAACCTAACACACGGTCAATTTCTTCAGTACGCGCAGTCACCATAATGATCGGTAGGTCAGACTGTTCACGAACTTTACGGCAAATGGTCAAGCCATCCATGCGTGGCACCATCAAGTCCAAAATCATCAAACTCGGTTTACGTTGCTGAAACTGGGTATAAGCATCCTGACCATCATGAAACATACTGACTTCAAAACCAGCAGCTTCTAAATAATCACGAACCAACTGTGCGAGTTCAACCTCATCTTCAACCAACATAATATGTTTCATGGTCTTCATCCTATCCATCATCCCCCACCAAAGAGGATTTAAAAGTTATTTAATCTGTTTTGAGAAAGTCAGCACACAACGTAATCCACCTAAAGGTGAATGGTCGAAAGTCAGTGAACCACCTAAAGCTTGCGCCAGTTTACATGATAAGGCTAAGCCTAAGCCTGTACCTCCAGTGCTACGTGTACGTGAATCATCAACACGATAGAAGCGTTCACCTAAACGTGCCAGTTGCTCATCATTTACACCCAATGGACTATCATCCACATACATTATCCATTGTTGCTCATTTTGTTGAGTGTGAATCTGTATTTTTCCGCCTTGTTCGGTATAACGAACACAGTTACCCAGCAAATTGACAATAATCTGTTTAAAGCGATCCCGATCTAAAGATAGGATTGCCCCTTCTCCAGACAATGTCACCTCAAGCTGGTTTTGCTCAAATGTAGATCTAAAGTTTTCAACTTCTTGTAGGACGACATCCCACGGATTAACATCTGCAAAATAGCATTTCAACTGTTGTGCATCTGCCTGTGCTAAATCAGCCAAATCCTGTGTCAACTTCTTCAAACTACTCACTTGACGCATCATGGCATCAAGATGCTCTGGTGTCGCTTTACGAATTCCATCCTGCATCGCCTCAATCTGTGCCTGTAATACAGCCAATGGTGTTTTCAGTTCATGTGAGGTGTCAGATACCCATTGACGGCGTGATTCTTCATGGTGATGCAAGATATCAGCCAAATGATTCAGCTGATTGGACAAATCACCAAGTTCATCGTTACGACGGATCTTCACTTGATGCTGGTAATTACCACGCGTGAGTTCGCGAGTTGCGTTCAACAAACGTTGAATTGGTTTTTTAAAATAAGTTGCCATCAACAAAGCGGCAACTAGACTCGAAAGTACGGTTAAAGCATAGACCAAAAGTAAATAACGTTTTTGATTACTAAAGAAATTAATACTTGATGCATCATCCTGATCTAAAACAGGTTTTAATCCTAAATAGCCAACGACCTTTTGCCCTACAATAATGGGGCGAAAAGCAATTTGATCTGTCGCAGGTTCACCCACAATAAACTGCTGCTTTTCATCATACAAAGATAAACGCGAGCTTAGGCCTAAACGGTCCGGAATCGAAACAAAGCGCTTTTTACCATGTTCAGCTGGTGTATTCAGTTTGGTTTCCTGCTTACCGTCATTACTTTCTTTCTTTAAACGGAATTGACTTTGACTTAAAGGAAAACGTAAACCTTCAAAGGGTTGGTATTCTGAAGGTAAATTCTGTTTAAGGATTTTTAATTCTTCATCATTAAAGATTTGGCGATTTTTGATTTCGACATTATTTTGCGCCAGCGTTGGAGACAGGCTGAGTAAGGTATGGTCATTAAAATAACGTTGCTGTAAAGCAATATCATACTGACGACGCAACCACCATTGTGACAATCGATCATAGTCGTCAGGAGCTGCACTGCCCTCAATTTGTAAAATTTGTGCCTGAATCGCATTACCCCAGTCATGGTAAACCGTATAGACATTGCCTAAGTTGGCAATCAAACGGTCCAATTTCTGCATTTCTACATCGGCCACATAGCGTGCAAAGTTCTTTTGCATGGTCCAATGCAAGACCCCCAAGCTAATCGTAGCGATCAACAAGGTCGTGAGTAATACCGTTAAAAACAAGCGTAAAGCTAAAGGCACGCGACGAACATTCAAAAGCTGAGTCTCAATAGTGTTCTATTTGTGGATTGTAACCAACATGGTCGAAAAAAACTCTCCATTGTTTCTTCATCTTTATTATCTAATCTTTAACCATCAAATCAACACTGATCATGCTGGATAAAACAATGAACAAGACAAAAATCGCAATGATGACCACACTACTCGGTTCTGTTTTAGGTTTAGCTGCCTGTCAATCGACAACGCCAGCAGAACAGTCGATGAACCGTGACCACCACCGTCATAATATGCAACGTGCACCACTAACGCCAGAGCAACGCGCTGAATGGCAGGCCAAACGAGAACAACGTTTAGAGCAGCGCGAACAAATGCGTCAGGAACATCAAGCGCAACGTGCTCAGATTGAACAAGCTTGCCAAGGGAAACGTATTGGTGATCGTGTGAATATTCAGTGGAATAAGCGTGTAATTGAAGGCACTTGTGAAGTTCGCTTTACCCCAGACAAATCACAATTCAAGCGTCAAGCTAACGCAACTACTTAATTCCCCTCTTCCTCATCGGCGCTTCTAAAGCGCCTTTTTTTATGGCCAAAGAGTGTTCATTTTAAATTACACAGCTGCTTACGATTTTACATCAGCAGTTTAACTCAAAAGTCTGAAAACCACCTACAATCTATACGCTTAAGCAGATTGAACCATAAACTTTGACTTAGCAGTCACTAAGAAATGACCTGCAAAAGCTTGTACCGAACTATAACTTGTTGCACGATTAGCAGTACAAAATGGTGCTGTTGGGCACATTTATCATTGACTAAGATTATAACTCTGGTTTAACCAGTATTGAGGAACCCGCTATGCCACAATACAAAGCACCCTTACGTGATATGCAGTTCGTATTGCACGAATTATTAAATGCTGAAGCACATTACGCGAAACTTCCTGCATTTCAAGACACTGTAAGCCGTGAATTGGTTGATCAATATTTAGAAGCAGCGGCTGATTTCTGCGAAAACGAACTTTCTCCTTTAAACCAAGTCGGCGACCGTGAAGGTTGTACTTGGAATGACGGTGTTGTAACAACGCCTACAGGCTTTAAAGAAGCGTATCAAAAATATATCGAACTTGGCTTCCCATCTCTTTCTGCTGATGAAGAGTTTGGCGGTCAAGCATTACCAAACTCTTTAGGGATTTCTATCTCTGAAATGGTGGGTACTGCAAACTGGTCATGGGGCATGTACCCTGGTCTTTCTCACGGTGCTGTTCGTACTTTAGAACATCACGGTTCTGATGAGCAAAAGAACACTTACTTGCCAAACCTTGTTTCAGGCGTTTGGACAGGTACCATGTGCTTAACTGAATCTCATGCAGGTTCTGACTTAGGTATCATCCGTTCTAAAGCAGAACCAAATGCTGATGGTAGTTACGCAATCTCTGGCGAGAAAATCTTTATCTCTGCTGGTGAACATGACATGGCTGAGAACATCATCCATATCGTACTTGCGCGTTTACCAGGTGCACCAAAAGGCACTAAAGGCATCTCTTTATTCATCGTACCTAAGTTCCACGTCAATGCTGATGGTTCAGTTGGCGAGCGTAATGCAGTACGTTGTGGTTCAATCGAACACAAAATGGGTATCCATGGTAACGCAACTTGTGTCATTAACTTTGACCAAGCAAAAGGTTACTTGATCGGACCTGAAAACCGTGGCTTAAACTGCATGTTCACCTTCATGAACACAGCACGTATTGGTACAGCGGTTCAAGGTTTATCTGCATCTGAATCTTCTTTCCAAGGCGCTTTAGCGTATGCGAAAGATCGTTTGGCAATGCGTTCTCTTTCTGGCCCTAAAGCACCTGAAAAAGAAGCAGACCCAATTATTGTTCACCCTGCTGTTCGTAACATGCTTTTAACGCAAAAATCATTTGCTGAAGGCGGTCGTGCGTTGGTTTACTTATTGGCTCAATATGCAGATATCGTTGAAAAAGGCGAAACTGAAGAAGAGCGTAAGTTTGCTGATAACATCTTGTCTTTGTTAACACCAATTGCAAAAGCATTCTTAACTGAAACAGGTTCTGAATCTGCGAAGCACGGTGTACAAGTTTTTGGTGGTCACGGCTTCATCTCTGAACACGGTATGGAACAAATCGTACGTGATACACGTATTGCTTGCTTATACGAAGGTACAACTGAGATTCAAGCACTTGACTTGTTAGGTCGTAAAGTCTTGCAAACTCAAGGTGCAATGTTGAAAGACTTCACCAAGATTATCCATAAATTTGTTGAAGCAAACAAAGACAATGCTGCAATGCAAGAGTTCATTGCGCCATTAGCTGCTGCAAACAAAGAATGGGGCGATATCACCATGCAAATCGGTATGCGTGCAATGCAAAACCCGGATGAAGTTGGTGCAGCTGCGGTTGACTACTTATACTTCTCTGGTTATGTAACGCTTGCTTACTTATGGGCACGTATGGCGCTTGTTGCTCAAGAGAAATTGGCTGAAGGTTCAACTGAAGTTGACTTCTACAATGCCAAAGTGACCACTGCTCGCTTCTACTTCAAGAAGATCTTGCCACGTGTTCGCTCACATGTAGACGTACTTTCAACTGGCGTTGCGCCATTGTTTGAACTTGATGCGGAACACTTCGCTTTCTAAACATAGTTTAGAATGAGATGCAACGTTCATCACAGAAAAAGGACTGGTCAGTTTTGACCGTCCTTTTTTTGTTTAATCAATGCTAAATTTATACGATTCAATTTATTTGTTCGTTTTATTTGATCACTTTGCACATGAAACGGTGCGTAGAAGGGAACGATTATGCCAATTTACAATGCTCCTTTAGCAGACATGAAATTCATCTTAAATGATGTATTTAAAGCAGAACAATTTTGGCAGTCTAATGAGAAACTGGCTCATGTAGATGCTGCAACAGCTGAAGCAATTTTAGAAGAAATGGCGAAGTTTGCCCAAAACGTGACACATCCGTTAAACCGTACGGGTGATGAAGAAGGCGCACGTTGGGAAAATGGTGAAGTTTTCACTCCAGCAGGTTTCAAAGAAGCATTCCGTCAATATGCTGACGGCGGTTGGATCGGCTTAGGTGCTGATGAAGAATGGGGCGGTCAAGCAATGCCAAAAATGCTGACTGTATTGTCTGATGAAATGTTATTCGCAACCAACCCATCATTCATGCTCTACCCGCTGCTTTCTGTGGGTGCTGGTATGGCCTTAAATAGCTATGCATCACAAGAGCAAAAAGAAACCTATTTACCTAAAATCTACTCTGGCGAATGGTCAGGTACGATGTGCTTAACTGAACCACATGCAGGTACAGATTTAGGCATTATCAAAACTAAAGCTGAACGTAATGAAGACGGTACTTATAACATTACCGGTACTAAAATCTTCATCACCGGTGGTGATAACGACCTAGCTGAAAACATCATTCATCTTGTGCTTGCGAAGACACCTGATGCTCCTGCGGGTTCACGTGGTATCTCGTTATTCATCGTTCCAAAGTTCCTGTTAAATGAAGATGGTTCTTTAGGTGAACGCAACCCTGTTGGTCCTGGTTCAATTGAACACAAAATGGGGATCAAAGCCTCGGCAACATGTGTGATGAACTTTGATGGTGCCAAAGGCTACCTCGTGGGTAAAGAAAACGAAGGCCTTGCTGCAATGTTCGTAATGATGAACTACGAACGTTTGTCGATGGGTATTCAAGGTCTGGGCGCTTCTGAATTTGCGTATCAAAATGCAGCACAATACGCGACTGACCGTTTGCAAGGCCGTAGTGCAGCAGGCGTTCAATCACCAAATAAACCAGCAGACAGCATTTTAGTGCATGGTGATGTCCGTCGTATGTTACTGAACGTACGCGCCAATAACGAAGCATCACGTGCATTTGCAGTTTATGTAGGTCAACAGTTAGACATTACTAAATTCTCGACTGATGCAGAAGCTGTGAAGCAAGCGAACAACCGCGTTGCACTGTTAACGCCTATCGCGAAAGCTTATCTCACTGATACTGCCTTCCAAGCAACCTTAGATGCACAAATGGTGTTTGGTGGTCACGGTTATATCCGTGAATGGGGTATGGAACAATGTATCCGTGATCTTCGTATTGCTCAAATTTACGAAGGGACTAACGGTGTTCAGTCTCAAGATTTAATTGGTCGTAAAACCATTAAATGTGGCGGTGCATTCATTGCTGAGTACATCACTGAAATCCGTGACTTCGCCAATGATCTAGACACTGATTTGAACTTCATTAAAGATGCAACTTTAGACGCTGCAACTGAAATTGAAGCAATCACGCAGTTCATTATCGAGCAAGCAGCTGAAAATGTTAACTTCCCGAACTCCGCTGCGGTTGACTATTTACATGCAGTAGGCTTACTCAGCTTCGCATATATGTTTGCAAAAATCGCTGCTGCTGCAAAAGACAAGTCTGGTGATTTCTACCAAAACAAAATTGCATTAGCACAATACTTTGTAGACCGTATCTTGCCTGAATTAGATGCACGTTTAGCGAAAATCAAAGCAGGTTCTGACTTGATCATGAACTTCAGCGAAGATTACTTCACCAACCAAGCTTAATTTTGGCGTGATGTTAAAAACTGCCTCAATCATTTGGTTGAGGCAGTTTTTTTATCGCTATAATAAAATCAGCATAAAACTTGCATAACATTCTAATGATCATGTTGAGAATATAAATCGCTATGTCGAACTCTAAAGAGAAACTTGAAGGCTTACCTCGCCTACTTGATCGCTTCGGTCACTACGCGGTTGAAGCCTTTCATTATTTAGCCTTATTTATTATCGGCTGTATGATCGCATGGTCAGCCGTGCATACCGTGATTGAAATTTTAACCGTAAAACAGTACGCCACTATTGATGACATCTTACTACTGTTTATCTATTTAGAATTAGGCGCCATGGTCGGGATTTATTTCAAAACCAATCACATGCCGGTGCGCTTTTTGATTTATGTCGCGATTACTGCACTCACCCGTCTGTTGATTGCCGATATTCAGCACAACCATAAAGCTTCTATGGATTTGGTGATTACCACAGGTTCGATCTTGATTTTAGCGGTGGCAATTTTGGTGGTCCGATTTGCGTCATGGAACTACCCTTCTGTGATTCGAGGTAAGGATCAAGAACAACAATTGCCTTCCAACAAAACACCTCGACCACAAGATGACGAATTGGCATAAATAAAAAAGCAGGCACATGGCCTGCTTTTTTATTGCATTTGTTATGCAACTCGGAAAACACGATATTTCGAGTCGACTAAAACATATTTGCCTTGTACCTGCATCCAGTTATAGCCGCGAGGTGGTTCATATAAACGGTGAGTACGATAGTTCGAAACTACATAACGATTACTACGGAATTCTGATGGTAAACGCTCGCCACGCTTGAAGTTAATACGTTGACCATAATGATTACCACGGTCGCCATTCGACCAGCGCGGTTGTTCACGATGATCATAACGGTGGTCATAACGATCATAGCGGTTATCGTAGCGATCTTTATGATCATGATTCCAACGATTTGAATCCGCCATAGCTGAGGCAGAAACACCCAACATAAGTGTTGATACCAGTAATACTACTGTCTTCTTCATTCTTTAATCCTCTGTTTTTCGATCTGAAATCAGATTAAGAAAAACTCAAGGAGAAAGCATGAATAAAACTCACGACATTGCAAAGCTTTGTAATGAATAGCGAGAAATTATGGAGAATGCTCTAGAGGCTTCATTTTAAAAACCATCAAAAATCAGCGAATAATCTCAATGGTAAAATTATCATCAGTCACTAAAAGATAACGTCCATCGACGACGACCCAATGTCTGCCACTTGGTGGTTCACGTAAGGAATAATAGCCCCAGTCACGAACCACATAGCGCTCACTGCGGAACTCACCTGGTAATTCATTGCCCACCACAAAAGACTCACGGCGATAGCTGCGGTCATATTGAGTCTCTGGATAATATTCAACACGAACACCCGGTCGATGATTCGGGTGAGGATAATAGTTATTTTGATTCGGCTGATAATAATAGCCCTTCGGTGGTGCAGTTGGTGTCGCACGCTGATTCGAGAACGCAAATGGGTCTTGCGCAGGCGGCTGATAGGCAGGTGTATTTTGATGATAAGAACGACGCTCTACCCCACTATATCCACCCCATGCATTATCGGCATAGCTCATTACAGGGAGACCGCTGAGAAAGCTAATCAAGCCATAGATATAAAGTTTAGATTGCTTCATCGTGATCTCCCTAAAAGCAGAGTATCTTTCTATTTTAGAATAAAAAATAAGCGCCACTGTTGTAATAATATTTTTTCAGATTAGCTGTTGAATTCCCAAGATAAACAGCAGCGAGCTACAGCTCCGCTGAGATATGCTAAAATCATTTTTTTGGTTTTAAGGCAACATCTGTGGCTGAAATGAATTTTGATCGTCTCTATCAATTCTTTTGCAAAGTTCCAAGTGTGCAAGAAGCGCGTATCGTTGCGCATGGTGCAGATGGTCAACATGCATGGTGGTTTAAATTCAATATTGATGTTGAACATCCGTTGGCATGGCAAACAGTCCAAGAACTTGGACATGTTCTCAATTATTTATCCACCAATGAACGTTTACCAACCCAGTTCTTCCCAGTGTCTCCACCGCCCTATATGAACGGTGAAGCCAAAGATTTCTTGGCTTGGGTAATCCAATGTAATCATCCAGAATTCACTCCTGATGTGGTCTGTGACTGGTTAGAAGCCCGTTTACCGAATCCTGTCGAGGATGAAAGTCAGTGGAAAATCAAAACAGATTTAAGCGAACTTGATCAAATGGCCGATAAAGATTTAGATCAATTGATCCCACCTAGCCCTTAATTTTTTTATTGATGATGTATATCTTTCAACAAGCTGAATACCAAGTAAAGGTTCACATTCAGCTTGTTGAGCTCAGGTTCTGAATCAGGATAAGTCGTAACCTAGATATTCTTGTGGTGATTCAGAATAAGGTAAAATCAGATAATTATTTTTAAAAATCAGGTCTTTCATTGCCTTTTGATGGGCGGAATCTAAAGGATAAATCAAAGCGAGATCCTGAACTAAATCTTCAATTTTTTCTGCTTTAAAATCTGGGGTTTTAATCCATCCCAATAACGCTGCTCCAAGTCCGATAAATTCGAAGCCATAGTGCTGCATTTTCTGAATCAGCGCATAATTCTCGAAGGGATCAAAATCACAAGAAAAATAGCCATTCGGTAGCATCGCCAGTTTCAATGCTTCTGTTTCAACAGCCGCCACTTTAACCATCATTTCAGTATTGCGAGAGATCAATAGCTGTTGATTGAAGTAAATGAGCGCATCGAGATCACTCTGATCATAGTGCTGCATTTTTCCAGCCATGCTTTCAAAGCTTCGCTGGTGGTCTGAATGACTCAACTGTTGCACATGATGCTGAAACAACAAAGGGGTGACAATATTCGTTTCAATCAGACGACTGTCTTGGCTGCCAAGATCTTCGATTCCTTCAAAATATTGGCTATCGTCAAAATAAAGCTGATCACCCAACTGAGCATGCATAGAGGTGTATTCTGCCTGTGCTCTATCATCTAAAACCAGAAACACTTTTTTAGGATAAACATCCTGTTTAAGGGCGAGATAGCACTCCAAGAGTTCTGCCCAACTTTGAATTTCAACAATATCTGCATAATGATTGAATTGATGTACATCTAAATCAATCTCATCATCCTGTCTGATATTCAGTTTAATTTTCGCCATTGTGCAGAACTCTATTTATGCTGAATTAAAAAGTGGATAAACCTGACCATTCCATAAAACGATAGATCCAGTATTTCACTTTTGACTCATCGGCATATTTTGCATAATCCACCGTGATTTGACGGCCATTGGCGTTGGTCCATGCAGCATCAAAGTATTGCCCCGCATCTTCAAATACAGGTGCTTGCGCTGTACCAATCACGCGCATATCGGTTTCAAGATTATAATTTTTTAGATTACGCGCAGTTAAGTTAGCTGAACCGAGAATGATCTCCGCTTGTTGAGCGTTTGATTTAAGCAGCATTTTGCTATGACATTGTTCGCCACGGGTATCACACCAGCGGATTGGAATACCGACTGCATTCAGTTCTGAAGCCACTTGGCGATTGGGAATACCATTCTTTTGACGACCAAATGCATCTTTATTCGGGTCAAGCATAATACGAATGTTGACACCACGTTGCTGTGCCTGCTTGAGTGCATCAATGATATTGCGTTCTGATAAATAGAACATCGCCATATCCAGATGCTCTTTACTTTTCGCAGTCTGAATCATTTTCAGCACAGCATCGTAAATGGCTTTTTCAGTCAGCACTTGCACTTGTGGCAATGTTTTATCTTCGGCTAGCCCGCCCATAATCACAAATGGGCTCGAACCTTTAGACATATTGGCCACAGCTTGTTCGGTTTGTAACACATCAATCGCTGTTGGCCCATCCACCACCAAAGCCACATTGCTATGATGTGAACTACCATCATGCGGATTGGCCGAAGTCACTAGGCTTTTCCAACCATCCACAGTATCGACCACCAAGGTTTTACGGTGATTGGCTTTGAAATTAAACAATTCCAGATAACTACGCAGAGTAATTTTGTCTTTGCCAAAGGGGCTACTTAACCAACCACCTTCTGGGTTATTACCTAAGGTCTGACAGCAGATATACCAGAGGCCTGACCACAACGGATTCGAAGCACGCAATGGTTTTAAATCAGTTTCGATGACATCCACACCTGCTTGGCGTAGTTGTAGATAATGCTTTGGAGTTAACCCACCATAAACCGAATTAATCGGATCGGTAATTACCACAATTTCGACATTTGGATGCAAACGGCGCTTCACGATTAAGGCATCAGTTAGCTCTTGCATCAAAGGAAACTGTTTGACTGTCGACTTACCCACTTCCTGATTAAACAGGAACATATCCAGCACAATGGTACTCTGTGCCTGATCAATCAACTGAAACACTTCTTTGAAAATATGCTGATCAACCTGTTGTTGACCTTGCGCATCGATATAGGTTTGATCTGCTAAGAATTTCACATTGGCATGACGCAACTGCCCAGTAAAATCCAACCCTTTCGGGAGTGGTTTTACAGTGTGATAAATTGCCGAAGCAATGTATCCAATCGCAAAAATACACAATATGACTGCCATGTAACGTCGACCTGACCAGTTTAATTTTCGATGGATTCGTTGGAAGATACGCATATAAACAAAAAAAGCCCTAGCCGAATAAAAATCTCCCCAACCCTCTTTATCAAAGAGGGGGAACTTTATGTAGGCTAGAGCTTATGCTTTGATTTTTCAATGCTAATTTGGTGATTGTATAAAGAATTAATCTTTACCTTAATCTATTCGTATTTGTTCACCCCTACACACTTCTCAACAACGCATGGTTAATCGATGAAAAACAACTAAACTAGATCACCCAAAGTAATTCTTAGTCGATTCAAAGCCCCCATTAATGCAATGCTCGTCGTCAACTCAACAATTTCTCTTTCATTAAAATGTTCCGCCAACTGAGCTTTGATATATTCAACCTTGTCAGATAAGGTCGTGGTTGCTTCAGCCCATTCAAGCACCAGCTTTTGCTTGTCTGAAAAAGCATTTGAATGTTTATAGCCTGGAATTTTATCAATCAGCCCTTGTTCATGCCCCATATCTCTCAACTCTTGTGCGTGGTAAGCGCAACAATAAGCACAACCATTCACCTGAGAAACGTATAGCTCAGCCAATGCAATCAAGGTCGGGTCTATACCTGACGCTCTAATTGAAGTATGAGCTGAGTACAAATGCTGAATCGTCTTCTTTGCAATTTCTTTATAGTCCATCGCGGCATCACTTATACAGAAGAAAAAACCATTATTGAGGATCTGGTATAGATTGTAAATTAGGCATTAATTTGCTATATAGGTAACTTTTTTATACTTAAATTCACAATGAAAGATAATATTTCAGGGTGCTCTGTAGAAGAAGCGATGACCGTATTAGGTGGACGTTGGCGTATGCTTATTATTTCGTTTCTATTAGAGAAACCAATGCGTTTCAACGAATTACGCCGAGCGATTCCAAATATATCGCAAAGAATGCTGACCTTAGAACTACGATTTCTAGAAGAAGAAGGCTTTATTTTAAGAGAAGTATATGCACAAGTTCCTGTTAAAGTTGAATATTCCATCACGGCTGAAGGTCAAAAACTCAAGAAATTGGTCAATACCTTACAAGAAGTTGGCTTATGGCTAAAATCAAGATAATAGCAATCGTTATTTATCTATTTCGAAAGCACTTGCTTGCAAGTCATATCCTAAATAAAAAAGCCATTCGCAGAACAATACAACCGTATACTGCCTACAAATGGCTTTTTCAATATTCTATTTTTAACTCACTTAGAAGTTAAAATTCACCCCAACAGTAAAGTTACGTCCAACTTGCGGAATTGTCGATAAGAACGATGCGTGTTGATACACCTGATCATCGAGCAAATTATTGGCATTTAGATAAACACGATAATCTGTAGCCTTACTATATTTACCTGTGTATGCCACACCTAAATTCAGCATGTTATAGCTTTGCGTATCAGTTTCATAAGCCGCAATCTTATCTTGTTGGAACACATGATAGTATTCAGCCGAACCGCTAAAGCCATCACCAAAGTCCACATTTACTTTGGTTCCTAGACGGCCTGCCGGCACACGCGGTGCATTTTCATTGTCGATCTTGCCACGAACATAATCACCAAACACGCCCACTTTATACATGTCCGAGATTTGGTAACCCGCTTCTGCCTCTGCACCATAGAAACGTGCCTGATCTTGGGTATATTCCACTAAACGGAAATCTTTATAACGATCTAGAGTTTGCGCATAGATATAGTCATCAAACCAATTGTGATAGACATGCACATGGTAATCAAACTTGTTATTGTCATAATGGAAACCGAGTTCCACATTATTGGATTTCTCTTTCTTCAATTGATCATTACCTAGTTCATAGGTATTGGTCGCAAAATGTCCACCATTGGCATAGAGCTCTTGCGCTAAAGGCAAACGTTCTTGATGTGAAGTCACCAAAGAGAGTTTGTAGTTGGGCGCAAACTCCCAGTTTGCAGCGCCAGAAACCGAAAAGGCTGAACCGTCGAAATCTTTTTTAGTGGAATCTTCAATATCAATTTTTTGTTGGTCCGCACGTGCGCCAACTCAACATGTACATCATTAAATTGCGCATGCTCTAAGGCAAAAATACTCCACTTCTTCGTGGTATTTGGTGCTAAGAATGCTTCTTCACCTGTGAGTTCTAATTTTTGTTGCCCATATTGGGTTCCAATCACCCCTTCCCATGACCCAATTGGATTATGTACCAACTCTAAACGACCATCATAGCCCTTGTTTTTAAAGCGAGTCGCGATGGTATCTTCTTCAATTTCATCATGCTTATAATCAGTATAGCTGGCTTGTGCACGTAGCTTTTTAAACCCAGCAAACGGATCATTCAATTCGGTACGAACATCATAACGCTCAGATTTCAGATCAATCCAAGGCCCTGCCTCATGTGCATGATCGTGGTCGTGATCGTGATCGTCATGACCATGATCATCGCCATCCTCGTGATCATGGTCGCCACAATGTAAATGAGGACGTCCTGAAAGATGAGCACTACAGCTCTCGTATTCATGGCTATGTCCAGGTAGACCATACTTATCTTGGCGATTGCTATATGAAATTCCCGTAAAACCGCGATCATAAATCCAAGACAAACCGACATTCACTGTTTCACCTTTGGCAAAGGTATTACCGACACGACGCTCTTTCTCACCTTCGTGCACATAGTTCGGCGCGATATAGTCATTGGCTTCACGATTTAAGCCTTCAACACGCAAGGCCACTTGATCACCGAGAGCAACCGTTACCCCAGCCGTTGCCAGCTTTTCATCACTACCCGTGTTGTAACGTAAACCCACATTACCTTCATAACCATTTTCAGGCATTTTGGTTGGAATCTTACTATCCGTCACATTTACCAAACCACCTACTGTGCCAGCACCAAATAATAAAGTAGATGGACCACGAATTACTTCAACTTGCTGAGCCAAAGCTGGGTCTACAGTAACTGCATGGTCAGGAGATAAAGTTGATACGTCAATATTTTCAGAGGAGTTTTGTAAGACTTTTACCCGTGGCCCATCTTGACCACGGATCACAGGGCGGCTTGAGCCCGCACCAAATTGATTGGAATAAATTCCAGGTTCACTGCTCAATGCTTCACCAATGGTGACAGCGCCCTGTTGCAAGCGTTTTTGATCCACTACGGTATCGGCAACCGCAAAATCTTTCGATGTTTGCTCTAATGGATGTGCTTTAATTCGTATAGTATCTAAGCTTGTTACTTGCTCATTTTCTGCTGCAAAAGTAGATACAGATACAACAGCTAAAATAGATAAGGTCAAAATATTCTGTGGAAATGACATATCGGGTCTCGAATCAGTCGATCGTTGTTTTTGTTATATTATAACATTTCATTTATTTTGCAATAAAAAACAGTGCAACAATGAACATTTGCTACACTGCTTCTCCATGATTCAATGAATGGTCGTTTTTCAACGATATGCCTTTTACACTTTCACATGCCGTACTTGCCCCACCTTTATCTAAACTAAGTCAGGGGCATTTGCCTGTCGCAGCATTAGCGATTGGATGTATGACACCCGATCTTTATCGATTATTTACCCAAGAAGATATCGCTTTAACACACCAATGGTCAGGTATATTATTTCCGAATCTACCGATTGGATTATTCTTTTGCCTCTTGTGGTATTTAATTTATCGTCCTGTAACCTATCGCTGTCTTGAAATCCGACATCCTTTAAATATCCACTCTCTGGATGATTTCATTTCTTTCAGCTTTCTCAGTTGTCTAGCACTTATACTGGGGATCAGCACACACTTAATCTGGGATGGACTCACCCATCTTGATTTCCGAAGCTTTGCTTTCAAAGACATGTTAGCTCAGAACATTTCACTGTTGGGTTTTAGTTATCCATTACATTTTATATTACAGATCGGGTCATCTATTATTGCTTTACCCTTCCTAATGAAAATGTGCTGGCATTATTATAAGACCCATCAACATCACTATCCCGTTCCAGCTAGGCTCAAAGGATTTGCACTCATCAGTGCCATCTTCTCCATCTTATATGGGCTGTTCTCAGTTTTAGACTATAGCCGTCATATCAGCCCTGATCTTTGGAACAGTGAACGCTATTTTTTTATTGGCAAATCGATTAATGAATTTACCCAAGCTGGCTTAACGGTCTTTACCATGGCTTGTCTATTATTCTTATTTTTGGATCGAACAGAGCGTCTAAAATCATTTTAACAAAAAGCGTCTGTTTAAAATTCGCTTGAAAACATTAAGACTTGAGACTAAACGTTCAACAAGGCATAATCTCCCCTTCATTGGTGGTGCGCTGTTTACGCATTCACCGTCTACAGCCAATATAGTTTGGATACATAATTCAATATGATGCGCACTCATTACTGTGGCTCTTTAACAGAAGCCCAAATCGATCAAACAGTTACTTTATGCGGATGGGTTCATCGTCGCCGTGACCATGGCGGTGTGATTTTCCTTGATATGCGTGACCGTGATGGTCTCGTACAGGTGGTGATCGATCCAGATACCCCTGAAGCATTCGCAACAGCAGATAAAGCACGTTCAGAATTTGTATTAAAAATTACAGGTCGTGTTCGTCGTCGCTATGAAGGTACTGAAAATGCCAACATGGTGAGTGGTCAGATTGAAGTTTTAGGTAAAGAGATCGAAGTTCTTGCCGCTTCTGATACTCCGCCATTCCCATTGAATGACGAAAACACCAATATTTCAGAAGAAATTCGTTTGAAATACCGTTTCTTGGACATCCGTCGTCCAGAAATGTTAGAGCGCTTACGTTTCCGCTCTAAAGTGACTAACTTGATCCGTAACTATTTTGAAGATCATGGTTTCCTTGACGTTGAAACACCAATTTTGACACGCGCAACGCCAGAAGGTGCACGTGACTATTTAGTACCAAGCCGTGTTTCAAATGGTAGCTTCTACGCACTTCCACAATCACCACAATTGTTCAAACAGTTGTTAATGGTTGGTGGTATCGATCGTTATTACCAAATTGCTAAATGTTTCCGTGACGAAGATTTACGTGCGGATCGTCAGCCTGAATTTACCCAAATCGACGTTGAAACATCGTTCATGAGTGACGATGACATCATGGATTTAATGGAAGGCTTAACAGTTAAAATGTTCAACGAATTATTGAATGTAAAATTCGATAAATTTGAACGTATGACTTACGCTGACGCAATGCGTGACTATGCATCTGACAAACCAGATATGCGTATTCCATTGAAACTTGTTGACGTTGCAGACTTAATGCAAGATGTTGAGTTCAAAGTATTCGCTGGTCCTGCAAAAGATCCTAAAGGCCGTATCGT
The DNA here is from genome assembly GCF_009884975.1 of Acinetobacter dispersus. GTDB lineage: Bacteria > Pseudomonadota > Gammaproteobacteria > Pseudomonadales > Moraxellaceae > Acinetobacter > Acinetobacter dispersus. The sequence goes on along the minus strand of NZ_CP041970.1, from coordinate 3,757,650 downwards.
TGCTTTACGTGTTCCTGGTGCTGGTTCATTACCACGTAGTGCGATTGATGAATACACCAAATTCGTAGGCATCTACGGTGCAAAAGGCTTAGCTTACATCAAAGTCAACGAACTTGAAAAAGGCATCGAAGGTCTTCAATCTCCAATCGTTAAATTCATCGAGCCAATCGTGCTTGATCTATTAAAACGTGTTGGCGCTGAAAATGGCGACATCGTGTTCTTTGGTGCGGATAAAGCTAAAGTTGTAAATGATGCGATGGGCGCACTTCGTGTGAAAATCGGTCATGACTTGAAACTGACAACTTGTGAGTGGGCGCCACTTTGGGTTGTTGACTTCCCAATGTTCGAAGAAACTGATGATGGCAAATGGACTTCTGTTCACCACCCATTCACACTACCAAAATCAAGTGTTGAAGAAGTGAAGAGCAATCCAGGTGAAGCATTGTCTGTTGCATACGATATGGTACTGAACGGTACTGAAATCGGTGGTGGTTCACTTCGTATCTATACTTTAGAAATGCAAAAAGCAATTTTTGAAGCTTTAGGTATTGGTGAAGAAGAAGCAGAAGAGAAATTCAGCTTCTTATTGAATGCATTACGTTATGGTGCACCTCCGCACGGTGGTTTGGCATTTGGTCTTGACCGCTTGATCATGTTAATGACAGGTGCTTCTTCTATTCGTGATGTAATTGCATTCCCGAAAACCAAGACAGCTGAATGTCCATTAACACAAGCACCTGCACCAGTTGAAGCAAATCAATTGCGCGATTTAGGTATTCGTTTACGCGAAAAGCCAAAAGCTGAAGAAAAATAAACCTTGAGTTTATGTTTCAACAAAAACCCTGCTTCATGCAGGGTTTTTTATATCCATACAATCCCTCTCCTTTTAGGAGAGGTTAGGTGAGGTAATTTATACTTTGCGAACAAGTCCTCTAGTGGCATAATAGGCTGCTTTTTATTGAGAGGTCAGTCTTATGGCAATGCGTCCTGATGTACGTCGACATGCAATTGTACTTATTGTATTTTCACTTGCTCAATGGTTTTTCATGCGTTACATCTTGGCAAATGAACTCTTCAATATGGATACCAACCAACGTATTTTATACTTCTGTGTAAGTAGTTTGGCGGGCGCTCTACTGATTTTTGTCGCATTAATCTATATGGTCCTTAAAGGCAACGTAGATAAACAAGACTAAGATCATGTCGTTTTACATTACTCTGCTTCGTATTCTCCCTTTAGCATTTTTGCGTAGTATCGCAAAAGTGGCAGCTTACTTTATCAATCAAAAACCCAATAAAAGTATGCTGTGGAAAACCAGAGTCAATTTAAAACTCGCCTACCCTCAACTTAGTCCAGAACAAAAAGAACAGCTCGCCAGAGAAAGCGTCACCAAACAATGCCTCAGCTATATTGAGTCTGGAAAATGTTGGGCGATGCCACCCGAATGGAGCATCCAACAGATTCATACGGTACATCATTTGGAAGTCCTGAAAGATGCTCTTAGCGACCCTCGTGGCGCACTCATCATTACTCCACATTTGGGTACATGGGAAATGATGAATGCTTGGGTGCATCAATATGGCATTCCAACGATTATGTATAAACCAATGAAGGATTCTAGTTTTAATGCATTTGCCCTGCATGCGCGTCAACGCCTCAATGCAACCTTAGTTCCGACAGATGCTTCGGGTGTAAAAGCGCTATTTAAGAATCTAAAACAAGGTGGTTTCAGTGTAATTCTGCCTGATCATGTTCCTGATCCTTCTGGCGGTGTTGTGGTTCCTTTTTTCGGAATTCCCTGTCTGACCAGTACACTTGCCAGTAAAATGGCACAAAAAACTCAATGTCGCCTAGTTGGCTTAAGCTGTTTCCGCCGTGAAGATGGTGAAGGTTTTGATGTGTATTGTGATGATCTGAATGATCCACAACTCTATGATCGAGATATCACAGTTGCCACAACAGCACTCAATCAAGCAGTTGAACAGATGATCAACCGCTTTCCTGCTGAATATATGTGGGGTTATAAACGATTTAGAGGGGAATCAACTGATAAAGATTATTATAAATAATTAAAACTTATTTCTATGAATACCATCGTCAACTTAATTAAAAACAATTCACACTAAAACGCTAGAACTACAAAAACTTGATAAAACAATGATATATTATCATTCTGTTTTGACTTAATCTTTGCCTAAATGATTCCTAAAATTATTCATTATTGCTGGTTTGGAAATAAGAATATTCCAGAACCATTACAACACTATATCAATGGTTGGAAAGAAAAATGTCCAGATTGGGAAATTAAGCTATGGAATGAAGAAAATTTCGATATTAATAGTCATCCATTTACCCAATCTGCATATGAGCAAAAAAAATATGCTTTTGTTTCAGATTATGTACGAGCATGGGCATTATATGAATTTGGTGGTGTTTACTTAGATACAGATGTCGAAATTAAGTTACCAATTGATAATTTCTTAAATTATGAAGCATTTAGCGGCTTTGAAGGAATTAATTTACCTTTTACGGCAGTATGGGGATCAATACCAAAACACAGTTTTTCAAAAAAAATCTTAGGCTACTATCATAATAAAACTTATTCTAATCGAGTTCCTCCCAACACTCTATTTATTTCAGATATTCTCGTTACTGATTTCCATATAGATAAAAAAACAGATTCTTATCAAATTGGTAGCGACAATACCAATGTTATTCATATTTTCCCATCCAACTATTTCTGTTTAGATCTTCCAATAAACTACACGACGCACCATTTTATTGGTTCATGGATAGAGGATCACAATAATCGAAAACCATATAAGCAGCAACTACATAATAAATACTACTCAAATAGAATAGAAAGTGATTTTTTTTGGGAAAAAGATCAATTAAAGCAAATAGCCAAAAATATAAACCTAACCCAACTATTAATAATAGTACGCTATTACATCCGCTCAAAATTCAAAAAACAATAAAAATCAAATGAGGTTGTATATCAAAACACATACAACCTCTTGATATAAAAAATTGAAGGCATATGGACTATTTTAAGTAAAATACAGAAGCTATAGGTTCCCGCCATTTTAACTTCTACAATTACTCACTCAGGAACCTAAAAATTTTGATCTGACATCTTTTGCCCCTTAAAAGAGCATCACGTTAATGCATAAAAAATAGGTAAATTGAATATAAAATTATGTACTAAAAATGCTATGGCAATCATAATTGTAAAAAAATAATGCTATATTATGAAGACATCTTAGACTTAAATTCTGTTCCATGATTCCCAAGATTATTCACTACTGTTGGTTTGGGGGGAAAAAAATTCCCGAGCCATTACAACACTATATCAATGGTTGGCAAGAAAAATGCCCTGACTGGGAAATCAAGCTATGGAATGAAGAAAATTTCGACATCAATAGCCACCCCTTTACCCAAAAAGCATATGAACAAAAAAAGTATGCCTTTGTCTCAGATTACGTTAGAGCATCTGCGTTATATGAATTTGGTGGGGTTTATCTAGATACAGATGTTGAAATTAAACACGCTATAGATGAGTTTTTGACACTAGAAGCTTTTAGCAGTTTTGAAATCGACACGATACCATTTACTTCTGCGGTCTGGGGAAGTATGCCTAAGCATTCGTTAGCCAAAAGAATGCTAGATTATTATGACTCAAAGACTTACAGCAATGATGAGCCACCTAATACGGTCACGATTAGCAATTTTTTAACTCGCTTTTATGGGATTGACTCGCATAAAGATGAAAATCAAATTGGAGATGATGGATCTAATAAAATTCATATTTTCTCTTCTTCTTATTTTTGTTTAGATCTTCCCCAAAACTATACCACACATCATTTTATTGGCTCATGGTTAGATAAAGAAAAGAAGGAAAGCTATAAAGAAAAAGTACATACAGTACATTATACCAATAAAGTTTTAACCCCAAATGTGGCAACAGATAAACTATTCTTAAAAGAGTTGGCAAAGAAAATTAATATTTCAAGTTTATTTAATTTGATTCGTTATTATCTAAAATATAAGTTCAAGTAGCCTAGCCTACTTGAACTCTATTTTCTTTTCAAAAATTTTATAATGTAGATTATAAATTTGAATAAAAAAACGATAAATTTCTCTTTTTATTTTCAAGCTTATTCTATTTATTTTCACAGGAGCAATCATTTCACTCTGGTGTCTTTGAGACCGATCTGATTGAAGACAACTTACAAACTTAACTTCTTTATTATAAATAAAGTCTTGCACACACAGTGCTGGTTGCATTTGATACACCATTTTCTTCGCAATATAGCTATCAAACATAATATCATCAATTGGTTTCAAAACATCCAGATCACTTATATAATTAAATAAGTTCCTAGCTCCTGCGTTAGAAATAATATAGCCTGCCGTACCCAAATGTCGCCCTTTTAAAAGAAATAACGACCGATCATTAATAAGGTTTTTTTTAGAAAAAAGCTCCACCTGAACTGAATCTGAAAATGCTTCTAGTTTAATAACTTCTACATTTTCAGGTATCCAAGAATTATCTTTTAGAAATGATTTTGCTTCTGAACCTAAATAAATATCATCTTCAAAAATTGCCATATAGGGTAAATTATTATCAATTATTTTTTTCCACAAAGAGAGATGGCTTAAAAAGCACCCTATCTCTCCTTTTGTTAAAGAACAATTTTTAAGTTCGATTCCTGTATTTTTAAGTGCCTCATCAATCTGATGAGGTTCAATAGCATCAAAATATTGAAATTCAATTTGTTGAGTCATAAATTGCTTATTTATATGCACCCTTCTTTCAAGTGCATTTTTTAAGCTAACGACAGAAATATCCATTCAATGCTCTCTTCTCAGGATCATGCTAACAACGTACTGTTATTTGGGTAATTATAGGATAAAATAGGTTATGACTCAAATTAGCCATATCCCTTCGATGATCTGTTTAAGTATTATTATTCCTGTATACAATGTTGAAAAGTACATTCATGAATGTCTACTAAGTGTATGGAATCAAATAAAAAATAATATCGAAGTTATTATTGTCAATGATGGCTCAACAGACCAATCTGCACAGGTTGTTGATGAATTTATACACAACTTACCAAACTCGCTCAAACAGAATTTTATTGTAATTGACCAAGAAAATCAGGGCGTAAGTCAGGCAAGAAATAATGGGATACAGAGTGCTAATGGTAACTATATAACCTTTATAGACTCCGATGACATCATAGCAGATGATTATATTTCTAAGATCCTGTCTGCAATACAGACATCTCCAGATCTAATTCAGTTTAATGCCTATTGTTTTTTCGAAAGTGCACCTGAGAAAAATTATCATCTGTCTCAACCGTCACTATTATCTGGTCTACATAAAGTGAATGATGAAGTACTTCGAAATATTTTCAATGAAAACAATTGGTTCTCTTGGTTAAGAGTATATAAACGAGAATTACTTCTCAATAATCTATTCCCGACAAATATGACCCACTTTGAAGATGCATTTATTGTATCGAAGATACTTACTGAAATTGAAAATATATTTATAATTAAAGATAGCATTTATAATTACAGGATCTTAGAAAACAGCGCTACGCGTGAGAATAATCTGGCAACAAAGAACAAATTATTAAACAGCTGTGCTCTTTTAATTAAAGAGCTCATTAAAAACACTAAAAAGAAGGATATATTTGCAATCCCACTACTTCATTTCTCTTATATCTACTTAGATGAATCAAAGAAAAGTAGAGATTATTTTACCACGAATAAAAACTGGAAAAAAATTACAAAAGAAATGAAGGGTTTAAAATTTGATCTCAGCATTATACAAACAAAAAGAGAGAAACTTTTCTTTATATTCCGAGACCTTGGCACCTTCGGCCACTATTTAGCCAGAAAACTGAGTAAACTTATAAAATAAATACCCAAGAGTACCAATATAATCTTGGGAAAATCCCCTATTTGAATCCGACAGTCTTAAAGAAAATAAGATTTCTGATTTGTTGAAAAATTCGACTTAACTCTAAAAGGATCTTATCCAGTCCCGTCTTTTTATCATAATGTCTTCTGGTTAGGCGCTCTTTATACAAATGACTAGCAAAACGCACACTATCCTTTGTAGAGAAGAGCGTCACGTCTTGGATACACAAGGCTGGTTTCATCTGAGATACAGATAAAATCTTATCTTGAATAAGTTTTTCAAACATCAAATGATCCAAAGCAATCAACTTATCCAATGACTGGATGTAACTGATTAATTGCTTAGCACCATGTAAAGAAAGAATATAACCTGCAGTTCCGAGGTTCTTACTTTTAAGCTCAAAAAGCGCTCTATCTGGCTCACTATGAAACGTTTTAATCTTTTGCCCGAGTGCAACTTTGGAGGTAAATTCTTCAATCTTGATTAGATGCCAATTAGAATCAATCCAAGCATTATCAGCTAAGAATGCTTTAACATTTTCACCTAAATAAATATCATCTTCGAAAATAGCCATATGTGGAATATTCTCGCTAATCATTTTATTCCACAAGAACACATGGCTCATAAAGCATGCAACTTCACCTTTTGTTAAAGACTGTCCATCAACGTTTAAGTTAAGTTCTTTCGCAAAAAGAGCTGCTGGCTCAGGAGTCAAAGCATCAAAAAAGTCAAAACTTATACTTTTTTTACCAAACTCACTACAAATATGCTCTCTACGTTCACTGGCCGTCGAGAGACTAATTACAAATTTTTTCATAGTAGTAAAAAACTGAAGATTACTCATATTTTACTACCTTTTTGAATAAGCTTCACCACCAATTCATATCGGTAGCGAAGTTGTCTAAAATTAAGAGAGATCGAGCAGAGAACCTTCCAGATACATCCCTTTTTCATAATAATGACTTAGTGTTTTTCTTTCCTTACCCGCAAGCTTAATCAATCTTGGCATTTCCGCAGGTGGATAATTCACAGCCATATCAATCAGTACTTTTTCTTTGACCCATTGATGTTTGACTTGAAAGAACAAGGCATTTTTATCACAGTTAATCAAACTCATACTTGGTAAATGCTTACGCATCACCTTCTGACAAGCCACATAGGCAACCAAATATTCTAAACGACCAATCTGTTGAAATAAGTCCTGATATTGTGGCTCTGTTTGCTTGAGTTGCTGCAAATAGGCTTTAGGGCTCATTTCAATGGCTTTTGCCAGCTCATTGAACCACTCTTTAAAGAAGATATTTTTCTCTGCACTGGCCAGTAACCAGTTCTCTAATACGGGGAACTCTTTAAGCGTTGTGTTCTTCACACGATAGTAGGCAAAGCTATTAGTTTGATTTCTCACCACTAACGCTTGAATCCAGTCTAAGCTTTCATAAACGATCGTACTGGCATCTAGCCAAATGCCACCATATTGATAAATCAGCTCAAAACGAAGCAAATCGGCCTTTTGTTGTGGTGTTGCCTTTGGGAAACGACCAAAATCAATATCACAAAAGCTTTTTACTGTATCTGGGGTTAAAAAATTAACCTCATAGTCAGGATTGGTCTTTTTCACTTGCTCGACACATTGTTCAACAAAGCCTGAAAGTGTCCCCTCCCAATATATCCAAATTTTTTTAGGAATCACTGCATTTTGCACAATCGGGTTAAGAGCAATTAAATCCGCTTCATTGTCTATTGCTTCGTTAATCCCTCTCTTTTTATTCGAATACATCGTATAAAATTTTAAGAGATAGAATATTTTTTTAAATATTTTCATAGAGGGAACTCAGCAAAAACCAAATCATTTATGCTTTTCATTTCACGGCAATGCTTTACACAAACCATTTTCATTAGAAGAACAAATGCTTAAAAGCATAAAAACGGTCACGCCACATCCGTTTCTGCTTCTTAAGACCATGAGACGAATCGCGATTTTCCAAGTCCTTACGCTGAATCCCCTGCGTTGCAACAGTACCTAAAATATCACTATCCAACCCTGCTGGTTTTACAAAAGGTTGCCAAACACCTAGGCCTTTGCCATTTTTACTCAGCCAGCCTTGGAAGAAGATATCGACAGGGACATGTATTTGTTTGCCAAGTTTGACAAACTCTTCAGCACCTTTACGCGACCAAACCAAACCAACGCCACGAATCGGGAAATAATAAGCATGCCAAAGGGTAAATTGTTCCAATTGAATAATATCTTTGGCTAATTTTTTCTTTTTCGCCGCCATATTCACGACATACCAATCCAGTTCTTTATGCTGATCCAGATAATTCAGCAGTGACTCTAAATTTTGCTTAAAGTTGGGTAGAACCTGAATATCATCTTCTAACACCACCAAATAATCAGCATCTGTTTCAAGAAATTTTTCAGCGCAACCATAGTGGCTCAGATAACAACCTAATTCTGAATTAATCAGACTACGTCCTAAAATTTTCTGCGCTTCTGCATCATCATAATTTGTAAACTCTGATAAAGCCTTACCACGACCATCGTAGGCAGCAAAGCGTGTAAATGACCACCCCTCGTGTTGTAATTGAGCTGTAGCATTTGCTAAACGCTGATCACTGCCATCGAGGTTAATCAGATAAGTTACTACTTTCATCATTTATCCTTCGGCTGTCTGAGCCAATAAAACTTGTGGTAAATAGCCAGCCAGCTTTTGATTTAAAGCTGTATAAATTTGATTTGCTGCACTAGTGCTCAACTGATCCAGACTTTGCATGCACCCATACTTAATCTGTTCATTGCCCAAACTGTGCAAAAAGCTGCTTAGACTCGATTCATTTTTCAAATAAGCAATTTCAAGGTCTGGTTTTAACAGTGCTTCATTATTCTTAATCTTTAGATGATTCATCAGTGAAATTGGATTAATTTGCGCTACGCTGCGAAATTTATATTGAATCTGTTTTTGCAAAAACTCAGGATGTGCGAGTAAATAAGCTTGCAGGATGTTGCGGTCAACCGCATGCGGATAATGGTGAATTTCAAAAAACTTTTTAAATCCAAGCATATCTGCACCTAACATTTGAGCAATCATATGTTTAGGCTGAATCGGCTTATTAAAATATTGATTTAACAATTGGCGGTACCAAAGCTTGGCTTTAAGCGCAAAACTGCTCTGCCAATGCCCGTAAACCACCATTTTCTGATCGACAAGAATATCTTCCAACTGCGCAGGTGCATTGAAAAAGAAATCATCATTCAAGTAGAAAAAATAATCGGATAAGCCCTGAATATTCCAGAGCATCGTTTCAATTGATCGAGTATTAAAGGTAGGCAAATATTGTTCATAACCCGCAAAAATTTCGCGGTGATCAACGATTCGTATTTTCCCTGCTTCGCAAATACCATCGGTTACGAAATCATCAATCCATTGTGGTTGTTGACCATCGGTCACAATATAAATATGTCGGCAAAATGAAACATATTTCAGAATTGATGCAACGTTATAATAAATTTCATGGTTGCTGGCAAAGCGGGTATCGCTAACAGCATCAGAAGCTTGTGTCTTGCCCTGATATTGCATGCGTTTCTGCTTTAACTTTGGATCATTGCCATCCACCCAAGCAATCACCACATCAACCGGTTGCATCATTTCACTCATCAATTCACTCTTAAACGATTAAAAAGCCATAAAATACGGCCAAGCATGTTTAATTTAACGCTATATGATAACACCACTGATCTACCGACAGACAGTCTCTTTTGGTAATGCCTTTCTGGCTTGAAAAAGCAATCATTGCATATAAATCAATATATTATAATTGCTTAAATTTTCACACTTTCCAATCTCCCTTTCAAAATACGATTTCCCCATTTAAATAATTTGCTTAACACCAACTTAAGCCCTGACAATCCTTAACAAAATCAAACCTTTTGGAATCATTTTTAAAAAATATTTACGACATTTTTATTAGACGAATTTATGCCTTTTTATTATAATTACTGGTTACTTTGACGGGATTTAACCTTTTGACTGATGATTGACTATAACTACTTTGAGTATCAAGCAAAAATAATTAGAACTAAATTTGTCTCAGATAAAACCTATCTCACTAAACGGTTTATCTGCAAATTAGGTTATACCCCTAATTTTTGCTCACCAAAAAGCTTTAATGAAAAAGTAACTGCCCGAATGATTTTCGAGCGAAGTCCGTTATTTACAAAATTAGCCGATAAATGTGCAGTAAGAGAATTGGTCTCTGCAAAAATTGGTGATTCGTATTTTGTTCCGCTGATTGGAATTTACAAATGTTTTGATGAAATTGATTTTGAGCAAATTCCAGATCAATTTGTTTTAAAATGCACGCATGACAGTGGTAGTGCAACAGTCTGTCGAGACAAGAAAAATTTTGATATCGCAGCGATCAGAGCGAAAATTAAAAATCACCTCAAAATGAACATGTATTTTAGAAAACGTGAGTGGCACTATAAAGATATTTGCCCTCAGGTTCTGATTGAGCAGTATGTTGATTTATATGTTGATCCAGAGAGCCAATCGACCATTACCACTTGTCGTGTGCACTGTTTTGAAGGTAAACCTGAGTATCTCGAAATTGATGTACAAGATTCTCAAGGCAAGGACTACTCAAATATGTATGATACCGAATGGGAGCTACAACCATTTCGGGTCGATCTGAAAGAGAACTCACCCATCGCTTTAGCAAAGCCTCAGCAATTCAAAGATATCCTTGAATTGTCAGAAAAACTTTGTTTCGCCTATGGTTATAGTCGGGTAGACTTCCTATTATCACAAGACCACGTTTACTTCAGTGAAATTACACTCACCCCAAATGCAGGGCGAATGGTCATTACACCAGTGGAATGGGATTTAAAATTAGGCGCGCTATGGCGTTCGTATTAACTGTCCATCATGTATTTAGAGTCTGTTAGGTATTTATGAAAATAGCGATTGCTGGAACTGGATATGTCGGGTTGTCAAATGCAATGCTATTTGCACAACACCATGAAACCATTGCGCTTGATATATTACAAAGCAAAGTTGACTTATTAAACAACAAAATATCACCGATTCAGGATCATGATATTTCAATCTTTTTAAAAGAAAAAAATCTCAATTTTACAGCGACAACCGATCAGCAACTGGCGTTTCAAGATGCTGATTTTATTATTATTGCCACCCCAACCGATTACGATCCTCAGACCAATTACTTTAATACCCAAAGTGTGGAAAGCGTCATTCAGGATGTCCTAACCATTAATCCCAATGCGACCATGATCGTCAAATCAACAGTTCCCGTTGGTTTTACTGAACAAGTCAAACAGAAATATCAAACCCAGAATATTATTTTCTCTCCGGAATTTCTGCGCGAAGGCAAAGCATTACACGACAATCTCTATCCTTCTCGTATTATTGTGGGGGAACAGTCTGAACGTGCGCAACAATTTGCAGATCTACTGGTAGAAGGTGCTGTAAAACAAGATATTCCTGTCTTGCTGACCCACTCAACCGAAGCCGAAGCAATTAAATTATTTGCCAATACTTATCTTGCAATGCGTGTCGCATTCTTCAATGAATTGGATACTTATGCACAAAGCTTCGGCCTAGACACCAAACAAGTAATTGACGGCGTTTGTCTTGACCCACGTATCGGTAGCCACTACAACAACCCATCTTTTGGTTACGGTGGTTATTGTCTACCAAAAGATACCAAGCAATTATTGGCAAATTACAACAATGTCCCAAGTAATTTGATTCAAGCGATTGTCGATGCAAATCGAACACGTAAAGATTTTATTGCCGATTCGATTCTTGCTCGAAACCCAACAACAGTCGGTATCTACCGTCTCGTGATGAAAAGTGGCTCAGACAATTACCGTGCCTCAGCAATTCAAGGTGTCATGAAGCGACTGAAGGCGAAAGGCGTTGAAGTTATTATTTACGAGCCAACCTTTCATGAAGATACCTTCTTTAAGTCAAAAGTGACGCAAGACCTAAATGAATTCAAGCAATCTAGTGATGTGATTATTGCCAATCGCCTCTCAAATGATTTGCTAGATGTACAAGATAAAGTTTATACACGAGATATTTTTGGAGGCGATGAATGAAAGTTCTAGTCACAGGTGCTGCGGGATTCATCGGCTTTAGTGTTGCAAAAAAACTACTTGAACGTGGTGATGATGTGGTCGGTTTTGATAATTTTAATGATTATTATGACCCTTCGCTAAAGGAAGCTCGTGCAAAGCAATTACAACTATTGGCTGAAAGTACAGATACTGGCAACTTTAGTTTAATTCGTGAAAACCTTGCTAATAAAGCCGTAGTGGATCAGTGTTTTAAAGATCATAGCTTTGATCGCGTGATTCACTTAGCAGCACAAGCTGGTGTACGCTACTCGCTTGAGAATCCACATAGCTATGTGGAAAGCAACCTGATTGCGTTTACCAATATCTTAGAAGCCTGCCGCTATGCAGAAACACCGCACTTGACCTATGCCAGTACCAGTAGTGTGTATGGGGCCAACACCACCATGCCTTTTAGTGAACAGCATGGCGTCGATCATCCATTACAATTCTATGCTGCGACTAAACGCGCCAATGAGTTAATGGCACACAGCTACAGTCATTTATTTAAATTACCGACCACTGGCTTACGTTTCTTCACTGTGTATGGTCCGTGGACACGTCCAGATATGGCCTTATTTAAATTCACCAAAAATATCTTTGAAGGCAAACCAATTCCTGTGTTCAATCACGGTAATCACACCCGTGACTTTACCTATATCGATGATATTGTTGAAGGGATTATCCGTACCAGCGATAAAATTGCGACACCTGATGAAACTTGGGACAGTAACCATCCAAACCCTGCAACCAGCAATGCCCCGTTTAGAATCTTTAATATTGGCAATAACCGTACGGTGAAATTGATTGAATATATTCAGGCCATTGAGAAAGCAGCAGGCAAAGAAGCAATTTTAGACTTGCTTCCGTTACAACCTGGTGATGTGCCTGATACTTTTGCCGATAGCTCCGCTCTGGAAAATTATGTAGACTATAAACCTGCGACATCGGTGGTCGATGGGGTCAAAAACTTTGTCGATTGGTATCGTGAATATCACAAGCTCTAAATCGGTTAAAATAAAAAAATCAGGCTCTTCGCCTGATTTTTTTATTGCACCAATCACGTTATTAGCGCGCTTGGCAGTGTTTCAATTATTGCCAAGACTCTTTAATCCAATCCGATGGCAATACATAACGATACCACTTACCACCACCACCACTAATCGCATCTGGTGGATTGATCTCGCCATGGAAAATAATGATTTTTGCGCCTTTCGGTTTAACAGGCGGCTGGAAATAAGCAAATGGCACCCGTCTTAGACAGTGATATTTATAGCTCTTACACCACTCTTTATTCCAGTAGCTCAGCTTACCTTCGTTATGCACAAACCAAGACAGATATTCTTGTTCATTGCGGAACTTTTGACTGATCTCATTAAAGTTTGCACGGAAATACGGCAGGATTTTAGGAAAAGCCCCCAATTTAAAGCGATATACCGAGCTATTCCCAGTAATACGCCATGGACGTTTCCAATCGTGGATCACCAAGAACTCGCCTTCCGCTTGGAAAAAACAGTCAATATTATCAATAATGACCACATCCAGATCGAGAAACAATGCATTGCCTTTTAGGCCATACAAATCAGGCTCAAAGGTTGAAAGTTTATTCCAACCGCGTTCAGGACTACCTGCAGGTAAATCCAAAGATGGTATTGGAAAGCACTGGATATTCGGGTCAATCCCCTCGGTACGATCTGTCAGACATACCATTTTAAAAGGTAGGGTCAAATGACGTTTGACCATGTTATATAGACGGTTTACGTACTCAGCACCATATTTGGTTCCCCACTTCATGCACAAAATCACATTGTCTTCATGAGTTGCCGAATTTTGTTGAATATCTACCATCTGATAACCTTAAATGCTTGAGATATGGAAGTTCGCGTTGTCATAAAAAATCCAAGAGCGTTCAATCATATGCACTGAATATATTCTCATCTTAGCATAGAGCTGATCATTTTTTTTAGTATTAATTCGTCAATAAAAAAGCGAAGCCTAAGCTTCGCCCTTGCATACGATTACAGCTTATTTAATATAAGTTAACCAGTGTGCATATTTGTCATTGCGACCTTGTACTGCATCAAAGAAGGTCTTTTGGATAACAGTGGTAATCGGACCACGCGAACCACAACCGATTTCACGGTCATCGTATTCACGAATTGGCGTCACTTCTGCAGCAGTACCAGTAAAGAATGCTTCATCTGCAATGTAGAATTCGTCACGGGTAATACGACGTTCAACTACTTCATAACCAAGGTCTTTGGCAATGGTGATCACAGTTTGACGGGTAATCCCTTCTAATGCACCACCTGCCAAATCTGGGGTATGTAATACACCATCTTTGATCAGGAATACATTCTCGCCCGCGCCTTGGCAAACAAAGCCTTGTGGATCAAGTAGCATCGCTTCGTCATAACCTGAACGTGCGACTTCCTGATGCGCCAAGATCGACACGGTATAGTTACCGCATGCCTTAGCTTTACACATGGTCACGTTTGGATGGTGATGCGTGAATGAAGAGGTTTTTACACGAATACCATGTGCCATTGCTTCTTCACCAAGGTATGCACCCCAACCCCATGCTGCAACTGCGGCATGAATGGTGTTGTCTGTTGCTGCAATACCGAGTTTCTCAGAACCAATCCAAATCAATGGACGTAAATAGCAAGAAGCCAGTTTATTTTCACGAACCACATCGATTTGTGCTTGTTCTAGTGTCGCTTGATCAAATGGAACATTCATTTGATAAATTTTTGCTGAATTTAATAAGCGTTTAGTATGATCTTGCAAACGGAAGATTGCGGTACCATTCGGTGTTTCGTAAGCTCTGACGCCTTCAAAGACACCCATGCTGTAGTGTAGTGTGTGAGTTAAGACATGAATTTTTGCATCACGCCAATCAACTAATTTTCCATCTTGCCAAATAAAACCATCACGATCAGCCAAACTCATCGCACATACTCCATTTTCTTTTTACACAATTATTCACTTTCCACTACTTGCGCAGTTGGATCAATTAATCTTTGCCATAACTTGCAAACGATCTCGCGGGTATCGTGCCAATCCGCAGCATTGACTTGCATAGATTGATTTGCAAGCGCTAGACGGTGGCTCTCAGCTCGTTCACGGAGATAAGCGTGTATTAATGCTGTGGCATCTTCACTGGATAAGCAGCCTGCTTTAGCAGCATCTTCTAGAATTCTTACATTGTCGGAAAAATGGGCGAGATCTGTATTCGTCCCACTCCATGCAAGCACAGCATACTGTGCCATAAATTCGATATCAACGATACCACCTGAGTCCTGTTTTAAATGAAAAATCCCATGTTTTTTTTGCTCAGAAGATGATCCTAAATGATCTTTCATCTTTTGACGCATTTTCAACACTTCTTCGCGCACCACATTTTCGTCACGAACTTGGGTCAGGATCTGACAGCGAATCTGTTCAAATTGCGTGCATAATCCAGCATCTCCAGCAATCGAGCGAGCACGTACCAAGGCTTGATGCTCCCATAACCAGGCACTTTTTTGTTGATATTGCTCATAAGCTTTTAAACTAGTGACCAACATCCCTGCTTCACCCGATGGTCGCAGACGAGTATCAATTTCATAGACACGCCCATCTAACGTTTGGGTAGTCATGAGTGACATAAACTTCTGCGCCACACGAATGGCAAACTCAGCACCGCTAATGCCCTTGCGACCATCAGTTTCACTTTGCTCTTCAAAGGCATGGATAAACACCAAATCCAAATCCGAGCCATAGCCCAGCTCAATACCACCCAATTTGCCATAGGCAATCACCGCAAAACCTTTATGGTCCAGACTGCAACGCTGCCCATCGCTTCCAATTGGATAACCATGACGCTGCGCAACTGCCTCATAAGCCAAGCGTAAGGTCGCTTGCACGCTTACTTCAGCAATATCAGTCAAGGCATCGGAAACTTTCATCAACGGACTTTCTGCAAGCACATCACTGGCTGCAACTGTCAGTACATTACTCTTTTTAAATAAGCGCAGTACCCGCATTTGATCTTCGACTTGGTCAATCTCTATTCGTAGCAATTGTTGGCGCAGTGAATCTTCCAGATCTTTACGTTGTGGCAGACCAAAATCCATGGATAGGAATTCATCCAACAGCACTGGATATTGTGCGAGTTCCTCACAGATCCATGGACTGACAGTTGCCATTTTCACCAGTCGCTGTAATGCGCCACGGCTTTCCATCAGCATGACCAGATAGACGGTACGGCGTAGCACCGATTCAACCAATGGCATCAAACGCAACAGCGCCACTTGGGGCTGATCCGATTGTAAAATTGCTTCGATCAAATGCGGCCAGAATTTCTTTAAACGCTCTAAAGCACTGGCTGGGATCTTGCGTAGCGCCTGCCCATGCCAAAAATTTTGGATCAGGTTCTTGGCATCATCATCTAATACCGCATTGAGTTTTTGTTCAAGCTGCACGAAATCATCAACAGGCTCAGCAAACTCTGTTTCCTGAATCAATTGTTTAAACTGGACTTTGACCTTGTCACGTTTCTGATTGAGTACATCCAAGAAGGCAGCCCAATCAGCAAAGCCAAGTGTATCCAACATACGCTGTCTCAGCTCAGGCTCGGTTGGTAAAGATTGCGTCTGCTGATCATTCAAGGCTTGAATGGCATGTTCGATTCGTCTTAAAAATAGATAAGCATCTTCCAGATCAATCACTGCTTGCTGATCCAGCAACTCCGCTTCACCTAAATGATGCAAATTGACTAGACATTGACGATCTTGCAGTTCGCGCTTCGATCCGCCATAGATCAACTGGAATACCTGCACAATAAATTCGATTTCACGAATCCCACCCGCACCCAGCTTAATATCCTCTTCGATATTACGGCGCATGACCTCACGCTCAATCATCGCCTTCATTTCACGCATGGCAGCGAAAGCGGAATAATCGACATAACGACGGAATACAAAGGGACGCGACATATCTAGCAATTCTTCGCCCGCTTTGCCACCGGTAATCACGCGCGCCTTAATCCATGCATAGCGTTCCCATTCACGCCCATGCTGGCTTAAATATTTTTCCAATCCACTATGACTAATCGCCAATGCCGAACCATCACCCCACGGACGCAAACGCATATCGACACGGAACACAAAACCATCAGCAGTAATATGATCAAGCAGATAAATCAGCTTCTGTCCCCACAGAATACAGAACTGCTGTACATCAATACATTTACGCCCATTAGTTTCGCCTTGTTCATCAAAGGCAAATATCAAATCGATATCACTAGAGAGATTCAGCTCTTGAGCGCCCAGCTTACCCATTCCAATGACAATCAGATCTTGTAACTGACCTGAATAACCGATGGGCTCACCATGCTTGGCGAGTAAAGGCGGTAATGCAAAAGCTTTGGCTGCACAAATACTGGCATCAGCAAAATCGGATAGCTCACGTGTCAACGTCACCACATTGGTGAGTTGATTGGCATCCTGCCAAATCCAGCGAAACATCAGCTTGGCACGGAGTACGCGTAAGGCTTTCATCCATGATTGTTCATCAGTAACTTCAGCCACAGCCAGTTGCACTTTTTGATAGATGGTCTCAGTCGACAGTGAGTCAAGAAATTGATCTTCGGAATAGTCTTGTTCTAATTGTAGTTTGTATAAATTTAAAACTTGTTCAGCATATTGGCTTGCAACTAAGGTTTTTTGTAGCTGTTGCGCATTCATATAAAAAGGCTCGACTGATGTCATGTCATCTAGGTTAGTTATATCAGTTACAAGCTTATCTTTAAAATCTCTTTAGACTAATTTCGCTTTGCTTTTTTGTTGATCCGTACATAAATCAACCTGTTCACGTTCGATTGGCAATAACACGGTAAACACTGTACCTTCGCCTTCATTGGAGGTGACATTGATTTCACCCAAATTCATTTCTACAAAGCGCTTACACAAACTTAAGCCCAGACCTGCACCCTTCTCTCCTGCGGTACCTTTATAGCTGATGGTAATCCGCGGTTGGAATAGGTCTTTGATCTGTTCTTGGGTCATGCCGAGACCAGTATCTTTGACATAGATTTCAACATAAGTGCCTTTATGTTGCGCTTGGATATAAACTTTACCCGTACCATCCACATCGGTAAATTTCAGCGCGTTAGAGACCAAGTTCTGAATCACCGACGTGATCATATTCATATCGGCATAGACTTTAAGATTTTCATCCACTTCATTAATCAGTTGAATATTCTTCTTAATCGCTAAAGTTTTCAGAATATCGGTCACGATATTGGTGATCTGGCGCAGTTTAAAATTGATTGGGTGATAGACAAAACGCCCACCTTCGGCCATCGCCCAATTGAGCAAGCTTTCTAATAAGTTATAAGTCGACTGTGAGGTATCGTATAGATAGTCAGCAATATTCTGAATGCTAGACTCGTCTAAGGTTTCACGTTCTTTTGCCAATATTTCTGAGAAACCCAATAGCCCATGAAACGGTGCACGTAAGTCATGCGAAATAATCGAAAAGAATTTGGTTTTACTAAAATTGAGTGCAGCTTCTTGTTCGTATAGTTCTTTCAATTCGTCATGGTTAAACTTCAATTCCAGTTGTTGCATGAAGTTGACGCAATGTTCTTGGAGAAGTTGTTTTTGTAGATCGCTAAAACCTTGTGCAGCTTCATCAAACAGGATGATATAGCCGAGTGAGGTTTGGTCTGGATGTCTGAGATGTAAAGCAACTGCGCTTTGGATTTTCTTTTTCAGTGGTGCTAGAAATGCCAGTAATGTTGAGTATTGCGGATGATCGCTATCAACCAGGTCACCATTCACAAATAAGGTATTTAGACTTTTGGTAATTTTTGCAGAATCAATGGCTTTGAGTTTTTCAGGGCAACGATGCCAAAGGTAAGGTTCTTGATGAAATGATAGCAATGCGGTACTGGCTTGCATCAGTTTTCGGTTGAACTGTAAAAATTGCTCAAGCAAATTCTGCTCTGAAGTTAGCCCCAAAGAAAGAGAGATTTTACAAGCACTTAACTTTTCAGCTTGCTGTAGTTCTAATAATTGAATCGTCATTCCCGCCTCTCGAATATTTTCGTTATACGGTTCTTTACGTTTTATAAAAAAAATGTGAAAACTATCACTTAGTATTAACAAACTTTAACAGAAAAGGCAATTGTTGATTCAATCAATTCGCAACAAAACGTGAAATTTCATTGAATTTACACTTAAAACACAACTTAATTTCAAATCAAAAACTATTAGCATCACCTAGTGTCAAAAATAATAACTCAAATGTTTTTTAAAATGAGAATTACTAGAGTAATTTCATAATTAAAGTAGAATACATCTTTGTAATAAAACTCAATAATTCCCGCTCAAATCAAAGAGTAATCCTAATGCTTAGTTTCAAAAAAAAATCCATCCTCCCTTTTATCATTTTAATGTTATCAGGGTATGTTTCTGCAGAACCACTTAACCAAAATTCAATTAAAATGAAAAGTGAAGCAGAACAGATCAAACAAGATTTACCATATATAGAATATACAGTTAAAGCTGGTGATTCTTTAGCCTCTATTGCTAAAAAATTTAATACAAACTGGAGGTCCCTCGTTAAAGAAAATGAACTGCTATCGCCCTATACTACGGTTGTTGGCCAGAAATTAACTATAGGGAAGCCTGTAAATGAGCAGAACCAGACAAACTCAATGAGCAAGGAAGATAAAGAGATTCAATCTTATAGAGATAAAATTGCAAACACCGCTCCAACCTGTAATAGTCAATCCGAATGTGATACTAAAATGGAAGCTGCTTATTTATGGGTAACTAAAAATGCAGATTATAAAATTAGAAACTCAAATAATGTTGTTATTGAAACCTATGCACCGAGAGAGCACTCAGGTGATATTTTTATAATGATAACAAAAGAACCTTTAAGTAAAGGTAAATATGTTCTTATAGCAGCAATTGCATGTCATAACCCAAAACTTTTTACTAAATATAGTCCCATAACCAGTTGCAAAGTCAACACACTAAATAAAGCACTAGAATTTAATGATTTTGTTAACTCATATTAAGTAATTTTTTGCGTCTTTTTTAAGGCGCAAAAATCATATAATCAAGAAACATAAAGTCTTTAGATAAAAATCGTAGTAAATCACAAAGATTTAAATTCAAACCATTAAAAAACCCCAAGCCTTTAATACCAGCTTGGGGGTCTTTGAATCTTGGTCCCGAGGGTCTGGGAATCTTTGTGTAAAAATATCAAATAGTTAATGAATTTTATGTGTGTCTATGTGAGTCCGTGTTTGGGACTCGATATAATGGTACTGTAAGGCCCTGGCGAAAATTGATTAAATATCGTTCTTTTTTAGGGTAAATCTCAAAGTCAAAGTATGTAATGGAATTAGGTTACAAAGGTTATGAAATTTAATATCTATATCTAACTACATATAAAATATAAATAATTCTACAACTCATAAAGGTTATGTTTAGGTTACATCTAGGTTATACGTAACCTAAAAAAAAGGTTACAAAGCATAACCTAGTAAGTTATTGTTATATAGATAATTAATTACTTTTTCATAACTTTCATAACCTCGTATAACCTGTATGAGGTTATGGAATTAATTGTTATTTATTAACAACTTAAGTATATAATTTAACTGCAAATTGGATTCATAACCTTTCTTCAAATTTCGATAGCTATGGATATGTAGGAATAAAAAATGATTCGTAAAGTAGGTAAAATTACAATCGAACAAATTAGAGATAACGCTCCAGAAGGTGCAAACCTCTTTTTAGATTTGGGTGACGATGATCTAGTCCATGAAATCGTTTACTACAAACTCCACCTTGGTTATTTAACATTCTTTAGTGACCATTATCATGATTGGTCCCCCTGCATGAATCCTGCAATTGTTCCGAAGCTTAAATCACTTTAATTCTCTGCATCAGAGCGCATCAAACCGCATCACCTATACCCATCTTATTTTGCGCTGTAAGGCCCACCACGGCTTCCTATTAGGCAGTGATGCATTTGCATCTGTTTTGATATATTTAGTGGGCAGGCGTGGCGTGGAGATAACTGCGCGCGCCAGGTGATAGTTCTTAATGTTTTAGGTAGATGTCGATGGATTTTTATTGAGGATGATTGATGGTGTATTGAGGTTACGTTTGCATCTATAGCCATGTACTATGTTATTGAATTAATACAATACTATTAACCACTTACATTGCATAAATGATATAATTGGTAGGTCCAAACTCCATAACAAATACACCAAAAAAATTAAATGAAAATCCAGATTAAACTGGATTTTTCATGGTATCGATCAATGCGTAATCGTGAAATTTTATGACCTCAATACCTATGCGATCATTGATAGCCTTCAACATATTTTGATAATAAAGAATTTCATTGTAATAAAAGACTTTGGCAGCTTTCTCAATGTCACCAAAACCACCAGCATTTTGCGGTACCACTCCAATAAGTTGTGGCGGTGTTCGATGCCCAGCTAACTGGTCATCGCGACTTGCAATCTTAATATTATAAAACTCATCCTTAGCAGCCACCTCAGCAATAGGAATAACCTTAACCCCATCCTTAGTACCACCAGGTGTGTAAAGTAATAAATTTCGGAAATTGCCAGCTCCCTTTGAATTTTCCATTGCATCTTCTAGATCTTCGACATCATCCTGAGTTTGTAAGGCATCTGTCATGTGTAAGATAAATCCAGCATGAGCTCCATTTTTGTAATAGCGTCTACGGAATAATGTTGCAGCCTCATTCAATAAAATCGCATTTACAGAGCTTAGATAACTTGGGATGCCATAGATTTCTTGTGTGGTATCAGGCTCATAAATATGTAAGATATCTTCTGGGGAATATTCATATTGTTTATTGATAAACTGAGTTATCTGAAAATATCGATTGAGATCCAAACCTCGTCTCATTACGAGAGTCGGTCGCGATGTAATTTTAATGATTCCACCAAACCGATTACGCTCAAAATGAGCATAAGCATTTGCATAGGTCAAAAGGTTAAGCGTTAGCGCATCAAATTGCTGTCGGCTTAAAAGTGGATGAGGAATATAAGTGCTACTTAAAATATTTCGTTTAACAATTAATGCACTTGTATGGTGACTGGTCGCTCTGAATAATTTTGCAGTGGCAGCAACGTCATAAGGTAGCTCATACCAGTCTTGCCATTGAGGGCAGTATCCATACTGAAAAAGAGTTTGTCCATCAAGCACAGGTTCTGCATCACCAAAATTACTCATGATGATTTTTCTGTTAGGTTGCTCAATATTAATTGGCGTCCTATCCTGAAAAAATCCAATCTTCTGAAGTGGCTGTTTGATTACACTTGGAATATTCATTATTTATAAACCTTGATCCTTGCTTTCTTAGCACTGCTTACATTGACGTTTGTGATATCAATAATTGGAGCATTTTCGAGTCCATTCATAACCGCCCAGGCTATATCTCCATGACCTGTTTCGGCCGAACGTGTAGTAACAAGTGTTTTATGACCTTGACCACTTGTTAATGCTTTTTTAATAGAAAGGAATGATTTAGCAATGATCAGCTTACCAGCATCAAATTGCAGTCTTCTTCTTTCCAATAATTCTTTCGCACGTAGCCCCATGCGAATTTTTAACTCAGGGTTATAGTTGAGACGTTTTAAACCAGGGAAAAAGTGAGAGACATGTTCAGCTACTGAGATCCCGTTGCCTGTGTTATCGATTCCAATAAATACGACGTTGTATCGTTCGCAGATTTTCTTAATTTTTAGGGCTTGTTCACTGGATGATAGCCCTTTGAATTGATGAACTTCTAAAATCCGATACGGACTCAAACTTGTTCTAGGTGGGGCAATGACCACTAAGGCAGCATTATCTCCCGTAAAGGACGGATCATAACCAAGCCAAACTTCACCGCTATAAGGTTTCGGTTGAAATGGATGGAAATCCTTCCAAATATTCCACGAGTCCACCATGTTGGTTTCAACGATGGCCATTGGAAAATAAGATCCAGTATCATCAATGAATTGACATTCAAATAGGTTCTGAAACTCATCATCAGGGTATCTGCGTTTTAATGCTTCTCTATTGAATCGATCATAGCCAGCTTTCTCGGCATCAGTTAAAGTGACAATCTGACGGATCTTACCGTCTGCACATACTTGGGGGCGCTTTAATGCTGTATGAGAAATATCAATTTCAATTCTATTTTTGCGGTCCCCATCAGTGCCAGCCCAGAATGCATAAGCTTCGTGCAAGATGCTCGATGGCGTAGATAAATAAATTTCCTTATACATTTTTTGCGAGGCCATTGCCCCTGCAACTTTTTGGAATGTTCCAAATTTACGAATCCAAAAGAATTCGTCAATAATTACATCGCCATGTCGACCTTGTGCGGTTAAAGCATTTGTTCCTAAATAATAGATGGTCGCTTGGCCTTGCGGCCCATTGATTACGATCGGATCGCCAGTAAGTTCAAGTTCGATTGTTTCCAGTACAAATGCGCGTATGTACTCGATAAACTGGAATGCTTGTGCTTTTGAAGCTGAAAGGAAAATTTTATTTTTTCCAGTTTTTAATAAATCTATTAATGCCCATAATGCAAAGTAGAAAGTAGCCCCGATTTGTCGAGACTTTAGCATCATAAATATTTCAGCTTCGGACTTCTCTATCGTATTACCCCACTCATGTTGGAAGTCGAAGAAGATTTCTTTGAATGCATTTTCGAGGATCTCGAATTGTTCCTGGGTGATCTGATTCTTCAGTTTCTTTTTGCGTGATTTAGCGTCCTTGTTACGATTTCCCAATTTAGGATTAAGGTCAACTTGGTTACCCTCACCAGAGCGATAACGTTCAATTTTTGCAGATCTCTCTAGCATTCGCATAAGGAAATCCATTTCCTTATAATTTGCATTGCTTTTGTTTTCTTTAAAAATTAACGTTAGAAAGCGAGCACGTAGCCCAAGCGTTACATCATCAAAAATGTCGGCCTTTTCCCAACCGTCTCGTTGTTTCCAACTTTCAACAGTGGATCGCTTTTCGCTAAGATATGTGGCAATTTCAGAGACAGATAAGCCCTGAGCGAACAAAAGTCGCCCTTGCTGGCGTGATGTCATTGCATCAAAAAACGAAGGTGCCCCATCCGTGGGACTGAGTAAAGTTTCCATATAACGTTATTAAACGTTAATGCCAAATTTCAAACTAAAGAATGAAGTCCGATTAAGCTCTATTCGGACTTTCGTCATTTGCAAAGCCTTTGATCAAAACATCAAACTTAAAGCCTCTTAAAAGCATTCTTTTTTAATGGAGTAAAGATGACTGCTTTACCTGGCGAAGGCCGTGTTGAAAAAAGATTCCGTGTTGCACGGGAAGGTCAAACTGTTGATGGACGTCCTCTCACTCGACAGGAAATTCTAGAAATGGCCGAATCGTATAGCATCGCCTATTACGGTGGCCGTATTAATATTGAGCATATTAAAGGTTGGTCTCCTGAACCGCCCTTCAATGCTTATGGTGACATCATCAAAGTTGAAGCAATTGAAGAAAATGGCTTGATGTGTCAGTACAACACTATTTCAGCACTACCTAACCTTGTTTCCCTCAATAAAGCTGGTCAGAAAATTTATCCATCAATTGAGTTCTATCGTGATTTTGCTGGATCTGGAAAAGCCTATCAGGTGGGTTTGGGACTTACGGATGATCCTAACTGCCTCAACACTGAAGCACTGAAATTTTCAGCAAATACAAATGTCGTAAAAACCTCACCAGATAAGGATATCTTCATGAGTGAACAAAACACGCAAGACGAAAACAAAGGACTCTTGCAGCAAATTAAAGAGCTGATGTCAAATAAGCCAAAACCAGTAGAAACGAGTGTAGATGAAACCGTTGCTCAAGGTGTCGTTGCTGCTTTGAATGGCATTAAGCAGATTGCTGAAAGCTTTGGAACATTTAAAACTGAAGTAAATCAGAAGTTCGAAGCACTTACTGCTGGTCAACCTGGCACTCCAGCTCCAGGAATCGCACCAACTGCACCAGTGGCTGTTCCAGGTACTACGCCAACGCCTGCGCAAGACCCAGGCCAAACCAATTTTTCAAATCCAACTGAAGCATTAAACCAATTATTGCAACCTCTACAACAACAACTAACAACCCTTCAAGAATCGTTTAATACGATTTCAAAAACGCCTGTCAATACACCTCCAGCTGCTCCTGGCAATGTTCAAGGTGGAACAGCACCTTATTAATTTTTCAGGATGAAATTTTAATTAGAACGTAATGAATTAAAAGGATTTAATTAATATGGCTAGAGTAGTTTTAAACGCGATCACGAAAGCATTATTTGCACAGTATCAAAATGATATTGCTGGTTTAAATGGTGTGAGTACTGTACGTGAAAGTTTCACAGTTGTACCTTCAATTGAACAGCGTATTATCACTGCTTATCAAGAAAGTGATGATTTTCTACGTCAAATCAACATTTATCCAGTAGATGCTCAATCTGGTGAAAAAATTGGAATGGGCGTAGGCACTACGATTGCAAGTACGACCGATACCCGTACTGGCCCACGTAAACCGACTGCTGTAGGCGAAACGCGACATCTTGATAATTACCTATGTACGCAAACTAACTATGATGTTGCATACAAATGGTCTCTATTAAATGCATGGCGACATCGCCCAGAATTTAAGAAAAATCTTGCCGAAATGGTTACAAAAGCCATCGCCCTCGACAAGATTACAATGGGGTTTAATGGTTTATATCGTGCTCCAAGTTCTGACCGTGAAACCTTCCCCCTTTTACAGGATGTAAAACGAGGCTGGCTGCAACGTATTCGTGAAGTTGCACCAGAACAAGTCTATTCAGGTGATACAGATGATGGTCAAGGTGGCCATAAGATTACTGTAGGTGCAACAGGCGAATATAAAACATTGGATGGATTGGTTGAAAATGCAATTCATACCTTTATCGCCCCTCAATATCGTAACCGTAAAGATTTAGTGGCCATTTGTGGAAGTGGCATTATTTCTGAAAAATATTTAAAACTATTGGATAAAGTTCAAGATCCATCAGAACAAATCGCGGCACGAACAATTTACGCAAATCAAATCCTTGGGACATTGCAACCTGTTTTACCACCGCAATTTCCAGAAAATACCATTTTGATCACAACGTTAAAGAACCTGTCGATTTATATTCAGTCGAACACCTTGGTGCGAAGTATCGTAGCTGAGCCAGCATGGGACCGTGATGTCGATTATCAATCGATCAATGAAGACTATGTGGTTGAAGATTACGACTTATGCGTATTGCTAGAAAACATTGAGGTGCAAGCATAATGTCAAGCCTACTTACTTCAAAAATGCGTCAACACCGTGAAAGAGAGTTATTGAAAAAGGCCCAGCGTGAACGTGAAGCCAAATTCCCTCCACATATCTTTAATCAGGCTAAATTTAAAGGTGGTGTGGATTTAGCTTCTGGTCCTGATCAGAACGTAACAATCCTTTATAAAGAAGGTGCAGATGGTTCAGTTTCAGTTATTGAACAGAACATCGAATTGCGTTTGCAAAGTTACCTTGATCAACTCAGTAATGTTCGCGCAGTCGACAAAAAAGTTGAATTGAAAAAACAATGGTTGCCTGAGTTCCAAGGATTCATCGATGCGTCATTGGCACAATCGCCTGCTGAACAGAATACAGTTCTTATGTATCTTTTAGCCTGGGCGATCGATGCTGAAGACTTTAAATTAGCACTTCGTATTGGCCAGCATGGAATTTTAAATGGCATGGTAATGCCTGAAAAGTTCAAACGTACTGTGGCTGAAGTACTTGCTGAAAATATTGGTGAGGCATGCATCAAAAATGTTGAGCTGGCCATCGATAATGCTTCAATACTTGAATCGATTGCTGAACTGGTACGTGGCGAAGATCTGGTAAATGAAGCGCATGCAAAAATTTACAAGGCATTAGGTTTGGCTATTACCGAATCTCGCCCTGCTGATGCATTGGAAGCATTTAAAAATGCGTTGCGTTTAAATTCAGCTTCTGGCGTGAAGAAAAACATCGAAAAGCTAGAGCGTACTTTAAAACGTGACACAAACGAGTCGATCCACGACAACCAGGGCGACTCGCAGGAAGTAACAACATCTGTTGCGACCTCTCCTGCGTCCACCGCCTCTGAGGATGTGGCCACAACTCAAAATTCTTCTGCGCCTGCAGGTGAATAACGATGCTAATTAATAATGCCTTACCCGATGCAAATGTCATCAATCCTCGTCAGGGCTATCCAGCAATCAGTGTTGCTGAGCTTTTAGCCCAAGGTCGTGTTGATGCCTCAAAGGGTGAGGTTTTATTAACAGCAAAAGTCAGTGAAGCGATGGATACGATTAACAGTCAGTTGATTGGTAAACGTTATCTAATCGCTCCATTGACTGACGATCAAAAACGTAACTACGTTAAAGCTGTATGTTATGAGGCTGCTGCGCTCATTGCTGAAGATAATTTAGATTTTGATACCACTTCTACAGGTCAAATTCGTGCTGAAAATGGATTATCAAAAGTAACTAGTCTTCGTCGTAACGTAAATTACGCTATTGCAGATTTAACTGGCCGTAAACGTAACAGGGTAAAATTGCTATGACACGGATTGTCAAAGCGATTCAAAATGACACTTTAGATTCAGTTGCTTATCGTGAATATGGCAATCAATCAGCTTTGTATTTGCCTGAAATTCTTGAACTCAATCCAAGTTTGCATCAGGTAATTTTAGATACACATCAAAAAGTCATTTTACCCGACTATATCCAGCCAGTAACGAATGAAACTTTAAAACTTTGGGATTAGATAAAGGAATATCTATGCCGTGGAAAAATCAAAGCTTCATTGAATGGGCTTATCAAATTCTAGCTAATTACTGGTGGTTAATAGCCAGCTTCATCGTGACTGTATTACTTGCGATATTTCGTACAGCAAAAAAATATGGAAAAGTCGATTGGTTGGAATCATTTATTTGTGGACTTTTGACGATTACGATTGCCAGCCTTTTATCTTGGCTGAATTTACCAAATGAGGTTGGGATTTTCTTTGGTGGCGTAATTGGGTTTAAAGGGACTAAATGGGTAGATCAGAAATTTTCTGAAAAATATGATCAAACATTTGGTAGTTCGACACATGACAAGGAAGAGTTATGAATATCGAAAAATACATTGCAGATCTAATTGATCGCGAAGGTGGATATAGCAACAACCCTGCAGATCGTGGTGGACCAACCAATTTCGGTATTACAGAGGCTGTTGCACGTCAGCATGGCTATAAGGGACGTATGCAAGATTTACCTCGCTCAACAGCCGAGACAATCTACCTAAAAACCTATTGGTTGAATCCTCGCTTTGATCGCATCAATAATTTATGCCCTGCAGTCGCTGAAGAACTTTTAGATACTGGTGTTAACTGTGGTGTCAGTTTTGCGAAGCCTCTTCTGCAGCGCGCACTTAATCTTCTAAATAACCAGGGTAAAGGTGGATTTCCAGACCTCGACCCAGACGGGGTTTATGGTGATGCCACTATGTCTGCATTGAAGACATATTTATCCAAACGTGGCCAAAATGGTGTCACGACTCTATGTAAGGTTCTTAATATCCTGCAAGGCAATCGTTACATTGAAATTTGCGAGCGTAACCCTTCACAGGAACAATTTTTTTATGGTTGGATTGCCAACCGCATTACCCTTTAGGTAATTTAAAAATGATTAAATTAGCCGAGCTTAAAACGTATCTTTCTGAAAAACTCCCTGTACTTACTGCAGATAAAACGAACTTGTTTATCGTCAATGGGAACTTAAATGAGGGATATTTAGAATATACAGCTCGGTTTTTATTTCTAGATTGCCGTACCGATCCTATTTTAATACTCGCTTATATCAAGAAATGGTTACGAGAAAACAATCTGCATTTAAATGCAGCACAAAAAGAAATTGAGCTGTCTTTTAGCAGTGAAATTATTGATTTAAATACATTCGACTTAGAAGTAGATTTTCCACAACGCGAAAAAGTGAATATTTCAGATACTGGCTATTCAATTTGTAAGCCAATGATTTGGGATGATCATAAAGGTTTCATCAAACAACCATGAATATTTCCGCATTAAATCGTTGGGTTGACGATCTAGCTTTAGCTCTAGAGCCATCTGAAATGCGATCTCTTATGCGGAAGCTCACACAAGGATTACGTATTCGCATGCGTGATCGTGTTAAGCAGCAAAGAGATCCTGAAGGATTCAGATACATACCTCGTAAACGGGATCAAATTGGGAAGATCAGACGCACTGGCGCATTATTCCAAATGATTGGTAGACAAATTAAAACTGAATATTCTGATAAAAAAGCAGCTGTAGGCTTTAGCGGTCGTACTGCAAAAATCGCGCAAATTCATCAGGAAGGTCTAACACAAAGACCATCCAGAACAGCAGATCCTGTTGCATATCCTAGACGTGAGCTTGTTGGATTCAGTGAAGATGATAAAAGCTGGATTGAAACAACGATTTTTGAATTTTTGAGTAGTAAATAATGCGAGATTTTAGATGTGGTTGCGGTAGATTACTCGCACAAATTGAAGATAAACCTATAAAAATTAATATTAAATGCCCTCGATGTAAGGTGCTAAATCACTGGAACGCCTCGAGCGTCAGGTCAGACAGCCATGAGCTGCTTACGGAGACAGAAAATGTCAGCAGCAAAGGTAAACAACACCAACGAACACCAAGTTTCTTATAATGCATCTGGACGATCATTTTCAGGATGGCTTGGGGGAAAATCACAGTTAGCTCGAACTATTATTGAGTTAATGCCCGTTCATAAATATTATTGCGAAGTTTTTGGCGGAGCTGGATGGGTGTTATTTAAGAAAACACCAAGCTACGGTGAAACCATCAATGATATTAATGGCGATCTCATCAATCTCTATCGTGTATTTAAATATCATCATGAAGCATTGGTTAAAGAGTTTGAAACTCAATTAATCAGTCGCGATGAGTTTCTACGTGCCAGATCTGAAGAACCGAAATCATTAACTGACATTCAGCGAGCAGCACGGTTCTATTACATGCTCAGAAATTGCTATGGTGCACGTATTCATAATCCTAGTTTTTGCTCCCACCCTATTCGACCAGCCAACTTAAAACTTGGTGATGATCTCAAAGAGTTTTTACAAAAGATTCATGAGCGTTTGCAACGGGTTACGATTGAAAACATGGCATTTGATCAATTGATCTTACAAAAAGATCATAAAGATATGCTGTTTTATTTGGACCCACCGTATTATCAATGTGAAAAGTACTATGGCAAAGATATCTTCAGCCGAGATGATTTCTTTAAATTGAGAGATATCTTGAAAAGCATTAAGGGCAAATTTATTTTAAGTTTAAATGACGTTCCCCAGGTGCGAGAAATTTTTGCAGACTTCAATTTTATTGAGAAAAAGATCCGCTGGTCCGTTAATGCGAAAGCAGATAATGATGAACTTGGCCATGAATTAATTATTACCAATTTCAATCCTCAACTTGAGTCCGATTAAGCTCTATTCGGACTTTGATGATTAGAAATAAAATTTCAAAAAGCCCATGATCGATTCATGGGTTTTTTTTGATTTTTAAAATGTCAAATTCTGAAAATGCACGATTGCTTAATAACATCGCGAGTACAGGGACTGTGCTCGAGGTCGATGCGGCAAACAAAAAAATGCGTTTAGAGATTGGCGAAAATCAAACAGATTGGGTGACGATTCCTGCGCTCGCTTGGGGTACTTTGAAAATATGGCGATGTCCATCAAAGGGCGAGCAATTTACCGTTATTTCTGAATCTGGAAATTTAGGAAACGCAGTTCCTGTTATCGCGCTTCCAACGGATGATGAAAACGGTATTTCTGGTACTGAAGATGAGATTATTGTGGACTTTCCTGCAGGTTCTCTAATCATTGATCAACAGTCAGGGGAAGCAACATTTAAACTTAAAAAACTCACATTTGATGTGGAAAATGTTGAATTCACAGGTAGTTTGCATGCTCATGGGCTTATTAGCTCTGATATGGATGTCAAAGCAACAGCAATTAGCTTGATTGGACATAAACACATTGGGGTTCGTAGTGGTAACGATGCAACGGGAGTACCACAATGATAGGGATGTCACGAACTACAGGGCGCAGCATCAATGACGCTGCGCCCTATCTTCTTCACTTACGACAATCAATCCATGACATTTTGACAACCTTAGTTGGTACCCGTATTTGTCAAAGAAAATACGGATCAATTGTCCCTGATTTAATAGACCAACCTTGCAACGAAGCAACCAAGATTCGGCTATTTAGTGCAACTGCAACAGCTTTGATTTTGTTTGAACCAAGAGTCCGTATTACTCAGATTCGTATTATCAAATTTGAAGCTGCAGGAAGTTGGGAACTCGAACTTGTTGGCATAACTACATTTAATCAAAAAGTTATTAATTACGTTGATCGTTTTGAATTGAGAGCAGCTGCATGAGTAATACCACTCGCGTCGATCTATCAAATTTGCCATACCCAAATGTATTGCAAGCCCTAGATTTTTCTGCGGAACTTGCTTTGTGTAAAGCTGACTTTTTAGAACGTTATCCAGAAATGGCTGAGGTTTTAGAACTCAAAAGTGAACCAGTTGTAAAACTACTGGAGACCTTCGCATATCGCATTTTATTAAAAACTCATGAAATTAACTCGACTTCAAAAGCTCTCACACTTGCTTACGCGATTGATGCTGATCTGGATCATCTTGCTGCCAATCGTGATGTTTATCGCTTACTTATACAACCTGCAAACAATAATGTTGTACCCCCTACTGAAGCCATTTATGAATCAAATGACGCACTTCGTCGCAGAGTGCAATTAGCACCAGAACGAGCAGCTGCAGGATCAACAGGTGCATATCAATATTGGGCACTTTCTGCGGATGGCCAAGTTAAAGATGCAAGTTTAATAACGAATTTAGCTGGCAAGGTCGAAGTATGGATTCAGAGTCATAATGATGTGATCGCTCCACAGTCATTACTGGATAAAGTTGACGTAAGTTTAGATCCTGAAACTCGTCGTCCAGCGACGGATGATGTGCTTGTATCAGCTGCCACACCAATGGACTTTAGCATCAATGCAACCCTTGTACTGTTTTCTGGTCCAGACTCAGATGTTGTTCAAGCTGAAGCAAATAAGCAGCTTGATAAATACCTAGAACAAGTGAGCTACAACGGTTTTGATATTTCAAGAAGCGGAATCTTTGCTGCATTACACCAGTCTGGTGTCCAACGAGTAATTTTAGACTCCCCTCTACAAGATATCGTTGTTCCAAACAGTCGTTATGGCCGATGCACAAATCGATTGGTCAAAGTCGCGGAGTATAGAGATGTCTAGCTTACTCCCCCCTAACAGTACCAGACTCGAAAAAAGTCTGGAGTATTGTTCTGCTCGAGTAGAACTTTTACCCGTTCCATTTGTGCAATTAAGTCGTATTGATGAATGCCCTGTTTCCCATTTACCTTGGTTGGCCTGGGAACACAGAGTTGAATATTGGGACCCAAGTTGGAATGATCAACAAAAAAGAGATGCTATACATGCCTCTAAGGATTTCAATACACAGCGAGGTACTAGAGCCTCACTACGAGCATTAATTGAAACCGTCGTAAATCAGTATCAAATTGTAGCCTGGCACCAACAAGTACCAAAGGGCCAACCATATACATTTTCAGTCATCGTTGCTGAGGCAATACTTTTAACCATCGAACAGTTATCACAATTACATACCGCTATTGATGCCACCAAATCTCAAAGAGATCTATATGGAATCAATGCAAGAGTTAGTACTTCAGCATTTTTGTTAGTAGCTGGTGCTGTAGTTACTGGTGAACAGGTTTATTTAACAAGTCAATAAAGGATTATTGATATGACAGCAATGCAAAGCTTAATTGAACAGTTTTCTAATACTGAAGATAAAATTATTCAGATCGGAAGCTTCCAGCCCTATGAATTGGTACGTGTACATCACAATCCTGTGGATCTGGTCTTAACAAATGATCATGAACATACGGTTGCAGGTACGACTGTTGTCTTATTAAGTGATGGTCAGGCTCGTAATGGACTGAAATTTAAGCCAAACATTAGTTCAATTTCAGAAAGCGATAAATCATTAAAAGTGATTCTTGCTTCTACCACTGCCCAAAATATTGTAATCGAATACAAAGATTACCCACCTAAACAAATTGATCTTGAAGCAAACAAACCTGCCATTGTTTTCATTGGTGAATTGTTCGGAATTCCAATGCTTGAGAGTTCTGCAAATTTTTTTGATTTAGCCGTTGATGGCCAGCCCATCGACGGCTGGTCTCTGACAAATGCAACATTAAGCAATGGTGTCTTAACTTATACAGGCGGTACTTTTGAAGAGGAAGGGCTTGGAGGTTCTATATCAACGGGTTTATTTGCTAAGAAAAGTTTGAATATAGGAGAGTCTGTAACTGTTGATTTTAAAGTTGCATTAGGTTCCATCAAACATTTTGCATTAGCTGCTGATAACGGTGAAAAAACGGGAACCTATAGTGATCAATGCGTTGTAATTCTGCAGGATCTTGAAAAAGCTCGTCTCGTAGCTTGGCGAGATTGGAATGAAGCATATCGTACTGATCTAAATGATCAGACTACATATGCAGCTACCATTTCTCGTACTGGCCAAGATAGTGTTGCTTTAACTCTAGCTGACACCAACGGTACTGTCTTGAAAGAACGTACTGTAACTGGCATTGAACTTAGTCGTATTTGGTTAAACGTACATTTTGTGGATCAAAATACGAATTTTTCAGCATCTTTGACATCTGAAACTCAGAAGTGAAATAAATGACAGCCATTTATTACGTTACTCCAACTAACTACGGCCTGTCGCTAATAGCACAGGCTCACAATACTGCCAGTATTTCACTTATTAACCTGGTTTTGGGTGATGCAAATGGTTCGCCTTACGACCCTATCAGTAATAAGCAACGTACTACCTTGGTCAATCAGCGCGCAATGGTACCAGTCCAATCTGTTGAGATGATTGATACACATACTGTTCGTATTCGTGCTTTGGTAGGTAATGAAATTGGTGGCTTCAATATCCATGAAATTGGTCTTACAGATCCAACTGGGAAGCTAGTTTATTTGGGTAATTATCATGGGGGTTTTAAACCAGTACTGGCTCAAGGTGCTGGTGGCGAGCTTCAACTTTATATTGATGTAAAACCTGAGCAAGGCGGTAATGTATTAATCCAGGCCATCAATCCAATTAGTGCAAGTCAACCATGGGTTTTGCAAAAGTTAGAGGATGAAAAAATAGCTCGAGAGCTTGGTGATAATACCGAGCGCGATGCAAGAATCTATGTTGATGATTTACTAAATTCTAAAATCGATACTCTTAGAGATGAGAAAAATTTAGATATTTCATTTATCCATGAACGCATTAATTCAATCGGAATACTGGCTTTTAGAGACTTGAACCCCCTTTCAACTCGGTTTCCAATTCACTATGCCGTAAATCCGACTAATTACGATGCTGTTCAAATTAGCACTTATTACCTACCAGGAGGTCTCTTAAAACAGACTATTAAAGTCCATGCCAACAAGGGAGATGAGAACCTACATATTTATTTACCAGTCTCTGCAGCCAGAATACTTCATGTTTCTACTACCTATCAGTCAGGTGGTTACGGTAGCCATGCCGATGATGATAGCTACAGTCGCTTAGTAAATATTTATGAAGAAGGTCCCCCTGGAGATAAGCAAACGGTTTTAGTTGTTCGTACTGACTATGTCAGCGATGCAGACCCAGCCAATATCGATAGATGGATTTGGATAGAAGTGACTTGTTTAGGATTTACTCAGGTTGTTGGCAACCTAGATTACTACCCATACAGCCGAAATAATTAATCAACACATCAATTCAAGGAAGGATTGAATATGTTTCATCATGGTATTACAGGAAACGAACCAAGTTCGGGACTAGTTTATGTAAAAGAGACTGCGACTGCAGTCATTGGGTTAATTGCATTTGCTGACGATGCAGATCCAGATTTTTTCCCAGAAAATATTCCTGTGCGTATTAATAATATGAATACAGGCATTGCCAAAGCTGGCTACACTGGAAACTTACGTCGTAGCTTAGAAACTATACAAGCAATCGTAAACACGACAGTAGTTGTTGTTCGCATTCAAGATCCATTTACGATGGGTGAGGTTGGCCTACAATTAGATGACAGCATTGTTATTGGTGGTATCAATGAGAGCGGAGAGCGCACAGGAATTCAGGCATTATTGACAGCCAAATCAATTCTTGGGATCACACCAAAAATCAACATTGCACCTGATGTTGAAACAGCCGATGTTGTTCAAGCACTAATTTCAGTCAATAAAAAATTGCGTGGATATAGCTATGTAAATCCACGATTGCCAAACGGTTATTTACTACCAGATGCTGAAGCTGTTGTGGCATACCGAGATAGCTTAGGTGATCGCGAGCTTACGCTCCTTTATCCAGAGTTTATCAGTGGCAATGTTTTGATTGGAGTTGAAGACTCGGGGGAGGTAATCCCCCCACAGGCATCATAAGCTGTGAGGGGGCTACAAATACAACAACTCTTGTATTGCATTATGAGACAGGAAACTACAACAGCCTTATTAATGCGGCTGTAAATAACTTCACTTATGAAGTAAACGGTGTACCTATGGAAAATCTTCCTGCATCAGTAACTTCATCTGTGACAGTATTTCCCGACCCAATTAATGTTGGTATTTATACCAAAGCTGAGGTGACTTATAGAAATATAAGTAATCTGAATGTACGTTTTCGTCTCAAAAAAATACTAGATGGACTTGAACTGTATGGTGCCAATACTAATACCAATCCAACACTATATAGATTTTCTGATGGCAATTTCTCAGTCTGTTTGTCAGGAGCTATTCCTCCAGAACCAGCGTGGGATATTAAGTATCTTGTTAATGGCTCATGGATCTATGAACTAACAGGCGAAACTGTTCTAGAAACAGAAGCACGTTTAGCTTACAGAGACCTAGCGACTGAACTAGTATTCAATTCAAATGTTAAAACTGTTGCAGCTAATACATTTAGATTTTGGAATAAGCTCAATAAAATCACTTTTAATAATGGTTTGCAGACTATTTCACACTATGCATTCTCAGATTGCTCTGCTTTGGTGAATCTAAAAATTCCAGATTCTGTTCAAACAATTGGCAACAATACCTTCAGCGCATGTAATGCAATTGTGACCCTAGATCTGGGCGCAGGTTTAAGTTCCATCGATGCTTGGGCCTTTGTGAATCTTTATAACTTAAGGACTTTGATTTTTAGAAGCATCCTTCCACCAGCGATTGATGGAAATGCTTGGGGCAATGGTGGCTCATCAGGAACTCATCCATCAGAAATTTATGTTCCTGATGGCCAGCAGACTACCTATGAACAAACTGATTACTACTTTTTCGAAGGCAAGTTAAAACCGTTAAGTAGTTATATACCAACGTAACAAGGAGAAGGCTCATGCCTGAAGTTACACCAAAACCAATTTACGGGGATGGCATTTTAAATGCTGCAGTAGTTGCTGCAGCGACCCGTGCACATCTCGATAAAACAGTCGGTTGGCATAAATCGCTGTCAAACGTAGTTTTGACTGGTCCAACAGGAATTAGCCAGGTAATTACTTGGGATTTAGAAGATCCAGACACCGATGCTGGTTATCTGAATAGCCATGAAATTACGACGATGATTCAACACAACGGCATCCGCTTCTGGGGGAATCGTACACCTTCCGCTGATCCGCGTTTTGTTTTTGAAGTGTTCGTACGTACTGCTCAGGTGATTAAAGAAAGCATCATTGAAGCCTGTTTCCCTTTCGTAGACCAGCCATTAACACCGTATCTGGCCAAAGATATTATCGACTCTATCAATGCTTATTTACGTCGCCTGTCTTCAGGTAAAGAACGTCGATTAATGGGTGGTTCTGTATGGTTTGACGCATCTTTAAACCCTACAGAAAGTCTTATGAATGGTTTGCTCTGTATCGATTACGATTACACACCTATCCCACCACTTGAAAACCTAGTGCTGAATCAACGTATTACAGGACGTTTTATGATTGATTTCGGCAAACTCATTACAGGTGGCGGGCTTGAAGACCTCCCAACTGCTGCATAAGGATTTGCATTAATGTCTGCATTACCTCGTACACTAAAAAACTTCAACGTATTTGTTGATAGCGTGAATTGGGTAGGTGTCGCTGCCACGATGACCCTGCCAAAACTTACAAAGAAAACTGATAGCCATCGTGGGGCTGGCATGATTGGCGAAGTCGATCTTGCACTTGGTTGGGAAAAATTACAGTCAGAAGTTACCTATACGGGCTTTGATACTAAAATTTATCGCCAGCTTGGTCGTGTAGGTATCTCCGATTTACCTCTACGTTACGTAGCCATCTATGAAGACCAAGATACTTGTGCAACACAAGGCGTTGAGATCTATATGCGTGGTTTTGCCAGAGAGCTTGATCCAGGCGATACAACACCAGGTGAAAAAGGCGAGACCAAGATGACTTATTCATTGACCTATTACCGTCTCGAAAAAGATGGCATTGTCGAAGTCGAGCTAGATTTCGTGAATGGCATTGAACGATTTGGTGACAGTGATCTAGCACAACAAATTAAAGATTTCCTAGGACTTTAAACTACTCCCCTCTCCAACCTCACGCTAATTTTTTAGCGTGGGGCTTTAATCTAATTATTTGTTAAGGATGACAATAATGACGAATACCCAAACTCAACCGACACTCCCTACAACTGAGCAAGTTGAAAACCTTGAAGCTGTAAAAGACCCTAATGTCATTACAGTAAACTTTGATCATGGCTATAAACGAGGGGAAAAACTAATCAAAGAAGTAGTAATCCGCAAGCCAAAATCTAGGGCATTACGAGGCTTATCTCTGGTTAATTTACTGCAGCTGGATATCGACTCCATTGCTAAAGTGGCAAGCCGAATTTCATTACCTACCATGTCAGAAAATGATGTCTTTGAACTAGATCCTGCTGACCTAACCAAGCTAGGTAAGGAAATCATAAGTTTTTTCGTGGATACGAAGGACGAATTCCAGTAAGTGTCGATGATGCCATTGCTGATATAGCAGTGGTTTTTCACTGGTCAGCCACAGAATGTGATGACTTCGACCTTGATGAATTGATGCAATGGCGTGAACGTGCACGGGCACGTTGGGAAACTACGGACAGTAAATGAGTAAATTAAGTTTACAGGCTGTGCTTGAAGTACTGGATAAGGCATCCAAACCACTTAAAGATATCCAGGATAAAGCCAAACGTTTAACAGCCTCTTTTGAAGCACAACAGGCAACTTTAAAAAAACTCAACCGAACTCAGGCCGATATTACTTCATTTAAACGATTGAGTAGTGAGCTTGATAAAACTCGGGGGGAAATGAAAGATGCCCAGATTCGCGCACAGCAGCTGGCACAAGCTCATGCTGCCATTACCAACCCAACCAAGGCCATGACCAAAGAACTGGATCGTGCTCGGCTCGCAGTAAAACAACTCAAGCTAGCCGAGCAAGATCAAATTCAGCATTTGCAACGGCTACGTCAATCGTTAACTCAAGCTGGAGTCAGTACAAGAACATTAGGTGATGATGAAAAACGACTGCGGTCTCAAATCAAAGATGTCACAGATGCTTTAAGGAAAAAGAAGACTGCTTTAGACCAGGTGTCCAATATCCAGAAACAATATGCTGCAGATCAAGCACGTATCAGCAAATTAGGTGGTATGGGCATGAACGCGGGTATTCAAGCTGCTGCTGGTACAGCTGCAATTTCAGTACCCATCAAGGCGTATGCTGAGTCTGAATCTGCAGCTACAGATTTGCGTGTTTCTATGATGCAAGCCAATGGCCAGGTTGCAAAGCAGTTTGGCAGCATTAACGCCCTAGCAGATAAACTAGGGACGCAATTGCCAGGGACTACTGCTGACTTTAAACAAATGATGAATGTACTAGTCAAAGAAGGTATAAGTGCTGACAAAATTTTAGATGGAATTGGTGAGTCCGCTGCGTATGTAGGTTTAGTTATGAAAATGGACTACCCAGCTTCAGCTAAATTTGTTGCTCAATTATCAGATGCGACCAAAACGGCCTCTGGCGATATGTTGCAATTCATGGACCAGATTCAACGTATGCATCACACGGGTTTAGATCCAGATTGGATGTTACAAGGTTTTGTCGGTATGGCAGCAGGTATGAAGGTCGTACGTCTTGAGTGCTTAAAAGGCACTAAAGCAATGGGACCTCTACTCACGATGCTGGGTAATGCTGGTATGACTGAAGGTGGATCTGCAGGTAATGCCATTAGCAAAGTGTTGTCTTCATCACTTGATTTAGATATGAAAACCAAACTTTCAAAGCTAAATAAAGATTATGACATTTCTTTAAATCTAGACTTTACCAATGGGAAAGGAGAATTTGCAGGTATTGAAAAAATGTACAAAGAGCTAGATAAACTTAAAAAATTTAGCTCTTCTGAACGTGGCAAAATCCTAGAAAAGATTTGGGGTAACGACAAAGAAACTATCTTTGCACTTAATACGATTATCGACAATGGCCAAGCTGGTTATGACTCGATGGTTAAAAAAATGGCGGATCAGGCAAATCTTCAACAACGTGTAAATGCACAGTTAGGAACACTAACCAATTTGTGGGATGCTGCATCTGGAACATTTACCAATGCAATGGTGAACTTCGGTGAATCAATTGCTCCAGAATTAAAAACTACTGTTACATGGCTAACGAATATCACAGAAAAAGTTGGAGCATGGTCAAAAGCTAACCCTCAATTATCGAACACAATTATGAAGACAATTGCATTTGTTGTTCTTCTTCTGGCTGCATTCAGTGCCTTATCCCTTGGACTTGTGGCCTTACTTGGACCAATGGCTCTACTACGCTTAACTTTTGGTGTCCTAGGTGCAAAAGGTTTCGGCTTCATCAGTATCATTAAAATGATTGGAAGTGCTGCAATGTGGCTTGGTCGGATGATATTTACTGTCGGGCGATTAATGCTTACAAACCCCTTGATCCTGGCTATTACATTACTGGCCGTTGCTGCATATATGATTTATCGAAATTGGGAACCAATTAAACAATTTTTTATTGGAATATGGAACAGCATTACAGCTGGTGCATCTCAAGTTTGGCAGCAGATTCAAGGCTTCTTTAATAGTGGTATAGCCAACATCTCAGCAACAATTATTAATTGGTCGCCAATAGGCCTGTTTTACCAAGCCTTTGCTGCTGTGATGAACTACTTCGGGATTCAATTACCGAGTACGTTTACAGGTTTTGGCCAGATGCTAATGCAAGGTCTTGGCAATGGCATTATCAGTGCCGTCGGTGCTGTAGTTGAAAAGGCGAAAGCTGCTGCAGCTCAAGTCACCAGTAGCGTTAAAAGTACATTCGGTATCCACTCCCCTTCACGTGTATTTGCTCAATTGGGTGCTTACAACATGCAAGGTCTTGCACTCGGTATCGATCAAAATAGTAACCTACCGAACAAAGCAATGCTCACAGCAAGTCAAGGTTTGCTCGGAGTGTTTGACACGGCACAACCCATGGTTAACCAACCATTTAGTTTTGATCGTCGTAAACCACTCACAGCATCTGTGCCTGGGGCAACCGCTACTCCAATATCCTTCCAGCAAGTATTTAATATTTACCCTTCAGCAGGTATGGATGAACAAGCATTGGCACAACTAGTCGCACAGGAAGTAGCAAAAGCCCAACGTATGGCTGAAGCTTCTCAGCGTCGCTCCTTCAGTGATCTATAGGTGAAATTATGTTGATGGCTTTAGGACAATTTTTATTTACGACCGACGTTCTTAGCTTTAATGAATTACAGCGTCAACGCCAGTGGAAATACGGTTCTAATGCCGTGGCCAAAGGTCGTGATGCTGTCCAGTTTATGGGTGCTGGCGAAGACACTGTTACTTTGACAGGAGTAATTTATCAAGAACATGGATTCGGTCGACGTCAGTCGATCGATGATATTGCTGCTATGGCAGATCGTGGCCAAAGCTATTTATTGGTTGATGGGAGTGGTTACATCTATGGCGTTTATAAAATTGATTCTTTAGATGAAACCAAAGGAATTTTGACAGACATAGCCGTGGCCAGAAAAATTGATTTCACA
Organism: Acinetobacter dispersus; assembly: GCF_009884975.1. Classification (GTDB taxonomy): domain Bacteria; phylum Pseudomonadota; class Gammaproteobacteria; order Pseudomonadales; family Moraxellaceae; genus Acinetobacter; species Acinetobacter dispersus. The sequence continues at coordinate 3,716,265 of NZ_CP041970.1, read as the reverse complement.
ATTAAGCTTTCAAGAACGGATGATGAACAGATAGATCAACAACAAATTACGGAGGATGCTGTATGAAGACTCCTGTTTGCATTTTGACTGCTGATAATAAACCACTCAATAATTTAATCACATCTCGCATTATGACAGTCAGCGTGACAGACAATCGTGCTGATGAAGCTGATCAAATCAATATCACACTCAATGATCATGATGGGGCTTTAGAGCTGCCAAAGCGTGGTGTCAAAATCAATTGTAAACTTGGGTGGCTGGGTGAACCATTACATGACAAAGGTGACTTTATCGTTGATGGTACCGAGTTGGGTGGCCCACCAGATGTCATGACAATTCGAGGATCTAGCGCAAATTTTCGCAGCAATATTAAAACGGCAAAAAGTAAATCATTTCATGGCCAAACATTAGGTGTAATTGCCCAAAGTGTGGCAAAAGAGCATAACTTAAAGTTAAATATTAATGGCCAACTTGCCAGCATAGCCATTCAGCATGTCGACCAGACGAATGAATCAGATTTAAACTTCTTAAAACGCCTGGCGAAGCAAAATGGTGCTGAGATGACGATAAAAAAAGATCGGCTTCTCATTTTCCAAGCTGGTTCTGGTTTATCAGCTTCAGGTAAAAACCTGCAATCTTTTACGATCGCTCGAAGTAAAGGTGACCAATGGCGTTATGCAGAAGAAGATCGGGATAGCGATCATACTGGTGTCGCTGCAAAATACCAGGACAAGGGTGATGCCAAAGCTAAAAAAGTCACCGCTGGCCAAGAAGGAAAGATCAAGACAATTAAAGGAACTTTTGCAAATAAAGACGAAGCACAACGTGCTGCTGAAGCTGAAAAACAAAAGATTGATCGTGAAAAGGCAACGTTTAGCTTTAATACAGCATATGGTGTTCCTGAAGTTTCTACAGAGACACCAGTCATAATTCAAGGCTTTAAAAAACAAGCAGATAAACTTAAATGGATTGTGGCCAAAGCCACCCACAACTACAATTCTAGCGGAGGTCTTTCAACTCAACTTGAAATGGAAGCTAATATTTAATGATTCACTCGAATCATTCCTTCTGCAGTAAAATAATTGGGGGTTAAATTGGATCTCTGCATGGTCCAGTTACCACCCAAGCCCCCTGCCCCAACTGAGATCCCTTTACTACCATATTTGTCGCGGATCTGACTCCATGCCTTCAGCAACTTATCAGCTTTTTCAATGTGCTCCATATCCGAAAGCAGGTCATAAATATGACCAGATTTAGGCTCTAACCCTGTCAGAATCACACCACACTTTTTAAACTTGACCCCTTTCTTATACACCCCTTCCATAAGTTCAGTTGCCTTTTTCACCAACGTCATTACATTGTCTGTAGCTTCAGGAAAGCCGAAAGTAGCTTCCCCTTTGTAGAATGGCTCACGTTCATCGAATGGACTGGAGTAAGCAAAAACAATCATGCAACCACAAAGTTGTTCTTCAGCCGCCAAACGTTCAATAGCCTTTTCAGTGTAAAGGCTGACAGCTGCTTTTAAGTCATTCAGCTCAGTAACTTTCTGCCCAAAGGATCTGCTCGAGATAATCTGTTTTTTATTCGGTGGCGTATCTTCTAACTCGATACAAGCTTGACCACGCAATTCCAACCAGGTGCGATGCATAACGATAGAGAACTGGCCACGGATCAGCTTTTCATTTGCATAGATAAAATCTAGTACTGAAGCAATCCCAAGTGAGTTTAATTTCTTGGCGTGTTGTCGACCGACTCCCCAAATTTCGGATACATCAATTTGACTAAAAACATGCTTTAGAACCTTACGATCGATATCATCCAGATTGCACACCCCATTTAAATGCGGGTATGTCTTGGCAATATGATTTGCGAGCTTGGCCTGAGTTTTTGAAAAGCCAATCCCAACGCAAACAGGCAACCCCAACCATTTCAAAATTTGCGCCTTCATTTGATGGGCATATTCAGTGTTATTAATAATTTTTTGGTAATGTGTCAGCTCTAAAAAACATTCGTCAATAGAGTAAATTTCTTGGTCTTGCTTATGCACGTAGCTACCAAGAATTGTCATAAAGCGTTTAGACATTTCCGCATAAACAGCATAGTTACTGGAGAGAACTACGACATTATTTTGCTCGATGAGATCCTTAATTTTGAATCGCGGTACACCCATCTTGATCCCGAGTATTTTAGCTTCGTTACTTCGCGCAACTGCACAGCCGTCATTGTTTGATAACACAATGACAGGCTTGTTATTTAGATGTGGCTGAAAAAGACGCTCACAACTCACATAACAATTGTTGACGTCGACCAGAGCAAACACACGCTTTTTCATCTAAACTTCTTCAGGCAGCGAGTAACAACACCCCAGATTATAAGTTCTTGACCATCCTTCAAATGAATATCAGGATATTCTGGATTTTCAGCCTTTAACCAGCGTTTATCCCCTTCGATAATTAAACGTTTAAGGGTGAAATCATTATCGATAAGAGCCAGCACAATATCTCTATGCTTCGCCTCAAGTGAACGATCGACAATCACTTCGTCATCGATGTCGATTCCAATGTCACGCAATGAAGATGAGTTCACCTTAGCGATAAAGGTGGCCGTAGGATTCATAATCAAGTGCTGATTCATATCAATAGATTTATCGACATAATCCTGCGCAGGGGAAGGAAAACCAGCCGACAAACGTTCCTCAGCCATTGGAATGGCCAACAATGTCTGCGGATCTACTTGAAGCAAAGAACCAGGACAAATATCCCCTGTTGATTTTTGTTTACTCTGTTCAATATAGTTTTTGATATGAACAACTTGTGACAAAGGCACGCGTATTACCTGTGTTTCTTCGCCAGTCCTTTTACGTCCAGCACCAGGGCGTGGCCCACCATGTTTGACAAGAGTATTCATAAACTTGAAATCGTTACAATATTCAAGTTAGCATAGAACGATGCTCAAGTTAATTGAAATTGAAAAAATTGATAAGAGGCTAAATATAAGAAATTTAATTACAAAAAAAGGCCTATTAGTTAAACACTACAGGCCTTCAAGGATTTTCAGTTAAGCAGTTATGCCAATATCTATATCCTCGTTAATAGCTAAAAGTGCTTCTTCAAGTGCTTCTAACTTTGTTGAATGGGTTAGCGAAAGCAAACGATCAACTTGTTTTTGATCCCATTTCAATTCTCTCGCTAGATCTGCTTTTTTTAATCCTTTATCTAACATAGCGTTAAACAAAGCGATTTTTAAGCTGACACGGAAAGGTAATTTTACTAAATGCTCACCTTTTAACTTTTTACTTGGTAGAGGTATATGTCGACGTTCAGTCATATAGATGATGAACGCAGATTCTAGTCCATTAACAGCTTCAGCAATTGCTTCTTCCTCAGAATATCCAACAGCTAGAGCTTCTGGTATATCACGACTACGAACTAAGTAAGAATTATCCGTATCGTGTGTGAAAGACACTGGATACAACATGATTCTCTATTCTCCGATGATTTTTCAGGATGGTATCCTGAAAAAGGTTTTCGCTTTAAAACCGTTGCTGCAGCAACAAATCTCATCACGATGATTATCTTCATGTACTTTGAAAAGGTAATGAAGATGTGGCTAGCGGCTGTGGCCTTCTGAAAATTGAAGTTCGAAGAGTGAATATTGGTAATAATCATCTTCCCAGCCTTGAGTAACTTGTATCAAGAGATATACTTTAAAGTCACAGCTAGGGCTTAAAGCCCTAACTGTTTGATGATTTCTTTACGAAGACCTTCTCCAATTTCCTTGCCTTTATGAAATGGTAGTGTTGTCTGTTTCCCCTCATATTCAACTATTCGGTGAGAACCTTTACCGCTACGCACAACCGTGACACCTTGTTGTTTCAGCCATCGTTCGAATTCACTGTACTTCATGTACATCTCCTTCTAAACAATGTATGAGATATAGTACGACATTTTTGTCGCACTTGTCAAGACATATATGTCGCATTTATTGATTAATAAAAATACAATTTTTCTGTGTATGGCTTATTATTAGCATTAGCTCATATTGATCTAAATGATAAGTTCATGTTGAACTATTCGTTAGGATCAAATAGAGCCATTCTTCTTTAATAGAATAAGCAATAAAGTTATTAATATATTTTCGATAAATCTAAGGTTAAAAAAAGATGAGAATCTATGCAACAACAGAAAACGTCTACAATGCTGTAGATGCAGTCATTAAACATGGATTTGCTGTAATTTCAGGAACCAAGACACCCGTAGAAAGCTATGCAGTACGAATCAAGAAGTGCTTAAAACCATATAAAGAAATTGACCCAAATCTAAGTCTACATAAAGACATACCGCATCATGGCTATTTGTATTATGTATTTGATATGAACCGTTTTAGTCATAAAGATTTAGAAAATGCTGTCAGAGAAATAGGTTTGAAAAACTCGAACTAACAATATAAAAAAAGCCCCAAGGGGCTTTTATCAAATTTGTTTAGCTAATTTCATAGTCCTACCGACTTGTTTTAAAATCCCTTCATTTTGTAGGGCCTTAAATACTTCATCAAGATCAAGTTCTTCTTGAGTGTTAAGACTACTTATAAAAACAAGCTCGATAACAGGAAAGTTAAGATTTTCATTAACCCTCATTCCCTGTCTTTTCAACTCATCTAAAAATTTTTGTCTAACTAATGGAATATTCGAAGGAAACAAATGTTTGAATCCTTTTTTAGTTAAACATCCATTTTGATCTAGATAACCATCAATAGTCGTAAGTGAAACGACAGCAGCGTCATAATCACTTTGAGGTATACCATGTTTTATATTTTTCCTAATAACAAATCGATCGTATTTTTCACCCTCCTTAGCTTTGCGATCAAAAGAATCAAGAATAAGTTGTTTTGCTTTTTCAATATTAGACATTTGTAAATACCTTATAAGTTATCGATAAATTTTCAACATACATGAACCACCCATACAATCCGTCGCAAAAGCTTTGTAGCCGTCAATCATAATTTCCTCACCTTTCCCTCCTGCCGTAACTTTATCGACTAGTCGACCAGCTTCAAGCCCAAGTAAAGAACGCGCTACCCGTTGAGCAACTTTGATACTTTCAAGACTCTTTTCCTTTGCAGATTCAGTATCATCTGCAGCTACCCACCCAATAATAATTTGTGTTCGACTTAATTCTAATTGAGCACCAAAATCAGCAAATTTGTATATCTTCTTTGGTTCACCGTTTGAGTCCGTGCTTTTAATAGTTTTAAAAACAGGTACAGCTGCACTTTTGATGATTTCATTATCATTATGAATATCATCAATTCTTGCAACATCTTCATTAGAGTCAACAGGTTGAAAGTCAATTTGATGTGTAGCGACTGCATCACTTATTGGCGAATCTTTTGTACTAGTAGATATATGCTCTTCACTAGAACAACCAGAAATAATCATAATCATAAGAACTAAAATATACTTTTTCATTTGTCCCCAATGTCCATAAGACGTGAATTTAATTACAAAAATTAATCCCTGCAATACTATAACTATCAGTTATTTCAATATTTAAATTGATATTTAAGTTTACCCTGGTGTACCCCCACCACCTGAACCAACAACTTGCTTAACTGGTGGGTTAAAAGTCTTAATTACATCGGTTGAGGCTTTGACTAATTCAGTACCAGCTTTCATTTGTTCAACAACGATATTATTATTTGAATTAGCATGTGTGGTACTAACATCCCTTCCAAAATATTTATCAGCAAGTTTAATTTTTAATTCTTTAATTTCTTGAGGGTCCCATCCATTCGTGTAACTATCAAGTGCAGTTAACTCAGCTTCAGTTTGTTTTGCTTGAATGGCGATCATCCTATGTTTCTCACCTTCTCTAGCCAAATAAAAACCAAATAAAATAAATGCGAGAATAAAAGGAATCTTGGCTAATATTTTCTTAGTATCTACTAAATTTGCTAAAACATAATTATTAGTATCTCCAAAAAATAAAACTAACAAACAAATAAATGAAATAGCTGCAAATATTCCAAAAATACCTAATGCACACCAGCGAAAAAGATTAGCAATAAAAATTTCATCTGAATGAATATTCGTATAGACCTGTATAGATGGTGTATTTTTTAATCTTTCTGAGTATTGTAATACAGCACTTTTTTCTAATTGAATTTCATCCAGATGAGTCTTAGATTGGGTAACAAGATTTCTAATTTCATCTAATGCTGTTGCAAATTCATTTATACCATTTTTATGTTTATTTAAAACTTCATTTTCTAATAAGTAGAAATTATTCAACTGCATAATTTTTGTGTCTAAAAGCCTACCTAATGCTGATACCCGTAGTGCCTGTTCTAATTTGTAGGATGCATCGTGAAATTCATCAACATTCCAGCTTGCTCGATTTATAGTGTACCTTGAAGGATCTACTATATAGCTATAAAAATTAGTAACCTCATTAATATACTCAGAATCATAAAGAGTCTGAGTATTTGCATATGAAATAAAAGCACTTTCAGCTGACTCTAAAATTTTATAAGATAACAAAATCCAATATTTACTTTTATCATTTATTTTTAAATCATTCAAAATATATTTGATTTTATTATAAACTTCACTTAATTCTTCTTTTTGAGTATATTTATATCCTTTAAAATCTTCTTTTTCAAATCTTCCATCCAAAATCAGTAGACTTGATTCTATAGAAACAAGTAAACTAATTTTTTCATAATAACCACCAAACTCTGTAACTCTTCCAGAAAGTTGAATAATATAATCGTTAAAATTTTGCGCAATGCTTCTTAGTTGCGATAAAGCTGAATTATATTCAACTTCAAAACCATGCTGATTCTTACCATAATAAAGATTAATCTGCACATCGTGAATTTTTTGTAAAAAAACACAAACTTCACCAATTACATCAGCACCTACAATTCTACTGTTTTTAATTTTTAACAAAATGTCATTATTAATGGAAGTAATTTCATCTTTTCTAGACGATCCATCACTATTGTATACATCCTTAACTTTATCTCCATTTATAGTAAAATATGAAGATTTAAAATCTTCTATTTTCTCTAAAAATTGTTCCAAATTGCTTTTAGTATAACTTTTACTACTCATAGCTTAAGATTATCCCTGTATAATTAGATAGAACATAGTGTATAGACTGAAAGATCTGCGAAAAGATTTAAAACATTCCAAGCGACGTCACAGCGTGCCTTAGAAAATTGTGTAAATACTATATCGAGATTTAATCTTAGCGTTATATAATTCTAAGCCTAGAGCAATCTAACAACTAAAATCTTTAATATTTCTTTATCAATTTTAATATTCATGATTCCCATGCTTCAAAAAATGACTTCTAATTAACATCTTCAAATTTTAGACCCTTTAATTGATTCCCCATATCCCACACCTCTCTAAACTCAATAAGATTTAATGGGTTTATAATGTCGTAACCTCCATTATACTTTTTATAATTTCTTTCTAATTCAATTAAGGTATCTATAACTATCCATTTATTATTATTAAAAAAATCTTCTAGAAATTCATCAGTAAATATTTCTTCTTCCGTGGACATTGAAGAATACCGTTGTCTTGATTCAATTTTATTATTTTTCTTAAGCCAAAAATAAAGTTTCAGTTCAAACCAGAAATTTGCATTTAAACGTGGGTAAAAATAAATTTCGTAGATATCATTTGGTACCTTATGAATCATTTTTAGAGTTTTATCTCTCTCATCTATATCGTTGTTTTCTTTTAATATTTTAGAAAATGCAATAGCTGTATCAAATAGATTTTTTAAATAACGTTCTTTATTGTCTACACCTGTTGAATTGTGCAACAAATCATAGACCACTTTTAAACTCGCATTAATTTTAATGGTCGTATCAATCACAGGCCTATTGTACGTAATTTGATCACTTACTTCATGAAAAAGTCGCTGAAGCTCATTTAAATTAATTTCCAAAGGCTGAAACCTCTGGACATTAAAATATATTGCACCTATTTGGATAGTTACAGTAGCTACGTTTTGCTGGTTAAATAATTGATTACTCATATTTATATCTAAATTTTAATTACCCCAAAATCACTATAACAAATTCTATTGACTAAACAAATTAACAAAGTTACATTGTTAGCAACTTAACAGAAAGCAGTTAAGTGCAGGCGTAGGAAACCTGAAAATTCGATCAAAGGCGCAAATTTGTCCGCCAGCGGACTATTTTTTTGCGTAAAATTCGGCTTATGCCTTATATGGCAGGCTGGATGGGGAGCTCGTAAGAGCGACCGTTTCTTTGATCACGGTTTTCCTAGCCTCATTCAGTCTGTCACCCTGCCGTAGGAAAGCATGGTGTCAGGTTTAAAAAACTTGATCAAAGGCAAACTTACTATGAACACTCGTTCTTATAGTGCATACACACGCACGTCTCAATCCCCAATTATTGAACATACCCCTGTTAAAGATCTCGCAGCGCATCAGCTACGCCATAAACAAATTCAAAAACGTAAAAAAATAATAGATACATTGTGCTTCATAGCCTTTGTTCTAATGACTCTTGTCCTTTTAAAAATTTAAGAGGTCAGGATGGCTAATAAGCTGCTGTTACAGGGCGATTATCCACTGATAGCTAGTCCAACGCTTGCCAAAGCGTATGGACTGGCATCAGCCGTATTTCTGCAGAAGTTACACTATTGTTTACAGAGCAGTGATGCAAAGGCCCACGATAAAAAGCGATTCTGGTTTCACACTTTAGAAGACTGGGTAAATACACTCGGACTTTATAGTGTTTCAACAATAAAAAGAGTCATTGCCAAGCTTAAGCAAGAAGGCGTACTGATCATAAAAAAACTCGCCAGCAGCAAATGGGTACAAACGAATTACTACAGCATCGACTATAAAAAACTGCAGGAGATCTTCAATCCTCAAGTAACCGAAGATATCCCGAAGCCACCCACCAAAGTGTCTAAAGAGCCACTCCCTGCTCCAGTTACTCCAGAAAAAACAATACAAGGATCACCAGATCCACAACATGCTCCTGCTGCTGAAGCAGATCTGACTAACTACCCATTAAATTATCAACGTTTTTATAAATCCTTACGCCAAGCCAAACTCGATATCTCCCTGACTGATCCACGATTAGAACAATGGTTAAAGCATTCCTCGAAAGTTATTCGACAAATTTATTATTTACGCCAAGGCAGCCGTACACCAGCTTACTGGCATACTCCTGAACAATTACAAATAACTCAATTAAACTAAGCGGAAGATAAGAAATGAAAAGCGATATTAATAAGTTACAATATAATGTTTTTAAAGAAAAACTTATCAGAATACGTGTGGGAATTGACAGAAAGCGAAGAATAATGATGAACGCTAGGTCTCTTTACACAATGTTACAGTGCAATATAACATACGTACAATTCTGTATGAATATCAAGAATACGCCTTTGCGCTTAGACACGGATTACCATGTAAATGATAAAAATGGAGATTTGATTTTAAGTATAAGTGCAGTGCAAACGGTACTAGTGATGTCGAATACAGAGATTAGTTGGGAACTACATCATGCCCTTAGTGACCTCATACACAACGGATTTTCAGATTTAAATTAGGGGGATTTCATGGACATCGATATGAAACTATGCCAATTGATTGGACAGTTAACTTTACTCGTAGATCTCACTGAAGACGCAAATAGTAATATCAATACCAGTAGCCGCGCTCTCACGGCTACTTTCCAGAATTTGTTACAGCAAGTTGAAGGAATTAGTCAGCAATATCAGAAGCAGGAAATGAAGCGGCAAAACTGCGCGCAACAGTAAACAGCGCATCACGTTGGTTAAGGTTTGTTTGAGAGTACAATGTTAACCAATCTTTCTCTTGAGGTGTCAGCATCGCAAGAGAATCACTTTTTTGACCAGACAATATATAAAGCACGTCAAAACCCAATTTTAATAATTTCTGTAAGTCATCAATTTTCATCATTCTTTTATCGTTTTCATACCTATAAACGGACTGCTTATCTAACTCTAACTTTTCCGCAAGTTCTGGTTGAGTAAATCCGAATCTTAATCGCTCTTTTCCCAAACGAGAACCGATACTATCGTTATTTTCTATATCCATTTGGTCTAGCACCACTATTATTAAATAGTCCATTTGGACTATTATTAAGTCTAACAAGTTAACAACTTAACATCTTAACAAAGTTAAATTATCAAACACAGCTTTTTAAGCTGTTACCCCAAAGGAGTCGTCGACCATGACAACCGTAGCAAACCCTGAAGAGAAGAGAGTGCAAATAAGCTTCCGTGCGCCTGTATCCCGTCGTCAACAGATCCGTATCGATGCAGCATGTCTCGGCTTAACCCCCCAAGAATGGCTAGACAATTTGGTAATTAGGGAACTAGAAGAACGAAGTAAAAAAAATCCGCAAATTCAGGCTGCGCAATAATCTCATAAAAATCATAAATAAATGCAGTGTCTATCAAACAATTTTTAATATTTTCGCGGTAAAAAATTATGGTAAAGGGGCTTCAGGAAGTGCATGTCAAGGATGACAAATTAATTTGTAGTACATGCAACACACCTCTCCAGCTGCATGGACGCGCAGCAATCAAGGATGGCAATCACCAATTCATTAGCGAATGTGAAACCTGCAATCAGGTCATACGCCTACGTATTGAGGTTGTCAGAGTATTCACTCGGAAATCGGTGTCAGTACTATGAGTAGATCAATTGGTATTTATTGTCCACATTGCAGTACACGCATGTACGTCAATGGACGCAAACAACCTTCACCTGTTTTGCATAAACTCGTTGTTTCATGCAAAAACCCACGTTGCTTAGCTAGTTACAACGCCCATGTCGAAATCGTGTCGTCAATACAAAGCAGCTTAACTCCTTCTGACGAAACACCTTCCATTCGAAATCTCCATCCCTGGTTCAAAGAGCTTGAGTTTCTTGTTCAAAGTATCGAAGTCAATCCTGGTGCAGCCAAAGATTCTATCGGTCATATCAAGGGCTTTATTAATGCACTGCAGATCTGCAGCTTAATAAATTTAACCGAAGCCCAGCAGTACACACGCCGAATCGAAAATCTTTCACTCTTTCCCACGGATATGACGCAATGAGCCTTCAAGACAAAATCATCGATCATCTGGAAAAGACTTTTAAGTTTAAAAGAGAAGGTGATTGGTACCATTATGGAACATGTCCTAAATGTGGCGAGAAAACTTGCTATGCCCACACAGACAAACCCAAAGTTGTTAAATGCAATCGTATTAATAATTGTGGTTATGAAGAACATGTAAAAGAAATTTGTGCTGATCTATTTAAAGATTGGTCTAAAGAGTTTCCTAAAACGCCCGAAAATCCATCTGCAAGTGCTGATGCTTATTTAATCGAAGCTCGAGGCTTTGATATTTCAAAACTAAAAGGCCGTTACACTCAGGAACTTTTTAATAATGACGTTAAATATCCTGGACAATATAGCGCGACTGTTAGATTCAAAATTGCTGATGGTGCTTATTGGGAACGCCTTATCGATAGACCTGAGCGTTTCGGAAAACAAAAAGCAAATATCATTGGTAAATACACAGGCCTTTGGTGGACCTACCATGAAAAATTCGATGATCTTTGTATAGCTAAAGAGTTAATGCTCACTGAAGGGATATTTAACAGTATAGCTTTAAGCTTCAGTGAAAAAATTAGTGTCGCAACCTTATCAACGAACAACTACCCTGCTGCACTTCTAGAAGCAATAAAAAAACGCTGCACAGAATTAAAGCTTAAAAAACTTCCAACACTTGTTTGGGCGTTTGACAATGATATTGCTGGGCGAAAAGCAATTAATAAATTTCACGATCGAGCTGTTACCGATGGTTGGGAGTCGACTGCATCAATCCCTGTTATGGCCAGAGAAGGTGATTTAGATTGGAATGATTTATATCAGCGCGATCTATTGAGTACAAAGGATAAAGATGAAGATCCATTCAAGCGATTCAATCACTTTGGGCAATTGTTAATTGCCAAGTCATCTTATGAAGCAGCTCAACTGATATATAGCTTTTATGATCAAAAATTAAATAATTTCTCGTTTACCCACCAATATAAAACCTACTGGTTCAGTATCAATCGGGAGGACTATGACAAAGAGTATGACTCTCAACTTCAAAATACGGGCGACAAAACAATTGCAGCAAAGGAAGCCCTAAAACGCGCTGGCAAAGTAGAAATGATCTGCAATGCTGTACTGAAGGGACTGTATTTCCAACGCAATACTATTACAGATGAATCCTGGTATTACTTCAAAATTCAGAATGATGCTCGTACTGAAGTTAAAGAGACTTTTTCTCCTGAGCAACTCACATCAAAAGCCAATTTCACCAACCGTTTATTGGGTATTTCCCCTGGTGTTTGGTGGACTGGATCAGACAAACAACTCCATTCAATCGCTCAGCGTGAAACCGATCCTAAATATCTAAAAGAAGTCAAAACAATTGATTTTATAGGCTATTCAAAAGAATACGGTGCGTATATTTTCAATAAACATGCTGTGTACAACGGCAAAGTTATCCCCATAAACGATCATGATTTCTACAGAGCAGGTAAAGTTGATTTAAAAACTCTAGCTAAAAGCCCTTCAATTCAACTGAACGATGAATCCTTTAAACCTCAATGGTGGCAAGACTTTTACAACATTAACGGAGATAAGGGACTTATTTTATTAGCCTGGTGGACAGGATCATTTTTCGCAGAGCAGATCCGTGAAAAACACTATTCATATCCGTTTATTGAATATGTGGGTCAGGCTGGAGCTGGTAAATCTTCACTAATTAACTTCTTCTGGAAACTTTCTGGCCAAGTCGGTGCTAAAGAAGGGATTAACCCAAATAGCTCCACGTCAGCTGCTCTTCATCGATCTATGGCCCAAGTGTCTAATCTGCCTGTTGTATTTATTGAAGGTGATAGAAAGGACCAGAAACAATCAAAACAGAAATTTGATTGGGACGAATTGAAAGATGCTTTTAATGGCCAGAATATTCGTTCTCGAGGTTTAAAAACTTCAGGCAATGATACGTACGAGCCTCCATTCCGTGGGGCGATCATGATCAGCCAGAATGATCCTATTAGCGCATCAGAAGCAATCCTGAGCCGTACCCTTTTTATCGAAGTTGATATGAAAGGTCACACTTACGATAAAAAAGTAATTGCAAATCGTTTATATGGGATCGAATTTTCAGAGGCATGTAAGTACATGACTCATTGCCTAAAAAATGAAAATGCAATCCTGAAGACTTTTCATGAAAAATTCAGCGAGTTAGAAAAAGATTTACATGGTAGTGGTATTACCCATACCCGTATTGCTTTATGCCATGCCCAAATATCAGCAATGATTATTGCAATCAGCAAGCATGTATTGAATGAAGTTATTGACCTTGAAGAAGTCTGTAATGCTCAGGCTATGCTCGAGGAGATGGCTAGATCCAGAATGGCCGATCTATCCGATGACCATGTCCTAGTAAAACAATTCTTTGAAGTTTATGAATTCCTAAACTCAAACAAACGTACTGCAAACTCTTCGCTCAATCATCACAAAGCTGAAGATGCAACGATTGCCATTAACTTAAATGAAATCTACAAAGCTGCAGCAATCAATTATCAAGCCCTACCAGATATCAATGATATGCGATCGCTACTCAAATCTAGTCGTAAATACAAATTCATCGAAATGAACCGCCAGGTTCGATCAACAACATATCCAGTAAATAAAGGTAAAGAGCTTGCAACTGATGTTGCTACTCCACGCAATGTTAAATGCTGGATATTTTCAAACCCTTACCAATTCAACCGTTAAAAGTTAACAGCCCACATATAGAAGTTGCAGCTTCTATATGTGGCACACAACCACTAGGAGTGAAATTATGCAAAACGATTCTACAGTACAAACAGAACAAGCGGAAATTCCTGAATATCTACAGTGTGATCCACGTACATATAAAGTGAAATTAAACAGCGATCATGAGTTCACCTGTGACTTGGATTTCACCATCATTATTAAATGTACCGATCAGGCTTTACATGATCACAATACGTTTTGGAGTAACGATGACATACGTCTGGATGACAATGATGGAGACATCGTTGCCGTCATCTTAAAGATGATTGGTCGTAAGGTTTTCTGGTGGTGCTATCAACACCAAAGTACTTCCCTACATTCAAAATATGGAGTTAATTCAATTTTTATGGATGAAGGATGGAGTCCTACTTGTTTTGAATTAATAGAGCTCGATTGGGACAATTACGTGACTGACGATGACTTCGAATTCGAACAAGTAACGGTTAGTGCATAAAAATGGGAAGCGATGAAATGACACCACAAGAGAAAGAAAAATTTATAGGTTATTGCACTCAAAACTTAGGTATGTCTAAAACTGACAAAGCTTTTGAAGTTACAGATGGAAATCACTTTTTCAAAAGTGAAGACACTCGCAGGCTTTTTGTCACTTGGTGGCAAATGGATCATGCCGAAAAAAGCAAATGCTCCTGCTTCGAGTCGCAAGGAGGTCAATCAAAATGAATATGGCAATCTCAAATATAGGTAGAAACGGTAGAAAGTTAAAAATAAAAAACACTACAGGGGTATGGTGGCCATGTGAAATTCAAGTGTTAGAAACAATGCTTGACGAGAGAAAAACGATTAGTGATATCGCAGATGTCCTTGATCGTTTACCAAGCATGGTTAGACAAAAAATTCAAATTTTGAAAAAGTCAGGTGGCCGTCCTCGCCTGTCATTTAGAAGAACCCGTGGTGGTTGGTGGGACTCTGAGGTGATAGTTCTAAAATCGATGATTAAAGATAATTATAAAGTCCCCTACATATCAGAAGTATTAGACCGAGATGCAAACTGTGTTCACGTAAAAATCAAATATTTAAGAGTTAAAGGGGAATTGTAATGCGAGGTATCAATAAAGTTATTTTGGTGGGTTCTCTTGGAGCAGATCCACAGAAAAAGAATTTTCCTAATGGTGGTTCATATACTCAATTTTCAATTGCTACTTCAGAAAAATGGCAGGATAAACAATCAGGTGCTTGGAATGAAAAAACAGAATGGCATCGTGTTGTGGCCAACGGAAAGCTAGGTGATATTGCAGCCCAATACCTAAAAAAAGGGTCAAAAGTTTATGTGGAAGGTTCCCTTCATACTCGGTTATGGAAAGATCAACAGAACATTGAACGCTACATGACTGAAGTAAAAATTCAAAGCATGCAAATGCTCGACTCAGCTCCACAAGCAAACCCATATTAAGCGAGAATAAAAATGAATTTTGAACACATTGTGATTGCCCGTGAAGCAATAACTGATAAGCACGGTGCACAAAAACCAACCCAAAATATCCAGGACTCTATAGATTGCCCGATTTGTAAAACTGGAGAGTTAAATTACCGAATCAGCAGCTACAACGGGCATATTCATGCCAAATGTACAACTGATGAATGCGTATGCTGGATGGAATAAGTCATGACTGAACCAGGCGTTGAAAAAGCACTTGAAAGCTTTTTTCAGAAAATGATTAAACGAATAGAAGATAAACCTATTGTTCCGATCGAATGCCAACTATGGGACGATCAGGATGTAGCAACTTATTTTAAATACACTTTGGAATATGCTAAACGAAACATAATCGCTAATGATAAGTTTCCTCCAAGCCGTGATTTACCCACCTCAAAAGATGGTGAGCGAACAGTCCCTCGTTGGAAGGCAACAGATGTCATAAAATTTGCGATGGCGTTTGATAAAAGCACTTTGACCTACCATTAAAAAATGCCACCTTCGGGTGGCTTTTTTTATGCTAATAACTTGCTTAATCCCCCAGATTGGTCCATTTCTTGGATAATTTCCTCACTGGTCGGGTTGTAATAAATCAATGCAAATTTTGGATCTTTCCATCCAAAGATCTTACAAAGGGTTAAAGCATTCTTTATTCGCTTGGCCATTAAGCTTGCAGCTTCATGTCTTGAATCGTGAAAAGTCAGATCTGCACCATCTAATCCAGCACTTTTCCTAGCTTTTCTAAAAAGCGCATCCCTAGATGAATCAGTAACAGTAAAAATCTTGGGTGAAGCCTTTCTATCAATCTGCAGAGCCAACTCCCAAAGTTGTGTTGCAAACTCATCTAGCGGAACAATTCTTGTGGTACCATTTTTGGTATCTGGTAATTTAACAATCCGCTTTTTTAAATTCACATCCTTAGGTAGGCGATTAACAATTTCGCCTGATCGCATGCCAGTGGATAATGCGATGAGCCAAATCAAAGCTACTTGTTGCATTTTAGTATTTGGTACAGTACCTGGAACATACTTTAATGCTGCCAACATCTGCCCTAGTTCATCGAGTTCAATACGTCGTTCTCTATGTACGGGCTTTGGTGGTAATTTCACTTGAGATGCTGGATTAATTTTTATCCACTTCTTCTCAATACACCATTCGAAAAAAGACGATAAGGTGGAGAAATCCCTTCTAACTGTACTCGCTTTCAAAGGCTTGATTGATCGCTTCATCACATCATCACGATATTCTGTTAGGAATTCAGATTGATAATTCACTAGTGGCCAATCAGTATTTTTTAAAACTCTTTGAAAATAAATTATGCGCTGCTTTTCCTTCTTTGCAGTCTTTTTAAATGATGAAACCTCGTTTGAATAACGATTCAAAGCTTCATTCATAGTCAAAACAACATCTTTCCGCAAAGCTGCTAATGTTTGGTTATTTAAAATGATGTCTCTTTCTGTTTCACGTGCCCACGTTTTCGCTGCAGCTTCAGTGTCATGTACCTTAGTTTTTCTTAAATCATCAATCTTGACTTCCGCTCGCCACTTTCCATTCGCAGTTTTATAGATAGATCGATACATTTCAGGACCATACGGTGTGTAAGTGTGTGGGTAACGTGTGGGTAGTTATACCTGAAAATAGCTAAAAATACCCCAAAAAAACATAAACGCCAAAAACGACAAAGCCCCAAGCTCTTGATTAATAAGAACTTGGGGCTTTGATATATCTGTCTAAGCTATCTAATGGTCCCGAGGGTCGGACTCGAACCGACACGTCATCTCTGACAGCGGATTTTGAGTCCGCCGCGTCTACCAATTTCACCACCTCGGGAAGAGTGCGATGCTTTGTGTTGCGTATAATAACCTGTTTGATTTTATTGTCAAACACTAACTCACGCTTATTGCTCACTTTTAAATCACTCAGATATTTTTCTGCTTATAAACACGCGAACTCAGCGAGAAAACGCAAAAAAGACTATACTACGCCCAATTTTTTGCAATGTTTTAGATGTATGCAACTCTCCGACTTTTCGTTTGATCTCCCCGATGAACTTATTGCTCGCTACCCCTTAGACAGTCGTAGCGCATCTCGCCTGCTGCATATCGATGCGCAAGGCCAATATCACGACCATGCCTTTACCGATATTCTCGACCTTCTCGAAGAAGGTGATTTGCTAGTACTGAATGACACCAAAGTCATGAAAGCACGCTTAAAAGGCAAACGTGCTACAGGCGGTGCAATCGAAGTTCTTGTTGAACGCATGTTGGATACCCACACTGCGCATTGCCATATCAAATCAAGCAACTCCCCCAAAGCTGGTGCAGAACTGTATATTGGTGAAGATGCGGTTCCAGTCACTGTACAAGGTCGCCATGAAAATCTGTTTGTGGTGAAGTTTTCACAACCAATCTTGTCGGTACTGGATCAATACGGTCAGCTGCCGATTCCGCCTTATTTCAATCGTGAAGCAGAAGAAATTGATACTGAACGTTATCAAACTGTTTTCCACGACCCTGAAAAAATTGCCAGTGTTGCAGCACCGACAGCGAGTCTGCATTTTGACCAAGGCTTATTAGAAAAACTAGCAGCCAAAGGCGTGCAAAAAACCTTTGTCACGCTACATGTGGGTGCAGGAACGTTTATGCCTGTACGTACCACAGACATTACCAATCACATTATGCACAGTGAATGGTGTGATGTTCCACAAGCGACCATTGACCTGATTTTGGCAACCAAAGCGCGTGGTAATAAAGTCATTGCAGTGGGAACCACGGCGACCCGTGCCTTAGAAAGTGCAGCACAAGCCAATCAAGGCAAAATTGCAGCTTGGACTGGTGATACCCAGATCTTTATCTATCCGGGTTATCAGTTCTGTATCGTGGATCGTTTGATTACCAACTTCCATTTACCAGAATCGACCTTACTGATGTTGGTTTCAGCACTTTCCAATCGAGACAATATCTTGGCTGCTTATACCCATGCAGTTGAACAACGTTATCGCTTCTTTAGTTATGGCGATGCGATGTTGGTGGATAAGCTCGATACTTAAAAAGTGATCAATCGACTAAATTACGGTTTAGTCGATTTTCTCAATAAAATGTTTTGGTAAAAGTAAGTTATTCAAAAATAAAACACAGCTAGATTCAGATTATAGGCTTCTTAGTTTCTGAAATTTAAAGCATAATTCAAACAAGACCAACCCATTATAATGAAACGATTATTTCCATGCCAATCGACACTGTACAACAAGCGCTGCATATTAGACGTAAAAAAAATGCGCAGGTTTTTCACAATATTGCTCGGCTGTGGGAAGCTGGGCAAAAGTCCCATAGTGATCAAGCTTTGCTAGATGCTTTGCACCCGTGGCGTGACGATCATAGTCTACGATTTTTTAATGTGCTGCCCTACTTATTGGGTATGGTCAGTATTGGCACCTTGGTGTTTGGTTATTTTCTACATCCACATATTCAATATATCTGGAGTCTACTCGGGGCATTTTTGACAGGTTTTCTGGCCTATTTGCTCTATGAACCACAAGAGCCACTAACACGCGTCATTCATTATTTAGAAGAACGTATGACGGTATTACGCTATGGTTTGCAGTTCCAACAATTGCCTGCTTATTTACCCATTCAAGCGCAGCCACTTTTGGTCATCAGCAAACTAAAGCAACATTTCCCCTTATTCAATCGCGGCAATGAAGCTAACGAGATTACCCAATACGCGTCGACCACATGGCATGATGGCAACACAACCCACCAAGTACTGCTATTTCAATATCACTATGTCAGTGAAATGCCGATCCTTCAGGATCAGAGCAGCGATAAAAAAATCGTTAAAGAAATCCATAAAGATTTATGGGGCGCGTTTATTTTTCAAATGCCAGCCTTAGGTATTGCTGTAAGCAATCAACGTTCTCGTTTTTTTGAACCTTACACCAGTTCATGGCAAAGCAGCGATATTTTGATTAACCAAGAATTGAATATTTTTGGCTTAGATCAACACCGACTCGCAAAAGAGGTAAGCCCTAGCCTGACCTTAAAGTTACATGATTTTTTTCAACATTTTACAGGTGATTTAATTTATCATCATGAAGAGCAAATCATGTGTTACGTAGGCGAACAAAATCTTTTCCAAACCGCCAGTAAACGTAGCGAAATAAACGATATTCCAGCATTACGTGGACATTTAAGAACCATGACCATGCCGCAATATCAAAAGTTTCAACAGCTCATGCTGAATTTAATTAGCTAATCATTTAGCAATAACAATAAGGGGAATAGCGATGACAGGTTTACTGATCTTTTTGGGGATTTTTGTGGTACTGATCGTGTGGGGCATTTCTATCCGCAATAATATCGTGCGTTATTTTAATGCCACCAAACGGGCATGGTCAGAAGTGGCCAACTTCGAACGTCAAAAAGTCAAGACACTAGAAGCCTTGGAAGCGACGCTAGATCAATATACTCAGTTCGAAAAATCCACCTTGGAAAAAGTCACTGAGTTGCGCCAACAGATTCTTAACCTGAATGTGAATGACACGGATATTTCACAGTTACAACAGATTGAGAAAATGAGTAAGGAACTGATTCGTAGCTTAAATGTGGTGGTCGAAAATTATCCTGAACTGAAAGCCGATGCGCTGTATAGCAAGATGATGGATGATATTCAGGAGCAAAACGAAAATGTCGGTGCAGCCATCACTATTTTTAACCGCAACGTGGAATTATTTAATAACCAAATCGAAGTGTTCCCGAATAATCTGATCAATACGCTGACTTTATCCAAGAAAGCCATTCGCCCATTTAAGGATAATCTGGCGACTGAAAATTTTGACTATAAGCCGAATTTTTAGTGCCTTAGCGCCGATCACTATAGTCTATTTTATAAGCGGAAAATCATTCAATTTGATGCTTTAGATTTACGATCTAACCCCCTAAATCCTCCTCCCTTGCGCTGCGATAACCGCAGCTCACCTTTAAAAAAGGAGGGAGCATTTGAGTTTATCGTCAGATAATATCGCCTTTTATCCCCCTCTTTTTAAAGAGGGGTTAGGGGAGATTATTATTTTTTGGTTATAGCTACATTTAGTAGTAGAACTACACGCCATAATCGGGGAAAATAGCCGCTTTCGATCAGCGAACTGTTTTTTCGCCTCCTTGCGCTGCAATCAAAGTAGCACTTCGATCTTGCTCAGGTTATTACATGAAATTTGAAAAATTAGGCCAGTCGGGGCGCGCCCGTCGTGGTCGACTTACTTTAGAACATGGTGTGGTTGAAACCCCTGTGTTTATGCCAGTGGGTACTTATGGTACGGTTAAAGGCATGCTCCCTCGTGACATTGAAGAAATTCAAGCACAAATTATCTTAGGAAATACCTTCCACTTGTACTTACGTCCAGGTTTGGAAGTGATTAAAGAGCATGGCGGTCTGCATGAGTTTATCCGATGGGATAAACCAATTTTGACTGACTCAGGCGGTTTCCAAGTGTTTAGCTTGGGCGCCATGCGTAAAATCAAAGAAGAAGGTGTGACCTTCCGCTCTCCGATTGATGGTTCAAAGGTGTTCTTGTCTCCAGAAATTTCAATGGAGATCCAACATGTATTGAACTCAGATATCGTGATGATCTTTGATGAATGTACGCCTTACCCTGCAACCCATGAAGAAGCGCAAAAATCATTGCAGCTTTCTTTACGTTGGGCTAAACGCTGTAAAACCCACCACCATGATGAACTTAAGAATAAAAATGCCTTATTCGGCATTATTCAAGGTGGCATGTACGAAGACCTTCGTGATGAGTCACTCACTGGCTTGTTAGAAGTTGGTTTTGATGGTTATGCAATTGGTGGCTTATCGGTCGGTGAACCGAAAGAAGAAATGATCAAGGTACTTGATTATCTGCCAAACAAAATGCCACAAGATAAACCACGTTATTTAATGGGTGTGGGTAAACCAGAAGACATCGTGGAAGCGGTTCGTCGTGGCGTCGATATGTTTGACTGCGTGATGCCAACCCGTAATGCACGTAATGGTCATTATTTTGTCACCGATGGTTTAGTCAGAATCCGTAATAGTCGCTACCGTCATGATCAAGGGCCTTTGGACCCACATTGTGATTGCTACACTTGTAAAAACTTCAGTCGTGCCTATTTATATCATTTAGAGAAGTGTGGTGAGATGCTGGCATCGATGCTCGGCACAATCCACAACTTGCGTTACTACCAACGCCTGACGCAAGGTATGCGTGATGCATTGGATAATGGCACATTTGATGAATACGTTCAGGACTTTTATGCGCGTCGTGGATTAGACGTTCCACCATGTCCAGAGGACTGATGTAAAGTAAATGCATCAAGATTTGCGCCTGATCGCAAGACAAGGTACATTGCAAAACGAATTGGAATTTATTGTTAATTTTTTGGCTTTTTAATTTTAGGAAAACGAAATGAGCTTCTTAATCTCTACTGCTCACGCTGCGCCTGCGGCTGCACAAGGTCCAAGCCTGATGGCAAACATCTTGATGATTGCTGTCTTTATCGCAATCTTCTATTTCTTGATCTGGAGACCTCAAGCGAAACGTGCTAAAGAACACCGTTCTTTGATCGAAAGCTTAGGCGTAGGCAGTGAAATCGTGTTTGCTGGTGGTTTAATGGGGAGAATTACCAAACTTGAAGGTGACTTTGCAGTAGTTGAACTCGCTCGTGGTGTTGATGTAAAAATTCAACGTGCGAGTGTCATTTCAGTCTTACCTGAAGGCACACTAAATAACCTTTAATCATAAAATAGTCGTGCCTCAGCACGACTTTTTCATTTAAGAAGAAAGCAAATGCGTTACCCTGCATGGAAATATTTGCTGATCCTTGTAGTACTTGTGATCAGTACGTTATATGCACTTCCAAGTCTGTATCCAGATGAACCTGCTGTCCAAATTTCTGGAGCAAAAGCAGGCACGAAAATTGATCAGACCATAGTGCAAAAAGCTGAGCAGATTTTAAAAACTGCCGACATTAGCAGTCATGACAATAGCTTTACCAATAACGCGGCCTTATTACGCTTAAACTCTTCTGAAGAACAGTTAAAAGCCAAAGAAGTATTACGCCGTGATTTAGGTGAAGATTACGTTGTTGCACTCAACCTTGCGCCGACCACACCAGAATGGTTGCAAAAGATTGGGGCAAAACCGATGAAACTCGGTTTGGACTTACGTGGTGGTGTTCACTTCTTGCTCGAAGTCGACATGGATAAAGCAATTAGTCAGCGTATGGAAACATCTGCAACTGATTTGCGTCGTCAATTTCGTGATAACAAAATCAAATTCAATAACCTTGCACTAAGCAACAATACCATTACCATCCAGTTTGCTAGCAATGCAGACCGTGATGCTGCGACTGATTTTTTACGTCGTAATGGTAATGAGTTTACGCAACAAGCTGTTGCCACTTCATCTGGTGCAACCTTAAGACTGAGTTATACCGATGCACGTCGTCAGGAAATTCAATCTTATGCAGTCAATCAGAACTTAACGACCTTACGTAACCGTATTAACGAACTTGGTGTGGCAGAAGCACTGGTACAAACCCAAGGTAGCAACCGAATTGTGGTTGAATTACCTGGTGTACAAGATACTGCGGAAGCAAAACGTGTCTTGGGTCGTACAGCGAACTTAGAGTTCCGTTTGGTTGCGGACAGCAATGATCAATATATCGATCCATATACGGGTAAATATAATGGTCAGCCACTTCCTCCAGGCACTGAAGTATTTGCTTATCAGTCTTTAGACAGTGGTCGTCAATTGCTATTGCAACGTAACCGTATTTTGACAGGTGAACGTGTCCAAAATGCAAGCTCTGGCTTTAGCCAAGACTCTGGTGGTGCAGAAGTAAACATCACTCTAGATTCTTCGGGTGGTAAGTTAATGGCTGATGCAACCCGTGGTGCTGTTGGCAAACGTATGGCTGTTTTGTTTATCGAAAATAAACAAAAAATCTCTTATGTTGCTGATCCAAACACAGGTGTGCAAACTGAAGTTCGTACCCCATATACTGAATCTGTGGTGATTAACGCTGCGACGATCCAAGCAGTCTTGGGTTCACAGTTCCGTATTACAGGTCTAGATTCACCACAAGAAGCAGCAGAACTTGCTTTGATGCTTCGTGCAGGTGCATTAGCTGCGCCAATGTACTTCGTTGAAGAACGTGTTGTTGGTCCAAGCCTTGGTCAAGAAAACATTGACAAGGGCGTCTTATCGACCCAAATCGGCTTCTTGCTGGTTGCGATCTGGATGGTTGTGTTCTTCCGTTTATTCGGTTTGATCGCGAACTTTGCCTTAGTCTTTAACCTTGCCATGATCTTAACGGTGATGTCTTGGATTGGAGCTTCCCTCACCCTGCCGGGTATTGCAGGTATCGTGATTACCATTGGTATGGCGGTCGATGCCAACGTACTGATCTGTGAACGAATACGAGAGGAAATGCTCTGGGGCGCCTCGCCAAAACAGGCAATTGTCGCAGGTTATGATCGGGCCTATAACACCATTCTTGACTCGAACTTAACCACTTTCATTGTTGCGTTTATTTTATTCGCAATTGGTACAGGTCCGATCAAAGGCTTCGCCGTCACCTTGATGATCGGTATTATTTGTTCGATGTTTACTGCAATTACAGTAACACGTGCAATCGTACAGCTCATTTATGGCAAGCGCCGTAATTTGACCAAGTTGAGTATTTAAGGAGATTCACATGACTGATCTGACTCAACAAGACTCAAAGCAATACGGTCGCCCAGATGATCTAAAAATCATCCCGTTTATGAAGATTGCCACACCTGCGGCCATCTTCTCGATCCTGATTACCATTGCCAGTATCTTTTTTATCGTAACCAAAGGCCTGAATCTCGGTTTAGACTTTACTGGCGGTATCTCAGCTGAATTGAACTATAAGCAAGGGGTTCAACCTGCTCAAGTGGTTCAAGCACTGGATCGCGCAGGCTTTAAAGATGCTGTGGTGCAAACTTTAGGAAGTAGTACTGACCTCATCGTACGTATGCCAGTACAAGAAGACCTGAATGTTGAAGATCTTAGCAATAGCATCACTAAAGCGGTTCAATTACCAAATAACACAGTAGAAGTTCACAAAGTGGACTCTGTCGGTGGTGCGGTTGGTAATGAGCTCTATGTACGCTCTGCGGGTGCTGTTGCACTGGCATTGATCTTAATGTTGATCTACGTCACCATTCGCTTTGAGTTTAAAATGGCTGTCGGTGCTGTAATGTCATTATTCCATGACATTATCATCATTTTTGGTGCTTTTGCGCTGTTCCAATGGCCTTTCGACTTAACAGTTTTAGCTGCAGTACTTGCCGTGATTGGTTTCTCGCTCAACGATAACATCGTTGTATCGGATCGTATCCGTGAGAACTTCCGTAAGATTCGTGGTGCAAGCCCTCGTGAAATCGTAGATATTGCGCTGACAGAAACCTTACGTCGTACCATTCACACCTCTATGACCTTATTACTCGTGGTCCTTGCCATGATGTTCTTAGGCGGTGATGGCTTACACTGGTTCTCTATGGCAATGTTTGTCGGTATCTTTGTCGGTACCTACTCATCGATCTATATCGGTACAGCATTCGCATTATGGCGTGGTCTGAACCGTCAGGACTTTATTGTTCAAGTTAAACCTGAATTTGAAGAAGAAGAGATTCCTTAAATCAGTTCTTCTTTAGATTAAAAAAATGCCAGCGAAATGCTGGCATTTTTTATGTTAGTACAAGATTATTTATACATATGCTGAATAATCTGAATCTGTGGAAACTGAAAACCACGACAAGATTGCTCAGCTCGCCACGCTACGGTCAGCACAATATTTTGATTAAGAATAAAATTCTGATAAGCAAAACTTCCAATCAAAGGATGAGAACACATTCCCCCATAATTAGATGGATGGACTTGGGTATTTAAACTATTCAGATCCAAACGAATACCTAAACCTGAAGCTTTTAATACCGCCTCTTTAGTGGTCCAGACCCGCAGCCAATATTCTGGGTCCTGATCTTGCTGCTGCCAAGTTTGGTATTCCTCGGGATGAAATGCATGTTGTGCCAAGGCATCAAAGCGCACTTTCCGATCGAGTTCTTCGACATCTATACCAATATCTTTTACCCGCTCACTCATGGCCAAGGCATAATATTGCTGGCTATGAGTATGATTAAAATGTAAGGCATGCGAACTTAAAAAAGGCTTGCCATGTTCATGTTTGGCAAAAATCAATTTATCTATGCAGCAATCCAGTTGATGGGAAAGCAACTGATTACGTCGGGCCTGAATCTGCTGTTTTTTATAATGATTAAAGCTTCTTAAATCAGCAAAATCTGTTTTATTCTTTTCAAGCAGTTGAGCCAATGCCTGAACATGGATTTCAATTTCACGTGTCGTCATTGGCTTAACTCCCTATAAAAAAGCCCAAAGCAAAGTTTGGGCTTTTGGCATCAAGATCAGCTTAACGCTTGAATTTCTTTTCTGCTTTTTTGAATTTCTGTACATAACGACGTTTACGTGCTGCCACACGTTCATCCACTTGCGACTTACGCCCCTCAAATGGGTTGTCCGATGTTTTAAAATCAACACGAACTGGCGTTCCTTCAAGTTTATAAACCTTACGGAACACATTCTCCAAATAACGACGATAATCCGCAGGTGTCTTATCTACCTTGTTACCATGAATCACGATAGTTGGTGGATTTTGTCCACCCATATGCGCATAACGCATTTTAATTCGTTTACCACCAATCATCGGCGGTTGGTGCGCTTCAGTCGCATCATTTAAGATTTGAGTGAGTTTCGCAGGAGAAACTTTTAAGTGTGATGAATCATAAGCACGATGGATGGTTGGGTACATTTCCCCTACGCCAGTACCATGCAATGCCGAAATTAAATGTACTTTCGCCCAAGGAATAAAGTCAAAACGACGGTCTACATCCAACTTACATTGCTTACGATCATACTCGGTCATGTTGTCCCATTTGTTGATCGCAATCACCATGGCACGACCAGCTTCAAGCGCATAACCAATCAAATGTAAATCTTGTTCGACCACCCCTTCACGGGCATCCAGCACCACCACAATCACATGTGCATCTTTAATCGCTTGTAGTGTTTTCACAATTGAGAATTTCTCAATCATTTCCTCTACTTTACCTTTACGACGTACACCAGCTGTGTCAATCAAAGTATATTGACGACCATCACGTTCAAACGGGATGTAAATCGAATCACGCGTTGTTCCGGGTTGGTCAAATGCAACCACACGGTCTTCACCCAACAGGCGGTTAACCAAGGTTGATTTACCGACATTCGGACGACCAATAATCGCTAAACGTAAACCTGTTGCTTTGTCATGCTCTTCTGGATTTTCATCTTCTGGAACTTCAGCCAAGACATCTTCAAGCATTTGCTGTACGCCACGGCCGTGACTTGCAGCAACTTGTAAGGGTTCCCCCATACCGAGCTTGTAGAATTCAACTAAAGCAGCCTCGGCATGAACACCGTCCACTTTATTGGCAACCAAGTAAACTTTCTTACCGAGTGTACGTAGTTCACGTGCGATTTGCTCGTCTGATGCCAATAGGCCAGCACGCGCGTCCACAACAAAAACAATGATGTCTGCTTCATGAATCGCAGTTTTCGACTGTTCAGCCATGTACGAATCAATACCACCTTCATTCTCACCGATACCACCGGTATCTACGACAATGAATGACTTATTCTGAAAAACAGCATCACCATATTTACGGTCACGGGTTAAACCAGCAAAATCGGCAACCAAAGCATCACGACTTTTGGTGATTTGGTTAAATAGCGTTGATTTTCCGACGTTTGGTCGACCAATGAGCGCAATAACGGGTTTCATAAATTAACCTTAATTCAGACGAGCCATCATTGATGACATCGTATCAGAAACTGTAGGGAAGATTTTGGTGATCAAATGATCATAATAAAAATTCGGGGATTTGTCTGACAAATACCCCGAAGAATTTGTTAAAAGTGCAATTCGCTGTTTTAATTTTACCACATTTAGGAAAAATTAACGATTCTGCCAGATGCTTAATGCACCTTTACGCGTTGCAACATAAAGTTGATTATCAATCACGCGCAATGAACGTACTTCACCACTGGTTTTAGCACGGCCGATTAGCTTACCTGAGGCTGGATTAATCAGATGAATCACACCATCCAAATCACCTACAACAAGGTTTTGTCCTAGCATTACAGGATTGCTGAGCTTACGATTCAGCAATTCTTCATTTTGCCAAACCAACTCACCAGTTGCCAAGTTATACGCATTCAACTTGCCATCTGTTGTCGTAACAAAGACTTTATCATCTGCAACTTCAGCACTATTGGTACTGCTTGCATCTTCGCTCCACACGACACGTTGTGTTGCAAGATCAGTCACAGTCACTTGGCCTTGGAAGCTCGTCGTCACTAGATATTGTCCTGAAACCACCGGATCACCAACCACATCCACCAAACGTTGAATGTCTGAACGACCTTCACTGATTGCAACACGGCGTTGGAAACGTGGCACACCGCTAATGATATCCAAAGCATAGATATAGGCATTTGCAGAGCCAATCAACACAGTACGCTCGTCTAAACGAACAGGTGCTGGTTGCCCACGCAAACTGAATTGTACATTCGGGAGCTTATATGCCCAAACTTGTTGTCCTGTCACAGCATCATGCGCAAACACTGTACCATCATTAGCAATGGTAATTACGCGACCAGACTGAATCAGTGATGGCGACAAAATTGCCCCAGACAATTTCGCTGTCCATTTTTGTTCACCAGTCGCTTGGTCTAAAGCAAATAACTGACCTTTGCGATTACCACTGACTACAATCCCCTCACCCGCTTCTACACCAGCAGTGAGTTCTTGTTTGGTAATTTTACTTTTCCAGAGACGTTCTTTACCTTTGTAAGCAGACACCTGACCATCTGGGTCAATCGCAAAAACCACACCATTGTCGGTATCCAACTGCAAGCGTAAAGCTTCAGCAGCATCAGTCGACGAAACACTTTGTGAAAACACAAGGTTTAAGTTTTGTTCTTGCGTGATTTTTGGCAATGGATTTGGTTTTACTTCTTTTACTTTATTGCTTGAACAACCAACCAATAAAGCTGAAGCAATTGCAATTGCCAAAGGTAGTTTTAGTTTATTCTGCATTAAGACTCATCCACTTTGGTATCTAAGATCGGGCGCTCAAAATCAGGATCATCTACTAAAACGCCAACACTTTCGAGTTTAATTTGTAAAAGCTGACGCTCTTGTTTACGTTCGAGCAAGTTATCCCATGCACTTTGATACGCTTTACGTGCAGATGCGTTGTCTTTTTTCGCAACAAAGATATCACCGCGCAGCTCTTCTGCTGTTGCTTTGAACGCTGGATCAGTCACCGTTGATAAGGTTTTCAAAGCTTCATCATATTTGCTTTGCGCCAATTGTGTATCCGCTAAACGTATTTTAACAATTTGCAGCAAACCAGCATCTTTTACCTTCGCATTTTCAACTTTCTTCAAGGCTTTTTCAGCTGCAGCATAGTCTTGCTTATCGTAAGCAAGTTTCGCCATAATAAATTGTGTTTGAATTGCTTGAGCAGAGTCAGCATCATCTTTTACAATTTTATCAGCTGTTTCAGATAAGCTGGCAAAGGCATTTGGTTGACCCGACGCCGCTTTTGCCTCATCCATCAACTTCTGTACCTTTGCTGTTTGGTTCTGGGCTTCAGCAAGGTTTTTCTTTTGCCAGTATTCCCATCCGAAAAAGGCAATCAAGGCAATGAGAATTCCGCTAATCATTGCAGAACCATATTTTTTGGCAAACGACTTTAAACTGTCGAGTTGTTCTTCATCACTTAGACTCATGTGATTGTCCTTTTCCTAAACTTTGCAATTTATTGTTTAAATTTTTCGATAAAGAATGGTGTCAGTTCAGCTAAGGCTACTTGAGACTGTTCAGCCGTTGCAAGTTGCTTCACTAATAGCTGCTGAGATTCCCACTCACGCTCACCCAAAATAACCGCATAGGTTGCACCAGACTGATCCGCCTTCTTCATTTGGCTTTTCATGCTGCCCTGAGATCCAGTTTTCAAACGAATCGTGCTATTTGCCGCTTCCAATTGGTCACGAATTTGCTCTGCCAAGACTAGCGCTTTAGCTTGATAAGCAGGTTCAGCTAACAAGAAGATTTCGCAATCACGAACATCTTTGGTTTGTTCAACTTGCTCAAGCAACAGTAGAAAACGTTCCATACCCATCGCAAAACCAACTGCAGGTACCGACTGATCAGCCTTACCTTTCAACTGGCCAACCAAACCATCATAGCGACCACCCGCACAAACTGTACCTTGTGAACCCAACATTGTGGTGGTCCATTCAAATACAGTTTTGTTGTAGTAGTCCAAACCACGCACTAACTTTTGGTTAATCACAAATTCAATGCCAGCATCGCTTAAATATTGCTGCAATTGCTGAAAGTGATTGATTGAATCTTCTTTGAGGAAATCATGCAACTTCGGTGCATTTTCCAAAATCTTTTGCGTCGATTCAATCTTAGAATCCAAAATACGTAATGGATTGGTGGTTAAACGACGTTGTGAGTCTTCATCCAACGCATCTTTGTGTTGGTTTAGAAACTCAACTAATGCTGCACGGTATTCTGCACGCTCATCGGTTTCACCCAAGGTATTCAACTCAAGTTGAACCTTGTCAGCAATACCCATATGCTTCCACAAACGCGCTGTGAGTAAAATTAACTCTGCATCGATATCTGGCGTTGCCACCCCAAAAGTTTCTACACCAAACTGGTGGAACTGACGGTAACGGCCCTTTTGCGGTTTTTCATAGCGGAACATTGGTCCCATATACCACACACGCGGCGTCGCACCACGCAACAAATTATGTTCAAGTAAAGCGCGTACACAACCTGCCGTCCCTTCTGGACGTAAGGTCAATGATTCAGGCGGATTACCTTTGTCGAAAAAGGTATACATTTCTTTTTCAACGATATCGGTCGCATCACCAATAGCACGTTTAAATAAACCTGTCTGCTCGACAATCGGCAAACGGATTTGTTGATAACCATACGCATCCATCAGAGATGCAAGTTGTTGTTCCAGACTTCTCCAAGCCGCAGTTTGCGTTGGAAGGATGTCATTAAAACCTTTGATAGCGACGATTGAACTCATGATGAACTACGAATAATTTCTTTAGATTTTGCTTCTTCAAGCTCTTGAACACGTTGACGAACCATTGTTTCAATTTCATCAACCAACTGATTTGTGTCGATCAAATGGCTCTTTTCACCATTACGATAGACCAATGAACGAGGAGATGCTCCTACAATCCCGATATCTGCCTCTTTGGCTTCACCAGGACCATTCACTTTACACCCGATCACAGATAAATCCATCGGGGTCCGGATATCTTCTAAACGCTCTTCCAATGCTTGCATCACTTGAATCACATTGAATTCTTGGCGTGAGCAGCTTGGGCAAGCAATAAAGTTAATTCCATTTGAGCGCAAGCCCAACGATTTTAAAATATCAAAACCAATTTTAATTTCATCTTCTGGTTCAGCTGCAAGCGAGATACGCATGGTATCGCCAATGCCTTCCATCAACAATCCACCCAGTGCGATGGCTGATTTCACCGTACCAGTACGGTAAATACCAGCTTCGGTTACGCCAAGGTGTAACGGATTATCAATCTGCTGAGACAGTAAGCGGTAGGCATCCATGGTTAAAAACACATTCGATGCTTTTACACTGACTTTGAACTCATGAAAGTCCAAACGATCAAGAATATCAATATGACGCATAGCAGACTCAAGCAAAGCTTGTCCTGTTGGCTCGCCATATTTCACTTGTAAATCTTTTTCTAACGAACCCGCATTCACACCAATACGAATCGAAATGCCATGATGTTTTGCCGCAGCAACCACCTCACGTACTTTCTGATCTGAACCGATATTGCCTGGGTTAATACGCAAACAATCTGCGCCGTAATCAGCAACAGCAAGTGCAATACGATGATCAAAATGAATATCCGCAACTAAAGGAACAGTCACACGTTTACGAATTGCACCAAACGCCTCTGCCGCTTCCATCGAAGGAACAGAAACGCGCATGATATCTGCACCTGCATCTGCACAGCGCTGGATTTGCGCGACAGTTGCATCGACATCACAGGTTTCAGTATTCGTCATACTTTGAACACTGATCGGGGCATCACCACCGACATACACCGAACCGACGCGAATTTTACGTGTTGGACGGCGTTTAATTGGGTTCACAATCATCGTATAGCTCTACTCTTTGGCATTAACGAGACAAACGGAATTCTGCTTTTCCATTAACTGTATAAGGAGACAATGAAATTTGCTCCTGATTTAAAGTCAATGCTACTGCTGTCGCATCATCTAAACGGATTTGAAATGGTGATTCACCACTTAAAGTCAATGTCGATGCTTGGCGACCTGTTGCCAATACTTTACCTGTTGCATCTACGATATGCACAGAGGTCGGACGGTTAAAACTCAACACCAATTGGTCACCAGATGTTGCAGTCGTGGTCGTCCCACTCATAGGTAGAATTTGAACGTCAGAACTCTTGATCTTCGGCACATCTTCATCATCTTTATGGCTTGATGTCCAGTTTTGAACCGCCATAACCGCTAACCAAGCCAATACGCCAACCGCAACCACGATCGCAATACGCTTTAACCAAATACGGTTACGCACGCTTTTCGAACCAGACAATTTCCCCATAATTTTAATCGGAGAATTATTCAAGGCATGACTGGCTTTAAGTCCAGTATCGTTGGCATAGATTTCATCAAAACGCTGAATGATCGCACTAGCATCTGCATTTAAATGCTTTGCATAAGCACGATAATAGCCTTTGATAAACGTGGCTTCAGGTAATGATTTATAGTCGTCTTGCTCTAATGCTGTCAATGTTTTGACAGGCATATTCAATACGTTTGCAATCTCATCAATTTCTTTCTTTTGTGCAATACGAATTTGACGCAAATACTCACCAGGTCGTTGAATATTTCCTAACGTTGACGCTGGCGAGGTTGAGCCAGTTGGCTGATGTGAATTTGGATTTATTTCCATACGGCCTCAGTACTGTACTGTAATTGCAAATAACGTTGATATTCTGGACTATCAGGAAATAGCGCACGTAGTTGATTGACTAACACTTGCATTCCTAATTGATCCGCATTCGCTCGAGCAATGCGTAGACCAATCCAAAGCGCGCGAGCACCTTGGTTTTTCTGTCCCACGTTACGAACATATTGTTCGTATAGTTGTGCAGCATCTCTATTATTTTGTTGCAAATAGAAAATTTCCGCCAACTCTAACATTGAAATGGTTGCGTTTCGATTCGCTTGTAGCGCTTGTTTGAATGATTTTTCAGCATTCGCAACATCGCCCAATTTCAAATAGATTCGCCCTAGGTTTTCCAACGACTGAAAACGTTGTTCATAGCCTAAAGTTGCACCCGCACGGGTAAATTGCTCAATGGCGTCATTATAACGTTGCTGTTGATACAAATATGTACCGTAATTATTACGCGCTTGAGCATTATCAGGTTCTGAGGAAATTGCACGCTTAAAATAAGCTTCTGCTTTTTCCATATTAGTCTTGCTACCTTCTTGTTGCAGCAAAATCCCCATCATCATGTTGGCATTGGCATCACGGGAATCAATCTTTAAAGCTTGGTCAAGTGAACGCTTAGCTGCATCTAAATCACGATTACGAATATACTCTGCCGCAAGTTGAGTACGGACTTGCACTGCTTTTTCTGGATCTTTTTTTAATGTTGTAGAGGGTGTTTGACATGCTGTTAGGCCAAGTAAAGTAAACCCAACAGCTGTCGCAATAATCGTTTTTGGTCGAGTGGTATTCAACGCCTTTTCCCCAAGTATTATCCTTGTGTGCGCAAAATTTCTTGTTGTTGCGCCACTTTCTTTTTCCATTGTTCAGCACGACGAGTACGGTCAGCAACCTGTCCTACCAATTGTCCACACGCTGCATCTATATCATCACCACGTGTCTGACGAATCGTACACACAAATCCAGCATCCGACAAAGTTTTTTGGAAAGCAATAATACGGTTACGGCTCGACCGACCATACGGTGCATGCGGGAACGGGTTAAATGGAATAAGATTGATCTTACTCGGTAAGTTTTTCAATAATTTTAAAAGTTGTTGTGCATGCTCAGGCTTGTCATTAACACCGTCTAACATCACATATTCGATCGTGACATGGCGACGTGAGCTTTCATTGCCATCTTTAGCAAGATAACGTTGGCAAGCAGCAATTAACTGCTGTAATGGATATTTTTTATTGATTGGAACAAGTTCGTTCCGCAATTCATCATTTGGTGCATGTAGTGAAATTGCCAAAGCGACATCGATATCTTGCGCCAGTTGATCAATTTTCGGTACGACACCTGAAGTCGATAAGGTGACACGGCGTTTCGACATGCCATAAGCAAAGTCATCCAGCATTAACTGCATAGAACTGAGTACAGCATCATAGTTGAGTAAAGGTTCACCCATACCCATCATCACCACATTGGTCACGGTACGTTCGCGTTCAGCAACAGGCACCTCTTCCATATAGGAATAGTTCGCCATCCACAATTGACCGATAATTTCAGCTGGGGTTAAATCACGTTGAAAACCTTGCTTGCCTGTAGAACAGAATGAACAATCCAATGCACAGCCCACTTGTGATGAAATACACAAGGTTTTACGCGCACCTGTTTTATCTTCCGCAGGAATCAATACAGTTTCAACCAATGACCCTTCACCATCTCCAACACGGAACACCCACTTACGGGTTCCATCTTTAGAGTAGTTACGATGCACCACATCAGGTGCTTTAATTTCACAAATTTTTTCCAGTTTCTCTCGTAATTTGCCTGAGATATTGCTCATCTCAGCAAAATCAGTCACAAAATATTGATGAATCCATTTCATGACCTGACCCGCACGAAATTTCTTTTCGCCTAAGTCTTCGAAGAATTTTTCTAATTCAGCTCGAGACATGCCAAGTAAATTTACTTTTTTCTCGACAGCATGAACGACAGGTGTAGAAACAGACTGTTGTTTTTCATCTAAATTTTCTGATGAAACGACCACTGCAGAACTCATGTACATTTACCTAAACAATATCAGCGCTAAAAACCGCTGTGCATAATTCGCACAACGCAATCTATAAAAAATAAAAAACCAGATAAGTAGTATACCACTTATCTGGTTTGAATACTTTGGATTAACGAGTGCGTGGGCAAATCTCGTTATCAGCAAAGAAGTAAGCGATTTCACGCTCAGCAGAAGCAACTGAGTCAGAACCGTGAGCAGCATTTTCGTCGATGCTTACAGCGAAGTCAGCGCGGATTGTACCTGGAGCAGCTTCTTTAGGGTTTGTCGCACCTAAGATTTCGCGGTGAGCAAGAACTGCGTTTTCGCCTTCAAGAACTGAAACAACAACTGGACCAGAAGTCATGAATGCAACTAAGTCAGCAAAGAAACCACGTTCTTTGTGCTCAGCATAGAAACCTTCAGCATCAGCTTGAGAAAGGTGTTTCATTTTAGTTGCAACAATTTTCAAACCTGATTTTTCGAAACGAGCAAAGATGTCGCCGATGTGGTTTTTAGAAACTGCATCTGGTTTTACGATAGATAAAGTACGTTCAATCGCCATGATTGACTCCTATTATGGTTTAAACTAAAAAATTTGCCGCATTATACCGATGTCATCGCTAATAATCAGCTTGAATATGCAAAACTTAAGCGTTTTCTGACGAATTTTTAACGAACTTCATCTAGCCATGCCATTTGAATGGCTTCAAGCAAACCTTCAGTTGACTTATTTGGGTCATCACTAAAGTCAGGCAAAGCACAAACCCATGCATGTAAATCGGTAAAACGGATCCATTGTGGATCCACATCTGGATGTGCTTCGGTGAGTTCAATCGCAATATCAATCGTATCTGTCCAACGTAAGCCCATATGACAACCTAAATAAATATGTGTAATTGAGCGTACTTTAACAAATCATGCAATTTAAGGGATAGTGCTCTATTGCGAAATTCAGCATAAAACACCTTACAATGCGATATTAAAGCTAGGTGCCAGCAAAATAATAGCACTGGCAACTGATGCACCAATCATCGCACCCACAATCACATCACTCGGATAATGCAGACCCAAGACCATACGTGACAAGGCGACCAGAATAGTAAAAGGCAGCATCAAGATCAGCAACAAAGGTTGGATATAGCCCAGCGTGATGGTCACCATCACTGCATGTAAAGTATGACCTGATGGAAAACTAAAATGATCCAGTGCCCTTTCACCCAAGACAATCACTTGATGCACCTGATAAGGTCTTGGACGTGTGGTTTTATTTTTCAAAAATTTATAGATCAAGGTTCCGACAGAACCCGCAGCAATCACATACAAAATTTGCACACCATATGCCAAACCTTGCATTGCCCAAACTGACAACAACATGACATACCAAAATGGTCCATCCCCCAAACGACTGATCGTTTTAAAAAATAAAGCGACTCGCTGCGAATGGGAGAGATGATTAAGGTAGACACACCCTTTTAAATCTAAATCAAGTATTTTTATTTTTGCATTTTGAAGATTCATACTTTTTCTCCTCTTATGAGAATACTTTAAGTCGTGGTCATGGGAGACTCCTCACGACTTGATATAGTGCTTGTTCTAATTGTTGTACTGGAAATTGCCAGCTACTTTGTTGCACACTTTCACTGGCCAATAAGCCCATCTGTCTCAATTGTGGTAGTGCAGGTAGTTGGCAAATCGACTGAATTAAATGATCTGTTTGACCTAATGGAGTCAACCACCCTGTAACATTCGGTTTGACGTGTTGATGGGCGCAGACATAATCATAAGCCACCACCGCTAAGCCGCTGGCAATTGCTTCTAAGACTACATTTCCAAAAGTATCGGCTTGACTAGCAAAGGCAAACACATCGGCACTGGCATACGCGGCTGAAAGTTCACGACCACTCAGACTGCCCATAAAAATAATGTCATCCGATTGTGCCATCTTGCCTAGACGGGCGCGATCTGGGCCATCACCGACAATTACAAACTTCACATTTTTACCTTGTTGTGCTTGTAAGGCATGAAAGCTTTTAATCAGCACATCGACTTCTTTTTCGGGTGATAAACGTCCAACATACAACATCACTCGGGTATCGGCATCGACACCCCATTGTTGACGGAGTGGTTGTGAACGGTGCTGAGGCGAAAATTTCTCAGTATCCACACCACGACCAACCACCACCAATGGGCAAGTCACACCAAAGCCACGTAAAGCTTGTTCGGTATATTGACTCGGCACACAAGTCACATCAGTACTGTTATGAAACCAAGTCAAATAACGTTGAATCGGCTTAACCAAGAAAGCCAAGTCAAAGAAGCGACTAAAATCATGAAAGGCTGAATGAAAACCACTGGAGACGGCTATTTTTCTCGATTTTGCCGCTTGTAGTGCAGTCAAGCCCAACGGTCCTTCGGTCACAATATGCACCACATCTGGGGCGAACTTTTCAAAGGCTTTCGAGACCTTGAGATATTGTGGCCAACCAAACTGAATACTTGGATATTTAGGAATCGGTTGAGACATGACCAGACATTCTTGTTCTGGATGAAATTCGGTACAGACTGCTTTTTGGGTTGGTCGTACCAATAAAATTTTATGTCCAAGTCGTTGTAGACCTTGGCACAATTGCATCATCGACAGCGCCACACCATTGATTTCTGGTGGCCATGTTTCAGTCACAATGGCAATTCGGAGACGAGGACGAACGAGATCGCGAAGCTCAGACAATTCATCTTGTTTATTTTTGGGGTGTTTCCTTTTAAAGTAAAATTTAAAATTTTCAGGAAACTCTTGCTTGAATAGAGATGTCGCGTATGTACTCTGCATATCGCCATCCATTTGTGTCGTTATTTTCATGCTTTCAGCTTAAAAGCATTTTTTGACACTTTAATGATCAGTGTATGACAGTTTTTTGACAGTCTTAAAATAAAAAATGCCCGAGTTCAGTATGAAAATGGGCATTTAAAAGAGATCACGGACTGATCAAGCTAAAGGATTATCCACCACAAACATGTGTTGATCTTCCAAACGGAACGCCATCAATTGCTGTCCCCAAACACAGCCACCATCGACATTTTGAATTTGAGTGCTAATAGTCTTGCCCTGCAAAGCTGCCCAATGCCCAAAAATTAATTGATGGCTTTGTGCTGCCTGACTTTCAAACTCGAACCATGGCAGAAAACCAGCAGGCATCGGTGCATCAAGCGCATCTTTAAAATCAAATTCCAAACGCCCTTCTGCATCGGTTAAACGCATCCGCGTCAGATAATTGGTAATACAGCGTAAGCGTGCCATACCCGTCAGCTCATCAGACCATAGATCAGGTTGTGAACCATACATCTCGGCAAGAAAACTATCTAAAACCGAAAGATCGTCATGACCCACCACCTGCTGTACTTCTTGTGCCAAAGCCACCGTCTGTTCGGCATTCCAGATACACGGCACACCTGCATGGGTAATCAAAGTCTGTACATTTGGAGATAGGCTTAACGGTTGTTTACGCAGCCAATCAATTAGCTCATCACCATCAATGGCATCAATCACTTCTTGAGTATGATCTTTGTCTTTGGCCTTTTTAAAACCACGGGCGCAGGCAATCAAGGTCAAGTCGTGATTACCCAACACCGTTGCGGCAGCACCACGGTCAGCCAGCTTTTTAATAAAGCGTAAAGCACCCACCGAGTTTTCACCACGTGCAACCAAATCCCCCGCAAACCATAAAAAGTCTTGGTCAGGATCAAAGCGGATTTCTTTCAGCAATGCTTTCAGTGCTTCGAAACAACCTTGCACATCACCAATGACATAGTTATAGCGTTTAGACATTAAGACACCATCTGATCAGAAAGTGCGACAAAATCAGCCAAACTCAATGTTTCTGGACGAGCCATCGGATCAACGCCTGCTTTTTCAAAGCCGTCTTCTGCCAACATCCCTTTTAAACTATTACGTAGGGTTTTACGGCGCTGGGTAAAGACATGCCCAACCAAACGCGCCAATGCTTTCTCATCCTTTGCCACGATTGGTTTGGTTTCGTATGGCTCTAAACGGAAAACTGCCGATGTGACTTTTGGCGGTGGATTAAATGATCCCGGTGGTACTTCAAATAAGAAGGTTGGCTTACAGTAATACTGAATCATCACCGATAAACGACCATATTCTTTGGTATTTGGCGTTGCGGTAATACGATCAACCACTTCTTTCTGCAACATGAAATGCATGTCTTTGACTTTGTCACCAAACTCCAAGAGATGGAACAACAAAGGTGTAGAAATGTTATATGGTAAATTTCCAACCACACGTAGTGGACGACCATCTTTAAACAGTTCGGTGAAATCGTACTTTAATGCGTCAGCTTCAATAATGGTCAAACGTTCAGGATGTGGCACACGCCCAGGTAACCCTGCTGCCAAATCTCGATCCAGCTCAACTACGGTCAACGCATCACACTCACCAATCAAAGGCGATGTTAATGCAGCCAAACCAGGTCCAATTTCAACAATATTTTCGCCTGTACGTGGATTCACTGAGCGTACAATTTTGGCAATCACACGTTGATCATGTAAGAAGTTCTGACCAAAACGTTTTCGAGCCTGATGCCCTTCATCTTTAGGGTTTAGGGCATTAATTTGATACATAATAATTCCAACGTGAATAATTTACTCGTTAATCACTGACGAGCTAAATCAAGTGCTAAATCCACTGCGACATGCAAGCTTGATGCTTTTGCCTGTCCAGTGCCTGCAAGAGAAAGTGCTGTACCATGATCGACAGAGGTTCGAATAAATGGCAAGCCTAATGTAATGTTAACTGCTTCACCAAAGCCTTGTGATTTTAACACAGGTAGACCTTGATCGTGATACATCGCTAAAACTGCATCTGCATTGCTTAAATTTTCAGGAGTAAATAAGGTATCCGCAGGTAAGCTTAAGCTCATCTCAATGCCTTGTGCTCGATAGGTTTCTAACACAGGATTAATCACTTCTATTTCTTCTCGGCCCAAATAACCATCTTCACCTGCATGTGGATTCAAACCACAGACCAAAATACGTGGTGCAGCAATTTTAAATTTGGTTTTTAAATCATGAATCAAAATATCAATGACTTGCTGTAGACGTTCTTTGGTAATAGCATCAGGCACATCACGTATGGGTAAATGTGTCGTCGCCAAAGCAACACGCAATGTTTTGGTCGCTAGCATCATCACCACACGATCAATGCCAGCAAACTCTTGGTAATATTCCGTATGCCCACTAAACGCAATGCCTGCCTCGTTGATAATCGACTTCTGCACTGGGGCTGTTGCCACACCAACACTCAGTCCTGACAGCGCATAATCAGCTGAACGGCGTAGCTGTTCCAACACATAAGCCGCATTGGCTGAATCTAATTGTCCCAACACAACAGGTTTAGCTAAAGGCACATGTTCAACAAAAAGTTGTCCCTGCACACTAGATTCAGTCTGCCCCTGATAAGCAATCAGTTCAACATCAATACCTAAAAGATTGGCGCGCTGCTGCAACATTTGTAGATCAGCCAGAATAACAATCGGTCGCTCATCGATACGTTCTGCCAAACTGAGACAAATATCAGGACCAATTCCTGCGGGTTCGCCTGAAGTGACATATAAAGGACGCATGTATACCGCCAGTCTTTTTTGATTCCTATCTAGTGTAACCAAAATCGAAGAACAGCTATAGTGCTGGATTTTTAATAATTCAAACGCTTTAAGGAGTAGCGGAAACCTTCGGTAAATTTTGTGGAACTAAATTTGATGGTACAAACTCGACCTTGCGTGTCCAAGGATTAATCTTTGGCTGTACTTTCTTCTCAGGCTGTACAACAACGACTTCTTCTTTTTTCTCAGCGACCACAACACTACTTGCGGCTTTTTCTACCAATGGATTGCTAACCACATCTTTCTTTTCTGCAACCTGGACAGGTTGTGCAGTCTGAGATTCCTTCTTCTCTATCACAGGTGTTGCAACCACAGTACTTACAGGTCGAGTATAAGGTGCTGCAATTGCCCCCTGCTTCACTACAGTTTGTGTTGTTGGTTGTTGAATAGATTGTGTTGTTGCAGGTGAGGCTTGCCCTTGGAGATTCAGTTGATCAACAGGAATCTCAATCGCTTTCATCTCAGCCGTCACTGCCATTGCAGGGTCAACGTGATCATTACCCCGACTTTCCAGTACCTCAAGCTTACGGCTGGTCCCCTCTTTAGGCTGAAATTCTGAATAATTAGTGACGCTGGTCTGATCTACCCATTTATAAAGTCGTCGTGCATTGGTCTGTGTTGAACAAACGCCTATCAACAATGTAACTACAACAATTTTTGTAGAAAACGACAACTTCATCAAATTCCCCAAGAGAAGAGGTTAATACTTCTATTTATTTCAAATATTTGCTAAAAAATAATAGGGCAAATCCCTCCCCCTCACAAGGCAAATAATGTTGCTTGAAATAAAAGTCGCCTTAATTACAAATTCAGTCACATTGCAGCAATTTGTGACGGCTCAGGTGAATTTTTCTTGTGTACTTTTACGAACTCATGTAGAATTCGGTCTCCTTTTGTTTGGACAGATTTTACCGTCCAAACCAACTATAATAGGTAGTGGTTTAAATGAAAACTCTCAGCGCTAAGCCAGCTGAAGTTCAACACGACTGGTATGTTGTTGATGCTTCTGGCAAAACTTTAGGTCGCCTTGCGACTGAAATCGCTCGTCGTTTACGCGGTAAGCACAAGACTTCTTATACTCCTCACGTTGACACTGGTGACTACATCGTTGTGATCAATGCTGAACACGTTCAAGTGACTGGTAACAAATCACTTGATAAGAAATATTATCGCCATACTGGTTTCCCTGGTGGTATCCGTGAGACTAACTTCGAGAAGTTAATTGCTCACAAACCTGAAGCAGTTTTAGAAAAAGCTGTTAAAGGTATGTTACCAAAAGGTCCTCTTGGTTATGCAATGATCAAAAAAATGAAAGTGTACGCTGGTACTGAGCATCCTCATACTGCTCAACAGCCACAAGTTTTGGACATCTAAGGGATACAGCACATGGCTACTAATTATGGTACAGGTCGCCGTAAGACCGCAACTGCACGTGTTTTCTTATCAGCTGGTACAGGTAAACTCGTAATTAACAACCGTACGCTTGAGCAATATTTCGGTCGTGAAACTGCTCGTATGGTTGTGCGTCAGCCTTTAGAGCTTTTAGAAGTTACTGAAAAATTTGACCTTTACATCACTGTTAAAGGTGGTGGTATTGGTGGTCAAGCAGGCGCTATCCGTCACGGTATTACTCGTGCATTGATCGCTGCTGACGAAAACTTAAAACCTGCTCTTCGTCAAGCTGGTTTCGTTACTCGTGATGCTCGTGAAGTTGAACGTAAGAAACTTGGTTTACGTAAAGCTCGTAAACGTCCTCAATTCTCTAAACGTTAATCGTTTTACGAATCGGACAAAAAACCTCGGAATTTTCCGAGGTTTTTTATTGCCAGCTTTTCGTCATTTCTTTTTAGAACAATCCATGATCGCATCACCAGTACCATCGGCAGAAGCAAACTCAGTGACCTTACAGCCATTCTGAGTATAGGTCTTGCTCACTTTAGAAAATTGATGATCTTTCGGGATCGGTGCATTACACGGTTGACCCGTTTTTTCATGAACCATCTGGATTGGACCAGCATTGTAAATAGTGACCTGACAACCTTTCACGACATATTGTTTTTTGATCCCGCCATACTTTTGCCCACTATCATCATCAGCCGCATCAGCAATCACTGCATCAGCAGCAGCACTCTCAACTGATGAGACATTGCCCTGCTCCGACCCTGCAGGTGAGCTAGCACAACCACCCAGTAACAACGCTCCACACAAAACAATCAGGTAATCTGGCTTCATTGTATTTTTCTCTCTTTGAACTTATTGAATCATAAATCTATTCTGTAACAATCATATTGTTCAGCTTTAAGTGATTTCCAACGTTAATTTTAGTATTCTAAACAGTCAACCATAATTTTTTGGACTTATGTCTTTAGAAAATCCCCCAATCCCTGTCCAAGGCATTACGCTTTATAGTCATGCAGACGATTTCCGTTCACACTGGATTCGTTTTTTACTGGCTGAAAAACAAATCAAATACCAACTGATTATCACTGACCATGAAGATGAAGATTTAGCGGACCTCAATCCCTATAACCAACTTCCCATGTTGATTGAACAAAATCTAAAACTATTTTCGGCCAATGTGATTGCAGAATATCTGGATGATCGTTATCGCCAAAATAAACTCTATGCCGATGCACCAATGGCACGAGCAGAACAACGGCAATATATTTGGCGTTTTGAACAAGATTGGTTCAAATTAGCCGATCACATGTTGAGACACACAGATACGCTGGACCCTAAACAAAAACAACAGGCTCAGAAAGAACTTAGAGATACGCTGATTTCACTCACCCCCCTATTTCAACATTTCCCATTTTTCATGTCGGAAACATTTTCAATCCTCGATTGTATGTTGGCCCCAATCTTTCTACGTCTAAAAAGTATGGGGATTGAATTACCTGCACAGCACTGTCGGCCTATATTCTTGTATTGTCATCGTATCTTTAGCCGACCATCTTTCATTAAATCAATGACAGCTCAAGAAAAAAACAGCTACAATGAATTGATTTCAACGATTTAATAAGTTTTTCAATTATGTCTGAGCAAATAACTTTTACGCCTACACGCCCCTATCTTGCTCGTGCCATTTATGAATGGATTTGCGATAACCAGCTAACCCCTTATTTATTGGTTGATGCAACGCAACCCCATACCGATGTTCCATTACAATTTGTCAAAGATGGACAAATTGTCTTAAATCTTGCACCACATGCCATCCATCAATTTCATATGAGCAATGATGCAATCACTTTCTCGGCTCGCTTTGGTGGCGTTGCAAAAGAGATTTATGTGCCTATTCGTGCTGTATTAGGAATTTATGCAAGAGAAAATGGACAGGGCTTGTTCTTTGATGCTTCTGAATATGCGGAAATCGAAGATACAACTGCTCCTCCTGTGGATGAAGGAAAGCAAGACGCTGAACCAACTAAAAAGAAACCTTCACTAAGAATTCTAGATTAAGCGAGGATAGACAAGATGGCATTTGACTTAGTTCAATATTTTTCTGAACAAATTAAAATTCAAAAACCGCAACTTTTTAATCAATATTCTCCTAAAGAAAAACAATCTTATATTGATGAAGTGAACGTGTTAGCCCTTGGACAATTGATTAGCCTGTGGAAACAAAATCCACAAAAACTATATCAAGAAGTTCAAACAGCTGATCCGCTTTACATTCAAGAGGTTGCTCGCCATCTCACCACTTCAGCCCATAATCAATCTACACTGAAAGCCTCAGAGCTTGAAGCCAGCCTTTCTGATGTACTGACGCTACAATTGGCCGAATTAAAGCAACTAGATCAAACAGGGAGCTTTGGCCAAACAGGATTGACAGAGCTTTTAGTTGGTCAAATTGAACATTTATCTGGCCAAGCTGAGGATTGGGTTTGGTCAACCAATCAACTGACCGAATTACTCGGTTCTAAACCTGTTGTACAGCAAGAAGTGTCGCTTGAAGAAACCATGCAAGAATTTAATCAAATGGTTCATCAAGCACAACCAAGCGCACATGATGATCATGAAGAGACTATCGAAGTTGAAGCGCCAGTAACACCTGCTTGGGCGTATATTGTTTCTCCTTTTGTGGCATTGGTCATTTTGCTATTTTTGTATTGTTCATATTGCCAATTAATTTCAGCCTAAACCGATAATAAAATGATAAAGAAAGTAGGTTTACTTTCTTTATCATAGACTTAGAAAAAATTAAACTCAGTTAAAATATTAATTAATTTATTTTAATTAAAATAATTTACATTTATTTACAATCAAAGATTCAATTCCAATTCAGATATTAATGTGTTTAACATCACAATAAAAACAAAATCCAATCCTCAATTAATATTTTTATTTGTTTATTTGACAAAAATTGTCAATTATTAGCAATCCTGTCATTTCAATTATTTTAAAGTATGATTGATTTAATAAAAGAGTTTCCTATAATGAGATTAACTACTTTTGAAAACTAATCAAAAACAGAAGTGGCAAATATAAATTCATAAACAAAGATGTATTAGTAGAGATAAAATCATGGCTAAAATTTCATTAGAAAGCTTAACAAATATTGATGGGTTCGTTGCAGCAGCTTTAGTAGACACAGAAAGTGGTTTGGCGCTAGCAACACAAGGTGGGG
Organism: Acinetobacter dispersus; assembly: GCF_009884975.1. GTDB lineage: Bacteria > Pseudomonadota > Gammaproteobacteria > Pseudomonadales > Moraxellaceae > Acinetobacter > Acinetobacter dispersus. The sequence goes on along the minus strand of NZ_CP041970.1, from coordinate 3,671,416 downwards.
GCACAATCGACTTAGAACTAGCAGCTGCAGGTAATACTGAAGTTGTTCGAGCAAAACGCCGTGTAGCTAACTCACTGAAACTTAATGATGATATTGAAGATATCCTCATCACTCTGGGTAAGGCATATCACTTAATCCGTCCACTTGAAAGCAATGGCAACCTGTTCCTTTATCTTGTATTAGACCGCACTAAATCTAACCTAGCGATGGCTCGTCACGAATTAAAAACCTTTGAAAAAGAGTTAGACTTTGCTTAACTCTAAGTTTAAATACATTTAATATATTAGGCTACTTATATATACTCTTATTTTATTTATTTAAAATAAATTAAGAGTTATATAAGCAGTCTATTATTAGTCTTTAGTATTATTAGGCTAATTTTTTGCAGTCCAATATTTTATAAAACATTAAAGTGATACTATGAATGGACATTGCATTAATATCGCAATTTCAGGTATAAGTTTAAAAGTTTCAGATGAATTAAAAATAGAGCTTAGAAAAACAATACCTCATGAATTTGGCATTAACTGGATCAATATTGCCGATCCAAATATCGACTTATTACTAATAAATGAAAATTTTTTTGAAACTGAAGGTATTCAACGAATTTTAGAACAAAAAAAACTTCCCTGCTTAAAAGTTTCTAAAGGAGAAGGTACACAGCACATAGAAGAACACAATACGCTTTATTTGCCTTTTCAGCATACTGATGCATTAAAAAACTGGATTCATATTCGCCTTTTAAGCTACCTCACCCATCAACAAGCCCAACAGCCCAGAGTTGAATCCGTTTCTAACCATAATGCGATCAATGCAAAGTATTTAACCGACATGTTAAATCCTGAAAATGCACGACTGCATCTGTTTGATGATCATGGCACCCTAGCCATCATCGATACTCGCAGTCAAATTGCATGGCTCGAACCAACGCGGATACATACACAAACCAACCAAAGCTTTAAATATGAGTTCGCAACGACATCGAACTTCACCAAAGTATCACGTAAGGTTGAATATAACCTACAAGATTGGTTATGGAACCTGTTTTGGCATTCGCTGGAATTCCAACGCTTAGCACCAAATGAAAATGAATATTACAAAATCGAATATTGGCCACAGCCAGCACAAAGCACAGAGCGCAAAACGGCTCTCTTACTTGCCGCTTGCTTTATACAAGGAGCCCAACTGTACCAAGTTGCCACACAATTAAAACTTCCTATTCAAACGGTTCAACAATTTATCGCTGCCTGCATTCTTTCAGACAATGGCGGCATTATCCCGGCTTCAGAAAGTCATTATCTAAAAACAGAAACTACTGAGCAAACAATTGAACAACAAGGTTTTTTAAATAAATTTTTCGGCAAAATTAGACGCCGCTTTGGGCTTTAAGGATTGATATGATTCTCCAACAATATAAAATTGTGTTTGCAGGAAGCATGGGCGCAGGTAAAACGGAAGCAATCAAATCGCTTTCAGAAATCCCTGTGCTCGCAACCGAAGCATTCAATACAGATAGTCAGGCTCATAATAAAATGCAAACTACGGTGGGTATTGATTATGGCGAAATTACATTAGATGACGGTGTAAAAGTTGGTTTATATGGCACACCTGGACAATCACGCTTTGATTTTATTTGGCCCGTGATTTGCCAAGGTGCATTGGGGGTAATTTTACTGGTCGATCACAATAGTAAAGTACCTATCGAAGAACTTGAAAGCTATTTAGACACCTTCAAAGACTATACCCAGAACATCTCGATTGGCATTACCCATGTTGATGAAAATAAAGGACAACCCACGACCATTTATCGTGAGTGGTTGATTCAAAATGAATACCACTATCCACTATTTTTTATCGATGCACGTAAACAAGAGCATATTTTGCTGATGATTGAATCACTGATAGCAGCATTAGAAGTCAATTTAAAAGCAACAAATTAATTACTTTATAAAGAGAAGAATTATGTTCAGTATTCCCAGTCAGCAACGTACGGCACCCAAAGAGCTGATTCAATTTGCAAAGGGTCAGGCCAACGATATTCTAACCAATATCCGAGGGGTAGATTATATTATGCTCTGCTCTACCGATGGATTTGAGCTTGCCTCGATTTACAAGAAAAACCCCTATAACAGCACTAAACTTGCGGCTGTAAGTAGTTCAATCTTGGCAATGGTTACCGCTTTCCTGAATGAAATCCAGCTGACGGGATGCCAAAGTATTACCTTGGATGCAGAGAATGGTAAGGCGATTCTTACTTCAATTCCGGCCCCCCATCATCCAATGGTGATGGTGACCCTAAGCAATAAAGATGTCCTACTGGGACAACTGCTCTATAGCTTAAAGCAAGCCAGTGGTGCCATTGTCGACGCAGACCAAGCTTAATTTTTCACCTCTAAAATCTGACAGGCGTAAAAGCTTGTCAGATTTTTGTCATTTATAACTTCTATAATAATACTTTACTTTTCAATTTTCATTTTTGAATCTTCATAAGCTATAAATTTCACTAATTAGCTGTCCTACTTTGTTTAAAAAACCCTAAATAAGTCATAAATCCAGAATAAAACATTGTTTTTAAAAACATCAGATGAATGGTCATTAATTTAAATGATTTAGCAATATTTTTTCATTATTATAATTTTCGAACAAATAACAATCATAAAATTTTCACAAATGAATAATTTCAACAATGAAAGTTTGTATTTGTTCAAATATTATTAAGCACTATGGAGAGATAAAGATGAAGCTGAAGAGCTTAAAACTAGGCGCAGGGGTCGCGCTCTTAATCAGTGGTTTTTCCACCCAACAGACCTTGGCTGATTCCTACGTGTTCGTGACCAATACCACGCCACAAACCGTATCAATACAAGTCAATCAAACTGGGGCAAGCTTACAGCAAGGCAATGAATGGGCGCAGGAAGCGACTCAACTTGCACCGTACGAGACCAAACGAGTATTACGTATCAACCGTTATACCGGAATCAAATCTGGTAAAACCTATAACTTTGATACTGTTCTCAGCAGTGGCAATTCACAAGTAACCCTAAAGCAAACCATGACGGGAACCTGGTCGGGCAGTAATATTAAACACGGGATTCAAACGGCGACCACAACATCGCCTTGGTATTCAGATCGTGATGTACATCGTATTAACACAACTTATGCTGGTTTATCAGCACAAGCAGCAGTGAAAGCGGAGTACACAGGCGGTTATGATGATTTCCACTACACCATTCATCAAAACACGGTTCAAGAGCCTGTTTCAACCAGTGCCGATGAGTTAAAGGTACTAACTTATAATATTTATGCCCTCCCGATGGTGGCGAGTAAAATCAGCGAACGCTTGGCTGAATTACCGAACCATTTAAACGGTTACGATGTGATTATGATGCAAGAAGCCTTTGCTTCATCACGTACAGGCATGCTGAATCAACTGGCACAACAGTATCCATATCAAACCCATATTCCAGTCGGTTCTGGCTATAACTTATTTGATAGTGGTTTGGTGATTGTAAGTCGCTATCCAATCGTCAAAACAGCACAATTGATTTATCCAGATTGTACAGGAACTGATTGTTTTGCGGATAAAGGCGTGTTGTATGCGGAAATCATTAAGAATGGTAAGGCTTACCATGTGACCTCTACGCATACAGCCTCTTTTGATACCGATGCAGCACGCGCATTGCGTCAAGTTCAGTTCAAACAAATTCGCCAATTAGTGAATCAGCAAAATATTCCAAGTTTTGATGCGGTACTCATGGGCGGTGATTTCAATGTGAATAAACTGTTATGGCCGCAAGATTATCAAGACATGTTGACCAATCTGAATGCGACCGCAGCACCAAGTACTGGTTATACTGAATCTACCTTTGACCCACGCGTGAATAAGTTGGCTGGGGCTGCAGGTTCAGGCGGGGCAACAGTGGAATATCTGGATTATGTCGTAGCCTCAAACAACCACCGTCAACCGACTCAGTCTCGTAATGATGTTCGCATCTTACGTACTACAGCTGACCCGCTGTATATGACGTGGGATCTTTCTGATCATTTCCCTGTGATGGGACAATTTAATTACGGCCCATAAACGGAATTCGGTATGAATAAAAGACTATTGCTGACAATGCTTATTGTTGTCGTGGTCTTGGTCGGGATTGTAGTTTGGAAGAGCACTGCCTCTTCCGCTGCAATCCAGCACACCAAATCCACTGCATCATCTCAAGATTCATCAGCACAGATGAGCGATGAAAGCATGCCAAACAAAACCAAGGACGAAGTTTTTCAAGACTCCCTATTGAAGCAATTAAAACTATTACAACAGCAACCTGGCAATATCACCGAGTTTCTCAATGATTTTAAAGCCAACTGCCCTGTCACTGACTGTAATGCAGCTTTAGCAAAAGCTTTAGCCAATTACCCAGATCAAAACTTTGCACATTTGGTTGAGAGCTTATTAAAACGCATGCCGCAATATGAACAGCAGATGCAAAATACCGTGTTATCAACCTCCTTATCGCCAAAAGAACGCTTTGATGCATTGTGGAAACTGAGAGAACAGACCTTGGGGCAAGCCGAAGCGATGCTGGGCTTTGGGCAAGAGCGTCAGTATGCAGCTTATCGTTTTGCCTACAATGATTTGGCACAGAATCAGAAACTCAGTGCTGAACAACGTTTAAAAGCCTTTGAGGAGCTGCAAAAACAGTATCCTGATGCAACTCAACAAGAAAATAAAATGGGGCTTTATGAACAAGCACTCGGTTTAATTCATCAAGGGCAGCATAGTCCTGCTGAAACACAACGCTTAAAACAAATGTTACAACAGCGTTATCTGACTGAGCAGCAACGCCAAGACGTACAGCAGCGTGAACAACGTGAAACCCAACAACAGCAACAAGTTGATCAATATCAGCAGGCTGTGCAGCAGTTACAACAAGAGATGGAACCGTTAAAAGCACAACTCTCAAATGAAGAATGGCAAAAGCAATATCAAAGCCGTTTAGAAAATTTACGTTTGAAAATGTTTCCTTAATTTAGCTTAAACCATCTATATGACAACTATAGATGGTTAAGTGCTTGTCTTGAATATTTTTTATGCTATTTATAATAGATTAACCCATCGATTGTTATTCTTGGAAATCAAAGGAATGCATTATCCACAATATCAACAAGACCTTAACACTGCACTTGAATCAGAAATATTGGGTGAACTGATCTTTTTAAATGCAGCCAAACATGCACACTCAATTGAGCAGCAACAAAAATGGCAAACGCTGGCTAAACTGGAAACCCAAACCCTACGCAAGTTACAGCAGTTCTTAACCCAACAAGGTCAAACAGCCACAATTCGTTTGCATGTAAAGTTACAGGCCAAGGCATCAGGCATTGCGATGGCCAAACTGCCTTGGAAACTGTCCATGCATTTACTGAAACAAGGTACGCAGCCGTTTATGGCAACGTTTGAGCGGATGCAGCAACACGCAGATGCCAACACACAAGACTTTCTCCACTATTTGTTAGCGCATGAACAAGCCTTGGCCGAATTTGCAATACAAGAATTACTGGGGAATTCAGAGCATTCTTTAGATGCGGTGTTGCACTTACTAAAAACGAGGCATAACACCTCGCTTTTTTGTTCTATTTGATTACGCTCAAGTCGTGCTGAGGTTTAATAACAATTGACGTTTTTTCACTTGTTGCCCGACTTGACCAATCAACTCATCTACCACACCATCCACGTCGGATTTGATTTGCTGCTGAATCTTCATCGCTTCGAGCACCAATAAGGTTTGCCCTTTTGTTACCGAATCTCCGACATTGACCAGCAAATTCACAATCGCCCCATCCATTGGTGCACGAATTTTACCATCACCCACTACCTCTGCCGCTTCTGGTGCTGCATAGGTGATATTTTCAATCAGCACATTACCATTAGCTGCATCCAAATATAGTTGATCCTGATCAAAGACATAGGCGAGCTTGCGTCGAACACCGTCACAGCAATAAACAATCTGCACATCACTAATGCTTACAATCTTGATTGTCGCTTGTTGATCACAGAACTCAACCTTAACCTGCTGCTGATCATTTTGTACATGCAGCAAGATCTGCTGATCGGCATATTTCAGTTTCAGTGGAAACGGCATACCGACACCCGTTTGCCAAGCCACTTGCTGCTTATTCTTCTGGGTAAACAGTGCTGCTGCAACGGCTAAGGTTTCAAGCGGTAAAGCTTGTTGATGCAGGCTAATATCATCTTGGAAGTGTTGTTGAATAAATGCGGTATTGGTATCTCCCGCCACAATGATCGGATGGCGCAACAAATTGACAAGAAACTGCTTATTGCTATTCACACCTAGTAATACGCAATCATCAACCGCTTTGGCAAGCAGGCGAATTGCATCCTGACGGGTCTTGCCATAAGCGATCACTTTGGCCACCATCGGATCATAGAAGGGACTGATTTCACCATGTTCTAGCATGCCATGATCAATACGAACATTCGGTAAACTACTATCGTCACCCGCTGCTTGCCAACGCAGTACTTTACCGGTTTGTGGTAGGAAGTCCTGACGTGGATCTTCTGCATATAAACGAACTTCGATCGCATGTCCGTTTAGGGTCAATTCATGTTGTTGTAAAGGCAAGGTTTCGCCATTGGCAACACGCAATTGCCATTCCACCAAATCCAATCCTGTGACCATTTCTGTGACTGGATGTTCGACTTGTAAACGCGTATTCATTTCCAAGAAATAGAATTCACCCGATTGATCAAGCAGAAACTCGACCGTGCCTGCCCCGACATAATCACACGCCTGTGCTGCTGCAACAGCTGCTTCACCCATTTTTTGGCGTAGTTCAGGTGTCATCACTGGACAGGGCGCTTCTTCGACCACCTTTTGATGACGGCGTTGAATCGAACAGTCCCGTTCAAATAAATACACATAATTGCCATGCGTATCCCCAAACACCTGAATCTCAACATGCCTTGGGGCAATCACCGCTTTTTCTAAGATCAACTCACCCGAACCAAAAGCATTTTCTGCTTCCGAACGTGCTGTTTTTAATGCTTCCAATACCTCAGCAGCGTGTTGGACCAGACGCATGCCGCGCCCACCACCACCTGCTGATGCTTTGACCATTAAAGGATAGCCAATCTTCTCAGCTTGTTGCGCTAGATAATCAAGGTCTTGCTGATCGCCTTCATAACCAGGCACACAAGGTACACCTGCTTGAATCATGGCAATTTTAGAAAGACGTTTACTACCCATCAGCTCAATCGCAGCAGCGGTCGGCCCAATAAAAGTGATGTCATGATCAAGACAAGCCTGAGCAAAATCAGTATTTTCAGACAAAAATCCATAACCAGGATGTACCGCATCCGCACCTGTCTTTTTGCAGGCTTCAATAATATTGGCAATGGACAAATAAGATTCGGAAACTTTAGATGCACCGATATAAACCGCTTCATCCGCCAGTTGGACATGACGGGCATTGGCATCTGCATCTGAATACACAGCAACTGTTTGATAACCCATTGCTTTGGCTGTTTGCATCACACGAACAGCAATTTCACCACGGTTTGCCACTAAGACTTTTGAAAAACTCATTGTTTTATCTCTATTATGAAATCCCTCTCAATCCACCTCTTAACGGAGGAAGTCCCTCTTATTAATTAATAAAGAGGGTTTGGGGGAAATTTCAGTCAAACCAATTTGGATTACGTTTTTGAATAAAAGCCATGGTGCCTTCTTGTCCTTCTGCGCCACCGACTGCCTGAGCAAACTGTTGTGCCGCATCATCCAAAAGCTGCTCTAAAGGCTCATTCAGTGTCCGATGCAATAAAGCTTTGGTATTACGGGAAGCCAATGGTGCAGCACGTTTAATCTGCTGAATTATCTCTGTAAGCTGTTTTTCCAGTTCAATATCATCTTGTGCAACTTGATGAACAACACCTAAATCTACAGCCGTCTTGCCATCAAAACGTAAACCCAATAACGCCAAACGACGGGCTTGGGTCAGACCAATCCGCTTCACCACAAAAGGCGCAATTTGCGCAGGTAAAATACCTAGACCTGTCTCAGGTAGGCCGAACTGAGCGGTATCACGGCTGATGGCAATATCTGAAACACAGGCAAGACCAAAACCACCACCAAGTACTGCACCTTCCAAAACCACCACAACGGTTTGCGGTGCTTGATCCACTTGTTCAATCATGGCACCAAAACGACGGTTAAAATCCACATAAGGCTGTAAGCTACCGCTATTGGCAGCTTCAATGCGTAATCCCGCCATATCCTTGATATCACCACCTGCACAGAAATGCCCACCTTGACCACGTAAAATCACAGCGCGAATGGATAGATCATCGACAATCTGGCTAAACACCTGTTGAATGGCTGTGACCATCTTTAAACTCATGGCATTACGACTCTCAGGACGATTCAGCCATAGCGTTAAAATGCTGCCTTGTTGCTCCAGCTGTATGCTGTCATCTATCTCTAAGCCTGCAAGAGAAGTTGTAATTGTCATGCTCCTGCTCCTAGTTTTTCTGTTTCTTCGGCAAAATATCGGTGAGCTTACAAATGATCCCCAACATGATTTCATCTGCGCCACCGCCAATCGAACCTAAACGACCGTCACGGAACAGTTGTGATGCAGGGTTATCCCACATAAAGCCATTACCACCCCAATATTGTAGGCAACTGTCTGCCACTTCACGGCTTAAGCGTCCTGCTTTCAGCTTCGCCATTGAGGCCATTAAAGTGACATCTTCACCCGCAATATGCTGTTCACAGGCTTGAAGCGTTAGGGCTTTTAATACAGCGACTTCTGTCATCAGTTCAGCAAAACGAAAATGTACATACTGATTATTAATTAAAGGCTGACCAAAAGTGGTTCGTTCTCTGGTGTAGTCAATGGTTTGCTGAATGACTTTTTCCATGCCCCCCACCGCATTGATACAGGCCCACATACGCTCCTCTTGGAACTGCATCATTTGCATCATGAAGCCCATGCCTTCCACCCCAACCAAGTTACGTTGTGGTACACGTACATTGTCGAAATAGACCTGTGCCGTGGTGGTGGAGCGCATCCCCAATTTATTTAAGGGTTCTGAAAAGCTGATCCCTGCCGTTTTTGCAGGAACAATAATCATGGATTTATTGACGTGTGGCTTATCGTCAGAAGTATTGGCCAATAGACAAAAGAAATCGGCTTGCAGTGAATTGGTAATCCACATCTTGCTGCCATTAATCACATAGTCATCACCATCTTTTTTTGCAGTGGTTTTGATGGCTGCCACGTCAGAACCGGCATGCACTTCCGAGACTGCAATCGAAGCGACATATTCACCACGAATCGCAGGATTTAAAAACTCATCTCGTAGTTCCTTACTGCCAAAACGTGCCAGTGCAGGGGTTGCCATATCAGTCTGTACGCCAATCGCTAGGGGTACGCCACCACAAGCAGCGCGGCCTAACTCTTCGGCCACCACAAGGTTGTACGAATAGTCGAGTCCTAAACCGCCATTTTCTTCAGGCTTACAAATCCCCAATAAACCCAAGTCTCCCATTTTCTTAAATACGTCATGAATCGGAAAACGGCCCGCTTCTTCCCACTCTGGGATAAATGGGTTTAATTCATTTTCAACAAACTGGCGTGTGGTACGGCGTAAAGCATCATGTTCTGCGGTAAATTTCATTGTTTTTTTCCTTAAATTTAATCTCCCCTAACCCCTCTTTAATTAAAGAGGGGAACTCCTCCCTTTAAAAAGGGAGGTCGGGAGGGATTATTAAAATCTCGACACACCAAATCGTGTTGGATTTAATTCACGTTGTTGTGCTTCATAAATGGTTTGTAATAAAAATATCAATACTTTACGGGTATCTCTTGGGTCGATGATGCCATCGTCATGCAGCATTGCGGTATTAAATAAAGCCGTCGACTGTTGTTCCAATTTCATCGCTGTACTTTGTTCCAAGAAATCCAGCATCTGCGGATTCGGTTCCATTCCCGAGGCTTTTTGTTTGCCCTCAGCTACGATACGCAAGACTTTACCTGCTTGTGCTGCGCCCATTACTGCGACATGAGAGTTTGGCCATGCAAAGATAAATTGCGGGGACAAACTACGACCACACATGGCATAGTTACCCGCGCCATAAGAGCCTGCCACCACAATCGAAATCTTGGGTACTGTCGCGTTGGCAACCGCTTGGATCAGCTTGGAACCATGTTTAATAATCCCGTTCTGCTCTGCATCAGTTCCGACCATAAAACCGGTGGTGTTATGCAAAAATAAAAGTGGGCGTTGAGTCTGCTCACACAGATGAATAAACTGTGCTGCTTTGGCTGCCCCTTGTGGGGTAATCGGCCCATTATTGGTAATAATGCCAATATGTAGTCCACCCACTTTGGCCCAACCGCATACGGTTAAAGCATCATATTCTTGTTTAAATTCTAGAAAATCTGAATCATCGATGATCCGTGCAATGATCTCTTTCATATCAAAAGGTTGCTTTGGATCTTGCGGAACAATACCTAATAGCTCTTCAGCAGCATAACGCGGTTCTTTATAATTCTGAGTAGATTGCGCGGTCTGTTCTTTCCAGTTGAGATGCTCGAAAATCTCACGCGCCAAACGAATACCATCTGCATCATTTTCAGCTAGATATTCTGCAACACCTGAGACTTGGGTATGCATTTCTGCCCCACCCAGTTCTTCCGCAGTCGCCACTTCCCCTGTTGCCGCCAATAACAATGGTGGTCCTGCCAATAACATTTCTGTCTGTTTGCGTACTGCAATCACATAGTCAGACAAACCCGGTTGATAAGCACCACCAGCAGTTGCATTACCATGTACTACTGCAACTTGCGGAATGCCTGCCGCAGATAAACGCGCCTGATTGGCAAAGGTCATTCCGCCATAGGTAAATACTTCAGCCGCATAGTTCAAATTTGCCCCGCCACTTTCGGTCAGGGTCACCATCGGCAACTTTTGTTCTAGTGCAATCTTTTGTAGGCGTAGGGTTTTATGCACCCCCATTGGTGACATGGTGCCGCCTTTAATGGCACTGTTACTGGCAGAAACCAGCGCACGTACACCACTGACAAAACCGATGCCTGCAATCACACCACCGCCTGCTTCGGAACCATCTTTGTCATCATGCATGTTGTAGCCCACCAGACCACATAGCTCCACAAAAGGTGAATCTGCATCTAACAGTAAACGGATACGTTCATGCGGCAAGATTTTGCCTTTCTTATCGAACTTAGGTTTTGCTGCATAAGATTTATCGATGCTTTTTTGCTGCACCGCACGCACTTCAGCCAGCTGTGTTAACAAAGCCTCTCGATTTTGCTGGTATTGTTCACTACCTACTGCAATCTCAGATTGGAGAATACTCATCTTTATTCTCCATCTGTTTTGAATATGTCAGGAATAAAAGCACGATGGAAACCATTAAAGGCTTCATTATTGGTCGCATCTGCCAATGGGTACATGCGTGTACCTTGTGAAGCAGCCCCATCAATGCGCAGGGTGACACCAGATACAAAAGCAGCAGCATCTGAAAGTAAATAGCAAATCGCTGAGGAGATTTCTGACTCGGTACCCATCCGTTTTAATGGCACATTACTCGCTAAACTTGGAATGATCACTTTGGCAAAATCACCACTATAGTTATCCATGCCCGAAGAAATAATCCAACCTGGTGCAACGGCATTAACACGTACCCCAGATTTCCCCCATTCTACTGAAGCAGTTTTGGTCAAGTTATCAACACCTGAACGCGCTGCACCTGAATGCCCCATGCCTGGCATACCACCCCACATATCGGCAGTCATATTAACAATGCTACCACCATGCTTTACCATCCACTGGTTATAGGCTTCACGCATCAAGTAAAAGGTAGAATGTAGGTTATTGCGCACCACGGCATCAAAACCATTGGCAGAAATATTCTCTAATGCAGAAGGAAATTGCCCCCCCGCGTTATTGACTAAACCATCGAGCTTGCCAAATTTTTCAATAACTTCGGCAATCATGTTTTTAACTTGCTCTTCATCACGGTTATCACAGACGATGAAATGGACTTTGCCTCCATCTTCCAGAATTTCTTGGCTGACTTTTTCTAGTTTTTCAACTTTACGGCCTGTGATGATCACTTGTGCGCCTAAAGAAGCCAACTCATGTGCAGTACAACGGCCAATACCAGAACCACCGCCCGTCACGATAATGACTTTGGCAGCAAATGCATCGGCCCTGAAAATTGATTGATAACCCATGTTTACATCCTTAATATTTTTCTAACAGTTGTGCAGGCACTTTCACCGGCATATCTAATAATTGTTGTGCAAAAGCTTTACCTTGTGGATCAATCCGTAAGCTGGCAATCCCACCACCGCCCAATGCATTTTCCAACATGAAATTAAGTGCATGCATCTCAGGTAGTTCATAACGAATCACTTTTGATTTTTCAGGATCTAAAACATGCTGCATATATGTCGCAACATTGGCCTCAGTCAGTGCCGCGCGAATCCATGGTAAATATTCAGCTTGACGTGCAATCACCCCAATATTGCTGTGATTGCCCTTATCGCCACTGCGTGCATGTGCAACTTCAACGAGAGGAACTTCAATCTCATCACCTTGATATACGGCTACGTCACCAACGAGATGCTGCATATAGTCCTGTGAAGCTTGTCCGACGGGGATTTGAACGGGATAACGCTGTCCTGCAAAGTCGACTTCTACCTTTAATTGATCTTTATCAATCAAGAAAGAAAATAGCTTCACCACTGCCGAGGCTTTAGGTCGACCACCGACGATTCCCGCCAATGCAGGTGCCATCCCTGTAGAGGCTTGGGCAATTTCCGAGGCAAAGAACATACAAGCTTCTTTAAACAGATGCTTTACCGCGATCTTCACTACCACTTCACGGCTGTCTTTGATTCGGGCATGAGCACCATAGGTACTTTCAATCCCAAGAATCTCAACCGACTTTTCACTAAATGGAGGGACTGAACGTAGTGCTAACACCCGTTCACATTTATTCAGAATGGCATCGGCAATCACTTGGGCTTTTTCAGGCGCTTCACGACCCGCAATCAAGAAACTGACCAAGACACGATAACCATCGGCATAGGTGGCACTCACTTTATATTGCTGAGTTGGTGCACGGCCTATTGCACCTATCACCTTGACTTGATGTTCGCCCACCTGCTCTAAATGGACTTGGCTAAAATCAGCACTCACATCAGGTAAAAGATAGGCTTGCGGATTGCCAATTTCATAAACGATCTGCTCTGCCACAGTCGCAGTTGAAACGAGGCCACCTGTCCCTTTCGGCTTGGTCACGATAAATGAAGCATCAGCACTGACTTCTACGATTGGAAAACCCATGTTGTCAAAGCCTTGAACCAAACGCCAATCGGTAAAATTACCACCAGTACATTGTGCACCGCATTCAATCACATGCCCTGCCAATGAACCTTGTGCCAGCTTGTCATAATCATCCAGTGACCATTTGTATTCATGCAATAATGGAGCAAGCACAACCGCTGAATCGACCACACGGCCAGTAATCACAATATCTGCACCCAAATCTAAGGCATCACGAATCGCAACAGCGCCGAGATAGGCATTACTACTGGCAACATGTGCAGGCAAGGCATCGCCATTAAACATTTCTCGCACATTTTGGTTTAATAATTCAGCATGCTTCGGCAATACATCATCACCCAATACCACTGCAACTTTTAAATCCAAGCCTTTTTCATCAATAATTTTCTGTAGGGCATCACGGCAAGCCAGTGGATTTACCCCTCCGGCATTGCTAATCACTTTTATTTTTTTCTCAGCAATTTTATTGATCAGTGGTGCCATGACTCGACTAACAAAATCCAGCGCATACCCATGACTTGGGTCCATCATCATCGCCTTGGCCATAATCGACATGGTGATTTCTGACAGATAATCAAAGACCAAATAATCAATATCACTCAGATGCACCAACTGAAATGCAGCAGTGTTGGTATCGCCCCAGAATCCTGATGCACACCCAATTTTAACTAACCTCTGGTCATCCTGTCTGACAGTTGTCATGCGCTTTCTCATTGTTATTGCTAAAAACGCCTTAACATTACCAAGCAAGTGCTTGGTTTGTAAAGTGCATAATGCTATGGTATAAAAATAGAAATAATAGTTCTTGCTAATGCTTTGTTATTTGGAATAAATTTTCTAAAAAAATTATGCTACCTAGCCATGTGAAATAAAAAATGCTTTTAATTAGTTTTCTTCAAAACCACTATCTGGAAGTTTTATTTCTTCTCTATGAAAAAGCAGAATTAATTATTTTTTTGCTCATCTTATTTTTAGGTATCTTTTTCGCCAATATTCCGAAAAATAAAGTCATTGCTTTTATTCTTTTCATTCTAAGTTTTATCTTACCTTTCATATATATTTTTTATTTTCAGATGATTATTGTAAATAACTACCTTAATCAAGAAATTAAAAAACAAAATTTTCACTATGGCTGTATGACCTATTACACAACTGTCAAATACAAACCTAAAAATTCAAAAGAATTTTCATATAGTGATTATTTTATTATTAACAATACATTTTCAGAAGTTTATATTCGAGGAAAAAACTCTCCAATAGGAAAGCAAATCAATGATTTCAATACACTTATAAATCCTGATACCTGTTATTCTGTACGCTATATAGAATTCAAATTCTTATTTTATAAAAAAATTAAGGTTTATGATTTGGTAGAGCTTCCTAATTAACCTATCATACTGCCACATTGCTGTAGGACTTAGATATGATCGCAACCTCAATTGAGCAAATACCCAAGATTGTTTGTTTTGATGACAGTCCACGTGGACGTTTACTGCAAGGTGCTGCCTATCTGTTTTATAAGCAAGGTTATGACAAAACTACAGTTCGTCAACTCGGTGAATTTATTGGCATTCAATCAGGCAGCCTGTTTCATCACTTTAAAAGCAAGGATGAGATTCTTGCGACAGTCATGGAACAAACCATTATCTATAACTTCGCCCGTTTAAAAGAAGCAGCCGAACGCTCCAATGATCCTGAGCAGCAGTTACGTCATCTCATCAAAGCTGAATTACTTTCCATTGCAGGTGATACAGGTGCAGCTATGGCCGTATTGGTACACGAATGGTTTGCGCTTTCTAAAGAAAAACAAGATTATCTTTTGAAAATGCGAAATGAATATGAGCAAGTTTGGTTAGACGTGATTGAAAAATTACGTGCTCAAGGCAAAGTGAAACACGATGCTTTTATTTGGCGTCGTTTGCTCGGTGGCTCAATTTCTTGGACGGTGACGTGGTACAGACCTGAGGGTAAAGTCAAAATTGATGAGTTGACTGAAATGGTTTTGGAAATGGCAGTGAAATGAGTGCTATCTATTTGCGTAAGCCTCAACTTAGCGATTTAGCTGAAATCAAACTTGCCTACCAAAATAGTTTCCAACTCCATCAACCATGGACCTATCCACCAACAGACTTTCAACAATATCTCGCACAAGAACATCGTTACTTTGTCTGCTTGAAAGAAAATCATGCCATTGTTGGCACCTTTAATATCTCCAATATCGTTCGAGGTTACTTTCATTCTGCTTACTTGGGTTATGAAGCCTTTTCTCCTTATGCAGGACATGGCTACATGCGACAAGGGCTGCAATTGGTTTTACAAGAAGCATTTCAAACTCTAAACCTGCATCGACTAGAAGCCAATATCCAACCAGACAATCTACTCTCTATTCGCCTTGTTGCACATGCAGGTTTTATAAAAGAAGGCTTCTCCCGCCAGTACCTGCGCGTTGGTGGAAAAGAGTGGAAAGATCATGAGCGTTGGGCAATTTTAAATGTAGATTGGACCGATAAAAAATATCAGGCATTCTAAAAAAATGATTCTAATTTAAGTACGACACAGCTTATCGCTCACACCTATTTATCTATGTTCGTTGTATCAGAAAGCTGCTATTGTTCTTAAACATCAAATGATTATAAGAATTCGTAAAAATGAATCCAGTACAACATGCCAATATTTCGGTGAAACGTCGTGGGGGCGAGCTTGAAGATTATATTGATATTCATGCTCTAATCGACAGCACCAAAATGTTGTGTACCGACAATCGCCATCGTATCTTGCATACCTTTTGGGGTGTTCAGGAAGTCATTATTCCGATCTTTGGACATCACTTCGAAAATAGTGCAGGTAAAAGCATTGAAGTGAAAGACCTGTGTGAAAAAGATCACCTATTGGTTGATTTCCATCACCGCTTTATTCCAACTTTAGGTGATTTTGTTGCAGCGATGCAGGATATCCCTACAGATGGGTTAGCGAAACGCCTAGAGAAATTCCATGCTGATGTGATTAATGATCCAAAACTATCGGCAACCCTGCTCTCGCCATTATCAGTGACTGGACAATTAAAGTCGTTACTGATCACCCACAATAGTTGGTTTATCAATACCATTCTTCCCATGATGGGAAAAAGTGAAGCCCAATTGATTGATTTTGATATTTGTCCCGATTTCTTTTTCAATCCGATGCGTTTTGAACTCTGGATGGACAATGGCATGACTGTGCCGCCTAGTGCAGCTAAGCTGCAAGAATTAAAAACTAAAATTGCTTAACTTAAGGGGAAATAAAAATGAGCAATATCCAATACGTGATTCGTCAAAATGACTTTGCCTATAATGACGAATGGCATCTAACCAACTGCGTTTCAACTGGGGCAATCAAACAGATTTATACAGATAAAGTTGAAGCAGAAAAGGCCTATAAAACCTTAGTTGTTGAGGGCTTATATTATGATGAACTCTGTAACTATGACATCGGCAATGGCGAAGTAGATGATGAAATCTACGAAAAACTTGAAGCTTTGGTATTAGAAAAAACAGGCAAAAAGTTTGATATCGAAGATGGTGAAATTCCAAAGCTGAATGAAGATGATGCTTTCGAATTTGCCCAAATTTCAGGTATCGTCTGGTATCAACTCTTAGAAATCGATGCGACACAACCTTGCTATGTACTTTGGATCAATTCAGAAGAAGACTATTTCTCTGGCTATGAGACTGGCAGCATTATCTCTAGTCAAGATGAGAATTTTAGTGATGTATCTTGGGAATCCAATATTTATGCGATGGACTATGAGTTCGAAGCCTTGATGAACAAACCACTTTCAGAGTTAAGTGATAGTCCATTATTATTGAAACAGTTTATCGAACAGACTTCAGATATTCGCTATGATGCTGAAAAAGATAGTATCGAAGGTATTGCATTAGACAGCATAAGATTTATTGATATCAAAGCACTGAATTCATTTCTAAAACAACCCATCTTTGAAATCCGTCAAATTTCTTTAGAAGAATTAGCTGAACTAGAATAAATTTCAAAAATGAAAAAGTGCGGTGTTTTAACCGCACTTTTAATCAAGTATGAAATGAGTTTAATAACCCAATTGTTTACTAATTAAATCCTTCATAATTTCTTCTGCACCACCACCAATCATATTCACCTTCACTTCACGATAAATGCGTTCAGACTTAGTACCACGCATAAAACCCATGCCTCCGAGTGTTTGTACCGCAGCATCGGCACAGAATTGCATAGTTTGAGTGGCAACATTCTTCAGCATACAAATCTGGGCAATCAGTTCACTACCTTGCAATTCAGGCTTGCCCAAGCGATAAGCTGTATCCTCGAGTAAAGCACGTGTTGCAGTCAATCGAGTTGCCATATCTACCAACTTATGACGCATCACCTGATGATCAACTAGACGCTTACCAAAGGTTTGGCGTTGCTGTGCCCAATCCAATGCCTCTTCATAGCAAGTCAAAGCAAAGCCATAACTACTGGCAGCAAGGAAAAAACGCTCCATGTTGAAGTTATTCATAATCACCAGAAAGCCCATATTTTCTGGACCCAATAAATGGCTAGCAGGCACTTTGACATTATCAAAATGCAGATGTGCCGTATCGGATGCCCACCATCCCATCTTATCCAGTTTGGTTTTAGTAATTCCTGCACTATGCGCATCTATGAGAAGCATTGAAATACCATTTGCTCCTTTGGCATTTGGATCAGTACGCACTGCCACTGAATAATAATCAGCTCGCATCCCTGAAGTGATAAAGGTTTTTTCACCACTTACCAGAAAATAATCACCTTCTCGCACAGCCTTAGTTTTAAGCGAAGCAACATCTGAACCACCGCCCGGCTCAGTAATTGCCAATGCCGAGATTTTTTCACCTGATAAAATCTGAGGCAGCACTTGGGCTTTAACCTCTTCGTTGGCAAAGTGCTGAATTGGTGGCGCACCAATGGTATGCGACAGTAAAGAAGCAGCTAAGCCACCCGAAGCGCATTTTGCTAACTCAATCGAAGATAACAAGGTATAAAATGCATCTGTACCCGCAATCCCACCATACTGCTCTTCAAATCCTAATCCCAATAGACCAATATCTGCGGCTTTTTTATAGAGCTCTCGCGGAAAGGTTTCACTTTCATCCCATTCATTGATAAAAGGCGAAATTTCTTTTTCAACAAAACGTCGAATACTCTTGGCAAATTCAAGATGCTGCTCGTTATAGTACAAAGGATTAAGGTGCATATTCTGCTTCCTAGCAATTATTGATCATTGTTTATTGAATGAGCACTAAAGTAGCAAAACCAGAAAAACCAAGCAAGCGCTTGGCAAAATTAAAGATTAAAAAAACATGTCAAGGATAATCGAATCACAAAACTATATTTTTAATCGACCACGAAACCCACGGGTCGCATAATAAGATTGAGCGCCATTGTGATAAGTAAAAACCCGACCATAACGACTATCACAGAAAATTGCGCCACCTAAAGCTCTTACATCCTCGGGTGTTTTGACCCAACTCGAGGTTTTTAAATCAAAATTTTCAACCAACTGTAATTGTTTATATTGTTCTTCTGCGAGCAATTCAATTCCCATGGCTTCGGCCACATCGACCGCATTATTTTCGGGCTTATGTTCTTTACGTGCATCTAAAGCAGCGCGATCATAACAAAGGCTTCTACGCCCTTTTGGTGTTTCTACAGTACAATCATAAAAGATGATTTCACTTGATTCAGAATCAAGTGAAACGATATCTGGCTCCCCGCCTGTCTCTTCCATTTGATTCAATACCCATAGCTTTTCGGGTTGCTGTTTCAACTGTTCCTCGATATCCACCCAACTCAAGCCCTGATGCCGATGCATATTGGCTTCAAAACGCTTTTTTAATATCTCGAACAACACGATCGTCTGTTCAGCATTTAATTGCTTTTTCTTGGTCATTTTTATTCTCTGAATTTGAGTGTTAAACCGAACGGCCGTCAAAATGATTGATTTTGATGCTTTCCAAATCTAAATTTTCGATACATCTGATATTAATGGCATACATCTGATTCCCTTGCGGATCAATGCCTGTTGCATAAGGATGAATACCACAGATCTTACAAAAATAATGGTCGATCACATGCTTATTAAATTGGTAACGAGTTAAAACATCTTCTTGAACTGAGATATCAACTTTATCTGTCGGTAAGAACCACAATAAAGAACCTTTTCTTTGGTAAATCGAGCAGTTACACGACATTGCTTCAATCAAATCCCCTTGTGCAACAAAAGTGATTTTTCCACAATGACAACTTCCTTGATATTCCATCTTATTTTCCTTTTTTATTATGTTCTACCCTATTAGACAAAGCTGTTTAAGTGATGTCCACTTAATTTAGTTATTTCTTTCATGATAAGAAAATGTAAGTTGATGTCGCCATTGATATTCCAATCGAGCCAAAGCACCAACAAAGATAGCCTCTCCAGCAATATGGATCACTGCAAAGATCTTCATTTCTTGCCAAAATCGCCAAAGCATAGACAGACAAACCAAGCCCCAGATGCTATTTGCAATTACCAAGATGTTGATGAGGAATATTGAGCGTTTTTTATAATTAGCTAATATAAATAAATAACTTGCGTATAAGAGATTCGCGCAACTTACGAAAACAATAATCTCCTTAGGTAAATGATAGAGTTGACTTAACCATGGTACGGCAAGCAATACAATCAGCCCAGCAGATGCAGCCGCAGTACAGTCTATCCATAAAATATGCTTGGCAATCTTCATTATTTAAATACTCTTTTTGTTTTAATTTGAGCATATAAAGATCATTGATGATTTAAAACTTTTTGCTGATTTGCTATACGGCATTAAATCCAAAAATGTTGGCACTGCCGACACTTCATTCCATTTTTATAAGAAAAGAGCGGAAAACCCAACAATAGAAAAACCACATAAGCGGGGCGTTTACCTTCTGTATAAGGTTGTATATCAGTACTGCCACAATTAGGACAGCTTTCGCTTAATCCAAACTGTTGTTCTAATTCTTGACTAAAATCTTGAGCAAGTAATGCCTTAGTCTCTTCTGCATAGCTTTCAGGCACTAATAATCGCACACCACCTAAAGCATTGGAGTAAAGCCAATCCATATTAATGGTATGTTCATTTTCAATACGTGCTGGAATTTCAGCTGCTTCTAATTGCGTTTTAGCAATCTGAGCTTCATAGGGAAAAGAAAAGCTTTGCACAACGATCCAAGTCATATCAGAAAGCCCTTCAATCTTAAATAAATATCCAGTATATAAAATTCCGTCCAATAAAAAACACCCCCAGCCGTTAGGTTGGGGGTGTTCTAATTTAAAAGCTGGCGATGACTTACTCTCACATGGCAAGTGCCACACTACCATCAGCGCTAAGAGGTTTCACTTCTGAGTTCGGGAAGGGATCAGGTGGTTCACTCTTGCTATTGTCGCCAGCAAACTGTTGTGGTGCTTTCGGGTCTTATTCACGATGTATTCATCGTATGCCTTACTTACGGTCCAAAGAGTTATTAACGGATTAGATTATTGAGTCGAAGTTTATTGCTTAGCAATCACTAAATCAAGTTCTTTGTTCAAGATCAGGTTTAACTGATCTTTTATGAATCGATTATCAGCTTTACATACAACTGCTTGGGTGTTGTATAGTCAAGCCTCACGAGCAATTAGTATTGGTCAGCTTCACACGTCACCGTGCTTCCACACCCAACCTATCAACGTCCTAGTCTCGAACGGCTCTTTAGAGGAATAAATTCCTAGGGAAATCTTATCTTGAGGTAGGCTTCCCGCTTAGATGCTTTCAGCGGTTATCCCTTCCGAACATAGCTACCCGGCGATGCGACTGGCGTCACAACCGGTACACCAGAGGTTCGTCCACTCTGGTCCTCTCGTACTAGGAGCAGATCCTCTCAAATTTCCAGCGCCCACGGTAGATAGGGACCGAACTGTCTCACGACGTTCTAAACCCAGCTCGCGTACCTCTTTAAATGGCGAACAGCCATACCCTTGGGACCTGCTTCAGCCCCAGGATGAGATGAGCCGACATCGAGGTGCCAAACACCGCCGTCGATATGAACTCTTGGGCGGTATCAGCCTGTTATCCCCAGAGTACCTTTTATCCGTTGAGCGATGGCCCTTCCATACAGAACCACCGGATCACTAAGACCTACTTTCGTACCTGCTCGACTTGTGGGTCTCGCAGTTAAGCGCGCTTTTGCCTTTATACTCTACGCGTGATTTCCGACCACGCTGAGCGCACCTTCGTACTCCTCCGTTACTCTTTAGGAGGAGACCGCCCCAGTCAAACTACCCACCAGACATGGTCCTCGCCCCGGATTACGGGGCAGAGTTAGAACCTCAACATTACCAGGGTGGTATTTCAAGGACGGCTCCATTGGAACTAGCGTTCCAACTTCAAAGCCTCCCACCTATCCTACACAAGTAAGGTCAAAGTTCAATGTCAAGCTGCAGTAAAGGTTCACGGGGTCTTTCCGTCTAGCCGCGGGTACACCGCATCTTCACGGCGAATTCGATTTCACTGAGCCTCTGCTGGAGACAGCGCCGCCATCATTATGCCATTCGTGCAGGTCGGAACTTACCCGACAAGGAATTTCGCTACCTTAGGACCGTTATAGTTACGGCCGCCGTTTACTGGGGCTTCGATCAAGAGCTTCGCTTACGCTAACCCCATCAATTAACCTTCCAGCACCGGGCAGGCATCACACCCTATACGTCCACTTTCGTGTTTGCAGAGTGCTATGTTTTTAATAAACAGTTGCAGCGGCCTGGTTTCTGTGGCTGCCAATAGCTCAGGGAGCAAGTCCCATCACCGTCAGCAGCGTACCTTCTCCCGAAGTTACGGTACCATTTTGCCTAGTTCCTTCAGCAGAGTTCTCTCAAGCGCTTTGGTCTACTCGACCTGACCACCTGTGTCGGTTTCGGGTACGATTCCTGTGTAACTGAAGCTTAGAGACTTTTCCTGGAAGCATGGTATCAGCCACTTCACTGTACAAGTACAGCTTGCTATCAGCTCTCAGCATAGAGCACCCCGGATTTGCCTAAGATGCATGCCTACTGCCTTCCACCTGGACAACCAACGCCAGGCTGACTTAACCTTCTCCGTCCTCTCATCGCATTACACAGAAGTATTGGAATATTAACCAATTTCCCATCGACTACGCCTCTCGGCCTCGCCTTAGGGGTCGACTCACCCAGCCCCGATTAACGTTGGACTGGAACCCTTGGTCTTTCAGCGAACGGGTTTTTCACCCGTTTTGTCGTTACTCACGTCAGCATTCGCACTTCTGATACCTCCAGCATACTTCTCAATACACCTTCATCGGCTTACAGAACGCTCCCCTACCACTTACGCTAATGCGTAAATCCGCAGCTTCGGCACATAGTTTTAGCCCCGTTACATCTTCCGCGCAGGCCGACTCGACTAGTGAGCTATTACGCTTTCTTTAAAGGGTGGCTGCTTCTAAGCCAACCTCCTAGCTGTCTATGCCTTCCCACATCGTTTCCCACTTAACTATGATTTTGGGGCCTTAGCTGGCGGTCTGGATTGTTTTCCTCTTGACTACGGACGTTAGCACCCGCAGTCTGTCTCCCGGATAGTACTCATTGGTATTCGGAGTTTGCATCGGTTTGGTAAGTCGGGATGACCCCCTAGCCGAAACAGTGCTCTACCCCCAATGGTATTCGTCCGAGGCGCTACCTAAATAGCTTTCGGGGAGAACCAGCTATCACCAGGCTTGATTAGCCTTTCACCCCTATCCACAAGTCATCCCCTGGCTTTTCAACGACAGTGGGTTCGGTCCTCCAGTTAGTGTTACCCAACCTTCAACCTGCTCATGGATAGATCGCCTGGTTTCGGGTCTATACCCAGCAACTAAACGCCCTATTAAGACTCGATTTCTCTACGGCTCCCCTATTCGGTTAACCTCGCTACTGAATATAAGTCGCTGACCCATTATACAAAAGGTACGCAGTCACCGAACAAGTCGGCTCCCACTGCTTGTATGCATGCGGTTTCAGGATCTATTTCACTCCCCTCACAGGGGTTCTTTTCGCCTTTCCCTCACGGTACTGGTTCACTATCGGTCAGTCAGGAGTATTTAGCCTTGGAGGATGGTCCCCCCATATTCAGACAAGGTTTCACGTGCCTCGCCCTACTCGTCATCATTGTGTGTGCCCTTTCGTGTACGGGAATATCACCCTCTACGTTCGCACTTCCCAGAGCGTTCCACTAGAACACACACAACTTAATGGGCTGCTCCCCGTTCGCTCGCCGCTACTAAGGGAATCTCAATTGATTTCTTTTCCTAAGGGTACTGAGATGTTTCACTTCCCCTCGTTCGCTTCATAAGCCTATGTATTCAGCTTATGATACCCGCCTTATAGCGGGTGGGTTCCCCCATTCAGAAATCTCCGGATCAAAGGATATTTGCCGCCTCCCCGGAGCTTATCGCAGGCTATTACGTCTTTCATCGCCTCTGACTGCCAAGGCATCCACCACATGCACTTAATTACTTGACTATACAACCCCAAACAGTCGTTAACACATACAAGTGAGTGTTATCGTTGCAAACTTAATTGCTACCATCTGTTGTCCTGTGAATTTAATCACCGTACAGCTTCAATCTAATTCATATACCAAAACGCTTGATTCAGTTAATTTGCTAGTTCTCAGATTAATTCTTCATCCAACTGCAATACTTACGTATTACCGTTAGTGTCAAATTAATCGAGTTTGAACAATTTATTTCAGACTCAATTTTCTAATCTGTTAATGATTAACTACCACCTCGTCGGTGTGTAGTAAACTGTGATAAATCACAGAACTTAATAAGCTATCTACTTACTAAATTCTATAAGCTATCTTGGAATTCAACTTTCGTTTTACATCACTTTGTAATGTATGGTGGAGACTAGGAGAGTCGAACTCCTGACCTCCTGCGTGCAAAGCAGGCGCTCTACCAACTAAGCTAAGTCCCCAGCTTATCATTTAATGAACGACATATCTTTCAATCTAAGCTACTGCAATCAGATTTGGTGGGTCTGACAAGACTTGAACTTGTGACCCCACGCTTATCAAGCGTGTGCTCTAACCAACTGAGCTACAGACCCTCAGATACATCTTCGAAGAACAACTTGTTGTGGATTCTTACCGATCGTCAATCTTTCGTTAAGGAGGTGATCCAGCCGCAGGTTCCCCTACGGCTACCTTGTTACGACTTCACCCCAGTCATCGGCCACACCGTGGTAAGCGTCCTCCTTGCGGTTAGACTACCTACTTCTGGTGCAACAAACTCCCATGGTGTGACGGGCGGTGTGTACAAGGCCCGGGAACGTATTCACCGCGGCATTCTGATCCGCGATTACTAGCGATTCCGACTTCATGGAGTCGAGTTGCAGACTCCAATCCGGACTACGATCGGCTTTTTGAGATTAGCATCCTATCGCTAGGTAGCAACCCTTTGTACCGACCATTGTAGCACGTGTGTAGCCCTGGCCGTAAGGGCCATGATGACTTGACGTCGTCCCCGCCTTCCTCCAGTTTGTCACTGGCAGTATCCTTAAAGTTCCCGACATTACTCGCTGGCAAATAAGGAAAAGGGTTGCGCTCGTTGCGGGACTTAACCCAACATCTCACGACACGAGCTGACGACAGCCATGCAGCACCTGTATCTAGATTCCCGAAGGCACCAATCCATCTCTGGAAAGTTTCTAGTATGTCAAGGCCAGGTAAGGTTCTTCGCGTTGCATCGAATTAAACCACATGCTCCACCGCTTGTGCGGGCCCCCGTCAATTCATTTGAGTTTTAGTCTTGCGACCGTACTCCCCAGGCGGTCTACTTATCGCGTTAGCTGCGCCACTAAAGCCTCAAAGGCCCCAACGGCTAGTAGACATCGTTTACGGCATGGACTACCAGGGTATCTAATCCTGTTTGCTCCCCATGCTTTCGTACCTCAGCGTCAGTATTAGGCCAGATGGCTGCCTTCGCCATCGGTATTCCTCCAGATCTCTACGCATTTCACCGCTACACCTGGAATTCTACCATCCTCTCCCATACTCTAGCTGACCAGTATCGAATGCAATTCCTAAGTTAAGCTCAGGGATTTCACATCCGACTTAATCAGCCGCCTACGCACGCTTTACGCCCAGTAAATCCGATTAACGCTCGCACCCTCTGTATTACCGCGGCTGCTGGCACAGAGTTAGCCGGTGCTTATTCTGCGAGTAACGTCCACTCTTCCTAGGTATTAACTAGGAGAGCCTCCTCCTCGCTTAAAGTGCTTTACAACCAAAAGGCCTTCTTCACACACGCGGCATGGCTGGATCAGGCTTCCGCCCATTGTCCAATATTCCCCACTGCTGCCTCCCGTAGGAGTCTGGGCCGTGTCTCAGTCCCAGTGTGGCGGATCATCCTCTCAGACCCGCTACAGATCGTCGCCTTGGTAGGCCTTTACCCCACCAACTAGCTAATCCGACTTAGGCTCATCATTTAGCGCAAGGTCCGAAGATCCCCTGCTTTCTCCCGTAGGACGTATGCGGTATTAGCATTCCTTTCGGAATGTTGTCCCCCACTAAATGGCAGATTCCTAAGCATTACTCACCCGTCCGCCGCTAAGTGATAGTGCAAGCACCATCACTCCGCTCGACTTGCATGTGTTAAGCCTGCCGCCAGCGTTCAATCTGAGCCATGATCAAACTCTTCAGTTTAAAATCATTAGTAGCTTATGGCTACAAATCTTGGCTCATCAATTTTCTGACTAAAAATTCGCTCAAATAAACTTCGAGAAATTTCTACCATTCAATCAATGAAATATTTTCGATCGATCAATCAGTAAAAATCCACACAAGTTGTTCTTCTATTCT
The DNA here is from genome assembly GCF_009884975.1 of Acinetobacter dispersus. Classification (GTDB taxonomy): domain Bacteria; phylum Pseudomonadota; class Gammaproteobacteria; order Pseudomonadales; family Moraxellaceae; genus Acinetobacter; species Acinetobacter dispersus. Next base: position 3,645,118 of record NZ_CP041970.1, on the reverse strand, counting down.
CTTAATGATCTTCTCGATGATTCGTCATCATCAAGCTAGGTCGGCTATATTACTCTAAATTTCTTTAAAGTCAACAGGTAATTTAGATATTTTCAAAACTTATTCTCAAACCCAAAAATTTAACCCTTAAGCCAAATCCTTGTTTCTCAACAAGTTTTTATCTGCATCACCGCCGATGGATGTGCATTCTACAGCATTCCAAACCCAATACAACCCCCTTTTTCAAATATTCTTAAATTATCAAATCAAGCGATTATTTTTTGAACTGAACAGTTACTTTTAATGCCTTTTCTTTGTGTTTAAGAACTTTTTTTAAACAATTAAGTCCAGTAGAATATGTCTCTTGCTTCACATTTTTTGGCACTTTTGATTGAAAATACGGTTTGGTCGTAAAAAAGCTCGTTCTTTATTACTTGCTGCATTATTTGCTGCGAGCCCGCTTTGCTATGCCATTTCAACGCATAACTTCTATGAGCTGGCTTTATCTATATTAAGTTATAGTAAATGGTCGAACACCAGTCGCCCGACAATTTGCGTGATCGATAATCAAGATGCGGCAAATCAGTTTCAGGCCAATATTCGTCAGCTTGCTTATGAGTATCAAGTTCAGGCTGTGACGGCTAAAGATTTTCCCAAAACAGAATGTCATGTGGCCTATTTCACAATAACACCGCCTCAACAACAGCAAAACTTAATTCAGGCGTATCCGTCTCGTTCATTATTGTCGTTAAGTACCAATAATCCAGCCTGTGAAGTCGGTAGTATTTTCTGTTTATACAATAAGAAGACATTTTCTACTTTTAAGGTGAATTTGGATGCGTTGAGCTATTCCAAAGTACATATTGATCCTCGTGTTTTACTCTTAGCAAAGAATGCGGGGTAGACATAGTGATTTCAAACTTATATCAATCCACATCCTTACACGCATTATTCCGTAAATCACAATTTGCGATCTTTGCCATTACCTTTGTCATCTGCTCTTTTACTTTTGCCACCATTTCTATGTTCACTATGGAAACGTATGCAAAACAAAATTTGCAGCTATTAAGTCAAACCGTATTGGAGCGTGTGCAACCTGCGGTCGTGTTTAGAGATAAAGGGGCAATTGATCAAATCCTTGATGATTATACAAGTGAACATGCGATACGCAGCATTCATGTTTATGATCCTCAACAGAAATTGTTAGCCGAAAGTACCAAAAAAATTGCGCATACCTCAGTGATGCAGGATTTAATGGATCGATGGTTTTTACATGACCCAGTTAAATTGATTGTGATTCATCATAAAAAGAAAGTTGGGGAATTAGTACTCTATGGTAGTTCAGAGAATATTTTACATTTTCTAAAAACCATTATTATTGGTCTTGCAATTTCGATGTTTTTCATCGTGATTGCTTTACTTTGGTCAGTAAACATTACTTATCGCCAGATTATGCAAGCGATCAAACCATTAACGCATATCGCGCAATTGGTCAGTGATCAAAAAGCCTATAATTTGCGTTTTCCAAACAACCACATTCATGAATTTCAGAATTTAAATACCGTATTTAACGAACTATTAGAAGAAATCCAAATTTGGCATACACACCTGCAAAAAGAAAATCGACAACTTTCATTCCAAGCACATCATGACCAATTGACGAGCTTGCCAAATCGTCATTATTTTTACCAAGAATTATTTAATATTTTTGAAAATCCACAATATCGTCATAGCTCAGCTTTATTATTTATCGACAATAATAAGTTCAAAGTCATTAATGATGAATATGGACATTTAGCTGGCGATGCCGTTTTAAAAGAAATGGCAACTCGTTTAAGACTTTCTGTCCGCTATGAAGATTTCATTGCACGTTTAGGCGGTGATGAGTTTGCCATCATTTTGCATTCGATTCACCATACAGATCATTTAAGGACAATTGCTGAAGGCGTGCTCGCAAGTTGCGAACAACCTTTAGAGTTTAACGGACAAACGATTCATTTCGGTTTTAGCTTAGGGGTTGCTTTTTCTCAGTTTGCAGAGAATCCAGAGGATTTGATTATGCAAGCCGATCAAGCCATGTATAAAGCTAAGAGTTTAAATCCACATTGGTTTCTTTATAAACCAGAAATTTAGGACATGTTATGCGCACTCACACCATTAAAATTTCATTTATTGCGTTACTCTGCCTAACATTGGCTGGCTGCTTGAGTTTTGGCCCGTTGAAGTATCGTCAGGTCAAAATGCTTAAGAAAGAAGGCTTCGTTCTAACAGATGAAGGCTGGACACTTGGTCTGCCTGAGCGTTTGTTATTTGACTTTAATACATCAGAGATCAAACCTGAACATCAAAAAGAAATTGTTCGTTTGGCAACTCAATTGAACAAATATGACCTCGAGAAATTAAAAATCGTAGGCCATACCGATGATATCGGCAATCCAGAGTACAACCAAAAACTCTCTGAGGAACGTGCTCAAAGTGTTTCAACCATCTTTATTGCTCAGGGTTTCAAGCAAAATAATTTAACTGTGGTTGGTCGTGGTTCACATCAGCCATTTGTTCCGAATACCTCTGATGAAAACCGCGCTAGCAACCGCCGCGTTAATGTCATCATTATCCCATAAGCACATCGCTTCAATAAAAAAACCGACTCAATGCAGTCGGTTTTTTTATTTAAATTAATTCAATAATATCGATTGTCGGTGGAACTCGAAAACGAAAGGGTACCCCGACCATTCCAGTGCCTACCGTAACAAAAACATCCGCATGTTCGTGTGTATAGAAACCTTTCTTGTGTCCCAAAATAGAAACCCGTTTCATAATATAACTGGTAATCCATGGCAGCTCGATTTGTCCGCCATGCGTATGCCCTGAAAGCATCAATGGACGCGTTGGTAATTCAGGAACCATATCAACCGTGTCAGGGTTATGTGACAAAATCAACCAAGGCTTATCTTGTGGTAAATCTGGCATAAAACGCATATTCGCCTTCCCTGCCCATAAGTCTCCAATCCCGATCAAACGGAACTCATCAAAATCAACAATTTTCCCTTCGATATCGATGACATCGTTTTGTTCCAGTGCTTTATTCAATAATGCCTGAATTGGAGGACCTGGATATTGTTCATCATGATTACCAGGTACCGAATAAACGGGTGCCTGAATTTGCTTTAAAACATCGAGCTCTTGTACCAATCGGTTTTCAGGTTCGTAAGTCCAATCACCTGCAACAACAACTAAATCTGGTTGCGCTTGATTGAGCTTCTTCACAATGCTTTTTAATTGTCGTTCATGTCCTGAAAACAATCCAACATGCATATCTGCAACCAAGGCAACTTTAATTGGCTTGGTAAACTCACGTTTAGGGTCTAAACGATATTGATGGTATTTAACCTGAACTTGGTGGGGTTCTATAAAACGCGCATAGATGAGTACACTACTGAGTAACCCAATGAATGCGGCTTGATGCAAACTGTAATATCCAGCCCAACCCGCAAAAATACTAAAGAACCAAAGTGGCACTAATAAATAAGACAGATAAAACGCGAGTAAATGCACAAAGGCTTTAAAAGGATGAATGGTTTCGGTACGTGCTTGATGAACCCAAGCTTGAATAAAAGCCCAAAACGCCATAACAGCAAAAATAAGGTAAAAACCAATGATCATCGTATCTGAATTCGACATTACAGCCCTCTTTAACTTCACTTTAGGGACATACATCTCATCTTATATTTATCTTTTTCGATGAAATGGTATACTCGAGCCCAACTTTTAATCAGTAACGATTATGACGCAATTTTCTCATTTAAATAGCAAACATACAAAGATAAGTACAACCGCTTACAATAAAAATATGCTTGCGATTTATATCACGATTGCGCTTACAGCGACTGGTTGCAGTACTTTACCCAAGCATAAAATTGAACCCGTCATACAAACTACCTCACAAATTGACACCTCACAGACATCATTAGCACAGGTTATCAAACCCTTACAAGAACAGCACCCAGACTTAACAGGCTATCATGTTTTATATGAGCCTTTGGAAGCTCTAGCAGCCCGCCTGCGCCTCATCGATAAAGCCGAAAAAACCTTAGATTTACAATACTATATTTGGGATAACGACAAAGTTGGTGCTCTAGCACTACATGCATTAATTCGCGCTGCAGATCGTGGCGTTCGGGTCAGATTACTGATTGATGATAATAATGCCAAACATACAGAAGGCATTTTCTTCGCTTTGGCCCAGCATCCAAATATTGAAGTGAAACTCTTTAATCCATATCGCTTTCGTAAGTATCGTGCCATTGATATGGTATTGGACTTAAAGCGCATTAACCGCCGCATGCACAATAAGAGTTTTATTGCCGATCATCAGGTGGCTTTGATTGGTGGCCGCAATATGACCAACCAATATTACAATGTCAGTGATACCTATCAATTTTCTGACGTAGATGTGATGCTTTTTGGCACTGCTGTGAATGATATTTCCAAATCATTTGATGACTACTGGAATCATGAATATGCTTATGATGTCAAAGAAGTAGTCAAAGAAAAATCTCATCGTTTGAGTTATGAAAGCTTAAAACAGCAACTCGATGAGCACTATAAACGGATTACCGTACAAAACTATTTAGATTTAACTAGCCGTTCTCAAGCTGTTGATTCACTGATGAATCGTGACATTTCACTCGACTGGGTTAAAGCCGAAGTTGTCAAAGACTCACCAGATAAAATTAAAGCTAAAGCTAAAAAAGAAGAGCATCTGAACTTCCAACTGATTAATCATTTAGAACAGCCCGAAAAGAATATTGATTTAATTTCTGCTTATTTTGTTCCCGAAAAGAAAGGCACAAAAATTTTAAGTGATTTGGCACAAGATGGCATCGAAGTCAGAGTATTGACCAATTCTTTTAAGGCCAATGACGTGGCCGTCGTGCATGCTTTTTATGGTAAATACCGCCAAGAACTGCTGGAAAATGGCGTACAACTTTATGAGTTTCTACCCGCTTTAGATAAAAGTGATCTGGATAAACATACCGAAGATTTGGCAAAAAAGGCCAAGGTCAATATCAAGGGGTTAAGTCGTTCAAGTCTACATGCCAAACTGATGGCACTGGATGAAAAACAGGTTTTTATTGGTTCGTTTAACTTTGATCCACGCTCAGCTTATCTGAATACCGAAATTGGGGTATTACTTAATAGCCCATCATTAGCGCAAGCAGTACATACCACCATGGATCATAACCTACGGACTTATGCATATCGATTGGTGTTGGATGCCAACAAGAACATTAATTGGCAGCGAGAAACACCACAAGGTCCTTTGATCTATACCAAAGAACCGAAAATGAAATGGTGGCAAAGAGCTGGAATGAAAATGATTTCATGGTTACCAATTGAAGGGTTTATGTAGTTTCCAAGCTTTCTGGTAGCACGGATAGTACTTTTCGCTGCAAGCGCTCTAGACCTGCTCGCATTTGACGGTCCACTTCCTTGGTGAGTGTTTCTACCGTATGCCCTTCGACTGGAATAGCAGGTAATGTCATTAAATGCGCAGTCACTTGTGGCATTTCTAAAACCCGTTGCACATGTTCTGCAAAAGTCATTTCCCCAATAAAGGGTGCGACCAAATCCAGTTCACCTTGTTGGTTGACATAGCAAATCACACAAATCTGTACAGGTCGTTGCGCTTCGATTGCAGCACCGAGTAACCGTCCATGTACTTTTTTGACTTTGCTACCATCCGTTGTGGTTGCTTCAGGGAAGAACAGAACAGGAATATCTTGTTTTAAAAATTCAGTAATTTGCTCACGAATGCGAATCGAATCACCTGAACCACGCTTAATAAATAAAGTGCCACCGCCTTTTGCCAAGTTCCCTAAAATAGGCCATTTCTCCACTTCTGCCTTGGCCAAGAAAAAGATCCGTGCACCCGAGCCCAACACAGCCACATCTAACCAAGAAATATGATTACTCACCCATAGGGCAGGTTCACGCGGTATCGTCCCATGGACTTGGACTTCAATATTAAATACTTCACATAAGCGACGACAGAAATACTGTACATAGCGTGTGTTTACAGGATTATTTGGATCTTTATATAAACCATGTCGGTAAATGAGATAAAAGCCCTCACCGATCGTCTCTAGACCAGAGGCTAATTTTTTACTGTATAAACTGAATTTCGAAAACAAACTTAAAGGTGTGTTATTTACTGTTGTTGCTTGTTGAGTCATAAATTATTAAAACCGTACGCATGTATGCACGAATGCATTGAATTCACCTGTTATATCATGACCATATCAGCTTGTAGAAGTTTCCTTAATAACAAAAAACGAATGTGAGCATAATTTTTTTCAATTTTAAAAGATTTATCAGATCAAATATTATAAATAAATCGAATTAATAGATTAAAAGGTGATGTGATGAACCCTCAAACCACGACATCTGAATCCCAAACAACCATTCCATATGGTTATGCTTTAAGAATGTTTTTGGGATGGTCGATTTTATACATGGGAACCTTAGTTGGATTTATAGAACTTTTACGTCGTAATGTCATATAAGTCGAGTAAGTCTTTGCCCTTTGCTTGAAGTTTATTCTAGAATAAGACTTTAAGTATAAGGATTACATAACAGCGTGGAAAATTTTGAGCAGCGTCAAAGTGGTGAACGGGCAATATTAGTCAGTGTGTCTGTTCAACTCCTCGATGATCTTGATGCTGAAGAGTTTCGATTGCTCGCTCAATCTGCTGGTGCTGAAATCCTTGAACATATTTCTGTGCAACGTAACAGACCTGACCCTAAATTTTTTATTGGTTCAGGTAAAGTCGATGAGATTGCAGAGTTAGTCGAGAGTCTCGAAGCAGAATTGGTCATTTTTGACCATTCGCTCTCACCGGCTCAAGAACGAAATTTAGAACGCATGCTTAAATGCCGCGTCATTGACCGTACAGGCTTGATTCTGGACATTTTCGCCTTACGCGCCCGAACCCATGAAGGTAAATTGCAAGTTGAATTGGCTCAACTCAAACATTTATCGACTCGCTTAATTCGTGGTTTTACCGGTAATCTAGAACAACAAAAAGGTGGTATTGGCTTACGTGGCCCAGGTGAGTCACAACTGGAAACAGACCGTCGACTAATTCGAGTCCGCATTACTCAACTCAAAGATAAACTGGTTAAAGTACAACAGACCCGTTTACAGGGTCGAGCTGCAAGACAAAAAGCTGCCATTCCAACGATCTCTTTAGTCGGCTATACCAATGCTGGGAAATCCACTCTGTTTAATATCCTCGCCAAAAGTGATGTATATGCTGCCGATCAACTGTTTGCAACTCTTGATCCAACCTTACGTCGTTTAGACTGGGATGGTGTCGGTACGGTTGTACTCGCAGATACCGTAGGCTTTGTTCGAAATTTACAACATGATCTGGTTGAATCTTTCAAAGCAACCTTAGAAGAAACTCTAGAGGCGACTTTGCTGCTACACGTTATTGATAGCAGTAGTCCGAATATGCCTGAACAGATTGAAGCCGTAGAGTCTGTACTCAAAGAAATCGGTGCCGATGCTCCTATTCTGCATGTCTATAATAAAATTGATCTCAGTGGTGATGCAGCCAAAATCATTTATAAAACGTCTGATCTACCTGATCGAGTCTATGTTTCTGCCCATGCTGAGCAAGGGCTTGACCTCCTTAGCCAAGCAGTACAGCAATGTCTGATGGGACAATTACAACAGTTTGACTTAGTGCTCAAACCCGCTTACGGTAAACTGCGTACACAGCTTTATACCCTGAATGTGATTCAATCTGAACATTATGATGAGCAAGGCGATCTACATTTATCGGTACGTATTGCTCCACATAAATTAGAGCAACTCATTAAACAGGCACATTTGCCATTAGACGAAATTCTTGGAAAAAAAGCTTCCCAATTTCAGCGACCTTTGGAAGAATTTGAGATCGATCACCCAATACCTTAATTGCGATCAGCCATCGTTCGAATAAACGAGAGTAAAAAGAAAATGAAACATATTGATTGGACAGCTTGGCTTGGCACGATTTTATTAATCATCGTCTATCGTGAAGGGGCTGTCGCGATCACAAAAGCTTTGGGGCATCCTGAACTGGGCAATCTTGTCGGTCTGATTGGCTTATTAGCAACACTGTTGATCTGGAGACGCTTTAGAAAAATCTCCAATCGTCTGATTGATACCAATAACAAAATTTTAAAAGAAAGCGCATTTGCCTTTCTACCCATTTGTGCGGGTTCATTAATTATGCTGGTACATATGGGTAAAGAAATTCCTGCATTTTTATTTATCTTAACCTTCAGTACATTATTACCATTATGGATTTATGCCAAAATGGCAAAGCGTTGGTTATAAGGAGCAGATCTATGTCGATGGTTATCTATGGCTTCATCATTACCTTTATCAGCTACCTTATTGCCAAACCGTTAAATCAAAAAATGCCTCAGGTTCCACTGATTGTCTTCGGCATGTTTATTGTCATTGCTTTCTTGGCCATTTTCGGTATTCCTTATCAACAGTACATGGATAATGTAAATGGGGTTTTCAGCCATTTACTTGGCTATGTAACCGTTGCCCTGGCCATTCCCTTAGCCGCAATGCGCTATGATGACCTCCCACTAAAGTCAATGATTGGCATTCTTTGCTTTGCCAGTATCAGTGCGGTTGCTTTACCAATGGGACTGGCATATTTACTACACATGTCTGAGCCAACAATTATGGCTTTTGCCACCCGTGCTGTGACTACACCGATCGCCTTAAACATTGCAACGCTATTACATGCACCATTAATGATGGTGACACTGATTGTAATTTTATCTGGCGTGATTGGTGCTGCATTCTCCCCTTGGATTTTGAAACATATCCATGATGAGCGCGCTTCTGGCCTCGCTTTAGGTTTGGCCGCGCATGCGATTGGTACCGCTCAGGCTTGGCAACGTGGACCTGTAACTGGCCGTTATGCAGCCTTCGGTATGGCAGTAAATGGTGTATTTACAGCCATTTGGCTCCCAACCTTTATTCTATCTTTATCTTAATATTTGCCTCAAATATCACATAAAGATTGAACTAGTTGTCAGATATCCTCCATAATGTAAGCTTAAACGTTAAAAGGATTTTTAATGATGAGCAAACAATTATTAGGTGCGTTATTTTTATCTGCGGTGAGCAGTTTTACTTTTGCAGAGGATATTACGGGGCTCTGGCAAAGTATTGATGACAAGACGGGGGCGCCTAAAGCATTGGTTGAAATTCGCAAAGAAGCAAATGGGACTTATGCAGGCAAAGTAGTTAAAATCACGCCACGTACAGGCTATACACCAAAAGAAACTTGTGTAGATTGTCCCGCGCCATATACCAATAAACCAATTATCGGTTTAGACGTGGTTACAGGTTTAAAATATAGCGAAGGCTTAAACTATACCAATGGTCGTATTTTAGATCCAAATACTGGAAAAATTTACAGTATGAAAGCTAAATTAAGTGCAAACGGCAAACGTTTACATTTACGTGGCTATTTAGGGGTATCTGCATTGGGTCGTAATCAAATTTGGATCCGTGCAGAGTAAAAACGAATTATGTGTCTCTAGTACGCACCTCTCTTTGATCAATTTGATCTCGGTTCTATCCAAAAGCCTCTTCATCCAGTGAAGAGGCTTTTTTAATTTCGATACAAAATTTATTGAATTTTCAAATATTAAAAAATGTACAACTATAAAATAATGATTGAATATATTATTAGATAGACTACATAATAAAAGATCAAAAATTAAACGGACTTCTAATAATGAGTAAACAATTATTCAGTGCCCTACTCTTCTCGACGATAAGCAGTTTTACTTTTGCCGAGGATATTACAGGGCTCTGGCAGAGTATTGATGATAAAACTGGGGCGCCTAAAGGCTTGGTTGAGATTCGCAAAGAAGTAAATGGAACATATACAGGTAAGATTGTAAAAATTACGCCACGTGCAGGCTATACCCCAAAGGAAATCTGTGTGGATTGCCCTGCACCCTATACTAACAAGCCAATCGTCGGTTTAGATGTCGTGACGGGTTTAAAACATAGTGAAGGTTTGAATTACACCAATGGCCGTATTCTCGATCCAAACTCTGGCAAAATTTATAGTATGAAAGCCAAATTAAGCTCAAATGGTAAACGCTTACATTTACGCGGCTACCTAGGTATCTCTGCATTGGGCCGTAATCAAATCTGGATTCGTACTCAATAAAACTTAATGCTTCAGTACTCCCTATTTCCCGCTATTTTAATCATACCTTTAAGAATCAAGCTTCTTTCTCCTTATAAAAATTGAAGAAGCTTTTCTCCCATCGTTATAAAATTTGTTGAACTTTCAAATATTAAAAATATACAACCGTAAAATAATGATTGAATCTCTGATTAGAAATCCGAAATAATAAGCCAATTATGATTGTGGCAAGGATGCTTGAGCATGTGGACCAAACTGATTTCTGTTTTATTCTTAATTACACTGAGCCATGTTGCTTTTGCCCAAGACATTAGTGGTATTTGGCAAAGTGTTGATGATGTCACTGGCGCACCGAAAGGACAAGTCGAGATTAGCCAAGAGTCCGATGGCTCCTACACAGGGAAAATCATCAAAATTACCCCACGCACAGGTTATACCCCTAAAGAACTCTGCACAGGTTGCCCTGCACCTTATACTAATAAGCCAATTTTGGGTTTAAATGTCATCACCAAACTAAAACATAAAAAAGACCTGACCTACACCGGCGGAAAAATCCTTGATCCGAACAGTGGTCGTGTTTATAGCTTAACTGCAAAACTCAGTACCAATGGGCAACGTTTACATTTACGAGGTTATGTCGGCGTCTCAGTACTTGGCCGTAGCCAAATCTGGATTCGTGTCAATTAAGTTGATACAAAAATAAAAAGCCCTGTTAAACAGGGCTTTTTATTGATCGAAGGATGTGAGGCTTAACGACCTTGCAACTTCGAATAATCTAACAAGACATTTGCAGCTTCATTGATGAAGGTTTCTTCTTCAGGCAATGGTGGACGCAAATGTGCTTTCATTTTGGCACGAGCTTCAACCAGTGCATCAATAGATGCCTGATAACTTTCCCAGTTTGCATACGGTGCCAAACCTGTTGCAATACGGCGTTGATTTTCTGCATTCAAAGTTTGTTTCTCAAGATCAATCAACTCGGCACGACGTTGATTAATATCGAGTACCACTTTCTTTTGATCCGAGGTTTTCTTGGCAATTGCTTTACGTGCTTCTAAATATTTAAATTGAGAATCTGCTGCAACACGTTGCTCAGATGATTGAGTCAATTTAGCAACATACGGTTGCACTGAACCTTCACGTTTGAATGGTGCTGTTGGAATGGTATCCCACTTCAACGCATTTTTCGCTTTACGCTCACCAAACTCTTCATTGTAAATATCAACCAATTTGATATCAGGAATCACACCTTTGTTTTGGGTACTACCACCAGTGATACGGTAGAATTTACGCTGCGTTAAAGTCGCCTGACCATAAGCAAGTGAATCTAATTGAACCTGTGCCGTCCCTTTACCTGTCGTAGTACTACCAATGATAATTCCGCGCTCATAATCCTGAATCGCAGCAGAATAAATTTCACTTGCAGATGCAGATGCTAGGTTAACCAATACGGCCATTGGACCTGCATAGATTTGCTCACCACCATCAGTATCTTCAAACACATTTACATTACCGTTACCATCACGGATTTGTACCACAGGACCAGACTTAATCACCTGACCGAGCATACGCGCAACTTCTTCGAGAGAACCACCTGGGTCATTACGCAAATCAACCAAGATACCTTCTACTTTTTGGGCTTTCAGTGAATCTAATGCTTTGGCTGTATCTTCAGAGACTGAACGATATTCAGTACCTGCACGACGTGAGCGGTAATCAAAATAGAAAGATGGAATTTCAAGCACACCAAACAGATGTTTTTTACCATCACGGGTAATTTCAACTGTACGTGAACGCACACCTGCATCTTCTTCTTGAATAATGTCACGGGTTAACGTCACATTACGGGCTTGACTCATTGATGCACCTGCACCCAATAAACGCACCACAACTTTGGTACCGCGTTTACCACGAATCAATCCAACAATTTCCGAGCTCGGCCAACCAATCACATCCACCATTTTCTCGCCATCTTGCGCGACACCAATGATGCGATCACCTGATTTTACCTGACCAGATTTACTTGCTGGCCCACCTTCGACGATGGTTTCAATCTTGGTGTAATCTTCATTACCGCGTTCAGGACGAATCGAAACCCCGATCCCTTCAAGTTGCAAAGTTGTTTGACGATTCAACTCCATCGCATCAATCGGTGGATAGTAGTTACTGTGCGGATCATAGGTCGCCAACATTGCATTCAATGTTTTATCGAGTACATCATCACTTTTCACACGACCAATACGTTCTAGCTGACGGGTATAACGCTTGGTTAAGGTCTGAACTGGAGTTAAATCTTCAGGTCCCGTTAAATCCTGACCATTGGCAAGCGATGGATCTGCTTTTAAAGCTTTTTGCTTTGCCTGCTCTTCTTCTTTGCTAATCGTCAAATTGATCAACTGTGACACTAGCATTTGCTGCCAATGTTGTTGTTGCTCAGCCGTCGTTTTGAAATACGGTGCTTTTTCACGATCTGTATCGAGATAAACATCTTTTTGATTTAAGTTCTGCGGCTTTTTCAACTCTGCCAACATAAACTCATAAAATTGTTTCAAACGATCACGATATTGCCCATGGATCAAAAACGGTCCAGTTAAATTACCCGCTTTCAATGAGCTACCAAAATTCGAACCATATTTTTTTTGATATTCTTCAACTTCACCACTTAAAAATAATGAATGATCTGGATCAAGGCTATCCAAATACATATTCAAAATACGGTTTGAAGTTGCTGCGTCTAAGCGCATATTTAAATAATGTTGGCGATCAACCAATGTGGCTAACTGACGTGCGACCAATGCCTGCTCTTGTGATGGTTTGATTACCGTTGAAACGACAGGTGCTTCCGTCGCCGCAAATGCCTCATTCATGGTATGAGAGAAAAATAAACCACCAGTCGCAATCGCAACTGCACACGCTATCATTTGAAGTTTCATAAAATTTTGGTACTTCCTTGGATATGGCAATTATTACACGCTGATACTGTCAATATGAACACATTTCATTCGATACTTTACCAACTTGTAGAACTCATTGGTCGTCATAAATAAATGACCAATAAGCACTTATCATCAATATCATGTAGTTTTATCATATTCTGTACTGACAAAATGTAGCAAATCATTGCACAATTTAGCTATCGTTTTTTTCATCAAATTTTTCATCAAAATTCAAACGGAATCCTTATGATCGGCGCATTGATGCTGGATATTGCTGGCACAGAACTTACTCAAGAAGATATTGAACTATTACAAGCTCCGCAAGTCGGTGGCATGATTTTATTTGCGCGAAATATTGAATCTCCTCAACAAGTTCGTGCTTTAACCGACCATATGCGTCAAATCCGCCCAGAGATCCTTATTGCGGTGGATCAGGAAGGTGGCCGCGTACAACGTTTAAGACAAGGTTTTACCTTACTCCCAGCCATGGGACGTCTAGGTGAACATTACCTGAGCCATCCACAACAAGCGCTCGAACTGGCTGAACAATGCGGCTGGTTAATGGCAATTGAAGTCCTCGCGGTTGGTATTGATTTTAGCTTTGCGCCTGTTTTAGACCTGAATGATGTCAGTGATGTGATCGGTGACCGCGGCTTTGCCAAAAATATGCAAGACATCGTGCCACTAGCAGATGCCTTTATGCGCGGTATGAAAAAAGCAGGCATGGCAACGACCGGCAAACATTTTCCTGGCCACGGTTCAGTCAAAGCTGACTCGCATGTTGCAGCTGCAATTGACAGCCGCTCGTATCAAGAAATCTATGACAAAGACATGCAGAGCTTTATCAAATTAATGCCACAGCTTGATGCACTGATGCCAGCCCACGTGATCTATGATCAAGTCGATCCAAATCCAGCAGGTTTCTCACCATTTTGGTTACAAGAAATCTTACGTCAACAGCTTAAATTTGATGGCGTACTATTTTCAGATGACTTGAGCATGCAAGCTGCCTGTGTTGCAGGTGGTGCGGATGCACGTATTCAAGCCGCTTTAAATGCGGGTTGTGATATGGGCTTAGTCTGCAATGACCGTGCAGCTGCATGTACCGCATTAGATGGAATCCAAACATTAGCGTTACCAAACCAACAACGTTTAGAACGTATGCGCGGTAAAATTCCAAATATTCAGATTGGTACCACATTGACTTTAGACGATGAAAATTGGCACAGCGTCAGAAAAGTCATTGAAGAGTTTAAGAATTCGTTCTAACTTACTTCATATTAAAAAATATTTTTGCCGATATACGATACTCGGTAATGTCATCCGCAACCTGCGTGATTTCAAAAAGATAGATATAGTCGTCTATATGCTGAAATTAATCACATGCAAGGAATGAACAGGTTTTGCGGATGACAATGCCTTTGGTTACTTTGGGCGAAACCAAAGTAACTCCAGCTGAAAGCTTATCCTGATATCAGATGAGGACTCAGCAAGACACCGTTATAGATATCGTTAAAAATAAGAATTAGGGAAAAGAGTCTAGGACAGATGACACAACAACTTTCGAAACATCGCCACATTTCATTTACCGCACACTACACCGGCTACATCTGGTATCAAATGGGGATCTCACATCCAGCACTAGCAACAGCAAAAGGCAAAACACTGGCAGCCTTAGTTCATCCAATTGAAAGCTGGGCAGAAAAATATGTCGGTGGCAGTATGCGCACCACGCTTAAACAACGCCACAGCATCTTGGATAACCACTTAAAAGAATTGATTGAACAACACCCTAATCTTCAAGTACTAGAAATTGCATGTGGTCTATCACCACGAGGCTGGTGGTTTAGACAACATTATCCAAATATCACTTACCGTGAATTGGACTTACCCGATATGGCAGCCACCAAACAAGCTGCACTACAACAAATTGAAAGCAATGTAGATGAAGTTCTGTCTGTCGACTTATTTACCGATGCCTTTGCTGCTGCATTTGAGGTATTTGATCAGCAACGTCCATTGGTGATTATTAGTGAAGGACTCATCAATTACTTTGAAAAACCAATGTTACAGCAACTCATTCAAGCAATTGCCAACTACGGTCAAAACTTTAAAGAGCTGCATTATTTAACAGACATCTACCCAGAACCGACCCAAAACAAACTGGCAACCATTATCTGGAACAGCAGCCGTTTACTAAAATGGATGTCACGCAGTGCATTTAGTTTTCATTTTAAAAACCCAGCCGAGGTCGAAAATTTCTTCCAAGAGGCAGGCTTTAATCAAGTTGAAGTTCTGCAGCCAAAGCAGTTTTTTGAACAAGCAACTTTAGAAAATACGCAGCAACACTTAGGTGATTTAGTCTGGGTCATTCAGGCAACCAACAAATAATCCTCAATAAAAAAGGGAAATGGTTGATCCACTTCCCTTTTCAAATCTTCGGTTCTCATCAAGCCTGTTTTTGACGCTCAATAAAACGCGTTAAACGATCAGCAATATCAAAACTACCATGTTTAAACAAGATGCGCAGTCCTTGCTCAGTTGCATCAAAGTTTAAACATTCAATTTTAAACTCACCTTCCTCATCAGCTAAATGTAGAGCTAAATCACGAGGATGTTGGCTAACAAAATCAAGCTGTTCAAGATCATTAAGTTTTAAATAAACGCCAAAGAAGGTGATATCGACAATTTTCACTGCCACTTCTGTCGCTAAATGACGATGAGTCAATTTAGTCTGTGGTTGTAAAACAGCAATACGCTCCTCGCCCCGACGTTCAATTTTTTGCATTTGTTCACGCGTCATCGGGATAATACCATCCAGATTCTCGATAGATTCCCCTTTCAAGAATGAGGTAAACAAATTCATGGTTTCTTTACGGCGCTGCAATTGCGGCACATGATCTGCGTTTGCAATTAAAGCAAACTGCATATCTTGGCATTGCAAAGCAAAATCAGCATTTTCGTGTGGCAAAGTAAAGCTATCGTACTGTCCAGCAGCCACCAAAGTTTTACATTGGGGTACTGGCACGTCGCTTAAACGCAATAAGCGGTTGCAGTTAATTTCATAACGTTCACGTTCAGTTGCACTAAATTCTGCCATTTGTCTGAAGAATAAACGCTTTGCTGTTGGCGACATGCGCGTTTTATCAAGCTTGGCATGATTCACTAAATATAGGATCACCGCTTGACCAAACTCATCCATGCGATCTTCGCGCATTAAATGCAATGATTCTTCTAGCAGCATCCGCCAGCTTTTACGCGTCTTCTGCATCACGCCCATCAATACCATACGGTCAATCAATTCAGGGCGTTGGTGTGCAAATGATGATGCGACCACCGAACCTAATGACATCCCCATCATTGAAACTTTCTCAAGTCCAACAATATCGAGCCATTGACCAAGCATTTTAGACAGTTCAGGCAGTTCCAGGATTCCAGCAGATTCACCTGTATCAACATTACGAATCTGTTGATTCGCCCCCATTGACGGTAAATCAATGAGAATAACGGGACCACTCTCAAAGAGTTGCTCAACACAATACTTGTAAGAGTTAAAATTTTGAAATGCGCCCCCGACAATTACAATCGGCGTGTTGTAGATCGTTTTCGGATCTGCAATTGCCATATATTCAATTTTCCAACCATCGATCCACGTGGTACGCGCTGGCTGTTTAAAACTGTTTTTATTGTAAATGTCGAAAAAACCAAAGCCTGTGTAGGTATGATTTATATCCGAGTCCATTTGGATAATGGAATTCATGTCCTTCCTCCATCCTTGTTTATTTTTTTGTTGCAAGAATCTCATTTTCAGCGATTTCTACTTGCAAGTTAACAAATTTATAAAATTTGTATTACATTTATCCTATACTTTTTCATTCTATACATATGCACGTTTTATACGCAATCATTTCCTTAACCACTTATCTTGTTTAGAACATTAATCTTTTGCAAAATATGTAATCTCAGCTTTAGATTCAATATCTTCATCGCATTAAAATAAAAACTTTTGCGCCAATTAACGCTTCATAATTTTTTGAATTGTCAGTTCAGCCTATTCATTGTTCAGCCGTTGACTGTTACTATCTTTATAAATACATGCAAATCTCAAACTGCTATGCAAGATTCTATTCAAAATTATATGCAACAGGTCGGTGCTCAAGCGCGTCAAGCTTCTCGTGTATTAACGAGCGCATCGACGCATTTGAAAAACCATGCCCTATCTGCAATCTATACGGCTTTGGAAAATAATCAAGCCCAAATTTTAGCAGCCAATCAAATCGATATGGACAGTGGCCGCCAACGTCAACTCGACAGCGCTTTACTCGATCGTTTAGAACTTACTCCTGCTCGTTTTAAAGGTATGCTGCAAGGTCTGAAAGATGTGATTGCCTTGGTTGATCCGATTGGAGAGATTACCGATCTTGCCTACCGTCCGTCGGGGATTCAACTTGGAAAAATGCGCGTGCCTTTAGGCGTGATTGGCATGATCTATGAATCAAGACCCAATGTGACCCTTGAAGCAGCGTCATTGGCTTTAAAATCTGGCAACGCAATTATTTTACGTGGTGGATCAGAAGCACTTGAATCCAATAAAGCCATCGCAACCGCGATCCAGCATGGTCTACAAATTTCAGGCTTGCCTGAACATGCGGTTCAAGTGATTGAAACCCCTGATCGCGCCGCAGTAGGTCACCTGATTACCATGACTGAATTCGTGGATGTAATTGTGCCACGCGGTGGTAAAAGCTTGATCGAACGAATCAGCAATGAAGCGCGTATTCCAGTCATTAAACATCTAGATGGCAACTGCCATGTATTTGTTGAAGCTCAAGCAGATCTACAAAAAGCTTTACCGATTGCGCTCAATTCCAAAACGCATCGCTATGGTGTATGTAATGCCATGGAAACATTATTGGTCGATGAAGCGATTGCTGAGGAATTCTTGCCACGCATTGCCGAACTTTATGCTGAAAAACAGGTTGAATTGCGCGGTTGCGCTGAAACCCAACGTATTTTAGGCGTATCAGTGAAAACAGCGACAGAGGAAGATTGGTATACCGAATATCTCGGTCCAATTCTTGCGATTAAAGTGGTTACTGGTATGGATGAAGCAATTGAACATATCAATAAGTATGGTTCACATCATACCGATGCCATTATTACTGAAAACTTTAGTCTAGCCCGTGAGTTCTTGGCACGTGTGGATTCAAGTTCGGTGATGATCAATGCTTCAACCCGCTTCGCTGATGGTTTTGAATATGGTTTAGGGGCAGAAATCGGTATTTCAACCGATAAAATCCATGCCCGTGGCCCAGTTGGCCTAGAAGGTCTAACCTCACAAAAATGGATTGTGTTTGGCGACGGTCAAATCCGCCAATAACAAAATCGAGCATTTGAATACAGAAACACGATAAAGGTCATTTATTTGATCTTTATCGTGTTTTTATATATTTACATACAAAAAACAATGACAAAATCAACAGATCAATCAAAACAACTGCTCATTTCCTAACTATACTGAATAGGTTGATTTATAAACGGGTTGTATAGGCTAAAGTCTATCTTCGCCAAGATGACATCCCATGTTAAAACATTGCGCTTGATTCCACTGCCTCATGCGTTGCAGCAAGATCAAAGTGTTCATCATAAAATTTAAAATCTGTTAGGTGTTCAAACGTGGCTATATCTGTATTAGTAATTAACTGTGGTTCATCATCAATCAAGTACGCGCTCATCTCGGAACGTCGTGAAGACCGTATTTATGGCTTGGCAGAGAATTTAGGGGCAGCCGATGCCCGTATTAAAGGAGTCACACTGGGTGGCGAACCACTGGAACTTTCGATTCCGTATGCAGATCACGCCAAAGCACTTGAAACCTTATTGGCTCGCTTAGCCAACTATAACCCTCAGGCAATTGGACACCGTGTCGTTCACGGCGGTAACATCACCAAAGCAGAATTGCTTACATCAGAACTGGTTGAGCGTATTGAAGCAGCGACACCTCTTGCACCGCTGCACAATCCTGCACATTTGATTGGAATTGAAGCCACCCTACGCTTGTTCCCTCAACTGCCTCAAGTCGCCGTCTTCGATACCGCATTCCACCAAACCATGCCTGAGCGTGCTTATCGCTATGCTCTACCACAATATTTGTATACTGAACATCAAGTGCGTCGCTATGGTTTCCACGGAACCAGCCATGCTTATGTGACTGAACGCGCCAGCGAATTGGCAGGCCATAAAAATGAAGGCGGCTGGCTCAGTGCACATTTAGGCAATGGCAGTTCAACCTGTGCTGTCTGGAATGGTCATAGCGTCGATACATCAATGGGCATGACCCCACTTGAAGGTGTGGTGATGGGTACCCGTAGTGGTGATGTAGATCCAAGCTTACATTTATTCCTTGCCAGCAACCTTGGTTGGGATATCCAAAAAATTGACAGCATGTTGAATAAAGAAAGTGGCTTATTGGGCTTGTCTGGTTTATCCAATGATATGCGCACCTTGGTTGAAGCCTCTGAAAATGGTCATGATGGTGCAACCCTTGCCATTGAAGTATTCTGCTATCGCCTCGCCAAATCTTTATCAGCGATGAGTTGCGGTTTACCCCATCTTGATGGTTTAGTATTTACAGGTGGTATTGGTGAAAACTCGGCTTATGTCCGTGAAAAGACTTTAGGCTATCTGGCTCATTTCGGTTTTCAATTTAGTAAAGAGAAAAATGATGCATTGCCGCGTGGTACAGAAGGTCGTATCGACGATGGTACAGGTCCTGAAATCTGGGTGATTCCGACTGATGAAGAAGGCCGTATTGCCAAAGAAACCCGTCAAGTACTTGAACCAACAGCTTAATCAACCTATTAAAAGAATTTAAGGTCACTATGAATACGATTTTACTCATCCCCACAGGTGAAGGTGTTGGTTTAACTTCAGCCTGCTTAGGTATGATCTACGCGCTAGATTGTAAAGGGATTAATGCGGGTTTCTTAAAACCTTACTCTCAAATTGCAGACACCACGGTTGACCGTACCACGACACTCTATCGCCATTTATTTCAGCATAAATCTGCCGAACCAATCACCTACGAGCGACTGACTCAACTGATTGCCTTGGGCGAAACAGATGAATTGCTTGAAGAAGCCGTTGCGCTACACCGTCAAATTTCAGCTGATCATGATGTGATTATCGTTGAAGGTTTGGTTCCGAATGGACAAGATCATTTTGTCAGTGAAATCAATGCCGCACTCGCACAAGCACTGGATGCACAAGTGGTTTTGGTCAGCACCGCAGATTTAGCTGATCCACGTAAAACAGCAGAAAGAGTCGATGCGCATTTACGTCAATTTGGTGGCGCAGCCTCAGCACGCACTACAGGCGTGTTATTTATGCGGACCAAAGGCTTACCTGAAGGCACGGCCGAAATTCCAGTCACGCTTGATCCAAGTCTACGCCTAGACCAGCATATCAATGCTTTTGCCTTAGAGTTACAACGTTATAACCGCTTTATGGGAACCGATGAACTGCCGATTATTGGATTGGTGCCATTCAGCAATACCCTCAGCGTGCCACGTAGTTTAGATATCGCTTCGATCATCAATGGTACATGGTTGCATCAAGGTGAGGCTAAACAACGTCGTATTCTGCATACCAGTTTAATTGCATCCAATATCGAATCAGAATTGCATAAATTTGTTGCGGGCGAATTGATAATTAGCGCATCACAACGCACCGATGCGATCTTGGCAGCGAGCCTTGCCAGCAGCAATGGTACGCCACTCGCAGGTCTGGTGTTAACCGAGCAAGCTGCGCCTGCAAGCAATGTACTCGAATTTTGCCAAAGTGCGATTAAGCAAGGGCTCCCTATCTTACACACACCTTTAGATACCTTAGAAACGGCACAACTACTGCATCGCTTTGGAAATGAAATTCCAATTGATGATACTGAACGTGCAGAGCAAGTCACTCGTTTCGTGTCAAGTCATTTAGATAGCCATTGGTTGGATCAACATACCCAGAACAACTTGCATCCTCGCTTATCACCTTCAGCGTTCCGTTACGAGTTGGTACAAAAATCCATTGCTGCGAAAAAACGTATTGTCCTGCCTGAGGGTGATGAGCCACGCACGGTACAAGCGGCTGTGATCTGTCAAACCCGTGGTATTGCGCAATGTATTTTATTGGCAAAGCCTGAGTCGGTTGCCGAAGTGGCGAAGGCGCGAGGTATTCAATTACCCGATGATTTACAAATCATTGACCCTGATACCATTCGTGATCAATACATCGAACCGATGGTGGAGCTGCGTAAAGGTAAACTCGACGCACTACAAGCCAAAGCACAGCTGCAAGATACCGTGGTACTCGGCACAATGATGTTGGCGCTCGATCAAGTGGATGGTTTGGTGTCTGGTGCGATTCATACCACTGCCAATACCGTGCGCCCAGCATTCCAGCTGATTAAGACTGCACCGAATTACTCACTGGTCTCATCGATCTTCTTTATGTTGTTGCCTGATGAAGTTTATGTCTATGGAGATTGTGCGATTAATCCTGATCCAAATGCAGAACAACTTGCCGAGATTGCGATTCAGTCCGCAGATTCTGCCAAAGCCTTTGGTCTTGATCCACGTATCGCCATGATCAGTTATTCAACGGGAACTTCAGGTACCGGTGCCGATGTTGAAAAAGTGGCTGAGGCGACTAAAATTGCACAGCAACGCCGTCCTGATTTACTGATTGATGGCCCATTGCAATACGATGCTGCTTCGGTTGAAAGTGTCGGTCGCCAAAAAGCACCAGACTCGCAAGTGGCGGGACGCGCCAATGTATTTATTTTCCCTGATTTAAATACAGGTAATACCACCTATAAAGCGGTACAACGTGCTGCCAATGTGGTGAGTGTCGGTCCAATGCTACAAGGTTTAAATAAACCTGTGAATGACTTGTCTCGTGGTGCTTTGGTCGATGATATTGTATTTACCATTGCTTTAACTGCGATTCAGGCAGCTCAGTCAATGTAAGAATAAAAAAACTGATGTAGCAGGTTTTGCTACATCAGTTTTTAAAGTAATTTCTAATCCGTTCCCAACCACGATCTTTCTTGCGTTTTAATATAATAAAATTACGAACACTATAATACCCAGAACTTGGTTCCCAACTTAACTGTTTTAAAGCTTCTAAGCCATCTGCCCAGTCTTGGTTTTCAGCTAGTGCTTCAAACGTTTGCTCACCCTTAAAATCACAAAAGAATACTCTATACCACGCAAAATCATGAGCTGGTTTGTGTTTTAGAATGGCCTGTTCAATTGAAGAAAAGAATTCGCTAGGCGGTGTTGGTGAATTATTAAGATCGCTACGCTGTCCAATATTACCAATATAAGCTGTATATTTTTTTCCTGCTATTTGCCATTGCTCTATAGTGACTTCAGTGTGGTCATTCTGCTTCCAGAAAGCGGCAAGAAAAACATGTAATGAATTAACAGAAAAATTCTGCACCGCATTCAGTACCCCTGCGTTTCCCACCCCTATGCCAGCAAAACTTTCAGTTATGATTCGCTTATCCTCTAACATCACCTCAACATCTAGACGACCATGTGTCTCATGTTCCAACCAGTTGGCCCGCATCGCTGGGAGTTGCCCATAAGGTACAATCCAACCATCAAACGTTTGAACCGAAACACCATGCTCTTCTAACAAATCAATCATTATTTGTGTGACTGATTGATTATTCATAAAGCCTATTCCATATTTTTTATTCAATATATCAGTTTCATCTACCAACTAATAAATCAAATTTCATACTCAGGCTTGTTTTGAAACCCCAATTCTTTTGAACTGCGGCCCTTTCACAAAGAAAATTGCATTGCCACATAGAATTAAAATCACCCCAATCACCGCATTCATTTGCCAGTGATAGCCTTCCCATACAGTCGAAATCACCAATGCGACCAAAGGAAATAACAAGGTACTATAAGCTGCCTTACCTGCACCAATCCGTCCGACCAGATAAAAATAGGCAGTGAAACCAATCACTGAACCGAAGATCGCGAGATACAGTAAAGCACTAACTGCACTTAATTGCATACTCGGGAAAAACTGATCCTGTCTAAACCATGAAATCAACGCCATCAACAGTGAGCCATACAACATCCCGTATGCATTGGTGGTAAAAATATCCAAGCCATGTTTTTGATGGCGCGTACTGATCATATTGCCCAAAGAGAAACCATAAGTGCCTAAAATGCACAGTCCAATACCGATCAATGTATTGCGATTTAAAGTGGTGCCCACCACGTCATGCCAAAACAAGGCAATAATCCCGAGTACACCTAATAAGGCCGCAGGATAAAACCGCGAAGAAACCTGCTGAGAGAAAAATAATCGGGCATTGATGGTATTAAAAATCACCGCCATGGAAAATATCACAGCCTCTAAACCACTACTGATATATTGCACCGCATAATAAAAACAGACGAAGTTAAAACCAAAAATACAGCAGGCCTGCAACATACAAAACAGATGATCTTTACCGGCGAGTTTCCGCAACTTTCGGCTCAAAGCAACGAAAGCGAATAACACCATTGCAGAAATAAAAAAACGCCAGAACACTGCAACACTGGCTGATATTCCACTTTGTTGTTGCAGACTGATCGCAATCCATGTGGTTCCCCAAATTACCACCACCAAAGCATATAACAGCGCATTCATTTCTCTAAAACCACACTCAACGATAACTGTTATATTTTGCAGGGTTGAGGCCGTTGATTACTTGCACCATCTTGCGGTGATTGTCATGGATTTGCGTTTTTCTAGATTTTTTGACCAGATGACAAAACTGGCTGAAAGTTCTACACTAAACTGGATCATATTTGGCACTGCGTATAGAAGATGAAATATCAGATTCTAGATCAATTACAGCAATATAAAGCGCAATTACTCGACTCGGTAGAACTGGGTTCGGGCATGCAGTTGGCCATGTGGCAAAATAATCAGGATCGTGTCAGTGTCTGCAGCAATCACCACACCTTGAGTATGTATATTCAGGGCGGTTATGAAAGCTATCAAAAAACCCAACAGGGCTGGCACAATGGCGGTGGCCCTGACCGTATGTGCCTGATGCCACAAGATTTCGAGTCGACTTGGGACCTACGTGATCCACTCACCTTCGTACATCTTTACTATACTGAACAGCACTTACAACGTGTGGCAGAACAAGTCTGGGATCGCGAACCGAGTCAGATCATTTTAAATCCACAAATTTTTGTGGCTGACCCACAAATTTCGATGATCTATCGGCACTTTTTACTCAATGGTGCATGGCAAGATCGTGAAAACCATTTGCAGATGAGTACCGCAACAACATTATTACTCAATCATCTGATCAAAAATTACAGTCATGCACAATGGCAAGCACCTGAAGTCAAAGGGGGACTCTCCCCTTATGTGCTTAAGCAGTTACTGGAATGGATTGACCAACATCTCCATTTGAGTTTGACCTTGTCTGATCTGGCTCAGCAAGCGCAACTCAGCGAGTATCATTTTGCGCATATGTTTAAACAATCGATGCAGATGCCACCACATCAATATGTGATGCAACGCAGACTTGAACGAGCTCATCAAGCACTTGAACAAACCACAGTGAATCTGACAGAGATCGCAGTGCAATATGGTTTTAGCTCAAGCAGCCATTTTAGCCATCGCTTTAAGAAACAGTTTGGCTATAGTCCATCTCAACTGAGAAAAAACTAAAATCCAAAGCGCATCTTTTGTTGATGCAATTTAGATCGAAGGCTTACTTTAGACCTTTAGCCAAATCTAAGCTAAAACTCCCACATTCATTCCTTTTTGTCATATAATTTAGCCCGCCAGCTAATCGCCCGCTCAAGAGAAATTTGATATGACAACGATCATCAAACAAGATGACTTGATTACATCAATCAAGGATGCCCTGCAATTTATTTCTTACTATCACCCACAAGACTTCATCCAAGCGATGAGCCGTGCTTATGATCGTGAAGAAAACAAAGCTGCAAAAGATGCTATTGCCCAAATCCTTATCAACTCACGTATGTGTGCTGAAGGTCACCGACCAATCTGTCAGGATACAGGGATCGTTAACGTTTTCCTTGAAGTCGGCTTAGATGTTAAATTTGATTTAACCATGAGCTTGGATGATGCTGTAAACGAAGGTGTACGCCAAGGTTACCTAGAGAACTCAAATGTACTCCGTGCTTCTGTTTTAGCAGATCCAGCTTTTGGTCGTAAAAATACCAAAGACAATACGCCTGCCGTGATTCACTACAAACTCGTTCCTGGTAATAAAGTTGATATTACCGTTGCAGCGAAGGGTGGCGGTTCAGAAAATAAATCTAAACTTGCGATGTTAAACCCATCTGATTCAATCGTGGATTGGGTACTTAAAACTGTTCCAACTATGGGTGCAGGTTGGTGTCCACCAGGTATGCTCGGCATTGGTATCGGTGGTACTGCTGAAAAAGCCATGATGCTTGCAAAAGAAGCACTTATGGAAGAAATCAACATGGACGAATTACTTCGTCGTGGCCCACAAAGCAAAATGGAAGAACTCCGTATCGAGATCTTCGAGAAAGTGAATGCACTCGGTATTGGCGCACAAGGTCTTGGTGGTTTAACTACAGTACTTGATATTAAAATCAAGGATTACCCATGTCATGCGGCAGGTAAGCCAGTGGGTATGATTCCGAACTGTGCGGCGACTCGTCACGCACACTTCCAGTTAGATGGTACTGGCGTTGCACATATTCAAGCACCAAAACTTGAAGACTACCCTGCTGTAACGTGGGATTCTTCTCAATCAAAACGTGTAAACCTTGATACTATTACCCAAGAAGAAATGAATGCTTGGAAGCCAGGCGATACATTATTATTGAACGGTACGATTTATACAGGTCGTGATGCTGCACATAAGCGCATGGTCGACATGTTAAATAATGGCGAAGAACTTCCAGTCGATCTAAAAGGTAAATTCATTTACTACGTAGGTCCAGTCGATCCAGTTGGCGATGAAGTTGTTGGTCCTGCTGGCCCAACCACTGCAACCCGTATGGATAAGTTCACTCGTCAAGTTTTAGAAGCAACGGGCTTATTCGGTATGATTGGTAAAGCGGACCGGGGTCCTGCTGCAATTGAAGCGATCAAAGACAATCAAGCAACTTATTTAATGGCCGTTGGTGGTGCTGCTTACCTCGTGTCTAAAGCAGTCCGTGAAGCGGAAGTCGTTGCTTTTGCAGACTTAGGTATGGAAGCAATCTACAAATTCGTAGTTGAAGATATGCCTGTTTCTGTTGCAGTTGATGTAAATGGTACTTCAATCCATGCCACTGCACCAAAAATCTGGCAAGCTAAGATTGGTAAAATCCCAGTTGTTGATGCTGCTGCGTCATAAATAATACTCATACAATAATCATAGCCGAATCATCGTATTCGGCTATTTTTTTGCCTGTGGCTTCTGCTAAATTATAAAAAAGACGAGAACAATAAGGCGGTCTATAGATGAATAAATACATGTTCAACATGGTGATTGGACTTTGCCTTCTCGTTGGCATGCAAAATACCTTTGCATCCCCAGCCCAAAGTAAGTCAGTCAAAGAACTAATCAAACTGAGCGAGCTCGAAAATGTTTTAAATACCTCACTCGATGAAATGCAACCAACACTCGATCTTGAAGCGGAAAATATTTTATTAAGAGTCTTAGGAAAAGAAGAACTGACCACAACACAAGAACATCTTGCCGTGTTGGAACTGAGCCAATTACTTAAAGATACCAGCTCAAAAGTCTTTGCTCGCCCCGAAACTATTCGAGCAATCGAGAAGATTTATGCAGATACCTTGAGCGAAGAAGAAATACAAGCCTATTTGAAATTCTTAAAAACACCTGAAGGTAAATCCATTAATCAAAAAACATTGCAAATCAGTACTCATGTTTTTCAATATATGAATAATTTAAGTCAAAAAACCTTAAATGATCCAGAGCAGAGCTCACAATTAAAAGAGCAGTTCCTCACCATCATCAAACCTTTAATTCAGGATGAGTAACTGCTCAAGCAAACCTACCAAGTCAATGGATTCCACAGTTTAAATGGCTTAACCAAATGCACTTCTGACTTTTCATCATACTTTGCTGGTTTTAATTCTTGAGGTTTTGAACGAACCTTACCCGATGCATCTTGAGCGACAAAGTTATAGCTAGAAGATTTTAACCGTGTGAATGCGATTTCCTGATGCGCCACCTTGTCAGGTGTAATCATAAATGGGCCCGTATGCTCACTACGTGAAATCTTATTTTCTTCATCGTATTTAATAAAATAAGTTTGTGCAGCATCCACAGTAAAATCGAGATATTTCGGCTTTTGGAAATGTAATCCTGCCAAAGGACGACTCACGCTTAAGCGATAAGTTCCCGCAGGTAGTTCCACCCAGTAATAATGATTATGTAATAAGCTCGGAATACGATGACCATTGATAAATAAATTGGCCGCAGCAATTTCCTGACGGTTCCAACGTGTATCTGGTCGATATAAATAAACCACCGCAGCTTGTTCATTTTGCGGTTTGATTGGTGCGTAATATTGGCCTAACTTTTGATTAACCCAACCACCAACGGAGAAGCCACCCACATGATATTGATCAAATAAGCCTGGTTCTTTTTCAGTATTGACAGCTGGTAAGGTTGCAGTCAGCGCGGTTGGTTTTTCTTCAACTGTCTTATGACTTTGACAGCCAGCCAACACCCCTGCACAACATAATGACAATATTAAATAACGCATGACATCCCTCAAGGCGTTTTCTTGGATTTATTTTTAACAGCGCAAAACTATGCACATTTTTTCAATTTTTTAAGATTAACACCTCAACGCTTAATTGCAAATAAAAAAAGCATGAAAAGCCAAGCCTTTCATGCTTTTTTAGATGAATGAGAATTAGGCTGATTTAGAATCAATCACCTTCAAATCCTTCTTTTCAGTTGCTTCTGGCGTACCCACTTGTGGTAAACGCTCTGCTTTGAATGTTGGTTTAGCCGTACCATTAATGACAGCTTCATTCAAAATAACGGTACCAACATCCGTACGACTTGGTAAGTCATACATGGTTTCAAGTAGTACATTTTCCAGAATAGAACGTAAACCACGCGCACCTGTATTACGCTCAAGAGCTTTCTTCGCCACGGCACGTAACGCAGACTCATCAAAGACAAGGTCTACATTTTCCATGGTGAAAAGATATTGGTATTGACGTGTTAATGCATTTTTAGGTTCTGTCAGAATCTGCATTAATGCTTCTTCATCCAGCTCTTCCAAAGTTGCAATCACTGGTAAACGACCGATAAATTCAGGAATCAAACCGAATTTAACCAAGTCCGTTGCTTCAACCTGACGGAACAATTCAGAGACTTTTTTACTGTCGTCCTTATTCTTCACATCTGCTGTAAAACCAATACCGCCCTTCTCTTGACGCTGTTGGACAATTTTTTCCAAGCCAGAGAATGCACCACCACAGATAAACAGGATGTTAGCTGTATCAATCTGGATGAATTCTTGCTGTGGGTGCTTACGACCACCTTGTGGTGGAATAGACGCAACCGTACCTTCAATCATTTTTAACAATGCTTGTTGTACGCCCTCACCAGACACATCACGGGTAATTGAAGGATTTTCAGATTTACGGGTAATCTTATCAATCTCATCAATATAGATAATGCCTTTTTGCGCTTTTTCTACATCGTAATCTGCTTTCTGCAATAACTTCTGCACGATGTTTTCAACATCTTCACCCACATAACCTGCTTCGGTTAAAGTGGTTGCATCTGCCATCGCAAATGGAACATCAAGCAAACGCGCAAGTGTTTGTGCAAGCAATGTTTTACCTGAACCTGTCGGTCCAATCAGCAAAATATTACTTTTTGCAATTTCAATCTCTTGATGCCCGTGAGTCGACTGGCCTACTTTTAAACGCTTATAGTGGTTATAGACCGCAACAGATAAGGTTTTCTTCGCAACATCTTGTCCAATCACATATTGGTCCAAGGCAGCACGTATTTCGTGTGGTTTTGGCAGGGCTTTAGTTGCCCAATCGCCTGCTTCAACTTGTTGACTGGTTTGAACGAGATCTAAGCAGACATCTACACACTCATTACAAATATATGCGTCCTCACCAGCAATCAATTTTCCAACTTCAGATTGCGTCTTACCGCAAAATGAACAATGTTTTTGTCCTTGAGGATGTTCGGACATATTTACTCCACAACTTAAATCTTAAACTTAGGTCCTAAAAAATCAGGGACGTTTGCTTAGCACTTCATCGACTAAACCATATTCTTTGGCTGCTTGTGCAGTCATGAAATTATCACGATCTGTATCACGTGCAACGGTCTCGTAATCTTGACCACTATGTTCAGCCATTAAGCGATTTAAACGCTCTTTAATGAACAGAATTTCACGTGCGTGAATTTCAATATCAGAAGCCTGACCACGGAAACCACCTAATGGTTGGTGGATCATCACACGAGCATTTTCAAGACAGTAACGTTTGCCTTTTGCACCCGCATTCAATAAGAATGCACCCATTGATGCTGCTTGTCCCATACAGTAGGTCACAACATCTGGTTTGATAAACTGCATGGTATCGTAAATCGCCATACCAGCAGTTACTGAACCGCCTGGTGAATTGATATAAAGGTGAATATCTTTTTCTGGATTTTCTGCTTCAAGAAATAACATCTGCGCAACGATTAAGTTCGCCATGTTATCTTCAACTTCACCCGTTAAGAAAATAACACGCTCACGTAATAGACGTGAAAAAATATCGAATGAACGCTCACCGCGAGATGATTGTTCAACGACAACAGGAACTAAAGCATTTTCAATTGTTGGAACATACATACGTTTACTTATTCCTAAATTATTGTGACTCGATCTATGCCAACAATATGAGGGATAATCAATGAAATTGCAAAAGGTTCAATCTGAAATATTCGATTATTTAGACTAAAATCTGGCAATTTTTCGACAAATTAACACTTTGCTAACAGAGGGTTTGCAGACTTTACATCGATGCTTTAAGTAAGGGAGATTTTCTGATGATGCACAGCATGGTTTATGAAATTTCACACCTATGCTTAAAGCTCTGCAAGCCAAAGTCTTACTGTTTTAAATCATAATGAAATACAAAATTGGCAACCCTAAAGAAAAAGGCGCATTAAGCGCCTTTTTCTTGAATCAACTTTTTAAAAGATTAGCCACGGCGAGCTTGTTGTTCTTTCAATAAGTCTTCATAGCTGATCGCAACATCTTTTACTTTAGCTGCAGCTAAGATGTGATCAACAACTTGGTCTTCTAACACAACAGCTTCGATTTGAGCACGTTGTTGTTGGTCATTTTTGAAGTATTCAACAACTTCTGTTGGATCTTCATAAGAAGAAGCCATGTCATCGATATAAGCATTAACACGTGCTTGGTCAACTTCAAGTTTAGCGTCAGCCAATACTTTGCTTACCAATACGCCAAGCTTAACTGATTTTTCAGCTTGTTCTTTGAACAATTCATCAGGAAGCATGCTGCTGTCAAATGCGCCTGCACCTTGAGCACCAAACTGCTGAGTGAACTGTTGAATCATTTGTTGACGTTGACGGTCAATTTCTTGAGCAACCATTGAAGCAGGAACTTCAATTTCGTTTGCAGCAACAAGCGCATCAAATGCAGCTTGTTTAACTTGGTTACGAAGACCGTTGCGAACTTCACGTTCCATATTCTTACGAACGTCAGCTTTTAACTTGTCTAAGCCTTCTTCTTCAGTTAAACCAAAGATTTTCAAGAATTCAGCATCGATTTCTGGAAGTTTTGCTTTTTCAACTTGCTTCACAGTGATTTTGAATTGAGCTGCTTTACCCGCTAAGTTTTCAGCTTGGTAATCTTCTGGGAAAGTCACATCAATCACTTTCTCTTCGCCAGCTTTCATACCAACGATACCGTCTTCAAAGCCAGGAATCATACGACCTGAACCAAGTACTAGTTTAAAGTCTTCAGCAGCACCGCCTTCAAACTTCTCACCATCAACAGTACCTTCGAAGTCGAAAGTTACTTGCATGTCTTTCTTCGCCATACCTTTAGTTACAGCCCAAGTTTGACGTTGTTTTTGCAAGTTTTCGATCATGACATCAACGTCTTTGTCGTTGATTTCTGATGCTTTACGTTCAACTTCCAAGTCAGCAAAAGCTTTCACTTCTACTTCTGGATAAACTTCAACAGTCGCTTCAAAAACTAAAGCATCATCTTTGTTTTCAACTTTTTCAATGTTCGGCATACCGACCGCATTGATTTTTTCTTGTTGAATTGCTTCAAATACTGTGTCGCGAATGATGTCATTCACAACTTCTTGATAAATGCCCGCACCATATTCACGGCGAACAACATTCAAAGGCACTTTACCTGGACGGAAGCCGTTGATCTTCACAGTTTTGGCAGTGCGTTGTAAGCGAGCTTCAAACTGCTCGTTAACACGGCTCGTCGGTACAGAAACATTTAAACGACGGGCAACGCCCGAAACCGCTTCAGTCGTTACTTGCATGGCTTCCTCGATATTAGTTAGTAATAACAATTTTTAAAGTGCCACATTATATGACAACTTTCTGGATATACAAAATCGGATGCTAAAAAAGCAAATATATTTCTTATTTTAGCCAAAATCATAGTTTTCTTAAATGAATCTTAAAACAAACGTTATTTTTTGTTGTTAGTGATAAGTATTATCACTATACTTTGCATTCTTTTTGAACAATTGTTCTGTTTTTCTCGTCCAGCTTTGGAACTCTAGTTATGAGTAAATTTAATTTGAATCCCCTTTCATTTGCATTACTTGGGGTAATGACCACATCCGCTTTCGCAGATACAACGACAGCATCTGAAAATACCAACACACACCAACTTGCAACCATTGTGGTATCGGCAGCTGGATTTGAACAAGATATTAAAAATGCACCAGCAAGTATCACAGTCATTACTGCTCAAGATTTGAAAGATAAAAGAATTAATTCCATTGCAGATGCATTAATTGATGTAGAAGGCGTTGATATCAGCCCAACAGCAGGTAAAACAGGTGGTTTGAATATCCGTATTCGAGGAATGGATTCTGAATACACACTTGTATTAGTAGATGGTAGAAGACAAAACAGTACAGGCGACATTACGCCAAATGGTTTTGGTGAATCCAATAACAGTTTTATTCCCCCAATATCTGCAATTGAGCGAATCGAGGTAATTCGAGGGCCTGCTTCTACACTTTATGGTTCTGATGCTATGGGTGGCGTAGTCAATATTATTACTAAAAAAGTAACTGATGAATGGACAGGCTCAGTAACTTTAGAAGGCACAATTCTACCTAACTCATCTGATTTTGGTAATCAACGCTCTGTCGATGCATTTATTACGGGTCCACTTATAAAAAATCTACTAGGTTTACAATTAAGAGGCAGAAAGGCGGAGAGAGACCAATCCAATGTTGTTAGAAAGGATGATGAGTCAACTGATGAATCATTGAATATGGGAAATAACCCAACCAAATCCGATATTGAAACCATTGGTGCACGCTTAACTCTTACCCCGACAGATAACCATGATTTATCAGTGGAATACGAGCAAACACAGCAATGGTACGATAACAGCAAGGGACAACTGGGTACTTTAGGTGCCAATGGAGGCTATGCAGAGTCTCAAAAATATAATCGTGAAAAATATATTTTAGCGCATACATGGAGAAGCGATTTTGGTAATTTAGAATCCAGTATTAGTAATATTCAGACCGAAACTATTGGTCGTCTAATTCCTTCTCGCGCGCAAAACGGATCTAAAGCCATTACTCCAAGACTTCTAGAAAGTGAAGATACAACTTTTGATACCAAATTTACGACTGAACATTTCTCGGGTCATAAAATCACTCTAGGTGGCCAATGGTGGGAAGCTAATATCAAAGATGGTTTACGTGCCAATAAAGAAATCTCCTTTAAACAGCTAGGTCTTTTCGCTGAAGATACATGGTCAATCACAGATAGTCTGGCACTTACACTTGGTTTACGATACGACGACCATGATACCTTTGGAGACTTCTGGACTCCACGTGCTTATCTAGTCTGGAATGCGAATGACAACTGGACATTTAAAGGTGGATATAACGAGGGCTACAAAGCACCGAGACTTGAGCGTTTAACTGATGGTATCTATAACGTTGGTGGACAAGGCCGGACTCCTCTCTTTGGAAATCCAAATTTAAAACCTGAAAAAAGTAATAACTTCGAAATCGGAACATATTTTAGTAATGGCTCTAATTTTGATGCCAATATGACGGCTTTTTATAGCCAAGTTAAAGACAAAATCGTAACTGGGGCAATTGAAAGAACTTGTGATGCTGCCAGTAGTGATGCTTTCGGAGGAAAAGTTGCCTGTGAAAACTTTATGGCAAGCGTTGGCACACCTTGGCTAATGGAAAATGGAGATACGGGTACTCGCTCATGGAACGTTACACGACCAACCAATGCTGAAAAAGCTGAAATTTATGGGGTAGAAACAGGATTTAACTGGGAATTTGTACCTGATTGGAAATTTGGTATCAACTACACGTGGACAAACACAGAGATTAAAGATAAGAGCATTGGAAATCCACCACTTAACGATACGCCTGAACATATTGCAAATGCTTCACTTAAATGGCAGGCAGATGACAATATCCAACTTTGGGCTCGTGGTGAATACCGCAGTGAAAGGGCTCGCTACCTCAAAACTTATCAAAATATGAGCACTGCAGAAAAAAATGCTTACGATGCTTTGGGTGATTATAAAGAATATGCCTTATTACATGTAGGCTCTAATTTTAATATCACACCAAACTGGAACTTGGGCGTTGCGTTGTATAATGTTTTTGATAAGAATTTCAATGACTATGAGCGTGTTGGTACTAGCTATTATAACCGCTACAGCAATACCCAAGAAGGTCGTCGCGTTCAATTAAGCACAACTTTCTCTTTCTAAACACAATCTTTTCACTAGTCATTAGAAATCATCTAATGACTAGTGAAACACTCATCTAACATACTCAACTCAAAATCAATTTTACAGAAATATTCATATAAAGCTCATCCGAACCCTACTCTATGCCCCTTATGTTCAGATATTTGACCCTCTAAGACCAACCCTTAAATTAAATAAAAAGTTCAAATAAATACTTTTATATCAACATATTAAATATAACCATCACTACATTATCATTTTGCACAACTATTCATCATTAATACCAATTCGAGAAAATATCTTTAAATTTCAAAACAATAAACATATACAGCTCTTTACACAGAAGCTAAAGCTATTGATAACGATAATAATTATCAATAGACTTCGCACATATTGTTACATAGATTAACAATTAATCTACTTTTACTCCTTTTTCTGTAAAAGTTTCATCAGGTTGAAAGTTCTGTCATTCACACTTCAATTTCAGGGGTTCTCTCAATGGCAAAAATCAAAAGTCGTAAACATTTTCGTACCACACCGTTAGTTGCGCTTGCAGCAAGTCTTCCTCTAGCAGCACATGCTGCCCCTAAAGAAGAAAGTGTGGCAAAGCTTCCAACAATTGAAGTAAATGCAGAAAATACCTATAAAGTAGATACTGTTAGCTCTCCAAAATATACACAACCCCTACTCGATACCCCTCAAACTGTACAAGTCATCAAAAAAGAACTATTACAGGAACAAGGTGCTGCATCATTAATGGAAGCACTGCGTAATACCCCGGGCATCACACTACAAATGGGTGAGAATGGTAATACCAGCGCAGGCGACACCTTCCAGATGCGTGGTTTCTCAACGCAAACATCTACTTATGTCGATGGTATCCGCGATCTTGGTGCCGTAAGCCGTGATGTATTCAACCTAGAACAGATTGAAGTTGTAAAAGGTCCTTCTGGCTCTGAAGCAGGTCGCGGTGCAGCATCGGGTTATATCAACTTAGTCACCAAGTTACCTAAAGCTGAAAGTAGTCGTGAAGTTTCAGCACGTTACAATACTGCTGAAAATGCACGCTTAACTGCAGACATCAATCAAGCAATTAATGAAAGCACAGCAGTTCGTTTAAATGTAATGGGACAAGACGGCGGCGTTGAAGGACGAGATGTTTTAGAAAATAATGGTTGGGCAATTGCACCATCGATTGCTTTCGGTTTGAACACAGACACTCGCTTCTACCTATATTCTCAGCATGTTCGCCAAAATAATATTCCTGATGGTGGTATTCCTACAGTCGGAATGAAAGGCTTCTACAATGCTGATGCCGATTTAAATAAGGCAAAAGAAGTTGATCGTTCGAATTACTATGGCAGTGTCAATGACTATGAAGATATTGACGCTGATATGGTGACTGCAAAAGTTGAAAGTGATTTTGGCGATAAAATTAAATTTACCAATACCTCTCGTTACGGTAAGTCAAAAATGAATCGTGCATTAACAGGTATTAATGCCTTAAATAAGAATGGATCAAACAATCCAGATGCATGGACGATTTCTCGCTCACATCAAGGGGTTGATCAGGAAAATAAAATTCTTGCCAATACCTCATCACTCAATGTGAATTTTAAAACAGGTGTCGTTGAACATGACCTAGTCACAGGTTTAGAGTTCTTACAAGAACAGCAAATTTCACGTACTTTATCAACACAAACACCTGGTCAAAAAGCACCAACAACACCAGCTGCAAATCTATACAATCCAAATCATTACGATGTTATTCCAAGCTTAGTCCATACGGGTGCATATACGGATGGTGAAACACGGACAGCTGCGGCATATTTGTTTGATACCATTAAATTACTCAACGATCGTTTGCAGTTTAATGGTGGTGTTCGTGTTGATTACTACGAAACTGATTATGAAGCACTTGCTGTAGCAACAGATTCAAACACGCTTGCAGTCACTAAAACACCGACCAACCTAAAAGCACATGACACTTTAGTCAGTTGGAAATTGGGCAGCTTATTTAAGCCAACTGAAAACAGCAGTGTCTATGCATCTTATGCAAAATCACTCACACCTCCAGGTAGTGCAAACTTTGGATTATCCGCTGAAACCACTGGTACTCAGGCAGCCAATAATGCACGTTCAAAGCCCCAAGAAACCAACCACTATGAAGTGGGTGCAAAATGGGATGTGTTGAAAAATAAACTGGCATTAAACGCTGCCGTTTATCGCACAGAAAATGAAAACCAATTTACCACTGACCCAATTACCAAAGAATCTGTTCAAGAAGGTAAAACACGAGTTGAAGGTGTTGAACTTGGTGTTGTGGGTCAAATTACCGATGCGTGGAATATTTCTGCGGGTGTTGCCCACATGAAAACCAAGCAAAAAAACCAACAGAGCTTTGGTACGACTGGCGAAAAAACAGTAACAGATTCTGTTCGTTGGTCACCTGATTGGACTGCAACGTTATGGACCACCTATGACATCGCTGGCTTTAAAGTAGGCTTAGGTGCACGTTATGTAGATGAACAAAAACGTGTCATTACCGACAGCACTGCGCTAGCCAATATGCCAAAAGTACCATCGTATGTTGTATTTGATGCAATGGCAGGTTATAGCTTCAACAAAAATGCGTCACTTAACCTCAATATCTATAACTTAGCAGATAAAGACTACATCAGTGCATTGAACAATGGTGGTAGCCGTTTTGTGCTCGGTCAACCTCGCTCAGCAGCATTAACATTCAACTACAAGTTCTAAATTATTCAATCAAAATTGAAGCTTGAATAGATGAACTCGGCCTGTTAGAAAAGGTATACTTTTTCGACAGGCTGTATTTTTTTGAAGGGTTTTAAATATGATGTTGCACATTCCTGAGCTGCTCAGTAAACAACAAGTGTTAGAACTACGCCAACAAATGCAGCCAGCCTCAGCATGGGTCAATGGCGCGCAAAGCGCAGGTGCACAAGCTCAGAAAACTAAAAATAATTTACAGATTGATATCCATAGTGATGTTTATCAATCCCTAAGTCTGTCTGTTCTAAATGCGTTACAACACAATTTACTGTTACGTTCAGCCGCCCTGCCCCAACACATTTTATCGCCAATGTTTAATTGCTATCAAAATCAGGGCAATTATGGCAACCACGTCGACAGCGCTGTTCAGGCCTCTTCAAAAACAGGACAAATGATTCGCACCGATGTTTCTATTACGGTTTTTTTATCCGAACCCGATGAATATGAAGGTGGAGAACTGATTGTTGAGGATACCTATGGCAGCCATGAAGTTAAGCTAGATGCGGGTGATGCGATTTTATATCCGTCCACAAGTCTGCATCGCGTTGAGCCCGTCACTCAAGGCAGTCGAATTGCCGCTTTCACTTGGATTCAAAGCATGGTGAAAGATGACTGGCAACGTACTATGCTGTTTAACCTTGATATGACCATTCTAAAACTAAGACAACAGCTTGGCGATACTGAGGAAGTGGTTGCTTTGACCAGTCACTATCACAACCTCTTAAGACAATGGGGGATTTTCTAATGTCACCTCTTCCGCCATTGACCATAATCCCTGCTCATTTACAAACCGTGGCGGATTACGAGCAACAAGCTTCACAACATTTGGCAGAGGCAACTTGGCATTATTTACAAGGCGGTGCGATGCATGAACTAAGCGTGCAAGAAAATCAGCTCCAGTTTCAAGATATTCATCTTATTCCACGACATTTAAATGACTTTTCTCAGGGCAATACTCGGCTCAATTTATTTGGGATGGACTACCCTCATCCAATTTTTCTTGCTCCCATTGGGCATCAGGCACTTTTCCATCCTCAAGCGGAGCAAGCCACAGCACTTGCCGCTGAGTTAATGCAGAGTAACTTTGTCCTCAGTACATTAAGCAACACACATATGGAAGCTTTGAATAAAGAGAATCCGTACAAATGGTTTCAACTTTATTGGCAAGCTAACCGAGAAAAATCATTGGCTTTAATTCAGCTTGCAGAACAACACAATTATAAAGCGATCGTGATCACCATCGACGCGCCACATACAGGTATCCGAGATCGAGAGCGTAAAATCTTCTTTCAACTTCCCAATGAAATGCCACATCCACATGCATCAGTTGATTTAGAAATTGGTAATTTGGCTGCTGACGAGCACCCTATTTTTCAAGGTCTAATGAAAATAGCACCAAAATGGGAGGATATTGAGTGGTTGATTAGAAATACAAAACTGCCAGTGATCCTTAAAGGTGTATTGCATCCCGCGGATGCCAAGAAAGCGGTCGAATATGGTGTTTCAGGTCTGATCGTTTCCAATCATGGTGGCCGCGTACTGGATACCACTATTCCTCCATTAATTGCGCTACAAAAAATCAGAGCCGTTGTTCCAGTCAGTTATCCCCTACTGTTAGATGGCGGAATTCGTCGTGGTTCAGATATATTTAAAGCAATAGCACTGGGCGCATCCACCGTACTGATCGGCCGTCCTTATATTTATGGCTTGGCAACGGCTGGTGCCTTAGGTGTTGCCCATGTACTTAAAATCTTAAAGGAAGAATTTGAGGTCACCATGGCCTTAATGGGAACAACAACTTTACAAGAGATTAACCATGACTTTATTAATCAATAATCCGCTTTACTGCATCTCGTTACCTTAACAAACTGATATTCAAAACACTTTCAGGCTTTTGAAGATAAATCATATAAATAAAACTTTAGTAAAATGAAAAAAATCATAACATCAGAATTAAGCGTCAATATTTAAACCACAATCGTTTTTTTAGATTAAATAAAAAAATCAACAAATTAACAACATTTTTGAACAATTAAGGACGAAAAATTATTTAAGTTTCCATTGTAACAATTAGAAACAATTGAAAAAACCAATCCAAAACAAATGAATATAGAAATGACAATGATTATCCTTTGCATAAATTTTTACATACTTAGGCGTACTCATGTCTTTTATTAAATCACGGAAGAAACTCGTTTCTTCTGCAATTGCTTCTTCACTTTCAGTAATTGCAGTACCAGCGATTGCTCAAGATCAGGCAGTTCAGCTTCCAACAATTCATGCTCAAGCTGAAAAAGAACAAAGCCTCAAAGTCGATAAATCTGCAAATACTAAGTTTGTTGCTCCTCTTTTGGATACTCCAAAATCCATTTCTGTGATTTCAAAGCAACTGATTGAAGATACCAAGGTTACAACTTTAAGTGACGCACTTCGTACCGTTCCTGGTATTACATTAGGTGCGGGTGAAGGTGGTAACCCAAACGGTGACCGTCCGTTTATTCGCGGTTATAGCTCTGAAAGCTCAATGTATGTAGATGGCATTCGTAACGCCACTTCTCAAAACCGTGAAATGTTTGCGGTTGAACAAGTTGAAGTATCAAAAGGCTCTTCATCTTCTTTAGGCGGTGGTGGTTCTGTTGGTGGTAACGTTAATCTTATTTCTAAAGTTGCTAAAAAAGGTGATTCCTTAGAAGGATCTGTACAAGGGGGTACCGATGATTATCAACGTATTACCCTTGATGGTAATAAAGATTTCGGTAATGGTGTTGCGGCTCGTGTTGTGGTTATGGGACATCACAACAATAAAGCAGGCCAAGGCGATGACGGTGCAGAATACAAACGTGCAGGTATCGCTCCAAGTATTACCTTCGGCCTAGACACAGCCACTCGTGCAACTTTAAGTTATTATTACTTAAAAACTGATGATACTCCTGATGCAGGTGTTCCATATAACAACCCGAATAATTTCGCCGCTGGTTCAGGAAAACCAATCGATGTTAAAAAAGGCATCTATTATGGTTGGAAAGATCGTGATTTCCAAAGACAAGAAAACCAAGTAGGTACTTTTAAGTTAGAGCATGACTTAACAGAAAACTTAACTTTAAGTAATACAGCAGTTTATAACAAATCTAAAAATGACTATATTTGGACTCAACCAGATGACAGTCAAGGTAACTTCCTTAACCCGACGACAGGTCAATTGAAGGATACTGGTATCTGGCGTCGTGCCAATACACGTATTACTGATACAGATACGTTCTCTGATCAATTAGCGTTAACAGGTAAATTTAATACAGGTGCATTCAAACACAGCTTTAATGTTGGTGCTGAATATAGTAAAGCTGAATCAGATAAAGGTAGCTATACCATTACTGATCCAAATACCAAAGCAATTGGCGGTGCAGTTGCTAACGGCGCGTGTAGCTTAGGTTTAGCTGCATCTAATGGTTGGTGTACATCAACATTTAATCCAAATTCAAATGATCGTTTCTTAGGAACAGTGACTGCGAACAAGGCTGTTACAACCACGACATCTGAATCGACTTCCGTTTATGCGCTCGATAATATCGAAATTACACCACAATGGTTACTCGACTTAGGTGTGCGTTGGGATAAATTTGATACTGAGCTAAAAACCAATGCGACTGGTGTTAAATTAGAAAATAATACGGACTTCTTTAGTTATCAAGCTGGCTTAACCTTTAAACCTGCTGAAAATGGCAGTATCTATGCAAGCTTTGCGACCTCTGCAAACCCAGTCGGTATCGATGCAGGTGATGGCTCTGAACCTGCGGTGAATGCAAACAACCGCGATCTAGATCCAGAAAAAGCACGTACTTTTGAAATTGGTACAAAATGGGATTTATTCAACAATAAACTCAATGCAACTGCTGCAATTTTCCGTACAGAGAAGCAAAACACGCGTATCCAACTTGATCCAACTACGTATACCAACGGTGGCGATAGTAAAGTTGACGGTATTGAGCTTGGCTTAAATGGTTATATCACTGATAAATGGGCTGTTAGCGCAGGCTATACCTATTTAGATAGTGAAAATACTAACCCAGGTCCAAGCTGTAACCGTGCTGGTGTTTGTACTCCTGAAAATGCAGCGAAAGGTAAGCAATTACCAAACGTTCCAAAGAACTCTGCTACTTTATGGACAACTTATAAAGTATTACCACAAGTTACTCTCGGTGCTGGTGCAGTTGCAATGGATAAAGTCTATGGTAATGCAATCAATACCAAATGGGTTCCAGGCTATGTACGCTACGATGCGATGGCAAAGTATGACGTGAATAAAAACGTAAACTTACAGCTTAATGTAAACAACTTGTCTGATACACGTTACTTTACCAAAGCCTATGCCTCTCACTATGCATCAGAAGCGGAAGGTCGTAGTGCAGTATTGTCTGTAAACTTTAAGTACTAATCCTATCAATAAAACCCATAATTTAATTATGGATTTTATTGCAAAAATAGCCTCATAATGAGGCTATTTTTTATCATTCATTGTTTCCACAAAGGTAGCTATTGTGATCCATCATATTCCTAATGTATTAAGCAAAGAACAAGTTCAGTACTTTCGCGAAGAAATGGATAAAATCGAATGGACCAATGGAAAAGTTACGGCAGGTACTCTATCTGCTAACGTGAAAAATAATCAGCAACTGCCTGAAGATCATCCTTTAACCCACCATCTCAGTAACATCATTTTAGAAGAACTGGGCAAACACCCCCTATTTCTCTCAGCCGCTTTACCACTGGATATTATCCCTCCGCTTTTCAATCGTTATGAAAATCAGGAATCTTTTGGATTCCATGTTGATAATTCAATCCGTCGAATTCGTGGCACGAAAGAACGCTTACGTACCGATTTATCTTGCACTTTGTTTTTATCAGAACCTGATGAATATGAAGGTGGTGAACTGGTCATTGAAGATACTTACGGCTATCATGAAGCCAAATTACCTGCGGGCGATATGGTGCTCTACCCTTCATCTAGTCTGCATGAAGTGACTGCAATCAGCAGTGGATGTCGGACGGCTTCATTCTTTTGGGTACAAAGCATGATTCGTGATGATGCTGAACGTAATATGTTATTTACACTGGATCAGACGATCCAAAATTTGCGTGTACAGCTTGGTGACACTCATCAAGAAGTGATTAAAATGACCAATCTTTACCACAACCTCATGCGAAAGTGGGCTGAGCTATAATTCGCACACTTTTCAAAGTTTAGAGATAAAAACAACTTTTTTATCTCTAATTGATAAAATTTCGGGAAATTTTTCCCATTAAAATTGAAATAGTGCAAAAAACAGGGAAATATTTCCCATTCATTCCAATTAAAATGTTTTATAGACCTTTGCAGTCGTCTGTATTTTCGCCTAGACTGAATATCGTTAGATGATTAATATAACTGCAAAATTAAATACCCAATATGAATGGTAGATGATGAAAACAAATCGCGGCTTTACCCACCCGTCTCATATAACACATCTCGCTGCACTTCTCCTGATACTGCGCCTCGCGCGCGTATAA
Organism: Acinetobacter dispersus; assembly: GCF_009884975.1. Taxonomy (GTDB): domain Bacteria; phylum Pseudomonadota; class Gammaproteobacteria; order Pseudomonadales; family Moraxellaceae; genus Acinetobacter; species Acinetobacter dispersus. The sequence continues at coordinate 3,602,593 of NZ_CP041970.1, read as the reverse complement.
ATTTTTTCGCCTACATTTTTAGGCGCTCGATCCCCGAATTCGCTTTAAATTAATTCTTATAGACACCATATATATCTGTAGCACGTTGCCTTTTATTTGACTCAGCAACCATGCTACGACAAGGAGTTTTCTCATGATGTTGGCTGACCCAAGCAAAAAATACCGCCGTATGTACCAGCGAGTGGATTTACCAGATCGTCAATGGCCGAATAATGAAATCAATCAAGCACCGATTTGGATGAGTACTGACCTTCGTGACGGTAACCAAGCGATTTTTGAACCGATGGATATGGATCAAAAATTAAAAATGTTCCACATGTTGGTTAAAATCGGCTTCAAACATATTGAAATTGGTTTCCCTTCTGCATCTCAAATTGACTTCGACTTTACCCGTAAGTTGATTGAAGAAAATTTGATTCCTGACGATGTCTATATCGAAGTGTTGGTGCAAGCACGTGATCATTTGATTGAACGTACCTTCGAAGCGTTGGTTGATGCCAAGCGTGCCATTGTGCATATCTATAATTCAAACTCTCCAACCTTCCGTCAGAAAGTCTTGAATGTCGATGCCAATGGTTCAAAACAACTTGCCATTAATGCAGCAAGCAAAGTCAAAGAATATGCAGCGCAATACCCTGCTACAGACTGGATTTTCCAGTATAGCCCAGAATGTTTCTCTGCAACTGAATTAGAAGTTGCCAAAGATGTCTGTGATGCTGTGACTGAAATTTGGGAAGCTTCACCAACCAATAAAGTCATCTTGAACTTACCTGCAACAGTTGAAGTATCGACACCGAATGTCTATGCCGATCAAATCGAATGGATGCACCGTAACTTGGCGCGTCGTGATGGCGTGATTATCTCTGTTCACTGTCACAATGACCGTGGTTGCGGTATCGCGGCCTCTGAATTGGCGATTATGGCAGGTGCTGACCGTGTAGAAGGTTGTGTATTTGGTAATGGTGAACGTACTGGTAATGTGGACGTTGCTGCGATTGCCTTGAACATGTATACCCAAGGTGTTGCACCAAACTTAGACTTCTCAAATATCAATGAAATCATTGCAACAGTCGAAGAATGTACAGGTTTACCAGTACACCCTCGTCATCCATATGCAGGTGACTTAGTCTTTACTGCTTTCTCTGGTTCACACCAAGATGCAATTAAAAAAGGTTTCGAATTCCAGAAAAACGAAGAAATCTGGGATATGCCATACTTGCCAATCGATCCGAAAGACTTGGGTCGTGATTACGATGCGGTGATTCGTGTGAATAGCCAATCAGGTAAAGGTGGTATCGCATACTTATTGGAATCGAATTATAACGTTGCTTTACCACGTCGTGTCCAAATCGAATTCAGTCAGATCGTACAGCAGCATACCGATGAAAATGGCACAGAAATCAGTGCACATGAAATCTGGACTTTATTCGAAAATACCTATGTGGATGTGAAGAACAGCCATTATCAAACCAAACATTATCAATTGTCGGATATCAATGGTACACAAATCATTGAATTAGACGTTGAAATTGACGGTGAAATTCAACGTCTCCGCGGAGAAGGAAATGGCCCGATCTCAGCTATGTTGAATGCCTTACAGTTACCAATTGATGTGGTGAACTATGAAGAGCGCAGTATCAGTTCAGGTGCCAATGCCAAAGCCCTCGCCTTGATTGAGCTTCAAGTGAAAGGCACAGGTAAGAGCGCATTTGGTGCGGGTGTACATGACAACATTGTAACTTCATCAATCGAAGCCATCATTGCATGTACCAACCGTTTAATTGAACAAGGGGTATTAACCACCGATCAAGTGGCTGCTGCAGCTGTTTAGATAGGTGAAATATCACATAATCGTCAGTAAAGCTGAGTTGTAATATCAGAAAAAATGACTTTTGAAAGGATACCTGAATTGGTATCCTTTTAGTTTCATTGAGATTGAATATAATTTCTCGTTTAAACTCAGATACTCGGAAATGTCATCCACAACCTGCGTGGTGCTTGTAAGATGCTCTTTCTGCGATAGAATGAGAAAAATGCAAGAAATGAACAGGTTTTGTGGATGACAATGCCTTTGCTTACTTTGGGCGAAACCAAAGTAAGTCTAACTGAAAGTTTATCCTAGAACTGGATAACAACTCGGCAGGACTCCGTTATTAAAACCAATGATTTCAAGTAACGAGAGATTCAATTGAACTCTGTTTATTGATTCAAACTTTATATAAGGCGAACGATTCCAGTGTCTTTTCCATCGGATTCAGTGGGTTTAGTCACACCACAAAAGTTTCAATTTGAACAACCCTTAGAACTTGAATGTGGCCGCGTATTGCCACGTTTCGATTTAATGGTTGAAACCTATGGAACCCTCAATTCAGACCAATCCAATGCCATTCTGATTTGCCATGCGCTGTCAGGGCATCACCATGCGGCAGGCTATCATCATGAAGATGATAAGAAGGCAGGCTGGTGGGACAGCTGTATTGGTCCTGGAAAAGCCATTGATACCAATCACTTCTTTGTTGTTTCCTTAAATAATATCGGTGGATGCAGTGGTTCAACTGGTCCCACCTCACCAAATCCTGAAAATGAAAATCGCCCTTACGGTCCTGACTTCCCATTAGTCACAGTGCGTGACTGGGTCAAAACTCAAGCAATGCTGTCTGACCGTTTAGGCGTTAAAGTTTGGTATTCTGTGATTGGCGGCTCTCTGGGCGGTATGCAAGCTCTACAATGGTCTTTGGATTATCCAGACCGATTACAAAAATGCGCCATCATCGCTAGTGCACCCAAATTATCAGCCCAAAATATTGCCTTTAACGAAGTGGCACGCCAATCGATTCTATCTGATCCTGATTTCCATCATGGTCGCTATCTGGAAAATGACAGTTATCCAAAACGTGGTTTGATTTTGGCGCGTATGGTGGGTCATATCACCTACTTGTCTGAAGAAGCCATGAAACAGAAATTTGGTCGCGATTTAAAATCGGGCAAATTTATGTATGGTTTTGATGTCGAATTCCAAGTGGAAAGCTATTTGCGTTACCAAGGTGAACAATTTAGCCGCAATTTCGATGCAAATACTTACTTGATTATGACCAAGGCCTTGGATTATTTTGACCCTTCGCGTGAATATGAACATTCTTTGACGAAGGCAATGAGTCAACCGAAGTGCCAATTTTTGGTAATTTCATTTACCACAGACTGGCGTTTTAGTCCAAGCCGCTCTCAAGAGCTGGTCGATGCTTTGATTGATAATCATAAGCCTGTCAGCTACTTAGATATTGATGCTGAACAAGGTCATGACTCGTTCTTATTCCCTATTCCACTGTATGTAAAAACGCTACGCGCATTTTTAGGTGGAGAACAACAGTTGCAATCGACATCGCAGGAGCAGCACTAATGCGTATAGATCAACGACTCGCCGAAAAATGGATTAACCCGAACTCTAGCGTGCTAGACTTAGGCTGTGGTGATGGTGAATTGCTGGCTCATATGAGCAAACAGCACAATATTCGTGCCTATGGTCTAGAAATTGATCAAGAAAAGATTGCAATTGCCATCAGTCGGGGGTTAAATATTATCCAACAGGACTTAAACCTCGGTTTAAGCCGTTTTGCCGACCAGTCTTTTGACTCTGTGGTTATGGCACAAGCTTTGCAAGCTGTAGATGCACCAGATGTATTACTTCGTGATATGGTGCGTGTCGGCAAACAGGCCATTATTACTTTTCCAAATTTTGCATATTGGAAGACACGTTCTTTTCTTGCATTGAAAGGGAAAATGCCTGTTTCGGAAGCTTTACCGTATATGTGGTATAACACCCCGAATATTCATTTATGTACTTTCCGTGACTTTGAAGCCTTATGTGCTGAGAATCGGATTAAAATTATTAATCGACTTGCCGTTAATGGTGACCAACAAGGTAGTATGCTCAGTAAGCATATGCCGAACCTATTTGGTGAAGTCGCAATTTATCGAGTGAGCGCTCTATGAAAAAGACATTAATCAGCACATTTTTATTTGGTCTGATCAGTATACAAGCGCACGCTGACTATGTTGCTCAACCTCAATCGGTTGCAACACAGGCAGCGCGATATTCAGTGATGGGTATCAATGAACTACAAAGCGCAGCAAAATCTGGTCAAGCTGGGGCACAGTTTTACTTAGCAACTCGTTACCAGTTTGGTAAAGACGTTGCTAAAGATGAAAAACAAGCATTTTCTTTATTCAAAGCAGCAGCAGATCAAGGTTTATCTGCAGCACAATTGAATGTTGGTCGTATGTATGCCGATGGTATTGGTGTAAAGAAAGACGAAGCTTTAGCGCGTAAATATTTCGAGAAAGCAGCAAGCAACGGTGACAACCGTGCTAGCTTTAATCTTGCGATGATGGAAGAACAGAAGAAAAACTTTGTCGGTGCTTATCAATGGTATGAGCTTTCAACCCGTGATGGCATGCTGGATACCAAAGTGATCAGTCTTTCTGAAGGTAAGAAAACTGCTTTAGCTGCAAACTTAACTCAAGATCAGATTCGTACTGCACGTGACCGTGCTGATAAATGGATTCAAGCGCAATAATCTTAATTGTAAGATTTAGCGAAAATATAAAACCGACTTTCTATGTCGGTTTTATATTTAAGAAATTTAAATCATTAAATTCCTCAATATTGTAACCCACCATAGCAAGAAAGAACTCCTCAAAATTTGGAAATCTATCTATTTCTTCTCCTGCTAGCCATATTACTTGGCCTTCTATTGAAGTTCCTTTAGCACCAATTACAAATAAATCCTTATCAATCAGAGTTGTAGCTATAGGTAAAACACTATTTCTAGTTATATTTTTTTGATCAAAATAAGAATCCTCAATAGCGTCTAATAAACCTTTTGCATAGCTCATAAGTGGGCTCACAATTAGATCAACTGTTCCAAATAAATCAACATATTGATATATTCCTTTCCAACCATTCGCATAACTAAGAAAATTGAAATATAAAGGGTCAGCAAATTTTTCTAAGTATTGCTCTACTTCTAATAACTGTATTTTAGTTGCCGCTACTTCTGGCAAATGATATGGCCAAATATTTTGAATATCAGCCTCATTTATCTTATATTTAACATAAGCCATTCTAGAAATCTGTGTAGGCCAATCCATATCTTCCTCTAAAAATTATTCTTAAGTACATCTGATACCATATGAAATATAAAACAAGTAGAATTACAGAAATACCATAACTCTAATGGCATTAATATTTTTTCTTATAACACACATATTCACTACTAATTTCTTAAAAAAATTCCTAAAATTCTACTCAATCTAAGCGAATTTAAAACTGATATGTCTACCCAACAATGGCTCAACCAAGGCAGCCTTGTCCTTGCAAGTAATAACAAAGGCAAAGTTGTCGAATTTGAACATCTCTTTCAACAACTTAATCTTCCTGTCGAGATCATTCCTCAAGGCAAACTCGATATTGAAGATGCGATTGAAGACGGTCTCAGCTTTGTTGAAAATGCCATTATCAAAGCACGCCATGCCTCTAAGCTTTCAGGTAAACCTGCGCTAGCAGATGACTCTGGACTTTGTGTACCTATTTTAGGTGGTGCGCCTGGCATCTACTCAGCGCGTTATGCTGGCGAGCATGGTAATGATGCTGCCAACAATCAGAAATTGTTGGCTGATCTTGCACCTTTGCGTAAAGAAGGTGAAGCCATTGAAGGGATGTTTGTCTGCGTATTGGCACTGGTCACGCATGCAGAAGATCCACTGCCACAAATTTTCCAAGGTATCTGGAAAGGTGAGATTTTAGAAGCTGCTCGTGGTGAAAATGGTTTCGGTTATGACCCTTTATTCTGGCTGCCTGAACTCAATGTTTCGAGTGCTGAACTGAGCAAAGCTGATAAAAATAAAATTAGCCATCGCGGTCAAGCAATGCAGCTGTTTAAAGCCAGTTTGGTTTAAAACTTAAAAATGCCCTCCTAGATGAGGGCATTTTTTATATGCAGCACTAAACCATAGATCACAATCACCAAACAGCTCACGATGGTTCCCGCAGCAATATAGCGGGCTGAAACACCCGTACCTTGATAATGTGTTTCCAAAGCAACAATATTGGCGGCAGGTGGCAAACAAAATAAGAAAAACAGCACAGGAAGCAATGATTCAATTTGCGGAATCGCAAAAAAATAATAAGTCAACGTACAGATCACCACACCACACAAGAGCTTGAACATTAAGGTTCGTGCACTCAGCCACAAATCAACAAAATGTACCCGAGTATGTCTCAGCCACATCCCTAAAATACACATCCCCGCAAAGCTCATCCCAAATTTGGCAATATCATACAGCCCTTCTAGAACCAGATTACCTTGCAAACGATGCATGCCAAATAGCCATAAAATCAGTGCAGCAAACAATGCCAACACAGGTGGTGACTTTAAAACTTTTTGCAGTGTTGATAGATAATGTGTTGGTGTTTCTGAAACGGCAGACACCGCCCAAATATTGCCAAACAGTGAACCTCCAATATACAGCGCGATCATGGCACTACTGACCTGCTCCCCAAATAAGGCGATGGCAAATGGAAAACCCAACCAACCAATATTGCTATAACTCATACAAAGCGCTTGTAAGCGATCCTTTGAAAAGTGGAAAAAACAATAGAATAGAAGAATCGATGTAATGAAACTAAATCCCATCAATGCAAAGCTACCCGCCTGATAAAACACCATGTTATAGATGATCACCACAGGAATAAATAAGCGTGCCAATAAGGAAGATAAGATTTTCTTTGCCTGTTCCGCGACTTTGAATTGAGCAAGCAACAGCCCGAAAATAAAGGCACTGATGGGGAGAATAAAGGTCATGTCGATCTGTTTTTATCATGTCTTGATATGTTGCTTATGCTAGCACTATTTACCATTGGGTAAATGCATTGTCTTAAAACTGCAATATAAGTGTCACATCTTTGTCATGCCAAGCTGTTGAGATATATCCAAAGTTTTATAGGAATAGAATGATGGCTGGTTTATCAATTTGGCACGTACTGATTTTTGCAATTGTAGTGATTCTACTGTTCGGTACATCGAAGCTTAAAAACCTCGGTAAAGATGTTGGTGGTGCAGTCAAAGACTTCAAAAAATCAATGAAAGAAGAAGAAGCTGCGACACCTTTAAATGAACCTCGCACCATTGATGCTCAAGTTAAAAATACTGAAAGCTCAGTAAAAAGCTAAGCGAGCACGACTATGCTGAATTTGGGAATGACCGAAATCTTTTGCTTTGCCGTGATTGCATTGCTGGTGCTCGGTCCTGATAAATTGCCAGAAGCTGCTCGGTTCGTAGCGAAATGGTATGGAAAAATTAAAAAGTTTATCAACAACATTCAGAACGAAATTGATCGAGAATTACGCCTTTCTGAGTTCCGCGAAGAAATGCAAAAAGAAATTGATAAAATCACTGAACTTGAACGCAGGATGCAACAACAGCTGGATGCGCTTAAAAATGCACAAACGCCTTCTGAAGTTGAAGAAGTAAAAACTGAGACTAAAGCCCCAATCATCTATACGCTTTTTTCTCAGCAAACGACCATTCCTTTCAGTCTTGAATATCAAAAGCAGTTACCTTTCAAACTAAAGTCGAACGTACCCACTCAACAGTTTGATACAGAATTAAAGATTGCCGTATGAGCCAATTACCATCAACTTCAGTCAGTACTGAAGAACCCTTACAACAAATGCCTGTGATGCAGCATTTGATTGTGCTGCGCCAATATCTATTTAAGATTGTTGGGGTAACGATTTTTCTTTTCTTCTGCTTATTGCCTTTTAGAAATACCACCTATCAATGGCTGTCTGAACCATTAAGACAACAGCTACCAGCAACCTCAACCATGATTGCAACCGATGTCACTGCAACATTTATGGCACCGTTTAAGCTGAATTTATTTGTCGCGTTTATGCTGGCAATGCCCTATATCATTTATCAAATCTGGTCATTCATCAAACCAGCACTTTATGAAAAAGAACGTCATTTGGCCATTCCGCTCTTATTAGGCAGTATTGTGCTGTTCTATTTAGGCGTGGCATTTGCTTATTTCATTACCTTACCTGCGATTTTGCATTTCTTTATTAGTGTTTCCCCTGAAACAGTTGCACCAATGACAGACATCAACAGCTATCTAAGCTTCTGTCTAAAATTATTCTTGGTGTTCGGTTTTACCTTTGAAATCCCAATTATTACTTTAGTTTTGATTTTAATTGGTGTGGTCAGCACCCAAACACTGATCGACAAGCGTCGCTTCATCGTCGTGGGGTGTTTCTTTGTCGCGATGTTTGTGACGCCACCCGATGCCTTATCGATGATTATGCTTGCCGTTCCAATGTGGATGTTATTTGAATTAGGTCTATTGTTTGGGAAAATCCTTGAAAAAAGAAAAGCATCAGATTAATGCAGATCGATAAAGAATTCCCAGAAACCCTCTGGGAATTCCTCTATTTTAATTCTTTATTTATTAATTATTTATAAAATAAAAATTGTCTTCAAACTGCCTTCAAACTGTCAGAAAACTGTCATCTCCGCTTCATAGAATCGATCAGGATTTATTTACCATATATTACAGATACGGATTTACTATGACAGCCAATACTAATCAGCCAAGTCGTCGTGATATTTTAAAATGGTTCGCGGGTGTTCCGTTTTTACCACTAGGGGCAATGGGCACAGCAGCAGCTTTAACGGGTTGCAATGATGACAACGATAATAACGTTGTTACACCACCAGCAAAACTAGTTAAATTTAAAAATGCCAAATTTACGCCAATGGCTGCACCATCAACCACAGCAGAAATGGCCACCACTTCTGTTAAATCAAGTTTAACAGTGACTTGGGAAGACAATACCAGCACTGAATATAAATTAGGTTATCAAGAATTTTTCCGCACAGGTATGGAAGTTGACAATATCAACGGCGGCAAAATTATCGCAGGTAGCTATTACGACATTAATAACAAAGCGATCAGAGATACATCGGTTGCAGGTCAAGAACGTCAATTCTTCTCTGACTGTCCAGATGGCTCTTCAATGATCCACCTCAAAGATGCAAAAGTTGAAGGCGTCAACAACCCAGTCTTCCATGTGGTTCAGTTTGAGTACACCACACAAAACTTAGCCAAACAAAGTATGTATGGTCAGTTGCCATCTCCTATTGCAGTATTGACCTTAGACCAAGATCAAAAAACAGGACATCTTGCATTGAAAAAATACTTCAATGTCGATATGTCTAAAGTTCATGGCCTATGGATTACTTGTGGCGCTAGCCTTTCACCTTGGAATACGCACCTTTCAAGTGAAGAATATGAACCAGATGCGTTTGATCAAATCGGTAGTACCTTAGCAACATTAAGAGCTTACAGTAAAAATCTGTATGGCAATGAAAATACGGCCAATGCCTATAACTATGGTCACTTACCAGAAATCATTCTAGATGGTAAAGGTCGTGGTACTGCGGTTAAACACTACTGCTTAGGCCGTATTTCACATGAGCTGATTCAAGTCATGCCAGACAACCGCACAGTAATCATGGGTGATGACTATACCAACGGTGGTTTCTTTATGTTTGTTGCAGATAAGGAAAAAGATTTATCTGTGGGAACACTATACGTTGCAAAGTACACTGCTGAGTTGAATGAAACGTCTACCGCACCAATTAAATGGATCAAACTGGGTCATACCGACAGTAAAACCATTGAAGACTTAGTCAATGTTCGCGGCATTAAAGCTGAAAACATTATGGAGAGCTTAACCACAGCACCTGCAGACTTAACGGGTTATACGCAGATTGTCCTAGATAAGAAGACGCTTTGGATCAAGTTAAAAGAAGCCAATAACGGTTTCAGCAAAGCAGAAATCGAATTAGCTGCTGCCTTCCTTGAAACACACCGTTATGCTGCGTTGAAAGGCGGTAGTATGGCATTCACCAAGATGGAAGGAACCACTGTTAATATCAAAGATAAGGTTGCTTATTCTGCACTTGCCAACATTCAAGACTCGATGATCGAAGGTAAATCGAGCTGGGTTGCTGCACATAATGTCAAATTCAAGAATACATTGAAAGCAGGCGGCGTACTTGCGCATGACCTGAAAGGCAGCCAAGTTGACCACCTAAACAATGTGATCAATAGTGAATGGACACCTTACCAAAGCCATATGGTTCTGATGGGCAAAGATATTCCAGTAGATAGCTTGGGTAATACGGCTGATCCAAATAACATTGCAAGCCCAGACAACCTAAAATTCTCTGAAACTTTACGTACTTTGTTCATCGGTGAAGATAGTGGTAACCATACCAATAACTTCCTTTGGGCTTATAATGTTGAGACCAAGTCTTTAGACCGAATTCTGTCCACACCAGCAGGTGCAGAATCTACTGGTCTACATGCAGTTGATTCAGTAAATGGCTGGACCTATATCATGAGCAACTTCCAACATGCGGGTGATAGCTCAAGCCTTCCAGCTGAATTAAAAGCAAAAGTATTAGAAAACTACAATGGTGGTTATAGTGCAAGTGTTGGCTATATCACTGCTGATCCAGTCGGACCATCGATTGAGAAAAAAGCTTAAATTTCAGTAATCCACTCAAAAACAAATGCCGACATCATGTCGGCATTTGCTTGTCTAAATCAATCACAATCTAACCATTCAGCTAGTGCTCGTGCTTATATAAAAATAATAGAAAAGCGAGATCATTTTATTCAAAGATTGAAATGATAGCGGTCACCAAACAGATCAATTTCTATGATAAAAAAAACCCCTTTAAAAAAGGAGCTCGACTCAATCAATCCAACTTTATGCAATTAATCACCAAAATCTGAATAATCTTTACTGCTGAATTTACTATATTTTTTCCATGGTTCTGCAATATTGACCTGTTGGATATTGGCTTTCATGATGTCATAGCGCAAACCATCTAAGCTACGAATATCAACGCGTTTGGCAATATTGTTACGGTTATCCCATTCCACACGAATCTTATTCTTCTTATTTTGGCTTTCATATAGGGTACTGTTGGTATCCTTTTTAATGATCTTCATCCCTTTTAAGGTTTTAGGATCAAGTAACGAATAGACACATGACCAACAGTTGCTTAAGCCCAGCATATCCACATCCGCATCTTGCAAATGTACGACGGTTTTATCTTCGACCAAAACCAAATTCAGTTTGGGTTGTTTTTTCTGATCAATAAAATAATGTTGAGCAGCTTCCGCTAGATCTAGATGTTTATGTCCACCCTTTTCGTCACCATGCTGATGCTGTCTCGGCAACACACGTTCAATCCAGATATTCTGAGAATCACGATACATACGCTCCTGAAACACACTGGTACGTGTCACACCATCATTGCCAATGGTCTGAGTCTCTCGTGTAATACTGGCACTCAATAACGGTGTAGCATGCAAAGACGTCATTCCCAAACTGAGCAATACCGAACTCATCACTAGACGCATGTTATTTCCCGCATAAAAAAACCTCAGTCATAATGACTGAGGTTTTTTGCAATATGATGAAAATATTGAATAAAGCGCTTATTTAAATCCGAATGCTTCTTTCAATTTGCTAAACACCCAAGCATTTTCACGTGTACCTTTAAACACTTGAGAACCTGCACCCTCAGCAAATAAGAGGACATCACCACCACCATGTGTTTCAGAACCTGGGCTACCGAGTTTAACGCCGACTTGTTGCAAATAATCATCTGCCGCCGCTTCATCATCAGTAATATCAATACGTGACGTTGGACGTGGTCCACCACCATTACCAAACACCAACGTGGTTGAGGTTTTGCCCTTCGCATCTAAGTTAGGTGCATGCTTTTTGCCATCGGCCAACACACGCGTGCGCGTATCTGTCGCTTTGGCTTCTTGATAGCTATAACTTAAACCCAAGATACCAGGATTCGCAGTAGTTGTTTTTCCAGTACGTGCTGTATAACCATTAAAGGTCATGGTATGGTCATGGTCAGCCGTAACAACGATTAAAGTATTTTTTAATTCAGGGTCAGTTTTCTTGATTTTATCTAAGGCCTTCTTGATCGCATTATCAAATGCAATGGTATCGTGTAGCGCACGTTTGGCATTGGTTCCATGTAGAGCATGGTCAATACGCCCACCTTCAACCATCAAGAAAAAGCCTTTACCTGCGGTATCTTGTGCCTGTAATAAATCAATCGATTTTTCAGTCATTTCAGCCAAACTTGGCTGATTTGGTGCTGTTCGTGCTCGGTCTAAATCATATTCTAGATGTGAAGTTGCAGAATAAAGACCAATATACTTTTTATTCAATGGCGCTGCATCCATTTCTGCTTTGGTCGCACCAACAGTGTAGTTTTTGGCTTTTAATTCATTCAGTAGGTTACGCCCATCAATACGCCCCTTCTTGTTATCTGCTGCATTATAAGGGGTGAAATGGTTACGTCCGCCACCCATTAATACATCAACGCCATCTAACAGTTTAGTGTTATAACCTGCTCCGCCAGGAATGATCTGACGTGCAATCTCAAACTGTGCATTACGATTACACACATGAGAGAAGGTCGCAGCAGGTGTTGCATGGGTCAACTCTGTAGTGGTAATTGCACCAACTTTTTTACCATTGGCTTTAGCGAGTTCAAGTATTGTCTCCGCAGGACTCCCTGCAGTGACACTCGAACCTGGTGTTGGGCAATTATTAATGGCATTGGATATCGTGTTTTTTCCATCTGTCCACGTACCTGGTTCAACCGCGACCGTTCCCGGTGTCATTCCAATCACTTCATTACGGGTTTTCTTGCCCGTCATATAAGCCGCCATTGACGGCGCGCTATCGGTGGTTTGACCATCTTCTGAATACGTTTTGATGCGTACGGTACGGCGTAAAGTGTCCATGGTTAATTTACCAGATTCACCATAACCATAAATACGGCTTGCCGTGACGGTGGTTGGCCCCATACCATCGCCTAAAAAGAAAATGATATTCTTGGCTTCACCCGCCGCCTGTACACCCGTACTTGCCGCAACTAATGCAACAGTTAAAACAGAAGCTTTCATACCGAACTGACCTAATTTAAATTGTTTTAACATCATCGTTCTCCAGTCTGTTGTTATTTATCTAGGCCAATGGCTTTACGAACTAAGTTAAATACTTCGATATTTTCGAGGCTGCCATGGAAGTTGTCTGAGCCGACACCAATTGCACCAAGGAAGACATCGGTACCGCCATGTGTTTCACTATCCGCAAAACCAGTCTGTACCACGGCTTCCTGTTGGAAATCATCTGCCGCAGTACCTGTACACCAACCCTCTTTATCAATGTCTGTCCCACGGCTATCGGTATATTTATCTGCAGGACCTGCGACTGGATTACAGCTATCGTTATCCTTTAAAGCACCACGTGCTTCAAGACGGTTATTATCTAGACGCTTTTTACCAGTACCAAAGCCAATAATTGGATACGGTGTTCCATTTTCATCAGTCGCATAGCCAGCTTTGTTATAGTTTTTAACCAAGCCTAGTACACTGGTCTCTGCACCTTTTACATATTTACCCGTACGTTTCGCATAACCATTCAAGACCATAGTATGGTCATGGTCAGCAGTCACCACGATCAGAGTATTCTTAAGCTCTGGATCTGTTTTTTTGACTTTATCAATCGCTGCTTTAATCGCATTATCAAAAGCAACCGTGTCTTGTAAGGCACGTTTTGCATTGGTGTCATGCAAGGCATGGTCAATACGTCCGCCTTCAACCATCAAGAAGAAGCTTTTGTTTTTCGCTTGTAAGACATCAATTGCCTTGGTCGTCATATCAGCAAGGCTTGGCTCATCAATTTTTTTATTGGTACGATCGAGGTCATAGTTCATATGGCTGGCATTGAATAAGCCCAATAATTTTTTGGTCTTGGTTGGATCAATTTTGGTCAGGTCACTCCCCGTTGCAACAAAGCTATAACCTTGATCTTGCATTTCTTTGACCAAATCACGACCATCAGCACGTTTACCACCCGATACAGTCGTAGGTTTAAACTGGCGTAAGCCGCCACCCAAGACCACATCCACGCCATCATTTAATTTGGTGTTATACGCACCCCATCCAGTACCCTTCCCTGCAGGAACCAATTGCGCTGCAATATCATTTTCAGCATCACGATGACAAACATGTGCATAGGTGGTTGCTGGTGTTGCATGAGTAATACGCGTTGTAGTTACCAGTCCTGTACCCATACCTTGTGCTTTGGCAAGTTCAAGTAAGGTTTCTGCTGGTTTTTTGCCTTTATTCTCTGCGACATCATCACAGGTACTGGTCCCATCTGCTTTTGGTGGTGATGCAATTGTTCCTGTCTGCATGGAAATGACTTCATTCTTCATTTTCACGCCGGTCATATAGGCAGCCATAGAAGGTGCACTATCCGTCACCTGACCATCTTCTGAAAAGGTACGAACAAACGCTGTTTCTGGGAGCTTATCAATGGTCAAATCACCATCTTCACCAACAGAATAAATACGCGATGCGGTTAAGGTGGTAATTCCCATACCATCGCCTAAAAAGAAAATTACATTTTTTGCAGTTGGTGTTTTTGGTACTTCTGCTTTGTCATCATTATCATTATCGTTACAGGCTGTCATCCCGCCCGATAAGACCGCCATCAAACTGACCGCCAATAGCTTTTTGGAAAAGCTCATCTTTGATAAGAACATAAAATATCCCCAGATTTATTGTTTGGACGTAATTTCGTTGCATAGACCATAACAATGCTGGGTGACCCTTTTATGTCACCTTAATGACAATATTATTTCATCTTGTTGTTTTATATATAAATTACGTTATAACATATCAATTTAATCCGCTAATGTAATTTGAAGATCGACAACTTTTCCCTGCTGTTCACCTTGTTGGGATTTTTCCAGCCAATGCCACTGCGCTTGAGTCAATCTTAAAAAATTAGAGCATCGCGTTCCATAAATTGGACTTTGAATAAAGGTGGAAGACAACAAAGCTTCCATGTCTGGATTAATGCCCGTATCAGGTAACAGGCCTGAAATGACTTTTCGTTCATCTTCCAAAATGTCCCAAGCAGCGGCATCGATTGCTGATTCAGCAATTTGTGGTTGCTGCAACATCGGTAAAAACTCTTGGGTAAAGCGTTTACGCAAATGTCTGGTTTTCTCCCAATCTTCTGACATTAATCCATTTGAGACCACATAAACACCATTGGCGAGGACCTGCGGAGCTTCACCTCGGTTACTCATATAAACCGCTTGTTCTGTATCACCGACAAACAAATTAAAGCCCGCATAATCCTGTTGCTTTTGTTCCAATTGCTGAGCAAAACGGATTGGGGCTAAATCACTTTCCAAAAAAGATTGAATCAGATGCCCACGAGAAGTCGTATAACTTTTTTGATCTCGGCCATTACGGAAATTGGTAACAATCGCCCAACGCCCCGATGCTGTCACCCCCATCCATGTCCCACCAGACTGCAAGTCCTGCCCCGCTACAATGGTGCTCTGCTCCCACAGATGTAAGGGTGAGCTTGGACGATGATAAAACTCATCACGATTTGAAATGAGACACAAAGGCATCTCATCCGGCACTTGCCATGCAAAAGCGACAATACACATAGATTCTTTTTCTCACATGTTTGGAACATTGATCTTTCACATTGAATGTACAACATTTTTAACATCATTCCGCTACAATCTGCTCAAAATATAAAATTGAGGAACAGCAATGCTGACCTATCCAAATATTGATCCAGTTGCGCTGAGCTTAGGACCTGTCAAAGTACACTGGTACGGGCTCATGTATCTCTTGGCGTTTCTATGTGCATGGGGTTTAGCTTCTTATCGCGCTAAACAACGTGATGGCTGGACAGGCGACATGGTGTCAGACCTGGTTTTCTACGGTGCATTAGGTGTTGTGCTCGGTGGACGGGTTGGCTATGTGTTGTTCTACGAATTTGGTAAATTTTTAGAAAACCCACTGTGGTTATTCCAAGTCTGGACAGGTGGCATGAGCTTCCACGGCGGCTTCCTCGGTGTGATGATTGCGATGCTGTTTTGGTGTAAAAAATACCAAAAGACATGGTTCCAGACCTTGGACTTTATTGCACCCTGCGTACCAACAGGCTTGATGTTTGGTCGCTTTGGTAACTTTATTGGTGGTGAGCTGTATGGCCGCCCTGTACAAGACCCGAGCTATCCATTCGGGATGATCTTTCCAACTGACCCATTAGGTTTGGTGCGCCACCCTTCGCAAATCTATCAAGCCCTGTGTGAAGGTTTGATCCTCTTTATCGTATTGTGGTGGTTTAGCTCTAAACCTCGTCCGCGTATGGCAGTTTCAGCTCTATTCCTTGTCGGCTATGGTATTGCACGCTTCTTTATGGAATTCTTCCGCGAACCCGATGCAGACCAAGGCTATATCTTATTTGGTTGGATGACCAAAGGTCAGATTCTCAGCTTCCCAATGATTATTATTGGTCTGTGGATGATCTGGTACGCTTATCGTAAAAATATTTATGACTGGCAGTTAAAGAAATAATAAAAATGGGAGCGAATGCTCCCCTTTTTAGGCCGACGATTTAAGCTATTTATCAATCACTCAGAAACAGCGTATATTGATTCTATTCCTTTCAGGAGAGAGTCGATGCAGCAACAACGTCAGCATCTCGCCCACTTTAAAGTGCATGCGCTGGTTCTTAGCCTCTCTCCCCTACAGTTCAATCCTCAGATTGTCAGCCAAATCGAAAAATCACTTGGACTCAGTTTCATCAACGACAATGAACCACATCGGGTGTGTTTCGCCAGCCAAAACACCGAATTACAAGATGCTTATAAACAGGTGTTTAGTGCAGTTGATCTACTGGATTATCTCTATGCAAGTTTAATTTCAGACCAGCAAAGTGCAGAAAAAATAGAACTACAGAATCTTGCCTTAGCTCCAATTCCCTATCCAACTGATAATCTTACTTTCTGGAGATTGGTCGCAACTGGGCGGAAATATCGACTTTCGCTGAGTTAAAATTTTCCAGCCAATGCTTTCACCACTTCACCTAAACGCTTGCCTTGTGCTTCACACAAGATTTTCTCATCTTGACTTAAGCTCTGATCATGACGTGGCCCGCTAACATGACTGGCACCATACGGTGTCCCTCCAGTTTTGGTATTGGACAAGGCTGGAATCGAATTGGGTAGTCCCATAATCATCATGCCATGATGAAACAACGGCGGTAACATCGTTAGCAATGTGCTTTCCTGCCCACCATGCATCGAACCAGAAGACGTAAACACACAAGCAGGCTTATTATGCAAAGCACCATTCAGCCATAAGCTGGTGGTTTGGTCCCAAAAGTACTTCATCTCACTGGCCATATTGCCAAACCGTGTTGGAGAACCTAAGGCCAAACCAGCGCAATGCGTCAGATCATCTAAACTACAATAAATATCGCCATCTTCAGGAATACTAGCTTCCGCTTGAGTCACAACAGGAGCTAGATTCGGTACTGTTCGAATACGAGCAGTCACGCCAGCAGCTTCAATTCCATCGGCAATTAGATGCGCCATTTGCTTGGTTGAACCGTATTTACTGTAATAAAGAACAAGAACGTAAGGTTGCATCACTTTCAAGAATTTTGTTAAAAAGAACACTATACGACATTTTTTATATTTTGAGCTGTAGTAAATCCAGTGATTACACCGGATTTTTATTAAAAATAACTAGGATAGAACCCATGATCTTAAAGCGTTATCTAAAAAATCTGCCCTTTTTAGAGAAAACATGGTTTCAATTTATTGTGTTTGTGTTACGACGTTTCGAAGCAGATCGTTGCCGAGAGCAAGCTGGAGGACTCACCTACACCACCCTATTTGCAGTGGTGCCGATGCTGACGGTCTTTTTAGTGATTATCTCCTCGATTAAAGCACTCGAACCTGCCAGACAACAGTTACAACAACTGATCTATAGCAACTTTCTACCAAAAAGCACCATCGCTTTTGACAAAGCTTTAAATGCCTTTACCGAAAAGTCCAGTAACCTGACCATTATTGGTGTGCTGTTCCTGTTTATAACCACAGTACTGATGCTAACCTCGATTGAAAATGTATTTAACCGAATTTGGCGAGTCAAGGAGACCCGAACTGGCTTAGTCGGTTTTATGCGTTACTGGACTATTATTTCATTAGGACCGATTGTTTTAGGCAGTGCTTTTGTACTGTCATCGACAGTGGCTTCAATGAATATCCTGAGTAATAACTTTGCCGGCTATCAACTCGATGGCTCGTTTCTGTTATGGCTCATTTCTTTTGTTTTAACTATTGTCGGTTTCTTCATTTTATATTGGACCATTCCCAATCGAACTGTGCCTGTTTTTTCTGCCTTCATCGCAGCTTGCTTTAGTGCGACAGTCTTTGAGGTTTTAAAACGCTTTTTTGGTTGGGTGATGAGCAACTTCACCAGTTATGAAATCGTGTATGGTGCCTTTGCAGCGGTCCCAATTTTTCTGCTGTGGATATATTTATCTTGGAACATTATCTTATTAGGCGTCGAAATCAGCTATGCACTGACAGCTTTCCATTCTGGTAAAGAACAAAAGCGTCATCCAATTTTAATGATGCTGGATATACTGGAATTATTTTATAAAAAACAGCAAATTGGACAAAGTGTCAGCGAAAAGGAGCTGTTAAATATTATTGGTCGTGGTGAACTCGGTCGCTTACCTTCTTTTATCTTGGAGCTCGAAGCCCAAAACCTGATTATGCGAACAGATAAAGACGAATACGTATTGGTCCGTAATCTGGCTCAGGTAGATTTCTGGAGCTTCTTCACGGCCCTGCCTTATCCACTGCCGTTACGTCCTGATGTTGAGCATATCCATCAGGATGATGAATGGATGGAACGACTCGGACCTTCATTGGTTGAAAGTAATGATTATTTAGCAGCCAAGCTATCTATTCCACTTTCTACCCTGTTTGAACAGAAGTAACTAAAAGACCTCTTTCGAGGTCTTTTTTATTTCCTTAGCCAACCCTGTAAACTCACCACTATGATGCCCAGCAAGACCAGTGCAGAGCCAATCACAAAGTTCAGCTCAATTTTTTCGCCCAATAACCACACACCAAATGCCATCCCGAATAAAGGTGTCAGGAAGGAAAAAACACCAAGACGGGAAGCCAAATAATTACGTAGCAACCAAAACCACGCCAAGAAACTGGCGAAAGAAACCACTAAGGTATGAAATGCTAAACTGCCCATCACCAAAGGGGTGAGGTGAATCGTCGCCTGCCCAAGAACAAGAGCCGTGCCAAACAACAACACAAAACTACCCGCCAATTGATAAAACAGCGTTTGAGTCACCGCAGCTTGCGCAAGTGAGGATAAACGTACGGTAATCGTGGTCGCTGCCCAAGCAATACTGCCTGCCAAAGCGAGCAAGTCACCCAATAACATCTGTCGATCCGCAATCGACCCACCTGAATTAGCACGTAAGAACGTCACCACGATCCCTAAAAAAGCAATGCCGATACCTGTCCATTGCAACAGACTGAGACGCTCTGAAGGAAGTTTCCAATGTAATCCCAAGGCTACAAAAATCGGTGCGGTATACAGGAGTACCACTGCATGTGAAGCCGAGGTTAGCTGTAATGCTTGTGCCAATAAAAAGAATTCTAAAGAGAATAAAAAAGCAACCAGTGCACCCGCTTTCAAATTCTGGCGATTAAACAGCTGACTGGTTTTATCGAGGTAAAGTAAGGGTAAAAGCAGTATGGCGGCAAGGCCCGAACGCAGCGCGATTTGCATTAAGGGCGAAATGTCAGGAGCTGCCATTTTTAAAATGACTTGTTGTAATCCCCAGATCATACACAGTACGATCATCAGACCCGATGCCGTTGCATCTAATGCTTTACGCTCATCCATTGCGCGCTCCTGATTTTATGGTTTGAGCACCAATATAAGACTGTCGTATTTTCATGATATAGTGAAATTACGACAATAGATGCGTATTTTCAGGCAATTCTCATGTTATGAAAAAATCAGCACAAAGAATTCAAGATTTTCAACCAATCCCGACCTACAACGATATTCCTGCGCCCTTATGGCTTCAGATTCGGGACGCACCTGCCGAGACTTTTTACCCACAACACGCGCACGCTTGGGGAGAGTTTATCTATGCTTTTGACGGTGTTTTAGAGGTCAATATTGATCAAATTCATTATTTAACCCCACCACCTTATGGGATTTGGCTGCCGCCGCATTTACAACATAGCGGCATCAATCGTAACGAGGTCACGCATTGCACGTTGTACGTGCATGAATCACTCTGCCAAAATATGCCTCAACAGGCTGGTATCTTATTGTCTGCACCCTTAGTTTCTGCACTACTCGAACATATCCGCAAGCATCCCTTTTCTGAACAAGATCCAGAGTATTTACGCTTGCTTCAAGTCTTACTTGACTCACTGACCCATGCCGAACTTGTCGGTAGTTATTTACCTACAACACAGCATCCCGCACTGGCGAAAATATTGACCCATTTACATGAATTCCCTGCGGACAACAGCACCTTGGAGCAGCTTGCACAAATGATCAATATGACTGAACGTACCCTTGCCCGTTATAGTCAAAAAGAATTGGGAATGTCTCTACATGAATGGCGGCAACGTTTAAAAGTGATGAAAGCAATGTCGATGTTGAATCAGGGCAAAACCATTGAAAATATTGCTTTAGACTTAGGTTATGCCAGCTCATCGGCTTTTATTTATATGTTTAAACGTTGGATGCACTTTACCCCTGACCAATTCCGAAAACTGTATCAAGGCAGTTAACATTTGACTGAGTTTGTATTTCAGCTCGAACAAAAACACATATGTTGAGCTATAAAAAATGGCGCTGATTGCAAAACCAGCGCCATCCTCTTTATTTCATTGCAACTTATGCTTTTACAAAAGTATTCCAATCGTATTCGCCAGACTGGGTAATCAATTTCATGGTCAATTGATCATTGGCACGTAATGCTCCAACACCAGCAGGCGTACCTGTCATAATGACATCACCAACTTCAAGACTAAACGATTTGTTAATCTCAACAAGTAGAGTTCCAATATCGAAGATCATGTCTTTGGTAAAACCATGCTGACGGTCTACACCATTGATATTCAAAATCAGCTCTAGCTCTTGCAAGTCACCAATTTCATCTGCTTCAATCCAGTCCGCCAAAATACATGCACCATCAAAAGCTTTGGCACGTTCCCACGGCTCGCCTTTGGATTTTAAATCGCCCTGCAAATCACGTAGGGTCAAATCTAAGCCCAAAGTCACCGCACCGATTGCTTCTAAGGCTTTGGCTGGATCGGTTTCTTGTGATAATGGATGTGCGATTTGCAAACAAATTTCGCATTCATAGTGACACTCACCTAATGCCTGATTCCAGCTTACGCCTTGTGTCAAAGAACCAAGACTGCTCGGCGGTTTGATAAAGAGCAACGCGCGATCAGGAATAGCATTCCCCAACTCTTTCGCATGTTCAGCATAATTTCGACCCACACACACAATTTTTGAAGGACGTGTACTCATGAAAACTCCTTGTTCTTTCAACCGTCAATAAATTTACTTTTTAAAACTATTTTCAAACTTACTTTGATCCGCAGGATCGGTAAATGCGCGTTTAGGCACAATCACGACAGTATGACTTTTAAGTTCTAGCATATAAGTCAGCTTGCCAATTGCAAAAGATTGTACTTCTGCATACTGCGCTGTTTGTCTTTTACCTGCTGCATAAAGCTCAAAATGATCTTGGTACAAATCGATCCCTTGCTCGCTTTTACCAAATTGATAACGTACAAATTGGCGCTTAAACAACATTGGTAAAAACCAATAACGCATGACACCCTGCATAATCAGAAAAAAAGCACCGAGTGCAACGTAATAACGTCCCACGCCAGAAAAGCCTAAATAAACGCCCCACAAGATAATCGCGATACTAATTACGGGGGTTAAAAAACGACTAAAGGTCTTTTTTCCGAACGTTACCAAAGCAAACCCATCTTGGGATTCTTCTAAATTCAAATAATAGCGTACAGATACCGTTGGACGTTGTTCAGACATTTTTAGATTTCTAACATTTGAAAAAAACTGATCTATTAGAACATAAATGATTCAACGGGCAATCACATTTCTCGTGATTTAATACAAAATTTAAATGATATTGTCACGCCATCTCATACTTGTTTATGTTGCTTGCATTGAATACTTTTATTTTTATAAATCAATATTATGTCGAAACGATATAAATATACTTCTATTTAATTTAAATCATTCTGATCTATAGAACTGGTAAAAAGTAAATGTCTAAAATGTCTTGCTCGAAAGAATATTTCAGTGGGTTTTACATAATACGACTATTTTTTATGCATAAAAAAATTTATTAATAAGCAGTGTTGATCAGCTCCCTACGAGCAATCAAGTCATGAATGAAATCACGGATAAAAATCAAAGGAATGTGATGTCTTATTTGAATCGTCTCTCGTGCCTCTGCATTTTTATGGCAATGGTACAACACAGCTCTGCACAAATCCTGTCATGGAATGACAATATTCCAAGTGCCTTACAGCCTTTTCAGAACAATCCACAACTCTTGGCCAGTTATACTCAAAACAATATTTTCATCTATGGGCATCCTGCGACTAAAACCTCAATCCCGACGCTAAAAAGTAACCCACAACCGATGGCCAGCTTTAATTCAGCAGCCATTATTGTTCCTGTTAGCACCCAGCAAGTCGCCAAAACACTCACCGATTTCAGTCAATATGTTGGTCTATTTCCCACACTCAAATCAGCCAAGCCACTCGAACAATCAGGCAACATTGTACAAATGAAATATCGGGTTTCCATCCCAACACCTATTCCTGTGCTCAACTTTAATGAAGATGTCACCCTACAACACCAGATCAAGCCGAATAGCATTGCCAGTTTAGTTATCGATGCGCCTATCCCATACGGCGTTGGAAAGTTTGAATGGTTTGCATTAGATGAACATCGGACCTTAATCACTTTGACTCAATGGGGTGATTTAAACCAGCCTAAAGGTTTTATTTTTAAGAAAATTCTCAATGCAATTCCAGAAGCAAAACTAGGACTTCCAAGTGGAAGTAATGCTTTTATCCTTGAGGCTTTAAGGAATCGTTTTATTAAACCTAACATTTCCCCACTTAATGCAGGGCAACTTCCCACCCCCCAGTTGAGCGCAGCACAACTCACAAAAATTAGCCAACTTATTCAAACGGCTCAACAACCAGTTAGTATTATTCATGTACCGACCAGCATGCTTTATACCCATGGACGGGAACCCATGCGCTTTACCACCACCTATCAATTTTATAAACAAACACCGCAGCAATTACAAAAATGGCTGACACCATTGGCTTATCAAGAGCTATTTCCACGACAAATCAAGAAAGTTATAACCACACCAATCCAAAATCAGGCACAAGATGCGGACATTCAAGTGAATGTGGGACTTGGAGTCATCAATATTCCTTTTGCATTTAAACTGCGCTTTAACTATCCACAAAGCACTGAAAATAATTTTTATGCCAATGGTGGCGATCTACGTTTTATTAAAGGTCAAATGCGGTTTACCAGTTTAGATCAAGGGACTTTATTTAAAATAACCAGTGCAATGAAGATCGATGAGAAAGCTCCTTTCTTATTGAGAGCCATGCGCAGCCTGCCTTATCATGATGTATTGCCTGCTGTCGGTGGCAATGCCGTTTTTGTACAAAAAATCAAAGCAAAAATTTAAGACACAAAAAAAACCGCAATGAAGCGGTTTATTTATTCAAATTGGTGCGCTCAGAGAGATTCGAACTCCCGACCCCTTAGTTCGTAGCCAAGTGCTCTATCCAGCTGAGCTATGAGCGCATATTTGATGGAGGGCATTATACGCACTTTTCCCCAAATGATAAGACCTTTTTCACAAGATCACGATCAACTGGCTATAGATTCGGCATAATTTGTTTTTTTCAATGTGGATCGACTAACATTTCATCGGATTCTCTTGGCCTTAAAAGTAAAGCAATATTTCCTTGCTTAGCCTCAGTCATAAGACAATTTCTCGCCCAAAACAGCAATAATTATTATTAAAATTCAAATAAATATTATTTCTACTAAGTTTTAATTCAGGTATAAACTTTGTATTTTTTATTAATAATCTATCTTTTTATAATATCTTTTTGATTTTAACCATTTATCTCTAAGTCATTATATAGCCCCC
Organism: Acinetobacter dispersus; assembly: GCF_009884975.1. Classification (GTDB taxonomy): domain Bacteria; phylum Pseudomonadota; class Gammaproteobacteria; order Pseudomonadales; family Moraxellaceae; genus Acinetobacter; species Acinetobacter dispersus. Next base: position 3,578,301 of record NZ_CP041970.1, on the reverse strand, counting down.
TGTTTTACTTCACTTTTATACCCCATTAAAAATATGATACACACTGCATTATTGACATTAAATAGACAACTAATAAATACTAACATATAGATTATGAGACAGGAGTCACATAATTATTAAACTTAATAAAACAAAACTCCAATAATTATAGGTATATCGATATGTTATTTAAAAATATTTTATCACCCATTAAAGGTATTCTGTCTCTTTCTAGCAATAGCCAAGGATCCTCCTCTTCGGTTAATACTGTACCCACTGTAAAAAATACAGTCATCGAAGACAGCAGCACTCTTACTCATACAAATAGTGGTACGAATACGAGTCATGGCGGTTTGCTCAACGACATAGCGGCAGGTAATGGTAGTCACAACTACGGTCCAGGATTAGGTAACGCAAACGATTTTAGCTTTACCCCCTCTTTCACAGCAGCGTTCCAGCCTTTCAGCAATTCATTTTCATGGCTAGGCACGACAACACCTGTTACAACGGCCAATACAACGCCAACAACATCAACGACTCAAATCCACGATAACGATATTATTAATAATAGTAATACTGGTACTCAAGCTGGCAATGGCAATGCCGGTGGCTTATTAAATGGTATTGCCGCAGGCAATGGTGAACATAATTATGGCGTTGGAAATGGCAATGCTGATGATGCCAGCGTAACAGTGCCATGGACCACACCAGTTCAAGCAATCAGTAATTCAATCGCTGCCGTTGGTGGTGCTGATATCAACGCGGTGAATACATCACCCACAACCTCTTCAACTCAAATTCAAGATAATGATACGACTAACAACAGTAATACTGGCATAGGTTCTGCTGGAAACGGCAGTGCTGGTGGTCTATTAAATGGCATTGGTGCTGGAAACGGCGAACAAAATTATGGAATTGGCAATGGTAATGGCGACGATGCTGGTATCACCACACCGGTTACCGCACCATTCCAAGCAATAGGCAACTCAGCCGCAGCGATTGGTGGTGCTAATGTCAATGGAATTAATAGCACGTCAACCACAAATAGCAGTGTAATTGATGACAATGATACGACCAACAACAGCAATAATGGCGTTGGTGTAGCTGGTACTGGCAATGGTGTGGGTGCTGGTTTACTTAACGGCATTGGTGCAGGCAATGGTGAACATAACTATGGTATTGGCAATGGTAACGGTGATGATGCAAGTGTAACCGTACCTTGGACCACACCTGTTCAAGCAGTGGGTAATTCCGTTGCAGGCATTGGTGGTGGCGATATCAATTCGGTGAACACCTCAACAACCAATACATCCAGTACAATCCATGACAATGACACCATAAATAATAGCAATAATGGTACGGGCTTAACGGGTACCGGCAATGGTCTTGGTGGCTTGGGTAACGGCCCAGCGTCAGGCAACGGGCAACAAAACTATGGAATCGGCAATGGCAACGGTGATGATGCAAGTGTCACAACACCAATCACTGTGCCAGTCCAAACCATTGGTAATTCAGTCGCAGGAATTGGCGGTGGTGATGTAGATTCTGCCAACAATACATCAACAAGTTCAACGACAACGATTCAAGATAATGACACCACCAACAACAGTAATAACGGTGTGGGTGCAGCAGGAAATGGCAGCAATGGTGGCTTATTAAATGGCGTATCTGCTGGCAATGGTGAACATAACTACGGTATTGGTAATGGCAATGGTGAAGATGTTGATATCACCACACCGTGGACCACACCTGTACAAGCAGTTGGCAACTCAATTGCAGGAATTGGCGGTGGCGATGTAGATTCGGTCAATACATCAACCACAACATCAACTACCAATATTCAAGACAATGACACCACCAACAATAGTAATAATGCAACGGGTGTCCTTGGCAATGGTTCTGGCGGTTTAGCCAACGGCCCAGCAGCAGGTAATGGTGAACAGAACTATGGGATCGGCAATGGCAACGGTGATGATGCCAGCTTTACTGCACCCGTCACTGCTCCATTCCAAGCAATTGGCAATTCAGTTTCAGGCATAGGCACAAATGATGTCGATTCTGTAAACAATGTTTCAACCAGCTCAACTACAGCGATTCAAGACAATGATACAACCAACAACAGCAACAATGGGGTTGGATCAGCGACCAATGGTAATGAAGGTGGTTTACTCAACGGTGTATCCGGAGGGAATGATGAAAATAACTTCGGTATCGGCAATGGCAATGGTGACGATGCAGATATCACCACACCATGGACCACACCTGTACAAGCTGTAGGTAACTCAGTTTCCGCAATTGGCGGTGGTGATGTTAATTCTGTAAACACTGCAGCAACAACATCGACCACACATATTCAAGACAATGACACCACCAACAATAGCAATCATGCGACTGGTGTGACTGGCAATGGTTTTGGCGGTATAGCCAACGGTCCAGCCGAAGGCAATGGTGAACAGAACTATGGTATCGGCAATGGCAATGGCGATGATGCAAGTGTCACCATACCTGTGACCTCGCCTTTCCAAGGTCTAGGCAACTCAGTTTCCGCAATTGGTGGTGGTGATGTTAATTCGGTGAATACTGCTCCGACCAATGCCTCTACTGTGATCGAAGATAACGACACCATCAACAACAGCAACAGTGGTGTTGGTGCAACAGGCAATGGCAGTGCAGGCGGTCTATTAAATGGTGTTTCTGCAGGCAATGATGAGCACAACTATGGTATCGGTAACGGCAATGGTGATGATGCCAGCGTCACGACACCCATTACGACACCAGTCCAAGTTCTTGGTAACTCCGTTGCAGGCGTTAGTGGTGATGTAGACTCCGTCAATACAGCGCCAACCAACACATCAAATATTGTTTATGACAACGATACAACCAACAATAGTAATAATGGCGTTGGTACAAATGCAGGCAATGGCCTTGGTGGTTTAGGTAATGGTCCAGCCGCAGGCAATGGCGAACAAAACTATGGTATTGGCAATGGCAACGGTGATGATGTAGATATCACTGCCCCATGGACCACACCTGTCCATGTCTTAGGAAATTCAGCGGGTGTTATCGGCGGTGGCGATGTTAGTTCTGTCAATAATGGTTCTACCAACACCCTTAACTATGTACAAGACAACGATACAACCAACAATAGTAACAATGGCACTGGTGTCACTGGAACAACAGGCAATGGTGCTGATGGCTTACTCAATGGTGTAAGTGCTGGTAATGGCGAGCACAATTATGGCATTGGTAACGGCAATGGCGATGATGCCGATTGGACATCACCAGTGACAACACCGATCAACTTTATGGGCAACAATGTCTCTGGACTGGATAATGACAATGATCCGAATGGTCTAGGTAATACCTCAACCAATACAGCAACAACCAATACAACCAACATCGTCTCAGACAATGACAACATCAACCATAGCAATAATGGTACTGGCGTAGGTGATGGCACCGGCAACGGTGTAGGCGGACTACTCAGTGGTGTTGGTGCAGGTAATGGCGAACAAAACTATGGTATTGGTAATGGCAATGGTGATGACGTTGATGTTGTTACACCAGTCACCACTCCAATCAATGGTTTAGGTAATGAGTTTTCCTTCATTGGTGATGCAAATAATGCGTCCCACAATAATGCAGCAACCACAACAACCAATACGGTGTTAGACAATGACACCACCAACAACAGTAATAATGGTGGTCCTGGAACCGGCACAGGTAACGGTGTTGGTGGTGGTATAGGCAATGGCATTGGTGCGGGTAATGGTGAACATAACTACGGTATTGGCAATGGTAATGGCGATGACGCAAGTGTAACCATGCCTGTTACCGCGCCAGTCAATGGCTTAGGTAACTCTTGGACTTTCTTTGGTGATACAACCAATACATCTGTCAATAACGGTTCAACCACAACAACCAATAACCTGCAAGATAATGACACAACCAACAATAGCAATAACGGTACAGTTGTAGGGGGTGGTGCTGGTAATGGCGTTGGCGGTGGTATAGGCAATGGTATTGGCTCTGGCAATGGAGACCATAATTTTGGTATTGGTAATGGCATCGGTAGTGATGCCAGTGTCGTCGCACCAATCACAAGCCCTGTTAATTTCTCTGGTAATGCGGGCTCTATTTTTGGTAATGCAACATCAAACTCAATTAATAACTCCTCTACAACAGCCAATAACAACTTCCAAGACAACGATACGATCAACAATAGCAATAACGGTGGCGTAGGAAGCGGTTCTGGTAGTGATCTTGGAGGTATTCTGAATGGTATTGCCGCAGGTAATGGTGAACACAACTACGGTATTGGCAATGGTATTGCAGATGATTCAAGTATCGTAATCCCAATTACCACACCATTAAATGCATCAGGGAATGCCTTCTCTATCTTTGGTGATGCGACTTCAAATTCACAAAATAATTCTTCAACCACGACCAATAACAATGTCCAAGACAACGATACAACCAATAACAGCAATAGCGGCGGTAACGGTGCAGATGGCTTAGGTGGCGGTATTGGTAATGGCATCGCTTCAGGTAATGGTGAACACAATTACGGCATTGGCAATGGTATTGCGGATGATGCAAGTATTATTATCCCGATCACAACGCCTGTGAATGCATCAGGGAATGCCTTCTCTATCTTTGGAAATGCGACAGCAAATTCAACCAACAATTCATCTACGACAACCAATAACAATTTCCAAGACAATGATACAACCAACAATAGTAACGGCAGCGGTACAGGTGTCGGTTCTGGCGGTGGTATCGGTAATGGTATCGCATCAGGCAATGGTGAACATAACTATGGTATCGGCAATGGTATTGCGGATGACGCAAACTTTGTCGCACCCATTGCAATCCCCGTTAACTTCTCTGGCAATGCCATTTCCTTATTTGGTACTGCAACATCAACTTCAACCAATAATGCAACAACGACTACACATAATAACTTCCAAGACAATGACACCGAAAATAATGGTTCAATTGGCAATGGATCTGGTGGTATCGGTAATGGTATTGGTGCAGGCAATGGCGACCATAACTATGGTATCGGCAATGGCGTTGGAGATGGTACCAACATCGTGACTCCTATTACCATTCCAATCAATTTCTCAGGCAATGCGATCTCTGTACTCGATTTAAATAGCATCTCTCACGGTGATCTAGTTACTCCTGTAACCAATCTCGTCACAGTTGTGACTGGTGATGCCGATAGCACAGGTGTCTTAGGTACTGTCACAGGCGCAGTCGGCGGTGTAACCGCTAGCGTGGAAGGCATTATTAGTGGCGATTACAACCCTATTGATGTTGTCACAGGTATTGTTGGTGGTGTCCTCAGTGGCGAGGGTGGCAGTCCTCTTGATCTGGTGACTGGTCTGGTTGGCGGTGTAATCGGTGGTGAAGGTGGCAACCCTCTCGACATCATTACGGGAACAATTGGTGGAGTGATTGGCGGTGATGGCGGCCCTCTAGGCGCAGTCACTGGAATCATCGGTGGTCTTACTGGCGGTATCGGTGGTGGTGATGGCGGTCCTCTGGGCGCAGTCACTGGAATCATCGGTGGCATTACTGGCGGTATCGGTGGTGGTGATGGCGGTCCTCTCGGTGCCGTCACAGGAATCATTGGTGGTCTTACTGGTGGCATCGGCGGCGGTGATGGTAGACCTCTTGGCGCAGTCACTGGCATTATCGGTGGTCTTACTGGCGGTATCGGCGGTGGTGATGGCGGTCCTCTAGGCGCAGTCACTGGAATCATCGGTGGCATTACAGGTGGCATCGGCGGTGGTGACGGTGGTCCTCTGGGCGCAGTCACTGGCATTATCGGTGGTATCACTGGTGGCATCGGCGGTGGTGACGGTGGCCCTCTGGGCTCAGTAACCGATATTATCGGTGGTCTTACTGGTGGCATCGGCGGTGGTGATGGCGGCCCTCTGGGTGCAGTAACAGGCATTATCGGTGGAATCACTGGCAGTATCGGTGGCGGTGATGGTGGCCCTCTTGGCGCAGTCACTGGCATTATCGGTGGTCTTACTGGTGGCATCGGTGGCGGTGATGGTGGTCCTCTTAGCGCAGTCACTGGCATTATCGGTGGTCTTACTGGTGGCATCGGCGGCGGTGATGGCGGTCCTCTCGGTGCTGTAACAGGCATTATCGGTGGTCTTACTGGCGGTATCGGCGGTGGTGATGGCGGTCCTCTCGGTGCAGTCACAGGAATCATTGGCGGTATCACGGGTGGTATTGGCGGTGGTGATGGCGGTCCTCTTGGCGCAGTCACTGGCATTATCGGTGGTCTTACTGGTGGCATCGGCGGCGGTGATGGCGGTCCTCTTGGTTCAGTAACCGATATTATCGGTGGAATCACTGGTGGCATTGGCGGTGGTGACGGTGGCCCTCTCGGTGCTGTAACAGGCATTATCGGCGGTCTTACTGGCGGTGGTGACGGTGGTCCTCTGGGCGCAGTCACTGGCATTATCGGTGGTCTTACTGGCGGTATCGGTGGCGGTGATGGTGGCCCTCTTGGCGCAGTCACTGGCATTATCGGTGGTCTTACTGGCGGTATCGGTGGCGGTGATGGTGGCCCTCTTGGCGCAGTCACTGGCATTATCGGTGGTCTTACAGGTGGCATCGGCGGTGGTGATGGCAGTCCTCTTGGCTCAATAACAGACATTCTCAGCGGCATTACGGGTGGTATTGGTGGTGACGTGATTTCTGGCGTTGCTCAACCTATCCAAATTGTTGTTGGAAGTGGCAACCTCACACTCGATCTATTGCAAGATAATATGAGTAATATCTTCAGTAGCGAAAATGTGTTTGAAGGACTAAACAACCTTATTCATGTGAATAATGACAATGGTGGCAATAGTGTCGATAGCATTTTGAATGTCATCACAGGCACCGTTTCTTCGAGTACTTCTGGAATCGCAGTCGGAGAGCCTCATCCAAATGGTGGAAGCATTACAGATCTTATTTCAGTTTCTTCACCATTAACGAGTCTGACCGATCATCTATTTGGATCACTTCATCATTTCTAAAAGTTAAAAATTAGAAAAGCCACTTTAAGTAGTGGCTTTTCTCTACATATTCTTAGACCAGTACAAATCTGTTATCTCAAATTGAGATAACAGATTCTCGGCTATTAGTAAGTTTTGTTTAATAACAAGCGAATATACAAATAAAATATGCTAAAACCACTTAATTTTTACTTTTCGAAAACCAAAACAAATAACCACTTAATCAATTGATATAAAATAACTTTATCTATAAAAAACCGTATGGAAATATTTACTTTCAAACAAGTAACAAATCTTATAACTTTATCTATTTCTGTACCCTTATGACGCACGCACAAAGATTCAATTGCACTTTAATTATCTGATATAAAAGATGAATTTTCTCTATTCACTACCAAGCTTAAAATTCAATATCAATACAAGTGTAAATTTATTCAATAAAAAATATAAAGAAATGTATTTATATTCAATAATTTAAACATAAATTTAACAATAAATTATTGCGTTTTATAATATTGACAAAATAACTGCCGCATATAACACTAAAAAAGATTAATGTGATTTAAATCACAAAAAATCATAGCAATTTAATAACTACATCAAAAACAACACAACTTTAAAAATATAGGTATCGTTATGCTTTTCAAAAGTCTTTTGTCACCCATTAAAAGTATTACTTCAAGCTTAGTTGATAGTAGTACATCTACATCACACGTTGGCGGTTCAATCCTTGCTCCTTTGTCCTTGTCTACAATTACAAATATCGTTTCAACAAATACCGTAACTCATACGGTAAGCAATCTTACAGGTGGAGCAGCCAACAATCCTATAAGTTCAATTACTGGCATTCTGGGAAATGTAACAGGTAGCAGTAGCCCAATTTCTACAGTCACAAATATTTTAGGCGGTGTTACTGGCGGGGCAAGTGGTAATCAACTTGGCGCAGTAACAGGAATTCTTGGAGGAATTACGGGCGGAACCGAGGGTGGTCCGCTTGGTTCAGTCACAGGCATTATTGGTGGTATTACGGGTGGAACAAATGGTGGCCCACTTGGTGCAGTAACAGGAATCATTGGCGGTATCACGGGTGGAACTGAGGGCGGCCCACTTGGTACAGTCACAGGCATTATCGGTGGTATTACAGGTGGAGCAAATGGTGGTCCACTTGGTGCGGTAACTGGAATCATTGGCAGTATCACGGGTGGAACTGAGGGCGGCCCACTTGGTGCAGTCACAGGCATTATTGGTGGTATTACAGGCGGTGATTTAGGCAACAATCCCGTAACAGGTGTGATTCAAACTGGTATTGATGTCCTTCAAGGTGTGGAAAGCTTAAAAACTGAAATCATTAATACAGGAATTGATACTGTCGCAGGCACCATTATCAGTGCAGTTCACCAATCGGAACATCCTATTGGAGATCTAGCTCATTTAGGTACCCTCACCTTTGAAACTTCACGGGATACGGTAAATGGCACACTTGAAGCAATTTCTAATTTAGCAGGTGCGGATATCGGTGGTGCTGCGGGTTCTCTTACAGGTGTTGTCGGTACATTAATTACCAACGGTTCAACTGCTTCTGGTCTGGTTCAGCATATTGCTGGCGATCTCACTGACGCAGGTGGCATTATCGGCGGTATTACAGGTGGAATCGGCGGCGGTGATGGCGGTCCTTTAGGTGCGATCACTGGCATTATCGGTGGTATCACTGGCGGAATCGGCGGCGGTGAAGGCGGTCCTTTAGGTGCGATCACTGGCATTATCGGCGGCATTACTGGTGGAATCGGCGGTGGTGATGGCGGTCCTTTAGGTGCGATCACTGGCATTATCGGTGGCATCACGGGTGGTGATCTTGGCAACAACCCTGTCACAGGCGTGATCCAAACAGGTATTGATGTCCTTCAAGGCGTTGAAAGCCTAAAAACAGATATTATCAACACAGGTATCACTACGGTAGGTGGCGCAATTAGCGGTGTTCTTCCGGGCGTTCATCCAGTTACTGATTTAACCAATCTAGGTACCCTCACCTTTGAAACTTCACGCGATACAGTAAACGGTACATTAGAAGCAATTTCTGATTTAGCAGGCGCGGATATCGGTGGTGCTGCGGGTTCTCTCACTGGTGTTGTCGGTACATTGATTAATAATGGTTCAACTGCTTCTGGTCTGGTTCAGCATATTGCTGGTGACCTCACTGATGTTGGTGGCCTCATCGGCGGTGTGACTGGTGGAATTGGCGGTGGTGAAGGTGGTCCTTTAGGCGCAATTACTGGCATTATCGGTGGGATTACAGGTGGTATTGGCGGCGGTGAAGGTGGTCCTCTTGGTGCGATTACTGGCATCATCGGTGGTATCACTGGCGGAATCGGCGGCGGTGAAGGTGGTCCTCTTGGTGCGATCACTGGCATTATCGGTGGCATCACGGGTGGAATCGGCGGTGGTGATGGTGGTCCTTTAGGTGCGATCACTGGCATCATTGGTGGCATCACGGGTGGTGATCTTGGCAACAACCCTGTCACAGGAGTGATCCAAACAGGTATTGATGTCCTTCAAGGCGTTGAAAGCCTAAAAACAGATATTATCAACACAGGTATCACTACGGTAGGTGGCGCAATTAGCGGTGTTCTTCCGGGCGTTCATCCAGTCACAGATCTCACCAATTTAGGTACCCTCACCTTTGAAACGTCGCGCGATACAGTAAATGGCACACTAGAAGCAATTTCTGATTTAGCAGGTGCGGATATCGGTGGTGCTGCGGGTTCTCTTACAGGTGTTGTAGGTACATTGATCAACAATGGCTCAACTGCTTCTGGTCTGGTTCAGCATATTGCTGGTGACCTCACTGATGTCGGTGGCCTCATCGGTGGTGTGACTGGTGGAATCGGTGGCGGTGAAGGCGGTCCTTTAGGCGCAATCACTGGCATCATCGGTGGTATCGCTGGTGGAATCGGTGGCGGTGAAGGCGGTCCTTTAGGTGCGATCACTGGCATTATCGGTGGCATCACGGGTGGAATCGGCGGTGGTGAAGGTGGTCCTTTAGGTGCAATCACCGGCATCATCGGTGGGATTACTGGTGGTGACTTGGGCAACAACCCTGTCACAGGAGTGATCCAAACAGGTATCGATGTCCTTCAAGGCGTTGAAAGCCTAAAAACAGATATTATCAACACAGGTATCACTACGGTAGGTGGTGCAATTAGCGGTGTTCTTCCGGGCGTTCATCCAGTTACTGATTTAACCAATCTAGGTACCCTCACCTTTGAAACGTCGCGGGATACGGTAAATGGCACACTTGAAGCAATTTCTGATTTAGCGGGTGCTGATATCGGTGGTGCTGCGGGTTCTCTCACTGGTGTTGTCGGTACATTAATTAATAATGGTTCAACTGCTTCTGGTCTGGTTCAACATATTGCTGGTGACCTCACTGATGTTGGTGGCCTCATCGGCGGTGTGACTGGTGGCATCGGTGGCGGTGAAGGTGGTCCTTTAGGCGCGATCACTGGCATTATCGGTGGTATCACTGGCGGAATCGGCGGCGGTGAAGGTGGTCCTCTTGGTGCGATCACTGGCATTATCGGTGGCATCACGGGTGGAATCGGCGGTGGTGATGGTGGTCCTTTAGGTGCGATCACTGGCATCATTGGTGGCATCACGGGTGGTGATCTTGGCAACAACCCTGTCACAGGAGTGATCCAAACAGGTATTGATGTCCTTCAAGGCGTTGAAAGCCTAAAAACAGATATCATCAACACAGGTATCACTACGGTAGGTGGCGCAATTAGCGGTGTTCTTCCGGGCGTTCATCCAGTGACTGATTTAACCAATCTAGGTACCCTCACCTTTGAAACGTCGCGCGATACAGTAAACGGCACACTAGAAGCAATTTCTGATTTAGCTGGCGCGGATATCGGTGGTGCTGCGGGTTCTCTTACAGGTGTTGTCGGTACATTAATTACCAACGGTTCAACTGCTTCTGGTCTGGTTCAGCATATTGCTGGTGACCTCACTGATGTCGGTGGCCTCATCGGTGGTGTGACTGGTGGAATCGGTGGCGGTGAAGGCGGTCCTTTAGGCGCAATCACAGGCATTATCGGTGGCATCACAGGTGGTATTGGTGGTGGTGAAGGTGGTCCTCTTGGTGCAATCACTGGCATCATCGGTGGTATCACGGGCGGAATCGGCGGCGGTGAAGGCGGTCCTTTAGGTGCGATTACTGGCATTATCGGCGGCATTACTGGTGGAATAGGTGGTGGTGAAGGTGGTCCTCTTGGTGCAATCACTGGCATCATCGGTGGTATCACGGGCGGAATCGGCGGCGGTGAAGGCGGTCCTTTAGGTGCGATTACTGGCATTATCGGCGGCATTACTGGTGGAATAGGTGGTGGTGAAGGTGGTCCTTTAGGTTCAATCACGGGCATCATCGGTGGCATCACTGGTGGAATCGGTGGCGGTGAAGGCGGTCCTTTAGGTTCAATCTCTGACATCCTTGGTGGGATTACGGGCGGTATCGGTGGTGGTGAAGGTGGTCCTTTAAGCTCAATCACTGGCATTATCGGTGGTATTACGGGCGGTATTGGTGGTGAAGGTGGTCTAAGTGTGATTACAGATATTCTTGGAACCATTAATAATGGTGCAAATAGCGGAGACGTTATCGCAGGAATTGCTCAACCGATTCAAACCGTCATTAGCAGTGGTAACATTGCTGTAGATGCTTTACAAGATCATGTCAGTACCCTATTCAGCGATGGCTCATTAGAGAGTATCAATAATCTAATCAGTGTAAGCGTTGGCAATGGAGATTACAGTGCTCACGGAAGTCTGGATGGAATTTTAGATGCGTTGACTGGTACAGTCACTTCAGGCATCGCTGTGGGTGAACCGAATCCAAATGGTGGTTCGTTAACCGATCTTATTTCTCTTCCATCTGCTTTAAACAATTTGACCGACCATCTATTCAGCTCAGTCAATCATTTCTAAATAGACCAACTAAAAAGCCGCTGATTTCAGCGGCTTTTTTATATTTATCATTTAATTCATATTCGATCAAAAAATTCAGGCACAAAAAAACCGCAATTAAGCGGTTTCTTCTATTAAGTTGGTGCGCTCAGAGAGATTCGAACTCCCGACCCCTTAGTTCGTAGCCAAGTGCTCTATCCAGCTGAGCTATGAGCGCATTACTTATGTGCCTATTTAGGCGTGTGTTACTTTAAATCTTTACTTGGTGCGCTCAGAGAGATTCGAACTCCCGACCCCTTAGTTCGTAGCCAAGTGCTCTATCCAGCTGAGCTATGAGCGCTTTAAGTAAAGTGGCGGTGAGAGAGGGATTCGAACCCTCGGTACAGTTACCCGTACGCATCCTTAGCAGGGATGTGGTTTCAGCCACTCACCCATCTCACCGTAACACGAGCGCAATAATACAAACTAAAACCACATTACACAAGGGATGTTCCTGTTTTTTTCTGCTTTTTAAGTTCAATCAAATGTTTTTTAATCAATTTCCACATTTTTTCAGCATTTTTTGGTTCAACGCTTGTTAATATAGTGTTCTCTCCTTTATTCAGATTGGGCAATAAACAGAATCTTGCAATCTTTGACGTGCAGTTAGAGTTTGAATGACTTATGCTAAACCGATCTGCCAGATGTGAAATGAAACGATATGACTACAAATTGGGTTGATCCCGAAGCAAAAGCAGAAGCGCAACGTTACGATAATCCTATTCCTAGCCGAACTCTTATTCTAACTACACTAGAACAATTAAAAACTGCACAGTCTCATGCAGAGCTGGTTGACCACTTTAATATCCCAGATCAAAAAAGTATTGATGCATTGAATCACCGTTTAAGTGCCATGGTACGTGATGGGCAACTTATGAAGGATGGTTTTAAATACCAACCTGCAACTGATCTACCAACTCATGAAGCAACGGTCTATATCAATAGTAAAGGTCTAGGTACTGCCAATATTGCAGGTCAGGACGATATCCTTTTACCTGAACGTGAACTTCGCCTAGTTTTTAATGGCGACCGCGTTAAAGTGCGTCAGACCTCAGTTGATCGTAAAGGTAAGCCTTGGGGCTTTATTAGTGAAGTGGTACAACACCGCGTTAAACAAATTATTGGTAAATTGTCTGAACATGAAGGTGAATACTTCATTCAACCAGCCAATCCAAACCAGCATCAACCTATTACTTTAGAAAAAGAATTGATTGAGCATGCCAATGCTAAAGTTGGTGATATGCTTCGTGTTGCAATAGATGACTATCCAACACGCGAAGAACTTGCGACAGGCCATATCGTTCAATCAATGGCGGATAAAGCCGATACTGAAATCATCATTCCACAAACGATTCTAGAATTTGGTCTGCCTTACGAATTTCCAGAAGCTGTGGTGAAAGAAGCAGAAAGCTTTAAAGAACCATCCGCAAAAGATCTTAAAGGGCGTGTTGATCTCCGTGATCTACCATTGGTTACTATTGATGGTGAAGATGCACGTGACTTTGATGATGCCGTATTTGCAGAAAAACGTGCAGGTGGTGGTTATCGTGTTGTCGTTGCAATTGCCGATGTTAGCCACTATGTGCGTTTAGACTCTCCATTAAATGAAGAAGCAGAAGAACGTGGTACATCGGTTTATTTCCCGCACTTTGTATTGCCTATGCTTCCAGAAGCGTTATCAAATGGCTTGTGTTCTTTAAATCCACATGTTGACCGTTTATGTATGGTCTGTGATTTAAAACTATCTCGTGCAGGTAAAGTCACAGGATATGAGTTCTACCCTGCGGTGATGCATTCCAAAGCGCGTCTGACGTATACCCAAGTGGGACAATATTTTGAGGGGGCAACCAATGCGATTCCTGAAGATAAAAGCATTCATAAGTCACTCAATACACTCTTCCAACTTTATCAAACACTAAAAGGCTTACGCGCTGAACGTCATGCAATGGAATTTGAAACCATTGAAACCTATATGACCTTTGACGAATTAGGTGGGATCAAAGAAATCTTGCCGCGTAGCCGTAACGATGCACATAAACTGATTGAAGAATGTATGCTGCTGGCCAACGTTGCTGCGGCAGAATATGCTTTAGAGCATGATATTCCGATGTTGTATCGTGTGCATGAAGCACCAGAGTTTTCACGTATTCAGAAAGTGCGTGACTTTGTGAAATTGCTTGGTTTGCCATTTCCTGAACAGCCAACTCAAGCAGATTATCAAGCCGTTATTGAAGCGACCAAAGATCGCTTAGATGCACCAAGTATTCATGCGGTGTTGTTACGGTCAATGATGCAAGCCTACTATGGTGCGAAGAATGCAGGACATTATGGTCTTGCTTATGAAGCCTATACCCACTTCACATCACCGATTCGTCGTTATCCTGACTTATTGTTACACCGTGCGATCAAAGCGTATTTAGACAAAAAAGTGTATCCACTGTCAGGTGCAGCCTTAGATGATGCGGGTGAGCATTTCTCCAAAACGGAACGTCGCGCTGATGAAGCTTCACGTAGCGTCACCATGTGGTTGAAGTGCCACTATATGCAACAGCATATCGGTGATGAATTTGTCGGGGTTATCAGTGCAGTCACTGAGTTTGGACTATTCGTGACCCTAAAAGACCTCTATGTCGACGGCATGATTCATGTTAGTCAGTTAGGTGATGACTTCTTCATTTATGATCAGGCAAGTCAAAGCTTAGTCGGTCAAAACCGTGGACAATCCTTTAGTCTCGGTGATGAAGTGAAGATTCAAGTTGCGGGTGTGAATTTGGAAGAGCGTAAAATTGACTTCCAGTTGGTTCAACAACTCACCCACTTGGGCCGTGTAATTCGTCAGAAAGCACCGCGTACTGCGAATCCTTCTAGCTCGAAACGTGCTTCAACAACTGAAGAAGTATTTGGCAAACAGCCCTCTACTCAATCCAAAGTCAGTGAAGATGGTGAGAAGCCTGTACGCAAGAAAAAGGATAAGAACAAACCAAGTTCTTATACCAAAAAGCCTGCAAAAAAAGCTTCGGCTAAGCCTGAAAGCAAAGACAAGGCCAAGAAAAAAGTGAAAAAGAAAAAGTCGAATGCGAAAGCAAAACAAGACTAATTCACTCTAGGGCAAGTTCAGTTATGGACTTGCCCTACATGATTTTATTGGCTTACTGCATCCTATCCAATCTATAAAAAATAATATTGATCACCCGTTCAGCTATGCCTTAAGCATAAATTCCACAAAAACTTTCAGCTTTAACGGATGATAATCCGCATTTGCATATAACAGAAAAAAAGGTCGTGTGACTCGACCATAATCGCTCAACACCTCGACTAAAGTTCCAGCTTTTAAGTCGTCTTCAACTGTGAAACGATAAACTTGCATCAATCCAATGCCAGCCCTAGCCAACGTTAGAGTTGATAAAAAATCATCTTTACAAGTGATCCCGCCCTGTATATCTACATAGATATTTTTACCAGCCTGCAAAAATGTCCACGGTGCTAATTTACCTGTGCTAGGCATCTCAAATTGAATGCATTCATGTACTTTAAGATCGTCTAGTGAATGTGGTTCACCATATTTTTTTAAGTATTCAGGGGTTGCAACAATACACAGCTCAGCATCTTCAAGTTTTCTTGCAATCAAATTTGAATCAGGCAAGTGATTGCCTCTAATCGCAATATCGTATTGATCTGCAGTTAAATCGACATTGTGATTACTGACATGGAACTCAAACTTGATGTTTGGATATTGTTGATAAAATTGATTAATTTTGGGCAATAAACGGTAATGGGCATAAGGTGTAGGCACACTAATTCTTAATAAACCAGAGGGTATCTCCTGCTCTCCTGTGATTCGTCTTTCTGCCTCTAAAAGCTGATCCAATGCCTGTCGACAAAAATGATAATAGTGTTGCCCAGCTTCACTTAATCGTATTTTCCGCGTTGTTCGAACAAACAGCTTGACCCCAATACGACTTTCAATCCTCGCAATTGCTCGACTGACAGCAGCAGGTGTAATTCCTGCGGACACCGCTGCTGCAGTAAAACTGCCCTGTTCCACTGTTAGGCAAAATAGCTCAAGACTTCCAACTTGAAGATCATCAAAGTTTCGATTCATTTCCGCCAACTCATTACATCATGTAATAAGTAAATTGTTTTTCGCTGTGTTTTTCAACTCTTATTTTAAAGCTAGATTAAGCCTATCCCCATCAAATGAGAGAATGATTCATGGCTACAAATAAAACTGTGATTGTGACAGGTGCATCAAGTGGTATTGGCTTTGCAATTGCCAAGGCATATCTTGAACGTGGCTATAACGTGATTGGAAACTCTCTACGGCTTGAAGAATTACAAAAAGCAGCTGCACAACTTGGACAACCTCAGAATTTTCACTTGATTGCTGGCGATATTTCTAAATCAGATACCGTACACAAGCTGTTTCATTTTGCAGAACAAAACTTTGGCAAAATCGATATCGTCATTAACAATGCTGGAATTTTTATTGCAAAAGCACTGGCTGAATATACCGAGTCGGATATTGATCGTATGTTTGATATCAATCTAAGAAGTTTTGTTTATACTGCTCAAGCTACGGCTCAGCATATGTCAAAAAATGGTGGTGGACATCTGCTGACCATCACTGCCGCGCTGGCCATGCAGCCGAATGCAAAACTTCCCGCTTTACTGCCTGTATTAACAAAAGGCGGTTTAAACAATGCAATTAAAACACTTGCTTTAGAACTTGCACCATTCGATATTATGGTGAATGCGGTTGCACCCGGTGTTATTGAAACCCCGATGCATGGCGATAATGATGAGCTAAAAAGTAGATTAAAAGCGATGGCGCCGACTCATCGTTTAGGAGATCCGCAAGATATCGTTGATGCTGTTTTATATTTGACCGATTCAAGCTTCGTCACTGGTACAATTTTACCTGTTGATGGCGGCTCAACTGCTGGTACTTGGTAAGAAGGAATTAAAAAATGCCCTATGTAAATATTAAAGTCACAGACGAAGGTGGTTTGACACCTGAACATAAACAAGCTTTGATTGAAGGTGTGACGGAACTGTTATATCAGGTTCTAGATAAACCACATGCCACAACCTATGTGGTGATTGATGAGGTCAACACGGATAATTGGGGTGTCGGTGGTCAAAGCGTGACTGCCTTAAGGAAAAAAGCATCCGAAGCAAAATAGGATTAATCCGCTCAAGGGGAAGTTCAGTCGTGGACTTACCCTATAATAAAATTATGTATTCAACCTAGTTTTTAAATATTAGCCAATTCTTTTTCTAAATCATCGATGAAGTCCTTCAATAAAGAATCATTGATTACAAAAATTATTGCTTCTTCATAGCCTGCGCTTTCAGCACCATAATATATTCCTGATGGAAATTTAACAGACCACTGTATGCCTGTATCATCAGGAACATCAAATCGCTCTATCTCAAAAATGAAATACATCTCTACAGGATAAAAGAAAACCTTTTTTACTTCTCTTAGATGTAATTGCTTAAGCTCTTTAAGCAAAGATTCTAATGCAATTTTCCACAAGATTAGGCCAACATGATTTATATAAGAATAAGTTCTATTAGGAGTAATCACTTTAAAATCAATCTGGATGACGGTTTGCCCCAGAGTTTCATCATAGGCTGATTTAAGTAATCCCAAATTTAAAGAAATATTTTTAAATGTATTATGCAATAAACTCATGACCTTCTCTCATCTCGATTAATTTATAGAATATCGTTCTTTATCATTAGAAAATTATACAAACAATTAAACAAACCTTGATTTCTCCCCTCCGAAGCCCTACATCTATAACTATGTTTAAAGATGAATATGGCAAAAATACAATGACACTCCAGCAAGCGACACTTCCCGTTCCTCAATTTGATCAAATTCAACTGGCCGACTTAAAACAACAAATTGAACAGACCATTCAAAACGGCCAAAACTTCCTGAGTCAACTCGATGAAGTTCCACAAGGGACTGAAGCCCAACTGGCAACATTGACCGAAGTTGATCAACTTGAAAATAATATGAGTGAAGCATGGGGGATTTTGTCACATCTCAATGCGGTGATGAACAATGCCGAAACCCGTGAGGTGTATCAGGCACTGCTACCAAGTTTAAGTGAATACTATACGCAGCTTGGGCAACACACGGCACTGTATCAAACCTATCAACAGATTCATGATAGTGCTGTATTTCAAACACTGAGCGAAGCACAACAAAGTGCGATTAAACTGGCTCTACGTGATTTCAAACTGTCAGGTGTTGCACTCGAAGGTGAAGCTAAAAAGCGCTATGCAGAAATCTCAGCACGTTTATCTCAACTGTCTTCAGATTTCTCAAACCATGTATTAGATGCAACACAAGCCTATTTTAAACCTCTAACGGAAGCGCAACTCAAAGGCCTGCCACAAAGCAGTGTTGAACTGTTAAAACAATACGGACAACAACGCGAGCTTGAGCAAGCTGTTGCCACACTCGACTTCCCTGCTTATTTTGCCATTTTGACCTATGCTGAAGATCGTGAGTTGAGAGAAGAGCTGTATAAGGCTTACGTTACCCGCGCATCAGAACAATCCGACCAAACAGAATTTGATAATACCCCTGTGATGGAAGAAATCCTCAGCTTGCGTCAGGAAATGGCTCAGTTGCTAGGTTTCAACAATTATGCAGAATACTCACTTGCCAGCAAAATGGCACCAGATGTTGAAACAGTAAATCAATTCTTAGTCGATTTGGCAGAACATGCGCGTACGCCAGCACTGGCTGAAATTGCAGAGCTCAAAACCATTGCACAACAAGATGGTATCGAGGAACTCAAACCTTGGGATGCAACCTATTATTCTGAAAAGTTGAAACAACAACAGTTCAACCTTTCACAAGAAGCACTTAAACCATATTTCCCTGCACCGAAGGTGGTTCAAGGTTTATTCCAGATCGTACAACGTCTTTATGGTATTCAGATTGTCGAACGCCAAGCCCCTGTTTGGCAAAATGACGTGCGCTATTTTGAAATTGAAGATCAAGGCCAAGTGGTGGGTGGTTTCTACTTCGACTTATACGCACGCAATGGCAAACGTGGTGGTGCATGGATGAGCGGTTTCCGTTCTCGTGTGCAAACGGCAAATGGACTACAAAAACCAATTTGCTATATGGTGTGTAACTTTACCCCACCAATTGGCGATCAACCTGCCTTGCTTACCCACGATGAAGTAATTACTTTGTTCCATGAGTTTGGTCATGGCTTACATCATATGTTGACCGAAGTGGATAACATCTCGGTTGCAGGGACACACGGCGTAGCTTGGGATGCAGTTGAATTACCAAGTCAGTTTATGGAATTCTGGGCATGGGACAATGAAAGTTTAGATGTACTCAGCGAGCACACCGAAACAAAACAAACGTTGCCACAAGAATTGTTATCCGCGTTATTGAATGCACGTTTCTTCCAATCAGGTATGCAAACTTTACGTCAAATTGAGTTTGCTTTATTTGATCTCACGATTCATCGTCAAGCACCTGCATTAAACAGCCAGCAAATCCAAGCAACTTTAGATGATATTCGCAGTAAATTTGCGGTTGTACCTGCCGTTGCTTATAACCGTTTCCAGCACAGTTTTAGTCATATTTTTGCAGGCGGTTATGCTGCGGGCTACTACTCGTATAAATGGGCGGAAGTTTTGGCGAGTGATGCTTTTGACCGTTTCGAAAGTGAAGGTATTTTTAATACTGAGACTGGAAAAGAGTTTAGAAAGTTTATTCTAGCAGTTGGCGGAAAAGATACAGCACTTGATGCGTTTCGCAATTTCCGAAAAAGAGAGCCGAAAATAGATGCGTTATTACGTCATCAAGGTTGGACGAACACAGATAAAACCGCTTAAACTATGTCATTATTATTCACAGGGTGTAATTAACTGACATGAAAAGACAGTTCATCGCGGGCGCAAAATGCCCTAAATGTGGCGCCTTAGATCGTGTAGTTAAGATCATCACTGTGGATGACGAGTGGATTGAATGTATCGAATGTGCTTATAGCGAAAAACGCCCGACCCACGTGGAAGAGCAGCAACCCGCTGAGCCAGATGAAATTGGGGTGATACAGTTCAAACCTCGTCATTTTGACTAGAAGGTTAAAAATGATGTCCACATACCAAACTGAAAATTCCAAATTATTATGGATGATAATTGCTGGAATGAGTGTTGTAGTGGTGCTGTTCCTTGCTGTCCAATGGTTTTTAGCACAAAAAGATCAGCACACAAGTACCACCGTAACTCAGCCTGTTGCAACAAAAAACGTTGCAGCACCCTCTGAGCAAACAACCACAGCCGCTGAAGAAACCACAGCAACACCTGATGTTGCAGAACCGATCCAATTGGTTGAAGCATCTATCATCAAGGAACCAATTCCAGCCAATGACACTTTAGCGAAAGAAGAAATCGCGAAGCTGGATGATATTCACCAACAATTGCAAGACCAACAGCATGATTTGAAACAGCAAAATAGCGATGTGGATACATTGCTCAAGCTGAAAGAAGATCAGATTAAGCTCTTGGAAGCCCAGATTGCTGCCCAGAATAAATCTTAAAAAAGAAAAGCTTTAACCTCGGTTAAAGCTTTTTTGTTAGTGGTCTCTTTAATCTAGAATTTGCTTTGATCCTTGTTTGAATTGAATCGGTTTCTGAATGGTTTGCGCAATTAAAATTCCCAATAAAGTTAAGCCGCCACCAATGTAGTGAAACATCTGTAAATGCTCCCCCAATAAGGCCACTGCAATCAATGCCGTAAATAAGGGCAATAGATTCATAAAAATACTATTTCGATTCGGCCCTAAATGTCTCACCCCTTCAATCCATAAATAAGATAACAACACCGATGAAAAAATACTGGCATAGACAATCAGTGGAATGGTTTGTTGATTCAGTTGGATTTCCGATGCAGGCAAAAATATGAAAAATGGCAATACATAAATAATCGCAAAACTAGATTGTACGAAGTTAGATTGCCACGCAGGGATCGGCATTTTCCAGCGTTTCAGTAAAACACCATATAAGGCATAACCTGCTGCCGCGATCAACATTAAGCCATCGCCCAAATGAACACCTTGCTTCCAAATATCAACAATTGAACCATGACTTAGCAAATACAAAATGCCATAAAAAGATAAGGCTCCTCCAAACAACATGCCATAACTGATGCGATCTTTCAGCATCACACTCGTTAAAATCATGGTCAGTAAAGGAATCAATGCCGTCACAATTGCCATATTGGTTGCCGTGGTGGTCGCTGCCGCTTGATAGGACAAAAACTGAAATAGAGATACTGAAAGAAAACCACCAAGCGCCAACTGTTTCCAATACTGTTTAATGGTCTGTCGATTTTTCCAGACAGGAATCAGCACAAATGTACTCATCACAGTGAGTGCCAGTACCAAACGATAAAATGTGATTGCCACAGGAGAAATGGCATGCCTGGCCATTTTAGACACCACCACATTCCCAGCCCAAAACAAGATAGCGAATAAGGGATAAAAGTAAGCTTTCTGAAACATGATCTAGACCTGTACATTGCGGTATTAATCATGCTAAAAAATATTCAGACTATAGTTTCTCGATAATAAGACGAATACCATCGAGAAAAAGACAACCGATTTGAGATGCTTGATATGGGAAAGAACTTTGAACATGGCTTTTTAGATTATCCCGTCTATGCCTTTTCTGAAAATTATCCCCATGGTCATATTGAAGATTGGCATAGCCATGATCGGATTCAGTTGATCCATACCCTATCGGGCGTGATCCGTGTTCAGACCCTTGAAGGAATTTGGATTACACCACCAGGACGCGGTGTCTGGATTCCTGCACAAAAACCACATGCGCTACTCAGTAGTGGTGATGTCAAAGCACGGGGAGTTTTTATTGAGGTATCACCACAAACCAATATGCTGGATGAATGTCGCGTTGTCGCAATTCCTGCCTTATTAAGAGAACTCATGAGCAGTGCCATGGACATACGGACAAGAATTCAAACCAACAGTCGTAATGAACGACTACTGCAATTGATTTTAGATGAGGTCAGACTATTACCGACTCTCGCCTTCAATCTACCCGATCCCCAAAATCCAAAACTTCAGCAACTATGCCAAAGAATTAAAGACAATTTAGCTGTGGAATGGAGTCTAGAAGATACCGCAGCTCAACTACATATGAGTAGTAAAACGTTGGCACGGCACTTCCAAAAGGAAACTGGCTTACATTTTTCTCATTGGGTGCGCCAAGCCAAACTGATGCAAGCCATGATTGATCTGGCGATGAACAAACCTGTATTAAATGTGGCTCTCGACCTAGGTTATGACAGCCCCAGTGCTTTTAGTGCCATGTTTAAGCGTGAAACCAGCATGACACCAAGTGATTATCTGAAGCAATTTACTTAAAGAGTTGATCAATTACTTGAGAGTTCAGTCGCGCCATCTACATGAGAATCTCATTTCTTTCCGCACAGCAGGAGCATAAAATAAGCACAATCTCCCAATACAATCATCGCTATGGATGCTCAACAAACCAATCGCAACCTCGTCCTCGCGATTGGCTGTCTTACCCTTTCTGCTCTGCTCTTTTCAGTGATGGGAATCTGTATTCGTTATGCCTCACACACAGTAGATAACTACACCATTGTATTTTTCCGTAATGTAGTTGGACTGGTCCTTTTTTTGCCGTTTATTTTTAAGCAAGGAACCAGCTTTGTAAAAACAGAAAAACTGTGGATGCATACCTGGCGCAGTATTGTCGGACTCGCTGCAATGTATGGATTCTTCTATGCGATTGCCCATTTAAAACTCTCCAATGCCATGGTGTTTACCTATTCCTCTCCGATCTTTATTCCACTGATTGCGTGGCTTTTTTTGAAAGAGAAAATCACCACGGCGATGCTCTGTGCAGCAGGCTTGGGCTTTATAGGTGTCTTCTGTGTTGCAAAGCCTGATCAAGGCTTACTGAATTGGATTTCAATCGTTGGCATCAGTTCGAGTTTATTGGCATCGATGGCCTTTGTTACAGTGCGCGCACTCACCCAAACAGAACCACCTGAACGAATCGTATTTTATTTCTGTTTTATTGGCTCATTACTGTCTGTGATTCCGATGTTCTGGGTGTGGCGACCTTACCATCTCCATGAACTATTTTTTCTTATTGCGGCAGGCGTGCTAGCCAATGTCAGCCAAATCTTTATGTCTCATGCTTATCGTCTTGCTCCTGCTGGGCAAATTGCACCAGTCAATTATGTAGCGATTATCTTTGCTGGGATCTGGGGTTTTTTACTGTGGAATGAAGTGCCTGATCTATATAGTGTGATTGGTTTTGGTATTATTATTTTGGCTATTTTTTTATGTAGCCCTTTAATACAAAGAAAGAAATTATTTAAATAAGCTAATCATCTACATATCATGAATTTTTAATAGAAAGATCACCTATTATTTTATTAGACCTTTTGATAAATTGTGCGACTTTATAACAATTGGAAATATCTAATGAAAAAAATATTTTTAACTTCATTAATCGGGGTAGCTTTAATTGCTTCTGGTTGCTCCACCACAATGCCGATTAACTATATTGCCTCTCCATCTATTCGAGGACAGGGTGATATCGGTGTTGGTGTATTCAAATATATTCCCGCTGAAAACGGTTTAGTTAAACAAAATGAGTTTCAAAAACCAGCAGCAGCGATTGGTAACATGTATATGTCTGATAAAGCAAATGTGTTATTAAAATCATCTTTAACTAAAGAATTAATTGCCTCAGGATTCAACCCAAACCAAGATGCAGATCTTAAAATCTCCGGAGATGTACAAAAATTTGAATATAATTGGATTGGCTTTGTAGAAGTCGACTTCTATTTAGACGTCGACTATTTAGTTACCAAAGGTGGGAAAACGATTTATAAAAATACCATCAAAACACATAAAGCTGCTCCAAAAACAGCAGGAGGAACAGACTCCGAGGCTGTACGCTCAGCAATTTCTTCAAATATTGGAGAACTATTACAAGCTTTAAGAGATCAAAAAATTATCTAAAATGGCTTTTAAATAATTTTTCTCAAATCCTATTAATAAAAAAGCACCCGGAGGTGCTTTTTTAATTTCAACATTTAGTGCTTATACCACCCAAACATCTGGAAGATATACGGTGCATAAGTCACCAACACCAACGATGAGAACAAGACGATAATTGGTAATAACCAACGCTCGTAGCGGAAGTAGAAACTGGTGTATTTCTCTTTCGCTTCCTTATCTGCAGCCGTAACCTCCTCATCCCCGACGGAGAGTCGCGTCAGCAAGTGATTCAGGGCAACTGGCGGTGTTACGTAACCAAATTCGAATGCAACCAATACGATCATCCAGAAGTGAATTGGATGAATACCATTCTCGTAGGCGACAGGTGCAACGGTTGCAGCAACCAAAATCACCGCACCGAATGGATCGGTTGTCATACCAATAATGGCAAGTAACAGCGCAATAAAGGCAAGTGAAATATAGATATTACCCAAGTGCGTTGGTAATAACTCAACCACTTCGGCACGCTCGATTAAACCACCAACGCTTGCAGACAATGCCATAAGCAGGATTAATGCACCGATATGTCCAACCGTTTCTGATGTCGCAAAACGCAATGCACCACCAAAACCCAAGCTCTTGCCACCATGTGGATCATGTGACTTCAGGAATTCTGATTTCTTTTCATGCTCACGAACTAGTGCTTCATGCTTCGCATCAACAACGGGTGCAGGTGCAAGTTTTGCTGAAAATAACTTGTCAAACAAGATCATTGCAATCAATACCAACGGTAAAATCATTGGTGCAGTGAATTCATTGATTGAGGTATCTAAAGCAAGCTTATAGAACATCACCACAGCAAAACCAATGATGATATAAGGAATCACAGGTACACATGCACGTAACATTCCTGGAACTGCAACTTTAGGCGAGTTCACACGGAATTTTTCTTCAGCAAGAATTAATGAAACACCAAGGAAAATGAATGCTGTTAACCAGAAGACATAGATACCATGATCAAATAACTCAGTAGAAGTCACATGACGACTGTCGAGCATCGAGATCAAGATAACCAATAGACATGGACGAATCACCACACCCAAAGAACCTGACATTGCAGATACAGCCAAGGCATATTGACGACGCGCACCAGAGTTCCAGACTTCTTTATAAATGATCGCACCTGCTGCGATAACGAAAATACCCGAAGCACCTGTATATGCTGTTGGGATCGCCGCTGCAATCAAAATCAACCAAGTTAAAGTTTCAGGTGCCAAGTTCCATGGACGTAGGATATTTAAGAATAAATCCATCACACGTGTTTGAGTAAGCAACATACCTGCCCAAATAAACAATGCCAGATTTAAGAAAATACCTGAGAACTCAACCAAGATACCTAAGTAAATCCCTTGCCCCATTGGATAATCCATGAAGAAGGTAAATACAATTCCTGTCACCAAAGACATGAATGCGTACAGGGGCACACTGAGTAAAGCTAAACCAAAGTTACCCTTCGGCTGAGCGGTCTTCGGAATAAAGATAAATTGGAAAATACTGATAATGGTCAGTGATACAAATAGTGCAATCCACAACCAGTACAAGACAGCTGTTTTACCCGCAACCTCTACCCCAGAATTCAATACCGAGTGATATTGGCTGACAACTGAATAACTAAGTAAAGCATTACCCGCAACCATCAACGCCGAATAGACACGGAAGTCAATTTTGGTTTTTGGCGCACGTAAACCGATGTGATGGTAACGTAAAGATGCTGTAATTGAAGCAAACAATACCATTATCAATAAAATAACAGTTTGGTTTTCAGATCCCAGTTTAAAGATACCAAAGAAGGTGGTTTCAACTTTACGATAGGTACGAATGCTTGGATGAGCTTCCAAATGCTTCATTGCTTTATCGTAGAATTGATATTTTTCTTCACACTGTTGTTGTGCTGCGAGTAAAGATGCACGAACATCAGATTCAGAAGCCGCACCAAACATACTTGCAAATTCATCGGCAGCATTGGCTTTCATCTGCTCTTGAACTTGTGCATCAATGTTAGGATGTCGATCACAAGATGGTTTTTCAGGTTCCGCCCGTAAAAATGAATACTGCATCCCTGTTGTCTGATCACCGTACAGACGCTCCCCCATACGAAGCATCTGACCGTGAATCATCTCGCCTGTACCAATAAGCAAAGTCATTAGCAACAAAGCAAGAATGATGAATGTTGATATCCAATCATTCCAGATATAGCCTAACCGGGCTAATCCGGATTTATTCTCTTGATCATTTTGCATGTCTATTCCAGTTTATTGTTATCAACATCCATCCAAAGATGTTGAATCATGCGATGTCCATGGTTGATAGATAAATGAATTTACCCTCTTCTTAACCAATCCCTTTTAAACCGATTAAATTTGCAGCAAACTTTTTCAAAAAAGAATGACTGCAATCACTTTTTTGTTGGTTATTTTTATCAATTTATATGTTCTCTATTTTTCCTTCTTATAAGTAAATAGCTTAAACCACATAACACACCACCAATTGCACCAATCAAATGTGCTTCGGTGAGGACTGGACTGCCAATTAATTGGGCCGTTCCTGTTTGACCAAAAGAGTTTTCCCAAATCAGTTTTGCAACAATAAGTGCCAACACCAAGATTGCAAATTTACGTTCATTCTTATATTGCAAATACACCAATCCAACGGCGGTATATAAACCATGCAAAACGCCTGAAAGGCCTGCATAAGCATCAATATAAGGTAAATAAAAATAAAAGATTAAACTAATGAATGGAGGAAGTACCAACAACAAAGCCCAGAGATGCCAATTTCGGACATGCGGAAAAATAAATGGTAAACATGCAAATGCCAACATATTTAACAAGAAATGAATCCAACCCACATGTACCCAATGCGCAGTCCATAAGCGCCAAAACTCAGTCAGTAGACTAGGTCTCCAATAAATAAAATGATCAGCAAACACTTGTAGACAAGCCGATATGGAAATACATATCGCGATCAAAATGACTTTCCTTATCCATATTTGATCTTTCATTTATCTACTACCTCTTAAAAAAACAGACCTTTTACAAGTGTAGATGTTTCAAATGTAAAAGGTCGTTTAATTCAGGTTACTGTGCTGATGTCTCTGATGCTGGAGCTGTTGCATCTTGAGCTGGTGCAGATCCAGCATCGCCACCACCATCGAAGAGTGAATCTAGTTCAGCCGAGCTTTCTTGTTTATCATCCCAGAATGAAGTAAGACCTTCATCACTCGCTCTCACACCCGTGTTTTCAGTCCAATAACGATCTGCAATACCACGGACCATCAAACCTGCCATTTTATCAATCAATCTAAATTGTGGGTTCGCAGGTTTATCTTCACCAGTTGCCGCAGCATATGAACGGAAAGCATCACGCAGTTTGGCATCATCACCACTGGCTTGTGCAGCAACTGCATAAAGTGCATGCGCTAAACGAACGCCCTTCTTCTCACCAATTGCCATAGATTGCTTCATGGTGGCATAGGGTTCAGGTTTACCGTCACCGGCACCTGGTAGTAAGGTCCAGATCACAGCACGGGTTGCCATTGGCGCACCCCAGAATTTTTCATTATCCAAACAGGTCATGCCTCGCTCAACGATCCCCGCAATATCCTTAGGAACATTGATCGCACCACCTGAGTTAATATCATTGGTCATGGCTTGCAAACCACTCACCATACCGAGTAAATAAACAGTTTGATCTAGATCATTGCGCATGGTTGGGCATGAATCGCCTAATTTATATTTGTATTTGGTTTCCCAGCGATTGGCAAAAAGTTGATAGCCTGCATATTGACGCTCAGCCGCAATCGCAGCCCAACGTTTCTGCTCAATACGTGCATCTTGCGCTTCAGACACTTGCCCAGCTTTAGAGGCACGCAAATAACGTAATTCTGCTTCTAAGGCTTGATTCTCAGCACACACACCTGCTGCTGTATAAAGCAATACAGCCATACGAGTTGGATCAGCCCCCATATCTTTGGTTGACATGACCGCAGGGGTTAAAGCATTCCCTGAGTTACACACCATTTCGGCATCATCCATCGATAAAATCGGTGGAACAATATGTTTTTCACCAAAACCAAGTGCTACATTCGCACCGGTTTTAATCACATAAGAACATCCTGATAGCATTGATGTTGTTAATACAGCAACCGCCACACCCTGCCCAATTTTATGGAGTTTAGACATACTTCCTGTCCCTCTAATAATTTGTTTTTTCCTTTTAGCTGTACATTATCAGATGCAATACTTGAATTAAAGAGTAATTGCTCTAATTTAACGAGGACATTTTGACATAATTCACAAATGAAAGAATTGACAGATACGCAGCAATACAGAAATTTCAGGCAAAAAAAAGTAGCATTGCGACGGTTCAGCACATGCTACTTATTAACTGGTAAAATCGTGAAACTCTTTATATTTTAGTTTTGTTGAAAATAATCCTTGAGTAATGTTCCAGCTCTTCCTACTACAATCGCCATAACGATCGCAATTACCAGAAACATCCACATTGAAATCTCCATAGAGACCTCCTACACTTACGTATCTACTTTTGATAGATACTAGATTGGCGTTCACCATCGATATTCACGGGAGAGTGATATATTGATGACACTTTCAATCTCTTTCTCTTGGTCACGACAACTTGACGTGATTCAAGAAATTCCCTGAGTAAAGTTCCTGCTCTTCCTACTACAATCGCAAAAATGATTGCGACCACCAGAAACGACCATGTTGGAATTTCCATTTTGGACCTCCACCATACTTTACGTTGGTGTTTGTACTTTAACGAAAATAAATCGGACTTGATCGCCAGATTGTCTGACAATCATAATTTTCACTATTTTTTAGAGTATTTAATCTAACAATTTAAATAAGACAAACCTTAATTTTAATTAAATTATTGAAATTTATATTTTTATTAATTTTATACAGTTGTAGAATTGTCAAACAATCATCCCAGTTTTGCGCGTAATTTTAGCTTTTTCCATTGCGAATGTGATAATTGATCCCACCAAATAATGCAATTTTTATGCTTTTTATGAGAAAAATAGAGCGCGATATAAAGTTGCTGATCTAATATTTTGATGATCTGTCTACGCTGGATCTTTAATTTGGGGTCATAAAATTCGAACGAGCATTCTTGATGATCCAAGTATTCAAAACGTTTAATTTGTGGCTGTTTCAAAAAAAAGAACCAAGCAACGCCCATCATGCAGCAACACACTAGCCAAATCCATAAGGCAAGTAAGGAATAAGTTAATCCGAGGATGGCAATGAAAATCAAGAGCTGCAATGCGATCGCAAAACGACTGCGTTGCAGCTCGAAAACACCATTAGCCATGGACATAGTGTTTTAATTTTAAAATAAAATCTTTTAATTCTGCACGAGGTGGTTCCCCTACCTCCATAAACCAATCCAATAAATCTGGATCTTCTTGATCAACCAACTCGGCAAATAATGCCTTTTCAGCAATATCGGCTGTCAGGTAGTGGTTTTTAACATAAGGATCAAAATACACATCGATTTCTTTTAAACCGCGACGGGCACGATACACAACCTTACGCTCTTCCAGTGTCATTTCATCAGACATTATTGGCTCCGCAATGCAACAATTTTCCCATAGTGTACCCGATCTCCCCAATGAAGTTCTGAGAGATTTTTCTCAAGTGACCAAATACATCAAGCAAATTGAGCATTGATCACATTGTTCACTATTTTCAATTTCTTGTATGGTGATGAAGATGATTTAAATCCAACACACTAGGGAAAAATAACAAATGCAATCAGGTGCTATTCGTCCAGTTCCAAACATGCTGCCACGCAAACTGTTTACTTCAGACCACGAAGCATTCCGCGAGACCGTGCGTAAATTCTATGAGAAAGAAGTTGTTCCAAATATTGAAAAATATGAGACACAACAACATGTAGATCGTGATTTATGGAATAAAGCGGGGGCACTTGGTCTACTCTGTACAACAATGCCTGAACAATACGGTGGTTCAGGTGTCGATCGTCTTTACAGTATGATTCTGATCGAAGAACAAGCCTATGCCATGGATTCAAGTACGGGTTTTTCTTTGCATTCAGATATCGTTGCCAACTATATCAATAACTTCGGCAATGAAGCGCAAAAGCAACACTGGTTACCAAAAATGGCAACAGGCGAAGCCGTCACAGCGATTGCGATGACTGAACCTGGTACAGGTTCTGACCTACAAGCAGTTCGCACGACAGCCGTATTAGATGGCGATGAATATGTCATCAATGGTTCTAAAATCTTTATTACCAATGGTTATCTTTGCGACATGGCGATTGTGGTGTGTAAAACAGGCAACAATGAAAAAGGCTCAGCAAACTTATCTTTGCTGATTGTAGAAGCGGATCGTTCCGGTTTCAGCAAAGGTAAACCACTGAACAAAATTGGTATGAAAGGCCAAGATACCTGTGAATTGTTCTTTGATAATGTCCGTGTGCCGAAAGAAAACCTATTAGGTATGGAAGGCATGGGCTTTATCATGTTGATGAAAGAACTCGCTTGGGAACGTATGCTGGTTGCAATTATCTGTCAAGCAGGTGCTGAAGCAGCCTTTGCACATACCGTGCAATACACCAAAGATCGTAAAGCATTCGGCAAAGCAATTAGTACCTTCCAAAATACTCGTTTTAAACTGGCTGAATTGCGTACTGAAATTGATTTCTGTCGCACCTATCTCGATCGCTGTATGGAACTACAGCTTGAAGAAAACTTAGGTGTGGATGCGGCAGCAGCTGCCAAATACAAAATTTCAGATATGTTCTCAAAAGTTGTAGATGACTGCTTACAACTACATGGTGGTTATGGTTATATGCTGGAATATCCAATTGCCCGTGCCTATATCGACAACCGTGCCAATCGTATTTATGCAGGTACCAATGAAATTATGAAAGAACTCATTTCCCGTACCCTCTAAATATCGCTAGAACAAAGGGATCGTGCCCAATGCGCGATCCCTTTGTTATTTATTTCGATTCAGGTTTTTCAGCAGCTTGAACAGGCTGTGGATTCATTCTTGCCATCAATTGCTTAACTTTAGGATTCTCAATATATTGTTGCATGGTGGTATTGAGCGCAGTACGCGCATTTTGTGTGGTGAAATGCGCGACTTCACTGCCAACATCACTGGCTTTCTTTGCCCAAGCCTTCCCTTCTACAGATTCATAGAAGGTCAATGCAGCTTGTAACTCTTTCTGGCTAAAACTTTCCACATAACGTTGCACGATAAATTGCTTACGCTGTTCACTATTCAGGTTTTTGCTCAAATCGGTATAAAAACTTTCGGGTAAGTCTTTTGGCAAACGCATACGAATTTGCTCTAAAATCATTTTATCGGTGTTTTGCAGTCCTTGCTCAGTTCCATCAACAGATACCAGCTTTTGTGCAATGACTTCTTTTTGTTTTACGTCATCGGCAAAGACTGATGTACTAAATAATAATGCCCCTAAGATGATGATTTTTTTCATCGTATTATCCCTAATCAAAATTTTCTAATGTGCTCAATATACGCGATATTGATCGAATTTAAAGCCTGATTTCAAATAAAAAACCCCATGCTTATGCATAGGGTTTTTTAATAAATTCAATAAATAATTATGACACTAGCTTTGGCTTACGATCGACTTGCTCACCACGCTTATGGAATTGCAAGACCACGTCGTTGAATGATGCATCTTTTAATTCTTTACGATCCGCAAGGTAGTTATTGGTAATTTTCCACGGTGCTTTTTTACCTTGTTTTGGCATCACATCTGCTGCACGTGCAATATAACCAGAAGACATTTTACCCATAATGGTATCTTGTTCACGCAATGCTGGATCCGCATGGGCAATGACTTCATCATAGCCATTTTTATCCATATGATTCAGCAAACGACAGATATAATCCGCTGCAATATCAACTTTCAATGTCCAAGATGCATTGATATAGCCAATGATCATTGCCATATTTGGTACATCACTTACCATCACACCTTGATAGAGCATGTGTTGAGAGGTATCCATTGGTTTGCCATCGATTGTACCTTTTACGCCACCTAAGATTTGGATTTCCAAACCTGTCGCCGAAATCACAATATCAGCTTCAAGGTGTTTACCAGACTTCAATTGAATACCATTTGCCGTGAACTTCTCAATTTGATCCGTCTCAACATTGGCTTGGCCTTCACGTAGCGCCTTGAACAAATCACCATCTGGCACAACACATAAACGTTGATCCCAAGGATTATAGCTTGGTGTAAAGTGTTTCATATCCACTTTACCCTTCAACTGTAATTCAATACCTTTCAACAATAAGCGACGTACTGTTTTCGGATATTTTTGCGCTAATGCATAAATACCACGTTGCATACCAATATTACGTGCACGGGTAAATTTATAAGCAGTTTCCTCAGACATAAATTTACGGGTTTTTTCATAAATAAAGTCAATTGAAGGAATCGTCGCAATATAAGAAGGAGAACGCTGTAACATAGTCACATGCCCTGCACCGCCTTTCACCATTGAAGGAACAAGGGTAATTGCGGTTGCACCACTACCAATAATAACGACTTTCTTGCCAGTGTAATCTAAGTTTTCAGGCCAGTGCTGTGGGTGGATCAATTGGCCTTGGAAATCTTCTTGTTTTGGGAATTTCGGCGCATAACCTTGATCATAGTTGTAGTAGCCTGTACAACCCATCACAAAATTTGCAGACCAAGTTTGCTTTTTCTTGTTACTGTCTTCAATTTCAACTGCCCATTTTTTCTTTGCAGAATCGTAGTTTGCAGAAAGGACACGATGACCAAAATGAATTTTATCTTTTAACTGATTTTCACTGATGACATCGCTTAAATAACCTTTGATCTCAGCACCACTTGCCAATACTTTATCTTTTGCCCATGGTTTAAAATTAAAACCAAACGTTGACATATCCGAGTCAGAACGAATACCAGGGTAACGGAATAAATCCCAAGTCCCGCCAAAGCTATCACGACGTTCTAAGATTTCGAATTTACGTTGTGGACAGTTCTTCGAGAGATGCACAGCTAACCCAATCCCAGAGATACCTGCACCAATAATTAATACATCAACTTGCTTTTCCATTTTTTTTATACCCTGTATAAACCATGACTTTATTAAAGCACAAATTTGACAATACGCAATGTCAAGTTTGGTCATTCATCGGTTTTTTCATATCACTTCGGGACAATTTTAGAAAAAAGAGTGCTAAAAAATCCTGAGATTTCTGCTTGGATTTCGTTCAGTACAGGGTTTGCTTTCGTAGATGAAAAAATTATCTGTACTCACGGAATACTTATAAACATGCTTTATTCAATATCTACAGGGAGACAATTTTTAAGGAAAAAGCTCAGGATAAGAGATGATGTAGAAATAGATGTATTAGCAATTTTAGATCGTAGCTTTAATTTCAAATAGAAAATGCCATTTATATCCTAGAATAAAAAAAGCTTCATCAAAAGCTCATCTATATATTCTGCGTTATTTTTCAAGGCTTTTGATTCCACCCCATAAGTTTGAAAACCAAACTTTTGATAAAGCTTAATTGCTGGCTGATTATCATCAGCGACAATAAGTAAAATTTGTTCTAGATATTCTTTACTATGTTCAATAACAGTCGTGAGTAATCTATCTGCCACTCCCTGTCTTTGAAATTCAGGTTCAATAAATACACTTGATAAATAAGCCTTATGAGCAAGCTTTGTTGCGACCTCTCGGGTTAAAGTCGCTAAACCAATAATTTTATCGTTGTAGTAAACGCCAAAAACTGTTGAACTAGATAAGCAATTTTCAAAGAAACTTAAGGGCTTCACCACTTCTATACTATAAGTAGAACCAAACATTTCAGGGGCTTTTGCTAAAGCTGAAAGCCTGATCGTTCTAAAGTCATTCAGCTCATTCACACTTAGAATTTTAATCTCAATATTTAACATACTTGTCTATTTGAATTTTTATAGGATCACGACTTAATTTAGCATATCAACCAGTTGGCCAAACCCAGACTAATTAAAAAAGATAAATAAAAAAGGCCGGTTATTACACCGGCCTTTTTTGGAACAACTGACTGTTCTACACGTAGAAGTATTATTTTACTTCACGGTCAACGAGTTCAACGTAAGCCATCGGTGCAGCATCACCTGCACGGAAGCCCGCTTTAAGAACACGAAGATAACCGCCGTTACGTTCTTTGTAACGAGGGCCAAGAACGGTAAATAATTTACCAACAGTTGCTGCAGAACGAGTACGAGCAAACGCTAAACGACGGTTTGCTACTGTATCGTTTTTTGCCAAAGTGATTAAAGGCTCAGCAACGCGGCGAAGTTCTTTCGCTTTAGGTAAAGTTGTTTTAATTAACTCGTGCTCAACTAAAGCATTTGTTAAATTTTGGAACAACGCCTTACGGTGGCTGCTGGTACGGCCTAATTTCACACCACTATTACGATGACGCATGGTGATAGTCCTACTTAATTAACGGCTACGATAGGCAAAACGGTCATCCATACGGAGACTAGCTGGTGGCCAGTTCTCTAAACGCATGCCGAGTTGCAAACCTTTCGAAGCCAAAACATCTTTGATCTCTGTTAACGATTTTTTACCTAAGTTAGGAGTTTTTAATAACTCAACTTCAGTACGTTGAACAAGATCACCAATGTAGTAAATATTTTCTGCCTTCAAACAGTTAGCAGAACGAACAGTTAGCTCGAGATCATCTACTGGACGAAGCAAGATTGGGTCAACTTCTTCGCGAGGCTCTTGAGCAACAGGAGTTTGATCTTTCTGAAGATCAACAAAATTGCAATTTGTTGTTGCAAGATTGTTGCCGCTTTGCGGATTGCTTCTTCTGGATCAACAGTTCCGTTAGTCTCAAGATCAATCACTAACTTATCAAGATCGGTACGTTGTTCAACACGAGCATTTTCTACTGTGTATGAAACACGCTTAATTGGGCTATAAGAAGCATCTAACTGTAAACGACCTACAGGACGTGTTTCACCTTCAGGGAAACGTGAGTCAGATGTTTCATAACCACGACCTTGAGAAACTTTAAGGCGCATTTTCAATGAACCTGTAGAACTCAAAGTACCGATTAAATGATCAGGGTTAACCACTTCAACATTATGAGGTAAACGAAGGTCAGCTGCAGTTACGTCACCCGCCCCTTGTTTCTCTAATGTCAAATATGCTTCGTTTTGATCGAACAGCTTAATAGACAATCCTTTTAGGTTCAGCAAGAGCTCGACGATGTCCTGCTGCAAGCCTTCTAAAGTACTGTACTCGTGCTCGACACCTTCTATTTCTACTTCAACCACAGCAGCGCCAGGTAAAGAAGACAATAGAATGCGACGTAAAGCATTACCTAGAGTATGACCAAAGCCACGCTCTAAAGGTTCCAGAATCACTTTTGCCGAGGTCCCGCTCACCGCTTCGACCTTGATCGCTTGCGGAGTTAGAAACTCGTTTGCAGTACGCGTCATTTATTGCTACCTCAAGGATTATTTAGAATACAATTCTACAATCAAGCTTTCGTTGATTTCAGCAGGTAAATCAGAACGATCTGGTGCAGCTTTAAACGTACCTTCTAACTTAGAATGGTCAATTTCCATCCAAGCAGGGATACCACGTTGAGCAGCTAATTCAATTGCGTTTTTAATACGTAATTGTTGTTTAGCGCCTTCGTGTACTGCAATTACATCACCAGCTTTAACTTGGATAGATGCAATGTTAACACGACGACCGTTCAAAGTGATGCTACGGTGAGATACTAACTGACGAGCTTCTGCACGTGTAGAACCAAAACCCATGCGATAAACAACGTTATCAAGACGGCTTTCAAGCAATTTCAACAAGTTTTCACCAGTTGCGCCTTTTACACGAGCAGCTTCTTTGTAGTAGTTACTAAATTGACGCTCTAACACACCGTACATACGACGTACTTTTTGTTTTTCACGTAATTGTAGTGAGTACTCAGATTGTTTGCTACCACGAGCTCCGCCATGTTGGCCAGGAGCTTTAGCATGTTTTTTAGTCTTAACGTCAAACGGTTTAACGCCAGATTTTAATTGCAGGTCTGTCCCTTCGCGGCGAGAGAGTTTGCATTTTGGACCAATATAACGAGCCATGAATGTTTCTCCTTACACGCGACGTTTTTTAGGTGGACGGCAACCGTTGTGCGGAATTGGAGTCACATCGGTAATGCTGTTAATTTTATAACCCACTGCACCTAATGCACGAACCGCAGATTCACGAC
Source organism: Acinetobacter dispersus (assembly GCF_009884975.1). Classification (GTDB taxonomy): domain Bacteria; phylum Pseudomonadota; class Gammaproteobacteria; order Pseudomonadales; family Moraxellaceae; genus Acinetobacter; species Acinetobacter dispersus. Next base: position 3,541,919 of record NZ_CP041970.1, on the reverse strand, counting down.
CAGGACCAGGACCTTTTACAAGGACGTCCAAGTTTTTCAAACCGTAATCTAAAGCAGCTTTACCAGCAACTTCAGCAGCTACCTGAGCAGCAAACGGTGTTGATTTACGTGATCCACGGAAGCCTTGTCCACCTGAGGTAGCCCAAGCCAATGCATTACCTTGACGATCGGTAATCGTAACAATGGTGTTATTAAAAGAAGCGTGAATGTGTGCGACACCTTCAGAGACGGTACGAGTGACCTTCTTGCGTGCGCGAGTATCTTTAGCCATCTTTTAGCTTCCAGAAATCTTATTTCTTAATCGGTTTGCGCGGACCTTTACGGGTACGTGCGTTAGTTTTGGTGCGTTGTCCACGGACAGGCAAGCTGCGACGATGACGAAGACCGCGGTAGCAGCCTAAATCCATTAAACGTTTAATGTTCATGGAAATTTCGCGACGTAAATCACCTTCGGTCGGAACCTTAGCAACTTCTGCACGAATCGCATCAAGCTGAGCATCATCTAATTCACGGATCTTTGTAGTTTCAGTGATACCTACAGCAGCTAAGATGTTCTTAGCAGTGTGGCGACCTACACCAAAAATATACGTGAGAGAGATAACAGCATGCTTGTTATCCGGAATGTTTACACCGGCAATACGAGCCATTCAATTTTCTCCAAAAAGGCAGTCAAGATAATCAACCGCCCCACAAAAATCTTGAGGGGCGGATAATAACCTAATTAGCCTACTGAAATCAACAGGTCTTAATTAAATTAACCTTGACGCTGCTTATGACGAGGTTCTGCGCTACAAATTACGCGAATAACCCCATTACGACGGATAACTTTACAGCTACCACAAATTTTCTTTACAGAAGCTTGTACTTTCATGATGAAACCTTCTAAGTGCGCTTATCCCTTAGGATGAGCAGTCGTTTTTCTCATTAACGTTTGATTATCATACTGATGCGACGTAAGGTGCGCTTGGAGTTGCGCCATAAAGTCCATTACGACTACTACTACAATCAGTAACGATGTCCCACCCAAATGGAATGGAATACCGAACGAACTTTGTAGAACCATAGGCATTAAACACACTACAGTAATGTAGATTGCACCAATGAAGGTCAAACGGTTAAGAATATGATCTAAATAACGAGCCGTTTGCTCACCTGGTCGGATGCCAGGTACATATGCTCCGCTACGTTTTAAATTCTCTGATACTTCTTTCGGGCTAAAAACTAGCGCGGTATAGAAATAACAGAAGAAAATAATTAACGCACCGAAGAGCATTAAATACAACGGCTGTCCAGGCGATAACACCAATGCCAGATCTTGTAGGCTACGCTTCACAATCCCTGCATTTGGATCAGCACTTCCTAACCATTGTCCCAAGCTCGCTGGAAATAATAACAATGAGCTAGCAAAAATCGCTGGAATTACACCTGCCATGTTAATTTTTAACGGCAAATGTGTTTGCTGTGCAGTAAACACACGACGCCCTTGCTGTTTTTGTGCGTAGTTTACAGGAATACGACGTTGTGCTTTTTCAATAAACACAATCGCTGCTAAGACTGCTAACGATAATAAACCGAAAACAACCAATCCGATTAAACTACCCTGACCATTTTGTACAGACGTTAACGACTGAATCACGAGATTTGGCAAACCTGCCACAATACCCGCAAAAATGATCATCGAAATACCATTACCAACACCACGTTCGGTAATTTGCTCGCCCAACCACATCAAGAACATTGTTCCTGCAACTAACGAAGTTAATGCTGGAACATAAAATGCTAGGCCTGAAGTTAAGGTAATACCTTGACTGATCAAGCCAGCACACATCCCTATACCCTGCACAAGTGCAAGAAATAAGGTGCCATAACGCGTATATTGATTGATCTTACGTTTGCCTTGCTCGCCTTCTTTTTTCAAAGCTTCTAGCGAAGGAATTACAGTAGACATTAACTGCACGATAATCGATGCAGAAATGTACGGCATAATTCCTAATGCTAGAATCGACATGCGTTCTAATGCACCGCCAGAGAACATGTTAAATAAACCTAAGAAGGTACCTTCATTAGCTTTAAAAAACTGTGCTAGCGCTACATTATCAATCCCCGGCAACGGAATATGCGCTCCTAGTCGAAAGACCAACAACGCGCCAATCAAAAACATTAATCGACGAATAATTTCACGGTATTTCACATGAAATGGTTGGCCTTTCATCATGTTTACATGACCTGAAGAACTAGGAGTCATAGACACTCGAGATTACTCCTCGACTTTACCGCCAGCAGCTTCAACAGCAGCTTTAGCGCCTTTAGTCAACACAACACCTTGAATAGTGAATGCGCGAGTGATTTCACCAGAAAGAACGATGCGAGCACGAATTTGGTCACGACGAACAACATTCGCAGCTTTCAAAGTTTCTAGGCTAACAACATCACCTTCAACTTTATTCAACTCAGACAAACGTACTTCAGCAGTTTTCAAAGCGATTTGACTAGTGAAGCCGAATTTAGGCAAACGACGATATAACGCAGTTTGACCGCCTTCAAAGCCTGGACGAGTACCACCACTTTTACGTGAGTTTTGACCTTTGACACCACGGCCACCAGTCTTACCAACGCCAGAACCGATACCACGGCCTAAACGACGATTTTCACGTTTTGCACCTTCTGCAGGCGCAAGTTCATTCAAACGCAGAGTCATGGCTTATTCCTCTACACTAACCATATAGTAAACTTTGTTGACCATACCACGGTTAGAAGGCGTATCTTGCACTTCTACAGTATGACCAATACGACGCAGACCTAAACCTTGAAGGCAAAGTTTATGATTTTTTAAACGATGCGAAGAAGATTTAGTCTGGGTAACTTTAATCGTTTTCATGATTGATTACCCTTGAATTTGTTCTACTGAAAGACCACGTTTCGCAGCGACTTTCTCAGGAGAAGTCATATCACGCAAACCTTTGAAAGTTGCGTTTACTACGTTAGCAGCATTTGTAGAACCATAACATTTAGCAAGTACGTTATGTACACCTGCAGCTTCAAGAACAGCACGCATAGCGCCACCAGCAATTACGCCAGTACCTTCTGAAGCAGGTTGCATGTATACACGGCTTGCGCCATGACGAGCATTCACAGGGTGTTGTAAAGTAGTACCCGCGAGGTCTACAGTGATCATGTTACGACGAGCAGCTTCAAGTGCTTTAGAAATAGCAGCTGGAACTTCACGTGCTTTACCACGACCAAAACCTACACGACCGTTACCATCACCCACAACAGTTAATGCTGTGAAAGAGAAGATACGACCACCTTTAACAACCTTGGCTACACGATCAACGGCAACCAGCTTTTCAACGAGACCTTCGTTTTGTTCAACTTTCGCCATGATTAGAACTCCAAGCCGCCTTCACGAGCAGCATCAGCCAAGGCTTTGATACGACCATGATATTTAAAACCAGAACGGTCAAATGCAACTTTAGTAACACCAGCTGCCTTAGCACGTTCTGCGATCAAAGCACCAACTTTCGTAGCTGCGTCTACATTACCTGTAGAGCCACTACGCAAAGATGCATCTAAAGTTGAAGCTTGCGCTAAAACTTTGCCACCATCTGCTGAAATAACTTGCGCATAGATGTGACGCGGAGTGCGGTTTACACACAAACGAGTCGCACCCAATGCACGAATGTGCAAGCGTGTGCTTTTCGCACGACGCAAACGGGTTTGTTTCTTTTCGTTCATAAGAACCTCGCGCCTTATTTCTTCTTAGCTTCTTTACGAAGAATAACTTCATCCGAATAACGAACACCTTTACCTTTATATGGTTCAGGAGCACGGTATGCACGGATTTCCGCTGCCACTTGACCTAACAACTGCTTGTTTGCTGATTTCAAAATGATTTCAGTAGCAGTTGGAGTTTCCGCTGTTACACCTTCAGGTAAAGCGTAGTCAATCGGGTGTGAGTAACCAAGGTTAAGGTTTACAGAAGTACCCTTAACCGCAGCTTTATAACCAACACCAACAAGCTGTAACTTACGTTCGAAGCCTTCGCTAACACCTTTTACAAGGTTGTTCAATACAGCGCGAGCAGTACCAGCTTGCATCCAAGCGTCTTTCGACTCTTTAGCTGGAGCAAGTTGAAGTTTACCTTCTTCCTGTTTTAGCTCGACCAGCGCATGCAGGTTGAAAGACAATGTACCTTTGCTGCCTTTCACTTCGACCTGCCGGCCGTTCTGAGTAACTGTTACACCATTCGGTACAGTTACTGGGGCTTTAGCCACACGAGACATGAGGAATCACCTATTAAGAAACAAAAGCAATAACTTCACCACCAACGCCCGCAGCACGTGCAGCGCGATCAGTCATGATGCCTTTGCTTGTAGAAACAATTGCAATACCCAAACCTTGCTTAACGCTAGGAATTTTATCTTTACCGCGATATTGGCGTAAACCTGGACGGCTTACACGCTTAACGGTTTCGATAACAGGCTTGCCTTCGAAATATTTTAATGTAATGGTCAAAGTAGATTTTGTCTCTTCAGAAGCAACTTCTACATTTGAAACATAACCTTCTTGTTGAAGAACGTTTGCAATTGCAACTTTCAACTTAGAAGAAGGCATAGAAACAGTTTGTTTCTTAGCCATTTGTGCGTTACGAACACGTGTTAACATGTCGGCAACGGTATCTTGCATACTCATTTAGTCGCTCCTTACCAGCTTGCCTTAACAACGCCTGGTACATCACCCTGCATTACTGTGTCACGTAATTTGTTACGGCTTAAACCGAACTTACGGAAGTAACCATGAGGACGACCAGTTAAACCACAACGGTTACGAAGACGTACTGGAGATGCGTTACGTGGCAATGCCTGTAACTTTAATGTCGCGGCGAAACGTTCTTCGTCACTTGCATTTACGTTTGCAATTGTTGCTTTTAATTCAGCACGTTTTGCAGCGTATTTAGCAACTGTCTTTTCGCGTTTCAATTCGCGATTAATCATACCTTTCTTAGCCATATCGACCTCTTATTTGAACGGGAAGCCGAATGCACGCATAAGCGCACGGCCTTCGTCATCGCTACGAGCAGTGGTCGTAATCGTGATGTCTAAACCACGGATACGATCAATCTTGTCAAAATCGATTTCAGGGAAAACGATTTGCTCTTTTAAACCCATAGAGTAGTTACCACGACCATCAAATGATTTCGAAGAGAAACCACGGAAGTCACGGATACGAGGGATTGCGATTGAGATCAAACGATCCAAGAATTCGTACATTTGGTCGCCGCGTAAAGTAACTTTACAACCGATCGGCCAACCATCACGGATTTTAAAACCAGCGATTGATTTACGAGCAAGAGTCACAACTGGCTTTTGACCAGCAATGAGTTGCATATCAGCAACAGCGCCATCTAATAATTTCTTATCAGTTGCAGCTGCGCCTACACCCATGTTCAGAGTGATTTTTGTGATGCGAGGAATATCCATCACGTTCTTAACGCTAAGTTCTTCTTGTAACTTCGCTTTAAGTTCGTCGTTGTAACGTGCTTTAAGTCTGGCCATTGCCTTTTTCAACCTATTACTTCGCTACCGCCACTGATTCACCATTTGATTTATAAACACGAGTTTTCGCGCCATCAATCACTTGGTAACCAATACGGTCAGCCTTTTGGGTTGTAGCATTAAAAATTGCCACGTTTGAGATATGAAGCGTAGCCTCTTGAGTAACGATACCGCCTTCAGCGCCAGTTACACGGTTTGGCTTTTGGTGCTTCTTCACCAAGTTAAGACCTTCGACCTTAACTCGTTCTTCAGAAACAGACAAAACAACACCTTGTTTGCCTTTTTCTTTACCTGCGATCACAATTACTTGATCGCCTTTTTTAATCTTAGCCATGATTGCCTCTTATAGAACTTCAGGAGCCAATGAAATGATTTTCATGAACTGTTCAGTACGAAGTTCACGAGTCACTGGTCCGAAGATACGAGTCGCAATCGGAGCTTTATTGTTGTTCAAAATAACAGCAGCGTTATCGTCGAAACGAATAACTGAACCGTCTGGACGACGGATGCCGAATTTTGTACGAACAACTACAGCATTCATCACGTCACCTTTTTTAACACGTGCGCGTGGAATTGCTTCTTTTACAGTAACTTTAATAATATCGCCAACTGAAGCATAACGACGGTGTGAACCACCAAGTACTTTAATACATTGTACGCGGCGTGCACCACTGTTGTCTGCTACGTCGAGCATACTTTCGGTTTGAATCATTGCCCTACTCCAAAACCGAGCATCACCGGTCACAATTTCGAAAGGCTCAAAGAGTACTCGAAATTGTCCGATGATGCAACAAGAACGTCTAATTACTCAGCAGCAGCTTCAACTACTTCCACTAAAGTCCAAGCTTTAGTTTTAGAAATTGGGCGGCTTTCTTTGATGGTCACTAAGTCGCCAGTTTTAGCAACATTGTTCTCATCATGAGCGTGTAATTTAGTTGAACGGCGGATTGATTTGCCATACAACGGGTGTTGAACGCGGCGTTCAATAAGCACAACAATAGACTTGTCCATTTTGTCGCTTACAACTTTGCCGGTTAACGTGCGGACTGTTTTTTCACTCATTGTCCGTTCCCCTGTTTTTCGGTAAGGAGTGTCTTAATACGAGCAATTGTCTTACGAGCAATTTGCACTTCATGCGATTTGCCTAATTGACCAGTTGCTTTCGCCATACGAAGACGGAATTGGTTAAGCTGTTGCTCATCAAGCAAAGCTTTCAACTCTTCTACCGACTTTTCACGTAGATCTTTAGTTTTCATTACATCACCGTCCGAGTCACGATAGTGGTTTTAAACGGAAGTTTAGCAGCAGCTAAAGCAAAAGCTTCGCGCGCCAACTCATCGCTAACACCTTCAATTTCGTACAGGATCTTACCTGGCTGGATCTGACACACCCAGTATTCCACGCTACCCTTACCTTTACCCATACGTACTTCTAATGGTTTTTCGGTAATTGGTTTGTCTGGGAATACGCGGATGAAGATTTTACCACCACGTTTGATACGACGGCTAATGGTACGACGTGCAGCTTCAATCTGACGCGCAGTCATACGACCACGTTCAGTTGCTTTAATTGCAATCGAACCAAATGATACTGTACTACCACGATGCGCTAGACCAGTGTTACGGCCTTTGTGCACTTTACGGAATTTGGTACGTTTAGGTTGCAACATGGATTATTCTCCCTTGTCAGCAGCACGGTCACCGCGACGACCACGACGCTCTTGACCTTCACCACGACCACGACCGCGTTTAGCTGGACGTTCTTCAGCAGGAGCAGGGTTCATGACTTGTTTCATGCCACCTAAGATCTCACCACGGAAAATCCAAACTTTAACACCAATCGTACCGTATGTTGTTTCTGCACGCATAGTAGCATAGTCGATGTCAGCACGAAGTGTATGCAAAGGTACACGACCTTCACGATACCATTCAGTACGAGCAATCTCTGCACCACCTAAACGGCCAGAAACTTCAACTTTGATACCTTTAGCGCCAGCACGCATCGTGTTTTGAACCGCACGCTTCATAGCACGACGGAACATAACACGCTTTTCCAATTGAGAAGCAATTGCTTCAGCAACTAGACGTGCGTCCAAGTCAGGGCGATCAATTTCATTGATGCTAACTTGAGCTGGAACACCCATAATAGTGGTGAGTTCGCGCTGTAATTTCTCGATGTCTTCGCCTTTCTTACCGATAACGATACCAGGACGAGCAGTGCTAATAGTTACTTTAGCAGCGCCTGTAGGACGTTCGATAAGAATATTGCTGATCATCGCGCTCTTAAGTTTTTTAATTAAAAACTCACGAACTTGAAGATCTTTAAGCAAGTATTCAGCGTATTGTTTCGGACTCGCATACCAGTTAGCGTTATGACGTTTCACAACACCTAGGCGGATACCGATTGGATGAACCTTCTGACCCATATCAAACCCCTACCTTAACGGTGATGTGACAAGTACGCTTAGTAATACGATCTGCACGGCCTTTAGCACGTGGCATGATACGTTTAAGGCTAGTGCCTTCATCAACGTAAATCGTAGTTACTTTAAGGTCATCAACATCTAAGCTGTTGTTGTGTTCAGCATTTGCGATTGCAGATTCTAATGCTTTTTTAACGAGCACAGCTGCTTTCTTATTGCTGAAGTTTAAAATATCTATCGCACGCGCAATCGACTTACCACGGATCAAATCAGCAACTAAACGTGCTTTTTGTGCCGAGATAGCGGCACCGCGTAATTTAGCAGTTACTTCCATCATAGCACCTATTAACGTTTAGACTTCTTATCAACACCGTGACCACGATAGGTACGAGTTGGCGCGAATTCACCCAATTTATGACCAACCATGTGTTCAGTAACAATTACTGGAACGTGGTTACGGCCATTGTGAACAGAAATTGTTAAACCAACAAAGTCTGGAAGGATCATTGAACGACGTGACCAAGTTTTGATCGGCTTACGGTTGTTAGCAGCTACAGCAGCTTCAACCTTAGCGAACAAATGCGCGTCGACGAATGGACCTTTTTTTAATGAACGAGGCATTATTCAGATTCCCTTACTTGACGCGACGGTCGCGAATAATCATCTTAGTCGTACGCTTATTGGTACGTGTCTTGTACCCTTTAGCTTTTTGACCCCATGGACTTACAGGTTGAATACCTTTACTACGTCCTTCACCACCACCGTGTGGATGGTCTACTGGGTTCATCGCCATACCACGAACGGTAGGACGAATACCACGCCAGCGCGCAGCACCAGCTTTACCCAATGAACGAAGATTGCTTTCTTGGTTAGAAACTTCACCAATTACAGCACGACATTCAACGTGGACTTTACGCATTTCACCAGAACGTAAACGAACGATAGCGTAAGAACCATCACGACCCAACAACTGAACTGAAGTACCAGCAGAACGTGCTAATTGAGCACCTTTACCGATTTTAAGTTCAAGGTTGTGAAGTGTAGAACCGATTGGCATGTTGCGAAGTGGCAAGCAGTTACCTGGACGAATTGGAGCATCGTTACCAGATTGTACTTTATCACCAGCACGTAGGCCTTTAGGTGCAATGATGTAACGACGTTCACCATCAGCATATTTCAATAAAGCAATATGAGCTGTACGGTTAGGATCGTATTCAATGCGCTCTACAGTCGCTGGAATACCATCTTTGTTACGTTTAAAGTCAACAATACGGTAGTTTTGCTTATGACCACCACCCACGTGACGTGTAGTGATGTGACCATTGTTATTACGACCACCAGTACGTTTTTTAGCTTCTACCAACGGTGCATAAGGCGCGCCTTTGTGAAGATGGTCATGAACCACTTTCTCTACAAAGCGACGTCCTGGAGACGTTGGCTTACATTTTTGAATTGGCATAATTCTCGTCCTTATTCCGCTGCGTTTTCAGCGGTATCGCCCAAGTCAGCCATTTCTACATCTTGGCCAGCTTTCAGGGTGACGTATGCTTTTTTCACATCAGAACGACGTCCTAATGTTTTACCAAAGCGTTTTGTTTTACCTTTAGTGATCGTTGTATTGATTTTTACAACTTCAACACCAAAGAGCTGCTCAACTGCTTTCTTGATTTCAAGTTTGTTTGCATTTAATGCAACTTTGAACACTTGAACACCAGCAGTATCACCTAAAACTTGTGCTTTTTCTGAGAATACTGGTCCTAATAGGACTTGATAGATACGTTCGTTGTTCATCCGAGTTCTACCTCAATTTTCTTAGCAGCAGCTACAGACATTACAACTTTATCAAATGCGATCAAGCTAACAGGATCAATAGCAGTAGCATCAACCACATCAACGTGCGGAAGGTTGCGAGCTGCGAGATACAAGTTCTCATCTACAGCATCTGTAATGATCAATGCGCGAGTTGCATTCAAGTCTGTAAGTTTTGCAAGCAAGTCTTTAGTTTTTGGAGCTGCAACAGCAAACTCTTCAACTAATACAAGACGATCTTGGCGAACAAGTTCAGCTAAGATACATTGCATTGCACCGCGGTACATCTTACGGTTTACTTTTTGAGACCAATCTTGTGGGCGAGCAGCAAAAGTTTTACCACCACCAACCCAGATAGGGCTACGAATAGAACCCGCACGAGCGCGACCAGTACCTTTTTGACGGAATGGCTTTTTACCACCGCCAGAAACATCTGCACGTGATTTGTGAGCACGAGTACCTTGACGACCACCAGCTAAGTAAGCTGTAACAACTTGGTGTACAAGAGCTTCGTTAAATTCACGTCCGAAAGCAACTTCAGACAATTCAACAGCAGAGCCGGAAACAGTTTTTAAATTCACAGTATTTCCCCTCAGGCCTTGATGGTAGGACGTACAACAACGTCACCGCCAGTTGAACCAGGAATAGCACCCTTAACAACTAAAACAGAACGTTCAGCGTCAATAGATACAATTTCAAGACCTTGAACTGTTACGCGTTCGTCACCTAAGTGACCAGCCATTTTCTTGCCTTTGAACACGCGACCAGGTGTCTGGTTTTGACCTGTAGAACCTAATACACGGTGAGATACAGAGTTACCATGAGTAGCATCTTGCGTACGGAAATTCCAACGCTTAACACCACCTTGGAAACCTTTACCTTTTGACTGACCAGTTACGTCAACAATTTGACCAACTGTGAACAGATCAACACCGATAGAAGCACCCACTTCACGGCCTTCAAGCTCAGCTTCAGTAACACGGAACTCTTTAACTAAACGACCAGCAGCAACACCCGCTTTCGCGAAGTGACCTTTCTGAGCGTTAGTTACGCGCGATTCGCGACGTTCACCAGTAGTTACTTGAATTGCTTGATAACCATCAGTTTCAAGTGTTTTGATTTGCGTAATGCGGTTTGGATCGACTTCGATAACTGTAACAGGTACAGATACACCAGCATCTGTAAAGACGCGAGTCATACCACATTTGCGACCGACTAAACCAATAGCCATGTGCATAAACCTCTAAAAAAGCGGCCTAATTAACTTGAAAAGTTAATCAACCGAAAGCCTTAACCCAAAGCGATCTGAACATCAACACCAGCAGCAAGATCTAACTTCATCAATGCATCAACAGTTTTATCTGTTGGTTGAACGATGTCGATCAAACGCTTATAAGTGCGGATTTCGTACTGATCACGAGCGTCTTTGTTGACGTGTGGTGAAGTAAGAACGTTGAAGCGTTCGATGCGAGTAGGCATCGGAATTGGACCACACACTTGTGCGCCAGTACGCTTAGCGGTTTCTACGATCTCTTGAGCAGATTGATCAATCAGACGATGATCAAAAGACTTCAAACGGATACGAATTCTCTGGTTAGACATACCAGTAAACTCCAAGCCAAATATATAAAGAATCACCCATGACGCACCTCACCATTCTGGTAAGTGTCAAGGGCAGTGAAAATCACTAAGGTCATGATCGATGCCACGACTGTAATGCGTTAACTACTTTCTTCGTAGTAAACGCCCTCCATTTGAGGGTCGCTCATTATAACGATTGTTTAAGTCTTATGCAATTCTTCTTTTCATTTTTTAAGCAATCAATCCTGCTATGCACTCACAACATAATCGATTGCTTGATTCAGCAAACGATTCCCCTGTTCAAATTTACTTTTGATGGTTCTTTTTAATTCAGATATCGGTTGTACATATTCACCATTAAAAACCGCCATATCCTCTTCATTCTCAATCAACAGTGCCAAGGTCTGTGGTGTCATTTCTGGATGAAACTGAAACCCAAGAACATTACGCCCAATCTGATACATTTGATTTCGGCAGACGTTATTCTCTGCTAAACGCACCCCACCCTTTGGAATTTCAAAAGTTTCGCTATGCCATTGCAAAATATTCAATTGCTCTGGAATTTGAAAATAATCCTCAGGCACATGCGAGGCACGACCCACATCCATCCAGCCTAATTCTTGGTACGGATTACGGCTCACAGCGGCCCCCAAGGCATTGGCAATTAACTGACCGCCCAAGCACAACCCAATGGCAGGTTTACCCGCAGCCAAATAACGTCGTAACCATCTTTTCTCGAGCTTTAACCACGGATAATTTGCTTCATCATTCACACTCATGGTTCCCCCCATGATAATCAGTAGATCAACTTCATCTACGCGCGGTAAGGCCTCTAACTCCAAGGGTAAATCGACAGGTAATGCAAAAAACTCGGTTGCGGTAATTTTTGCTTTATGTGCTTTCAAAAAGTCATAGCAACTGCCAAAACCTTCGCCAGCAATGTGCTGAAAATAATGCACTCTTAAATGCGACTTCATGCGCTAAAACCTATTTATCGTTAGAATGATAATTAGTCTTAGCAAAAATAAAGCCAGTTTTGAGCAATCGTATTAATCCGTACCGATTCTGTACAAAAGCAGCGCAACACTAGCGGCTTGGTTGATTTTCTCTTAACCTAAGTCATTATATTTATTTAGCTCATGCCCTATGACAACACACAATAAAGCACAAACCAATCTGATTCATGCACCACGCCAAGCCCCTCAATACATTGAAACCGTACAACCTCCCTTATTTCGTGCATCGACCATTATTTTTAAAAGCACGGCGCACCTTTTTGACCGCCATTGGACCGATGCTTATGACTATAGTTATGGCACACACGGTACCCCAACGACGTTTACATTAGCGGACAACATTGCCCAAATTGAAGGCGGACGTTATTGCTTGCTTGCACCAAGCGGTTTATCAGCGATTAATCTCGTGAATAGTACGGTTTTAGGATCAGGTGATGAGGTTTGGGTCGCCGATAATATTTATGGCCCCAATCTTGAGCATTTAAATAATCTGCAAGATCGCTATGGCATTACGGTTAAAATTTATAATCCAATTGATGCCAATAGTTTTCAGCCGAATGAAAAAGCAAAATTGATTTGGCTCGAAGCAGCGGGATCAGTCACTTTAGAATTTCCCGATTTAAAGAACTTGGTTAAAAAAGCACAGCAGGCCAATGTACTCACCGCACTGGATAATACATGGGGCGCAGGACTGGCTTTCAATGCTTTTGATTTCTCTGATGAGCATCTCACTGTTGATATTACAGTTCATGCACTGACCAAATATCCAAGCGGTGGTGGCGATATCTTAATGGGTTCTGTAGTCACAAATGACCAAGCACTCCATCACAAGCTCTATCGTATGCATGCCATCCAAGGAATTTCAGTTTCAGGCGATGATACAGCACAGATCCAACGCAGCTTGGCGCATATGTCTTTACGCTATGAACAGCAAGCACAAAGTGCACTCACCCTGTTGAATTGGTTAAAACAACAACCACAATTTAGCCAAGTCCTGCATCCAAGCGATCCTGATGCAGCAGGCCATCAGTTCTGGACAGAAATTTGCAGCACTGGCAAAAGTGCAGGCCTGGTTAGTGTTCTTTTCAAACCAGAATATGATCTGGCCGCAATCCGAAAGTTCTGCGACAGCCTAACGCTGTTTAAACTCGGATTTAGTTGGGGCGGTCCTGTCAGTCTGGCAATGCTGTATGACTTAAAACAAATGCGTACTTTGGAAAATACACATTTACAACAAGGTTTATTGGTTCGCTTCTGTATAGGACTAGAACATCCAGAAGATTTAATTCAAGATATTCAAAATGCATTAAAACAGCTCGATTGAGATTAAAAACAGGTGAAGAATGAGTACACCAATCGTTATTGCAAAAAAAACCACTGATACAACACAAGATATTGTTTTACATTCTAAATTTGCAAACCGACATGGTTTGATTGCAGGTGCGACAGGAACTGGTAAAACCGTAACCCTTAAGGTGATGGCGGAAAGCTTTTCTCGTATTGGTGTACCGGTATTCCTTGCCGATGCCAAAGGTGATGTATCTAGTCTTGCTAAAGCAGGCAGCAGCAATCCTAAATTTGATGAGCGTCTAAAAAGCTTACAACTAGATGCAATTCCTTTTGCAGCATCTCCAGTAATCTTTTGGGATTTATTCGGTCAGCAAGGCCATCCAATTCGGACTACCATTTCAGAGATTGGTCCCTTATTACTGGCACAAATGCTGAATCTGAATGACACCCAAGAAGGTGTACTTTCAGCGGTGTTTCGTGTTGCTGATGATCAAGGTCTTTTACTGATAGATTTTAAAGATCTGAAAGCCATGCTGACTTATGTCAGTGAAAATGCTGCCAGCCTCAAAGCCGAATATGGCAACCTTTCCCCTGCCAGTCTAGGGGCAATTCAACGTAATCTACTGGCTTTAGGTGATCAAGGCGGTGAACAGTTCTTTGGTGAGCCAAGCCTGAATATTCTCGATTTCATTCAAACTGATACCAATGGTCATGGCTATATCAACATCTTGGCTGCAGATAAGTTGATGAACACCCCGAAGTTATATGCCACTTTCCTGCTTTGGATGATGTCTGAACTATTTGAGCAGTTGCCTGAAGTCGGCGATATGGATAAGCCAAAATTGGTATTCTTCTTCGATGAAGCGCATTTACTATTTGATAATGCCAGTCCTGCTTTGCAACAAAAGATTGAACAAGTTGTACGTTTGATCCGCTCTAAAGGTGTGGGGATTTATTTCATTACCCAAAATCCACTTGATCTGCCTGAAAGCGTATTAGGGCAACTGGGTAACCGTGTACAACATGCCTTACGCGCATTTACCCCCAAAGACCAAAAGGCAGTCAAAACCGCAGCGGATACTTTCCGTGCCAATCCTGAGTTTAAAGTCGATCAAGCCATTACCGAACTTGCAGTTGGTGAGGCTTTGATTAGTTGCCTAGATGAACAAGGCACACCACAAATTGTGGAGCGCGGTTGGGTGATGCCTCCTTACTCCTCCTTTACCCCGATCACGCCTGAAGAACGTCAAGTGATTATTGGGCAAAGTATTGTGGCGGGTGTCTACGACCAAGCCATTGACCGGGACAGTGCTTATGAAATGCTGCAAAAGAAAGTATTGCAACAATCCCAAGAAAAAGAGGCAGATGAGTTAGCCAAACAGCAAAGCAAAGAGCAAGATGCTTTGGCCAAGCAACAAGCCAAAGAACAAGAACGTTTTGCCCGTGAGCAACAAAAAGCCGCAGAAAAATCACAGCGTGATCGCGAGAAGCTCACTCAAGATATCGTCGGTACTTTTGCCAAGAGTGCCGCGCGTAGTTTAGGTGGGACAACTGGACAAAAAATTGTTCGTGGCTTACTCGGTTCATTATTCGGTAAAAAATAAATCCATATTCATTTGTAAATTAAGGGATAATCTATTATCCCTTAATTTTTTTATGGCTTTTATTTAAATATGCATTGCAAATACACTTTATAAGATGTATTTTAAATACATCTTATAAATGATAGCCAAGAGAGATCTCCTATGACTCCACAGCAAATTGACCTTGTTAAAGCAACAGTTCCAGTTCTTCGTGAAAACGGCGTAGCGCTGACTGGATACTTTTATAACCGCATGTTAGGTAATCATCCCGAATTAAAAGAAACCTTTAACATGGGACATCAGCGCAGTGGTGCACAGGCACAGGCGCTTGCGGGGGCAGTTTTAGCTTATGCGGAGAACATTGAAGATCCTTCTGTGCTTTTACCTGTGGTTGAACTGATTGCGCATAAACATGTCAGCTTAAATATTCAGTCACCAGATTACGGCATCGTGGGTGAAAACCTGCTTCATTCCATTAGTGAAGTACTGAATATTTCAATGGAAGATCCATTAATTGGTGCATGGGCTGCGGCTTATGGTCAATTGGCTGATTTATTTATCAGTACAGAAAAAGCGATTTATGACCAACATCAACAAACCAAAGGCAGCTGGTTAGGCTGGCGTAATTTCAAAATCGCCAAGAAAGTCGTAGAAAGTGACGAAATTACCTCTTTCTACCTTGCGCCTGTTGATGGTGGGGAATTACCAAAATATGAAGCAGGCCAATATATTTCAGTTCGTGTGTTCGTACCTGAGCTTAATTTAAGACAACCTCGCCAATACACACTTTCAACTATTCCACAGGCAGATTACCTACGTATCTCAGTGAAACGTGAAGATGAAAAAGGCGAACTTGCTGGTGGTTGGGTATCAAGCACATTACATGGTTTAGCTGAAGGTTCAGAAATTGAGATGTCTGCACCGACAGGAAACTTCTATTTAATCGACAGTAACAAACGCAATGTATTTATCAGTGGTGGTGTCGGCTTAACTCCAATGATTGCCATGCTGAATCAATTGGTGACTTTAGATATGCCACAGCCTGTCAGCTTTATTCATGCATGTCGTAGTAGCCAAGTCCATGCCATGAAGAAGCATATTCATGAATTGAAAAGCAAGTTTCCACGTTTGAGCACGTTCACTGCTTATGAATTTCCACACGAAAATGACAGCCTTGGTGAAGACTACGATGTTGCTGGACGTTTAGATTTAAGCAGCATCGATGCGGCACTATTACCCGCCAATGCCGATTATTATTTATGTGGGCCAATGCCATTTATGGCAGCGCAACATCAGGCACTGGTTGCTCGTGGTATCCCTGCCGCCAACATTCACAGTGAAGCCTTTGGTACAGGCGGGGTCAAACTCAGCTAAGCCACACTACATTTTGCATGGGGCTAGTCTATGTTAGACTAGCCCTTTCTATTTCTTGCACTAGATTGAGTGAAACCACATGCAACTCAATAAGTTTACTGATTATGCACTCAGAATTTTGATGTATGTCGCTCGTCCGAGTGATGTACCTTATACGATTGCAGATATCGCAGAAGACTTACATGTGTCGCAAAACCACTTGGTTAAAGTCGTGCACTTCATGGGTAAACAACACTGGATTGTGACCATTCGCGGCAAAGGCGGTGGCCTGCGCCTCAATCCAGAAGCCAAGAATCTGAAATTAGGTGCGATTGTTCGAACCTTACAAGGCAATCATCAAATTGTTGAATGTAATACCCCTCCTTGTGTACTTCGAGCCAACTGCGGACTGAAAGGAATTTTAGATCAAGCCTTAGAATGCTTTTATCAAAGTCTGGATCAATATACGCTTGGCGAAGTCGTCCAACAGGGCATTATCCCCTCTTCCACACGCTCAAATATCGATTTTTTAGAGCTTATTCAGAAAGCTTAAAATCGCATACAGACGAAGGGTTCGCACGAACGCCTCACATCCTTTATAATGGTCGTTGCTATTTCTATTCAAAAGTAAGCTTCTATGCGTCGCAGTGAAAAATCGAAAGACACCAAAGCCAGACTCGCACCTAAACAAAAAATCAGTTATGAAAAAAAGGCTGACCCTGCATTAACTGAATATGCAGTACAGTCATTAACTTGGTTACGCCAAGCTGAATTTTTGATGAGTGCGCCGAAACTGGCTTTATGCGTAGAAGATACAGGTTATGAAATCGCATTTGCTGGCCGTTCTAATGCTGGTAAATCAAGTGCAATCAACACTTTGACTAATCAAAAACAACTGGCACGTGCTTCAAAAAGACCGGGCCGTACCCAAATGATCAACTTTTTCAGCTTGGGCAATCCAGATCAGCGCTTGGTCGATTTACCTGGTTATGGTTATGCAGCGGTTCCTGAAGCGATGAAGATCGTTTGGCAGAAAGAACTCGAAAATTATCTAATCCACCGTAAAAGCTTACAAGGCTTGGTGCTATTGATGGATATTCGCCATCCTTTACAGCACTTTGACTTGATGATGCTGGAATGGGCACATTCACGTCATTTATTTGTACATATCCTGCTGACCAAAGCAGATAAGTTGAACCGCGGCCCTGCCAATGAAGTTTTATTTGATGTAAAACAGCAATTGAAGAAAATGAAACTCGATTTCTCAATTCAACTGTTCTCATCTCTCAATCGCATTGGCTTAGAAGAACTGGCAACTGTCATGGCAGGTCGTTTGAATTACACGCTTGATCAACCAGCAGAATTTGACCTCAGCCAAATCCCAGAAGCCTCAGAAACCGACATTCAAGAATAAAAAGTGCATTTTATGCATCAAGTTGCATAAAATAATTTTTAATTGTCCCGAATTGCTAAACACAAACACTAGGTAGTTTTCATATACTGCTTAGTGTTGGTTCATTGCACTATCGATTAGGACTAAACGATGAAATTACTATCATTTGTGAAGAACAAAGTTCTTGGTTCTTCGATTGACTATAAAATCCTCCCACGCAAAGTAAAATTTGACTGGGAAAATACGCCAGTGGATTGGATTCCAAACCAGCCTTTTGCCAGCTATTTTATTAATGAAATTAACAATATTTTACCAGCTGGTGAGTTTTGGTTTTGCCGTTTATATAACAAAGTCCTTCCAGAAATTACCGATGAAAAATTAAAGCAAGACGTCCAAGCCTTTATTCGTCAGGAAGCAATGCATGCCGTTGCACATACCTCTGCCAATAAAGAATATTTGACGCAACGCAATATTGATATTCAGCGCAACCTCGACATCATGGATTTCTTATTCACCAAGGTCTTGGCTGACAAGCCTTTCGATAAAGAAATTCCAAAAGCACTCGAGCATCAGTGGGATTTATTCCGTCTCGGTGTGATTGCGACTGTTGAACACATGACCTGTGTACTGGGTAAATATGCACTGTACAACAAGCGTTGGGAAGAACTCGGTGCAGATCCAGAAATGATCGATCTGATTAAATGGCATGGCTCTGAAGAAATTGAACACCGTACTGTTGCATTTGATCTCTATCGTCATTTGGGCGGTGGTTACATCGCACGTTACTACATGAGTGTTGCCGTCATTATCGGTGTACTTGGCCTATGGGTCGATGGTGCAGCACATATCATGAGCCAAGATCCTCGTTTTGCTGACAAGAAACCAAGCTTATTTAAACCATGGATCTGGATCGAATGGTCGAAGATCGCATTAAAAGACGCTAAAATCTTGCCAGGTCCTGCATGGTTGGTTGCACAACAGATTGATTACCTCATGCCTTGGTATGACCCCGTCAAAGAAGGCAATACCCAAGATGCGGTGAATTATTTAAATAATTCACCTGCTGCAAAACGTGCCTTACAACCCGCAGCATAAACATTCTTTTATAGAATAAAAAAAGCAGGAGTCATCTCCTGCTTTTTTTTGCGCCCAATACGATCAACTTGATTCAGCTTCCGCCTGTTTTGCGTAGCGATCAACCACTACACTAATCATCATATCGCCTTGTACATTGACCACAGTACGAACTGTATCCAGCACACGGTCGATCGGCAGTAAAATTGCAATCGCCTCCGCAGGTAAACCGACTGACTGTAGCACCATAATCATGGTGACCATCCCCGCACTCGGAATCCCTGGTGCACCTAAGGATGCAATCATTGCCGTTAAACACACGATAATCTGCTGCGTTAAACTCAGTTCCAAGCCCATCAAATTGGCAATAAATAAGGCAGCCGCAGCTTCATACAAAGCCGTACCATCCATATTCAGTTGTGTGCCTAAAGGAATCACAAAACCTGCCGTTTGCGGCCGTACACCTAAGTTTTCCTGTGCACACTTCATACTCAGCGGCATGGTCGCTGAACTGGAACTGGTTGCAAAAGCTGTGACTAAAGCCGTTCTCGCCCCTCTAAAAAAGGTGATTGGATTCATACGACCAAAAATCCACAACAAAGCCGGTAACACCACCACACCATGGAAAATGGTCGTCCCCGTCACTACTGCCGCGAATTCAACCAACCTACTCAATACAGACAAATCCTCAGTCGCAATCAACTTGGCTAAAAGCGCAAAAATCCCGATCGGTGCAAGCTTCATCACCCAACCCACTAACATCATCATGATGTCAAAGAATTGCTGGCTGATGTTACGGACGAGACTAAAACGTTCGCCACCTTTGACCAATGCCACACCTAGGAATAAGGCAAACACCACCACAGCCAACACATTGCCTTCGCTAAATGCCTTAAATGGGTTAATTAAAGTGTTTTGAATAAAGGTGGTGACAAAACTTGATGGCGTTAAGGTGTCTGGTGTTTGATGACTATCCATTGCTGCTTGAAACAGCTGAATATCGACACCTTTACCCACATCAAACAGGTGCGCACAACTAATCCCTAGAATTAAAGCCAAGGTGGTCGTCGTCAGGCAGCTCAATGCCGTAATTTTCCAGACACGCCCGAATTGACCGCCTGCCTGTAAATTGGAAACCCCAACTACGATTGAGCTAAAAATCAATGGAATCAGCAGCATTTTCAATAAACCAATGAAAACACTACTTAAGATGCCCAGTCCGTAAAGACTAGATTCAACAAATGCGGTTTGTGGATAGGCAAGCAACAGAAAACCGAAAGCGACACCAAGCACAGCTGCAATTAAAATTTGTGTATTTAAATTCATTGTTTAATGGGTAAACATTTAACTTATCGGTACTATGGCATGCTCATGTTGAAGAATCGAGCAATTTTTTGTCACATCCTTATGATAAAAAAAGCCATCAGAATGATGGCCTTAGTACTGGTTTACTTTTTACTGGGTTTCAATTTCTCTGAGCCGAATCAAACCCTCTTGAACGGTACTACAGACCAACTGTCCATTTTGCCACATCCGCCCAAAGTTTAAGCCACGTGAGCTGGCACTAATCGTTGCTTCCATGTCGTAAAGCATCCATTCATCTGCGCGCAGTGGGCGATGGAAATAGATAGTGTGATCAATACTGGCACATTGTAAGTTTGGAGAGATCCATGACAAACCATGTGGACGTAAAGCCGTGGTCATCAAGGTAAAGTCTGAATAGAATGCCACAATTGCCTGATGCAGTGAGATTTCATCTAAATCGGCTGGAATCGTATCATGGGTGCGAATGTAATGCGCATAGAACGGCGCTTCAGGCTGCGGCTGAAATGGATTGATCAACTGTGTAGGCCTAATTTCCACATGACGTTCCCGCATAAAACTGGCACGTACATTTTCAGGCACAAAGTTAATCAGACTTTCTTTCAGCTCATTCTCAGACTTTAAGGTCTCTGGTTCAGGGTACTCTGGCTCTTTATGTTGATAATTCAAGCCTTCTTCTGGATTGGCAAAAGAGACCATTGCAGAGAAAATAGTACGGCCATGTTGAATCGCACGAACCTGTCGACTGGCAAAGCTTTTACCATCTCTGAGGGGATCAACTTCATAAATAATCGGTGCATTGACATCGCCACCATACAGGAAATAGGCATGTAAAGAGTGCGCTGGACGATCCGTGGTATATGACGCTGCTCTTAATGCTTGTCCAAGAACCTGCCCACCGAACACTCGCTTGCCTACCAAATTGCGGCTATTGCCTCGAAAAATATGCTCTTCAAGCTTTTCCAGAGTCAACAGTTCTACCAATTCTTGAGTTAACGCATTCATGTAATAGTCTTCCAACATCAATGAGGAGAGATCAACCAATCCTTTCAGGGTTGATAATTTTGATTGTGCCACAAATTCAAATGACAATGGTCAGGATAAAATGATTCATCCGTCACGATAATGATGTATTGATTATCTTAATATGTATTTATAGCGGCTAAAAATACGATTTTTAACGATAAAATCTACCAAATACGCTATATTTTGTCAGAAAATAACATACCGTTTCATGTAAGAATATCGCAGAATGTCGTGTTCATCATGACTCGATGTCAGGATTATTATTTAGGAGTTTGTAATGTCCAAGACTGGATTTGGTCAAATGTATCGCCAACTTTCGAGTAAGTTACTTGACCTTGTGGTAACCCCACATGTTCTTGGTGAAGTTCCTACAGAATCCACCACAACAGAGCAAAACACAACCGATTCAAATAAGTTAGTTTGCTATGTTTTACAAAATTATTCGCGTAGTAATGCACTAGTGGTTGATGGTGAAACCCGTCGTCTCAATTTAAAACCAGCCTTAGACCCCTTGAGTTTTGGGACCTATCAAGAAAAAAATTCAGTCTTGTTTTTACATCATAACGAAAACAATTTTTTTAATACTCAAACTTTCCCACCTCGCTTGTTACAACTGGTCGAAGCCTTAGAACAACAAACTGATATTGATATTCAGCTAGTACCTGTAACTGTACTTTGGGGTCGTTCGCCAGACAAAGAAGACTCTTGGTTCAAATTATTATTCTCAGATACTTGGGCAACTCCAGGCACAGTTAAACAACTGATGAATATTGGCTTGCATGGTCGCCAGTCTTATTTAGAGTTCCATGAGCCGCAATCTTTGCGTGAGTTGGTAGATTATGCCAAGACCAACCATCCAAATATCTCGCCTGCAACCTATATTGCAAGTTCTTTAGATACCTATTTAGATCAGCAACGTGAAGTGGTACTTGGCCCTGACTTATCAGACCGTCGCAATGTGATGCAATCGGTAGTGAAGTCAGCCGAGGTACAAGATGCCATTCGTCGTGAAAGCATTCAGCATAAAATCAGTATGCTGGAAGCTGAACGTCGTGCCATTGGCTATGTCAATGAAATCGTGTCTGACTATTCGGCATCTGCGGTACGCTTTGCCGATATGGCCTTAACCCGTTTATGGACGCAACTCTATGACGGCGTAGAGGTACATAATTTCAGTACCGTACGTGAGCTGGCAAAAGACTACGAAATCGTTTACACCCCATGTCACCGTAGCCATATCGATTATTTATTACTGTCTTATGTGATTTATAAACGTGGCTTGATGATTCCGTATATTGCCGCAGGTGATAACTTAAACTTACCATTTGTGGGTCAGTTGTTACGTGGTGGTGGTGCATTCTTTATTCGCCGTTCTTTCCGCGGAAATGCACTTTACACCTCTGTATTTAAAGAATATTTATACAGTATTTTATCGCGCAATACGCCTATCGAATACTTTATTGAAGGTGGTCGTTCACGTACAGGTCGTTTACTTCCACCTAAAACTGGGATGCTAGCAATGACCATTCAAGGTCATTTACGTGGTCCTGCAAAGCCGATCGTCTTCGTACCAACCTATATTGGTTATGAGCGCCTGATGGAAGGCTCAACCTATGTTGGCGAAATGCAAGGTCAACCGAAAGAAGCGGAATCCATTTTTGGTATCGTGAAAACCTTACGTAAAATTGAACGTATCTTCGGTAAAGTGCATGTCAACTTTGGTGAACCTGTATTCTTAAATGATATTTTGAAACAACAGGGTGCGGAGAATATTCAGGCGGATACCGCAAGTACCACAGAGATTTCTAATGTCGTTGCAAGCTCAGCCAATCTGATCTTAGAAAATATCAACCGCGCTGTCGTCATCAACCCTGTGTCATTACTGTCGTTAATTCTATTGGCAACACCAAAGCACACTTTAGATGAAGAAATCTGTGCGAAACAGCTCGATATCTACCGTGACTTGGCAACACAACGACCATATGATGAGCGCACGCAAGTGACCTCATTGTCAGGTAAAGAGATCATTGCTTATGGTCTCAAGCTCAAGTTAATCAAACGTGTACAACATGTGTTAGGCGATATTATTGCGATTGAAGATAATCAAGCCGTATTGCTGACTTACTTCCGTAATAACATTCTACACGCCTTTGTTTTACCGTCATTGGTTGCTTCGCTGGTTGAGCACAATGGTAAAATTCACAAGAATGATTTAAGTAATGTGATCCGTACCTTGTATCCGTTCTTAAAAGCTGAATTATTCATGAAATGGGAAGCTGCTGATCTACAAAAGCAGATTGATAATTATATCGATGCCTTGGTTCAGATTGGTTTGATTTTCCAAGATCATGACGGCAATTTATTCAGCCCAACGCCAAATAGCGAAGAACATCAAAAGCTTGTCACTTTAGCTCTACCAGTAAAGCAAAGTTTAGAACGCTATTACATGACACTAGCACTGATTACTCAGCGCGGTTCAGGCAACATTTCAACCAAGCAAGTTGAAGAGCTGAGTCACCTCTTAGGTCAACGCCTATCGGTGCTGTATGAATTCAACTCACCAGAATTCTTTGACAAAGCCTTATTCCAAAGCTTTATTAAAGTTCTCACTCAGCAAAATTATATTCGTAATAATGAGCAAGGTTTCATTGAATATGATGATAACTTCAGTGAAATGGCCGCAGGTGCACAGCTGGTCTTAGATGAGACGACGCTACAAATGTTGCAGCACATCACTACATTTAGTGATGAGGAATTGGCTGAAGCATTAGAAGCCATGGCATCTCAACAAGCCAAACGTCGCTTAAAACGCAAAAAAGCTTAAAAGCAGAATAAATCCTCCCCAACCCTCCTTTTTCAAAGGAGGGGGTTTCAGAAATCTAAAATCATCTGAGATTCCCCTCTTTTTAAAGAGGGGTTAGGGGAGATTTTAAATCAGTCATCACAGAATTATTATTCACTGATCAATATTACAAACTTCGGTTGCCTTTTTTAATGCACTAACGACACTCCAAATACTTCGGATCATCCAAACATCTAAGGCGTTTAATGAGCGAAACAAAATATGCATCATAATAACCAGAGTCGACATAACGATTCCGAATTTTGACCACCATCGCGTCATAGCCCTGTTTCTCATAACCTGAGATATCCGCCCAGTAATAGGCTGGCAAATGGTTTTCCCATTGAATGGCTTGTGCAGCAAGTACATTGCTATTACGTACAAACCAAGATCGTATTTGATGACCAAAGCCCGCTGGGTAGACTTGTGGTCGAATCACGATATTCATCGCAAAATACGCCATAGGAAAGTTAACGACCTGCGTGTCTACACCAAACTCTTTTTTCAAGTTATACGGCAATATGCCATAGGCAGGTGCAGCCAAAATATCAATTTTTTTCTGCTTGAAGGATTCCACTGCATTGGAAAAATCTACGTAGACAGGTTTAGCACCCACACTTTGTACCAATGCCTGCTGTGGTGGATTATTCTCTAAAATACCAATGGTCTTATTTTTTAATTGAGACACCTTATTGATCTGTTGCGTATTCATAATCATATAAGCCGTGCCGATCGGGATCATACCCAGCATTTCATAATCTGCCCCGACCATACGCTTTTCCACATTGCTATTATTTAAAAGCTGTAAAAAGACTCTGGCAACACGATTATTGGGAATCAAACCAATTCCCCCCGTTGTTCCCATAAAACGGTTATAGCGATAGGTATTAAAGTTGGATGCCACCAAGCCTGAACATTTACGCTGATCAAAAGCTTGTATAGCCTCCTTTTCATTTTTAAAGGTTTGAAAATCTAATTGAACTTGATTCTGGAGCGCATACAAACGAATGTCTTGTAAACGACGGCTAATATCACCCTTTGTACTTAAAGGATCAAACACGCACCACGTTTGTTCAACAGCCCAACTCGCTGTCGTGATCAATCCCAGTAAGACCATGCAAATTATTTTTCTCATGTATCACCTTTACGCCTCGCAGCAAACTATGTGCTCAATTCAGGCGGTTCCCTTACGGAATCTGTTCGTATTTTAGATTCAAAATACATACCAACTATTTAAACTTTCTTTACAGTGTAATCTAATTATTTTTCATTACTATGTACCAATAACGCTGCTGCATAGTCATTAAAGCAAATCAAATGGTCAAATCGGAAACCTGTGTCTACCAAGCGTGTCGCGTAAATTTGTTTGCCTGTAGGTTGTTCTGACAATAGTTTTAAACGTGGTAAATTTAATTGCTGCTGAAACCACAACAAGATTTCATGCATCGGCAAAGGTGTATTATTGGTAACGATATAACTCTGTTTCACTTTAGATAAATTAACTAATAGCGCTAAAAACTTTGCTAAATCATCAATATGAATGCGATTACTAAAATGAATCGTTGGATAAGTTAATGTTTGTTCGGCCAACTTTTTTAACCGCACAATCGATGTCCCATAAATGCCAGTTGGGCGAACAATAATACTGTGTTGCGGATAATGCGCTTGCCAAAGTAATTCCATCTTTCGAAGAATGTGCCCTTGCTCATCAATAGGCTGTATCAGCGATTCATCATCGATTCGCTCTCCTGCATTTTCACCATAAACACGGGTCGAAGACACCACGACAATACGTTGTACGGGATGTACTTTGAGTGCGTTGACAATAGGTAATACACTGTCGAGATAGGTTTGCTGATAGGCCGCTATACCACTCTGTGCAGGGGCCAATATCACATACGCCATATCAACAGGTGGCAGTTTACTTAAATCCAGCTGATGAATATCCTGAATATAATGCGTCGCGTAACAATCTGTTTTTTCACTGCGACTAATTGTGCTAATGTGGTGACCTTGCTCAAATAAGTGTTTAGCGACACGTTGAGATGTTTTACCATAACCAATAAATAAAATATGCATACACACCTTTGAGCAGAGATGACATCAGTTCAGCAATTACAAGGCGTTGGTGCTGCCGCAGCGACCCTCTTAGAAAAGCTTCATATTTTTAGCACGGATGATTTGTTATTCCATCTTCCCCGTGACTATGAAGATCGTAGCACTATTATTCCAATGAATCAGCTGATCGTTGGACGAAGTTATTTACTTGAAGGTGAAGTCCGCTCTGTCGATTTCCCCCCAGGGAAAAAGAAGTCGCTTGCAGCCCTAGTGCAAGATGATTTTGGCAAGGTAACCTTGCGCTTTTACCATATTTATAAAGGTCTCACTGACCGTATTCAAATGGGGCAACGGCTACGGATTTTTGGTGAAGTCCGCGTTGGTGCACGTGGTTTAGAGCTTTATCATCCTGAGATACAAGTGATTCAGCAATATACTGCTTTACCCAAGACGCAACTCACGGCGATTTATCCCAGCACTGAAGGCTTAACTCAACCCAAGCTGCGTGAATACGTCCGCCAAGCCTTGCAGCATCATAGTGATGACTTACCTGAATTACTGCCCAGCAAATACAGCAATGGCTACCAACTAAAAGAGGCGTTGCATTACATCCATGAGCCGCCAACTGATGCCAACATGTTGCAGCTCAATCAAGGTTCACATCCAGCACAACAACGTCTGATTTTTGAAGAGCTTGTTGCCCATCAAATCAGTTTACTCACCCGACGTGCTTATATTCGCCAGATTGCTGCTCCACGCTTTAGTAGTAGTAAAGTACTCGCGAAGAAACTCTTGGAAGGTTTGCCCTTCCAAATGACCAATGCACAAAAGCGGGTATCCAAAGAAATTCTGCAAGATCTTAAACAAGATCAACCGATGCTACGCTTGGTGCAAGGTGATGTAGGCGCAGGTAAAACCTTAGTCGCCGCAGTCGCGGCATGCCATGCCTTAGAGGCGGATTGGCAAGTGGCCCTCATGGCACCGACTGAAATTTTAGCTGAACAGCATTACTTAAACTTTAAACGCTGGTTTGAACCTTTGGGCATTCAGGTTGCATGGCTGTCAGGTAAACAAAAAGGCAAAGCCAGAACTCAAGCGGAACAACAAATCAAAGAGGGTCATGCACAACTGATCGTGGGTACACATGCCCTGTTTCAAGACACGGTTGGATTTTCTAAACTTGGCTTGGTGATTATTGACGAACAACATCGTTTCGGTGTCGATCAACGTCTTGCCTTAAGAAATAAGGGTGCAGACCAATTTACGCCACATCAATTGGTGATGACGGCAACACCGATCCCTCGTACTTTAGCGATGAGTGCATATGGGGATTTAGACACCTCAATTATTGACGAGTTACCTCCTGGACGCACCCCAATTCAAACCGTCACGATCCCATTAGAACGTCGTGAACAGGTATTACAACGCATTGCCAGCAATTGCCGCGAAGGTAAACAAGCCTATTGGGTCTGTACCTTAGTGGAGCAATCTGAAACGCTGGATGCGCAAGCTGCAGAAGCCACTTATCAAGAGATTAAAGAGCGTTTTCCAGACATCAACATTGGTTTGGTACACGGTAAAATGAAGGCTGATGAAAAGCAAAGTGTTATGCAAGCTTTTAAAGACAATCAATCCCAACTCTTAATTGCCACCACAGTGATTGAAGTCGGGGTCGATGTACCGAATGCGTCGATTATGGTGATTGAAAATGCAGAGCGTTTGGGGCTTTCACAACTGCATCAACTTCGTGGTCGCGTGGGTCGTGGGGCAACCGCCAGTTTTTGTGCCTTACTTTATAAAACCCCTTTATCTCAAAATGGTCAGGAACGACTTTCAATTTTACGTGAAAGTAATGACGGCTTTATCATTGCAGAAAAGGACTTAGAAATACGAGGCCCGGGAGAGTTACTCGGTACCAAGCAAACAGGTGATATGGGCTTTCGAGTGGCACGTTTAGAACGGGATGATCATTTGCTTACCCAAGCACATTATGTGGCAGAGCAAATTCTAAAGGACTACCCACAACATGCGGAAGGACTATTAAAGCGCTGGCTGCCTGAAGCCCCAAGATATGCCTATGTTTAAACGACTTGGCATATCAGCACAGCAAGTTTTTGATTATTTTACACCGTGCAGTCTCTGCGACATTGGTATGAAACGCCAATTTGGTGTTTGTCAAAGTTGCTGGCAACAACTGCCTTGGTTAAAGCAAAGTATCGAGCGTAATCAGCAACAGGTCTTGGTTGCATGCCATTATCACTATCCGATTGATCGGATCATTCAACAGTTTAAATATGAGCAAAAACTTCATCATCAAAGACTGTTAAATGGTTTGCTATTACAACTTAAACTACCGAAAGTGCATGCGATTGTACCTATGCCCATTTCGATTGATCGACTAACAGAACGTGGCTTTAATCAGGCCCTTCTACTCTCCAAAGCATTGAGCAAAAGTTTGAATGTGCCAGTTTGGCAACCAGTACAACGCTTGGCGCAGCACTCACAAAAAGGCTTATCCCGTTTAGAGCGACTGGAAGATATTGAACAACAATTTATTGCTGCACCACCAAATCAAATTCGTTATCGCAAAGTACTCATTATCGATGATGTACTCACCACAGGCAGTTCGATTAGTGCTTTATCTAAAGTACTGACCCAACTTGGCTGCCAGCAGATCTACAGTGCCTGCGTAGCAGCCGCACAAAATCCAGCAATCAACTCACTCGATTTTGCTGACACCATGGAATCACAATTTCTTTCGTTAAGGGTGCCAATAAAGTAGATTGGTCATTCAACTCAATCCATTTCATTTCTGCAATTTCAGCGGCAATTTTTGGCGCTTGCTTTAATTCAACCGCATAGACATAACTCACCAACACATGATCAGGTTCATTGGCTGCAGCAGTTTCAAACTGACCGATAAACTGAGTTAATTCACATTCACAACCAATTTCTTCCAAAATTTCACGTTGCATCGTGACCTCAGGTGCCTCATCAACTTCAAGCTTGCCACCGACTTGCATAAATGCCTGAGTGTTTTGCTTGCGCACCAAGAGCAATTGGTTTTGTTCATTTAAAATGACGGCAGCTGCTACAGTTATAATTTTCACGAGTTGTTCCTTAAGCTTGAATTTCAGCTGTCGACATCCACTTTGGGATCGCAGGTTGATATGCCGAAAATGCGGCAAGAATTTCCTTAATTTGCTCAGCGACAATTAAGCGATCCACAAAACGTTCTTGACTAAAACCACGCTCAACTGAAGCGTGTAGCATCTTAATCAAGTCATCATAAAAACCATCAACATTTAAAAATGCACATGGTTTTTGATGAATCCCCAGTTGGCTCCATGTCCATTGTTCAAAAATTTCTTCCAAGGTTCCAGCCCCGCCTGGCAATGCCACAAAAGCATCGGATAGCTCAGCCATTTTAGTTTTACGTTCATGCATATTATTGACGATATGCAATTCAGTTAAACCCGTGTGAGCAAGCTCACGATCCACTAAAGCATTTGGGATGACCCCAATCACTCGCCCACCTGCCTGCAAGGCACTATCCGCTACCACACCCATTAGACCAGAACGACCACCACCGTAAACCAAGGTTTTACCTTGTGCCGCAATTTCCTGACCTGTTGCCTGTGCCATTTGCTGATAAATCGGGTCATTACCGAGAGAAGAACCACAGAAAACACATATAGAATTCATACAATTAAAACCGTTTTATATAACTGTCATGCTGATAAAGTAGGCTATGTAACAAGATTTTTGAGAAAATAGCGTTTAGGCAAGTGTTTTTCGTTTCATCCTTGTCTAAAATACACGCTGCTTTTCGGTAAAAGGCCGAAAATTTACATCGACTGCGCGAGGAAAAAAGACATGCTTGAAGCCTTTTATGCCACAGAGCGCGGTAGTCTAGAAGATGCAACCATCAACGGAAGTTTTGATCTCCACCCTGAACTGGTCTGGATTGATCTTATCGCTCCATCCCAAGAAGAACAACAATGGGTCTTGGATGCCTATGAGCAAAACTTACCGACCCTAAAGTCACTTGAAGACATTTCCTCATCTGCTCGATTTTACCGTGATGATGATGGAATTTTGCATATCAGTACCTATTTTTTAACAAAGAATAAAAATTATCAAGTCGATGGCGATGCAGACGACTCTTTACCCATGTTGGCAATGGTACAAACGGTTGCATTTATCTTGCATAAAGACCGCTTATTTACTATGCGTGGTGAGAAGTTGGTTGCCTTCCGCGCATTCCGTGCCCGCGCTCGTCGTAATGACTATGATATGGACTATAAAGATCCAACATGGATCTTGCTCGGTTTACTTGAAGCAAAGCTAGATGAGCTTGCGGATATCTTGGAAGATATCCACAAGGACTTGGAACGATATTCCACAGAAGTCCTCAATAATCATCATCGCGAGAAAATTTTAGACCTTGATGACATGATTACCCGCTTAGCCCAGCAAGAAGATATGTTGGGAAAGGCACAACTCTGTTTAATTGATTTACGCCGTGTATTAACCTTTTTAGCACGCCCGCGTGCATTAGGCAGTCACATTTATGATGCCGACATTCGCGAATTAAGTGAAGATGTTCGCTCGCTGGTCGAACATGATGCCTTCTTATTCCAAAAAGTGCGATTCTTACTGGATACCACCTCTGGATTCATTAATACCGAGCAGAACGATACCATTCGTCGATTCTCGATTTTACCAAGCATGCTTGCGCCACCGATGCTGATTGCGAGTATTTATGGGATGAACACCGATGTGCTACCTTTTGCTCATGGCAGCCTCAGTTTTTGGATTGTCATCGGTATTCTAATGGCCTTCTTAGTCTTGCCAATGTTTTACTTCCGTTGGAAAAAATGGATCTAAACAGGAAAGGATTAGTTCTCTTTTTGAGTATAATCCTTTCAATCTCAACAGCTTTTGCATGTGCACCACACTCCCCCAAAGATGTGTTTATCGCACGTGTTCAATCTATACAAAAGCAGTCTTCTGACACCCAAAATCAATTTACATTTCAGCATACTCGCTTTGTATTTCGGCATTTTCTCAGCATGTTGTTTGCACCCAAACCCACACTATGGCACAGTGATTTTCTAGCCAAAACCATAAAAATAAATGATTTAGTAATTGGTCTTGCCTACCCCGTAGACCATGCAGCTCCCAACAATTATCGAATCAGCTCTATGGCATTATTACGATGTGAGAAAAACATCATATCGATAGATCATCCTATTGCCCCCTTTACTGCATGGAATAGAAAAGCGAAAAGCTGCAGTAACAACCCATCCACCATCAAATTATTGGATGGTTTTTTTGAATATGATCAACGCTATTATTTAGAAAAATTACATCAAAAATATCCAAGCTGTGAAGCTCTCTTTTCTGCTTTCCCTAAAATATAAAGATAAAAAAAAGAGAACTAAAAATAGTTCTCTTTTTTTCACTCTGCCAAATCAATCAAATCAATTTCAAATCATCTTGCAGATGGCAGGCTTGGATAATCTTCAGCATTTTCTCAGACACATTTTTAAAATGCAGACCTTTATTCTCAGGTGTTTGACGCAACCATTGCACCAAAACAGCCAAAGATAAAGTATTACCTTGTTCAAGCTGAGCCAAATCCACAATCAAAGGAAAATCCTTATGCTGTTGAATATGCTTTAAGCCTGCCTGATAAATCTGTTCTGCATTGGCAAAGTTAATCGTTTTAGAAACAATCAACTGCTGATCAATATACTGAATCACCCGTCACCTACTTATTTTTTGCTTGTTGCAGCTTCTGCATCTGGTTTAAAGGTTGCAATCGCTTTATTGATGTCACCACCATTACGCTGAACAGTTGCAGCGAACTGGTTACGGAATTGCAAACCAAGATCAATACCAGAAACATTGATATTACGTACTTTCCACTGATCGCCCTTGTCTGTTAACTGGAACGATACAGGGATTTTCTCGCCATTATGCAAAAAGTCTAAAGTCACCACAGGGTTTTTGCTGTTGGTCGACTTGAAAGGACGCATAGTGTAGCTTTCGTTGGTATATTTAGCGAAAGCACCACCATAGTTTTCAATAATCACCGCACGGAAATTTTGTTCAAACTGAGCACGCTGTGCAGCGTTGGTATATTGATTATTCGCATACGTACCTAACACGATACGTGTAAATGCTTGTGAATCTACATACGGATCAAGGTTTTGACGAATAATCGTTCTTACTAAAGCAGGGTTATTCTGTAATTTAGCGCTATCTGCTTTTAAACGCGTAATTAAGCCATCAGCCACACGTTTAACAAAATCAGGCGGGGTCTCTGTTGGTGCTGCAAATGCCGCACTTGCAAGCATTGTTGATAATACGCTTGCTGTTAGAGTTTGTTTCAATAATGTGTTCACTTCAATCTCCTAACCTGAATTACTCAACAAAAGAAGGTTCTGCTTCAGCCGTAGCTGGCTGAGAAGCAGCACCTTCTGCTGTGGTTGAGCTCGATGTGGCTTTACCCGCACCACCAGTAATAAACTTACTGATTAAATCTTCTAAATCCATTGTCCCTTGAGTATTTGAAACCACGTCACCACGTTTAAGGTAGTTCAACCCACCACCTGGAACGACTTTCAAATATTTCTCACCCAAAAGACCATTGGTTGCAACCATTATATAAGCATCTTCATCTAAATTTGTGATGGATGTCATGTTACTGATAAGTTGCTGTTCCATTTCTTTTTGTTTCGCAGCATCGGCCTGTTGGTAATCAGAGCTATAGCGCAGTTCTTCAAGCGCATTCTTTTGCACTTCTTTGAGTTGCTCAGGACTAAAGCTGGTTAACTTACCATCCAGATCAAATTTGACTGTTGCTAAACGTGTTACAGGATCAAGCGTAATTGATTCGACACGGCCAATGGTCACACCGCTCATGGTCACTTTGGCACGGGCTTTTAAACCATTTACGTTATCAAACTGTGCTGTCATGCTGTAGCTATCACGTAAATTGGTACCGACTAAACCACTAACTTTCATTGCAAGAAAAAATAGAGCGATACCGAAGATAATGACAAAAATACCTACGGCCAGCTCACTAGTACGTGATTTCATTAAATCCCTCCGAACATGACCGCAGTCAACACGAAATCAAAACCTAATACACAAAGTGAAGAATATACGACCGTTCTAGTCATCGAAGTCGCGATACCTTCTGGCGTCGGATCACAAGCATAACCTTGATATACCGCTACCCATGTACAAATTAAAGCAAATACAATGCTTTTGATAATAGTGCCATTAAAAATGTCATGCCAGAATTGCACGCTGCTTTGCATACCACTCCAAAATGAACCTTCATCCGCACCCAAGAAATCAACACCCACCAACTTGCCGCCAATAATACCAATAGTTGCAAAAATCACGGTGAGCATCGGCAGACTGACAATACCCGCCCATAAACGAGGGGCAACAATTTGTCGAAGTGGATCAACACCAATCATTTCCATACTGGCAAGTTGTTCACTCTGTTTCATGGAACCAATTTCGGCAGTTAATGCTGAACCTGCTCGTCCAGCAAATAATAATGCTGCAACCACAGAGGCGAGTTCACGTAGCAAGGTTAATGAAATTGCGGTGCCGAGCATTGCCTCACTACCAAAAGTGACCAGAATGCTATACATCTGCAAACCAAGAACAGCACCAATAAACAGACCAGAAACAGCAATAATCAGCAGGGACATCACCCCGACACGATACATTTGATAGACAAAACGCTGAAATCCACCTTTCGATGGCATGGCAAATAAAACTTGCAAGAGCATTAATGCGGCAGCACCAATTCCCTTTATCCGCTCAATAACGAGTCTACCTAACCAGGCAATCGTATTCATGGACGAACCTCGTTATCTAAATATGCTTGATGAGTGAATTGATATTCCACAGGCCCTTCAATTGAACCTGTTAAAAACTGACGTACAAATGGCGATGCATGATTTTTTAATTGTTCTGGCGTACCTTCACCCTGAATTTTGCCTTCTGCCACCACATAAATATAGTCAGCAATCGACAAGGTCTCTGCAACATCATGCGAGACGATAATCGTGGTTAAATCTAAAGCATCACGCAAAGAACGGATTAAGCGGGTTAAAACCCCCATCACGATTGGATCTTGGCCAGCAAATGGCTCATCGTACATAATCAGTTCAGGATCTAATGCAATCGCACGTGCCAAAGCCACACGACGGTTCATCCCGCCTGAAAGCTCCGATGGCATTAACTGCTCAGCTCCACGCAAACCGACAGATTCGAGTTTTAACGCAACTAACTCTGCAATAATATGTTCAGGTAATTTGGTATGTGCGCGGATGGGAAAAGCGACATTTTCATAAGTCGACATATCGGTAAATAATGCACCACTCTGGAATAGCATTCCCATACGTGCACGTGCAGCGAATAATTCTTGACGCGACATTGTCGCAATATCTTTACCATCGAGCAGCACTTCACCATGATCAGGAAGCAATTGACCGCCAATCAAACGTAATAAAGTCGTCTTACCCGTACCAGACGGTCCCATAATTGCAGTAATTTGACCACGTCGAATTTTAAGACTGATATCGTCATAAATGACGCGTTCTCCTCGATTAAAGCTCAAATTTTTAACTTCAATTAAAGCTTCTGTATCGAGAGGAGATTTGTTATTCATAATGGCATATTCCTGCACTTTTTATGCACGCATACTATACACTGAAAGATTAAACGCTTGTTTTTATTTTGATAACTGATGTATGAAGATTATTTAATTTATGTAGTTATTCTTTGAAACGCTTTGGCTGGTAGTTTGATGAGAATTGACATTAAGAGAATCAGAATGATTGGTGTCAAAAAGTGCATAAGCGAAAAACAAGCCATTACATAGCATCAGAATCACAAATAGACACGGCAGCCCTTCACTACACATGAATGACCATATTTGACTCAAAAGACTGTTATTTTGCTTAACGCTATTCATTTCTTATATAAAATTTGAATTAGTACACATTTTTTAGATTTTACATGACTAACAGAAAATAAAAAAGCCAGTTTTTCAACTGGCTTCTTCTTTTTATCGGTTTTTAACGATTAAAAATCGTTTTTGCGACGACGGTCACCACCGAAGCCACCTTCACGTTGTGGACGATCACCGAAATCACGTTTTGGACGATCTTCACCACCGAAACTGCGTTTTGGACGATCTTCGCCACCGAAGCTACGCTTTGGACGGTCTTCACCACCGAAACTACGTTTTGGACGATCACCAAAACCACCTTCACGTTGAGCAGGACGATCACCAAAATCACGCTTTGGACGGTCGCCGAAGCTACCTTCACGACGTGGTTTGTAATCTACGCGGTTACCACGGTTGTCATCATTCGAGTCAAAACGCGGTTTATCGTTGAAACCACCTTCACGACGTGGACGGTCAGAATTGAACTCGCGACGTGGACGGTCTTCACCACCAAAGCTACGCTTTGGACGATCTTCAAAACCACCTTCACGACGTGGGCGATCTGAGTTGAACTCGCGACGTGGACGATCTTCACCACCGAAACTACGCTTTGGACGGTCTTCGAAACCACCTTCGCGACGTGGACGATCTGAGTTGAACTCACGACGTGGACGATCTTCACCACCAAATGATGGACGTTCGCCACGTGGCTTGTCATCAAAGCTACGGCGTGGACGGTCCTCACCACCTTCACGACGTTTGAAGCTGC
The DNA here is from genome assembly GCF_009884975.1 of Acinetobacter dispersus. Lineage (GTDB taxonomy): Bacteria > Pseudomonadota > Gammaproteobacteria > Pseudomonadales > Moraxellaceae > Acinetobacter > Acinetobacter dispersus. The sequence goes on along the minus strand of NZ_CP041970.1, from coordinate 3,505,839 downwards.
TTTCGCCTTCAAAACGACGACCGCCACCGAAACCGCCACGACCGCCATCACGGCCGCCACGACCACGACCACCGCCATCACGGCCACGACCGCCACCATCACGACCTGAACGAGCAGGCGGTGGAGATGGCTCTAAACCTTCAATTTCAGATACATTCAAACGTGCATCTAAATAATCTTCTAAAGCACGGATTTTGCCACGCTCACGGTAAGTCGCTAAAGTAACGGCTTGACCTGTACGACCAGCACGACCTGTACGACCGATACGGTGTACATAGTCTTCGTTTTTCATTGGTAAACCGAAGTTAATTACGTGTGAAATTGTTGGTACGTCTAAACCACGCGCTGCAACGTCAGTTGCAACTAAGATTTTTGCACGACCTTCACGAATACTACGTAAACGACGGTTACGAACGGTTTGTGGCATTGCACCGTGCAACGCAACAACTGAGTGACCAGCTTCAGCTAGTTCTTCAGCAAGCATATCTGTATCTTCTTGCGTGCTTGCGAATACAACTGCTTGATCTACTGATTCGTCAGATAACCAATGCGTAAGTAATTTTTTCTTGTGTTCAAAACCGTCTGTCCAATGCAATGTTTGCGTTACATCAGTGTTGGTGCTATGACCAGTTTCGATTGCAATACGTTGTGGATCATTCATCATGCGTTCAGCAAGACGAATAATACGATCCGCAAATGTTGCAGAGAACATTAATGTTTGTTTACGATTTGCAGCTAATTCACCAATTGCTTCTAGATCTTCAGAGAAGCCTAGATCAAGCATGCGGTCTGCTTCATCAACAATTAATGATTCAACTTTATCAAGTTTAATTTGACGACGGTTTACAAGGTCAAGTAAACGACCTGGAGTCGCAACGACAACTTGTGCACCTTTAAGCTGTTGAATTTGTTTACCAAAAGGCATACCGCCCATGATTGCAGCAATACGAACACCTTTCATGTGACGTACAAATGCAATCGCGTCTTGGCTTACTTGCTGAGCCAATTCACGTGTAGGAGAAATAACTAAAATAGTAGGCTGAGTTACCGCTTTCATGCGGTCTTTGAAAGAAACAAATGCTTCTTCGCCTGCTAATGCATTTAACGTTGGAAGTAAAAATGCAGCTGTTTTACCTGAACCAGTTTGGCTCGAAACTAATAAATCTTTCCCTTCTAACGCAGCGGGAATCGCTTGTTCTTGCACAGGAGTTGGAGTGGTAAAACCTAAACCTTCAAGCGCTTGTTGTAAGGTTTCGTGTAAAGAAAATTCGGCAAAAGTTTTGCTCATAGAGAGTTTCACCCTAATGGGTGCTCCATTTTAATAAATACAAAAAAATAGACATCGGCAACAAGCGGCAAAGCGACTCAAGCTGAAAAATAGATGAAGTTCAGCGGCGATCCGAATAACGACGATGTGGACTAAACGCACGCTTGATTACTGCTTCAACCTGAAGAATCGCTAAGCGATTTGGGCGCAAGATGTGGTCCTCTCTACGGACAGCGTGCGCTAATATGAATAGAACTGAATGTTCAGGTAATGAACTGGAATTTAAGTGCGTGGGCGGATTATAGCAGAATAATTTTAAAAGTCACCTTTTTTAATAGGTTTTTCTATTTAGTCTCCTTTATTATTTGTAGCCAGACGATAATGACGACCTCAAAACAACGCATTTAAAATAATTTATATTTCAATATAAACATAATTATCAGCAAGTTAAAAACCTATTATGCCTTACTCTTTTGTTAACATTCTTATTGTACAGTTAAGCTAAGATTTATTAGATCCTTGCTTTACTTTATTAAGGGTATCCAGTATTTGTTTCACATTTGCAGCAACTTGATCAGGGATCTGATCCGTCAAAAGTACCCGACACTTCAAATTCGAATAAAGCTGAAATCTCTGCCTAATCTTTAATTCTTCTTTTGCTCGAACAAGATTCAAGTAAGCTCGATTCATCTGCCTTGCTACGATTTCTTGAACACATGTTTCCAATACGAGTGAAGGCAACATTAAAAAAGTAAAAATATGGCTCTCTATTTCATCTTTGATTTTTATATAGTCTTGGTGAATATCATGAGGATAGGTCATAAATCCAGAGGAACATACAATGATCATTATTTTATTCAAATCGTATTTTATTTGAAGCTGTATAAAAAGCTGAATGTTACGCGCTGCATATTCTTTATAACCATGTTGAATAATGTACTGAGTAATATCTCCTTCCCTCTGCATAAAATATTCATCTAAATCATAGTAGTCAAAACCAAACTCCGCCGAGAGCAACTTGGCTGTAGTAGTCTTACCAGCACCACCTGAACCAATAAAATAGTTCAGCAATTGATTTTACCTTATTTCGAATGACGCATAAAAAAGCCCTCCAATATTGAGGGCTTTTTAGAATTCGGCAAATTATTTTGCAGCATCGCCCCAAGCAGGAACTACTGTTTGCATCAATGGCTTTAACATCTTGAGTGAACACGCAAGGACTTGACCATTATCCAATGAATCATTGCCACCACGAGCATCAACAATAACACCACCCGCTTCTTTCACAATCAACTCACCTGCAGCGATATCCCACGGTTTTAAGCCAAGCTCAAAGAAACCATCAAAACGGCCTGCAGCAACATAAGCCAAATCAAGTGCAGCTGAACCACCACGGCGAATTTGCGCACCTGATTTAGTAACAGCCAATAATGAAGCAAAATGTTGTTCAGCATAAGAAACAATTTCGCCATTACGCTTTGCACGGTATGGATGACCAACAGCAAGGAAAGTATTTTCTAAGCTTTCTTTTACATTGACACGGATACGGCGCTGATTCATCACTGCACCGCGACCACGGCTTGCAGAGAATAATTCATCACGTACAGGATCATAGATCACACCGTGTTGAGTTACGCCTTTGTGTTGTACAGCAATAGAAATACAGAAATGCGGAAGACCGTTGATAAAGTTTTGTGTGCCATCTAAAGGATCAATCACCCAGCACCAATCTGCATCGTGACCTTTACCTTCTTGCATACCAAACTCTTCACCAAGGAAGCTGTGGTTTTTATAGCTTTTGCGGAGAGTATCAATTGTAAGTTGTTCCAAGTAACGATGACACGCGTTACTGGACCATCGATGCCTTTTTCTTCAACTTGCAAATCGAGTTTATGACGATTTTGATGTGCCTTTAAAAGCTCTTGACCAACTGTTTGAGCCGCACGCGCAGCCATAACCACCATAGGTTCCATTGAACACCCACTACAAATTTGAAGATTTTGACAAAGAATAATGCATAAAAGCGCGTATATTCTAGCAAATATAAGCGCTTTTAGGGGAAAAATGTTGCGAAAAATTATTTTCGCTTTTACATGAGCTTATAGATTAAAAACAAGCTTGCTCAATTGAGGCTAAGATTCCTTGAGCATCTAAACCACTATCTTGCAACATTTGTTGATGTGTTGCTTGATGCAAGAAGGTATCTGCTAAACCAAGATTCAAGATCGGTTTGAGAATGCGTGCTTGTGCCAAGAATTCATTCACGGCACTGCCAGCACCCGCCATCACAGCATGTTCTTCTACCGTTACAAACAGTTGGGTCTGTGGAGCCAAATCACGAAGTATTTGCTCATCCAATGGCTTCACAAAACGCATATTCACAACACGCACACCCATCGAGTGTTTGTTCGCAAATTGCTGAGCGGCGTCTACAGATGCTGCAACACGACTACCAAAAGCAAGGACACTGATCTGCTGTTCAGCATCCACATTAAATTCAGCAACGATTTCAGCCTTACCAATTTCCATCGCTGTCATCTGCTGTTGAATCTCAACGCCTGTACCTACCCCACGTGGATAGCGCACTGCCGTTGGCCCTTTATAAAGATAAGCTGTATGCAGCATTTGGCGGCATTCATTTTCGTCTTTCGGCGCCATGATCACCATGTTAGGTACGGTACGCATATAAGCATAATCATACGCACCGGCATGGGTTGGGCCATCTTCACCCACCAAACCAGCACGATCAATACCAAAGGTGACGTCCAGATTTTGCAAGGCAACATCATGGATCAATTGATCATAACCACGTTGCAAGAAGGTTGAATAAATCGCAACAACAGGTTTAAGACCTTCACATGCCATACCTGCAGCTAAAGTCACTGCATGCTGTTCTGCAATGGCAACATCAAAGAAACGCTCAGGATATTGCTGCGCAAATTTAACCATGCCAGAGCCTTCACACATCGCAGGCGTAATCGCGAGTAAGCGATCATCTTGTGCCGCCTCATCACATAGCCATTGCCCAAAGACATCTGAGTACTTAGGAGGCGATTTTTTTACGGGTGCTGCTGCGGCTGGCGCAATTTTAGTAATCGCATGATAGGTAATCGGATCTGCTTCCGCTGGTGCGAATCCTTTACCTTTTTTAGTATAAATATGAACCAGACGTGGACCTTTACGCTTTTTAAGCGCATGAAAAACTTGCGCTAGCTGTTCCACATCATGACCATCAAATGGCCCAAAATAATCAAAACCAATCGCTTTAAATAAATTATCGGCTGCATCTGTCGCAGCTTGGTGTAAGCGAGAATTATACGTCCACTTTGGATGTGGCTGAACATAGGCTTCACCTAGTTCATTCACATTGACCAATTGACCTGTTTCCCAAATCGCAGCCAAGTGTTTTGCAAAACCACCTGTACTACAAGAGATCGACATATCGTTATCATTTAAGACCACGATCAAATCGGCATCATGAGCAACCGCATCATTCATTGCTTCAAAAGCCATACCTGCCGTCATTGCGCCATCACCAACGATTGCCACAACGTCGCACGGATCGTTCTGATAACGACGTGCCAAGGCCATGCCCAAACCAGCAGAAATCGCAGTAGAAGAATGTCCAACACCAAAGGTATCGAACTCAGATTCATCACGTGCAGGGAACGCAGCCAAACCATCTTTACTACGAATCGTGGTAATTCGATCACGACGACCAGTAAGCACTTTATGTGGATAAGCTTGGTGGCCCACATCCCACACTAAACGGTCATCTGGTGTATTAAAACAATAATGCAGCGCAACGGTTAGTTCGACTACACCTAAATTTGCGCCAAAGTGTCCACCACTTTGCCCTGCCGCATACAAAATATATTGACGCAACTCATCCGCCACTTGTGCGAGTTGGCTTTGCTCGAGCTGACGTAATTGTTGTGGATGATCAATCTCATCTAACAATGGCGTAACAGGGCGCTGAGTTGGAATTTCGGTATACAACATAATGTGGCAAAGCCTTTTTAAGCCTGGCAAGTCCGAAGCTGGGTTTTAAATGGGGGCAATCATACAATTAAATATGATCTACCTTCAATCAGCCACACGTGCGAATGATGTAGTGCTGAACATTCTCATGCAAATTTTAAAGAATGACCCGTAGATTATCCTGAATTATGTCACTGTTTATCAACCATTATTGTGTGCTTTGTATGAAAAAGAAAAAGTTATGTGAAAAATCAGAAATTCCAGTTCACGCAATCTTCATACATTAGGCTATACTCGAACTGTTTTTATTATCATAGTGAGCTCTCTGTGCCGATTGAATTTATTGCAACATCAAAGCTACCCACCGCTTTTGGTGACTTCAATATTTCCGTGTTTCAAGACCCTGCAACAGGTGAAGAACATGTGGCGCTATCTAAAGGTTTAGAAACGGCTCCAGATCAGCCTGTACTTGTCCGCATCCACTCTGAATGCTTAACAGGCGATGCTTTCGCTTCACTCAAATGTGATTGTGGACCACAACTTCAGGCCACACAAAGCTTGATCAATGAAGCTGGCCAAGGCGTGATTCTTTATCTTCGTCAAGAAGGCCGTGGTATTGGTTTAACCAATAAGATTCGTGCTTATGCCTTGCAAGATCAAGGACATGACACTGTTGATGCGAACCTGTTATTGAATTTGCCTGCTGATGCGCGTCGTTATGATATGTGCAGCATTATGCTCGATCATCTTCAAGTCAAAGAAGTGAAACTACTGACCAATAACCCGCTTAAATTAAAAGCCTTAACTGATCTCGGTATCAATGTGGTTGAGCGTGTTCCTTTAACAGTAGGCCGCAATCCATTCAATGAACAATATTTAAAAACCAAACGTGAGCGTATGGATCATCTCTATAAAAAAGATGACTTTTAATTCACTTTTCAAAACGTTTAAAAATAAATCAGTTAAAGGGTTTTTATTGTAAAAAATAAAAAACCCTTACTTTTTTTATGGGTTTTATGTTTTGATATAAGCAATCCCTAGATCACTTTCAGAGGATCATCATGCAGCATCCAACTTCAGTTGATATTCAACGTGTTCGTGAGTTTTTACTCGATCTACAAGCACGGATTTGTGCAGGACTAGAACAACAGGAACGTGCAGGCGGTGGTACCGCTGAATTTATCATTGATGATTGGCAACGCACCGAAGGTGGCGGTGGTCGCTCTCGTGTTTTGCAAAATGGTGAAGTGATTGAAAAAGGTGGGGTCATGTTCTCCCACATCAACATCAGTAAACTCCCCGCTTCTGCGACGGAACGTCACCCACAAATTGCTGGGGCGAAAGCGCAAGCATTGGGCGTATCCTTAGTGATTCACCCGAAAAACCCAAATATTCCAACTTCTCATGCCAATGTTCGCTTATTTGTGGCGGAGCCTGAAGGCCAAGATCCTGTGTGGTGGTTTGGTGGCGGTTTCGACTTAACTCCGTTCTACCCAGATGAACAAGATGTACTGAATTGGCATCAAACCGCTTATGACCTGTGTCAGCCTTTTGGCGAAAATGTCTATGCTGAACACAAACAATGGTGTGATGATTATTTCTATCTAAAGCATCGTGATGAACAACGTGGTGTGGGTGGTTTATTCTTTGATGATTTGAACCAGTGGGATTTCGAGACCTGCTTTAAATATATCCAAGCCGTGGGTAATGGCTATTTAGCAGCGATCTTACCGATTTTTGAAAAACATCGTGAGCAGCCTTATACCGAAGCTCAACGTGAATTCCAACTGTATCGACGTGGTCGTTATGTTGAATATAACCTAGTCTATGACCGTGGTACCTTATTTGGCCTACAGACAGGTGGGCGTATTGAATCAATCTTGGTGAGCTTGCCTAATCTGGCAGGTTGGTCATATCGCCCTGAATGGGATGCGGACTCAGCAGAGAAACGTCTTACTGATTATTATTTAAAACCACGAGATTGGTTAGGTTTGCAGAAGTAATATATTACTCATCCCTAGCTCAGATGTTAGGGATGAGGTCTTTAGAGGCATTAAAATAAAAAGATTGCTGTATTTTGAATTGGCTGATGAATTAAATCTGATCTGAAGTTTTGCATCAGCTCTCGACTTAAAGATTGTGGTCTATCCTTTAAAGTCAGAAGTAATTGTAAAAATTGCCCATGTGTAAAAATCATTAAATTCTTTTCCGTATACTTCTGTTCTAATTGCCTTAATTTGTTATGAAATAGTTGCACCCGAGAATACAAGTCAGCAAAAGACTCGGCATCATCAGCCTCGCGATAGTCATAATCCATCCTTTCCCAATAAGCACTTACCCATAACTTACGATCATCTATATTTGTATTGAAACACCTCCTTTCTGAGAGATAGCTAAATTCATGCAAGTTTTCATCTATCTCTGCACTCAACTGATATTTATGCAAAATGGGTTCTGCTGTCTGATAAGTTCTCTTATATTTAGAAATAATCACATGATCAACTGGAGGTAATCGTTCACAAAGCTGCTCAGCCTGCCGTTGCCCCCTCTCACTCAATGCAATCGAAGCGTGAGATAACGTACGTCCGTTGATATTGGCTTCACTCTCTGCATGCCGAATTAGAAATATACTCATAATCCAATTAAAATTATCTGATCGTTTTCACTTATCAAAGCATGTTGTAAAAATCAAATCACGTTGTCGTCATGTTATAGATGTAAATCAATATTGCAGCATCCCTTTCAACTTTATAAACTTTAACCACTCTCTAGCATACTGATCACTCATGACCAAACAATTTGCTGTAATTGGAAATCCGATTGAACAATCTCGCTCACCTGAACTTCACCATGCATTTGCAGCAAAAACAGGGGTTGATCTTAACTATAAAAAAATCCTTGCACCCTTAGATGGTTTCGAAAGTGCTGTAAAAGATTTCTTTGCGCACAACGGCATCGGCATGAATGTCACAGTACCCTTTAAAGAACAAGCTTTTGCCCTTTGCGACCAATTGACTGAACGTGCCAAGATCGCCAAAGCAGTCAATACGTTATGGATGCAGGACGGCAAACTATATGGTGATAATACCGATGGTCAAGGCTTGGTTGCGGCAATTCAGGCTTTGGGTTGGGAACTTAAAGAGAGTCGTATTTTAATTTTAGGGGCTGGCGGTGCAACCCGTGGTGTCATTTATCCTTTGGTACAGGCAGGTGCAAAACAGATTGTGATCGCCAACCGCACCCTCGCCCGCGCTGAGCAACTCGTTGACGATTTAAAAGATGCTGTGCCACATGCAGAACTTAAAGCAACTGGCTTAGATCAACTCGTAGGTGAGTTTGATTTCGTAATTAATGCAACCTCTGCAAGCCTAACAGGCGATGCCCTACAACTGCCTGAAAGCTTAGTATTCCATCATGCTTATGAAATGGCTTACGGCAAACCATCTAGCTTTCTAGATCAGGCCAAACAACGCCAAATCCCATCTACCGACGGTTTCGGCATGCTGGTCGGTCAAGCGATTGAAGCATTTTCGATTTGGAATAGGGTAAAACCAGAACTGAAAGATTTTTTATAATCATCAAAATAAAAAAACCTGCAAAGTGCAGGTTTTTTTTATGGTGCTTAAATCAATTATTTAACCGTCAGCATCTTCTGATAAACCTCTTTGAAAATTTCATAATCAATAAATTCGTTATGTTCAATTTTTAAAGACTGAATTGATTTTTCAGACAGCTTATTTTTACGGGCATCCACATACACTTGCCCTAAAATATTTGCTGTTTGTGCAAGCAAAACTTTTTCTTCACTTGAAACGCCATTCTCTTGTTCAAACTGGATTTGATATTGCTTGGCAAATAATTGCTGTGGTTGTCTATATTGTGCTTGTAGCTTTTTCCAAGCTTGACGATCTTTATCACCACGCATGGCATCAAGCACAAGACGATTCACCGCTTGCCCCAGTTTGTCATCAAATTGATCTTCATTTTCAAGATGATGTTTCTTTTGTAAAGCTTCAATTGTTTGCAGTGCTTTACCTTCAGGATTATAAACTTCCTCATCGGCATACCAATACGCATACACACTGGCAATTTCTTGCAACTCTTGACTCGAGTAACGCTGTACAACCTGTGGTGTGCTTTCCGTTAGTTTGGCAATAAATACCGCTTTATAGGTTTGCTCATAACTATGTGTTGCATCGAAACGTTGCTCTGCAATCACTTTAAGTTGATCATCTAAAGACAAGCTATAAGGCTCTGCAGAGTGTTCTTGAATACCTGCTTGGCCCAGTTTCTCAGAAAAACTGCTCACCGTCTGTTCAAGCATTGAGCCTTTGCTTGCTTCTGCCCATGTTTTAGCACGTTTCAACTGCGCCTGATCGATTGGTGTGGCTTTGCCATAATTCGAAATCAACATATCCGCTTTAACACTAAATCGAGACTTCAATTCAGATAAGCCATAATTCAAATCATAATCCAGTTTGATCGCACGCCCTTGTGCATCCAGACCAACATCCATCGTAAATGGATTACGCTTATCGACTGGCGGTAAAGCCTTATCAATATCTGCTTTGTGTTTGATCCAAAGCGCTTTAAAGGCCTGATCATCAATAAACTGATTCTGATCATAGCCAACAAATTCTTTTTCTACTGTTTGTAGCTTTTCAAAATAAGACAGGAAACCTACTTCTGCGGGCTTGCTACCAAATACATCAATGCCATAAACACTTTGACAGTACTGGACATCGCCATAAGTAGTTTTAGGCGTGTTTTGTAGAGCTGTACATTGTTCTTCGGTTAAACCCACCTGTTCATCTTCTTCAGCGACTGTGGTATCAACCGTACTATCTGCAGCAGCCTCGGCATAGGCTCTCTGCGCTGCTTGTGTTACATCATCTGCTGCATCTGCGCTCTCACCAGCATAGTCTTCGTCAGCATCTTCAACACCAAAATGTTTATTCACCAACCGATACAGTTCTTGGCTGACCACACTGGCATCATCAGCCGAATCTTTTTTATCTAATAATGAAGCATTTGATTTTGACTTACTTTCACTCGCAGCCTCCATTTCATTGGCAATCAGTTTCTCAAGATTCTCTTCTTTAATATTGAGAACACTTTGGGTGAAATATTTTTCATTAACCTTGCTATATAAATTGGCTTGCAAAATCAGCTCTTCAATTGAAGTTTTTAAACGGATTTTTTCAACCACACCCGCAGCTTGATCTGCCGAAGAAACAGACAAAGCCTGAATATTGTTTTGATCTGCAAGACGGTAATAAATCGCACTCGATGCCTTGACATATTCAGCAAATTTTTTGTAATCCACTTGCTTGAATACATCCTGATATTTTGAAAAATCTAGATATGCGAGATTGTTTTGATTTTCTTTATTCACCAAATACGGCATCAAAGCAAAGTAGTTGATATAAAACTTATAATTATTTAGATCAAGCACCATTGGCACTTTAGCTTGAACCAATAAAGTCGGCTTTTCATAGCGTGCAGTCAGGTTAAATGAACCCACTTTCTGACGATAATGCACAGAACCATCATATTCAAACTGCATGTCATTGAGGACATTGGCCATGATTTGGGTAAATTTATCGACTTTAGATCGACCATAGCTTTTTTGTTCTTGCGCCAAGGCAACATATAACGCTTGTTTTTGCTTACTGTTTAAATTGACCTTCTGATCTCGTAAATATTGATCAACTTTTTGCTTGAGTGCCGCATCTAAAGGTGCATTGTCGACTTTGGCATTTGTATTATTTTGCTGCGGTTCAACATGAATATTAAATTTGCCACGATAATCATAGCTCGGATATTCATACATCGCATTGAGACTATTGATTGCCTTCTGTTCTAAATTGTTCGAAGCTGAATTGGTTTTAATGACATGCTGTGAACATGCAGAAAGACTTAGACCCATTAAGCATAAAGTTAAATATTTTATACGCATAGCTTTACCAAACACCTTTATATCATTATATTTTCAAGTATAAAATTGAGTACTTTTCACGTTTAACATCAGTTTTGAGACCAATAGAAAAGTGATTTTTGTACAAATCTCCCTTTTAGGAAATTCGCTTTTCTGACATTCTTTTCCCTAGTGGTTATCAATGTATTTTTATCACTATTGTGAATAATCAAAGTATCGAAACAGATAATCCAAAATGATTCAAATACAGGATTAAGATTATGCCAGCTTATAAAGCCCCGCTCCGTGATATTCGTTTCTTAATGAACGAAATGTTAGATTATCCAGCACATTACCAAACTTTGACAAGTGGTCAAAATGCGGATGCTGAAACAGTTGATATGATTCTTGAAGGTGCGGCAGATTATTGCGAAAACGTACTTTCTCCGCTCAATCAATCAGGTGACGAAGAAGGTTGTACTTTTAACAACGGTGAAGTGACAACACCAAAAGGCTTTAAAGAAGCTTATGACCAATTCGTAATGGGTGGTTGGCAAGGTCTTTCTTATCCAGAAGAGTTTGGTGGTCAAGGCTTACCAATGTCTTTAAACCTAATCAAATCTGAAATGATGGGAACGGCAAACTGGTCATTCACCATGTATCCAGGTTTGAGTACAGGCTGTATGAACACAATCATGCAGTTTGGTACAGACGAGCAAAAAAATACCTATATGCCTAAACTGGTTGAAGGTACTTGGTCAGGCACAATGTGCTTAACTGAACCGCAATGTGGTACAGACTTAGGTCAAGTTAAAACCAAAGCAGAACCTGCTGCTGATGGCACATACAAAATCTCTGGTACTAAAATCTTCATCTCTGCGGGTGAGCATGATTTAACCGAGAACATTATCCATATCGTACTTGCGCGTCTTCCAGATGCACCAGCAGGTACTCGTGGTATTTCTTTATTCATCGTACCTAAATTCATCGCAACTGCGGATGGTGGCGTAGGTGAACGTAATACTGTTTCTTGTGGTTCAATCGAACACAAGATGGGGATCAAAGCATCTGCAACTGCAGTTCTTAACTTTGACAATGCAACAGGTTATCTGATCGGTGAAATCAACAAAGGTTTACATGCAATGTTTACCTTCATGAACACTGCGCGTATTGGTACAGCAGTTCAAGGTATTGCACATGCTGAACTTTCTTTCCAAGGTGCTTTACCTTATGCGAAAGACCGTATGTCTATGCGTGCCCTTTCTGGTAAAAAAGAACCTGAGCGTGTAGGTGATGCAATTATTCACCATGCTGACGTTCGTCGTATGTTGTTAACGCAAAAAGCAATTGCTGAAGGCGGTCGTTCAATGATCTATCATGCTGCTAAACTTGCAGACAAAATGACAGATGCATTGGTCAGCGGTGATCAAGCAGCTTATGAAGCTTATGATGACAAACTTGGCTTCTATACACCTATTCTTAAAGGTTTCTTGACTGAACTTGGCTTAGAAGCTGCAAACCACGGTATGCAAGTTTACGGCGGTCATGGCTATATCCGTGAATGGGGTATGGAGCAAATCGCACGTGATGCACGCATCTCAACCTTGTACGAAGGTACGACAGGTATTCAAGCACTGGACTTAATTGGTCGTAAAGTACTTTTAAGCTCAAAAGGTAAAGTTGTTCGTGACTATACTGCTGAAATCTTGAAGTTCTGTGCTGCACATGCACGTAACAAGTACTTACGTCGTTTTGCGTGGGACTTGACTAAGCTTTGCGCACAATGGAACACTTTAACTGTTCGTATCATGCTTGCTGCACGTAAAGACCGTGACATCGTTTCTTCAGCTTCGGTTGATTTCTTGATGTTCTCTGGTTATGTGATGATGGCTTACTTCTGGGCACAACAAGCAGTGATTGCATCTGAGAAATTAGAAGCAGGTGACGGAATCGAAACACCTGAATTCTATAAAGCAAAAATCAAAGTTGCAGACTTCTACTTTGACCGTTTATTGCCACGTGCGCAAGGTCATGCAGAATCAATGGTGTCAACATCTCGCACCTTGACTTCACTTGCACCAGAACACTTCAGCTTCGATTACTAATCGAAACTGCAATAAAAAAGAGCGCTTGAAGCGCTCTTTTTTATTGCGAGGTAATTTTATTCAACCTTCTTAAACACATAAGCTTGCTCAGGAAATGGATACTCTTTAAAAAACTTACGGTTATGACCGTTGTCGCCATTCCAGATTTTATCTAGATTCATTACTAAATCTTTATTTTTATTAATTTTATAATACAGATTCACATCCGCAGCATCGCAACGAATCATGATTTCGTTGAGCTCTTTATGCGCACGCCATTGTACTTGCTTACAGGTTTGCTCAATCTTGGCTGTGTTCCGTGATGGATCTGAACCTAAACGACTGAAGCTGGTATTGGTCCAATACACCGAACCATCACCCAATAAGTTGAGAATATATTCCGCTTCTTTTTCATTATTCACACAACCTGCAAAGGCATCGGTACATGGAATACGCGCATGATAACGTCCGACATAGATCATATCGGCTTCAGAAGGCTGGCTTAATTCTAGTTTATGTGTTGCAGGATGCGGCAATGTCGCTTGCCCTGCTACTTGAGTCAATGACACGCCTTGTGTATCAGATGCAAGCTGTTCTTCTTGTTCATCTGCAAGCACTTCACTCGTTTCACGACTCGGTTGCGTTTGGGGTTGTTGCTTTACTGGCTCTGGATGATGGCTATCACAAGCACTTAAACCCAAACTCAATAGAACTCCTACACTAAAATGCTGTAAGAATAACCTGAACTGCATATTCATAAATCTCTAACATCAATATCGTTATCGCGTGGTTTGCACTGACCGATCCCAAACTTGGAAAAATATAGGGATCATTTCAATGTCCGTCTATTCCCCAAATGGGTAATATCCAATGCGACCGGATTGAAATAGCAAATTGACAAAGCAGTATGCTTTAATTCGGTGCATTTTAGGCGATCATGTTGGTTTTTCCATCAAGGATTTACACAACTTAACTAATCTCCCATCTGTTTAAACTTTAAAAAAAGCAGTTTGACCCTATTTCATAATTATCAGCAGCTCAAACTGAAACGATTTATTTTTTACTGCTGTTTCATTAATTTAAGGAGATAAACTCGATGGCCAACTCTGGTTTATATCGCTCAAACCAACAAAGCATGATCGCTGGTGTAATGGGCGGTATTGCGGAACGATTTGGTTGGAACGCAAATTTATTACGTCTGATCTTTTTCGTGATCTCGATCATGAGTGCTGCCTTCCCGGGTATTTTGGTCTATCTGATTTTGTGGTTAGTGATTCCTAAACAGCAGCAGGCACGTGTTGATCATGTGCAAGGTTATAACCAACCTGTCAAAACGATTTATGAAGACCAAAGCATAAAACGTTAATTCACTGTTACCTTTTTGGTCGCTACGGTTGAAATTACCCCTAATCCAACCGTAGCTTTTTTTTATCTAAATTCAGAGCTGTCGATTAAGCTGTTGTTGCAAGGCTGCAATCATATCGGCACGACTGATAATCCCGATTAAACGATGTTCCTCAACTACAGGAATATAGTTAAATGATTTCTCGACAAAATACGGCACCAAATCCTGAATAGGTTGTAACGGGCTCACTGTCACAACTTTATGGCTCATAATCTGTCTGACATAATGCTGCCACGAATTACGTGGATCTGCTGCACCTTTAAACCACTCTACCACTTCGTATAAGGCCAATGTCCCAACCAAATGCTCTTCCGCATTGACGACTGGCAAACTCATTAAATTCACCGCTTTAAACTTATCTAAAGCTTGATGAATGTCATCATGCTCATGCAGTTTAATCACATCACGGCTCATAATATCTTGGCAGACGAATGAATTAATCAAGCGCTCGTTGGCATGCGATTGTGCTTCTAAAATGATTTTCTCTAAATCGTACTGACTAATATCCAATAGCTCAGTGTGATGCTCTAAAGCATATTCAATATCTTTCGGTTGAATCGAGACTTTCTGAGTGGGTGTCGGGTCTTTAGATCGCTCATTTACATGTGCCGTGATCGGATAATGACGGCCAATCAAACGATTAAAAAACACTGCAAATACAAGCAATAAAATCGAATTAAGCAGGACTGGATACAAGATGAAATGAAAACCTAAACGGTGTACAGCTTCGCCTCCTAAAACAGCCGTAATCGCAACTGCTCCACTCGGTGGATGCAAGGAGTCTGTGGTCATCATCACAAAAATTGCCAATCCCACAGCAACGCTAAATGCACTGGTCAGATCAGGCAAATATTGCGTACAGGCGACACCAATGAATCCTGCCAGCGTATTACCCACAATGACATTCCAAGGCTGCGCCAACGGACTGTTGGGGACTGCAAATAGCAGCACAGAAGATGCGCCCATCGGGGCGATATACCACGCATTCATGCCACCTAAGACATACCAGCTAATCAAGGAGGAAATCGCCAAACCACATAAAGCCCCGAGACCAGAGAGCATCCTCTCTTTTAAAGGCAGGACTTTATAATTCGGTTTTAGAAAATTTAGCCAGTCTGATTGGGTCAAGTTCACAATGCACCTTGCTGGATTTGCGTGGTTCTACTCGATGCAGAAGTATACGCCTACTCAGGCTTAAGGTGTATTTAAATTACAGTTTTAAATCATGATGGATGTTATTCAAATTAAATCCCATCAATTTAAATATTCTTTTAGCTGCTCCAATCGCTCTGCATATTTTTGCATCGGGCAGAATTCATACATTGGGGAACCGATATAGGCCCCTGCATTACGACACTCTTGATCCACAAAATTTTTCCAGAGTTGCTGCGATTTCATAATGTCGTTATATCGTTCAGGCTGCTTATATTGCTTGCTCTGAATTTTAATTTGATCCAGCAATTGTACGATCTGTTTGGTATAGAGTGTTTTAGCCCTTGTACTACAGATTTCCACCACTGCATTATTGATGTTACCCAACTTTAATTCTTGAATGGTTTCATCCACACAGGTGTTATAGGGATCAGTGGCTTTATCCTGTGCTTTAGCAAAAGCATGGGCACTCAAACACGTCATTGCAAGCAATACAACGGTGAACATTAATTTAGTCATAGATCTGCTCTTTTGTTCTTCTCATATTTTTTAATCATAATCAAAAAATCATGCTCATACTGATTTTTATTCTCCCATCTTCTATGAATATTGGTCACCATGACATTCATTTTTCAAACAACAGACATCACCTCAAATGAGTTTTTCATTCAGATAACGCCAATAACGTTTCGGTAGATATTGCACATGTAATTTGATATTTTGACGTGCTTTAATATTGATACTATTAAAATAATCTTTCCAAAGCTGATCGTATAAAACTTCCTGCGCATCAAGCTGCAACTGGAAGCTTTGGCTGCCGCCATTTTGAATATTGCGATCGATTTCATTTGCATCCATATAGACTTCATGGACATCGAGCAGATCATAATAGAGCCCATATTTACGTTGCTCATCATAAATCAACCAACGTTGATCCTGATAACGGCGCCTAAAATGCGGTTGGATCAAAGGTAATACATTAAAATCAGGACGAACTAAACTCAAAAACAGCCCATCTGTGGTTTTCTTAAACCGTACAAAAGCCTCCATCCGATGCTTTTCACGTCCTACTTTTTTGGTCCATTGAGAAATGGCCAACACACTCGGATGTAAATAATCTTTTTCTATAGAATACTGCTGTTGAAAGACATAAATACAGTAATTAAACAGATGCTGATAGGCCTCCAATGACTCCGACAAAGACGCAAAATAAATCTGCTTTAATGCAGCTGGAGAAAGCTTTTGTTGTAAAGCAGACCAAACCCGCTGTGCATGTTGCTCATGACTCGGAACCTCAATGACTTCAGAAAACAAGCCATGTTGTGCTCCATCCAATAAACTGAGCTGAACCTGAAACTCTTTAAACTGAAAGGCACGAAATACGCAGCTCAATAAGCCTGCCATTGAACCATCAAAATAATAACTCAGTTGCTCATTCGACATTGTTAAAACCCTAAACTCAACTGAGGTGAAAGCGGCTTGATATATTTAGATGAGCCTTGGGTTAAAATCTGCTGACGAATAAAACCAGCAGAAAGTTCCTTCTGAAAGCGAGGACTGTCTTCACAACGAATAAAATATTGTGCACGTGAATAGGCCACACCCAACTGCTTTAACAGGTCGACATGAATTTTGCCAAAACGACGCGCCTGTACAATTTTCTTGGCAGATTTCACCCCGATACCCGGCACACGCAAAATCATAAGGTAATCAGCACGATTTAAATCCACAGGAAAATGCTCTGGATGCCGCAATGCCCAACTGAGTTTCGGGTCAACATCCAGATCCAAATGTGGGAATCGATCATTGACGATTTCATTGACCTGAAAGCCATAAAAACGCATCAACCAATCACTTTGATAAAGTCGATTTTCTCGTAGCAGAGGTGGTGGCGATCCGACCGCAGGTAGATAATTATTCTCGCTATTAATCGGGATATAACCTGAGAAATAGACCCGCTTTAATTTAAATTCTTTGTAGTGACGATCTGCCATAAACAACACATCTTGGTCAGTTTCTTGATGCGCTCCCACTACCATCTGTGTGGTCTGCCCTGCGGGGACATATTTCGGCACATGCTTGATAATCTGACGTTCATCTTTAAGCTGAATCAAGCGATCTCGAACCAGTCCCAAATCTTTTTGTACTTCTTGATGTGATTTTTCAGGTGCAAAGGTTTTTAAACCAACCTCGGTTGGCATTTCCAGATTAATACTCATTCGATCGGCATACAGACCAGCTTCATGAATCAATTCAGGCGAAGCACCTGGGATGGTTTTAAGATGGATATAGCCATTAAAATTTTCTTCTAAGCGTAGTTTCTTCACCACCTGCAGCATGCGCTCCATGGTGTGGTCAGCTGACTTGAAAATACCTGAACTGAGAAACAGCCCTTCGATATAATTACGTCGATAGAAATTAATGGTCAGGTCAACCACTTCCTGCACGGTAAATGCAGCCCGTTTCACATCATTGGAACGGCGTGACACACAATAGGCGCAATCAAAAATACAGACATTGCTAAATAGAATTTTCAGCAAAGAAACACAGCGTCCATCCTCGGTATAGCTATGACAAATCCCCGCCCGACTGGCATCACCTAGACCTTTGTCTTTATTTTTACGGTCACTACCACTGGAGGAACAGGACACATCATATTTGGCAGCGTCCGCTAAAATTTGCAGCTTTTCACGAATGCGATCAGACATTTCAAACGACCTGAGGAGAACAGAGAATATCGTTTAAAAATTAACATTTCAAAGTTGTGAAATTAAGAGCATGTGAGATGCAATACGTCATGAGCTGACGTATTAATTTTGCTCAAGCTAGCGCAGTTTATTAAATTAGATATAATCACTATAAATTCAAAAGATTAAATATTAGTAATGGAACAAAATAAAGAAGAACTTCTTAAACATCTAGCAGCCTCACTAAAAGATGCAAAAGATGAAGGTGGTGCAATTTTGTTAGTAGGTGCAGGTATTTCTGTCTCTGCTGGCATCCCTCCTGCACAAAAATTAATGAAAATTGCAATTGAGAACTTCCCTAATTACTTTACATCAGAAGAACAAAAGCTTGCTCAACAAAATTTAAGTCAGCTTCAATATAACGACATTATGACTAAACTCTCGAACGTTAAGCGTAAAGAGTTATTTAAATGGTTTATTGAAGGAAATACTGAAAAAGGAATAGAAAAAGCTAAACTAAATTTTGCCCATATTGCAATTGCAGAGCTATTAAAACAGGGTTATTTCAGTCGCGTCCTAACTGTTAATTTTGATCCTTTATTGATACATGCATGTTATATGGTTGGTATGTATCCATTTCCAGCAATCTATGATTTAGGGGCCATGGGTAAAGTAAATGCAGAACTTCTTCATGACCCAAGTATTGTGTATCTAAATGGACAACATGTTGGTTTTGTTCAACGTAATACCACAGATCAACTCGAAGCACACAAAGAAACCTTAACTCAGATTGTTCGATCTACAGGATGCAATAAGACATGGGTTGTAGCTGGGTACAGTGGTGAGAATGACCCACTAATGGAAGCTTTAAATGAGCTTCGCCCATATAATAATTGGTTATATTGGCTAGAATATGGTGAGCAAGTTATCCAGAAAGAGAGTCATCATTTCTTAGAAAATGATGAAGAATGCAAAGTAATTTATAAATGTGATGCTGATGAAACATTTATGAATATCTCCGAACTACTTAATTGCAGCTTAGACTTCATAGAGCGCCCCTATACAGAACTCGAACTCTACACTAAAGAAATTAATTTTATTACATCCCCTCAAAAAGGACATCAATTATTATCTAAAGCAAAGAACTATATATCAATTCTAAAAAATGAGGCTGTAATTAATAAATTTAAGCTAGCTGAGATTGTTACAGACTATATTAGTCATGCAGATTTCCAATCTTATTCCGATGACCCTTATTACTCTAAAGCAAAGCTAATTTCTACATGTGAAGAACTTTATCCTATTTTACAGGAAAGTCTAAAAGGTGGATTTTTTTATTGGTGGGCAAGTGCCTACTGGGGAGGACAGCTTTTTGATGATGCATCTATTGAGAGAAAAATTCAGTCTTATAAAAAAGCTATAGATATTTATAAAAAAGGAATGAGGCAAGATCCAAACTATGGAGGGAACTTCCATTTTTGTGGATACTGTCAACTACAACTAGCTAAATTAATAAATAATCCAGATACCGAAAAACTTCTATTAAATGATGCTATAAAACACTTTAGAGATAGCTGGGACTACGCTGAACATGTAATGTACTCAATAGAGTGCTTTATATTTCTCAATGATTTTAATGGTTTAGTAGATTATTTAAGCGACCCCCCAATATTTCAAATCGTCAAAGAGTATAAATCACTTGTTTTTCAAAATGAATATATAGAACCTCTACTCAATAACTCTGAATTTTGCGTATGGTATAAAATTCAGTTTGGTGATGAACCCAATTCTATCAATATTGATGAGAAGTATTCATCTACTTAACCCTTTGCCACTCCTCTACAAAATCCTTATACTTAACCACAATTTTTGTTTGATTCCAGTGGATGCACCATGAGTCGTGCTATATCGCATATTGATACCTTTCAGGGCTTAATTCTTGCCCTACAAAACTATTGGGCGGAGCAAGGCTGCGTCGTATTACAACCATATGATATGGAAATGGGCGCAGGTACTTTCCACACTGCAACCTTCTTACGTGCATTGGGGCCAGAAACTTGGAACGCGGCTTATGTTCAACCATCACGTCGTCCGAAAGACGGTCGTTATGGTGAAAACCCGAACCGTTTACAACACTACTATCAGTTCCAAGTGGTACTTAAGCCAAACCCAGACAATATCCAGCAGCTTTATCTCGATTCGTTAAAAGCGATCGGCATTGATACCCTAACTCACGACATTCGTTTCGTAGAAGACAACTGGGAATCTCCAACCCTTGGGGCTTGGGGCTTAGGTTGGGAAGTTTGGTTAAATGGTATGGAAGTGACTCAGTTCACTTACTTCCAGCAAGTCGGTGGTATTGAATGTTACCCAGTGACAGGTGAAATCACTTACGGCTTAGAACGTCTGGCGATGTACCTTCAAGGTGTAGACTCAGTTTACGATCTAGTCTGGACCAAAGGTCAATTCGGTACCGTAACCTATGGTGACGTATTCCATCAAAACGAAGTTGAGCAATCAACCTATAACTTCGAATATGCACCAGTTGACAAGATGTTTGAATTATTTGACTTCTATGAAGCAGAAGCGTCTCGTTTAATCGAAGCTGAATTGCCACTTCCTGCTTACGAGCAAGTGATCAAAGCATCGCATTGCTTTAACTTGTTGGATGCCCGTGGTGCAATTTCTGTGACTGAACGTCAACGTTATATTTTACGTGTCCGTACTTTGGCGCGTTCAATTGCTCAAAGTTATGTGGCGGCCCGCGCGAAACTTGGTTTCCCAATGGCAGAACCACATTTGCGTGATGAAGTATTGGCTCAACTTAAAGCACAAGTTGAAGCAGAAGCAGCCCAAGCTGAAAAAGCGAAGGAGAATAAATAATGACGAAGCATACAGTTTTATTCGAACTTGGCTGTGAAGAACTTCCACCAAAAAGCTTAAAAACTTTGCGTGATGCACTTAAAGCAGAAACGGAAAAAGGCCTAAAAGATGCGGGCTTAAACTTCGCTGCTATCGAAGCCTATGCTGCTCCACGTCGTTTAGCATTGAAAATTGTTGATATCGATGCTGCTCAAGCGGACACGCAAAAACGTTTTGATGGCCCTGCTGTACAAGCGGCTTATGATGCTGAAGGTAAACCGACCAAAGCACTTGAAGGCTTTATGCGTGGTCAAGGCATCACGGTTGACCAACTTTCGACGTTCCAAGCAGGTAAAGTTGAAAAAGTTTGCTTCTTGAAAGATGTAAAAGGTCAAAGTCTTGATGCTTTACTGCCACAAATTTTACAAACTGCATTGGATAACTTACCAATCGCAAAACGTATGCGTTCAGCGGCAAGCCGTACTGAATTCGTACGTCCAGTAAAATGGGTGGTATTGCTGAAAGATGATCAAGTGGTTGAAGCAACCATTCAAGATCATAAAGCAGGTAACGTGACATATGGTCATCGTTTCCATGCACCTGAAGCTGTAACTTTGGTGCATGCAAATGACTACTTGGCGACTTTAGAACAAGCCTATGTGGTTGCGAATTTCGAAAAGCGTCAAGCGACCATTCAAGCACAAGTCAAAACGTTGGCAGATGAAGTCAATGCGACTGCAATTGTGCCCGCAGACTTGCTTGATGAAGTAACAAGTCTGGTTGAATGGCCTGTTGCTTTACGTGCAACTTTTGAAGAGCGTTATTTGGCTGTTCCTCAAGAAGCTTTGATTACCACCATGCAGGATAACCAGAAGTATTTCTGCTTAATCAATGCCGAAGGTAAATTACAGCCTTACTTCATTACTATTTCAAATATTGAGTCGAAAGATCCGATTCAAATTATTGAAGGGAATGAGAAAGTTGTACGTCCTCGTTTGTCTGATGCTGAATTCTTCTTCTTACAAGACCAAAAGCAACCGCTTGCGTCGCGTAAAGAAAAATTGGCTAACATGGTATTCCAAGCGCAATTGGGTACGCTGTGGGATAAATCACAACGTATTGCTCAATTAGCGGTGGCCTTGTCTCCAATGACGGGTGCAAATGTGGCTGATGCTGAGAAAGCTGCGTTACTTGCGAAATGTGACTTAACCTCTGAACTTGTGGGTGAATTCCCAGAACTTCAAGGCATTGCAGGCACTTATTATGCGCGCCTTGAAGGTGAGAATAATGAAGTTGCCGAAGCTTTGGGTGAACAGTATTTACCTAAGTTTGCTGGTGATGTATTACCGCAAACCAAGACAGGTACAACCATTGCGCTTGCGGATCGTTTAGATACGCTAGTCGGTATTTTCGGTATTGGTCAAGCACCAACTGGTTCTAAAGACCCATTTGCATTACGTCGTTCTGCAATCGGTATCTTGCGTTTAATCATCGAAAATGAACTTGATGTGACCATTGAAGAATTGGTTAACTTTGCCTTGGAAGGTTATGGCGACATCATTAAAGATCACGATAAAACCCGTACGGATGCAGTTGCATTCCTTGAAGGTCGTTACCGTGCCAAATATGAAGACCAAGGCGTTGCCGTTGATGTGATTCAAGCGGTTCAAGCACTTGCACCAAAATCTCCTCTTGATTTTGACAAGCGTGTGACTGCGGTCAATCATTTCCGTACATTGCCAGAAGCAGCTGCATTGGCTGCGGCAAATAAACGTGTTGCCAATATTCTTGCTAAAGAAGCGACACCAGAAGGTGCTGTGGTTGAAGCGAATCTGGTTGAAGCTGCTGAAAAAGCACTTTATGCAGAATTGTCTACCCTTACGCCTGTGGTTCAGCCTTTACTTGCTGCACGTAACTACACAGAAGCATTGTCTAAGCTTGCTGCACTTCGTGCACCAATTGATGCCTTCTTTGAAGGTGTAATGGTCATGGCAGATGATGCAGAATTAAAAGCCAACCGTTTACGTTTATTGGCTCAGTTGCGTGATTTATTCACGGCGATTGCGGATGTAAGTGTATTGCAGGGTTAAGCTCTCAGCTCATCTTCAATAAAGGGATCTTTTATAGATCCCTTTATTCTTTCTCACTAGAAATTCATCCTTTATACATAACTGTATCAATTTCATATCATCCCCACTCTTTTCTTCTACCCAACGATAAGATATAAAATCTCGATTGCGACAATATCGCGGAAAGGACAGACAAGATGATGAATAAAGTACAACTATTATGTGTTACGACTGCACTGATTGCATCGTCTTCGCTCTGGGCAGCGGACACAACTAGCACCACAAACAATGCTTCTAATGCTGTGCCTGAAAAAGCCATGCCCTACGGCGACAATCCAAGCCTAGGTCGTATTCTGCTATATAAAACAGGTAAAGGTATGCAGAATCTCGGTGATTCAATCCAAGGCGCATCTGAGAACACATCGCAAAAGATGAGTGAAAAATGGCAAGACACCAAGAAATATACAGAAGAACAATCTGAAGTTGTTCAAGCACAAACTGTAAAAGCCAAGCAATACACAGCCAAGAAATGGCAAGACACCAAAGATGCTGTGGTCGGTACCAATGAGGGTAATGTCCCGATTGAGCGTGCTGAACTGAGCCAGTCCTCAAAAAACTAAATCCCAAAGCCTCTACAATCTAGAGGCTTTTTTATAATGGGTAATTGAATGAAAGAGTGCATTATTTGTATCTGACGCAAACAATTCGCTTATATTGCTTCGGTTATAGTGATTTGAAAAATAGACTTTAAATTTACAGTGTACGCTCAAAACATTCATTGAACTTCACGGGTTTTGCCGACAAACTAAATCGCATAAATTCATCGGACTGGAATTTTGCACATGACGCAACGCACTTTCAAAATAATTCTTCTTTCCTGCATCAGTGCAATCAGTTTTACTGCTTGCTCAGCACTCTCTACACAGAACAATGGTGCACAAACATTACAGCAAGTGAAGAACATTGGTGCCACACCATCCACTGAAGTTAATATTGCAAAATTGGTCAAACAAGACCAACACTGCAACATCGAATTCACAGGATATTTTGATGGCGGTCAGGCGGTTGAACATTGGAGCTTTAACCAAAATGGTTTAATTTCAGCAAGCTCTACCACTCAACACTATAAAGATAAAATGCTTGCTCAACCAACAACCGCGACCGCCTTTGATGTGCAAGATGCCACTGTTCAAGCCAATTTTCAAAAACTACAAAGTAACTTTAGTGCAGATAAGCTAGCACAATGTCATTAAGCTTCTAAAAAAACTCGTTGCATCTATCTCTAGCTGCAACGAGTCATGGCTTTTAAACTATTTTTGGATCGATCTTTAAACTATAAAATCATCTTAATTCGAACTGAGTCCGCTGGTTGCAGACAGTAAATCAATACGTGGGAACACCAAACCAGTTCGCGTATCGGTAATTGGCTTACCTGTTACTTTCAAACGATTTACGGTTTGATCGATGGTCTCTGATGGTGTCACGCCATTGGCACGTAATAATGCGATTGCCCCTGCCACATGAGGCGCTGCCTGTGAAGTCCCACCTTGAGTTTCCCCACCCGCAGTAATCATTGCACCTGGTGCCAGTAAAGTCACCAATGAGCCACCATTACTAAAGCATGTGATTTTATCGGCTGCTGTGGTTGGATCAGAGCATTTCAAAGGATTGCCCCAAGACACACCACCAATATTACTGTCATACACCGCGCCTACGCGTACTGCACCTTTCACACAGGCTGGTGAAGAAATCCCATCGGCGAAGGCATCATTACCCGAAGCGACTACTGGTACAACACCTGCTGCGCGTGCATTCGCAAAAGCCGTACTATAGCTGCTATTGCTACATTCAGAGGTATATTTCACCCCAGGTACACCCAAACTTAAATTAATCGCTTTAATGTTATAGGTTTGCGCATTATTTACCGCCCAGTTAATGCCTGCCAGAATATCACTGTCATAAGCGGTACTTGCCCATTGCCCTTGTGATCGAACTTTTCTAAACACATCTATCCCAATAATTTTGGTTTTAGATGCAACTTTGGCAACAATCCCAGAAACGTTACTGCCATGCCCGTCATCATCCAAGCTATTGTCATCAGGTGCGCTATCAAAGGCATAGACCACACGACATGTTGAAGCTGGGGTATTGACTGCGGTACAGCCAAAGTCAGCATGTTTATAATTCACCCCAGTATCAATCACCACCACACTCGAACCCTCCCCTGTAAAGCCATTTGTGAGCGCTTGAGGTTGGTTAATTAAAGGAAGACTTTCCATTGTGGTCGGGACATTTTTACGGTTTGGATAAACCCCCTTTACCGTCGGATCATTTAACACTTGCGCTAAGGTTTCACGATTTTGAATACGATATAAGCCCAAAGGCAAACCATTAAACTCACGCAAGGTCTGAAAACCTGCTGCGTTGCTAAATTTATTTTTAAACTGACTTTTACCATCCGCAATCAGGCTACGTTTTTCTCGCCCTAAAGTAGTGCTCGTTGCACTGCTATCGTATTCAATCAGTAGATCATTTGAATCATTGTCGACTAAGGCATCAATATTAATTTTGCCATTCGACACTTTATTTAATGCTGCGGTGCTGAGTCGTTGTTTGAGTTGGACAGCATCAAGTGCTGCGGCAGAGGTTGTGGTGGTATAAAAAGCACACAAACTTAAAAGTAGTAAGGTTTTATTGTTCACTATTGATCTCCATCGTTCTTGGATAAAGAACGGTTCTTAATATCTGTTTTTCTTGGATAAAAGAAGCCCAGACGATTTAAAGTTTTTTAATTTCATTGGCTGGATCAGTGTCAGGATCAATCGGTTGTATCGAAGGATCGCTTTTCGTATCGTAAAATTTGGTATCTTTTTGATTTGTCTCCAATTTTTTCAACATATGTGATGTGGTATGTTCGGTTGTGTTCGCCTCCTGTTTGCTTAAAACGGTTGAAATATTCCCTGAATGATCAGGGCTGATCTGATAAATTGCGGTATCATCCGTTGAACTAGTCGGTTCGGCAGGTTCAAAGTAGAAAACCACCACGCCCAGTGCAATCAATACAATTAAAAATGCTGCAATCTGTTTCATTCATATTCTCCAGCGCTTTATTTACTGGCCATTACTTGGTTTTCAATTCTTTTTCTATAAATAATGCGAATACAATTTAAGATTCACTTTATATTTCACATATATCTTTAAATAAAATACGATCTTAATCGTGGGTTTATCAAAAAATATGCGGCATCATGGTGTTTAATCTTGTGCTTCCTAGTGCAAAATTTCTACTCCTAGCAAACAAGATGAAAAAAATGAAATGACTAAAAAAGTGCAATCACTATTTCACATAGTTATACCAAGCAATAAAAATGCCATTATTTTGATCTTTTTTGAATCGGTTTAAAGCTATTTATTTATTCATAATTTTCATATTCATTTTGCTAAAACATAACCAGATTACGATTAATTTTTATCTTAATTTTTTCTAAAACTGATGAGTTACAGAAACCTACATGATTAAAAAAACGATCTATTTCACGTTCTTATACATGTAATCGCTCTCCATAATTTCCTGCTAAAGTGTTTTTAAGCTGTAATCAGGTTGTAACGTTTTGATGAAATCCATAGATTTCTACTTTTTGCTCGCTATGATGCAATTGCGTTGATGAAGTACCCCAATACGGTACATCGCTTAAGGAAATCGCAATGAAAAAAATGATCAAAACAGCTATCGTGACAACAAGTATCCTCGCTTCTGCTTCAGTTTTTGCACAGAACGTTGGGGCGAATGCCAGCGGCTCAGCTCAAGTCAATGTACAACCGAGCGGCCTGATTAAAGGCGTAACGGGTGCAGTGAAAGGCACAGCACATGGTGTGGGTCAAGTGGCTCAAGGTGTTGGTCATACGGCACATAATGTGGGGCATGCTGCAGTAAATACAGGTGTTTCAGCTACACATCAAACAGTTAATGCGGCAACAAATGTTGGCTCTAAAGTCGCGAATAAAACAGGTGAAGTCGTAAAAAACACTAAAGACTATGCTGTAGACAAGGCAGTTGATGGTAAAGAATTCGCTGCAGATACGACTGCAAATGTAAAACAGCGTATTGCGGATAAACAGGCAACTTCAAAATCTAAATCATTGAATTTGGAAGCACAAACCAATGCCAAAGCACAATTGAATGGCAAAACAGCTGGTGTAAATGCTCAAACAGGTTTGAATGCCGATAAAAAGAACCTGCAAACAGGTGCAAATGTGGGTGTTAAAGTGTTAGGCGTAAATGCCAACGTCAATACCAATGCAAAAATTGGTGCGAATTAATATTCAGTCAGATATAAAAAAAGCCCTTTGAACATTCAAAGGACTTTTTTTATTGTCATTGCAAGGTTCAGCAAAGTTGTAGCTTGGTTTGCTCGTCCGCATTATTCTCAATGAACTGAGTAAAGCCAGATGCATCACAACTCAAAGTCAGTTGTTTATAACTCAGACTATAAAAATCTGCATAGTGTTTAAATACCAATGGAGATTGATCAAGTGCAAAGGGCTCCCCCTCTTTGACCAATTTATGAATTCCACGATCATTCATACTCAATAAATAGTATTCATCATTCAATCTGAGCTTCACCAAACTATTGGCAGTCAGGTTTAATGGCAATAGATAAGCTGGATTGGCTGCAATAATCTCAGCGCTATAGCACTCTAATTTCAAGCTTGCCAAATTAAAGACCAAAAACTGATTCTGCACATTCACCACATTGGCAGCTTGTGTCTCGGTATGTTGTGCAAAATTCAGATGTACACCCAGCTTATGTAAATTCTGTTCAGTACCTTGTTTTAGATTAAACAGTTGCTGTACCAGTTTTTGTTTGAGCGCAGCATCAAAATAGCGCTCATCTAAGGCAATGTCGTTCTGTTGCAGTATTTTTAATAAAGCCTGATTATGGCGCGGCAACAAAGCATCCAACACATGACGATAATAGAATTTGCTTTGCTTCTTAACTTCTCGAACCCGCTTATAGAAATAAGTGATTTCAAATGGTTTAACCACAAAATCATTCAACAACTGAGAACTGGCTAAAACAGAAAGCGCTTCATGGCCTGTAAATGGCAAATGAATCACATGCATTTTAGGCAATAAAGGTTGGATCTTTAAGAAGTGTTCTTTGTCTTCTGCATAGTACGGATCATAGACAATGATGTACTCACGCGATGAATCGACTTCATCTGCCTGAATCTGCATGTCTTGATGGATAGACGCATCAAAAAACTCAGCATAACGGCGATCCTGTACCACATCAGGGTCGATTGAATACTGTGGTACAAAAGCCACAATTTTTTGCATATTCAATAAATTTGAATACTTGATTGCAGCATAGCCGCCCATAGAGCCGCCATAACCAACAATGCCTTTGAATTGCTGCAAAATTGGCTGAATCTGCTGCTGCATATCTAGCATGCTGCTTTTAGGAAACCATGATTTCTGCTTCGGCATAATGCCGATCACATTGTATTGATATTTTATTAAGGATTTTTCAGCATTAATTGACATGCCTTTCGCACGACTAATCAAGTCGCCAAACGAAATCACTAAAGTGTCACTTGAACCTTTTAAAAAAATAACGCGAATGTGCTCATCTTCAAATATTATTTGCTTATCCATGCTCACACTGAAAAGTTGATCCTAGGTCTGTAGCAAAAAGTCACCAAATGGTGGCTTTGCCAAACCATAATTGCGGAGTATCTTATTTTATAGAGATAAGACAGATTAAAAAGCGCAAAAAATGACACAATCCTTACATCCTGCTGCTCAAAAAGGCTTTAGTTTAGGGGCTGAACTGTACCAACAGGTTCGCCCCAGTTACCCGCAAGAAATAGCGGTTTGGCTGCAAGATCGGCTCCAAATAGATGAAAGTTCCACTGTTGTTGACCTCGGTGCTGGGACTGGCAAATTCTTACCCTACCTGATTCAAACACAGGCAAAGGTGATCGCGGTTGAGCCTGTCACTGAAATGTTACAGCAGCTTCAACAAGCTTATCCGACAGTCGATTGCCAGCAAGCATTCAGTAGCGAACTGCCATTCGCGGATGCGTCAATTGATGCCATTCTCTGTGCTCAATCGTTCCACTGGTTTGCCAATATCGAAACGCTCAGTGAAATGCATCGGATACTTAAGCCATCAGGTCATCTAGGGCTGATCTGGAATCAGCGGGATACCAATGTTGATTGGGTTAAAGCCTTGGCTGATGAAATTGCACCGTTAGAAGGTGATACCCCTCGTTATCATAGTGAACAATGGAAACAGGTGTTTGAAGGACAATCCTTATTTAAACTGGATGGATTAACCACCTTTCAACAGGCGCATCAGGGCACTGTCGAACAAGTGGTGAGTAAACGCTTGCTGTCCACCAGTTTTATTGCCGCGATGCCATCAGCAGAGCAACAACAGCTAAAAGCAAAGTTTGAACAAATTGTATTTGATTTTACAGGCTTAACTGCGCAAGATCAGATTAGCTTCCCCTATACCACTTTTGCATACCATTTCCAGAAAATATCAAATTAATCTTGAACGAGTTGAGCTATGCCTAATCTTAAAATCACATTTGCCATTACCTGTGTACTCAGTTCAGCACTTATGCTCAGTGCGTGTAATAAAGACAAAGAGCCTTCTGCCAATAAAGAGCAGCAAAGCAGTTCTAGCAATGACGCGATTGGTCAGCTCAATCAAACGCCAATCAAGCAGTTCCCTGCCACAGCTGATGATGGTCATGATATTGCGATTTTAGAAGATTATGACAATCGCTTTACTGACATGAGCGACAGCATGGAAATTGAATTGGCCAAAATGAAAGAAGCCAATACGTTAACGCCTGAATTTGAACAGCAACGCCAAAAGGACAATGTAAAATCTGCGCTTGCCATGCTGAAAGATTTGGAACTCAAAACTGAACAAGGGCGTTATATCCAAGGCTTGCTGTATGACTATTGGGAACAACAAGCCAAAGTTTTAGAACAAGGAAATGCATCGAATCAGTCTCAAACGGACACAAACAAACAAGTCAATCATCTGAATGAATATCTACATGCCCAAAGCCAGTTACATCACTGGAAAAGTGCACAAGCACCTGAAACCAAAATGCAGGCTGAATAATTCATAGCTATAAAAAAGAGGGTTTCTGCCCCTCTTTTTTTATTTAGATATGGTATTTCATTAAATATTCTGTTTTTCAATCCACTGAATCGAACTCACACGAAATAATTCACATGCACCATCGCCTACCCCTCCTGGGGTTAAAGAAGATTTCCACACCAAGTCCTTATCACGGATCTCGACTAGTTCACCTTTTAACTGCACCAGATCACCACGCTTCACCTGTTTAATCTGTTTGGCAATTTCTGGATTGGCTGGAATAATGTGCATATTCGATACCATTTTGATTGCCTGATCGGGTGGAACAGGTAATGTTTTCATTTTCCAGTTTAGGTAACGGTCATACTGTTGAACATCAATCGTCCGCGCAATCTGAGGGTCAGCAAAAAGTCCTAGACTGACCGCATAATCAATCGGAGAAAATTTGGCTTGCTCATCGTCATGATAGACTTTTGAGCCGAGAATACGGAAGTTCCCATCAAAAGGCTTAAGGACTGAAATTGATTGATATTTCACAACTGGTGATAAACCATTGGCGATATTGTATTCATCCCCACCGGTCGATGCATGTGTTTGCCCAATTGCAGCCACCATGCATAAACTCATCCATAGACGTTTCTTCATGGCTCAATCATCCTCAAAAATAATGAAAAACTTAGAAATACTGTTCTCTTCATAGTATGCTTAGATGGTGAAAAAAAGTGCTTTATTTGGTAACAATCAAACTCACTTTAGTCATATTTTTGTGGTGTCTTAACCGTATCGTCCTTCTCTGAATCAACGAATGGAATTCTATGATTTACCAATTCTACCAACGTCATATCTTTCCTCATTTACTTAATCAGGTCATGCAAACCGCTAGCTTGATGGATCGACGTCGTGAATTACTCCTGCCAATTGAGGGTGAAGTGCTCGAAATTGGTTTTGGTACAGGGCTAAATATTCCGTTTTATGGCAATGTTGATTCAGTGTTCGCCTTAGAACCGAATTCGGATATTTATCAGTTGGCGGTTGATCGTGTGCAACATGCTCCCTTTTACGTGAAACATGTACAGTCAAGTGCAGAAAAGCTCCCTTTTGCGGATGGCTCTTTAGATCATATTGTTTCAACATGGACTTTATGCAGCATTGCGCACTTAGAGCAAGCACTGGCTGAAATATATCGGGTGCTGAAGCCAACAGGAACCTTCCATCTAGTCGAGCATGTCAAACATCCAAACTCTGCAAAAATACAATCTTTGCAAACGCTGCTGACCCCAATTCAAAAACGTATTGCCGATGGTTGTCATCTGAATCGAGACATTGAACGCCAGCTCTTGCAAGCCAAATTTAAATTCATCGAAAAAGAATATTTTGATGCAGAAGGTATTCCTGCCGTCGCACAAACAATGCTGTTGGCGCGCGTACAAAAATTAGAAACACCTCATTGACCTTCAAAATCAATGCGCAAGGTTTCAAATCGAATACGTCCTTCTGCAACCGCTTGAGCAATCGCCTGCTGTCCTTTGCTTAAGCGTGCGCCACCACTTTTAATATCCAGTAAAATCACTTCAATATCTTCGGCTGTACCATCGCCATCTCTAAAGTCGGTATAACCATCAAAAACAACGTAGTCGACCGGATCACCCAAAAACTTGGCATCGCTGGGTAAATAACGAAATTCAGGCAAGATTGGAGCAAACTGCTCGGCCATTTTACCTTTTAATACCCCACGACTGGTATTGACACTACGCTTCTGCGCATCAAGCAAAGCCTGCTTATGTTCTAACTCTAGTTCAGCGATATATTTTTCATACTCAGCCTGAATCCGACCATTACGGGTGCTGGATAAAATAATCGTCGTAATCACGACACCAATACAGCCACCAATCAGCATCGCAAGCCAAACCGACATAGCAATTTTCCTTTTCTTGAATGCAGCTATTTAACTGCAACATTAAACTTTTGTCATGTGTAACACACTTGACCGAAAAAGATGCTAAGGTATAAACGAATACGAGAGCCTAGTTAATAAATCTAATTTCATGAAAACCATATTAATCGCAAATCAAAAAGGTGGCTGTGGCAAGACCATGACAGCTATTACACTGGCTGCAGCACTATCTCAAAAAGGATATAAGGTTGCGCTGGCTGACGCTGACAACCAAAAATCGTCTCTGCAATGGCTCAAGCAACGTCCTGAAACCGTCACAGGTATTCAGAGTCTGGATTGGCGACATGAAAAATCAATTGGTGAAGCACCCAAGAATTTAGATTATTTAATTATCGATGCGCCTGGTGCACTTTCAGGTGAACATGCAGAGCAACTGGTCAGCGAAGCGCATGCCATCGTGACACCGTTGCAACCATCGTTCTTTGATATCGACAGTACCCGTCGCTTCTTAAAACATTTACAAGATATTAAGCGTATTCGTAAAGGCAAAGTGCAAATCCTATTGATTGCCAATCGTGTCAAACCGAACAGTGCCAGTTCCAAAGATATTCAGGATTTCTTTAGCAAGATTGAGCAAGATCCTGTGGCATGGATTTCCGAGCGCAGCGCTTACGGTACATTGGCAATGCAAGGACTCAGTGTGTTTGATAAAACCCAGAAAAACTTTGTCAGCATCCAAAGCCAATGGCAGCCTGTTTTAAATCAATTGGTCGATGATCCGAGCGAGTGGTTTTAAGGCTTTGCAAAGAAACGTAATCTTTTGATATCAAATCCTAAAATAGGGAAATGAAAATTTCCCTTGCCTACTTTTTCAGTTAAGATGGTTTTATTCAATTTATAGCACTTGAGAAATACTATCGTGCAACAATACGCTCCCATATTACAACGCGTTTTGCTGTTTGGACTGTTTTTTGTCCTGCTCTTTTTGGGATTCAGTATTCTCAAATACTTTATTGTCCCTGTCCTTTGGGCCGCAATTATTGCCTATATGACTTGGCCCTTATATCTATGGGTACAGCGTCGTTTCTTTGGTGAAAACCGACCTACATTGAATGCCACCCTGATGATTAGCTTGGTCATTATTGTGATTGGTGTGCCATTTATCTGTGCAATCTTTATGTTGCAACTTGAAGGTCGTAATTTATATTTTAATTTACAGCGACAACTGTTTTCAGGTCATATTCAAGTCCCTGAATTTATCAAAAATCTACCGATTATTGGCAAAGACATCAGTCGTACTGTCAATGAACTGAGTAGTGATCCAAACAGTATTACCAAGAATATTGCCGAATGGATTCAAAGCCATCTGAGTTATGGCCGTTTTGTGTTGAGCGAGATTAGCCGTAACTTGGTCAAACTCACATTTGCACTGATGACTTTGTTCTTTTTCTACCGTGATGGACAAATGATTTTGGCACAAGTGAGTCGTGCCTTGGAAATGGTGATTGGTCCACGCGTACACCATTATTTAGACACCATTTCAGAGACAACTCGTGCTGTCGTATACGGCGTTGGTTTAACTGCAG
The DNA here is from genome assembly GCF_009884975.1 of Acinetobacter dispersus. GTDB lineage: Bacteria > Pseudomonadota > Gammaproteobacteria > Pseudomonadales > Moraxellaceae > Acinetobacter > Acinetobacter dispersus. The sequence goes on along the minus strand of NZ_CP041970.1, from coordinate 3,471,808 downwards.
TTGCACAAGCCTTATTAGCGGGCCTCAGCTATTTTGTTGCAGGTGTGCCAAATCCAATGCTGTTGACCATGGTCACCTTTATCTTGGCACTGATTCCTTTTGGAACACCAGTTTCATATCTTGGGGTTGGTCTGTGGTTATTTGCACAAGGACAAACCATGGAAGCCATTGGCGTTGTGGTTTGGGGTGTACTCATCGTGAGCAGCTCGGATAACGTCATTCGACCATTAGTGATTTCAGGCGCGACCCAAATTCCATTCATTTTGATTATGTTCGGGGTATTAGGGGGTATTGCGAGCTTTGGTCTGGTCGGCCTATTCATTGGCCCAGTGATTTTAGCCATCTTGTTGGCAATTTGGCGTGAATGGTTGCATGAAAATGTCGATGAACCTGTTGCGGCTTTGGAAGCTCCTCCCGAAACCAAGTAGGTTTGTTTTGTTTAATTTTTTGTCATGAATTGATTAATGTTGCTTGCGAGATATCGCTTACTTTGTTTGAATCGTCAAATAAAGATAATTTATAAGGATATCTTCGCAATGACTTCAATGCTTCAAAAAATTTCTCTGCTCGGCTGTCTGAGTTTCAGTCTCGCAGCCTGCTCTTCGGTTTCTCTCGATAACAATGCAGCTAAAATCCAAACCAAGACCAGCCCAACGGATCAAAAGCAATTGATCCAAGTCTATCAAGTCGATGCCAATGGTATTGGTGCTTCAATCGGAACGGTTGCTTTTCAACAAACGCCTAAAGGTTTATTAATTACCCCTGCGCTTTGGAAACTTTCCCCTGGCGAACATGGTTTCCACATCCATGAGAACCCATCCTGTGAAGCTGCATTAAAAGATGGAAAAATGGGGGCAGCCTTGGCAGCAGGCAGTCATTTAAATCCTGAAAAAGTCGCGCATCATGGTACGCCTGAAACGGGCCACTTAGGCGATTTACCCGTATTGGTGGTGAATGACAAAGGTTTTGCAACCACTCCAGTGATTGCGCCACGTTTAAAACTGGCTGATATTCAAAATCGTGCGATCATGATCCATGTTGGTGGAGACAATTATTCGGATACACCAAAACCATTAGGTGGTGGTGGTGACCGTATTGCCTGTGGTGTGATTAAGTAATCTAAATACTGTGGGTATCTCTCAAGTTATCCACAGTTGCTTTGCTTTTAGTCATTTTTTATATGTTCTTTAATAATCTCATCATAACAAAATACAACTGAGCACGAATTTTGCATCTTATCTATTATTTGAAAAATCATGCAAATATTGATGCTAAAAAATAGTGCTACTTGTTGGTTAACAATGCTTTCCTTTGGGAAATTTATTTGTATGATGAATCCAGAACATATTAAAGAATAAGAATCGTGAAAAATATATCCCGCCTGTTCAATCGCTTTCGTTCCAACTCAATTGTTCTTTATTGCCTACAAATCTTGATTGTACTTTGCGGTACAACATTAGGCTTATATCAGCTTGGATTCGGGCAACTGATTGTTCCTGTTACCTTAGGCGCAATTGCGACCGCACTGACCGACTTTGATGATCGTCTCAGTATCCGTTTACGCAATCTGATCTATGTCTGTGTGCTGTTCTTTACGGTCAGTACTATTTTAGAGTTTCTCGCCCCCTATAAATTTTGGTTCATCGTCTATCTCAGCTTCTCCAGTGCAGCGCTGGTCATGATGGGTGCACTTGGGCAACGCTATGCCACCATTTCCTTTGGTACGATTTTACTTTCAATCTATACCATGTTTGGTTTAGGAGAATATCCAGATTGGTATCAGCAACCGAGTTATTTTGTATTGGGTGCCTTGTGGTATGGGCTGACTTCGATCTTATTTTTTGTTATTCGCCCAACCTTACCTTTACAAGAAAAGATTTCCACTATTTTTCAGGATATTGCTGAATTACTACAAGCCAAATCACGTTTATTCGACCCAGATAATATTGATAATGTTGAAACACTGCTATTCGAACTTTCTCATAAAAATAGCCAAGTGGTCAGTAGCCTGAATCAAGCCAAGAACTCCTTACTGACGCGCTTAAAAGCATCTCGCGTTAACAACACCAGTATTTATTGGCTGAACTTATATTATTTCGCCCAAGACATGCATGAACAGGTCACATCCAGTTATCTGCATTATGAAAAGATCCATCAAAATTTTAGCCGCAGTGATTTAATTTTTCGTATTCAAAAAAATATGCAGCTTCAAGCCTTGGCATGCAATGATTTAAGCCGAGCGATCTTACATCATCAAAGCTATCAGCCCCGTGAATCTGCCAGTAAAGCACTAGAAAATCTAGAATTGTCGATGCGTGATTGGGTGCAACAACATCCCCATAATCTTGAAGTTAAAAATCTGGAATTGATCCTCAATAATTTAAAAAGTGTGCACGAGCAGTTTGCTCAACTGCAACTCAATCAAAATATTGAACAGCTTTCACCGCAGCAACATCAAGATCATTTGAACTTACTCGATGATGATATTCAGGGCGTTCAAGATCTGATGTTAAAAATCAAACAACAACTCAGCCCGCGATCGGCGCTGTTCCGCCATGCCGTCCGTTTGGCTGTGATCTTTGCAGTAGGTTATGCCATTTCCTTATTGCCTTTTGCCCAAAATGGCTACTGGATTTTACTCACCAGTTTATTTGTTTGCCAAATCACCTACTTTGCCACCAAAAGCCGTCTCAAGCTCAGAACCATTGGCACTTTACTCGGGGTGTTATTCGGTATCCCCATTCTTTATTTTGTACCCAGTATTGAAGGCCAATTGCTATTAACCGTCATCTGTGGGGTCTCATTTTTCTATTTAAGACAAAAGAAATATGCACTTGCTACGGTCATGGCCACTTTGATGGTGTTATTGATTTTTAATTTAAAAGGTGCGGGTTTTAGTATTATTCTGCCACGCATTATTGACACTTTTATTGGCTGTGCGATTGCTTGGCTGGCGGTCAATTTCATTTGGCCTGATTGGAATTTTCGTAATATCTCTAGCAACATTAAGAAAAATAATCAAACCACCTTCGATTATTTTCATGTGGTGGTACAGCAGTATCATCAAGGACGTGAACTCGATCTGGAATACCGAACCACTCGACGTGCCGCACATAATGCCCAGATCGAGCTGTCGAATATGATCTCAAGTCTGAGTACCGAACCCCAGCCTAACCAAGAACTCATTCAACATGCCTTTCGCTATTTGGTCTATAGCCATAGCCAACTCAGCTATGTCTCGGCCTTAGGACATCAACGGGAAAAAATTGAAGATCAGGCGTTGTTAGAACTACTGGATAAAATTGAGAATGTGCTCAAGCAAAGTCTGATCGAACAAGCCGCTATTCCGCAACAGCAAGTAGAACGGTTGCTCGAAGAGATTGAGATCCTCAATCAACAGCATCAGGTCTCTGCAAAGCACCCGTTGCTGTTAAAACAAATGAGTCTGTTACTCGAGACCTTACCTGAGTTAGTCCTATTAAAAAATAAACTGCTCGCCTTAGAAATCAAGTGAGCAGTCGATGGGGATAATTAATTCAACCCGTCTTGCTGACGTGCCAGCATATGCTGTTTCAAGGCATGGCGTGGTGAACTAAACCAGAATAAAATCAAGACCAAACTGGCTAAAGCAAAGGCCCAAATATGGAAATGCGTATACAGCACACGAACCAATTCAATCACGACAAAATAACTGATCATCATCAACATCGAGACCGCGGCTGCGACTGTTCCTTTTGAGACTTCCGAAGACATCAGTGCAAAACGGTACATCACCGAGAAGCTAATCCCCTCGCCCAAACTGATTAAAGTCATACCAATCAATAAACAAGGCACCAAATAGCTTTGCCAAATGACACCGAGCAGCAAGAATGCAGTACCCAATAACATGATCGGCAAACCAAATAGAATGGTTTTACCTAGCGGGAAACGATCAATAATCTTGATCAGGATGATATTGCCTGCAATTAAGCCAAAGAACACAGGAAACTGCGCCAAGCCATATTGCACACTGCTCAATTTCAGCTCATCAACTAAAATGATTGGTGATAAAGCAATCCATAACATCAACGGCATACCCACCATCGGTAAGGCAATGCTTAAACCCAAGAAATGACGGTTGCTCAATACCTTTTTAAAGTCATCAAAAATATAACTAAAAGGCTGCTTCGGTTGTTTACGGCTTTCTTGTGTCGCAGGCATAAATTTCTTTAAGCCAAACCAACTGATAAAAGACACCGCAGCAATGGCGACGAAACCCCAATGCCATGACACATAATCAATCAGGAATGCCCCCAATACAGGGCCTAGTAAAGGCGCCAATAAAGAAATATTTGCCATCAGTGCCATAACTTTGATCGCATCACGCTCTTCAAAGGTTTCTTGAATGGCTGCATAACCGACCGCAGAAATGACGCTTAGCCCCATACCCTGCAAGAAACGCAAGGTCAGGAATTGTTCAATATTGTGCGTCAATAAAATCAGCAAACAACAAACCGTAAAAAATGCCACACCTGCCAACAGTACTTTTTTACGCCCGAGACGATCCGAAAGCGGTCCCAACAGCCATGCGACACTGGCACCACCCAACAAATAAAATGACATTGACGACGGTGCCCACGTTGCACTGACTGCAAATTGTTCTGTAATCGACAACATCGCAGGTTGAATCAAGTCATTACCGATATAAACTGAAAATTCGAATAGCACTAAAGCTAAAGGAAACATGAGCGTTATACGGTTTAACGTCATGTTCTGATTATTCGTCATCATGTTTTATTCACAAAAATAACCAACTCGTGTTCGTCCCATTTTTCAAAACGAAAAAGGGATCATCACCACAAGATTTTATGGCTTAGATTTAAATTAAATTTTGATTTCATGCTGTGAGAAAGCATGTGATAAATGTGAAAACACCGTATTCACTAGGTGTATATAAGAAAAACAATTTATTTACGTGAGATTGGTAAATGTTTTACCGTTTGGCCAAATTGCCACGCGTAACTGTAGCACTTTTTCAAAATGACCGCAATTTAAACAGCCGATAACGCTCATATTGAGATGTGTATAACCAAAAAGTTATCCACATCTTTGCTGATATTTTATACGCAGCTCTAAATAGAACCCATACTTATGGGCAGAGATCAAACTGGAAAGTCTCGGTATTTTCTCCTCGGGCACATTGATAGCTTTGCTTTTTATTGACCACTTTCCAAACATCTTGATTTCGTTTCAATTGATATTCTGTCCGCACCGCAATCACCGAATCATCTAATTGAGCTTGTTCAACTGTGACCTGTGCATCGGTTGGATTCTCGGCACTATTGAATTGCTGATCGATTTTTAAATTGCTGTCTGCATGAAATAGATCGGGCTGATCCGATAAGATCGCATGCATCACCGTACTCTTTTGCACGGCTGCTTGTTGCTGCGATGGTGCTGTTGGTTGATTACATGCTGTGAGGAATAAAGCAGATCCCAAGATCATCGCAATTTTATGCATTTTGTACCCATCCAATCCTTTTAGCTCATTTATGCTACTATGCAAAACTAAATTACCACGCAACAAAATGTATGTGGCGTGCATTAAATTTGTTGTCATCATTCAAGATGATGATCATAACAAATGATTAAAAAAACACAGTTTATAACATCAAAATCACCTTAGTTTGGACATGCCGATATGTCAGATTTAGCAAAGAAATTAACGATTATTTTAATTCTTGGGAGCACCGCTTTAGGCTGCTCGAAAAAAGAAGAAGGCCATGCTGGTGAAGCCGCTATGGCAACTGAAACTGCTGCGGCAGACAGTCAAGCTGTTCAAGAAAATGCCGCTCAAAATCCAGAACAACTGGTTAGCAACCAACAGAGTGCTTTAGAGCAAAATCGTCAATTGGTCAAAAGTGCACAATTGCAATTTGAAGTGAAAGACGTGTTAAAAACCACATCAGCACTAGAACAGCAGTTATTGCAATACAATGGTTATATCGAAGAAAAACAGATTAATTATCAAGTCAGTGACCGATCTGAGCGTGATCGTATTGATGGCAGTGTCGATATTTATGAAAAGATCACACCCACTGTCCAGCTCACAGTACGTATTCCAAATGCGCAGGTGACCAGCTTCTTAAATAATTTATTGCCACTCATGCTGAACTTTAATAGCCAGAGTTATGAAGCTAAGCGTTATGAATTAAAATTGCTCGAAGAAAAACTGAATACCGCCAATCAAAGTAACAGCGGATCAAATGCGGTGAACAATCAGCTACAGCAACTGACCAATTTAGAAGTTAAAGACCGCTTGGCTTATAGCACCATTCGACTGGAATTCTTCCAGCAGTCACAAGTGCGTAAAACGCATGATCTCAATATCAATCGTATTGCCACCTTAGACAGTGATCCGTTATTCAGTCGGATTTGGGAAGCGATTAAAGTAGGCTTGTACGGCTTTAGAGAAACCATCATTTGGCTGGTGATGCTGTGGCCGCTGTATGTAGCGATTGCGATTTTATGGGGAGCTCGTCGCTGGTATAAAGCGAAAAAATCCAAAGCTGAATAGTTTAATTATTGATTTTTGATCAATAGTATTTTGCTCATTTATGCATTTTTACTCATGAATAGATTTTCTAAAATACTTTCCAGTTTTTAGAGATTTATTTTTGAGTAATCGCATGAGCAATATTTTAATTATTAATGGTGCCAAACAATTTGAACATTCGAATGGTGAGTTGAATGACACACTGACGGAGTTTTCTCAAGCACATCTAAGCACCTTAGGCCATCAGGTACAAGTCACCCGAACGGACAGTGACTATGACATTCAGGCCGAGATTGCCAAATATCTATGGGCAGATGTGGTGATTTACCAAATGCCAGGCTGGTGGATGGGTGCACCATGGACCATGAAAAAATACATCGATGATATCTTCACCATCGGACATGGCTCACTTTATGCCAGTGATGGCCGTAGTCGTTCAGATGCATCTAAAAAATATGGTTCAGGTGGTTTAATCCAAGGTAAAAAATACATGTTGTCTTTGACATGGAATGCACCCATGGAAGCCTTTACCGATCCGGACCAGTTCTTCCACGGTGTTGGTGTAGATGGTGTTTATTTACCTTTCCATAAAGCCAATCAATTCTTGGGTATGGACGCACTTCCGACTTTTATCGTGAATGATGTCATCAAGGCGCCAAATGTGCCAAGTTATATCGAAGCGTACAAAGCACATTTAGACCAACTTTTTGCAGCAAGCCATTAAGTGAGAAAATAATATGCTAACCATTATTGCTGAAATTTATACACATGCAGGTGCTGAACATCGCCAAGCCGTTTTAGATGCATTTGAAAAAATCATTCCAACAGTACTGGCAGAAGATGGTTGTCATGGCTATGAGCCTTTGATTGATCATCTTCCTGCTATTGAGATGCAGGCAACGAATGAGAATACGATTGTCATGTTAGAGAAATGGCAAAGTACTGCTCATTTAGAAGCCCATATGCAAACTGCCCATATGCAGCAGCATTTTGAAGCGACCAAAGACCATGTTGCCGATGTAAAAATCCGTATTCTAAACAGTGGGATTTAACAAATAGAACCATTAACCTAAGTTCGACATATTGAATATTTAAGTCGAACTTAGCTGATGAATAAACGCCTTGTTCTACTGATAGTAATGCTGTTTTAAATGACGGCTATAATCTGTTAAATAGGCTTCCAAACTGGCACGACGATCCGCCTTCGGCATCGACTTTGCTGCCAGTTGCTCTATCTTGCTTTGCAACAGTTGAAGAATCGCAGCTTGTTCCGCTTGGGGTAGCTGTGCTTTTTCTTGTTGCTGCTTTTTAATCTCCAGATAATCTTCCGCCCAATGCCGTAATGGATCGTTTGCATCCACTTGCGCAAACAGATCGGTAATCAATAATTCAGGCATCTGTTCTTGGGTCGCCAATTCAGCCGACATCAAGCCACGAATCGAATAAAACACTTTTTTATAAGTAAAGTTATCTGCGGTTTGCATCACTTTCATGCCACCATTCGCCAATGATAAATAGTGGTGATACAACGCACTATAGTCGATTCGCTCAAGCAAGCCATCACGGAAGAGCTGCCATTCTGGAAAGGCATTAAAATACACAATATGTGCTCTGACCCACTCCAAAACAGTAGGGTTACTTTTTGCCAATAGCCCAAACATTTTATTCAGGTCATAAGAGACAAAATCAAAATCGCCATCCATGATCTCGATCAAGTCACGATGCTTTTTATAATCAAAATATTGGTCTTTACTCGGTAGATGAAAACCGCGTACATCGTAGTCACTATCAGGACTGGCCATACCCCATAAACGGCTGCCACTCTCGATATAAAATAATGGGATATATTGGCGTTGTTGAAATAGTTTTTCGATTTCGTGATGGATATTCATTGCGATGACTTCATTATTTAAAAATTTATACTTGTGAGAGACAATACTATTTTTTACCGTACTCATTAATTTGATTTTAAAAAAATTATCGTTTGATAAAATCAATCTCTATTCAATATAACAAATAGGATCATGCATGCAACTGACTTATGCGGGACAGGTTTTCTTGGTGGTGGTTGCGATCTTGTGTGTCTGGTCTTTTGTGCTGACAAAGTTTTGGCTAAAACGTTTAGCTAAGAATCGTGACAGCAGTAAATTTGAATTTGCTTATTTATTTGTTGTGGTGTTTAGCATCAGCTCCCTATTTTTCCCTTTTACTTATTGGGTGTCGCAAGCTGTATATGGTTTAGCAACCAAACCGAGCTACGATGCAACTATCGTGAGCTATACCTCTGAATGGGTCGATACCGAACGTACGGATTCCAACGGGCGTAAATATAAAACCCAAACTTTAATGCATACAGCTCAGGTGCAATTCAAAGATGATCAAAACAGAACATTGGTCTTGGATAATTCAGTCCGTTCAGGTGATGTGCCTGTAGTCGGAGATCATATTCAAGTCGTTTATGAGGCAGGTGATCATTCTGCTCAGGAAAAGAGTTGGCGCACGGGTTTACTGTTTGCCGCTACCCTGTTTATGCTGTTTATTATGGGCTATATCTTGGTCATGATTATTGCCTATGCTTTGAATCGGAATATGGAGCCTTACAAAGCCTTTGCTAACGTCTTAATTTTTAGAATTACCCTTCCACTCGGCACAATGGCGATGTTTGGGATGCTGTCTTATTCGGTTTTTGCTTATTTCTTTTTGGGCAATCCACAGAATATACCTGTCTGGGCCGTTGCGATTTGCAGCTTCTTTTCGCTCTGTCTTTTACCGCTGATTTATCATATTTTGACAGGTTGGAAAGCGTACAAGAAATAATTTTTTATTGCCGTTTATTCTTTAATTGTTGTTATATACGCTGTCCCTACACTTTTACCTTGAAAATCCAATACTGAATAATTTTTCATCAAAATAATTTCATCTAGGATTTGCCCAAATAGGATTTCACAGACCAAAAACTCATTCAGAAATTTCTTTTCTTCATCTTTCAAATATAAGCGTATCATATGAGTTGAATCTTCTATTTTCATAAATAAGATCATACTGATATATAAATCATTATTCTTGTTATTAAAATCAACGTAGTCAGCAGCAATGTCTTTACGATGTAAGCAAATATATCCCTGACAAATCATTTGTTCTTCTATCATTTATTCTTTCCTAATAACAAAAAAGCGCATCTTTCGATACGCTTTTAGCAGAACTTCTTTTATCTAATCAAGCATTAAAGATCAAATAATTTGCCCGGGTTCATAATCCCATTCGGGTCAAATGCCAACTTCAATGCTTTCATATATTCAATTTCTTCAGGTGAACGTGAATATTCCAAATATGGCTTCTTAGTCATACCCACACCGTGCTCGGCAGAGATCGAACCATCATATTTTTTCACAGTATCAAACACGTATTTATTCACCACCTGACACTTGGCAAAGAACTCATCTTTGGTCAGGTTTTCAGGTTTTAAAATATTGAGGTGCAAGTTACCATCACCAATATGACCAAACCAACAGATTTCAAAATCTGGATAATTATCAGCAACAATCGCATCAATTTCCGCAATAAATGCAGGTACATGGGTAATTAATACAGAGATGTCGTTTTTGTATGGAATAAACGGCGCAATCGACTCTGAAATATCTTCACGCAAACGCCATAAGCTTTGAGCCTGTTCAAGACTTTGGCTCATCACACCATCAATCACCCAACCTTGTTCCATACAATGCTCAAAAATCTGCATTGCCTTGTCCATGATTGGTTCATACGGTGCTTCAAATTCCAATAACACATAGAACGGACATTGCGTTTCAAATGGACGCTGTACATGACCGCGATCCAACACTTTCTGCATTGCCAATTCACCAAAGAATTCAAAAGCAGTCAGATCAATTGCATTTTGGAAGGCATGCAATACAGGCATCACAGCTTCAAAGTCAGGCGCACCCAATACCATCACTTGTAAGTTTTGTGGCTGACGCTCAAGCTTGATTTCAGCTTCTGTCACTAAACCAAGCGTACCTTCACCACCAATAAACAAGTGTTGCAGCGAATAGCCTGTCGCATTCTTAATCATGCCTTTGTTTAAACGCAGCACATCACCCTTACCTGTCACCACCGTCAAGCCAAGTACCCAGTTACGGGTCATGCCGTACTTGATGACTTTAATGCCACCCGCATTGGTGCCGATGTTACCGCCAATCTGGCTTGAGCCTGCTGAAGCAAAATCGACTGGATAATACATGCCTTGTTCTTCGGCATAATTCTGTAATTGCTCAGTCACCACGCCTGCTTGCACACGGACCATACGATCTGCTGGGAAGAACTCAAGAATCTGGTTCATCTTGTCAAAGCTAATTACGATCTCGCCATTGGTTGCAACCGCACCCGCAGAAAGGCCAGTACGACCACCCGATGGTGTAATTGCGACATTAAATTGATTGGCAAGTTTAACAATGGCCTGAACTTGTTCAGTGCTAGAAGGGAAAACGATGACTGATGGGTTCGGATCAAAATGTTTGGTATGATCTCGTCCCCAATTTTCCAAACTGTCGGCATCGGTTTTAATTCGGTTTTCACCCACAATTGCCGTTAATTGGGTCAATAACTCAGGTGTTAAAGCGACTGAAGCATTCATCGTTTACAGGCCTAGCAAGAAGTAAAGATAGAGCATTTGAATAACAACACAATATTTTTCAATATCTTAAAATGCAGTATTCAACATATAGAAACTCGGCAGAACAGCGCAAACCTGATGTTTTCAGATTTGACTATCAGATATCTGCATTTTACATAGAAGCAGGCATGGGATAAAGCTTAGGATAAAGATACTGTAATAACAAAATGTGTATAACCAATAAAATTCAGCTTTAGCTGAAAAATTATCAATAATTCTGCTGCGCTAATTTTAAACGAAATATTTATATCTCAAAGCTCTATGCTATAGTACTGCAACTAAATTTTGGCCTTTGTAGCGGAGCCGTAATGAGCCAACATCTATCACTACCTAAAGACAAAATCCGTTTCCTTCTGTTAGAAGGTGTGCATCAAAATGCCATCGATACTTTAAATGCAGCGGGTTATACCAACATCGATTATCACAAAACTGCGCTTGAAGGCGAAGCTTTAAAAGAAGCAGTTAAAGATGCTCACTTCATTGGTATTCGTTCCCGTACGCAATTAACTGAAGAAATCTTTGAAGCTGCGAACAAATTGATCGCAGTCGGTTGCTTCTGTATTGGTACAAACCAAGTCGATTTAAAAGCGGCGATGTCTCGTGGTATCCCTGTATTCAACGCACCGTATTCAAATACACGTTCGGTTGCAGAATTAGTTCTTGCTGAAACGATTCTGTTGCTTCGTCGTGTACCTGAAAAATCGAAAGATACACATGCGGGCGGTTGGAATAAAGCTGCGGTGGGTTCATTTGAAACTCGTGGTAAGACTCTAGGTATCGTCGGTTACGGCTCGATCGGTTCACAACTTTCTGTTTTGGCAGAAAGCTTAGGTATGAAAGTCATCTATTTTGATGCTGTGACTAAATTACCATTAGGTAATGCACGCCAAGTTGGCTCTTTAGATGAACTTTTGGAAACTGCGGATGTGGTAACGCTACACGTTCCAGATGTTCCATCTACGCGTAACTTCTTCAAGAAAGAACAATTCGCGAAAATGAAAAAAGGCTCAATCTTCTTGAACGCAGCACGTGGTACATGTGTGGTAATCGAAGATTTAGCAGATGCAATTAAATCAGGTCACATTGCTGGTGCAGCGGTTGACGTATTCCCGAAAGAACCAAAAGCCAATGGTGAAGAGTTCCTATCTCCACTTCGCGGTTTAGACAACGTGATCTTAACCCCGCACGTGGGTGGTTCGACCATGGAAGCGCAAGCAAACATCGGTTTAGAAGTGGCTGAAAAATTCGTTGCTTATTCAGACAAAGGTATGACGCTTTCCGCGGTGAACTTCCCAGAAATCGCATTACCACTTTCTGATGGTCAGCACCGTTTACTTCACATCCACAAAAACGTTCCGGGTGTGTTATCGAAGATCAATACATTGTTCGCTGAACAAGGCATCAACATCTCTGGTCAGTCGTTAATGACTAAAGGTGATATCGGTTACTTGGTGATGGATGTTGACGCATCTGCATCTCAAGAAGCGCTTGATACTTTGAACCACGTTGAAGGCACCATCCGCGTTCGCGTATTGTTCTAATCATTATTTAGAATAATGTCGAAAAAGCCACAGTTGATGCTGTGGCTTTTTTATGGGCGTTTGACTTATTATGTGAATATTATACCAACTGTTAAATAATAAAATGTCGACCCCAATGCTGAAAACACCACTACATGCTTTATTGCTGTTGATGATTGCCATGTTGTGTGTGCAAGGCAGTGGTTCCTTGGCCAAAATTCTGTTTCAAAGCTTTCCTGTATTAACCGTTTCCGCTATGCGCCTATTTTTTGGTGCAATCATATTGGCGGTGATTTTTAAAATCTGGACCATCAATTTCAAAGTAGTGCGTTGGAAAGCCATTCTCACTTATGGGGTGGCACTTGCAGGTATGAATGCGCTGTTCTATTTATCACTAGAACGCTTACCGCTCGGTCTTGCCGTTGCCTTTGAATTTATTGGTCCCTTAAGTGTCGCGCTATATCATGCTCGGCAGAAATATGACTTCATCTGGGTTGGCTGTGCCATTCTAGGTTTAATGTTGCTCTTTCCTTTGGAACAGGCACAACAAGGTCTCGACATGCTTGGTGTATTCTTTGCTGTGAGTGCGGGTGCGTGTTGGGCTCTGTATATTATTGCGGGGCAAAAACCATCAGGCATCTCGGGTAATCACACCGTCTGCTTAGGCATGTCCATTGGTATGCTCTGCTTACTGCCCTTTGCTCTCTTTTCAGGGGCAATCGATCGAGTCTTTGAACTGCCAAACTTATACTATTTTATCGGGCTTGCGATATTAGCCAGTGCCTTACCCTTTACCTTAGAAATGATCGCCTTGCGCAGTTTAACTCCGCTTAGCTTTGGCACCTTGATGAGCTTGGAACCCGCAGTGGCTGCCCTTTCAGGCTTTATCTTCCTTGGTGAAATGTTGCTTTGGAATCAATGGTTAGCATTGGGTACCATTATCATTGCCTCGATTGGCTGTACCTTTACCACGCAACATGCGCGACAGCAAAAAGAGGCTGGGTAATCAGGGTATCCAGTACGTGCATATGCAAGAATATTTAGAACTCACCTTGATAACCTTAGAAAGCTTATCTGAACAAGTAGGCAAGCCGATTGATCACGCCTCCTATTTGGCCTCATTAATTAGCACTTCAGATCAAGGTTATCTATTTGAGTATCGAAAAAAGCAGCAATTATTAGGCTATTTCAATGTTGAAAGAATAGAAGGACAACACTGGTTTGTTCCTATGTTCGTGATCCACCCTAAACATCGAAGCAAAGAAGTTTTTGCTGCTCTGATGACACAGTTCATTCAATTTATTGAAGATCATCAGGTTGCAACACTGATCAGCCATGCTTTAAAAAATAACAGTCCATCCTTAAAATTCCATAAACGCTTAGGCTTTACAATTATTCGTGAAAATCAGATCGCTTTTGAGCTCAAGCTTGAAATCAACGACGAAATTAAAAACAAATGGTGCTCGATCTTTGCACTACGGCTAGACGTTCATGAATAAATATCTCAGCTCCTCTATCTACATGACATGGCTATCAACATGAAAAATATCCAGTTAATTGCTGTGCTGTACATGGTTTTGTCCATGCTGTCCTACCAAATCAGTGCATCCTTTGCCAAGCAGTTAATCGCTACGCTTGATCCACTCACCGTGACCATTTTAAGACTGTGCTTTGCGACCATTCTGGTGGCAATCATGTTCCGTTCATGGAAAATTATTTCCAAATTGAAGGAGCTAAAATGGCGAGATTTACTCTGTTATAGTGCAGCCTTGGGTTGTATGAATATTCTTTTCTACACCTCATTAGGTAAGTTACCGCAAGGCATTGCCGTTGGTTTAGAGTTTATTGGCCCATTGGGTTTAGCCTTACTCTCGATTAAACAGCGCAGTGATTATATTTGGGTGGCATTTGCGATTTTAGGCATTGCTTTAATGGTGCCGTGGAACGATGCTCATGCGCAGCACTTTTCCTATATTGGTGCCGCATGTGCGCTGGGTGCTGGATTCTTTTGGGCCTTGTATATTTATTATGGGCATCGTGTGGTACAGCAGAATATTGGTATGCATGCCTTGACCATTGCCATTGGCCTATCTGCACTCACCATGCTACCTTTCGGTCTTTGGAATAACGCGCCGGTGCTGCTAGATACCCAGTATTGGGGCAAAGCACTGGTCATTGCCCTGCTCGCAACTGCGATTCCTTATGCCTTGGATTTAATGGCCCTCAAACGGCTAACTAAGCTCAGCTATGGCACACTTTCCAGCCTTGCGCCTGCATTAGCAGCCTTAGCTGGTCTGGTGCTGCTACATGAGCGAATTAGCTTGATTCAGTGGGTGGCTTTGGCTTGCATTATGGTGGCTTCGATTGGCGTTACCTTACGTGGTGGGAAAGCTTAGGTAGATCATCTAGCCCGCAATGATCTGATAGCCCAAGCGGCAGATTAAAATACTCACCAATATCAAGAATAAAATACGGATAAAGCCACTACCGTATTTTAGAGCCAAACGGACACCCAATAACGAGCCAGCAATATTGGCAACCGCCATCATCATTCCCAAGGCAAAAAGCACATGACCTGTCGGAATAAAGAAGCTGAGTGCTGCCAGATTGGTCATGAAGTTGCCGATCTTTGATAATGCCGAAGCATGTAAGAAATCGACCTGTAAAAAGCGAATGAAAAAGAAAATAAAGAAACTGCCCGTACCTGGACCAAAAATACCATCATAGAAACCAATCGCTAGACTACCCATCGCAGCCAGCACCAGTAACTTTGGCGTGATTTTTTGATCGACGTGCACTTGCCCGAATTGCTTTTTCATAAAGGTATAAATCGCAATCACGATCAGCATGACCAAAACAATCGGCCTTAGGATATGGGTTGGCACCAAAGATACACAGGCCGCCCCAATGAATGAGCTGATAAAGGCAAATAGTGCAATCACACCGAGTAATGACCATTGCAATTTGACACGGCGTACA
This sequence comes from Acinetobacter dispersus, assembly GCF_009884975.1. Classification (GTDB taxonomy): domain Bacteria; phylum Pseudomonadota; class Gammaproteobacteria; order Pseudomonadales; family Moraxellaceae; genus Acinetobacter; species Acinetobacter dispersus. The sequence goes on along the minus strand of NZ_CP041970.1, from coordinate 3,456,102 downwards.
AATGAAAAAGCCGCAGAACCCGTTCCGCAAATGGAGGCCAGTTTATTGGTTCCAAATAAGGTCGCAGGTGCCGTTTGTGGTAAGGCTCCCATCAATGCAGGAATCTGAATCAAACCGCCACCACCTACAGCAGCATCAATGGTTCCTGCACAAAAAGCAAAGAACACTAAGGTTAGAATCAGTTCCCATTCCATTGACGATACTCTTATAAATTTAACAAGCGTTTTGGTACTAGACGTTTTTTATCGGTGATTTCAGCCAAGCCTAAGCAGCGCTCTCCATCGAACACCAACACTTCAGCTGCAGCTTCATGATCGATATTACTTTCCTGACCATTGCCGAAATACTTTTCACGCCCTTCTGGCAATTGCACCCGAGGAAAATGCTCAACAGGTGAATACACTGACAGTAATAATGCATCCCGCTCTTCCAAAGAAAGGCTTTCGAGATATTCAATGGTGTAACTTGGATTAATCTCAAAGTGCCCTGTTTGAGTACGATGCAATTTAGTTAAATGCCCACCACAACCCAAAGCCTCGCCAATATCTTCACCCAATACACGGATATAAGTGCCTTTTGAGCAAGTCACATCCAATGTCAGACTATCTTCAGTGAAATCAACTAAAGTTAAATCATAAATAGTAACTGGACGTGCTTCACGCTCAATCTCAATGCCTTTACGTGCTAATTCATAGAGTGGACGACCTTCGCGTTTCAAGGCTGAATACATCGGCGGTACTTGCTGAATATCACCACGAAACTGTGTCAGAACTTGCTCAATATACGCTTCTGTTAATGCAGGTACTTCTCTCTGCTGGAGAATTTCACCTTCCACATCCCCGGTCGCTGTGGTTTGCCCTAACTTGACCGTAGTTTGATAGCGTTTGGTTGAATCGAGTAAATAATGCGAAAACTTGGTCGCTTCACCTAAACAGATGGGCAATAGTCCTGTTGCCAATGGATCGAGTGCACCTGTATGCCCTGCCTTTTGTGCATTAAAAAGACGACGTACCTTTTGCAATGCTGAGTTAGAACTTAAACCTAAAGGCTTATTTAATAGGAAAACACCGCTTAAATGGCGGTAAGCACTTTTTTTCATAAAAAGAAAAGTCAAAGCATAAAGACCTATTTTAGCAAAACTCGGCCTAGGATTTAAAAAAGGATTGGCTTTTAGCCGCAAACAGACATAAAAAAATGCGCCAAAGGCGCATTTTTTTGCTTTACAACAAAGTTAAAATTAACCTTGTTTACGAGCTGGTAACTTTTCACGAATACGTGCAGCTTTACCAGACAACTCGCGTAGGTAGTAAAGTTTAGCACGACGAACGTCACCACGACGTTTCACTTCGATTTTAGCAACGATTGGAGAGTGAGTTTGGAAAACACGCTCAACACCAACACCGCTAGAGATTTTACGAACTGTGAAAGCAGAGTTCAAACCACGATTTTTCTTCGCGATTACAACACCTTCAAATGCTTGAAGACGTTCACGTTCACCCTCTTTTACTTTAACTTGAACGATAACTGTATCGCCCGGTGCAAAAGCAGGGATGTCTGATTTTAACTGTGCATTTTCAACAGCTTGAACTAAAGGATGTTTACCACTCATGTGGAATCTCCAATATGTGCGGGAGAGAAGAGGTCTCTGACACCGCTGGGAATAGAGGCTAAAGCGCATATCTCCCGTTTAACTTTCCCTTTAGAGCAAAATTGCTTTAAAGAGCCTATTTTTAACTTAAACCAAGTTTAAGTAAAACTCGAAGCAAAGCTTCTCGTTGGGTGCGAAGACAAACTGATACCAGTTTAACCTTTCGAATCTTTTAGCCATTTAATTTGCTGTTTGCTCAACTCTACTTTTTCCACCAATTCTGGTCGACGGTCTAAAGTACGTTGATAACGCTGCAAAAAACGCCATTTCTCAATATTGGCATGATGTCCTGATTTAAGTACCTCAGGCACATCTAACCCTTCGAAACAGTCAGGCTTGGTATATTGTGGACAATCCAATAAACCATCCACAAAAGAATCTTGTATCGCAGATTGCTCGTCAGACATGACATTTGGCAATCGACGAATAATACTGTCGAGCAATACCATGGCAGGAAGTTCACCACCCGATAATACGTAATCCCCAATTGACCATTCTTGATCAACATAATGCTGGATTAAACGCTCATCGACCCCTTCATAACGCCCACACAATACAATCAAACCATCATAATCAACGAATTGTTGTACTGCCTGTTCATTTAAGGTTTTGCCTTGCGGTGACATATACACCACTGGCGCATGGACACAGCCTGCTTGCATTGCAAGTTGTTTAGCATGGGTAATTGCTTGTGCCAAAGGCTCAGCCATCATCACCATACCAGGCCCACCACCGAACGGACGTTCATCCACTCGTTTATAGTTGCCCTCAGCAAAATCTCGTGGGTTAATGCAAGTTACTTGCACGATGTCACGCTTTGCTGCACGCCCGCTAATCCCGTGCGCTGTAATCGCTTCAAACATTTCAGGAAACAATGTGATGACTGCAAAAAACACCGCAGACTCCTTTATTTTCCTGCTGCGCTACTTTCCCCGAAAGGATTAGTAGTCTACGCCCCAATTGACGTAAATACGACCAGCTTCAAGATCAACGCGTTGTACCACATCTTTATGCCAAGGAATCATTCGCTCTTCAGCATCAATGCTATCAGGTGTCGCTTTTACGACCATGACATCATTGGCACCTGTTTCAAACAGTTCGTAGATTTGACCGAGATTGACTTCTTGTTCTTCATCATCAAGACCTAACACCGTTAGCCCTTTAAGATCAGACCAGTAATACTCGTCTACATCTGCTTTTGGTAGCTGAGATTTGGCAATCCAGATATTTGCGCCAACCAGATTTTCTGCACCAGTACGATCATTCACGTCCTTTAATGCAACAACCAAGCCTTTGCCATGTGGTTTCCAACGTTTTACATCAATAGTTTGCCAACCTGCCTTGGTCTCAATGTACCAAGGAAGGTAGTCAAACATATTGCTCATAGGTTCTGTATTAGAGTAAACCCAGAGCCACCCATTCAATCCATAAGCTGAACGTAACTGTCCAATCTGAATACGATCTTCTGGCACATTCTGTGTCGATGTCATGGGCTACCTACTACAATTATGCAGTAGTTGCAGCTTTTTTAGCTTGAGCAGCTAAAGAAGCAACGCGATCTGAAGGTTGAGCACCTTGAGCAACCCAGTGAGCAAAACGGTCAGCATCTAAACGAACTTTTTCAGCTTTACCTTGTGCAGTTGGGTTAAAGAAACCAATACGCTCGATGAAACGACCATCACGTGCATTGCGGCTATCAGTTACAATGATTTGATAGAATGGACGTTTTTTTGCACCACCGCGCGCTAAACGAATAACAACCATGAGAACAACCTTATAATTTTTACGGATTATCCCTGCGCCGACCATCGGCAACACTTCAAACCCCTTTCATAGAGGGCGATATTCTACGTTATATTTGCCTTGAAAGAAAGATTAAATTTTGGGTTATCCACAGCTCTGAATTTAATTTATAAAATCTACTGAGTTACCAGTCTTCTGTCTCATTACCACAGCTTGATGTTGTCATATTTGCAGCCGTTTTAGTCTTACATTTAAGACCTGTGCTGGTTAATAACAAGGAATAATTCCTCGGACTTTGACTCACGGCTTTTAATGACCATGCCTGAGTATTGACCGTTAATGTTAACGTGAATTTTTGGTTACCACTCGTTGCTGTCAAAGGTAGAGGCAAGGTGGTGTTGGTTGCGCTAGGTACAGTGTAGTAAGCACCTTGATTCGTCGCGGTTCCTTTCAGCACAAAACCATCATAACTAAAATTGCGTGCCCGATGTTTTTCCAAGAGCTCTGCAACTTTAAGCATTTCTTGTTGTGCTGTAGATAAGTCTGCACGGCGGATATAGGTGTCATAACTTGGAACCGCAATCGCAGCAATAATTGCCACGATTGCCACCGTAATCATCAGCTCAATTAGAGTAAAACCTGCGCAACGTTTCCTCTTTGCACAAGAACGATTACTAGGTTGGACGTGGTAAGAAACATGAGGTCTTACCACCTCCAAAGCGACACATCGACATAACTGCATTTTATTCATTACGTTCATACCAAGTGAGTGGCACTAATTGACGACGCATGGTATTCATTGGAAGTTTACTATTCCCAATTTTATCTTTTGCATTTGGATTCAGTAGCTGACGTGTCAGACCATTTTTGTCACTTAAACCAATTCCAGCACCTACCATCGAATCCACAATCCCATGCCCTGCGCCAAAGCTCATAGTCACGTCTTTGATATCTTTTTCACAGACACCAAACGGTAAGCAGAAGCGCTGAACTGTAGTCGCACCATTGGCCTGAATTTTACAACCATTGCCTATAGTGGTATTGGGATTATAGACACTGGCATAAAGGCTCTTATTCATCACCACCATCTCGCTTAAAACCTTACTACCTGTTTGATTGGTGAGACTCACTTCATTACCTTGTGCATCAAGCTCTTTTCCAACCACAGTATTGGCCTGTGCATACCAACCATTAGGCAGCATCGCTTTGACTTGTACTAGATTTTTCCCTTTCAAATCACTCGCAGTCAGCATCGCTTTAAGATCAGTTGGTAAGAGTTTAGGCGTGCTATTCCCCGTAGCGGTGAAGTTTCTACGTACGACATCCTGATCAAAGAGGTTGTAAATTGTACTGCTTGAGCTTTTATCACTAAATGGAAGACTACGATTTCCCGAAGCAATACTCACCACTGCAAGCGGTTGCTCATAACCATACACACTAAAATTTGGTGCTTCATAAAAGCGACTTGTACTATCTTTAAACAGCGCAGTATAAGCACCACAACTACCAGCTTTTGTAGCAAAGTCTTTGCTTAGATCAATCCGCCATACTTGGCCGCCAAGGTCACCAAAATAGAGATGGTCTGCCATACCGTCCCCATCACGATCTACCGCATTGATACGACTTACCACACTAAATAAATCTTTCGCCTTCAATCCATAACTTGTGCTATCTGGGTTACATGAGGTGCTTTGGCTATCTCCTCCGGCATACCAGATCAAATCGCCATTATCGGCATCAAACATATAGACCATACGCCCCTTGGTCGCATCCGTAATTGTAGGTACTGCTTTTTCATATTCCATGTCATAGCCACCACCTACCAGCATCACACGTTTTGCAGCACCTTTATACATAATGGTGGTGATCGTCGGTTTAGACCAACTTTGCCCCATAGATGCCAAGGCAGTATTGATGGTGGTTTTATAGCTTCCGTTCGCTTGTAGACTGATAATACGGTTGTTATCAGGATCAATGTGAAATTTGAGTTTTGGTTGGCTGATATCACTCAAATCCAATGCATAGTAACTACGTCCACCCATGCGTAAACCGCCATAGGCCATTTGCTTACCTTTCGCGAGAACTTTACCATCTTTTTTAATTTCACCGACCGTTGCAACCACTTCACTACTGGTACTACCGCTACTCATCGCTTTCATACCATAAGCATATTCACTATAGCTTGTCCAAGCACCATCGATACCATAGGCCATATTTGCTTTCACACCAGACGGCTTATCCAAGAACGCTTTGCTCTGTTGCGAATTTTCTAGCATCTCATTAGGTACAAAAGCAAAAGTTTCCTCGCCAGTTTCGGCATCGACCACATGTAATAAACCTTGGGTTGTACCAAACAACATATAATCTTTGCGCTCTTTAATACTGTTATCCGCATTAAAAGTCGCTTCCTGAGTCAATTTAATCGGTGTCGAGTGCAGATTCATTCCCACCTGCCAGTTTGTACGATTTGCTTCAGTCAAATCAGCAGTTGTTGCAGCATTACCCACGTTGTAGCCCAATAAATTCATCAGTAAATAGCCTTTAGCATCTGTCTGAGTAGTCGTTCCAGAGCCACATTTCACATCTAGATATTTATTATCAATCGTTTTTAAACCACCCACTTCTGTAAATTGATAAGTTGTCGTATTTGCAATTTGTTGGCAATCACGGTTTATCAATACTTTACGCTCGGTAATAATCGGTTTAGTTGGATCCGAGTTATTCGTTTTATTCTTTAAATTTTTAAGTTTGGCGAGCACACCACCTTTATTCCAGTCTTGTACATCATAACTCGTTGACGCTGCGTCCCAGGCATCTTTGAGTTTATTCACCGAATTATCGCTTTCTACATAATATTTTTTAAAGTTACCTATCCAACTGGCTTTCTCAGTCGGTTCAAACATGCTTTTATAGACTTCATTCGTCATACGATAAGGTGTCAGTGGATCTTCTGGAAGCGTTTGCAAACCAATTGGGTCGCCATCTGTCACACCTAAGTCATCATGAAAATCCTTGATACTTTGTGCAATATTTTGGCTATTCGCAGCGTTATACCAACCACCACCACCTATTACCCCCCAGCGTGCCATATTTTTAATATCTTCTGGATTTCTTGGTAATAAACGGTCTAACAGACTAGTAATCCCTGTGGTTAAACCACTGCCGATCAAACTATTCGGCAATAAACCATCTAAAAGTGCCCCCGTGGCGCCCAATAAATCTCGCACTGCTTTCGGTACAATACCTGTTAACAGTTGATCCTGTGCCACATTGGTACTTGAGATTTGAGTTAGGCCTTTGGTATCAGTACTATTTTCCTGCCCAGCAATATACGCTGGCAGTTGTAAAAATGAGCGATCCAAACCGATCACCGCGGTTTTAATTGGGTTGGCTTTTAATGCCCGAATATCGCGTGCATAAGCACCAATACACTGCCATGTTGCAAAGTCAGTATTGTCATTTGAGTTCTTATTATTACCTAGCGTGGTCGACTTCAAATCTGTTGAATTACATCTAAAACTCCAACTATCATTCAAACGGCCATCTTTATATTGGACATTTAAGCTCTGATTATTATCCAAACTTCTGGCCATCAAGCGTTCCATCGCAACTTTAGTCGCATCAGATTGACTGCCTTGAGGTTGCAATAAGGAGTCTGTCAAAGTTGGCGCAATAGTTGGCACCCCACCTGCGATCACCATTAAACCATTAGCATCACATTGCGGGGCTGTCGATGGAGGCTGATAAAAGTTGCCATTACTTTTAATCAGGGGGTTAATGCTACTGTTATTTTTTTGGCTGTCTTTAAAACCGCTATATTTCGCATCAACATCGGCACGATATTCATAAAAAATCTCTTGCCTCCCGACTTGTAAAATACCCAACAGATTCAATAGGTTTCCATCGACTTTTTTATAACCAGTGGTATTTACACCCAACAAACCTGCATATTTCCAATCAGCACAGGTCATGCCATCAGCTTTCCAAGCATTACATTCATAATCAGTCCATAGCAGTGATATACCCCCAAGCCCTAACAAAGCATTACGTTTAGCATATTGTCTTGCACCTGTCCCCTTGGTGGTGTTCCCCAACAAGTAGGCACCTGTTTCTGCATAGGTACTCGCCATTGGATTATTACCACCAAGGCCGAGCATGGTAAGCACATCATTTAAGGCATTATTGGTATTTTCCAGATTTAATAATTCACTAACTGCATCAAGTGGGTTACTTAAAATTTTCCCTAGTGTTGCAACCACATCATTGAGTAAACCACTCACCAGCTTCGGTACAATCAAAAGTAGACTTTGTAAATTAAATTCACCTTTAGAATCCATATTTGCGCTAGCAATATAGTCAATCATATGTTGACGATGCGTCTGGGTTTTTCCGTTATAAAGATAAGTATCACTGAGTAATTTAGGTTCAAATACAATCGCACCAGCACGATCATTCACGGTTTGGTTATAAGGTGAGACCGATAAGCCGACCATAGTACTATCTGGGATTTGATCGATATTAGGTAAACCGCCTTCACCTTTTTTACCTTTCAAAACATCAGTGAGTGCCATTCGGACACGTGAGTTCTTGTCATAGCAACGATAAATTCCTACGGTAGAGGAATTGGTAATTGATTTAAGTAAGCTAATATCAATCAGCGGATCACAAGTGTCACGGATATATTGTTCAGCAGATAAACCCGTTTTCACCCCTAATAAGCCATTGAGTAAGTTATCTAATAACTTAACCGTCGCATCTGTAGTCACCACTGTACAAGATTGGCGAGGGAAAGGATAAGCTGTACTTGGTTGTTCCGTTTTAATCTCTGCAATTGAATCCAGTATTCCCTGACCTTGACCGTTGCCAAGCAAACCTTTCAAGATCGCTTTATTCACGAGATCAGTCGCCTCTTTAGTCACATCGATTAGATCGGTCTGACCCGCAACTTTAATCCCCAAATTCAAGCCATTTTTACCTAGTACATCGGTAACACCCTGATCGATACACAATGGGTAATCCTTCACTAAATCTAAAAGACCAGCGCCCCCCATGCTTCGAGACTGATCAACCATCAACATTAAACGCTTTTTATTCCCTGCTGCTGGCTGATAAATTTCGATATCGCTTGCAGATGCAACCGAAGAAAGTACAAAGAAACTGGACAATACCGTGCAGCTAAACAATAAACCTTTGATTTTTCTTCTTGGTTGATGCTCATTTCGGGTAATTTTTCTTATCTTATTATTCATGGCATTTCTCCCTTATGAACTCGAAGGTTCAAAGTCAGACAAGAAACGATATTCTGCGACTTGTATGCTATATATCGGTTTTTCTGTATTTTGTTTTAAACAAGTGGCAACATCGTTGGCGCCGTTATTGTCGATACTCTTGGTTAAACAACCTTTTTTAATATCATTATCTGCGGTAAATAAAGCATCAGAAGTGAGTAAACCCTGCATGACCGATACAACATAAACTCTTAAGCGAATATTGTTTTCAGTTTTAGCGCCAAGTACTTCTGTACCACGAGAAAGATCAGCAAAAGGTGCTGTGGCAGAGGCCTCTCTTTTGATATAAACCTGAGTAACGACCTGTTTTCGGCCACTTGACTGGGATGCTGTATCATTTGCTGCATTATTTGGATCAGCTTTACACGCACCGCCATTGGTTGCCAGGGGTTCAAATGTTGAACTATTTAAACGATAACCTGCTTTGCCAAGCGCAAATGGATCTGTGCCTGAGAAACAAAAGACCAGTTCCGCATTTTTGTTATTTTCATTTTTAAAGAACCCGACAACACCATTGGCAGAGGCCAAATTCTGCTGAGTACTTGGATCTTGAAAATACATCAATGCTGTATCTGCATTTTGTGCCAATAATATTTGCATTTGATGGTTACTCACCAATTTAAGCGAGCTAATACTTTGCCGAATCGCCAGTGTGCCGACGATCGTAATCATCAGTACAATCATCAGCACGACAATCAACGTAGAACCGCGTTGAGTATGCATCATGTCCCAGCCCCCCCATTTGTACAGGTTGTGGTTTTACTACTGTCACAACCTTCTGAAACCCAGCCCATTGCGTTTCTTAAAGAAATGGTTTGATCAACAGCCTGCCGTAAATAATTATCCTGAGAAGCTGGTGTAAGATTTACTTTGCTGCCAAGCACCTGAAATGGTTCTGTATTTCTTTGTTTAATCACAGACTGGTTGCCCGTCTTATCATCTGAACGGACCAACACACCAATTTGAATCGCATGAATATAAGGTCGAAAGGTCTGCACGACCCCATCAATATTTTTTTTAGTTGCAGTCAATGCCATATAATTTTTAACGTCGGTATAAGCCAACGTACTATTTGCACTGTTTAAATCACCATCCATGTAACCTAATCGGATCTGAAAAAAATCTACATTGGGTAAAATGACCTGACTTGTTCCCCAGGCTAATTTCAAACGATCAGTTGGTGTCTTGCTATCAAGTGTCGCCTGTGTATATTGCGCAGCTTGACAGCGTAAAGATTGCCGCGTATCTGTTGATGTCGAACCGACATAATAACGCTGTATGACAAAGGTCCCATTCGCAACATCTGCACCAGAACAATCAAGACCACCTTGTGGTGCCTGATAACGAATAAGCAATTGATCGTTGGTTAATCCCGTTACATTGGCATTACCAAAACTAGTGACTTGGTTATTGGCAAAACAAGCTGCACAATTAAGGTCTATTTTTTCACCCACATTATTCGAGCTGAGTAAAATACCCGCATAAGCTGTTTGGTCATTAATTGCGGGGACTGGAGAACTTAAGTTTGCTTTGCGAATATCATCAACAATAAAGTTCAACCCCAAACTCGCATTATCTTGGATATGCGCCATCGCTTTTTGCAGCTTATAACTGGTAATACCCGTAATAAAAAGCTGGATAGCGGCCGCCACAATCAGCAAACCCAATGTCAGTGAAATCATTAGCTCAATCAGCGTAAATCCAGCCTGAGCCTTATTATGTTTTAGATTTAAGAGGCCTGTTTTCATTTCAATATGCCTCCAAGAACAAACAATGTGATCCTGAAACATACGCACCATCTTTAATACATGCTGCAATGCCTTGATCACCTGCTAAATTGGTTTGATCCCAAGCGACATAAATACATTGCCGATTATTTCCTGTTGGGCATTGATCGACAGCAATATTCATCCCATTATTTTTTGCTTCCAGTGCGGCATTCTGTAAATCTTGTAAGGCAATTTTTTCAGGTTTATCTGCTACAGTTGAAACATCAGTTTTAGGGACTTCAACCGCTTTCACCTTATATTTTCCAGCACGAGTGGCTTGCGGATTCGCTCGCATACGTTCTGCAAGATCACGTGCGATGGTTGTGGCCAAGACCTGTTTATTCGCCTCGAAGCTGGAATCAATTGCCCTTAACTGCAGAGCCGCAAAACCCAATACGCTGATTGCCAATAAAACCAGAGCAACCATTACTTCTACCAGCCCAACACCTTGTTGTTTTTGAATATTCATGTGCAGGCTCCTTCTTTGATTGTCGTATCTCCAATCACTCCAACCCGAATACAATAAGAAAGATTTTGTCTCTGTAAAATAAAGTCTTTTTGTGCTGCAAGGCTACCATTTCGTCTAAAGCTAAGATTGGTTGAGGAACTATTTGCATTGGTCACACCATTATCTAAACGTGCAATAAATATCCGCTGCGTTTCCACTTTTGGAATTGCAATTGCAGTTGCACAGTCATCTTCTGATAAAGACGCGAGACAGACTCCTGTACTTTGTCTCAACAAAACAGCCTGACTACGAGCTTCTGAAATTTTCATAACAAGTTCACGTGCTGAAGACTCAAGCTTTTGTTTGCTATACATCGTCGCAAATGAAGGTGCCGCCATCACAGCGATAATCGCAACAATAGCGATCGTTACAATGAGTTCAACCAGGGTGAATCCTGAGCGAAGATGAACAAAGCTATGCTTTGTCTGAGTGCAAGATGGAGAACAATGTTCGAAGTTGGAAGGACGATGAGTTGTGCTTAACCCTACCGCAAGTCGAGCAACCATGCTTCGAGCAGAAAACTGAACAAAATAAAGTTTTGTCCCAAGAAGTATAACTTCACAAGAATATGGAGCTCTCGGCTCTGCAGAGTGTGCTTGTTGCATATAGTCCTCCATATGCACAAATCTTTTTGTTGTAACGAGCATTTCAATTATTCTTAATAAGTTTTGATTCTACGTATTATTTTCACTTTACCTCGACAGGTATCTCATTCTTAAGTCAGTAAAATCAAATCGTTATATTAATGAAATGAACGTTATTTTCGTGATTGTTTTCATGTTTAATACCAATTTCTATCTAAAATGCACTTAAATCCACCTTTAAGAGATAAAAGGTAGGTAACAGCAGACAAATGATAAATAAGTCACATTCATTAATTATTATTGTTAAAGATGTTAAATAATACATATGGATAAGTATAAAAAAAGCAAACATTCAGAATGTTTGCTTTTTAAAGTGTTCATAAAGGTGTTAAAGAGTTAGCGACCGTCCCAGTTGGTTGTTGCGGATGGAGTACAGCTAGAACCTTTGATCCAACATTTTTGCCCTAAATAATTCAATACAATACTTCCATCACCTACTTGTGAAGTACTTATTTTAGGTGTAGCAGTTAATGTCCAAGTAGATGCTGTTGTTGTCAGTGTTAAATCATATAAGGGAGTTCCTGATTTAGGCGTCACTGTACTCCCATATACGCCAAAAGAACCTGTTAAAGCAGCACTAGTATAAGTCCCGCGAGTAACTTTAAACTGACTGAGCGTATGGGCAATCATCATCATTTCAGATTGTGCATCTGTCCGCTTTGTTCTTTTTACATATTCTTGATATGACGGATAAGCAATTACAGCAAGAATCGCCACAATCGCTACAACAATCATTAATTCAATCAATGTGAATCCGTTTTTATAATTCACTACCAGTCCTCACTTCCTGCACCACACTCCACCTTGGCAGGTGGAGTACTTGAACCAGGGTTAATATTAATATTTGTTGGCGTAATTGTTTTACATCTCATACCAGAACTAGTAAGGACAAATGAAAAATTTTTTATATCACTGCTTATTGCAGTAATTACCCAACTTTGCCCTTCAGAACTAGATGCTGTTAATAACGGATTGGCATTACTACCGTCCAAAATAGTAATTATATAGGTCGGATTAGCACTCTCTAAAGGCAGAGAAAGCGTTTGAGTTGAGGAATCAAAACTATCTACTCTTGGAGATGATGGTGTTGGATATAAATACCTTGCATTAAATCCTTTATAAGTAAAATTTTTAGACTTATGTCTTTCCAATTGCTCAGCGATTTTTTGAATTTCTTGCTGTGCCTGTGCTGCTATTGCTCGACGTGTAAAATGCTGATAGCTGGGAATTGCAATTGCTGCAAAAATTGCCACAATTACAACTACAACCATCAACTCAATCAAAGTGAATCCTCGATTAACATGTAGATCCATTTTTATCATCTTAATTCACCTTGGCATAACGTTCATACCAACGATTTGGAATAAAACGCATCGATCCACCAGCGGTAATAAACTTTTGTCCTGTCTTACACGCAGTTCCAACGCACCCTACACCAACATCCTCAGGGTCTTGAACAACAACAGCTTTGGTCTCTCCTCCGCTAACAGAACCAACATTCAAAGAATTAATACCAGCACCTAAGTTATACATGTAATTTGCATCTTCAGCACAAACACCTGTCGGCAAGCAAATGCGTTGAGTAAAGCTATGCCCTTTTACTCCTGCCCCACAACTCGATGATGTACCATTATTTGATGCATCATACATCGTGACATATAAATTACCCTCCATCGCTATAAGAGGTGCCAATCCTTTAATAATACTTGGACCAGCATCTACTCGGTTCAAACCAGTTGAACTGAATTTTTTCTCAAAACGATAATACCATCCTCCCCAGCCTGATTCAGAGTTTGCATCTGCACCTTTCACCAGAGTAGTAGCAGTATCATTACGAACAACCTCATTATTACTTATGTATTTTAACTGACTTGTCGAAGCTGTTCCTGCATCTGTTGCAGCCAATGTTCTCGCTGCAACATGTGAGGTTGGGTAAAAAGTCCCATCTGGATGAATTTCATAATCGTAGATTGCATACACAGCATCAAACTGTAAACCTAATGGATCTGTTTTACCTGTTGTCGTTGGAGAATCGCTCGTTGCTAGTAATGGAGAACTTTTATTTCCTGATATAAAGCTAACAACAACTACATTCGCCCCTTCTTTTTTACCAGCGCTATGATGGGCAGTAAACACTGGTGGCAAATAGAACCTAGGACTCGTTCCATCTGTCTGGTGTACGTTTAAAATTTTTGTACCTTGAGTATTAAATTTCTCTTTACTGCGAGCAAAATCTATACGGAATGCTTGCCCAGCTAAGTCACCAAAATAAATGTGATCGACCATACCATCATTATTACGGTCTACAGTTTTAATTTCACTGGCCACGCTGTATTTTAAATCATTGTTAACTAAATGAGGAATGGCTTCAGTTGTTGATGTCCCTGTTCCAGAAGTAGGTTCGGTATCAGGCTCCGCATTTGCATCGGCATACCACAATAAATCTCCTTTATCAGCATCGAACATATATACACCAGCACCACGCTTATTATCTTGATTGTAATTATAATGTTCATAACCAGCATAACCAGTCCGGATACCATTAGCCCACGTACCATCACCACCTGTTCCACCAGCATCATATCCTCCGCCAACGAACATCACCAATTTACGTTTACCCTTCCAGTTAACATAATCCAGTTTAGGTTTAGACCAGCTTTGTCCCATATTGGTAATCGGTGAGAAAATTTTTCCTTCTGGATGATCTGGCGAATAAACTTTACCAGTGCTCGGATCAATATGAAACTTAAGTTTAGGATTCTCAATATCAGTCAGATCTAATGAATAATAGCTTCGGCCTCCCATACGCATACCACCATATATCCATTGTTTCCCACTTAAGTTCTCTTTTTCTTCTTTGGTGGAGCCAATCACATTACGCACAGTACCTTTAACTGTTAAAGTACCATCGGACTTAGTGACATAAACAGTATGCGCTGTCCATTCACCATCCATTCCATAATACAATGCATTCTTTCCACCTGCTAAACTTCCAGCATTTGCCTTAAATGTTTCAGACTGTTTTTCAATCATTTCTTTTGGAACAAAGCTAAATTTCTCAACTCCACTAGAAGCATCTACGACACTTAATAAACCTTGAGTAGTACCGAACATCACATAATCTTTACGTCCTACTGTACTAATCTGCACCTTATTGGTCGTTGCATTTGTCTCCGCAATTGCTTTACCTTCTTGAGTTAAAAGGATAGGAAGTGAGTGGTAGACACTCCACATTTGGCGTAAATTTGCAGTTGCTGTTGTTAAGTCCAAACTATTTGTTTCTGTGTCAGAGCTAATATTATATCCCAACAGTGCCATTAACCCTCTTACACGAGAAGCAACATCCGTTTTCGTTGTATCATTAGTCGTATAATTATAATCAATACGATTTAAATCAAAATTCCGACTAACTCTACTAGCCTCATCTTTTGTTCCATCAAATGTGTAATCCGTCAGGAGTTTACGTCCTGCTGCAGTGCTTGGTTTTCCTTTATCATCTGTTGTGGTCACAGTACCTAACAGTAATTGGCTTAGTGCACCACCTTTTTTATATATAGGAGTATTTTCTGGGTAAGTTATACCTGATTTCGCCCAAATATCAGCCAAATCTTGCAACTGGCTCTTTAAGACAACTGTATTAGCTGCTCCACCACTTGCACTTGCATAAACACCATTATTTACAACATAATATTTCTTTAGGTTCCCAAACCAAAGTTGCTGTTGATCAGCAGGATTCACTTTAGGTTCAAATTGAGGGAAATAGGCATAAGATTGAATGATACTTGGATTTAAAGCATCCATAGGAATTGTTGATGAACCCGTACTCATACTTGGTACATCTTTATTCAATTTATTAATAAAATCATTGATACTTTTAGAAACATCCTCAGGACTTGATCCTGCGATCCAACCACCATCACCAACAATCCCCCAGTCTTTCGCATCCTTAATGTCATCTGACTCTGTAGCTCCCCCACCAAAGCTACTACCAAAGCCAACAACAGCTGTCTGAATTTTCAGCGCTGTTGGATTCTGATTTGGGTCAAGTAGTGCTTGAGCAAATTTACCAACACAAGCCCAACCATTTGCAGGAGCATCATATCCAGTTCTTTTGCCTAAAGGACTTGCTGAGCAACTAAATAAACTTGATTTTGAACCTAGAGCAGTACTCATCAAACTATATGCTGTTCCACTCTTCCCATCTGAACCAGTAACAATTCCTCCTGGCTGAGGTTGCCCATCCGTTAAGAAATAAATACCTTGCCCACTACACTCTTTTTTAGCTGAATTATTTTTCTGAGATGTAATAGAAGCTGGACTTTCATACACTCCATCTTTTTGTGTATTTGATGACGATAGAGTAAAACCAGAATAATTATAGGGACTAGGACCACTGTAGTAATACCCAGTATAAGAATTTCCATCACTTGTAACAAAGGTGGATTTATTAGTCGCTTTTGTATACCCTGATGGCGGTGTAAAAGTACTACCTGTATTATTCCAATAACTCCAACTTGTACAGTTAGTTCCACTCCAGACCGTACAGTTTGCATAGTATCTTGTACTATTACTTACTCTATTATCATCCATACCAAAATAGACTTGTAGATTATTTGGCATCGTCGTGACAGTTGTTGTCCCCATTAAATAAGCAGCAGCTTCTGCATATGCATAGGGCGTAGGCGTACCGCCATTGGCATCTAGGTTTTTTAAACTATTTAGTAATAATTCACGTTGTAATACATTTTGTGTTTCCCATTCTGTATACGTTTCTATACGCGGCACTTGTTCAGTACCTATTTGAACTTGTATAGGTCTTGTTCCCATAACAGCTGGAACAGCTGGGATCGCATCATAGAACTCCCGACAATTATAATATCCACTAATTGAACACGAGGTAGATAATTTACTACTATCAAAGTTGGGGTTCTTAGGTACTGTTGATGTAAGATTTGACCACGACGTACACACTTTCGTTGTAGCATTCCACGAGCATGTACTATAACGATAATTTGTACCAGAAGAAGAAGTGGTTACTCGACGCCAATAAAGGCGGTTATACGCAGGCACTGCTGGAGTGATAACATATTCTTCCTGTCGAGTCTCATAAATTGGCACAGTGTCATAAACGGTTCTTGTTTTTGTTACCAGCACCTGTTTTGTTACTCCAGATTCAGCATTTAAAGCCCTTGCTGGTATACGAATATATCCATTATTTCCTGCAAATGTAGAAAGGCCAAGAATAATTTTATCATCGATACGAGGAACTGTTGGCGTCCCTTCCAACACTTGACGCAACCCATCTTTTAAACGAGTTAAACGATCATAACAACGATAAGAATTATCAGATTGTTTTTCACAGCCAGCTACCCATTTTCGATTTGCATCTGTTGCTGAGGGGGACCAATAGCCAGTAACTTTTTGATTTGTGGTATTGGCAGGTACAGCACAATAATAACGAGAATAATATGAAGTTGAGGACGAATCTTCTTTAACGTTAGTCCGTGAACCAACACAAACATTATAATCTTCCTGAATACTCATAGAAGTATTTGAATAGCCAGACCCATACCCCATACTCCCTGATAAATCTAACATCATCATAAGAGTTGTTGCCCCAACACTATCCTCTGGAACTTTATAAATTTCTAAGTCCGCGGCATAAGTTGGTATACTTGCACATATCAACGATGTAATTACAGCAGTAACCATTCCTACTTTTGTTTGATTCAGCCAATTGTTATGTTGCACCTCTAAACGTGCATCATTTTGGTAAACTTTTTTAGTTTCTAGTTTTTTCATGATTTATTTTCCTTTTTAGGATGCACGTACAGTCTTGATGGTGTATTCCATTTCTTGCGTACTATATGGAACATTTTTCTTTGACAAACAATCTGTAACCGTATCATTTGAAGCGCCATCATCAACAAAACTTGTATAATCTGTTAAGCAGGTATTGATATCTGAGCGTGAACTATCACTCAAATTTGGTAAAAGAGAAGTAGCAGTAATGGTGACCTTTTGAATACCTGTACTTTTTGAGCTTTCTTTATCATCGCCTTCCATCATATGTTCCCAATCACGGTCATTCGCAGCTGCCCGCACTGTTACTTGTGTCATTACAGCATTACGGCTACTCAAAAAATCTGTTATGCGACTCATTTGACAGAAACCATTTTTCCCCATTTCTGTATTTTTAATCGTCGTTCCATCCCAATAAACTACACTTGCCAAACGACTACCTTCAAAGTTATCCGTGGTCCCTCCACGAATACAAAATACGAGCTCTTTCCCTTTATTTTCAGGTCTTAAGGTATAATTCAACATACCATCACCAATACGCATTTGAGCAAAAGAAAGTTCGTTATCTGTTTTATTTTCCAAAGTAAAAAAAACAGAGTCACTCGTTTGTTTGAGTAAAGCCTGAGCTTGGGCATTCGTCGCAATTTTTAAAGAGTTAATACTGCCTCGTATCGCCCACGTCCCAGCTAAAGTAACAAGAACGAGCATAATTAATACGACAATAAGGACCGAGCCAGACTGTGATTTTTTTCTTTTTTGCATTCTCATACTAGCTTCCTTACTGAATACCAAAGCCATTACGTATCGCGATGGTTTGTGTAACTACGCTACGCAAATAAAGCTTGTTTTTATCATCAGTCTTTAACTTTTCATCAACATTAAGAACCTTATATTTTTGATCAGTATCAAAAAATTGATTATTTCCGCCAGTATCTGTTGAACGTACAAGTAAACCTATTTGCAGTGAAACAATTTGAGGCTTTTCACCGGTTAAAGCTCGATAATTTTCAATATTCATATAACTAAAACAATCTAATCGAGTATCAGGAACAATATTAGCTATACTACTTGCTGCTGTTTCTGTAACCGCATCACATGTCGAATTTGCCCCATCAAATGCAACACCTAATCTCACACTAAAGTGATCAGCCCGAGGAATAATAATTTCACCATTTCCAGCCAGATTTAATGTCGTATTCGTTTTTGCACTTGCCGCTGTATAGCGAGCTGCCTTACAGGCCAAGGCAAGAGGCTGATTTGGATCACTTCGATTACTATCAGCTCTTAAAAAATAGCGTTCCACCACATAGTCACCGGAGGCTAAACCTCGGCCTTCACAATCGTATTGATTTGCAGTGCTGACATGATATTGAATAACCAACTGATCACTTTGCTGGTCTTTCAAATTTGAAGGTCCAACTGAACCACGAGTTAACAACTCTGAATTTATGGTAAAAGTAGGTAAATTTGCAGAGATATTATTTGCGGAAAGTACAACACCACCATATAAAACCTTATCGTTAACATAAGGTTGAGATGAATTATAATTTGCTAAACGGATGTCATTAATCATGGTTCCCAAACCAAATAATGTCGAGTTTTGCAAATTCATCATTGCTTGTTGAGTTGTAATACTGCGCTGGCTTGTCAAAAATAACTGAATTGCCACTGCACTCACTAATAACCCTAAAGCAAGCGCAATCATCAATTCAATTAAAGTAAACCCCGAATGGCGCTGGGCAAAATACGCTTTCGCTTGCAAAGTACCATCCTCATAAGTAGAGATAAATTTATTCTCTAAATTACATTTAGTTGATCGACGCTTCATTCTAGAATGCCTCCATAACTAAACACTTGGTATCGACTTGATAAACACCTGTTGTTGTATCAACACATTGACTAATATTGCTCGCTGTAATATTTGTCTTACCCCAAGCAACATAAATGCAGCTCAAAGAACTTCCTACACAATCTGCAATAACAATCGTCTGTCCTTGAGCATTTATTTTCTTAAGAATTTCAACCGCATCATGTTGTGCCATAACAGTTGGATTACATTTAGGTACATCTATTTTTTTAGTAGTTGGACTAGCATCCCGACTTTCTGTACCAATGCAAGTTAGCTTATCGTCATCTGCTACTTTTATATTTATTGCCGTTTTATAGGCAGCTAAAGCCGTTCTATTTACACGTATTCGTTCAGCTAAATCTCGTGCTGTATTCATTGCAACAGATTGCTCTGTAGCCTCTTGTGCTGCATCTAAAGCTCTTAGTTGTAAAGCCGTGAACCCCAATACACCTAATGCCAAAATGACAAGTGCAACCAATACCTCAATAAGGCCAACACCTCGCTGAGAAATTTTACTCATGTGCAAGCCCCCGAAGTAATACTGTCAACAGTACCCACTTTTGAAATTAAAATAATTCTGCTCTGTTTTAACACTGAGTCACACAACGTAAATTCAAGTGGCACAATCTCATCTATGGTTGGAGGATTTGTTGGAGGATTTGTTGTTAAATCTGTCGGATTACTCGCAATATAATTAGGATTAGGAATAGGTCTTGTATTTAAAGAACTCGTTAAACCATTTGCTCCGAATTTTAAAATGATATCTCCATGACCCACATAATCACTTGTAAGATTCAAATTTCCAACCTTCGCAGACTGATAATAGGTCGTTGCAGTATTCGACGGACATTCTTCATTTCCGCCGACTATAGGGCATTTCTTGATTGTTATTTCTTTTTGTAATCCAATTGCCTTACCTCTCACCTCACCAAAAAGTAAGGCATATTCTTTCGCTGTTGTATCTAGCTTCTTTCTCGCAATTAAATTACCAAATGAAGGCACCGCCATCATCGCAATTACAGCCATCACCGTAATCGTCACCATCAACTCAATTAAGGTGAATCCCCGAGTTTTCCCCATTTCCCCAGCACCCAATTATTAAAATTCACCACTCTATATTAAATTTTATTTTTACAGAACCAATACAAAGCTGATAAGCACCAAAAAAAAACGGATGGAGTGTTCTTCATCCGTTTCTAGTTCACATTTTTCTAATAAAATTAGGCTTGTATCACCTGTATACGCAACTCTTTTGGTAGACTAAAAGTGATATTTTCCTCTCGACCCTTTAACTCTTTAGGTGGTGTTGCACCCCAATCTTGTAAACGCTGAATCACTTGTTTAATGAGAATTTCAGGTGCTGATGCACCCGCAGTGACACCAATTTTACTCTCAGCTTTAAACCAATCTTTTTCGAGCTGATCTGCATTATCGACAAGGTAGGCCGACTTACCCATGCGCTCAGCTAATTCACGTAAACGATTTGAATTTGATGAATTTGGTGAACCCACCACCAAAACCACATCACACTGCTCAGCTAAGTCACGCACCGCATCTTGGCGGTTTTGTGTTGCGTAGCAAATATCATCTTTACGTGGCCCTTGGATCATTGGGAATTTGGCTCTCAAAGCATCAATTACTTTGGCCGTATCATCAATTGAAAGCGTGGTTTGTGTGACAAAAGCAACCTTATCAGGATGGTTCACCATCAATGCGTCGACATCCTCTTCGTCTTCAACTAGATAAATTGCGCCACCTTTAGTTTTATCATACTGCCCCATGGTGCCTTCAACTTCTGGGTGACCTTCATGTCCAATCAGAATGGCTTCGGTCCCTTCACGGGCATACTTGGTCACTTCAATATGCACTTTAGTCACCAACGGACAAGTTGCATCAAATACTTTTAAACCACGACGATCTGCTTCTTGCTGTACCGCTTTAGATACACCATGCGCACTAAAAATCACAATAGAATCATCAGGAACCTGATCCAGTTCATCCACAAAAACAGCACCACGCTGGCGTAAGTCATCGACCACAAATTTGTTATGTACCACTTCATGACGGACATAAATAGGTGGGTTAAAACATTCCAGTGCCCGATTGACGATTGCTATAGCACGGTCAACACCAGCACAAAAGCCTCGTGGATTGGCCAACACGATTTCCATAACATCCTCTCTCATCAACTGAATTTTTACACCAAACTATTTCGTTTAATGGCACGCTACACTACAATAGCCAAGATATTTTATCATATTCAGGAAAAATATCATGTCGGGTCTCTTGTTTGTCGTTTCTGCAGCCTCAGGAACAGGCAAAACATCTTTGGTCAAAGCCCTACTCGATCGAGTCAGCAACCTCCACGTTTCTGTCTCACATACTACACGTGGTCAACGTCCTGGTGAACTTGATGGTGTTCACTATCATTTTACCAATAAAGAAACCTTTTTAGCACAAGTTGAAGAAGGTGGTTTCATTGAGTACGCAGAAGTATTCGGAAACTATTACGGTACCTCACAAGCCAAAGTAAAAGAACAACTGCAGCAAGGTCATGACGTTTTACTTGAAATTGACTGGCAAGGTGCTGAACAGGTACGTCGACTATTTCCTGAATCAAAACAAATTTTTATCCTTCCACCAACACAATATGATTTAAGACAGCGCCTTTCAAATCGAGGTACGGATTCTGTTGATGTGATTGAACATCGCCTAGGATGTGCCGTTGAAGATATGCGTCATTTTGCCAGTTTTGACTACGTTATTATTAATGATGATTTCAATAAAGCGGTACATGATTTAGAAGCGATCATCACTGCAAACCGTTTGGTCACCTTGCAACAAAGCAATCGTCATCAACAATTAATTGAAAACTTAATTACCCTTAATCGCGAATAACTTGAGTCTTGTATAAAAGCCTTTTATAATACTCAGTCTTTCAAATGTAATGTTCAAACGAGACAACTTATGGCACGTGTAACCGTTGAAGATTGTTTAGACCACGTAGATAACCGCTTTGAGTTAGTACTGGTAGCGAGTAAACGTGCACGTCAATTAGCACGTCAAGGTATGGAACCAACTGTAGAATGGGATAATGATAAACCAACAGTTGTTGCATTACGCGAAATTGCGGTTGGTCATGTGACTAAAGAAATTTTAAAACAGCGCGATCAAGACTACCAAACATCAAATCTTGATATGGTACTGTCTACAAATTCATTAAACTTAGAAGGTTTCACTTTCTAAATCGAATTTGTTCTGTGTAAAAGCCCATTGTGAAGACTCTGGGCTTTTTTCTTTCTTGCAAAATTCGGTGCATATTGATAAAAGCAATATCCTTCATTGAAAAAATTTACGAGTTTTTATAATGAACAAATTGACAAGTTTAGCAATATGCTTTTCATTAGAGGCTAGGGACAAGGTTTATGTTTCACGCCTAGTTTTGCGGAGCCTTCATCGCTCCCGATGTATTCTCGATAACGCAATGCAAGGTTGAAATATCAACTAGCCCGATCATTACTGAATTCATGTTATAAAAGGTGTTATATGCCAGGCGAAGAGGTCAGCCAAGCCAAGCAACAGCTCAAAGCAATTATTGAAGCCTATCTCCAAGATAGTGACGTTCAACGTGTGCTTGCTGCCTGCGATTTTGCTGATTTAGCGCATAGCGGTATTACGCGTAAAAGTGGTGAGCCCTATGTCCTACACCCGATTGCAGTGAGTTGCATTTTGGCGCACATGCGTCTTGATGCCGATACACTTATGGCTGCCTTATTGCATGATGTGATTGAAGATACTGAATTTACCAAAGATGAAATTGGACAAAAATACGGTTTAGTTGTTGCGGAACTCGTGGATGGTGTCACCAAACTGAGCCATTCCAGTGATAAAGAATATAACAAAGCCGCATCGTTCCGAAAAATTTTACAAGCGACTCTACAAGACCCGCGTGTCATTATTATTAAACTGGCTGATCGTTATCATAATATGACCACCTTGGGTGCTCTTCGTCCTGACAAACGAGCGCGTATTGCGCAGGAAACACTCGATGTTTTCGTCCCAATGGCGCGTCTTGTTGGTATGAATGAGATGGCAGATAACCTTGAACATCTGTGCTATCAAAATCTTGATTTAGATATGTTTAATGATGTGCAAACTGCATTATTAGAAACCAAGCCTAGACGTTGTGAATATCAGGCAATTTGGGAACAAAAACTCTCTGACTTATTAAAAACCCATGAGCTAAAAGGCCGAATTAAAAAGAAAAATAACAATATCGAATTACTCCGCCATTTCGTAAAAAATGAAATTGATCTCAATGAACTCAGTCATAGTCATGCTTTTGAAATCATTTTACAAAGCATCGCCGATTGTGACCGTTTAGTTGAAGCACTCAAAGACAATTTCCAAGTTTTACAATATCGAGATCATATTCGCCGCCCTCTACCAGGCGGCAACCAATCGCTCATGATTAAGCTGAAAGGCGAAAAAACAACACTGTCTCTAACCATTCAGACTGAGCTAATGCGTAAAGCAGCTCGTTTTGGTGTTGTACTTGGGGAAAATGCACCCCAAGCCTGCCGTTCAGCGATTCAAGCCTCGATGCAAAACTTGAATACATTGATTGATAGTGGTTGTGCTAAAACCACATTTAGCGATTTGCTCGATTATTTACACCAAGAAAAAATCTGGGTGTATACGCCACATGGTCAACTGCATGAATTACCGCAGGGAGCAACCGTGGTTGATTTTGCTTATTCTGCCAGCCTATTTTTAGGCAACCATGCCGTGGGTGCAAAAGTTGATGGTGAAATTCGTCCATTGTCGACACCGCTACACAGCGGACAAGTGGTGGAAATTATTACCGATGTGCTTGCTACCCCAAATCCAGATTGGCTCAGCTTCATCAATACACAAAAAGCACGCCGCGCACTACAAAATATACTCCGTGAGCAAGATATTGAAGAACAACGCTTAGTTGGGCAGCAGGCATTAAATCGTGCCTTAAAACTGTTCCAGCGTTCCATCAATGATCTTTCACCGACTGATTGGATTAACGTCCTCGAGTGGCGACACTTAAGCAGTAAGGATACGTTGTTCGAGCAAATTGCTGTAGGAGATCTATTACCACAGCTGGTCGCAAATCATCTATTTGCTCAGGACTACCATTCACAACATCAAGAAGTATCTGATCGTTTGATTATTGGTACAGAAGGCGTTGATGTAAAATATGCGCATTGCTGTAATCCTGTACTGGGTGATCCAATTCAGGGCCATCTGTCACGACGAGGCTTGATCGTACATCGTTCCCGTTGTCGCAACTTATTACATGAACAACATCTACATCCTGAAAATATCATGCCTCTACATTGGCAATCTGAAGAAATTGACGATGTTCGCTTCAGTGCTTATCTGTGTATTCATATGGCTATGAATGATGAACAAATTTCTGATTTGATCTATCAATGTCGAAAAGCAAAGACTGGCGTAGAAATGGTTCACTCTCAAGACCAAAAAACCTATGTCAATATTGTGGTGAGTAACCGTAATCAAATCGCACAGATCATTCGCGACTTAAGAATGCATTTTGGTTTTCCTCGTATTGAGCGCTTAAACATGCCAATCGTCCAGCCTGAGGTTGCAAAATTAGCGACAGCTAACTAAATCTCACTGTAGATATTCAGTGAATCAGCTACAGCATTTAGAGATATAAAAATCCTAACAATCAATCTATGCAACAGCGACTACGCAGTATTCAGCACTTTCGCGCCTACACTTTTGTGTTAAAGTCACATGGTTTAAGATAGAAAAACCACTTAGGAGAGCTAAATGTCACGCCAAGTTATTCATACTGAACACGCCCCTGCTGCTATCGGAACATATTCTCAAGCAATTCTTGTTGGCAATACACTCTATCTTTCAGGCCAGATTGGTTTAGATCCGTATAGTATGGAACTTGTAGAAGGCATTGAAGCTCAAATCCGCCGCGTATTTGATAACCTGAAAGCAGTTTGTACTGCTGCAGGCGGTAGTTTGGCTGACATTGCAAAACTCAATATCTTCCTTACAGATCTGTCTCACTTTCAGTTAGTGAATCAGATCATGGGCGAATACTTTGCTCAACCTTATCCTGCACGTGCTGCGCTGGGTGTTGCAAGCTTGCCTAAAAATGCGCTAGTTGAGATGGATGGGATTGTCATCATTCCATAAATTTTAAATATAATTCAAAAACTTAACCTCAAATATATTTCTAGACTATAAACCACCCTTGCGCAGAAATCCGAGCAGCACTCGGATTTCCGCTCATGTGGTATTTTTTTATTCAAATTCTCAATAAGAATATACGCATTGTTAGAATGAAATTCATTGACAAACGATAATAATTATCAATAATATCAATTATCGCATTTATATTTGTGGCTCACTCCCATGTATGTTTGTTTATGTCGTGGAATTACAGATCAGGATATCAAAGACGCCGTTGCAAATGGCGCTGAAAGCTATCGTGAAATCCGTGACCTACTCGACCTAGGTACATGTTGTGGTCGTTGTGCTCCTGAAGCTCGTACAATTATCAGTGATGAACTGGCTGAAATCGCTGCACGCATCTCTATAGCTGCTTAATTTATTTTTTAAATAATTTCACACAATTTCAACTCGTTTTTTACGACTCCACCGCTTTTTGTAGAACTTTAAAAGTTCCTCATTAAAGCGGTTTTTTTATAAAAATCATAACAATATTAGGATGTTTTTGATTGTGATTTTCATTTGCCGTTCTATAAACTACTCGCCAGATGATTTTTTGTTGACTAAAATAATAAAAATTGCCTGAGTCAGGTTCTGTTGAGATTTTTCAGATGCTTGCAACAAAGGCTATTCTTTAGATGCCACTTGGCATCACTTAGTGTTTTTGGAGTAAGCGCAATGAAAGGCAATCGTGAAGTTATTAACCAGCTTAATCAGGTGCTTTACCACCATTTAACGGCTATCAATCAATATTTTCTACACTCGCGTATGTTTAATGATTGGGGAATCGAACAACTCGGTTCGGCCGAATATAAAGAATCTATTCGCCAGATGAAACATGCAGACAAAATCATCGAACGTATTTTGTTTTTAGAAGGTTTACCAAACTTACAGCATCTAGGTAAGTTGTATATCGGTCAACATACCGAAGAAGTGCTTAACTGCGATATTCGCAAAGTGAAAGAGAATATTGAGGCAATCAAGCAAACGGTTGAACTTGCCGAAGCAGAACAAGATTATGTAACCCGTGACTTAGTTCAAGAGATCCTAGAGAAAGAAGAAGAGTATTGGGACTGGCTCGATACCCAGCTTGATCTGGTTGAAAATGTAGGCATTGAAAACTATATTCAAAGCCAGATTTAAAAAACATTCCAAATAAAAAACCAAAGCATTGCTTTGGTTTTTTATTCGAAAAGGTCAAGTTCAAGATTTTTTTGCTTGCGCCTTTTTATTTAATTCAATGATCTCTGCCAAACTCACCTTCTGCTTATACAACTGTCTCAAGACGACCAACTGTTGCTCAGCTTCAGTCAATTTCTGGTTATAAACCAATAACTGCGCATACTTCTTCAAGTTATAAGGTGTTGCTTTATTCTTGACCATTTCCCCAAGCAGCCTTAAATCAGTATCAGACATCTCTACCTGTGGTTTTAAAGCAATCCAATCCAGACGCTGCTGAAACTGTGTAAGCAGTAAAATTTTTGAACTTCCAAAAATTTCAGCTGTGGGCTGTTTATTTTTAAAGAGCAAACGGCTATTGTCCTGAAACAGCTTGTAATCACGCCAAATCAGTAATACCACGATAAGTGAAAGTATCCCAATACAGCGAATGACATTCTTATTTACCGTCACGCCTTTTAATTTTGGTGTCTGCGCCTGAATCAATCCCAACAAGAAACCCATTGGAAGCAAGAAATAGGCGTAACGTTGCGGGAATTCCAACATGGCATGAGTGAGAATTGCAACCACCATTAGAATTGCAATAATTGAGGTAGTGTCTTTGGCATTTTTATTTAGCCAGAAGAGCCATAAACTTATATACCCAATAATAAGAAGTCCAAGTGGTACACCATTCCAGACCAGAATATCGAGTAGAACATTATGTGCACTGTTAAACCAAACTTGCACGGTATTAAAATCAATACTTTCAAAAACAGCAATACTGGTTTGGTTCCAACCATAGCCAACCCAGGGTCTCTCAGCAATTGCATGTAATATCTGCACCCACATCCCAAGACGCTCATGCCCTGACCCAGCACGTTGCACAATGGAAGCGGTCTGAGTTACACCCGTATCAATACTTGAACTTAAGAACTGCACCATAACAGGCAATATGTAACCCGCAATGACAAAGTACAGTCCTACCCAGAGCAGTAATCTTGGGAAATTAAATCGAGGTGAGTTTTTGTATTGTTTATAAATCCAGTAAAAGAACAGGAAAATACAGACCACCCAAGATGTTCTCGACTGAGTCAGCGTAATTGCAAATAGCGTGACTAAACTTGTAGGAATTAACAACCACAAGGTAAGCCTTCTTTTCTCATATAAATATAAGCCTCCCATTAAGCCCATAATTAAGAAGGTTGCAAGATTGTTCGGCTGACCAAAATTGGCATATGGCCGGTTTCCTCTCAGTTTCATCACCGCATCAAGGTAAGCTTCAAAATTCAGCCACTGAATAATCGCCATGATCGCACTGATGAACGAAATACTAAGCAATAAATAACTCACACCCAGCATGATTCTTTCGCGTTGCTCAGCTTGTAAGCTTAAGTTGTATCCTGCAATAATCATTAACCAGAATATAAAAAGATAAGAGAAGCTGAGGAATGCCGTACTGAAATCAGTGATCAAACCCAAAGCCCACTGACATAGCGGAATTAAGACAATACCTAACATCAGAATTTGAGGTCTGGGGATTTTTACGCTTTTATTAAAGAGCAGGCCACCGCCAGCCAAAGCTGCGCCAAAGCTCGCCAATTCACTAGAAAAAGTCACCCAGGGATAGGTATGAAATGGAGAGAGCCAAGCAAAGCTAATTAGCACGCTGGCAAGAAAAAAGCATAAAAATTGCATACTTTGTACATGATAAAAAGGCCTAGTGAATTATATCGCTAAGCCTTCGTATACAAACTAAATATAAGATAAAAACTACAATTTACTTCCAAGGGCGTAGGTCTACAATTTTAACCACTTCACCTTTTTCTTTGTTAATGAGAACCGTCATATCAACAGCATTGGCTTTTAAGGGGACAAAGGCTGTCGCTTGTGGGTATTGAGACAAAGTATTTTGCACCAAAGCTATATCGTTGAATTGATTTAATAAATCTAAGTTTTGTGCACGTTGTTGAATTTGACTTTTTACTTTATCCAACGATACATATCGTTCTGGTTTTTGGGCAATCGAAATTCCTCCTAGAACTTCAGCAAACATCTCATCACCGCGAATATTTTTATCTTTGGCAAATTCAACACCGACAAATTGAGGTTTTAGCCATGAAGGCTGTTGATATTGAGGACTTACTTGAGCTATATGTTCTCTGAGAATCTCGTTATTACGCACCAGTTCAAAGCGATCTACATTATAAGCCAGCCATGCTGGACGCCCCTGAGCAATGCTATAAACACCATAACCTAATGCAATAATCTGAATCAGGATAATAACGCTAATATCCATTTTTAAACTCTTTTTTCCTTCTTTATAGACCAACAGCCCTAATAATGGTCCAATAATCACATCAATCGTCAGCATCATGAAAAAGATATGCGTCACTCCAACAGCTTTTGCCAATGGAGATGGATACCAAATAAAAAACACAACCCCGACCACGATTAAAGCAATGAAAAAAGAAATTGCTAAATGGCTTAGAAAAAATTTAAGACGTGCGGACACAAAAATTCATCCATAAAACTTTGTATTGGAATTATATATGAGGTTACCATCTTGTTGTATTTAAATATAATACTTAACAAAAATTGTCATTTAATCACAATATTAACAGATAAATTTCTCCAAAAAGCAACCAACCACTTGTTTTAAATAGAAATTAATTAGTGGCATACTCTTTGCTTTAAAATTAAAATTAAAATTACTAGTAGATATTTCCATGCAAAAGGGATTTACATTAATTGAACTCATGATCGTTATTGCTATCATTGGTATTCTTGCAGCAATAGCTATCCCAAAATATCAAGATTATATTGCACGTTCGCAAGTCAGTGAAGCTTTAACTCTTTCAAGCAGTTATAAAACAGCTGTAAGCACGCTTTATAGTGAAAAAGGAATATGTCCTACTTTAGCAGACATGGGATTATCCTCGAATACAGATGCAAGAGGAAAATATGTTGACTCTCTTTCTATTACGAATCAACCAGGTAAAATTTGCTCATTCTCATTTCAATTTAAAAATACAGGCATTACCTCATTCCTACAAAATAAGCATCTTAGTTTTAGTATGACAAGCTATTCCTCAAGTATAGGTTCCTCCGAATGGGAATGTACATCTTCAGATATAGCTCAAAAATACTTGCCAACGGCCTGTACTGGTATATAAAATATAGTTTAATCAGATTTTTGAAGATGCTTAGATCCACCATTCTCCCAAAAAAAAGGAGCTGCCCTCCCTTCTATATTTTCACACCCGACACAAGATAAATCTCCCAAAAAATAATTCATGACAATATAAAAGAAGAGTAACATGTAAAGAAGGAGTAAAGCTTTAGATAATGTATTATTTATATTAAATTCCCTTTTTATATAGGAGAAGGCTAACGCCAAAAATAATATACAGCTTACTTGAGATGCGGGATAAATAAAATTCCCTGAAAAGTTTGAATCAATAATTATTGCTATGACTCCCATTTTTATAATAGGATCAATTTTTGACTTAAAAAGTATATATAACTGATATAGGAAAAATAAAACTAAAATTATTCCTACCCCCCCCATTCAAAAATTAATCTTAACCATATATTGTGAGCATGACTACCATATTGATATTGAATATCTGCTAAAAAACCGCCATTCAATCCTAAAAATGGAGTAATTTTCCATTTTTCAAACATAAACATCCACATTTCATAACGAAAAGAGGTTGATAGTCTATAGACATTAGAATTCAAATCATTCGCATGTATATAGTTCCTAATTATATAAATTAATTTATATAAAAATAGTGCGGAACCTAAAGCAAAAAAACTCTTATGCACCAAATAACGATTTTCTTTATCAACAAACCATAAAATAGATAAAGGAAAAATAATGCTTATTAAAGCAGATCTAGCTCCATTAAAAAGTAAAGCCAAAAAAATCAAGAATATAATATAGAAGTATATTTTACTCACTATGAAAAACTTTTTCTTAAAAAGAAAAAGTGACAACCAAAAAACAGTTACTATATAGCTATCAAAAATTCGTATGCTACCAGAATAAAACTGCCAGCTATACCATTTACCCTCATACAAAAAATTAAAAATTGATAAAAAAATAAAGAATATAGGTAAAACTGAAATTAAGACAAATATTAAAAGTGGATATAAGTTTTTTCTTTTCTCAAAATCAACTTCCAATAAAGCTAAAAATATAAAAAAAGACACCATCCACAAAAGAATATCTTGTAAAGAAAAAATATTAAAAAAATTTAAATTAAAAACCAAAAAAACAAAAATAACAATAAAAAAAAGCAAAGTACTTTTCGAAAAATTAATATTAGATTTTAATACAAGAAAAATACAAATAAAGGATATTAATATTTCAAATAGACGATATTCATCATAAATATTTTGCAAATAATTTAAATTCACTCCCAGATTAAACATTAATAAATAAGTAGTTATCAAATATAGCATTTTAAATTCTCACAAAAAAGGAGTGCTCTAGGGCACTCCTTTTTTTTTAAGCATTTAAACCAAATTAAGAAGCTTTACATGCTGAAGGTAAATATTTTTGCTCAATTTTAGTACCACCAGTTGATGTACATGTCCAATCAGTTGAACCATTATTAGTTTTTGAAGTAAGTACTAACTCTTTACCTTGAATACCACTACTTACATTTGAAGGTTGGAATTTCGCAGTAATTTGACAAACTGGTGCAGCACCACCAGCTGATGCTGTTTTGGTTGATACAGTAACACTTTCCACATACTTACTTGTAATATCTGTTGCCTTCGCAACACCTTCTGATTCAGCAGCAGCATTAGAAGGACAAGTCGCCTTTTGAGTCATAACTTCAACAGTTGGTACTTTTAAACCTGAAGCAAGGCTTAAACCATCAGTAACCTGTGAACGGGCAATATAGTTCTGATACGCAGGAATCGCAATCGCAGCCAAGATACCAATGATCGCTACAACGATCATCAATTCGATAAGAGTAAAACCCTTTTGCATTGATTTCATAACATTTCTCCAATGGATATTTTTTTATAAGCTTTTTTCAGCTATTTAGTAATTAGCATGTTTTATGCCAGTCCTTAGCTTAGCTAATTTTAACTTAAAAAAACAGAGACTTAAAAGAAATTCACACTGTACAAAAGAAGATCAAATCAGACATTTTCAGAAAAAAAATGACAAATAACGTCATCTTTACTGCTTAATTATTCATTTTTTTAGCTAACGAATTTGACTACTTTCTACTTGTATGTAAATTGAGCGACCCAATTCACAGAAAATTTATTTTTATTTATTGATATTTTTTTTACCATTCATCGGAATGGCGATAGAAAGTATGCAATAAAAAAATTACATACAGATCGTTCTGCACATTAATTGATTTTATAAAAAACAACAAGCAATTTTTGCAAACAGCTGACGGAGCAGACTTAATTTAAAATAATCGGCTCATTGGGTAATTCATTTTGGTCATCAAGCTCAGTTTTCACATAATAGTGATCTAACACTTGCCCAATTTCCGTAACCCCATTATTCACTGCATGTAGATACTGCTTCTGAGCCAATTGCAGCACGATACGCTGACAAATCTCATTCCATGTTTCAGTAGGTGTGGCATTTTTTAAACCGCGATCAATCACAATCTCAACTTTGCGCTCGCATAGATTGAGATAGAGCAGTACACCACTATTCAATTCCGTATCCCAAACACCCAGTTCAGCAAACAATTGCTGCGCACGTAAGCGTGTATTTTGATAATAGGCTTGTGAACAGGGAATATGCCCTTCGATCACCACCTGTATTTCCCCTACATGACCTTTTTCAGCTTGCTGTACTGCTTTGGCAATCTCGGTACGATCCTGTTTACTAAAATAACGATGTGCTGAAGAGACATAGAGAAAGTGTTTAAACCAGCGCTTTAAACTCGGTTGCACATGCTCATCTAGTTTAGGCTGAGTAATAATCTGTGTTGTATCCGTCTTGGTTACCATGAGCCTGATGCTCCTCCCCCGCCAAAGCTACCACCGCCGCCGCTATAACCACCGCCACTGCCGCCGCCAAAACCACCACCACCGCCTCCGCGGCCGCCACCAGACAAGAACATCTGGAAGATCAGCTGTGCGAGTGAAGTAATCAATAAAAAGAATATCCCGACACCCAGCAGCAGACTCATCACTAGGCCAGCACCATTAACTAAGCCTGCAACAGTAGCAGCTACTGCGGCAGTCGAAGCACTTAAACGATTACCGACAATAAATGAGCCGACAACACCTGCAATCAAGATAAACAGTGCCATGGTCAATGTGTTATCTTTGGCTTGTTGTGCCTGCAAGGCTTGCTCATGGCGGTCTTTAAGTTCTTGAGCCGCCTGCTGTGCAATCTCAGGGTCCAAATTCACAATACGGGTAATTTCATCTAAACCAGCTGAAATGCCTTGTGCATACTGCCCCTGTTTAAAATAAGGGGTAATCTGATTACGGATAATCCGACTCAAGACTAAATCTGGAAGCACACCTTCCAAGCCATAGCCCGTCAGGATTTGAATATTGCGATCATTCACCGCAATTGCAATCAACAAACCATTATCACGCTTTGCTGAGCCAAGCTGCCATTTTTCACCTGTTCTCAACGCAAAATCAAAAATCGCTTCTTGACCTGTTGTTGGTACAATAATTACACCAACTTGTGCTTTGCCTTGTTGATACAGACTGAGAATTTTCTGATTGAGCTGTTGTGTTTCAGCATCACTCAAAATTTTGGCTTGATCAATAATCGGTTGGTTTAAGGTTGGCAAACCTCGGATCGACTCACCCTCACCCATGTCATTGGCCACTTGTGGCAATGCAGGGGTTTCAGCATTTGACGTAGCTGGTTCAGTAGTCGTTTTATTCTTTTGCTGTTCTTGAATGATTTTACCCGCAACGATCAAATCACCTTGATCTGTTGCAGTCGCGACTTCAGCCCAAACCGTATGTTGGAACAGCAGTGTTGCAAAAACGATGGTTAAAACAGGCAAGATTCTCTGCTTTAAACTTTGCTTAAACACATTCAACATACGGTAACTCCTCACAGTTCAAAACAATTTCAGATATTAATTAAATGAAACTGTTGGAGCTTGCTGTGCAGACTGTTCCGCTTTAAAGTTTTCTTTGGTTTTCATGCCAATCACTTTCGCAGTCAAGGCTTGAGGGAATTGACGCACATAACCGTTGTAATCTTGAACCGTAGTAATATAACGATTACGCGCAACCGCGATACGGTTTTCAGTACCTTCTAACTGCGCTTGAAGATCACGGAATTGTTCATTGGCTTTTAAGTCAGGATAATTTTCTGAAACAGCGATTAAACGTGATAATGCGCCCGTCAATTGGCTTTGTGCCTGTTGATACTTCTCGAAAAGTGCCGGGTCTTCCAACACTTCTTTATCAACTTTTAAACCAGCCACATTTGAACGTGCCTGAGTAACTTCAACCAAGACTTGCTCTTCGTGTTTCGCATAGCCTTTCACCACATTCACCAAGTTTGGAACAAGGTCTGCACGGCGTTGATACTGGTTTTGAACTTCAGACCAAGAAGCATTGACAGCTTCGTCCTTCACTTGCAGCGTGTTATAACCACAGCCCGTGAACAATAAGCTGCTTGCCAATACAGTTGCCAATGCGGTTTGTTTGATGATTTTCATAAAAACGTACCCTCAGGTTTTTCTTTATATTTTTGCGATAATTCATTGTAATGAGATTTTTTGTCAGCTGTGTAACATTTATTAAAGTTGATATATTTGTATTTAAATAAAAAAGGCATTACTCAATCATCATGAAGTAATGCCGTGCTAAGCAAATTTTATTAAAGTGAGTTAGCTATAGATTTTAGATGCAGTCTCTTCTTGAAAGCTCGCCATCCCATATTCATCTGCCATACGGGCTTTCCAGTAATTCACTAACTGCGTGTAATCATGTTTGGCAGGATGAAAATCGGCTTGATAATAAGATAAATATTCAGGAATTAATTGCAGTAGCATTTTACCCAGTAAATAGCCACCGAATAGGTTGCCTCCGAGTTTCGGGATACTTTTCCATTTATCTTGCCAAATCAAACGTGTGGTTGCATAAAAAGTTAGACTAGCAAAACCTGTGGTTACACTACGCATCAACAAACGACGAATACGATCATCGCCATAAACCGCTTGATACACATCAAATGCCACCGAACGATGTTCAATTTCCTCAATCGCATGCCAGACCCACAATTTCATCGCATCATCATCTAGCGTACTGAGTATTTCTGGATGTTTTAAAATATAGCCGCCTAACATCGCTGTGAAATGTTCAAAAGCACAAGTCAAGGCCAGTTGTAATTTAGGGTGAATATTTCGAAGCGCATCATCTCGCTTTGCTAACCATGCTTGAAAGCGATCTAAGTTATAGTCTTCTCGTCGCCAAGCATCATTAAATTCAGTATGCGCTTTGGAATGCATTGCTTCCTGACCAATAAATGCCGCGATCTGTGCTTGTAGCTGAGGATCTTGTACTTTATCTCTGACGTTGCGTACACTATTTACAAAATACTGCTCACCAATCGGGAAGGTCGAAGAAAGTGCGGTCAACAAATGTGACATCACTGGAGAATTGGCAAAATAATGGCGTTTAATTCTATTTGGATTAAATTGCAATCGACGCACTGTGATCCCGAGTGCTTTCGGACGATTTAAATAAGTTTTTTCCACACTCGCATTTGCAAGAGTCATGTTGATTACCTGCATTCTTTCCTAGACTGAGTTCGAGTATTACGCTGGGAAAATGACAAGGACAGGGCAAAAAAGCTTATAAAATTTGCCAAAACTACCAATATGACAATTGGTCAACTCACTAAGATGGTGAATTTCCAAGCGCTACAGGCTTAATCTTTCTCAAGCTCCATATGGCTG
The DNA here is from genome assembly GCF_009884975.1 of Acinetobacter dispersus. Taxonomy (GTDB): domain Bacteria; phylum Pseudomonadota; class Gammaproteobacteria; order Pseudomonadales; family Moraxellaceae; genus Acinetobacter; species Acinetobacter dispersus. The sequence continues at coordinate 3,420,514 of NZ_CP041970.1, read as the reverse complement.
CAAGAAAGAGTCCACCCATCATTGCCACCACAATATGGAATGCCAAAAGCTGTGCTTGAGCCATCGAATAATCCAAACTACTCACAGCCCACCTGACCACAAATGCAGTCAGTGTACCCAATACTGCAATACCAAAGGTCAATCCAAGCTGTCTGAGCATATTTAAAATCGCCGCAGCTGAACTGGCATCTTGCTGAGAGACGGAATGAATGGTTAGAGTACTGGAACTTGGTACAATCAATCCAATACCTGCTCCCATCATGGCACTTAAACCAATAAACAATGGATATGCAGAATGTGCTTGGAAGCTGATCATCGCAATCAATGCTGTTCCTGAGATGAGCAAACCTATCCTGAGTAATAATAATGAACCATAGCGTTGTTGCAACTTTCCGAACAAGATTGACACCAAGGCTTGCATTAAAAATTGAGGTGTAATCAACCAACCTGCTTTCGCTGCACTTAAATGTACTTGCTCCTGATAAAACAACGCAAAAACAAATAAGGAACTATATCCCGCAAATCCCAATAGAAATGAGATTAGATTAAAACGCAAAAAGATGTGATTCTGAAATAAATGCCGAGGAATTAAAGGATGTAATGTTTTATTTTGATGTCGAAAAAATAGAAGGCTAAATGCAATCGAGAGGAGAAAACTAAAACTAATCAAATAGCCTATATGGGCTTGCTGTACCATGATAATACTATAGGTCAACGTGGCAATTGCAATCACACTATACATCAGACCGAGGTAATCAAAACTCACTGCCTCTTGGTTTGAATCAGGCTCAATCCCTTTCCAGCCCAAAAACAATGCCAATAATCCAACGGGTAGATTTAACCAAAAAATACTCTGCCAGCCTAGATAATGCACCATGAGACCACCCATTAATGGCCCAATAATTAAGGCAAAAGCACTGAATGAGCTCCAGTTGCCAATTTCCCGTGCTTTCCGATCCAGCTGCGTAAAATGATGTACGATTATTGCTAAGGTCAAAGGTATCAGCATCGCTCCCGCAACGCCCTGAATCACTCGCCCAACAATCAATAAGCTAAAATCTGGAGCAGCAGCACAGATTACAGAGCCAAAAATAAATATTGCAACACCCATCAACCATAGGCATTTACGTCCTAACCTCTGACTTAAAGCACCCACTGCTAACATTAAACTCGACATACTCAGTGCATAGCTATCAATCACCCACTGTAAATCAGAGAGATGGCTATTGAACTGAGTTTGAATTGCGGTTAAAGCCAAATTCACACTGCTCAGATCGACCAAACAGAGAAAAGTACTGGTATAAAGTGCCGCAATTAATAATCTGTCGTTGAGTTTTGATGTCATAAGTTTCTCTAATTATTTTTAACAACTGATAATCATTATCAATAATAGAATAGCAATTTATTGACCATTTGTTAAAGTTTTTCAGTCATCCACGGCATAAAGTGAATGCTGAACATCAATAAAGCTGATGCAAGCGATTTAATTTTATAAAAAAATGCCCAAGCACTTGGCTTGGGCATTTAAAACTTAAATACTGAAAGAGAGCTTACACGCCAAGGTAGTCCAAAATGCCTTCAGCTGCTTGGCGACCTTCCCAGATTGCCGTCACAACCAAGTCAGAACCACGTACCATATCACCACCCGCAAAGATTTTTGGATTCGAGGTCTGGAACTTGAACTCTTGTTGTTCAGCCGCGACCACACGACCTGAACCATCCAAACCTACATTTGCAGTGCTAAACCAATCTGCTGGACTTGGACGGAAACCGAATGCAAGTAATACTGCATCTGCTGGCAACACTTCCTCAGAACCTGGAATTGGTTCAGGGCTACGACGACCACGACTGTCAGGTGCACCCATTTGTGTGGTTACAACCTTAACGCCAGTCACTTTGCCATTTTCACCAACGATTTCAATTGGCTGACGGTTGAACAGGAATTTTACACCCTCTTCATAAGCATTCTTCACTTCACGTGCAGAACCTGGCATGTTGCTTTCATCACGACGGTAAGCACACGTCACATCATGCGCACCTTGACGTAATGAGGTACGGTTACAGTCCATTGCGGTATCACCACCACCAAGCACGATCACCTTCTTACCATCGACACTAATGTATTCGCTTGGATCTTTTTCCCAGCCTTGGCAACGATTCACATTGGCAATCAGGAAATCCAGAGCATCATAAACACCGTTCAGATCTTCACCTGGGAAACCACCTTTCATATAGGTATAAGTTCCCATACCCATAAACACGGCATCGTATTCTGCAAGCAATTGCTCGATAGTCACATCCACGCCGATTTCAGTATTTAAACGGAATTCAATACCCATTCCTGTGAAGATTTCGCGACGACGTTTCATCACATCTTTTTCCATTTTAAATTCTGGAATACCAAATGTGAGAAGGCCACCGATTTCAGGACGTTTATCAAATACCACTGGTTTTACGCCACCACGCGCAAGAATATCTGCACAGCCTAAGCCTGCTGGACCTGCACCAATGATCGCAACTTTTTTATCAGTCCATTTTACGCCAGACATATCTGGACGCCAGCCTAATGCAAAAGCAGTATCGTTAATATATTTTTCAGCATTACCAATGGTCACTGCACCAAAACCATCGTTTAAGGTACAAGCACCTTCACACAAACGGTCTTGTGGACAAACACGACCACATACTTCTGGCAAGGTGTTGGTTTGGTGGCAAAGTTCAGCTGCTTGGAAAATTTGACCTTCTGCAATCAGCTTTAACCAGTTTGGAATGTAGTTATGTACAGGACATTTCCATTCACAATATGGGTTACCACACCCTAAACAGCGGTGGGTCTGATTCGCAGCCACTTCCGCAGTAAAAGGTTTATAAATTTCCACAAACTCTGCCTTGCGGACAGTAATATCTTTTTTCTCTGGATCTTGGCGTGCTACATCCAGAAATTGAAAGTCATTATTCAGGCGCTCTGCCATGTCTCTCTCCGTGGGTAGGCGCAGCGATGTCCTTCATCTCTGCACCTGCCTATATCTATGCAGTCGTGGAATTATTGTGGATCAGCTTGGGTTGTTTTCAAAAGCGTTTGCAAATTAGCAGCTTTTGGTTTTACCAGCCAGAACTTACGACTATAGAAGTCGAACTCATTACGGATCTTATAGGCCCAAGCACTACCCGTCTCTTGAATATGTTCATCAAGAATTCGCAGTAAGTTTTCTTTGTGGTCTTCCATCGCTTCTGTAGAGATACGATTGAGATCAATAAGTTCATGGTTATAGTAGTCAACAAAGTCATTATCAAGGTCAAGTACATAAGCAAAACCACCGGTCATGCCTGCACCGAAGTTATGACCGACTTTACCAAGTACTGTCACCACACCACCGGTCATATATTCACAACAGTGGTCGCCCGCACCTTCAATCACAGCAAATGCACCAGAGTTACGAACCGCAAAACGCTCGCCCGCAGTTCCCGCCGCAAAGACTTTACCGCCCGTCGCACCATATAAACAGGTGTTACCAATAATCGCGGTATTTTGCGTTTGGAATGGTGAACCTTTTGGTGGGAAGATCGATACTCGACCACCCGCCATACCTTTACCGACATAGTCGTTGGCATCACCTTCCAGTTTGATATGCAAACCACCTGCATTCCAAACACCAAGCGACTGACCTGCTGTACCAACAAGGTTCATTACCACTGGGCTATTTTCCATACCCAAGTTGCCATAACGACGTGCAATTTCACCTGAGATACGTGCACCAATCGAACGGTCACAGTTACCTACTGTGAAGTTGAATGAGCCGCCAGCGCCTGCTTCAATTGCTGGTAACATCTCTGCCACCATTTTCTCCGCCAACACACCTTTATCGAATGGTGCATTGCCTTGAACTTGGCAATATTGTGCCTTGCCTTCAGCAGCAGGATGCGAAGTTAATAACGCACTGAGGTCAAGATGCGCGTGCTTGTCTGTTTCACCTGGTAAAACCTCAAGTAAATCGACACGACCAATCAAATCTTTCAATGATGCAACACCAAGTGCAGCTAACCATTCACGTGTCTCTTCAGCAATAAACTTGAAGAAGTTAATCAGCATTTCTGGCTCGCCAATATAATGCTCTTGACGTAGATGATCTTGTTGCGTTGCAACACCGGTCGCACAGTTATTCAAATGGCAAATACGTAGGTATTTACAGCCTAATGCAATCATCGGTGTCGAACCAAAACCAAAGCTTTCAGCACCTAAAATTGCCGCTTTCACCACGTCTAAACCTGTTTTCAAACCGCCATCGGTTTGAACACGGACTTTACCACGTAAATCGTTCACACGAAGCGCCTGATGTGCTTCACTTAAACCGAGTTCCCAAGGTGAACCCGCATGGTGAATCGATGAAAGTGGAGATGCTGCTGTACCACCGTCATAACCAGAAATGGTAATGAAGTCTGCATACGCTTTTGCAACACCTGCTGCGATCGTTCCAACACCAGGCTCAGAGACCAATTTCACCGATACCATCGCCTGAGGGTTGACTTGTTTCAAGTCAAAGATCAATTGCGATAAATCTTCGATCGAATAAATATCGTGGTGTGGCGGTGGCGAAATTAGTGTTACACCCGGCACTGAGTAACGTAAACGCGCAATTAAGCCATTCACTTTACCACCTGGTAACTGACCACCTTCACCTGGTTTTGCACCCTGTGCAACTTTAATCTGCAATACTTCTGCAGAGGTTAAGTACGCAGGAGTTACACCAAAACGACCTGATGCAATCTGTTTGATTTTCGAGTTACGAATCGTGCCATAACGTGCAGGATCTTCACCACCCTCACCCGAGTTTGAACGACCGCCAATGGTATTCATGGCAATCGCAATTGCTTCATGCGCCTCTGGTGATAATGCACCTAAAGACATACCCGCAGAGTCAAAGCGTGGAAGAATATCTTCAATCGTTTCAACTTGATCCAATGCAATCGAATTTGTGGTTTTTAACTTAAATAAGTCACGAATCGTCGCAACAGGACGGTTGTTGACCAGTTCTGCATATTCTTTAAAGTCAACGTATTGACCAGAACGCACCGCTTTGTGCAAAGAGTTGATCACGTCAGGGTTGAACGCGTGGTACTCTTTACCAAATACGAATTTAAGTAAACCACCTTGATCAATCGGTTTACGATGCTGCCAAGCTGTGGTTGCCAGTTTTTTCTGATCTTTCTCTAAGTCTGCAAATGTTGCACCTTGAATACGGCTCGGTACACCAAGGAAACATTTATCCACCACTTCAGATGATAGACCCACCGCTTCGAATAACTGACCACCGCGATAAGAAGCAACCGTAGAGATACCCATTTTAGAAAGGACTTTGAGTAAGCCTTTTTCCATCCCTTTACGGAAGTTTGCTTGCGCCTGAATTGGATCACCCAATAGCTCGCCCTTTGCAACCAAATCATTGATCACATCATAAGCCAGATATGGATAAACTGCTGTCGCACCAAAGCCAAGCAATACTGCAAATTGATGTGGGTCACGTGCAAAACCAGTTTCAACTAAAATGTTCGCATCAGTACGCAAACCTGTTTTAATCAAATGATGGTGCACCGCACCTGTTGCCAATGCTGCATTTGCAGGCAAGAAACCTTCACGGAAGTTTTTATCCGTTAATACGATTAAGGTTTTACCATCACGTACAGCCTGTGCTGATTCTTCACAGATACGTGCGATCGCGGCTTGCAGCCCTTCAGCTTCGACATAGTTCAAATCAATATCTATAACGCCATAACCTTCACGCTCTTTTTCAACATCGCGAAGCTGCTGCATTTTTGAATTAGACAATACAGGGCTTGAAATGATGATACGGTCTGCATGCTCTGGACCTTGCTCGAACACATTCTGTTCGCGGCCCAAACATGTTTCCAATGACATCACGATCGATTCACGTAATGGATCGATTGGTGGGTTGGTCACTTGTGCAAACTGCTGACGGAAGTAGTCAGAAACATGGCGTACTTGACGAGACAATACTGCCATTGGCGTATCATCACCCATTGAACCCACTGCTTCTTGGCCACTTTCTGCGATTGGACGTAACAGTTGATCGCGCTCTTCAAATGTCACCATAAACATTTTCTGAGCTGCTTTTAATGCATCGCCAGTTAAGCCTTGATCAACCAATTGCTCTTCAAGCTGTGGATTAGCTTGTAAACGAATCGCATGATCACGTAACCATTCACGATATGGACGCATATTTTTTAAGTGATTGCTGACATCTTTAGTCTCAAGCACTTTGCCTGTTAAAGTATCAATCACTAAAATTTGACCTGGACCCACACGACCTTTAGACACTACATCTTCAGGTTCATAGCCCCATACACCAATCTCAGATGCAAGCGTGATGTAATCATTCTTGGTGATCACCCAACGTGCTGGACGTAAACCATTACGGTCAAGCATACAGATCGCATGACGACCATCTTGAATCACGAGTCCTGCTGGACCATCCCACGCTTCCATATGCTTAGAGTTAAACTCATAGAAAGCACGTAAGTCAGCATCTAAAGTCTCAACGTTTTGCCATGCTGGTGGAACCAACATACGTAGTGCACGGAACAGGTCCATACCACCACCAACCAAGATCTCAAGCATGTTATCCAAGCTTGATGAATCCGAACCAGTACGGTTCACAATTGGATTTAACTCCGTTAAACCTGGTAATAATGGGTTTTCAAATTTTGGTGTACGTGCCAAAGCCCAGTTACGGTTTGCAGTGATGGTGTTGATTTCACCATTGTGTGCAAGATAACGGAATGGCTGTGCCAATGGCCAACGTGGCAAGGTATTGGTTGAGAAGCGTTGATGGAAGACCACGATATGTGATTTTAAACGCTCATCCGCCAAGTCAGTATAGAAGTCAGCAATGGCCGCTGGCATCATCAAACCTTTATAAGTGATAACAGTCGTTGCTAAAGTCGTCACATAAAAAAGTGGATCATTTTGTAATAATTGTTCCGCACGACGGCGTGCCAAGAAGAGTTTACGGTTAAACTCAACCTCAGTTAGGCCCATTGGACAATTAACAAGAATTTGTTCAAATGCCGGCAATGATTGCAGCGCAATTTCACCTAAAGCATCATTATTGGTTGGAACAACACGCCATGCTGCAACCGTCAAACCTGCAGCTTCAATTTCTTTATTTAGAATGTTTTTTGCATTTTGAGCTAAAGCAGGATCAATATTTAGAAATACCGTACCAGCAGCAAAAATCTCAGTCAGATTCGTACCTAACTTTTGAGCTTCATCACGGAAAAATTGTTTTGGCATCGCCAATAACAATCCGCACCCATCTCCCGTTTTACCATCCGCGGCAATACCACCACGGTGCGTCATGCAACTTAAACTGTGAATCGCAGTTTCGACCAGATGATGGCTTGATTCACCCTTCATATGGGCAATCAGACCAAAACCACAGTTATCCTTAAACTCATCAGGCTGATATAGACCTTGAGCGGGAGCTACAGTATTAGGCGATGGCATGTGCATAGCGTACCCTTCTTTCAACATGGCTCTTTCGAGCAACAAACAATCAATTCACTTTCTGCGATATTGCCGATCAACTCATATAAAGTTCAATGCTTCGCAAAAACATTTTTCATGGCGAATTTGCAATATACGTCTTTCCTTAACAAGAATCAGCGCATTTCACCATATAAAGTGTTTTCAGTTATTACACCTTCACCAATGTTTGTAAAGCACGAAAACTTTCCATTTCACCCAATTAATGAATCATTTAGTACAAAAAAGGGCAATGAGCAGATAAATTAGCACCACAAAAAAGCAAAAAACATGCCATAAAGATAAAAATTTACTAAATCATTAAAAAAGTTAAAATAACGTGGAATTACAGGGAGAGGAGAGCACATTTTTGCGCATAAAAATGCACCAAAAAACATCATGGTGCTATAAAAAGAATCAAGCATGCACAACAATAGTGCATTATTAGTTGAATGGGTCGCTCACTTCTCGTTTCGAAGCATCTGAATTTTCTTTTATTTTTTCAACATTTGTAGGTGGTTTTGGTGCAGATTGGCTTTGTTTTACATTCACCACATTACCTTGCGCATCACGCTGTGTGACCGTGGTCTTCACCGTTGATGGTTCCGCAGCACGTACAGCAGTACTTTGAGATGCGCTGCTTCCTATAAGCAAGCTCTCATCTACCCTCGGCAATGCTGCTGGTCTTAACTGTACTGCATAAAGCTGATTGGTTGCCGACTTCATTTCATCAGAACCCAAATCATTGACCAATGCAGCATAGCTCGATAATTGAGTTGCCTTTGGCTGAACAGATTCTGGCAGGGCTAAATTTAATTGTGCAAATTGACGCGTCGCATCTTCTGCACTCGAAAACACACCATAAGCCAGAACATATTGCTCAACTTGGTCTTCGCCACTCAAGCGAAAATAAACAAACTTTTTACGATCTGCACGATTCAGCAGAAAGTTTTTTACAATCGCTTCATCTGAACTACGGAAAATTTCCACAGTCCACTGGCGTTGATTTTCATTAATAAACTTAGTGCCACGAAATTCAGGTGCGTGCTCATTAGAAACCACCACACGCGTAGTTAAATCCAATGGTTTCACTTCATCCGAAAGTGCCCCAAGATGAGCAGTAGCGGCAACCTTTTCTGGCTGAATTTGTACCTGAGTTTCGGTTTGCGATGGCTGTTGTTCTTCTACCAGTGCTTTACTATCGGTAACGCCCCAAAATATCAATGCAGCAATTAAACAAGCCACAGCAAAGACGAGCCAGCTATATTGTTGAATATGTTGCCAAATTGATCGTGATACAGCCATGCTTTTCCCAAATGATTAATTATGCAGATTGATTTGCAAGAATAGATTGTTTCATTAGCTCAACATCAAAATCTTTGGTAATCACTGCTTGTCCTAATTTTTTCAATAAAACCAAGCGCAATTGCCCATTTAAGACTTTTTTATCATGCGACATATAAGCCAAGAATTCATCTAATGGAATTTTGGGACATGATATCGGTAATTGAGCACGCTGAATGATATTTTTTGTACGTTGCAGGTCTTCAGCAGAGATCCAACCTAAACGATGCGACAAATCGGCAGCCATAACCATACCCGTAGCAACCGCTTCACCATGTAGCCATGTGCCATAGCCCAAATACGATTCAATCGCATGACCAAAAGTATGCCCAAGGTTGAGTAATGCACGTTCACCTTGTTCTTTCTCATCATTGGCGACAATTCGCGCTTTATGTGCGCATGAACGATAAACTGCCTCAGCCAACAAATTTGCATCACGTGCAACCAAAGCATCGATGTTGTGCTCTAACCAGATGAGGAAATCAACATCACCCAATAGGGCATATTTAATCACTTCCGATAAGCCTGCAGAAAGCTCACGGTCAGGTAATGTCTCAAGTTGTGCCATATCAGCAAGCACGACCTGTGGTTGTTGGAAAGCTCCCAACATATTCTTGCCTAAAGGATGATTAATCCCGGTCTTTCCACCAACGCTTGAATCTACTTGGGATAATAGCGTCGTAGGTACCTGTACAAAATAGACACCACGTTGGAAACAAGCAGATGCAAATCCAGCCATATCTCCAATCACGCCACCACCTAAAGCTAAAACCGTACAATCACGGTTAAAACCAGCTTCCAATAAAGCATCAAAAATTAAATTCAGATGCTGAATATCTTTATACTTTTCGCCATCTGGCAAAATGCATTGTGCAACTTGCTTATCCAACTGGGTTAACGCATTCACATAATGTTCGAGATACAAGGGTGCAACAGTGGTATTGGACACCAACATCACTTGTCGGCCATGTAAATACGGTCCGAGCAATGCTTTGGTATCTAAATGACTACCAATAAAGATTGGATAACGACGATCACCTAACTCAACATGTAACGTTTGCATAAACTTAAACCAACCAGAAACTACTTAACTTGTTTAGATAAAATAACGTTCAAAATACGTTGTGCTAAATCCCGCGCTGCACCTTGATTTGTTTCAATTATATAGTGTGCAACCTCACGATATAAAGGATCTCGCATCGCCAATAAATCTCGTAATTTTTGTTCTGGATTTTCGACTTGTAATAATGGGCGATTTTTATCGCGATAAGTTCGCTGTAATTGTAGCTCTACAGGCGTATAAAGATAGATCACAATACCACGTTGTTTTAAGAATTCACGATTTTGCGGTTGCGTCACCACACCTCCACCCGTCGCCAATACCAAGAGTGAGCGAGAGGTTAAGTCGTTCAATACATTGGTTTCACGCAATCGAAATCCGACTTCCCCTTCTTTTTCAAAAATCCATGGAATTGTCGCACCTGTTTTACGCTCGATTTCATGATCACTATCAATAAAATCTCGACCTAGCAATTCTGCTAAATGCCGACCAACTGTTGTTTTCCCTGCCCCCATTGGCCCTACCAAATAGATATTTGGTAGGGTTTCAAACGCTTTGCTTGGCAACGCGCCACCTATATTCATTGCAATTATTGAAAATATATTAATGATTTCTCGTCAAAGTGTCATTAACAATTCTCGGCGTAATAAAAATAAGCAGTTCACGTTTATTATCTGTTTTCAGATCTCGACGGAATAAGCGACCAACATAAGGCAGATCACCCAAGAACGGCACTTTTACTTGAGAACTAATATTTTCTTGTTCAAAAATTCCACCAAGAACCACGGTTTCACCATTGTCCACCAAGACATTGGTGTCGATTTGGTTTTTATTGATCGTCAACTGACCTGTAGGTGTTGGTGTACTCTGTGAGTCTTTGGTAATGTTCAACTTCATCATCACCTTACCATCAGGCGTAATACTTGGTGTAACATCCAGACTTAAAGTTGCATCAATAAATTCCGTTTTAGGTACAGCATTTGCGCCGCCACCCGAAGATGATGTATACGGAATTTTCTTACCTGATTCAATTTTTGCTGGTTGCTTATCTGCGGTCATGACTTTTGGTGTAGAAATCACTTCGCCATAACCATCTGCTTGTACCGCAGACAACTCTAAGTCCAACATAAAATCAGACAGGCTAATCAAACCAAAAGCAATACGACTTGCGCCAGGCGTCACTGCGCCTAAATCTACATTCAAATTATCAGGGCGCTCAATCTCGTATTTCCAGCCACCCGTATCACCATCCTTAGTCGGTTTTCTCAAATCCCATAATGTCTGATCACTCCCTCCAACTAGAAGATCATTATTATTGGTAATTCCTTGCGATAAAATGCCCCATTTCACCCCCATCTCTCGGGTAAAATCGGTACTGGCACTGACAATACGTGCTTCAATCATGACTTGCTTAACAGAAACATCAAGTAGATCGACCATCTTACGAATCTGATCAATTTTTTGTGAGGTATCATTTACAATTAAAGTATTGGTTCGAGGATCAAGAGAAACTGTTCCTCTTGGGCTAAGCAAACCTCCAGTCAATGTATCATTACTACTTGAGCCCGATGAGTTATTGCTATTATTACCGCTTTTCCCTTGCGTAATTAACTTTTCAATATCAGCAGCTTTTGCATAGCTTAATTGGATATATTCCGTTTGAAGTGGTGCTAACTTCACACTCTGTGCAATTGCTTTGGCTTCTTCTTCTTCCGCCTTAATCAACTCAGAAACAGGGGCAATCCAAATCACACTGCCATTACGGCGTTTATCAAGATTTTTGGTTTTTAATACAATATCTAAAGCCTGATCCCATGGCACATCTTTTAAACGCAAAGTAATATTACCTTGCACCGTATCTGCCGCTACCATATTGATCCCAGTAAAGTCGGCAAGCAACTGTAATACGCGACGAACTTCAATATCTTGGAAATCTAAAGAGATTTTGTTACCCGTATAGGTTTGTGCCTTGGCTTTGACTGGAGAATTATCCACAGGACGCTTCAAACTAATGGTCAGCTTATTTTCGGCCTGATAAGCCATATACTCATAGCTACCCGCAGATTGAATGGTAATCACGCCATTGCCTTTATCATTATAGGCATCGACGCTTGCAACAGGTGTTGCAAAATCATTGGTATTTAAGCGACGTGCTAAATGCATAGGAATTTTATTTCCCGCAGTACGCACCACGATTTTACTGCCTTGTTGTTGCACATCGACTGGTGTGTTATTGCCCAACAAATCGATCACAACCAATCCTTCACCCTGATTTCCTCTTTGGAAACCAATATTGGAAACGCCTTGTTGTACCTGACGTGTTGCCACAGATGGACTGTTAATCGCCGTTGGTTTTGCTGAATTAATTTTCAGTACAAAAATATTACCTTCAACACGCGTAGTAAATGCACCCGCATCTTTTAAATTTACGATGACTCGAGAGCGCTGATCATCTGATGCAACCTCGACGGAACTGGCTTCAGCAGTCGATACAGGAATCGAGTTTTTTGTTAAGGTCTGCTGCGCTTTGTCAAAGTCCAAAATCAAACGAGAAGGTTGTTCTAGCTGATAAGCCTGTGGTTGCGGTGGAAGACCGTTAAACATGACACGAATTTCCGTGCCCTGATCTGCCAAACTCATTGGTACAATATTGGTCATACTCACTTGTGCTGATGCAACTTGCATCACTGCAATAGCGATTGCACCCATAGAAAATTGACGGAATGCATGATTCATGGTCTTCGCTTCCCCAAATAAAGAATCTTTAAACTGTTTTTTCATTGTTATTCCCTTAATCTTACGGCGCTGGCCCAATTAAAACGAGTGTACGAGGTCTTTCGACATAGCCTTCACGACCATCAGGTACAATCTCCACCAAATCTATTTGGGTTGGACTAATTTTAATAATACGTCCTTGGTTCATCCCCAAATAACTACCGACTTGTACACGTTCAATTTGACCATCTGGTGTTTGAATGAGAGCAATCGTATTGCTGGTTTTACCCCGCATACTACCCTTCATATTCAACGATTCCAGCGCATAACTTTCTAAAGGCTGTGGCTGGCGGTTAAAATTCGGATAAACACGCTTACCCGCCATAATTTTTAACTCAGCCGCCAAAGAACTTGGCATAAACGGGCTTTTCAGCTGATGTGCTGCATAGTTAAACAATGGCACAGGGGTAAAGATCGGTGCTGGTTCGATCGGCAAAGGTGGTTGATTCCGAATCTCTGCCATTTTTTGATTCACGGCGTCAATCCTTGAATCACACCCCACTAAACTTAACCCAACCAATAAACCAAGTAATAATTTATAGTTATTCACTACTATTTTCCTCCTTGCGCAGGTGGAGTAGTCGCTGCTTGAGTTGTTGGTGCACCCGCAGCATTATTTGTTTGTTCATCCGCACCCACATAACGATATGTTTTTGCTTTGACGGTATAATTCACCACAGGGATATCCGATTTTTTCTGTGTATCTTCTTTTGCTTCAACCGTAAAATCATGCAAGGTCACAATACGAGGTAACGCTGCGATACCGGTAACAAAGGCACCAAAAGCATGATAATCACCAGTGGCATCAATACTGATCGGTTGCTCAATAAAGAACTCTTGCTTTACTTCATTTTCCAGACGGATATTCTTAAATTTCAGACCAGAATTGACACCCGTTAAGTTAATGTCCTCAACCAAGCTTGGAATTTCTGTTTCTTTAGGCAACTGCTCTAATTGTTGATTAAAGTTCGCTTCCATTTCTTGAAGTTGCGCTTGATATTGCTGCAAATTACGCAATTTTGAGTCTTTTTCCCGAAACTCATTCAGCAAGCTTTGCTCTTGTGCTTGTGCATTTGCAATCGATTCAAGTTGGGATTTAATCACCACAAAATAACCCAATGCAGCAACCGCCAAGAAGACGAAAATCCAGCAGGTAATTTTAACCGACAGCGGCCAACTACCGTAGTTATTCATATCCAAGGTATTAAATTGCTGGAAAAATTGCTCGACGGACATCTTCTTTTTCTTCGCAGCAACGGTGTCTTGATTCAATTCATCTTGGTTCATTTCGCCACTCCCGCTGCTACTGCTCCTGAAGCCACCTGTTCTGATGTCGGTGCAGCCTCAGCAGTTGTGCCAATCTCACCCAAATCGACAGTAACAACAAAACTTCCATAATTTTCCTCAACCCGAGGAACCAAAGAGCTTGCTGTTTTATCTTTATTTTTGTTTTCATCCACTGCCAAGAAAGAGTTCATAAAAGCGTTACGATACCAAGGCGATGCCTCTAAGTTACGTAATAGTTCAGCCACAGTGTTCGGGCTTTCAGCCTTCCCTTCAATCGTGAACTTATCGCCTGTCCGGCTAAACTTGGTTAAATACATGGTGGGTGGAGTCACTCGTACCAGTTCATCCACCAAACGTACCGTAACTGGGCGTTGCCCTTGCAAGCCTTGAATCAGCTTCATCCGTTCAATGATGGCATTGCGACGTTCTTGCAGACCATCTAATGCTTTTAGTTGCGTATCTAAATTTTGGTTGGTACTGACGATCAGTTGATTGGCTTGTTCTTGATCATTCAATTTATGATCAAAATACATCCATCCAGAAAAAACCGATGCAACCCCTAATGCAGCAACCCCAACACAAAATGCGACAAACTGTTTCTTTCTTTGTTCTCTTAGCTCATCACGCCAAGGGAGTAAGTTAATCTTTGCCATTAATCAAAACTCCTCAATGCCAAACCACATGCAACCATTAAAGAGGAAGCATCATTTTCAATTTTTTTAATATCAATTTGCGGAGAAAAACCCATTTGTAGAAATGGATTGGCAATGGTGACGCGATAACCTAGTTTTTGTTGTAATAACTTGGCAAGGCCTGGAATATTGGCATTCCCGCCCGCCAACAGAATATGGTCAATTTCGTTAAACTGAGAAGATGAAAAGAAGAACTGAAGTGAACGTGCAGCTTGTTGTACTACTGCATCTAAGAAGGGTTCAAGGACTTCGGTATCGTAATCATCAGGCAAGCTTCTTTCTTTTTTAGCACGCCCAGCTTCCTCAAAAGACAAGCCATAACGACTTTGTACATCTTGGGTCAATTGGCGTCCACCAAACACTTGCTCACGGGTATAGATAATCTTGCCTTTTTGCATCACAGATAAGGTGGTCATGGTATGACCTATATCCAAAATGCCAACGGTATTTGCCCCCATTGGCAGGGTATCGGCAAATACTTGGAATGCGCGTTCCATTGCATAGCTTTCAACTTCTGCAATTTTTGCGGTCAAGCCAGCAAGTTCCAGTACTTCTACACGTGTATCGACATTCTCAGTACGCGTAGCGACCAAGAGTACATTCACCCGATTGGCATTAGCCAAACGATCAGGCAAAACCTCAAAATCAAGACTTACTTCATCTAATGGGAACGGAATGTATTGCTCAGCGTCCATACGAATTTGAACTTCTCGTTCTTCATCCGTCATGTCGGCATCCATTTCTATGATCTTGTTAATGACCATAGACGTCGGCACCGCAATAGCAACATTGGTGGTGTGAGGATTTGCAAGGTTAATGACTCTCTCAAGTGCATCACCCACCGCCTCTGGATTCAGTATGCTTTTTTCAACCACACTGCTTTCAGGCAATGGCATCACTGCATAGCTTTCAACCCAATATCTACCGTTCTTTACAGAGAGCTCCAATAATTTAACAGTTGTCGAACTAATATCGACACCCACTAACCCCTTATTTGGTTTACGATATAACCTGAGCACAGTACTTTCCTATTTATTTTTTTATCCCCAAAAATACAACACACTAATTTGTTTTGGTCTTTAATTGCTACGGATACAATAACTCATCTAACAATCCGCATTTCTAAAGGATATACTGACCACAATTAGTTTGCCATTCGCTCTTATTAAAACTTACTTATTATGAAAAAGCTATCCAGTTCTGGTATTGTTCGGCCATTTTTTTTGATCGTTATTATTATCTTAGTCTCACTTCCAATGGGATTTTATGGCATGTATCTCTATCTCGCACCTTCGCTGCCAGATATGAGTTCACTCAAAAAAGCGCCTTTGCAAAAACCATTGCAAGTCTATACGACAGATAATCAGCTGATTGCGGAATATGGCGGAAAATTATCGATTCCTGTTAAGTATGAACAGATCCCCCCGACTTTCATTCATGGCTTCTTAGCAGCCGAAGATTCGTCCTTTTTTGAGCATAATGGCATTAGCTTCAAAGGACTCGGACGAGCGCTAACCGAATCTGTGACTGGTTCTGATGTCCAAACTGGGGGCTCAACCATTACTATGCAGGTAGCAAAGAACTATTATTTAAGTCCAGACCGAACACTTAGACGCAAACTAACTGAAGTTTTTCTGGCACGTAAAATCGAGCAGAACCTAACAAAACAAGAAATTCTGACAGCTTATGTCAATAAGATTTTCTTAGGTAAGAACGCCTATGGTATTGCAGCTGCTGCACGTGTCTATTACAACAAAAACCTGAATGAACTGACCACTGCGCAAATGGCAATGATTGCAGGTCTACCCAAAGCACCGTCCAAATACAATCCTGTTGTCAATCCAGAGCGTGCTCTTGAACGTCGTAACTGGATTTTAGGACGCATGTTACAACTGGGTTATCTCAACCAAAACCAATATCAACAAGCCGTCGCAGAACCGATCAATC
This sequence comes from Acinetobacter dispersus, assembly GCF_009884975.1. GTDB lineage: Bacteria > Pseudomonadota > Gammaproteobacteria > Pseudomonadales > Moraxellaceae > Acinetobacter > Acinetobacter dispersus. The sequence goes on along the minus strand of NZ_CP041970.1, from coordinate 3,403,869 downwards.
TAAATATGATGGATCGATCAGTGAGCAATGTATTTCCCTATGTAGGGGAAATGGTTCGCTCAGAACTGGTTGAACACTTTGGCGAGCAAGCTGTTGACTCTGGCTATAAGGTATACACCACCATTGATAGCAACCGTCAACGTTATGCAGAGCAAGCAATTCAAGATGGTTTGGAAGCTTATGACCGTCGTCATGGCTGGCGTGGTCCTGAGGCACATGACAAACCTCTTAAGCAGTTCATCGCTTATGCCAATACTTATCCAGCACAAGTCATCAAGGTCAACAACAATTCTTTTGATGCTTTAATGCAAGATGGTTCAACAGTCACTGTTAATTGGTCTGGCATGTCATGGGTTCGCCCTTATCGCAATGCCAATAGTGTTGGCGGTGCACCATCCAATGCTTCACAAATTGTCAAAGTCAAAGATATTATCCGCCTACGTCCGAATGAAGGTAAAACGGTTTGGTCTTTGGTGCAAGTACCTAAAGTCCAAGGGCAACTGATTGCGATCAACCCAAATGATGGTGCGATCGAAGCAGTTGTAGGTGGATATAACTTCTACCAATCTAAATTCAACCGCGCAATACAAGGTTGGAGACAACCGGGTTCAACCATTAAACCCTTTGTTTATGCATTGGCGCTAGAACGTGGCATGACTCCGTATAGTATGGTCAATGATAGTCCAATCACTATTGGTAAATGGTCTCCAAGAAACTCGGATGGCCGCTACCTTGGCATGATTCCTCTACGCCGTGCGCTTTATTTATCTCGAAATACGGTGTCTGTACGTTTATTACAGAACGTTGGGATTGAACGTACTCGTCAATTGTTTATGGATTTTGGTTTACAAGAAGACCAAATCCCGCGTAACTATACCATTGCCTTAGGTACACCACAGGTACTGCCTGTACAAATGGCAACAGGTTATGCCACTTTTGCCAATGGCGGATATCGCGTGCAACCACACTTCATTAAACGAATCGAAGATGCTTCTGGCAAAGTGATTTATGAAGCAAAACCTGACTATGCATGTATCCCATGTATTAGTAATCCAAATGCAAGCACAAAACAACAAACTGCTGAAGTAGAAAAAGATAAATCTAAAGAGCAAGTAACCGAAGTTACCAATCAGACTTTAGATGACGCGACAGCTGCTTCTGAAACGCCAATCTTGACTGCTGATGCAACACAGACAGCAAAAACAAACAGTGACTATCGCCAAGCGCAACGTATTCTAAAATCAAGTTCTGCTTACGATATGGCGAATATCCTCCGTGATGTAATTCAACATGGTACCGGTCGAGCTGCACTTAAAATTGGTCGTGATGATTTAGGCGGTAAAACAGGAACTACCAATGATGCCAAAGATGCTTGGTTCGCAGGTTTCAATGGTAACTTGGTTGCGATTGCATGGGTTGGTTTTGACCAACCGCGTACACTAGGTCGTCGTGAATATGGTGGCGTTGCCGCACTTCCGATCTGGACCAACTTTATGGGCAAATCTTTAAAAGATACGCCATCTGCTTGGGTGCGTCTGGATAAAGATGCGAAAGATCCAATCTCTCGTGACAAATTACAAATCCAGCAAAGCGAAGATAAAAAAGAATATCGTGCTTCTCCACCACTGGCACGCCCACTTTATCGCCCTGCACCGCCTGCACCTGTTCGCTCAACACAAAATGATTTTTCAGATTTACCTGGAACCACGCCAGTAGCTGATGAACAACCAATTGTTCCAGCGAAAAAGCAACCACCTGCAATGGGTTCAAACTCACAGAACCCACCACCAAAAGAAAAGGATGGGATTGAACATCTGATCAATCAAATTCAGTAAATAAAAAAGAAGCCATCACTTTGATGGCTTCTTTCTTTTTTGGAACAGATAAATTTGAAAAGCGGCAGTCACTGCAAATTGCTGCGTTTGCTCAAGTACCTTACGTCGTTCAGGATTCGCTTTATACGCATAAGGCGTCATTGCAATTAAATTCCTCAAGGCAGCTTGATCCAATTGCAGTGGCGCTTCAACAATATGCGCTTGCTTTAACTCAAACTGGGCATCTAGCTGTTCTACAAATTTTTGAGGTTCATGCAAATTTACTTGCTCAAATAATGCTTCACGTAAGTCATAAAGATGTTTAGGTGCAGGTGTTGCCACAATTAAATAACCTTCATCACGCAAGACTCTAACGATTTCATCTTGTGGAATTGGACTAAATAGACTGGTACAAGTGTCAATGGAATGATCTTGCACTGGTAAGGTTGCACCTGTTCCAACCACCCATACAACCTCTGCATTTAATTTTGCTGCACGCTGTACTGCTGTTTTGGCAATATCAACCCCAATACACTGCTGAGTATGAGCTTGCATGGCACTGGTGTAATAACCTTCACCACAACCAATATCTAAAATAGCTTGAGGTTTAAGTTGCTGTAGAATTTCAACCACAGCTTGCTGCAAGGGCTGATAGAAACCTGCTTGCAAAAATTCACGACGCGCCAGCACCGACTCAGGGGTATCCCCTGGACTTTTACTGTGCTTATGCTGCACCACGTGTAAATTGACATAGCCTTGTTTTGCTACATCATAGTGATGTCCCTTTTCGCAACGCCAAGAATTCTCAACCAAATTCAAGGATTGGCGACAAACAGGACACATCAACAAACTCATCTATTTTCTCCAAACATAAAAAAAGCTGGTCAATACCAGCTTCTTTCTTGAATCTTGGTTTAACGTAATTTTAAGGTCATTAAGCCTAACACGACGAGGAAAATCGTGATAATCCAGAAACGAATCACAACCTGAGTTTCTTTCCAGCCTTGTTTTTCATAATGATGATGCAAAGGCGCCATCAAGAAAACACGCTTATTACGCATGCGCAATGAACCGATTTGCAGGAATACAGAAATCGCTTCCATCACAAATACACCGCCCATAATGGCAAATACGATTTCTTGACGAACCATGACCGCAATAGTACCGAGCATCGCGCCAAGTGCCAACGCACCGACATCACCCATAAAGACTTGGGCTGGATGAGCATTGTACCAAAGGAAGGCCAAACCAGCACCAACCATGGCAGAACAGATCACCACTAGTTCAGAGGTATATTTTACATAAGGAATATGCAAATAATTGGCAAAACGAATATCACCAGACAAATAAGCGAACACACCTAGACCAGCCGCCACCATAACGATCGGCATAATAGCCAAACCGTCTAAGCCATCGGTAAGATTCACCGCATTCGATGCGCCATTGATCACCAGATAAGTAAACACAATAAATGCTAGACCCAATGGCACAGCAGATAGAGGAATAGAAAGATTCTTAAAGAATGGGATCAGCAAATCTAGCATATTCTCAGTATGCACGACGCTATCCTGTTGTTTTGCAATTACATATAAGGCAATACCTGCTCCTAACGACGCCACTGAAGTCCAGAAGAACTTCTTCCGTGCTGGCAAACCTGCATTGTCTTTGTAACGAACTTTAATCCAGTCATCCGCCCAACCAACAGCACCAAACACCACCATGACACCCAGTACAATCCAAACATATGGGTTAGATAAGTCAGCCCACAACAGGGTACTAATCCCAATAGAAAGCAAAATGAGAATCCCGCCCATGGTTGGCGTTCCCATTTTTTTGGCATGGTTTTCAGGTGCAAAAGAGCTCACTGCCTGACCATATTTTAATGCCTGTAATTTACGAATCATCACTGGTCCTAAAACCAATCCGATCGTCAAGGCCGTCAGCAAGCTCAACAAAGAGCGCAATGTTAAATAACGAACAACCTGAAACGAACTGTTATAGTCCGCCAATTGCTCAAATAACCATAACAACATTTAAATTTTCTCCATCAAGTCAGCCATCAACGTTTCCATGTGGGTATAACGAGACCCTTTGAATAGGAAACTCATTGACTGGGGTTGATGTGTTTGGACTAAATTAATTAAAAACGGTAATGCTTCTGCCTGTGTTGCAAAGGCATGTAACTTTTCTGAATGAGATGAACCTTGTTGCGCTGCTTCAGCGAATTCACCGACAACAACCAGATGCTCTAATGGTAACGATGCCAAGTCTCGGCCGAGATCATGATGCTCTTGCCAGCTACTTTCACCCAGCTCACCAATATCTCCCATCACCATGACTTTTAAGCCCTGTTGCTGCAACAAGACCTCTGCCGCTGCACGCATCGAAGTCGGGTTGGCATTATAGGTATCATCAATAAACAAATGATGTTGGTGTTGAATAAAGTTCAGACGCCCTTTGGCACCTTGTGCTTGCTCTAAACCTTGCACAATATCATCCAATGCAATACCAATCGCTAACGCAAATGCGGTCGCTGCTGCGGCATTCTGTACATTGTGCGCACCTGCGAATGGTAGATTTACCGAACGATTGCCTTGTGGAGTATGCAAGTTAAATTGTGCTGATTGAGGATGAAGCTGAATATCTGTCGCAAAAATATCACCGCCTTCACCGAAACTGAGAATCGGATGTGCCTGTGCATTTTCACGAATCGTAGCTACAAAATCATCTTGTGCAGGCACGATCGCAGTGCCTTGTGGCAAAATATGCGCATAGATTTCTGATTTAGCGCGGCAAATACCTTCACGTCCACCAAACTCACCCAAGTGCGCTGTACCAATATTTAAAATCCCAGCCACATGCGGCTGAACCAGATTCGAAGTGTAATCAATTTCACCTTGATGGCTGGCACCCAGTTCCATTACGGCATACTGATGCTCAGGGCGCAGCTCAAGTAACATCATCGGAACACCGAGATCATTATTCAGGTTGCCACGGGTAATCAAGGTCGGCGCCAAGCGAGATAAAATACTGCCCAACATTTCTTTGGTGGTGGTTTTACCACTACTGCCTGTTAAAGCAATCACTTTCAATTGCGAGTTGTGTTGGCGACGATAAGCACCCAACTGCCCCAAAGCCAAACGCGTATCCTTGACAACCAACTGAGCAATATCAGCATCGACAGGATGATCAACAATCGCAATTTGACACCCTTGTGTGGCTACTTGTGCCACAAAATTATGTGCATCAAAACGTTCACCCTTTAATGCAAGGAAAGCATCACCTGCTTCTGCATGACGTGAATCCGTTAAAATACGTTTAATTTCACCTTGCGGAAGCTTCTGTTTATGCCACTGCCCTTGTGTGGCCTGTTGTAATTGTTCTGCGGTCCAAGGTTGTAATGGAACAGTACTGGTCGTTGAAGTGTGCATACGCTTTATTTACCTTTTAACCTTATTGCGCAGGATAGGCTGAATCGACAGGATGTGGCTGTGCATCAATCGCAGACTGCACCTCAACCACATCATCAAACCAATGGCGAACCCCATCAATTTCCTGATAGTTTTCATGCCCCTTACCCGCAATCACCACAATATCTCCCGCTTGGGCTTGCGCTACAGCAAACTTAATCGCTTCACGGCGATCATGGATTTCATGCATTATGTGGGCAGTAAAATCAATGCCCTGCTTCATGTCAGCAAAAATCTGTTCAGGATTTTCAGTTCTCGGATTATCCGAAGTCAGCATGACTGGATTGGCATGATCAAGTGCAGCTTGAGTCATGAGTGGACGTTTGCCACGATCACGATCGCCACCGCAACCAAACACAGCCCATAATTGTCCAGTCACATGACGTTTTAAGGTCGTCAGTACTTGGATCAAAGCATCAGGTGTATGCGCATAATCAACCACAAATAAACGCTCAGCATCTTGAATGACCTGCATACGGCCTGGTGCGCCTTTCAGTTGCGGCACAAACTGGACCAAATCAGCCAAGGCAAAACCAGCAGACTCTGCTGCAATCAGGCTGGCTAATAAATTCTCAACATTAAACTGCCCAAGTAATGGACTTTGCACCACATAGTGACCTGTCGGAGCAATTAATGTAAAACTTGCTCCACTCAAGCGATATTGCAAATCCGCAATATAATAATCCGCTGTCGTCTGAGTTAAAGAATAAGTCAGAATTTTCGGCTGTGCTGGATTCGTCTTCGCAGCTTCCAACATTAGCTGTGCATGTGCATCATCCAAGTTGATCACTACAGCTTTTAAGGTCATAAATTTAAACAATAAGGCTTTGGCTTCAGCATAAGCCTCCAAAGTACCGTGATAATCCAGATGGTCACGACTTAAATTACTGTACACCGCAATTTCAAGCTCACAACCATTAAGACGCCCTTGCTCCAAACCATGTGAACTGGCTTCCAGTGCAACAAAACTTGCGCCTTGTTTGGCATAGTCATGTAACGCATGCTGTAGTTGCAGTGCATCCAAGGTGGTATGTGTGGATGGGGTTAAATTTGGCAGAATACCGTTACCTGTGGTCCCCATTACTGCACAACCTTTATCTTGTGAGCTAATCAGCTCCGCAATGAGGCGTGAAATCGTGGTTTTACCATTGGTTCCTGTCACCGCAATACCACGTAAAGGCTGAACAGGATCAGTCGCTTGTAAATACTGCTTCTGCCATTCACCCATTTGATAACGGACATCAGCACAAACCCATTCGTTTGCGAGACCCAATGGTGCCTCACTGATTACAGCCAATGCGCCTGCATCCAAAGCATTTTGTGCAAACTGGCGTGTTTTTTCAGGTTGGCTATAGCTATTTAAAGCAATAAAAATTTGCCCTTTCTCAACCTTGCGACTATCCAAAGAAAAACCCTGAAAAGGTTGGGTATACCAAGCCGCATCTATGCTGATCGGGTGTATCTGTTGAAAACGAATCGACATAATTTACCTACGGATTGGATTTTATAGAAGTATCAAGTGGCTTATCTAAAGGCACATTCAAAAGGCGTAAAGACTCTTGCATGATGCGCGCAAATACAGGCGCAGCAACCAAACCACCATAGTAACGGCCTTGTGGGTTTTCAACCACGACAATCATGGCTAAACGCGGATCGCTGATTGGCGCAACACCTGCAAATAAAGCACGATACTCACTGTTTGAGTAACCTTTACGGTCTGCACGTAATTTATGCGCTGTCCCTGTCTTACCCCCAACGCGATAGCCAGGAATTACCGCTTGTTTCGCTGTACCACCAGGCATGGTGACTTGTTCAAGCATGGTGAGGACTTGATCGGCAATTTTAGGACTCAACACCTGTGTGCCTTCTGGAGCCTTATCCAATTTTCGCAAACTCAATGGCATTTGTACGCCATGATTTGCCAACATGGCATAACCTTGTGCAACTTGTAAAATTGTCGCATTCAAACCATAACCATACGCCATGGTCCCCAACTGCGATGGATTGAGCTTATCGCCTGAATAGAGCAAACCAGAACTTTCACCTGGAAATTTCACCGCTGAACGATGACCAAAACCTGCACGTCTAAAGAAAGACGGGACGGTATCTTTTGGTAAAGACAAGGCGATTTTTGCCGAACCCACGTTCGAAGATTTAATAATCACCCCAGAAACGGTTAAAGCACCATAGTTATGTGTATCACGAATGGTATGCCAACCTAAACGCATCGATCCTGGTGAAGTATTAACAATCGTATTCGGCGTGTATTTACCGCTTTCCAAGGCAGCAGCCACTGTAAACGGCTTCATGGTTGAACCTGGTTCAAACATATCAATCGCGCCACGGTTACGCATCGCATCTTTATTGCTGAGACCATTCTTATCGTTCGGGTTATACGACGGCCAGCTGGTCATCGCCAAAATTTCACCCGTTTTAACATCGACTGCAATCGCAGTTGCTGAGCGTGCATTGTTGGCGACACCTGCAGCAGTCAATTCACGGTACATAATATATTGCAAACGTGAATCGATACTCAGGGTAACATTCTCACCTGATTCAACTTCTTTAATGACTTCTGAAACTTTCAGACGATTACCCTTTTTATCGCGGATAATTTTCTGCTCGCCATCCATCCCTGACAACTGTTTATTCAGTTGCATTTCCAAACCTTCAATCCCCACCCCTTCACTATTGGTCAAACCAATAATCTGTGCATTTGGCTGCGGTTGTGGATAGTAGCGTTTATAACTTTTCTCTGCATAAACGCCTTGGAAATTACGCTTGGTAATCAAGTCAGCTTGTTGTGGTGGAATTTCTTTTTGCAAAACTAAATAACGTGAACGAGGACGTGCCTGCATTTGTTTCTTTAAATCTGCACGATCTACACCAACCGCATCTGCCAATTCATCTAGGTTCAAGTTTTTATCAGGCAATTGACGTTTTAATTTACGATTATTCGGATCTTTTTTGAGTTCTGCCGTGATGTCATCAAATTGCTGTTTGGTTTCCCAATAATCTCTTGGGTCCATCACAATTTTCATGATCGGGGTACTAATCGCCAAAGGTACGCCATGGCGATCACTAATCACACCACGCATCGCCTCTAAACGCTCAGTCCTTAAAATATTGGCATTGGCCTTATTTTGCAAAAAGTCCTTATTGACCACTTGCACATAGAACGCACGTGCAATCAACACAACAAAACAAAGGAGTACCGTTCCCCAAAGCAGATAAAATCGCCACATATCCAAAGCAAGGGTCGGTCTTTCAGAAATAGACTGCTGTTTTTTTCGTATTGGTTTACTTCGCTTATCTGCCATACAGCATGCCTTATTTATCTTGCTTTGAAGTCATAGGTAAAGAAATCACAACCGTCTGCGTTGCAGGAGGTGAGAACATACGTAGTTGAGTGACTGCGCGAGAACCAATCTGTGCGGTTGCACCAAAGGTTTGCTGTTCAATCAATAAACGCCCCCATTCAGCGTTTAAATCATCTCTTTCACGCATATATGCACTCAAGTCACGATAATCATGACGGTATTCAAATACTTGAAACACCACCATCATCGCACTTGTAAACACCAATGCAACGAGTACAGCATACACAACAACCTTTTTCAGTCCTTTTCTGCTGCTTGGTTTAACGTCGTCATCATTCTTGTTGTTCATTCTCAGCCTTTTTGCTCTAAACGCTCAGCCACGCGTAGCCATGCACTACGCGAACGAGGATTTGCTTTTACTTCTGCTTCACTCGCACGAATACGAGAAACTTTCTTTAAACGTCGAGTATCGACCTGTGCTTGAGGCATACCCCAGCCCGTGTCTTCAGCCAAACTCGATTCTTTTTGAATAAACTGCTTGATTAAACGATCTTCCAAAGAATGAAAGCTAATCACTGCCAGCTGCGCAGTTGGTTTTAATAATGTGACAGCTTGCGGTAAAAATGTCTCGATATCATCAAGTTCTTTGTTAATGGCAATACGAATCGCCTGAAAAGTACGTGTTGCAGGATGCTTATGCTTTTCCCATTTTGGATGTGCAGTTTTAACCACTTCTGCCAGTTGGGCAGTCGTTGTCATTTCACCTGCCAATTTAATCGCTTTGGCAATGCGGCGGCTATAACGCTCTTCGCCATATTGATAGATAATGTTTGCGAGTTTTTCTTCTTCAATTTCAAGTAACCACTCAGCTGCTGTTAAACCTTGCGAATTATCCATCCGCATATCCAACGGCCCATTTTGCATGAAGCTAAAACCACGTTCAGCTTGGTCCAATTGTGGTGATGACACCCCTAAGTCAGCCATAATGCCATCAACTTCAGTCAGACCAATTTGAGCTAACTCGGATTGAATATCTGCAAAACTGGCATGAATAATTTTAAAACGCGGATCTTCTTGTTCTAATTGTGCTGCAACTTCAAGCGCTTGAGGATCTTTATCGAAGGCATAAACACGTGCATTTTGATCTAGTTTTGAAAGTAACAACTTGGTATGTCCACCACGACCAAAAGTCGCGTCGACAAAAATACCAGTATCGCGACCTGCCAATACGCCATCAACGGTTTCATGAAGTAAGACAGAAATATGCGACATAAGAAATGGATCAACAGCTGAAAATGTAACTGCACATTATCACCTTGTTTTATGCCAGCACCAAACGACTTTTTGTAGAGAATTCTTAACTTTTCATAGATAAAACCGTTTTCTTATCATTTTTCACTCAATAAAAAAGCAAACACCTTCGGTATTTGCTTTTTGATCATTCACTTTAATCTCAGTAGAAACTGAATTTATGGTTTTTCCGCATAAATCTGGTCAAAAATCGCACCATTCACAAAATGTGTTTTTTGTGCTTTTGCCCAGCCACCAAACACATCATCAATCTTGAAGAGTTTAATCTTTGGAAATTGCTGAGCATATTTGGCAGCGACCTGTGGATTACGCGGACGGAAATAATATTTCGCAGCCAGCTCTTGCCCTAAAGGTGAATAAAGGAAATTTAAGTAACCACGCGCTAACTGACGGTTGCCATTTTTATCGACAGTTTTATCAACGATTGCCACAGAAGGTTCAGCCAAAATCGAAATTGAAGGATACACAATTTCAAATTTATCTTTTCCTAAGCCTTGAGTTGCCAATAATGCTTCATTTTCCCAAGACAACAATACATCGCCAATGCCACGTTCAGCAAAAGTGGTGAGTGAACCACGTGCACCTGAGTCTAAGACTTTGACATTTTGATAAAGCTTTTTCACCAATTCACGTGCTTTAGCATCATTACCACCGGGCTGCTTCAATGCATAACCCCAAGCTGATAAATAAATCCAACGCGGCGCGCCACCAGTTTTTGGGTTTGGAGTGATAATTTCGACACCTGACTTAGTCAAGTCATTCCAGTCACGAATATTCTTTGGGTTGCCCTTACGCACTAAAAACACCACGGTTGAGGTATAAGGCGCAGAGTTATCTTTAAATTGTTTTTGCCAATCTTTACGAATTAAACCTGCATTGGCAATTTCATCAATATCATTGGCCAATGCGAGCGTTACAACATCTGCCTGCAAGCCATCTATGACTGAACGCGCCTGTTTACCCGAGCCACCATGCGACTGCTTGAAATCAACATCCTGCCCTGTTCTTTTTTTCCAGTACTGACCAAATGCTTGATTGTATTCTTGATAAAACTCACGTGTTGGATCATAAGACACGTTTAAAAAAGTAGTTGCCGCTTGTGCTACGCCATTTAAGCCCAACGCCAACAATGCTGCTGCGATGACAGTTTTCATTTATTGTTTACTCATTTCGCCCCGTTTGTCACCACTATATTTCTTTAAAAATAATTTACAATCATATAGTTATATCAATAAATTTATTGCTATTCTGTTTTTAAGATATAGCCCTAGTCCATATTTTTTGTATTAAAACAATACTCTGCCTGTTATTTTTATGGCAAAATGAGAAAAGTTATCATTCTCCACTTTTTCTACACATTTGCTTGCTAAATTCTAGTTGTATACAAAGTAGCCACATTGCTATAAATAAACACTAGGATGTGTCAAATTTTTATATTTTTGTAAAAAGTGTGACATATATCAACTTTTTTATTAAGATTTATGTTTAAATCGTATTATTAAAGCAATACTATAGTTGTTTGGTTAGTCTTGTAGACTCAAAATCATATAAGGGGATGTGAGCAATGCGAGCATTAAATTTGAAAAAAACACTAAGCTTAAGCTTATTTTTAGTATGTTCTATTCAATTTGGACACGCGGCAGCAATTAAAGAAAGCAATAACATAAAAACAATTGATAAATCTTCTTCGAGCTTAATTGTTAAAGCACTTGATCAGCAAAAACGTAATACTGGTTTATTACCCTCATCAGACGATGAGTTAAAGATGTTGAATACGATTCGAACCACACCAACACAGACCTTCTTTGCCAGCCAGCATGAACGTTTTTCTCGTTTCGTCCAAACCATATTTCAACCGCATACCTCTTAATATTTCTTAAATATGTGCCCCTTCACATGTTTAAATGAAGCCTAGTCATGCCGTGACTAGGCTTTTTCGTTATAATAGTTTCAATTTAAATTTAAGCTCCGATAATTTATGAAAGTCCGTACCCGTATTGCGCCTTCTCCTACAGGTTTTCCCCATGTAGGTACTGCTTATATTGCGTTATTTAATTTATGTTTTGCCAAACAACATGGCGGTGAATTTATTTTACGTATTGAAGATACGGATCAACTTCGTTCAACGCCAGAATCTGAAAAAATGATTTTAGACTCTTTGCGCTGGTTAGGGTTGAATTGGTCTGAAGGCCCGGATGTTGGCGGCCCACATGCCCCTTATCGCCAATCAGAGCGCATGGGCATTTATAAGCAATACGCGCTTGAATTAGTTGAAAAAGGACATGCTTTCTACTGCTTTGCAACCGCAGAAGAGCTTGACCAAATGCGTGCTGAACAGCAAGCACGCGGTGAAACACCCAAATACGATGGTCGCGGCTTAAAATTATCTCAAGAAGAAGTACAACGTCGTCTTGCTGCGGGTGAACCCCATGTTATCCGCATGAAAGTACCAGAAGAAGGCATTTGTAAAATTAATGACTTACTCCGTGGTGAAGTTGAGATTCCATGGGCGCAGGTCGACATGCAAGTGCTGTTAAAAACAGATGGTTTACCAACTTACCACCTTGCCAATGTAGTAGATGACCACTTAATGGAAATCACTCATGTGTTACGTGGTGAGGAGTGGCTACCATCAGCACCGAAGCATCAATTACTGTATCAATATTTCGGTTGGGACATGCCAACACTGTGTCACATGCCATTGTTACGTAATCCAGATAAGTCAAAACTATCTAAACGTAAAAATCCGACCTCAATCAACTATTATCGCGACATCGGCGTATTACCAGAAGCGTTGTTGAATTATTTAGGTCGTATGGGTTGGTCAATGCCTGATGAGCGTGAAGTATTTACCCTGCAGGACATGATTGAAAACTTTGATGTACAACGTGTTTCTCTAGGTGGTCCAATCTTTGATGTCGAGAAACTCAACTGGCTCAATGGTCAGTGGATCAAAGCATTAACCCCAGGACAGCTTTTAGACCGCTTGTTGGCATGGAAAAGTGACCGTCAAACGCTTGAGGATATTGCTGCTGCAATTCAACCACGTATCAATTTACTCTCTGAAGCAGTGAATTGGGCAGGTTTCTATTTCAATCACATGCCACAAATCAGCAAAGAGCAGTTTGAAAGCAAAAAATTGACCGAAGAGCAAGTTCGTCAAAGCTTACAATTTGCCATTTGGCGTTTAGAAAGCCAGTTCACGTGGAACAATGACACGGTCAGCCAAACCTTGATGGACTTGGCCAATCAGATGGAGGTTAAGCTTCGTGATTTCATGCCAGCTTTCTTTATCGCAATCGCAGGTTCAACCAGCTCTACTCCTGTGATGCAATCTATGGTCACATTAGGTCCAGATTTGACCTTTGCACGCTTGCGTCATGCTTTAGAGATCGTGGGAGCACCAAGCAAGAAAGAACTGAAAGTTTGGGAAAAGCTAAATGAATCACTAAAACTGCCGAAAAATGATGCAAATAGTGAGACTTAATTCAGTTTAATGATTGACGTGTGAGCGCATTCCCCCTAATATTGCGCTCACACATTCTGGGGTCATAGCTCAGTTGGTAGAGCGCTACAATGGCATTGTAGAGGTCAGCAGTTCGATCCTGCTTGGCTCCACCAGATTCTCGAAATCGCACTGCTTTTCCGAGATGAAGTTAGACTTTCAGTCATGTATGTGTTGCCTCATCTGTCCCTATCGTCTAGAGGCCTAGGACATCGCCCTTTCACGGCGGTAACCGGGGTTCGAATCCCCGTAGGGACGCCATATTCTCAAATAGAATAATTATATTTTTCTAATAATCTTTCTCAAGCAGATTGCACATTTTCGAATTTTCCATAAAATAGCCGCTTCTCTATGCTTGGACAAATTGTCGTATGCAATCTTCCAACTCAAATGCGAATTCAGAACCAACAACGCTAAAGCGTGCCATGAGTACTCGCCATTTAGTCATGCTTTCTTTAGGTGGCGCGATTGGTACAGGTTTGTTTTTAGGTTCTGGCGAAGTTATCGCTCAAACCGGCCCTGTGGGTGCAATTATTGCCTATGTTTTAGGTGGTTTAATTGCTTATATGGTCATGCTCTGCTTAGGTGAGCTTGCAGTACACATGCCTGTTGCTGGATCTTTTGGTGCATACGCTCAAAAATATATTGGTCCAGGCACAGGTTATATGATTTCTTGGGTCTACTGGCTCACATGGACCGCAACTTTAGGTACAGAATTTACCGCTGCCGCCTTACTGATGCAGGAATGGTTTCCGCACATTTCCATGTGGATTTGGACCATTATTTTTGCTGTCACCATTTTGGGTTTAAATCTCACCTCAACCCGAATGTTCGCCGAATCCGAATTCTGGTTGGCCTTAGTTAAAGTAGTCACCGTCATTGCCTTTATCATTCTAGGCTTGATGGCTATTTTTGGTTTCATTCCATTCCAAGGTTATGAATCAGCACCACTATTTCATAATTTGACTGCACACGGTTGGTTCCCACAAGGACTTATTCCAATCTTTACCACCATGTTGATTGTTAATTTTGCCTTTTCTGGCACAGAATTGATTGGTGTTGCTGCAGGTGAAACCAAAGACCCTGCTGAGAATGTTCCAAAGGCAATCAATGCCGCGATCTGGCGTTTATTGATTTTCTTTGTCGGCACAATCGTGGTGATCAGTGCTTTACTTCCATTCCAAGTCGCTGGCTTAGGCGGTGAAGGGGTGAGTAGCAGTCCTTTCGTTACGGTATTTAACTACATTGGTATTCCTTATGCCGATGATATTATCCGTTTCGTAATTATTACTGCACTCCTCTCTGCTGCAAACTCGGGTCTTTATGCTGCATCACGTATGATGTGGTCTTTATCAGATCAGCGTCAGTTACCAAGTGTATTCTCGCGCTTATCAAAAAGTGGCACCCCGATTATTGCGCTTGTCGTGACCATGTTTGGTGCGATTCCAGGTCTGTTATCAGAACACTTTGCCCCTGAGACGATTTTTAAGAATTTATTAGGTGTTGCAGCATTTACCATGGTCATTGTTTGGATGAGCATTTGCTGGAGTCAATTTAACTTTAGACGCCAATGGTACAAAGCGGGACATAGCGCAAAAGACTTAAAATTTGCTGCACCGCTTTATCCTATCGTACCCATCTTAGGTTTTATCTTCTGTTTTATTACTGGCTTAAGTATGGCGGCAGATCCTGAGATGCAAGCAGGCTTTATTGGTTGTTTGCTGTTTATTGCAGCATGTTACCTAAGTCATTATGTTTTCTATCGAAACCGTAAATAATCAAATCTCAGAAAAATGCAGCTTAAGCTGCATTTTTTATATCTACTAATAAACCATTTATTTGATGATTTTTTCGCTTAACTGCTTATTTTTGATTATTTATTCTGCGATATGTTTTATTTTTAGACACTTATTCACTTTTTTTAAATTTTATTCAGAAAAGTGTTTGACACCCTATCTAATTCACCCTAATATACGCCCACCTCTGAAACGTCCCTATCGTCTAGAGGCCTAGGACATCGCCCTTTCACGGCGGTAACCGGGGTTCGAATCCCCGTAGGGACGCCACTAAATTCGAGGAAAGGCAAAGATAAATCATCTTGCTGAGAATTTAGGCTTACAAGCGATATGTTTCATATTCTGTAAGTAAATCTCCTCCGATAAGTCCCTATCGTCTAGAGGCCTAGGACATCGCCCTTTCACGGCGGTAACCGGGGTTCGAATCCCCGTAGGGACGCCATATTCTAAAAAAGCCACTGCATTTACAGTGGCTTTTTTATTGCTTATTCGCTGCCAATACCGACCTGAACTTCTAAACGACCTGATTGTACTCGTAAACCGCGAATCTCAAATTGGTCCACCAATTGTTGTACCAAATCACGGCTTTCTTGCAAAATATTCAAACCAGGTAAAATACTAAAATCAGTCAGACTTAACAGTTTATCAACCATCCAAGAACGGTTATTAATGAAATCAATAAAACCCGCTTCTTCAAGATCGATATACCAAAGACGATGCCCTTCCTTCTGAATGCCAGGCACATCACGAATCAAATGATTAATCAGGAATGGAATCGGTAAAGAGTTAATCACCTCAAAGCTGACATTACCCACCCGACGCGCTGCCCAGTTGGTTAAAGTTCCGCCATGACGAATCTGCAAATCAAGATGCTCATCAACTTGGCGCAGACGCAAATATTTTTCCTGCCCGATACGACACTCCAGCACATTAAATTCGAGCGAAAGACGATACAGAAAACGACGATAATGTCCATCTAACTCAATGTGGAAGCGATCATTGCCACATTCAATTTTAATATCATCGATTTCAGAACGATCCATACGTTTTCGGATCTGATTATTAAGCAGCATTTCAGGTAAATATAAGGTGAGACTACTTTTTCCTAGCGATGCTCTTGCCATCGTTAATGCAACTTGACGTGCCGCTTCACTGGTTTCTGAAACCATGTCACGAACGGTATTGCGTACCCCTTCAACACCCCGCTTGGTATGATGTGTTACATGATCTAAAGCATCTAATGCTGCATCTGCCACCCCAGCGATATTACGTGAGGTATCACTGGCAAATTCAACCGCATCTTGTGCATGTTGCAATGTTTTATTGATCAGTCGACGTGATAATGATGGTTTATCATCAGATGATGATTCATCTGCTGGCATAATATCGAACATCGCCTTTTTATCATCTTGTCGATTCAAGATGTTCTCCCTCTTCCCTTTCTTGCTGACTCATTTCTTATGAGCGTCGATCTGCTTTATGAACTTATTAGACGTTTTTCTGTAGATTAGCATGCCCTGCACAGCAATTTGCGTATTTTTGTTGCGCGATACTAAATTATTTACGTCATCAAATCATCGCTTCCATTCCGAAATTTCCATCCTTCATCTACTCGTTATTCTCTGCTTGCACAAATTGAATCTGGCTCAAACGAAGTGCTTTATACTGCTCCAATGCGGACTCAAGCCGTTGTATCTTTTCTTGGCCAATACCAAAATTCGACAATTCACGCAGTGCCACCCAAGCTGCTTGCATCTGATCCAATTCATTGCCTTTTTCTAACTTTGTCTGCATCCACGCCACTAAGTCTTGAGTACGTTTTTGCATTTCAAACTGCAAGGCGAATAATCCACTACTAAGTGCAACTTCATTCCACTGTTTAAGCAAATGATCAACCTGTCTAAACTGTTTCATTTGCTGTTGTAAATATGGATTCAGGACCTCTTGGTAGAACCACACAGCAAAGGTTTTCATTTCCTGAACCACAATGTCTCGCTGCGCATACAATGCTGCTCGCTCTGGATGTTGTTTATTCAAACGCACATCCCCCAGATAAGCCATAAGACCTTGTTCTAAGATGATCCGAATTTGACCGAGACTTAGCTCGACGATATGTGTCGATTCAGTCTGAGTAAGTAAAGTAGCCAGTTCAATTTTTTGTTCAGGTTGCAGCAATACTTCCAAACGATTTGCATCTTGTTGCAACACTCGCCATAACTGAGCAAGCAAATGTGCGCTATCTGATGATGAACTTTCTTCAACCTGCAACAAGCGTTGTAACGCCTTTTGCAAACTTGCAGACTGTGCCAGACCTTCTACTATACGAGCTTCACTTAATAATTGCGGTGCATGTGCAATTACGGCCTGACTAAAAGGAATATGCGACTCCTTAGCACCCAGCATTCCATTGAGAGATTTTCCCAGTGAATTTAAGCCACGTCCAACATCTGCCAAGAGCTTGCTTTCAGTGACTCGCGTTTTTAAGATGGACTCAGGCAACAACTGACTCACCGCGCGTTGCAAGGTCTTGTCATAATTTTTCTGGTCAATTGGCTTTTGATAGTGAACCAGCAGATGCATGGCATATTCAGCATCACTTACTTGCAGTTTATATTCAGGCTGATTTCGACTTAATAAACAGTCAATATATGCATAAAATGCAATTTCATGACGCTGAGTAGATTGCTGGGCTGCCCATTCATACCATTCAATTGCTTGGTCATATTTTGCTGCACCCGCATAGGCTTTCGCTAAAGCGATGGCGTGTTGAGCAGTTGGATAGTGCTGTTGGAAATAGTTGAGTAATTCAATTTTAGGTTGTTGATCTAAACAACGATCAAGTTGACGTAAATAGCCGTTGATTTGCTGCTGTGTCGGTTGTGTCACGATGAAATTAAGTCGATACATCAAGCATTGTTCATACCAAGCGTATTTACGCGCATGAAATTCATAAGCAGCAAGTAGCTCATCTTCAATCAGTTGAATCAATTCTGTGGAATAGAGAATATCTTCATCATTCTCATGTTTAAATTTCCAGTGTTTGGGTAAGGAAACTTTAAATAACCGCAATAGGAAATGAGCACTCAGATCAGGACTTTCCATGCTCACCAGCATCAACTTATCTTGAGTTGAAAGATGCTCTTTTCCTTTCTGTATGCGTGACAAACGCAATTTTAGAATCTTGGTGGGTAACATGCGTTTCCTTTCGCACTATTCAGCCAGTTCATCTCGCAACTTAGCAGACTGAACACCCTTTTGCGAACAGCTTTAGACGAGCTGTAGCGTGGCCTTCTAGGCAACCGTATATGCAGGATGCTATATACGCACATTGGAAAAAATAAGTAAATTTATGTATTTGAAACGCTCAGGATTTTTGCTTTTACATAAATTTCGCTAAAATAGACAAAACAGAATAGGAATCCTCTATGCAATACCGCTGCCCGAAATGTCAAAGTGTGAAGATTATGCCTGCGAGTCAGGGTGCCAACAGCCCGCGCCCGAATGTGCCAAAAAGTTTAGTACTTCTCGTCCCAGCTATTTTCATTTTATTGATCTTGGTCTTGATTAGTGTTGCGATGTGGATTTTTGGCAATGGCGCAGGTCAAGGTCTACAAATCGCAACCGTGGTCGTCTTTGTCATCTGTGTGATTGCAGGCGTTTTATTTTGGCGTGATTTGCCTGATTTTAAAATTTCAATGCAATCCTTTATGCAGGCACAAAAGCATTGGAAATGCCGTGACTGCAACAATGAATGGCAAAATTAAGATCACATTAAAAGTGTTACACCTCACATCAGCTTAATGCTGATGTGACGGATCATGTTCTAATTCTTCATCATGTTGATGCGTATGCTGACAATTCATTTCTGCATCATCTTCAATTTGCAAGGTAACCTCACCAATCTCATGCTTATGCGCCAGCATATCAATTGCCGCACGATGTAGCTGATTACGATCTGCATTCGGAGCAAACAGATGCACTGTAAGATGAATATTCTTTGATGTGATCGCCCATACCTTCAATTGATGGATACTTTCCACCCCATCGAGTGCAAGTAAATCATTGCGTAGTTTTTCAATATCGACTTCTTCAGGCACGCCTTCCAATAAAATATTGATACTCTGTCTGAGCAGAATCCATGTTCTCGGTAATACCCAAAAACCGATGGCAACCGCGAGAATGGTATCGACCCAATACCAATTGGTGTAATAAATTACAATCGCACCAATAATCACACCCACCGAACCCAGTGCATCACTCAACACTTCGAGATATGCACCTTTCATATTCAGGCTTTCCGCCGCACTCGACATCAAAATCTTCATCGAAATCAAATTAATGATCAGACCCAATGATGCCACAATCAACATGCCAACACTTTGAATCTCAGGTGGTTGAGTAAAACGTTGGTAGGCTTCATAAAGAATATAGATTGCCACAAAGAATAGCATCGACGCGTTAAATAATGCCGCCAAAATTTCAAAACGTTGATAGCCAAAAGTACGCTTATTATCCGCAGGACGTTTCGCGATTTTAATTGCAGCTAGAGCAATCGCTAAAGCAGCAGCATCGGTAAACATATGCGCAGCATCGGATAATAAAGCCAAACTTTGTGTAATTAAACCCGCGACCACTTCAACGATTAAGAATGTTGAGGTTAATACCAACGCGATCGTAAGTTTTTTTGCATTGCCTTCAGTAACGACTGCATGACTATGATCATGCCCTTGATGTCCACTCATGTTGGACTCCTTATCATTATCAAAATAAGACCCATCTGTTTCAGGTCTTATAGTCAGCCAAAGCTGGGATAGCTTTGGCTGGTTCAGATTCTTCTTAATAAAGTGCTTCATTAAGAAGATAGCATAAATGGATTAAGTTGCGGTTTCCTGACTTTTTCGCTCTTTAGCCTCATTCATCCAACGATAAACCACAGGCAAGATCAACAAGGTTAGTAAGGTAGATGAAATAATCCCGCCAATCACCACGGTTGCTAACGGACGTTGTACTTCAGCACCCGTACCCGTGGCAATCGCCATAGGAATAAAGCCCAGCGATGCGACAAAAGCCGTCATTAGAACAGGTCGTAGACGCAATACGGCGCCATGCCATGTTGCATAATGGACATCGTATTGTTCTCTCAGCTCTTTGATAAAGCTCAGCATCACCAGACCATTCAATACGGCCACGCCAGATAGCGCAATAAAGCCAACACCCGCAGACATCGACAATGGAATATCGCGTAACCACAGCGCCACCAAACCGCCTGACAAGGCAAATGGCACGCCACTAAACACCAGCAAGCTTTCTTTAAAATTATTAAACACTGCCATTAACAGAACAAAGATCATCAGCAATGCCAATGGCACCACAATTTGCATTCTGGCTTTAGCAGAGGCCAGATTTTCAAACTGACCGCCATAACCAAGCCAATAACCACTTGGTAATTTTTGCTGTGCAAGTTTCTGCTGCATCTCTCCCACGAACGAACCCAAATCACGATCGCGTACGTTGGTGGTCACGACAACACGACGCTTCCCATTCTCACGACTAAGCTGTGCCAAACCCAAGATATTTTCAACTTTAGCCACATCTTGCAATTTGATCAGACCACCATTCGGTAGTTGAATCGGCAGCATGGCTAATTGCTGAGGGGTCCGCATCACGTCATCTAAACGCACCACAAAATCGAAGCGACGGTCACCCTGTAAAATCTGCCCAACACTTTGTCCGCCGATACTTGCCGCAACTAAATCTTGAATTGATTTCACTGATAAACCATATTGCGCAGCCAATGCATGATCAATATCAACATTGAGCAAAGGTAAGCCGTCAGTTTGCTCAACCTTCACTTCACTTGAGCCTGTGATGGTTCTTAAGGTTTGAGCGACTTTTTCTGCTTCTTGGTTCAATACCTGCATATCATCACCAAAAATTTTCACCCCAATATCACTACGCACCCCTGAGATCAGTTCGTTGAAACGTAATTCAATCGGTTGTGAAAACTCACTGTTATTGCCAGGAATTTTCTCAACATAAGCCAACATTTTGCTACGCAACTCATCGATGGTTTCCGACTTATCGGGCCATTGATCACGCGGTTTTAACAGAACGATTGCATCAGAAATATTCGGAGGCATTACATCTGTTGCTACTTCGGCCGTTCCTGTACGCGCAAAAATTGCTTTGATTTCAGGAAATTCTGCAAGCAACTGCTTTTCAACACTTTCCTGAATTTTGAGCGACTCTTCAATCCCCGTACTCGGTGCACGCATCAATTGTAAAGCAAAGTCTCCTTCACTCAGTTGCGGTGCAAACTCACTCCCGACACGCGAACCAATCGCAGCAGTGAGTATCAAAATAGTCACTGCACCTGCCACCACCACATAACGAAAGGCATAGGCTTTATCCAACAAGGCCTCATAATTGCGTTTCAATGCAGCCATCCAGCGACTTTCTTTTTCTTTTACCTCGCCTGTGACAAATAAAGCCACCGCTGCAGGAACAAAAGTCACAGATAAAATGATTGCTCCGATTAATGCCAATACCACTGTCACCGCCATAGGATGGAACATTTTTGCTTCCACACCTGCTAGCGCAAAGATTGGCAAATACACCACCATAATGATGATTTGTCCAAAAATCAGCGGACGTCGGGCTTGTTTTGCTGCCAAGAAGACTTCGGTAAAACGTTCTGAACGGGTTAGTAGTCGACCTTTATGATGTTGTGCTTCTGCCAATCGTCGAATACAGTTTTCGACAATCACCACCGCACCATCGACAATAATCCCGAAATCCAATGCCCCCAAACTCATCAAGTTGGCACTGATCTTTTGCTCTGCCATGCCTGTCAGCGTAAATAACATCGACAGCGGAATAATACAGGCGGTAATCAGTGCAGCACGGAAGTTCCCCAAGAACACAAATAGGATCACAATGACAAGGATTGCACCTTCAATCAGGTTCTTGGCCACCGTTTTAATGGCTTTATCAACTAGATGACTACGGTTGTATACGGTTTCAATCACCACACCTTCAGGTAATGAGCGTTTGATTTCCTGCATCTTGCTATCTAAGGCTTGGGCGATAGATTTACTGTTCTCGCCCATCATCATCATGGCAATACCGAGTACGGTTTCTTCACCGTTGTAGGTTGCACCACCTGTTCTTAGATCATGCCCAATCGAAACTGTTGCAACATCGGCAACACGAATCGGTAAACCATTCTTGGTACTGACCGTGACATTCTCAATGTCCTGTACGGTCTTTAACATGCCCGGAATACGAACGGTGAGTTGCTGCCCATTTTCTTCAATAAAACCGGCACCACGGTTTTCATTGTTTTCAGTGAGTACAGTTTGCAAATCTGTTAATGGTATTTGCAGTTGTTGCAAACGTTTCAGGTCAGGAGAAACCACATAGGTCTTGTTGTATCCACCAATCGTATTGATTTCAGCAACACCCGGCACACGTTGTAATTGAGGGCGAATAATCCAGTCCTGAATTTCACGTAAGTCCATGGCTTGATACGGTGTACCATCTGCCTTTTTGGCATTTGGTTCAGCCTTGACCACCCACTGATAAATCTCACCGAGACCTGTCGAAATTGGTGACATTTGTGGATCAATATCATCAGGCAAGGCACTTTTAGCTTCTTGTAAACGCTGGTTAATCAGCTGACGTGCCCAATAGATATCGGTACCATCTTTAAAAATCACCGTGACTTGAGATAAGCCGTAACGGGAAATCGAACGAGTTTGTTCCAGATTAGGAATACCCGACATGGCATTTTCAATCGGATAGGTAATCCGTTGTTCAACTTCGGGGGCGGTAAATCCACCCGCCTGACTGTTAATTTGCACCTGTACATTGGTAATGTCAGGAACGGCATCAATTGAAAGCTTCTGATAGCTATAAATTCCGACACCAATCCATGCGACGACAAATAGCATGACCCAAATCGCATTGCGAATGGAAAATTGAATAATACGGTCAAATAGGCCTTCCGCAGGTGGAAGCCCCAAATTATCTTTAGTGTCCATGCTCGGCCTCTCCTTTCTCAATCTCAGATTTCAAAAGGAAACTACCCTGACTAACATATTGCTGTTTTTCAGTCAGGCCAGATTGAATTTCGACCCAAAGCCCATCACTTGAGTAATTACCCAGCTGTACAGGTGTTGGCGTGAAATGCATTTGGCCTTTCTCTTGCTTGGCCACGAAAACTGTAGCTTTGCCCTCGATCTGCTGAATCGCTGCTTTAGCAACACGTAGCACAGGTTTTTTATCCGTGCCATCCAACAATACATTCACCATCAGATTCGGTCGTAATTCTTTGGCAGGTGTCAGTACTTTGGCACGAACCTGTAAACGACCTGTCTGCGTATCTGCCGCGGTCGTTAAAGTTTGGATTTGTGCTTTAAAGCTATTATTGGTTTGCAGCGACTTAAACTCGATCTGCTGATCTGGTTGGACATTGATGTTATTCACACTCGGTAAGATAAATTCAATCCAGAGTTGATCGAGTTGATCGATCACAAATAACTGCTTATCTGCAGTAATTTGTTCGCCAACTACAATATCTTTCAAACTCACCACACCACTTAAAGGCGCGGTCAAAACATAACGCCCCTGACTGCCGCTCGATGCACCTAGAGCAGATAAGCGGCTACGTGCAGCTTGTACCTGAATCTGTGCCTGACGATAAGCGTTATAAGCACGTTGATAATCCTGACGCGCAGAAACGCCTTGTTCCCAAAGTTGTTTTTCACGTTGATAATCTTGCTGGGCAAGGGTTAAAGCTTCTTGGGCAATACTTAAATTGGCTTGTTGATCCACCAAATCAGGGATAAATAGAGTGGCTAAAACTTGCCCTTTTTTGACTTGTTGACCCAATACTGCATTGACGCTTTCCACACGTCCAGCAAAGGTGGCTGAAACATGTGCTTGCTGATCAGTAT
Source organism: Acinetobacter dispersus (assembly GCF_009884975.1). Classification (GTDB taxonomy): domain Bacteria; phylum Pseudomonadota; class Gammaproteobacteria; order Pseudomonadales; family Moraxellaceae; genus Acinetobacter; species Acinetobacter dispersus. The sequence goes on along the minus strand of NZ_CP041970.1, from coordinate 3,379,696 downwards.
TGGTCACCAGTTTTGCAGGGTAAGCAAATTGCTGCCCAACTTCACCTACACCAACCTGAGCCAGTTTAACGCCATACTCAGTCATCTGTTTTGGGGTCAGATTCAGACTGCCCTCCTCACTTTCTTGACCATGACCTGCTTCACCTTCTGTATGACCTTCTTCGCCTTCGGCATGACTATCACCCGCTGCCTCCGCTTCACCACTGGCTTTGTTCTTGCCAGTAAAAAATAATAAAGCGCTGAGGATTAAGCCAACCACGACAACCAGAATAACCCAAAACCACTGTTTTTTAGATTTATTTGTCGACATTATTCTGCTCCTATTACAGTGGGAAGGTTATTGGTATCTTTCCAAAGGGTCTGATTAATTTGATTTAATGCATCACTTGAACTCACCATACTCGGTTCAATTCCCAGTGCTAAACTCTCTGCCTCAATCTGTTTTTGCCATGCACTTTTAAGTAACTGCACCTTATTTAAACGTTGATCCTGCAATTGCATGGTGGCTTGCTGCACATCGGTAATTGCATATTTACCGACTTTGAAACCGAGTAGCATTTTCTCTTGCACCGTTTCAGACAAAGGAATTTGTCGCTGATTGACCAGATCAAATTGTTGCTTTAGACCAGATAACTCTGCAGTTAAAGTCTGAATCGCATTTAAGTTTTGTTGCTTATAAAACTGTTGCTGCTTAACCAGTAGATCTTGCTTGGCATTGGCAATACGCAATGAATATTGCTGGCGATTAAAAATATTCAACGGAATATCAATGCCGACTCTGAACTTGTTATCCGTCGAATTTGTTTCTGCGCTTTTACTTTGCACCATGCCTAAATTGACCGTCGGATTCGGTCGATTCGATACTTTTAAATAATCGATATTGGCTTTTTGACGTACGATATCCAGTTGAATGGCACGCTCAAATAAGTTGTTCTGCAAGTAATCTTGCAAATCTTTCTGTTGCGGCCATACATTGCTTGCCTGAGCGGAGAATCGACCGTCCGTACTACCCCACAGATTTGCCAATTGACGCTTTGCAGTGGCTAATGCCAGCTCGGTCTGCTGGAATAAACGTTGGTTTTCAATATGTGCCATCAAGGTACGGTCTAAATCGACCTGCGCAATACTGCCGGCTTTGAGTCTCAAGCGTGTTGCATCCAAGGTCGCTTGACTGGTTTTTAATTGTGCCTGAACTACATCATGCTCAAGCTCCAACACCACCACTTGTGACCACAGATATTTCACCGCTAACTCAAGTTGCGCGTTATAGAGTTCCTGATTAAGCCCCACTTGAGATGCTTGTATATCGGCAAGCTTAACCGCAGCACGGCGTTCACCAAAAATATCCAATTTCTGAGAAACACCAAACTCCAGCTCTTTATCTTTACCCGACCTAAAGTCGGTTTGCTGAATCGAAAAACTTGGGTTCGACCATAACCCCGCTTGTTTTACATTGGCCTCAGCGATTCCTTGCTGTGTTTGCCACACCCCTGTGCCAGCTTGATATTGCTTCACATCCTGCAAGATTTGCTCAAAATTCAGGTTTCGCTGTGCCGCCTGAGTCGAAGCATGATTTACATCAAGCAAAGCCTCTGCTGCTGTAGATTGACTATAAATCACAGCCGTTAAAGCAATCGCTAAGACTGGCCATTTGAATGCCAATGAAGGCGTACGATGTTCTACTGCATTTTTCTTAAATGCATAGATACACTGATTTAAATTTAAAGACATATAAAGCCCCGCAAATAATAAGGTTGCGGTGGGCTATTTTTCGGCTACCCCACCTATAGCGGGGTCAATACAGGGGGAGGATTTAGTTCTGATAAATGCGGGGACTGGTAGGAATTGGACCAGTAGTATTTTGGTTGTGCTTCATGAGTCCGCAAAATAGGTTCATTCAACTGTTGCTGTGCTTCGGTCACAACCACATGAAAACAAGAAGGCAAATGATCATGGTGATCCTGCAAGCTCAAAGGCATCGGTAAATCCGAAGCGTATTGATCCACCAGTTTTGAATACTTCTCAGAAACCTGTACATTTTCAGGAACGTGATGCCCGAAATGATTCGAAGTACTGTATTCACCCGACTTTTCATGCGCGCAATAAGCTGCAGCCACATTCCAGAAACTTTGGAACATGAACAAACTCAGCAAGACGGTCACAAAAATCGTTGAGCGTTGCAACAGCACACCCTTACAGTAAATTGCACAAACGCACTATAGCAGGCTATGCCAATGTAATAAAATTACAAAACTTTTTTGTACAAATTTCCTTCTGATTTAAAACAGTTTTTTATTCTAAAGAGAAAGAACTTTCCTAACTTTTGAGCCATCCATATGTATAAAATCTTATCACTTTTCCTCGTCACAAGCTGTCTTGGTCTCAGCGGTTGTGCAACCACCCTTTTGGACCAAACTTTTCCAAAAGAAAGCACACAGACGACATCAATTACCTTAAAGCAAGATCAGATTATTGCATTAGGTCAAGCCGTCCAAAATCAAACCGAACAGGGATTAGTGTTTATAGGAAAGGATTTTAATTATTTAATGACTGACGGCAGTGCCCAGCTCTTAACACTGCTCAATGCGATTCCAGCAGAACAACGCAGTTTAACCAGTCCCTTGCCTCTGGTACTGACGATGGATGATCCGAATCATTTCAGTGGTGTACTACAAATTCGCTATAACACGCGAATGGTAGATCTCGATCAAAAGCAAAAAGTCTTATTAAAATCTTTAGGTTTTCGCCAAAACTTTGATTTGATCCAAAATCAGCAAACTGCACCCTATCCTTATATCAATGTATTTTTCAAAGGACAGCTTTATCAAGGATTAGATCACAAAAAAATTCAGCAGAAATTAGCACAACCTTATCCAATTCTCCTCCAGCAACAGATAACGACCACCACCAAGCATCCAGTTAAACGTGCGACCCACATGGTGCTTTATCCTTTAGCTATGGCCTTCGATGTCATCACCGTTACACCAATCTTAATATGGTCTGATATGCGGGGTGATTTTAATAAATAAATACCGAATTCAGCCGAGTCTATTGATATCGCAGATTCTGTTAACTCAACTTTTCATAAGCATAAAAAAACCAGCTCGAAAGCTGGTTTTTTTATTGGCAGGAATTAACCTGTAATCTTTTTATATTTAGAACGTTTTGCTACTGCTGCATCACCTAAACGCGACTGACGGTATGCTTCATATTCGGCATAGTTACCTTCGTAGAACTCAGGCTGTTCGTTTTCAAATGACAAGATATGCGTTGCAATACGGTCAAGGAACCAACGGTCATGCGATACCACCATCACTGTACCAGGGAATACAAGAATTGCATCCTCAAGTGCACGTAAAGTTTCGATATCCAAGTCGTTTGATGGCTCATCCAGTAAGATAACGTTTGCACCCAACTGTAAGATTTTCGCAAGTTGTAAACGGTTACGCTCACCACCTGATAATTCGCCTACACGTTTTTGTTGATCTTGGCCTTTAAAGTTAAAGCGACCAATATAAGCACGCGATGCAATTTCGTATTCGCCGATTTTTAGGATATCTAAACCGCCAGAAACTTCTTCCCAAACGGTTTTATTATTATCCAAAGTATCACGGATCTGACCCACGTAAGCCACTTTAACTGACTCACCTAAAGTCACAGTACCCGTATCTGGTTGCTGTTCACCAGTCATCATACGGAATAGCGTTGTCTTACCTGCACCGTTCGGACCAACAATACCGACAATCGCTGTAGGCGGGATGGTAAAGGTTAAATCCTTATAAAGCAGACGACCATCAAATGATTTACTGATGCCTTCAACTTCTACAACTTTATTGCCTAGGCGCGGGCCAGGTGGAATATAAATTTCAGAAGTTTCGTTACGCTGTTGGAATTCACGTGAGTTAAGTTCTTCAAAACGCTCCATACGCGCTTTGTTTTTCTTTTGCTGACCTTTGGCATTTGAACGAACCCATTCCAGTTCTTTTTTCAATGCCTTAGCAAAAGATTCTTCTTGCTTGTTTTCTTGCTCTAAACGCGCATTCTTTTGTTCTAACCAAGAAGAATAGTTACCTTGATAAGGAATACCCATGCCACGGTCAAGTTCAAGAATCCACTCAGCGACGTTATCTAAGAAATAACGGTCATGCGTAATCGCAACGATTGTGCCTGGGAAGTCTTTCAAGAAACGTTCTAACCAAGAAACTGATTCAGCATCTAAATGGTTCGTCGGTTCGTCAAGAAGCAACATATCTGGCTTAGAAAGCAATAAACGACATAATGCAACACGACGGCGCTCACCACCTGAAAGCAATGATACATCTGCATCCCAAGCTGGAAGATTCAATGCATCAGCAGCAATTTCAAGCTGGTTATTCAGGTTATGCGCATCCCAAGCATGGATAATTGACTCTAATTTTTCCTGCTCTTTTGCAAGCGCATCAAAATCTGCATCAGGCTCAGCATATTCAGCAAAAACTTGATCAAGACGAGCTAAAGCATCAAGTGCTTCACGCACACCATCTTCAACGTTACCACGAACGTCTTTAGTTGGGTCGAGTGGCGGTTCTTGTTCTAAGTAGCCGATCTTGATTCCTGGTTGTGCACGAGCTTCACCTGAGAAATCTTTATCTACGCCAGCCATAATACGGAGTAAGGTTGACTTACCAGCACCGTTCAAACCAAGCACACCAATTTTTGCGCCTGGGAAAAATGATAAAGAGATGTCTTTCAAGATTTCGCGCTTAGGCGGAACCATTTTCGACACTCGATTCATCGTATAAATATATTGGGCCACGCAGGACTCCTCAAGAAAAACGAATACATCGCAAAATAGCGAATAAAATAATCGGCGTATTATACGCTGAAAACCCAATTGACTTGAAGTTAAGATGACATTTGTTTGTCTGGATCAAAGGATTTTCTTTTGCAAGACATTACAGGTTTGAATTATTTCGTCATTTTCAAAAATAATTGCAACGGCTAAAGGCAGGCTATATCACTAAAATCACTATCAAGCGCAAAAAATATGCACCATTTTGGATAAAATATACGCTAGACTCGATCAATATTTAACACACGTAGATGATGTAATCATGACCTATAAAGATGAAACTTTAGCCATTCATGCGGGATATTCACCAGAAGCAACCACCAAAGCAGTGGCAGTGCCGATTTATCAAACCACCTCTTATGCCTTTGATAATACACAACATGGGGCAGACTTGTTTGATCTTAAAGTTCAAGGAAATATCTATACCCGTATTATGAACCCGACCACTGCCGTACTTGAACAGCGTATTGCGGCACTTGAAGGTGGCATTGGGGCACTAGCTTTAGCATCAGGCATGGCAGCAATTACTTACGCGATTCAAACCATTGCCGAAGCAGGTGACAATATCGCATCCGTATCGACCTTATACGGTGGGACTTATAATTTATTTGCGCACACACTGCCAAAGCAAGGCATTGAAGTGCGTTTCTTCGATTATCAAAATCCTGAAGCATTGCGTCAGATTATTGATGAAAAGACCAAACTGGTCTTTGTTGAATCGATTGGTAATCCCCTTGGCAATATTATCGACCTTGAAGCGATTGCCAAGATTGCCCATGAGTATGGCGTGCCTGTTATTGTTGATAATACCGTAGCGACACCTGCCTTATTAAAGCCATTTGAATTTGGTGCCGACATTATTGTGCATTCTCTGACCAAATATATCGGCGGACATGGCAATAGCATCGGTGGCGTGATTGTCGATAGCGGCAAGTTTCCTTGGGGCAAATATCCTGAACGCTTTAAAGCTTTAAATACACCTGACCCAAGCTATCACGGCGTGAATTATGTCGAAGTATTGGGTGAAGCCGCTTTTATTGCGCGTGCGCGCGTGGTGCCATTACGTAATACCGGTGCGGCAATTAGTCCATTAAGCGTATTCTTGATCCTACAAGGACTGGAAACCTTAAATCTGCGGATGGAACGTCATACTGAAAATGCCATCAAAATTGCCGAATATTTAAAACAACATGCAAAAGTGAAGTGGGTAAATTATGCTGGTCTAAAAGACCATCCGCAGCACCATTTGGCACAAAAGTATGTGAAAGGTAAACCTTCTGCAATCCTTTCTTTCGGTGTTCAGGATGGTCTGGCAGGCGGCACCCGCTTTATTGATGCATTACAGCTATTTACGCGTCTGGTGAATATCGGAGATGCCAAAAGTCTAGCTTGCCATCCAGCCACGACAACCCACCGCCAACTCAATGCAGAAGAGCTCAAATCAGCAGGCGTCAGTGAAGACTTAGTGCGTTTATCTATTGGGATTGAGCATGTCGATGATCTGATTGCAGACCTAGAACAGGCCCTTGCACAAGTTTAATTTTAATGAAATCAATAAGCCCCTCTTCAGGGGCTTATTTTTTGTGCAAAAGTTAAAAAATATAATTGCTTTTTCAACTATTACAAGATCTTGTTTTAGAGCTTTTACTCTAAAAAACACATTATTTTTCAAAGATTTACACTAGACAAACAAAAAATATCGGTTAATATTACATCAAAATAAAGTGTAGTGTTTAATCGTAATAAGAAGGCATTGCAAACAACAGCGTGATTAATGTAGGTAACTTACATGAATGCAAAACTCAAAAAACTTTTTCAGCAAAAAGTCGACGGTAAAACAATCATTGTCACAGGAGCATCAAGTGGTATTGGTTTAACGGTTTCAAAATACCTTGCTCAAGCAGGTGCCCATGTCTTATTGCTCGCTCGTACCAAAGAGAAGTTAGATGAGGTCAAAGCTGAGATCGAGGCTGAAGGTGGAAAAGCGACCGTATTTCCATGTGATCTCAATGATATGGAATCTATTGATGCGGTTTCAAAAGAAATCTTAGCAGCAGTAGATCACATTGATATTCTTGTAAATAACGCAGGACGTTCAATCCGTCGTGCGGTACATGAGTCGGTTGATCGTTTCCATGACTTCGAACGTACCATGCAGTTAAATTACTTTGGTGCAGTACGTTTAGTCTTGAATGTTTTACCACACATGATGCAGCGTAAAGACGGTCAAATCATTAACATCAGCTCGATTGGTGTTCTTGCCAACGCAACGCGCTTTTCTGCTTACGTTGCGTCTAAAGCGGCATTGGATGCATTTAGTCGTTGTTTATCTGCGGAAGTTCACTCACACAAAATTGCGATTACCTCAATTTATATGCCTTTGGTCCGCACACCAATGATCGCGCCAACTAAAATTTATAAATATGTACCAACGCTTTCACCTGAAGAAGCAGCTGATCTAATTGCCTATGCGATCGTGAAGCGTCCGAAAAAGATCGCAACCAATTTAGGTCGACTTGCATCGATTACCTATGCAATTGCACCAGACATTAACAACATTTTAATGTCGATTGGTTTCAACTTATTCCCAAGTTCTACCGCATCTGTTGGTGAGCAAGAGAAGTTGAATTTAATTCAGCGTGCTTATGCACGTTTGTTCCCAGGTGAACATTGGTAATCCATTTTAAAGATTCAAAAACAGCCGATCTTTTGATCGGCTGCTTTTTTAGAAAAAATATCTATGAAGGGGTGATTTGATTCATCCAATCAGTTGTTTTACGGATCGCTGCTTCTAAATTTCCCATCGAAATCTGCCAACGCTGTTGAAACTGCGTCAATCGTTCTCGATCCAGCTGTTCTGTTCTTAGAAAACTTAGCGTTTCCGGAGACATTTCTAATTTTTTCGCCAACCATTGCCATTTTAAAATAAATCTTAACAGCCCAATCGGCACATGTCTGGTTGGTGCATTCACCTGTAATTGATCTGCAATCATCCGAGTGAGTTGATGCAAAGCCAGATTATTTTCACTGACAGCCAACATCGCTTGATTCGACAAAGCCATATCCACAGAAGCACTGACCATTATCCGACATAGGTCATCGACACGTACCAAAGGCAGATAATGCTGAGCCGTTGCAGGGATGGCACTCATTTTTCTCCGTTTGAGCAAATCAATCATTTGTGCGATTGGCTGATTCGTGGGAATTTCACCAGATACATCATCGCCAACAACTGTTGCAGGATGAATGATGGTCCAATCGACTGCTAGCTGTTGTGCACGTCGTATCCATGCAAAATGCGCTTCTATCTTCGATGCTTCATAAGCCCCCAAATGTTGATACACAGCTTGCCACTCGGTACGTTCAGGTTGTTCAAGACAAACCCCTGCTTGCTGTAAATGACCCGTGATCGTCAACATATAACCCGAAACATGTACTGCACGTTTCAAAACACAATATTGCTGAACACAAGTTAATAAATTCAATGCACCCTCAACATTTACGGCCCGCGCTTGTTGCATACTCAGGTTCCACGCAAACAACGCACTACTATTATATAAAGTATCCACTGCGCTTAGTTTTTTCCAATCTTGCTCGCTGATGGCAAGCTTAGCCTGTGTCACATCACCTTGAATAAAGCTCAATTGATTCAAGGACACACCTTTTTGACTGAGCCAATTTGTGAGCACGGGTTGTTGTTTAGCTTGATTCCGGATTAACGCAAAAACCCTATGTCCTTGTTTTAATAATTCTAAAATTAAATAGCGACCAATAAATCCTGTTGCACCTGCGACCAAAGCGACTTGTTGATCTTGCTGAGTTTTTAAGTTGTTATACGCCATCTCATATGCTCTTTTGATTGAATATAGGCATAAGCTAAAGGATGGAGTACACTCTATGGTCAAGTCATTTTTTAGACATATTCAAGAATAATAAGGATGATCACCATGTTAATTGGACAATTGGCAAAACAGACGGATTTAAGTCGGGATACCATTCGCTTTTATGAAAAAATGCAGTTAATCCAATCCATCACCTGTAATAATGGCTATAAAGATTATTCAGAACAAACGCTGCAACAGTTACAACTGATTCGTACCGCAAAAAATCTTGGATTCTCGCTCAATGAAATTAAGCAGATTTTAGCGATGACAGCCCAAGATGAAATCCCTGCCCCACAAGTACAAAATATTTTCCAAGACAAGTTAGATTTGATAGATGAGAAGATTGCACAGCTTCATCAAATCAGAACGATGTTAAGTCGATTTACTCAGGGTGAAGCGTGTCCATTGAGAAAAGATTGTCCGATTCCAGACCTCAATCAATTGCTTTAAGAACTTTTTACAATAACCGCAACTGCCCATGTGTATAAACTAAAACTTATCCACAGCCTTGCTGCATTTATCATCAGTAGCGTCTGTTAATTTTGTTTCTAGCACATTTTCTGAATCACTTATTTCCAATGCGATTGCCACGCTCACCTTCCAAGACAAGCACTCCATGTCTTGAATTGAAAATAAAAAGATGAAAATCCTAAAAATGCCTTCATTACAATCCATTTACATAACATTAGCCTGTTCTTGTTTCTAGATTGTCTCCTGATACAGCTCAATTAATTGCTTTTAAAAACATTAAATTTTCAATATTGACCATTCTGACATTCTTTATCTGTCAATGATTTAGCTAAAAAACTAGCCTTATTCTCCCTATCTAAAAATACATTCATAAAAAGCATACAAAATAGTGTCATTTTCATGCTTCTTTAGCGGTATATAACATTCTGTAAAGATTCAGTTACAGAATCTTGCTTGGTTGAAAAGGAACATATATGAGTCAGACATATAGCAAGGAAGAAAAAAGAAGTCGTATCAAAGGTATCGTCGGTGCGGCATCAGGGAATTTAGTTGAGTGGTTCGATTTCTATATTTATGCCGTTTTTGCTGCCTATTTTACCCATGCATTGACCGCTCCAGATATGGAACCAACCACCAAAGCCATTTATGTTTGGGGGGTGTTTGGTGCCAGCTTTTTCATGCGCCCAATCGGCAGTTGGCTATTCGGACGTATTGCTGACCGTCAAGGCCGTAAGCAGTCTATGGTCATTTCCATCTGCTTAATGGCACTCAGTTCATTTCTGTTTGCAGCCTTACCTACGTATGATCAAGTCGGAATGTGGGCACCCTTTTTACTGCTCATGGTTCGATTACTGCAAGGCCTCTCTGTCGGTGGTGAGTATGGTGCTGTTGCGACCTATATGAGTGAACTCGGCTTAAAAGGGCAACGAGGCTTCTTTGCATCATTCCAGTACGTCACTCTTTCAGGAGGTCAGTTACTTGCAAGTTTACTCGGGGTGATCTTGCTGGGCTTTATGACTGAACAGCAATTGAATGATGGTGGCTGGCGTATTCCTTTCGTCATCGGCGGTATTGCTGCATTATTGTCTTTACTTGCGCGTAGTCGTTTAGAAGAAACCTTGTCACATGAAGATGCTGACCGTGAAGAATCAGGTAGCTTAGTTGCCCTGCTTAAACAGCATTGGAAAACTTTCCTATTGGTTGTCGGCTATACATCAGCTGGTTCACTCACCTTCTATGTGGTCACGGTTTATTCAAAAACCTACCTCACCAATATTGGTATGGATGGCAAAACCGTTGGCTTTATCATGACCACGGCGCTATTTGTATTCATGTTGGCACAACCATTGTTCGGCATGTTGTCAGATCGCATTGGCCGTCGTGCTTCCATGTTGGCATTCAGTTTACTCAGCGCAATCTTTATTTATCCTGTCATGGTCACAGGTATGCGCAACTTTGCTGACTCCCCTGTGATTATCACCCTGTTACTGATTTTCTTGATGATGCTGCTGAGCTTCTATACCTCTATCAGTGGTCTAGTCAAAGCTGAAATGTTCCCGCCGCATGTCCGTGCATTAGGTGTAGGTTTCTCCTATGCGGTGGGTAATGCACTCTTTGGTGGTTCGGCGCCATCGGTAGCGTTATTATTTAAAGATGCAGGCATTGAAAATACCTTCTTCGTATACGTTATTATCATGCTATTGATCTGTTTCATGTGTAGCTGGGCATTACCGAAAAAGCCTGAATATCTTGAACATGACCACTAAATAAATTGTGTCCTAAATCTAAACCACTTTTGTAAAAAGCAAAGGTGGTTTTTTATTTTGAGCGCTATTGCAAATAAGGATTTAAATTCACAAGCTGCTTAAACCCACTCTGCACCAGCATGGCAGTACGCGATCGAGGACGTTGCTGTGCTTCCTGTTGAGTAAATTTAATCATAATCTGATTAAAATCAAGACGCGGGTATCTTTGCTGTAATTGCTGTCTAAACAGTTCTGAAAACTCAAAACCACGACTGCCGATGACGTCACAACTGGCCGCTTGTTGCAGCAAATGCGCTTCTATCCCCTCATCGAGCTCAACATAAGGATTCATATGCATACTGATCACCTCAAAAAGTTGATCAGCGCGTGCAGGTCGCCACCCCTGTTCAAGAGACCAATCTCTTGCAGCATAAGCGCCCTGTCCTGCAAAACAACGACAATGTTGATGATGCTGATAATGTTGTTCTGTCATACCTAAATCATGCAATAAGCACGACACTCCTAATAATTCATCATCATGTTGCATGTTTTGCATTTTGGCAAAAGCAATGGCATAACACCATGTACGAAGACAATGATTTTGCAGAGACGTTGAGCTACAGGACTGCATCTCCTCTAAAGCTCGTTGCACATCTACGCTATCAGGCAAAATAAGATCATCCAGACGCAATTCGTGTTGAACAGTCGGTCTGCTGCGATTCGCCAAACTATACATTTTTATACTCTGTTTTAACACAGGAAAGAGGCTATGCCTCAACAGCAACATACGATCTTTTAAGGATAAATCACCTGAGGTTTGCGTCATCCAAGCTTGTCGGCCAATTTGCATTTTCGTCTCTTTTTAAAATTAGAGTAATTACTCTAATTTTTACTCAAAAGAATTATGAATGTCAAAAGTATAGCGATCAGTTTTATGGTTTCTCACGACTATATCTATATTTAAAAGACCATTTTTTTCACACTTATCACATAATTAAAAAAGCAACTTAAACCGCATTATTGGCTAAAGTTAAACATTTTGTTCATTTAATCCGCTTTTTGCGTAGTTTTTATTCTTATTTTTAAGAATTAATTAAGTTTTTATGCATAATGGACGGCGCTTTATTTTTTATTTTTGGTGTATTTTTTAACACTTTTCCAATGACAAGAGGTTACAACTTAAGGGAGTAAATAATGCTGACGCTGATCGGTATTCTAATTATTGTGACGATTGTTGTGCTGCTGATGTCTGGAAAAACCAGTCCTATTGTAGCCATGTCGATTGTTCCTCTTATTGGCGCTCTCATTGCTGGTTTTTCGATTAGCGAGATTTCTGGCTTCTTTGAAGCTGGTCTAGCCAAAGTGACCAAAGTAGCGACGATGTTTTTATTCGCTATTTTATTTTTCAGTATATTAAAAGAATTACATGTCTTTGACCCCATGATTAAACGTATGGTTCAAATGACGCGTGGCAATGTGGTGATTGTTGCCGTGATGACCACTGTGATTGCCGCAATTGTGCATCTGGATGGTTCTGGTGCTGCAACCTTTCTGATTATTATTCCTGCCTTACTGCCCCTGTACCGTAAACTCGGCATGAGTCCCTATCTGATGCTATTGCTGATGGCGGGTAGTATGGGTGTGATGAATATGGTGCCATGGGGCGGACCTTTAGGACGTGCTTCAGCCGCGACAGGTTTAGATGCTGCTACACTCTGGCATAGTCTGATTCCCGTTCAAGTGGTGGGTGTTGCAGGGATGATGGTATTTGCCGTATTTATGGGCTTACGTGAGAAAAAACGCATTCTCGCAGCCCAAGCTCTCGGTACCACGCCATTTGAACAAGACTGCATGGCCAAAGACCTTGCCGAAGATATTCAGGAAGATGCCAAACCAAAGAATCTATGGTTTAACCTCGGTCTGATTGTTGCTGCCATTATCTGTCTAGCTTTTGGACTATTCTCTGCACCTTATGTGTTTATGATTGCCCTTGCATTGGTCTTGATCGTCAATTTCCCGCAGCCGAAAACACAGATTGAAGTGATTGGTCGCCATGCACCTCAAGCATTGAGCATGGTTGCCATTATTTTTGCTGCAGGCGCATTCCTCGGAATTTTGTCTGAGTCAGGTATGTTGCAATCGATTGCCTTGGATTTAATTAAAATTCTACCAAGCACATGGATCGGGAGTTTGCATATTCTAGTCGGGATCTTAGGTGTACCGATGGACATCTTTACCAGTACCGATGCTTATTATTTTGCACTATTACCGATTGTACAAGAAGTTACCGCTACCGCTGGAGTGAATGCTGACTCGGTCGTGTACGCCATGGCGATTGGCAATAATGCAGGAACATTTGTGAGTCCATTCTCGCCAGCAACTTGGCTTGCAGTCGGACTGACAGGCACCGATATGGGACGCCATTTGTGCTATTCATTTGGCTGGATCTGGTTATTCAGCTTCTTTACCTTAGGCGCTGGCTTCTTACTTGGTCTGTATTAATCCTTGCCAAAATAAAAAAGCATACTCAGGTATGCTTTTTTATTGTCTGTCTGCTTTGTCCACATGCATTGGCAACTCCCTTCCCACTACAACTTGGCTTTTAATAATTCATTTAACCAGTCAATAAAGTCCTGAAAATATTTAGGACGGTATTGGCGGTCAGTCAGCAACAAATTGACGGGTAACTGCAAACTTGGAATATCGATAAATAAACGTTGTAACTGTCCTTGCTGTACATAAGGCGCTGCATCGAATTCAGGAATTTGAATCATGCCAATGCCTGCTAAACCAGCCTGAATATAGGCCTCGGTATTCTCAACCAATAAACGATAAGGCATTTTGACTCGATCTGCTTGGAATAAAAGCTCACTCCACTCTCGATAATGTTTAGCGACATGGTAATCCACCGCGAAGTGCTGTTGTAATTCCTCAAAGCATCGAGGTTCACCAAATTCTGCCAAATATTGTGGTGCTGCCACAGTCCATATTTCGGTTTGGGCAATGGGGCGAATCAGCAAATATTCATCCTGAACTTGTCCGACGCGTACCACACAATCCAGCTGTTGCTCGATTAAATTAGAAAAATCATCACTGCCATTCACTAACACCTTTACTTTGGGATAACGTTGATAAAACGCAGATAAATGAGGAATCAAAACTTGTGTGGCTAAGCGTTTCGGCATACCAATACTGATCTTACCTTCCTGACTACGCACATGGGTTTTAAAACGATTCAGCTCTTTTAACTGTGTCACCAAACGCACGGCTTCATCGTAAAACAAACTACCTTCATGGGTTAATGCCACTTTGCGCGTGGTGCGATAAAACAGTAATACCTCATATTCTTTTTCCAGTGTTTGAATCGCATAAGTCACATTGGAACGCGGTAATCCCAATTGCAGCGCTGCTTGTGCAAAAGACTGCTTTTCTGCCACCAAACAAAAGATTTTTAAACGATCAATCTTATCCATTTTTATTATTCAACTTTTTTGCACAATCAGTTCAATACTAACAACTATTTCAAACAAATAAATTCAATTAGCATGTTTTTTATGCAAAACAACATCAGGACAAACACATGTCACAACATCATTTAAATGGAAAAACCGTATTGATCACAGGCGGCGCAAAAAACTTAGGCGGCTTGATTTCACGTAAATTCGCTGAACAAGGTGCAAATTTATTGATTCATTACAACAGTGCTGCCACCCAAGCCAATGCCGAACAAACCTTAAAAGATGTACAGGCACTCGGCGCAAAAGCCGTTTTGGTACAAGCTGATTTATCCGATATTCAAAATATTGAGCAATTGTTTATCACCGCTAAAGAAAACTTCGGTGGCGTGGATATTGCGATTAATACGGTAGGTCGTGTGCTGAAAAAACCATATTTAGACACCACCGAACAAGAGTTTGATGGCATGAATGACATCAACAATAAAATTGCCTATTTCTTTATTCAATCGGCAGGTCGTCATCTCAATGACAATGGAAAGATCTGTACCATCGTGACCAGTTTACTTGCAGCGTATACTGGGCTTTATTCAACTTATGAAGGCTTAAAAGCACCCGTCGAACATTATACTCGTGCGGCATCCAAAGAGTTTGGTGAACGTGGTATCTCCGTTACTGCTGTTGCGCCAGGTCCAATGGATACGCCATTTTTCTACGGTCAAGAAGCACCTGAAGCCGTGGCTTATCATAAATCAGCATCTGCTTTAGGTGGCTTAACCAAAATCGAAGATATTGAACCTTTAGTTCGCTTTCTAGTGACAGATGGCTGGTGGATTACTGGACAAACCATTTTTGCCAATGGTGGTTATACCACCCGTTAAGTCGAATATTAACAAAGGTTTGGGCATTACACCGCAATGCCCAAACACGCTAAGGCAAGAAAAAGACCAAAGCATAGAAACAGGCCAAACTCAGGATAATGGTCAATAAGGTATGTTTCACCTTATACGCAATGATGACGGTTAAAATCGTGGCTAAAAAATATGGATTCAATAAAGTCGAACGAAATGCGCCATGTTCATCCATAAACACAATCGGCGTTGCAATCGCAGTCAATAAACACGGTGCGGAATACTGTAAGGATTGTTGAAACCATTTCGGTAATCGCAACGGGATATTCGGTTCTAGTAAAATATAGCGGTTCATAAACACCACCACAGCCAGAATAATCAAAAGGAACCAAGTCATGCCACACGCTCCCGTAGATTCTGTAAACACGTCGCGGTTAGCATCCCGATCACTCCTGCCAAGATTGCGGCACTTTTAATCCCTAGACTCAGAAAAACCAAGGTCAACAGTACAGATACCAACACACCGACTAAAGTATTTATGTTTTTAATAAACGGAATCACGATGGCGATAAAAGTCGCAACAATAGAAAAGTCCAAATGATATTGATCAAGATTCGGCACCGCTGAGGCAAGCAGCACCCCAAAAATGCTAAACAGGACCCAACACAGATAAAAACAGCTTCCAGCACCCAATAAATAGTAAATATAGTGTTGCTGCTTTTTAATACTCACCGCAAATAATTCATCAGTCAGCAAAAAACCCAACAGTAAGCGATGTTTTAAAGGCTGTTTGGAAATGTCTTCACGCAGATACAGGGCATATAGATAATGCTGTGTGGTAATCAGAAATACTGAAATGATGATGGTGAATGCAGGCGTTCCTGCCATCACTAAACCTAAGGTCATCAACTGCGCTGCGCCTGCAAACACCAAAGCCGACATGCCAATCGCTTGTGCAGTACTCAGCCCTGCCTGGATCGCCATCGAGCCTGCCAATAGTCCCCAAGGCAATACTGCAAAACACAGCGGCAGTATTTTAATTACTCCATTGAGAAATGCCCGGGATACCGTTATTGGCCTATCTTCGGTTATGCTTTCACTTAACATCAAAATCACAATTGCTCATAAAAGACCTTATGACTATGCCAAAATTTGATAAGAGAGAATTGTATAAAATTGCTGTTTTATTTGAGATAAGAAATATAACCACCAGGGGTAATACCGAATGTCTGACGAAAATGACGACTAAAATGACTTTGATCAGAGAAACCACATTGCTGTGAAACTTCAGATAAATTTAGTCCTTGTCTTAACAATCTTTGCGACTTCTGCAAACGCGCCTGTACCAACCATGCATGCGGTGACAATCCGACATGCTTTTTAAATTGTCTCAAGAAATGCCACTGGCTCAGATTGGCCATTTCTGCCAGCTCAGCCAAAGAAAACTCTTGCTCAGGCATACTTGCCATCAGTTCTTTAATATTGAGGATTCGTTGCTTGGCACTGCTTAAATCGGTTGCTTGCGGCTTGACCTGACTATACTTGGACACAAGCCAAGCAATGGTGGATAAAAATAGGGTTTGTTTGAGCAAGCTATTGCTGGGTTGTTCCAATAAATCAAACAGTAATCGAAATTGTTGGGCTAAGCCTTCATCATGAAGTACCGCCTCTCTAAACCACGGTGCTGTGCCATGAACAGTGGTCAGATCTCGAGTAAGTTCATTAAATACTTCAGGGGTCGGATAAATCGCGCGATAACGCCAACCAGTGTCTACAGCCGAAGATCCTGTATGGACTTCATCGGCATTGACCAGAATAATATCACCCTGTGGTGCAACATGATTGCCCCCTGTGCGATAGAAACGCTGCGCCCCTTCTTCAATCACACCAATACAAAATCCTTCATGAACATGTCGTGAGAATTCCTGCTGATAGTAACTTGCTTTCAGCATTTCCAGACCACCTAGTTCTTCTAGATGTAAATAATCGACTTGTTCACGAGGTCTACGCGACATCAAGACCTCCTTTGAATTTTTTGCATTGTGTCAGATTAACGTGATTTAGATAGATGTATAGAACAAAATTGCTGCTATCATTAATATTATTCTAAACTTATCTATGAATAGGGTATTTATCTCTTTTCAAATAAAAATATGAAATGCACCTTAATCGGTTGAATTTTTCTTCAACTTTAGATGCATTGCAAATCAAGGAATTCTTGTTAACTTCAAAACTCATTGGCACCATCTAAACGAATAGTATGATGACAATAAGTTAGTGGATATTGGTTCGGATTGAACCTGTAACACTTACACCACTCAATAAAGTTCCATTAAGTTTTATATATGTCCCATCTTTAGAAATAGCTACGTTTTTACAATTACTCAAACTACATGAATAACCATTAATATCTATACTCACTGGACTTTGCCCTTGAACCACAATACGACCAGAGCCTGATGTAGAGGTAATAAAATAGGTCATTTCTTTATTCGATAATTCATAAGCATAAACATACTTTGTATCAATTTTACCAATATTCTGAATATCAACTTTGGCAGAACTATCAATTAAAGTAATATCCCCAGACACCAATTTTGAACCAGTGCTAGAACTAAAGTAGATATTATCTAATTTCACATTTACCCGATCATTTGCTAATGTCTTTAGTGTACCCATTGCAGAAGTAGAAAAGCTCCCTTCCGCCGTATCATAACCACTAATTAATCCTGAAGACTTGCCAGTAAGCAAGTACAAACTTTCACCATTTTTAAACTGGATAAAAAGCTGTTTATCTCGCATAAACGCTCTATAAATATCAAGCTTCTTACCATTAACAGTAATTTCTCCTGTATGTGTTTTCTCAAAATCAGAAAATACTAATGGTTTACTTGTTATACTTCCTTTAACCGTTCCATCCACCATTACCTTGTATTCTACTTTTTCACTACCCGATGAAGAAGTTGGATTTTCTTGATAATAGTAATTTTCAAATTGCTGTTTATTAAATGAAATTGTTGAATCACCAGTACGATCATCATAAATAACATCAATCCCATTGCACCCTAATGGAGACCACTTATCTTTTCTACAAGAAAGCGTTGAATCTGTCGTATCAAGGCGTGCATGAATTACTTTGTTAGCTAAACGATCATAATCAACGATCAGAATTTTATTCGCATCAAACTTATATAGAAATGATATACCAACACCATCATAGCTCCTTACGCTATAGCTTGGTTCAATCACACTTTTTGTTGTTGTAGTGGCAGGGCTTAATTGATATGTTGAGCCTGTATTTTTCTCATTAAATATACTCAGATTTTGATCAATTGATGTCGTATAACTAATTGCCGAAGATGAGGTTACTGTTGGTATCTCATTTGGATTAGGCGCCTGAGAAGTCTTTTGCTCTCCAGAAGAATCTCCACTACCTCCACCACCACATCCAACAAGACTTATTATAGATATAAAAAGTACACTTAATGATAACTGCTTATATACCATCACCCAATCCCACCCGATAATAAAATATTTCTATATAAGAATAGCTTGATCAATAAAACAATAATTACTTTTTCAACCGCACAACAATATATGCAATATACAAATTAATTATTTCTAATTCCAAATCAATGTGACTAGCCTAACAAAATGACCGCATTTATGAATATTGTTAATCAGCATTATTACCCTCATATATTTAAATAATATGATATAGAGTGAATAAAATGTTATTAAAAAAGCCTCCGAAGAGGCTTTTATTTATTAGATCAATTACTTAGAACCTTTAATCCCTGCTTGTAATAACAAGGCACCTAAACCACCAATTTTTTGCTCTTGTGGTTTTTCAGTTTTTGGCTTGTTATTTTGCGGGCGCTTAAAGTCACCCTCTTTACGCGGAGGACGTTGACCTTGTGGTTTACGATCTGAACGTTCAGTACGATCTTGTTGTGGACGTTGCTGACGTGGTGCTTTCGCTGGTGCAGAACCTTCAGCACGCATACTCAAATTCACGCGATTACGTTCCACGTCCACCTGCATCACACGTACTTGCACAATTTGACCTGGTTTCACGACTTTATGTGGGTCAGAAACAAACTCATTTGCAAGTTCAGAAATATGCACTAAACCATCTTGGTGTACACCAACATCCACGAAAGCACCGAAGTTGGTCACATTGGTGACAACGCCTTCAAGTTGCATGCCTTCAGTCAATTGTGCAACTTCGGTAATGTCCTCACGGAATTTCGCAGTACGGAACTCAGGACGTGGATCACGACCTGGTTTTTCCAATTCAGCTAAAACGTCCTGAATAGTCGGTAAACCAAATTTGTCATCTACAAATTCATCCGCTTTGACTTGGCGAATGATTTCTGTGTTACCAATAATGTCTTTTACCGTAGTTGCTTTTGCCGCAACAATTCTTTCCACCAAGCCGTAGCTTTCAGGGTGAACTGCAGACGCATCCAATGGTTCAGAACCATCTTGAACACGTAAGAAACCAGCAGATTGTTCAAAGGTACGTTCGCCCAAACGCGGCACTTTTTTCAAAGCTTGACGGTTATCAAAACGACCATTTTCTTTGCGATATTCAACGATTTGTTGCGCAATGGCTTTATTTAGGCCAGCAATATAAGCCAGAATCGCTGGAGAAGCGGTGTTCACATCCACACCTACAGCATTCACACAGTCTTCAACCACGGCATCCAAAGTTTTCGCCAAACCAGCTTGGTTCACATCATGTTGATATTGACCTACACCAATCGATTTAGGGTCAATTTTTACCAACTCAGCCAACGGATCTTGTAAACGACGTGCAATTGAAACTGCACCACGAATTGAAACATCCAACTCAGGCAACTCTTGTGAAGCCAATTCACTTGCAGAGTAAACAGAAGCACCCGCTTCACTTACAGTGATACGTGTCAGTTGTAGATCAGTATTGGCCGCCATCATTTCTGCAACCACAGCTTCAGTTTCACGACTTGCAGTACCATTACCAATCGCAATAAGTTCCACGTGGAACTCTCGACATAAACGAGCAAGTTCCGCAATAGAACCCTCTTTGTCTTCTTTCGGTGCAAATGGATAAATGGTGCTATGCGCAAGAACATCACCTGCATTACTCACCACTGCTAGCTTCACACCTGTACGAATACCAGGATCAACACCTAAAGTTGTACGACCACCCGCAGGTGCAGAAAGTAATAAATGGCGTAAGTTTTCAGCAAATACATCCATTGCTTCAGCTTCAGCAGCCAAACGTTTATCGGTTAATAAGGAATGTTCGATTTGTGGACGAATCTTGCCTAACCAAAACAGTTTAGCTGTTTGCTTTAAATAATCTTGACGCGTTTGTGGTTGAATTTGTTCAAGATTGTATTCAGTTTCAATACGAGCCAATGGTGCATCATCTTCACCATCAACTTTTAAACCCAAGACATTTTCTTGACGACCACGCAGCATCGCCAATAAACGATGTGAAGGGACTTTATTAAAGTTTTCAGAGAACTCGAAATAATCACGGAATTTTTTGCCAACTTCTTTTTTCTCTTCAGAAGCTACCGCACTTTTCAATACCGCAGTTTTAGCAAAAGTTTGTTTTAATTCAGTGGTTAATGCAATATTTTGTGCCCAGTCATCAATCAAGATATGCTGAATCGCATCAAGTTGGCTTTCTGCATCTGGGTAGTCTTCATGACTAAAACCAGCCAATGCTTCAGTTGGATCAACTTGTTCTGCAATAATTTTTTCAGCAATAGCGCCAAGGCCTGCTTCTTTTGCTTTAAATGATTTACTGGTACGTTTCGGTCGATACGGTGCGTAAATTTCTTCTAATGCATTTTTAGTCTCAGCTGCATTTACACGCGCCAATAAATCATCGCTTAATTTATCTTGTTCTTGTAAAGATTGGATCACCTTCTCACGACGCTCAAATAAATCACGTAAATAAGTTAAACGTGTATCGAGTTGACGTAATTGCGTATCGTCTAAGCCTTGCGTGACTTCTTTACGGTAACGTGCAATAAAAGGAACGCTAGCACCTTCATCAATTAAACGAATAGCAGCTTCTACTTGGTTTGGACGTACGGCAAGTTCATTTGCCAACTGCTGAACTAAGTCAGTCATCGTGATTGATTCCACAAGGGTTAAGTCTAAAAGCACTGATTATAAAGTTCATGGCTATAAAATCCACCATTGTTTTTTTGAATATTGTGCAAGTAGTTTATGCAAATCGCTGAATGTTTCTAAAATACCAAGATTTTTTCGCCTAAATATTGAAAAATAGATTGATTGTCATAATTTTGCCTGTATATATTTGGTATCTATCTCTTGATTTTATTGGCAATATTTGTTGCTTTATAACATAGCCAAAACTGTGCAATGAATCGTATACTCAAAGGTCTATTGATATTTCACAATCGCATTGCATAAAGACGATGACAATAAACGATAAAGGAGCACATCATGAGTTTAGTTGTACCTGCCGAATCGACGGAAACTGTACACCATGAGACAGACCGGGTCGAACGCATCTTAGTGGTCGATGACGATGTGCGCTTGCGTACGCTGTTACAACGCTTTTTAGAAGACAAAGGCTTTGTGGTAAAAACTGCCCATGATGCAACTCAAATGGACCGTTTACTGCAACGTGAATTGTTCTCGCTTATCGTGCTCGATTTTATGCTTCCTGTAGAAGATGGTTTAAGCATCTGTCGTCGTTTACGCCAGTCAAATATCGATACACCGATTATTATGCTGACAGCACGTGGTAGTGACTCTGACCGTATTGCGGGTCTTGAAGCGGGCGCAGATGATTATTTACCAAAACCATTCAACCCAAATGAATTGCTTGCACGTATCCGTGCGGTATTGCGTCGTCAAGTGCGTGAAGTTCCTGGTGCACCAAGTCAACAAGTTGAAGTGGTCAGCTTTGGCCCGTGGTCTTTGGATTTATCAACCCGTACTTTAACTCGTGAAGGTCAAGTCGTAACGCTCACAACGGGTGAGTTTGCAGTCCTAAAAGCACTGGTTCAGCATCCACGTGAACCACTGACACGCGATAAGCTGATGAACTTGGCACGTGGTCGTGAATGGGGTGCAATGGAACGCTCGATTGATGTCCAAGTCTCACGTCTACGTCGTTTAATTGAAGATAACCCTGCTCGTGCGCGTTATATCCAAACCGTATGGGGCGTGGGCTACGTTTTTGTTCCAGATGGCGCTGAATAAGCTTAGGAAATAAAACGTTGAAACTTGAACCAATTGATCCACAAGAATTTACTGAGTTCGCGGCTTATTCCGAAAGGCCACGAACCCAATGGGAACGTTTTTTAGATAAAATTAAACCGCGTTCCGCAGCCATGCGCACCACCATCTTGGTTTTGTTCATGGTGTTTTTCAGCCTGTTTATGTCCTTGTGGTTCTTTTGGCGAACACTTTATCTTCCAGAACTACAGCAGCACGCCCGTTATCTCGCGATTGAATTAGAACTGGTCAATAATCCAGATATTCGAATTCTGCATCGTGATAGCGAAGTTGACGTCGATACATGGTTAAAAAACCGTATTGGCATTGAATACGTGACCGACCCCAGAGAGTTTCCCAAAGTTGAAGATAAATTCTTGGCGGAGCTGTTTACCAATCAAATCGAATCTAAACTCGCGAAAGAGCTCGGCGTAGAAAACGTCACAGTTTATTTTAAATTTAAACCGATCCCTCGTATCTGGATTCAAACACCAGAGATGAATGGCAACTGGGTGAGAGAACCGCTCAAAACCTACACCAACTACAGCGTAGAGTTGATCGCTGCGTGGTTGTTTGGGGTTCCGATCCTATCCTCGATTATTATTTTGATTTTGGTGCGACAGATGAATCGACCGCTACGTCGATTGCAGAATGCTGCCAATAATTATAGTAAAACAGGCAAAGCACCCTATCTCGATACCAATCATGGTCCACTCGAAATCCGTCAGGTGAATCAAGCCTTTAACCATATGGTATACACACTGGAACAGACCGAACGTGATCGCCAAATCATGTTGGCAGGTATTTCCCATGATTTACGCACGCCACTGACACGTATCCGCCTCACCGCCGAAATGCTGCCCGATGAGTTTTTCCGTGAAGGTCTGATTTATGATGTAGATGATATGGATGCGATTCTGAATCAGTTCATTTCCTATATGCGTGATGGTTCGGATGAAGAGTTAACCGACACTAACCTCAATACCTTATTGCAAGAAGTGGTGGTGCAATTCAAACCACTGGATATCCGTTTTCAGGCGCAGGAACTGCCAATCATCCCTGCTCGCAGCCTGTCGTTAAAGCGACTCATTGCCAATCTGGTCAATAATGCCAAGCGTTATGGTGCAGAGCCGATTGAACTTTCTGCCAGCCATGTCGATGATCACATTTTGATTACAGTTGCCGATCATGGTGAAGGTATTCCACCAGATCAGGTCGAAGAGTTAATGCAACCTTTTGTTCGCGGCAATTCCGCACGAACAATTCAAGGTAGTGGTTTAGGTTTAGCGATCGTGAAACGTATTGTCGATATTCATCAAGGACAGATCAACATTCGTAATCGTGAACAAGGCGGTTTGGAAGTCGTGATTTCTCTTCCGATTAACTCAGTACCAGACGAAGAGCCGCAAAATAATACCATCGATAAAATTAAACAAACCTTGACGGGACATTTTTAAAAATCGCGCTTAAGCGACCAATGCTCCCTATTTCTTCGACTAAAGTCTTCTATCAAAATACCATCAGATTGAAGACTTTTATTCGTTGAATAGCCTCCAAGCATGAACAACAATCCAAGACCCAATTGGTTTTTCTACACGAATTCAAGCAAATATCACACAGAAAATAGCCTATTGCATAGCAAGTGAATAAAGCATACTCACCTGTATTAGACCTTAGCCTTATTTCAATCCACTTTTCATGTTTTAGCGATAGAATCCTTATCCAATGAAAAGCAATATTGAGAATGGATGATGTCTTTAAGTCGTATTCGTCTTGCAGCACTGCATGACAAAGTGATGAGTGCAGAGCAGGCAGCTCAGTTTATTAAAAATGATATGACGGTTGGTATGAGCGGTTTTACCCGTGCTGGTGAAGCGAAAGCAGTCCCACAAGCATTGGTTGAGCAAGCCAAAAAAAATCCGTTAAAAATCACATTAATTACGGGCGCGAGTCTCGGCAATGACTTAGACAAACAATTGACGGAAGCAGGGGTCCTTGCCCGTCGTATGCCATTCCAAGTCGACAATACTTTACGTCGTGCTATTAATAACGGCGAAGTGATGTTTATCGACCAACATTTGTCTGAAACCGTTGAACAGATGCGTAACCAGCAACTAAAACGTCCCGATGTTGCGGTGATCGAAGCAGTTGCCATTACAGAAGATGGTCATATCGTTCCAACCACTTCTGTCGGCAACTCAGCAAGTTTTGCTATTTTTGCAGAAAAAGTAATTGTTGAAATCAATACTTCGCTCAGTGAAAATTTCGAAGGTCTACACGATATTTATATCCCGACCTATCGCCCTACCCGTACACCATTACCTTTAACACAAGTGGATGACCGTATTGGTTCAACAGCGATTCCAATCGATCCAGCGAAAATCGTCGGTATCGTATTCAATGATACGGCGGATTCTCCATCAACTGTGACTCCACCTGATGCTGAAACTCAAGGCATTGCGAACCACCTGATTAAATTCTTTGAAAAAGAAGTCGCAGAAGGTCGTTTAGCAAAAAACTTAGGTCCATTACAGGCAGGTATTGGTTCAATTGCCAATGCGGTTTTAACCGGACTTAAAGATTCGAATTTCGAAGATTTAGTCATGTATTCAGAAGTACTGCAAGACTGTACTTTTGAACTAATTGATGCAGGCAAAATGAAATTTGCTTCTGGTAGCTCAATCACCCTATCAGCACAATGTGGCGAGCGTGTTTTCGGTAATCTTGAACATTACAAAGACAAATTAGTACTTCGCCCTCAAGAAATTTCAAACCATCCTGAACTCGTGCGTCGTTTAGGCATTATCGGGATCAATACGGCGCTTGAGTTTGATATTTACGGTAACGTGAACTCAACCCACGTTTGTGGTACCAAGATGATGAACGGTATCGGTGGGTCAGGTGACTTTGCCCGTAACGCGCACCTTGCGATCTTCGTGACCAAATCGATTGCCAAAGGTGGTGATATCTCATCAATCGTACCAATGGTCAGCCATGTCGATCACAATGAACATGACGTTGATATCTTGGTAACAGAAGTTGGTTTGGCTGATTTACGTGGCTTAGCACCACGTGAGCGTGCACGCGTGATTATCGACAACTGCGTACATCCACTGTATCAAGGCGCACTCAATGATTACTTTGATCGCGCTTGCGAACGTGGCGGCCACACCCCGCATATTCTTCGTGAAGCCTTGTCTTGGCATGCCAATTTTGAAGAAACAGGTCATATGTTAGCGCCTGTAGCTGTGGCGAAGTCTGCTTAACACTCAGCTCTCATCTCAATAAAAAAAGCATGCTCCGACATGCTTTTTTTATTTTCCTACTTTGATGCAGCTAAGCGCCCGACTCTCAGCAAAATTGGAAAGCGAATCCCAATCGGCTGCTGTATCTGTAAAATGTCTTGTAAGCTCACCAAAGGGCTAACATGCTGTTGATCCTGATAATGCTTTACCGCAGACCAAGTATTGAGATAATCCCACAACTGTGGCCCTGTCCAACCTAACTCGATCTGAAACTGTGGCATTGCGATTTCCTCAAAGGGAAATGGAATCGTTTGATAATGCTCATCAATATAACGTCGCTCTGCATCCCAGAAGCCATTTAAAGTCTCAAAATAGAGGTGTTGTACTCGATCATTTAAGTCCTTCTCATCAAGCGTTAACAGGCCATATCCAATCACTGCAAAAAGACCATTTGGCTTTAATGTTCGTTTTACTTCTGCATAAAACTTTTCAAAATCAAACCAGTGAATCGCTTGGGCAACAGTAATTAAATCAAAAGACTGATCTGCAAATGAGGTTTGCTCTGCGGCTTGTTGTAAATACTGCACATTGGGTAATGCTGGAGCCTGATCTAGTTGATTTTGACTGAGATCAGTTGCAACCACATGCTGAAAATAAGGAGCGATCAGTTGAGTCAGTTGCCCTGAACCCGCCCCACAATCCCACGCAGAGTCCAAGCCATTGAGTTGCGCTATTAAGCAGTTTACTAACGATTGCGGATAAGTTGGCCGTGCCTGTTGATAAAGTTCACTTTGCTCAGAAAATAAGTCTTTCATACTGGTCTATTCTTAAAATTTTTGACTCTGTTTTAATATAGCAAAATATTTTAAATATAAAAAAAAGCCCCAAACTTTCGTTTGAGGCTTTTTGAATATGGTGGCGAGACCCAGGATCGAACTGGGGACACACGGATTTTCAATCCGTTGCTCTACCTACTGAGCTATCACGCCAATGGGGTGTATTAAGCCGTATCTCAGCTGAATAGTCAATAATTATCATGAGCTTTTGATTTGAATGCACATTTTTCACGCAATCATTTTTTGGGCAAAAAAATCCCTGATGGGATCAGGGATTGAAAATACAAATTTATGGTGGCGAGACCCAGGATCGAACTGGGGACACACGGATTTTCAATCCGTTGCTCTACCTACTGAGCTATCACGCCAAAGTGGGCGTATTAAACAATGTTTGCCTAAGCCCGTCAAGCAAATTTGTGGATTTTTCTCTTAAGCGCTTAATTTT
This sequence comes from Acinetobacter dispersus, assembly GCF_009884975.1. Taxonomy (GTDB): domain Bacteria; phylum Pseudomonadota; class Gammaproteobacteria; order Pseudomonadales; family Moraxellaceae; genus Acinetobacter; species Acinetobacter dispersus. The sequence goes on along the minus strand of NZ_CP041970.1, from coordinate 3,352,682 downwards.
GCTCCAAAGTAGCAAACCAAGGCTTAGATTTTGCCAATATGGGATAAACAGCGATGGATTGCCCCACAACCTGGTTCAAACTGTTTAACCCCTTGCTCTTCTTCCATACGGCACACCTCTTCAACCAAGCGTTCTGCAACCCCACGGCCACGATTGGCTGGATGTACCACAATATATTCCAAAACACGGCTTTCACCTTGTCCTGTCGCCCAAATTGCACCTATAATTTTGGTGTTAAATTCAGCAGTGTAAACTGTGGTATATTGCTGGAGATTTTGTTCAAGTTGTTCCATTGCATCTTGCCCATCGCCAAACTCTGGGCTGGTATCGTAAAGTCGCTCTAGCTGAGTACGAATTCCTAGATTATCCAGAGAACTGTAAGCATGTACGGTAATAGGCATTGATTAACCCTCCTGAGCAAACTATGATGCTGTCACTTTTTCGTCACAGCGAAACTATTGGTTTTTAATTCAATCATTTTTGACGTTTTTTGAGGAACGTGTCCATGACGCAACGTATCAGTGAAGTGGTAAGAAATACCAACGAAACAAAAATTCGAGTTCGTCTCAATCTCGATGGTACTGGTCAAGGCACACTCAACACTGGAGTTCCATTTTTAGACCATATGATTGATCAAATCAAGCGTCATGGTCTATTTGATATCGACATTCATTGCGATGGTGACCTAGAAATTGATGATCATCACACCGTCGAAGACTGTGGAATCACCTTGGGGCAAGCGTTTGCACAAGCTTTAGGCGATAAAAAAGGCTTACGTCGTTATGGGCATTTTTATGCGCCATTAGATGAAGCACTGTCTCGTGTTGTGGTTGATCTATCTGGTCGTCCGGGTTTATTTATGGATATTCCATATACACGTGCCCGCATCGGAACCTTTGATGTCGATTTATTTTCAGAATTTTTCCAAGGTTTTGTCAATCATGCGCTGATGACATTGCATATTGATAACCTGAAAGGCAAAAATAGTCACCACCAGATTGAAAGTGTGTTTAAAGCTTTAGCACGCGCATTGCGTATGGCCTGTGAAATTGATCCACGCGCAGAAAACACCATTGCTTCGACTAAAGGTAGTTTGTAATGACCCGTATTGCTTTACTTGATTATGGCATGGGCAATCTACACTCTGCGGCAAAAGCCCTAGAGCATGTCGGTGCAACAGTTGATGTCACCAATGATCCTAAATTAATTGCCAAAGCGGATAAAATTGTCTTTCCTGGTGTCGGTGCCATGCGTGACTGTATGCAAGGCATGCATGAAGCAGGGATTGATGAAGTTGTGCGCCAAGCTGCTTTCAACAAACCTGTGCTTGCGATTTGTGTCGGTATGCAAGCGCTACTGCAAAGTTCGGAAGAAAATGGCGGTGTGGCTGCATTGGGAATTTTTGAGGGTGTTGTGAAACACTTTCCTGAAATCCCAAATTTAAAAGTACCGCATATGGGCTGGAACCAAGTACATCAACTTGATCCAAGTCATCCAATGTGGAACAACATTGAGCAAGATGCGCGTTTCTATTTTGTGCACAGCTATTATGTCGAGCCAAAAGATTCAGCAGTCACTGCAGCAACCTGTGATTATGGCGTGAATTTCTGCACGGCGATTCACAAAGACAATTTGTTTGCAACGCAGTTCCATCCTGAGAAAAGTCATACTGCTGGTTTACAGCTGTTAAAGAACTTTGTGGAATGGAAGATTTAACTGATCTGACCTTAAAAATCGCCATGTAACTTGGCGATTTTTATTGCAAATAAGAAAAATAATTCAAACGAAGAATAATGATGTTACCGCCAATTTCTAAACATGTATTAAATCCATTTAATCCTCATGGGCGTTTTGGCCGATTATCTTATCTGGCTTGGCAAACCGTCATTTTCCTGATTGCTATTCCACTTAATATTTATATAAGTTATGAAATGTTTGGAATCGGGCTAACTGAGCCTTATAAAAAGCCAGACCTTTTAGCATTATTTTTATTCGTGACCCTTGCACTTTTTGTTGTCTATAGCAGCCTTGTATTTGCCATTCGACGACTACACGACTGTAATCGTTCAGGTTGGTTCGTATTGCTATTGGGCATGCCTTATCTGAATATTTTGATGCTGGTGTATTTGCTGATTGCCAGAGGTGACCATAACTCTAATCGCTATGCTCCTGTGCAACCCACCGCAACTTGGAAAAAAATAATGGCATACATCGGATTGGGCTTAATATTCATACTCTCTGTCTTAATATTCATCGTTATTACGAAAAGCCATACGGTTTTCCCTTAACCTATATCAATTATTTCCCTCAATGTCTCCACAGAAATAAGCCTGAGAGAAAATACTCCCTTTTTTAAATTTTTCTTTTCTATTTATTTTCAATGCCATTTTGCTTATTATGCAAACACTTTGAATAAAAACCGAACAATTTATCCTTAAAAAGTCAATCAATATAGGAAGATAAAATGACATCTAATTTTCAAGCAAATGATTCAGGTTTAAGTGCCAATGGGCGTTTTGGGAGACTCTCTTATTTAGGATGGAATATGCTGCTCGGGCTTTCTATGTTCATCCTCGGTATTATTGCTGCGATCTTTATACCAGCTTTCACTAATTCCTCTACGAATATTCTGGTATATCTCTTGGGCGGCCTTTTTATCATTATTTATGTCGCTGTCCTCTATTACAGTTTTATTTTCTCTATCCGTCGTCTACATGATCGAAATCAGACTGGATGGCTATCACTGATAATGCTTATACCACTGGTTAATTTCTTGTTTTTTATTTATTTAAGCTGTGCAAAAGGGGATGAAAGTTCAAATAATTATGGCTCACCTCGCATAACAAAAGGCTGGGAAAAAGTTTTAGGATGGATCTATATTATCCTCGTCCCAATTAGTATTTTATTTATAGCTGCAACAGCCATTCCTGCTTATCAAAACTACATACAGAAAAGCCAGCAGATTCAAATGCAACAGCATCCCTACGCTGAATAAATAGCTCATTGTTATTAAGCCAAGTTCCGACTTGGCTTTTTTATTTTGATAAAACCCTTTAAGCTCAATCAAACGCTTTGAGCCTTTAATGCAGATGGATACGCCTCAACACACTCCCCCTTTAAGCAAAGAACAAATCCGCGCATTGCCTGCATTTCAAAATCTAAGCACAGATCGTATCTTGGTGATCCAAACGCTTGAACAGTGCAAGGCAATTCAGGCGGAACTCACTTCTATTCAGGTCTTTGGTTTTGATACTGAATCCAAGCCAACGTTCAAAGTTGGCGAAAAATCGACGGGGCCTCACCTGATCCAGCTCGCAACGCCAAACAAGGTTTATTTATTTCAAGTCAGTAATGAAATATTAGATTTTCTCAAACCGATTCTCGAAAATGAACAACAACTCAAGGTTGGTTTTGGACTAAAAAATGATGCCCATATCTTCCGAGCTAAAGACATTCAGCCCAATGCAATGATTGATCTATCCAAGAGCTTTGCAAGTTTTGGTTATCGCAGCCAAGTCGGCATCCAAACGGCAATCGCTCTCCTGTTCCAACGTTATTTTGCCAAAAGTAAAAAAGTCAGTACCTCAAACTGGTCTGTTAAAAATCTTAGTCCTCAACAAATCAATTATGCCGCCGCAGATGCCTATGCAGCACTACTCTGTTTCGAGCAACTGTATCAGCAACAATTGCTCACAACACAATTACTGCAACAAATCAGGAGAATACTGGAAGGTTCAGCAGACAAAGCTTAGTGATTGATCAATACTTTGCTAATATAGGGCCTGTTGAACAAGCCCTAATAATTTAAACCTATGATGACGCAAGGAGCGAAAGCATGCTAATCATCCCAGCAATTGACCTGAAAGATGGTAAATGTGTCCGTTTAAAACAAGGACGTATGGAAGACGATACCGTTTTCTCTGAAGACCCTGTGGCAACTGCACAACATTGGGTGGATGAAGGCGCACGTCGTTTACATTTAGTCGATTTAAATGGTGCTTTCGCAGGTACACCAATTCATAAACCAGTCGTTGAAGCGATTGCGCGTGCACAACCTGAACTTCCAATTCAGATTGGTGGTGGTATCCGTTCACTTGAAACCATCGAACACTATTTGGAAGCTGGTGTTTCTTTCGTGATTATCGGTACCAAAGCCGTGAAAGAGCCTGAGTTTGTTGAAGAAGCATGTAAACGCTTCGCGGGTCATATCATTGTCGGTATTGATGCAATCAATGGCATGGTGGCAACTGATGGTTGGGCCAATGTGACTGATGTAAAAGCAACTGACCTTGCTAAACGTTTTGCCGATGCTGGCGTATCGAGCATTGTTTATACCGATATTGCACGTGATGGCATGATGCAAGGTGTTAATGTTGAACAGACCGTGAATTTGGCAAACTATTCAGGTCTGCCTGTAATTGCTTCTGGTGGCGTTACTAATCTAGATGATGTACGCAATCTAAAAGACCAAAAAGGAATTCTAGGGGCGATTACTGGTCGTGCAATCTATGAAGGGACGTTAAGTCTTCGTGAAGCACAGTTATTGTTAGACCAACAATCACTCTAATCATTTCAGGCTCTAGTTATTGTAACAATCGCTAGAGCTTTATCCCCTTGGGTGCTATGCTTGCACCAATTCAAATAACCCCCTCTCTTCTTACATGATGCTTACGCCACCTTAAGTTTTACATTTCCTATGTATTAACTCATCACTGTCTAGTGATGTGGTGTAGTCGTGTGTCTGTATATCACATCACTAGCCTTTAAAAATTCCTAAAAAATAGGCTATTTCTATGTTTTCCAATATTCGAGCGCAATGGTTCTCCAATATCCGTGCGGATATTTTGGCTGGACTAGTTGTCGGTTTAGCACTGATCCCAGAAGCCATCGCCTTCTCTATTATTGCGGGAGTCGATCCCAAAGTTGGTTTATACGCTTCATTCTGTATTGCCGTGGTAATTGCTTTCGTTGGTGGTCGCCCCGCCATGATTTCAGCCGCAACAGGCGCTATGGCCTTGGTCATGGCCAGTTTGGTTAAAGAGCATGGCTTACAATATCTGCTGGCTGTCACCTTGCTCACGGGTGTATTGCAAATTATCGCGGGCTATCTAAAGCTAGCGAAACTTATGCGTTTCGTGTCTAAATCTGTGGTGATTGGATTCGTCAACGCATTGGCGATTTTGATCTTTATGGCGCAACTGCCTGAACTGGTCAATGTCACATGGCAGGTCTATGCCTTGGTGTTATTGGGTCTGATCATTATCTACCTATTTCCGCTGATTCCGAAAATCGGTAAATTATTGCCTTCACCCTTGGTCTGCATCATCACGGTGACTTTGCTGGCAATCTACTTCGGCATTGATATTCGTACAGTGGGAGACATGGGTTCATTACCTGATACGCTTCCTGTGTTCTTGATTCCTGATATTCCCTTTAATTTTGAAACCTTAAAAATCATCTTTCCCTATGCAGTTGCGTTAGCAGCAGTCGGTTTGCTTGAGTCGATGATGACGGCGACGATTATTGATGAAATGACCGATACACCAAGCGATAAATTTCAAGAATGTAAAGGTCAGGGTATCGCCAATATCGCTTCTGGTTTTATGGGCGGCATGGCGGGCTGTGCCATGATTGGACAATCAATGATTAACGTCAAATCAGGTGGATTAACTCGATTATCGACCTTCTCAGCGGGGATTTTCCTCCTCATCTTGGTGGTATTTATCAGCGACTGGTTAAAAGTGATTCCCATGGCTGCCTTAGTTGCGGTAATGATAATGGTCTCGATTAGTACCTTTGAATGGAAATCTATTCGCAGTTTTAGCAAGAATCCAATCAGCAGTAATGTCGTGATGCTTGCCACTGTGGTTGTGGTCGTTGCAACCCATAATTTAGCCTTAGGCGTGCTGACAGGCGTGTTACTGTCTGCTTTATTCCTTGCCAATAAATTAGAGCAAGATATTCGAGTTGAGCGATATTTTGAAAATCAGACTCGCGTTTATGATCTGAAAGGACAAATTTTCTTTAGCTCTTCAGAAAAATTTATGCAAAGTTTTGATTTCAATGAAGATGTGAAAGAAGTCATTATTGATTTAACCCATTCACATATTTGGGATGTTACTTCAGTGGCCATGATCGACAGTGTGGTACATAAATTCCAGCGCAAAGGTATTCATGTCATTGTACGAGGTCTAAATGAAGCCAGCTCGATCATGATTGATAAATATGGTACGCATCAAAGCTCAAGCTAAGTTTGAAAAAGAATCCATAAATGCTACAGGTGCTTAAGCAATCAAACTTAAGCACCTTTTTTTAACGTTAATAAATCACGTTCCGGACAAAACGAACGCTACGATTACCCTGATTGAGATAGCGATAGTTGACAGAACTCTCAAATAAAATCGACTCGCCTGCCTGAATCACTCGATTTTCATGTTCAAAGGAAATCGTCAACACTCCATCCAGCACATAAATCAACTCTTGCCAGCCTTTTTGATCTGGCTCTGCTTGATAGACCTCTCCAACAGCCAATGACCATGTCCATAATTCGACTTGTGTCTGGGTTGGCACAGCAGCCAACAGCGTGGCATGACTTTCAGCCTGTTGACCCTGCCACGCCAAGGTATTGACGATAGCAGACTCACTCAGCTCAGATGGGCTAACCAGTTTTTTAAAATCAACAGCTAATGCAGTGGCAATCGCATCAAGCTTGGCCAAACTAATATTGACTTGTCCTGTTTCCAAAGCAGCAATGGTACGACGACTAACACCTGCTCGATCTGCCAAATCTTGCTGGCTAAACTGACGTTCAGTACGAAACAGACGAATATTCTGTCCCACATCTTGCAATACCGTCTCTGAATGACTCATTCATTCCTACAGTGAAAATAAAAATCTGCGCAATATATTGCACAAAGACAACAAGCAATGCAATATGTGCAGTATATTGCACTTTACTCATGAGGATGGCTGTGTTGACCGCTTTGTCTCAATCTCCTAAAGCCGCACAATTCGCGCTTATTTTTATCACCATGATTTGGGGTGGCACCTTTTTAGCGGTGCAATATGCGCTGAATTTTAGTAGCCCCATGTTTTTTGTTGGCTGCCGTTTTGCAGTCGCGGCTTTGGCAATCTTCTTAATCTCGCTCAAATCCATGCGTGGCCTAACCCCAAAAGAGGGCTTGGCAGGTACAGCCATCGGGATTGTGATCGCAATTGGCTATGGCACTCAAACCATTGGCCTACAAAGCATTCTCAGTAGCGAATCCGCCTTTCTAACCGCGCTGTATGTGCCCTTAGTGCCCATTTTAATGTGGGTAATCTTCCAAAAGATGCCCTCAGTGATGACTTGGGTGGGTACGGCACTGGCTTTTACTGGTTTAATCTTGTTAACAGGCAATGGCTTTTCCAGCATTAACTTTAGTTATGGACAACTACTCACCCTGATTTGTGCCTTTGTGATTGCACTCGAAATTATCTTGATTGGTTATTTCGCGGGGAAAGTGAATCTAAGACGGGTTACAGTCATTCAACTGGCGGTCGCTTCATGCCTATCTTTTGCCAGTATGCCTTTGGTTGGTGAACACAGTATTCCTGACTTTTCATGGGGATTGCTGATTATTGCAATGGCGCTCGGCTTAGCCAGTGCGTTGATTCAATTTGTGATGAATTGGGCACAACGCATGGTTGACCCAACGCGTGCTGCGATTATTTATGCAGGTGAACCGGTTTGGGCGGGTGTAATCGGTCGTATTGCCGGAGAACGTTTACCATTACTGGCCTTGTTTGGAGGAGTATTGGTGGTACTTGGAGTCTTGGTCAGCGAGTTAAAATTTAAGTTCTTTGCGAATAAAAGACGGCCAGAAAATTAATAGATAAAAGCGCACAACAGTTTTAGTTCAATAAAATCTATTATGCGCTGAGATCACTAAGCTGGAATTTCTTTTTGATTCGCAGCAACAGGACTATTGCCAATTTGCCACACGTACGGCAAAGGTGCTTGATTGACTTCCCAATCGCCAATCACTTTCTGTTTATAGACCAATGGGTTGTGTGAGGCGACCACACGGGCATTGCGCCAAAAACGGTCCAACTGCTTGTCGGTGCTACTGGCCGATGCACCCAAAGCATTAAACAGCTCGGTACTCAAATTCAAGACCAACTCCGCAATCACCACTTGCCCCTGTGCCGATACTAATTCAGCACGCTCATTGGCCTCTAACTCAGCCTGTTCATCATTCTGAAAATGTTGTAAATACGCAGCATCTAAAGCTTCGGCAGTGCTCAGTGCAATCGTTTGAGCCGCATAGGCCTGTGCAGAGGCTTTGCCAATCACTTGCAGAATTTGTGCATCTTCACGCACCAGATTGGCATTGCCATGACTATAAATCCGCGTTCGCTGACGCACTTCCTGCTTAAAGGTCTGCACTGCACTGTGTGCGATACCCGCCAAAGTCGCGAGATGCACCACCTGATAAAATGCGGTTTGATATTTAAATCGGTTTTCAAACACCAAAATATGATCTCGGGCAATTTCTACATTGTTTAAGGTCAAGGTTCCGCTGCCCGTGGTTTTTTGCCCAAAGCCATCCCAGTCATCCACAATATCAATGCCTTCTGCTTGCGTAGACACCGCAGCAATCACATGCTGATTGGTGCTTTCATCCAAAGCAAAAAGATCAATCCAGTCTGCGAAAATCGTGCCTGTGGAATAATACTTCTGACCATTGATACGGAGTTTGCCATCTTGCGTTGCCTTGACACGAGTCGCCACATCTCCGATTTCAACTTTACCAATTTCTGTCCACGCATTCCCCACAATCTCACCACGGACAAATCGCTCAAACCAAAGTGTCTGCGCTTCAGTTTTTTGTGCATTTAAGCGGTCTTCGACAAAGGCAAAATGCCCCCGTAAAGCCTGAACCACATTGGAATCTGCTTGAGCAAGTTCAATTAATAACTGAAATAGCTGCTTTTGCGAAACCCCATCACCACCAAAAGCCACAGGCACGCGTACCGCGCCAAAGCCAGCCTGTTTTAACCATTGAATCGGTTCATAGGGCAAGGTTCGATTTTTTTCCCGTGCTAAAGCGCCTTCCGCAATTCGCTTGAAAATCGGACGGAACTTGCCCGCCACCTGCTCATAATGTGCACCCAAGGAGAGATTTTGATTAGTTTGACTTGTCATAATACCGTCCTCTTAGCTCCACGCATGACGTGGCAGTGCCACACCATTCAAATAATAATTACCCACCAAATTGTATTTCCAACGTACCGGATCATGCAGGGTATGCGTGCGTGCATTACGCCAATGCCGATCCAGATTCAACTCGGATAAGGTTGAACGGGTACCAGACAACTCAAATAATTTATTGGCTGCCAAGAGTGCGATTTCAGTGGTTAATACTTTCGATTCAGCCGTGAGTAAAGTTGCTTCTGTTACGCTGTCTTCGGTTGGATTGGCCAAAGCACGATCAATCGCCTCGCCAGCCAAAGCTAAAACCGCCTCTGCGGCACGGAGTTTAATTTTTAGCTCGCCAATATTGCTAATGGTATAAGGATCTTCACTGGCATGTTCCGCACCTGAATCAATCCAAGGACGGGCATGCTCACGCACATAGCGAATGGTTTCCTCAATGGCCCCACGTGCAATCCCCGCATCGACAGCAGACTGAATAATTTGCGAAATTGCACCCGCTGCAGTTGGACGTTCAAAAGCCTGATGGATCGGCACTACATATTTTAAATCGACTCGAACATGATCCAGCTGCACGCTGCCACTGGCTGTGGTGCGCTGACCAAAGCTGCTCCAGTCATTCACAATGGTCAAACCAGGGGTATGTTGCGGAACCAATGCTGCAAATACTTTGCCCTCGTCACTGACCGCAACCACAGGAATCCAATGTGCCAATAAAGCACCTGTGGCAAAGAATTTCTGACCACTAATCACAGCATAATCATCTTTAAATTCAATTTTAGTAGTCAAATCCGCGACTGTTTTCGAGTTTTTTTCTGAGAATGCATTGCCTAAACGCTTGCCTTGCAGCACTTGTTCGAAGAAGAACTGCTGCTGTTCCAATGACGCATCCAAACGGATATGTTCTAAAAAGGCCCAATGATTTTGTGCAATCTGACCTAAAGATGAATCTGCGCTGGAAATAATGGTCACCACCTCAGCAAGGGTTTTATAACTCACCCCTGCACCACCGAACTGTTTTGGAATATTGATCCCCCACAGACCCGAGGCGGAATATTGCTGGATTTCCTGCAGTGGCAACTTGCGCTCATGGTCACGCTTTGCCGCCTCTTTGGCAAAAGCAGTCGCTATGCGATGCGCCACAGCAATGGCTTCTTGATCCGAAGTAATCACATGTGCTGGCGTATTATTCAAGTAAAAATCTTGCGGAATACTTTGTGCATCTTCCAATTTTATTTCTATTTTTGAGGTCATTATAAATACTCATTTTTCCAGTTATAAAAATAAACTAGCACTATTTTTGTTGCATATTTATAAGTTAAATTTAGAACCTAATCTTTTTATTTAAAATAAACCCAGACCATTACTTATTTATTTAAAAAATAATTTAAAATCAACAACAAATAACCCAACAAGACAAACTAGCGCGTCAACATACTTTGCTCGATCAAAAACAAAATAACATTTTGAATTTAATAAAAAATAAATTTTAAAAATACAGATCAAAACTCTATTAAATAGATTCATGATAAACATTTATTTTTTATGATTAATCAATTCAATCTTTTTTAATTAATATCAATAAAAATCTTTAATTTAGTAAAGAGCAATGAGCAAGCAAATTAGATTTAATGCCTTTGAAATGAACTGTATTGCGCATCAATCGCCTGGATTGTGGCGTCACCCTCAGGATCGCTCGACTGAATATAAAGACCTCGAATATTGGACCGATTTGGCCAAGATCTTAGAGCGTGGCAAGTTTGATGGGGTTTTTATTGCCGATGTGTTAGGCATTTATGATGTTTATCATCAATCAGCACAACATGCGCTCACAGGTGCAGTACAAGTTCCCGTGAATGATCCCTTGCAAATCGTACCTGCTATGGCAGCAGTCACCAAACACTTAGGCTTCGGTCTGACCACCTCAATTTCGTTTGAACATCCTTATCCCTTTGCACGGCGTATGAGCACCTTGGATCATCTGACCAAAGGCCGCATTGGTTGGAACATCGTCACCTCATACTTGGAAAGTGGCTCAAAAAATTTAGGCCTTAAAACCCAAGTCAGTCATGATCAACGTTATGATATTGCTGACGAGTATTTAGAGGTTCTCTACAAGCTTTGGGAAGGTTCTTGGGAACAAGATGCTGTATTACGTGATAAAGAAAAAGGTATTTTTGCAGACCATCGCAAAGTTCACCCAATCAATCATCAAGGTCAATATTTTAGCGTTCCCGGCATTCATATTTGCGAACCTTCACCACAACGTACCCCTGTGCTCTATCAAGCAGGTGCATCTAGTCGTGGACAACTGTTTGCCAGCCAAAATGCTGAATGTGTGTTTATTTCTGCGCCAACTAAAGCCGCGGTGAAAAAACTGGTACAAGGCATTCGTTCTAACCTAGTTGAACAAGGCAAATATCCTCATTCAATTTTGATCTATACCATGCTGTCGATTGTGGTGGATGAAACCGATGCAAAAGCCCAAGCAAAATTCAAAGAATATCAAAACTATGCCAGTTATCATGGCGGCTTAACCTTGGCATCGGGTTGGTCAGGTGTCGACTTCTCACAATTCCATGCAGAAGACAAAGTTGAATATATTCATACCGATGCGATTCAATCAATGCTCGACTCTTATGTAAAAGCCGATCCGAATCGAATCTGGACTATTGAAGAGATTGCCAAATTTATTAGTATCGGTGGAAATGGCCCCATCTTGGTGGGCTCAGCTGCAACTGTGGCTGATCAACTACAGGCATGGACGGAAGAAACCGATATTGACGGCTTTAACTTGGCCTATATTTTGGCGCATCAAAGCTTTGAAGATGTGGTGGAATATCTGGTGCCAGAACTACAGCAACGTGGCGTGTATCCAACTGAATATACCGAAGGGACGTTGCGTGAGAAACTATTTGGACAAGGTCCATTGCTGACAGAACAGCATCGAGGGGCAAGCTATCGCTATCATGCAACAGCGAAAACCAACAACAATAGAGAACTCGCTTAGGTTAACACACCACCCAGCGAGTTCTGGCCGACCTTAGTCTTGATACATCGGCTTATTGTCATTTAAGGCAATCAGACCACGGATGGCACGATAAACAATCCAGATCCATGCACCAAAAATTACCGCAAAGGCAAAAGTGGTTGCAGAAACCGCAACGCCTGCAAAGGCCGTGCCGTTATCACCAGTAAAGAACAGGAATGAGAACGGAATAAAGGCAATAATATTCCAAGCCAAATACCACCAGAAGGTGCGGATTTGCCAAGTAAAGTGGCTTTCAAAAATCGAACCCTGTACATCACTGCGTTTTACATAGTTGATGATCAAGGCAATGATTGCCAATAGACCACCAGTAAAAATCGCAATGATATAAAGTACATACAGCACCAAAGTCAAAGTACGATTTGGATCTTGATCAACGGAATAATTCATTTTTATTTATCTCCAGAAACAAACTCCCTCAATCAATAGAACACATTGAGCGGAGAAATTAACCAACATATCAATAGTATATGGAAGACTATGGTACAGAAATAAATCTTACGAAACGGTTGTTTTTGTGTTTTATGTCTCAGTTTTTGCTGAGCAAGCCAACCACCGCACCATCCACCCAAAGAATCCACGATATGCAAAGTCTGCTCTGGAATACGTCGATTGCCCAACTGAGCGGCTTCTTTATCTTGTGCATACAACCAATAACTCAATACATTCATCAAGCTAACAAATAATAAAGTATACGGCGGCAGCAATTTACTAAAGCTTGCGATCAGCATAAAGACAATATAAATCACGATACCAATCTGCATCGCAGACCAGCGTTTCGACGGTTGAGGCTGACTCGGACGAGCACGATGTTCAATCACCTGCGATGCTTTCAAATACGTCGCCTGTTGAGCGCGATAACGGCCGCGCTCATCCAGAATCACAACATATTCCAAGGCACAACCGACCAAGGGTCGCGGCCCTGTGCGAGCAAAGTCTTTGATATGGATAAAGACACGATCTTTTGCTGTGTCATTGGGTTGGATAAAGCCATAGCCTTTATCATCAAACCACTCAACTAAACGACCTTGATCTCGCATGTCTGTTTCCTAAGCTGTGATTCGTTGTAAACGGTCTTGTAACATCATGCGCATTTCCAGCGGATCTTTTTGCAAAATATCATCACCTGTGCGCCCTTGCTCGGCATTTTTCTGCGCCACTTGTAAACGCATACTCCAGAAACGGCACGCCGCCATCGCCAAGAAAATATTTAAACAAGCTAACTCATCAACGGTCAGTTGACGAATGCTTTGATAAGCTGCAAGAAAGGCATCGGCCTTGGCTGAATCTAAATGCGCTTGTGGATAGGCAGTACAGAAATCATTGATACTAATCGCAATATCAAATAACCATTCATCTTGATTCAATTCATAAAAATCAAGAATACCCTGTAATTGATCGCCTTCAAACAAGGTGTTATCTCTGAATAAATCTGAATGAATAAAGCCCGTAGGACGGTCTGGATGCTGTTGGGTAATTGCCGCAAACTGCTGAAACACCTGAGCTAATAATTCCTGATCTTGCGCATTCATTTGTGGCTTAAGTTGCTCAGCGACATCTGACCAATATTGATGATTACGATTAAAATCACGTTCTAAAGGAAAGCCGTGTAAGGCCAAATGCAATTTTGCCTGTGCTTGTGCAATCGCCTGAATTTGGATAATGCTGGCATCTTCTGGATGCTCACCCATCAAGCGTGGCGCAATTTGTGCAGGTTTATCTGCAATAGTATGAATGGCCTGCCCACTATGCTTTAAAGGCACTGCCACAGGCACACCTGCCTCACCCAAACAATCCAGTACAGGTACCAACTCACCTGCACCTTCAGCATCTAATTCTTCAAAAACCGTTAAAACATAGTGTTTCTGTGATTGATCCACCAAAAAATAATTGGTGTTTTGAATACCGCCTTGGATTGGAATCAGGTCAATCACCGCTAAACCATAAGGCTCAGCAAAGGCTTGAACTTCTTCTAAACTCAACGGGGTATAAACCGACATGGAAAACCTGCAAAAAATAGCTGTGAAGTTTGATAGAATACCTGTTCCCTCCATGAAGGTGTAGCACCCCTTTCTTTATTGGCGATTTTTTGGAAAATTTTATGCTCGCAAAACGTATTATCCCTTGCTTAGATGTTGATAATGGTCGAGTCGTCAAAGGCGTTCAATTCCTTGATATTCGTGACGCAGGTGACCCTGTTGAAGTCGCCCGTCGTTATAACGAACAAGGTGCCGATGAAATTACCTTTTTAGATATTACTGCTACCCATCATGGACGCGACACCACTTACCGTACCGTAGAACGCATGGCAGAAAGCGTTTTTGTACCCTTAACTGTGGGTGGTGGTGTCCGTAAAGTTGAAGATATCCGTTTATTGTTAAATGCAGGTGCCGATAAAGTCAGTATCAACTCGGCTGCCGTGTTTACTCCTGAGTTTGTCCAAGAAGCTTCACAACGCTTTGGTGCGCAATGCATCGTGGTCGCGATTGATGCGAAAAAAACCGGCGAGAACAAGTGGGAAATTTTTACCCACGGCGGTCGTAAGCCAACAGGCATCGATGCGATTGAATGGGCGGTGAAAATGGCCGACTTCGGTGCAGGCGAACTGCTGATTACCAGTATGGATGCCGATGGCACCAAAGCAGGTTATGACATTGCCTTGATGCGTCAGATCAATGATCGCGTCAATATCCCGACCATCGCTTCAGGTGGTGTAGGCAACTTACAGCATTTGGCCGATGGCATCTTAAAAGGCGGTGCAGATGCTGTACTTGCTGCTTCTATTTTCCACTTTGGCCAACACACCATTCCAGAAGCAAAACAATATCTTGCCGCACAAGGCATTGAGATGCGTCTTTAATTAGATGAGCCATAAAAAACCTCTCGGGCGAAAGGTTTTTTTATTTAAAAATAGCTGTATACAGATAAAAAAATACCTTGCTGAGCAAGGTATGGAAACTGCGTTATACAACGCTAGAGGGTAAGCACAATATCATTATTTTGAACAAATTCTGAGCATTTAAAATGCTTGAGCTAAATTAGCGAGAAAAAGAGTAAAGATATTGACATTAAAAACCAATTTTATTGACAATTCACGACATACCTCTATTTTTATCGTCATGATTTGTCAATAAAAGCCTGCTCAGCCCACTAGATCAATCGAATTTAGGCCACCGATTCTTGCGATTGTTTTTGCGGTTGCTCAGCTACAGGTGCTTCCACCAATTTTGGTTTTTGCTCGACCCATTTTGCAGGAAAAACGGATTCAATCGCTTGCGTCAATGCTTTAGACAAAGCTGCTGGCAATGCAATACCTAATGGATTAGCCTCTTTTAAATCCGCAGAAGACACCACACGGGTACCCATCACATAATCAAACCATGGACGCGTCACACACCAGTTGGCATCTTGGTTTGAATTCATATGATGATCATAATGCCAAGGAATGGTTCGTTTTGCCCAATCTGGCTCTAAGTGTGCACGACGATGTACATAATAATAGTTGCCTGCACTATACAGTGCTGCCAAAGACATGCCTTTTGAAATTGGATAAAACGCCACACTGGCAACGCCTGCCACGACAGCCAATGACATGATTTCATTACGGGTACGCCAATGCTCCACGCCCTCAACATAGCAATCATCCGAAAACTGCTGTTTACGTACTTCACGATGATGCGCCCAGTGCGATTCCATGCTTTTCGGTACAGGGCTATAACGTGGCTGCCCCGGACGATGTACCCCATGCAAAATGTATTTATGTGCAAACCATTCAAAGGCATTTGCAACAGCCAAACCTGCGATAAAACCCTTAATCATGGTTTTCTCCAAATGTTTCCTTATTTTTATTAAAGATATAAATTTTTGTAGGCGAAGTATTGACGATACGATATATTTATATTGACAAAACACGACAAGATAAGGAGTGGACAGGATGTCTCAACTCAAGAACTATACAGGCTCTGTTTTTGGTGGTTTGGGGCATTTATTAAAAGCATATTGCGAAGCAGAGAACATCCATATTCCTGAACAATTACAACAGGTTCAAAACCTAGAGCGCTTTGATTATGTGATTTGGCGAGATTTGCTAGAAGATCTAAACCGACTGCATCCGAAGAGTGGTCTAGGCTTGGAAATCGCAGCATATGTACAACCCAAACACTTAGGTATCATTGCCTATCTGGCTTTATCCTGTGAAAACCTCGGTGAAGCTTTGGCACGCTATCATGATTTTCATCGCCTGATTTATGATGGCAGCCCCTTAGTGGTTGAATTTAATCCTCCCTATGCGTCAATTCGTTGGGAAGCTCCTGAACCACATCCGACCCAACTGACCGATGAAATTGCAATTGCCCTGATGGTACAGTTCCTTAAACTGTTTATGTCGGGTGACACGATTCATTTGCATGAAGTGCATTTCGTTAACGCCGCGCCAAAAAACATCAGCATTTATGAGCAGTATTTTCATTGTAAAGTCCGTTTTGAACAACCCAAAACCCAACTGTTATTACCAGTCAGCGAAGCTTTTAAGCCACTGCGAACAGGTGATCACACCCTACAGCAATTGCTGTTACAGCAAGCCCAAGCCTTGCTAGATAAACTGCCTAATTCGACTCAACTGGATCAACGGCTACAACATGCCATTTTGACAGGTCTACAAAAAAACCAATATCAAATCGATTTTATCGCCGAAAAACTTGGCCTTTCTGTGCGTCAATTACAGCGTCATTTACAACAACAGAACACCACCTTTCAGGAGCGGGTGCAGCAAGTACGTTTTATGCTGGCGACCGAATATTTAAAAGATCCTCATCTGAGTTTGCAAGAAATCGCACTGCTACTCTGTTATTCTGAACAAAGTGCTTTTCAGCGAGCTTTTAAGATTTGGACGGGGCAAACCCCGCAACAGTGGCGAAACAACAACATAACTTACAATTCGTAATAAAAATACTGACGAACTAACGGTTTCGCAACTGATCGATTTTTTTGCCCGTTTTATATAAGAGCCTATATACCTATGTGAATTAGTTCACAATTTTTTCACGCAGGTTAAACATATCCATAATAAATTTTGGATGCTTGCTTTTTTATTTTTTATAACTGATGTGGTGATAACAATGAACAAATATTTAGCAGAATTTTTGGGAACCTTTTGGCTTGTTTTTGGTGGTTGTGGTAGTGCTGTGCTTGCAGCTGCATTTCCAGAACTTGGCATTGGCTTCTTAGGTGTTGCATTAGCGTTTGGTTTAACTGTTTTGACAGGTGCTTACGCTTTCGGTCATATTTCTGGTGGTCACTTTAACCCAGCTGTCAGTGTTGGTTTATGGGTAGGTGGACGTTTTGACTCTAAAGATTTAGTCCCTTATATCGTGTCTCAAGTGATTGGTGGTGCGCTTGCAGCATTCGTGCTGTACATCATCGTACAAGGTCAAGCTGGTTTTGCTGGTACTGGCGGTTTCGCAAGCAATGGTTATGGTGAACTCTCTCCAAACCATTTCTCTGTTGCGTCAGCATTCTTGATTGAAGTTGTTTTAACTGCATTCTTCTTAATCGTGATTATGGGAGCAACGGATCGTCGTGCACCTGCTGGTTTTGCGCCAATTGCAATCGGTTTAGCTTTAACATTGATCCACTTGATCAGTATTCCAGTCACCAACACATCTGTTAACCCTGCACGTAGTACGGCAGTTGCGTTATTTGCTGAGACCGCAGCAATCAGCCAACTTTGGTTGTTCTGGGTTGCACCAATCATCGGTGCCATCATTGGTGCAGTGATCTACAAATTCGTGGGCAGCGAGAAAGACTAAGCACGATACATCCCATAAAAAACCAGCCGTTAGAGGCTGGTTTTTATTTATAAGAATGGATTCTCAATGTCCTGCTCAGGCTTTCTATCAATCTGTTCAGGAAGTTGTTCTTTCTCCAAAGCGGCAACCACATCATTAATAAAGCTTTGCAATGCCTTTGCCGTTTTCAGCCCTGCCTGATCTTTGGTAATCTGTAAATTGCCATATAAGCTCACGCAATCGACCTGATTTTCCAAAGTCAGATCATAAATTGCTGAAGATTCATCACCCTGTTCAAAAGGCTTAAACATCTTTTTTCTCTCATTGTTGTTGTCTATCCCACAACATGATCCATGCAGGATGACTTTGCAAGATGTTCTACATTATCTCAACATTTGTAAGAAATACTGCAGCAATGCATTTACCAATTGATTGATCAAGGCTTGTTTGGTCTCTTCATCAATTTGTGGGAATTTGCTTTCTGCGGCCTCGGTTTGCTGTGAAGTAAATTCACGTTGCTGCACTTGAATGGCATCCGTTTTAGCTTCTTCTGCACACTGACTCTGTCCATCCCAATGCGAATAACTGATGTCTTTATTCGGCTTTACTTGTACTGCAGAAAGTGGCAATTGATAAACATTACGCTTCTGTTGTTCCGTCAATTGAGGGAACAAGTTGATGCCAAGTTTCTCTTCCAAATAGCAAACACTGACCACTTTGACCTGCTGAGAATTATTATTTGGCGCATAGTAAGCACCAATAATCCCTTGCTTGGGTAAATACACCGCTTTATATACCGCAGTCGGCACAATCACGCCCTTACCAATGGTTTTCAGGCGTTTACCTTCAAATACTGGCCCTGTCAGTACATAGGCATCTTTATGTTGTTTGGTCACAACTGAACGTACCGCTTCTTCTAACTTACGCCAAACTTCCTGATTATTTTTAGGTGCTTGCGGAACCATATTGGCTAAAGAAAAGCTGTCATACTGTGCCGCAGTATTATTCATATCACCATTGGGTGCCATATGCCCACGGTCATAGCCCGAGCCACGATAGTCAGATAACAACGCACGATGTGCAAGTTTGACCCGTGTTTCTTCGTGGAAATTATCTTCACGTTTAATTTTGATGCTTAAGCGTTCAGGCGTCAGATATTCTGCTGTCCATAATGGGGTCTTGGAAATACCTGAATACATCACATTAAAATCATTAAAGCACAAGGCATAGCTGTCTTTTTTCAGACTGTCTTTGCTTAATAACGGTGGAACATCACGATAAAATTGCTTTAAACAAGCACCATTACTGGATTGAAATGGCATCAACTTCGAAATTTTTTCACTACCAAATGCGATCGCAAAACTTCCTGTCGCGACCAAAGCCAACACCATCTTTCCAATATTTTGGCTCAAAAAAGCAAATGGTGTTTTACTCTTTCGAGTTGGTCTCTTTGCCATAACTACATCAAAATCAATATGAACGCGCAGCTTAACAACTCAAAAGCCCTGTGTATATTGAGTTTCAGCCCAGAGCGACACTTTATGTCGCAAATCTGTACACTTGATCTACAGACAATAAAAAAGGCACGCTCAGGTGCCTTTTTTATACGTTTTTCTTAAATTTCGATCTGACTGCCTAACTCCACCACACGGTTGGTTGGAATCTGATAGAAGTCACTGACAGGACTGGTATTACGCTGCATCGAGATGAATAACTTTTCACGCCATGGTGACATGCCATCACCCACGGTATGCACGATACGATCACGTGAAATGAAGAAACTCATTTGCATCATATCGAATTCAAAACCAAGCTCCTTATAGGCTTGTTCTAATGCATTTGGTACATTCGGCTGATCTTTAAATCCGTAGTACATATAAATTCGATAAAAATGCTCATCCAGTTTTTCAACTTTTAAGCGATCTGCTTCAGCTACATACGGAATATCTTGAGTATAGACCGTGACCATCACATTACGTTCATGCAGCACTTTATTGTGCTTGATGTTGTGTAACATCGCATGCGGCACAATATTCGGTGTACCTGTTAAGAAAATCGCTTCGCCTGGTACGAAATGGGTTTCTTTGCTCATACCAATACTTTTGATAAACAATTCAATTGGCAAAGCATTGGTTTCCATACGATTATAGACAATTTCTCGACCACGCTTCCACGTCATCAAAATGGTATATACCACCACACCAATCAAGATCGGCACCCAACCGCCTGAGAGGATTTTCAATGAGGTTGAACCCACAAAAATTAAATCAATAATCAGGAATGGCACCGCAAATAACGCCACTTTCCACAATGGCCAACGCCACACCCCATAGGCCAAAGTCGAGATTAAAATCGTTCCGCAGAGCATGGTCATCGTTACCGCTACACCGTAAGCACTTGCCAATTCTGCACTGCTTTCAAACAGTAAAATCAAGATCACTACCGAGATAAACAGCACCCAGTTAATAAAAGGCAAATAAATCTGACCTTGTTCTACATCCGAGGTATGGTGCACGGTTAAGCGCGGTAAATAGCGTAATTGAATGGCTTGATTCGCCATCGAAAATACACCTGTGATTACTGCTTGCGAGGCAATCACTGCTGCTGCAGTTGCCAAGCCAATCATTGGGAATAAAGCCCAATCTGGTACTAATAAATAGAACGGGTTTTCAATGGCTTTGGCATCGCGTAATAGCAATGCACCTTGACCTGCATAATTCAGCAATAAACATGGTAACACCACCAAGAACCACGCCAGTTTAATTGGCACGCGCCCAAAATGTCCCATGTCTGCATACAACGCCTCACCACCGGTCATGGTCAGAATCACCGCACCCATCGTGATAAAAGCAACTGTCGGTTGATCAAAGACAAAATGGAACGCCCAATACGGATTGACCATCATCAAGACATAAGGCGTCTGGATAATGCTCCAGAGGCCAATCAGACCAATAGATGCAAACCATAACAGTGTAATCGGACCAAAGAATTTCCCCATAGTGGCGGTACCATGCCGCTGCACCATAAATAATGCCGTGAGGATACCTAAAGCAATCGGAACCAACCAACGATCTAAAGCAGGCGTCACCAGACTCAAACCTTCAATCGCAGACAGTACTGAAATTGCGGGGGTAATGATCCCATCACCAAAGAACAGTGATGCTCCGATAAAGCCCAATGCAATCAGAAAGATTTTATTTTTATTACTAAAAACCGAGGAACGCAGGTTGAGTGCGAGCAGTGACATGATCCCACCTTCGCCATTGTTGTCCGCACGCATGATCATTGAGACATACTTAAAACTAATCGTTAGGTTCATACACCAGAAGATCAGCGAGAGAATACCTAAAATCGAACCTTCACTGATATCAACATGTCCTGTGACAAAGCATTGCCGTATTGCATAGAGTGGGCTGGTTCCAATGTCTCCAAATACCACCCCTAATGCTGCCAGCGTCATCGCGGGCAATGCGGCTTTTTTTGCAGTACTTTGCATATGATGTTGTCTTCAAAATTGAACGTTATATGGCGCAATATTATCACTAGCCAAAAAGTTTTTCTGCAAATCTGTTCGACTACAACTTGGCAGCGTGCATTTTTTTGGGTACTATCGCACACCTTGGTGAGGTGTCCGAGTGGCTGAAGGAGCACGCCTGGAAAGTGTGTATACGTTTGCGCGTATCGAGGGTTCGAATCCCTCTCTCACCGCC
This sequence comes from Acinetobacter dispersus, assembly GCF_009884975.1. Classification (GTDB taxonomy): domain Bacteria; phylum Pseudomonadota; class Gammaproteobacteria; order Pseudomonadales; family Moraxellaceae; genus Acinetobacter; species Acinetobacter dispersus. The sequence continues at coordinate 3,330,941 of NZ_CP041970.1, read as the reverse complement.
AAGTTTACTTTCTATAATATCTCATATAGTCCTAAAAGCTTAAATCCAAAGGGTTTAGGCTTTTTTTATTGCCTTATGTTTTCCAACTGACCCTATTGAATCCTGAGATAGTTGGGGGTATAACTGGGGGTATAATAAATTATCCCCATTTTTATACCCCCAAATTTCTACGGGAAGCGTTGCAATGCTTACAGATGCTCAGGTCAGAAAGATCAAACCTGCTGAAAAGAAAACCAAATATTCTGATGAAAAAGGCATGTATCTGGAAGTCACACCGTCAGGTGGTATGCATTGGCGTATGAAATTTCGCTTTCAGGGCAAAGAAAATATTTTCAGTATTGGTACATACCCTGATACTACACTTGCCCAAGCGAGAAGAATCCGTGATGAAGCTCGTTTAAAATTAAAAGATGGCATTAATCCCAATGAAGCAAAAAAACAAAAAAAATTGCAGGTCGATGAAAGCACGCTTTTCAGAGCGCTTGCAATGGAATGGATGAGAGACCGTAAAGCAGTCATTAAAGAAACGACTTATTTACGTGATTTGTCGGTATTTGAAAAAGATCTCTTCCCTGCTCTAGGCGATATGCCTATTGACCAAATTAAAGGGAAAGACGTTCTTGCCTGTGCAAAAAAAATTGAAGAACGTGGTGCGCTGGAAATGGCAAAACGTTCTATCCCTTTAGCTGGTCGTATTTTCCGCTTTGCGATTCGTAAAGGTATTATTGAGAATGATCCTACCCCACACTTAGGAGAAGCGCTTAAACCACGTAAAGTCAAGAATATGGCTCGTTTGGATATTTCAGAGTTTCCTGCCTTTCTTGAACGTATGGATCGCTACCACGGCAACCTTATCATTCGATCTGCCTTACAGCTCATGACTCTGACTTTTGTTAGAACGGCAGAGCTGAGAATGATGGAGTGGAATGAGATTGATTATGAGAATCGTTTATGGCGTATTCCAGCACACAAAATGAAAATGGCTATGCCTCATATAGTGCCTTTATCAAAACAAGCTTTGGAGATGCTAGAAAGGGTTCAACCGATTACAGGTATAAAACAGTATGTTTTTTATAACTACAGTACCGCGAAGCCAATCAGTAGTAATGCCCTTTTATGCGCGATTCGCACAATGGGTTATAACGGCAAAATGACTGGTCATGGATTTCGTGGGCTAGCATCTACTACCTTACATGAGCAAGGCTATATGCATGATGCGATTGAAATTCAATTGGCACATCGGGTTGGGAATGCCGTTTCTCAGGCTTATAACCATGCTCAACACTTAGACTATCGCATCAAAATGATGCAAGAATGGTCTGATTTCATTGATGGGTTGAGGGATAAGAAATCGTAGTCTATGAACTATTCAAAAAATAAAAAACTTCTTCACTCGCCAGCAATATTAATGCAAAATAGGATGCAACATTGATTCTAAATATCTTTTAAATTTCATATTCTAGGATTAAACTATTTTCAAATTCATCTTTACTTATTACCATTTTTTATCTTTGATCAAAGATACTAAAACCTCATTATTAATAAATTTCATTGCTGCAACCACAGCTACTCCAACCCCAATAATTAATGAAGCCCATTGTGCAAACAGATATGTATTTGCATCAACCAATATTAAATTCCAGCTTAATTTATTAAACAACAGCACTAGTAAGCTATTAGAAATAATAATTGGTACTGAAGAAAAATACAAAATAAAGTACCAGAATGGTCTAAATTTTACTGTCTTCAAAGTTTTTTTAGCTACAAAGACCTCTTCACCATTCAATACTTCAATAGAAACTTTTTTTCTAATCTTTTGCAGATTGTTTATCATAACAAAGAGAGCATCAGGAAATTTTGATTTAATAATATCTATATCTCTAAATCCTAACTTATCTGTGCCAGCCAAAGCTTGTGCAAAGGCACTTTTTTCATGGTCTTTAATTCCTTTTCGACTACATTCTTCTTCATATCTTTTTACAGATACAGCCCTATCAGAATAAAATTTTGCATTATGAGTAAAACGTTTTCTACTATCCAACCAAGATAAAATCGGATAAATAAAGATAATCAGTGGCAAATATTTTAAGACCAAATCCAATTGAATCCCCCTAAACTAAATTGAAAAATAATAGTTTGAGAAACATCCTTGCTTCCCATATAGCTTAAGTTATCCATTTTTAATATTACTAGCTATTTCCAAACCTTTTGACTGAATCAAAGTTGATTGATTCATTAAATCAGGATCGTATTGCACTCTTTCAATCAAAGGATAAGATACAGCTGTACTTTTGTCTTCGATAAGCTCCTCTTCATTTTCAACTTTATACTCTACAACCCCATATTCCGTTGCAATTTTGACTAAATCTTTTACTCTTTGATTTAAAGATAAAAAGCCATTTTTACTAGCAACAAATGTCTGCATATATACATCAACGTTTTGCTCTTCCATTTCGGAAAGAATCTGTCTTTCTAAGTCTGTAAGATTCTCTACATATGGTTTTTCAATGCTCAGATGAATCTTCTTAAGCTGTTTACACTGAATTATTTTTTCAGCCGTAATTAGCTCTGGGATAGTACTTACTACAATTCGCCCAAATTTAGCCTGTAATTTTTCAGTGACTAATAGACTTCTTAAAAAATCTTCAAGAATTCCAACGCTAATTTCATTTTCTGGGTCTTTTACTTCACACACTAATTTTTGATGTAAAGGATAAAAAACAAATTTGAAAAACCGTGGATTAGCTTTTAGATTTGGTGGAATATAGCTTTCACCAACATTCTGATTTTTATGCCTTTCATCCTTTTCCTCATCATACCAGTCACTTGTTAGACCATTACTTCTAAAAATTTCACCAGTAAACCCATTCACTGAATTGTCTTCATTAATTGGTTTTATTGAACGAAGTTTTAGATAGTTATTCCGTGTTAAAGGAATCTCTCGATAGTTCTTCTTAAGCTCTTCAAAAAGAGCTACATAGGTTTCAGGTGTTACCCCTTCTTTCAGTAGTTTGATATCTACAACAGCATAGTTAACCGTTCGCTTACGGGCCATTTCAAGAACCTCTAAATAAAAAATTAATTGATTTAGTCAATGGCTTCGGAAAACCATTGACCACAAACGGACTGTTTACTTTTCCTTCCGAACACCTTTAAAAGGTGTTTTTTCAGATGTTTTAACATCCATAAAGCGTCCAGTATCGGTGTCTCGTTTAACCCAATGACCACTTGGAGTTTGTGTTTGAGAACGGTCACGAACCATTCCATTACGATGCCCATCACCTGATGGAGAATTTGTAGCCATAGTTTAATCCTATTTTCTGGTTAAATTAATCTGATTAATCAGGTTATTTCAAAAAGGGCTTATCGCCCTTTTGAGTAATATAACCCAATAAATCTGATTAAGTCAATCAGTTTAATCAGATTATTTAATCTTTTATTGCTCGATAAACGAACTCATGGCCTCCAGAGGAAGCTGTTTCTTTTTCACCTAAAATATAACCTTGATTAAAAAGCTTTTTTAGCTTCATGCTTGCATTAGGAATGGAAACGTCAAAATGATTTGCAATTAAAGAAGTAGTGACTCTAGGCTGTTCATAGATAAAGTCTAACAATTCTTGTGTTGATGAATTAACTTTTGGCCCTATCCAAAACTTCTTACTTTCATGGTGGATTAATAAAGGTTGCTCTTTAGCCTCTGCACCATATTGCCAATTATCTATCAAATCCTTATTCTTAAAATTTGTTAAATAAAAGGCTTTTTCCCCACGTAAATTTTTTGCTAAAGATACAATGCTTTCTCTTGGGAAAGAAGCATCCGTAGCATCAACACCAGCTAGAGATATTTCAAATATTGATATTTGAGGATTGTTATCAATATCATTCAACAGGGCTTGGTAAACTTCTCGACCTTCTTGATTACCTATAGCTATAGGCTCTTCAAGAAAATCTCTGAGTTTAATTAAATTGGATTTCTTCATCTGTTAAATTTAACCTAATTAATCAGAATCAGTCAATAAAAAAATCGAAGCATATATGTGTCCCTTGCACAAGGGTTAAGCCTTTAGAAATCGTATAATTTACGAGCAAACCATTTCTGTACATTAACTGAATATTAAATGTTTCTAAACGAATACTTAAATCTGCATCAAATTTTGCTGCTTGCTCTCTACTACTCTTAAACCCCAATCCTCTACCACTTTCCTTACCATGCCTTGTAATATTTCCTTTCGAAAACACTTCAAAGACTAAGCCAATATCGCTCTCTTCACCATCGTCTGGAAATTTTGCATACAGATCAGGGTAATTATTTTCCAGTGTTTGTCTTAATGTTTTTACAACACCGAGACCGCTATCTGAAATGACTGTTTGAATATGTTTTGGTTTATGGGTTGGCATATAAGTTTGAAGAGCTGCAAAACCATCTAAATTTGATTCACTGTGCTCACTAATATTACCAATAAACTCAGAAAAAATTGTTAGAGCAACTAAATCATATTCATTAGAAGTCTTACTAACGAAACTTGAATGAAGATTTAATATTAAAGGCTTATTTTTACTTACTGGAGAAATAGAGCCGAATTCTACTAGCGAAACAGTATTACCTTTAAATAAAGTAGCAGTTGAAGACTTTGGTTTTTTGGGTAAAACTTTTACTCCATCTAATAGTAGGTCAAAAAAACCTGCTCTATTCAAGTAACCAATTGAAGCTTTGCAATTCCCAAGATCAATAACTACCCTAACCCCATGATTATAAAGTTGATTAGATAATGCAAGAAATCTTGCTATTGATTCTAACAAGAATTTAGTTTCTGGCTCAAATACAAATTGAACTATGTTCTTTGCATTAAATAGATTGGAATACCCTTTGAGAATGAGCTCATATTTTTCAGCATTAATCCAACCTGATGGAAATATAATTACTGTATTTTGTTCTTTATTTTTCCATTTGTAATTTTCATCTTGCTGAAATTTATCTCTATTTCTATCAAGAAATGCATTTACTACTTGTCTATCCTTACTAATTTTTTTAGCAATTTCTCGACCTTTTAAATTCGGATATTTTGACAAAACATTAAAAATTAAATTTTGTAAATCATCCAAACCTTTCTCTCCCTATTCATGTGCTGAGTGCAAAAAATAATATTTACAGAATAAGTTATTAATAATAAAAGGACTCTATAAGATTTACAACCTATAGAGTCCTTTATATGAGACTAAATGGAATTAAATATTTCCACCTACACCTTTAAATTTTTCAACTAATATGGCAATTTTTTGAAAAACACTTTGTTTCTTTGTCAAATACTGCGGATTTAATGGACTCATCTTTGGCAGAACTGCATTAAGCTCAGTACCATTTTCACTAGCAAACTCCCTCTTCAATGAACTCATGATGTAACGTTTTGCTGCATCCTCATTCAAATTTTCATCAGTTATTAATTCCTGCACTTCACGCTGTTGTTCTAATTGCGCAAAAATGAAAAAGGCATCTATCACACTAGCTTTATCATCAATCGTGTCTAAATCAGTATGATTAATAAAATCGACTATTAAGCTTTCTTTAGCTCGATTGCCTAAGCTAGCACGAATCACTCTTCGCATATCTTCAACCAAGGTTGCCTTATCTTTCACTTTCTTATTATTCTCAAAGATTAGCTCTAAAATGTAATCTAGGTTAATTTCTTGCGACTTCAATAAGTCAACTTCAAAAACTACATCCCCCCAATCAATATTCGATTTTTCTTTTTGCTCAGCTGATTTTTCTCTACGTAACCAATCACGAATATCATTATAACTAGATCGATAATCTTGAATTTTTCGCTCAGCTGGCATATGAATCGTTTGCAGTTTGGCTAAGTCTTCATCACTTAAGTAATGCTTATTCTTGAATGTTTCTACTGCCTCAGAATCACTCAATTCCAAGTTTTGCAAATCTTTTAAACTCGCGAATTCATCATAGTTTTGCAGAACATTTTCTACACGTAAATATTCACCAAATAATTTAGCAAAAGCTTTTTTATCCGATTCTTTAAAAATTTCATCAGGATGTGGAAACCGTTGCTCTAGCTCCCTCACAACATCGACAAAACCACGCCGTGCCTCACCAGTCAATATATCAGTAAAGCCCTCCATATATTCTTTATAGCTTTTTTCTAAAACTACATTCTTAGTATTACTATTACCAAATAAAGTAATAGCATCGATCGTCACTCGCTCTAAATCACGGAAAGTAACGATATTACCAAATGTTTTGGTTCCATCATAAATACGATTAGTACGAGAATAAGCCTGTATCAAACCGTGATAGCGTAAGTTTTTATCTACAAATAAAGTGTTGAGTGTAGGTGCATCAAAACCAGTAAGAAACATACCCACCACGATTAGGAGATCAACTGTTTCATCCGCAGATAGTTTTTTCCCGTAGGAATCTTCACCTTTTACACGCATAGCTAAATCACGGTAATAGTTTTGAAATCCTTTACTATCAACACTAAAATTCGTTTTAAATAATACGTTATAATCTGCAACAGCCGAACTTAAAAATTCTTTAGCACTGCTATTCATTGCTGAAACATCAAAACTTTCGTCCTGAATATCACCAACTGCATCTTGTTCCTCATTGGCAGCAAATGAAAAAATAGTTGCTATCTTTAAAGACTTATCACTACTTTCCTGCAAATGTTTAAGTGCTTCATAATACAATTTTGCAGCATCGACACTACTCACAGCAAACATGGCATTGAAGCCCTTACTACTCGCTTGTAAACGATGCGTTTTTTGACGAAAATTATTTAAGATGTACTGACTAATCTCTCGAATACGATCTGGATGTAATAAAGCTTGTTTATTCTCATACGCACTCAGCTTTCTCTCATCTTGCTCGGTTTCTATGGGTTTAAATTGTGGACGTACATCATTATAGTCCACCTTAAACTTTAATACTTTCTCATCACGAATTGCATCTGTAATCACATACGAATGCAACTCCCGACCAAAAACGCTTGCTGTATCTTCCGCCCCCAAGGCATTCTTTCCAGCAAAAATAGGCGTACCTGTGAAGCCAAATTGATAAAACTTTTTGAATTTTTTCTTTAAGTTTTTCTGTGCCTCACCAAACTGACTACGATGACATTCATCAAAAATAAAGACTACTTGCTTGTAATAGATAGGCAAGTCACTTTCGGTTTTCATTAAGTTGTTTAGTTTTTGGATAGTGGTAACAATAATTTTATTATCATCTTTATCTAAATTTCGTTTTAAGCCTGCGGTGCTATCAGAACCATTAACACTATCAGGCGAAAAACGTTGATACTCCTTCATCGTCTGATAATCGAGATCTTTACGATCCACCACAAAGAATACTTTATCAATATAATCCAGCTCAGTCGCCAAACGTGCGGCTTTGAAGCTGGTCAATGTTTTACCTGAACCGGTGGTATGCCAAATAAAGCCACCACTTTCCGTTTTGCTCCAGTTTTTAGTTTCAAACGAACTTTTGACTTTCCACAAGATACGTTCAGTTGCTGCGATCTGATAAGGACGCATTACGAGTAAAGTATCGCTTACATCAAATACAGAATAATTGAGCAGCACATTGAGCAATGTGTTTTTTTGGAAAAAAGTTGCTGCAAAGTCCTTTAAATCTTTGATTAGGTTGTTATCTGACTTCGCCCAATTCATTGTAAAATCAAAGGTATTTTTATTACGTGCAGTTGTATTGGCAAAATATCGTGTATCTGTACCATTAGAAATGACAAACAACTGTAAGTACTTATAAAGAGAGTTTTCGCTATTGAAGCTTTCTTTGCTGTAACGATGTACTTGATTAAAGGCTTCTCTTATAGCAATACCACGTTTTTTTAGCTCAATCTGCACTAAGGGTAAGCCATTGACCAAAATAGTCACATCGTAACGATTAGCATGACTGCCCTTTTGCTCAAACTGTTTGATCACCTGTACTTTATTACGAGCAATATTCTTTTTATCTAATAAATAGATATTTTGAATACGACCATCGTCAAAGACGAAATCATGAATATAGTTATCGTGAATTTTTCTTGTTTTATCTACAATGCTGTCGCTTGGTTTATCTAAATAAGTTTCTACAAAACGTGACCATTCATCATCAGAAAACTTTACATTATTGAGAGCCTGTAACTGTACTCGCACATTTGCAAACATGGCTTTAGCACTGTTTAATGCGTGCAGAAATTCATAGCCTTGATTAACTAAATCCTGTATAAGTTCACGCTCTAGATCACTTTCGCTTTGATAACTATCTGTGACTTGCCAATCTTTGCTGTATTTATCTAAGACAATAAAATTGTTTGATTCAACGATGGGTTTAGTATTATCAACCATTTGTTTCCCCTTGTTGCCAATAGCCATATTCATTTAAATTTCGCAGCAGAAGACCTACCATTTCTTTCTCAGGTGGTGTTGGCTCCGCAATTTCTTCATTGGATAATGTATTGTGAGGATAAAAATTCATAATACGACTAGCATAAGCTTTCTTATCTCCAGGCAATAAATCAGACCATCCTTGATACCCTAAAAAATTGGCAGTTTTTTCATATAAATTACGGAGCAGTGCAAAGTGATAACGCTGTACATTATTGCTTTCTATCGCTTGCTCAATGATTTTTTTAATATGCAAATGATAGGAAAAGCTTTTATTTGAATCACCTTTTTTCTCTTCAATTTCAAATGTTCCATCGTCAAAACGGCTTAGAACATATCCACTCTTAGCGCTAACTTCATTATAAATAACATTATAAAATAATGGATTATGCGTAGAAATAATGAATTTAACATTAGAAGAACTCGACTTAATTAATTGTCCTAGATTTACAGCTAATTGTATAAGATGATTTTCATCCAAAGAGCTTACAGGATCATCAATGAAAATATATTCAAGTTGATCAAATTTATCAGTTTCTCTATCTGTAATTTCAACAACATTTAGAATTGTAATGACTTGATCTAAAAGTGTATAAAAAACACTCCAAATAAAATTACTTTCTTCCCCTTTAGATATTTTCAAATTGCCTAATTGTTCATCATCACCACGCTCAAGAGAAAAAGTAACTTCAGTAAAATCCGCACTGAAATTTGGTGTCAATTTATCGTTTGTATAATGCTGAAAATATCTAATAATATTCCCATCTTGTCCTAAATCTTTCAGCAGTGTAAGTAACCATCCTGTATACGTATTCGGCTGTATTTTGAGTTTAGGCTCCAAATCCTCTTCTAAATCATTATTCCAATAAAACAAATCTTCAGTAAAAGCGTTGTAGTACAAAACTTTTTGACGTGGAAGATTATTTTCATCACCGTCTTGATTTTTAGGAGCAATTAAATTTTTGAACTCTCTCGATAGACGTGTTTTACCCGTGCCATTAAAGGCATAAATCAATTGTACTTTCTTTTGAGAATCTTTAAGTTGTTGGGCTATTTCAGATAGTGTCTTACTCATTCTAAGCCTCTACATTTTCAGGCTTAGGAAAACTTAATAATAAATCACGGTAATACTCATACTGCTTTTGACGAAGTTCAATTTCGCAAGACAAATTGTCGCAAATAGCACCAGTAAAAGAATTAAATTTATCGAGGATCGAAACAATGTGCTTTTGTTTAGGAATAGATAACATTGGAACTTGAACACTTAATATTTGATCTTTGCGTAAATTTGTTTGATCAACACCATTATCACATTTTAGTAATTGAGGGTTACGATTTAAGAAGTAGTACAAAAACTCTGGGAGTAGTTCACTTTTGTTTTTAACACTAATTCCAGCAATTCGCTGATTCAATGTATATCTATCATCAGCATCAACAATGAAAGTTTTTGCCAGTGCTTTGCCATTTGGCAAATCACTCATTACCAATAAAATATCATTGATAAAAAGAGGACAAATCTGCTTGTTTGAATATTTCGCAACTCGTCCATTTGTAGATATAAATTTTGAGTTTACAACTATATATTCGCCATCTTCTGCAATATCTTTTTCATGTCCTTTGCCATTAGTAAAGTTAGCGACCTCCCCCAACACCTTCCACTCAATCATTTCATCTTCAAAACCCAACAACTGCTCACAATAATACTTGTGTTGATTTTTCCACATACTAACTTCGATGGTTAGATCAGCGATCAGATCAGCTGTCTTGGCGCTAAATGCATCTAAAATACGAACGATTTCAGCTTGAATCTCAAGTGATTTTGTGGGGTTTTCTGGGCATGGAAGCGGAAACTTATAGTTCGAAATCATCTGTAAATTAAGACCACCACGAGTACCGCTCCCTGATGATATTTGTCTCAAATTTTCATATTGAGTTTTAAGGAAATGATACAAATAATCATGATTTACAATATCATCTTTAACAATGATTGATGCAAGAGATTGATTAGTAGTCAAATCAATTCTGGTTCTTGCGACTTTTCCTCGAGTTTTCCCTTGCCCCGCCAAAGCAATTACGAGTGAGTTTTTTGGAACAAATTTTGCACTGGAATTTTGTAGCCCACTTTCAGTAATGAAATTCTCAGTTTCATATATAGTTTCAAGATTAACCTCACCCGAACTCATCCAAGGAATTGTCCCTCCTTCCCAATATTCTGCGACACCTGTTTGAGGAGTTCCACCAGACGTAATTTTTTTTGAAACATCCCTCAGAGTTTTCCATTCCACCTTTGCGCCGTTTAATAACTTTTCTAAAAAACTCATGCCTCGCCCCCAATCTCTGCCACAATCGCATCAATCTCTTTACGAAGCTGATCAATTTTGGCTACGGTAGTTTTAAGCTCGGCATTCAACTGCGTAATATCAACCTGTTCACGAGTATCCTTTGCTTCAACATAACTACTTACAGACAAATTGTAGTCATTTTCTTGAATCACTTCAGAAGCTACAGACTTGGCAAAATGATCTATATCAGCTTTACAGTCAAACACCTGCATGATCTGTTCAATATGTTTTTCGGTCAAAATGTTATTGTTGGTTTCTTTCTTAAATAAACCACTAGCATCAATAAATTGAGTTGTATTGTCAGTTTTACGTTTTGATAACACCAAAATATTCACAGCAATCGTTGTGCCGTAAAATAAGTTAGGTGCAAGTGAAATTACTGTTTCAACATAATTATTTTTCACTAAATATTGGCGAATTTTTTGCTCAGCGCCGCCACGGTAAAAAATCCCTGGGAAACAAACAATCGCAGCACGTCCCTTGCTAGAAAGGTAACTCAGTGCATGCAAGACAAAAGCAAAGTCAGCTTTTGACTTCGGTGCCAGCACACCTGCTGGCGCAAAACGATCATCATTGATTAAAGTTGGATCATCCGAACCTATCCATTTCACTGAATAAGGTGGATTAGAGACAATCGCATCAAAAGGCTTGTCCTCACCAAAGTGTGGAGAAGTTAAAGTATTACCCAGTTGTATATTGAATTTGTCGTAGTTAATGTTGTGCAAGAACATATTCATACGCGCCAAGTTATAGGTCGTATGGTTGATCTCCTGACCAAAAAACCCGTCTTCAATAATATGTTGGTCAAAATGCTTCTTGGCTTGGAGAAGTAAAGACCCTGAACCACATGCGGGGTCATAAATTTTGTTTACTTGAGTTTGTTTATGCATCGCAAGTTGTGCAATCAGTTTGGATACATGTTGTGGTGTAAAGAACTCACCACCTGATTTGCCTGCGTTTGCAGCATAGTTAGAGATTAAATATTCATAAGCATCACCGAACAAATCAATTTGGCTATCTTGAAAATCATTACCAAAATCTAATTCAGCCACACCTTTCAGCACGGCAGCTAAACGTATATTTTTATCTTTAACTGTATTACCTAAACGGTTACTGGTGGTATCAAAGTCAGCAAATAAACCTTTGATATCTTTCTCAGATGGATAGCCATTTGCTGAACTTTCAATAGCAGAAAAAATAGCTGCCAAATCCATATTTAGGTTATCATTGTTATTTGCATTTTTTTCAATATTAGCAAATAGTTGGCTGGGAGATATAAAGTAACCTTTTGTTTTTATTGCATCATCTTTAATTTCAGCTGTGATAACACTATCAGGTAACTCAGCATATTTAATACTATCGTCGCCACCTTCAATATAATTAGCAAAGTTTTCGCTAATAAAACGGTAGAACAATGTACCCAGTACATATTGTTTAAAATCCCAGCCATCAACTGCGCCACGAACATCGTTGGCGATCTGCCAGATCTGGCGCTGTAATAATGCACGTTGTTGGGTACTGGTCATTTTAAATCCAAAAAAATAAGCATCAAAGTTAAAACGAATATTAACCTATAGTGAGTGTACAAATACAAAAAGTATTTGAGATTAGCACTTATTATCCAAAAAATAAGGGAGCAAATGCTCCCATTACTCTCGCTCTTCCAACTTAGACTCAATCCACTGATGGATTTCCCAAGCGGACCAGCCTATACGCATCTCTGTTAAGCGTATAGGCTGAGGAAATGTCGGATCATAATACTTTGATTTCTTATTGATCATCTCATAGATTTTTGATCGACTAAGGGCAGTAAACTCAACTACATGCTTGATGTTAATAATTTGATTCATTTGAAAAGTTTGACCTGTGAACGCATTCATGATGTTTTCTCCTAATCTATGATGCGAGCGGTAATTCGCTCATACGATAGGCCAATCCAATAAAATTTTACGCAGTCCAAGGTTGTCCAAGCTCATCTAATTCAAAGCCTATACCTACTGCTGCAATCCCTTCTGGATATCCTGAATATTTGTTAGTCCATGAGTCTGCTATTGCTGCTCTTGTTATGATTCATCCGCATAAACTGTAAGAGCTGAATTTCAGGCATAAAAAAGCCACATATGGAAATGTGGCGAAAGGTATGACTACGCTGTTACGTCTATAGCGTATGCTTAGGCTAATAGAGCAGGCTTAACTAAAACTAAATTTAAGCAATCATTCTTGAAGCCTGTTCCAGCCCACGTTGTTTAATAGATGCTCCTGCTCCAAACCATGCAGAGTCCAGGCGATGATCCGTACTCATGGCTCGACGTTCATGATCACAGAATTCAGAGATTGAGCAAAGTAAACCATAAGCCGTATCTTTGGCTGAACTCAGCTCTGCCCCTCGTCCATGTCCGTTAAACATGGTCATCACCTTAGACATCGCACGTCCATTCGGCTCAGTCTTATTGTCTGATCGAGTTGAGTGAGTTTGGTTCGGCATCGCCACATTTCGGTAAAACTGAATGATACTCTCATCCTGTTCTGCAATACTCATGTTTGTATTGTTAAACACTGCATCAAAGTACGCCGCGGCTTCTTGTTGAGTGACCTTACGTTGGCTCAATTGCTTCATTTCATACATATGTTCATCCCATACCCGTACTGAAATTCCCAGTTGCTGCTTAACTTTTTCTGCATCGAATCGCGTGCTATGCGGTACTTTCACTACTCCGGCACTGCTTTGCTGTCCTTTTAGTGCAATCGCCAGAGTGTTATTGCATACCACACGGATACTGGTGAACTGCGCCGTAGTTGCCAGAGTTCCATCACAGGCCGTTGCCAAGAGAATGTAGCCATTACTGACATCCTTACCCTTGAGTACTGCACTTTGTCCGGTCTTCGCCAATGCCCAGAACTTCTTGCCACCTTTGAGCACGCCAGCAGTTTCCAGTTCAAAACCAGATTGCTCGGTCAGGTCACGATAGAACTCTAAAATCTCCATCGGCTGAACTTCCTGAAAGCGCTGACTGACCACTGATAAAGGTGCATGCGTATCTGAACGGTATAAAACGCGCTGTTCTTCATAAGGCATGATAATGTTCTGCCCTCGCTGGTTTTGAGCCATATAGCTGACATTGGAAGATTCGATCCGCCAATCCATACCTGCCTGCTGTGCCCAGACTTCAATGGGTTGATTATGGGTTAATTGATTGCCCAAGCCATGCCAAGGGGTTTGTCCGACATACGCCATTTGTTCAAGTTGATGTGACATGATGTTTTCCTTTTAGATATATAAATAAAGTGGGAATGTAATAAGGGTTATGTTCTATTCAGGTCGCTTGATTTCGAACTGTTCCAGACATTGTTCGCACTGGTAATGCCAGATCACGAGGTTGTCCTGTTGCTGGATGTAAAGTAGAAACATCCCACCTGCGGTCAGACCAATAAAGCCGCCAAGCAGTGGATTTATTCCCAGCCTTTTTGAGAGTTCCATGCCTGCACTTGCCAGTGTCATTGGTGAAAAAGAAGAGAATGAAATCTTGGTTCGGGCTTGGGTTTCCTGGGTACGCCGTAGTAATTGCACATGGGTTGAGTGGCAATAGGGACATTGCTGCATCATGTACTCCTGATTTAGATATTGAGAAGTTGAGGAATAGGCATAAAAAAACCACGAGCATCAGCTCGTGGTTTTTTAGGGTTTATGCGATTTGGGAAATTTGGGTGATGATTGTTTTGATTAACGGTTCGTTGTCTTTGTAGTCGTCGGGTTGGGTTTCTTACATGGACGGATACTCTGAATATAGGCACCATCGCCCGTATCTTTAAAGAAACCATACTTGGACTGAATTTCCAGACATTGTCCTTTTTTATACGTTTTGAGTTGCTTGGCAACCTGAATCGGTAGGGCAAAACTATTCAGGATCACTTCCCCTTTGGTAGTGGGGAAAACCACCGCTTCTTCGCCGTAATGAACATTGGCTTTTAAGGTAATCTGTTCGGTTTTGGCAAAGACCATTGAACTCGCTGCCATTGTTAAAAGGCCGCAGCCGAGGAGTTGAATCAGTTTCATAAGCTTATCTCGTATTTATTAATGAAAGTTATGGTGTATTGAAGAATCTGTTGTTGCTGGGCTTAGCGACCAAAGCAAGGCTTGTAGCCTTCGTTGATGACTTCATCTGTGCTTTTGTTCCACTGCACGACATACCAGGTACATTGATAACGATCTGAATCCCATGCCGTACGGTAAGTGATGGTATTGCCCTGTTCGCTCCACCCTTCTAAACGTTTGGCAACCTGATCTGGAGCAGAACGCCCCCAAACTTCCATGAGGTGGGAAGCCAGCATGAGATCTATATCAGCAACTGTAGTGCGCAAGTCGGCTGGTGCAGACTGGATTGGATTTAAGCCATAGCGGGAAAGTTTTGTACTTAGGGTTTTCCCTTCATGATATTCACCATCAACGTCATAACTTAAACGTTCAGTTGCTGCTGCTTTTTGGCTGGCTTTGGCACTATCGACTGCCGCAAGTGCCCCTGCAACATCATCCGCACTGACTTGAAGATGCGCTGTTTGCGTCTCTGGATCTTCGGTTAGACCTTCAATCCCTGACAACTTAGGTTCAGTCGGTTCAGATGCTGCCTTGACCTGATCAGTCGTTTGGTGTTGCACTTTACTTTGCTCTAGTGCAAGTTGTGCCAACTCAATATCAGTTTTACGTTGTTGCTGCTGGTTAAATAAAACAGCTGCTACAACAACTATCACCGCAATACATAGCCCAAGGATCATCAACTTGGATGTTTGAAGTTTTTGCATCATCTATCCCCCTTAATGCGGCCATAGGCCCTGTTCTTTGAGTGCCTTGATTTGAGGATCAATTGTTACCTCACCTGTTCGGCAGTTGGTCAGCTCACCCGTCTTTTGGTTAAAGCTTTCTGAGACGTTTGGGTTATCACATAAGCGTTTGTATTTACTGACTGGCGCTGGTGCTGCCTGTGAAGCTTTGGCTGGTGCACGGTAACCAACGCGTCGAACAAATAAACTATTACGTGTGCCGAGTACTCTTAAAATGCCCCCACCTGCCCAGGTTGCGGTATAGGCGAGTTGTTGTTCACAACCATCGAACATTGAGGCTTTAACTTCATGTACACCATAGTGAAGTGTTGCGGAGCGGTAGGTACAAATAGCTTGATAACCACTGCCTTTCTGTACATTGACTAAATGCGCCATGGTTTCTGCTGAACCTAATCCATAAGAAGATGCTGCATGGCTGAGGACACTAAAACCGCTGGCGAAGATTGCCACGGCAATTAATTTTTTCATCATTTTTACCTATTCATTTTTATCGTGTTGCTTGAGATGATTGCTTAGACTATCTACGAGAATAGCCATTCCAGAAAGGTAAAGGGCCAGACAAAGGCACGGCCTAAGAGATAGGATTTGGAATAACCAGCAGGAAGACTCCAAATCAATTTGATCCAGTAACCCACCATAATCAGTAAATAAGTAAGGAAAACATTCTTCATACTCAGCCCCCTATTTCAATTCAGCCATACAAGCAAAGCCTGCACGCTGTACTTGGTTTGCCCAATCATCGGGAAATTGCCAAGGCTCTTTAATCTGTTCTAACCGATCTTTGCCGTAGTGCTTCTCAACATTGTTATAACTACAGGAACAGAAACTGCGATTAGCTCCCCAATTTCTGCATCCATCCTTAAACTTAGATTCAAATGAACTGCTACAAGCTGTGAGTAAGGCACAGCCGAATAATAAAAATAATCGTGTTAATCCCATCTCTTCTTCCCATCAATACATATGCGTGCCAGTCCTATCTGGATATGGCTTCAATGAGGTAATGTGTAAGTGAAATTGCTTTAATTAAGATCAGAACGAAATCAATGAAGTTGTTTTTATAAAGCCCAGATGTGACTTATCCTGGGTAAATCCCAAGTTCATTATGAATATTGATCGTCATAAAGGTTTCAGTGAAATTAGCAGAAGCTATGTCCTGCAACAACGCCTAGACAAATAGTGAGAAGAAGATAGTTTAAGAGTTGAAATAGTACGCATGGCGGACTCCTTTGTTTATTAAGAAGCTCTACCAGATTACTGCTAAATAATGGTGGTAGAACGAAAGAGGGTTAGCAGACTGGTAAACAAAGAAACCAGCACACACAAAGGTGTCCCCCTTCCGCCCTACCATAGAGAAAAGGGGGGACGAACGGGTCCACGACATACAAAATTATCTTTTGTACATCGTCTTTGTTTAATGGGTCTGCTAAAACCCGCTGGCAATGTAGGCCAGCAGGCAAAGGATAAGCGCTGTGATTTAGAGTGTCAATCTCAACTCATGCGATGTCTCATCAGTTTGTTATTGTTTTCATCTAATTCTCTTAAACAAAAAACTTAGTGAATATTAAGCAATCATTCACTTTCTCTACAGCCTCTCAATAGGGCTTAGAACCATGATTTAAGTTTTGATCTGACTTATAATTTAGAGGGAGAAGTAGTTTAACAAAGTGTTCCGAACCTCTAAAAACTGGCCTGAATAAACCTTCTAATGGAAGAAGAGGCTTGCCTCAAACCATTATCACTTACCAATCAACAGAGCCGAATCGGCTCCAGATTTGTTCAGAAATTTGAAGTAACCTAATTGAAACCGACCAATTCAACTAACTCCAATCCCTTCTAATAAAATGGAAATAACTTAAAAACACTAATTAGAGTTGTAACCAAACCTTCTGGTTAATAACGTATCTTTCCACCAGCTTTCTCTACTTAATATCACCCTATCATCGGTAGTAGACTTAAAAATATCTAATATTGAGTATCTAAAATTATCTTCAATATGCTTCTTTGTGAGCTGCTTTAGCTGAACATTTCCACCATGCCTACTTTTGACATAACTCTGCCATCGATTGAGCAACATATTTTCAGCATAGGCAGAGCCAACATATTTTTTACCATTTGAAATATCAGTAATTAAGTACACAGCTTTTTGGTTTTGTAAGGCTGTTTTCCAAGAGTCTTTATCGATCACTCGTTGCAGTTCCTGCCAAGATATATTCACATTCTCATATCCTGGGAAAATATCATTATCAAAAACATCTGGAAGTATTTGATGAATTTCACAATCATGGATAATCGTATGAGCATTCCGAATCAGAGCCTGTGATGAATTTTTATACCTTACTATGACTCGACCAAAATATTTACGGTACTGCTCTAGAACCTTAAACTCATAACCAACATCATTGAACTTATTAAGATCCTTAGTAACTTTTCCTATATGAACTAATAGCCATAAATCTTCATTTGGTTTTATTCGTATCAATCCGATAGTTGTTTGCGCATCTTTATAAGATTTTTTAGAGGTATAGTTCCAGTAATGACCTCTAAGAATCTCGGTCATATTCCCATCTTTGAATACCTCAATTGGATTCCAGTTACCGGCAAACATAACATTTAAACGTATTTTTGTATTATTTAAATCTTTAATTTGCAAGATGTCATTCAACATAACTTTATGTTCAAGATTGTCGAACGTAGCTAAATGTTCTAATGCTTTCAACACCAAACCTGAACGTAGATTATAAGAAATAGTGCCTTCTGCAAACCTCTCCATACGAATAACCGAAGTAAGAAAGGCTAAGGTCGTATTCTCATCAAAACTAGCAATTATTTTTTCATCTATCTTTGTGTATCTAAACAAAACCTCTTGATAGTTGAAAACCATGCTATCTTTCATGGCTTCTATAAAACGTTCTTCAATTTCACCCAAAGAGGAAAATAGATCTTGCTCAGATTTGTCTAAATCAGTCCTGAGCTGTAATAAAGTTTCATATTTATTCATCAGTAGTTTCTAATACATTTAAACTTATAATTATTCTACAATAAAAGAGATTTATATCTGATCAAAAATAGGCCGAACCATAATCCCCCTATTTAATCATTGAAAAATTTACTCCTTTCTTACCTTAGATTCTATAAATGTCCCCTATCTTTCATTACACTTGTTATTTCGATCAATGAACATTTATATCTTTGCCCAGTTGCTATCCATTTCCTTATTCTATTTTAAAACCCTTAACCATCCATATACAGCTCGATCTTTTTTAAGCAAGTTTTCAATCATCTCAGAACGTTTACGTTGGTCAAGCTTAAATAAAATACTTTTCAACTCAGCATTTATCGAATTTTCCGGCGCACCACGCTCACGGGCCTTTTCATACCACTCATGTCCAAGTGTGTAGTTATGAGTTTCCATGTATATAGCGCCAAGTAATGTACAAGGCCTATAATCTTTAGGTTTAATTTCATGCGCTCTTATGCCATGCTCTATCGCTAGATCTGATTTTTTTAGATCTCTTTTGACACCTCCTAGTGTCGTAAAATAGGCAGATAGTACTTTTTTATCCTCATTCACAGATATCTTAGTATTTTCTAAAAAAGCTTCGGCTTCTTTACTCGCCTGACATTTTCTTAAATGACTAGATGCGTTGATTGCAGACCAATTACTTTTCTTTACTTTATATTCCTGAAGGTAGACCTCGGCTTCAAAGCGATGAAATTTATTCTTTAGCTTCCCTGTAAAAAACTCATAGCCTTCTGAAGTTAGCCATATACGATCGTTGTCTGATAAACGTTGCTCTCTTTCTAAGAGACTTAATATTCTTAACAATCTACTTCTTAATTCATTTGGAATATGAAATGGCTCTAACTCATATTTCTTAAACAGAGCCTTCTCTTTTTGCCTTGCGATAAACTTGGGATCAGACTCTCTGATTCTTTGCTTCTCACGTTCAACTTGATCCTTAAGCTTCCTTTCTCTAGATAGCTTTTCCTGTTTCTTCTTCTCTTCAATGAGTTCTAACTCCTTGAGATGATATAATCTTAATTTTTCTTCTTGCCCAACCTCTATTCGTTTTATCTTTTCAAGAGCCGCTTCTTTCCTATATTGATTAAATGAAATTTCACTATCAATAAACCTTTTTAGGGCTAACAAATCTTGACGATTTAAATATGACTTTTCAGGTAACGTAAAACCACCATTACGTGTTTTCAGTTTCTGAATAATGCGATGCAACATGCTGTATGGAACAGTAGCTCCATCTAGATCATCTAAATGATAAAATACCGCATCTTTTTTCATATCATCAATAAATGCTTGGTGTTTCAGAGCATCTTCGACTGATACTTTTCCCCGATAATTACGTTTTAAAAATATATTTTTCATAGTTTCTAGTATGTGTAAAATTTGGTGAAATAGTCTCAACTTTGAACTCTATCTTAGCAAGCTTTCAAATATTCAAAAACCCAAATAGGTAGATCACATAAATAATTTATGTGCTATTAGTTTAGAACGCAAGTTACTAGTAAACTTAGGAATATTTAAGTTAGATAACTGATCCCCTCCCCCATAGATTTTTATAAACTAGACACTTAAGCTATAAAACCACATACTCAGATAAGACCAGCATAATAAATTTGCCATTTGCAGAAAAAAAAATTATCCAATAATATATTTATACTTATCAATACTCCATCATCAATATGAGCTATATCATTGCCTTTGTAAGCTATACTGACTTTAATGACAAACAATACCCAGTTCAGTGCTTTCGTACAGATCTTAAAGAAAATGATTTAGTCGTGATTCGTAGAGCTGATGGTAAATTAAGAAATGCAAAGATTATAAGGTTAGAATATTTAAATTGGGATTGTAATAGCTCTATATTGTGCAAAAAATCGGAATGTACTATAGATATCAATGGAACTTTATCCCCTCCGACTAATTCTCCAATAATTGTAGGTCTTTCAACATCTGAAGTTTTTATACAGGAATTAAAAAAACTAGGTTGGATGCCCTTAATATCTCATAGTGCAACTTATAGAAGTGTTTTTGCTCAAACGAATAATGCCCAAATTGCTTATTTTTTTATAAGAAAAAATGGAATAGATCTTCAACTTCTACCTATCAAAGATGTTAGTCTACCGATAAAACCCAATAGCTTATATACAGCATCTCTTAGCCATGGAAAAGTCGTTAGACATACCCTCTCTCATACAACATTTAATCTCTTTGAGGGACTTATTAGATTTACTACTAGTTTTATGAATAATGAAAAAAATCTGGATCGCTACTTTGTGCCTCAAGGTGAAAAAGATAAAAGAACTGAACACCTAAAACAACAAAGAAAGCAAACTGAATCTAGCCTCTCAGACATTTACAGTGCTTGTAGTGATGGGAGTGGTGGACCTGTATATCTAAGTGACGGTGTTTGGATAACTTCTAATGGAGGTCTGCACGATTGGGGAAGATAGAATAAATTAAATTTTAAATGAAGCTTTTAAATCCAGTATTTCCTATATTTTTCAATACTCTGTGACTAAACCCGTACATAATTCACATTCAGTTTTTACAGCTCAACCATCTTTCTTTCAATGAAAAATCAATCTACTTCTGTCGACCGTCGCCAAAACAATAAACGCTTTTTTAAAGAGTATGTTTCATGTAAGAGCAAATTAACAGAATTTATTAGATCAATGCCTCTTTCAAAGGAAGAGAAAGTTAAGCTACATAAAGCATTGGTTAAGTAATTCGCATCTATAAAATAGATGCGAATTCTTTCATCATCTCAGATATATTTTCCTGTTGTTCCAATGGTGTGTTTAAAGCCTATAGGCCAGACTCGAACCACCATTGAATCCTTACCGCTATTCACAATATCCCGTTTGAGTAAGCCATCTAAGTCATCCCGATCATCAAATTCACAAAACATTTGGCTGACTAACTCGTGGCTATAGTTACTCTCATCCTGCACATCAATCACCATTCCCCTATACTCCGTTGCAAAGCTCCATAGTTGCTGCAATCTGCTTAGGTAAAAAGGGGTTTCTGCATAGATACGAGCATTCACTGTCAAAGATAAGACCATGACATATTGATTCTTTTCTGGGATACGAACAACACGTCTATACCAATATAAATAACTGACTGGGAAATATTCCAGCTGCTTAAGATATTTATTGAAGGTCTGAATATGCTTGTTCATTTGCAGAATAGAGATGTTCTCCGCAAACTCTGGTTGATAGGCACAAATCACATTTATCTTATTGAGATCAAAACAGTATTGAGAGACTTTGTCATAATCATCTTGATATCGTTGAATCTGTTTGACGTGTCTTTCATTTTGTTCTTTTAACTCTTCTAAAATATTAGCACTTAAGAAAGTACGTTCTAATTTAGCCAAGGTCAAAGCAACAAGTTTTTTAGCTTGTTCAGGGTTCCGAATATCTCGTATTCCCGATTCAACTTGGCTTGCTCGATAACACTGCATCATGGTCTCTAACCAAAAACCATAACGATAGTCATTGGTTGCAAAGAGTAAATGCCAGACATTGATATAGCTCAGCAGTCGTTCACACCAATCATGGGCTTGATATTTACCACTTTGTTTATTTCGGACATTCAAGAATAGTTCGTGAATATCCTGCTCTAAGCGTGGGGCAATTTGATGTTCGAGAGAGGTTAAAGTTATTGCTTGCATGGTGATCTTCCTATTTTGTTCATAGGAAGACCAACGCGATTATTTTTAATTTTTTGTAGAAAAAAATAATAGTTTCATCACACATAGACTTAAATCGAATATTCATCCCACCATTGTGAGATGAATATTTTAAACTAATGAACAACTACCCAATAAATTATTGCCCCGTACCAAAGCTACGGGAACATTGAGAAGGCTTAACACGTAGATGCTGACCAAGTTTTTCAGGTTGTGCCAAATAAGAAGCATATGCAATAACACTTTGGCAATGCTGAACATTGGCTCTGTTCTTACGTCCTAATGCCCACGTCCCTTCCATTTCGAAACGAGCTTTAGATGTAGGATTATTAGGCGTATAAAAGGCACCTAAGCCATGTGTAATTTCCTTCCAGCATTCACCTATTGCTAAAGCAAGCCCAAAATCATTCTGTCGTTTATGCCCATCATAGATCAGCATTAAATGGCAATGGAAACCACTAGATTCACCCCCTTGCTCTAAAGCCCAGACAAATCCCTCTAAATCAGAAAAATAGCGATCCCCATTAGAAACCCGATTGCGAAGTACTTTCATGTGCTGATTAAATAAATGAATATTGACCTGATCTTGTACATTTGGGTGATACTTCAAATCGACACGAACAATTAATGAACGGGATTTCTGATTGAGAACACGTGCAACATATTCCCTAAGCTTATTTTGATTGCTCAGTTCTTGTAATTGAAATGCATGACGTTCAATAAGGATATCCTGATAATAAGCATTAACTAATGCTCGTAGAGGTTCAATTTGATGATCTAAGAGCATATCTAAAGAACAATAATTTTGACCATGTAAATAGCTTTCAACAGTATCTATGATCCTCATAAAGATCTGAATGTGCTTGCTGTACCACACATTCTGACAGTGCTGAAGATAAAAAGCTGGAATTAACTCCTGCAATTCATACAACAATTTTCCATTATCAATTAGACCGCATTGAACTCTTTCAATGAAAGATTCTATTGCCAATAGCGTTTTTGATTGATTTGACATCATGCTTACCTATGTTGAGTTTAAATCATAGCTAAGTCATTTAAATTATTTTTTAAGGTATTCCATCACTCAATAACTATAATCCTTAAGCTAAGATACACTCACCAACAATTAGCAACCTATAAACATCATTACATCAACACCAGATTAGATTAGATTAGAATAATTAATATACCTGAAATAAAATAAAAAATACATCATAGCTTTTTTAACACACTATTAACACATAAGCCCAAAAACCTTTACACAACCCAAAATACTTAAAAGCTAAAGTTAACCAATAAAAATATCTCAAAAATAAGATTAATTAATTCACACCAAAAAAAATTAAAATTAAAATTAAAAATCAAACCCACACCAATTACTACAATACAATCTATATTAACTCTCACCCTCAATACGGAAGATGAATAGCATATAATTCCTCTCTATGGTAATCCTACACTAGAAAATTTATGTATATTTAGCATTATAGAACATGATTTTTTCACTTATGGTTTAAGCAAATAGACTTACTAACTATAAGTAACGTAATAAAGAGAGAACTATTTTTTCATCTATTGCTTATTTTATCATGCAAACTTATATTTTTTCACTATTTTGGATACAAACACTCCCTACTAATCACCACTATTAAATTCACACAAATCACAATAAACTATTGATTTAAAATATACCAAATCAAATAAACACCTCTAATCAAGTATGAAAATATTGATATAATTAATAAAAAACCCTACACTATATCTACAACAATACTACATGTAGACTTTTCAAATGAACGAAAAATCATCCAATATGTTTACTGATTTGATAGAAAATTTCAACACAAGAGAACTACTATTTACATGGTATATTTTTGGAGAACCTACAATATCTGGATTACAACCTCATGATATTGACTCTGTTAAAAAGTCATTAATTAACTTTTGCAAATCAAACTTTTTAGACATAAGTTTATTTAATAAACTTAAAAATGATATTGAAAATAATTTTATTGAAGAAAAAAACTTTAATTGGATCGACATAAAAGACACACGTTTACTTAGCTATTTATTAGAGTCAATTTACCATCTAAAATTGATGACTATTTCTATCTACAATAAGAACATCCGCACAGAATTAATAAACGATAAAATAAAAACCTCCTCATACACCCCATTAATTAACAATACAATAAATTTAGGTTACGGTCGCAACCAATTAAATATACTTGGTTTCTACAGCCCTCCTTATCAGAATATATCATTCTTTTCAAATGATTTATATTTAGCTTTTATATATCATATTGATGTATTAAGTTTAGCTCCAGCAGAAAAAATAAAACTTATAGATACTATAAGAAAAAACTGGGAACAAACAATAAATAATCTCAATCTAAAAAAATGGCTTCAAAAAGAAGATGAAATGCAAATAGAATGGTGTTGGCATTATCTCCATAAGCATAATAAAAATATGTCTATTTTTCTGCCATATTTTGAAAGCGATTTATATAATAAGGTTTTAATATTAATAGATAAATTAAATTTTTCTCACCCTAGCGAAAAGAAGATTTTCTTAGACACCATGCGTAAGACTTGGAGTCAGAAAAAATTTAGAGAGTCAAACAAAACCAAGAAACCCTACCACCTCCCCCTTACTAAAATGACTCATAGTAAGCTAGAGGATCTAGCAAAACTGAAAAATATAAGCAAGGAAGAAGTAATTGAGCAATTAGTAATGAAAGAATACTCAAACTTCACAGATCAGAATGGTAAATTTAAATATTAAATGACAAGACTTTATAACGTCTATTTCTAGCAATAAGAGTCTTCTTACTAACGGCACGTAGCCTTTGATTACGTGCCTTACACATACTCAAAAGAGAGCATCAGAATTAGTGCAAGCCAACTTAGGTTAACAGTTGACCCACATCAACAATGGGAATATATTCCCATTTATTCTATAGAATCCAGTAATATAGGCCAAGTTCAGGAACAGGCGAAAAGAGATCCATATAAACGCAACCATACGTTTGCAGTCTACTCATCGCTATTAATTAGTTCAAAAAACTTTACTTACTTAGTTCGACTTCGCCTACCCTCATGCAGTTGGGGGTAAAATTGGGGGTAAAATAAAAAATATTATTTTTAATAAATATTAATTTTCATAATGTTAAGTTAATAATTTTACTCCCTCTCTCGCCAAATTTATTTTCTATGATATCTCATAGATTCCTAAAAGCTTAAATCTAAAGGGTTTAGGCTTTTTTCTTTTAAGAAAATAGTGTTTCTTCGTACCCAAATCTTTCATTAAAATAATCAATTAAATAAATAACGATATTCACATCTCAGCAAACAGCATTTTCGATTAGCTAATTGTTGCACCACCCGTCATATTCACCACTGTTGCTGTCATTGCTCCAGCCTGATCAGATGCTAAAAATGCAGCCATTTCTGCAACTTGCTCAAGTGTTGGTAATCGCTTTAACATAGTACTTTGTGCAGCTCCCTCTAACCACTGTTCTACTGTGAGTCCCATTGCTTGGGCTTTTGCAGCAAATACCTCACGAGTATATGAACCAGCCTGAATTGCATCAGAAATTGCATGTGATCTTATACAAACAGCCCGAATATTCTTAGGTCCAAGTTCACTTGCCAACGCTTTGACAAAAGCCTCTATAGCAGCGCATCCTACAATGTGACCCAAATGTCCAGGCACAGCCATTGAAGCTGCAGGCGCAACAACACTAATGATGACTCCTGCACGATCATGCCCTCCCATAAAGGGAAGCACTGCTTTGCATAGATTAAATTGTGCGCTAAGAAAAGGGGTGACCCCCAACAAAAATTCATTCAGATTCAATTCTTCAATGACTTTACCTTGGTCATGTATAAAACCCATCGCATTGACCACAATATCAATGCCACCTGTTTTTTCTGCTAAATTAATGAGTTGTTGATTCACCTGCACGTCATCAAAGACATCAACAATAAACGTATCAACACGCCCCCCAGCATTACGTATCTTCTCTCTCACCAGATCTAATCTGTTTTGATTACGTGCACCTAGACAAACATGAGCGCCTTCTCGCGCTAAAACAGCTGCAATTGCGCCACCAATTGCACCACTTCCACCAAAGATCACCGCAACTTTATCTTTAACGAACATGTCGGTACTATCCTTTTTAGCCCATATCACTCAAGTTATTACACAAAATTTAAACACACACAATTTTAGGCGATCAGTTGCGTTTCGATTGGAAAATCTTGAGTTATCTCTGCTACTCTATTCGTTTTACTTTTCTACCTTTCACTATGTTCAATTTATTTGTTTACGGGACTCTAGGGCCCAACCGCCCCAATGCCCATATCATGGAAAATATTGGTGGTACATGGGCAGAAGCACATGTATTTGGCACACTCAAACAACAAGGTTGGGGAGCTGAATTGGGCTTTCCTGGTATTGTTTTAGATCAAACAGATCAAAAGGTATCTGGCTTTGTGTTTTTCTCAGACAATTTAGAACAACACTGGCAAGCACTAGATGAATTCGAAGGTGCAGGCTATCAACGTGTCCCTGTCAAAGCCCATTTAAACACAGGTGAAGTGATTGATTCCTTTGTCTATGCACTCAATAGCTAAGCTGAAATTGGCGAAAATTCGACAATCCAATTAAATTTATCTGATTGCTCATTTTTTCGCTTGTTTTTTTAATTAGATTCTGTAGAATTCTCGCCACGTTGCCGGCATAGCTCAGTTGGTAGAGCAACTGACTTGTAATCAGTAGGTCCACAGTTCGAATCCGTGTGCCGGCACCATTTCTCGCTTTACTCTCGTTTCTTCCCCATCATTTTCTCAAAATGCGAAATATTCGGATTTAATAAATCCCATTCATTTGCATGACTCACAAAACATTCTGCTTGCGGTTGATACAAATTTGGATCATCCAATGTTCCTGCACGTATCGAAATCATCTCAGGTACGAGTTCTGGTAGGCCAAACATTTGCGAACCACAGTTCGGACAAAAAGCGCGGCGGATCGGCTTCCCAGATAATCCCAAAGATTCAAAATATCTGAGTTCACCATTAATCTTCAGTTCTGATTGATGAAAGAAAGCAATCGGTGCATAAGCACTGCCTGTAGCTTTCTGACAATCACGACAATGACAATTAAAACGATAACGTGGCGCAACCTCCGCCTGATAGCTCACTGCCCCACACAGGCATGAACCTTTATATTCATTTGGCATCTTGTTCTCACTTTTTTACTGCACTGATTTGAATATAACGTACTAATCCATCTTGGTAGAGTTTTCGGCACAACTTGGCAGTCATGTTTATTTTGAGTTGGGCAAAATCAAATGCTGATTTTTCAATTTTCCGTGTTTCGATATATTCCGCAAAACCATTCAATACGGGTTCGGAAAAATCCTGAATTTGAATATCAGTAAAACCTTGCTGCGCTAAAGTCTGCGCAAGCTGCTGCCGATCCATCAAATGCTGCCAATTCACATCGGCACTTTTTAATAGATAACGATATTTTTGTTTTTGTAGAGCAGAACACTTTAGCCAATTTTCCGACCACATTAATGTGTGAAACGCGATTCGTCCTTTTGAATTCAAAACTGAAGATGCTGAATTGAGAAATGAATTCAAATCACTGTGATAAACCGCATCTATACATAGCACCACATCAAATGAATTCAAAAGTTGCAGTGCTTTTAAATTCAAAAAAGATCCACAATGAATTTGGACCTGCGGTAATTGTTTTTGAATTCGTTTGACACAATCAGGCTGCAACTCAACTGCACTGAGTTGTTGAATGTGATAATGCTGGAGCCAGTGCAATAGACTAGCACCTTGTCCACAGCCTAGATCTAAAACACGATCTGTGGATTTAAGTTGACTCGATTGCGCAATTTGATCGGCTAGACTTTGGCAGGCCTGTGGATAATGATTATGTTGGCCTTGCCAAAAACCTAAATTACTCCAAGCAAGCAATGCATCATCACCGAGTCGTTTGGCATCAATCGCATATTTATGCCCTATGACTTTTTCGATCAGCGCTTGCTTGAAGGTGGTCATGCTTAATAACCGAGTTCAGGCGCAACTTTGACTTTTGGTTTTAATCCAACAAATGGAACGGCTGCACCTAAGATTTCAGAAATATGCATCGCAGAGGTCACAGCAGATTCTAAGATCGGCAAACCATCGCAAGACCATGAACCGCAATAAAACACTTTACGGTTTAAATCCAAATGACGTTGCTGAATTTGTTTATTCAGGGCAACAGTTTCTGAATCGACCACCGCACGGGTGAGTTTGACTTTAGAAATGATTTTCTTCGGATCGATATCAATCACCGGACACCACGTTTGGAACACGGCATTTTTACCCACCAAGCTTGGTTCAATCGCATTGATCCACACGGTAAATTGCTGACGGGTAAATTTACGATCCATCATATAGCTCAATACCGCCCAATCTTTACGGCGTTGTGGCATTACAATTGGATCAGTATGAATCACCAAATCGCCCTGCTCAAAGCGGAATTTTTTCAGTAAGGCAATATCATCGGCAAATTGTGGCTGCTTGAGAAAATCTTCAATCACTGGGGTTGGTGTCGCAATCACCACGCGGTCAAATAATTGGCTTTCACCCTGTGCATTCTCCACCAAAACTTTTTCGCCCTGCTCTTCAACTTTTTGAACAGGCGAACCACTATGAATTTCAATGCCTTCAATCAAGCGATTGACCAATGCAGGCGTTCCGCCTTTCATCCGTAATAAGGCTTCACCTTCCGTCAACTGACGAATAAATTCCAATAAAGGTTTGGCTGGCCATTCCCCAATGGTTTTAGGATGGCAAGTACAAATGGTATACAGCACAGGCATCACCGTACCATGCCAGAACACTTCCTCAATATGATATTGATTCATGAATTCAGCTAAGGTGATATCTTGATTATCCGATTTAAAGAATTGGTGTACCGCTGTTTTCAGTTGCAACATACCTTTGACCAAGCGCCAACCATATTGCTGAATCCCTTTGCGGTTATTAATAATTGGAAAATTGCCAATTCGGCTGCGCGACGTCGTCAACCATGTATCAGTTTTATCTTCAAACAACCAACTGCAAGCCATAAAGGTACGGACAGGGAAAGTTTCTATGCCCAAGTAGCTTGCCAAACTGAGCGTATTTTGCCAAAGCTTTGGATTCATTACCCGTAGCGGGGCATCAATAATACCACCATCAAAATCAATACTATGACTATCCATGCCTCGCCCTGCGAGTGCTTCGAATATCGTGACCTTATGCCCTGCATCATGTAGGATTCTGGCTGAGGCAAGTCCTGCCATTCCACTGCCAATAATTGCAATATCCAAAATTATGTCCCATCAGTTGATGATTTTTCTTGATTATGACTGATAGTTAAGCGAAACGCGGTATTAAAAAATACCAGATTGAAGGCTTCTGCCAGACTTTTGTCGTAATATCGTTGTTGGATTCTTGTTACATTTTATCACAATTTGCATTTCGATCTTAACATGATGAAAAAATTAAATTTATTACACTTTAGGACACAAAAACATACAGAACATTCTATATTTTTTCATTTTCAATGCTTTATAGCCTTTGCAAAGCCCAATATTAGTGCTATTTTTATTAAACAATAACGAGAACAAAGTCACATAACAAGCTGAATAATTATAAGTGACATAATATTAAAAAAATCAATAGAGGACCCTTACAGCGAAAGCCTATCACTCTAAAGGAGTGATAGGCTTTCTTATATAAGCAACTGATTTAATTTACAATTAAGCTTCCATCGAACCAAATTTACCACTATTGAAATCACGAACTGCTTCAACGATTTCTGCTTTGCTATTCATGACAAAAGGTCCATAGCCTTCAATCGGTTCATTCAGTGGTTGGCCTGTCAAAATCAGGAATTTACTGTCTTGTTCGGCCTTGATGCTAAAGTCGATTTCTTCACGGCTCAGCACCACCAAACTTGGTGCCTCTATGCTTTGGCTTTCATTTAAGATCACCTGCCCTGAGAGCAATACTAATAATGCAGTATGACCTTCAGTTGCATAAAAGGTATGTTCTTGACCTTGTACAATCGTACCATCCCAAACATTGACTGGGCTAAACGTCGTCGCAGCACCTGTAGTATCTTGGTATTGACCCGCAATAATACGCATTTCACTACCTGCATCATCCAGTGCAATATGCTGAATTTGATCTGCTTCAATGGCTTGGTATTTTGCTGGCGTCATTTTTGAATGCGCTGGCAAATTGACCCACAACTGAACCATTTCAAACAAACCACCTTGATGGGCGAACTCAGGAGAATGGAACTCTTGATGTAAAATACCACCACCAGCAGTCATCCATTGCACATCGCCTGCTTTGATCGTTCCACCACCGCCACTTGAGTCTTTATGCGTCACTTCACCTTTATAGGCAATGGTGACGGTCTCAAAGCCACGATGAGGATGTGAACCTACACCATGCTGTGCTGTGGTTGGATCAAAACGATACGGTGCTGCATAGTCCAATAACAGGAATGGGCTGAGGCTTTGGCCTAAACGGTCATAGGAAAACAAGTTATAAACTGGGAAACCATCACCGACCCAGTGCATGTGTTTGTTCTGATACACACCCAGAATTCTTTTCATTTGGTTTCTCCTATAGAGTAGAAGTTCTGTTCTTGGTATCTATTTTACGCCTCAAGCCGGTGTGCTTATAGCCTCAGAATGGCAACACATTATTCTACATATAGGACAATTAAAAATTAAAAAGCGAATCAATCCCTAAACATTATCAATCATCCTATTTTTGATATTGTTTATCTCATTTTTTGCGCTTCATCTACATGAAAAATTTAACTAGCATAATTTCAAGCAGTACGGAAATTCACTTTCTTTTCCGTGTTCTTTTTACAAAAACATGAGGATACAACAATGGCTAAAGACTATATTCGCCTAGACAAAGACAACGCAGCCGTACTTTTGGTCGATCACCAAGCTGGCCTACTTTCATTGGTTCGGGATATTGATCCAGATAAATTCAAAAACAATGTCTTGGCATTGGCAGATGCCGCAAAATACTTCAACTTACCAACAATTCTCACCACTAGCTTTGAAAATGGTCCAAATGGTCCACTGGTCCCTGAACTGAAAGAACTGTTCCCAGATGCCCCTTATATTGCTCGTCCAGGCCAAATCAATGCTTGGGACAATGAAGACTTTGTCAAAGCGGTGAAAGCAACTGGAAAAAAACAATTGATTATTGCCGGTGTGGTCACCGAAGTCTGTGTCGCATTCCCAGCCTTATCTGCACTGGCAGAAGATTTTGAAGTATTTGTGATTACCGATGCTTCAGGAACCTTTAATGCGCTCACTCGCGATGCAGCATGGGATCGTATGTCACAAGCAGGCGCACAACTGATGACATGGTTTGGTATGGCCTGTGAACTACACCGTGATTGGCGCAATGATATCGAAGGCTTAGGCGCTTTATTCTCGAATCATATTCCTGATTATCGCAACTTGATGACCAGTTATTTCACCAATACTGCAGAAAAATAAACCGTCATATCAAGATTAGGATAGTTAATGCTATTCTAATCTTGTCATATTTATCGGATTCGCTTTGCCTTGATCAACTCATTTGATGACTTTCATTATTTCTATTTGGTGGTGAAACACGGCGGATTTAGCGCGGCCAGCGAAGCTGAGAATATCAGTAAATCCAAGCTCAGCCGTCGCATCATTGAACTTGAACATAAATTTAATGTCAGCTTGATTCAACGCACTACCCGTCATTTTAAAGTCACGGATTTAGGTCAAGAATTTTATGAAGAATGCTGCAAAGTGATTGCACAAGTCGAGTGTGCCGAGAATGTCCTGCTCAAGCAGAAAAATGAGCCACAAGGCATGGTCAAAATCAGTTGCCCACCCTTGATGATGCATTTTCAGATTCGTAAATTACTCAATCAATTTTTAAAAACCTATCCCAAAGTTGAAATCTCTTTAGAACTCACCAGCCGTCGCGTCGATGTACTTCACGATGACATTGATATTGCGATCCGAACCAGTTTTGAACCCAATCAAGATTCCAGTTTAATCGTCCGTGATGTGATTCGAACTGAGCATTGTCTGGTCGCTGCACCCGAATTACTGCAAGGCAAAAGCATTAATCATTACTCAGACTTACAGCACTATCCGAGCGTAGCCTTGGGCATTCAAAAGCATCAATATTATTGGCACTTATGTCACGTTGATAGTGATGAAAGCGTGGATGTACCTTATCAGCCACGAGTGAAAAGTAATGATTTGGCAGGGGTTTATTATGCGGTCAATGATGGTTTGGGCATCGCTGATCTGCCTTATCTCACCGTTCAAGCTGATATTCAGAAAGGTAAATTGATTCATTTGTTACCCGAATGGAAATCTAATCGAGGTACAGTTCAGTTGGTCTATGCTTCACGCAAGGGACAACGCTTGGTGGTGGAAAAGCTGATCGAAACCCTCATGGAAGGTCTGAGAGAATTGGCAAAAACTGACAGTGGCTATTCTTTATAGTGCATTTTTAGTATAAAACTGAGTTCTGCAATTTTTTCACCATCAATCCAAGTAATTAGCCTTTGTATAATCGAGCCTTGATCCATTGAGAAAACATCACGCCTTGGCTTAATCCTACTACCCAAAGCTAAACAAGGACAAAACTAAATTTATTCTGATACAGCTATTCAACGCTTTTTAATGATCAAATCTCTCTTTTGTTTGTCTCTACGTATGCTCACGGACTTCGTACAAGGTCTAATTAATCTGTGTAGTTTGAATTGGACTACTCCAGACTACATGACGATTTGTAGGAGACAAAAGATCAAAAAATTGATTTCGTCTATACGGATGGAGCTTATGATACAAAACACTGTCGATAGATGATCTCAGATGGACATGCAAATGCTGTCATTCCGCCGAGAAAGAATGTGAAGTCTTGGAAGAATACAAGGATTCATTTACCACAAAGAAATGAGCTGCTTAGGACGGTTAAATATTTGTGCAACAGAGCACATTATAATTATAAAAAATCATTGGAAAAATTACTCCTTAATATGATTACACCTAATCATTATAAGCACTAAAGAGCAGATAAACAGACATTAAAAGCTGACTAGACGAACATAATAAAGCACGGTAGGATAAACTGACACAGAGTAAATATTTATCATTTACAAATTAGTCGAATTTATTAAATCAAAGTGTGCCAACCTTGGGGATAAAATCAATTTTTCAATATTTCCCCATACACAATATTATGAGTGAAAAATGACTAGTAAACTTTGGAATAAGTTCTTTCAAATTATTATTCTAATAATTTTAAGTTCTGGATATTCAAACTTATATGCAGCGGATAAAAGAGGATTAATCGCATCCACTGCATTCAATAACCAACCGATGAAAGGAGTTTTTTTCTTTCCTGGTAACGGTAAGCAAGACAATTTAAAATACTACACTATAAACCCTTTAGATCAAAGGCACTTACTCTGGGATAGTGATGCGAATACCCGCAGTTGGATCTTAGATCAAATTGTTGCCACGAATGCAAACACACTCATCGTAAGCTATTGGGGGAAAATGGTCTATTGGTCTCCTATGAAAGTAAAGGAAGATAGCTTTAAGGATGTAGTAGAAGCAGCCAAAAGTAAGCCTTTACTATTGATGCCTGCAATAGAGAGTGGATATGACCCTAACTGGCTGGCAGAAAGAGCAAATCAATGGTCATTTTCACAAGACTTTAACCCAACAGCCACCAACCCTACCCTCATAGCTCCTAAGTTAGTAAATCATGTCGGAATATTAAAAAACTTTTTTGAAGCAGATATGAATAAGTGGCTTAAACTATATGATAAAGATGGAAACCCACGTTATATAATACAGCTTCTTCACGTAGCCTCAAACAATACCCGAGGCCTAAGTAGAAAAGAATATAGCAAAAAATTCATCCAATCTTTTGACTTAGTGGCCGAAGAAATATATATCAAACATGGAATTAAAGTTGGTTTTACTTTAGATGCTATTGGCAATCAACCATTTTCACTTGATCCTTTAAACTTAGATGATAGCAACAATTTAAAAGGTTCCTCATCCATCATTGCTATACAAGGGTTTGTTTCCGAGGTATACGGAAGCCCGTCCATAAAATGGAGCGCTCCAAATCAAGAAGCAATCAATAACAATATATTAATAACCTCGTCGTCTAATCGCATCAAATATGCTGTAGAGAATATTTTTGACTGGAAAAATAAATATATATCAGATTGGGCAAAAACTGAATTACCCATTTTTTTAGATATTTCCAATGGCTTTGATGGCCGTATAGTCTGGAAGGAAAAAGGAACTGCTTATTGGGGAGATAATCAAGACGGTATATATGATAATTGGCGTAATTGGATGAATCAATTAAGAAACAACAAAGTCAAAGGGATTGTCTACAATACTTGGAATGGCTATACCGAAGGCTTTGTAGCAGTTCCATCCATTCAACATGGTAATACACCTTATCAATGGTTAACTAACGCCTTTCAATTTCCCCCTGGAGAGTGTAACCATCAATTTTTTATCAATGGTCGTCCTACATACGATATATATGGTGCTATCTGTCAAAAATGGCTCTCCTTAGGCGCAGATAGAATGTTCGGCGCACCTTCTTCTAGAGAGTTAGCCTCGGCCTCAAAACGTGGTCGAGTACAATATTTTGGCCCTGACAAGGCTATTTTTTGGGGCCAGAATACAGGTGCATATCTTGTTAAGGGAATCATTTTCAGCCGCTATAAAGATATTGATACAGATTCAAGTTGTTTGGGTTTACCCATCTCTGATGAAATGATCATCAATAATAGTTATATTTCTAATTTCGAAAATGGACAGATAAAACTCATTTTTGGAGAAAAAATCCCCCAAATAACATGTAGATAACACCATTGCATAGACGTAGTGTGTTTATTTGATTCTTTCTAACCCCTGAACGGCTGCGGATCCCCTCGTTTTGCGGTCTGTTCTGCTACGTGGCTGGCGGCTGCCTGTACAGCGGCTGCCAATCTTAACTTCTCTGTTTTGGCTAGATGCTGTTATTGCGCCAGTTCGCGTTGTTGTCGCTTATACAGCTCAAATCGATTGGA
Organism: Acinetobacter dispersus; assembly: GCF_009884975.1. Lineage (GTDB taxonomy): Bacteria > Pseudomonadota > Gammaproteobacteria > Pseudomonadales > Moraxellaceae > Acinetobacter > Acinetobacter dispersus. The sequence goes on along the minus strand of NZ_CP041970.1, from coordinate 3,295,455 downwards.
GCTGGTAGAACGGATGCGGCTCTACAGCGCGATGCTGTGTGTTTCTATGGCTATTCCTGAAAGCCATCAACGCTTCTCTCTTTTCAGGGTCACGCAGCTCCCTAGGCAGCTGCTTCCGCTCCGCAGCAGAGTTGAAATAATATTTATGCAGTAAACATAGTTTAGAAAATGCCATATTGAGTAATAGCGACTCCCTCTAGGTATCAAATATGTTTATTTGAGCAGAAAAAAAGTTTACAGAATTACTTGTAATTGCTGTAAACTTATTTCCAATAACACATTGTTTATTAAAATTAATTTTATAAAATTTAACAAACCATGGTCTCTAGGGTGTACTAGAACGGTAAATCGTCATCTAAATCCGCAGGTGCTGCTGCAGCTGGTTGTGGTGCAGCTTTTGGTGTATTAAAACCATTACCTGCTTGAGGGCTACCCGCATAATTGCCTTGATTGCCACCGCCTTGACCATAACCACCTTGATTGTTGTTATTGTTATAGCCTGTATTTTGGTAACCGCCACCTTGGTTATTATTGTTATTAAAACGAGGTTGGTTAAAGTCACCACCGCTCTGCTCGCCTTGTTGACGGCTATCGAGCATTTGCATTTGATCGCCACGAATTTCAGTGCTGTAGCGCTCTTGACCATTTTGGTCTGTCCATTGACGGGTACGCAATGAACCTTCGATATACACTTTTGAGCCTTTACGCAGATATTGCTGCGCAATTTCACCTAAACGGTTATGTAACACGATACGGTGCCATTCTGTTTGCTCTTTACGCTCACCTGTACTTTTGTCCATCCACGATTCACTTGTCGCAATCGAGAATTGAGTTAATGATCCACCATTTGGAAAAGTTTTTGTTTCCGGATCTTTACCTAAAGTACCTACTAAAATAACTTTATTCACACCACGCATTAGCTGTCTTCATCCTATATATTTCTACGTTTTACTTTATAAGAGTTATGATTAAATGGCTACCTCTTTGCCAATCAAGTGCGTTAAATCTTGTCGCCCGGCATCATCAATGCTCTGTTTATCGACTTTAATATACGCAACTTGCTGTTCTGGCATCACCACGACTTCTTCAATACCACGAATCGCCAACAGTTTTGAAGTCCATTCATCTGTTTGTATCGCCTGAGGTAAAGGCAACACAATAGAAGACAAATATCTCGGCTGAGCCAGACCAAAACTAATCAGCAGCCATATTATAGCAATCCCCGTAAGCACACTCCACCCGAGCGCAGTATTCTGTAGCATCAAAAGCTGCCCACCCAAGGTCCCGCCAAAGAACGCACCCAAAAACTGGCTGCTAGCATTGACACCCATTGCTGTGGCTTTAGATTGGATCGGTGCTGCTTTCGATAACCAAGATGGCAATAAGGCTTCCATCACATTAAATGCGATAAAGAACAGGCCTAATCCAGCTAATAAAACATATTTTGATTCATAGCCAAAAATCAGGATCAGTAAGCCACCGATAATCCCTGCAATTGCTGTGAGAAAAATGCCGCGCATTTTGCGATATTTTTCCGCGATGATAATGCTTGGAAAAGCAAAAAACAGGCTGATTACCAATAATGGTAAATAGACTAAACCATGCTTTGCCAATGGAATGCCTGCATATTCAATGAGCTGTGAAGGCACATAAATAAACATCGCAGTCAGCAATAAATGCAGCGCAAAGACAGAGACATGCAGACGATTTAACTCGCCCATTTGGATGACTTGCTTGAGCTGATTCAGATAACCTTGCTGATAATTTCGATGGTGTCGCGTGACTTTAGGTACCAACAATAGCATTGCAATCGCAGCCAAGCCCATAATCGTTGTCACAAAAAATAAGCCCGAAATGCCGACTAAACTGGTTAGCCATGGTCCTAAACTGAATGCCACCACGAAAGATAAGCCAATACTCATGCCCATCGCTGCCATAGCTTTGGTACGCTGTTCTTCGCGGGTCACATCGGCCAGTAAAGCCATTACCACAGCCGATACCGCACCAGCACCAGCAATCGCACGACCAATAATCACGCCATAAATCGTGTCAGATAAACCTGCGATTGCACCACCAATTGCAAATAACAATAAGCCCAAAACCACCAAAGGCTTACGACTAAACCGATCAGCCAATAAGCTAAACGGAATCTGTAAAATTGCTTGGGTTAAGCCATATACCCCAACCGCAAGACCAATTAAGGCTGGCGTCGCGTATTGATAGGATTGCCCTGCGACTGAAAACACAGGAATAATCATGAACAAGCCCAACATGCGCAAGGCAAAAATGCTACTTAAAGCAAAGGTTGAACGGCGTTCTAAAGCATTCATTGTTGATAAGACACTATAACTGGCTCAGCGAATTATAAGCCATTCGCCTGCAAAGGTTGTAAGTTAGATCATGAAAAACACAATCTTTCTTCGGAGAAAAAATAAAGGAGCGATAATCGCTCCTTTATTTACACTAGCTGACCAAGCTGAAAACAAGCTTAAGAGCTGTGTTGTTCACGCTTGCTATATTGGATTGAGGCAATCACAGCCCAAACAATAAAGGCCACACCGATCAGACCCGTCACAATTTCTGGTACGTGTAAGCCTGTACCACTGGCAATCATGATGAATGCCAAGGCACCAATCGCATAATGCGCACCATGTTCTAAGAAGATATAGGCATCCAAAGTGCCTTTCTCAACCAAATAAATGGTCATCGAACGAACGAAGATCGCACCAATTGCCAGACCTAGCATGATGATCACGACATCACTAGTAATAGCAAAGGCACCGATCACACCATCAAAACTGAAGGATGCATCAAGTACTTCAAGGTAAAGGAAACCACCAAAACCTGCTTTCACCACGCCTGTAGCTGCACCATTGGAGTCATGGGTCACTGCATTGCCATTCTCATCAACCTCAGGTTCACCACCTAACAAATGACTCAGCACTTGTACACCGATATACACTACGATGCCCCAGATTCCTGCCATAGTTACGGCCAAACGAGCTGATTCCTCTACGTTTGCAGCCATAATAATCATCGCGATCAAGGCAAGGAAAACAGACATTGCAGGCACGCTAGCCAAATGCGCCAGTTTCGCTTCTAACCATTTAAACCAATGGGTTTCTTTACCATCATCAAAGAAGAAGTTCAGGAATACCAACAACAAGAAAGTTCCACCAAATGCTGCAATTTCAGCATGATGTGCCATTAACCGCTCTGAATAGGTTTTCGGATCATTCAGTGCCAATTTAGCCACTTCAATCATGCCCATATCCGCGGTCACAGCCACAATCACCACAGGGAAGATTAAACGCATGCCAAATACGGCTATCAAGATACCAACCGTTAAGAAGATCATCTTCCAGAAATGATCCCAACCACGTAGTACCGACGCATTTACAACCGCATTATCAAATGATAAAGAAACTTCCATCACTGCTAAAATTGCTGTAATCGTCAATGCTTTCAGCATGGTTGCTACGCCTGCTTCAGGACCATGTGTATAGCCCCAGTAGGCAGATAGTGCTAAGCACACTACCGTAAAAAATATTGAGAAACGGAAATGCTTCATGAGCAACCTTTTATTCAAATCGTAGGGTTATAAAAATGCGTCTATTGTAGGCGAGTTTTAGTTGAAATAGACAAAAGATTGTTGCACTTATTTTGAAGAAAAAATTATCACTGCAAGACTCTGTTATAGTGCTGACAGATTTCTTTTCGGCTTGCTTTAATAGGTTTAATCCATGACGTTTTCTCAAGATGTTTGGCAACGTAATCAAGATTTATATCAAAAAATATTAGCACTCCCATTTAATCAAGAACTTGCAGCGGGCACATTAGACCGTGAAGCCTTTTGTCATTATGTGATTCAAGATGCGCATTACTTATTGGCTTATGGTCGTGCCCTTGCTGTGGCTGCGGCAAAAGCTTATGAAGCTGATGATGTGATTCAATTTTCCGAAGCAGCAAAAATCGCCATTATTGTGGAACGCAGTTTGCACAGTGACTTTATGCAGGAATTTGAGATCAGCAAAACTGAGTTTGAAAGCACGCCACTCACCCTTGCCTGCCATCATTACACCTCTTTTCTGACAGCAACTGCTTGGTCAGAAAGCTACCCTGTCATTCTGGCAGCATTACTGCCATGTTTCTGGATTTATGCCGAAGTGGGTAAAGATATTGTCAGCCAATCCGTTGCTAACAATCCTTACCAAGCATGGATCGATACTTATGCAGGTGAGGAGTTTAATACAGCAGTGCGTAATGTGATTGCGACGGTTGATAAAGTGGCTGCGCGCTGTGATGAAGATACTTTAGCCAAAATGCATGCGGCTTATACCATGGGTGCAAAACTAGAATGGTTATTCTGGGACAGCGCTTATCAACAACGCCAATGGTTAGGCTTAGATTAAATTATCCTGATCCATTCGCTTGTAAAAAAGGAGGGAAAAGCCCTCCTTTTACATCACACATAAAAGCTGATGCAAATATTTAATTCCTACGCCATTTCCCCCAATTGAGAAAAATGGTTGCCGCGATAATCACTAAAAAAATAAGAAACTTAGCCTCGAAACGGGCAAAACTCAATTCATGACTACGACTTTTCTCTTGGAAAGAATTCTGCACTTGTTCAGCATCCATTTTTTGATGAATATTCAGTGCTATTATTTGTGGTGTTTTTTCCCCTTCCCCTATCACCAAATAAGCAGCCTTGATTTCAAAATCTTGCTGGTTTGCAATGCCAAAACTAATTTTAGCGGGCTTTTGTAAATTATATTCAGGAATCCAATCAATAATCTGACCATAAACACGAACATTACTCGCGTCACCCAATACTGGGTCTTGTATTTTCTTTCCCGTTTGATCTTCGATTTCTTCAACCAAATCATCAAACTCTTTAAAAGAATAGTTTTGTCGTGCTGGTAAATTATTGGCGACTAAACTTACAACCTCTGTTGGATTAGCAGGATGATCTTTATTAATAACGCCCTCACCACTAATTACAAAATCAGCTTTAGTATTCATTGCTGCAGATTTTGGAACACCAATTAAATAAAAAGCAGTCCACAATTGAGAGCTTGGATTTAGATTTTGCAGCTCTAATTCATAAAGCTCATCATGATTTAAATTAAAAACCTGATCAAATCCAAGAATTTTTGTCTCTTGTGCTGCCACCCCAAAACAAAAAAACAATCCACATCCGAATAACATGATTTTTCTTAACATTATTATTGCTCATTTTCTTTATCTTATTAATTTTAATCTTTTTATTTTAAATTCCAGAAGATGTTTTTTGATTTTATTCACACATGATGACCAAAAATGGCAACTTGTGGCAGTCCTTTATCCATAATTCCCAGTCTTGCTCTCTATCAAGATGTGGGCAGCACAAGAGATTTTCCTTGAGACATAAAAAAGCCCCATATAGGGGCTTAGTCGTATATCGTATCGTTCGATATACTGTATGAGGCTCATCTCAAACTGAGCGCATTAAAGCATAAATCAGATTAAATGCCTACTTTTATTGCTCGCTTAAAAAACATTCACCACGATTAAAGCAATCAATGCAGGCACAGCCTGAATATAGATAATCTTTTTACTCGCAGTGAGTCCACCGTAAATCCCTGCAATCAATACACAGCCCAAAAAGAAATTGGCAATCGCAATAGCATATGTTGCAGGTGCTAATAATGACCAGAATAGACCCGCTGCAAGAAAACCATTATACAGCCCCTGATTTTGTGCCAACACTTTGGTCAGTTGTGCTTTTTCCAGACTATTACCAAAGGCCTTTAAACCATAGGGCTTGTCCCATAAAAACATTTCCAGCACCAAAATATAAACATGCAATACTGCAATCAAACCGATCAGTACTTGTCCTAACATACGATTTTTTCCTTTTTATTGTGTTTGAATTTGATTGGATCAGTCGCAAAACTGACCCAGTATGCTTACAGTTATGGCTTTAACAACACTTTACCTTGACGCGCGCCTTGAGTTGCTTTCAATGCCGCGGCTTCGATCTGATCAAAACCAAAAACACCTTCAACAGGTAGAACCAGTTTTTTCTGCGTCGCAAGTGTTAGTAATTCCACAAACAAAGCCTTTTTACGTTCCGCTGGCATTTCCTTATTGACCACACTGGCCCAGAAACCTTTAACCGTGGCTTGTTTAAAAATCAGATCACCCGATGAGATCTGCATAGTCTCGCCAGTCATACTACCAAACGAAACCAATAGACTATTTTCACTGAGTAGATTCAACATTTCCCCGCTAGCACTGCCACCAATTGAATCTACCCCAGCAATTAATGGCTGATCGGCATGTATCGCTTTAACTTGTTGCTTCCAATCTGGCTGATCCGTCGCGACCACATGCTGAATCCCCAATGCCTGCATTTCCGTAATTGCATCACTACGGCGCACCAGATTAATCACTTGCAGTCCGCGCGCTTGGGCAATCATGGCAACCGTTTTTCCTACCGCGCCATTTGCCGTATTTTGAATCAGCCATTGACCTGCTTGTACGTTTACAAAATCGAGTAACATCAAAGCACTGATCGGCATCCCGATCAGCTGCGCTGCGGTCTGATCATCAATCGCATCATTTAAAGGAATGATACTTGCTGCTGGCGCGATAAAATATTCTGCCCAACTGCCATGTACCCCTGCGACCGCAACGCGCTGTCCTAATTTACTTGTATCAACACCGTCACCCACTGCATCGACGATACCCACCGCTTCGCTACCACCAATCGCAGGCAAGGTTGGTTTATAACCATAGCTACCACGTACGGTCCAAACATCATGATTATGGATTGGAGACATAATCATCTTGATACGAACTTCACCTGCTTTCGGCTCAGGCTGAGGCATATCACCCAACTGCAACACATCGACGGGTTCACCAAAACTATGATGGATAATACTTTGCATGTTTTATTCCTTAATCGGTTGGAGCAGTTGTTGAGTGGTTTCTAAAGCTAAATGTAGTGGTGCTTTGTCTTGAGCCAACTTGGTCATCAAGGCGGCACCCAACCACAATTGATACATCACCTGAGCTGTTTTGAGTGGGTCAAGATGGGTAGGAATCGAGCCTTGTCGTTGCCCTTCTTCCAGTAACAACGCCACGCGTTGAGTCAATCGATGCACACCTAAGTTGAGAATTTGGCGCATGTCTTCAGATAAATCCGAAACCTCAGCGGCCAATTTCACAATCAGACAACTCTCCGCCCAACTGCCATACACAGGATCATCAATCCATGCCTGCCATAACGCCATCAAACGCGCATAAGCATTTTGTTCGGTCTGCTGCCAAAGCCGCTCAACACGGATTTTATAATCCGCCATGTACTGTTCAAGTAAGGCACAACCAAATGCCTCTTTAGAAGCAAAATAATGGTAGAACGACCCTTTCGGGACATCACAAGCCTTAAGAATCTCTTGCAAGCCAACACCAACAAAACCTTTACGTAATACCAATTCAAAGCTGGTATCGAGAATGTGCTGTCGAGTGGCTTCACTTTTATTTGATCGTTTCATAGCCACACTATAAATCAATATTAGACCAGTCGTCTAGTAAAATATCTATTTTAATAAGTGATCAATTTTTACATGGTAATCTGAGGCATTGAATGCTAAAAATACTAGGCGCTTAGCGTGAGATAAATGTGAACCAGTTCATTAACCGTCACAATTTGTCGTTTTAATTATTTTTATACCACTTGAACGATTTTAAATCGCTATCATATACACGTTTTCATATTCAGCTTATTGAGATGTATTTATGAGTCAAAGTCATATCCGTATTCGAGGCGCACGTACCCATAATTTAAAAAATGTGTCACTCGATATTCCACGTGACAAGTTTGTGGTGATTACGGGACTTTCTGGCTCTGGTAAATCATCACTGGCTTTTGATACCTTGTATGCCGAAGGTCAACGTCGCTATGTCGAATCACTTTCGGCCTATGCTCGTCAATTCCTGTCACAAATGGAAAAACCAGAAGTCGATTCAATTGAAGGTCTCTCCCCTGCAATTGCGATTGAGCAAAAGTCGACCAGTCATAACCCTCGTTCAACCGTCGGTACCATTACTGAAATTTACGACTATTTACGTTTGCTCTATGCCCGTGTCGGTACACCTTACTGCCCTGAACATGATCTGCCGATGGTGGCACAAACCATTTCAGAAATGGTTGATGCAGTAAAAAGCCTTGAAGAAGGCACTGCACTGATGTTGCTCGCTCCTGTAGTCCGTGAGCGTAAAGGTGAATACACTCAACTGTTTGAACAGCTGCAAGGCCAAGGCTTTGTGCGTGCGCGTGTCGATGGTGAAATCATTGATATCGATACTCCACCTGAGCTAGACAAAAAGAAGAAACATACCATTGAAGTCGTCGTCGATCGTTTTAAAGTGCGTGATGATCTCGGTAACCGTATCGCAGAATCGTTTGAAACTGCATTACGTCTAGGCGGTGATATTGCAGTGCTATCGTGGATGAATGGCGAACATCCTGAACGTGTTTTTTCAGCAAAACATTCTTGCCCAGAATGTGATCGTGCCGTGGCTGAACTTGAACCACGTCTATTCTCATTCAATAACCCGTTTGGTGCCTGCCCAGTCTGTGATGGTTTAGGAACACGTAGCCATTTCAGTTCCGATAAACTGATTCCAAATCCTGAAATTTCAATCAGCCAAGGTGCAATTCGTGGTTGGGATCGACAACGTCCGTATTACTACACCATGCTGCAAAAAGTCGCGGATCATTTCAGTATTGATCTCGATCAACCTTGGAATAGTCTAGATAAAGACACTCAGAAAAAATTCTTGCAAGGCACAGGTAAAGAGAAAATTGATCTGAGCTATATCGATGAACGTGGTCGTAAACACAGTCGTGTGCAAGCCTTTGAAGGGATTTTGCCGCATTTAGAACGTCGCTACCGCGAAACAGAATCGAATTATGTGCGTGATGATTTAGCGCAATACTTATCCAATGCAGCATGTGATGCTTGCGGTGGCTCACGTCTCAATGAAATCTCACGCCATGTGCGGGTCAAAGACAAGACCATTGCACAAATCACTAAAATGTCGATTGGTGATGCTGAACACTATTATCAAGACCTAAATCTTGAAGGTGCCAAAGGTGAAATCGCCGATAAAATCTTTAAAGAGATTCGTGAGCGCTTACACTTTCTGGTCAGCGTTGGCCTGAACTATCTCAGCTTGGCACGTTCAGCCGAAACCCTTTCAGGCGGTGAAGCGCAACGTATTCGTCTGGCCTCACAAATTGGTGCAGGTTTAATGGGCGTAATGTATGTACTGGATGAACCTTCGATTGGTCTACATCAACGTGATAATGATCGCTTATTACAAACTCTGATTCGCCTACGTGATCTAGGTAATACCGTATTGGTCGTTGAGCATGATGAAGATGCAATTCGTGCCGCTGACCATATTATTGATATCGGGCCAGGTGCGGGTATTCATGGCGGTGCGGTGATTGCTGAAGGTACTTATGATGAGTTGGCCAATCATCCTGACTCCCTCACAGGTCAATATCTGTCAGGTAAATTGAAGATTGAAGTGCCGAAACAGCGTACTCAATCGCCACGTCCAGATGAAGTCATCAAGTTGTCTGGCGCAAGCGGGCATAACTTACAGAATGTGGATTTAACCATTCCATTGGGCATCATGACCTGTGTCACAGGGGTTTCAGGTTCAGGTAAATCAACCTTGATTAACCGCACTTTATTGCCTTTAGCTGCGACTCAACTGAATGGTGCAACCACGCTGACTGCGGAAAAATTTGATTCAATTGATGGCTTACAGCATTTGGATAAAGTGGTCGATATTGACCAAAGTCCAATTGGTCGTACTCCACGTTCAAACCCTGCAACCTATACAGGTTTATTCACCCCGATTCGTGAATTGTTTGCGCAAACACCTGAAGCCAAAGCGCGTGGTTATAGTGCAGGCCGTTTCTCGTTTAACGTGAAAGGTGGACGTTGTGAAGCCTGTGAAGGCGATGGCATGATCAAGGTGGCGATGCACTTCCTTCCAGATATGTATGTGCCATGCGATGCCTGCCATGGTAAGCGTTATAACCGTGAAACCTTAGAAGTCGGTTATAAAGGCAAAAATATTTCTGATGTACTGGAAATGACGGTGGAAGATGCCGCTGAGTTCTTTAGTGCAATACCTGTGATTCATCGTCGTTTAGATACTTTAACCCAAGTCGGGCTTGGTTATATTCGTTTAGGACAAGCAGCGACGACTCTTTCGGGTGGTGAAGCCCAACGTGTGAAACTGGCACGTGAGTTGGCAAAACGTGATACAGGTCGAACCTTATATATCTTGGATGAACCGACTACAGGTCTGCATTTCCATGATATTGCCAAATTACTCGACATTTTGTATGAGCTACGCAATAAGGGGAATACCATCGTAGTGATCGAGCATAATCTAGATGTGATCAAGACCGCGGATTGGGTGATTGATCTAGGCCCTGAAGGTGGTTCGGGTGGTGGTCAAATTATTGCCGAAGGAACACCTGAGCAAGTGGTGAAATCTAAAATTTCACATACAGCGAAGTTCTTAAAACCTTTATTGAAGTGATACTTCTTATAAAGGATTAGAGTTCTCTAACAGGATTAAGTACACAAACTTAATCCTGTTTTTGATTCAATATTTCAAGATACCTAAAGCAAAATAAGCATCACACCTTCCGCACAAGCGTTAAGTCTCTACAATATTCTTCCCTTTCGCCTTCGCTTTGAGCAATGACTGATCCGCTTTTTCTAACAACTCTAACCAGCTATTTGCCCCAATCGCAACACCAATACTGACAGACACCTGAATCGACTCAGCCACATTCGGAATAACGATTTTTTCTTTTAAAATTGCGGAACGAATACTCTCTGCCACTACTTTTGCAGCCGTCATCTGAATATTTTCAATCACCACCAAGAACTCATCACCGCCATAACGCACGATTAAATCAGATCCACGAACGTTATACTTGAGCTGATCCGCAATCATGGTAATCACCTGATCACCAACAATATGCCCATATTGATCATTTACAAACTTAAAATTATCAATATCAATCGCAATCACACACGTCTGAGACAACCCCTCGGGCTTGGATTCAAGAGCCTGAATATACTCATCCAAAGCCAAACGGTTTGCCACGCCTGTTAACGCATCTGAATTTGCAATCTGCTTGAGTTGCAATTCCATGGTATCGCGCTGCTTTAACATCCCATTTAGTTTATCAATCGCTTCAAATAGCGAGACAAATTCTTCCCTATTATTTTTACCTGAAGGAAGTTCATCCGAGGTTTCTGATAAACGCAAAATCATATCACGGGCATGGATCAGAGGACTGAACACCTTGCGCTTGGCATAAATCATGGTGAAAATTGCAATCAATAAAGACAGGCTAGAAATAACTAAAGTAAAAATGAACTGTCGCTTTGCGAATTTATTTTCATTCACTGCAACTCGAATGCTGTAATCCAGAATATAGCTTTGCAAATCCATCACTGGAGTAAATTTTCCCACCATACGTTCTGTCAATTGTGTCCCAGACAGAAAGTACGCCTTATTATTTTTACTTTCATCCAATAAGCGCGCAACAATAGGTAATCCTTTATCTAAAAATTCCGTTTTAACACGACGATATAAATCTACATATTCAGGTGTCTTCGATTGTTCAGGCTGGATCGTATCAATTAACTCCCAAAGATAGATCGCTTGATGCTGTGTCTGTAATGATCGTGCTCGATTTTCATCTGAAATTTTTTCACCAAATGTCACTGGTGCCATGACATTGGACGCAACTCGCCCTGCTTGATCACGCATATCAGTGAGCACCAAAATCGAAGTGAAGTAATTCGACATCTTGCTGTTCTTACTATTGGAACGAACCAATAACCAGGTTAAGAACTCACGGCTTTCATCCCAAACACTAAACATTGATAAAATCGCATGATCATATTGCTTCGACGTGCGCTCAGCATGCGGTGTACTGGCATAGGCATCAACAATGGCCCGTGCTGCAGCCAATTTAACTTTTAAATCTGTTTCCAATTCATAAGCAATCAGCCTAAAACCGTTTTGTTTTAAAACTTCAATGGTGTTATCAATTTCTGCATCAACAATCTTTCGATACTCGAATAATTCTTTTTGATTTTCCAATAACACATCTGGTTGACTCGACATCACTTTATTGGAAGGTGCCCGTTCTCTAGAAATTTTATTGGCTGTTTTGACTAATGTACGGAGGCAGGTAATTTCAGTGAGTGTTTGTTCTGATTTTATATATTCTTGATAACTATTAATAATTAAAGGAATGGAGAGATAAAAAATCGAAAAGATAATGACTATCATGCAGAAAAAGAGGCGACGGCTAATCTGCTCAGAACGTAATTTTGAGCTTTTTAATTCACGCTCCATTCAGGCACCTTGTACTTTTCAAAAACGATCTCTATTGATTTTTAAACAGAACTTAATTTTACCCGAATTCTAAATGACACGACCACGCATTAACTAAGTTTTTTGGTTACATTAATCTTTATTGTCATTATTAAGTAGAGAATTCATCATTTAATACATTTATTGAGAATGATTTTTATTTAAATAAATCTTTTTTATTTATTAAACTACTGAATAATATATCTTTTTACTACAGCAACATCCTTGCAAAAGATTGAAATTAAGATATTTTTTGAATAGATTTAGTTTTTAATTCTCTTAGAACTAATATTCATAATGATATTAACCTTATACGATTTATGAATAACAAATAACTTTCAGCTCTGTTACACAATATATATTCCCCTCATTCACATCAATAATTTTTAACATCCTAAGCAGCCATGGTTAGTTTATTTTTCTTTATATTTTTCAATCATATTATTTAGTTTCAAAACTCGACCTATCATTGATAAACAAACTACGAAAGATTCACCTTAAGCATTCATTACCCTGATTCCTCAGACATAGATCAAAATCGAGCTAATCACTCATACAAATATAAATCAGCATGAAAAAATAGTTAAAATGCACCTTTTTCTATTAAAATCAATATCATCTGCTTTTCAAACAAAGTTTCTTTTTTTGAATATTTCATCTAGCCATTAATCGAGTAACCCTATCCTAAGTATAAAAATTATCAATTTCACAAATTACGTTCCAGAGAACATAATTCAAGCATAGAAAGATTCCAGAATTTATACCAGTAACCCTCTAGGATGTTTTCTCCCCCAAGTTAAACATCCTTTCTCAGCCCAGCTTTCCCAAAAGCTGGGTCTTTTTTTGAGACTTTAGAAAGAATCTAATTCGCCAATAAATCTAGCTGCTGCAAAGCTTGATAAACAATCGCCTTCCGTGCCTCAGTATGCTCAGGTCGACTCATTTCCATATTTAATGAAAATGCGGTGATCTTGCCATTTGCTTGCTCTATCCAACCTGTCCACCATCCCACTTGTGGGCTAACGTCCATCCCCCAACCACTTTTAGCGTAGATCTTAGTGCCTTGAACCTCATCTACCAATAACATGCCTTTTACTTGTTGCTGAGTTGACTGATCAAATGGCAGCTTTTGCTTCGCCAATGCGTAGGCAAAACGTACTTCCTCCACAGGCGTAATTTTTAATGGACCAACCAACCAAAAGTTATCGACTTGTGTCCCAATATTCTTATTTCCATAGCCCACTCGCTTAACTTCACGAGTCATCAGCTCCAGACCAATACGTCGTGCCAGCTCTTGATACACAGGCACAGCCGATGCCTGCATTGCCTCAGCTAATGTGAGATCTTTTTCCCAACTACTGAATGCGCGTTTCTGTCCATCCCATTTAAAGACTTCTTTTGGCGTAGTTTTATGATGCTGTATACCAATTAACGCATTCAGCATTTTAAAGGTCGAGGCTGGGATATAGCGCTGATCTGCACGATGTACATCATTGCCAAATTTTTGAATTTTCTTTCCATCATAAATGACCAAAACACCACTAGTTTGAGCATTTTGGAATAAACTCGCAATCTGCTGTTGTTCACGTTCCTGTGTCATTATTTGCTGCTTTTGTTGACTAAAGCTCTGGCAAGCCATCAAGGGTAAGCCCAGCATCATTGAAATAGATAAAGTGAGCATTTTTAGTTTTTTCGACATAAGCATAAAAGGTGGAAAAGTAGAATAAACAGCCACTATAAGTCTTTTATTACATGTCTTCTGTAGTGTTATTTCATCTAAAACTGAGAAAAACGATAAAAAAAAGCTCGACCTTGGGGAAAGCCGAGCTAGTAAAACAGTGATGTAAAAACATCAAAATACTTCAAAGAAAATGTTACGAGACACTTAAATGCAAATTAGATATCTCTTGCTTTGTATTATGTGAATTAATTCTCATAAAGTAAAGTTGATTAAATAGATCGGGTTTATTGTTACAATCGATTTTGCTAATTGATCATTAAAGATGCGATTTTTACATGATTTTTAGTTTATATTAACTGAGAATGAATATCATAATTTTGCAAAGTCTATCGCAAAAAAATTACGGAATATTATTTTAACTCACACTTTTGAACTCAGATTTATTACAGAAATAAGAACTCAATAAACGAAAAAAACGATCAACACAATCGAACAAACCAATTAAAATATTTATTGATGTGAACGCTATAAGCCCCCTTATCTCGTTAAAAAATAAACATATCTATTTGTTAGATATATACTTTATAAAAGGTTGACAATATTTTTTTCAATCGCTCACTTTTCACACACAGTCTGTTCAGCATTTGTTCGTTTATCGGAAGCCCAAATTTATTACATTGACTTCATACTTTGTTACAATACAATGGCTCCAACTTTACTCTTTAATTGTTTTAAAGCTGGAAATCATTATGAAAAAACTCGGTTTAGCCACTGCTTTAGTTTTAGCCATGACCGGTGCTCACGCATACCAAGTAGAAGTTCAAGGTCAATCTGAATTCATCAATGCAACTGATGCAAATGACAAAGACTTTACTGGTGCTGCTCAAGGTACTTACTACTTCAAAAATGTAGATTCTTCTAAAGGTCCTTTAGCTGAAGCTGCATTCTTAAACCAAGCATCTAATGTTTCTGTAGCTTACAGCTTTGCAGAATTAAGCGGTGACGAAGTTCCAACAAAGAAGACAAACGCTTTTGGTGCAAAAGGTGAAGCTTACCTTCCAACACCTTACTTACCAGTATATACAAGCGCTTCTTATAGCCATACTCAAACTAAAACTGATGGCAAAAAAGATAATGGCGACCGTTTCGCATTAGAAGTCGGTACTATGCTTACTCCTAACTTCTTAGTAGCTGTTGGTTATACTAACATTGCTGATCAAGTTGCTTTAGACGCAAACAGCGTACTTTCAAATGGGATTTTTAAATCAGCTGCTCAAGCTAAAATTATTGGTCAAGACCAAGATGCGATCACTGCACGTACTAAATACGTAGGTAACATCGATGGTACAAACATGGCTGTAGGCTTCGAAGCTGGTCTTGTTTACGGTGACTTCCAAGCATACGAATTGAAAACTGACGTATATGTAACTCCTAAGTTAAGCGTTGGTGCTTCTTATGCTGAAGCAAATTACAGCTCAAACCCAGCAAATGTAGACAAGTTCTATGCTATCAACTCTGCTTGGGGTGCGAACGTAAACTACTTCATCACTCCAGCGATTGCTGTAGGCGCAACTTATGTTAACGCAGATGCGAAACATGCAAGCACTGATACGCAAACTATCGGCTTAAACGCGAAGTTCCGTTTCTAATATTGGATTTGGGTTCTACATAGAACACTAAATTCAAAACAAAAAACCAGTTCTTATGAACTGGTTTTTTGTTTTCTGATCTTCAATAAAATTAAAAATCGAATTTGTCATTTAATCTCTTACATCTTCTTATCTTCAATATTTAAAGCACTAATTGCCAATACCGCTTGGGTACGATTTTGTACGCCCAACTTACGGAAAATTGCGGTGACATGTGCTTTGATTGTGGCTTCGGAAACTTCTAATTCATAAGCAATTTGTTTATTCAATAAACCTTCTGCCACCATCATCAATACACGGAACTGCTGTGGAGTGAGTGATTGTAAACGTTCAGCTAAAGCGGTTTCATCTGCCGCACGAGGATCAAAGCCCGCATGTGTTGGTAAGTTTGGTGGTAACCAAATCTCACCTTCTAAAACATGTTTAATGGCTTCCCCAATATGACTTGGATGTGAAGATTTCGGAATATAGCCCATTGCACCATGCGCAATCGCACGCTGAATAATCGACACCTCTTCATGTGCTGAAACCACAATAATCGGAATCGCAGGATATTGGGCCCTGACATAGACTAAGGCAGAGAAACCAGAAGCACCAGGTAGATTTAGGTCCAAAAGGACCAAATCAGGCTCTGCACCATGTTCTAAACGTGCATAAAATTCATCTACATCTGCAGTCTCTTGGATCTGCGCCTGAGGCAAACTATAACGAACCGCTTGAATCAAAGCATGTCTAAATAAAGGATGGTCGTCTACAATTAAAATATTCATAAGCGCTTAAGCTATCTGCAAGTACGTCACTGTACGATGTTTATTTAAATTCAATCCGCTTAAGCCTATTTTCAATTCAAGGCTAGGTCAAGCACAAGACATGATTTATTTCCTTTTCCCGCAAAATAAATCAAATATTGATATAACTTGATTAAAATCATCTTTGCATAAAACAGATTCAAAAATATTGAATAGAAACAGAAAATTAACGACCTAAAATTTGATATTTATTGTGATTTATCGACATATCTTTAAAAAAGATAAGCTTGCAGCATTTCCTTATTTTACAGCTTGGCATGCGGTGTAGATAAATAAATAGCAATTCGAAATGATCTTTTAGGCCGTTATTATGTCCAATCACAATACCCTCTCAACTCCCCTTAATATCGTTGCAGTATCTGGTGGTTTAAATAGCCCATCAAAAACAGAAAGCTTAGTTCAGGCGATTCTGGATGAGTTGTCTGAAGCAATTAATATTAAAGTACATTTTGTCAAACTCAGTGAAATTGGACCTTTATTGGGTGGTGCAATTTATCGTAATCAACTGCCTCAACGCGTACAAGATGATTTGGCTGCAGTTGAAGCCGCAGATGCATTGATTGTGGGTACACCTGTTTATCGTGCTTCGTTTACAGGTTTATTTAAACATTTCTTCGACTTTGTTGAGCAAACAGCTTTGGTTGATGTACCTGTGTTACTTGCCGCTTCAGGTGGCAGTGACCGTCATGCACTGGTGTTAGAACATCAATTACGCCCTTTATTCAGTTTCTTCCAAGCACAAACCTTACCGATTGGGGTCTATGCCACTGATCGTGACTTTACGCCTGAATACACGGTAAAAAGCGAACAATTGTCTGATCGCGTCACCCTTGCTGTGGCACGTGCCTTACCAATTTTAGAATGGGCACCAGCCAAAGGCCAACGTGCAGCGGCTATCAAAGCCAAAACTGAACAAGCGAATCAAAACCTCGGCATCAACAAACAAATCGAACAAGCCGAAGTCTTACCATCTGCAGCAGTACCAAATCTGGATGCAGCTGAATCTCGCTTACACCCGAAGTCAACCAAGAATCTAACCCACGTCGCATAAACCATATTTGTTATGGAGGATACAACGATGACAACAACAGCATCCGCAATTAAATTTGCCTACTGGGTTCCCAATGTGAGTGGCGGTCTCGTTGTAAGCAACATTGAACAACGTACTGACTGGAGCTATGACTATAATGTACGCTTAGCACAAGCAGCGGAACGAAGCGGCTTTGAATATGCCCTCACCCAAATCCGTTTTACCGCTGGCTATGGCGCAGAAAACCAACATGAATCCGTAAGTTTTAGTCATGCTTTATTAGCAAAGACTGAAAAACTCAAAGTAATTGCAGCGATCCTGCCCGGCCCTTGGAAGCCTGTACTCGCGGCTAAACAGCTGGCCACTATTGACTACCTCACCCAAGGGCGTATTGCGATTAATGTCGTCAGCGGCTGGTTCCGTGGCGAATTTGATGCGATTGGCGAACCTTGGCCTGAGCATGATCAACGTTATGTTCGTTCGGAAGAATTTATTCGTACCCTCAAAGGCATCTGGACAACAGACAATTACAGCTTTGATGGCAAGTATTACCAATTCCAAAATTACACGCTTAAACCGAAACCTTTGCAAAAACCTTATATCGAAGTATTTCAAGGCGGCAGTTCCCGTGCCGCACGTGATATGGCCGCGCGTGTATCAGACTGGTATTTTACCAACGGCAATAGCGTTGAAGAAATCAAGAAGCAAGTTGATGATGTCCGTAGCAAAGCAAAGTTAGCCAACAGACAAGTCAAGATTGGGGTCAATGCTTTTATTATCGCACGTGATACTGAGGAAGAAGCCAAAGCAGTATTGAATGAAATCATTGCTCAAGCCAATGTCGAAGCGGTGAATGCCTTCGGTGATGCGACTCGTGAAGCAGGTGCAGCAGCCCCTGAGCGTGAGGGCAATTGGGCAAAATCGACCTTTGATGATTTAGTGCAATATAACGATGGCTTTAAAACCAATCTGATTGGCACACCACAGCAAATTGCGGAACGCATTGTGGCCCTAAAAAATGTGGGCGTTGATCTGGTTCTTTCTGGGTTTCTGCATTTCATTGAGGAAGTTGAATATTTTGGAGAAAAAGTTCTCCCCCTCGTCCGTCAACTTGAACAACAACAGGAGCAGCATCTCGCAGCAAAATCAGCGTAGTTTTCAACATTAAATAAGAAGAAAAACAAAAGAAATGGCAAATACTCCCCAAGGCTCGGCTTGGGGTTTTTTTATTTTAACGAGTCTCAATTTCTCGCATGACAGTTTCAACCGAATAACGGCACCATTTCGACAGCTGCTCAATAAATTCATTTAATTGTGGCGGATTAAAATGGCTGACAATCATATAGCAGGCGTTGCCGAGAATTTTAAAACACTCATCCACTTGCTCATATTGTTTGACCAAACGCTCAACCTCAATAAAAGCTTGCTGATCATTCATAAACAATTGGATGAATTGTTGATGTTCATATTTTATCGCGACAGTGTAATTTTTGATAATGCCTGCATCCATTAACTGTGCAATACGAGCGCCAACTGCCTGCCCAGTACGATGCACTCGCTGTCCAATTTCTTTATGGCTTAAACGCGAGTCTTGCTTCAGCAATTCAATAATTTTTAAGTCGATGGGATCAAGTTCAATATTCATTTTTCATTACGAAAGAAAACCAGCAACAATGCTTTCATTTGAATATAGCTGATTTCTCAGTTTCACCCTACTCTTGTTTTATCTTAATGTTGGACGTAAAAACAATGAAACAAGCCTTACTGATTATTGATGTTCAAAACGACTATTTTAAAAATGGCAAAATGGAATTGGTCAATCCAGACCTTGCTCTGGCGAAAACCAACCAATTAGAAGATCATTTTATTCAAAATAATTTACCGATTATTTATATTCAGCATATTAATCCTGCCTCAGCTAGTTTTTTTCAGGAAAATACCGTGGGTGTTGAATTACATCCTCAACTTAAAGTCACAGATCAATCAGTGATTGTCGAAAAGCATTTTCCCAATAGCTTTCTGGAAACCAATCTTCAAGCCATCCTTGAACAGCATCAAGTTGAACAGTTAGTAATTACTGGCATGATGACCCATGTCTGTGTTGACTCAGGGACACGTGCGGCCAAAGAGCTTGGCTACCAACCCATCGTCATCGCAGACGCCACTGCAACCCGTGATCTGGAACATGCGGGTAAAAGCGTCAAAGCGGCAGATGTACAAACGGCGTTCTTATCTGCACTGGGTTTCTTTGCCACGGTACAAAACACCGCAGATTTTTTAGGAAACCATTAAATAATGCAGATAAAAAAAAGAGCGTTCAATCGAACGCTCTTTTCACATTTGAATCGGGTTTATCGGTTTGGATAAACCGTCGCAATCAAATGATCAACCACAGCGGGTTCAGCAAGGGTCGAGGTATCACCTAAACTATCCAATTCATTGGCAGCAATCTTTCTCAAGATACGACGCATGATTTTACCTGAACGGGTTTTTGGCAAAGCTGGCGCCCAATGCAGTGCATCAGGGGTTGCTACAGGCCCAAGTACTTTACGTACCCAATTCACCAACTCTTTACGGAGTTCCTCAGATTCAGCCACATCGGCTTGTAAAGTGACAAAAGTACAAATCCCCTGTCCTTTAATATCATGCGGCATACCCACCACCGCAGCCTCTGCAACTGCTACATGCGAGACCAAGGCACTTTCAATCTCGGCTGTACCTAAACGATGCCCCGATACGTTAAGTACATCATCGACACGTCCCGTAATCCAGTAGTAGCCATCAGCATCACGACGTGCGCCATCACCTGTGAAATAGTAGTTTTTAAAGGTCGAGAAATAAGCCTCGATAAAACGTTGTGGATCACCCCAAATGGTTCGCATTTGACCAGGCCAAGAATCCTTAATCACTAGATTGCCTTCAGTTGCTCCTTCTAGCTCATTACCCTCTCCATCCACCAGTGCAGGTTGAACTCCAAAGAATGGACGTGTCGCAGATCCTGGTTTTAAGGCAGTTGCACCCGGCAAAGGTGAAATTAAAATGCCACCTGTTTCTGTTTGCCACCATGTATCGACGATTGGACAACGGCCTTCACCAACCACTTCATGATACCAATTCCACGCTTCTGGATTGATCGGCTCACCCACCGAACCGAGTAAACGTAAGCTACTGCGGTTACTTTCACGTACATAGGCATCACCTTCACGCATCATGGCGCGAATCGCAGTCGGTGCCGTATATAGAATGGTGACGTTATGCTTATCAATCACATGACCAATACGTGCCCAAGTTGGATATTGTGGAATCCCCTCAAACATCACCGTGGTGGTGGCATTACTCAGCGGACCGTAAAGCAAATAACTATGTCCTGTAATCCAGCCGACATCGGCAGTACACCAATACACATCATCTTCACGTAGATCGAAGACTTCTCTAAATGTGGTATTTACATAGACCAGATAACCGCCTGTGGTATGCAATACACCTTTCGGTTTCCCTGTTGAACCGGAGGTGTACAGAATAAATAGAGGATCTTCTGCTTTCATTGGTTCTGGTGGACAGTGTTCGTCTACCTCCATGATGGCTAGGTGATACCAAACATCACGTTCCGCATTAAACTGAATTGGATTGCCCGTGCGATGTACCACGATGACGTTTTCAACACTGCTGGTACCATCAATTTCTAATGCGGCATCCACATTTTCTTTTAGTGGTAGTAACTTGCCACCGCGCATACCAGCATCCGCAGTAATCACCAGTTTTGCTTGGCAGTCTTCAATTCGGCTTGCCAATGAATCTGGCGAGAAACCACCAAACACCACACAATGCACTGCACCAATACGCGCACAAGCGAGCATGGCAATTGCCGCCTCAGGCACCATTGGCATATACAGCACAACCCGATCACCTTTGCGAATACCTTGTTTCTTTAACACATTGGCAAAACGACAGACTTCATCATGCAATTCAGAAAATGAGATGATTTTATGACGCGAAGGGTGATCACCTTCCCAAATAATGGCAGGTTTTAATGGATTATCTTTAAGATGACGATCTAAGCAATTGACTGAGACATTCAACTCACCATCAGCAAACCATTCGATTTTAAAATTATCTTGATTAAAACTGGTATTTTTGACCTGTGTAAATGGTTTGATCCATTCAATCTTGCTGGCTTCCTCTGCCCAAAATGCTTCTGGTTGCTCAATCGAATGCTGGTAACGTTTGAAATAGTCTGCTTCAGAGATTCTTGCCGTTTCTTTGAATTTATCAGGCACTGGGTAGATTTCTTTCATAGCTCACTTCCTTGGTTTTTTATCTCATACCTTAGATGTTCTCATCTATTACACGGGTATGTTTTGTTCTCACTTGCAGTATTGACACCATTTACAAGTGCAAACAATGCGGCTTTGGTCGTAGAAATGTCTGGGCTTTTAATCTTTCGACCTTGACTAAGTTATAGGCTAAAATAGCAAAGCCGACGCTTTTACGATCAATTTATTTTCAAAAATTTACTCAAAATAATTTAAATTTGAACTGCTTGTCTATGCTTTTTGTTTTTAAAATAAGTGATTATTTTGATCATTGCCAAGACCACAAAAGATTTAATAAGCAGAAAAATAGGAACGCTCTATGTTTGATCCCGCAACAACTGCTCAAGTGCAGCCCATGAGTGACTATCCGCTCTCCCCCAATGGTCGC
The DNA here is from genome assembly GCF_009884975.1 of Acinetobacter dispersus. Lineage (GTDB taxonomy): Bacteria > Pseudomonadota > Gammaproteobacteria > Pseudomonadales > Moraxellaceae > Acinetobacter > Acinetobacter dispersus. The sequence continues at coordinate 3,273,108 of NZ_CP041970.1, read as the reverse complement.
TTCAACCGCCTCAGCTATATCGCTTGGTATGGTTTACTCAGCTTCATATGTATGGCTGCTTTTTTCGGTATTTTTGCCTTCGCTGGCCTTTTTAGTCTCAGTCATATCGATGAAACCTTCTTCTCTACATTTTCAGGTATTACCATCTTTGCTTTAATCGCACTGTGGTTAGTCGCATTTTATTTCCAAATCGTATTTCTTATCCGTCGCCTGCATGACTTGAATAAAACAGGTTGGCTATGTTTACTGCTCTTGGTTCCTGTGCTGCAATTTTTATTTACTTTATATGCCTTATTGGCGCCTGGAACTCCGCATCGCAATGATTATGGTGATGTTCGCCCATCGAGTGCGTGGGAAAAAATTCTCGCTTGGATCATGATTCTGTTTAGTCTATTCATGATGTTTGGTGTCTTTATTTTTGCGTATTATTTTGCCAGCCCAGATGTATGGGATGCACCAACCCAGATTATTCAAAATACGACTGAATATTTTTAAGCGACTGCATTCAGCGAATTGATTTGATCATCATGGGAAACAAAGACTGAATTTTGCATGCGTGTTGGCAATAAATTCATTATGATTGCTTCCCTTATTTACTCCTTCCTTTGCGAAATAGAGATCTTGCTGTGGCAAACGAACAAACAACATTGACTGAAGTGGCGAAAGATACAGGTGCGCTGATTCATCAAGCCAGCACCAAGACCACTGAAACGGTTTTGGCCCATACTGAAAAGTACCACGATGCCTATACCACGATTGATAAAATCATGGACAGCTTTTGGGAGCGTATTCCCTATATCGGTATCGCAATTACAGTTTTCATTATCTTTTGGTTACTCACCAAGTTGTTTAAACTTTTTATTCGCAAGACTCTAGAAAATCGCAGCTATACCCGCCAAAACCTAGTATTGGTACTAAATCGGGTCGGTAGTACTTTTATTATCTTCTTTGGCTTCTTGATCGCGCTGGTGATTGCCATCCCGGGCTTCACACCAAGTCAGTTGATTGGTGCACTCGGTATTGGTTCGGTTGCGATCGGTTTTGCTTTCAAAGATATTTTTCAAAACTTATTGTCAGGGATTCTGATTCTGATCAGCGAACCGTTTCGTATCGGTGATGATATTGTCGTCAATGGCTTGGAAGGAAACGTCGAGGATATTCAAATCCGAGCAACCTTCTTACGCTCTCCAGATGGCCGCCGTATCGTAATTCCTAATGCCACGGTGTATACCAGTGCTGTTACGGTTAACAATGCCTATCAACGTCGTCGTTGTGAGTTTGTGGTCGGTATTGGCTATGAAGATGACATGCAAAAAGCCAAGAAGATTATTCTTGATATTTTGGACCGTAATTTGAATGTACTGAGCCAACCAGGTTTCTCGGTCAATGTTACCGCACTGGCAGATTTCTCGATTAATTTAACGGTACGATGGTGGGTCAATACCACTGAAACCAGCACATCAGCCTCTATCAGTGAAATTCAAGAATTGGTCGTCACTGCTTTTGATGAGAAAGGCATTTCAATTCCTTACCCAGTACAGGAAGTCAAAGTCTATCGTGGTGATCAATCTGAACAAAGCGATGCTTTAGACAAATAATCGCCCTAAAATATTCGATACTGCTGTTTCAGTTCGCAAAATTCGGTTGCCTAGGCTCATCGCTTGGCAGCCGTTTTTTATGAGTAGATCGACCTCATAGGGAATAAATCCGCCCTCTGGGCCAATGATCAAACTACAAGGCTGTTGAATTGCATACGGCATTTGCTGTTCTGCATAGGGATGCGCAACATAAGCTGGCTGTTCTGCGCTGATCAACGTCGGTAGAACATCTTCAACAAAAGGTTTAAAGCGTTTATAGAGTTGGATTTCGGGTGCAATGGTATCGCCCGCCTGTTCTAAACCCAAAGTTATATAATCATTGAGTTGCTGTAAAAACGGCGTTTGCCAATAGCTTTTATCCACTCGATAACTATGAATCAGGCTAATCCGTTCCACACCTAAGGTCACCGCATCCATAATGATGCGACGCAATACTTTTGGACGTGGCAAGGCAAGAATCAGATGCACGGGAAGCTTTGCAGGAACCGCTTCAGTTTGAACTGGCCGAACTGTAATGCATTTTTCGCTGATAGCGATCACCTCAGTTAAGTATCGCTGACCTGCACGAATCCCAACCTTTAAGGTATCACCAACATTGAGCTGTAAGTGCTGAGCTAAATGCTGCAATTGTCTGGGCTGGCTGATCTGCCATACATCCGCTGAAACACACTGATCTGGCTCGAGTAAAACAATATTCATGATAATGCTGTTTGCTGTAAATAGTGATCAAGACACTGAATATGCTGTTGTAGTGAGCCTTTATTTGCTTGTAGAACCCGCTGAGCCTGCATAACCAGTTGCTGAGTCTGTGCATCATCCTCTAAACAGGCTAATAATTGCTGCCCCACCTGTGCTGCGTCCTCTCCGATCAGAATCCCTTGCTGAGCCACAAACTCATCCACAATGGTTTGAAAATTGAAATAACGCGGACCAATCACTGTCGGTACATTCAGCACCATCGGCTCTAAAATATTGTGCCCGCCACCCGGTTCATTCAATGAACCACCGACAAAACAGACTTGACTTAAGGCATACCAGAGCCACATTTCACCCATACTATCGGCAAGGAAGACTTGAGTATCCGCTTGAATCGATTGTTGCAGACTACGGCGTTGGGTTTTTAAATTTAAACTTTGGCAAACTTGGTACACCTCATCAAAACGTTCTGGATGACGCGGCACTACAATACACAGCAAAGCTGGATTTGAATTTAAATGTGACTGCAATTGTTTGAGTAAACTTTGTTCTTCGGGCGCATGCGTACTGGCTAAAGTAATAATCTGACGATCCGCCAATTGCCAATCTTGTTTCAACTGCTGTGCTTGTTGCAGATACTGTTCTGGTGCTGAGATATCAAATTTAATATTTCCAACCACCTGACTTTTAGCCTGTTCTAAACCTAATTCAACATAACGCTGTTGCGTTGCCACATCTTGTGCCAGCATCCAAGTGAGCTGTTGCAACATCGGTTGGGTCAAACGACGAACCCTGCCATAACCTTTGGCTGATTTCTCTGACAGACGCGCATTCAATAAAATACAGGGAATCTGTTGCTGTTTTGCTTGGGCAATAAGATTTGGCCAGATCTCTGTTTCAACCAATGCCAATAGTCGCGGTTGATACAGATTAAAAAATTGTTTTAATAATGCTTTTTGATCGACAGGCAAATAGACCGCCTGAAATAAATCGAGATAAGGGGCTTTTAAAAACAGGGATTTGGCACGCGCTTGCCCTGTCTTGGTAGTATTGGTCACTAAAACCGGATGACCTAATTTTAAATAATGTTCTATTAAAGGTTGAGCCGCGTTGGTTTCACCGACTGATACCGCATGGAACCAAATTGCCCCCAAATTTTTAGGGGGTTGGAATGACCCAAAACGCTCAATACATTCCTGTTGAAACAGCGCATCACTTTCAGCCCGTTGTTTGATTTTCCAGCGGTACAACGGCTTGATACAAGCCAGTAAAAAGTTATACCAAAACGGTGTTTGCTGTGCTGCTGTATTCTGCGCCATCCGAGACCATAATTTACAATGTGATTCCTGCTCATTATGCGGAATTTAAAACAAAAACTCATGCAATTTTGGTAAATCACATGAGTCATTTTTTAAAGTTTTAAAGCAAATTAAGCTTCTAACTGTTCAAAGGCAGGATAATCGGTATAACCCTCAGCACCATCACCGTATAAGGTTTGTGGTTGAAGTGGGTTTAAAGGTAAATCATGTTGTAAACGTTCAAATAAATCAGGGTTCGCGATATATTGTTTACCAAATGAGACCGCATCCGCTTGGCCTGTCGCCAAAATGCGTTTCGCAGAATCCGCGGTTAAACCTTCATTGGCAATCCACACGCCTTTAAATTTCGGGCGTAATTTTGGTAACACACTATCCTCAGCTTCATATTCACGCGTGAAAATAAAACCAATATTGCGTTGATCTAATTGCTCAACCACATAACCAAACGTTGCCAATGGATTTTCATCACCCATATCATGCGAATCACCACGTGGAGCAAGATGTACACCCACTCGACCAGCACCCCATACTTCGATGAAGGTATCTACGACTTGGAGTAATAAACGCGCACGGTTTTCAATTACACCGCCATATTCATCATCACGATGATTAGTGCTGCTTTGCAGGAATTGATCAATCAGATAACCATTGGCAGCATGCAATTCGACACCATCAAAACCAGCGGCTTTGGCCTGTTCAGCTGCATTTTTATATTGTGCAACAACTTCCTGGATTTCTTCATGCGATAAGGCACGCGGTGTCACAAAAGGACGCTTTGGACGGAGTAAACTCACTTCGCCTGCAGGTTGAATTGCACTTGGCGCCACAGGTGTATCACCATCCAATAAGTCTGGATGTGAAATACGACCGACATGCCACAGCTGAACCACAATTTTTGAACCTTGTGCGTGCACGGCTTCAACAATTTTATGCCATGCCTGCGCTTGTTCTTGCGACCATAGGCCTGGTGTATTGGCATATCCCGCTGCTTTAGGGCTAATCACCGTTGCTTCGGTAATAATAAGGCCAGCATTGGCGCGTTGTTGGTAATATTCCACCATCAAATCATTTGGAATACGCTGTGCACCACTACGCGCTCTCGTTAAAGGAGCTAAAACCAAGCGGTTTTTAATCGTGAAATCACCTACTTGCAAAGTAGAATTTAGTTCAGCCATGATCGCCTCAACTTACACTTCTTCGATTTAAAGTGCTTGTTTTAAATGTTCGATATATTGCTGAATCAAAGCTTCATTGCGCGTGAAATAAGACCACTGCCCATATTTCTCAACCTTAATCAAACCCGCCTGTTGTAGTACAGACAAATGATTCGACATAGTCGATTGTGCAACTTTTCCTAAACGTTCGATGTGCCCTGCACATACACCACGTTCAAAACTACCACCACATTGCTCAACGGGTAGAAATTGCTCAGGCTCTTTTAGCCATTGCAAAATCTGTCGACGTAATGGATTGGCTAAGGCTTTGCTTATAACATCAATATCCATAGACTCACCACGTTTCTCAAGCGGCAACGCTTTGTTCAGCACCTAAATCCAGTATATCGAAATTTTAAAATATTAATATCCATTTTTTCGATATTAATATCATATTTTTTCGATTAACTAGCAGATGCTGAACGAGATTGCCGTTTTAATTGGATTAAAACTTATAAACCTTGTTTCAAACTTGCTTCGATGAACTTATCCAAGTCACCATCTAACACTGCTTTGGTATTGGAATTTTCCACACCAGTACGCAAGTCTTTAATACGTGAATCATCGAGGACATACGAGCGAATTTGACTTCCCCAACCAATATCTGACTTCGAGTCTTCCAAAGCTTGAGCAGCTTCATTACGTTTGCTCATCTCTAATTCATACAGTTTGGCACGTAATTGCTTCCACGCATGGTCACGGTTGGCATGTTGTGAACGTTGGTTCTGACACGCCACTACAATACCTGTCGGTGCGTGAGTTAAACGAACTGCAGAATCGGTTTTGTTAATATGCTGACCACCCGCACCCGAAGCACGGTAAGTATCGGTACGAACATCAGATGGATTGATATCAATTTCGATATTGTCATCAATCTCAGGTGAAATAAACACGGCTGAGAATGAAGTATGACGGTTGTTGTTACTGTCAAATGGTGACTTACGGACTAAACGGTGTACGCCACTTTCAGTACGTAACCAACCATAGGCAAATTCACCATCTACACGGATGGTTGCTGATTTAATTCCAGCCACATCACCATCTGACACTTCCATCAATTCAGCTTTAAAGCCATGACGTTCGATCCAGCGTAGATACATACGCAATAACATCGACGCCCAATCTTGTGCTTCTGTACCACCCGAACCTGATTGAATTTCAAGGAAGCATGGGTTTGGATCCATCGGATTACTGAACATACGGCGGAATTCAAGATTACCTAATGCCTGTTCAGCACTGTCTAATTCTGCCTGAACATCCAACAATAAACTTTCATCATCCGCTTCAACCGCAAGGTCAAGCATGGCTTTGGCATCATCTAACTGTTCAGCAAGACGATCAAATACACCTAATGTGTTTTCTAAACTGCCCTTTTCTTTTGCGATGGCCTGAGCACGGCTTTGATCATTCCAAATCGCAGGGTCTTCTAATTCTCTTAAAACTTCTTCTAAACGCTCAGCTTTTAGATCGTAGTCAAAGATACCCCCGTAGTGTTTGGCTACGATCAGATAAATCTTTCAATTGGACTAAATACGGATTAATTTCCACGCGTGTTTTCTCACAACTTTTTCACTTAATCCGCTATTTTAACATAACTGTTTTGGTCGACACAGCCATGTCATTTTGAATACCTTTATTTATTAAAATTGATTTTTTTAATTACTTAATCTTATGCCTGAAATGTTTAGTCAGATGTATTAGATTCAAGTTTTTGTATAAAAACTAGACCATTTACACTAAAACACACAATCTCTCCTAAGTTTTAATAAATCAAAACAATGATTTTTTATTAAATAATATCAATTAGATAAAATGTCAAAATTACAAGTCAATTACATTCGTACACTCTAATTACGTTCTTACGATTGACGCACCTATTATTTCAACTAGACTGGAAGTTGTAACAAAACATGTAATCAACATTCATTTGGTTCATTATCTCAAAAGGGGCATAACCATGAAAAAATTAGCAATCGCATCAGCACTATTATCTGCAATTGCAGTAACAGGCACTGCTCATGCTTATCAAGCTGAAGTCGGTGGTGCATACACTTATACTGATTGGGATGATTTTGATGGAACTCATAGTTTTGGTGTAGATGGTAAATATTATTTCAACCCAGTACAAACACGTAATGCACCTCTTGCTGAAGCAGCATTTTTAAATCGTGCAAGTAATGTTAACGCAAAAGTGAATTACGCTAATAATAATGGTGTAAAAGATTCACAATACGGCGTCGGTGTAGAATACTTCGTACCAAACAGTGATTTCTATTTAAGTGGTAATATTGGCCGTAATGAATTTGAAGTCGATAACACACCTGTAGATCAAAAAGTAACAACATATGGTGCGGAAATTGGTTATTTACCAGCACCAGGTTTATTACTTGCATTAGGTGTTAAAGGTTACGACGAGAAAAATGGTAAAGACGGTGCAGATCCAACCGTTCGTGCTAAATACGTCACTCAGGTTGGTGGCAATGACATTAACCTAGAAGCATATGGTGCCTTTGGTGATCTTGATGAATACCGCGTAAAAGGCGATTACTACCTTGATAAAACATTAAGTGTTGGTGCAGATTACTACAACAATGACTTAACTAACCGTGATGAATGGGGTATTTCTGCGAAGAAATTCCTTAATCAACAAGTGAGCTTAGAAGGTCGTGTAGGCTTCGGTGATGACTATAATACCTATGGTATCCGTGGTGCATACCGCTTCTAAGACTTGAACAGAAGTTTGTAATATTGAAAACGCTCTGAATGATTCAGGGCGTTTTTTATTGTTTTAAATAAGCAATTTGCAATTGTAGACTGGTGTTACCATTAAAGACATTTCGTTCCAAGGTGTAGACTAAATCGACATAACCCAACATTGGATTAAATTCAAAACGGTCCATTGCATTAAATGCAATCGCATCTACAGAATGTGACCCGACTGCCAATTTGAGTTTTAAATGTTGCTCTTTGAGCCAACGATAATCGATCACTTTGAATCGCCCCTCAAATTGAGGCAGGGGAAACTTCTGCCCCCAGGGCCCAAGCTGCTCAATCCAATCCAAAGTCCCTAAATGTAAATCTGCATCGCCCAGCTCTCCATCAGTCCATAAGGTCGCCGTAAACAAGTCATCGTCCATTTCGGCAATAGATTGGGTGAAAGCGACTTTGAATGCATCAAAATTTTCTTTTTTAAGGGTTAGGCCAGCTGCAGCGGCATGCCCACCGAAATGACTGACCAAATGAGGATATTGTTCTGCAACTTGCTCAATGGTATCGCGAATATGAATACCATCAATCGACCGTGCGGAACCTTTGATATGAATGCCATCCTCATCAGGAGCAAACACTAAACTTGGACGATGGAATTGCTCTTTTAAACGTCCAGCCACAATGCCAATCACACCTTGGTGCCATTGCTCATCAAACATTACCAGTGCAGCAGGTAAGTGCTCTGTTTCTACCTGAATATGTTGCAAAGCACTTAACGCTTGCTGCTTCATTTCAGTTTCAACTTGACGGCGTTCAATATTCAGCTGATTCAACTGCTGTGCAATCGGATAAGCAGTTGCCATATCAGCCGCAAGTAAACACTCAATTCCGATCCGCATGCTTTCCATACGGCCTGCCGCATTGATTCGCGGGCCGACCACAAAGCCTAAATCTTGTGCCCGCAAACTGGCTGCATCGCGTCCTGCAATATCCAGTAAGGCTAAAATACCCGCACGACATTGATGTTGCTGAATCCGCTTTAATCCAGCATCAATCAAGATACGGTTGTTATAATCCAAACTGGCAACATCGGCATAGGTCCCCAAAGCCACAAGATCAAGGTATTGGGTCACTTTACTGCTGCTTTTGCCTTGCTGGCTGCGTGAACTGGCCAATTTCGCCAAGACATAAAAAGCCACCCCAACCCCAGCCAAAGCCTTACTTGGAAACGCGCAACCGAGTTGGTTCGGATTAACTACAGCCTCAGCACAAGGTGTCGGCTTGGTGGTTAAATGGTGATCGGTAATGATCACCTGCATACCTAAAGCTTGAGCAGTGTCTACACCCGCATGGCTCGATATACCATTATCCACCGTAATCAAAAGATCTGGCTGATAGCTTTGTTTTGCCAATTCAGCAATTGCAGGCGTGAGTCCATAACCATACTTAAAACGATCAGGAACCAGATATTCAACTCTGGCACCCATATCTTGCAAGACAAGAACCATTAAAGCGGTACTGGTCGCGCCATCGGCATCATAGTCACCCACAATCACGATCTGCTTTTGCTGATCAATGGCTTGATCAATCAATGCAACTGCCTGCTCCAACCCCTTAAGCTCAGGAGATAGCAAGTGTTTAAGCTTCAGTTCCAGCTCTTGCTCAGACTGCACGCCTCGTCTTGCTAAAATTTCAGCAATAAAAGTAGGCACGCCCTGAAACTGTTCAGGGCGTGTAAGCAATGGTCTTTTTTGAATTTGAATCTGCGTCATTTATGGCATCAAACGTTGTATAATCCAAAGACCGTTTTGTTTTTCATAACTTAAACGATCATGTAAGCGATTTGGTCGCCCCTGCCAGAACTCATAATAATCTGCTTCTAAGCGATAACCGCCCCAAAATTCAGGCTTATCCAGTTCATCTTGAGCCTGAATTTGCAGCGCTTGAAAGCGTTGTTGCAATAGTTCACGGCTTTCAATCACCCCACTTTGTGGGGTACTGATATGCGCAGCAATCTGACTGTCACGTGGACGTTTATGGTAGTAATCCGTCGATTCTTGTTCAGAAATCTTCACGACTTTGCCACCAATGCGGATCTGACGTTCCAGACTAGGCCAGTAAAATAACAATTCAGCATAAGGGTTCTCTGCTAAGTCCAACCCTTTTTGACTGTCGTAATTGGTATAGAAATCATAGCCCGCTTCTGTCGCACCACGTAATAATACGGTACGTACGTGCGGACGTCCTTGAGCATTTGCTGTCGCTAATGACATTGCATAGGGTTCATGTAAATTGGCAGCTAATGCATGATTAAACCAATTCAGGAATTGTGTATGCGGCTGTATGCTGATCTGGGCTTCATGTAATTCGCCCTGCTCATAGCTCAAACGCAATTCACTCAGATCTTTAATGACATCACTCATGATTGCATTTCCTTAAGCAGCTTGGGCGTGAGCTCGTACCGCTTCTGCCAAATGATTCGCTAAAGCCTCGACTTCTTGCTGTTGATCACCTTCCACCATGACGCGAATCACAGGCTCGGTACCTGATTTACGAATCAACAAACGTCCACGACCTTTCAATTGTTGTTCAGCTTTTTCAAATTCAGCCACCAAAGCAGGAATTGAATACGGATCAATCATATCTTGTAAACGTACATTCACCAGCACTTGAGGGAATAACACAAAGCCTTCAATCAACTCATGCAATGCTTTGCCTTGTTCCACCATCACGGTGAGCACTTGTAATGCTGCAATAATTGCATCACCTGTGGTGCTCTTATCTAAAGTCAGAATATGACCTGAAGGCTCACCCCCTGTCATCCAAGCATTTTCTTCAAGTGCTTGTAATACATAGCGGTCACCAACACTCGCACGTACGAAATCAACATTCGCTTTTTGTAATGCCAGCTCGAGTGCCATATTACTCATCACAGTTCCCACGACACCTGCTGGCTTATTTTTTGCCTGTGTTGCAAGGATATAAAGGATATGGTCACCATCAATCAACTGACCATTTTTATCCACCATTACCACACGGTCTGCATCGCCATCAAAAGCAATACCAAGATCGGCTTTCTGCTCAATCACTGCTTTTTGTAATAGCTCAGGATGAGTCGAGCCGCAGTTTTCATTAATATTTAAACCATCTGGCTCATTAAACAATGGAATGACTTTGGCACCTAATTCACGGAATACCGACGGCCCTACGCTATAGGCTGCACCATTGGCACAATCCACCACGATTTTTAAATTACGCAAGTCAAAATGGTACGGAAAAGTCGATTTACAAAATTCGATATAACGGCCATTGGCATCTTTCACACGGACACTCTTGCCCAGATTTGCTGTGTCCTCAATCACTAGATCTTTCTCTAGCTCTTGATTGATTTGGTCTTGGATTGCATCTGGAAGTTTTTTGCCTTCGCTCGAGAAAAACTTAATCCCATTATCAAAATAAGGATTATGAGAAGCCGAAATAACGATTCCCGCATGCGCATGTAGTGCACGGGTTAAATGTGCAATGGCAGGGGTCGGTAATGGCCCCAATAAGTGGACATAAACACCTGCAGCATTCAAACCTGCTTGCAATGCTGCTTCTAGGATATAACCCGATAAGCGTGTGTCTTTCCCCAGTACCACAATCGGTTTATTTTTAGGACTATTTCTCTTTAATACTTTTCCTGCTGCGAAACCCAATTTTAATGCAAACTCTGGGGTAATTGGCATTTGTCCAAATTTGCCGCGAATTCCATCAGTACCAAAATAGCTCATCTTTTACTCACTTTCTTATCTTTATATGGTGTCTAACCATATCCTTCTTCATCTAATTCACTTTACACCAAAACAAAAAAAACCGTCAGTGTCCTGACGGTTTTTCAATCAGCAAAGTTACCAAAAATCAACCAACGCGATAGTTTGGTGCTTCCTTAGTAATCGTCACGTCATGAACATGTGATTCTGACATGCCTGCTGAAGTAATTTTCACAAATTTCGCATTTTGACGAAGGTCTTCAATCACAGATGAACCTGTATAACCCATTGATGAGCGTAAACCACCCATCATTTGGTGCACGATGTTACCCATTGGCCCTTTATATGGAACTCGACCTTCGATGCCTTCTGGTACTAACTTTTCAGCACCTGCTTTAGCATCTTGGAAATAACGGTCAGCAGAACCAGATACACCCGCCATTGCACCCAATGAACCCATGCCACGGTATGCTTTGTAGTAACGGCCTTGGAAGAATTCAACTTCGCCAGGTGCTTCCTCTGTCCCAGCAAGTAGAGAACCCACCATAATCGTGCTTGCACCAGCACCAATCGCTTTCGCCATATCACCAGAGAAACGAATACCACCATCTGCAATCAAAGGAATTTGATCTTTCAATGCGTTGGCAACACTATCAATTGCAGAAATCTGTGGCATACCAATACCAGCCACAATACGTGTCGTACAGATTGAACCAGGGCCGATACCGACTTTCACAGCATCTGCACCTGCATCAAGCAATGCCAATGCTGCATCGCCCGTTGCAATATTTCCACCAATGACTTGAACTTGCGGGTAGTTTGCTTTAACCCAGCGTACACGCTCAATTACACCCGCTGAGTGACCATGGGCAGTATCCACCACAATCGCATCTACACCAGCATCAACCAACGCTTCTACACGGCTTGGTGTTTCTGCACCAGTACCAACCGCAGCACCAACACGTAAACGACCCAAATCATCTTTACAACTGTTTGGGTAGCTTTCAGCTTTACGGAAGTCAGTTACGGTAATTAAGCCTTTAAGCTCATTGTTCTCGCCAACAACCAAAACTTTTTCAATGCGATGCTTTTGTAGCAATGCTTGGATATTTTCTTTCGACTCGCCTTCACGAACAGTCACGAGACGATCTTGACCTGTCATGATGTTGCTTACAGGCTGCTCAAGATTGGTTTCAAAGCGTGTATCACGACCTGTGACAATCCCCACGACTTTGCCATCTTTTACAACAGGCACACCGCTAATGTTATTCGCTTGGGTAATCGCAATCAGCTCACGCACTGTTGTTTCAGGGCCAACAGTGATTGGGTCTTTCACCATACCAGCTTCAAATTTTTTCACACGGCGAACTTCAGCGGCTTGCGCTGCGATATCCATGTTTTTGTGCAAAATACCAATACCGCCATTTTGCGCCATCGCAATTGCCATACGTGATTCAGTCACTGTATCCATTGCAGCAGAAACGAGAGGGATATTAAGTTGAATTCCGCGAGTTAAACGTGTCTTTAAGGAGACATCTTTTGGGAGAACAGTTGAGTAGGCAGGAAGTAATAAGACATCATCGAAGGTTAGCGCTTCTTGAACGATGGTCAGCATAACAATCTCACTGGTAATTTCCGTGAGCTATTATAAACAAATTTCGATGTGATTTTCATTTTCTATGATGAAAATAATTTCAAGCATTGCTTAAAAAGCTGTCTGATCGACGCTTATTGCTTCCAAACCCGATAAATCCAGTTAGCAAACCTGATCATAATTGTCATTATTTTCAGAGGACTGCTGCTCAATCGTGACCAACGGAATCAGTTTGTGCGCCAACCGTGCCTTGTTACAATGTGAATCGGCAATCTGCACTTCCTTGCAACTTGAACTCCGAAATGGGTAGATGGAACAGCTCACTTGCTGTCCCACCTCTCCTTGCAAAGCCACACATTTGACTTGTGCTTGATTGGTTCCCTTCATACAGGAATAGACGGCTGTAAGTGGTTCAACCATGTGCTCAGGGAGCTGTTCTGCCTCAGCCCAATAGAAAGAAACACGGTAATTTGCACAACAGGCACCACAACTAACACACGCATCTGGTGTCGCAATTTGAGACAACATTTTCTTAAAATTCTCGTTATCAAATTTAATCCTTTATCTGATGAATCCTAAGAAAATTTATTGGTGGCGACAAGAGTGCTCAATCAGCGATTTATGTATTTTCCAGTCATTTTCCTGACTCAGAAATTTAGCTCATTTCAGTCGGTAAACTAAAAACATATTCATTCATCAAATCAACACCACATTCCAGCGTTTCGATCCAGTCCAGAAATTGATTGATCATCTCTTTGCCAATAAATGCTGTGCCATGTTGCGGCACAATCATGTCGATATCCATTTGGCGAACCATATTGACCCACAAACGAATCACCTTATTGGAACACATATAACGCTGATGGAAACCTTTCATTTTTTTAATATGTGCCTCAAAATCGGTAATTGGTAAGCTAGCATCGTCAACAATCGAAGCACCCATATCCCCTGAAAATAAAATTTTTGCAGTAGGATCATAGAACTGAAAGTTGCCAACTGAATGCAGGAAATGTGCAGGCACGGCAACAATGGCAGATTCGCCCAAAGGAATAATTTGCCCCGTATCTGACAGTTCGATCAGGCGCTCTTCCCAATTCCCCTTCATACGCTCACTCATAAAAGCTGAATTCAAATGCGGTAAAAAGCGCGCCCATAGTTTTGATGCCACCACTTTGGCATCGGTATAGACCAACCAGCGTGGCATTGAGGTAATAATGTCAGGGTCTTGATGCGAAGCCATCACATAATCCAGATTTTTCAGTTTGGTATAGCGATTAAGCTCCATGGTTAAAGGCACATAAGTCAGATCTCCACCAGGATCTAAAACAGCCGCCCGATCATGATCAATAATTAAAAACTGATTGGCCTGAATACCTTCCCCTTTAACCAAACTGGTAAAACTAATGCATTTATGTGTGCCATTATCAAATAAGATTTGCGATGTTGTCCGCTCGAAACTCATAACTTCCCCAGAAAAATTCTTTAAATATGAAATATTTTTAATTCCATAATAAAATAATGGGATTTAGTTCATGTTTCAATCAGATCTTGGACTTTTATCATAATTTATAGCAAAAAGACCCATCACTATTGGATGGGTCTTTACTGATTTAATATTCGATTAGATTAGAAGAAATAATGCTGCACTAAAGTAGAGACACCAACAACCAAGAAAATTGCAGCGCCAATTTTATGAATCAGGGAAATCGGCAACTTATCTGCCAGCTTATCACCAATAAACACTGCAGGTGCATTAGCAAGCATCATCCCAAATGTGGTACCCAGCATCACCCAAAAAATACTGTCAAAACGTGCTGCCAAAGCCACGGTTGCGATTTGAGTTTTATCTCCTATTTCAGCTAGGAAGAATAAGATAAAGGTTGCGCCAAATACCCCAAATTTTTGCCATTTATTGATATTTTCAGTTTCATCTCCCAATTCATCAGGGATTAACATCCAGATCGCCATACCAATGAAACCAAGCGCAAGAATCCACAATAAAATATCCGGACTCAGTACCGTGGTGATCCATTGTCCCAAAACAGCAGAAATACCATGGTTAATGGTAGTGGCTAATAAAATAGCAATTAGAATCGGAATCGGTTTACGAAAACGTGCAGCAAGTAATAATGCGAGCAGTTGTGTTTTATCACCCATTTCAGCAAGGGCAACAATTGATGTGGAGATGAGAAATTCATACATAGTTGAATGCTCTGGCTAGCAAAATATACCGATGACCTACCCCTCCTGCTAGCCAAAATCAAATAGATTGATGCAGAGTGGTAAATCAAAGGTCTTGCCAACAAAAGCACAGCTGAAAAGCTGTTCTTGGTTCTTTGCTATGATGACCATGTTCTGTTGAACAATTATGTTGATCATCACCTCTTTACTTTGCGTAAAGAGCGGCTACTCCCCAATGAAGTAACGCCATTCTATCAAACAATAAAATGCTTTTGAATGGTTAAGCCCAAAATTTTTGGTAACTCCAGACCAATATACGGACAAGCCCCAAAAATAATGCCAGATAGGTACTGAGACCGAGAAAACCAAAACTGCCCCAGCCACTTGCACCACCGACATGCTGTGCCTGATACTCCATTGCCATCACCACTGTCGCCACCAGCACTTCGACGCCCATTACGGCGTACATGACCCAGTCCCAAGGAAAATGCAGGAAACTCACCCACAATCCCATTAATACAAAAACGATGAGTAATAAGGGTAGCATCACCCGATAAATCACTAACATCCTTGCTCCTTGATCCAAAAAATCGTTATCAATACGAATTTATTTTAGGCAAAAGTATTCTCAAATAAAGCCATATTTTTGTCATCCTAAAAATAGAAAACCCCGCCAAAGCGAGGTTTTCTAAATTCAAACAGTCATTAGAGCAATAAGCTACGAATGTCTTTGAGTAACTTGGTCAGCTTATTGGTAAAGCGTGCTGCATCCGCACCATTAATGACACGATGGTCATAAGACAATGACAATGGCAACATCAAACGTGGATCAAAGTCTTTACCATTCCATACAGGCTGCATGGTTGCTGGTGAAATACCTAAAATCGCAACTTGTGGCCAGTTCACCAATGGGGTAAATGCTGTTCCACCAATACTGCCTAGGCTGGTAATGGTAAAGTTAGCCCCTTGTAAATCTTTCGGTGACAATTTGCGATCACGTGCCTTTTGGCTGAGTTCGGCCAATTCTGTTGCAATCTGCTTAATTGATTTTTGATCAGGGTTACGTAATACCGGAACAGTTAAGCCATCTGGAGTCGCAACTGCAATACCCATATGAATTTCGCTACGTAACAACACTGACTTCTGATCATCGGCCAAATGCCCAGCAAAATACGGCTCTTCTTTCAGCAAGTGCGCAACCGCCTTAGCAATAAAGGCCAAGATGGTTAAGCTCAGACCCTGTTTTTTAAAGCCATCTTTCAGTTCGCCACGCCATGCTTCAAGCTCGGTGATATCCGCCAAGTCAAACTGTGTCACTTGCGGAATAAAGTTATTCAATGATAATTGCGGTACAGACACTTGCTGTAAACGCGTCATTGTTTTTACTTCACCGCCACCAAATGCACTAAAGTCTGGTAACTTCGGCAAGCCTGAAGCAACTGCTGCCGCTTGGGTTACTGCAGCTGGTTGTGGTGCAGTCAGACGTGTTTTCACATAAGCAAAGACATCGTCCTTCATCACACGACCGTGCTCACCTGATGCTTTCACCTGTCCAAGAACCACACCTAACTCACGTGCCAGTTTACGCACGGCTGGACCCGCATAGACTTTCGCATTGTCAGCTTCTTGCTGTTTAGTCAACTTCTCAGCTTGTGCAGGCGCACTTGGGGCTGCTGTCGCTGCCACCTGTGATTTTGCTGGCGCTGTCGTTGCTGCTGGTGCAGAAGGAGCTTGAGCTTTTGGTACAGATGCTGGTGCAGCGGCCTGACCACTGACCTCAATCGTTGCCAAAGCCACACCTTGACGCACTTCTTGATTCGCAGACACATGGATCGCTTTCACAATCCCTGCTACTGAACTTGGCACTTCAACAGAAGCCTTATCTGACTCAACCACGCATAGGCTTTGTTGAGCTTCAACGCGATCACCAACGTTGACTAGAATTTCTGAAACAAGAGCTTTTTCTACACCTAGATCAGGTACTTCAATTTCAACATTACCTGTTGAGGTATTTGTTGCAGCTGGTGCTTCAGTCGTTGCGACTGGCGCTTCTGTTTGAGCTGGGGCTGCTTGTGGTTCAGATGACGTTGCAGCACTCGCAGTCTTGACCTGAATCAATACAACGCCTTCTTTGATGCTGTCGCCTTCTTTAATCTGGATCGCTTCCACAATCCCCGCAACCGAGCTTGGTACTTCTACAGTCGCTTTGTCCGATTCAACCACCACAATGCTTTGTTCAGGTTCAATCTGATCACCCACTTTCACCAGTACTTCTGCAACCAACGCTTTTTCTACACCAATATCAGGGACTTTTACATCCACAATCTGGCTAGCTGTCGCTGCTGGAGCGGTAGCTGGTTGTGCTTTTGTTTCAGCTTCGACAGGTTTTGCTTCTGCTTTTGGCGCTTCTGACTTCGGTGCTTCTTTCGCAGGTGCTTCAGTAGCAGACTCAGACTCTAATTCGATCAATGCGACGCCTTCAGTGACTTCATCGCCTTGTTGAACCAGAATACTTTTCACGATACC
The DNA here is from genome assembly GCF_009884975.1 of Acinetobacter dispersus. Classification (GTDB taxonomy): domain Bacteria; phylum Pseudomonadota; class Gammaproteobacteria; order Pseudomonadales; family Moraxellaceae; genus Acinetobacter; species Acinetobacter dispersus. The sequence continues at coordinate 3,255,519 of NZ_CP041970.1, read as the reverse complement.
TGCCGCCGTGCTTGGGACTTCTACCGTTGCCTTATCTGACTCTAACACCAGAAGGCTATCGTCAACTGCAACATGGTCGCCTACTTTGACCAAGATTTCTGCAACGAGCGCTTTATCTACGCCAATATCAGGTGCTTGGATTTGCATGATTATTTCCCCTCACCTGTTTGCGCTTCATTGTATTCAGCAACTGCCTGAACTTCTGGATGCGCTTGTGGCGCCCATGCAACTGGACGGTCCGTATCTAACTCAAAGTTAGAAATTGCATCTTTGACCAAACGATTTTCAACTTCGCCTTCATCCGCTAATTTTTTCAATGTCGCAACCACGATATGTGCAGCATCAACACCAAAGAAACTACGTAAGTTCGCACGAGTATCTGAACGACCGTAACCATCAGTACCTAATGCAACAAATGGACGACCATCTGGAAGATATGCGCGAATTTGTTCGCTATACGCACGCATATGGTCTGTCGCAGAAACGACAATACCTTCAGTTCCACGTAACTGTTTAGATACCCAAGATTCTTTCACGTCTTCAGTAAGCGGGTGTAAACGGTTGTATTCTTCACATGCCATACCATCACGCGACAATTCATTGAAGCTTGTTACGCTCCAAACGTTTGAGTGGATCTGGTATTCATCACGTAAGATTTTCGCAGCTTTAATCACTTCACGCAGAATGACGCCTGAACCAAGTAATTGAACCGTTGCTTTTTCATCTTTTTCGAACAAGTACATACCACGTTTAATGCCTTCCTCAGCGCCTTCTGGCATTGCAGGATGCTCGTAGTTTTCGTTCATTACAGTGAGGTAATAGAACACACGCTCTTGGTTCACATACATACGTTGTAAACCGTCGTGTACGATCACAGCCAATTCATAACCAAAACATGGATCATAAGATACACAGTTTGGAATTGTGTTCGCCAAGATATGTGAATGACCATCTTGGTGCTGTAAACCTTCACCGTTCAATGTAGTACGGCCAGCAGTCGCACCGAGTAAGAAACCTTGTGCCTGTGCATCACCAGCAGCCCATGCAATGTCGCCAATACGTTGGAAACCAAACATTGAGTAGTACATGTACATTGGAATCATTGGCAAGTTATTGGTTGAATAACTGGTTGCCAACGCAGCCCAAGCACTCATCGCACCCGCTTCGTTAATTCCTTCTTGCAACATGTGACCGTCACTTGCTTCACGGTAATGCATTAACTGTTCTTGGTCTTCTGGGGTATATTTTTGACCGTGAGCCGCATAAATACCAAGCTGACGGAACATCCCTTCTAAACCAAAAGTACGTGCTTCGTCTGGAACGATAGGAACTACGCGGTCTTTAATTGCTTTTTCTTTCAGTAAAGCAGCAATTAAACGCACCATCAGCATCGTGGTCGATTGCTCTTTACCACCCGAACCATTTAATACCGCATCAAATACTGATAATTCAGGAATCGCTAAAGTTTCACTCTCACGACGACGTGCAGGCAGGTAGCCACCTAATGCCTCACGACGCGCCTTCATATACTTCATTTCTGGAGAGTTTTCACTTGGGCGGTAGAATGGAAGTTCTTCTAATTTATCATCTGTAAATGGCAGGTTAAAACGGTCACGTACATATTTCAAAGAGTCGATCTGCATTTTTTTGATTTGGTGAGTTTTGTTCACCGCTTCAATTTCTTCAGATAAACCATAACCTTTAACTGTTTTCGCAAGAATAACGGTTGGTTGACCTTTGGCTTTCATTGCTTCTGCATAGGCAGCAAAAACTTTGTACGGGTCATGACCACCACGGTTAAGATTGTCGATGTCTTCATCGCTTAAATCTTTTACAAGTTCCGCAGCTTCTGGGTACTTGCCAAAGAATTTCTCACGTGTATATGCGCCGCCTTTCACTTGATAGCGTTGGTACTCACCATCAACTGTTTCTTCCATTACTGCTTTTAAAGCGCCCGAACTATCTTGCGCAAGTAGTGGGTCCCAATGACGACCCCACACCACTTTAATGACACGCCAGCCCGCACCACGGAATAAAGATTCTAATTCTTGAATAATTTTACCGTTACCACGTACAGGACCATCGAGGCGCTGTAAGTTACAGTTCACAACCCAAATCAGGTTATCAAGCTTTTCACGACCAGCAAGTGAAATTGCACCCGTACTTTCTGGCTCATCCATTTCACCATCGCCCAGATAAGCCCAGACTTTACGATCTTCTTCTTTGATCAAGCCACGATTCATCAAATATTTTTGAATGTGCGCTTGATAAATCGACATGATTGGACCAAGCCCCATCGATACGGTAGGGAACTGCCAATAGTCAGGCATTAAATAGGGATGTGGATAGCTTGGTAAACCATTACCGCCAACTTCGCGGCGGAAATTACTTAATTGCTCTTCATTTAAACGTCCTTCAAGGAAAGAACGCGCATAAATACCAGGCGCACAGTGGCCTTGGTAATAAATCATGTCACCGCCAAAGTTATTGCTGTTTGCGCGGAAGAAATGGTTAAAACCAACGTCGTACAATGTTGCAGACGATGCGAAACTTGCAAGGTGACCACCAAGATCGTCACCCGTTTTATTGGCACGTAATACCATCGCCAATGCATTCCAGCGGATCAAGGCACGGATACGGCGTTCCATATCCTGATCGCCAGGCATTGCTGGTTGTTCTTCAACTGAAATGGTGTTGAGGTAAGGTGTATTTAAGCGCTGGATTGGCACATGTTTCGCAATTGCCCGTTGATAGAGTTTTTCTAGTAAGAAGGCAGCACGTTCCGTGCCCATATGTTGTAATACTGAATCAAATGCTTCTTGCCATTCTTGGGTTTCTTGCGCGTCAGAGTCGCCATAAAACGCCATACAATTCACCTTTTCCCTTAAGTTATTTGTCGACCCTATTTTTATCATGTTTTGCTGTGATAGAACTATTGCCCCAGATGAATGCAAAACGCCTTATTATTTTCTGACAAAATAGTCATTGACCTAAATGAAACAAAACACATAAAAAATCGCCAATAAAGGCGATTTTTTGAATATTTATATACAACTGTTAACAAATTACATTAAGGCAACATTGCTAAATAAGTTGATGGATTTTTACGTTGACCATCTTTTACAACTTCAAAGTGTAAATGTGGTCCAGTACAACGACCTGTACAACCCACATTTGCAATATGTTCACCTGCACCAACACGGTCACCTGCACTCACGATTAAACGTGAAGCATGTGCATAACGGGTGATATAACCATTGCCATGATCAATTTCAACATATTGACCATAACCCGTACCCCAACCTGACTTTGTTACAACGCCAGGGCCTGTTGCATAAATTGGTGTACCTGATGGTGCAGCAAGATCAACACCTGAATGGTGGCGAGTAGAGCCAAGTAGCGTACGATTCCCCCAAGAAGAACTTACACGACCTTCTTGTAGCGGATGGCTAACGAGCCAAGAATAACCTGTGTTTGCAGAGAATGAAGGTGCGTTGTCTTGAGATGAAATCGCTGAACGACCATATTTCTTCTCGATCGTCGCATTATTCAATTCAATGGTTTTTTCGCGTAATTTAACTGACACATTCGATACAGCTGGCAAATCCATATCAGCTGAATGAGTATAAGAACCTTGAGCTAAGGTTTTTGATAATTGCTCTAAGCGGTCATCGCCTGTCGTCTGACCAATGTTCTGATAATCTGCGAAAGCAACCGAAGCAGCTGAAGCAGCTAATGAAAATGCGAGTAAAATACGACGCGTATGATGCATAAAAACCTCTTGAAACCGTCCTTCAAACGTTCCTTTATCATCTGTTCCTTGATAACAGCTGAACCAAACGCTTAAGATGGACACATTACCTCCGAGGAAGCCACATGTCTGAACCTAACAACGTTTTCCAACAGAAAGGACAACATATAAAAACTGGAAACTTAACGCTTCTGACGACGCAAGTGACACAATGGAAACAACTTACGAAAATTATTCAACCGTTATTGCCCCAACCAGAGCAATGGCAAGTTGTTTGTTATCAACAGGGTGTTTTGATCCTAACGGGTGAAAATCAAGCAATGATTAGTCAACTCAGTTACTTACAAAGCCACTATGTTGCGCAGTTAGCTCAGCTCGAAGGACTCAAGGAATTACGAAAAATCCAAGTTCGCTTAAGAAACAAAAATGTTGTCTCTCGTGAACCCTCTCCCCCAACAAAAACACTGACATCAGAGACCCAAGAGCTATTACGCAGCGCCGCTGAATATGTGAGCGACCCTAAGCTTAGCCAAGCTTTACTACGTTTGGCAAGCAATAAAAAGTAAACTGCATAGATTAAGTGTTGGAATACACACTATTTTTATGTGACAGAAATCTCAGATTCAATTGTTATAACATAACATAGGCAATAAAAGACAATGACTTATGTCACACTTACATAAGGAATTGGACAATCACTCTCGTTATTAAATGTTACAATTTCATAGCTGCTTGGATCATTTTGAACATTGCGTAATAACTGATTATTCAGCGCATGCCCTGATTTATAACCATCAAACTTGGCAATAACTTGATGTCCAAGCAAATACAAGTCACCCACAGCATCTAGAATTTTGTGGCGCACAAACTCATCAGCAAAGCGCAAACCTTCCTCATTCACCACACCTGTGTCATCGACACCAATCGCATTTTCCAGACTCGCACCTAGCGCCAAATTATTGGCTTTCAAATAGTCCAAATCTTTCATAAAGCCAAAGGTTCTTGCTTCACTGACTTCATAGACGAAGGTTTCTGTAGAAAAATCGATGGTTGCTGACTGGTATTCTTTGGCAAATGCAGGGTGGTCAAAGTCGATGGTAAAGTTGAGTTGGAAGCCAGAATGTGGAGAGAAAATTGCTTTTTTGTCGTCAATTAAAGCCTCTACAGGCTTTAAAATACGAATAAACTTCTTTGGCGCATCTTGCTCCGCCAGTTCACCTTGCATCAGTAAATAGATAAAAGGCCCTGCACTACCATCCATGATCGGCACTTCAGAGGCAGACACTTCAACAATCAGATTGTCGATGCCTAATCCCGCAATCGCACTCATCACGTGCTCAATGGTACCAACCTTGATATCTTCACGAACCAAGTTCGAGCACATAAAGGCTTCTTGGATCAACAAAGCATTGGCAAGGATGTCAACAGGCGGATTTAAATCGATACGGCGAAAGACAATACCTCCATCAATATGATGTGGAACAAAATTAATCAACACCTTCTGACCACTGTGCAGACCAATCCCGCTCGCTTTCACCACACGTTTGAGAGTACGTTGTTTCAACATGCCATACCAACTTCATTTGCAAAAACCGATATAACTTAGCATATTTTGCCATTTTAAAAAAATAAAAAAGGGGGCAATTCATTGCCCCCTTTCTCTAAATATATGATTTTATTATTTACGCTGTTGATTTTTCAGATAGTCTTGAATGCTCATTGGCGATGAACGTGGCGTAGAATTCGCTGCTGCACTCGCTGGAGCATCAACATTTGCACGTTTGCTGATCGCTGGAACATCATCTTCATCAACTGATTGTTGCGCAGATTGAGAAACTGGTGCATGCGAAGTCACGGCACGACGTTTTTGATCAACTTCACTCGCATTACGCGTTAAACCTGTAGCAATCACAGTGACACGAAGTTCATCACGTGCATCTGGATCGAATACCGTACCATAGAAGATTTCACCTTCATCCAAATCAACGATTTGGTTAACGACATCGGTAATAATTTCAGTTTCACGTAGGGTAATGTCATCACCACCCGTGATGTTGATCAACACACCTTTTGCATTGATAATATTTACATTATCAAGCAATGGGCTACGGATCGCCTGTTCAGCGGCTTGACGAGCACGATCTTCACCGCGACCCAAGCCAGCACCCATCATCGCATAACCACGCGTACTCATTGCAGTTTTCAAGTCAGCAAAGTCGAGGTTAATGTGACCACGATTGACCACAAGATCAAAAATACTGCGCACTGCGTTCAACAATACATCATCTGCCTTTTTATAGGCATCTTTCATTGAAATATCGCCATAAACACTAAGTAAGCGTTGGTTTGGAATGATGATTAATGAATCAACGTGTGCTTCTAAAGCATCAATCCCTTTTTCAGCAGACTTTTGACGACGACGGCCTTCAAAGTTGAATGGTGTAGTCACCACACCTACAGTCAAGATGCCCATTTCTTTGGCAACTTCAGCCACCACTGGTGCAGCACCGGTACCTGTACCACCGCCCATGCCGGCAGTAACGAATACCATATCAGTACCTTCAAGGTGCTGACGGATCACGTCACGGCTTTCTTCCGCTGCGATTTGGCCTACTTCTGGATTCGCACCTGCGCCTAAACCACGCGTACTTTGTTCACCCAATTGAATTTTGAATGGAGCATTCATGCTATCCAATGCTTGTTTGTCTGTATTTGCACAAACGAACTTTACGCCTTGAATATCAGATTGCGCCATATGCTGCACGGCATTACCGCCACCACCACCAACACCAAATACTGTGAAACGGGCTTGACCGTTGCCATTGTCTAGTTCATCTTCTATAAATTCAAATGAGGCCATGACCTTTAGATTTCCTAATATTAATGGCAGTTACTTCAGCCCGTTACTGCCCTGATTTTTAAACAACTGATGTGTAGGATGCTGTTCAATAATCGCTAGCTTGTCAAGTACAGTGGCGGATTTAGAACAACTTCCTAACAAATTTTCCCAAAAATAACTACAACTTAAAAAATGGCCTTTAATTTGCTATTTAATGCATTCCAACCATTGGCAACACGATCAACAAAACTACGATCACTTGCTTCTTCTGGTTCTTCAACGGTATCTTGCAAATCACTTTGGCTAAACATCAACAAGCCCGATACTGTGGCATACATCGAACGACGCAAAGCTGGTAAATGTTGATCATCCGCATACACCTGTAATGGTGGATTGCCCAAATGTGCAGACACACCCAACATACGACGCGCCAAATTCACCATACCTTCAATTTGACAAGAATCGCCAGTGAGTACCACCCCATGATAGAGACCATGAATCGCACCGCTATGTTCCAATTCTTCACGAATTAAAGTGAAGATTTCTTCATAACGCGCAATGATGATTTCTGCAAGTTCAATACGACTGATGGTTTGTGTTCCATCAATCGCTTGTACTTGAATCATGTGATCTGGCTTAACGACGCTTAAATCAACACAACCATGTAAAATCTTGATGCGTTCAGCTTCTTCTGTTGTAGTCTGCAAAACAGCAGCAATATCACGAGTGACATTTTCACCACCACGTGGCAAAGTTCGCGCCAAAGCCAAACGGCCATCTAAATACACCGCAATATTGGTAATGCCTGCGCCAATATCAACTAAACACACGCCATATTCTTTTTCATCTTTGAGTAGACTGGCTTCAGCAGTTGCCAAGCAAGACACCACCATTTTTTCTACCCCGATATTTGCCCCTTTCATGGCACGATCAAGGTTTTGCATGGTGCTGATCGGCATCATCATCAGCTGATAATGCCCTGTCATACTATGTGCTGACATATTGACTGGGTTTTGCACCCATTCAGCCGAATCACCTAACTCAAAGCCTAAAGGTACAGCACTGGCCAGATAATAGTCTGGCGATACATGACTGGCTTTGGCTAACTCTAAAGCACGTACCACTTCATTTGTCGTAATAATATGATCGTGGTTAGCGACAGGCGTACGACCTGATGCATAAAAGCTTTGTAACTCTGTACTTGGAATCGACACCCACGCACTATGAATACGACATTCCGCCATATCCTCAGCTTCGGATACCGCATTTTTAATCGCCGCAATCACCTTGTCTAAGCTAACAATCTTGCCTTTAACCATACCTCGGTTGCGAGCAGTTGCCATGCCAATGACTTGGATCTTATCTGGTGCATGGATCTTACCAATCAAAACTGAGACTTTATGGGTCCCAATATCAATCGCAACAACTGAGGGAACAGCTTCACTCATTACTTCAATACCATATCTTTAGTGTTGTTTAGGACAACTGTCCTTTATTTTCAAGCCACGTATTATGGCTTTGCCTGAATTGCCCCTGCAAGGCTTGTGTCATCAATCGTTACAACTAACTGACCGTTGACAATCTTTGGCGGAGCTGCATTTTTCCACTGAATAGCCAAGCCATTCCGATAACGCAAATCAATCGCCGTGATTTTTGACCATACAGGTTTTAAATCCGTTTGTGCCAAATGGCTTAAACGTTGCAACTTATTCATGGTTTGATCTTGGTCCACAATAATCCGTAGGCCTGAATCAAACTGCATGAACCAAGTCATACGCTCGGTTAAATACAATTCTTTTAATCTCAAATTCGCTGGATGAAATAATTGATTAATTTCATTATAGCGACGCATCATCATTTTGGATTGGCTGCCTGGCCCATGTAAAAGCGGCAAGTTTGGATGTGCTGTTGGCACTGCCTCACTAAATACATCGCCATTGTCACTGAGCAAGCGCCCTGTTCCCCAACGCGCAATTGCATGTCGCGGCATCACCCGCACCCGAATTGCATTTGGCCAAGCCCGTGACACCACCACTCGATCAACCCAAGACACTTTTAATGCTTGATCTCGAATCTGTTCTAAATCAGAAGTGAAATAATTATCTTTAACAATTGGATTGAGAAATTTGATCAACTGTTGATTTTCAACATCTGAATTGGTCCCAACCACCTGCAACTGCGCTACACGTGCATCCGTCATGACTTTATATAAGCCAAACAAACCCAGCGCCAATACAGCAAATGCAATCACCAGCAAGACCCAACCGCCCGCATTCACCATTTTTTGTTTAGGCGAAGGCGGTTTCTCGTGAATCGAGCTAATGGCTGGGCGCGTTTTACGGCGCATAGAGGCAGGAAGCTGAGCCATAAATCTTAAGCCGACGTTGCTAAGGTTTGCTCTAAAATCGCAACACAGAGCTGATCAAAGTTATAACCCACTGCTTGCGCCGCTTTTGGCACCAACGAGTGACTGGTCATTCCTGGAACGGTATTCACTTCCAATAACCAGAAGTTGCCCTGCTCATCCTGCATCGCATCAATACGCCCCCAACCTTCTGCACCAACGGCTTGGAATGCACGTAAACACAATGCTTGTAAGCTTTTCTCTTCTGATTCGCTTAGACCGCAAGGAATCCCATATTCCACATCATTACGCTGATACTTTGCTTCATAGTCGTAGAACGCCACATCTGCGGGTGGCTGTAAACGAATCACCGGTAATGGCTGACCATTCAAGAATGAAATGGTGAATTCACGACCTGTAATCCATTTTTCTGCCATGACTACCGCATCATGCTGAGTCGCTTTTTCAATTGCCGCAGCAAAATCTTCCGCTTTCTCAACCTTACTCATGCCGACACTTGAGCCTTCATGTACAGGTTTGATAATCACTGGCAAGCCCAATTCAGCAATTACTGCATCAAGATCGGTATCTTTAGTGACAATACGGTAAGGTGCGGTAGGTAAATCGCTGCCTTGCCAGATTTGCTTGGTTTTAACTTTATCCATACCAATCGCTGAGCCTTGTACGCCCGTACCAGTATAAGGAAGGTTTAACCACTCCAATACACCTTGGATCTGGCCATCTTCACCGCCACGACCATGCAATACGATAAAAGCACGATCATAACCAACCAATTCAGTCACACTACGATCTTGTGGGTCAAATGCTTCTGCCTGAACGCCCGAACGTAATAACGCCTCTAAAACAGCTTGACCGCTGTCCAATGACACAGCACGCTCAGCCGACTTCCCACCAAACAACACAGCAACTTTGCCGAATTTTGCAGCATTTGACACGTTTATATCCTTAAAACTTTTCTAAATTCTCTAAATCTCCCCTGCCCCCTCTTTCATAAAGAGGGGAACTCCTCCCTTTAACAAAGGGAGGCTGGGAGGGATTTTCTAAAACTATTTGGCATACAAGCGATGCTGAGCCAATTCTACCGAAATTGCGCCAACGTTACCCGCGCCTTGTGTTAATAACAGGTCATTTGCTTGTAACACTTTTTGTAAAACGTTCGGTAAATTGCCTTCCACTGGATCAACCAAAATTGGTTCAACATCACCACGTAGACGAATACTACGCGCTAAAGCACGACTATCAGCGCCCACAATCGGCTTTTCACCTGCTGGATAAACTTCCAGTAATAACAACTGATCCACTTGCGATAACACATCAACAAAGTCATCAAAACAATCACGGGTACGGCTAAAACGGTGCGGCTGGAACAACATTACCAAACGACGGTCTGGATGGCTGGCACGTGCTGCCTTAATGGTTGCTTCAACTTCTTTTGGATGGTGACCATAGTCATCCACCAATTTTACCAATCCTTCATCAACCTCAAATTCGCCCTGAACTTGGAAGCGACGACCAACACCACTAAAGCCTTCTAAGGCACGGCAAATCGCGCCATCAGACACGCCTTCATCAGTCGCTACACCAATCGCAGCCAATGCATTCAAGACATTATGCAAACCTGGTTGATTGATAGTGACACGCAATGGCTCACGGTCTTTACGCAATACAGTAAAATGCGACTGCATGCCTTCTTGCACCACATCCACCGCACGGATGTCATTGTCTTCAGCAAAACCATAGGTCAACACTGGACGACCCACGCGTGGAAGAATTTCACGGATGTTAGCATCATCGCCACAGACCACAGCCAAACCATAGAATGGCAGGTTATGTAAGAACTGAATAAAGGTATCTTTTAACTTATCAAAGCTACCTTCATAGGTATCCATGTGATCTGCATCGATATTGGTCACGATCGCAGCCATTGGTTGCAAATACAAGAAAGATGCATCTGACTCATCCGCTTCCGCCACGATAAAACGGCTTTCGCCTAATGCAGCATTTACACCTGTGCTATTCAGCAAACCGCCAATCACATAAGTCGGATCAAGGTTTTCTTCTGCCAACATGGTGGTTAATAAGCTTGTCGTTGTGGTTTTACCATGCGTCCCCGCAACCGCAATCCCGTGACGGTAACGCATCAACTCACCCAGCATTTCCGCACGACGCACGATTGGCGTACGTTGTTCGATAGCTGCTTTAATTTCTGGGTTTTCAGGATCAATCGCAGTCGATACCACCAGTACATTGGCATTTTTAATATTGTCAGCTGAATGACCAATAAATACTTTAATACCATTCGCTTCGAGTTGAGCCGTGGTTTTCGACGCTTTAATGTCTGAGCCTGAAATTTTATAACCTTGGTTACTCAATACTTCGGCAATACCGCACATCCCCGCACCACCAATACCAACAAAGTGGATATTTTTAATACGGCGCATTTCTGGCACTTTAATCAGCTTTTTGGCTTGGTTTGGATTTGTAGGAGACATAAATAAACTCGAATTACAATTTTTTAATCAGATCAACCACATGCTGAGTTGCATTCGGTTGCGCTTGTTGACGTGCTTTTACAGCCATTTCAGAGAGTAGCTGACGATTTAATAAGGTCGCTAATAACTCATCTAAAACAGCAGGTGTCATGTCTGCTTGCTGGCAAATCTTGGCTGCGCCAGCATTCGCCAAGAATTTCGCATTTGCCGTTTGGTGGTCATCTACCGCAATCGGTAAAGGCACAAAAATCGCCGCCAAACCTGCGGTTGCGACTTCCGTCACTGTTAAAGCGCCAGCACGGCAGATAATCAAATCTGCTTCACTATAGGCTTTTGCCATATCGTGAATAAAGGGTTCCACTTGAATATCCAAACTCGCAGGTGCACCTTGATACAATGCACGCGTGGCATCTTGCTTGTTTTGACCACACTGATGGAAGACCTTGAGCGGAACATTGACCTTTTTCAAAGCTTCAGGCAAACGCTCATTCAATGCTTGTGCACCCAGTGAACCGCCAACAATCAGAAGATTGATAGGCAATTGTTCCTGTTCACGGGTTTGATAGCGCCATGATGGATTTAAAATCGCAGTAATCTCCGCACGCACAGGATTACCTGTGGTCACGACTTTATCACTGTTTGCAAATGTATTTGGAAAAGCCTGACACACGGTCTTGGCAATACGTGCCAATTGGGTGTTGGTAAACCCTGCAATCGCATTTTGCTCATGAATCAGCACAGGAATACCGAGCAAACGTGCAGCCAAACCACCTGGGCCTGCCACATAACCACCAAAACCCGCCACAGCATCAATCTTGAGCTGTTTCATATAGCGCATGGCGCTGAGCGTGGCTTTTAAAATTTTAAACGGTGCACTGAGTTTACGAACTAAACCATTGCCGCGTACACCTTGAATATCAATTTGATAAATTGGAATATTTTGATCTTTGAGCAACCGATTTTCCATTCCCGTAGGCGTCGCTAACCAAGAGACTTGGCAGCCTTCCTGTTGCAGCTGTTTGGCAACAGCAAGCGCGGGAAACACATGCCCACCAGTACCTGCGGCCATCATCAAGACATGTTTGGGTTTGTTCTGCGGTGAATTGGTCACGGTCTAATTCTTCAACTCAAAAAAAGAAAGTTATCGTCTATTGTTTTCGAGCGTTATTTTAATCCTAAAGCTTCATTCACGAAAAGCGAATTTCACTTGTTTACAACAGAAAGCTATGCTTTTTTCGATTCTTTGTTAAAAACAAGGTACTGCCGATATGTAAATGCCCATTTGCATCCAAATTTTCATTCAATACAAACGGGCAATTCGGTCAAAAATGCAACTTTTTATTTTTTACGACCTGCTTCTAAAACATCGAAAAGATCGTCGGCAATCGAGGTGCCAAATTGTGCATCAATCTCACGGATACAGGTTGGACTGGTCACGTTAATTTCAGTCACATAGTTACCAATCACATCCAAACCAACAAATACCAGACCTTTTTCACGCAGGAATGGGCCGACTTTTGCCGCAATCAATTTATCATTTTCAGTCAGTGGACGGGCTTGACCTAAACCACCTGCCGCCAAGTTACCACGCACTTCGCCATTTTGCGGAATACGTGCCAAGCAATACGGAATCGGCTCGCCATTGACCATCAAGATGCGTTTATCACCTTCGACAATTTCAGGGATATAACGTTGCGCCATAATTGGACGTGTACCCATTTCCGTGAGCATTTCCAAAGTTGAACCAATGTTTACCCCATCTTGATACAGACGAAAAATCCCCATCCCACCCATACCATCTAATGGTTTTACAATCACATCGCCATGTTCTTTGATAAATTCACGAATCAGGCTTTGTTGTGAGGTTACCAAAGTGGGTACTTGTAATTCAGGGAATTGGGTCGCGAACAGCTTTTCATTACAGTCACGTAGCGATTGTGGTTTGTTAATAATCCATACGCCTTCACGCTCTGCCTGCTCCAAAATATAGGTGGTATAGACAAAATTCATATCAAATGGCGGGTCTTTACGCATCAACACCACATCGTAATCCGCCAAAGATTCTTTTCTTTTTTCACCCAACTCATAATAATGGTTATAGTCTTCAAATACTTTCAGTGGTGAGATCAGGCCAAAGGCTTTGCCTTGGTCGATATATAAATCGTGTTGTAATGCATAACCCAATTCATGTCCGCGACGGCTTGCCGCCCATAACATCGCCATAGTTGAATCTTTTTTAAGATTCACAGTTTCAATCGGGTCCATCACGACCAGTACACGCATAATCTGACGCTCGTATTTTTAATCTTGGCAAAAAGTATAGCGAAGTTTGCGGTCAATCGTGAAACAAGTTGTATAAATCTTAAAGATTAAAAAATCTATTTTGTTCAATTAATTACAACATATTAAAAATGTTCAGCTTTATGATTCAATTTGCTTCGGATGAGGAAATCACCAGTGGATGCACCGTAGACCAGTCATTTCCATCTTCCTCATTTTTAGCCTATTTATCCCAATAGCTTTTGAATATCTTTTGCAATTTTTTCAGGTTTGGTAATCGGGGCATAGCGTTTGACCACGTCACCGTTTTGATTGATCAGGAATTTAGTGAAGTTCCATTTAATGCTGCTACCTAACAGACCCTTGGCTTCAGAGGTGAGGTATTGATATAAAGGATGTGCGGTTGGGCCATTTACATCAACCTTGGCAAACATGGGGAACGATACGCCATAATTGCGCTGACAGAAGCTGCCGATTTCTTCATTGCTCGATGGATCTTGGTTGGCAAATTGATTACATGGAAAACCGAGAATCACCAACCCTTGTTGTTGATAGTCCTGATATAACTTCTCCAAACCCTCAAATTGTGGTGTTAGACCACACTGGCTTGCGGTATTCACCACCAATAACACTTTGCCTTGGTAATCCGCGAAGTTCTTTTGTTCGCCTTCTAACAATTCAGCCTGAAAATCATAAATCTTGCTCATAGGTGTTCTCTCTTCTATCCAATAATGGATGTACTCAAAATAGTTTGCTGAATCATTCAGCTTGCCTATTTAATATTTCACACAATTATATTGCGTGCAAGTTAATTATGCACAATGTACTTTTAAAGCAATCCAATTTATACTGAATGTTCAACAATCGAGTCGAGGAAAAACCATCATGGCTGAAGTTTCATTTTTGGATAACCAAGTGTGTTTTGCCATGTATTCCGCGACCAATGCGATGATTCGCCAATATCGCCCTTTGCTTCAGGAATATGATCTGACCTATCCGCAATTTATTGTATTGCTGGCTTTGTATGAGCAGGACAATGTGATGTTGTCTGAGATTGGACAAAAGACTTTTTTTGATTCTGGAACGCTGACACCGATTATTAAAAAACTCGAAGAAAAGCAGTTTTTAAAGCGTGTTGCGGTCAAAGAAGATGAGCGGATGAAGAAAGTAATCTTGCTGAAAAAAGCACTGGCTGCAAAAGATGAAATTACCCTCATTCCCTTTAAGCTTGCCTGTTCGTTGGGAATGGACCCGAATGATCTAGTGGCGATTCATAACTTATGTCACCGTTTTTTAAAGGGTTTGGAACAATCTAAACTCGAAAGTCTGGAAAATTAAATGCAGCAAGCGATTGTCGGTTTTCATCTCGATGAAGAAGGACATTATGTTGCTGATCTCGCCTGTGGGCATGGGCAGCACGTCCGTCATGATCCACCGTGGCAAAATCGTCCTTGGGTGTTAACCAAACAAGGGCGGAAAGAGAAATTAGGGGTAATGTTGGAATGTAAGAAGTGTGAGGAAAAATAAAACCTAATACTGCATCAAAATTTAAGAGAAACATCAACTAAAAAGCCCAATAGATGATTGGGCTTTTTAGTTGATACATATTATTTATATATCCATTTTCTTAAATAAAAAGAACGGTAAATTTCGAATAATCATCATAATGATTGCCCATTTACCTGGTGTATAAATGGTTAATTTACCTTTCTCTATTCCTTGCACAATATCACTCGCAACTTGCTCAGGTGAAGCAAGCTTGCCTTTACCAGACATTCCAGCCGTCATAGGGGTCGCTGTCGGACCAGGCTTGATTAAAGTCGCTGTAACTTGAGAACCTGTTAAGGCTAAGCGATGTTGTAATCCTTGTAGATATTTATCAAGCAACGCTTTTGATGCACCGTATACATAATTCGATTTACGACCACGATCACCCGCTACGGAACCAATCACTGCCAATTTCCCATGATTATGTTCAATCATATGCTTGGCAATAACTTCAGTAAATAACGCAGGTGACAACGCATTGACTTCAATTGCCTGTTGACATTGAACTAGATCATTTTGACATTGATCTTGATCAGGTAAATTGCCATGCGCAATCAGGGCAATATCAATTTTTCCCTGTTGATTGATGGTATCAATACAATCTTGAATTGCCGCAGCATTTAAAAAATCGACGGTCTGTAATTGGATATTGGCCTGCGGGGTACGGACTTTAAGATCATTCGCAACACGCTGTAATTTGTCTTGGTCTCGACCCAACAGAATAACTTCACAAGGCTGCTGCTTAAGCCAGAGTCTGGCGCAGTGTTCAGCAATAGCGGAGGTTCCACCTACAATTAAGATTTTTGGTTGATTTGACATTTAACCCCCTAATAGACGACGAGACATTTCCGAGCTGATGCCTGGGTCCCGATATTTTAAAAATTCATTCAAGTGCGGATAACCCGCTTCAAATAATGACCTTGGCATACGAGCATCTTTGGCTAAATAAAGGCGGCCTTGTGCTTGCTGCACAATATGATCCAATTCATTTAACAGTTTTAAGGTTTTTTCACCACGATTAGGGAAATCCAACGCCAAAGTAACACCAGATTTTGGAAAGCTCAGTAACCCCCCAGACTCACGATCACCAAATGTTTTTAATACCGCTAAAAATGAGCCTTCGCCTGATTTTTTAATGGCGTTTAACATATCTTGAGTGACTTCTTTGCCAATCTCGTTCGGCACCACACTTTGATATTGATAAAAACCTTTCGGTCCGTACATTTTGTTCCATTCATGCATGGCATCTAATGGATAAAAGAATGGCTCGTAATGTACTTTTTGCGGTTGGCTTTTGAGCGAGTTCCCGTGAAAGTAGGCAAAATTAAAGACCGGTAAACTGAGTTTATTCACCAAGGAAATCGGAGGAGTAATCGGAAATGTTTTATCGTTTATTTTAGGTTCCGCTTGCGTAGATGCACTCGCCAAATTTCCCCGTGAAAAAAGACCTTTGGCATTCGCACCATTCATACAATCAATCCAGGACACAGTATATTCCCAGTCTGCTTCAGATGAGTCAGAGAGTGCAAAGAACTCATCTAAATTGTGATAAGGAATGGTTTCTGAATCAATCCATGAACTTTGCACGGGACGTAATTGCATTTTTGCTTCTAAAATTATACCTGTTAGGCCAATCCCGCCTACAGTTGCATAGAACCAATCAGCCCTTTCAGTCTTTGAACATTCAATAATTTCACCATCAGTCCGCATCAGCTTAATCTGCAGAAGGTGGTCACCAAAAGACCCAAAAGCATGGTGGTTTTTGCCATGTACATCATTTGCAATGGCCCCGCCGACAGTAATCATCTGCGTGCCTGGGGTTACAGGTAACATCCAGCCTTGTGGGATGAGTGTTCGGTGAATATCTTGTAAGGTAGCACCTGCTTCGCAGTGCAAAATTCCAGTATTTAAATCAAAAGAAATCAAATGATTCATGGCTGTGGTCAGCCATAAAAGGCCATTGCCATTTAATGCCACATCACCATAACTACGTCCCATACCATGAGCGATACCTGGGAACGTGCCATGTTTTATTTGTTTGGATGCTTGTGAAGGTGTTATTAAAGGGATAACGTGATGTTCAGCGTCAGAAAGTCGACCCCAAGCCTGTATTGTTTTCATTTATGCCTCAACTTTACGAAACACAAAATGTTTATCTAAATAATATTTGCAAATATAGCCAATCAGTAGACCGATTATTCCACCCACGTAACGCATCTCTTTGGTTCCAAAAGCTGCATGAAAGCCAAACTCAAAACCCCAGAAAATAATCGTAGTAAAGATACCCATAATGGTATACAGCATAAAAACCTTTCCATCATGTTTAGTATTCTGTGTTTTATATTTAAAAATATACTTTTTATCTAAGATATACTTAACAATTAAACCGACACCTGTGCCGACAAAAATTGAAATAAAAATATAAAAATTTCCAACATAAATATAACTGGAAATATCTTGTGCTATAATATTGCAAAACGTAGCAACTATAGCAAATGCTGTATAAAGCAGCGCGAGCTTAATCGAGTCCATCATTTATATTTAATAGCGCTGAAAAAAAAATGTATGATATAGCAGAAAATCGGTCTTTTCTAGCGGAAATCCCAGGACTGATAAAACTAATAAGACCTAAACAATGGCTTAAGAATAGCTTTGTTTTCGCACCTCTGATCTTTGCAGGCGAATTCCTAAATTTAGACTCTATTTATTCCGTATTATTTGCGGCATTTTTATTTTGTCTAGCGGCCTCAGCGGTCTATATTGTTAATGACTTAAAAGATATAGAAAAAGATCGGGCACATCCTGAGAAGTCATTGAAACGACCTTTAGCTTCGGGGCAAGTGAGTCCCCAAAGTGCAATTATTTTATTAACCTTGATTTATATTGCTTTAGGGTTCGCTTGGTTAGTTGCGCCAAAGCTCATCTACGTGATCGTGGTATATTTACTGCTGAATTGGGCCTACACCTTTAAACTAAAACATGAACCCGTTATTGAAATTTTCATTGTAGCCTTTGGTTTTGTATTACGAGTGTATGCAGGCGCTGTAGCTCTTGCCGTGCCAGTTTCTCACTGGATGTTTATTACGACATTAAGTATTTCACTGTATCTCGCTTCAATTAAACGTCGTCAGGAACTAATACAAAGTGGCTCGCAAGGGCGTGGTGTACTTGAACACTATTCAGTCAGTCTGATTGACCGCTTTGCAGGCATCTCTGCCGTTACAGCCATTGTTTTTTATAGCTTGTACACGATGGAAGTACAACCACAACTGATTATCACTATTCCATTTGTGATGTTCGGCTTATTCCGTTACTGGTTTATTGTTGAAACATTAAAAGGTGGAGAATCTCCAACTGACGTGATCGCTCAGGACTGGCAAATATTATTAACCGTTGTTTTATGGGTCGCATGTTGTATCTGGACATTATTGCCAGCCTAATTTTATTTTGGATTGTTTTGTGACGTATTATATTTACCTTATTACCCCATTTTTAGCTTGGCTAGTTGCTGGCTGTCTAAAATTTCTTATTAATTCAATTAAAGCCAAGAAATTGGCTTTTGGATTAATTGGCTATGGTGGATTACCAAGTAATCATAGTGCCATTGTAAGCAGTATGGCTGCGCTTATTGCCATTAAGGAAGGGATTGATACACCTGCTTTTGGTGTTGCGCTTACCCTCTCATTTATTGTGCTTTTAGATGCGAATAGCTTAAGACGTGCTGTTGGCAAACATGCTGCAGCCATCAATCTTTTAGCTAAAAATATGCCTGAGTATCAGCATTTAAGAGAGCGTATGGGACATACAAAGATTGAGATCTTAGCTGGTATCGTTGTAGGTGTTTTCGTTGCTTATTTAGCAAGCATGTTATAAGTCAAATATTACCTTGGGACTAATAACTTATTAAACGTTAATTTAGTCACCAATCTAATCTTTGCCTACCCTCCCAGTATTAGCTAGCCAATAGTTATTTCATAATTAAGTTTTAGTAGCGCGTTTATGAACATGTTCATTAAAAGCAATAAAGAAAATATTAAATTTATTTTATATTCTTTATTAATCCTCATTGTTATTATTTTCATCCACAGCAACATATATTCTTTTAACTTTACAATAAGGTTGCATGACTATTTATACTCACAATGGGTATTTAGCTATGACTATGGTTTTGTTAGAAGAGCTTTGCCTGGTGAAATATTAAACATTTTCGGGGTGGATCCAACTTATAGACATGTTCGCCTAGTATCCATTATTTTATTACTTATACTATTCTATCTTTTTTCTAGAATTACATTTGTTTTCTTCAAAAAATTAAAACTTGAAAACAAAGATGTTATCATTTTTTCATTATGTATTTTTAGTTTATCTTTTCTAACCTCTCAATGGGTAAGAGAATTATCTCGTTTTGATCATGTCGGTCAAATTATTCTGCTCACCTCTATTTTACTCATATTAAAAAATTCAAAAAATTTCATTGTTCTAGCTTTTATATTATTATCATTACCCGTAATGGCATTGACGCATGAAGCGATGCTAATATTCTTTGTTCCAACTTTGGCATTTATATATTATCAGAAATATAGAAAAATAAGTCACATTTTCCTTATTGGGATAGAGTCTGCTTTACTATTAGTAGCAGTAGTGATCTATGGAAAGATGTCTCCATTCCAAGTTAACTCTATCATTAAAACCTTTATGTATTACGACCATTTTCAATCTTATGCTGTCAGCACGTCGCTACTGACTTTAAAAGAAAATTTCGTAACAAACTATCAAACATTTTTTGAAACCAAAGCATATTTAAAAATATTTTTTACATTCCTATTTTGCTCACCTGTACTTTTATTTATTAAAAAATGCACAGACAAAAAAACGTTTATTCTCATCTTGTTTTTTTCAGCATCTCCGTTGGCGCTAACCTTAATAGCATTTGATTATATTAGATGGATTGCACTATTCTTATTTAACTTGTCTGTAATATTCATGTCATTAGCAATAATGAATAAAATTGACAGAAATTTAATTACATCAAACTTCATGAGTTTTAAAAAGCTCATATACTCTTATGCTCTTGTTTGCTTATTACTTGGCCCTTTAGGGATAGGCAATACCTTTATCAACTTCTATGAAGTAAACTTCCCTTGGGAAAAAAGAGAACAATGGGACCAAGACTTACTTGTTAAATTGAATGATCCAATCCCCTTATCTAATATTAGGTTAAGTATTGATGATGTTAACTCAATTACACAACTTTACTTTTTAAACCAAGAAAAAGTTAAGCAAGAGAAGATAAACAAAGCTGTTATTCGTTACTATATCAAAGCTTCAAATGAAGGAAATAGTGACGCCCAAAATACTCTCGGTTTTTTCTATTTCTATGGGATACATACATCTATAAACTATTGCTCGGCTTTAGAAATGTTTAAAATGGCTGCCCAAAATCAAAACAAGCATGCCTTATATAACTTATCTACTTTATATAGAAATGGAATTTGTGTCGAAAAAAACATTAAAAAGGCGAATAATTTATTAGCACAGGCCTCTTTACATGGAAATGACTTAGCTAAATTCATGTTAGCTATTAATTATTTACATGGTAAAAATGGGTTTGTTAAGAATAAAAAAGAAGCCTTGAAAATATTAGCTGAATTAAAAGGTAAAGGAAATTTACCAGCAGAAATTTCGTTGGAAGTACTTAAACTAAAATAACATCCAATATCTAAGTTTAACAGCAAGCCGTTCTAGAGTTCAGTACACTGGAGCGGCTCGCTGGTAATTTTTATTTTTTAAACCATTATCAGCCAGAACCAATCAAATAAATTAAATAAGCAAGCCTCAGATATTTTTATAGCCCAAACTTAGCTCTTGACCTCAATCTAAGTTGAGTTTTTATAGTTGTCCCTTAATCTACAAAATACGGATAGATAAATGGATAACTTGAATAAAACATTTCTCATATACGGCGTCAGTAAGGGACTAGGGAAAGCCATTGTTCAAGCTGTGCCAAAGCCAACAGATACCATCTATGGTGTATCTCGCACCCAACCACAAGAAATGCCGAATTTAAACTGGATTCGTGCTGATCTTTCTAAATCTGAACAAGCTGTAAGTGATATAAAGACGACAATTAGGCAGCAAAAAATTGATGTGCTGATTTACAATGTCGGCATTTGGGAACAACAAGCTTTTAGCAATGATTATAATTTCGAAGATGTTTCTGCTGCTGAAATCAACCAAATCATCAATACCAATATCACCACCTGTATACTGTCGGTTCAATCATTGATCGAAAATCTCAAACTCTCCGACAATGCCAAAATTATTCTCATCGGTTCCACTTGGGCTGTTGATAATCATAACGGTAAAGAGCTTGTTTTCTCCGCAACTAAATTTGCGTTAAGAGGCATTGCGCAATCCCTTCGAGAAATCTTGCGTGAACACCTGATTGGGGTCAGTGTACTGAACTTAGGCTACCTTGCCAGCGGATATGAAATAGATAAACCCACTAAAGACGTTTTAGAACAAACCGAATATTCCCTTATCCCTTTAGCCGATGTGATTCAGGCAATTCATTTTATTATTTCAACCAGTAAAGCAAGCTGTGTTAAAGAAATTTTGATGCCTGCAATGTTGGACACAAATGTTTAGCTGTTTATGAATACCCTAAATAGCCGACATAAGATGAGCCAATGTCTTCAAAGCCCATTTGGTGATAGAGTTTTATTGCTGGGAAATTATCGATGTCGACAATCAAATGTGCGATGCGTCCACTCTCAACGATTTGGTTGATTGCAAACGCTAATACACGCTCAGCATAACCCTGCCGTCGATATTCAGAAAAGGTGTAAGTTCCGCCTATACTGACCAGACGATGAGTTTCAATCCCGAATCGGACGATAGAGACAATTTGACCATCAACTTCATGCACAACAACCTTAGCCTGCTGAATAAGCACATTCCAATCAGATCTTTCATCTACCGAACGTTCTTGATTGTATAAGTATTGATATTCAATTAGGCGAGGAATATCTGATGTCATGGCAAAACGGCCACTCGCCTGTGGGAGGCGATGCGAACAGACCATGACTGATTGATCATACTCTCGCAATATGCTCATTTGATGCCCCATCATAGAACGCAGTATATCTCGCCCAAAAGACGTAGTAATAATACGATGGGGTTGAAGTTTAACAATCGTTGAACAAAGTAATCCAGCGGAGGAGCTTGCCTCTGGCAACCAAAAACAAGCACCACCAGCCAAGACCACAGCAACACCCAACAAGACATTAGGCTGATTTGAATCATATAGTCTTAACAGTTGCCACTGTGCATCAATGCCTTGTGTACGATCAAGAAATACAGTGATCCCAAGAGAGTGATAAAATTGAGCATCCAGCCATTGAAAAATGAGTAGGCGCTCACTTTGAGATGTAAAAGATCCTCTTATAATTTTCACATCAGGATTTGCCTGCTCAATCTTGTTTTTCACTTTTCTTTTCTCTAACTCTGGTTATATCAATTTGAAACAAATGAAAATATCTGTGATATCCAAGCTAAGTTAATTTTCAACAATATGCTAAATATTTTAATTCTTTATTTTATTAAAAGATTATTGAGCTTTAGCTAACCTAGAAATGAAGAAAAATATGTCGTAACCATTAGTAATCAATCATTCTGTAATGGCTTCCCTTCTCCCTTGATATTCAGATAAATTTAGCTAAGTGTCACAAATATTAATCATGATGTTACATCATTCAGAGGTACATTAAGGTTTGGTTTTTAGCTGAAAATTTAGTAAATATTTAAGGAAATATAGGAATGCAGAAGAAAAATATTGGCATTATATTTGGGGGGAAATCTACCGAGCACGAGGTTTCGCTTCAGTCTGCAAGAAATATTGTTGATGCGATAGATCGAGAAAAATTTGATGTGACATTAATCGGTATCGATAAAAATGGAATATGGCATCTGAATGAAAGTACTCATTTTTTATTAAATTCAGACAATCCATCTCTCATTTCACTGCATCAATCAGGACGAAATATTGCGCTCATTCCAGGGAAAAATGAAAAACAAATCATAGAGTTTCAAAACAAAACGCTATCGCAATTGGATGTGATCTTTCCGATCGTTCACGGAACACTTGGAGAAGATGGCTCATTGCAAGGATTGCTAAGAATGGTGAACCTTCCATTTGTTGGTTCTCAAGTCCTCAGTTCTGCCATGTGTATGGATAAAGATATAACCAAAAGATTATTAAGAGATGCTGGCTTAAATATTACCCCCTTCATAAAGCTAACGAAGAAAAATAGAAAAGATATAAGCTTCGAAATTGCAAGTTCACAATTAGGCTGCCCATTATTCGTTAAACCCGCTAATCAGGGTTCATCAGTAGGTGTGAGTAAAGTCAGCACTCAAGATGAATTTGAAACAGCTCTAGATACTGCATTCATTTACGACAATAAAGTTTTGATTGAGCAAGGAATTGATGGCAGAGAAATAGAATGTGCCGTTATCGGCAACAGTGAACCTTTGGCGAGTGTTTGCGGAGAAATTGAACTGGAAGATAGCTTCTATTCTTACGACACAAAATATATTAATGATAAGGGTGCAACAGTAACGATACCTGCAAATATATCGGATGAAATCAGTCAAAAAATTAGAGAGATCTCCATCAAAGCCTATGAAGTTTTGGAATGCACTGGACTCGCAAGGGTTGATGTTTTTTTAACAAAAAATGGAGAAGTTTTTATTAATGAAATAAATACCTTACCGGGCTTTACCAATATAAGTATGTTTCCAAAGCTATGGGAAGCGAGTGGGTTAAATTACTCTGACCTCATTACCCGTTTAATAGAATTAGCGATTGAACATCATGAAAATAATGCTCAGCTACAAAATACAGTTTCTTTAAACAAGAAAGAGTAATCGTATTTTCCCGCTCAAAACCAAAGAATAAAAAAGGAAGCCTTCGCTTCCTTTTCGTTTACATCTAAAACTTAGATGCCATATTTTTCACGATAAGCCTGCATATTGGCTAAAGCGTCTTTTTCGCCTTTTGCATCCAAATAATCCATCAAATCTTTCATGGTGATCAATGCATGAACTGGAATTTCGAGTTCTTTTTGCACTTCCTGAATCGCAGAAAGCTGACCTTGACCACGTTCTTGACGATCTAACGCCACCAATACACCTGCAATTTCAGCACCTGCATTTTTTAAGATGGTCACAACTTCACGAATCGCAGTGCCCGCAGTGATCACATCGTCAATGATCCAGACTTTTTGACCTGCAACCGATGCACCTACCAACACACCGCCTTCACCGTGATCTTTGGCTTCTTTACGGTTAAAGCCCCAAGGTACACTTTTGCCATGCACTTGAGACAATGCCACAGCTGTTGCTGCGACAAAAGGAATCCCTTTATACGCTGGGCCAAAAATCACACCGACATTGTCACACTGTACCAGTTTGTCGGCATAGCCTTGCGCTAACAAAGACAGTGCTTCACCATCGTTTAACAAACCTGCGTTAAAGAAATAAGGACTGACACGGCCTGATTTTAAGGTAAACTCACCAAATTTAAGCACTCCACGTGATAATGCGAGTTCGATAAAAGCTTGCGGATGAAATGACACAGGCGTTGTCATATAAAGTGCTCCAAATTCTTCAATTGAGGTTAAACAGACGTATGATACCAAAGGATAGCTATCCAAGTGATGTAAAAATTCTTCGAGTCGTTTCAATTAACGTAAATGGCTTGCGCTCATCAGTTACCAAAGGTCTACTCGAATGGCTAGAACAGTCGGGTGCTGATGTGGTTTGTATGCAAGAAAGTCGCATTACCCATGAACAATGGACCGATAAATTTAAACCTGAAGGTTGGTATACCCACCTGTTCCCTGCTGAACGTGCGGGCTATGCAGGTACGGCGATTTATAGCCGTCTGCCATTCGTTTCAGTGAAAGATGGTTTAGGCTTTGAACTGGCTGATTCTCAAGGACGTTTTACGACTGCTGAATTTGATTTAGGGCTGTCACAAACTGTTCATATTGCCTCGCTATACTTGCCATCAGGATCAAGCGGTGACGAAGCGCAAGCACGCAAAGACGTGTTTTTACAAGAATACGCCAAAATACTCAAACAGTGGCGAGATGAAAATAAATCAATCATCGTCTGTGGGGATTACAATATCGTGCATAAACGCATCGATATTAAAAACTGGTCAGGTAACCAGAAATCTTCTGGGGTACTGCCACATGAACGTGCTTGGCTCGATCATATGTATGATGAGTTAGGTTATGTGGATACTTTCCGCGAAGTTCGCCCTGAAGCAGAATTGTATTCGTGGTGGTCAAATCGTGGTCAAGCACGTGCGAAAAATGTTGGGTGGCGTATTGACTACCATTCATGCTCTCCAGACTGGAAAGCACGTACAACAAATGCATGGGTCTATAAAGAACAATGGTTTAGTGACCATGCACCCGTGATTATCGACTATAAAATACACGAATAAGTGAACACATGTTCACTTTGATCGCTTCTTTAGCTTACATAACTTGTCGCTTTTGTGTATTTTTATTTCGCATCTAGAACGGCATTATAGCTTCACGGCACAGGGAAGCGGTCAGGATGACCAAAAAAGGATAGGAAGCCGTAGGAAGATAAAATAAACTTAGATTAAGTTTATTTGCAAGGATGAGACATTGGACGTTGAAATGAGACCCGCATAATCAGGAAGATTATATGCGGGTTTTCTCTTTTCTAGATATTAGATTTTCTTTCTTGGCTTTGTCTTTAGCCCTTATGCTCAAATCACATGATCATTTTTGTCATTAAATTTCTGCTTCACATATTCTACCGATCAACTTGATAAAAAATTTCAACTGGTACACCACCCTTCTTTTGCGTTAGGCTTTGGCCCATATCTTTTATTCTTTTTATGGTTTTCGGTATGTTTAAAATTTACGGCATTAAAAATTGTAATTCGATGAAAAAAGCTTTTGATGCTTTACAAGCCAAAGGCATCAATTACGAATTTCATGATTATAAAAAACAAGGTATTGATGCAGATACTTTAGCGATCTGGTTAAAAGAGATTGGCGCAGATAAAGTGCTCAATAAAAAAGGCACCACATGGCGCAAATTAAGCGCGGATGAGCAAACACACGCGACCAGTAATGAACAGAACCTGATTGAAGCCCTAATTGCTCAGCCAAGCCTGATTAAGCGTCCTGTACTGCAAACCCCACAAGGTTTTGTGATTGGCTTTGATGAAGCCACTTATCAAGCTTTATCTGCTTAAATTCTAAAAAATAAGCGGTAATAAAAAACCGAGTCTTAAGTTAAGACTCGGTTTTTTATTATTTAAATCTGGCTTAGTTGGTACGAATCCAAGTTTGGTTACGACCTAAAGCAGCGACACCGATATAACCACGTAATTTCAGCTTTTTACCACCTTCGATAATTTCAGCTTTCAATTTATAGGTTTTACCATTTTTAGGATCGATAATTGAACCACCATCGTAGTTCACACCACCGACATTTTTCAGGCCATTTACAATAGTCACGCCCTTCAGTGGTTTGTTATGGTACGTTCCTTCACATTTAGAACAAGCATTTTCCTGGCCTGCTACTAAATATTTTTGAATCGACGCCGTTAACGTTCCATCCTTTTGCTCCGTGAACTTCACGATCGCCTTTGGCTGTTTTGTTTCATCATCAATGGTCTGCCAAACACTGCCATTCAGCGCATCCGCTGCATTGGCAAAAGTTGTCAAACCGAGCAATCCAAATGCTAAAGCAATTTTCTTCATTTTTGTAATATCCTTAAGGGGTCTTTCAAACTGAAAGTATTGAGAACTTCAATCAATATTGCAATTCTTGATTATGACTATTTGGTATAACCTGAGTAAGAGTGTCGTAGTGCACATTTTTTCAGATTTTATCGTCGTGCTCAGACATAGCTTATTTTCAAGAACTTTCTTATTGCTATACTGATCTAACAATATGGAAAAATTATGAAATTTGCTACTGTTTGGAAATATTATTTTACTGAATCCTTACTTAAAGCGACGATTCGGACACCTAGTCAATTTAACTTGGCTCCAAATGCATTACGTCCGTTGCTCGATCAACTGTGCCGTCTATTTCCACAAGATTCAACAGTACAAGTCCGTCCAATACGTCTAGCTGGTGTGCGTGGTGAAGAAATCAAAGCGCAAGCAGCTGCTACACAACTGATTTTCCACATTCACGGTGGTGCTTTTTTCCTTGGCAGTTTAAATACTCATCGTGCATTGATGACAGATATTGCTGCACGTACTCAAATGCAAGTGATTCATGTCGATTATCCACTTGCGCCTGAGTATCCATATCCTGAAGCCATCGATGCAATTTTCGATGTTTACCAAGCACTATTGGTACAAGGGATTAAACCGAAAGATATTATTATCTCAGGTGATTCTTGTGGCGCAAACCTTGCCTTGGCGCTGTGTTTGCGTCTCAAACAACAGCCTGAACTGATGCCAAGTGGCTTGATTCTGATGTCGCCTTATCTTGATCTCACCTTAACCAGTGAATCACTACGCTTTAATCAAAAACATGATGCCTTATTGTCGATTGAGGCCTTACAGGCAGGTATCAATCATTATCTGACCGATAATATTCAAGCCGATGATCCACGTGTTTCACCATTGTTTGATGATTTAAAAGGGCTACCACCCACCTTGGTGCAAGTGGGTTCGAAAGAAATTTTACTGGATGACTCAAAACGCTTTAGAGAAAAAGCAGAACAGGCTGATGTTAAAGTTCAGTTCAAACTGTATACTGGTATGTGGCATAACTTCCAAATGTTTAATGCTTGGTTCCCTGAAGCCAAACAAGCATTAGCAGATATTGCTGAATTTGCACATGCGCTCGATCGTGACTAAGCAAAATAAGATCGTGTAAAAAATGGTCAGCTATGTCTGACCATTGTCACTCTTAATTCCCTTTGGTCATCATAAAATAAAATTGATTGGATATTTAGATAACAGCTGATTTTTCAAAGAATTTTTCCCGTCCTATTTTGCACTAAAAAGCCCAGAACTAGACTTTTTTCTCATTCTAAAGATGCTATTGTTATTTTAATTATCGTTCCTCAATATTTTGACGACAGATATACAGTTCCTAGGAATCTCATTGCATAAAAGGATGCATGCCAATGGTGAAGATTCGTTTTAATAGGTCAACTGACACAAAAGGATGGGGCTTTAGGCTTTCTTGGGAACATCACATTGTAGTCAATTGGACCATACTCAAAAAAAGTATTTTATTGCTGATCCTTGCAGCATTTATGAATCTGTTTTGGATCAGCTGGGATATTTTTGTCTTAATCAACCCACAGTACAATCAATGGGTGCATTTGAATCTGGTACGTTCACAATTATGGACCAGTTTGATCATGCTGGTCGTTTTATTATTGCTGATTATCCCTTGTCACCTATTTAGAGAACAGCTTTGGGCACAAAGTATTTTGCCCATTCTGAGCGTTCAGGTTTTTACTGCAATGCTGTGTCATAACAGCTATTTGGTTGGAAGTTTCAGTCCTGCCACTATGGTGGGTTATGTCAGCGTAGTCGGTGTAGGTTTGGTGCTGTTTGATCGTAGGATGGTCTACTGCGCACTCATTCCTGCAACATTTGCCTTATTGCTATGCAACTACCTCAGTATGGTTGGGGTACTGACTTATGCACCATTGTTTAATATGCAGCGGCTGAATGAAGTATCGATGCACCCATTTTGGGTCGGCAGTATGATGTTTTTCTTATTGCCGATCATGTTGGCCTGTTTATTTCTGTTTGAAATTCTGCTGACCCAATGGCGGACTCGGGAGATGACCATTCAAATCCTGAGTCGACTGGATCCACTGACCAATGTACTGAATCGACGCAGTATCGGCAGTTACTTAGAAAAGTTACATCAACAACCGGACCAGCTTTATTCGATTGTTCTGCTTGATCTCGATCATTTTAAAAGTATTAATGATCATTTTGGACATAGCATGGGCGACCAGGTGTTGGTCACTGTGGCAAAATGCTTGGCAAAAAATTTACGTGACCAAGATATTATTGGTCGTTTTGGTGGTGAAGAATTTATTTTATTACTTCCCAACACCACCACAGTACAAGCAAGGAATGTAGCTGAACGCTGCCGCCTTGCGGTATCACAACTACAGTTTATTAGCGAAGATAAGCAAGAGTTTGTAGTAAGTGCCAGTTTTGGAATCAGTAGCTCACTCAGTGCCGATGAACCGCATCTCATCATTAGCCAAGCAGATCAGGCACTGTATGCGGTCAAAGCTGCGGGACGTAATCAAGTTAAAATTTTTACCGAACTTACTGCGAGTTAGAACAATGAAGGTACAATCTGCCTTCATTGCAATATTGATTAATCTTTCAAAAACTCTTCGCGATGTTGACGATAAGGCTCATCAAAAGGTACGAACATCTGCTCTTGTCTAGCTTCGGTAATCCATTGCTGTACCGATGCCAAAGACAAGATCTTTTGTGCATAGGCTTGGCCTGATGCTGAAAGCGGTAGTTTAAAACATTCGAAGCGCATTACCACGGGTGCATAGAACGCATCCGCAATACTAAATTCACCACATAAAAAACTGTCTTCACTCGGACGTTCTGACCAGATCTGATCAATTCGAGCAACATCGGCACGCAATTGCGCATGCTCTGACCATAACTGCTTACCAATATGTGTCAGGTCAGCTTCGACATTCATGGGGCAAAGATTTCGTAAGCTTTGAAAGCCACTGTGCATTTCTGCACTAATACAACGCGCTCTGGCACGTAATGTCTTCTCTTCTGTCCACAATCTCAGTTCAGGATGCTGTTCGGCAATATATTCACAAATCGCCAAGCTATCCCAGACCACCAAATCACCATTCACAAGTGCAGGGACTTTACCCGTTGGATTCAGTTTTAGAATCTCTGTTTTAAATTCACTTTCAGGTTCAAAACTATCAAACTGAATCACATGCTCCTGAAAGGAAATCCCTACCTGTGTAAGTAAAATCCATGGACGCATCGACCACGTGGAGTAATTTTTATTGCCAATAAAGAGTTGATACATTGTTATTGTTTTCCTTTAAATAAAGCGAGTTGTTGTAATAGCTCAGCTTTTTGGAATGCACCAGTTAAACGCAGTGAGCGAATTTCTTGTTGTTGCTGATCTAGGAACAAATAAGTCGGTGGTCCTAAAATATCCCACTGTGCTAACAATGCTTGGTGTGACGCATCATAATGGCTTAAATCCATTTTAATTAAATAATAACCCGATAAAGCCTGCTGGACTTCGACATCTTTTAGAATGCGATGCTCAATCGGCTGACAAGCCACACACCAATCCGCATAGACATCAATCACAATGCCACGGTCTTTGGGTGCATTGGCTAAAATCTGCTGAAATTCATCTGCTGTTCTTGCCACATGCCATTCGGCCAATTTATCTGCCT
Organism: Acinetobacter dispersus; assembly: GCF_009884975.1. Classification (GTDB taxonomy): domain Bacteria; phylum Pseudomonadota; class Gammaproteobacteria; order Pseudomonadales; family Moraxellaceae; genus Acinetobacter; species Acinetobacter dispersus. Next base: position 3,224,736 of record NZ_CP041970.1, on the reverse strand, counting down.
GGACTGAACTGAGACTTTGAAAATGCTGATATTGATTAAAGGTCAATGCTGGAATCGCTAAAATCAGTAATATCGCATAGAGCCATTGCAGCTTGCTTTTCTGTGCAAACAGGCGATATGCCGCATAAATAATAAAGGCTAAACCAAGAGTTAAGCTGAGAATTTGAATCGCTAACTCTGGCAGCAAAGGGCGGATAAAGTAAATGCTCAATGCCAGCATTAAAAAGGCAAAAATCACCTTGATTTGGTTCATCCAGTCGCCTGCTTTGGGTAAAGCTTTTGCCCCCAAAACACTGGCCAACAGCAATGGTATGCCCATCCCAAAACCCAGTGTAAACAGTAACAACCCACCTTGCCATTGACTCTGTGTTTGCGAAATAAACAGTAATACCCCTGCCAGAGGTGCCGTCATACAAGGCCCAACCAACAGTGCAGAGATCATCCCCATGACGCTGGCACCAACCAGTGTGCCGCCTTTTTGATTGGACTGCATTTGATCCAGTCGATTGACCCAGTTCTGTGGCAGTTTTAACTCAAATAGACCAAATAGATTGAGGGCAAACACCACGAACAATAAGCTAAATGCAATCAGTGTCGCGGGCTGTTGTAACCAGCGTTGGAAATTCAGCCCTGCCGCTGAAGCAATCAGACCTAACACCGCATAGACCAAAGCCATACTCACGACAAACGTGAGTGCAATCGACCAAGCTTTAACACCTTTATTGTCACGCACAATCAATGAAGTCAGAATTGGTAACATCGGTAAGGAACACGGCGTAAATGCCAGTAATATCCCTAAACCCAAGAACAATAAAATGCTATAAGCCAAGGAATGCTGCTCAAGCGCACTTGACCATTTTTGGTCTTGTGCCATTACACCTGAATTATTTGAATTTGTCGTTTTTGCTGTAGGCTCAGTTTGTACTTCATCACTTGCTGCCATTTGAGCATTTAAGGTGTTAGATGAACGCGCCACATCCAAAAAGCTTTTTTGTGAATTTGCACTGACATTCTGAGCACTGACCAGACCATCGGCATCGGTCTGAAATTCAATATTTTGTGGAGGATAACAAATTCGGTCTTTGGCGCAGCCCTGCCAAGTGACACGATAATGCTGCGAGGCTTGAGTTGGAATACTAAATTCAGCTTGTTGATAATAAACTTGGCTGTGACCATAGTTCTCATCATACTGTTCTACCGCTTTCGGTAAAGTTAGTGCGACGGGCTGATTGCCCTGCTGCACTTCAAACTTATGCTGATAGAGATAATAATTTGGCTGGATCGACCAATGCAAACGTGCCTGATTCTGTGCAGTCGATTCAACCGTAAATGCAAAAGCCTGTTCAGGACTAAGCAATGGTGCGGATGAATTCTCTTGGGCGTAAGTCAAAGACCCACATAACAGCAATAAAGTCCCAAGAAAGTAACTCATCAGCGGGAAAGATTTCCCAGCCTGAACAGACATTTTCATGATTATCTCACTATCACTCTCCTGAGCCTCCCTCCCACTTATGCAGAAGTAAATTTAAGAGAATTCAGGAGCATTCATTATTGTTAGAATAAAACCGATACGCCAAAGCCACCGTTATAACTTTTTTGATCACCATTGAGATCAACGCCAATGCTTGCATCTAATTGCGTGCGATTATTCAAGGCATAAATCAGACCTGTACCGAGACCATACTCATAGTCTTGGCTCTCTGCTTTACGATAAACAAACTCTGAATAGCCTGATAATTTTCCTGCAATTTTATAATCAATCGTTGGAATGGCAGTCACTGCCCAATCACTATTCTGCGCTTCATAACGCATAGTGATCGACGTACCGATCAAATCGCTAAATTCGTAAGCAACTGCCGAAGTTAAGCTATAGATATCATCATGGTTGGTGAATTCATCATTTCCCGTTGCAATGATGGCTTCAGCCAACAATGCCATTGATAAACGATCATCTTTCAGATCAATGGCTTTTTTCAAACCAATGCTCATATCGCCTAGACCATTACTTTCTTTTTTAGTGCCTGCACGTTTGTATTGCTGCCATACTGGACCTTGCCAGCCCAATTGCAATTCCAGTCCATCGGCCAAACCAGTACGCAATAACATGTCACCATTCAGCGTCAAGGTCTTGTCTTTGACACCATCAACCTTGCCTTCTTGGTAGCTCACGCTCGGTAAACTTTGCTCCCATGCTAACTTTCCAACAGGGGTGATCCCTGTGCCCATACCCGCACCTGGGCGGTCAAAGGAAAAATCAGCCGCGAAAGCACTCGTGGTTATCATTGATGCAGCAATTAAGCTCAATGTTTGCAATGTTTTCATTCTATTCCTCGTTCTATTTCTAATGGCTTGGCTTATGCACCTAGCTCTTTTGACATTTTTGCGCCATGCTGACGTAACAATTCCAGTGTTGCACGTTCTTCTGGCAATGATTCTGACCAGTCAATTTCATCAAATTCACAGTCAAAGAAAAGCTGGCTAATAGATGATAAAACGGTTAAACCTTCTTCATCACGGGTATTTGTATCTACTTTTTCATCCAGTAAGCGTTGCACTACAGGCACGCAAGCAGAACTCGCCGCATCCCAAAGCGGACCATAGAACTCTTCTGAATCCCATAAATGTAAATTTGCTTTGGCTTGAATCAAAGCTTCTAAAATATCGATATAAACTTTGAGCTGTTGTTGCTTTTCTTCTTCAGTGAAAGGCTTGCCTGCTTCATAAGCTTCACAAATTTGTTCCCACCAAGCGAATAAACCATCGCAAACCACGGATACAGGCGGTCCTTGCTCAGGGTCAATAAAATTCGGGTCGAGTCCTTCAGCAAGTAAAGATTGCACTTGGTCCAAATCGAGTTGTTGTATGGCTTGCACCAAGGCCTGCTGTTGCTTATTTAACATGACCAGTTCTCACAATATTTTTTAATGGCTCTATTATGCCGAATATCCTGACAGGATTTTATAAAACCATCTAAAAAATCATGTAGAAATTTGATACAGGCATAAAAAAAGCCCAACAACTGGGCTTTTTCTTTAGGTTTGTGGCTATGCTTCATCATCCACTTTTACGTCATCATCGACATCAACATATTCGGGTAAACCACCACGATGGTGCTCTTTTTTCTCATAAAGATGCTCCAGACTACGTTTCAATTTATCAATCGCACCATGAATCGAGTTATCAATATTTGCTGCTTTATGTGTCACTGCGACAGGTTTCATTCCTGCTGGGCGAGCTTCAATCATACAACGTTTGTCATGATCGCCCGTTTTGTCCCCGTTTTCATCACTAATATGAACCGAAAAATGTGTAATACGCTCGCTATAACGTTGGAATTCTTGTGTAAGTTCTGCACGAACATAACTGTTTAAGCGTTCACTACCTTGAATGTTTTTATCTGTACGGATTTCAATATTCATAAATATCTTCCTCTCTTTTCTGTGAGACAGTGCTACAAAACTTTTTTCTTTGCACACTTTGAGCATGCAGTCATTCAGTGCAGTTGTATATTTTGATTATGTAAATGCTTGTTGTCTCCTCGCTTTGCATCTGTTGCTTTTCAGTATGTAAGAAGATCTTCTATAATTCCAATATCTGTCTTTCCTCGAAAATATGCAAGCTGATTTTTGACATTTTCATTAAAACTTAAAACAAAAATATTTTTAACTTTAGGGGCCATTTTATTTTGGCCTGCTATATACAATTCTTTTGTTCATTTGGTCAAATTTGGCTTTATTTTTGCTTAATACCTTGTATCCTTTACACGCCTTTTGGGGGGAGATTTTTTAAATGCAATTGAAGCAACTTGCAGCAACATGTTTATTGGTATCTACAGCAGCTTTCGCTCAGGCGAAGCCGATTTGGCAAGATTTCAGCTTGACGGGTTTGTATGGTGAAAACTACGAAGTTGTTGATGAAAAACAAACAACTATAACGGTTGAATATGCGGCAAAAGTCAAATATGCCGATGTATTTTTCTTTATGGACCGTATGCGTGGCAGCGATGACCATAAAAGCACCTATTTCGAACTTTCTCCACGTTTAAGCTTGGGTGAAATTTCAGGTCAAAAACTTGCGTTTGGTCCAATTAAAGATGTGTTGATCTCAACCACTTGGGAAAGCAACAATGATGACTTCGCTAGCTTTGACAACTTCTTGTATGGTGTAGGTTTTGATCTTGCCATTCCATATTTCCAATATGCGAATGTGAACTTCTACCGCGCCAACAATGAAAATACGGCTGATGACTATCAAATGACCATTGCTTATGCTTTGCCATTTAAAGTATCAAACGAAGATTTCTTGGTGGATGGTTTCCTTGACTGGTCAACTGGCGAAAAAGATCACGCAAGTGAACTCAACTGGACCACACAATACAAGTGGAACTTGGGTAAACACATTTCACCAGACACTCGCCTTTATTTAGGTGTTGAGCATTCTGTTTGGAATAACAAATTTGGTATGAAAAACCGTGACGAAAACAACGTCAGTGCTTTGATCAAATACCACTTCTAAGCCTTTTAGAATGTGAAAAACAGCAAGGATTTCCTTGCTGTTTTTGTTTGTATCACCGAATATAAATGTGAGCTGACCTTTGGCTCTATCCACATCATATCTGTTTATTTTGTCTAATTTGATGACCTTTGCTTATGGTTGAAAATATTGCACTTGCCCCATCTACTTTAGCTGCACATTTCCACATGCGTTTTGCCACAGCAGAAGACCTAGAACAAATCCTCGCGATCTATAATCACGAGATTTTAAATGGCACAGCCAACTGGAATGATCAGGCGGTTTCCTTAGCAGATTATCAGCAACGTTTTCAAAGCATGCAGCAACAGCACTTCCCCATGATCGTGGTTGAAGACTTGAATAGCCATCAAGTGGCTGGTTATGCCTATTACACTGCATTTCGAACCATCAGTGGTTATCGCCAAAGCATGGAACATTCTGTTTTTGTAGATCCCAGCTATGCTCGCCAAGGGCTGGGCAAAGCCCTGATGCAGCAACTGATTCATCTTGCCAAACAGCAAAACATGCACATCATGGTTGCCGCGATTGATAGTGAAAATAAAGGCTCGATTGTCCTACATGAACAATTGGGCTTTGTGCAAACAGGCTATATGCCACAAGTGGGGCAAAAGTTTGGGACATGGCGGGATTTGGTCTGGATGCAACTGCAACTCACAGAATCTCAATAAAAACCTCACTTTTACCCTACTGTCTTACGACTGAATTGTGGCTTAGAATGAAAGCAATACTTGATTTCAAAAATAGCCAAAATGATTAAAACATCTCAACTCGGTCTGTGCCTTTCCATCGCAATCGCTTCAAGCGCGAGCTTTGCAGAACTTTCTTTCGAGCAAGAATTGCAACAGGGCTGTGCCAAAGTAAAACAATATGCACAAGCAGGTAAAAAGTTTTACGATCAAAAGCAATATCTCAAAGCAGCTAAGCAATTTGAAGACCAAGCCGCATGGGCACATTTCTGTCAGCTTAATGCAGATGAAAGCGGCATTCAGATCAGTGACCGAGACATCGAAATCGCCAACAACAATGTCGGCTTGAGTTATGCCAAACTCGGCAAACCGCAATGGGCCAGAGTTTGGTTTCTCAGAGATAAAGAATCGAAAACCAGTCAATACAATTTAAAACAATTGCCCAAGCCAAAACTACCTTCTGATCTACAAGGGACTTATGTCCGAGCCAATGGTTTTGGGCAATGGGATTACATCAAGGTCAGTAAAAAGCAGAATAAATATGCGATTGCATTTGATGGCTATTACTTTGGCCTACGCGGTTTGATCTATGGCCCCAATATGGGGCAGTTTGAAACCAGCATGCCAATCAAGTCAAAACAAACCAGCTATCGCTATGAAGATTGCCAAATCAAACTTCAATTCGCCAATGATGCGAATCTTGGACAAAAAATTGAGGTTGAGCAAAGCAATGGTGAATCTTCATGCGGCTTTGGACATAATGTCTATGCAGGCGGAACATTTTATAAGGTTGAAGACAAATAAATCTAGGCTAACCATTTAATGTTCTAAATTGCATTTTCCCAACGTTCACTATCGTGATAGGCGACATGGATGTCGCCATGTTCGACTGCCTTGCGCTGCTTCCAAAGCCATGCTTTGGAATTGCTCAGGATGTAACGTCAGTCGAACAAAAGATTTTTGCTTACTTTTGATCTCTCAAAAGTAAGGTCCATCATAAAGATACATTCCTTAGAACAAGGATAAAGTAACTGTTAGCCAAGAAATACTAAATCGCCACCAACTCCCGAATCCCCTTCTCAGGCATATCCACACCCCGCCCTTGTGCAATCACCTGCCCACGCGCCATCACGGTATAAGCATCCGCCAACTCTTCAGCAAAATCATAAAACTGCTCCACCAAAATAATCGCCATCTCGCCTTGATCCGCCAATTTACGAATCACCCGACCAATATCTTTAATAATTGAAGGCTGAATCCCTTCAGTCGGTTCATCTAAAATCAAAACGCTCGGCTCTGAAGCCAACGCTCGGGCAATCGCAAGCTGTTGTTGCTGACCACCCGATAAATCTCCGCCACGGCGATGTTTCATTTCATCCAGTACAGGGAAAATTTCATATAAATGGCTTGGCACCTTACGCGTCTTAGCACCTGAAAATTTAGCCATGCCAATTAGAATATTTTCTTCTACCGTTAAAGTCGAAAAGATATCGCGACCTTGCGGCACATAAGCCAACCCCGCACGCACCCGTTGCTCAGGGGACATTTTGGCAATGTCTTTGCCATCTAACAGAATCTGCCCTGACTTAATTGGTAGAATCCCCATCAGACATTTCAACAAGGTGGTTTTGCCCACGCCATTACGCCCCAGCACCACACTACATTCACCCACAGGCGCATTAAAAGACACATCACGCAGGATATGACTGCCACCATAGAACTGATTAATTTGTTTCACTTCTAGCATGTGTCTCTCCTAACGCCCTAAATACTTTTCAATCACATCTTCATTGGCCTGAACCTCTGCCAATGTGCCTTCTGCTAAAATCGCCCCTTGCGCCAATACCGTGACTTTTTCACTGATGGTGTCAATAAAACTCATGTCATGTTCGACCACCACAAGGGTGTGATTTTTTTTCAGCTCCAGACACAGTTCAGCCGTGCGTTCGGTTTCAGCATCAGTCATGCCTGCAACAGGCTCATCCAATAAAATCAACTTCGGTCGTTGCATCAGCAACATACCGATTTCTAACCACTGCTTTTGCCCATGCGACAGTAAGCCCGCTGGCTTGTGTACAAACTCCTTTAAACGAATCTGTTCCAGACTTTCATCCAAAGCCAATTGCGCTTCTGGGTCTAAACGAGAAAAAAAGCTTTTCTTCACCCGTTTATCTCGAGGTGCTGCCAACAGTAGATTTTCCATGACAGTAAAGTTTTCAAATACCGTTGGTTTTTGGAATTTTCGACCGATGCCCGCTTCGGCAATTTGCTCGGTACTCATTTTGGCAAGATCATAGTTTTGCCCAAAAAATGCCGTGCCTGTGGTTGGACGCGTTTTACCTGTAATCACATCCATCAAGGTGGTTTTACCCGCCCCATTCGGCCCAATGATGCAGCGTAACTCGCCTTCGGCAATGTAAAGCGACAAATCATTCAGTGCCCGAAATGAGTCAAACCAGACACTGACTTTTTCCAGATACAAGGCAATACCATGGCTAAAATCCGCACCTTGCGGCTTGGCACGACCATAGCCCTCGCCAAGTTGACCGCCATGTTGAGCAGAGTCTATTAATACATCACTCATTTAATCACGCTCCTTTTTAAAACGGTCAAATACGCCAATCACACCCTTAGGCAAGAATAAGGTCACCACGATGAACAGCGCACCCAAGATCAATAACCATGCTTCTGGCGCAGCCACAGTGAAATAAGTTTTCACTGCATTGATTAAACCTGCCCCTAAAATCGGACCAATCAAAGTGCCACGGCCACCCGCAGCCACCCACACCGCCATTTCAATTGAGTTGACTGGGTTCATTTCACTTGGATTGATGATGCCTGCCTGTGGCACATACAACGCCCCTGCAATACCTGCAATCACCGCAGACAATACCCATGCCGACAGTTTGTACCACAGCGTGCGATAACCGAGATATTGCAGGCGGTTTTCACTGTCACGAATCGCGCCCAATACTCTCCCATAAGGACGATTCATCAGTTGACGCAAGCCAAGGAAGCACAACATCAACATCAACGCAGTGACAAAGCATAAGGTTGCACGCATTGGTGCAGAGGTAATATCAAAACCGAGAATGGTCTTAAAACCAGTAAAACCATTATTGCCCCCAAAGCCTGTTTCATTACGGAAAAACAGTAACGCTGCTGCAAAGGTCATGGCTTGGGTAATAATCGAGAAATACACGCCTTTGATTTTGGAACGAAAGGCGAAGAATCCAAAAATAAACGCGATCAAACCTGGTACCAGCACCACCAGTGCCAGCGCCCAAGCAATATGCTCGGTACCGATCCAATACCAAGGCAACTCAGTCCAACTCAGGAAACGCATAAAATCAGGCAGTCCGTCACCTGCGGATTGGCGCATGAGATACATGCCAAAGGCATAACCGCCCAAGGCAAAATACAAACCATGTCCCAAGCTTAGAATCCCGGCATAGCCCCAGACCAGATCCAGTGCAAGAGCCACCAAAGCCAAACACATGATCTTGCCAATCAAGGTGATCCAGTAAGCAGATAGGTAAAAGGCCGAGTCAGGAGACAACAAGTGTAGCCACGGCAACAGCAATAACACGCCAAAACACAGTGCAATCGCCACCGCGCTATAGGGCTTGTCGGCAAATAAAGAAGTGATTTTCATTGGCTTACTCCACAAAACGGCCTTTGATGGCAAACAAACCTTGTGGACGCTTTTGGATAAACAAAATCACAAGAACCAAGAGAATAATTTTTGCGAGCACTGCACCTAAACCAATTTCTAAAACCGTACCGCTAATCCCCAGTCCAAGCGCTGCCAATACCGCACCCCACACTTGCCCCACACCACCGACAACAACGACAAGGAAGGCATCAATAATGTAGTTTTGTCCAAGGTCAGGTCCAACATTACCGACCTGCGCCAAGGCACAACCTGCCAAACCCGCCAAGCCTGAACCCAGACCAAAAGCCATCATGTCAATCCGTGCAGAACGGATACCGACAGCACGTGCCATTTGACGGTTTTGTGTCACGGCTCGAACGAATAAGCCAAAACGGGTTTTATTGAGTAGGAACAGCAACAGTAATAACACTGCGACGGTAAAACCAATAATGGCGATCCGGTTATAAGGCAGCATTAAGCTTGGCGTCACCGCGATGCCACCACTCAACCATGCTACGTTGGAAACCTCGACATTTTGAGCACCGAACACCATACGCACCAATTGCATCAGAATCAGACTCACCCCAAAGGTGGCAAGCAAGGTTTCCAATTGACGGCCATACAGCGGGCGAATCACGGTGCGTTCAATCAACATGCCCATCAAGGCACTGACCAGAAATGCCGCAGGAATTGCTGCCAACAGATACCAATCGACTAATCCAGCAAAATGGGTTTTAAAAAAGCTTTGAATCACGTAGGTGGTATAAGCGCCAATCATGATGAGCTCACCATGTGCCATGTTAATTACCCCAAGCAGACCATAGGTAATGGCTAAGCCAAGTGCTGCGAGCAGTAAAATGCTGGCGGTACTTAGGCCTGAAAAGACATGGCCTGACCACTCACTGATTTGTAGTCGGGTTTTAATTTGATTGTGTGCGTCCAGCAACGCTGCCTTCAATGCAGGATTGTTTTGTGGTTGCTCTAAAGTTTGGTTGATTAAAGCGAATACGTCAGGGCGATTTGAATCGGCCAAGACTTTCACTGCTTCAAGCTTGGTAAACTCATCAGCACTGTTAAAATCCAGACGAGCTTTGAGCTGTGCTAAACGCGCTTTGACCTGATCATTTTTTTCATTCAGATAAAGCTGCTTCACCATCGCGACATCAAGTTCAGCCAAGTTATTTTCTAAAATATCAACTGCAGCTAAACGTTGAGAAGCATCTGTAGAATCGAGTTTGGCTTTGGCTTGACCAAAATTCAGCGCCTTGCGTAAGGTATTCACCAAAGTCACTTGGGATAAATCTGCTGGCCATTGTTCCAGCGCTTGCTGCTCAGGATAACTAAACAGCTTGTCATCATTTTTCAGCAAATAAGTATTGCCTGAACTATCGGTATACAGCTCATTTTGATCAATATATGCCACCAGTTGATCCAGTTGTTCAATACTGGCAGGCCATTGATTGAGCATGGCACGACGCGTCGCAAAATCGGACTTCACAAAGGTCTGAATGGCATCTTGAGAAGCTGTAGACGTCACGGTTGTTGCGGATGTGGCTTCTGCCCATGCTGGACTAAAAATCATCTGTGCCATGATGCAGAGCAGTGCCAAAACATAGTGTTTCGCCATAGAACTCCCCTTATTATTACGGTTTTAAATAGATCAAAAAAATCAGAATAGAAAAGCCTGCTGTGAATACAGCAGGCTAAAAGTCAATTATTTCGGGATATACGGGCTCCAAGGCTCTGCCTTGATGGTTTGTGCAGTTTTATAAACCACGTCGAATTGACCATCGCCGCGGATCTGTCCAATCATCACAGGTTTATGCAGATGGTGATTAGTTTCATCCATTTTTAAGGTATAGCCTGATGGGGCAGCAAAAGTCTGACCTGCCATCGCATCACGGACTTTATCCACCTCGGTAGAGCCAGCTTTCTCAACCGCTTGCTTCCACATATTGATACCGACATAGGTTGCTTCCATCGGATCATTAGTCACCACTTTGTCAGCATTTGGCAGTTTGTATTGCACCGCATATTGTTTGAATTTATTCACAAACTCAGTGTTTTTAGGATTTTTCACCGACATGAAGTAGTTCCACGCCGCTAAATGACCCACCAATGGTTTGGTGTCGATCCCACGTAATTCTTCTTCACCCACCGAGAAGGCCATGACAGGAATATCAGATGCTTTGATGCCTTGGTTACCTAGCTCACGATAGAACGGCACATTGGAGTCGCCATTGATGGTCGAGATCACCGCAGTCTTTTTACCTGCAGAGAACTTCTTAATATTGGAAACAATGGTTTGATAATTGCTGTGACCAAATGGCGTGTATTCTTCCATGATATCGGCATCAGCCACGCCTTTCGACTTCAAGAAAGCACGCAGAATTTTATTGGTAGTCCGTGGATAGACATAATCTGTACCGAGTAACACAAAACGTTCTGCTTTACCGCCCTCATCCCCCATCAGATATTCAACTGCAGGAATCGCTTGTTGATTTGGCGCTGCGCCTGTGTAGAAGATATTTTTAGACTGTTCCTGACCTTCATATTGCACTGGATAGAACAATAAGCCATTCAGCTCTTCCACCACAGGCAACACTGATTTACGAGAAACGGATGTCCAACAGCCAAAAATTACTGCGACCTTATCTTGGGTAATCAACTGACGGGCTTTTTCTGCAAATAATGGCCAATCCGATGCAGGGTCAACAATTACAGGTTCTAATTTTTTACCTAGTACCCCACCATTGGCATTGATCTCATTAATGGTCATCAAGGCGGTGTCTTTCAGTGAGGTTTCAGAAATCGCCATGGTGCCTGAAAGCGAATGTAGAATCCCCACTTTAATGGTATCGCCACTGGCTGCGGGTGCAGTTTTAGCTTCTGTTTTGGTCTGTTCTGTTTTTTCTGCTGGTTTTGAACAGCCAACCAGACCAATCCCCATCATGGCTGCCATGAGCACTGACATCGACATCAATTTGTTTTGCATCTTGTTTCTCCACCCATCAATAATTGTGATTTTTACTGGGTGGAGTTATTCAATTTCTGTGCCAACACAGCAAGCTATTGTTTTTAATTAATTTAAATAAAATTTAAGCTTTAATTCTCTCATCTTGTATACAACATTGCATACAAAAAATACGTGCTGACCTAAAATGATGCAAATTTGTTCAGCGTAGATATCCAAACTTCAAGCAAAGAAAAAGCCAAGCGAATGCTTGGCTTTAATCCAACAATGAGACAAAGGACTTAAACAGTAATATCCGCTAAATTACCCTTTTGTTCTAACCAGTGCTTACGGTCGGCTGAACGCTTTTTCGCCAGTAATTTATCCAATAAACCTGCGGTTAAATGTGCATCATCCAAGTCCAATTGCACCAAACGACGTGTATTCGGATCCATGGTGGTTTCACGCAATTGACTGGCATTCATCTCACCCAAACCTTTAAATCGAGTGATCTGAGGATTTTTATTGCCTTTGACCTTTTTCAGAATGCTTTCAAGCTCATCATCATCCAAGGCATAGTACACCTCTTTACCAATATCAATACGATAAAGTGGTGGCATAGCTACGAATAGATGACCTTCCTCAACCAAAGTCGGGAAATGTTTCACGAATAAAGCGCATAATAAGGTTGCGATATGCAGACCATCCGAATCCGCATCGGCAAGGATACAGATCTTGCCATAACGCAGTTCAGACAGATCATCACTGCCTGGATCGACCCCAATTGCGATGGCAATATCATGCACTTCTTGAGAAGCCAAAACTTCGTCCGAAGAGACTTCCCAAGTATTCAGGATTTTTCCACGAATCGGCATAATCGCTTGGAAATTCTTGTCACGCGCCTGTTTGGCACTACCGCCCGCAGAATCCCCTTCGACAATAAACAGCTCACTGTCCTCACGGGTTAAACCGACACAGTCTGCCAGTTTTCCAGGCAGTGCTGGACCTGCGACAATCTTTTTACGTTCTACTTTTTTTGCTGCTTTAAGACGACGTCCTGCTTTCGCAATCGCCATTTCAGCCAGTTGTGTCGCAATCTCCGCATGCTGATTCAGCCATAAAGCAAACGCATCTTTGGCGATGTTCAGCACAATATTAGAGGCTTCACGACTGGATAAACGTTCTTTGGTTTGCCCAGAAAATTGTGGCTCTTGGAATTTCAACGATAGAATAAAGTTTACGCCATCCCAAACATCTTCCGCAGAGAGCTTCATATTACGCGGCAATAAATTGCGTAATTCACAAAATTCGCGTAAAGCCTCAGTCACACCTGAACGCAGACCATTGACATGGGTACCGCCTTGCGCGGTTGGAATCAAGTTGACATAGCTTTCCTGAATTTGCTCGCCACCTTCAACATTCCAGCAAATCGCAAATTCACACGCTGCGCGGTCCGCTTGTCCGCTACTGACAAAAGCAGGATCTGGCAAGATTTCTCGATCTTGCAGTTCATCCATTAAATAGTCGACCAGACCATTTTCAAACTGCCATTCAATCTTTTCGTTATTGATTTTATCGTCATAAATAATTTTTAAGCCCGCCGCTAAAACAGCCTTGGCTTTTAAATTATGTTTTAGCGCCTTAAGTGCAAATTTAGGACTATCAAAATATTTAGTTTCAGGCCAGAAACGTACTGTGGTGCCTGTTGCGCGCTTAGCGACCTTACCTTCTAAAACCGACAAAGGTGCAACTGGCTCGCCTTGTTCAAAGGCCATTTGATACAGATTACCTTGACGCTGTACTGCCACTTCAACACGGGTCGATAAGGCATTGACCACCGAAATCCCAACGCCATGCAAACCACCAGAGAACTGATAGTTATCGGTACTGAATTTTCCCCCTGCGTGCAGCTTGGTCAAAATAATTTCAATACCACTTTGTCCATATTCTGGGTGAATATCGACTGGCATTCCGCGTCCATTATCTTCGACTGACAATGAACCATCTTCATACACCGTGACACAAATCTGGTTGGCGTGACCTGCAAGCGCTTCATCGACTGCATTATCAATCACCTCTTGCGCCAAATGGTTTGGACGTGAAGTGTCGGTATACATACCCGGTCGACGACGCACTGGATCTAAACCAGAAAGAACTTCAAGAGATTGTGCCGTGTATTGTGTCACTTGGTCTGACTTCCTTATTGGATGGCTGCCGATAAAAATTCGAGAACTAAAGGTAATTTTTCTTCAAAATCATCCATTGCATGATTACCATCTGCGTCGGTTAAAATCAATGAGGATGGATGAACTGCACTATAATAGCGTTGAGCTTCACGATAATCCAAAACTTCGTCGCCTTGTTGCAAAAGCACTAGAATTTTATCAGCATGAACGAGCTTCGTGTCAGCAATCGATTGTAATTGCTGCAGTTGATTGGCATCAAGTGTCCATGATGCAGTGACTTTGAGTGGAATTTGTTCAACCCCAAATAAATCTTCGAATAATTGCCATGGTCGCATAGCAGGGTTAATCAATACAGCAGCACAGCCATATTTTGCGACAAGATATGTCGCATAGAAACCACCAAGGCTGCTGCCAACCAAAACCACTTTCTCCTGTGATAAATTTTCGATAAGCTGAGAGAGTTGTTCGAGTACTTGATTGGGTGATTGGTTTAAATCGGGTAAATGCACCTGTATCGCATCATGCTGTGCACAATATTGTTGCAACTGCTGCCCTTTTATCGACATCTGACTGCTTCGAAAACCATGTAAGTAGATAATTTGCATACGCACCAAAATAGGCAATGACTTGACATAAAGTGAAATAAATCACATTATTTTGATTAATAGTTAAACAAATAACAATATAAATTACATTTAAGCTGGATATTGTCGGACACAAAAAACGATACTGTACTCCGTTCATCAGTATTCTAAAAAAATTACGTATGAAAGACATAAGATGTAAGCGTTTGTTGTAGTTTATCTAAACAATATTCAGAAAAAATACTTCAAACCTTCGGTATATATCAAGGATGGGGAAATCAAAATGCCAAGTTTAACACCTCTGCATGAAACCTATTGTAAGTGGGATCGCACGCCCCCGAGTCAGGCAGATGTTTTGGAAGGTTTGGCACAGCTGGTCAGTACCAGCCTTAGTGGCGTACATGAGCTGATCCAAGTGGTACAAACTGAGGTATTAAGGACAACGCTCGGTTTAAGTGCACAAAAAGCCAAACAATTACAAAAGCACCCACAACTGCAAAAGTTTTATCAGTTTTCTTATGTCGCCCTACAAAAATATGGCAGTCATTTTCTTGCGCCCAATTTACGTCGCATTATTGAAAAATTTCCAGTTTTGCATGACAAGCCTTTAACGCCAACCCTACATTTTGTGGTCGGTGCGTTGAATGGAATTTTCGGTGATTTCTTTTTAAAGCAACACAATCCAATGGCTTTGCCAATGGTTCTTTATGATCACTACGGTTCTTTACAGCAAGGCGAACTAACAGGCCGTGTGGTGATTCTTGCCCATGGTTTATGTATGAACCATTTGACCTGGTCTAATCATCGTTATGGTGGTATTGGTGAGCGTTTGCTCGCGCAACGTGATAACAACACCATGCTGTATTTGAACTACAACACTGGACGCCGAATTTCAGCGAATGGTCGTAGTTTTGCCAATACCTTAGAGGATTTGGTGCAACGTAATCCGCGTATCACCAGTATCGATCTGATCGGACACAGTATGGGTGGTTTGGTTTCGCGTAGTGCCCTGTTTTATGGCAAACAAAATCTGTATCAATGGGTGCATATGGTCGAGAATCTGGTTTGTATCGGTTCGCCACATCATGGTGCAGTACTTGAACGTTTTGGTTTTGTCTTACAGGACAAACTCGGTGGATTTCCATTTATCAACCTACTTGGTCAGTTGGTGAATGTTCGCAGTAACGGCATACTCGATCTACGTTATGGCAGTGTCCGTGATGATGACTGGGAACATAATGATGCGCGTATTGGTTTTGCCGACGACAATCGTAAACCTGCACCACTACCGTCCCATATCAATACCTTTTTGATCGCAGGAACCTTAGAGTTCGAGAAATTGCGTAATAAAGCCCTGTCTGTGATTGGGGATTATCTGGTCAGTGTGAAGAGTGCTTTAGGTGAACATCAAAATCCACGTTTTCAGCTGAAATTGCCAGACACCCATAAAGCAGTTTTCTATGGGCTGAATCATTTTGAAATTCAGTATCACTCCAGTGTCGCTGAGCAGATTACGCGCTGGTTATATCCAGATGCTAAAGAAAAAGTTGAAGCTGGTGTACAAACCCATATGATCAATGTACCCCATAACTATACCTTTGATGATTTAGAAGGCATTGTTGAGACCTAAACGATAAAAGCTCAGTTAGGTTCTAGCTGAGCTTTTTAGTCAAAGGCTGCAACAAGCTCAAAAATCTATAAATATCTTTATTTAACAAAGTCACCCTGTTCATTTAACTTCAGTTTTAAATCTTTCTCATTTTCTTTATATAAAATCTCATAGTATTGATTAATTTCAATATTTTTAGATGCATCTAAGGTAATGGCTTTAACCGAACCCAATTTATTCACAGAAGTCAGATTGATTTCTAGGTGCCCACTTTCACTTGAAAAAGGTGAGGCAATTAATAGAACACCATCGCTTGTTTTTGGAAAAATGACTGAATCAACATAGCTTGGGTTAATAAACTTATAAACTTTAATCAGACTCGTGCTATCGATTAAATTGATTGGACCACAATTCAGTTTTTGTGCCGACAAAATACAGTTGAGATGTGCATTTGAGTTATAAGGAAGCGAAGTGATCAAGAAACCATCATAATTTTTTAACTTTTCAGAATTTGATGAAGCTTTTTGTGTTTGGCTTTGATGAGAAATTTCATGTTTCTTTTCTGAAGTAGCGCTACAGGAAGACGTTAAGATGCTTAGGCAAACTAAGCTTAGAATATAAGTATATTTATAGGGTGAAATCATAATAAATCCCATTAAAATCAACCACAATGGCCATAATTTAATCTTTTTCTTGGTTAAGCAATTCACCGGCTTAGGTACGTAATCATCAGGTGTCTCAACTTGAGGATAAATTAAATAGTTATAATAATTTATTCATGATACACATTTAAAAAATTGACTTTAAAAAAACACGATAAACACATAGTTTCATCCTTACTATTTATATTAATTATCATTCTAGGGTTTAGGTATTAAATAAAACCCTAGAATCCAATTTTAGTTATTTAATTTCTTTTTCAGCTGCTAAAACACCTGTAGTTTCGCAACCTAAGATTGATGAAATACATTTTAGATTAACATTAAGAGTAATTTTGAATGGGGAGGTTTTTCCATCTTTATAAGTTTTAACATTTGCAAGATACGTATACTGCCCTTTCTTAGCATCATATGTTACCTGATCACCAATTAGTAGATCTGTTTTCTCATTACCATCGTCACTGTTAGAGAGTATTACTGGTATTTCGGTAAAATTATTATTTCTTATATTATATAAGTAAGTTGTGACCTGAAATTTTTTAAAAGGAACTCTAACGTAATCAACAGTACTAATTTCTTTCATTCTAAAAGCAACAATATCTTTATCATGATATAGCAAAGTAAAATCAACATTAGACTTCAAAGGGGCTGTTGTTTCAAATACATTATATACATCTTTTCCATTTAAAACTTGAACCCCATATTTCTTTAATGTGTAGTTAATATTTTTCTTTGTTTTATCAACATTACCAAAATCTGTTAGTTTTATTTTCAAACTAGGACTAATAACAGAATATTTATTATATGTGTCTATATATTCCACAGGTGATTTTACTTGGGTAGAATCTTGTAAATAATCACTCCAAGAAGAATTTTCTTTTGCATAACAAACATTAAAAGAAAAACCACAGGCGATTATCATTGCAAAAGTGTTCATAAATTTCATAAAAACCTCAAAATCAATACGGTAAATTCGCATTTATAAATGGTATAGGGTCAATCCTGCCATCCAATCCAACGCCTAATAAAGGAGCGCTCCTTGCTTCAAAATGAAGATGAGCACCATTGGAAATTGCCGTCATCTTATTCGCATTGCCAGTTGAACCTGTCTTTCCAATTTCCTCTCCAGTATCCACTGGATCATCTTTATCCACATTAATATCTGACAAATGAGCGTAAAAAAAGTAGACATATTGATTTTTTGTAAGTTTACTTTGAGCATATTTTTTTTGTTTTTCCGCTAAATCATTTATATCAACCCTTAAAACAATAACTTTACCATACGCACCACCAGAGTCCTTAGCAAAAACAATCACCCCTCCACAGACAGCATATATTTTTGTGCCGGGATTAGCCTGTAAGTCAACGCCTTGGTGATTTTTGGTTCCATTATTTCTTACTTTACCAAAGGTTGCGCCTTTTGCGTTAGCTAAGCCAGCTGTCCGCAACTTACAATCAAGTAAAGGATTATGCCAGCCTTCATCCCCTCCCACAGTTTTCTCATCACTTTGAACTTGAGGTTTATTGCTCTCACTCTTTGGTGCTGATTGTTGAGTATTAGTAGTTTGTGTCGCTACTGGTGAGGTTACTTTTTGCTCTTTAGAAATAGGGGATGGTACTGATTGTCCTTTTAATAGCTTAATTGTTTCCTCCATGCTTAGGTTTATTCCCGAAGTTTTACTCTTATCAACGACATACTGATAAATATTGATGTGCCCATCAATATAATTTCTTAGCCACGCTCCATAAGCTGCTTTCGCATCACCTTTATACCTTTTTAAGAATTCTTCAGCCTGTTTAGTGCCATTTTTACCAAATTGAATAAACAATAGTTTCTTAGCTCGTTCTGAGCTTAAAGTATTTAAGACAAAATTCTTTCCTCCTGAAGCCCCCTCATGGTGTAACAAATAAGCAAACTTTGCCATTGAACTTGGCTCACTTAAATTCTGATAAGGAAGACCAGAAGTTTTAAAATTACTAACAGCATACGCAGCGGCAGCATCAATTGCCATTTCTGCATTGAACCTCAAATCTAATTTTTGCTCTTTAGTTAATTTTGGATTATTTTTTACATATTGCCCAACTAATGAACTCCTATCATTACACATAGCGAGCCATGTTCCATCTAAGAATTGAGTCAACCCAGCAGCAGAACTAGAATTCGCTTTACTATTAACATTCCACTCCCCTGTTTTTTTTATTTTTGCTGCTTCGGCATCGATAACAGCTGCTAATGAATGTGCAGTAAAACCATGTCGCTTAGCAGCGCTCACAATATAAGCTCTATATTTATTATTAACTGGCTTTAATAAAAAATTATCTTCTGTAAATTGTGCAGCAATTATATGTGTACTATTACCAGCATCAGTTCGTTTCTGCTCTTGTCTTTCTTCAGGTAATTGATTTTTTTCTTTAGATGCTGCTCTTTGGGGCTGATGAGGTTTTTTTGTACTCGATAGACTTTCCAGTGCTGAAGAAACTCCATCGATTATCGGCTTTCCGGCCCTTTTTAAATTATTTTTAATTTCAGATACAGTCTCGTTAAGTAAGCCTTCTTTTACATAATGTGATCCTTCGACTTTAATTTTTCTTGAAGTTAGTTTTAATACTTTCCGGCCTAAGGGAAGCGTTTTATGGTCAGCAATTAAATCAAAGCTGCCATTTATATTTTTGAAGAATACTTTTATCCCCTTAGAATGGTCTTCTATTCCTATATCATCAAATATGCCATTAGTTGTATTCTTTATAATTTTCTTGCCATCAAAATCCAATTGAATTGTAGCTTTTAAGATTGGTTTAAAAGAAAGATCCATTAAAACTATTTTTAATTGGGTTTCATATTTATGGCCGCTACTAGATTCATCTTTTAAATGAATTTTCTGCCCTATTTTTAAGTTATGAATCATTCTGCCTGATAATGAGTTAATTCTCGCAAGCTCTTTTACTGTAATACGATGTTTTCTTGAGATTCCCCAAAGAGTATCACCAGATTTAACTATATAAACATTTGACATATAGACTTACCTATTGTTCCAAATCTTTTTTTTCAGCTTGCAAACCATGCTCACCAATTTCAAATTCATCGTCATTTTCTTCTTGGTATTTATCCTCATCATCAAAGATACTTGACCATTCATCAAAACCAATCAATGCTTCGTATCGTTTTGATTCTTCTTGCATTGATAAATTGCTTTTTCCTGTTGAATTCGTCACCCCTTCCCAAATAATTTCTTTTTTATCTGGCTCATACATCTGTATTTTTGCATTTTCTATCCCCGTACCGGCTAAACTTGAGAATAAGAAATCAACAGCATACGGTCCTATTTTGGGTAATTCAGGAACCTCATATGAAACTTTAGCCCCACTCACAAACAAATGCTGACCAGCCTTACTCTCAAACTTACCACCTGTGGTTGAAAACACCCCGTTGGCATTGATCTTCAACTGAGAACCACCCGCTGTTAGTACAATCTCTTTAGGACTGGTGATTTCAATCTTATCTTCAGTTGAAATCAGTTTAATCACCTTCTTGGCAATCGCTTCAATCGCATCATCCTGCGCCTGCAGCTCCAATTTCCCTTTTGCTGCATACGCCCTAAAGCCCTTTTGTGCAGCAAACAAACTGATCTTGCCCTGTGCATGCCCAATAATATTCTTCTGTGCACTCAAATTAATTGAACCACTGGCACTCTCGGCAATATCCTGAGAGGCCTGTAAGATAATATTTTCAGGCGTGGTTAATGCAATCCCATTCGGCGATGCCAACAACATCAGCGCCTGTCTGAAAATCTTGCCTTGCTCTTGCTGTTTGGCATTCGAACTGCTTTCCAAACCTTGGGTATAGCCCTCCATAAAGCCCTGTAACGAACTCAATGCTTTGGACGGGGTAATTTCTAACTTGCTGCCTTTACTATAGGTTCCGCAGGCACTCATCAGCTCAAAATCTTTAATATTGACATTGGCCAAAACGTTGCCGACTTCTTTAATACTTTCGAACGGGTTTTGCTGAATCTGATCTTTAATACTGGCAAGCTTGCCTTTGACAATATCAGCGCTATGCTGTTCTACGTTTTCAATGAACTCTTTCAGATTTTCAACCGCATCTTTGGCATCACTAAAGAACGCATTAAACTCATCTACCGCACCTTTGGCATTGCCGCCGAGGGCACCAATATCCTCAATAAAACCACCACAATCCTTTAAAGCATGAATCGGATCATTACTCATCCCTTCTTTAAATAGATTTAAAGTGCTATCCAGTGCTTGTCCCGTGGTTTTAAGCTCCAATGACTGAATAAACTTCGGTAAACGGTTAATCACATTCAGCGCATCTGTCTGTTGCTTTGCAGCCACTTCACTGAGCATTTTCATGCTGTCATAGCCCTGTGACAACAATGATTGCGCTTGCGCAGCTTCCAGATGATCAGCAATCGCCTGTTCTTGGGCATAGGTACTGATCAGCATACCTTTGCCTGCCCGCACAGCACCCCAAGCATCCGTTCTGAGCTCGAAGCCCTCACCACGACCGTTGCTGGTTTCCTGCACTTTAGGGTGACTTAAATTACCTAAATTCAGCTGTGTTGCAGCATGACTACTTTGCAACTGAGTACTGATTTGCCCTGTTGTATCATCGAAGCGTAACTGGTTAAAACCACTCCCATTGACCTCCTGACTGCGGATACCACTGAGTTTTTTAGTGTCGGGAAGCTGCCCTTTGACATCGAACTTGGCTGGAGAACGTTGTGCTTCATGGATTCGCCCTATCACAAAAGGACGGTCGATATTGCCATCAAAGAAGTCGATAACGACGACTTCGCCAATACGTGGTAAGAAACGTGCACCATAACCTTCCCCCGCCCAAGGCGTGAGGACATCCACCCATGCTGAATCGGTGTCATTGTCATTGCTGCCTGCACCGCCATCATGTGCATGATCATCACTACGGGTAAACAGAAAACGG
This sequence comes from Acinetobacter dispersus, assembly GCF_009884975.1. Taxonomy (GTDB): domain Bacteria; phylum Pseudomonadota; class Gammaproteobacteria; order Pseudomonadales; family Moraxellaceae; genus Acinetobacter; species Acinetobacter dispersus. The sequence continues at coordinate 3,202,911 of NZ_CP041970.1, read as the reverse complement.
ACCTTGATCCGTCCCCACTCATCCACATAAATATTTTCCCCTTCGGGCCCCACTACTTTGGCGCGTTGCGGATAGGCAATCGGACGATGCAACTCTGGATCATATTCAGGGGTGATCTTGATCTGACGGCGAATCAAGGTCAGTTCATTACCCTGACGCTCTGCATCGTCATAGCCGTGTTGATCCCAGCGGCTCTGGCTGAGCAGTTGACTTACCTGTTGCTGTAAATCTTTCGGTAAATTATTTTGATTATAGAAATTCTTGGCAATAATCAGGAACTCTTGATCGGCCCCTGCATGCTGATCAATTTCAGGATGTTCCCTGAGATTAAACCAATAACCAACTTGGCTATCGCGCACGGTACTGTACGCCTTAAAATACTTGGCTTGACTGGCATACATGTCATTGAATTGCTGATTCAGTTTTTCTAACTGACTGCCGCCTGAAACCGTGGCTTGGTCTTCACCCTTTAAGTCTTGCATCCAAGCTGGACTGATATGCCATGCCTGCTCAAGGCTTAAACTGGCAGAGTCGAAACTGTCCGAATGGTTATGGCTGGTAACGACTGAACCTGCACCTTCTTCTTGTGCCAAGGCATCGGGCTGCCAACGTTGCAGATGCACCGCAGTCGGCTGCAAGCTACGCACCGCCACAAAACTGGTCATGCTGTCTTGGAATTCAGTGGCACTGCTACGATGATAACGAATACTCCGTCGAGCCAAAGCTTGATATTGACTATTATCATCAATCAATCTTAGCTTCTGTGCTTTGACAGGGGTACTTGAATGCGGCACAAAAAGCTCAGCTTCATCAATCAGCCAGCTAATGCCTTCACTCCGCCATAAACGTGTGAGAAAAGAATAGTCAGATTCATTATGCCCCATCACAAATGGGCGTATATCATAATGCTGACTTAAGCCATTCAGATCAAGACTCAAACTTGCTGCAAAAAGTGGACTTCTCTCTTGCCATTCTTTGAACAAAACTTCGGTGATTTCCACAATAGTTTTATTCATAAAAACACGGCTATTACGGCGCTTCTGCCATAAATAGGTCGCATCGTTTACAGTCAGCTTATATAGAGTTAATGCACCATCACTTTGTCCATAACTGGCCTCAGTCACAATCCCTGTGGTGCGAAACAGTTGCCCTGAATCGGTGATCTGATCAACTGCAACCTGAGTCCCAATAAATTGTTTTAAGGGAATTTGGGCATTGGTCGAAAGACAAATCAGCTCTGCTTCCAAACCCACATTGAGTTGATGCTGGCCTTGTATGCGTTGTAAAAAAACTTGATTATTCAGTAGATTATTAGAAAATTGTACGTGGATGGCACGTTTGTGTGCATTTAGCCCTATTTTTTCTAATACATTAAATATATTAAAAAGCATTTTTTATAATCAGATTGTACGGGGAATCGGCTGAACTTTACAAAAAACAGACCTATCTGTCCACAAAAAAAGCCTTTAAGCAACAAAATGGCACAACTTGTTTAGTTATTGAGAATAATAAAACCCGAAACATGCATTCACATTTCGGGTTTTAAAATATTATGAAAACTGTTCTATTATTTTGGAGAAATACTATAGTTTCTAAACAGCTGCCATAAGCAAATTAATAAAATCAAACTAAAATAAACAAGGGACCACACTGGCAATGATTGTCCGAGGAAAGTCCAATCAACCGCGGCACATTCACCTGAACCCGAAAGCACTTCTTGCAATACGGTTTTCATCGGTAAAGCATCAACCAAATAATCTAAACCGGGTCCACAACTCGGCACTTTATCAGGCGGTAGGCTTTGCAACCAAACATGGCGGGCAGCAACACCAACAGACCAGCCAATTGATAAAGTTGCCAAAAATGCATAAAAGCGTTTGAAACCACTTGAAACTGGATTATGGATAAATGCGACAAGTGCAATTAAACCCATTCCAATCAAGCCAAGGCGTTGGAAAATACAGAGTGGACAAGGATCCAAACCCTGCACATGTTCTAAATACAACGCAAATGAGATACCAATAATGCTGGTCAGTACAAGCAATGCACTAACTAAGCGGTAATTCCATCGCATGGGAAGTCCTCTAAAATTTTAACGATATTGTGCAAGATATTGTTCAAAACTCATGTCGTTATCTTGTTCAAGTTGCGCCTGTTTTTGCAACGAAGTTTGCGCCAATTGTTCAAAATAGTGTTTGCGTTCTTCACTCAATGGATGCTGGTTATAATGATCAATATGTTGCTGTGCCATGACACTACCAAAATTCCATGTACCACCATGTTGCAAAGTGTCTGCAATCACATGTGCTGAAGGCGTGTTTTCGACATGATCTAAGCGTTGTTGCATCACCTGAATCGCATCACGATACAGCTGAGTATCATCCATTTGATCGAGGATATTGGCACAGGCTTGAATTGCAGTTAAATGGTTTTGTGCCCAGTCTTTCAACGAAACCGAGCGATCTCCCTCTTCGATCTTGGCATCAGCTGCACGACCACGATTGACCACTTCAGTTTGGTTCCGATCAATCTGTTCTTGTTCTTCAGCAAAGAGATCTGGACTGTCTTTGAGTAGGCAGTACAAGGCTAAACTCTCAAGGAAACCTGCCGAAATTTCATCAATCCCGATTGCGCTATACGGATTCACATCCACTGCACGCAATTCGACATAACCAACGCCACGATTTTTTAAGGCTTGTGACGGTGTTTCACCCGCTTGTGGGACCTGTTTCGGACGCACCAGACTGTAATATTCATTTTCAATCTGTAGCACATGATCATTAATCTGAATTGGCTCGCCCTGTTCATCATTTAAACCGAGCTGAGTGAATTCTGGATATGGGGTATGCACAGCTTTTTGTAAGCCATCGAGATAATCATGCAGGTCGTTATAATGAATTCCTAACTCTTTTTGTGCTGAGTTTTGATAGCCCAAACGCCCCATCCGCAGTGCAGTCGCTTCAGGTAAATATAAAGTGCCTTTGACTAGTGGTTGTAAATGATGCTGACGACCTGTCAGGAAGCAACGACACACCGATGGACTCGCGCCCAACATATACATCACCAAAGGAATCAGACGAATAAAATTACGGATCAAGCCAAAATAACGGTGACTACGATAATCTTGCAGACTGAGCTGCTTTAACTCTGGATTGCTTTCATGCTGCTGCAAAACAGCAAACAGTTGTTCTGGAAAAGATAAATTATAATGAACGCCTGAAATAGTTTGCATACGGCGACCATAACGTACGCCTAAACCACGACGGTATAAGGTTTTAAAGCGACCAATATTGGAACTACCATATTGCGCCAGTTTAATATTTTCTTCGTTATCATCCAGCATACATGGCATCGACAAAGGCCAGAGTTTCTCACCCTCTTCAAGCTGCTGATGCACGACACTATGGATATCACTCAACTCATTTAAAGCGGCAGCAATAGTCGTTTGTGGCGTGGTAATAAACTCCATCAATGCTTCTGAATAATCGGTGGTGATATGCGGATGTGTGAGTGCTGAACCTAAAGCAATTGGGTGATTTTGTTGTGATAAGAATCCATTGCTTTGCATGCGTAGGCTTTCACGCTCAATACCGCGTAACATCCCCTTTAATAGCGAGGCATCTACCCAAGTTGGTATCACAGAGGAAGTAAGGCTGGGTTGATTCATATTCTATGCTCGCTTATTCAAGATCAGTCGACCAAATTCATGGTAGCGACTTCGTCGACTCTACAGACATAATGAAAATGCCAATCCCTTCGACTCAGCCAATTATAACGACAATTACGATCTAGTCATCTGATTTAGTTTGGCAATTTTTATCACAATCTTGTTACATAAGACACGCTGAAATTGTGATTTTATTGAAAAATAAATCTTCCAATGGATACTCGCCCATGCAAGCGCAGGACATTCTTAATTTTTGGTTTGACCCCGATCATCGTGCACTTTGGTTTGCCAAAAGTGATGATTTTGATGCGAAAATTCGCGCATCATTTGCAGATATTCATCATCAGGCAGCTCAGGCAGAGCTGTGGTCATGGCGTCAAACACCTGAAGGTCGTTTGGCTGAAATCATTGTCCTCGATCAGTTCTCACGAAATTTATATCGAGATCAGGCACAGGCCTTTGCCTATGACAGTTTAGCTTTGACCCTGTCGCAAGAGGCGATTAGCTTACAACTGGATGCACAACTCAGTCCAGAACAGCGTTCATTCTTATATATGCCTTTTATGCATAGTGAATCTAAGCTCATACATGAGTTTGCACTAAAACTGTTCCAACGTTTAGGCAATGAAATTAACCTAAACTTTGAGAAAAAGCATAAAGTGATCATTGATCGTTTTGGGCGTTATCCGCATCGCAATGCAATTTTAGGCCGTAGCTCAAGCGCAGAAGAACTGGAATTTTTAACTCAACCCAATAGCAGTTTCTAAGTCGATCTCCCTCGACACTGAATAAAGGAATGGCATATGAAAGCTTTATTAATATGCACCCCGCTCCTTGTCGCATTGACATTTGCAGGATGTGCAACGGTTCCTTCCAAACCCAGAACCTTTGACCAACTCGGTCAGTTCACCGCTTATCCGTTAAATAACAAAACTTACCGCGTTGGTTTCCAAGCAGATAACAATTTGAGTTATGGTACGGCTGAGGAAATCACTCTACTTAAAGCAGCGCAAACCACGGTCAAAAATGGGTTCCGTTATTTTAGTGTGGTGGACGATCCAAGCAATGCCCGTCATAAAGCACCTCGTCAGGCGGTAATTTATCCGACACCATCTTATTATCCTTATGGTTATTATCGTCGTCATCCTGCCTTTTGGCCGGATCCATTCTACGATACTCCACAAGTGGTCAATATTGATCCAATTCAAGTGTCGTATACTATCGAGTGCTTTAAGACGCAACAGCAATCACCAGATGCCTTTGATGCACAGCTGATTTTACAATCCTTAGGGCCTAAATATGGCTTGAGTCCAACAGGAGAAGTGTTGCAGCCACCTGCACCGCCTCAAAACAAAAAGTAAATTAAAAGGATGGCTCAATGAGTTCAGTCGAAGAAATCCACGTCCCAAGCTTACAGAGAAGTAAATACTTCGCCACCATGGCACTGATTATTGCAGTGGTGTCATGGGTCGCTTTAATGGTCGCGGCACATTTTCTCCCTGAATATAAATGGCTTATCCATATTTTTATGCTCGGTGCAGAAGCTGGTGTAGTCGGTGGCTTAGCCGATTGGTATGCGGTCACAGTCTTATTCCGCAATCCTTTCGGTAGAATGCCACTGCCCAAACTGTTGCGTGATCACACTGAAATTATTCCACGCAATAAGGCCCGCATTGCCGAATCAATGGGACGCTTTGTACAGGAAAATTTCTTATCACCACAAATTGTGGAACGTAGCTTACAAAATGCCGATATCAGTTTGGCGGTAGGTCAGTGGCTGGCTAATCCTAAGAACAATCAGCATGTGGTGCAGATGATCCAGCACACTGTGCCGAGAATTTTTGAATTTGTCAGCCAAGATCAGATTGCCCACTTTGTGCAAAATAATAGTGTGCAATGGGTCAGAAGTACCAAGGTCAATAAACTGGCCAGTGAAATGCTGCGTGCCGTGCTGGAAAATGATTTCCATCAAGATGTGTTGCAGCGTGGACTAGATCTCGCACATGAATGGATGGTGTCTCATCCTGAAGAAGCACGTGATTTGTCACGTAAATTATTCCAAGAATTAGGCGTTTGGAAACTGGCTAAAGGTGCAAGCTGGATCGGTATTGATGTACAACAAAGGACTATTGATTCCTTAATCGAAAAAGTTGAATCGATGCTAGCCAATCCTGACCATCCTTGGCGACAGGACATTGAAGCGACCACGCATTCACTGATGCTACAACTGGCAGAAACAGACAGTGAAGCCAGCCAACGTTTAAATCGTGGTAAAGATGCCTTGCTCGATAGCCCACAAGTGCTGAACTTTATCAGTGGTGCTGTGGCGATTTTATGTGATGCCATCAAAACTGATTTAATGCAGGAAGATTCAGGCATTGCCACCAATTTACAAGCAGCGATACAGCAGCTCGGTGAAAGCCTGATTCAGAATGAAAAAGTCCGTCAGGTACTGAATGAAAAAATGGTCGGTTTAGCCACCAACTTCAGTGAGCAATATAGCGACAAGATCATTCGTTATATCAGTGAGCGTATTCATGAATGGGATTCGCGTGAAATGATTGCCAAAATCGAAAGTGAAGTTGGCGGTGATTTGCATATGATCCGCGTCAACGGTGTGATTGTCGGTGCGTTTATTGGTTTAGCACTCGGTGTGATTCGTGCCATTGTTGAAAATGTTTTGTAAATAAATCAAATCGTAAAGTTCTCTAGCTCAATTTAAGTTGGAATCAACTATCGTGACGGCGGCATGGATGCCGCCCGTAGTGCTGCGGCCTCAAGGATGGGCCGTCAGCACTACAAAGGATTTTGTTACTTTTCATCCTTGAAAAGTAAAACATGCCTATGCAAATTACATATAATTTCTCACAGCATGCGAGGCTATGCAGAGTCATCGTAAAAAAGAAATTAGATATTAAAAAGGACATCCGATGTTGCAACTTCAGTCAAAACTCCCAAGCCAAGGTATCACCATTTTTAGTGTCATGACTGAACTCGCACAACGACTCAATGCCCTGAACCTGTCTCAAGGTTTCCCCGATTTTCCTGCGCCACCAGTATTGCTCGAAGCCCTCAGCCAAGCCACACTTTCAGGCTATAACCAATATCCTGCGGGTGATGGTGTACTAGCCTTAAGACAACAACTGGCGACGCAATTCTTAGCACGCGATCAACTGCAACTCGATCCAGTCACTGAAATCACCATTACCCCTGGTGCAACTATTGCAATTTTCTGCGCCATTCAAGCCTGTATCCATGCAGGCGATGAAGTGATTATTTTCGATCCAAGCTATGACAGCTATGCCCCTGCGGTTCAGTTAGCAGGTGGAAAATCAGTACATATCCATTTAGATGCACCAAGTTTTCAGGTGAATTGGCAAAAGGTCAAAGACAGTATCAATGCCAACACTCGCATGATTATTGTCAACACCCCACACAATCCAACAGGGGCAATTTGGTCAGAACAGGATTGGCGTCAGTTGATTGATTTGATTCAAGATAAAAATATCGTGGTACTCTCCGATGAAGTCTATGAACATCTGATTTTTGATGGGCACAAACACCATAGTGCACTGCAATTCCCAGAATTACGTGAACGCAGTTTCGTGATTGGTTCTTTCGGCAAAACCTATCATGTCACAGGCTGGAAAACCGGCTATTGTGTTGCTGCGCCACAACTTATGCGCCTGTTCCGCCAGATCTATCAATTTGCCAATTTCTGTGGCACCACCCCGTGCCAGATTGCACTTGCCAACTATATGCAACAACACCCTGAGCATATTCAAGAATTGCCAAGTTTTTATCAGGCGAAACGTGATCTGTTCAATGCCCAAATTCAAAATTCACGTTTCGACTTCATCCCATCTCAAGGCACTTATTTCCAAAATCTGGATTACAGTGCTATTCGTCCTGATCTTAATGATATCGAGATGTGCCAATTCCTTGCGGAGCAACATAAAATTGTGGCCATTCCAATTTCGGTGTTCTACCAACAAGCACCAGCATCATTACGCTTAATTCGTTTTTGCTTTGCCAAAACCGATCAAACACTGCAACGCGCAGGTGAAATCCTCGTACAATGTTGATCAACAAAAAGAAACTGAACCCTCATCTTCAACACAATTGATCATGTTATGTTGAAAAAAATACAATCGTTTCAGGATGAAGCGTGAAGGAAACTGAATGACACCACGCCAACCCTTGGTCATGCAACCGAACCTCTGGAAAACCTTTTTTGTGTTTCTAGTGCCGCTGATTGCCACCAATATTTTACAAAATCTGTCAGGAACCATTAATACCATCTTTGTCGGTCAAATGATGGGTGTGAATGCAATTGCCGCTGTATCGGTATTCTTCCCCATCCTGTTCTTTTTACTGGCTTTTGTGATCGGGATTTCCGCAGGCTCCACGGTGCTGATTGGGCAGGCATGGGGTGCGCAGAATCTGGAAAAAGTCCGTTCCGTGATTGGCTCCACCGTATTTATGACCTTGATCGGCGGCAGCATTATTGCGATCTTGGGTCTGATCTTCGCCAAACATATTTTGGAGTTGCTGGGTACTGATCCTAAAGTGATGCACCTGTCCTTGCCTTATGTGCAATGGATGTTGGTGGGCAGCCCCTTACTGTTCGTCTATATAATTTATACCTCGATCTTGCGTGGGGTCGGTGATAGTGTGACACCACTGATTGCACTGAGCCTCACTAGCTTGATTGGTTTGGGCGTAACCCCCGTTTTACTGAAAGGTTATTTTGGTTTTCCGGCTTTAGGTATTGTTGCCCCTGCGATTGCAACCATTATCGGTTATGCCGCGGTGCTGATTTTCTTAGCAATTTATCTAAACTATAAAAATCACCCACTGAAAATTGATGGGCTATTGCTGCAACATATTCGCCATGATGCTGAGCTGAGTAAATTAATTTTAAAACTCGGTATTCCAACAGGGATTCAAATGGTCACCACTTCCTTAGCGGGTTTGGTGATTATTGGCTTGATTAACCATTATGGTGCACATGCCACCGCAGCTTATGGCGCAGTCAATCAGGTACTGAATTATATTCAATTTCCAGCCTTGTCGATTTCGATTGCCGCTTCAATTTTTGCTGCACAAGCGATTGGTGCAGGTAAGCCTGATTTATTGGCCAAAGTCACCCGTACCGCTTTAGGTATGAATTTCTTATTTACCGGTAGTTTGATTGCCTTGGCTTATTTGTTCTCAAAATATCTGATGGCACTGTTTATTACCGATCACAGCGTAATTGAGCTGGGTCAGCAACTGTTATTTATCGTGTTATGGTCGATTCTATTCTTTGGTGCCAGTGCTATTTTTGCATCGATTATGCGTGCCAGTGGTGCGGTCAATATCCCAATGCTCATCAATATTTTCACAATTGTTCTGATCGAAGTGCCATGCGCGTATTGGTTTAGTTCATTGTGGGGTTTAACCGGCATCTGGATTGCCTATGCGCTATCCTTTGTTTGTCTATGTCTGTTCCAAGCCTTTTATTATCAATTCTTTTGGAAAAAGACCAAGATTAAAGTCCTTATTTAACCTGAGCGCGAGGCTAAATATGGTACTCGGAAACGTCATCTACAACCTGCGAGGTGTAAACAAAATAATGTTTTTGCGATATATTTTAATAAATCCAAGAATAGAACAGGTTTTGTAGATGACCATGGTTTTGCCTACTTTTGCCAAAACAAAAGTAGGGCGAGCCGCAGGCTGATCCTAAAATTGGGTGAGAACATGGCAAGATTCCACCAAGCTAATCATTTTCAATAGGTTAGAGAGGAATTCAACCGAACTCAGATTGTTTAAAATCTGCTTGTTCTGACAGATATAAAAAAGCCATTCACAGAGAATGGCTTTTTTTATGCTGATGACTTACATCATCTTGGTTGCAAGCGCTGCAATACGTTGATAACCCGTCGGGAATAAACGCTGGAACGAATCCACGATACGTGCATCAGTACCAATCAATAAACGGCGTTTATCTTTCAATACTGCATTTAAAATTTGACGAGCTGCTTCTTCTGGTGGGGTGCGCAGGAACTTGTCAAATTGCTTGATTGATTTGTTTGGGTCCATGCCCAAGCTCTTCAAACTGTCATTCATTTTCGCTGCTTTGGCGATATTGGTACGAATCCCGCCTGGATGTACGCAGAGTGAGCTGACACCGCCCTTCTCGATATCCAATTCCTGACGTAATGATTCAGTAAAACCGCGTACCGCAAATTTAGTTGCGTTATACGCCGATTGCGTTGGTTGCGAGGTTAAACCAAAAATACTGGAGATATTGATGATATGACCATCTTTGGTTTGTTTGATGAATGGCAGGAATTCTTTGGTGCCATAGACCACACCCCAGAAATTAATCCCAACGATCCACTCTAAATCTTCATAGCTTGCGCCTTCGACAGTTGAGCCAAGTGCTACGCCTGCGTTATTAAAGATCAAATTGACTGAACCATGATCCTGTACAGTCTCTTGCGCCCACTGTTTCACCGCATCACGGTTTGAAACATCGAGGACTTTGGTGGTCACTGTTACCGGATACTGTTTCACTAATTCAACAGTTTGCGTCAGGCCTTTTTCATTGATATCACTCAACGATAAATGACAGCCTTGTTTCGCCAATAAAACTGCCAATTGTTGTCCAATCCCAGAACCTGCACCGGTGATCGCTGCGACTTTATTTTTAAAATTTTTCATTGCCTATCCTTTGTACTGCGAATGATACGCACATATTCGCTCAGACCATGTGCTGTTTAACCTGTAACCAATATAATTTTGACAATACGTGTTGTCAATATAGTACACTCTAGCTTTAAGACAAATGGCAATAACCAACATCCTACATGTCATAATAGGCCTATTTACATTTCATGACTGATGATGTTTAAAAGAGACAAGGCATATTTTCAAAATTTGGTTATGCTAGTCAGCACAACATAGTTGAAATGCAAATATTAGACACACGATTTAAAGACTTTTTAGGGAACGGTTTTCTCAATGGCAACTCAAGATCAAGCGACAAGCAAGAAAAAGAATACAGAAGCGAAAGAACGACAATTTAAAGGTCTTTCTTTAACCGAGCGCAAAGAAGCACGTCGTGAAAAATTGATTGAAGCAGGTATTGCAACCTACGGCACACAAGGCTTTTTCTCGGTTACCGTCAAAGATGTCTGTAATGAAGCCAAGCTGACTGAACGCTATTTTTATGAATCTTTTAAGAAAAGCGAAGAACTGTTTCAAACCGTGTTCTTAAAAATGATTGAAAAAATGCAAACCGGCTTAACCCAAGCTGTTCTGATGGCTGCGCCAGAACCGAAGAATATGGTGAATGCTGGCCTCTCTGCATTACTGAATGCCATTAAAGATGATCCTCGTATGGCACGAATTATTTATATTGATGCGATGCTGGTGCAAGATCTGCATAATCAAGCCACCATTCAAGAGACTTTGACCCAGTTCGATCGTATCATTCAAGGCTTTGTGATGATCACCATGCCGAATGCGCCACAAAGTGCTGAAGAAGTCTCGCTCATGGCAACGGGCTTAAATGGTTATGTCACGCATATTATTATTCGTTGGGTCTCGGAAGGCTTCAAACAGCCTTTGGAAGATGTTTTGTCAGCCTGCTGTGCTGTCTTTTTGTCTTTTATCGAAACCACCTCGCAAAAAAATTAAAATCGTTTTACAGTTTTGTGACACGCAAAGCTGTTAAACTACACATTAGTTAAGCAAATGAATTTATTTGCTTTATTGCTAAGCAGATTGTCATAAATTCGTCACCATGCTGCCCTACGATTGTCACAATTTATTGCTAAATTCGACTTTATTAATTCTTTTGCAATGATATTGTCATAATTAATCTTTGTAATAAGCCTGTCATAACAACAAAACGGTTAAACCGTTACAGATTTTAAGGGTATTGCGCTGTGAAAGATGACTATATTTTAATTGTCGATGATGAGCTACCGATCCGCGAAATGATCCATACCTCTTTAGATATGGCAGGCTTCCAATGTTTACAAGCAGAGGATGCCAAACAAGCGCATCAGATTATCGTTGATCAGCGTCCTGCGCTTATTTTGCTGGATTGGATGCTACCGGGTGGTGTGAGTGGTGTAGATTTATGCCGCCGCCTCAAACGCGATGAAAACTTGGCCGAGATTCCTGTAATCATGCTGACTGCACGTGGCGAAGAAGACCATAAAGTACAAGGTCTTGATGCGGGTGCAGACGATTATATGACCAAGCCATTTTCAACCCGTGAACTGGTGTCGCGTATCAAAGCGGTATTACGTCGTGCCAATGCATTGAGCGGTGAGAAAGTGATTGATGCCAATGGCTTATTACTTGATCCTGTCAGCCAGCGCGTGAGTTTCGGCAACAGTATTTTAGAGATGGGTCCAACTGAATATCGTTTATTGGCCTTCTTTATGACCCATCCCGAGCGCGCCTATACGCGTGCTCAACTCCTAGATCAAGTCTGGGGTGGCAATGTCTATATCGAAGACCGTACCATTGATGTGCATATTCGTCGTTTACGCAAAGTGTTAGAGCCTTTTGGTGTCGACCGTTTTGTACAAACCGTTCGTGGCACAGGTTATCGCTTCTCGACACGAGCAGATTTAGCAGTAGGTTAAAAATCCTTTATGTATGAACCTTATCCCGTCCCTGAACTGGCACGTGAACACCAACGTTTTCGCTACAGCAGTTTGTGGACCTTTGCAAAGCAAGATTTAAGACTGTTACTTTTTTTCTTATTGATTGCGAGCTTAGTCGGATTCGGGGTGGGATACTTCTGGAGCTGTATTTTTGTCGCCTTTGTGCTGTTTTTCATGCTACAGCTCCGCTCGCTTTATCTGGTCAATGAATGGATTTCCAATCGCCCTTATGATGTCCCCCCAAATCTGAATGGGATCTGGGGTGCATTACTGTTCAATGTCTACCGTGCACAACGCCAAGAACGGATTGTTCAAGCCGAAATGGTGGGTTTAATTGATCGCGCGCAATCCTCTTTGGTGGCATTGGCCGAAGCCGTAGTCTTAATTGATGATCAACATCAAATCGAATGGTGGAACCCTGCTGCTGAAAAGCTGTTAGGGATCAGCCCCTTGGATCGTGGTCGCAATTTATTGTCGATTTTGCGCCAACCCAGTTTTATTGAATATTTTAACCACAGTGATCAATCTCCTGATGGTATCCGCCTGCAAGCACAGATGGATGAAGAACGTTATGTGCAAGTCAAACTGACCCGCTTCGGCGGCGAAAGTCGTCTATTGGTCGCTTATGACACCACGCGAGTACACAACCTCGAGCAAATGCGTAAAGACTTTGTTGATAATATTTCACATGAATTACGTACACCGCTTACCGTACTCAGTGGTTATATCGAAACCTTTATTGATCAAGATGACATTACCCCGCGCTGGAAACGTGCTTTCACGCAAATGCAGTCGCAAACCAAGCGTATGAATGCTTTGGTTAATGATTTATTGTTGCTATCTAATTTAGAAAATAATAAAAAAGTCGCGAAAAATCAGATTATTGATATGGCCAATCTGATGAATCAAATCTTTGATGATGCTCGCGCCTACAATCTCGATTATGGTCATACCTTGAATCTGGATATTGATAGCCATTGCGACCTGATCGGTTCCGATATCGAAATTGCCAGTGCATTCAGCAACTTAATCACCAATGCGATTAAATACACCCCTGCTGGCGGTATTATCACCATTGGCTGGCATGAAGATGGTGATCATGCGTACTTCACCGTACAGGATAATGGGATCGGGATTAACCCAAAACATTTGCCGCGTCTAACAGAACGTTTCTACCGTGTCGATAGCGCACGTAGCCGTCAAACAGGTGGAACTGGACTTGGATTGGCAATTGTGAAACACGTGTTAATGCAACACGGAGCGCATTTGGAAATTACCTCTAAAGAAAATGAAGGCTCGACCTTTACCGCAGTGTTCCCGAAAGAACGCTTATATCGCATGATTTAAACCTGAAGGGAACTGCCAAGTTCCCTTAAATATGATGTGATCATTCCACTAAAACAATATAATAAATTGTTGTTTCATTTCATTATTTCTATTTTTTGATGCCATGCTCATGCTAAATACTTCTTTTCTTCGCACTTGTGTTCTATTACTTGGGCTCAATACGCCTTTGGCGATTCACGCTGCTCCGACAGATCCACTGATTGGTACTTGGAAAGTCGTGGATGAGCGTACGGGGTCGTACCTGTCTGATATCGTGATTCGCAAACATTCTGCAATCGAGCAATACAGTGCGGTGATTGTCAAAATGTATCCTTCTGCCAAGGAGGCTGCGCCAACCTTATGTACAGCATGTACGGGTGCTTTAAAAAATCAGCAGATTATCGGCATGGAAGTCCTAACCGGTCTAAAGATGTTGAATCAAAATGAGGAATTTGGACAAGGCGTTTGGCTCAATCCTTATGATGGCCATAAATACAACCTGAGTGCACGTTTAAGCAAAACAGGCAAAATGCTGAGTATCAATGCCAAAAACCCAAGCAATAATAGTTTCCGTAATATGACCTGGATTCGACTTTAATGATTTAAATTCAGTCACAGTAATAATTTATATTTCACATAAAAAAGAGTGCAATTTATGCACTCTTTTTTATAAATTTAACCATAAAACTGTAGATTAAGAGCTGGTTTTGGCACTCAGCGCTGCTGGCTCAACCAAATGGCTGGGTAAACCAAAAATATGATCAAAAAAGTAATTATAAACAAAGGTATAACATGGAATCAGCACCATCAAACTAAAATCGAGCAAGAAGGCTTTGACTAAGCTGATCTGCATCCACCAGGCAATCAGGGGAATCAAAATCATCACCAAGACAATTTGAAAGCCAATGGCATGTGCCAAACGTCTGAGTACCGTACGTTTTTTTGATGTCTGCTTCTTTTCCCACATCTCAAATACATAGTTATAAAAGAAATTGACCGTCACTGCGATCACAGCAATCAAGATCGACAAAGGCCCTGTATGGCTGATGGTCGTGCCTGAAAGCACCGCCAATACCATCGCACAGATAAAAAAGCTCAAAACTTCATAGAAAAATACGTAAGTGACTCTTCTCTTGGTTCCTTGCATGACCACACCTTAAAATCAATAATGAGTGGATTTTACGCTTTAAATTTGATAAAAAAAGTCAATCGTCATCAGATTTACTGACAAGGGAATGACCATGAAACTCAATAGCGAACAGCTTGAACTGATTCTTGAAATTATTGATCGTGGTAATTTTTCCGCAGCGGCGCGCGCCCTAAATCGAGTCCCTTCCGCGGTCAGCATGGCGATTGCCAACCTAGAAGCAGAGTTAAATTTAAAATTATTTGAACGTAGTAAAAATCATCTCGCCCCGACAGAAGTCGCGCTTTCAATCGAACCACATGCCCGACTGATTGTGACCAAATTACGTCAGCTCGACCTGCATCTGACTGAACTTTCAACGGGACTCGAGACCAGTCTCTGTATTGGTATCGCCGCAGATGTGAATCAAAAGTTTTTATTGGCAGGGATTGAACAGTTGATTCAACGCTATCCTTTGTTAAATATTGAAATAGTCAGTGCACCACAACAAGAGCTCAAAACACGGCTACACCGTAACGAGATCGATCTGTATATCGCGTATAGCTCATCACAACTCGATAACAATGAACGCTTCCGCTTGCTTGGGATGGAACAATTCGTTGCTGCGGTTTCCCCTACAGATGCGAAACAGCTCAAAGCACATAATAAAAATGAACTCACCATGTTATCTGAACTCAGACAGATTATTGTTGCAAGCAAACATTACCCTCTACCTGATAGTCGAGTATTGGTCTCAGATTCTTATTGGTACAGCGATAATTTATCCATGGCAATTGATATGGTGGAACAAGGTCTCGGTTGGGGTAATTTTCCGCTTTCCGTAGTGCAAACACATTTTGCCAAACACAGTTTGGTGCGCTTAGCCTTTCTCGATACCACCAATGGGCTGGATATGCCGATTCATGCGATTTGGCCGGCTTATAAGCCGCTGAGTAAGTCGATGCAGCTTTTGATTGAACTGTGGGAAAAACAAATCCATCGCGCATAAAAAAAGCCCAACATCCAAGTCGGGCTTTTTCGTATTCCTTTCACTAGATATAACTCCTGTCATATCTCACGTCCTGATGCGCAAACTTATCATTCTTGTTTTATGTTTTGGAACTTCCTGTTCCTGATGAACTCATATTAGGCAATTCAGCCTTGGTAGAAAATGGGACATTGCCCCTAATCAATGTAAGAAAAAGCGTACACTGCTGAGCTTTCTCATCCTTTAAAAAGTCAGTTATTATATGGAACTGGGTACGGAAAACTTATCAATCTCCCAATAAATCAATAGTCTGCTCTGTCTTCATCACACCCATATACTGATCGTAGCTTTGCGCCAGTAAACAAATCACTACAGCAGCAATCAAGGTCAACATCTTGTTTTTCATTGTCATGTTCAGCTACCTAAATTAAGGATCTATAAAAAAGGTATAAGATTTCTTCCATCTAATCTAATATAGAAAAAACAAGCAATGATCTAATTTTGAGATATGTGGACATTCAAACAATTCAATTATCTAATCACGATTGTTGAAACTGGCGGCTTTATTGCTGCCTCGGAAAAGCTATTTATTGCTCAATCGGCCCTAAGCAGACAAATTAAAAATTTAGAAGAAGAAATCGGTTTTGAAATTTTTGATCGATCTGAGAAGAAAATTAGACTCACACCTGCAGGTGAAGCACTATATAAAAGTTTAAAAACCAATATCGATCATTTAAAAAGTTCCATTGTTAGTGCCCAAAGTATCAGCCGTGGTGAAGGTCGAATCATTAAAATTGCCCATTCCAGTAGTATTGTGTTGGATCAAAACAAGTTGGAAATCTTTGAGCAGCTCTGTGATATCCATAACATTGATATCGAAATGAACACCCTATCCTCTGAATTACAGCTCGAATATTTGTTGAATGGGACAATTGATCTGGGTTTTATTCGTCCCCCGATTTATCATAATTTAAATGATATCAATTCGATCAGTTTATACATGGCCCCCTTATATGTTGCTGCCCATATCGCAGACCCTTTATTAAGTGAAAAAGAAAGTATATCGATCCGTGAATTAGAGCCATTAAATTTTGTTTCTGTACCGCATAAAGCCCGTGGTGGCTTAAGCTATTTGGCAGCCAATTTATGTTTGGTTAATGGTTTTAGTCCCAAAAGAACCAGAATCTATTCGAGGAAAAGGTCTCAACTGGAACTGGTAGCCAATGGTTTTGGCGTGTGTATTGTACCCGAAGAATTTAAAGTGATTTTGCCTAGCAATGTCAGACTGATTCCAATTCAGGACGAGAATACCCTCAGTGAAGTGAAGCTCATCTGGAAAAAGGATGATGATCTAATCGTTGAGCGTTGTGCAGCATCGATTCATGCCTATTACAGTGCCAAACAAATAAACTAAAGAATTGACTGTGTTTCAGCTCAAATGAAAAAAAGCCCGACATCCTGTCGGGCTTTTTCGTATTCCTTTCACTAGATACAACTCCTGTCATATCTCACGTCCTGATGCACAAACTTATCATTCTTGTTTTATGTTTTGGAACTTCCTGTTCCTCATGAGTCAATATTAGGCAATTCAGCCTTGGCTGAAAATGGGACATTGCCCCTAATCGATGTAAGCAAAAACGTACATGGTTTTTAGTTTATTAATTAAATGAAAATTTCACCTTCTAGATATAAGCGACACTCGCCTGCGATTTCAATTCGATCATTTTCAAGTAACTTACAATGCAGCACACCACCTCGTTTTGAAGCCTGATAAGCGACAATATTTTCTTTTTTAAGTAATGGCTGCCACAGTGGTATCAGTGACGTATGTAATGAACCTGTGACAGGATCTTCATCAATTCCCATAGATGGCGTAAAGTAACGGGAAATGATATCAAACCGAGCAAGTCTTTCATTTATAGCATCATTTAGTGTGGTGATTGCAACACGACGCCCACCGAGTTTTTTAATCAAATCAAAATTAGGACATTCATTTAAAACAGCCTGCGTATTGGGATAGACCACAATATAGGCCTGTGGATTGATATACACTTCAGTAATTTCTTGAGACAGGCTGTCTTTTAATGTTTTGGGAATCGTCTCCAAGCGATCTGGCGTTTGTATCGGAAAGTTCATTTTGATCTGGTCCTTTTCACCACGAGTAATAAAAAACTCACCTAAATGCGCAACATGAAAGACCAATGACTCAATTTCAGGCTGATTTCTAAAAATAATAAAACTGGTCGCTAATGTGCCATAACCACAAAACTGTACTTCTTTTACGGGTGAAAACCATTTAATTTCATAATTTTGATCATCAATTTTTCTAGCAAAACTGGTTTCAGACAAATTATTTTCTAATGCAATATTCTGCATAATATGATCATCTAACCACTGCTCTAGTAAGACAACTGCAGCAGGATTTCCTTTAAATAATTGATTACTGAATGCATCTACTTGGTAAATTTTCATTATTTCTAACAGCTATAATTTTTAGATAAGATACTCAATTGATTAGCCAAATAATGTTTATTTTTTGATAAATAAAATGCATTACCTTTTAGCTTTAAACCTCCAAAAAATCAAAATCTGCTTTTGATAAAACCAGACTAATCTTATTTAAACCACGCTGTATCATCTGCTTTTAAGATTGATCTCAAAAGACCATAACAATGCAGTTTTCCATTCTTTTAAGTATGTTTATTTTCTCATTCACGATGTCCATCTCACCGGGACCCATCAATATTTCCATTCTCTCATCCAGCTTAATGCATGGATTTAAAAAAACACTGCCCTTTATTTCAGGTGCAAGCATTGGTTTTAGTTTACTGCTTATATTTTTAGGTTTTGGGATATCTAAAACCATCATGCATTACCCTACATTTTTCATGATCATTGAAATTTTAGGCAGCTTATTTATTTTTTATATCGGGCAAAAAATAATATGTTCAAAAGCAGAAGTTGAAATATCAAACAATATTGCAGCAGCCAATTTTATAGATGGGTTTCTCTTACAGTGGCTCAATCCCAAAGCATGGATTGCCTGCCTCTCTGGTATCTCATTATTTTCTTCCCACGTGAGTTATCATCCCTTGATTCTGTTTACTCTCATCTATTTCATTACCTGCTATATCTGTTTAATGCTTTGGGGAATTTCTGGGCATAAACTCGCTAAAATATTAACCAACTCACGCCAGCTCAAAATCCTGAATACCATAATGGGTGGGTCGTTAATCATTCTATCAAGCTACATGCTCATTAAACTATTTTGGAGTTAAATGATTGATAAATTCGCTCAATCAAAGCATGTGCAATACTATTGATTGGAATATTGGCAGGCCAAACCGCATACACACTCAATGGCTCAAGTGTCCAATTCGGTAGAACTTTCACAATATTTTGCTGTTCAAGATCAGCTTGGATTAATTCATCAGGAGGCGCTGCCAACCCTGCATTTAATTTTGCCAATCGATACGCGGCTTCAACATTATTCACATAAATATGAGGCTGATAGGAAATTTCGACTTCCTCACCTGTGTGTTGATGCCGCAATATTCTTTTATTTTTTCTCATACTCAAACCAATCCATTTCATATTGATCAGCTCTTTAGGATGAGTAATGGATTGCTGTTGGCTTAAAAATTCAGGTGTTGCAACAATACTTCGGGCTAAAGGAAATAAATAGCGAGCTTTAAATGAACTATCTGGAAGCTCACCAATTCGAACAGCAATATCCACATTCTCAGCGATCAAATCTGTCCGACTATCATCACAAGTAATATGCACAGTTAAGTCCTGATATGCCTCACAAAATGTCGTGATACAGCGCATCAACTCACTGTGAATAAAAACCGCAGGAATAGAAATATGCAGCTGTGTCTTTCTAAGAATAGAACGTTGCTTAAAATCTAAAATACCTGATTCATAGGTTTCCAACATGACTTGGGCGGTATCTAAAAGTTTTTGACCATCATGAGTTAAGGTCATTTTCCGTGTATTTCGATAAAATAAGGCACATTCCAAATTCTTTTCTAACTTGGCTAAATGCATACTCACTGTCGTGGTAGATAAGCCTAATGCTTTAGCACCTTTTGAAATTGAACCAAACTCTGCAATTTTTGCAAAAATAATTAAATATCTTATATCTTCAATCATATGTTTGATCTACCGAAGATGAGTCCATACACAGCAATCGTAATTAATCAGAAATAGCGGTATTTCTTTTATAACGGATATACAGATTTAAACTGGATAATATCCCTGCAAAAATACAATACAGTATAAAAATAGTCATATTGATCAATGGTCGATCCAAAAAATAATTACTGAATATCGTTGCAAAAGTAAGCATTCCTAAAAATTCAAAAAATGAGAGTTGTGGTATTAAAAATTTCATCATTATTTGCCTTTATTTTAAATTATCTAAGACTATTTCACGTCATACAAAATATATAAGAATTAAACTCTAAATAAAAAGCCCCAATTTTGGAGCTTTTTAAAATCACATCTAAATTAAACCGAATGACCTAAACGCTCACCCATCACCACCGTCGAATTGGCTTTAAACTGCTCTTCCCAAACCATTTTATCTTTTTCAAATAAAACCACAGCGGTTGAACCTAAATAGAAACGACCTAACTCTGCACCTTTATCCAATTTCATTTGGTGATGCTGCAATTCAACTTTGCCAGATGGTTTTACCTTGCCTGTGGCAACCGTTTCAATCCCAGCCACAATCATGGCACCAATTAGAACGACCGCCATACGCCCCAGTTCGGTATCAAACAAGCACACCATACGTTCATTACGTGCAAACAAGCCCGGTACATTTTCAGCCGTGGTTTGATTGACTGAGAACAACTCACCTGGAATATATAAGGTTTCGGTCAATGTCCCCGCCAATGGCATATGGACGCGGTGATAATCTTTCGGCGATAAATACACGGTAGCGAATTGACCATCAATAAATGGTTTCGCCAGCTGCGGATCACCAATCAATTTTTCAGCAGAAAAGCTTTGGCCTTTGGCTTGAAAAATATCACCCGCTTCGATTTTACCCAGTTGCGAAATCGCACCATCCGCAGGACAAACAATGCTATCCGCTTGCTCATCAATACCACGGACACCATCTTTCAATGCACGGGTAAAAAATTCGTTGAAAGATTTATAGTGTTGCGCATTGCTTTGTTCAGCAATGCTCATATCAATTCCGTATTTTGCTTTGAACGCTTGAATCACAGCAGTTTTTACCAAAAGATTTTCACTTGCGGCAACCTTACCCACAACACGGCTGAGTTGATGTTGCGGCACAAGATTCTGTGCTTTGATAAATAATTGTTTTTTTAAATCTGCTGCAAAACTCAAGACGGTGACTCCCCTGAAATAATAGGACTATCGAGGCGATTGCCCCATTCACTCCACGCACCATCGTAGGCCCTAACTTGCCAGTTGAGCAATCTTGCCAAAATATACGCCAAGCCAGAACGGTGATGAGACTGACAGTACACCACCACAGGTTGTTGTAAATTAAAGCCTAATTGTTCTAAACGTTGTTGTGTGCGTTCAAGCGGGTGTAATTTTAGATGATTTTCACGGTTTAGGGCAGTACTCCATTCAAAATGCAGTGCATTTGGGATGTGACCGCCGCGTCGCGCAGCAAGGCGTAAGCCTGTATATTCCTCGTTGGTACGGCAATCCCAGAGCTGAATATTGTCTTGTTCGACCTGTTGTAACAATTCGTGATATTCAATTCGATGCTGTTGTACCGTGTCTAAATCGATCTGGAATAGATCCGCAACAGGCTTTACGGGATCAACTTCAGCTGTGGTCGGCAAACCTGCCCCCAACCAGCCATGAATGCCACCATTAATCAAACTGGTGCGGTTAAAACCAAGGCAATGTAAATTCCAGATTAAACGCCCTGCCCAAGCCCCACCTTCATCATCATAAACCACGACATGATGCTGAGGTGAAATATTTAATTTTTCGATTAAGGCTTGTAAACCTGCTAAATCAGGTAGTACCCCATTGGCTTGTTCTTGTTGTGCAACCAAGTATTTAGGTTGTAAATGAATCGCATGAGGAATATGCAATTGTTCATATACCGAAGCTCGGCTTAAATCGACAATACGAATCAACTCGCTGCCTAAATAAGGCACCAGTTGTTCAGGTTCAATCAGTAAACCCAGTTTAAAATCTACGTCAGTCATGGTTATGCTGTTTTATCATCCGCATTGGGGATGATATTAACATAGCCGACTTTTTATCTTTGTCTGATTTTTTGCATTCATTTAGCAGAAAAGTAGATATACCGTCTGACGAATATGCATAATGCTTTTGAGATTTAATATAAGCTATCCCATGAAATTGGATACTCGAAAACGTCATCCACAACCTGCGAAATATCTACAAGATATTGTTTCTGCGAAATATAAAATAGAAGAAGGAAATGAACAGGTTTTGTGGATGACAATGGTTTTGCCTACTTTTCCCGAAAGAAAAGTAGGTCGAACCGAAGGTTGAACTTAATATTTAAAAAATGCCCAGTAAGATACCGCCATCACCATCCTCTAAACTTGTTTGCTTAGACGCTAACTTCGTTCTCTTCAATATCAAACACCTGACGCAAGTACGCTAAGAAGGTATCATTATCCGTCATGGTCTTACCCGGACTATCTGAAATCTTCGCCACCGACTGACGATTACACTCCACCAATTTCAACACAATATTCAACGGCTTCTGCCCCATATCATTGGTCAAATTGGTGCCAATCCCAAAACTTACTTGGAAACGATCTTTAAAATACTGATGCAATGACCATGCTTTTTCTAAATTCAAACCATCACTAAAAGTTAACATCTTGGTCTTGGTATCAATCTTGAGTTTGCGATAATGTGCGAAAGCCTTATCACCCCATTCATACGGGTCACCACTATCATGACGCAAACCATCAAATAACTTGGCAAAATACAAATCGAAATCACGCAAAAAGGCATCCATTCCCACCACATCGGTCAAAGCAATACCTAAATCACCACGATACTCTTGTACCCATGCTTCCAAAGCAGCTTTCTGAAAATTACGCAAACGCACATCAAGTGCTTGAAAAGCCTGTAAGAATTCATGTGCCATGGTACCAATCGGGCTAATCCCTAATTGCTTTGCCAACAGCACATTACTGGTGCCTCGGAATACTTTAGGTGCAGCGGCCTGAAAGGCTTGCACCACATGTTTTTGCCACTCAAAACTATAGCGACGACGAGTGCCAAAATCAGACACTAAAAATGGTGGGTCATTTTCTTGTTGTTCTTGCTCATATTGTTGCAACTGTACCAGCTTTTGCTGCAATCGTCGCTCACCTTCAACCCAAACCTCATCATTACGGATACGGCTGAAATACAACTCATTGACGATCGCCAAGACAAAAATCTCAAACATCATCGCCTGAACCATCGGGCCTTCAATGCGAATATCTAAACGCCCAGCCTCATCAATACTGGCTTGAATAAAACGACGTTTAAGTTGGAACAATTCCAGATAATCAACAAAATCACTTTTAATAAAACGCAATGAACGCAAATACTGCAATTCATCTTCTGCAAAACGCAGTTCACACAGCAAATCCAGCTGCTGATTCAAATCATCCAAAATTTCAACCAATGGATAAGCCGTATCTTCTAAATTACGACAGCGGAATAAATAAACACTATGCGTTTGCGGAAACTGATGTAACACCACCTGTAGCATGGTGAATTTATATAAGTCGGTATCCAGTAAAGATTGAATAATTGGTGTAGACATGACTGAATTAGGATCTATTCTATTTCAAGCATTAAAGCATACTTTTACGCAGAAATGAGTCTGTCTACGACGATGGATATTGTTCTCGAAATCATTTGATTCA
The DNA here is from genome assembly GCF_009884975.1 of Acinetobacter dispersus. Lineage (GTDB taxonomy): Bacteria > Pseudomonadota > Gammaproteobacteria > Pseudomonadales > Moraxellaceae > Acinetobacter > Acinetobacter dispersus. Next base: position 3,179,228 of record NZ_CP041970.1, on the reverse strand, counting down.
GCGTCTTTTAGAATTCAATAGCTTAGAGTAATAGCAAAGCTTAGTTGGATAGCTCAGCCTGAATCTGTTTTAAACGTTGCTGTTGTCCAAATTGAATCGCGAACTGTTCAGCAGTGAGCTGTCCAGTTTTCTCTGCATTAATGTCACAGTCGACCTGACGTAATTGTTTAGCAATACTCCATTCAGCTTTGACAATCGCCCCCATTAAAGCGGTATGTCCACGTTTGTCTCGTAGACAACGATTGGCATTGTGTTGCAACAATGTTTTTACTGCATCTTTCTGCCCATAATAACTCGCCATCATCAATGCGCTATAACCAGAATGATCTTGAATATCAACGGGGAACCCGTGCTTTAAAAACTCTTGCAAGACCTCGATATTGCCGACTTTGGCTGCGGAGAAAAATAGCTCAACCACCTCCTCTGATCCTTTGTCTGTGACAGACGGTGTGTCTGTATTGGCAGAAACAGAGAAACTGCCACAAAGTAAGCTGATCGTAAATAATAAAGACCGAAAATGAAGCATTATTCACATCCAATTAAAAGCCTAAAAAGGAATGCCTGTAACACTCGCCCTAGGTGCAGGAAAGGCTATTGAGGTTACAGGACTTTCTGGGGGTAACATTCAGGCACCTGTTACCACATCATGAAAACGTTTATTCGTCTTTTAGTTGAGATGCTTTGGCCTGTACATTTTTTAGATTCACATTTAGCACTTTGGCAAGACGTGTCCCATAATCGGCATCGGCCTTATAAAAGTAAGACAGCATAATGGTCTTGGTTTCGATGTCTTTTACTGCTCCTAAATCTGCAGCAAGATTACGAATCAAGTCATTCTTTTCAACAGCTGAATAGCTACGGTATAACTCTCCCGCTTGCTTGAAGGGTTGTTGTTTCTGAATCGCATGCTGCATCACTGTTCCTTGTAAAGGCGTAGCAACTGCACGTGCAATCTCAGTGGATGGTTTAGGCTCAATCGTACTTGGCTCATAATTGACATGTGACTCAGTTTGTCCCATGTTCATAAAGCCTTCTTGGTTGTTGTTATTCACCGCGACATGTGGACGATTTACTGGAATCTGCTGATGGTTCGCACCTAGACGGTATAACTGTGTATCCGAATAGGAGAAGATACGACCTTGCAATAAACGGTCTTCCGATGGCTCAATCCCAGGAATTAAGTTACCTGGAGCAAATGCCGATTGTTCTGTTTCCTGAAAGAAGTTTTTCGGCATACGATTCAGGGTCAAGGTTCCGACTTTCACTTCAGGAACTAGATCATTTGGCCATATTTTGGTTGCATCTAATGGATTAAAATCAAATTTGTCCAGATCTTTTGGATCAAGTACCTGAATGTATAAGTCCCATTTCGGATAGTTTCCGGCATAGACATTTTTATACATATCATTGGTCAAGTGGCTCCAGTCACGGCCTTGTACTTCTCGTACCTGATCCAGATTCAGACCTTTCACGCCTTGTTTCGAACGCCAGTTAAATTTGACGTACTTATACTCACCTTTGTCGTTGTATAACTTGAATGCATGCACGCCAAAGCCATCCAGTGTACGGTAGCTTTCAGGTGTGCCTAAATTTGAATAGACATAGGTCAACATATTGATTGACCAAGGTTGAGTCTTCAAAAAGTCAAAAATACGGTTCGGATCTTGGACATTGGTGACTGGATCTGGCTTCATTGCGTGGACAAAATCAGGAAACTTGATCGCGTCTCGGATAAAGAATACGGGTAGGTTATTGCCGACCAAATCCCAATTCCCTTGCTGCGTATAGAATTTCACTGCAAAACCATGTGGATCACGTGCGGTTTCTGGTGAACCTTTAGGATGAATTACCGTTGAAAAGCGAACAAAAACAGGGGTTGTGGTACCTGCCTTAAACATAGAAGCGACTGTTAAATCAGACAAATCTTTTGTTGCGACGAAATCACCGTATACGCCTGTACCACGTGCATGTACTACACGCTCAGGAATACGTTCACGGCCAAAGCGTTGTAATTTTTGAATCAGTTGTACATCTTGCAGTAGCGTTGCGCCATTCGCACCGGCTGTCATGGAGTTTTGATTGTCACCTACAGGTGCACCGTTGTCTTTTGTTAAAGGTGCTGCATACGCGGTGCCAAGCGTTGCGGCCATTATCGTAAATAAAAAAGTTCGCTTAAACATGCTATTAAATCCAAAATCTAAATACCTTTCCTGCACGGGGACTATACAAAGATTTAAACAATAGATAAAAAAGATAATTTTAATGAAGTAAATCGAAAAATAAGATTAAGGCCAACCAATCATCTTGCTGGGGTCGGTGTAGAACAACCAAATCTGTTAGACTGTTGCGCTGATTCAATACCGATCTTCATTTTTATGCGCGCATTAATTCAACGTGTCCTCGAAGCCAAAGTTGTGGTTGAGGGCGAAACTACAGGTGAGATTCAACACGGTTTACTGGTATTTTTAGGTCTAGGCAAAGAAGATACATTAGAAAAAGGCCAAAAGCTGATTGATAAGATTTTGAAGTATCGTATTTTTGATGATGAGCAAGGCAAAATGGGCTGGAATGTTAGCCAAGCCAATGGTGGGGTTTTATTGGTTTCACAATTTACCTTGATGGCACAAACTCAAAAAGGCCTACGTCCTGACTTTGGACCCGCCATGCCTCCAGCAGAAGCCAAAGCCCTATATGAACAATTGGTTGAATATGCACAACAACAATTCGACCATGTGCAAACAGGTATTTTTGCAGCGGATATGAAAGTTCATTTAATCAATGATGGACCAGTCACTTTCAATTTAGAGATTGAATAATTCTAGGCAATAAAAAACTCCCGATTTGGGAGTTTTTTATGTCAGCTTATTTGCCAGTTTTTTCTTTAATAAAGGCACGTGCTTGACGAATTTTTTCTTTGACTGGTTTTGGTACTTTAGGTGGGATCAACTTCGCCGCTTGGTTAAACCAAACTAGCAGGCTAAAGTCACCTTCCATTTTGATGCTGCCATCTTGCATACCGGTCATAAATGCAGTTGGGTCGCCTTTTAGCAACGTTTTTACACCTTGCTCACTCGATGCAAATTGTAAAATAAAATCAGCTTTTTCTGGGCTACCAGCCACTGTCTCGATCTTGCCACGGTTCACAATGATCTGACGTGCCAAACCTAAATCTGTACCAATCTGAATACGAAATTCACGGTCATGAACCAATTCAATAAACTTTGGGCTCGTACGTGCCAATTGCTTCATACGTAACGCCAAACCTGCCACTAATAAATCAAGTGGATCAGTGCTTACATCAACGATAGGTAACTTAACCACAGGTAAAGAAGAAAGCTTCATGACATTTATGCCTACAGTATTATGATGAAAATTAAGACAACCGTATCCTAGCACAATTGTATATGGGTCTGTAAAAGCTTTGTTGCAGAAAATTAGTACAAAAAAGGCATGCTGAGCATGCCTTTGATGTTATTCAAATTATTATAATTTATCTGCTAGAACATTGCTGCTGGTCGTCCTTATATACAGGTGTATGTTCAATATACTGACGATTTGCCAGCTGTTTTTGTGCTTGTTTGTCTTCACGTAAAAGGATAAATGTAACCGTTATCATCGCAAGGCTTAACGCAGTCAAATAACTATAGGCGACTGACATCTCGAATATGGTTTGAGCGCCAAAGCGCACCACTTCTAACAGTCCCCAGCACAGCATACCCGCCAACATAAAACCTAACCAACGACGATAAGGAGAAAAGAAAACAGCAATAACTGCGACAGCGATTAAGCCAAATCCAACCCACATGGTGAAATTCGCTGCTTCCATAGAAACCTCCGTCTTAAAAGGGGTGGCCTGTATTTAATTCAGACCTCTATATTGTTCTGTAATCTCTAACAGTACTTCGTATTGCATTAACGTCTTTATGCATTATGGAGCGTTTTTTTTAGAAAAAAAGAGCCTGAAATTAACCTTACGACACAAGCTGTCGCAATATGCTTTTGTCATTACATTTTTAAAACATATAAAAGTCTTGAATGTCCATATAGCATCAATTACAGCGTGTCATTACAAAAAACTATGCCTCTTTTTTGCTGCAAAAAAACTTTTTTCGGAATTTTTTTATCGTTGTTTTTCTATACATTTAGACATAATTATGACGAATAAATGACGTACAAAAAATGAATAAGGCCGCAGTAAAAGCGACCTTATTAAAACGCGATAAATGTTACTCTAAGCGCGGTTTAAATCCTTATCATGCATACCTAATAGGTACAGCACGCCATCTAAACCCACACTTGAAATTGCCTGATTGGCATTTTGACGGACCAAAGGTTTAGCACGGAATGCAACGCCTAGACCTGCAATTGAAAGCATCGGTAAGTCATTGGCACCATCACCAACGGCCATCGCCTGCTCTAGCGAAATCCCCATTTTTTCGGCCAGCTGACGCAGTAACTCCGCTTTACGAGCACCATCAACAATCGCACCTTTCACTTCACCTGTCACAAAACCATCTTCTACATCAAGAATATTGGCATGTACTTCATCAATCCCAAGTTTTGCTTGTAAGTACTCAGCAAAGTACTGGAAACCACCTGATAAAATTGCAGTCTTATAACCCAAGGCTTTCAAGGTAGAGATCAAACGCTCTGCCCCTTCAGTCACCGTCAAACGTTCTGCAATTTTCGGCAATACCGAAGCATCTAAACCTTTTAATAAGGCAACACGGGCACGGAAACTTTGTTGAAAATCAAGTTCACCCAACATGGCACGCTCAGTAATTTCAGCAACTTGGGCGCCAACGCCTGCTTCTAATGCCAGTTCATCAATTACTTCTTGCTCAATCAAGGTGGAGTCCATATCAAAGCAAACTAAACGACGATTACGGCGATAGGCATTGTCTTCTTGCACAGCGACATCAATATTTAACTCACCAGATAGGCTTAAACATGCTGCACGCATCGCTTGTGCATCCAACATCTGTCCGCTGAGGCCAAACTGCACACAGGCACGACGTGGAAATTGGCTTTCTGCATCCAGATCTAAACGCCCCGATAAACGAGTGACCGTTTCAATATTAAAGCCTTGACTTGATACAATTTTAGTCACGGCTTGTAGATGTGCAGCGGTAAGTTCAGGTGCAAGCGCAGTCACGATATAGCGAGTTCGACCACCTTCACTTACCCATTGATCATATTCTGCGTTGGAGATTGGTTTAAATCGCACAGTTAAGCCAATATCATGTGCTAAAATCAAAATCTCTTTCATTGCTAATGCAGTTGCAGTCTCATTATCCGATGCAACAACGATCCCAAGGGTCAGTTGATTATGGATAACTGCCTGCCCCACATCGAGTATTTGCAAAGAATGTACGGATAGTACCTGCATTAATCGAGTAAACTGATTCGGTTGATCTGGTCCTAGAAAGGATATAAGAATGATTTCTCGCATGAATTGACTCGTGGTTGAGCGACAACTATTGTAAGAATCATAACATAACCCATGAATCTATTTGCCTTGGAAATTTAACTTGAATGCGCCTCGCCAAGGGCTATTTGCTAGCCTACTGATCGTAAGTTTTGCATTGCATACCTTTTTATTGGTGATTGCAACGACACATCAACTCAATGAAAATCGCGCTAGCCAAGGACAACTGATGACCAGTCAGTTAGTGGCAGATAGTCTTGCTGAGTTGGAACCAGCCAATACCGTTTCGCTGGCATTGGTGGCGAATCGTTATGCAACCAACCCAAGTGTTGCATCCATTCGTATTTTAGACGCCAATAAACAAGTGCTTGCAACCAGTGGTATGGCTAAAACCCGCCAAGGTGAAGTGTTTGTTCGCGATGCGCTACAAAATGAAAAGAAAGTCGGTACCGTTGAAATTACCTTAATCCAACCGAGTATCGGTGAGATTTTGCGGACTCAATGGTTAGCGATTTTAGTTTCACTGTTCATTCATGGCTTGATTTGGTTGGCATATCGCGCCATCGCACGCCCAACACGTAGCGAATACTTAGCACGTATCAATCAAGAGAATCATCTCAAGCATGAGATTCAACGTTTAACCCAAGCTCTTGCCCTTGAAAAACAAAATGCCGTGACTTTGGTTGCTCAGGCACAACAGCAGGCAAAAGCTCAAACCAAACCGCGTGTTGAAAAAAATCCAGTGGAATCTGTATCACTGGATCATCAAGCTTTAGCGCTCAATATTCAATTTTATGATCCTAAACAATTATTGAGTAGTGTGAACCAATCTGTTTCGGTCCCGTATTTCAAACTATGCCAATTATTTTTAGATAAAAGTATTGCGCTTTGTGCCAAGCATTACCAGATTGATGCGGCTCAAATTCAGGTGGTTCAAGAATTCAATGCAGATGGTGCAAGCTTAGCCACGACGTCTGAAAACAGTCATGCCCTTGAATGTCTGATGATGGTCGGAGCTGTTTTCCAATTATTGGCCGATGTACTGTATAAACGTTATCGTGAAGATAAACGTTTTGCCTTACAAACTCGCGGTGCAGTTGCAAGTGCAGTCGATGCAATGCAGCTAGATGCAGTTGAAGCAGCGAAACGATTGGCACAACATTTACATGCCAAAGAAGCAGCTTTGCATTTAAATCATGAGCAGCTCAAAACCATTCAAAACAGTTATGAATTGGTGGCAATGCCAAACCCAAGTAATATCATGACCCGCCATGCCTTTATGATTAATGGTATGAATGAACAATGTGCGACCGTTGCTCAAACGTTACGTACAGAAATTTTAATGGGTAAAAAAGCCAAAGCATCGACAGAGCTTGAATAAATAGCACAAAGGCTCCGCGAATAGAGTCATTCTAAACACAAGGCTTTGTCTAGATACAAAGCCTTGTGTTTTTTTGTTTAGTCCATACATATAAAGCTTACAATCGCATCACACCGCTTTGTAAAGTGGCAAAATTGGGCAGGATAAAGTGTTGCAAGATAATTTGTTTAGTCTGACTTTTTATTGATAAAGAAGCACAGGCGAAATTTTTTAAAATGCGGTAAACTATGCCAGATTTATCGAATACTAGTGCCTAAAAAGGCAAGATAAAAGGTGAAAGCGAATGCCGCTGAGTCATGTTGAAGAGCTTGTTGCAGATATTCGTGCAGGCAAAATGGTCATCCTAATGGATGATGAAGATCGTGAAAATGAAGGTGACTTAGTCATCGCCGCAACGCATGTTCGCCCTGAAGATATTAACTTCATGATTACCCATGCACGTGGTTTGGTTTGCTTAACACTCAGTCGCGACCGCTGTAAACAACTCAACCTTCCATTGATGGTTGATCAGAACGGCGCGCAACACGCAACCAACTTCACGCTTTCGATTGAAGCTGCAGAAGGCATCAGTACAGGTATTTCAGCTGCAGAACGTGCCCATACTATTCGTACTGCAGTTGCGGCACATGCTAAACCAAGTGATATTGTTCAACCAGGTCATATTTTCCCGTTAATGGCACAACCAGGTGGTGTTTTACACCGCGCAGGTCATACCGAAGCAGGTTGTGACCTCACCCGCTTAGCAGGTCTAGAGCCAGCTTCTGTGATCTGTGAAATTATCAATGATGACGGTACAATGGCGCGTCGTCCTGATTTAGAAGTGTTTGCAGAAAAACACGGCTTAAAAATTGGAACCATCGCGGACCTGATCCATTACCGCATGACCAATGAACAAACCGTTGAACGTTTGTCTCAAGAAACCATTGATACCGAATACGGAACGTTTGAGCTGTATAAGTATCGTGAAATCGGCAATCCTGATATTCATGTTGCCTTAGTTAAAGGTGAACCAAAACAAGGCGTCACTACGGTACGTGTCCATGGTTTCAGCCCGATTCGTGATTTATTAAAACTTAATAAAGCCGATGGTTCTCCTGCGTGGAACTTAGATCTTGCAATGAAAACCATTGCTGCAAGTGATCGCGGTGTACTGGTATGGATTGGTCAGGGTCAATTAGAAGACCTAGGTCCTGCATTGCAGAATTTAAATCAGCCAAAACCACTCAAATCCAATGCAGCACTTTCTCATCAATATCAAACCATTGGTGTGGGTGCACAGATTTTACGTGATTTAGGTGTTGAGAAAATGAAGTTGTTGAGTTCTCCACTTCGTTTCAATGCTTTATCCGGATTTAATTTAGAGGTAGTGGAATACATCACTGCCGATCAAATCACAGCAAAATAATCGAGGTTGCTATGGCAATTCGCCGAATTGAAGGTTTATTACATCTCGCAAGCGAAGGTCGTTATGCGATCTTAGTCGGTCGTTTCAACAGCTTCGTTGTTGAACATTTACTTGAAGGCGCAATCGACACTCTAAAACGTCATGGCGTTGCAGAAGAAGCGATTACTGTTATTCATGCACCAGGTGCATGGGAACTGCCGATTGTTGCGAAAAAATTAGCAGCTTCAAATAAATTTGATGCCATCATTGCATTAGGTGCAGTGATTCGTGGCAGCACACCTCACTTTGACTTTGTTGCAGGTGAATGTGCAAAAGGCTTAGGCGTGATTGCTCTTGAAAGCACAATGCCTGTAATCAATGGTGTATTGACTACAGACAGCATTGAGCAAGCAATCGAGCGTTCTGGTACGAAAGCAGGAAACAAAGGTAGCGAAGCTGCATTGACTGCAATCGAAATGGTTAACTTATTAAAGGCAATTTAAAGCATGTCGCAAACACTTCAGGCCGCTTATGCAGCGAAACGCAAAGCACGTCGTTTTGCTGTACAAGGGATTTATGAATGGCAAATGAGTCAGAACCCAGTACATGAAATTGAAGCACGCACGCGTGTAGAAAATGCCATGCACAAAGTTGACCTTAACTATTACCATGAATTACTCACTCAAGTGATTGCTCAACATGAAGCTTTAGATGAGTTGCTCATTCCAGTGCTTGATCGTGAATTAAGCGCATTGGATGGTGTCGAGCTTGCAACCCTACGACTCGGTGCGTATGAATTACGAGATCATCTCGAAGTTCCATACCGTGTTGTACTTGATGAAGCAATTGAGCTAGCTAAACACTTTGGTGGCGCAGATAGTCATAAATACATCAACGGTGTATTAGACCGTCTTTCCTCAAAGCTTCGTGAAGCTGAAAAACAACAAGCAAAATAATAGGCTTGATGTTGTATGGCTGAGTTTTCCATTATTGAACGTTACTTTAAACGTGCATCCAAATCTGATGTCAGTTTAGGTATCGGAGATGACTCAGCCATCGTTACCCCCCCTCCTTCACAACAATTGGTGATCTGTGCAGATACACTGGTTGCTGGTCGTCATTTCCCCTTAGATACTGCTGCTCACGCCATCGGCTGGAAAAGTGTCGCTGTCAATTTATCGGACTTGGCGGCAATGGGAGCAAAACCCCATAGTATTTTACTCGCACTGAGTCTCCCGACTGTTGATCATGACTGGCTGGCTGGCTTTAGTCAGGGCTTGTTTGATTGCTGCGATCAGTTTGGTGTCAGTCTGATTGGTGGTGATACCACTCAAAGTGCTCAACTGACCATTAGTGTGACCGCCTTAGGCTGGATTGAACAGGGTCAGGCCATTACTCGCGCAGGCGCTCAAATCGGCGACTATATTTGTGTCAGTGGGCAAATTGGCGATGCCGCGTTTGGATTACAGCATCTAGGCCATACACTACAACAACGCTTAGATTATCCAACCCCACGTTGTCATTTGGGTCAACAACTCAAAGGGTTGGCATCGAGTATGATTGATATCTCAGATGGATTGGCTCAAGACTTAGGTCATATTTTAAAAGCATCCGATGTCGGTGCAAAATTACAGCTAGATCAGCTTCCGATAGATGCATCACTCAAACAGCTTGATTTGCAACAGGCTTGGCATTATGCACTTGCAGGTGGTGATGATTACGAATTATGCTTTACAATATCACCGCAAAACTTCAAAGAACTGTCGCGACAACAATTAGATGTTCCGCTTACAATAATCGGCGAAATTACCCAACAAACTGGATTGTTATTTGAGTATATGGGCAAAGCACACCCATTACATGTTCATGGATACCAACACTTTGCATAAGCCTCCCATTCACTTTAACCAAATGACTTGGTTTGACCGCTTCATCGTATTCTGCGGTGTCGGTTTTGGCTCTGGTTTAGCACCTAAAGCACCTGGAACTTTTGGTTCTGCCTTTGCGCTGTTATTTGTCCCACTGTGGTTATATTTGGGTTTATCAGCAAGCCTGATTGCAATCATATTCATGTCCTTAATTGGCATTTATATCTGTGGACATACCGCAAAAGTCATCAATGTTCATGATGACGGACGTATTGTTTGGGATGAATTTGCAGGTCAATCAATCACCCTGTTACCTTTGCTGTATTTACAGCAAATGAATTGGCTGTGGGTCATTGTTGGATTCGTATTATTCCGTATATTTGATGTCTGGAAACCTTTTCCAATTAGTTGGGCAGATCAAAAAGTGTCTGGCGGCTTCGGAATTATGCTGGATGACATTATTGCGGGAATTTGGGCAGCGCTCTGTATTTTTATTCTTCATTTTTATATTTTGACTTAAGCCATTGAATTAGAGTTAGTTATGTCAACGACTGTTATTATTCTTGCAGCAGGGAAAGGAACGCGAATGCGTTCACAACTACCAAAAGTATTACAACCACTTGCAGGTCGTCCACTGCTTGGACACGTGATTCAAACGGCAAAAAAACTCCATGCCCAAAATATTATTACCATTTATGGACATGGCGGTGAACTGGTTAAACAAAACTTTGCTGCCGAACAAATCGAATGGGTTGAACAAGCAGAACAACTGGGAACAGGTCATGCCGTGCAAATGACTTTGCCTGTGCTACCGCAAGAAGGTGTCTCACTGATTTTATCAGGCGATGTGCCCTGTATTCAGGCAGATACCCTACAAAAATTATTGGATGCATCAACCCAAACAGGCATTGGCTTAGTCACACTCATTGTCGATGATGCAACAGGTTATGGTCGTATTGTTCGCAAAGATGGTAAAATTCAAGCCATTGTTGAACATAAAGATGCCAACGAAGAACAACGCCAAATTAAAGAATTTAATACAGGCATTTATTGTGTCAGTAATGCAAAACTGCATGAGTGGTTGCCTCAACTTTCCAATGAAAATGCACAAGGCGAATATTACCTCACCGATATTGTCGCAATGGCAATTGCAGATGGCTTAGAAGTTGCCTCAGTTGAACCAGAGCTTGCGTTTGAGGTTGAAGGTGTGAATAACCGCTTACAACTTGCTACCTTGGAGCGTCAGTTCCAGCAGCAGCAAGCCAAAGAATTGATGCTGCAAGGCGTTCACCTGATTGACCCAAATCGTTTTGATTTACGCGGCAGTTTAAAATGTGGACAAGACGTACAAATTGATGTCAATGTCATCATCGAAGGCGACTGTGAACTGGGCGATAACGTACAACTCGGTGCAGGATGTATTTTAAAAAATACCCGTATTGCTGCGGGCACCAAAGTTCAAGCCTATAGCATTTTTGAAAATGCAGTGGTTGGTGAAAGTGCTCAAATTGGTCCTTTCGCGCGTTTACGTCCAGGTGCAAACCTTGCCAATGACGTACATATCGGTAACTTCGTAGAAGTGAAAAATTCAAATATCGGACTTGGCTCCAAAGCCAACCATTTCACCTATTTAGGTGATGCTGATATTGGTGCGGGTTGTAATATTGGTGCAGGCACCATTACCTGTAATTATGATGGTGCGAACAAACATCGTACTATTATCGAAGACAATGTATTTATTGGTACCAATAACTCATTGGTTGCACCAATCAAAATTGGTCAAGGCGCAACAACAGGTGCAGGATCAACCCTCACCCGAGATGTGGCTGAGCATAGTTTAGCTGTCGAACGATCAAAACAGTTTGAAAAAGCAAATTATCAACGTCCCCAAAAGCTGAAAAAATAAGAGGATAAAATTATGTGTGGTATTGTTGGTGGCGTTGCTGAACGTTGTGTAACCGATATTCTTATTGAAGGCCTTAAACGTCTTGAATACCGTGGCTATGACTCTGCAGGCTTAGCTTTATTAAATAATCAAAAAATCTTACGTGAACGTCGCGTTGGTAAAGTTGCCAACTTGGCTGAAGCCGTGTCAGAACAGCACTTAACTGGAAATGTCGGGATTGCACACACACGTTGGGCAACTCATGGTAAACCGACTGAAAATAATGCACATCCGCACGTTTCAGGCAACGTGGCTGTGGTTCATAACGGTATCATTGAAAACTATCAAGAGCTGAAAGATGAATTACAAGCGCTAGGCTATGTATTTACTTCACAAACCGATACCGAAGTTGTTGCGCATCTCGTTAACGATGCATTGAAGCAAACAGACAGTCTGTTAGAAGCTGTACAAAAGATTACACCGCGCCTGAAGGGAGCTTATGCACTTGGGATTGTGCATACGGCACATCCAAACGAGCTAATCACTGTTCGTGAAGGCTCACCTTTAGTGATTGGTGTTGGTATTGGTGAAAACTTTATCAGCTCAGACCAATTGGCTTTATTGCCTGTGACCAATCGTTTCGTGTATTTAGAGGAAGGTGATATTGCTCGCCTTACACGTACTAGCATCGAAGTTTTTGCAAAGGGTCAACGTGTTGAACGCCCAGTCAAAGAGTTGGATGCAACGGTTAGCAATGTATCTAAGGGTGAATATAAGCACTTCATGCTCAAAGAAATTTATGAGCAACCAGAAGCAATTCAACAAACCATTTCTCAAGCATTAAATGGCAACAGCTTACGTGAAGATTTCCTCAGCCATGCCAATGCTGATTTTGACAAGATTCAGCAAGTGCAAATCATTGCCTGTGGTACCAGTTACCATGCAGGGATGATTGCTAAATATTGGTTTGAACAGCTGATTGGCGTACCTTGCCAAGTTGAGATTGCAAGTGAGTTCCGTTACCGTACACCAGTGATTGTGGCAAATACACTATATATCTGTATTTCACAATCTGGTGAAACAGCCGATACTTTAGCAGCGTTACGTGAAACACAAAAACGTGCCAAAGCAAGCAACATTGACATCAGCACCATGACGATTTGTAACGTCGCAACCTCATCTATGGTACGCGAAACAGATCATCATTTACTGACGCTTGCTGGTCCTGAAATTGGGGTGGCATCAACCAAAGCCTTTACTACTCAGCTTGCAGCGTTGATGCTGTTAATCTTGAAAGTTGGTCAAGTCAAAAATCGCCTGTCTGATGCCCAACTGAATGAAATCACCACTGCCTTATGGCATTGCCCGAAAGTAATTTTAGATACCTTACAAGGTGATACTGAGATTCTACGTTTATCGGCATTGTTCGTTGAGAAAAATCACTGCTTATTCTTGGGTCGTGGAACACACTTCCCAATCGCACTTGAAGGCGCATTGAAGTTGAAAGAAATTTCATATATTCATGCGGAAGGTTATGCTGCAGGCGAGCTTAAACATGGTCCACTAGCTTTGGTGGATAATGAAATGCCTGTCGTGATTTTAGCGCCTCAAGATGACATGCTTGATAAACTCAAATCAAATATGGAAGAAGTACAAGCACGTGGTGGTGAACTGTTTGTCTTTGCAGATGAAAACAGCGGTATTCATGGTAAAGACCGTCAACATGTTGTACACATCCCTGCGGTAAATGAATGGTTAGCACCGATTGTTTATAGCGTACCTGTGCAGTTGTTGTCTTACCATGTCGCAGTGTTACGCGGTACAGATGTCGATCAGCCACGTAACCTCGCGAAGAGTGTCACTGTAGAATAATATTTTACCTCGAAGGAGGGTTTACCCTCCTTCGAGTTTTCTTTATATTTTTTAGTTAATTAGAATAAAAATCTTAAGTTTAAGCCACGTATCTTGTGGTTTTATGATTCAGTAAAACAATCGAATTAAGAATAATCACGCCTAAAATTGAAATTAGAATTAATTTCCAATCCACAAAGAACAATGAAGCCAACAAGATAATCAGATCAATGCCCAACTGTACTTTTCCTGCGGCAATATTAAAGCGCTCCTGTAAATACAGCGCCAGTAAATTGATACCACCTAGGCTAGAACGATGTCTAAAGAGAATCAAAAAACTCACCCCCATTAAGACATTGGCAAAAATCGTTGCGTAAATCGGATTAACATCCGAAAGGTGAAAAAATTGTGGGATCATTTCAGTAAACCCCGCTAATAATGCAACGGCAATAAAGGTTTTCACTACCAACGCGATACCCATTTTTTTATAGGCAAAATAATAAAATGGGATATTGATCAGGAAAAACAAAACACCAAATTTGATGTCGGTAATGTAGTGGAGCAATAAAGATAAACCTGCTGTACCACCTGTCATGATCCCTGCTTGCTGTAATAACGTCATGGCAAACGAAAGAATGAATGTTCCGATCAACATCGCCAATGCATCTTCAATTTTAGAGTGCTGGTCAATCACAGGCATGACTGGACTTACCAGAGATACATTTTGCTCGGTATTCATAATGGTACAACTCAATAGGAGAACAGCTAAAGGGAGAGACGTCTTTCACGGAAAGACATGACATATTTGATCATTTTTATTAAAATTTCGCAATTTATTCTTATCTTTTTGCCATAAATGCAATTTATATTCAAAATCATCCATTTTGAATATTGTATAGTTGTCAATCTCTCAGCCTGTTATTTTGTATCGAATGAAGCGACAACCAGCTTAGCCTTTATTTAATCGCGATCCCATTTTCTTTTAATTTTTCAAGCACAATAGAGGTATTCAGATTACTGACGCCAAAGTTTTGTGAAGATAGAATACCGATCAACTTGACCATTTCATCCAAGTTCTTAACCGCAACTTTCAGTGCAAAATCATAACTGCCTGTCAGTTTATGAATATCTTTAACCGCAGGCTCATGCATCAGAAATTCAACAAAACGATCATGGGTAGCATCATGATAATTCTGCAGTTTCACTTCAATAATGCCCATGATCGGCGCAGGATCAGCACTCAACGCAATTTGTGCATAATAGCCTGTGATGATTTTTTTCTGCTCCAGTTGAACACGACGGCGTGAACATTGCGAGGTCGACAAACCCACCAATTCAGCGAGCTCCTGATTGGCCAAACGTCCATTCATTTGTAAATGATGAATAATTTTCTGATCAAAATCATCGAGTTCGACTGTCATAAAACGCTCAATTCTGCCTTAAGTCATGATTTAACTGATATTGATTCATCAGTTTTAGAAGTTTAACGCCTTTAGATCAATCAGCTCAAGCTTGTGGCAAAATTGTAGCTGACTGAATACGTTGAACGCCTTGTTCTAACATGTTGTGCCATGCGTTTTGCAATGAACCATTTAAATCAATGGCTTTACAGGCATCTTCAATCACAAAAGTTTTAAAACCCATTTGTGCAGCATCCAATGCCGTCCACGCCACACAAAAATCGGTGGCAATCCCCACAATATAGACCGTATCTATTTGGTGTTCTTTTAAATAGCCCTTGAGACCTGTCGGGGTTTTTCGATCCGCCTCCATAAAGGCAGAATAGCTATCAATATTGACGTGAAAGCCTTTGCGAATAATCAGTTGCGCGGTTGGAATATCAAGATCGGGGTGGAATTCAGCATCGTGTGTGCCTTGTACACAATGTCTTGGCCATAACACTTGAGTTCCATAGGACAATTCAATGGTTTCAAATGGCGCTTTATTTTCGTGATTGTCAGCAAAAGAAATATGCTGATCAGGATGCCAGTCTTGTGTCAGCACCACCGTTTCAAACTGACGCGCCAGTTGATTAATCACAGGGATAATCTGATCAGCATCAGTGACTGCCAAGTTTCCACCCGGGGTAAATCCATTTTGCACATCAACAACAATTAAGGCACTGTGTTTAGAGTCTGTACGCATCTCATTATTCAATCTAGATCACTTCTTGCTATACCATACGCTGCCAGCCTTCGCCTGACTAGCCATGCATCAACATTTCATAAGATGAAAATCATTCAGGACAAAGATGAATGAAAGTTTTCAGCTGTTTGACTAAAGCATATTGTTCTTATGCCGCTGATCAGTCATAATTTGCATAATTGTCATTCAATCGAATTCATTATTGAACGGCGAATCAAAATACTGCAACCATCCAATATTTCGTTTCAACTAATTCAATCTCGGATGGGAAAATAGGATAGTTTTTTAAAATGACTCAGCTAGCACAGAATATTCAAGGTTCAATTGTCGCACTCGTCACCCCTATGTTTGAAGATGGTCGCGTAGATTGGAAGAGCCTTGAGAAGCTCGTTGAGTGGCATGTCCAACAAGGTACACATAGTATTGTTGCTGTTGGCACAACGGGCGAAGCGTCTACATTAAGCATGGAAGAACACACACAAGTCATCAAAGAAGTGATTCGTGTAGCCAATAAACGCATCCCAATTATCGCGGGCACAGGTGCAAACTCAACTCACGAAGCAATCGAACTCACTAAAGCAGCGAAAGAGCTCGGTGCCGATGCGGCATTGCTCGTTACGCCATATTATAATAAACCAACACAAGAAGGCTTATATCAACACTATAAAGCAATTGCTGAAGCAGTTGATATTCCACAAATTCTTTATAATGTTCCAGGTCGTACTGGCGTTGATATGCAAAATGAAACTGTCATTCGTTTAGCCGATGTTAAAAACATTGTTGGGATTAAAGATGCAACAGGCGATGTACCACGTGGTCAAGCCCTCATCGAAGGTTTAAATGGTAAAATCGCAGTTTACTCAGGCGATGACGAAACTGCTTGGGAACTGATTTTATTAGGTGCTAAAGGTAATATTTCTGTAACAGCCAATGTTGCACCAAAACAAATGAGCGAAGTTTGTGAAGCTGCCTTGGCGGGTGATAAAGCAAAAGCGCAAAATCTGAATCAACAAATTGCAAATCTACACAATATTTTGTTTTGCGAATCAAACCCAATTCCTGTGAAATGGGCGTTGCATGAGATGGGATACATTAGTACAGGTTTACGCCTGCCACTAACCGCTCTAGCAGAACAATATCGTGAACCGCTCCGCACAGATTTAAAAACTGCGGGCATTATTTAATACGAGCAATTTATGATGCAATTACGTCTTGGTGTTGTCCTAGTCATTTCAGCTTTAAGTTTGGCTGGTTGTGGTCGTTTTGCCCTCAATAATCATTCTTTAGATTATAAAAAAGCGCAAGCGCTTGAACCACTCAAGTTCCCTGAGAATGCAACGGTAAGACCATTCACGCCATTGTATCCAGCACCGACGGTTGATCCACTAGCGATTCAACATGCGCCAACATTTGAAAGCAAGACTGGCAACCGTTATGCATTACCTCGCCCAGAGTCAATGCAAACTACAAGCAATACCACTGAAGCGACAGCAACCAGCTTGGGTCGTCCACAACTGGTGATGGATGGTAATAAAAACCCATTACTGAAAGTGGAAGGTCCAACAGCAAGTGCTTGGCAATATGCCTTTGCAACGGTCAGCAGCCTCAACTACAAAGTCATCTCTCAAGCAGATCATGGTTATGAAGCAACCATTCAGGTTGACAATCAAAACTACGTATTGAAGCTTTCTGCTGTTGGTTCAAGCAATACCATTGCCCTCTTCAAACCTGACACCACCTTTGCCGACCCTAAAGTTGCAACTGAAGTGTTAGCCCAGATTTACCAAAATTGGCCAGCCTAGTCGTTTACTAGGCATATTTTTCAAAAGGTTCCTCCATGTTAAAACAAACCTTGCTCTATACTGGTAAAGCAAAATCTGTATACGAGACAGATAACGCTGATCACCTGATTTTGGTCTTTCGTGATGATGCCTCGGCATTTAATGGCGAAAAAATTGAGCAACTCGATCGTAAGGGCAAGGTCAACAACCGTTTTAACGCCTTCATCATGGAAAAACTGGCTGAAGCAGGTATCGAAACGCATTTTGAAAAATTGCTTTCTCCAACTGAAGTACTGGTTAAAAAACTTCAGATGATTCCAGTTGAATGTGTCATTCGTAACTATGCTGCTGGTTCACTTTGCCGTCGTTTAGGCGTTGAAGAAGGCAAAGAATTAACACCGCCAACATTTGAATTATTCTTTAAAGATGATGCACTTGGCGATCCAATGGTGAACGAATCTCAAGCGATTGCTTTAGGTTGGGCAACGGCGGAACAACTTGAAAAAATGAAAGAACTCACTTACCAAGTGAATGATGTACTGAAAGCATTATTCGATGCAGGTAATATGATTCTGGTTGATTTCAAACTTGAATTCGGTGTATTCCATGACCGTATCGTTTTGGGTGATGAATTCTCTCCAGACGGTTGTCGTTTATGGGACAAAGACACCAAGAAAAAACTGGATAAAGACCGTTTCCGCCAAGGTTTAGGTGGTGTGGTTGAAGCGTATGAAGAAGTTGCTGCACGTTTAGGCATTAACTTAGACAATATCTAAGTCTGGCTAAACCTCTAGCACACATAAAAACCAGCTCAATGGGGCTGGTTTTTTATTGCCTATTCAAAAATGAGCAACTTCATTTTAAATATCAATACTATATAAATCATCAACTTAAATTTCATAGATATAGCTTTGCGAGTTTTGTTCTAACCTTATGTTTTTATATTGTTTTTGAATTTTTTTTGATGCTCCTACCATGTTCACAAATGTTTACAGAACTTGAGTTAGAAGATCAAAATGAATACTCCTATTTTAAGAAATTTTCCTTTAAGTCTGAGTGCTAGCCTGATTTTGCTTGCTCTATACAGCAATGTGCACGCAGCTGAAAACAATTCAAACGAACCAGAACAAGTCAAAACACTCGCGACCATTGTCGTCACAGGAACCCGTGCCAACAATCGTTCACAAACAGAGTCCTTACAGCCAATTGATGTGATTAGTGCCAAAGAGCTGACCGAACGAACGGGCTCCAATGAACTCGGCACGGCGCTATCTCGAATTATTCCTTCAATTAATTTTCCACGTCCAACTGTGGTGGATGGAACTGAACTGGTTCGACCTGCTCAACTGAAAGGACTTGCACCTGATCAAGTACTGGTTCTGGTTAATGGTAAGCGTCGCCACACAGGTGCCTTTATTAACCTTGGCGGAACCATTGGCCGTGGCTCTGCCCCAACCGATTTAAATGCGATCCCGATCTCAGCGATTAGCCGTGTCGAAGTACTGCGTGAAGGCGCATCGGCTCGCTATGGTTCCGATGCAATTGCAGGCGTGATTAATATTATTTTGAAATCCAACCCTACACATGGCGAAGCAGGTATTAAATACGGGGTTTATAACAAAGGAGATGGTGAACAGAAGCAATCCTTTGTTTCAGGTGGCACCAAACTGAATAATTATGGTTACGCGATCTTTTCAGGGGAATGGCAGGATAGCCAAGCCACCAATCGTGCTGGCCCTGACCTGCGTGATCCCAAATCAAGTACCTATGGACAGCGTACGTTCCGTTTTGGTGATCCAGATTCCGATGAGGTAAAAGCAGCCTTGAATTTAGGTTATGACCTCAGTGATCATGCCGAGCTGTATTCTTTTGCGACCTATAGCCATCGTAATGCAGAAACTGCTGGATTCTATCGTTTAAGCAACGCCTCCAATAATATTCCTGCCTTGTTTCCCAATGGCTATCTACCCATCATTCAAGGCCAACTCGATGATTTTGGTGCAGTTGCAGGGATCAAAGGCGATTGGTCAGATTGGCATTATGATGCCTCGGTGAATTATGGTTTAAATCGTTATGATGTCGATACCAAGACCATTAATGTCGATCTCTATAAAGACACCGCTACCACGCCTTTTGGATTCCAAAATGGCACACTGAAAAATGCACAAACGGTAGTGAATTTTGATCTTTCTCGAGAGTTTAATCTTACAGCACTCGCCAGCCCACTGAATGTTGCCTTTGGTACGCAATATTTAAATCAGAAGTATCAAATCCAAGCGGGTGATCCAGCATCTTATTATAAAAGTGGTTCTTCTGGATTAGCAGGCTTTCGCTCTGCCGATGCTGGTGAATGGTCACGCGACAGTTATGCGGCTTATCTGGATTTAGAGGCCAATTTAACTGAAAAACTCTCAGCATCTACAGCCTATCGCCATGAATATTACAATGATTTTGGTCACACCGATAATGCATCATTATCTTTACGTTATGCCATTCACCCAGCGATTGCGGTACGTGGTAGTGCCTCTACTGGTTTCCGCGCCCCAAGTCTTGCCCAACAATATTTCACCCAAACCTCTTCACAGCTGATCAATGGTCAATTTGCTGAAGCAGGTACCTTTCCCACCACGTCATACGTTGCTCAACTGCTTGGTGCCGAACAACTTAAACCAGAGAAATCTAAAAACTATAGTGTGGGTTTAGTCTTGACACCTACAGATCAACTATATGTGACTTTGGATGCTTATCAAATCGACATTGATAATCGGATTAGCCTGTCCTCAAATATCAATGCCAGCAGTGCGACCGTTCGCCAATACCTGAATTCAAAAGGGATCACCGACACCAACTTCAACACGATTCGTTATTTCAACAATGCCAGCGATACCCGCACGCGCGGTGTTGACTTAGTTGCGACCTATAAATGGACTAATTTGCCTTATGGCGAACTGAATACCTCACTGGCCTACAACTACAATAAAAATAAAGTGACCCATGTGGATGGCAATCCAGCCATCTTAGATGCGCTGGGCATTAACCTCACGCGTCTGGATCGTCGAGAGCAATACGGTTTATTGGCTGGCAGTACTCCTGAACATAAATTCAGTTTAGCGAATGACTATAAGCTTGGAAACTTCACTGTGAATACCAATCTCACACGTTATGGCAGCTTTAAAACCTTTAGTAATTCTGGCGAAGCCAAAGACCAAAAATTCTCAGCCAAATGGTTACTCGATTTAGCGTTGTCTTATCAATATCAAAACTGGAACTTCACGGTTGGTGGCGACAATATTACCGATGTATATCCTGATAAAGATGTCTACGATATCAACCAACCCACAGGCGGCAGCTTGCCTTATAGCCAGTTCTCGCCTTTTGGCTTTAATGGTGCGTTCTATTACGGCAAGATCAATTATCGTTGGTAGTAATCAAAAACCGAGCCTTCTTGCTCGGTTTTCAGTTTAATTCTGCGCGTTCTGATAAATCAGTTTGCCTTCTTTATAGGTTGCCAGCACTTTAATGTTTTTAATCTCACGACTCGGTACAGTCAGCGGGTTCTGATTCAGAATCACCAAATCAGCCAATTTACCTTGGCTTAAAGTACCCTTGTTTTGATCTTCAAAGTACTGATACGCAGCCCAATCTGTCATCGACTTTAATGCCAGATATGGGCTAATACGCTCCTCTGCCCCCAAAACATAATTGCTCCGCGTTACTCGGTTCACGGTCGCATCCAGCATCATCATGCTACTCGGTGGGACCACAGGAGCATCATGATGCTCCGTAAAGATCAGATGCTTTTTTAAAGCCGTTGCAGTTGGAGAAATATGTGCAGCTCGAGTTTCGCCTAAGGTTTGTTGACGATGCCAATCCCCCCAATAGAAGGTATGCAACGAGAAGAACGAAGGAATAATATCTAAGGCCTTAAGCTGATCCAGCTGATCATCGCGAATCGTTTGTGAATGGATCAATACGCTACGACGATCTGCTAGTCCTTGTTTTGCTGTGGCATCTTTCACTGCCCCAATAAACTGATCAATCGCTGCATCCCCATTGGCATGGGCAAGCACCTGCCAACCATGCTTAAAGGCTAAATTGATATAGTCCTTGACCTGCTGATCATTACTCATGGCAGGATAGCCCTTATACGTCTTATCTTTACCCTCAGGCGGTACCAGATAAGGCTGGGTCAGCCAAGCTGTTTTCCCTTGAGGTGAACCATCCAGACTGATTTTCACTCCACCAATACGAAAATGATGATCATACTCTCGCTGGCTGCCTTGCTTAAGCATATAGTCTTGGCTGGTGGTGATATCTGGATAAGAAACGACATCAATTGGCAGTCGATTTTGCTTGGCTAAAGCGTGCCACATTTCCGTGGTCCCTTGATCCGCCCGTCCTTCTTGTACTGTGGTAAAGCCATTTTTTACGTAAGCATCAATGCCTTTTTCTGCAATTTGGAACATCACCGCAGGGGGTACATCTTTAAAAATTGAGCCAATTGCGGTAAATAAAGCGGACTCTTCTAACACGCCATTTGGAACATTTGAATTGGCTTCACGGCGAATCACGCCACCTGCTGGGTTTGGGGTATTTTGATTGATCTTCAGCAGTTCCAGTGCTTTATGATTCACAGAGGCCAAATGCCCCGATTGATGCAAAATCATCACCGGTTGGTCTTGGGACACCCGATCTAGATCGGTTGCCGTCGGATGACGCTGCTCATTGAGTTGTGCGTCATCATAGCCATTTCCCAAAATCCAGCCTCCCATAGTTTTAATCACGGATGGATTTTGGACTTTCCAGCTATTCAGCACATTCACCAAAGAGTTGATATCTGAGACCTGACCATCAGGCATTGGGTAGAGATTGGCCACCATTTGATGGAAACCGACCATATTCACATGACTATGCGCGTCAATAAAACTTGGCAATAAGGTTTTATTTTTTAGATCAATAGATTGAACTTTTTTATCTGCCAAGCGTTCAGCCTGCTGCTTTGAGCCCACAAAAACAATTTTTCCATCCTTTACCAACAGGGCTTCTGCATATTCAGGACTGTTGCCTGACATGGTCAGAATGGGGCCCCATAAAACAGTTGTTCTGTTGCAATGACAGGCACTGCCGTGGTTGCACAGCCCGCAACAGCCAGTGATATAGAAGTGAATAAGGCGCAACGTTTGAGATAAGTACGGTTCATGAATTAAAATCCATATTTTTATTATGTCTTTTTTGATTAAAGCGGATTCCGCTTGTAATAGAAAGCGTTCACTGATTATTTTTGTAATGTTTGGTCAAGTTCCGAGCAGCCCTACATAGGCTCTGCACACGACTTAGTGTGCGGTTCAAAACATTTTTGCCAGTTTATTCGAGACTTTAATCGCAAGATCATCGACATAATGACTATACGGCTGTGCCAACACAATGCTCAATAACACACTTAATAGGCTTGCCAATAATCCTGCATTTAAATAGGAGAAACCCCATTGCACATGCAATAGATTAAACAATGGAATCCCCAAAGCATAAAGTACAGCAAGATGAATTAAATAAATCGAAAATGAGATTTTGCCTAGAAATACCAAAACAGACCGATCAAAAAACTGTGCTAACCACTTACCTTTCAGCACCGCATAAACAATACAAAAGCCGCCAATAAAGTTGAGGTAGTCATATGTTTGTTCACCGAGGAACTGGCTAAAAATCTGATAGCTTGAGCTACTGTTATGGGCGCCACAAAAATACAATCCCAACAAAAATAGCAGTACTGAAACTGCTGTACTCAGTTCTGCGGCATAGAGAAACAGTGCCATCCCCAAAACAAAACTGAGAAGACCCAGCAACACGGTTTGCGAGATCATATACGCGGTCACAATGCTGATGATGAGAAATAGACCGCATAGAATTGGCAGCTTGCCATAGAGATAGCAAGCCAGATAAATCACCAGTGACCCAAGCAACTCAATTTGCATAGTCCACAGCACCCAGTTATAACTGGAATCGCCAAATAAGAATGCGCCAATACTGCCTTCATATAAGGCGGTACCCAGTTGCGGATGTGGGTTGGCGAGTGCTGCTCCCCATTCAGAAACATGCGACACATCCACAGGCACAAAACACACCAGATAAGCAATAATACAAGAGACGAAGGCTGGAATTGCCAAGCGTGGGTAACGTTTGACCAAGGAATTTTTCAATTGTGCTGCGGTATTGTGCTTTTTAAAACTGGATAATGTCAGTACAAAGCCACTTAAAACAAAGAACACAAAAACCGCGCCTGTACCTGAATAAAAGAAGGCCAAGGGCGAGTGATGTAACTGCGCAAAAAAATCATATTGCGGTACAGCACTGACATCAAAATTATGCAGTTGCGGAAAAAAGGTCAGTGATAGATGTGACAACACAACGGCGAGACATGCCAAGCCTCGGATACTTTCCGCAGCATTAATTTTGTTTGTGGTCATGGTGGAGCTTGATCATCCGTGATAAGCGGGATGATGCGACCTTTTATCTGTAGTGTCTAGAGGTCGCTTACAAAAATACAGTGACTGTTCAGCGCAGCAGCAACACCCAGCTAAACCAGAGAATATTTTAGCGTTTTTTCTGTGTTGCTAGCCAGCATAGAATCGAGCCTAAACATACCATAAATGCGCCATACCAGAAAGAAAGACCTAATGGCGTACTGAGTAAAATTGCCGAGAAAAAGGCGGATAAAACTGGAATAAAATAGGATGCACCAGCCAATAACGTCACATTGCCATGCAAAATCCCAACATTCCAAGCGGCATAGCCAAAGCCCATCGCCGCTGCCGCAAAAAATAAGGAAATTGAAGAAGACCCATCAAAATCAAAGCTGCCGCCCCCCATCAATGCATATTTAATCCACAGCACCGCCGAGACGAGGATAAAAAATAGGGTGATGCCATTGGTTCCTTGCGCAATTCTCGCTGTGAGCGTGCAATAGGCAGCCCAGAGTAATGTTCCAATAAAGGCAAGCCCATAACTAAATGGATTGTGCTGAATATTTTGCAACATACTAGCCAAATCAAAACCCTGCTCTCCTCCAAGCACCCAACAGATCCCCAATATTGAAAGAATAAAACCAGGAATAATCAAAAAATTGGCTTTTTGCTGATTAAAAACAATGGCAGCGACCATGGTAAAGGTTGGCCATAAATAATTGACCATCCCCACCTCGATCGCCTGTCGATTATTACTGCTATAGCCAATCGAAAGAGACAAACAAATTTCATAGGCAACAAATAGAATACTGCCCCAGATCAAATAGGTTTTGGGAAAGCGTTTGAGGCTGGTCCAACCAACCGAGAAAAACAGGAAAATTGAGGCTAGCGTATAAATCAGTGCTGCACCGCCCACTGCGCCAAAATGACTACTCACATCCTTAATCAAGGCAACGATCAAACTCCAGAGCAAGATCGCGACCAATCCAATCAATGTTGCTTTTTTTGCGTTCATTTTTATACAAATAGAATATTGAGGCCAAAGCAAAATCTATCGATGCGATTCGGAATCTTGCTTTGGACAATTTTAAAATGATCGGTGAATTTCACCGAGTTTTGATTACTGCTGCTGTTGTTCCTGCTGCCAACGACGTTGCTGCAAACGTTCGCCTTCGACTTCACGTTTATTTAAGGCTCGTTCGTACAGTTTGGTACCACGTAATTCTGGAGGCAAATAGTCCTGTAACACAAAGTGTTCAGGATAGTTATGCGGATACAGATAATCCACGCCATAGCCTTGCTGCTTCATCAGCTTGGTTGGCGCATTGCGTAAGTGCAAAGGCACTGGCAGGTTTGCGGTTTTTTCTGCCAGTTCCAAGGCTTTGTTAATCGCGAGATAGGTGCTATTACTTTTCGGACTAGTGGCCAGATACACGGCACATTGTCCAAGAATAATGCGCGCCTCAGGCATCCCCACCGCTTGGACTGAACGGAAACACTCTCCCGCCAGCAACAAAGCATTTGGATTGGAATTGCCAATGTCTTCTGATGCCGCAATCAGCATACGACGCGCAATAAAGACTGGATCTTCACCACCTTTCAGCATGCGTGCCATCCAGTACAGGGTTGCATCTGGATCACTACCGCGAATCGATTTAATAAAAGCCGAAACCAGATCGTAATGCTGCTCACCCGATTTGTCATAACGCGCAATATTTTGCTGCGCGACTTTAACGACGATGGCATTGGTTACGATATTCTCAATGTCAGGTTCAAAGGTACTGGCAATCAAATCAATCAGGTTGAGTGCCTTACGTGCATCACCTGCCGCAAACTGAATCAGCGCATCATATTCTTCAATCTGGATAAAGCGTTCTTTTAAGAACTTGTCCGTTTGAATCGCTTTATTCAGTAAGGTTTGAATCGCCTCAGCACTCAGATTATTCAGGGTATACACCTGACAGCGAGACAGCAAGGCACTATTCACTTCAAAAGAAGGATTCTCTGTGGTTGCCCCGATCAAGGTAATTTTGCCTTTCTCGACCGCATTGAGTAAGGCATCTTGCTGCGATTTATTGAAGCGATGAATCTCGTCAATAAACACCACAGGGGTCAACAAGTCCCCACTTTCCGCTATCACCTCACGGAGTTCTTTCACGCCTGTATTGAGTGCAGATAGGCTGATAAAAGGACGATCCACAGCCTGAGCCAATAACAATGCAATCGTGGTTTTCCCAACCCCTGGAGGCCCCCAGAAGATAATCGAAGGCAGATGCCCTTGATCAATCATCTGACGTAAAGGGGCATTTTCACCCAGCAAATGATCTTGTCCGATAATTTCGGACAAGTCACGAGGGCGTAAACGTTCAGGTAAAGGAATATGCGTATCTGACATCATCACTGGCTTTATGATCTTTTACCCTAGTCTATTGTGTCTGGCTCAAATCTACAATTTGAATCTGCACTCACGCGACATTCTATTGCGCGCTGTTGCTCTGCACCAACTGTTGCATCACGCGATAGCTAGCTTTGATCCGCTCTTCATTGGGAAAATTGGTATTGGCTAACATGACAATTCCAATTTTTTGCTGCGGAATAAAGGCGGCATAAGCACCAAAACCATTACTTGAGCCTGTTTTATTAAAATAGGTCGCGGGTGTGGCGAGCTTCGGTTGTTTAATCGCTGTGATTGCATGACTTTCTAAAGCCATTTTGCTCGAGTTACCCTGTAAAAGTGTTTCAAGTGATACTGGATAAGCATACTGTTCCCAGCCCAAACCTTGGGTCATTGCACCCACTTTAAAATAGCCCACATGAGTATTTTCAATCGCCTTGCGAAGCGGTTGTTTAAACTGCTGCGGATTGATTTGTGCATCGAGGAATTTCAGCATATCCGCACTGCTACTTTTCAGACCATAAGCTTCTGCATCAAACATACCTGGTGAAACACGTATGGCTTGATCGGCTTTGTATCCCCATGCATATTGCGGCATGTGCTGCTCAGGTACTCGAATAAAACTTTGTGTCATTCCCAATTGCGGCAGCAAGGTTTTTTCAATCAGTTCGTTATATGGTTTTTTCATTGCCAAGGCGGTGACATAGCCCATCAAACCGATACTTGGATTGGAATATTGACGGGCAGCGCCGATTTTGGTTTTTGCCTGCCAAGTCTGAAAATATTTTACCATATCCTGTTGCTGCACTACCTCATCAGGGAATTGCAACGGAAAGCCACCTGCACTATAAGTTCCGAGATTTAATAATGTCGCACGATTGACCGCAGTATTTTTCAGTTCAGGGAAATATTTGGCAGGATGATCCGACAAAGACAGTTGCCCTTGTGTCTGTGCATAACCTGCTAAAGTCGCATTAAAGGTCTTACTGACCGAACCAAGTTCAAATAAAGTACTGTTGCTCACTGCTTGCTGGTTTTGCTTAGAAGCAAGCCCATAATTCACGAAGTAATGTTGACCATTCAAGGTCACAGCAACAGCCATACCTGGAATTTTATATTGTGCCAATAAAGGCTTAAATTGCTGATCAACAATGGTTTGAACTTGTTGCTCGGTCAAATTTCCAGCCCAAAGCGCTGAACTGCAGGACAACAGTCCTGTAAGTACAAATAGTTTTTTTAAAGTCATAGAAAAGGCTTTCGGCTGATTCATTATGTGTATCACTTGAAGTTAAAATTTAATTGGCATGAAGTTTAAGTAGCTTGGCTTTCGGTCCATCTTCGATCACCCAGATTGAACCATCTTGCGCCTGATGTAGACCACGAATTCGTTGTTTCATTTCTAGCCTTTGCACTTCTTGGACAGGTTTTGCAGCTAAATCCACCACGATAATTGCTTTGGATGATAAGCCACCAATCAACGCTTTGTGTTGCCACAAAGGAAACTGCTGACCTGAATAAATAATCAAGCTAGATGGTGAAATCACAGGTGTCCAATCGATTTCAGGGGCTTTAAACTCTGGACGGGTATGATGATCAGGAATAGGCAAGCCTGAATAATGGTCGCCATTCGAAACTGTTGGATAGCCATAGTTTTCCCCTTTCACAATACGGTTTAATTCATCACCGCCTTTGGGGCCCATTTCAACCACCCACAGTTGCCCTTGCTGATCGAAAGCCATTCCCAATGGATTACGATGACCCAGCGACCAAATCTCTGCCGTTACACCACCCTGCTGATAAAATGGATTATCTTCCGCAGCAGTTCCATCTGCATTTAAACGTAAAACCTTACCTAAATTACTGTTTGAATCTTGAGCAGGATCAAACTTTTGGCGCTCACCCGAACTGACCCAAAGTTTGCCATCGGGACCAAACTGCATACGATGACCATAATGACCTTGCCCTGACACTTTCGGTACTTGTTGCCAGATGGTTTTTAAATCTGTGAGCTTGGGTTGCTTGGGATCAGATAAATCCAGTTTTGCATGTGCAATCTCTGCACCATAGCCACCTTGACCTTTGCTGGCATAGCTTAAATATAATTCATGATTCTGATGAAAATCAGGATGCAAAATGACATCACCTAAACCACCTTGCCCGCCATAACTGACGGTTGGAACGCCAGCAACATTGATACTGCTCTTGGTTTGGGGATCAAATAATTTTAATTGGCCTTTGCGCTCAGTGATCAATAAAAGTTGGTCTGGCAAACTTGCAATCGCCCATGGCTCATCAAATTCAGTAACGCTCTCAATCCGATACTTTTGTGCAATGCGCTGGCTTGATGCTTGTTGCGCTGTATTCTGTTCTGGCGTTTTAGAGTTGCTTTCGTTGGCACCACACGCAGCCAAAAATAAAATGCCACTGTAGAGCAAAGGTGTCATCAACAGTTTGTTCATGGCTTATCTCCCTCGTTTATTCTTCATCTTAGGGAACATCGCCAATAAAAATACTGCAAAAGTGTTGTTTTTATGATCATCATGTCTTATTGATTTGCTAAACGCGATTAACGAATCCAACGCACAATATAATCTTCAATTTGTTCTTCATCGATTTCAGTTTCTGAAATACAACGCCCTGCAGCAGACTTTTTCGCCTTGATCACACTTTGACGTGAACCTGTATTGAGGTAATGCCAAGAAGGTAAATTCTTGCCTTCACTTAGCGACGGTACGCACAGCTCGGTGGCAACCAAGAAATGGTGCTGAGCCGCTCAGGCGTCAGCTGGATACAATCAGGCACTTGCTGCTGACGGTTAGGGTAATCGGAACAACGCGCGGTTTTACAGTCCAGTAATTTACATGCCACTTTGGTATACGCAACCTCGGCTGTCTCTTCATCTTCTAACTTGATCAAACAACATAAACCACAGCCGTCACACAATGCCTCCCACTCCGCATTGCTGAGCTGATCAAGCGGATAGTGTTTCCAAAAGTTGGGGCGCAGTTCGACGGACATACAGAGCTTTCAATATTAAAAAATGAGCTTCTTATTATAGCATTCATCTTTGCTTTGCTGACTTCAATCTCTTTTATTTAATTGATTTAACACTTCTTTAAGTATTAAACATTTAAACCACATAAACACCACATTTCGTTCAAAAAACACACGCTATAGTGAACGCATAACGAAAAATTAGGAGGACACGACATGTTCCGTTGGGCCATTATTTTTGCAGTCATCGCACTCATTGCCAGTTTATTAGGTTTTGGTGGCGTGGCAGGTTTATCCAAAGATTTCGCGGTAATCTTATTGGTTGTTGCCGTCATCTTAGCAATCGTCGGCTTCTTATCCAGAGGCAAAGTCTAGTAATTTCGACCTACGCAAAACATAAAAAGAAGAATCTTGGTATTCTTCTTTTTTCATTTTTGATCATCGTTAAAACAAGCGTATTTATTATGTTTTTACGATGCCATCCATTTTCCTTTTTATGTTTTAATCAATGCATTCTAAAAATACAGATCAGGATTATAGAATGAGCTTCCCGATTAACACACGTGAAATTGAATATACCGCTCCCGATGGTCAACGCCTAATTGGTTATTTCGCTGCACCTGCAATTGATATGCCCGTTGCAGGTGTGATTGTGGCCCCTGAATGGTGGGGTCGTAATGCTTATACCGAGCAACGTGCTCGTGAACTTGCAGAACATGGCTTTGCCGCTTTAGCCATTGATATGTATGGTGATAAGAAAGTTACAACCAATGTGCCACAAGCCTCTGAATGGATGAATCAAACTTTTGAGCATGCTGATACTATTGTTGACCGCGCTCAAGCTGGCTTAAATGCTTTAGCGGCTCAAGCAGAAGTGAATGCCGAAAAATTAGCAGCGATTGGTTTCTGCTATGGCGGTAAAGTCGTGCTAGATTTGGCGCGTTCAGGTGCAGATATCAAAGCCGTTGCCACGTTCCATGCGATATTAAGTCCGAAAGCCCCTGCTGAGAAAGGCAAAGTTAAAGCCGAGATTTTAGTCCTACATGGTGAACTCGATAGCATGGTGACCTTGGATAATGTGGCAAGCTTCCGTCAGGAAATGCATGATGCTGCTGTGGATCACGATGTAATTATTTTTGAAGATGCCAAGCATGGTTTTAGTAACCCGCTTGCAGATGAGCGTGCCAAGGCCAACAATGTTGACTTAGGCTATAACGCCGAAGCAGAACGTCAAAGTCTTGAAGCAATGTATGAGCTGTTAGATAAACATTTAAAGTGATTTGAAAAGACGATCTCTAAAGATCCCATCAACACGGAATTGAGCGAATATATCATTTGTTTAAATCCTAGATTTTTCTACTCGTGCAAGGCGACATGGATGTCGCCTTTGCAAAAGCCAATCTTAATCAGCATTTAATAACGAATTTGTTTGTATACAACAACTCCTCTCCCTATTTCCGCTATACTACGCCTCTGCTTTTTACTGTTCTGATTCATGTCTGACTTATCATTTTCTGATGCACTACTTACATGGTTCGACCAACACGGTCGTCACGATCTACCATGGCAAGTGGCCGATGATCCCTACAAAGTTTGGGTCTCAGAAATCATGCTGCAACAGACGCAAGTCAAAACTGTACTGCAATATTTCGACCGTTTTATTGAACGCTTCCCGACCGTAGAAACCCTAGGAACAGCCAGTTGGGATGATGTCGCTCCTTATTGGGCAGGCCTCGGCTACTATGCCCGCGCACGCAATCTGCATAAAGCGGCAGGCATCGTCAGTCAACAAGGGAAATTTCCAGAAACACTCGAACAATGGATTGAGCTGCCAGGCATTGGCCGCTCCACCGCTGGTGCGCTCATGTCACTCGGCTTACGTCAGTATGGCGTGATTATGGATGGTAACGTAAAACGTGTACTGGCACGTTTCCTCGCCATCGAAGATGATCTGTCCAAGCCGCAACATGAACGGGCACTCTGGCAAATTGCGGAACAGCTCTGCCCAGAAGAACGCAATCATGATTATACCCAAGCGATCATGGATTTAGGTGCAACCGTTTGTACTCCGAAAAAACCGCTGTGTTTATACTGCCCAATGCAGCAACACTGTCAGGCCTATCAACAAGGCTTAGAACAGGAATTGCCCTTTAAAAAGGCCAAGAAACCTGTTCCCGTCAGAACAGCCAATGTGTTATTGATCCAATCTGGAGATGAATGGCTGTGGCAACAACGTGAAGCGCATGGCCTCTGGGGTGGATTGTATTGTCTTCCAATCATTGAACAAGCAACCGAATTACAACAGATTGAGCAATACTTCAAACTACAAGCTCAAGTATCATCATTGCAGATTAGCCATAGCTTTACTCACTTTACTTGGTTACTGCATGAAAAACTGTTCCACGTGGAACACGATCAAAAAGAACAGTTGAGTATCGAATTAAATGGCATATGGCTAAGTCCAGAAAATGCGATTGCCAAAGGCATTCCAACAGCCATGAAAAAACTGATTACAGCCAAACAAAAGGCTTAATGCCTAAAATGCTGTAGATCAAACGCAAGGAGTTTATGTGCGTCATTCGATTTCCTATACCGTTGTTGGCGTGTTGATGATTCTACTTTCAGCATGTACAACTGCCCCAAAAAACCAACGCCCTTGCCCAATGCACAGGTCAATAAACTTAAAATGATGCGTTTAGACAGTCGCCTGCCAGTCCCAGTTAAAGGTGTAAGTCGAAACGAATTACGGGATACTTGGGGTGCGGCACGTAGTCAAGGTCGTAGCCATGAAGGCATCGATATCATGGCAGAGCGTGGTACGAAAGTGTATAGTGCGACCGAAGGCTTAGTTGCTGATTTACGTAATAATAATTTAGGCGGCAAAGTGATCTGGATTATTGGGCCAGCAGGCTCTTGGCACTATTATGCGCATCTGGATGGTCATAAGCGTGGCCTCAATGTTGGCGACTATGTGCGTAAGGGTGACCTGATCGGTTATGTAGGAAATACCGGCAATGCTCGTTATACCTCTCCGCATTTACACTACGGAATTTATTTAAATGGCAAAGGGCGTGGTGCAGTCAATCCATACCCGTATTTACGTTAGGAATCTACAATGTCAGAAGCATTGATTGAACGTCTGGTTGAATTTGCAGAGTCTGGAAATCAACAGAAAATCATCATGGGTGGTACCAGCTATCAAGGTTGGATCATGGAAATTACCGAAGATGCTTTGTTGATTAGTACAGGCTTTGCCGATAAATCAGGTAAAGACTTTTGGCTTAAGTTTACTGATTTAAATAGCGCAGAACTGTATTATTGGGATACTCGCCCAAATGAATGGGTGGCATTCAAACTTTAAATTATACTGTTCAAATAACAACAAGGAGCATCAAATATGTCAACTCAACGCTGTGGCTGGTGCTCCGATGATCCCCTCTATATTGACTACCATGATCAGGAATGGGGCAAGCCGCAACATGATGAACCCCACCTATTTGAAATGCTCTGTCTGGAAGGACAGCAAGCAGGACTTTCTTGGATCACGGTACTGAAAAAACGCGAACACTACCGCTCACATTTCTTTCAACATTCCATCACAGACGTTGCAGCACTCACCGATGATCAACTCGAACTCAAACTCAGTGATGCAGGTTTAATTCGTCATATCGGCAAACTGAAAGCCATCCGCGACAATGCTATTGCTTGGCTCAAGCTTAAGGATGAAGTCGAAGATGTCTCTGCTTGGTTATGGAGTTTTGTCGATCATCAAACCGAAAATAATGATGTGGCGAATTACCGCGAAGCACCCGCACAAACTGAACTTAGCCAAAAACTATCCAAAACCCTAAAAAAGCGTGGCTTTAAATTTGTGGGCCCGACCACCTGTTATGCTTTTATGCAAGCGGTTGGTATGGTCAATGACCACGAAAATCATTGCCAATTTAAATAACAAATCATCATCGATTTTCCTTGAATGGGAGTTCCAATGAGCAATAATCAAATTCGCGCTTATGCTGCAATGCAAGCAGGCGAGCAAGTGGTGCCGTACCAATTTGATGCGGGAGAATTACAAGCCCATCAAGTTGAAGTCAAAGTTGAATATTGTGGTCTGTGCCACTCCGATCTATCCGTGATTAATAATGAGTGGCAATCATCGGTTTACCCTGCGGTGGCTGGACATGAAATCATTGGTACTATCATTGCATTGGGATCAGAAGCCAAAGGACTACGCGTCGGTCAACGTGTTGGCATTGGCTGGACAGCTGAAACCTGTCAAGCCTGTGATCCATGTATTGGGGGTAATCAGGTCCTATGTACTGGTGAAAAAAAAGCAACCATCATTGGCCATGCAGGCGGTTTTGCCGATAAAGTCCGTGCAGGTTGGCAATGGGTCATTCCCCTTCCAGACGATTTAGATCCTGAAAGTGCTGGCCCGCTACTGTGTGGTGGCATCACGGTATTTGATCCCTTACTGAAACACAAAATCCAAGCGACCCATCATGTGGGTGTGATTGGTATTGGTGGTTTAGGTCATATCGCGATTAAGTTACTCAAAGCATGGGGCTGTGAAATTACGGCTTTCAGTTCTAACCCAGAAAAAACTGAAGAACTCAAAGCCATGGGTGCCGATCACGTGGTCAATAGCCGTGATGCCCAGGCCATCAAAGCACAACGTGGTAAGTTTGATTTATTGCTCAGTACGGTCAATGTCACCCTAAACTGGCAAGCCTATCTCAATACATTGGCGCCAAAAGGTAGTCTACATTTCCTAGGCGTGACTTTGGAACCAATCCCTGTTTCTGTCGGTGCCATCATGGGAGGTGCCAAATCTGTCACCTCATCACCAACGGGCTCACCGTTAGCCCTGCGCCAACTTTTACAATTCGCTGCACGCAAAAATATCGCACCACAGGTTGAGTTATTTCCAATGTCACAGCTGAATGAAGCGATTGAACGACTGCATTCAGGTCAAGCACGTTATCGCATCGTACTCAAAGCAGACTTCGACTAATTCATACTCTGTCGTACCCAATCCGCCAACTGTTGAATCGCTTGGCGGATTTCTGCTGTTAAAGCATGACCTGCATTTAAACGCAAAAAGTGCTGATAACGGCGGTCTTCACCAAAGACCTCACCGGGTACGATATTGATCCCTTTACCTTGTGCCAAATAATACAATTCCAAACCGGTAATACTATTGGGCAGTTGCATCCATAAAGCATAGCCACCTTGTGACTGGCTTAATCCAATCGGAACCCCCTGAAACACGTCAAGAATATAAGCCCGATACTGTTCAACTTGCTGCATCAGTTTAGGTCTTAATTGATCCAAATGTTCTCGATAACCACGACTGTAAATAAAATCGGCTAAACCAAGTTGCAAAGGCGTATTTACCCCCACATTGTTGGCCAATAATTGTGGTCTTAAATATTGCAGCTGTTGACCTAAGCAAAACCAACCGACGCGATAGGCGGTTGATAATGACTTGGAGACCGAGCCACACCAAATCACATAGCCTTCCTGATCCCAATAGCGAATGGGTAAAGGTCGTTCCTTTTGAAAGCTACATTCGCCATAAATATCATCTTCCAAAATAAAACATTGATATTTTTGTGCCAGTTGAGCAATGTGCTGTTTCTGTTCATTGCTGAGACAATAGCCCAAAGGATTCTGAAAATTGGCAGTGAGCAAACACAGTTTGGCATCATCCTGTTGCATAAAAAATTCTAAACGCTCTAGATCAATGCCACGATGATCCGCTGGGATCTCAATAATTTTGCGTTTCAGGCTAGCCAACATTTGCAGCTGACCATTAAAAGTGGGCGTCGGTACTAAAATACTATCCCCCTCTTTACTGATCTGTTGAATCAGTAGCGATAAGGCAGGCATACAACCGTTGGTAATAAAAATATCATCGGTCGCAACATAGATACCATCCTCACGCCAATGATCAGATAAGGCTTTACGAAGTTGCTGATGTCCCTGTTTATTACAATATAAAAAATCTTCAGGCTGGCAATGTTTCAAAGCACGTTGTAAAGAACGACGCAATCCATCGACAGGAATCAAATGAGGAGACAGTTGGATTGCTCCCAACGGCGTTAAATGATGCTGAATTGAGGCCGTCTGAATCTGGTTTTGCAGGTCTAAATTTGAAACCTGCCGGGCTTTGGACTCAAAGTTCGGACTGTCTGGTACGGCACTTTGATATTGTCTTGAATTGACAAAATAGCCCGATTTGGCTTTTACATAGATCAGCCCTTTTGCTTCCAGCAATTCATAACATTGCTGTGCCGTACTTAAACTAATACTTTGCTGACGTGCAAATTCCCTTAAAGAACTCAACTTTTGTTGGGGCTGTAACTCATGCTGATAAATCTTGTGAGCCAATTGTTCTGCCAAGCGCTGATAGTGAAAAGTCATATCTGTACTGCTTTTTTATAAATTTCTGTATCTGTATTGGTTTATACAACACCTTTAAGCTATAAAAATCAACAGCCAAAGGATAAGACCATGAAAAATAATATCTTATTTATATTAAGCGCCGTTTTATTTACAGGCTGCAATCTGACTGATCAAGCCACCTACCAGCAACAACAAGTGTGTAAATCGCTTTCTCAGGGCTACCTGCAAATTCAAAACCAACCAACCTATGAGTTATGGAAAATGGAGAAAAGTGAGGCGCCAGAGCAGACTCGTATCATCAAAATGACCTATAAGAAGCCCAATGAAAATGGTCTGATGCTCTCAAGCAACTTTCTGCCAACGGTCGAACTTGAATGCAAGTTACAACAGCAACATATTGTTGTTTCAGTGATACAAAAAACTGGACCATCAATTCCAGTGCTGAATGTACAACTGCAAAATGATGCTATTGGCAAACCGAGAAGCCCTGACTTAGTTGCTCAGTCAAAAACTCAATAAATAAACGGACACGTTTCGGCAAGTGCTCTTGTTGATAATAAACAGCATGGATGCTTTGATAAGAATGTTCGATTTGATCTTCAAATAGGGCTTCAAGACGCCCTTCTCGAATGTCCTGCCAGATTTCAAATTCAGAGAGCCGAGCAATACCCTGCCCACGTAAACACAGTTGTCGGACGGTTTCACCACTGGATGCTCTTACTTTAGGTTGTGCTTGAAAATACTCACCCTCAATTTTAATCGGCCAAGTGTTGATATAGGTTGGACGGGTAAAACCAATGACATCATGTTCAGGCAATGCTTGAGGTTGTAAAGGCGTGCCCTTGCGTTTTAAATATTCGGGACTGGCAACAATATAGATACGACTTTTACACACCAATTTTGCGTGTAAGCTGGAATCATGTAATTCACCAAAGCGAAACGCCAAATCGGTTTTATGTTCGAGTAGGTCAATCACCAAATCATTACTATTCAACTCGACTTCAATATTGGGATAACACTGCCGAAACTTATGTACCAATGGCGTAATCACATGCAGAATAAAAGGTGTGGCTGAGTCAATCCGAATCACTCCCGAAGTATCTTGATCTGATTTTTGTAGTGCTTCTTCGGCGGCATTCAAATCACTCAGGATTTTACGGGCCTGTTGTAAAAACTGCTGGCCTTCTTGGGTGAGTTTTAATTTTCGCGTGGTTCGTTCTAGTAAAGTGACTTCGAGCTTGGACTCTAAACGGCTGAGCGAGCGACTGAGCCCAGATGCCGTCTGTCCCAGTCGTTCAGCAGCGGCAATAAATGAACCTGTATCGACGATGGTCATAAAAGCAAGCAGTTCTTCTACCGTAGATTTCATTACCACCCTCTCAATTATTGATATTTAGTCAACTGTATTTTGCAAATTCATCTATGTTTTAGCAACAATAATCATCGCAAAATAACAGCCATCCACAAAACAGCTCTTTTGAGCATGAAAAAAGATTAGGTGAAAAATATGCGTATCCCTCAATTCGGTTTAGGTACTTTCCGTCTTAAAGATCAAGCAGTCATTGACTCAGTTAAAACCGCCCTGGAAGTGGGTTATCGTGCCATTGATACCGCACAGGTTTATGAAAATGAAGCAGCAGTGGGTCAAGCCATTGCTGAAAGTGGTGTAGCTCGTCAAGACCTGTTCCTCACTACAAAAATCTGGGTCGACAATTTTGCTGAAGATAAATTCATTCCCAGCTTAAAAGACAGTCTGCAAAAACTACGTACTGATGCCGTTGATCTCACCTTGATCCACTGGCCAGCTCCAGCACTGGGTGTCTCCATCCCAAGCGTGATGCAATTGTTATTAGAGGCGAAACAACAGGGTTTGACTAAACAAATCGGGATTTCAAACTTTAATATCGCCTTGACCCAACAAGCGATTGATAGCATTGGTGTCGAACACATTGCCACCAACCAGATTGAACTCAGTCCTTATTTGCAGAACCGCACCTTGGTCAATTTTTTACGTGAGCAAAATATTGATGTGACTTCATACATGACTTTGGCTTATGGCAAAGTATTGCAGGACCCAACCTTAGTTGAGATCGCTGCACAGCATCAAGCAACCACCGCACAAGTCGCTTTGGCTTGGGCCTTACAAAATGGTTTTGCGGTGATTCCATCATCAACCAAACGTGAAAATCTGATCAGCAACTTAAAAGCGCAAGACCTAACTTTAAGTGCAGAGGAAATGCAGTTGATCGCTCAGCTTGAACGTAATGGTCGAGAAGTGAGTCCCGAACCATTCGCGCCTGAATGGGACAAATAACATGAGCAGCCGCATCAACCTTCCTTTGCTAGCACTGGCAATTGGTGCATTTGCAATTGGAACAACAGAGTTCTCCCCAATGGGTCTGTTGCCCAATATTGCCAATGATCTTGGGGTATCAATCCCAAGTGCGGGCATGCTGATTACCGGTTATGCACTGGGCGTGATGCTCGGTGCGCCAATCATGACCTTATGGTTTGGTGGCTTTGCCCGTCGTAATGCCCTGATTCTACTCATGGCAATCTTCACCATTGGTAACCTGATCGCAGCCTTTGCACCTAATTACATGAGCTTAATGGGTGCTCGATTAATTACCAGCTTAAACCACGGTGCCTTCTTCGGGATTGGTTCTGTGGTGGCAGCCAGTGTGGTGCCAGCAAATAAACAGGCCAGTGCGGTGGCAACCATGTTTATGGGCTTAACCATCGCTAATATTGGCGGTGTACCACTCGCAACATGGGTGGGACAAAACATTGGTTGGAGAATGTCTTTCCTCGCAATTTCAGCCCTTGGTGTCATCACTATGCTGTCACTTTGGAAGGCCCTTCCGGTCGGATCGGTTGGACAAAAGCCAAATGTAAAAATGGAGTTAAGCGTTCTTACACGCCTACCCGTGGTATTGGCATTGCTTACAACCGTGTTTGGTGCCTCCGCGATGTTCACCTTGTACACCTATATCGCACCAAGTCTGGTTGAGTTCACCCATGCCTCTCCGACCTTTATCACTATGATGTTGGTCTTGATCGGAATTGGTTTTTCAATCGGAAACCATTTCGGTGGGAAGTTTGCAGACTTATCGATTGATAAAACCTTGATTGGTTTCTTGGTGTTACTGATCGCGTTGATGGTCATCTTCCCAATCCTTGCTCAAAGCCAATTGGGTGCAGCAATCGGTTTGGTGATCTGGGGTGCAGCAGCCTTTGCGATCGTTCCGCCATTACAAATGCGCGTGATGTCGGTGGCACATGAAGCCTCGGGTCTTGCTTCTTCAGTGAATATTGGTGCATTTAACTTAGGTAATGCCATTGGAGCTGCAGCAGGCGGTGCCGTCTTAAGCCTCGGCTTAAACTATGCAGCAGTCTCCATGATTGGTGCAGTACTGGCAGCTATTGGTTTAGTCTTGGTTTTCATTCAAATGAAATTAGCAAGCAAACCAGAGACGCCATTACAACAATGTCCTCAAGCTTAAGCTCAAATAAAAAAGCCTGATTTAAATCAGGCTTTTTTATTATTTCAATAAATCTGGTAACTTCGGTTGCGCATATAAAGGATTATTCACTTCTTTTTTCATTTTCATCAGCATTTGATAAGGCTGCTGCTGCACAAACATATTCACAAAGCTCAATGGAATTGCCCCTGCAGGATCGGCATAGCCACTGGTCGTCACTTTTACTTTGTTATTTGGCAGTCGCTGGAACGTCCAATCACCCGCGTATTTGCTTAACCGTACCACATCAGGCTGCTCAGGGTAATTATTCTGAATGGCATTGTTTTTAATATTAATGCTGCCATCCGCATTCTTACTCATTTTGCCTTTAATCACCACATCACGATCTTTTAAAGGAAATGGAAAGTCCAGAACCATATACAAGGTGAATTCACCTTTCTTATCATCACGTGACAGCATTTGTGCCTTGCCCACATACGGCACCCATTGCGGTGTTCGTTCTACATCCAGTACTACCGCCACAGCACGCTCTAAAGGCACATCAAATGTGGTCTCAGCTTTATATTGGATAATCGGATTGTTTTCTGTTTGGTACGTCCAAACCTTAATATTGTTCCGATGCAAACTGAGTTTGGCTGTATCTGTTGCTGCAGTCACTGCAAAGCTGCTGAGACTGAGCAATGTGGCAAGAACGATATGTTTTTTATTCATGTCATGCTCAATTGTTGTAATAAGGGCGAGAGCTTGTTTCACTCCTCTCGGAAAGAAAGCTCAACAAGCTCTTTTATAGTACAAAAAAGGAACGTTTTAAACTTCAATCTCGTTAAAGCCTAAAACATCTTTCATATCATATTTACGCGCTTCACGGCCAACCACCCACGCTGCTGCACGGACCGCACCTGAAGCAAAATTCATACGGTTGGTGGCTTTGTGTGTCACTTCCACACGCTCACCTTCACCAATAAACATCACTGTATGTTCACCAACGATATCGCCACCACGAATGGTTTCAAAACCAATGGTCTGGCGGTCACGAGGACCGGTATAACCTTCACGTCCATAAACCGCCACTTCTTTCAAGTTACGGCCCAAGGTATCGGCAATCGCCTCACCCATCATAAAGGCAGTACCTGATGGTGCATCAACTTTATGGCGGTGATGCGCTTCAATAATTTCGATATCAACTGTATCGCCAAACACCTTTGCCGCCAGTTCCAACAGTTTGATCGAAACGTTCACCCCAACTGAATAATTGGCAGCGTACACCACAGGTGTCTGTGTTGCTGTTTCATCAAGGAATGCCTTTTGCTCATCTGACATTCCCGTGGTGCCAATTACCATTGCCACACCCGCTTCACGGCATAACTTTAAGTGCTGTTCAGTCGCAACAGGTGCAGTAAAATCAATCACCACATCACAGTCTTTCAGCACTTCACTCAAACTTCCCACGATCTTGACACCGATGTTGCCAATGCCTGCAAGTTCCCCTGCATCTGCACCCACCAAACTGCTTTCAGGGCGCTCAACAGCTGCTGCCAGTTGGTAGCCTGCTTGTTGTACCGCTTGAATCAGAATACGCCCCATGCGTCCGCCTGCACCCAAGATTCCAATGCGTGGAGAAGATGACATAATTTTTCCCAGTCTTTTATTTAAACAATTCAGCTACTATAGCAAAACTCTGTGGCTGCGCTAAAAATTTCCAATAAAAAAACCTGCCGCAGCAGGTTTTTTATTGATGTCTAATTAATCAAATAGACGATCAAAGAACGATTTTTTCTTTGGAGAGGCAGCATGCCCATCACCATCAAAAGATGCTTGTAATTCTTTCAATAATTCACGCTGACGACTGTTTAAATTCACAGGCGTTTCAACCACAATACGGCAGAGTAAATCACCGACCATACTGCTACGTACAGGACGAACGCCCTTACCACGCAAGCGGAACAATTTACCTGTTTGTGTACCTTCTGGAATTTTTAAGCTGACACGACCATCAAGGGTCGGGATTTCAATTTCTTTACCTAAAGCGGCATCTGCAATGCTGACAGGTACGTCCATATAAAGATCTGCGCCATCACGTTGGAAAATTTCGTGTTCACGAACCACGACTTCAACGTATAAATCGCCAGCTTGACCATCACGGATAGCCTCACCTTTACCAGTTAAGCGTACACGATCGCCATTGTCCACACCCGCTGGAATAGTAACTTCAAGGGTTTGCTGACGATCTGCAACACCTGAACCATGACAGCTATTACATGGATTCTTGATGATTTTACCTTGACCACGGCACGTGCTACAGGTTTGCTGAACTGAGAAGAAACCTTGTTGCATGCGCACTTGACCTGCACCATGACAGGTACGACAAGTTTCTACATCGTTTGGATTTTTTGATCCTTTTCCATCACAGGTTTCACATGGCGCTGGCGCAGTGAAGGTAATGGTTTTTTTCACGCCTTTTACAGCTTCTTCTAGTGTGAGTTCCATGACATAACGAAGGTCTGAACCACGGCGTTGACGTTGTTGACGGCCACCGCCACCAAACGCACCACCAAAGATATCGCCAAACTGACTAAAAATATCTTCTGCACTAAAGCCGCCGAAACCGCCACCTGCTCCACCGAAGCCACCTTCAAAAGCACTATGTCCAGCACGATCATACATGCTGCGCTTTTCTTCATCAGAAAGGACTTCATAGGCTTCCGCAGCTTCTTTGAACTTTTCTTCTGCTTCAGCGTTGTCAGGGTTACGGTCTGGATGATACTTCATCGCCAACTTACGATAGGCTTTTTTGATCTCATCATCACTTGCGGTTTTC
Organism: Acinetobacter dispersus; assembly: GCF_009884975.1. GTDB lineage: Bacteria > Pseudomonadota > Gammaproteobacteria > Pseudomonadales > Moraxellaceae > Acinetobacter > Acinetobacter dispersus. The sequence goes on along the minus strand of NZ_CP041970.1, from coordinate 3,136,947 downwards.
GAAACGCCTAAAACCTCATAATAATCACGTTTAGCCATGGTTGGCGGTGCTCCTCACGGAATTTACTTAAATCTAAAAAACAAATAGGCTCTGTCGACTTCGGAAATAAAAAGTCAACAGAGCCTTAATAGGGGCTGTACAATAAATTTACAAGGTCTATTGCAATAAAAAAGCAATAAATTTAGAAAACAGCTTTATTCTTAAAGTACTTCGCAATACCTTTCAGCCAAGCATTCAATAAAAATAACCATGCAATTGAACTAAACACCACACCAGCAACCGTCATTGCAGTCACCCAAAGTGCGCTGTTCCAAGCAAAAAAGAACAGTGGAATAAACCATAACGCTGCAAAGAAAGCCATCAGCAAAAACAACATCACATTACGCATAATCCAAAGTGCATGCGCATGTATCCATACTTCGGCATTATCCACAATCGCAACTTTTCGTGCTAATAGGTACGCAAATACAGCAAACACTATCGTAAATAATGCAAGAAACATGAACACATAAGAAATCGCCACATAGCGGCGATGCTGCTCAATACCGTCTTGCCCCATGCTCTCTATCACCTCATTCACAGCATTATGCAAAATTTGTCATGCTATGAAATTCAATTATTTTTTGGTCTTAAAATATAGGTGCTACTATATTGAAATTTTCAATCTTTCGCACCTTTATTCACAAAATAATTACGATAGTTGTGTTGTTTTCTTCACCTTAAACCATGCTGCATACAGTGCAGGCAGGAAAAATAGGGTTAATAAGGTTGCAACAATCAAACCACCCATAATCGCAACCGCCATCGGACCAAAGAAAATACTGCGTGATAAAGGGATCATCGCCAGCACCGCTGCCAGTGCCGTCAACACAATTGGACGGAAACGACGCATGGTTGCACCAATCACCGCATCCCAAGGTGTATGTCCCGCATCAATGTCCTGCTCAATCTGATCGATCAATATGAGTGAGTTACGCATAATCATCCCAGACAGGGCAATGGTGCCAAGCATCGCCACAAAACCAAAGGGTTTATTGAATAACAGTAGGAATGCAACGACACCAATCAAACCCAATGGTGCTGTCAGTAACACAATGGTTGCCCGTGACATGCTACGCAGCTGGATCATCAATAAAGTCATGACCACAGCCAAGAACAATGGCATACCTGCATTCACCGAATTTTGCCCCTTAGCCGACTCTTCAACCGTACCCCCTACTTCCAGTAGATAACCACTTGGTAGATCTGCGCGTAAGCTCTGCATCTGATCAGCCAACTGTTGCACCACAGTTGCAGGTTGTAAGTGCGTGCGAATATCGGCACGCACAGTAATGGTCGGCAGGCGATTACGATGCCAAATTAAACCTTCTTCAAAACGGGATTCAATATTGGCAATTTGCGCCAACGGAACTGTTGTCCCTTTACTGGTTGGCACCGCCAAACTTGCTAAAGATGCGACTTCAACACGTTCAGATTTATCACCACGTAACCGAATTTCAATCAATTCACGTTTTTCGCGATATTGATTCATTACCGCACCCGTCACCGAAGCATTGAGGAAATTGGCTAAATCCACACTGGAAACACCCATCTGACGTGCGCGATCTTGGTCAATTTCGATTGCAATGATTTTACTCGGTTCGCCCCAATCCAGATGTACATTGGTGGTATTTGGATCTTCGCTCAGGACTTTGGCAACTTTTTGCGCCCATTGACGTACGGTGCCGAGGTCTTCACCCGATACACGATACTGCAATGGATAACCCACAGGTGGACCATTTTCCAATAACGATACCCTTGTCCGCACTTGAGGCAATAACTGCTTAATCTGCTTGTCTAAAGAGCGACGGATTTCATCACGATCATCAAGGGAGGAAGCCAACACAACGAATTGAGCGAAACTGGCTTGCGGTAATTGCTGGTCTAGCGGTAAATAGAACCGCGGTGAACCTGTTCCCACATAGGCCACATAGTTATCAATGCCCTTTTGCTTGGACAGGAACTGTTCCACCTTGTGTACCGCCTGTTCAGTTGCGGTCAGTGATGCCCCCTCTTCAAGTTTTAAATCCACCAAAATTTCTGCACGATTCGATGGCGGGAAGAATTGTTGCGGCACTAACTTAAACATCGCGACAGACAATACAAAGATGCCTACTGTCACTGCAATCACGGTTTTACGATAGGTAATACAGATTTCAACCACACGACCAAAAGCTTGATAAAACTTGGATTGATACGGATCATGATGCTGACCATGTGCTTCTACCACGGGTGCAGGTTGCTTACGCAGTCGCGCCCATAAACGTAGATACCATGCCGCCTGCTGATTCTGTTTGCTAAAATCGGGTAATAGCTTTTCACCTAAATAAGGCACAAATAAAACTGCGGCAATCCATGACACAATCAGCGCAATAGTCACCACTTGGAAAATAGAACGGGTGTATTCACCTGTCCCCGATTGAGCTGTCGCGATCGGCAAAAAGCCTGCTGCGGTAATCAAGGTTCCTGTCAACATTGGAAAAGCAGTGGTTTGCCACGCAAAACCTGCCGCTTTCAATCTGCTATAGCCCTGCTCCATTTTAATCGCCATCATTTCAACAGCGATAATGGCATCATCGACCAGCAACCCTAAGGCCAGAATCAATGCCCCCAAGGAAATCTTATGCAGCCCTACATCAAATAGATTCATGCCTGCAAAAGTCATCGCCAATACCAATGGAATAGAAAGTGCCACCACCAAACCAGTACGGAAACCCAGCGAGAAGAAGCTCACCAATAACACGATGATCACGGCTTCAGCCAAGACTTTTAAGAACTCTTGAATACTGCGTTGTACCGCTACAGGCTGATCAGAAACTTTTTGCAGTTTCATACCCAAAGGTAAGGTTTTTTGTAGACGATTGAACTCAGTTTCCAGATTTTTACCCAGCGCAATGATGTCGCCACCTTTACGCATCGAAACCGAAATACCAATCCCATTTTCGCCCATAAAACGCATACGTGGCTGGGCAGGTTCACTAAAGCCTCGATAAACCTCAGCCACATCACCCAGTTGAATGGTTTTATCCCCCACCAACAACGGCATTTTTTTCAGGTCTTCGACACTATGCAAATGTCCACTAACTCGGATTTGAATACGGTCTGTACCAGTTTCAAAGAATCCCGCACCGGCCATGTCATTTTGTTTTTGAATGGCTTCCTGAATGGCTGTAACTGGTACACCCAGTTGTACCGCTTTGGTATTTGATAATTCAATCCAGATTTTTTGATCTTGCAGACCCACCAGATTGACCTTGCTGACATCTTTGACCCGTTGCAATTGCAGTTGCAAACGGTCGGCATATTCTTTCATCACCGCATAGTCAAAGTCTTTGCCTGTCAGTACATAGATATTGCCGAAGGTGTCTCCAAACTCATCATTAAAAAAAGGCCCTTGTACACCGCTCGGTAACTGCGACCGAATGTCGTTGACCTTCTTGCGCACGTTATACCAAACATCAGGAATAGCACTGGACGGCAAACTGTCTTTCGCGACAAAGGTCACCAAAGACTCACCCGGCCGTGAATAGGCCATAATGCGGTCATACTGCCCCGTGGTCATCAATTCCTTTTCGATTCGGTCCGTCACCAATGTCGAGACTTCTTTTGCGGTTGCCCCCGGCCAATAAGTCTGTATCACCATCACCTTAAAGGTAAATGGCGGATCTTCACTTTGCGACAGTTTGGAATAAGACATGATGCCGACGATGCCGAGCAACAGCATAAAATAAAGGATAATCCCCTTATTTTTGAGTGCCCATTCTGAAAGGTTAAATTTCATGTTTAACCTCCCGCTTTTACAGTGACTTCACGATTATCACGATCGACCGGATGAATTTTTTGCTGGTCACGCAGTAAATGTACACCACCGACCACAACCCAATCCGTTGCTTTTAAACCTGAAACAACTGGCACACTATCTCGACCATAAGTACCTAAAGTCACAGGGACTTTGCGTATGCTTTGATTGGCATTCACCACCCAAACATAGGCTTGTTGATCATTGGCGGTCACACTGGATAACGGTACGCTCAACACGTTATTTTCATTTGCGACAAAGAATACCCGTGCACTTTGCCCGAGTTGAATCGTCGACTGCCCTTCGAGTAAAGAAACTTTTACAGTAAAGGTTCGAGATTGGTCAGCCGCAGGTGAAACCTCGCGTACTTTGGCTGCAAAACGCGCATCTGGTTGCGACCATAAAGTGACCCATACCGGTTGCCCAACCTTGATGGTACTGACTGCCTGTTCAGGCACACCAAACACCACTTCACGTTCACCATCAATCGCCAACTGATAAACAGCTTGCCCTGCTGCAATCACCTGTCCAATCTCAATTTGACGTTGGGTAATCACGCCATTTTTATTGGAAACTAACTGGTTATAGCCGGTTTGATTAGATGACACTTCATAGTTTGAACGTGCTTGTTGCAGGCTTGCTTGTGCAGATTCATATTGATTCTTCACTGCATCAAATTGCGAACGGCTGACCGCATTGACTGGTAAAAGTTGCTGATAACGCTGATATTCTTCAGCCGCAATCTTTGCTGCTGCCTGTGCGCTGTCTAATTGGGCCTTGGCTGCATTCATCTGCAACTGCGCATCTTTAACATCCAATTTCGCCAGCACCTGTCCCACTTTGACCCGATCACCCACATCGACATAACGTTCGGTAATCTGCCCCCCGACACGGAAGGCCAAAGCAGTTTGCTGTCTCGCCTGCACATCCCCTGCATAGCTTTTTTGATCGACATGATTACTGCTCGGTTGCGTCACCATGACATAGGGAATTTCCTCAGTCTTTGGCACCTCTTTTTGACATGCGCTGAGGAGTACACTACTGACAATGAGTAACCCCAATATGATACGATTGATCTGATTCATCTCTTTGCGCTCTTATTCAAATTGATTTTTAAGGCGTGATATGAGCATTATCATAGATTGTTTATTTTTTAATTAATATACCCATGAGTACACTAATTAAAAATTAAAGCTAGAATTTTGATTTTTAAATTAATTAAAAGAGAACGGTAACGTGCAAATCAACAGTGGTCGCCCTAAAGATTTAGAAAAAAGAGCCAAGATTTTACAGGCTGCAAAATCTATATTTTTAAAAATGGGCTATCACGCCACCAATATGAATCAGATTGCCAAAGAAGCGGGTGTGACCAAACTCACGGTGTATAACCACTTCCAAGATAAGGGTAATCTGTTTATCTGTGCCATTGAAGAAAGCTGTGAAGAATCGATTCGAACCAAACAGATTGAACTGACCGCAGACGCTAATTTTAAACAGGCGCTGGTGCTGATGTGTCAGCGTGCATTAAGTATTATTTATCTGCCTGAAGCACTGAAGCTGGATTGCCTGCTGTTTGAACTGGCAGCAGAACAAAGCCCCTTAACCCAACAGTTTTTTGATGCCTCACATACCCGCATGTGTCATGTCTGGTGTGATTTTTTTGAACAGGCCATCGCCTTTAAATTTATTCGCGCAGATGAACCGCTTAAGCAAACGGAGCTGATCATCTCGCTGATGTTGGGTATCCGTCATCAGCAAGTGTTACTGGGTTTAGCCCCTGTGCCCAGCGCAACTGAAATCAATCAGATGATTGAACAGGCCATCGAAATTTTTATGCTTAAATATCAACCAATAATTTAGAGAATATTCACATTTTTTTACGTTCTGCTCTTGGAATGTCTCTCAATCGCGCTATAGTCGAGTGAGAACAACAGGAGAATTAGAATGATTCAGCAAATCACTGCTCCACTACGTGAAGATGTCCGCTTACTCGGCAATTTACTTGGAGAGACCTTAAAGCAACATGCTGGGCAAGATTTGTTTAATCAGATTGAGCAAATTCGCGCATTAGCCAAAGGTGCACGTGACGGCCAGATCGAAGCAGAAAAACAGCTCGAACAATTGTTTCTCGGTTTAAAAGATGAAGAGATTTTGCCGCTGACCCGCGCATTCTCACATTTTCTCAATTTCGCCAATATTGCTGAACAATATCATGTGGTGCGTAGCCGCCGTCAGGCCGAGTTCGATGAGCACGCGCCTAGCCCAAACCCACTGCCACATTTATTTGAAAAATTTAAAACCCAACAGATCAATGCACAACAACTGTTTCAACAGATCTGTGATTTAAAAATTGAATTGGTGCTGACTGCACATCCAACCGAGGTCAGCCGCCGTACCCTGATTCAAAAATATGATGATATTACTGACTGTCTTTCACAATTAGATCAACAAAAACTGACACCAAGAGAACGCCAACAGACCATCGCGACACTGAAGCAATTGGTCAGCTCAGCATGGCAAACCGATGAGATTCGTCAGCATCGCCCAACCCCTGTCGATGAAGCCAAGTGGGGCTTTGCCACTATTGAGCAGTCGCTCTGGAATGCAGTACCAAAATTCGTACGTGAACTAAATGAACTAACTCAACAACACTGCGAACACGCTTTACCATTGAGCATTGCACCGATCCGTTTTGCTTCATGGATGGGCGGTGACCGCGATGGCAATCCGAATGTCACCCATCAAGTGACACAAGAGGTGTTGTGGTTATCACGTTGGCAAGCCGCTGATTTGTATTTGCGTGATATTGAAAATCTGCGTTGGGAACTGTCGATTCAAAGTTGTTCTGAGGAACTGACTCAAGCATTGGGCTATGAACACCCTGAACCCTATCGTGAATATCTGCGCGACACCCGTGAACGTTTAAAAGCCACCCGCTATTGGTTGGGACAACGCTTACAAGGTGCTGAAGCCGATGACAGCAATATCATCAAAGATAAAGATGAACTATTAGCTCCGTTACTGCTTTGCTATCGCTCGTTGATTGACAATAACTTAGCCGAAATCGCCAATGGACAATTGCTGGATTTCATTTATCGAGTCAACTGTTTCGGCATTGAACTGCTCAAACTGGACATTCGTCAAGAATCAGGCCGTCATCGCCAAGCCATTTCAGCCATTACCGAATATCTGGGTCTAGGCAATTTTGAATCGTGGACTGAACAAGCACGTCAAAACTTCCTCATCCAAGAACTACAAAGCAAACGTCCATTATTACCGAAATTTTTCAATGAGCCAGAAGGTAGCCTGATTCAGCATCCTGACGTACTGGAAGTATTTGCCACCATGCGTACCTTGGCAGAACAGCCAACCGAGAGCTTGGGTGCCTATATTATTTCGATGGCAGAATATCCAAGTGATGTGCTCGCAGTTTTATTGTTGCAAAAGGAAGCTGGGATTCAACATCCGCTACGCGTCGTGCCTTTATTTGAAACCTTAAAGGATCTGGATGGTGCAGCCAAAACCATGACGACCTTGTTCAATATGCATTGGTATAAACAGCATATTCAAGGCAAACATGAGGTGATGATTGGCTATTCAGATTCAGCCAAAGATGCAGGCTTTATGTCCGCCAACTGGGCGCAATACCGCGCTCAAGAGGAATTGACTGCCATTGCCAAACAGCATGGCGTGCAATTGACCTTGTTCCATGGTCGTGGTGGTTCAATCAGCCGTGGTGGTGCACCAACCCAGCAAGCCCTGTTCTCACAACCCCCAGGTTCAATTTCAGGCGCGATTCGAGTCACTGAACAAGGTGAGATGATTCGCTTCAAATTCGGTCTAGAAGGTATTGCGCTGCAAAATCTGGAAATCTATACCGCTGCAACTTTAGAAGCGACTTTGCTCCCACCACCTGAACCGAAAAAACAATGGCGTGACTTGATGAATCAAATGACTGATTTATCGGTCAAAGTCTATCGTCAAACTGTGCGTGAAAATCCAAACTTTGTCAGCTATCTGCGGACGGTTACACCAGAGCTGGAATTACAAATGCTGCCATTGGGTTCACGCCCAGCCAAACGTAAAGTCAGTGGTGGTATTGAATCACTGCGTGCCATTCCATGGGTGTTTGCATGGACACAGATCCGGTTGATGCTACCTGCTTGGTTGGGTACAGGTACGGCGATTAATCAGGTGCATGAGCAGCATAAAAACACCTTGAATGAGATGCTGGAACAATGGCCTTATTTCCAAACCTTAATTGATATGCTGGAAATGGTATTGTCTAAATCTGATGCCGATATTGCCCTGTACTATGAGTCGCATCTCACGCAAGATCAGGACTTAAAGGTTCTCGGAGTTGAGTTACGCCAGCGTCTGCAAAATGCGGTGGATACTCTACTGCGCTTAAAAGGTGAATCTAAATTACTCAGCAACAATGAAGTACTGGATCAATCTATGCAGGTGCGTAAACCGTATTTATTGCCACTGCATTTATTACAAGCGGAGTTGATGAAACGTCGTCGTTTATATCTGGCTGAACACCAAACCGAACACAGCCCTGTCGATCATGCCTTAATGGTCAGTATTGCAGGGATTGCTGCGGGTCTACGTAACACAGGTTAAGTCGAAAGTCAGCCTCGCCATCGATAGAAATCACAGCTATTGATGGCGAGATTAGCAAAATATGCCATCTGAATTTAAAAAAAGAGAAAAAAATCAAAAAATATTTTGAAAATAAGAGAGTTAACTTTTCAAAGCATCAGCACAAAAATAAATAATAAAACCGCTAGCTTATTTTGAAATAAATTTTACCAAAAGGTAAAAATACAAGCCCGTAATGCCTGTTCTGGCAATATTCTCAATGGCTTATAGGTGAAAGCTCGTTTTAAGACAGGGTATCATACGCGCTGATATCACATAATGAGTCTAATTTATGTCAAGTTGGTTTCCAAAATGGCAGCCGTATCAGGGGAAGATCGATCATCGCCCTGTTGCGACAAATGAATATTTACCGCCCTTACAAAGTGCGGTGCTCGGGGTTCAACACGCATTTGCAATGTTTGGTGCAACGGTTCTTGCACCCTTATTAATGGGTTTTAGCCCAAACCTTGCCATCTTAATGTCAGGGATTTGTACCATCATTTTCTTCCTGATCACAGGTGGACGCGTACCAAGCTATTTAGGCTCAAGTTTTGCCTTTATCGGTGTGGTTGCTGCAGCGACTGGTCATATCACCGGCTCAGGCGCCAACCCTAATCTTTCTGTTGCATTAGGCGGTATCGTTGCCTGTGGTATTTTTTATGCCTTGATCGGTTTTGCGGTGATGCTGACAGGCACACGTTGGATCGAAAAACTGATGCCCCCGGTGGTGACTGGGGCGATCGTCATGATCATTGGGCTTAACCTTGCACCTGTGACAATTAAAGGTGTTGCTGGTCAACCGTTTGAGATGTGGATGGCGCTCATCACTGTACTCAGTATGGGCATCATTGCAGTCTTTACCAAAGGCTTATTACAACGCTTATTACTGCTCGTTGGCCTACTGATTGCCTATGCGCTTTATGCCATTGCAACCAATGTTTTAGGCTATGGCAAACCGATTGATTTCTCCCAAATCGCAGCGGCACCATGGTTCGGTATTCCAAGCTTTTCACATCCAACTTTTGATTTAAATGCGATTCTGATCATTGCACCAGTTGCACTGATTTTAGTGGCAGAGAACTTAGGTCATATCAAAGCTGTGGGAGCAATGACAGGTGAAAACCTGACTCCGCAATTGGGCAAAGCTTTTGTTGCCGATGGTTTAGCCACGACCTTATCAGGTGGTGTTGGTGCGCCTGGCATGACCACATATGGTGAAAACATTGGTGTGATGGCAGTCACCCGCGTTTATTCTACGATTGTGTTTGTGATTGCTGGTGTATTTGCTATTTTCTTGGGCCTTTCTCCAAAGTTTGGCGCAGTGATCAGTACCATTCCAACTGCAGTTCTGACGGGTGCTTCAATTGTGGTGTTTGGCTTGATTACCATTGCAGGTGCGAAAATCTGGATCGAAAACAAAGTTGATTTCTCAAATAATAAAAACCTGATCATTGCCTCTGTCACCATTATTTTAGGTGCAGGTAACTTTGAATTATTATTTGGTAGCTTTAATTTAGGTGGCATTGGAACCGCAACTTTTGCTGCGATTTTCCTGAACCTATTATTCAGTTTAAAAGATAAAAACTAAAACCTTGAAGGCAGCGCAAGCTGCCTTTTTTTAACACAACAACGATGCCCTATCTTTATTCAGCATTTTTAGTATGATGGTTTTTTATATTTCAATACGTTGCCATCATGCGTTTTGATTTTTTTGATTTACAACTATTCCTGCATATTGTCAGCACAGGCAGCCTCACCAAAGGGGCAGAGTGTTCTGCAATTTCTCTGCAAGCAGCCAGCGAACGGATTAAAAAACTCGAACAATATTTCGATACCCCTCTCTTTCTTCGCCATACTACAGGTGTTGAGCTCACCAGTGCTGGTCATGCATTGACCGAGCATGCTCGATCCTTGATCAGGCAAAAAGACCAACTTGAACAAGAGATGCAACGCTTTCGACAACGACAGCCTGAATCCTTAACCTTATGGTGCAACTCTTCTGCACAAAGTGAATATCTGCCTCCGCTGTTACCACAATATCTGATGCGTCATCCGGACATCAATATCGATCTGCATGAAGCTGAGAGTTCAGAGATTATTGCCGCACTCGGCAAAGGCATCGCCAAGCTTGGACTAGTTTCCAGTTTCTTTGATATTCGGCCTTTACAGACACAGGAATTTGCCAGTGATCCCTTGGTGCTGATTTGCCCAGCCTCACATGCTCTCGCACAACATTCACAGTTGAATTTGGTCGATGCCTTACACTTTGGCTTTATTGGGCTGATGCCGCATCATTCTTTGCAGCAATCGATTGAAACCCAAGCCAAGTTGCTGGGCTTTAATATCCAATACCGTTTGCGCTTACCCAATTTTGCCGCGATTGCCGAGGTGGTTGCCAAAGGCGTTGGTATCGCCATTATGCCTGCCCGTGCAGCACAGCGTTTAGAGCCAGACTATGATTTTCATACGGTACAGCTATTGGGTGCATGGGCTAATCGGAAGCTGTTGTTAGCAACGCAGGATTTCAGTCAACTGCCTGAGACTTATCAGCAATTTGCAGATTTTTTATTACAGCATCGTCCGTAGTTCACAGCAAAATTAATGCGATAGCATATAGCCACCTAAGGCGACCAGCCCCATAAAAAACAGACGGCGGAAACGTTGTTCATTCAGTTGATAGCGAATTTTTTTACCCAACCACATCCCGACCAAAGCTGCGACCAATGCCACAGCCGATAAACGATAGTCCAGTGTGATTCCCTGCATTGGGTTATGGTGTAGAAATACTGCCAAGCAAATGGTGGAGACGGTAAAAGTTAATCCTAAAGCCTGAACCAACTCATCACGGTTCAGATGTAAAGACTGCAAATAAGGTACCACAGGAATAATCACCACACCTGTCGCCACCGTGACCGCACCACCGATATAACCGACAATAGGCGACAACCAGCGTTCATATTTAGCCAAATGAGGCAGTTTTTTGACACATAGACCATAGAGGCCATAGAGCACCAACATACTGCCTAATAAAATTTCGCTGGTCTTGCCATGACTTTGACTTAAAGTCGGTAAAAAACTCCAAACTGAGCCAATCACAATCCCAAACAGCAAAGACCAGAAACGGCGCACAAAGGTCCAAACCCGACCTTCAGCAAATAGCTGCCAGATATTGGTAATCATTGAGGGAACAATCAGTAAAGATGCAGCTTGAAAAGGACTCATGGCAATCGTGAGCAGTCCCATGGAGACCGCAGGTAAACCCAAACCGATCATGCCTTTAATCATGCCCGCAAAGATAAATACCATTACAATAATTGCTAAAAAAGTCACGTCCGAATCTCCGATCTTGCATCGGAGTTATGCTACGAAAAAAATGGACGCTTGCCCTATCCTTATTTTTAGAAGCAGGCCTCAGGCAGAGCTTGAGGCTGTTTTATATTTATCTTCCAGAACATTGCTGATAATGCTTTCAATCATCCAAACCCGATACAGGCTATTAAAAACGTAGCTCTGTCCGTCTATGCGTAATTCCAGTACAGGAAAATCAGGCTGATGCTTTTGCTGACACAGTTCATCATTCTGTTTCAGTAATGTCTCCACATCTTGCTCAGTGATTTGTCCAATCTCTAAACGCTTTTGCATCCGTTGAAAATGAGCCTTAAACGACAAGTCTTTACCACGCGTCCATACCCCTTCAAAAATCTGATGGATACAATCCACCTGCTGTTCCTCAGGCACGCTATAAAACAGTCGTGCCATTTCATAAGTCGCTTCTTTGGTTGGACGGCAGAATGGGGTAAATGCCACTTGGGTACGCTTGGAAACACGCGTCGCCAGACTCCAGTCAAACCAGTCTCGCCCGTGATAACTCAAGGGGTAGACCTTCAACTGGATATTATAATAATTGGCCAGCTCTTCTTTGATATAGGCCAATAACAACCAACTCATAGGATCTTCAAGCGCAATATACAAATCTAACTCAGGATGCAAAGCTTGGACTTCTGCTAATGCCTCACCATCATTAATCAGATGCTCACGCCATTCGATATGATTGATCAAGAAAATTGGATTTCCTGTTAGTAATTTTTGTTGTTTCAGACGGCGGGTCAAACGGAGTAAGTCATCAACGGCCTGATATTTACGTTCACCAAACTCGAAATAACTGGCCGCAACAGGCACATCTTTAAAAATACGTTCAGGATAATCTTGAGGGCTTTGATGCTGACTCGCCATTGCATACAAGGTACGCAATTTTCCATATTGTTGCTGCCATAGCATATGGAACACATCTTCAAGCAAATGTAAGAAGTTCTGTTCTCTTAACGGAGTATTTCTAAGAATGGTTTCAGCTTGTTGTAATGCTTCTGCGCTTGGAATTTCAGGGGTGTCATCAAAGCCAAAACGATGTTGCTTGGCGAGAATTTTGGCGTCATTTAGACAATAGCTTTGCCAATCCTGCGTGGACATCTCGTTCGGAGGTTCTGCGTCTTGCCTCGAAATAATCACTTTTAAAGGTTTCAGCTCATCACTCAAAATTTCATTGAGCTGATCCAATTGTTGTACCGCAAGATAGCTATAAACATCGTCCAGACGCAGGTAAATACTTAAACCCTGTTCCGTGGGTAACACCGCCTGCCGCGAAGGTTTCTGATAGAACCAACTCGATCGGATCGGGTCAAACCAACGACGTAACAAAGACATGTCGATAGCCTCTAATGGTCATAAATTTATAAATGGAAAAGTTTTCTCAAGCTTGGATTGGAACAAGTGAGTCAATAAGTGTATTCAGTATCTTATAAAATAACAAAAAAGTCCCTCTTAATTGAAAGAGGGACTCAAAGGGATTACAAAACTCGTACTGCGCCTTTGGCTGCACTGGTCGAATGCATTGCGTAAATCTTCAATGATTTAGACACTTTACGTTTACGCTCTTCTGCTGGATGCCAACCTTTTGCTTCCTGAACAGTGCGACGATGTGCCATAGTCGCATCATCAACATTCAAATGAATGGTACGGTTTGGAATATCAATTTCAATGGTATCGCCATCTTCAACCAAACCAATCGCACCACCTTCTGCTGCTTCTGGAGAAACGTGACCAATCGACAAACCTGACGAACCGCCCGAGAAACGACCATCGGTAATCAAGGCACAGTCTTTACCTAGACCTTTCGACTTCAAGTAACTGGTTGGATACAACATTTCTTGCATCCCTGGTCCACCACGTGGTCCTTCGTAACGAATCACCACGATATCGCCCGCAACGATTTTATGATCCAAAATCGCTTCAACCGCTGCATCTTGGCTTTCAAAAACGCGTGCTGTACCTGTAAATTTAAGAATCGACTCATCTACACCTGCTGTTTTTACGATACAGCCATCTAGAGCGATGTTGCCGTAAAGAACTGCTAAACCACCGTCTTTAGAGAAAGCATGTTCAGCATTACGAATCACGCCTTTCTCACGGTCACCATCCAAAGTTGAATAATAACGGTTTTGCGAGAATGCCACTTGCGTTGGAATACCCCCCGGAGACGAGCGATAGAATTCATAAACGTCCGAATCTTCTGTACGGATAATATCCCACTTGTCTAATGCATCTTTTAGGGTTGGTTCATGCACGGTTGGACATGAGGTATTGAGCAAGTTGGCACGATCAAGTTCACCCAAGATTGCCATGATGCCACCTGCACGGTGTACATCTTCCATATGCACGTCTTGTTTTGCTGGAGCAACTTTTGACAATACTGGAACTTGACGAGACAAACGGTCGATATCATCCATGGTGAAATCAACTTCAGCTTCATGTGCAGCCGCAAGTAAGTGCAATACGGTATTGGTTGAACCACCCATCGCGATATCAAGCGTCATGGCATTTTCAAATGCGGCTTTGGTTGCGATTGAACGTGGCAAGATGCTGTCATCATTTTGTTCGTAGTAGCGTTTCGCTAGTTCAACCACTAAACGACCTGCTCTTAAGAATAATTTTTCACGGTTGGCATGCGTCGCAACGATTGAACCATTGCCCGGTAAAGATAAACCTAAAGCTTCGGTTAAGCAGTTCATTGAGTTAGCCGTGAACATCCCTGAACATGAACCACAAGTAGGACATGCTGAACGTTCAAACGCAGCAACTTCTTCATCGGTATAGCTTTCGTCTGCTGCAACCACCATGGCATCAACAAGGTCAATCGCCTTTTCATCACCACGGAATTTGACTTTACCCGCTTCCATTGGACCACCAGATACGAATACCACTGGGATATTCAAGCGCATCGCAGCCATTAGCATTCCTGGTGTGATCTTGTCACAGTTCGAGATACACACCATTGCATCCGCGCAATGAGCATTGACCATGTATTCCACAGAATCGGCAATCAAATCACGTGATGGCAGTGAATACAGCATCCCGTCATGGCCCATGGCAATGCCGTCATCGACAGCAATGGTATTAAATTCTTTTGCCACACCACCAGAAGCTTCAATTTCTCTCGCAACAAGTTGACCTAAATCTTTAAGATGCACGTGACCTGGAACAAATTGGGTAAATGAGTTGACCACCGCAATAATTGGTTTGCCAAAATCTTCATCTTTCATACCGGTCGCACGCCATAAACCACGCGCGCCAGCCATATTTCTTCCATGTGTTGATGTTTTCGAACGATAATCAG
The DNA here is from genome assembly GCF_009884975.1 of Acinetobacter dispersus. GTDB lineage: Bacteria > Pseudomonadota > Gammaproteobacteria > Pseudomonadales > Moraxellaceae > Acinetobacter > Acinetobacter dispersus. The sequence goes on along the minus strand of NZ_CP041970.1, from coordinate 3,121,795 downwards.
GCATTTTGTATTCCCAACAAGTGTGTGCTCGAGAAGAATAGGACATTCTCTCTGGCGAAATGATACTGAGCTCTCTGCATCATACTACAAGTTATCGTTTAACAGATGACCAACAGGCCTATCTTTTTTTGCACAAAAGCAATTCAGGCGGTGAATTAGGGACTCGTCGCTTTTTCGCTTATAATTTGAGATAAGTTTTATTTGGATTCCATTTGTGAAAATCATTTTTGCTGGTACGCCTGAATTTGCGGCAACCGCATTGGCGGCATTATTAAAAACATCCCACCAGATTATTGCTGTTTATACTCAACCTGACCGTAAATCAGGACGCGGGCAAAAATTAACACCTTCTCCTGTTAAACAATTAGCACTTGAGCACGGTTTAGCTGTTTATCAACCTTTGAACTTTAAAGCATCTACGGAAGAAGGCTTGGCCGCTCGACAAGAGCTTGCAGCACTTGGCGCAGATGTGATGGTGGTTGCAGCCTATGGCTTGATTTTACCGCAAGCCGTTTTGGATACACCGAAATACGGTTGTTTAAATATCCATGGTTCATTGCTACCACGCTGGCGTGGTGCTGCCCCGATTCAACGTGCCATTGCCACAGGGGATGCTGAAACTGGCATTACCATCATGCAAATGGCTGCAGGTTTAGATACTGGCGATATGATGTATAAAACCTATTGCCCAATTACTGCGGAAGATACCACTGCCAGCTTACATGACAAATTGGCTGTTCAAGGTGCAGAAGCGATTTGTACGGTACTTGAATCCGAACAAAGCTTACAGGATTTTATTGAAAAACGTGAAGTACAAGATGAAGCACTGACCGTTTATGCGCACAAATTAGTGAAAGCAGAAGCGCGTATCGATTGGACTGTAAATGCAGTTCAAATCGATCGTAATATTCGTGCCTTTAACCCTTGGCCAGTCGCTTTTATTCAGCTCGATGAAAACAATGCCTTACGTGTTTGGGGCTCAATGCTTTCTCAACATCAAAAAGCTGATGCACAAGTCGGTGAGATCCTTGCCATAGATAAACAAGGCGTACACGTTGCTTGTGGCGACAATAGCGCGGTGTGCTTAACCAGTTTGCAATGGCCAGGTGCTAAAGCCCTCAATCCAGTTCAAATTGCCCAAACCCAAAAATTACATCTTGGACAAATTCTCCCATGAGCCAATCGAATCAATCATCTGCAAAAAATTTGAATCTGCGTGCGCAGGTGGTCAAAACACTTTTGGCGGTTCAAAATGGGCAATCTTTGTCTTCCGTTTTGAATCAACATATCAATATCGTTTCTGAACGTGACCGTGGTTTATATCACGAGCTTACTTTAGGTTGTTTACGCCAATGGTATTCGTTAAAAGCCATTACCTTACCCTTGCTCACAAAACCATTAGACAATGAAGCCCTAGAAAGTTGTTTATACCTGGGTTTATATCAAATTTTATGTACGCGTATTCCAGTACATGCTGCGATTTCAGAAACTGTAAATGCGGCTAAGCAACTCGGTTTCGAGCCAATGAGTGGTTTGGTCAATGCGATTCTGCGCCGTGTTTCACGTGAAACAGATGAATTTCAAACCGCGTTGAATAATACCCATGGTTTACCAAGTTGGTTATTCAAGCGACTCAAAAAAGATTGGCCTGAGCAAGCAGAGTCTCTATGCCAAGCCTTAAAACAAGTCGCACCACTGACGTTGCGCATCAATGAACGCCAAGTCAGTCGTAACGAATATTTAGAGATTTTGGACGAAGAGCAGATTGATGCTCGTCCTTGCACGCTTTCAGATGTTGGTATTGTTCTAGAGCAAACGGGCAATATTACCCATTTACCGGGTTTTGAAGAAGGTGGTTTTTCTGTTCAAGATGAACATGCACAATTGTGCGCGACGCTTTTACCAAACTTGGATAACAAAGTTGTTGTCGATGCCTGTGCTGCACCGGGGGGTAAAACTGCGCATATTCTTGAGCGTTTTAACCCTAAAAAATTGATTGCGCTTGATCATGATGCCAAACGTTTACTGCGTGTTTCTGAAAATTTAGAACGTCTTGCCCTAGATCAGGACAAGGTTGAGATTATTACGGCTGATGCCACCACGTGGCAGGCACCAGAACCTGTCGATTGTATCGTGCTGGATGCACCTTGTTCTGCAACAGGCGTGATTCGTCGCCATCCCGATATTCGTCTGCTCAGACAGTCGACCGATATCGCACAAACGGCTGCGCTACAACAACAGATTTTGCAGCAGATGTGGCAACAGCTTAAAGTCGGCGGCACTTTGCTGTATATCACCTGCTCGATTCTAAAAGCTGAAAATGAGCAGCAAATGGCGGCATTCTTTGCAGCACATGCTGATGCAGAAGAAATCAAAATCGAAGCTGATTTGGGCATTGAACAGACCCATGGTCGTCAGTTGCTTCCATCTTCACACTCTGGTGATGGTTTCTATTATTGCCAAATTAAAAAATTGGCATAATAAAAAAAGCAGGCTTAAAGCCTGCTTTTTTTAAATCTATTTTTAAAGCGTATGCTGATCTTTGACTTCTTCCAGAACGTCATCGAGTTCTTCTGGGTTTTTGGATAAGTGCAGAATAGACAATGCTAAACCGCCCCATAAAAACACCATTGAAATCACCATCATTACGATTGCTGAAGTATTCATATTTGTTCTCCTAGCGATCTTTGATTCGGCTGAGTACAATTGCAACGACAGCACAGAAAATCACGCTACCCCATCCAAAAATGCCTTGTAAGCTCATGCTATAACTATCGTAACCGTTTTTCACCAAGTTAAATACGGTCATGCTTAAGGTCGTTAACAAGATCAACGATGTGATCACCGTTAAAGTGAAATCCCAACCTTTGCCCAATTGAATCGTCGAAATACGATTCACATGATCACGCAGTTCACGCAAGGCAGAACGTTTAAACCAAGCAATACTAATAATCGAGATCAATGCACCACCAATAATACCGATGTTATTGATGAAGTGATCGACGATATCTACTAGTTTAATCGCATTCACACTAGAGAATAAGATCACTGAAACAAGTGCACTACCACCACCAATAATCGTTACAGCTTTGGTACGGCCCCATTTCAACTTGTCCTGCATTGCAGCAATCGGCACTTCCAAAATACTTACCATGGAAGAGATACCTGCAACAAACAGCGAAGAGAAGAATAAGAAACCAAATAAATCTGCACCCGCACCTAAACTTGAAATAATTTTAGGGAATGCGATGAATGCTAGACCAATACCACCACTCACAACATCGTGTACTTCTTTACCTGCCGCATGTGCCATAAAGCCCAACGCAGCAAAAATACCAATACCCGCCAAAATCTCTGTTGATGCATTAGCAAAACCAACGATCAAGCCTGAACCGGTTAAGTTGGTTTTAGGTTTTAAGTAAGAGGCATACGTCACCATGATCCCGAAGCCAACAGACAACGAGAAGAAAGTATGACCATAGGCAGCTAACCAAACTTTATAGTTCATCATCGCTGACCAGTTCGGAGTAAAGAATGCATTTAAGCCTTCTACCGCACCAGGTAAACGTAATGACTGAATCACAAGAACCGTAAACAAAACAAATAACAACGGCATGAAAATCTTATTGGATAATTCAACGCCCTTCTTAACACCGCCATACAAAATGATTAAGGTCAGTGCCCAAATCCCAACGATAGGCCAGAACAAATGACTCACGAATTGTAGATCGAAGCCAGTTGCTTTCGAAGTCTGCAAATAAGTATTGAAGAAGAAGCTTTCTGGGTCACTGCCCCACGCCTGACCAATTGAGAAGTAGACATAACTACCTGCCCAAGTTAGTACGCTGGCATAGTACAAACCAATGATGATACAGACACAGACTTGCCACCAACCGAGTGTCTCACCGCCTTTAAATAGCGCACGATATGCTTTTGGTGGTGAATTACGCGCACGATGACCTGTTGCATAATCCAAGAATAAAAGAGGTAAACCAGCGGTAATCAACGCCAGTAAATAAGGGATAAGAAACGCCCCACCGCCATTTTCATAAGCAACGTAAGGGAAACGCCAAATGTTACCTAAACCTACAGCTGAACCAACAGCTGCAATAATAAAACCAGATCGTGATGTCCAGTTTTCACGAGAATCTGCCATAAAACACCTAAATTGTCCTGCTGGCCGTTCCATGCTGCCCTAGGTTTTTATTATCCAACAGACATGAAAAGTGCCATAAAAAATCTTGTTTTGCTTGCATGAAATTTCAACCTTGTGGGTCTCCGTTTACATGGACAAACAAAGCAAAAACCAAACCATCTTCCTTAAAGATTGGGCTTTGTTTTTCTGCTTTTAATAGCCGAACAATACCTGTTTTTATTTCTTTTTACTGTAAATTCTGAAAAAAAAGTCATCTTTTTTGAACAACTGATTATTTTTCAACAGACTGTAATTTTGACCTTGCAGTCAACTTATAAAAATCAAGTACATAAAACAATCAAGCGAAGCTTGAACTTCGCTTGGGCCACAATCTTTTTTATTGTTTAATGGCTAATAATCTTTCCTCTTGCATATCCCGAATCGCAGAATGAATCCCTTCTCGACCTAGGCCAGAATCCTTCACACCGCCATAAGGCATATTATCGACACGGAAAGTCGGGACATCGTTAATAATCACACCTCCAACATGTAAATGGTCCCATGCATACAGCATTTTATTGAGATTTTGCGTATATACACCTGCCTGCAAACCAAAACGGCTTTGGTTAATCGTGGCAATGCCCTGCTCAAAATCTTTGAATTTTTCTAAGATCGCGACAGGGCCAAAGGCTTCATCCTTATAAATTTCTAGCTTGGCATCTACATTTTCCAACAAAGTGGGTTCAAATAGCATGCCTTGTAAACTTCCTCCTATCAGTATTTTTGCTCCTTTCTTCTCTGCTTTATCCAACCATTTTTTCAAGCGAACAGCTTCAGCTTCCTTAATCATCGGACCAACCACAGTACTACTTAAACTTGGGTCATCTGCCTTGATTTTCTTCAATTTTGCGATGAGTTTCTTTTTCAGGTCAGCATAGATATCTGCATGTACTAAAATCCGCTGCACACTAATACATACTTGTCCTGCATGCCCATAAGCCGCAGCAATTAAGCGGTCAATTAAAGCATCATCAATCACGGTATCCACATCGATCAGAACCGCAGCATTGCCACCAAGCTCCAAAGTCACTTTCTTGCGACCTGCACGTGCTTTCATATCCCAGCCGACCTGATCTGACCCAGTAAAGCTGAGTAATTTAAAGCGGTCATCGGTCACTAGAATATCTGCTGCTTGGCGGTCACATGGCAATACCGACCATGAACCTTTTGGAAGGTCTGTTTCCGCCAAAACCTTGGCAATCATTAAAGCACTGATTGGGGTCAAGCTTGCAGGTTTCAGCACGAATGGGCAACCTGCTGCAATTGCAGGTGCAATCTTATGAGCGACCAGATTTAAAGGGAAATTAAATGGACTAATTAAGGAAATCGCACCGATTGGCACCTTTTTGACCATGCCACGAAAACGTGCGGCAGCAGGCGTGACCGCCAATGGCAGCATACGACCATCATCAAGTTGCGTGACTGCATCTGCTGCCAATTGGAAGGTATTAATCAGACGTTCCACTTCTGCACTGGCTGCACCACGAGGTTTACCGCCTTCAGCAATCAGAATCTCAGTGAGTTGCTCACGTAATTCATTAAAGCGTTTTACACAATGCAGCAAGATTTGCTGTTTTTGAAAAGGCTTGAGTGCTGCCATTTCCGCTTCTGCTTTTACCGAAGCCGAAATGGCTTTTTCTAGGACCTTAGCGTCAGCCAATGCCACACGCGCATAGACCGTATTTCGATACTTATCATGCACTTCTAACCATTGCCCTGTGGTAACAGCCTTTCCTGCTACATACAACGGGTAATCCAGCACGCTTAATGTATCTGTCATTATTATCGATTCCTTTATAAAAATTTAAAATTAGACTACTGCATATTTCCCAAGATCACTATATGATTCGCCCATTCGCTGATGAATTCACAACAATTCATTACGGTTTTTGATACTTATTAGGACAATCCAATGAAAATATTAAAAATATCAATGCTGGCTTTAGGGACAAGCTTTTGTGGTGTAGCGCAAGCAGATTTAATTGGTGTAAAAGCTGATGCGAGTTATTGGTTTTATGATGGGAAAACAAAAGTTCAACCAAAATCAAATACTTCATCATTATCAAATCAAACAGGTGTGAACGACCTTTTATTAAATCCTTACGCAGGTCTTTCAGCACCTGAAGAAAATTTAGATCGTAAAGGTTCTGCACAAATTTCGCTTGCATTTGAACACCCGATTCCACTGATTCCAAATGCAAAAATTCGCTATGTGAATTTAAAATCGCAAACGGAAAATGAAGTTGCGGGTCAGCCAGTTTATGATTTGAATATCGATCATACCGACTTCATTTTGTATTATGAAATCCTAGACACCATCGTAAATGCAGATGTTGGTTTGGGTGCAACCAACCTGAATGGTGATGTAAAAACACTAGGCTTAAGCAAAACAGATATCGATAAAACAGTTCCTGTCATTTATGGTTCTGCAGGCGTAAAACTACCTTTCACAGGTTTAAGTGCCAAAGCTGAATTGTTATATAGCAACTTTAACGACGCTAAAATCACTGATGCACAAGCTGAATTACAATACAACTTTATTGATAACTTGTTGGTCGATGTTGGTTTAAAAGCAGGTTACCGCATCCTCGATATCAAGCTAGATGATTACGAAAAAAATGACCTTAAATTTAACTTTAAGGGTCCTTATATTGGTTTAGATATTCATTTCTAAGACTTGAATGAAACAAAAACGGAATCCAGAGATTCCGTTTTTTATAGCGCATCATTTCATCAATCTCTATTCATGTACGCCAAAACCTACAACAATCGCAGAGATTGACGAATATCCCAATACAAACTTTTCGCCTATCATACAAATCATAGAGAGACAGGAAGTCTCATTGAGAATAATAAAACACACAGGACGTGGTCGTTAATAGGATATCAACGACATAAACTGAATATGAAGAAGCCCCGTCAGGATGATGGGGCTTCTTTTTATCTATCATTTTTCAAAGCAATTTAAAGACTTTTAAGATACGCAATCACTTCGCTATGCTCTGCCATTTCAGCAAGCTGTAGGGCCGTGTATTCGCCTTTATACGTCACATTTGCACCCTTACACACCAACAGCTTCACTACGGCCAAATGATCATTCTCAGCAGCAGCCTGTAATGCACTATAACCATCATCATCGGTCTGGTTTGGATTTGCCCCCTCTGCCAATAATTGCTCTACTTGTTCCACATCACCAAGAGATGCCCAATACACCAGCTCAGGAAGATGTAGTTCTTCATCATCTTCAGGCAGTGGTGAAAAAGAGTTAAGTTTCATTTAGTTCCTCTCATTTAAAAGTTAGCGGTCTCTCCATAACAATTACGGGAGCAACATATTCACTGAGTTCTTTACGATAAAGTTCTACAAAACCTTCCTTTGACCAAAATGCAAATGCAGGTTCATTTGATTCAACCACTGCAATTCTCAACCGATCACATTCCCAAGCATTAGTAAGACCCGAAATAAAATTGACTGCTTGCGAGCCATAGCCTAAACCTTGATGAGACTCTATAAATAATAGCAGTCCAATAAATACTATTGATGACTCGGGATAACCTTGCAGAATATCAATACAACCAATCATCTGTTCTTTATGATAAATCGCGTAAAAAAACTTTGCAGTAAATGGATGTCCACTAGGTACAGCTTTTAGATCGTTTCGAGCAGCATTTTTCTCTGCGCTATATCCTTGAATGAGTTTAAAATAATTTGGAGTAGCCTCAAATACAGCTTGAATACTGGCTATATCAGTTTCATTATCAGAGCAGAGAAGACGATAACTCAGCATATACTTAATATCCTGATTCTTTAAACACGAATAGCTTTTCCTTATACCGCATTAAAGCTGTACCCCATTCACAATCGACCAATGATAGGGCATCAGTTCTCTTAAGGGTTTAAATAATAATTTGTTCTCAGCTGTACTTACTGCGACTAGAACATCGCCACCCCAATAGGAAAGACGCTCTTGGCAGATCCCACAAGGCGTTAAAATTAGAATGTTTGAATGTTCCGACTCTCTACATATACAGAGGGAATGTGTAATTTTTTCATTGATTTTATGTGCCTCCAAGCACGCCCCAACTTCCATACAAAGTGATAAAGCATCATTTCCTGTTTCAGGAGCAACACTAATCAAAATTTTGCCACTCTCTGTGGCTAGTGCAGCAACACCACCCCAGCCTGTAGGATAACGGCTCTCCATAAAGACTTTCGCAGCTTGAAATAACTTTTGTTCCATCTTATCTCCAAACAAAGTCATAACTTCGTAATTCTTATTGTTGATATCTCATAATTGTTACTTCTACCGTATGATGATTGGCTTGATGCAGCACTTTAAAACCATGTCTTTGATATAGTGAAATATTATGGCTTTCACATTGTAAATAAAGCATGGTTACACCTAATTCTTTAGCTTTTTCTTTTGCCATACTAATCATTCTGCTTGCAACACCTTGTCCTCGCCATAAAGGATCAACAAAAATCCCACCGATCCAATGCTCATATTCTGGATAGTTTTTATTCTCTCGTAGCTTAAGTTCTAAGGCACCAATCAATTCATTTTCATGATGAGCTACGATTGCTAAAGGAATAACATCACGATTAGCTGCTTTTTCCAACACCTTTTGGCGCATCATTTCTTCGGTAATCTGTAAAGAGAAATAAGCCCATTCGTTATAGTACCACTTTGCAATTTTTCCAATTGCTTCTGGGTGATCTACGAGCAAAGAAATTTTCATCGTGTTGTTAATTTTGAGAATGATTTAACCGATTTTAGCCAATTTCTTCTACCTATTTTCTTTCATGCCATAAAAAACACCCCAACCTCTCACGAGATTGGGGTGTTTCTAATTTAAAAGCTGGCGATGACTTACTCTCACATGGCAAGTGCCACACTACCATCAGCGCTAAGAGGTTTCACTTCTGAGTTCGGGAAGGGATCAGGTGGTTCACTCTTGCTATTGTCGCCAGCAAACTGTTGTGGTGCTTTCGGGTCTTATTCACGATGTATTCATCGTATGCCTTACTTACGGTCCAAAGAGTTATTAACGGATTAGATTATTGAGTCGAAGTTTATTGCTTAGCAATCACTAAATCAAGTTCTTTGTTCAAGATCAGGTTTAACTGATCTTTTATGAATCGATTATCAGCTTTACATACAACTGCTTGGGTGTTGTATAGTCAAGCCTCACGAGCAATTAGTATTGGTCAGCTTCACACGTCACCGTGCTTCCACACCCAACCTATCAACGTCCTAGTCTCGAACGGCTCTTTAGAGGAATAAATTCCTAGGGAAATCTTATCTTGAGGTAGGCTTCCCGCTTAGATGCTTTCAGCGGTTATCCCTTCCGAACATAGCTACCCGGCGATGCGACTGGCGTCACAACCGGTACACCAGAGGTTCGTCCACTCTGGTCCTCTCGTACTAGGAGCAGATCCTCTCAAATTTCCAGCGCCCACGGTAGATAGGGACCGAACTGTCTCACGACGTTCTAAACCCAGCTCGCGTACCTCTTTAAATGGCGAACAGCCATACCCTTGGGACCTGCTTCAGCCCCAGGATGAGATGAGCCGACATCGAGGTGCCAAACACCGCCGTCGATATGAACTCTTGGGCGGTATCAGCCTGTTATCCCCAGAGTACCTTTTATCCGTTGAGCGATGGCCCTTCCATACAGAACCACCGGATCACTAAGACCTACTTTCGTACCTGCTCGACTTGTGGGTCTCGCAGTTAAGCGCGCTTTTGCCTTTATACTCTACGCGTGATTTCCGACCACGCTGAGCGCACCTTCGTACTCCTCCGTTACTCTTTAGGAGGAGACCGCCCCAGTCAAACTACCCACCAGACATGGTCCTCGCCCCGGATTACGGGGCAGAGTTAGAACCTCAACATTACCAGGGTGGTATTTCAAGGACGGCTCCATTGGAACTAGCGTTCCAACTTCAAAGCCTCCCACCTATCCTACACAAGTAAGGTCAAAGTTCAATGTCAAGCTGCAGTAAAGGTTCACGGGGTCTTTCCGTCTAGCCGCGGGTACACCGCATCTTCACGGCGAATTCGATTTCACTGAGCCTCTGCTGGAGACAGCGCCGCCATCATTATGCCATTCGTGCAGGTCGGAACTTACCCGACAAGGAATTTCGCTACCTTAGGACCGTTATAGTTACGGCCGCCGTTTACTGGGGCTTCGATCAAGAGCTTCGCTTACGCTAACCCCATCAATTAACCTTCCAGCACCGGGCAGGCATCACACCCTATACGTCCACTTTCGTGTTTGCAGAGTGCTATGTTTTTAATAAACAGTTGCAGCGGCCTGGTTTCTGTGGCTGCCAATAGCTCAGGGAGCAAGTCCCATCACCGTCAGCAGCGTACCTTCTCCCGAAGTTACGGTACCATTTTGCCTAGTTCCTTCAGCAGAGTTCTCTCAAGCGCTTTGGTCTACTCGACCTGACCACCTGTGTCGGTTTCGGGTACGATTCCTGTGTAACTGAAGCTTAGAGACTTTTCCTGGAAGCATGGTATCAGCCACTTCACTGTACAAGTACAGCTTGCTATCAGCTCTCAGCATAGAGCACCCCGGATTTGCCTAAGATGCATGCCTACTGCCTTCCACCTGGACAACCAACGCCAGGCTGACTTAACCTTCTCCGTCCTCTCATCGCATTACACAGAAGTATTGGAATATTAACCAATTTCCCATCGACTACGCCTCTCGGCCTCGCCTTAGGGGTCGACTCACCCAGCCCCGATTAACGTTGGACTGGAACCCTTGGTCTTTCAGCGAACGGGTTTTTCACCCGTTTTGTCGTTACTCACGTCAGCATTCGCACTTCTGATACCTCCAGCATACTTCTCAATACACCTTCATCGGCTTACAGAACGCTCCCCTACCACTTACGCTAATGCGTAAATCCGCAGCTTCGGCACATAGTTTTAGCCCCGTTACATCTTCCGCGCAGGCCGACTCGACTAGTGAGCTATTACGCTTTCTTTAAAGGGTGGCTGCTTCTAAGCCAACCTCCTAGCTGTCTATGCCTTCCCACATCGTTTCCCACTTAACTATGATTTTGGGGCCTTAGCTGGCGGTCTGGATTGTTTTCCTCTTGACTACGGACGTTAGCACCCGCAGTCTGTCTCCCGGATAGTACTCATTGGTATTCGGAGTTTGCATCGGTTTGGTAAGTCGGGATGACCCCCTAGCCGAAACAGTGCTCTACCCCCAATGGTATTCGTCCGAGGCGCTACCTAAATAGCTTTCGGGGAGAACCAGCTATCACCAGGCTTGATTAGCCTTTCACCCCTATCCACAAGTCATCCCCTGGCTTTTCAACGACAGTGGGTTCGGTCCTCCAGTTAGTGTTACCCAACCTTCAACCTGCTCATGGATAGATCGCCTGGTTTCGGGTCTATACCCAGCAACTAAACGCCCTATTAAGACTCGATTTCTCTACGGCTCCCCTATTCGGTTAACCTCGCTACTGAATATAAGTCGCTGACCCATTATACAAAAGGTACGCAGTCACCGAACAAGTCGGCTCCCACTGCTTGTATGCATGCGGTTTCAGGATCTATTTCACTCCCCTCACAGGGGTTCTTTTCGCCTTTCCCTCACGGTACTGGTTCACTATCGGTCAGTCAGGAGTATTTAGCCTTGGAGGATGGTCCCCCCATATTCAGACAAGGTTTCACGTGCCTCGCCCTACTCGTCATCATTGTGTGTGCCCTTTCGTGTACGGGAATATCACCCTCTACGTTCGCACTTCCCAGAGCGTTCCACTAGAACACACACAACTTAATGGGCTGCTCCCCGTTCGCTCGCCGCTACTAAGGGAATCTCAATTGATTTCTTTTCCTAAGGGTACTGAGATGTTTCACTTCCCCTCGTTCGCTTCATAAGCCTATGTATTCAGCTTATGATACCCGCCTTATAGCGGGTGGGTTCCCCCATTCAGAAATCTCCGGATCAAAGGATATTTGCCGCCTCCCCGGAGCTTATCGCAGGCTATTACGTCTTTCATCGCCTCTGACTGCCAAGGCATCCACCACATGCACTTAATTACTTGACTATACAACCCCAAACAGTCGTTAACACATACAAGTGAGTGTTATCGTTGCAAACTTAATTGCTACCATCTGTTGTCCTGTGAATTTAATCACCGTACAGCTTCAATCTAATTCATATACCAAAACGCTTGATTCAGTTAATTTGCTAGTTCTCAGATTAATTCTTCATCCAACTGCAATACTTACGTATTACCGTTAGTGTCAAATTAATCGAGTTTGAACAATTTATTTCAGACTCAATTTTCTAATCTGTTAATGATTAACTACCACCTCGTCGGTGTGTAGTAAACTGTGATAAATCACAGAACTTAATAAGCTATCTACTTACTAAATTCTATAAGCTATCTTGGAATTCAACTTTCGTTTTACATCACTTTGTAATGTATGGTGGAGACTAGGAGAGTCGAACTCCTGACCTCCTGCGTGCAAAGCAGGCGCTCTACCAACTAAGCTAAGTCCCCAGCTTATCATTTAATGAACGACATATCTTTCAATCTAAGCTACTGCAATCAGATTTGGTGGGTCTGACAAGACTTGAACTTGTGACCCCACGCTTATCAAGCGTGTGCTCTAACCAACTGAGCTACAGACCCTCAGATACATCTTCGAAGAACAACTTGTTGTGGATTCTTACCGATCGTCAATCTTTCGTTAAGGAGGTGATCCAGCCGCAGGTTCCCCTACGGCTACCTTGTTACGACTTCACCCCAGTCATCGGCCACACCGTGGTAAGCGTCCTCCTTGCGGTTAGACTACCTACTTCTGGTGCAACAAACTCCCATGGTGTGACGGGCGGTGTGTACAAGGCCCGGGAACGTATTCACCGCGGCATTCTGATCCGCGATTACTAGCGATTCCGACTTCATGGAGTCGAGTTGCAGACTCCAATCCGGACTACGATCGGCTTTTTGAGATTAGCATCCTATCGCTAGGTAGCAACCCTTTGTACCGACCATTGTAGCACGTGTGTAGCCCTGGCCGTAAGGGCCATGATGACTTGACGTCGTCCCCGCCTTCCTCCAGTTTGTCACTGGCAGTATCCTTAAAGTTCCCGACATTACTCGCTGGCAAATAAGGAAAAGGGTTGCGCTCGTTGCGGGACTTAACCCAACATCTCACGACACGAGCTGACGACAGCCATGCAGCACCTGTATCTAGATTCCCGAAGGCACCAATCCATCTCTGGAAAGTTTCTAGTATGTCAAGGCCAGGTAAGGTTCTTCGCGTTGCATCGAATTAAACCACATGCTCCACCGCTTGTGCGGGCCCCCGTCAATTCATTTGAGTTTTAGTCTTGCGACCGTACTCCCCAGGCGGTCTACTTATCGCGTTAGCTGCGCCACTAAAGCCTCAAAGGCCCCAACGGCTAGTAGACATCGTTTACGGCATGGACTACCAGGGTATCTAATCCTGTTTGCTCCCCATGCTTTCGTACCTCAGCGTCAGTATTAGGCCAGATGGCTGCCTTCGCCATCGGTATTCCTCCAGATCTCTACGCATTTCACCGCTACACCTGGAATTCTACCATCCTCTCCCATACTCTAGCTGACCAGTATCGAATGCAATTCCTAAGTTAAGCTCAGGGATTTCACATCCGACTTAATCAGCCGCCTACGCACGCTTTACGCCCAGTAAATCCGATTAACGCTCGCACCCTCTGTATTACCGCGGCTGCTGGCACAGAGTTAGCCGGTGCTTATTCTGCGAGTAACGTCCACTCTTCCTAGGTATTAACTAGGAGAGCCTCCTCCTCGCTTAAAGTGCTTTACAACCAAAAGGCCTTCTTCACACACGCGGCATGGCTGGATCAGGCTTCCGCCCATTGTCCAATATTCCCCACTGCTGCCTCCCGTAGGAGTCTGGGCCGTGTCTCAGTCCCAGTGTGGCGGATCATCCTCTCAGACCCGCTACAGATCGTCGCCTTGGTAGGCCTTTACCCCACCAACTAGCTAATCCGACTTAGGCTCATCATTTAGCGCAAGGTCCGAAGATCCCCTGCTTTCTCCCGTAGGACGTATGCGGTATTAGCATTCCTTTCGGAATGTTGTCCCCCACTAAATGGCAGATTCCTAAGCATTACTCACCCGTCCGCCGCTAAGTGATAGTGCAAGCACCATCACTCCGCTCGACTTGCATGTGTTAAGCCTGCCGCCAGCGTTCAATCTGAGCCATGATCAAACTCTTCAGTTTAAAATCATTAGTAGCTTATGGCTACAAATCTTGGCTCATCAATTTTCTGACTAAAAATTCGCTCAAATAAACTTCGAGAAATTTCTACCATTCAATCAATGAAATATTTTCGATCGATCAATCAGTAAAAATCCACACAAGTTGTTCTTCTATTCTCTTAATGATCTTCTCGATGATTCGTCATCATCAAGCTAGGTCGGCTATATTACTCTAAATTTCTTTAAAGTCAACAGGTAATTTAGATATTTTCAAAACTTATTCTCAAACCCAAAAATTTAACCCTTAAGCCAAATCCTTGTTTCTCAACAAGTTTTTATCTGCATCACCGCCGATGGATGTGCATTCTACAGCATTTCAGGTCAGGTGCAACCCCATTTTTTATTATTTTCTTTTGCATGTTTCTTTTTTCTACAAAACCAGTGTTTTCGTTGTTTTTATCAGCTATTTATGTATAAAAAGCAGGCTCATGGCCTGCTTTTTATTATTTTCATTTTGATTTAGTCAGTGAAAGTCACTCGTGCAATGGCTTTTTTACCTGACTGAATGATTAAAGTGACATTCTCTTTTACAGAGAAGCTCATATCAACCACATTCCAATCAACTTTTACTGCACCACGACCCACGGCGTCTTTCGCTGCTGCTGCATTTGGGTTTAAACCTGCAACACGAAGAATCGTTGCAATAAATAACTCACCACCAAACTCGCCACGAGAAATGATCACTTCTGGTGTATCTTCCGGCACTTCACCTTCTGTTACACGGTTACCTGCACTCTTATGTGCATTTTCCGCTGCTTCTGCATCATGGAAACGCTCTACAAGCTCAAGTGCCAAGATACGTTTAATTTCTTGCGGATTACGACCTGCAGCCATTTCATCAAGCAATACTTTGATTTCATCAAGTGACTTAAAGCTCAGTAAATCAAAATAACGCTCAATCAAGCTATCTGGCATAGACAAGATTTTTTGGTACATCGCACCAGGTGCATCAAATACACCAATATAGTTGCCTAAAGATTTAGACATCTTATTCACGCCATCTAAACCTTCAAGAATCGGCACAGTAATACAGACTTGTGATTCTTGACCGTAACGACCTTGTAGGGTACGACCCATTAACAAGTTAAAAGTCTGGTCTGTACCACCTAACTCGACATCTGCCTCAAGTGCAATCGAATCATAGCCTTGTACCAATGGATACAAAAATTCATGAATCGCAA
The DNA here is from genome assembly GCF_009884975.1 of Acinetobacter dispersus. Lineage (GTDB taxonomy): Bacteria > Pseudomonadota > Gammaproteobacteria > Pseudomonadales > Moraxellaceae > Acinetobacter > Acinetobacter dispersus. The sequence continues at coordinate 3,106,123 of NZ_CP041970.1, read as the reverse complement.
TCGGTTGATGATTGTTATAGCGCTTAGTAAAGTCATCACGTTCTAACATGCGTGATACGGTTTGCTGGCTTGCCAATTGAATTAGATCAGCCGCAGATTTCTGATTAAACCATTCCGAGTTAAAACGGACTTTGGTTTTATTCGGATCTAAAATTTTAAAGACTTGTTCTTGATAGGTCTTAGCATTGGCAATTACTTGCTCTTGTGACAACGGCGGACGCGTTGCGCTTTTACCCGTTGGGTCACCAATCATGGCAGTATAATCACCAATCAAGAAAGTGACTTCATGTCCTAAATCTTGGAAGGTTTTTAATTTATTAATTAGAACCGTATGTCCTAAGTGTAAATCAGGAGCCGTAGGGTCAAAGCCTGCTTTTACACGGAGTGGACGATTCTCTTTCAATTTTTTAAGTAAATCTTCGTCAGAGATAATCTCGTGCGTGCCTCGTTGAATGAGAGCAAGCTGTTCTTCGGCTGGCAAGAAATTTGACATCACAAAACCTAAACACATCAGTTATTCAATTTGTGCGATATACTAACATTTTTTCAGCATCTTGCAGGATAAGTTGTATATGAGCGCAATCTATATTGGTGTAATGACAGGCACGAGCATGGATGGTGTTGATATTGTTGCAACTTCATTCGACCCTTTAACGCTGCATGCTACGCTGACTGTGCCTTTTGAACCTGAATTACGCGATGAGTTGATGGCATTGACGCTCCCAGACGACAATGAAATTGATCGTATGGGTAAAGCTGATGTTGCTTTAGCGCAAATGATTGGGCATGGCATTAATGAACTGATTGAAAAGAATAATTTAGACCGCACTCAAATTAAAGCCATCGGTTCGCATGGGCAAACCATTCGCCATCGTCCTGAACATGGCTTTACCTTACAAATTGGTGATCCCAATATCATTACCGAAATCACGCAACTCCCAGTAGTGTCTGATTTCCGTCGTCGTGATATGGCAGCAGGTGGTCAAGGTGCACCTTTGGTCCCCGCCTTCCATCAAGCCTTATTCCTACATGACAGTATCCACCGTGTCATTTTAAATTTAGGTGGTATTGCAAACGTCAGTATGCTGCCTGCAAATGATTTAAACGGCGTATATGGCTTTGATACAGGCCCTGCCAATATTTTGATGGATGCTTGGTGTCATCGCCACACTGGACATCCTTATGATGAAAATGGTGACTGGGCAGCCTATGGCAATCCAATTCGTTCCTTACTAGATCGTCTACAGAATCATGAGTTTTTTGCCAAAGAACCACCGAAGAGCACAGGTCGCGAAGATTTTAATCTCGAATGGTTGGATGAGCAGCTCAGCGATTGGCGCAATGATCTGGAATATGATGAACTGGAAGATACACCAGAGAATGTTCAAGCGACCTTAATGAAACTCACCACACGTGCGATTAAAAAAGCAATTTATCGTAGCAAGGAATGGATGCCGACAGGTGAAATCTATGTCTGTGGTGGCGGTGCATATAACTCGCATCTACTTGAACAACTCCGTTGGCGCTTACGTAAACATAATTGGTCAGTGCAAACAACGGATGCACTTGGTCTAGCGCCAACTTGGGTAGAGGCAACTGCTTTTGCGTGGTTGGCTATGCGCTTCGTACAACAACTGAGTGGTAATTTACCTGCGGTGACGGGTGCAGCAGGTGATCGTATCCTCGGAACAATAACCATGGTATAAAACAAAAAAGCTTCTCAATTGGAGAAGCTTTTTTTATATCTAGAATCTGTTAGATTGAGAATGATGAACCACAGCCACAGGTTGTTGTCGCATTCGGGTTCTGGATCACAAAGCGTGAACCTTCAAGTCCTTCAAGATAATCAACAACTGAACCGATCAAATACTGGTAGCTCAAAGAATCCACCAACATTTTTACATCGCCATTCATGAACTCAGCATCATCTTCATTGACGCTTTCAGCGAAATTAAAGCCATAAGAGAATCCTGAACATCCACCACCCGTTACATAAACACGTAACATAAGGTCGTTATTCCCTTCACTTTCGCGCAGTTGGCGAACTTTTTTGGCAGCATTATCTGACAATTCTAGAGCTTGGGCGTTCATGATGCACATTCCTCAGACTTCAATACGTCTTTAATAAATAAAAGACCCGATATTTAGTATAGCATACTCAATATCGGGTCTGTATTTGAAGTTTAAAGTGCTGTTAGTAACTTTTTGCAAGATTATTTATAGTTCTCATCTTGCAGACCACATTCAAAGTTCTTCGCATCTTCGCGGCAACGGAATTGCCATAGCAATTTCATCATCCGTTTGTCATAGATTCCTTTTGCTGTCAGGTTAATGCGCGCTTCACGCATCAGTTTTTGATAACCTGGTTTATCCGAAGCTGGAACTTCCATCCAATATTTTTGTGGAATGTCTGCCTTCATTTTTCCAAGAATTGTAAATGCACGCGGCAATTGTGCTTTTACCCATTCTCTTGATTTTTGACCAAAACCCTCAGGGAATTTATCTGGATGAATGATCAAATTACCAGTTACTTGTAAAATTGGGTAATTCACAATTGCACCTTTTGTTCCCAAGCCCTTATAAAGCTCCAAAGGTTTGAACGCTGCCGCTGGTGCTCCAATAATATCGACCTGACCATTGTTAAACTTCGCACCAAAGTTAGTGATATCTGAACTGACCGCCTGTGCACCGACTTGCGAAGCCATAATTTTTTGGGCTTCGTCATAATCTAAAACGGCGATTTTCTTACCTGCAGCCTTGGCAACGGTATTGATATTACGGTCATTCACAAGTAAGTAAGCATCTCCCACTGGGATTACACCTACGACTTCATATTTACCATTCACCATCGCTTTGGCAAAAGTTGGACTCGCCAAACCTTGCATCACCTTCACAGCAAGTTTAAGGTCTGTAATTGCCCCAATCGCATCCAATGATCCTGTAAATGGGTTAAACTGGCGGCCACGCATGCCTGTGATACTCACGCCATCACATTTACCCGCTTTAAAGTCTTCCGCGATCACAGCTTCATTGGTCGCGACTTTCAGTTCAATATCAGCACCCCAGTTTTTTGCAGCAAGCTGATAATCTTTCATTAATGCATAGACATCGCCACTTTTACCCACGATATCGAATACACAAATTGTTTGTTTTGCCTGAGCGCCTGCAGATACCGCAGCGATACCTGTTGCAAGTAATAATGTTTTAAACCATTGCATTTTATTTTTCCTTTGCATCTATGCTGATTGTTGTTGCATCACACCCAAAAATTAAAGAATTAGCTAACATCCTGCTCTGGGCTTTCACATAAAAATATGTTTTTGTTCAGTCATGTCCAATCGTCCTGATTAAAACATATTTTAAATCTTCAAGATTTCATTTGGCTTTTTATATATTTGTATGATTACGATCTTTCAAAATAAACACAATGACTCAAATGACAAAGCCTAAAAAACAAAAAGCCTAGATGAATCTAGGCTTTAAGTGTGATATATCGCAATTACTGATTATTCACCAGGTAATGCACATTCAAAGTTAGCTTTGTCTACTGAACAACGTGCTTTTTTCAATACAGACATCATACCAGCATCGTAAATACCACGTTTAGTCATTTCTAAACGACCATCACGCATTAATTTTTGATATTTCAATGTGTCTTCAGCCGTTAAGTTCATTTTGTATTTCGCTGGGATTTCAGCTTCATAACGCTTGATCATTGAGAATGCTTTTGGAAGTTGCTTCACAAAATAATCACGAGATTTTTGACCAAAACCTGCTGGGAATTTTTCTGGGCGTAAAACTAGATCCGCTGTGACTTGTAGTACAGGGAAGTTAAACATTGCACCATTGGTACCCAAACCTTTGCTTAATTCTAATGGCTTGTAGGCATAAGCAGGCGCACCAACCATGTCCACTTGACCATTGTTAAATTTAGCAGCGAAGTTAGAGATATCAGAAAGTACGGCTTGAGCACCTACGCGTTGTACCATGATTTTTTGCGCATCGTCATAACCCAATACTGCGAATTTTTTACCCGCTGCTTTTTCAATTGAATTAATACTCTTGTCACGTACAAAAATGTATGCGGCACCCATTGGAGCGATACCACCAATTTCATATTTATTTCCACCTAAAGTGGTGGTCATTTTTGCTGCATTACGTGCGTCTAGAACATAAGTAATTGCGCGTTGTGCAACTTCATTACTTGGCGCACCACCTAATGAATCTACAGAACCAGCAAACTTGTTATATGGGCGGGCACGCATAGCGGTCATTGCAACAGCAGCACATTTACCTGCTTTAAAGTTGTTATCCGCAACCTGCTCATCTGTAAGCGCGAGAAGATTGACATCAGCGCCCCAGCTTTTCGCTGCGAGTGCCCAGTCTTGCATCATTTTGTATGATTCACCTGACTTTCCTAATAAGTCGAATACACACACGTCAATTGCTGCTTGAGTAGAAGCAGATACACCTAAGATCGAAGTTGCTGCAAGAGCAAGTGCAATTTTTTTCATATTTTTCATCCCTTCACAAACTTTATGTTTGTCTCCTTGTTCGAAGCAAATATTAATCATGTTTTTTGAAAAAAAATAGAGCTTATACTCTATTTTTATGTCTAGTTTGTATACTTTTTACCCAGTTTTATCTATTTCTATTATTTTCATAGGCAAATTTGTTATATATGCCTCACTTTGTTTATAGATTTATATTTTTGTACTGCTGTTCTCCTTGTTATTCACCACTCAAAGTACACTCAAAGTTTGTCCGCTCAACCGTACAACGGGCACGCTTGAGTACATTCATCATACTAGCATCGTATACGCCCTGCTTGGTTAAATTCATGCGACCATCACGTAACATTTTTTGATAACGAACTTTATCTTCGCTCGACAAGGTAATTTTTCTCGCGTTCATTCCTGCCTCTAAACGTTGCACCATGGCAAAGTTACTTGGCAGTTTATTGACAAACCATTGTCGAGATTGTGGACCAAATCCATTCGGGAATTGACTCGGACGAATAATTAAGTCACCTGTAATATTCACCACAGGAAAATTAAACAGCGCCCCATTAGCTAAGCCTTTACTAATTTCAAGTGGTTTATAGGCGTACGCTGGTGCAGCAATCACATCTACTTGGCCACTATTAAATTTCTTCACGAAATCAGAAATATCAGATGGGACAGCAACTAGATCTATGCTTTCAACAATGGTTTTTTGTGCTTGATCATAGTGTAGATAAGCAAATTTTCTACCTTTGGCTTTTTCAATGGTGTCGATCTTTTTGTCGCGGACAAAGATATATGCCAATCCCACTTGGATAATACCGACGACTTCAAATTTATCACCGTTGACTGTTGCCGTTAAACGATGCTGATTTCGTTTATCCAATACATAGGTGATTGCCTTTTGTGCAATGGCATTACTGGTAACTGCACCAACCGCATCGACTGAGCCTGCAAATTTATTATATTTACGTGCACGCATGGAGGTCATATACACGCCATCACATTTGCCTGCATCGAAATCTTTTTCCGCTTTTTCTTCATCTTGATAAGGAATTAATTCAACATCGCCCTGCCATGTTTTAGAGGCAAGCTTCCATTCTTCAATCAGTTTATAAGACTCCCCAGCCTTACCCAATAAATCAAAAACACAAATTTGTTGTTTTGCCTGTACAGGAGTAGCCATGACAAATAGAGCCGTAGCACTCAATGCCCAAAGTCCTTTTTTCATCTCGTTTTCCCTTATTTTTACTATCTTGCACAATTTTCCATCAGTGCTCGATAAATATAGTCAGCTTTTTCCTAAATGCATAGCGCTTTTATATACATACATCGGGTTTTCGTCAGTTTTAACAGACTTGATCACGTTTTAATGTTTTAGGCCAATATCAACTCAAAAGGAGAGTATTGAAACATCCATCCCCTATGTACTGATTTATTCACCACCTAAAGTACATTCAAAATTGGTCCGATCCACGGTACAACGTGCACGTTTGAGTACATTCATCATGGTGGCATCGTAAATACCACGTTTAGTCAATCCCATACGTGCTTCACGCAGGATTTGTTGATAACGAGTTTTATCTTCATTACTGAGGTTCATTTTGTATTTGGCTGGCAATTCTGATTCTAAACGCTGAATCAGAGCAAAATTGGTATTCAAACGACCAAGAAACCAAGCTCGTGAATTTTGCCCAAAATTACTGGAGAATTTTTCAGGACGAATAATTAAATCCATGGTCATATTTACAGCAGGAAAGGTAATAATCGCCCCATCATTGCCCAAACCTTTATGCAACTCTAATGGTTTGTAGGCATAGGCTGGCGCAGCCATGATATCGGCCTGCCCATTATTAAATTTTTTCGCGATATCTGATACATCCGCAAGGACCGCTTGTCCACCCAAGCTTTTGACTACGATTTTTTGCGCTTCATCATAACCAAGAACAGCAAACTTCTTGCCTTTGATTTGCTCAATGGTATTCATTTTCTTGTCTTTGACAAAAATATAAGCCAGACCAATTTGCGAAATTCCAGCAACTTCATAGTTTTCATTATCAACGGTACTGATCAAACGGCGTTGATTGCGCTTATCCAAAGCAAAACTAATCGCTTTCTGTGCAATCGCATAACTAGGAACAGCACCAATTGCATCAATTGAGCCTGCAAACTTGTTATAACGGCGTGCACGCATGGAGGTCATATACACACCATCGCATTTGCCTTGTTCAAAATCATTTTCGGCCAGTGCTTCGTTTTGGTAACTGATCAAGTAACTATCACCACGCCACGCTTTGGCAGCTAAAGCCCATTCCTCCATAGCCTTATAAGCTTCTCCCGATTTGCCGAGTAGATCAAAAACACAAATTTTGCTCGCAGCCTGTGTTTCTGTTTGCACAGCAAAAATCAGCATTGCCCCCAATGCAAGAATTCCCTTCTTCATCCTTAAATCCTGTTTATCTGCTTTTTGTCTAATTACTTATTTTTCATATAATTTAAATGATAATCTGATTCGCGTCACAAAAATAGAGCTTTTGCTCTATTTTATGATTGATTGATCAGCTCAATTCAGACAACTTGATCTTAAATATAAAAATTTGCATTCATGGGCGATCACCTTAAAATGCAGCTATCTATTCGCTATTTTGCATACTCATGATCCAATTTGACCAAGTTTCATTACGCCGTGGTGGGCGAGTTTTATTCCAAAAAGCTTCAATGCAGCTTCATCCGGGCTGGAAAATTGGTCTTACAGGCGTGAATGGTGCAGGTAAATCAACTTTATTTGCTGCATTCCTAGGTGAGTTGGTCGCAGATGAGGGCAATCTGACCCGTCCAGCAGTCTGGACAGTTGCCCATATGGCACAAGAAATTAAAGCCTTGGAAATGCCAGCAATTGATTTTGTTTTGTCTGGTGACGAAGAATATTGGGACATTCAAGAAAAACTCGCTCATCCAGATCAACTCAGTAATGATGACTTAGCTCAACTTCATGGTCGTTTTGATGAAATTCATGGCTATGCTGCGCCTGCCAAAGCTGCGCAACTCATGGCTGGACTCGGGTTTCTGGATCATCAATTGCGTTTAAATGTGGCGAGCTTCTCTGGCGGCTGGCGGATGCGTTTAAATCTTGCGCGTACCTTGATGAGCCGTTCAGACTTCTTATTACTGGATGAGCCAACCAACCACTTAGACTTAGATGCAATCTTGTGGTTAGAAGACTGGCTGAAAGCTTATGAAGGCACACTGGTTCTGATTTCACATGACCGTGATTTCCTCGATGCCATTACTGACCACATTTTGCATATCGAAAATCAGGAACTCACGCTATATACAGGCAACTATTCCACTTTTGAAACCACACGTAGCGAACGTTTAGCTCAACAACAGCAAGCCTTTGAGAAACAACAAGAGACGCGTGCACATCTGCAAAAATTTATTGATCGTTTTAAGGCGAAAGCCACTAAAGCTCGCCAAGCACAAAGCCGAATTAAACAACTTGAGCGAATGCAGCAGCTTGCGCCTGCACATGTCGATACACCCTTCACCTTTAGCTTCCGTGAGCCGACCAAAATGAGCTCGCCTTTGCTTAGTTTAGATGCAGCCACAATTGGTTACGGCGATAAAATGATTGCTGAAAAGATTCGTCTGCAAATCACCCCAAGTTCACGTATCGGCTTATTGGGGATGAATGGTGCAGGTAAATCAACCTTGATCAAAACTTTGGTCGGAGATCTGCCATTACTGGCGGGTGAACGTAAGGCTTCTGAGCTGCTCAATATTGGTTATTTTGCCCAGCATCAAATGGATGCATTAGATGCCAATGCCAGTCCAATGCTACAACTGGCCCGTATTGCTGACAAAAAGATCAGTGAAGCTGCTTTACGTGCCTTTTTAGGTGGCTTTGGCTTTAGTGGCGAACGTATGGACACACCGTGCGAAAGCTTCTCTGGCGGCGAACGTGCGCGTCTCGCTTTGGCTCTTATTGTATGGTTACGTCCGAATGTTTTAATCCTTGATGAACCAACCAACCATTTAGATTTGGACATGCGTCATGCCTTGACCATGGCACTGCAAGATTTTGAAGGAGCTGTGGTTCTGGTTTCGCACGAACGTCAGCTGATTGCCAGTGTTTGTGATGACCTCCTGTTAGTTCATGCAGGCAAATGCACTGAATTTGAGGGTGACTTACAAGATTATGCCAAATGGTTACGTGAAGCGCGTCAACAACAAATCAATGCACAGAGCGTCTTACAACAGCAAACGGCAAGCACCAGCACCCCTACTGGAAAAGTTGATAAGGAAGCACAGCGTAAAGAGACTGCTCGTCGCCGTGAATTGACGCGTCCGATTCGTAAAAATATTGAAAAAGTCGAAGCTCAAATTGAAAAGGTTCAGCCTCGCTTAGCTGAAATTGAAAATGCATTGGCAGACAGTGCGTTGTATGACGCCAATCGCAAAGATGATTTGATCAAGCTGATGAATGAACAAAATGAGCTGAAAGCAAAATTGGAACAGCATGAAGAGCAGTTATTAGAGTTAATGATGGAACTGGAGGAGTTGGAAAGCTCTTTCGCAGACTAAGATGAATAATAGTCCATACACGTTGTAGCTTAACGTGTATGGAGGTCATCTTATGAGGCCATTTCTTTAAACAAAATCTTCGATTTTCTTGATCTAACAAATGCTCAGATACTTAAAAACACAATGAATAGCATTAAAAGTGTCATGAATTTGTCGATAATTTAAGATAAGGTAAAAATTGGAATTTTCTCAGAAAATTGAGCTTTAGCTTCAGGCTCGATATACTCGGCTCCCACTGTTGTATAGTTATAACTGACGAATGAATCCTGAGGGTTAAATTCATTTCACATTTTTTGTACTTTAATTTGGTGAGTACTCTATTTTGGATTATACAAACTGAATGAATTCTTTAGATTTTATTTTTAATTTTGAACATATTTTGCCTGTTTTGGTTCAAGAATATGGCTTATGGATTTATTTCATCCTTTTTCTGATTATTTTTTCAGAAACAGCCTTTGTTTTTATGTTCTTTTTACCTGGCGACAGTCTGTTATTGACGGTGGGAGCATTATGTTCCGTAGTGGAAATCATGCATCTTGGTTACATGATCAGCCTCCTATTTTTCGCAGCTGCATTGGGTTATATGGTGAATTATCACATTGGCCGTCATTTTGGTGATCGTATTTTCAATGTTAAATCACGCTTTATTAAGCAAGAATACCTGCAAAAAACCAATGTGTTCTTCTTAAAGCATGGTGGGAAAACCATTCTACTGGCTCGTTTTATTCCTTTTGCTCGTTCATTTGCGCCATTGGCAGCAGGTTCAAGCAACATGAATTATAGTCACTTTGTGGTGTATAACATTTTAGGGGCTTTGCTGTGGATCAGTGTGCTAGTGACAGCAGGCTATTTATTTGGACATGCATTAATCCAAGTTAGCGACTTTGTCGAAAGTTAATAAGCATTTTTGCTGACAGAAATCTGATTATCATTCATTTCAAGCTTAAATAGATCATTAATAGGTAGGCGATTTCATCGGCTACCTTTTTTTTAATCATTTTATTCAGTCTAAGGTTTCACGTGGAACGTAAAAAACAATAGTAAATAATAATGAAAATAATTATCAATAAAAATAAAATCACTTCATAAAAACACAAACCTTAAGGAAGCCAATGCACTCACCTTCATTGGAAAATCAGTTATGAAGCAAACAGCAACTGCCATTAAAAAAACCAACTCGCGCTGGTTTCGCATTAACTTATGGATTCATCGTTGGATCAGCTTGGTGATCGTGATCCCCTTTGCGATTTTATCCATCACAGGGGTGATACTTATCTTTCATGAAGAAATCGATCACGCGCTTGGCGTTGAACCTACTGCTTTACACTCCTCAATTCAGCAACAACGCCCGCTCGCAGATTCATTAGCAACAGCACAAAAAACCTATCCCAAAGAGCAAATCATCAGTACAGGCTACGACCCTGAGCATCATCCTGGCGTGCTATTGATTGGTATGGCCAAACCAGAGCAAAGCTTTGAACAAGCACGTTGGTTATTTGCAGATATTGGTTCTGCGACATTAATTCAGCAACCAAATGAACGAGATACTTTGACTGGCTTCTTACTGGAACTACATGCCAACTGGTTTTTAGGTTTTACTGGACAGTTGATTGGAGCACTGATTGCATTTTTAGTGTTCTTATCACTGGTTTCTGGGCTCGTGGTCTACGCCCCTTATGTCAAAAAATTCTTTTTTGGCATTATTCGTTTTAGAAAGGGTCAGCGACTATTACAGCTTGACCTGCATAATTTAATTGGCTCTGCAATCCTCGGTTGGGCCTTGGTAGTGACCTTAACTGGATTTCTACTGGGTTTTGGGACGGTTGCGATTGGAGTTTGGCAAATCACTGAACTGAAAGCCCTCCAAGACAAATATCAGCATGCCAGTGTGATTCATCCAAATTTAAGCATTGATCAGGTCTATGCGGCCGCCCAGAAGGGTGAAGTCGGCTGGCATCCCACCAGTGTATTTTTTCCTAAAACAGAATATTCAACTCAGGGTCATTACATGGTCTTGCTGCAAGGCAATGAAGGCTTACAGGAAAAAATGCTGAAAGTCGCCTTGGTCAATGCTGAGACAGGACAAGTCGATACGGTTGAAGAATTACCCACCTATCTGAAAGCCATATTACTGTCACAACCTTTGCATTTTGGCAATTACGGCGGCATGCCTTTAAAGATCTTATGGAGTCTATGCACCTTACTCACCTTATTTATTACCCTGAATGGTGCATGGTTATGGTGGGCAAAACGTCAGCAAAGAAATCTAAAAGGAGTCAACGATGCAACTGTGGAATAAATTAAGTGTGTTATGGCTGTTAGCTTTATGCAGTATTTTAGGGATTGTTGGCATGCTGCTGATGGATGGTATTGCAGATGTTATTTTTCTTATTATCACCCTGCTGCCCTTGTTAGTTGCAGCATGGAGAGCTTATCTTTTACAGCGCGGTAAAAGATAAGCTCTTTTGTTTGGTATTGATGCCTAAGCTAATTAAGCATCAATATCTGCATTTAACGCATTTTCTTCAATGAAGGCACGACGTGGTTCTACATCATCCCCCATTAAGCAAGAGAACATACGATCTGCTTCAATCGCATCATCAATAGTCACTTGCAACATATTACGGTTTTCAGGATCCATGGTCGTTTCCCAAAGTTGCTCAGCGTTCATCTCACCCAAACCTTTATAGCGTTGGATCATCATGCCACGGCGTGAGTCTTGTAAAATGTGCTGCCATACTTGATGGAAATTGCTCACCTGAATACGACGCTCTCCTTTTTGTAGATAAGCCCCTTCTTCAAGCAACTTGAACCAGCTCTTAGAATTCTTCAGTAAACGAGCGTACTCAGCAGAATTTAACAGACCCGCATCGAGTAAATAAGAATGCGGTAAGTTATGCACGTAGACTGTGACACGTGGCCAATAATGCGCAGATTTTTCACCTTGCGCATTTTCACGTTCAAACGCTTCTAAGGTAATCTCTGGACGTAAGCTTGGTTGTAATGTCTCAATTGCAACACGTAATTGCTCTGCCCATGTTTCAACATAATCACGTTCATGGTTGTGATCTGTTTTAAACGCATCTAGCTCAAGTAAACCATCCAACAAACTTGCAGGATAACGTTGAGTGAGGCGTTGTAAGCTCTTTTGCGAAACTTGATAGTCAGCAATAACGCTGGCTAATGCTGTACCGTTAATCGCAGGTGCTTCAGCGCTGACATGTAATGCAAGTTCATCAATCGCATTGGAGATCAGGAAAGTTTCAAGTGCGTCATTATCTTTGATGTACTGTTCTTGCTTGCCTTTCTTCAACTTATACAATGGTGGCTGTGCAATATAAATATAGCCACGCTCAACCAATTCAGGCATTTGACGGAAGAAGAAGGTCAATAACAATGTACGAATATGTGAACCATCCACGTCCGCATCGGTCATGATAATGATTTTGTGATAACGCAATTTGTCTGGGTTATATTCTTCACGTCCAATCCCACAGCCCAAAGCGGTAATCAAAGTACCCACTTCCTGACTGGAAATCATCTTGTCAAAGCGCGCACGTTCAACGTTCAGAATTTTACCTTTTAGCGGTAAAATTGCCTGCATCTTACGGTTACGACCTTGTTTGGCACTACCGCCCGCAGAGTCACCCTCGACCAGATAAAGTTCAGACAATGCTGGATCTTTTTCCTGACAGTCGGCCAATTTACCAGGTAACCCCGCGATGTCTAAAGCACTCTTACGACGTGTCATTTCACGTGCTTTACGTGCCGCATCACGCGCACGCGCAGCATCAATAATCTTACCTGCAATCGATTTCGCCGCTTGCGGGTTTTCCAGCAAATAAGCCGAGAACTCTTTGTTCATGGCCTGCTCTACCGCAGGTTTCACTTCACTTGAAACCAATTTTTCTTTGGTTTGTGATGAGAATTTTGGATCTGGCACTTTCACTGAAATGATCGCAGTTAAACCTTCACGCGCATCATCACCCGTGACAGCAACTTTTTCTTTCTTAAGAATATTTTCACTTTCAAGATACTGGTTTAAACCACGGGTTAACGCAGCACGGAAACCTGCAAGGTGTGTACCACCATCTTTTTGTGGAATATTGTTGGTAAAGCAACGAACGTTTTCTTGGTAACTCTCATTCCACTGCAATGCCACTTCAACGGCAATACCACTATCCGTATCAGCGGTGAAATGGAAGATCTCATTTAAATGAGTTTTACCTTCGTTAATGTATTTAACGAACTCAGATAAACCACCTTCATAGTCATAAACATGTTCGAAATTTACACGTTCATCACGTAATACAATTCGTACACCAGCGTTTAGAAAAGAGAGTTCTCTTAAACGGCGAGCTAAAATATCGACATTAAAAATGGTTTGGCTAAAGGTGAGTTCACTCGGCCAGAAACGAACCGTTGTACCCGATGTATCGGTTTCACCTACAACTTTTAATGAATATTGTGGATCACCATGCGCGTATTCTTGTTCATGGATTTGGCCAGCACGGTGAATGGTCAAATGCAATTTTTTAGATAGGGCATTTACAACTGAGACACCTACACCGTGTAAACCACCCGACACCTTATAACTGTTGTCATCGAATTTACCACCTGCATGCAGGATCGTCAGAATCACCTCTGCTGCCGACACCCCTTCTTCTGGGTGAATATCGGTTGGAATTCCACGACCATTATCCGAGACACTCACCGATTCATCTTCATGAATCGTCACGATAATCTCGTCACAGTGTCCTGCTAAAGCTTCATCGATGGCGTTATCCACCACCTCAAACACCATATGGTGTAAACCTGTACCGTCATCGGTGTCACCGATATACATGCCAGGGCGTTTACGAACCGCGTCTAATCCACGTAATACTTTAATACTAGAGGAATCATAAGCCTTTTCATTTGTTTGTTCTGTTTGAGAGACTGATTGAGACTCTGAACTCATGGTTACTCCCTAGTAATATTGATCTATTTAAAGATGAAAAATAAAATTATGGCGCAGCAAGACTGACTTGACCGTGAACAACGTGGAATAATTGAAAAGAAATCGACAAATCCTGTAAGTGTTTTAATACCGACGCATGGTCCAAGGTGGTCATAAAAACTTGACTTCCTAACTGACTCAATCGCTCAATTAAACGTTGTTGTGCAGTCTCATCTAACTCTGCTGTCAGATCATCTAATAATACCACAGTTTCCTTATTACTCGCATGTAGCATTGCAATTTGTGACAGTTTTAATGCCATGATTAACAACTTTTTTTGTCCGCGAGATAACACATCATCTGCATTGCCAAAAGGCGTTTTTAAACGTAAATCAGCACGATGCGGACCGTACTCGGTATAACGCCGATCGAGGTCTCTTTGATGCTGCTGAACCAAGTCCTGCAATAGACCTTGTTCAGTATGAAAGCCGGGATTGTATTCCAGTTCAATTTCAAGATTGGGTAGAAGTTGCTTTAAATCTTCATGGAAAAATTGGTTCCATTGCTCAACAATACTGACCCGTTGTGAATGCAGCATTTCGCCATAATCACTCAGCATTTTATTCCAAGGCTCTAAATCAGCCAAAGTCAGATTGCGCCGTGTCTTAAGCAAACTATTACGTTGTTTGAGTGCTCGAGAATAATACTGCCATGCAAAATAAAACTCAGGTTCCACGTGGAACATTAACCAATCTAATAACTGTCGCCTAGGCTTTGCACCATGATCAATGATATCGGTACTTTGTGGATCGATATGCTGTAAAGGCAATAATTTTGCCAGCTGACCTTGTGTCGCAATGGTATCGCCATTGACCTTAATTACCTGTTCGCCCGAAGCCAACTTTTGCATACCAATACGTTCACTGGCAGATTGCGCAAACACAATCGCATCCCCAGCGTCATATTGGATGTAATGTTTTGGAATATGGGTTCGAAATGAACGACCAGTCGCCAGTAAATGAATTGACTCTAGAACTGAAGTTTTTCCAGAACCATTTGCGCCGTAAAAAATATTAAACGGTTGCAACTCATGGAGTGCAACCGTCTTTAAATTACGTACACGTTCGATATTTAAACGCGTGATTTGCATGCTTTAAAACTCAAATCTCGTCATTAAACTCGCATTGGCATCACAACATAGGTTTGATCAGGATGCGCTGGATCTTGGACAAGTACCGATTGATTGGCTTCGCTCATGCTCATTTTCACATCATCTCCATCCAGTACACCGAGTACTTCAAGGATATATTGCGCATTAAATGACATTTCTAGAGGGGCATCTTGATATTGAATTGCAATATCTTCTACCGCTTCATCCTGTTCTGGGTTATTGGCACGCAACTGCAATGAATCTTGATTAAAATTCAAGAAAACACCACGAAGTTTTTCATTACTTAAAATAGCAACACGTTGTAAAGATTGCTTGAATACATCGTGTGCAATAAACACATGCTTATCACCATTTTTTGGAATTACACGACGATAATCTGGGAACTTTCCATCAATTAACTTGGTCGTGAAACGAACCGTTATATCACCCTGCTCTTTATCACGGCTTGGCGTATTAATGGTGACATTCAACAGTTCACGCCCAATCAACAAGGTTAATTGCTCATCTTCAATACTCAGTAAACGTTGTAATTCGCCTACTGCCTTACGTGGAACAATTGCTTGCATCGGCGATGCTGCTGTTGAAGAAGCTAAAACTTCACACAAAGCTAGACGATGTCCATCAGTGGTTACTGTACGTAGTTGATTTTGATCAATTTCCAGCAAAGTACCAGTCAAATAAAAACGTACGTCTTGTACAGCCATTGCAAAGGCTGTTTTTTCAAATAAACGCTTCAATTCGCGCTGTGTTACCTGAACTTGTGTACCCTGACTATTTTCAGTGGTTAGCAATGGATAATCTTCAGCAGGAAGAGTACCCAAAACAAAACGGCTGTTCCCTGATTTTAAGATACAGCGTTGATCTTCTGTAATTTGCAAATCAATCAAAGCTGCTGTCGGAAGAGATTTACAAATTTCGACTAATTTACGCGCTGGAACTGTTGTTTCACCTGCTTCTAAACAAGCACCATCAGCTAACGTTGTGCTTGCAACCAGTTCAACTTCTAAATCAGAGCCCGTAATCGTTAAGGCCTGTTGTGTGGTTTGAATTTTGACATTTGAAAGAATATTCAAGGTATGGCGACGTTCAACAGCCCCCACTACATGTGATAGAACATTGACTAAACTTTCTTTAGCGATTTTCAAACGCACGATTTTATTCCTCTTACAACAGAAGCTGATATGAATGTTAGCAGTGTACTATGCTGCACTTAAAAGCAGTTTGCAACTCTGAAAGTCGGGTCTATAGACAATTAATCGCCCAATTCACTTTTGCCGATTCAAATATAGAAGGTTGTGCCTTGTTTTTGCATGAAAAATCGCTCAATGCGACTAAAACTACATTCAGCAACTTGCCAATAAATACATAATTACTGGGCCGATTGTGTTAATTCAGCCCTATTTGTCATCGCAAGGTCAAATATTACGACACCAAATCTTAACTCTGTAACAAACGCAGGAGGTTTTTATAGTCTTCATTAAAAATTGGATCTTCTTCACGCAAACTCGTGACTTTTTCACAGGCATGCATCACGGTACTGTGGTCACGACCACCAAAGGCCATTCCAATTTCAGGAAAACTATCCCCAGTTAATTCGCGTGCAAGTCCCATCGCTAACTGACGCGGGCGAGCATAAATACGCGTACGTTTTGGTCCAACCAATTCTTTCAGTGGGATTCGGAAATATTCACTCACCACACGCTGAATATTTTCAACACTAATGGTACGTGCACGAATTGCCAATACATCTTTTAAAGATTCACGTACGACATCAAGGTCAATTACGGTACCTTTGAAACGTGAAATTGCCACTACTTTATTGAGCGCACCTTCAAGCTCACGCACATTCGCAACCACTTGTTGAGCAATAAATAAAGCACAGTTACGTGGTAAATCAACGCCACTGTTTTCAGCTTTTTTCAGCAAAATTTCGATTCGAGTTTCAATATCTGGTGGCTCGACACCCACAGATAAGCCCCAAGAAAAACGAGAGACTAAGCGTGGATCAAGTTCGGTGAGTTCTTTCGGATAACGGTCTGAAGTTAAAATAATCTGTTTAGATTCATCAAGTAAAGCATTGAATGTATAGAAAAATTCAACCAAACTCGCTTCTTTACCAGCAAGTAAATGAATATCATCGACCAATAACAGATCTAAAGAACGACAATTTTTCTTAAACTCTTCAACCTTACCTTTTTGCAAAGAACTGACAAAATCTTGTACAAAACTTTCTGAGGTCATGTACATCACACGTGCATTCGGTTTTGCTTGTAATAAAGCATTACCCACAGCTTGCATTAAATGTGTTTTACCCAGACCTGTTGGACCATATAAAAATAAAGGGTTGTGCTGCGATGCCCCCAATTGGGTCAAAACTTTACGACATGTTTCAGCAGCCATCTGGTTCGATCGGCCTTCAACAAACAGTGAGAAAGTAAATAGAGAATTTAACTGTCTTTTCTTCGGTATTTTGCTGACATTTTGGCTAGGTTGTACCAAATCTGATTCTTTTTTAACTTTTGTTGGAACAGAAACTTGTGTCGTTAAAGCTGCTGTCGTGGTTGCAGGTTGCTCATGAGACGACAGAATCGTACCTGGACGTGAATCAACCAAGATTTCAACCTGACGTACTCGGCCTTCCGATAATTGCTCAGCAAGAATTGAAATCAATTCTAAATGATTGTCTTGAATATAACGTGTCCAATATGGGTTGGGTGCATATAAACGCATCACACCGTCAACTTCTTCAGCAACCAAAGGACGAATCCACATCGCAAAGACGTTGTCAGAGAGCTCTTGTCGCAAGCGAGTTAAGCAGTCTGTCCAGAGCATGTGCATCCCCTATATATCCATTTTTTAAATTCAAAAACAAAGAAACCACTAACCCCATCTTTCGAAGGGGTCGCCATTCTAACCAAGTTATCCACATCTGTCAGGCAAATTTATGGGACTTTTGCTGAAAAAGAAAGCAATCGTTTATAAATTCAAATTTAAAACCACGTGTGCATAACTTTTTGCACAAGCTGTGGATAGTTTTAACCATGAAGTTATCCACAAATTATAAAATTAATAAAAACATGGTTATCCACAAAGTAACTATATGTTTATTTATAAAAAAACATGCATTTCCACAGAATAAACCCTCCCTAATAGTAATAAATTTAAATTTTAAAATTTGAATTTACTTATAGGGTTCACTCGAATTGTGGATAACTGAGCATATCGAAATTTAAATTCAAAATCCAAGAATTAAATTTAAAATACAAAATGAATTGTTGATAAGCTTGTGATTAAGGTGTGAATATAGCTTAATGTTGATATAATTTAAATAGATAGCATGTGTATATTTTTTGTTTTCAATCAAAACAACAAAGTCAGTGTTTCTCTACTTATGTCAAACAGAACAAACAAAATGTAAAGATTTGGATTTTCCATTGACAGACTGAGCTTTGCACCATAAAATCGCGGACCTTTATAGAAAGATCATTTTTGGGAGTTTCGATATGAAACGTACTTTCCAACCATCTGAATTAAAGCGTAAGCGTGTTCATGGTTTCCGTGCTCGTATGGCAACAAAAGCTGGTCGTCAAGTTTTAGCTCGTCGTCGTGCAAAAGGTCGTCATAGCTTAACTGTTTAATACTGTTAAGCTGACCAGACTTGGGTGATGACACTTTACAGTTTTGGCACTGAATCTCGTATTCGTTGTGCTGCAGATTATAAAAGTGTATTTGATGGTGCGCTTTTTAAAGTGCATCAGCCCCATTTCCTTTTTTTAGCAAAATTAACCGAACAGCCGAAAAGCCGTTTGGGTATTGTCGTTGCTAAAAAAAAGGTGCGTCGTGCACATGAACGAAATCGAATAAAACGTCTTGCTCGGGAGAGCTTTCGCTTACATCAAGCGCAATTTAATGCTGATATCGATATTGTGGTGATGCCTAAAGTTGGTATAGAAGCAATCGCAAATCAAGAATTACATCAACAATTAGATTTTGCTTGGCAAAAATTACAACGCTTAGCAAAGAAGCATTCCAAAGTCGTTGTGACATCCCTCCAAAATTAGAGATCTCCAATGGTACGTTTACTACATTGGTTGATAAGATGTTACCAAATCGCAATTAGTCCCTTATTGGGTCCTCGTTGTCGCTATATTCCCACTTGCTCTCAATATGCAATTGAAGCACTGCAGACACATGGTGCAGCAAAAGGTATATGGCTTTCGACTAAGCGAATTTGCCGTTGTCATCCTTGGGGTGGTTCAGGCTATGATCCCGTCCCACGCAAAGCACTTCGTTTTATTTCGTTTCATCAAATAGATTCTCAAATGCATCACGTTGCTGTACCCTTTCGTGATCGTTTATTCAAGCAAAATCTCTCTAACCATTTGGGATAATAGATATGCAACAATGGGCCAGATTTGCAATTCTTGGAGCCATGTTTGTTACCGCATATTTGCTTATTTTGGCTTGGCAAAAAGATTATGGTCATGCTACACCAGCTCCGCAACAACAAGCGGCTGTTGTAAGTGCGCATGACGTATCTGCAGATTTGCCAAATGCTCAAAATGCAACAGCGGCTTCAGACTTGCCACAAGCAAATGTGACTGCATCACAAGCCACAGAAGCACCTTCTGTGAGTCAGCAATTGATTTCAGTACAAACTGATCTTTACCATCTTTGGATCAATCCAAAGGGTGGTGATATTGTCCGTATTGAATTGTTAAGCCATGATGAAAGCAAAGACAGCGAAAAACCTTTTGTTATGCTGGAAAGTGATGCGAAACGTACTTACGTCGCTCAATCTGGCTTGATTGGTTTAAACGGACCTGATAGCAGCCGTAGTGGTCGTCCAATGTATGATGTTGAAAAAACAGCATATACCTTGGCGGATGCAAAAAGCGTCGCATCTAAAGATGGTAAAACACATCAAGTTTTGACTGTGCCGTTGGTATTTAAAACACCAGAAGGCGTAGAAGTGATCAAATCGTTCACCTTCACGCAAGGTGATTATCCGATTACTGTAAAACACCAAGTTATTAACCGTAGTCAGCAAAACTGGCAAGGTCAAATGTTTGGTCAGTTAAAGCGTGATAACTCAGACGATCCAGGTAAATCTTCGCAAGGTATTTTCACTTTGGGAACTTATTTGGGCGGCGCTTGGGGTGCACCAGATGCACACTATAACAAGTTAAAATTTGCGAATTTTAATGATGAAAAACTGAATGTTGATGCGAAAGGTGGCTGGGTTGCTATCGTTCAGCATTATTTTGTAAGTGCTTGGATTCCTGGGAATTTAAAACTTACTCAAGCAGATGGTCAGCCGTATGTTGCTAAGCTGGAATCTCGTCAGTCTGCTGATCACATGAATATCATGGGCTTCACTTCTCCAGTGATTAATGTACCTGCTGGTACGTCAATGGAAGTAGATGCGAAGCTTTATTCTGGTCCGAAAGTTCAGTCTGAACTGAAAGACTTGGCGGATGGTTTAAACCAAACTGTAGATTATGGTTGGTTATGGCCAATTGCTAAATTGTTATTCTTAGGTTTGCAATTCTTCCATAACATCATTGGTAACTGGGGCTGGTCAATCATTCTATTGACGATCTTGGTAAAACTGATTTTATGGCCACTTTCTTCAAAAAGTTATCGCTCAATGGCGAAAATGCGTGTGATTGCGCCTGAAATGCAACGCATGAAAGAAGAATTTGGTGAAGACCGTATGCGTTTCTCACAAGAAATGATGGCCTTGTATAAGCGTGAACAAGTCAATCCATTGTCTGGTTGCTTGCCGTTATTGCTACAAATGCCGATTTTCTTAGCGTTGTACTGGGTGTTGATGGAATCTGTTGAACTTCGTCATGCACCGTGGTTAGGTTGGATTCAAGACTTATCTGCAATGGATCCATGGTTCATCTTGCCGTTGATCATGGGTGTGACTATGTTTGTTCAGCAAATGTTGAACCCACAGCCAACTGATCCAATGCAGGCAAAAGTATTCCGTATCATGCCAATCATGTTTACGGTATTCATGTTGTTCTTCCCAGCAGGCTTAGTGCTTTACTGGATCGTCAACAACAGTATTACTATTTTGCAACAATGGTTTATTAACAAAGGTGTCGAAAAAGATCGTCTCAACAAGGTTGAGCCGAGCGCTTAAGTTCGAACTTTTACTGAATAAATCCGCTTAAGATGGTAATCTTAGGCGGATTTTTCTTTGTCTGTATTTAGGGTTTGCTATTCCATAACCCGCTCGTTTTTAGGTGAATTTAACATGCAACATCAAACCACTATTGCTGCGATTGCTACCCCATTAGGTCGTGGTGGTGTGGGGGTGATTCGACTCTCTGGACCAAAAGCCTATGCAATAGCAGAGCAACTAACCCAGAAAAAACTTCCTGCTGCACGAATGGCGGGCTTCCGTCAGTTTTGTGATGCCGATGGCTCGGTGATGGATGAAGGCATCGTGTTATGTTTTCCAAATCCTCACTCGTTTACTGGCGAAGATGTGGTGGAGTTACAGGGACATGGTGGTCCAGTCATTCAGAATGCGTTATTAGCACGTTTACTTGATTTGGGTGCGACAGCTGCAAAAGCGGGTGAATTTTCCATGCGTGCTTTTGAAAATGGCAAAATGGATTTGGTGCAAGCAGAAGCAATTGCCGATTTGATTGATGCCACCTCACAGGCGGCAGCACGTTCGGCAGTTCGTTCCTTACAAGGTGCATTTTCAACCAAGATTAACACCGTTTTAGAAAAGCTGATCCATTTGCGTTTGCATGTGGAAGCTGCGATTGATTTCCCAGAAGAAGAAATTGATTTTCTTGCCGATGGCAAGATTTTAGCGTTATTGGATGATGTGCAAGACTCTGTTCAAGCGGTACAGCAGTCTGCGCGTCAGGGCCAGTTATTACGTGAAGGTTTACAGGTGGTGATTGCTGGTAAGCCAAATGCAGGTAAATCCAGCCTGTTGAACGCGCTCGCAGGCCATGAGCGTGCCATTGTGACTGATATTGCAGGCACTACTCGTGATGTACTACATGAAAAGATCAGTTTAAATGGCTTGCCGATTACCCTAACTGATACTGCAGGTTTACGTGAAACCGGCGATATCGTTGAGCAAGAAGGTATTCGTCGTGCGATTAAGGAAATCGAGCAGGCAGATTTATTGCTATTGGTTTATGACTTAAATCAGGGTGATGAACCTTTGCAATTGGCGCATGAATATTTTGCAGAGCATCTTGAGCCAAAACGTTTGCTATTGATTGGCAATAAATGCGATTTAACGGGTCAAGATGCTACGTTAAGCGATTATCAGGGCTTTCGTCATATCAGTGTTTCTGCAAAACAGGATATGGGGGTTCAAGCGCTCATAGATGCGATTACAGCGCATGCTGGCTTTCAGCCTGAAGAAGATACCTTTATTGCCAGAACACGCCATTTAGACGCAATGAAGCGTACTCAGCGCTATCTTGCAGAAGCACGTGAGCAACTCGTTGTGTTTAATGCAGGTGAACTGGTCGCTGAATCATTACGTCTAGCACAAAATGCATTGGGTGAAATCACTGGTGATTTTAGTGCGGATGACTTACTTGGTAAGATTTTTGGTTCGTTCTGTATTGGAAAATAATGAATTAAATCAAATATGAATGGCTTGGATTATATGGTAATCCAAGCCATTTTTTCTATCACTGATCTTCAGTTTGTTGCTCTTCTTCAGGCTTTTCCTCTTGTACCACGTTTAATGCGGTCATCATGGCGACAGGTGAACCTTCTTGACGGGTACTTTTTAGCTTGATCTGTAAACGCAGTTCATTGACTGAATCAGCATTACGTAAAGCTTCATCGTAATTAATTGCACCTTCATTATAGAGCTCAAATAAGGCTTGATCGAAGGTCTGCATACCGAGTTCGCGCGATTTGCTCATAATCTCTTTCAGTGCATGGAACTGCCCTTTTAGGATATTGTCTCCGATTAATGGTGTATTCAGCAAAATTTCAATCGCAGCACGACGCCCTTTACCATCTTGGGTGCGTACCAAACGTTGCGAAATAATTGCTTTCATATTGGATGAAAGATCCATGAGTAACTGATTACGACGTTCTTCTGGGAAGAAGTTAATAATTCGATCTAAGGCTTGATTGGCATTGTTGGCATGCAATGTGCCTAGGCACAAATGGCCTGTTTCGGCAAAGGCAATCGCATGTTCCATGGTTTCTGTATCGCGGATTTCTCCGATCAGAATCACATCTGGTGCCTGACGTAAGGTGTTTTTCAAGGCATGCTGCCATGAATGACAATCCACACCGACTTCACGATGAGTAATCATTGATTTTTTGTGCTTGTGTACGTATTCCACTGGATCTTCAACAGTAATGATATGCCCCGCTGAGTTTTCATTACGATGGTCAATCATGGCTGCCAAAGAGGTTGATTTACCTGATCCTGTTCCACCCACCACCAGTACCAAACCCCGCTTTTCCATAATCACATTTTTTAAGGATTCAGGGAGTTTGAGCTTTTGGAAAGTTGGAATTTCAGAAGTAATGGTACGAATCACCATACCAATCTGTAGCTGTTGTTTAAATACATTGACACGAAAACGTGAAACATTCGGAACATTGATTGCAAAATTACATTCCCATTCAGTTTCAAACTCTTGGCGTTGTTTTTCATTCATGAGGCTATAGGCAAACAACTTGGTTTTATCTGCTGTTAAGGCTTGTTGCCCTAAAGGTCGCATTAAGCCTTGTAGTTTAATGCTCGGTGGAAAATCTGCGGTGATAAATAAATCTGAACCGCCATATTCCACCACCTTGGTGAGCATATGAAACATAAAGGTTTTGGCTTCTTCTAATAATTCCGCGTTATACATTGATTTACCTAGATTTTAAAATGAAACGGTGTTCAGTGCTGACTCAAAATAATCCAATAAGATAAACATAGACCTGTTTCTTTAAAATGAAAATAGCGATGGGTCAGATGCTATGCAATATAGACTAAGTCTCATGATCATGACTTGGTGAGTGAGCTGAATTATTCCAAAAAGCCATGTTTTGATCTATATACTTTTTAAAATTATTAAATAAATATCAATGTGATGTCTCAATATTGTCAGGTTTTTACATAATAGATCAATGACGCAATGTTTTTTAGCTTAATTCATCTGCATCATCTGATGTTCCACGTGAAACATCGCTAGCGTTAGTTGAATTTTGGTTGTTGCTCAGTAAGCTAAGCTGTTTGTCGATCAGAGAGTCATTACAATAGCCACTGATTTTTGAATAGAGTGTCAATCATGTTAAAAAAAATTGGGATGTTCTCATTACTTAGTTGTGTTTCTGCAATGAGTTTCGCTAATGTAGAGACGTTAAAAAACAATTTAACGAAGCAATATCCCAATATCCAAGTGACTAATATTCAAACTACAGAAATGACTGGCTTATACAGTGCGAGTTTGGACAACCAGATTATTTACTTGGATGAAAACGCAGAACATATGTTTGTGGGCTCTATGGTTCGTCTAAAAGATCAGAAGAACCTTACGAAAGATTTGGTGTTAAAACAAAACTCGATTGACTGGAAACAACTGCCTTTTAAAGATGCGATTAAAACAGTCAAAGGCACAGGAAAACATGAGCTTGCTATATTCTCAGACCCGAATTGTTCTTATTGTAAAAAATTAGAAGCTGAGTTAGATAAGCTCAATGACGTGACGATTTACACATTTATGTATCCATTAAAATCGCAATCAATGGCGGTGTCTAAATCAGTCTGGTGTGACGCCAATCAAGCCTATGCATGGAAAAACCTGATCCAGAAGAATGTACAGCCGCAAGCAAAAAGCTGTGCTAATCCGATTGAACGCAATCTTGAGTTAGGACGTAAATTGGGTGTCGACGGCACACCAACTTTGATCTTTGGAAATGGTTTGAAAATGGTTGGCGGGCGCAGTGCTGAAGAAATACAAATGATTTGGAAAGAATTAGGTCTATAGATTTATAAAGAAAAACTCCCAATCCATTGCTCAAAATGAATTGGGAGTTTTTTATGTATTTAGCTTTTTTTGGTGACCAATTTATAAATAAATAAAATAATCACAGCACCAAGTACGGAAGCAATAAAGCCAGCTGCCGAATTTTCACCATATAGGCCCAATAAGCGACCGCCATAAGTAGCGAGCAATGAACCTGCAATACCCAATAATGTTGTTACGATGAAACCAGCTTTATCTTCACCTGGATGTAGTGCTCTGGCAATTAAACCAGCAAAAAAACCAACTACAATTGCCACAATTAGAGACCACATTGTCTTTCTCCTTGTTTTAACAGTGATATTTATTACTATCCTGCTTGATCTGGTCTTGCTTTGTCTGTAGTGGATTGCCTATTTGTGTCGTATTTTTGTGCATTCTTTAGCAAGGTTTGTTTAAGATCAAGCCATAAAAAAGGTGCCCGAAAGCACCTAAAGTAAGAGCAATGTTCAGCTCATTGCATCTGTCTAAGCATCGATGAAATATCTACGATGTTTATAAATTAAAGACCAATCTCACCGATAAAAGGCAGATGACGATATTTTTGATCAAAATCTAAACCATAACCCACGATAAAACGATCTTCGACTTCAAAACCTAAGAATTTTACTTCTAAAGGAATTTCACGGCGTGATGGTTTACTGACCAAGGTACAGAGTTCAATTGAGTTTGGATTACGGGTTTTAAGCATCTCTACCACTTTGCTTAAAGTGTTGCCTGAGTCGATAATATCTTCAACCACAAGTACATCTTTACCGTGAATTTCACCATCAAGATCTTTGAGGATTTTTACGTCACGTGATGAAATCGTCGTGCCATTAACGTAACTAGAAACAGTCATAAAATCGAGTTCGTGTGGCTTTTCAATTGCACGGCATAAGTCTGCCATAAAAATAACTGACCCACGCAATAAGCCAATCAATACCAGTTCTTTATCACTTTGAGCATAGTGTGCATTGATTTTTTCGCCAAGTTCTTTCACTTTGGCTTGAATCTCTTCACTTGAAATCATAATGCGCATTGCAATGGTCATCGGTAGATTCCTAACACTTTAAAAAATGGAAAAATAAAAAAGGTGTTGACCTGCAACACCTCGAAAACTTGAGCTAATGTGGGAATTTTAAAACAAAATCACATTTCATGCACCTTTTGATGATGAAGAATATGTATCATTTTGAGATAAGCGACTGTCACGTTTTAATAGAACAGCACATCCTATGGCGAATAACATTAACCCAAGTCTTTGTTTGTTTAAAATTTTAGTTTTGGCTATAGGCTTTTTGTCCATAGATATACGTCGCCTCAATATTTCGGTCATCGCCCATAGTGAACAAGGCAAATAAGCTGTCATCAATCGACTTTGAGCGCGACTGACGTAGTTGCTGCAATGCCGTCGGTTTCAGATTCAATACGACAAAATCAGCTTCTTTACCAACGTTGAAGTTACCTAGTTTATCATCGAGATCCAAGGCTTTTGCGCCACCCAGTGTCGCATGATAAAGCGATTCAAAAGCAGAGAGTTTATCGCCTTGTAACTGTTGTACTTTGTAGGCTTCATTTACAGTTTGCAATAAGCTAAACGAGGTCCCTGCCCCAACATCTGTACCCAAGCCGACTTTCACTTGCTGTTCCCATGTCTTTTTCAATGGAAATAAACCACTGCCCAAAAACAGGTTTGAGGTTGGACAGAAAGCAATGGCAGAGTCTGTGTCATGCATGCATTTCCATTCAGCATCTTCCAAATGGACACAATGGGCGAATACAGAGCGTTGACCTGTTAAACCATAATGATGATAAACATCCAAATAACCTTTTTGCTCAGGGAATAGATCTTTCACCCATGCAATTTCGTCTTTGTTTTCGCTTAAATGAGTATGAACATACACATCTGGGAATTGTGCTTTGAGTTGTCCTGCTTTTTCGAGTTGTTCAGGTGTAGAGGTCGGAGCAAAACGTGGGGTAATCGCATATAGTGCACGACCTTGACCATGCCATTTCTCAATCAATGCCTTAGAGTCGTCATAGCCGCTCTCTGCGGTATCGCAAAGGGCTTCTGGTGCATGACGATCCATCATCACTTTACCCGCGATTAAACGCATCTGGTGCTGTTCTGCAGCTTCAAATAGAGCATCAACCGACTCTGGGTGCACGGTACAGAAGACCAATGCTGTGGTGGTGCCATTTTTGAGGAGTTCATTGACAAAAAACTTGGCAATTTCTTGCGCATACGCTTTGTCTTTGAACTGAATTTCGGTTGGGAAGGTATAAGTGTTTAACCAGCTTAATAGTTGTTCGCCGTAGGCACCGACCATCTCCGTTTGTGGAAAATGGATATGTGTATCGATCATACCTGGGATGATCAATTGCTCTGGGTAATGCTGAATTTCAACATTTGCAGGAAGATGGGCTTGAGCGTCGTTCCACGTGCCAAACCAGCGGATTTTACCTTGTTCAGTAATGAGCACACCATCTTCGATATAACGAACCTGATTGGCAATTTCAGCAGCTTGGGAAACGGTTTTTTGAATATCTAAGAAACGACCACGAATTACCGTGATTGGAGTAGCCAAAGTCATAACAACCTACAATTTTACTTTTTTCGATTGATTGTACCCGATTTTGCCAAACTTACTGGATTAATCGCCTAATTAAAGCCATTAAAACGTGTGTAAATGTGAGTAATAGATTGAATCAATTCACTTTACATTTGAGCCGAAATGAGTAAATTGTCAGCAATAATGATACTTCTTGAGAAAAATACACATGTATTATTGGAATACCAAAGCTTTGGCGCATGAGTTGGCTGAAGATACTTTAAGTAAACAACATTATAAGAACTATTATCTTGCGGCGGCATTGGTGGTGAGTGTGGTGTACTACTACGGTATGTATTCGCCTTATGTTGATGTTCGTGTGATTGGCATTGAAGCAGCGTTAACCCTTGTGATTATGGTTGTCGGGATACAACGTACGTATCAGGCCAATGGCGGTGATCAAGGTATTCATTTCTTGAGTCGGATTACAGCCCTATCCTTTCCGATTTTGATGCAAACGACGGTTGCGGGGATTGTATTTGGTATTGTGCTGTTAGCGATTTATCAATATTTTGCTTTAGAACAGACCGCATTTGAGATGTGGTACGAGTGGTGTGTTTCTGCTTTTACAGTTTTTCTGCAAATTTTATTTTTTACTCGCTTGGCTGCGTATATGAAACGTGTGGCAGCACATACGATTTAAGTAAATCTCTATGATTATATGGATTTCAATTTAGTCGATTAATTTTGTATAGGCATTTTCCTTACTTTTGATGGATCAAAAGTAACAAAAATCCTCTGTTTAGCTGATGATACATCCATGTATCACAGCTAAACCAACGGCATCCATGCCGCTTAGCACCATAGGACATTGTGGGGTTTTCAAAAAATAAAAACTGTAGATGATTTATCTAGATATAAATCTTGTCTTTTACTCTACAAAATAATGTGCAGCAAAATGGGCATCATTGCCAATGATGTCATAGCAGTCCTCACGGATCGACATACCTGCACATTGGTGTCCTACCATCCATAATCCTAAAGTTGGTAACTGGCCTGAAAAAGATGGTGTATCTACCCATTTTTGTACCACATAGCCGTGTTTATCATAGTCTTCAAAATAGAAGCTGCCTGATGCAGCACCTTGATCTAGACCATCTTGCAACACCCGAATATTGGCCCCTTCCCTTGCTAAAATTGGCTTTTTCACCCATTTACCAGACAAGGTTTGCTGTGGGTCAAACGGATGTGTCTCGACCAATAAAGGGTGATTTGGATAGCGTTTCCATAGCTCGATTAAAATCGCTTTATTGGAGAGCAACATTTTCCAGCAGGGTTCAATCCATTGTGTTTGAGGGTTGAGGTATTGGGCGAAAGATTCTTCCCAAATCCATTCCCATGGATAAAGCTTAAATAGGTTATGAATAGGATGGTTGTTTAAATCAACAAAACCTTGCCCATTCCATCCAATATTCTCCATTGATAGTTCAGAGACCTGTAGATGGGCCTGAAAGGCAGTATCCATTAAATATTCTAGATTGCCCCAATCCTCTCGTCCTGCCTCCTGACATGCAGCAAAATGGATATGACTGCCACGTGGAAGAATGGTTTTCCAACGTTTAATCAGGTCTTCATGAATACTATTAAACTGATCTCGATTGGGAATACCTGAAACTTGTTCTATCCATAGCCATTGCGCTACAGATGCTTCCAGTAAGCCCGTTGGCGTATCGGCATTGTATTCCAGCATTTTGATGCTGCGACCGTCGTAAGCGAAGTCAAAACGTCCATACAGCATCGCTGCATTTTGTTGCCATGATTGCTCGATATGTGCGATAGCCGCAGTCGGAATATGGAAGTAATCGGGGTAATTACCACGCTGAATTAGATCTGCTGCAACAGATAAACACATTTGATGCAATTCATTGGCAGCATCTTCCAGCTGTTCAATTTGTTTCAAGCTAAATTCATAGGCAACACCTTCCGACCAGTAAATTGAACCGTCCAGTGAGGGTAAATTAAAATAATCAAAGCCAATATTTTGGTGTTCAATTTGCCAATCTGTGCGTGGTGTGAAAATTTTTCTTTTCATTTTTGAATATCAGTTTTTGGAATTAACCACCAAAGGAAAAACCGCCACGACCAAAGCCACCGCGAACAGGAGATGATGCAGAATAAGTTTTTGCAGTAGTTGATATGGAAGGTTGCCCAACGCTGAGATTGGTACGTGGGCTTAAAGTATTGCCACGGAACGAGACTTCACGATTGTTTTGATAATATTGAGGTCCTAAATAACGTCCTGAGCCAAAGCCACCATAATAGCGAACCCCAGCACTTGAGCCGCCGCTCCCCGAGCTATTTTCTTCCTCACAGGTCTCAGTATTCCAGTCTGTTGCACAGTCATATTGGCTGTTGTAAACATCTTGAACCAATGGACCATCATTATGGCTACATGCAGTTAATAATAATGGTACAACGACTAGGTTAATTTTTTTAGAACGCATGATGAGACCCCACTCATTTTAATTGGCATGATCAACACTCATTGGTCAACAGCCTTGTTTTATTATGTTTCTGATTAGGAAAGCCGACATATGATATTGATCTACGCTTTTAAAGTACAGAGTCGTAAGGCATGATTATGTGTGGATTCAATCAATATATGCGGACGATTGACGTATGAAAAAAATGCATGAGCATTATCAATCGATTCTTTTTGAATTAATCACTCAATCTCCTGTGCTTTCTGCAATATTACAGACATTGTCTCGTTTACATCCTCATGCCTATTTAAGTGCTGGGGTACTTCGAAATACCGTATGGGCGTATTTACATGGTCAATCTTTTGACTTGCAATATAGCGATGTAGATGTGATTTATTGTGATGCAACAGAAATGGATCAGCATTCACAAAAGCAACTGCAACATAATCTAGAAAGATTATTTCCACAACAGCAATGGGATGTGGTCAATCAGGCATTGGTACATACATGGTATCGCGGAGAAAATGGCAAAAGGATTCAGCCTTTGGCATCGATTGAACACGCCTTATTGCTATGGCCTGATACTGCAACAGCCATTGCGGTACGCGTCAATGCCTCAGGAGAACTGGAATTGATTGCGCCGTTTGGTTTGCAGGACTTATTTGAATTAAAGCTGCGTTGGAATTCAGCACTGGTGAGCTATGCCACATTTAAAAAACGGGTTGATTCCAAACAATGGTTACAACAATGGCCTCAATTACAAGAAGTTGATCCAAAAATAGAAAATATTGGGCAATGAGTTCCAAATAAAAAAGGCCTTCAATTGAAGGCCTTTTTTAGGTTCAGCTTATTATTGAGCTTGGCGTTTATTATGGCGTAACGATAGATAAGCGGTAATGCTTAATACCAGTACGATAAAGCCTAACGAGATCCAGATTGGCATATGGAATACATCGAGCAATAACATTTTCGCACCGATGAACAATAAGATGATGCCTAAGCCATATGGTAAGTAATGCATTTTACTTGCAGCACCTGCCAACAAGAAGAACATTGCACGTAAGCCTAAAATTGCCATTAAGTTTGCAGTTAAGACAATAAACGGGTCACTGGTGACGGCGAAAATCGCAGGAATAGAATCCACCGCGAAAATAACATCAGATGCTTCAACCAAGATCAAGACTAAGAATAATGGCGTTGCCCACAACACACCGTTCTGACGAACGAAGAAGTTATTACCATGTAGTTGTGGTGTGATACGCATGTGTTTGCGTAACCATTTCAATAGCTTGATATCTTCAATATTGGTGTCTTCTTCATCTTGTCCTTTCAGGAACTTAAAGCCCGTGTAGACCAAGAACGCACCGAAGATATACAGCACCCAAGAGAACTCTTGTACGAACCAAGCACCAATAAAGATAAAGATGGTTCTTAGGATGATCGCGCCCAATACACCATAAAGCAGGATTTTACGTTGAAATGCTGGTGGAATCGCAAACGCTGCGAAAATCATTAGCCAGACAAAGACGTTATCAATTGCCAGCGATTTTTCCAGTAGATAACCTGCAAAGTATTCCATGGTTTTTTGGTTTGCAATGGTTGCACCTACGGTTTGCTGTAGGTAGAACCATAAACCACCACCAAAGATCGTTGCGACTGTTACCCACGCAATGCTCCAGTAAGCTGCTTGTCGAATAGGTACATCTTGGTCTTGTTTTTGTTTAAAGCCTAAAAAGTCGATCAGCAGCATGACTGTGACAAGGCCGAAGAACACGACATATAGCCATAAATTACCGATAGTTTCCATCACAACTCCCTATCTGGCAAATGGACATAAAAAAACCTTGACCAGTTGCCAGATGAATTAATACATCTGTTTCAACATGATCAAGGTCTTGCCTACATCACGATTGATCGTGATGCTCAGAGTCCGACTTTTTGCAAAGTGTAATGACGAAACTCTGACACCTAAGCTGTTTGTGACTTAGGTTTGGAGGAGGCTACTCCCCTTGTCAAATTCTGTATGGATAATGCTATCCAAAGATGTGCATAGAATTACACAAATAATCGATTTAAGCAAATTTTCAATGCATAAATTTTAAGCATTTTTATGATCGAGGTGATAGGTAAATTCATGAAGATCGATTAAGTTAGCACTTAAGGTATTATTCCGAGAGTAAGAGATGAGTGCTGAAAAAAATCAAAATAAAACGCGAAAATTATTTGCTCCCCGTGATCCTGAAGAAGCCCATCGCGCGGCTACACCTTTAGAACTATTATTTGACCTGATTTTTGTGGTGGCAATTGCAACCGCAGGACAGCAACTTCATCACGCAATCATTGAAGGTCATTTATGGCACGCTTTGCCAACCTATTTTATGGTGTTTTTTGCCTTGTGGTGGGCGTGGATGAATTTCACTTGGTTTGCCTCAGCCTATGACAATGATGACACGCTGTATCATTGTTTGACCTTTGTCCAAATTGTTGGCTCATTGGTGATGGCGGCGGGCATCCCAGCTGTTTTTCAAGAACAAAATTTCGATGTGATTATCATTGGTTATGTGATTATGCGTTTGGCTTTAGTGACCCAATGGATACGTGTCGCAAAACATGATCCTGAACGGAGGGTAACAGCTTATCGCTATGCCGTTGGCATTGTCTTGGTTCAGTTGGGATGGTTAATCGGCAATTTCAGCGCCATTCACATGACCCCTCTGCTGTTCCTTATTTTAGTTTTGGCTGAACTCGCTGTACCTCTTTATGCTGAGAAGCATGCAGTAACACCATGGCATCCACATCATATTATCGAGCGTTACAGTTTGCTCACCATCATCGTGTTGGGAGAGTCGATTATTGGCAGTTTTGCCGCAACGCAGGAAGCTTTTTCCAATCATGACGTGAATTTTAAGGAAATCTTTTTAGTGATTGGCGGACTGTTGATGATGTTTGCCATGTGGTGGGTCTACTTTGACCGCAGTCATCATCACCATCAACGTCATGGGGTACAGCCTTTTTTATGGGGCTATGGTCATTTTTTTATCTTTATCAGTATTGCTGTATTAGGTGCAGCTTTAGCTGCCGCTGTTGATGTTTCAACTCAACATGCTCATATTTCCAGTCAAATGATGGGATGGCTGATTGCTGCCTGTCTGGCGATTTATAGCACCTATATTTGGTTATTTTACGAGGCATTTTATTTATCAGGATGGAGACGTTGGCTCTATCCAATCACAGTGATGATCCTCTTTTTGATTCCTCTGTTCTTTGCCGATATTGGCTATATCGTTTTTGCGATGGCGGTGATTTATATCCTGCGTCTTCTCATTTCCAAAGTGTATTTGATGAAATGGAGTGATGATCAGTTGGCATCCAGCAAATAATCAAAGCGCTGCGATTGCCTAGCTTAGGAGAACAAGTGAGGGATGGGATACACTCGCTTGTTCTAATTAAAAATTTTTAGAATTTCAGTACGTAAAAATTGATGGCGGGGGTTTTGTGTGACGTGTTCATGCCAATACATGCCCATATTGATTTTAGGCAGTTCGGTTGGTAAAGCATGAATCTTCAGATTTTCAGCATAATGTAGATGTTTGAGGATACTTTGAGGAATAGTCAGTATTGCATTTGGGTATTGAGCCAAGATTTGTAGTGCTGTCGAATAATGCTGGCAACGCAGGAAAATTTGCCGCGACAGTTGTTGGCGATTGAGATAAATATCCTCCAATAATAAGCCTGTACGCCGTGACGACACGCCAATATGCGGTGATGATAAATAGAGCGATAAATCCATGTCTTGTTGCTGGGTGCAGACCACAAAATGGTCTTCAATCAGATTTTCAAACTGTAAATGATCTTGATGTGGTTGAACCAGATCAATGACAAAATCAATTTGTTGGGCGGAGAGATCTGCCAGCATGTTTTTACGGTCCAGCTTGGAACTCAAAAATTGGATGTCCAGATTCAGTTGGGCAAAGTGATTGACCAATTGCGGGAAAATAATCGGTTCGATTTCATCATGAATGGCGATTTTCAGGCTTTGCAGCATGCTTGGAATAAAAGCATGCTGAGGAATTGCAATCTGTTGGATGGCAAGCAATGCGGCCTGAATTGGTTGATAAATTTGTTCAGCATAAGGGGTTGGTCGCATTTTTTGCCCACTACGAACAAATAGCTCATCACCTAACTGAGTTCTTAAGCGTTGTAAGGCATGGCTGACCGCAGACTGGCTGATACAGAGTAATTGAGCTGCTTTTGAAATGCTGTTTTGCTCAAAAATGGCAATAAAAAGCGGATAGAGATTAATATCAATGCGATGGAAATTGCCCACTTCCAGTGGATGACTATTATGAATCTGATTCATAGTTTTGAATAAAATTAAATCATTTCATTCATAATAAATTTTCACTTATGGTGATGTAAAGCAGCGAATCAATATTCGCCATATTTTACATTGAGGGAAATGATAATGTTTGCATTGTCTGAACGCGCACAGGATTTTATTGCACGAACTAAAGCCTTTATCCAACAAGAAATTGAACCGATCGAAAAGACATTCTGGGATGAAGTACATCATCACAATGTTGATGGTGACTGGACCAAGTGGCAATGGCCTGAACAATTACAACAATTGAAAGATAAGGCAAAAGCGGCTGGCTTATGGAACATGTTCTTACCTGATGCAGAGCTCGGTGCAGGATTATCGGTTCAGGAATATGCACATATTGCTGAACTCACAGGACGGAGCTTACTTGCACCCACCGTATTTAACTGTAACGCGCCTGATAGCGGCAATATGGAGGTGTTATGGCGTTATGGGAGCGATGAGCAAAAACAACAATGGCTACAGCCCCTGCTCGCTGGCGAAATCCGTTCCGTATTCTGTATGACTGAACCTGCGGTGGCATCCAGTGATGCCACCAATATGCAAGCCACGGCGGTGATCGAGGGCGATGAGATCGTCTTGAATGGCCGTAAATGGTGGTCATCTGGTTTGGGTGATCCCAACGCCAAAGTGATTATTTTCATGGCTTATACCCCTGACCCAAACAAGGACCGTCATCATCAACATTCAATGGTACTTGTGCCGATTGATACGCAAG
This sequence comes from Acinetobacter dispersus, assembly GCF_009884975.1. GTDB lineage: Bacteria > Pseudomonadota > Gammaproteobacteria > Pseudomonadales > Moraxellaceae > Acinetobacter > Acinetobacter dispersus. The sequence continues at coordinate 3,070,783 of NZ_CP041970.1, read as the reverse complement.
GCGTGACCATTGAACGTATGCTGCCTGTGTTTGGTGATTATGATGCGCCGCATGGGCATGGACAGGTCAGTTTTGACAATGTGCGTGTACCCGTCAGCAGCTTTATTGGTGGTGCAGGACAAGGTTTTGAAATCGCTCAAGGTCGTTTAGGACCAGGGCGTATTCACCATTGTATGCGTTGTATTGGTGCTGCTGAAAAAGCCTTGGAGCTGATGATTGATCGCGGTATGTCACGCAAAGCTTTTGGTAAAGAAATCCTGAAATTGGGCGGTAATTTAGAGCGTGTTGCAGATGCACGTGTGCAGATCGATCAAGCGCGATTATTAACGCTATATGCCGCTTATAAGATGGATACGCAAGGCAATATGGCGGCTCTGACAGAGATTTCTGCAATCAAAGTAGTGGCACCAAGTGTATTACAGCATGTGGTCGATATGGCGATTCAGATTCATGGTGGTGAAGGTGTTTCACGCGATACGCCATTGACAGCCTTTTTCAATCAAGCGCGTAGTTTACGTTTGGCCGATGGACCTGATGAAGTCCATAAAGGCATGATTGCCAAATTAGAACTCAAAAAACGTGGCTATGGTCGTTCATAAGGATAAAAGTAAATGGCAGTAATTGATGTTGGTGGGCAAGTTCGTCACGGTGAAGAACTAGATATCGCGGCGGTTGAAAGCTGGTTAAAAAACCAAGGTGTGGATCTGCAAGGACAGCCACAAGTGACCCAATATTCGGGTGGTGCATCGAATTGGACTTATCGTTTGCAGTATGACAATGCTGATCTCATTTTACGTCGTCCACCTAAAGGGACCAAAGCCAAATCTGCGCATGATATGGCGCGTGAATACAATGTGCAGAAGCATCTTGCGCCGTTCTACCCTGTTCTGCCTGAAATGATTGCACTGTGTCAGGACGAGAGCGTGATTGGCTGTGACTTCTATGTCATGAAACGGATTGAAGGTATTATTCCGCGTGCCAATTTACCCAAAGAATTACAGCTGGATGAGCCGCAAGTACAGCAGCTGTGTCTGAATGTTCTGGATAAATTGATTGAACTACATCAAGTACCCTATCAAGGTACAGAGCTGGAAAAACTGGGTAAAGGTGAAGGCTATTGCCGTCGTCAGGTTGAGGGTTGGGATGCGCGTTACAGTAAGGCACTGACGCCAAATGTGCCTGATTTTGCCTTTGTGCGTGAGTGGTTGTTGGAACATATCCCTGCCGATGCTAAAACTTGCGTGATTCATAATGACTGGCGTTTTGATAATGTCATTTTAGATCCACAACAACCGACTCAAGTGATTGGGGTGCTGGATTGGGAAATGGCGACACTGGGTGATCCATTGATGGATTTGGGCAGCGCACTCGCCTATTGGATTCAAGAGGATGATGATGCTTTGATGAAATCTAGCCGTCGTCAACCCACCAATTTAAAAGGCATGCTGACACGGCAACAAGTGGTGGATTATTATCTGGAAAAAACAGGTCTAAAGCCTGATAACTGGGCATTTTATGAAGTGTTTGGTTTATTCCGCTTAGCGGTGATTGCGCAACAGATCTATTATCGTTATTACCATCAGCAAACCGATAATCCAGCCTTTAAAGATTTTTGGATCATGATTCATGCCTTACATATTCGGGCTTTAAAACTGATTACGCAAAACAATTCGCAAGCGCGGCCATTGATTGCTGAATATGGCGCAAAACTACAGGATATTTTAAAACGATGACCACAATTTATTTGGTGCGACATGGGCAGGCGTCATTTGGTGCAGCAAGTTATGATCAGCTTTCCGCTAAAGGTGAACAGCAGGCGCAGGTCGTCGGTGATTTTTTTAAACAGACCCTAAAGCAAACACCGTTGATTGTGGCAGGTTCGATGCAACGTCATCAGCAAACAGCACAATTGGCCTTATCCCAAAGTTTTCATGATGCAGCGATTCAAACAGAGTCAGTATGGAATGAGTTTGATCATCAACAGGTGTTTGCACAATACGAACCACGTTTTAATCAACCTGAATTGCTGAAACAGGATGTCGAGCTAGTCGCCAATCCACGTGCTTATCTCGCGAAAATCTTTGATGGCGCGATTGATCGCTGGATTGGAGAGCAATATGACCATGAATATCATGAGACTTGGTTAGGCTTTCAATCGCGTGTAGAAAGTGCTTTGCACAGTTTGTGTCAGCAGATTGATGCCACGCAACCGCGTCAGGCGGTGGTATTTAGTTCTGGTGGAGTCATTTCTGTGGCGGTCGGTCAGGTATTAGGTCTGGGTGCTAAACAGATTTTTGCACTGAATTGGTCGATTGCCAATGCCAGCATAACCACGTTGCGTTGGACAGATGGTCGTTTGCAATTACTCAGTTTCAATGAGCATCATTATTTGAAAGCGCGTGATGCTGAACTTTTAACATGGATTTAAAAAATAGGTGGCAGGCATGGCAAAGACGATTTTAATTACAGGGGCAAGTTCAGGCTTGGGCGCAGGTATGGCGCGTGAATTTGCCGCCAAAGGCTACAATCTTGCACTGTGTGCACGACGTTTAGAGCGTTTGGAAGCTCTACAACAACAGTTACAAAGCCAGTTTTCGATTCAGGTCAAAATCAAGACCCTTGATGTGACTCATTACGATGATGTGTTTACGGTTTTTAAAGCCTTTCAGCAAGAATTTGGAACGATTGACCGAATTATTGTCAATGCAGGCGTCGGTGATGGCCGCCGTATTGGTAAAGGGCATTTTGAAGTGAATCGTGCTACAGCAGAAACCAATTTTATTTCTGCCTTGGCGCAATGCGAAGCAGCAGTTGAAATCTTTAGAGCGCAAAACAAAGGGCATTTGGTGGTGATTTCATCCATGAGTGCGATGCGTGGTTTACCGAAGCATTTGTCGACTTATGCGGCCAGTAAAGCCGCGGTGGCGCATTTGGCCGAAGGGATTCGTGCTGAGTTGTTGAATACGCCAATTAAAGTCTCAACGATTTTCCCGGGTTATATTCGTACTGAATTGAATGAAGGTGCGAAGAAATTACCGTTTGAAGTGGATGAAAAAACCGGAAGCAAGGCTCTGGTGGAGGCGATTGAGAAGGAACCCGTGAAGGCGTATGTGCCGCAGTGGCCGTGGTTGCCAATGGGGATTGCAATGAAGATTCTGCCGTTGAAACTTGTGAATAAACTGAGTTGATTGCAATTTTAAATGCATGGATAAATATGTTTATTCGGCAATATTTCACAGCCTCATATAGGCTGAATAGTCGAGTTGTTTGGGTATAGGCGTTTCCTTACTTTTCAGGGATGAAAAGTAACAAAAATCCTTTGTTGAGCAGAGGGTACATCCATGTCACCCCTGCTCAACTGGCGGCATCCATGCCGCCTGTCACGATAGTGAATACTGTGACAAGATTAGATTATGAAAGTAGGCTATGAGCTAGATTACGACAAAGCTGTAATTAACTTTTGGTGTAAACCACCAAAACCACCATTGGACATGATCACCACAGCATCGCCCTCACCTGCTTCATTAACCACACGGGCAATGATGTCATCTAAAGAGCGACTGACTTCAGCTTTGTTTGATGATGCTGAGATCACAGGTTGTAGATCCCAATCCAAGCCTTCTGGCTGATACCAAATCACTTCATCAGCTAAACGTGCTGAATGTGCCAAACCATCTTTGTGGCTGCCCATACGCATGGTATTCGAACGTGGTTCAATGATCGCCCACAGCTTACGTTCGCCTAGACGTTTACGTGCGCCGTCGAGTGTGGTTTCAATCGCAGTTGGGTGGTGGGCAAAGTCATCATAGACTTCGATGCCACGCACCGTACCTAACAGCTCCATACGGCGTTTAACACCACCAAAGTTGGATAATGCTTCACACGCCTGTTCAAGGCTGACACCCACATGTTGTGCAGCCGCAATGGTTGCTAAAGCATTGGCAACACTGTGTTGCCCTGTCATGTTCCATTTCACTTCACCAATCACTTTACCGTGTTCAAGCACTTTAAAGTGACTGCCATCGGCACTGATCAACTCAGCAGATAACACTGCTTGATCATTTGGCTCTAGACTGGTACGAAGCACAGGCGTCCAACAGCCTTGCTCTAATACTTCATCAATATTAGTTTCAGTAATTGGCGCAATAATACGACCTTCACTTGGAATGGTACGGACTAAATGATGGAACTGTTTTTGAATCGCAGCGAGATCATCAAAAATGTCGGCGTGGTCAAATTCAAGGTTATTTAAAATTGCTGTTTTAGGGTGATAGTGAACAAACTTAGAACGTTTATCGAAGAAAGCAGAATCATATTCATCTGCTTCTACACAGAAATATTTGCCACCACCTAAACGTGCACTTTCACTAAAACCAAGCGGTACGCCACCGATCAAGAAACCTGGATTTAAGCCTGCTTGATCAAGTACCCAAGCCAGCATGGTGGTGGTAGTGGTTTTACCATGTGTACCCGCGACACCAAGCACATGTTTGCCTTGTAACACATGGTCTGCCAAAAACTGTGGACCAGAAATATAAGGAAGGCCTTCATTCAGCATGTATTCAATCGCATCAATACCACGTTTCATGGCATTGCCGACAATCACAAGATCAGGATGGGGTTGCAAGTGACTACGGTCATAGCCCTGCATTAATTCAATACCTGCATTTTCCAGTTGAGTCGACATTGGTGGATAAACATTGGCATCTGAACCTGTGACTTTATGTCCTAAATCTCGTGCGAGTAGAGCCAAAGACCCCATAAATGTGCCACAAATACCCAAAATATGCAGATGCATAACGCGCCTTCTCCACTGCTTTTCATACAGCACTGATATCGTGTGTATGATTGTCGTTATCAATAAAAATCAAACGCAACGATAGCAAGGCTTGCATGGAAAAGATAGTCAAAATTCGTTGTTGTTGTTTAGTTCTAATTGCATAGATGAATGCTAAAATTTCAGCGTTTTTACAAGCATTTCACCTCTGCTGTTCAACCTTTATCTGGATAAAAGCACATTATGTTGAGCCCTACTCTTTTAGCGTTATGTTTGTTGATTATTTCCAACTGTTTTATGACTTTGGCGTGGTATGGGCATCTGAAAATTCTGCATGATGCGCCCATTTGGCAGGCGATCTTATTTAGCTGGTGTATTGCCTTGCTGGAATACAGTTTTATGATTCCTGCCACCAAGTTGCTCAACCAGCATGGCTGGAGTCTGGGTGAAATGAAAATCACTCAGGAAGTGGTGACGTTAATGGTGTTTGTGCCCTTTATGATTTTTGTGTTTAAACAACCCTTCAAACTCGATTACATCTGGGCGATGCTATGTTTAATGGGCTGTGTCTACTTTGTTTTTAGAAATCAAAGCTAATTTTTCGAGGCGTCAGTTAACGCGTTCTTTTGTTGGGGATGCCTGAAAAAACCGCTATAATATGTGCCAATTTATTCCCTTGTGCTTGGCGTAAGTCGAGATACTTGTCTATTTTTATCATGTTTTGGAAAAGCCAATGAATGCGGTCGCAACAGATAGCCAACCTTTAGTCGGAATTATCATGGGTTCTCAATCAGATTGGGCAACACTTGAACATACCGCTAACATGCTCAAACAGTTGGGTGTTCCTTTTGAAGCTGAAGTGGTTTCTGCGCATCGTACGCCAGATCGTTTATTTGAATATGCTGAAACAGCTCGTGAACGTGGTATTCACGTAATTATTGCGGGTGCTGGCGGTGCTGCACATTTACCAGGTATGTGTGCTGCTAAAACTGATTTACCTGTATTGGGTGTACCGGTTAAATCATCGATTTTGAATGGTGTTGATTCATTGCTTTCGATTGTACAAATGCCAGCAGGTATCGCCGTAGGTACTTTGGCAATTGGTCAGGCTGGTGCGACGAATGCTGCAATTCTGGCGGCACAGATTTTAGGTTTAACTCGTCCAGACATTGCTAAAAATGTGGCTGACTTCCGTACTGCACAAACCGAAAAAGTATCGAGTAATAACATTCCTGGTCAAGTGTAACGGGGCTGAACATGAATAAAACCATCGGTATTTTTGGTGGTGGGCAGCTAGGCCGGATGATGGCACAAGCAGCGTTACCACTTAATATTCAATGCACCTTCTTTGAAGCAGAAACAGATTGCCCTGCTGCGATTTTGGGTCCAGTTTTTTCGAGCCAAACGGTACAGGGATTACAGGATTTTATTGCAAGCGCGGATGTATTTAGTCTTGAGTTCGAAAATACGCCTGTTGCAGATGTGGATGTTTTAACACAAAGCAAAACCTTGCACCCTCCTCGCCTTGCTTTGGCGACTGCACAAAATCGTTTGGCTGAAAAACGTTTGTTTGATGAGTTGAGCATTCCTGTTGCGCCGTATCGCGCTGTGGACAGCTTAGATAGCTTAAAACAAGCGGTATCGGATCTTGGATTACCCATCGTATTGAAAACCGTAACGGGTGGTTATGATGGTAAAGGTCAATTCGTTTTACGCACTGAAGATCAAATTGAGACCGCTTGGGCTGAATTAGGTCCTGCAAAAAGCTTGGTTGCAGAAAGTTTTGTCAAATTTAGCCGCGAAGTATCGATTATTGCGGTACGTGGGCAAAATGGTGATGTGAAAACTTGGGCTTTGGCTGAGAATCACCATCATAATGGCATCTTATCACACTCAATCATACCTGCACCAAATAGCGCTGATTTACAGCCTGTTGCGCAAGACTATATTACCCGTTTACTGAAGCACTTAGATTATGTGGGTGTTCTCACACTTGAACTATTTGTGACGGAACAAGGTTTATGCGCCAATGAAATGGCGTGTCGTGTGCATAACTCAGGTCATTGGTCGATTGAAGGTGCGATTTGCTCGCAATTTGAAAACCATATCCGTGCAGTTGCTGGCTTACCATTGGGAGCAACTGAAGTCATTCGCCCAAGTGTGATGATCAATATTATTGGTCAGCATCCCAAGTCAGAAGATGTTTTGGCACTGAATGGCGCACATTTACACCTCTATAATAAGTCTGAGCGTACTGGCCGTAAGCTTGGACATATTACTTTAATGCCAAATCATTCAGGTGATTTAACAGATTTATGCCGCCAATTGGCGAAAATATTACCTGTTCCTCTGGCATTAACCGATGATATGAGCATCTAAACTTATCCACAATTCCTAAAAAAAGCGATCTTTGGATCGCTTTTTTTATTTCATATGCTTTTTAAATTTAAAAATACAGAAAGAGCCTGTTGTGGATAACTTGTTTTTGATATTTTGAATTTAAAATAGTGATTGTTGTTTGAATTTAAATGACAGTGGATAAGTATTTATGGGGTTTAAATTCAAAATAGAGATCCCGTTTTAAATTTAAAAATAAGGTGATAACAGGTTTTTAAATTTAAATGATAGGATGTGGATATCTATTGTCTCTATAATAATGATATGAAAAATAAAAGCTTATTGTTTTCTTTGGCGTTCTGTTTGAATCACTTGCCATTTAACTCGAAGAAATGAATTTAAAAGTGGATAAGTTTTTTAAATTTAAACGATCGAGTTATCCAGTATTGTATTTTTTGAATTTAAATTAGGTTTGTTGATAACTTTTAAATTTAAAAGAAAGCCTGAATTATGAATTTAAAAGCAGTGTTTTAAATTTAAAACCAGAGAAATGAATTCAAAGTTACGTTTCCAAACTATACATCTTCATATAGCGTGTTAAGGTGGAGAGGAAATTTAAATTCAAAAGTTTTGGTTCAGTCATGAAACGTCATTTTTCTTTTTTTCTAGGCACTGCCTTATTTACTTTTTTCAATCAGGCGCATGCCGAGCTTGTGATTAACGGTGCAACAGTTTCGACACCAGCCACAACAGCGACTGTTGCCAGCAGTAATTATACGCCAAATTCCAATTTTCAGGGCTGTATTGCCAATTTGCGTTCGCAGGCAATCGCATCAGGTGTATCAGGCGCAACCTATGATCGCTATACGCAAAATTTAACGCCTGATTATTCCGTGATTGATAAATTAAATTATCAGCCTGAATTTTCGACACCGATCTGGGATTATTTGTCTGGCCTTGTGGATAACGAGCGCGTACAAGCAGGGCAGCAAAAACTTACTCAACATCGTGCCGTCTTGAACCGAGTTGAGCAGGCCTATGGTGTACCTGCCGAAACGGTCGTAGCAGTGTGGGGCGTCGAAAGTAACTATGGTGATATTTCGGGTAAATATCCTTTATTACAGGCATTGGGTACTTTGAGCTGTGAAGGTCGCCGTCAAAGTTATTTCCGTGGCGAGTTTTTTGCCACCATGCGTATTTTACAACGTGGTGATTTAACCCAAGATCAACTTTATGGTTCATGGGCTGGTGCATTTGGCCATACTCAGTTTATGCCATCAACCTATGAGCGCTTAGCCGTAGATTTTGATGGTGATGGTCGTCGTGATTTGGTTTCAAGTACCACCGATGCCTTAGCTTCAACCGCTAATTTCCTAAAACGGGCAGGGTGGCAAACTGGCATGCCATGGGGTTTTGAAGTCAAAATTCCACAAGGGATGTCGATCTCTGGTGAAAGTCGTCGTAATAAGAAAGCACTAAATAGCTGGATTGCACAAGGGGTAACCCGCGCTGATGGCACTGCATTGATTCAAGGTAATCTATCGGGCAGTACGCCAGCGGGACTGATTTCACCAGCGGGTGCTAATGGTCCATTATTCCTGGTATTTAAAAACTTCGATGCAATTTATAGTTATAACGCGGCTGAAAGCTATGGTTTAGCCATTGCGCATTTATCGGATCGTTTACGTGGTGGCACGCCATTTTTAACCGCTTGGCCAACCGATGATGCAGGAACATCCCGTGCAGAACGTCGTGAAATTCAACAGTTTTTAGTGCAACGTGGCTATGATATTGGTGCAGTCGATGGTTTGATTGGTGATAAAAGTCGTCAGGCCATTCGTCAAGAGCAAAGCCGTCTCGGTTTAAATCAGACTGGACGTGCAGGACAACAAATTTTACGTGCGTTCCGTCAGGAACAGGCGAAGCAAATGATGCAATAAATCTGTATCAGATGAAATAAAAAAGGTCTGCCCATTGCAGACCTTTTTTATTTGTATATTTAGGGTGCAGCGTCTAATTTAACTGCTTCTAAAATATCAAAAATCACGGCAGTGACATCTTGGCTTAAATCACGATCATTAAAGATTTCATAAGCTGTGATGGTGACATCAGTATCACTTGGTAACTGTTTTTGTTCTTCTTCAATTAAATGTTCGATCGGCAATAAAGTCTGTTTGACTTCTAAATGTAGAATCTCGTTATAAGGCACGTTTTCATCTTCCAACTCGACTTCTTGCTCATTGAAATAAGGAATTAAAATCGAGTGTAAGTAGGGGCTAATATCTTGAATATCTAAGAGTTCGATATCACGAGTCTGTTCAATCGTACTGATGTGGTCGTTCACTTCAATTAAGATATGATAATAACTCATGCTGATCTCCGTTAAGGCTAAGATGATGTTTTAACTCCACAATAACATGAATAAATCAAAACAATCGACCCATTCTTGTTATTGCTTAGCACTTCATCTTATATCTAACGATCATGTTGAAGAGATCTGTTTTAATCAGCCAAACCGAGTAACTTTAGGTCTGTATCAGTGAGCTGAAAATCTTTGGCATCTTGTTCTTTAATCCGTGGATACATTAATGACTTCGGATCACGGGTATGTTTTAGGCCCAATGCATGTCCAAATTCATGTGCTAGCGTTAAGCGTAGGTCATCAGTAGACGAAAATTCATAAATAAAAATCTGTGTTCCATCAAATTGACCTTTGTGCAGCACTTCAGGCTTAAAAGTTTCATTAAACTCATTTACAGAAGCACTTAATTGTTGGTGAATTTGTTTGGTTTTTTCAGCTTTTAACTGATTTTGTTGAACTTTTTGGTTGTATTCAGCAATTTTTTTTTGCAACGTTAAGGCTTGTTGTTGCAATTGTTGCTGCTGTTTTTGCAGTGTAGAGAATAATGCTTTATTGCTGCTGTCTGCCTTATATTGTGCTAAGCCTTGCTGATATTGCTGAACCTGAGTGTCATAGGCTTGTTTTTGAAGCTCAAGCTGCGCATTGCTTTCAGTCAGTTCTGCATTGATCTGCTGTAATTTCTCATTTCGATTGAGCCAATCCTGTTGTTCTTGCTCGAGTTGGCCTAAGCTTTCAGCACGTTTCATACTACGAATTTGACGCTGGTCAAAAACGAGATTAATCACGAAATCGGCATCAGGATCATAAACAAAATATTTTTGACCTGTGTTCTTTTCCCAAATTGCAGCAGCCTGTTGGCTTAATTCGATCATTTGCTGATGATTGATATTCAAGCGTGGATCAAGCTCAGCAATACGGTAACGTAGAGGCTGTTCTGTACTATAGCGAACTTGCGACTGCGCCGATGCAGTCGAAGAAATTTTAGCAAAAGCGGGAGCAGGGGCTAGCAAGGTAAAACATGCAGCCATCAGGAGAGACAAAAGACGCATAACGGGAGATAAAACATGAAAGAGATCACATTTTATTCAATTAAAACCATTAGTCAAATTGATGGTCTATATAGTTTCTTATAACTTTTTAAGATATTTCTGGAAAATGAATAAAAATACATTTGTAGAAATAGGGATGAAAAATTATGATAAATAAAAGCAATTCGTTTATTAAATGATCTAAAAATAAAATGAGAACAAATATTTATTTTTTATTTTTGGATGTATTGAATCGCTGAAATTTTAACGTGGTACTTAAAAAATAGGTTTTTCACACATCTAAAAAATACATTCTATTTCACATAAAATATTTATTCTTTTGTACAAAAACTATACTTAGAGTCTAGTCAATGTTAATTCTTGTAAACAAAAACCGTTGTTGTTATCAATAAATGGCTTTTACCAAATCTTTATCTGAATCGGTGAGTGCAAATTGCTGGAAGTTTTGTTTTTGAATAACAGGGTACATCAGTGAGTGTGGGTCATTGGTATGCTCTAGACCGAGAGCATGTCCAAATTCATGTGCGAGTGTTAAACGTAGATCATTTGCAGAAGAAAATTCATAAATCAGGATTTGTTTGCCATTGAAATGACCTTTATGCAGTAAATGCGGCTGAAATACCTGATTAAATTGACTTGCCGATGCCACCAACTGTTGATTGTTTTGATTTAGGTTTTGAATGCTTTGGTTGAGTTGTTGTGTTCGTTGATTATGTTCTTGAACTTCCCGCTGTAGTAATAATGATTGTTGTTCCAACATCTTTTGTCTTTGAGAGAATTGTTGAGCCAAATCTTTAGAGGTAGAACGTGTTTGGTTGAAACGGAGTACTTCTGCATTATATTGCTGGAATTGGGCATTCAATTGAGCTTGTTTGCTGGCAATTGATGCGGTGCTTCTTTGGATCTCATTTTTTATCAGTTGCAATTGCTGATTTTGATTTTCCCATAGTTTTTGCTGTTGTTTAAGTTGATCTAAACTCTGTACACGATCGACACTGCGTTGCTGGCGCTCATCAAAAACTAAATTAATAGTAAATTCAGCTTGTGGATCATAAATAAAATTTTGTTGTCCTGTTTCTTGCTCCCAAAGCTTAGTGGCTTGTTGGGTGAGTTCAAGAACTTGTTGCTGGCTGAGATTGAAGCGGGAATCGATATCCGAGATACGGTAATGTAAGGTTTTTTTAATGGTTTGATGCTGATGTCCATCAATAGGATTTGTATTGGTTTGGGCATTACTCAATTGAGGCGTTATCATGCTTATACAAGCAATCAAGACTGCTAGATAATGAACTCGCATTGTAAATCTCCCCAAATAAAGACTTATTTTTCCTCATTATTTTGCGAGCGTCAAAATGCTATCTAGTTAATAATTAAAAGTAAAAACTGTGACTTTTTTCCAAAAAATAAAAAAATGAATCGAATGATTTGCACAATAATAAAAATGATGCTTTATGTGTTTTTTAAGCATAAGCTTAAAAATATCAAGGTATTAAATTCACCCTAATGAAAAATGGAAAATTCGACGTAAAGAAACCCTATAAATCGCCTAATTGTTAACTTTTGTAAATATTATATAAAATGGTAAAGTTTTTGAATTTTAGATAAAAATTTGTTTATTTGTGACATTTATCGTCCATCATTTTTTATTGTTTGAGTCGGTGTTTTATCAGTAATATTCTGCGGCAGCTATCTTGCCAACAACAAATCACGATCTGACTGAGTTAAACGGAAATGCACTGTATCTTGATCTCTCATGATCGGATGCATCAGCGCTTGAGGATCATCGCTATGTTGTATTCCCAATGCATGACCTAATTCATGTGCAAGTGTTAAACGTAGATCATCTTCAGATTCAAATTCATAAATTAGAATCTGTTTACCATTAAATAAACCCTTATGAAATAAGTGGGGCTTAAAGCGTTGTTTATATTGAGTGACTGAAGCATTCAGTTGCTGATCCAAAGCATTGAGCTCATCAATCTGCTGATTTAACTCTGCGATTCTCTGATTATATTGATTAATTTCTTGCTGTAATAACTGCACATTTTGCGTTAAGGCCTGCTGTCGTTGTTGAAAATATTCAAGATTGGCAATCGAGTTTCGGTTTTGCTGTGCATTTTGTTGTTCTTGATTGTAGGATTGGATTTGTTGGTTAAGCTGTTGTTGTTTTAAATCGAGAAATTGCTTACTACGAATAATCTCCTGTTCGATTTGATCAAGTTTTTGTTTTTTTTCTAGCCAATGCTGCTGATTGGATTGTAGCTGACTTAAATGTTCCCGACGTTGTTCACTTTCTTGTTGGCGTTCATCATAGATCAAGTGGATTGCAAGTTGCGCATGCGGATCGTAAACAAAATAATCTTGCCCAGTACCATCTTTCCAGATTTGGGTCGCTTGTTGGCTAATTACTTTCACTTGTTCTATGCTGAGTTTAAAGCGCGGGTCAACTTCGGCGATACGATAGCGCAGGCGAGTATCAAAGGGGCTGCTAATACGATCAGTGAGCGAATTAAATTTAAGTTGTGGGTGTTGGCGGGTTTGATAACCCGACCAGAATATAAAGAGCAGTAATGCAATAATGATGGCGAGTTTCATTCAGTATTTTTTTTAAATAACGGTTGATACAGGTTTGGTACGACTAAAACTCCCCAGATAAGCGTAGAAAGTATGTTCCCTAGCTCATAAAAAATGGCGCCAAAACCAGACATGAATGTCCAAGAATAGCTTGGTAAAAGATAAATAAGTAACAGTGGGAAAAAACTATAGACATAAATCTTTCTTGCCCACTCTTTAAATAGTAGCAAACCAATCAATACAACAAAAAAACCGATACTAAGCAGACCTGAAAAGACCAATTCCCAGTGCTGAATATCTTTGGATAACAGCTCACTAATTTCAATGGAGGTTGCATCGTATGCATCAAATATTGCACTTAGAAAAAAACAAAGTAGTGAAGATATAAGGATTAATCTAAATTTAGTTTTAGTGATTACGGGATCAGTTTTCATCTTCTGTCTAGGTATGATTCTTTTAATGTTTTGGATTATACAGAAAAAAAGCTCAGTTTATTTAAACTGCTATGCTGATGATGCGATTGGAAGGGAACAATCTTCCAGTTACTTGTTATTCATTTGAACAGCTGCCATATTGAATTTTATTGCTGAATATCAATAAAAATGCAAAGGAACATGCATGTTGAAATATCTACTTAAAGCACCTGATGTTGCATGGGCTGCGGCTTCTCCCGCACCAGCAAAGGCAGAAAATCTAAAAATTAAATATTTGGGGACTGCGGGGTTTATCTTGTCTGATGCCAATCGAACCTTAGTACTTGATCCTTTTATTAGCCGCCCAAGTCTTTGGCAGACCTTTACTCAACCTTTATCTAGCGATCCAGCATTGGTCAAACACTATATCCCTGATGCGGATGAGGTGTTGATTGGGCATGCGCATTATGACCATATTCTGGATGCCGCAGAAGTTTGCAAACAAACAGGTGCTCGCCTGATTGGTTCACAGGCCAGTGTGATGTATGGGCGTTCCGCAGGCTTACCTGAGCAACAGATGCAAGCCACACACGGCAGAGAGGTGATTCACTGTGGCGCGTGGCAAGTGGTTGGTTTGCCTTCAATCCATGGTAAGGCGCTGTTTGGTCGTGTTCCATTAGCAGGAGATATGACCACACCACCACCATATCCCCCGAAGTTTCATCAGTTGCGACATGGATTGGTATTGAACTGGTGGATTGATACGGGGCAACTGCGTGTTGTTCACATCGATTCCGCCGATTTTATTGAACAAGAGTTGCAGGGCAGACAGGCAGATATCGTGTGTCTGTGTGCGATTGGGCGTAAATATCGCCCGAATTATGTCAAAGATGTGGTGCGAATACTCAAGCCGAAATACATTATTCCATGTCATTGGGATACGATGGTCACACCAATTGATGCGCCACCGCAGTTGTTGCCAGGGGTGAATATTGCTGAATTTCTAGATGAAATTAAAGCCTGTGGTGTCGTACCTTTGTTTATGCCGATTCTAAGTGAGTTGTATTTTGATCAATCTAAATCTATCTAATAACCACTTTTTATCAATTGGTTTTAATTCATTGTGAGCACAGCCCAACAGGATGGTCTCCATGCCGCCTCTACAATAGCGAAATAAGTATTGATTATAAGAATTTAATGCAAAAAAAACCGCGCTTGCGCGCGGTCTTTTCTAAAGAGACAAATTATTTTTTGTCATCTTTAACTTCGGTGAACTCAGCATCTACAACGCCATCGTCCGCTTTCTGTTGTTGACCTGCATCGCCACCTTGGAATGCATTTGGATCAAAACCTTCTGCGCCGCCAGCTGCACCTTGTGCTTGTTCATAAGCACGTTGTGTAATTGGCATCAAGATGTTTTGTAAAGCTTCAGTTTTCGCTTTGATGTCTTCAACATCATTTTCTTTAGTTGCTGCTTCAAGCTCAGAAACCGCAGTTGTGATCGCAGTTTTTTCATCTTCAGTAACTTTATCACCAAGATCTTTTACTGCTTTCGTCGAGCTAGAAACAAGCGCATCCGCTTCGTTACGTGCTTTTGCTAACTCTTCAAACTTACGATCTTCTTCAGCATTCGCTTCAGCATCTTTGATCATTGCTTCGATTTCAGCATCAGACAAACCTGAGTTTGCTTTAATCTGGATCGATTGTTCTTTACCAGTGCTCTTATCTTTAGCTGATACTTTCAAGATACCATCAGCGTTGATGTCGAACGATACTTCAATTTGCGGTACGCCACGTGGAGCAGGTGGGATATCGCCTAATTGGAAGTTACCCAACAATTTGTTTTGTTGAGCCATTTTACGTTCACCTTGGTAAACTGAAATGTCTACTGCAGGCTGGTTATCAGCAGCTGTAGAGAACACTTGTGATTTCTTCGCAGGAATCGTGGTGTTTTTCTCAATGATCGGAGTCAATACACCGCCCATTGTTTCGATACCTAAAGTTAACGGTGTTACGTCTAATAAAAGTACGTCAGTTTTGTCACCAGACAATACCGCACCTTGAATCGCAGCACCAATCGCAACCGCTTCATCCGGGTTCACGTCTTTACGTGGCTCTTTACCGAAGAATTCTTGTACTTTTTGTTGTACAAGTGGCATACGAGACTGACCACCAACCAAGATTACGTCAGAGATGTCAGAAGTCGAAAGACCAGCATCTTTAAGTGCAATACGGCAAGGCTCAATCGTACGAGCAACTAAGTCAGCAACCAAACCTTCAAGTTTTGCACGTGTTACGTTGATCACTAAGTGTTTAGGACCAGTCGCATCAGCCGTGATGTATGGAAGGTTGATTTCAGTTGCATTCGATGAAGAAAGCTCGATTTTTGCTTTTTCAGCAGCTTCTTTCAAACGTTGTAACGCAAGTGGATCATTTTTCAAGTTCACACTTTGTTCTTTCTTGAATTCTTCAACCAAGAATTCAATCAATGCGTTATCAAAGTCTTCACCACCAAGGAAAGTATCACCATTTGTTGATAACACTTCGATTTGTTGGTCGCCATCAAGGTCAGCGATTTCAATGATTGATACGTCGAATGTACCACCACCTAAGTCGTAAACCGCGATTTTACGATCGCCTTCTTTTTTGTCCATACCGAACGCAAGTGCAGCAGCAGTTGGTTCGTTGATGATACGTTTAACATCAAGACCTGCAATTTTACCTGCATCTTTAGTTGCTTGACGTTGTGCATCGTTAAAGTAAGCAGGAACAGTAATAACTGCTTCAGTTACTGTTTCACCTAAATAGTCTTCTGCAGTTTTCTTCATCTTTTTCAAGATTTCAGCAGAGATCTGTTGAGGTGCTAATTTTTTATCGTTTACTTCAACCCAAGCATCGCCATTGTCTGCTTTGATGATTTTGTAAGGTACAAGACCGATATCTTTTTGTACCGCTTGATCTTCATAACGACGACCGATTAAACGCTTGATTGCGAATAATGTATTTTTTGGGTTAGTTACCGCTTGGCGTTTCGCGCTTTGACCAACAAGGATCTCGCCATCTTTATATGCAATGATCGATGGAGTTGTACGCGTACCTTCTGCATTTTCGATTACTTTTACTTTATCGCCTTCAAGTACAGCAACACATGAGTTGGTAGTACCTAAGTCAATACCAATAATTTTTGCCATTGATTGTGTTCCTCTAAAATTTTGTTGCAATGTTTTGCTTGTTATTCGATATGAGAGTTAATCGGTTTTTTTCAAGCATTTTTGTGAAAAAAAATCAAAAAACTCTCAAATTTTTACCTTATTGACCGACCATGACCATCGCTGGGCGAAGTAAACGACCATTTAAGGTATAGCCTTTCTGTAAAACAGTACCAATTTGATTGGCTTTGGCATTCGGGTCGATACCTACGGCTTGGTGTAAATCGGCATTGAAACCATTTTGGGTATCTGCTTCGACAACGCCAAACTTCTCAAGCGTGGTGAGTAGTGATTTCAAAGTGAGCTTAATCCCTTCAAGTACAGGTGTTTGTTCTTCACCCGCAGCTTGAATTGCACGTTCTAGGTTATCGACAGAATCCAATAATTCTTTCGCAAATTTTTCAAGCACAGTCTCTTTATGCTTTTCAGACTCACGTTGAATACGTTCAACACTCTTTTGTGCTTCATAAACAGCATTGGCTGTACGTGCTTTTTCGAGTTTTAAGCTTTCTTCGAGTTTAGTGATTTGAGCTTGTAAATCTTCAACGCTAAGCTCGTTTGCTTGCTCTACACCTTCAGCTTGAGTTTGTTCAGTTTGTTGCTCATTTTGAATGTCTTGAGCTTGCTCATTGTGCTCATTAGCCATTGATGATCTCCGTTGAAAAAAGTTCTTAAACATGTACAGTCCTTCTGGCGTTAATGCTCATAGGGTTAAACCCGAACTGCCACATCTTGGTCATTCATAGATAGGGATGAAGTATGGGCAACGCGACAAAATTCAAGCGTTCAGGTCGATTTAAATCTTTTAATTTTGCTGATTTAAGTAAAATTTTAAGTTTTCAATCACAAAAGCAATAAATTCTTGGGTTATTTTCGGTAAATGTTGTCTGGATGCATAAACCAAAGATAAGGTGAGATCGGGTGCAGAAAAATCGGTAAACACCTGTTGCAAACGTTGTTGAGCAATATCTTTACGCACCAGCAAGGTTGGCAGCATCGCAATACCTTGTGCTTTAAGACACATCTGATAAAGCGCGATCACATCATTGCTTTTAAACGTAACATTTAAAGGATAGTTCTGGGGTTGCTGATCTGTATCAAACAATGTCCAATATTGATTATGGGTGTGATGGGCAATGCATTCATGTTGAATGAGTTGACTGGGATGTAGCAGGGGAGTGTGGTCTTGTAAATAATGAGGATGAGCACAAAAAGTTGATTCGATTTCACATACAGGGCGTGCAATCAGTCCATCTGCAACTTTCTGGGTAATCCTCAAAGCAAGATCAACATGAGCATCCATTAAGTCCACGGTATTTTCCGTTAAATAGACATCAAAATGAATCTGGGGATAACGTTTTTTAAATTGCTTAATACATTCATTCACGCCAAGCTGAAATAAAAATAAGCCACAGGTAAAACGGATGGTACCGCTGTGCTGTTCTGGCGCGGCCAAGCCTTCTAATAGTTGTTGCTGTTGTAAAATATTTTCGCAATAGACCAATGCTTTTTCACCAGCAGGCGTAAGCGATACTTTTCGGGTATTGCGTTGAAACAGCCGTGTCGAAAAGGTTTGTTCGAGATGGTCTAAGTAACGAGAGACCATCGCTTTAGAATAATCGAGATGTTCAGCAGCTTTGCTCAGATTGCCTTGATGTGCAATACAAACAAAGACTTGAATGGCTTTTAATGTGTCCATCGTTATTATCATTGTTGCAAGATATGCAACATTTTATCTTAGTTTAGAGTGTTTATTCAGCAATAATTGCAATTTAAAGTGTCTCTTATCAGATTGGAGACGATAAGATGAATACCAAACCTTATATTATTGCTTTATCAACTTTGGCAGCAACATCTGCTGCTTTCGCACAAGATTTAAAAATCCAAAACTTTTTGGCTCAACCTGAGCACTTCGGTGTGACTTCAACCTTGATTGAAGGTGAAAAAGAAGTGTTATTGGTGAATGCGCAATTTTCTAAATCGGAAGCATTGCGTATTGCGGCTGATATCTTAGATAGCGGTAAAACCTTAAAAACCATTTTTGTCAGCTATGGCGACCCAGATTTCTATTTTGGCTTAGATGTATTTAAACAGTACTTCCCGAATGTACAAATCATTGCGACACCTGAAACAGTGAAACATATTCAGGATACTCAAGCACTGAAAGTACAGTATTGGGGACCAAAAATGGGGGCTAATGCACCGAGTCAAATCATTGTTCCTCAAGCGTATACCGCAAAAACTTTAAAGCTTGAAAATGAAAGCATCGAAATTAAAGGTAAGAAAGAACTTACTTACTTATGGATTCCAAGTGTTAAAGCTGTCGTCGGTGGTATTCCTGTGTCATCAGGCATTCATTTATGGACAGCAGATACTCCTACAGTGAAAGATCGTGCTGAAGTTGTTCAAACATTGGAAAGCATTAAAGCCTTAAACCCTAAAGTTGTTGTGCCTGCGCATATGAAAGCAGGCGCAGCTGAAGGTTTGGATGCAGTTAACTTTTCAATTGACTATTTAAAGCAGTATGAAAAAGCGGTTAAAGTGACTAAAAACTCGGCCGAATTAATCAAAGCTATGCAAAAGCAGTACCCTGCTTTAGGTGAGTCGAGCAGTTTGGAGTTGGGTGCTAAAGTGGTTAAAGGTGAAATGCAGTGGCCTTAAACTTAAATTAGGAAATTGCAAAAACCGTGATGAAAAATCACGGTTTTTTATGTGCACTACACTTATTTTTAATCAAAATTACCTAATTGTAATCTTTTAAGAAGATTGTGCAGTCTTTCTATGAATTATAAAAAAATAAGATAAATGCTTTTTTGCATCAGAAATAAAGACCAAACGAATGAAACCACTTAATTCATAACACCTTAGCAAAGCTGCACCGATTACAGAATATGTGAAACATGAACGTAGTCTATTTAAGAAAAATTGCAAAACAGTGCTGCTTGCATAACAAACTGCAACTAATACGCATCACGTCTAAGAAAAAAATTGTGAATTATAGGCAACGCAAAGACAACTTTGCTTTTTGTCATAATGAAAGGAAATACACAATGAAAAAGTTAGCATTGATCTCTATGGTTGTATCTGGTGTTGCATTAACAGCTGTGGGTTGCTCAACTCAAGGTGGGTTGGATGCTTCTGGTTCAGCTCAAACAACAAGTGCAAGCCCATCAGGTGTACAAGGTGGTGTTGGTGTGCAAGCAGGTACTTCGGTAGATGTTCAACCTGGCGGTGCTTCTGCTGACGTTTCAGGTTCTGTGTCTGGTTCAGCAGGCGGTTCTGCGCAATAATTTTTTTATTAAGCCGATGAGCATGAGATTGAATCGGAGATGCCAACCTTAATTTCAATCGCTGTTATGTACTGCTATACATAATGTGTGAATCGACTTAATTCATAAAATTGACACTTTAAAAGTGATATAAAACTAGAGCTAAGACATTAGTTCTAGTTTTATAGTTTTGAAAAACGAACTTGTAAGACACGATTGAGTTGACATAAAAAGTGAGTGGTAATAAGCACAATGGTTAATGACTTTTTTAGAATAGCCCTTTAGCGTACGACATAATTTTGAAATCTTGAACTTGATCTAAGACTTTATAAAAGCATATAGTCGAAGGCAACAAGAATTATGGACAGAGCGAAGAAGGGGACAAAAGTGACAGCATTACCTCAAAAAATTCAGACGATTTTAGATAAAGGACAAGGTCCTGCTGCACGAGCACTCGATAAGCTCCCCAAAATCGTACAAGAGTCCTTGGCTAAGATTTTAGCTTATCCGCACCAATATCCAGATTTAGATTCATTTACCAAATGTCTGATGGCTGTCCAAATTAAACAAGGGCGCATTGGCTTCATTGGTGATGATCCGATTGAGTCTCGCCGTCAATTTGACGCGCAAATGTTGGCAATCATCAATAAACCAACTTCGGTTGCATCGGTTGAAGATATTCGTCTTCCTCTACAAAGTGGGACTGTCTTTGCCAGACACTATCATCCTGCGCCAAATAAAAAGCTACCGATTATTGTGTTCTATCATGGTGGTGGCTTTGTGGTCGGTGGTTTAGATACACATGACGAAGCGTGTCGCTTAATTGCCAAGTATGCAAAAGTACAAGTATTAAGTATTGACTATCCATTAGCACCCGAAGCATCACCACAGTTATTGATTAAATCTTGTGAAGATGCCTTGGCGTGGGTATATCAAAATCGCCGTCAATTGAAAATTTATAAGAATCGCATTGCTGTTGCAGGGGATAGTGCGGGTGGCAATATTAGTACGGTCGTTGCACAGCACTCCGTGGGTAAAGCTTATGCGCCACAAGCACAGCTATTGATTTATCCTGTCGTTGACTTCAAAAGCCGTCATCCTTCGTTCTATGCCTATGGAGAGGGCTTGGTACTGACCAGTAAAGATGTGGATTATGTGACTGACTATTATGCAACACAGCATAATGTTGCATTAGACGATCCGTTAATCTCACCAACCTATGGAAGCCTCAGAAAGTTGGCACCTGCTTATGTGATTACTGCGGGGCATGACTTACTTCATGATGAGGGTGCAATCTATAGTCATAAGCTCAGACAAAACGGAGTTAAAGTCCAATACGTGGATTACCCAGATCAGACTCATGGCTTTATTAACCTCACGCCAGTCTCAAGTAAGGCCAAACGTAATACTATTGAAGTTGCCAAAAACTTTAGAAAGTTTTGGGATAAACATAGTTAATAAAGTACGAGCCGATGTTTCACGTGAAACATCGGTTTTTTGTTTTAAAGATAACAAATAGAAATAGCAAAATTAGATTTGCAAAACTAAGATGAGCTTTCACAACAAATCTATGTTCAAGCCGAGAAAAGCAATGATGAAAAAGTTGTTTATGACAACAGGGTTAATTTTGGCAAGCAGCCATTTATTTGCAAATACCATGATTGATATGAAAACCAGTATGGGGAACATCGAAATCGAACTTTTTGATGATAAAGCACCTGTGTCTGCAAAGAATTTCGAAAGCTATGTAAAAAGCAACTTCTATACGGGTACGATCTTCCATCGTGTGATTCCTGGTTTTATGGTGCAGGGTGGTGGTCTTGATGCAAACATGGTGGAGAAGACAACCAAAGCACCGATCGTGAATGAAGCCAGTAATGGTTTGAAAAATACCCGCGGTACTTTAGCAATGGCACGTACCCAAGATCCAAACTCTGCAAGTAGCCAATTCTTTATTAATGTCGCAGATAATAACTTTTTAAATAAATCGCCAATGGATGCAGGTTACGCCGTTTTTGGTAAAGTGACTAAAGGTATGGATATTGTCGACAAGATTGTAAAAGTACCGACAGCTAACTTCGGAATGCATCAAAATGTGCCAAAACAGCCAATCAAAATTATCAGTGTTCAGATAAAGAACAATAAGTAAAAAGCAAAGCAGAAATATGTTTAAAATATTTCTGCTTTAATTTTATATGGTTACAGCTGTATTGATCGCTTGTTAAACATATTTGTGTGTAAAAAAAGAACACTCAATAAAACAAGGGTTTAAAAAAGCTTGCACACCAAAAAAAATCTCCTATAATGCACACATCCCGACGCGATGAAGCAAAAATAACTTAGCTTTACTGGTTAAGTTGTTAGATATTCATTGCGTTAATTTATCGCTGACGAGGCGATAAAGAGATCATTAAGAGAATAGAAGAACAACTTGTGTGGATTTTTACTGATTGATCGATCGAAAATATTTCATTGATTGAATGGTAGAAATTTCTCGAAGTTTATTTGAGCGAATTTTTAGTCAGAAAATTGATGAGCCAAGATTTGTAGCCATAAGCTACTAATGATTTTAAACTGAAGAGTTTGATCATGGCTCAGATTGAACGCTGGCGGCAGGCTTAACACATGCAAGTCGAGCGGAGTGATGGTGCTTGCACTATCACTTAGCGGCGGACGGGTGAGTAATGCTTAGGAATCTGCCATTTAGTGGGGGACAACATTCCGAAAGGAATGCTAATACCGCATACGTCCTACGGGAGAAAGCAGGGGATCTTCGGACCTTGCGCTAAATGATGAGCCTAAGTCGGATTAGCTAGTTGGTGGGGTAAAGGCCTACCAAGGCGACGATCTGTAGCGGGTCTGAGAGGATGATCCGCCACACTGGGACTGAGACACGGCCCAGACTCCTACGGGAGGCAGCAGTGGGGAATATTGGACAATGGGCGGAAGCCTGATCCAGCCATGCCGCGTGTGTGAAGAAGGCCTTTTGGTTGTAAAGCACTTTAAGCGAGGAGGAGGCTCTCCTAGTTAATACCTAGGAAGAGTGGACGTTACTCGCAGAATAAGCACCGGCTAACTCTGTGCCAGCAGCCGCGGTAATACAGAGGGTGCGAGCGTTAATCGGATTTACTGGGCGTAAAGCGTGCGTAGGCGGCTGATTAAGTCGGATGTGAAATCCCTGAGCTTAACTTAGGAATTGCATTCGATACTGGTCAGCTAGAGTATGGGAGAGGATGGTAGAATTCCAGGTGTAGCGGTGAAATGCGTAGAGATCTGGAGGAATACCGATGGCGAAGGCAGCCATCTGGCCTAATACTGACGCTGAGGTACGAAAGCATGGGGAGCAAACAGGATTAGATACCCTGGTAGTCCATGCCGTAAACGATGTCTACTAGCCGTTGGGGCCTTTGAGGCTTTAGTGGCGCAGCTAACGCGATAAGTAGACCGCCTGGGGAGTACGGTCGCAAGACTAAAACTCAAATGAATTGACGGGGGCCCGCACAAGCGGTGGAGCATGTGGTTTAATTCGATGCAACGCGAAGAACCTTACCTGGCCTTGACATACTAGAAACTTTCCAGAGATGGATTGGTGCCTTCGGGAATCTAGATACAGGTGCTGCATGGCTGTCGTCAGCTCGTGTCGTGAGATGTTGGGTTAAGTCCCGCAACGAGCGCAACCCTTTTCCTTATTTGCCAGCGAGTAATGTCGGGAACTTTAAGGATACTGCCAGTGACAAACTGGAGGAAGGCGGGGACGACGTCAAGTCATCATGGCCCTTACGGCCAGGGCTACACACGTGCTACAATGGTCGGTACAAAGGGTTGCTACCTAGCGATAGGATGCTAATCTCAAAAAGCCGATCGTAGTCCGGATTGGAGTCTGCAACTCGACTCCATGAAGTCGGAATCGCTAGTAATCGCGGATCAGAATGCCGCGGTGAATACGTTCCCGGGCCTTGTACACACCGCCCGTCACACCATGGGAGTTTGTTGCACCAGAAGTAGGTAGTCTAACCGCAAGGAGGACGCTTACCACGGTGTGGCCGATGACTGGGGTGAAGTCGTAACAAGGTAGCCGTAGGGGAACCTGCGGCTGGATCACCTCCTTAACGAAAGATTGACGATCGGTAAGAATCCACAACAAGTTGTTCTTCGAAGATGTATCTGAGGGTCTGTAGCTCAGTTGGTTAGAGCACACGCTTGATAAGCGTGGGGTCACAAGTTCAAGTCTTGTCAGACCCACCAAATCTGATTGCAGTAGCTTAGATTGAAAGATATGTCGTTCATTAAATGATAAGCTGGGGACTTAGCTTAGTTGGTAGAGCGCCTGCTTTGCACGCAGGAGGTCAGGAGTTCGACTCTCCTAGTCTCCACCATACATTACAAAGTGATGTAAAACGAAAGTTGAATTCCAAGATAGCTTATAGAATTTAGTAAGTAGATAGCTTATTAAGTTCTGTGATTTATCACAGTTTACTACACACCGACGAGGTGGTAGTTAATCATTAACAGATTAGAAAATTGAGTCTGAAATAAATTGTTCAAACTCGATTAATTTGACACTAACGGTAATACGTAAGTATTGCAGTTGGATGAAGAATTAATCTGAGAACTAGCAAATTAACTGAATCAAGCGTTTTGGTATATGAATTAGATTGAAGCTGTACGGTGATTAAATTCACAGGACAACAGATGGTAGCAATTAAGTTTGCAACGATAACACTCACTTGTATGTGTTAACGACTGTTTGGGGTTGTATAGTCAAGTAATTAAGTGCATGTGGTGGATGCCTTGGCAGTCAGAGGCGATGAAAGACGTAATAGCCTGCGATAAGCTCCGGGGAGGCGGCAAATATCCTTTGATCCGGAGATTTCTGAATGGGGGAACCCACCCGCTATAAGGCGGGTATCATAAGCTGAATACATAGGCTTATGAAGCGAACGAGGGGAAGTGAAACATCTCAGTACCCTTAGGAAAAGAAATCAATTGAGATTCCCTTAGTAGCGGCGAGCGAACGGGGAGCAGCCCATTAAGTTGTGTGTGTTCTAGTGGAACGCTCTGGGAAGTGCGAACGTAGAGGGTGATATTCCCGTACACGAAAGGGCACACACAATGATGACGAGTAGGGCGAGGCACGTGAAACCTTGTCTGAATATGGGGGGACCATCCTCCAAGGCTAAATACTCCTGACTGACCGATAGTGAACCAGTACCGTGAGGGAAAGGCGAAAAGAACCCCTGTGAGGGGAGTGAAATAGATCCTGAAACCGCATGCATACAAGCAGTGGGAGCCGACTTGTTCGGTGACTGCGTACCTTTTGTATAATGGGTCAGCGACTTATATTCAGTAGCGAGGTTAACCGAATAGGGGAGCCGTAGAGAAATCGAGTCTTAATAGGGCGTTTAGTTGCTGGGTATAGACCCGAAACCAGGCGATCTATCCATGAGCAGGTTGAAGGTTGGGTAACACTAACTGGAGGACCGAACCCACTGTCGTTGAAAAGCCAGGGGATGACTTGTGGATAGGGGTGAAAGGCTAATCAAGCCTGGTGATAGCTGGTTCTCCCCGAAAGCTATTTAGGTAGCGCCTCGGACGAATACCATTGGGGGTAGAGC
This sequence comes from Acinetobacter dispersus, assembly GCF_009884975.1. Classification (GTDB taxonomy): domain Bacteria; phylum Pseudomonadota; class Gammaproteobacteria; order Pseudomonadales; family Moraxellaceae; genus Acinetobacter; species Acinetobacter dispersus. Next base: position 3,045,178 of record NZ_CP041970.1, on the reverse strand, counting down.
ACTGTTTCGGCTAGGGGGTCATCCCGACTTACCAAACCGATGCAAACTCCGAATACCAATGAGTACTATCCGGGAGACAGACTGCGGGTGCTAACGTCCGTAGTCAAGAGGAAAACAATCCAGACCGCCAGCTAAGGCCCCAAAATCATAGTTAAGTGGGAAACGATGTGGGAAGGCATAGACAGCTAGGAGGTTGGCTTAGAAGCAGCCACCCTTTAAAGAAAGCGTAATAGCTCACTAGTCGAGTCGGCCTGCGCGGAAGATGTAACGGGGCTAAAACTATGTGCCGAAGCTGCGGATTTACGCATTAGCGTAAGTGGTAGGGGAGCGTTCTGTAAGCCGATGAAGGTGTATTGAGAAGTATGCTGGAGGTATCAGAAGTGCGAATGCTGACGTGAGTAACGACAAAACGGGTGAAAAACCCGTTCGCTGAAAGACCAAGGGTTCCAGTCCAACGTTAATCGGGGCTGGGTGAGTCGACCCCTAAGGCGAGGCCGAGAGGCGTAGTCGATGGGAAATTGGTTAATATTCCAATACTTCTGTGTAATGCGATGAGAGGACGGAGAAGGTTAAGTCAGCCTGGCGTTGGTTGTCCAGGTGGAAGGCAGTAGGCATGCATCTTAGGCAAATCCGGGGTGCTCTATGCTGAGAGCTGATAGCAAGCTGTACTTGTACAGTGAAGTGGCTGATACCATGCTTCCAGGAAAAGTCTCTAAGCTTCAGTTACACAGGAATCGTACCCGAAACCGACACAGGTGGTCAGGTCGAGTAGACCAAAGCGCTTGAGAGAACTCTGCTGAAGGAACTAGGCAAAATGGTACCGTAACTTCGGGAGAAGGTACGCTGCTGACGGTGATGGGACTTGCTCCCTGAGCTATTGGCAGCCACAGAAACCAGGCCGCTGCAACTGTTTATTAAAAACATAGCACTCTGCAAACACGAAAGTGGACGTATAGGGTGTGATGCCTGCCCGGTGCTGGAAGGTTAATTGATGGGGTTAGCGTAAGCGAAGCTCTTGATCGAAGCCCCAGTAAACGGCGGCCGTAACTATAACGGTCCTAAGGTAGCGAAATTCCTTGTCGGGTAAGTTCCGACCTGCACGAATGGCATAATGATGGCGGCGCTGTCTCCAGCAGAGGCTCAGTGAAATCGAATTCGCCGTGAAGATGCGGTGTACCCGCGGCTAGACGGAAAGACCCCGTGAACCTTTACTGCAGCTTGACATTGAACTTTGACCTTACTTGTGTAGGATAGGTGGGAGGCTTTGAAGTTGGAACGCTAGTTCCAATGGAGCCGTCCTTGAAATACCACCCTGGTAATGTTGAGGTTCTAACTCTGCCCCGTAATCCGGGGCGAGGACCATGTCTGGTGGGTAGTTTGACTGGGGCGGTCTCCTCCTAAAGAGTAACGGAGGAGTACGAAGGTGCGCTCAGCGTGGTCGGAAATCACGCGTAGAGTATAAAGGCAAAAGCGCGCTTAACTGCGAGACCCACAAGTCGAGCAGGTACGAAAGTAGGTCTTAGTGATCCGGTGGTTCTGTATGGAAGGGCCATCGCTCAACGGATAAAAGGTACTCTGGGGATAACAGGCTGATACCGCCCAAGAGTTCATATCGACGGCGGTGTTTGGCACCTCGATGTCGGCTCATCTCATCCTGGGGCTGAAGCAGGTCCCAAGGGTATGGCTGTTCGCCATTTAAAGAGGTACGCGAGCTGGGTTTAGAACGTCGTGAGACAGTTCGGTCCCTATCTACCGTGGGCGCTGGAAATTTGAGAGGATCTGCTCCTAGTACGAGAGGACCAGAGTGGACGAACCTCTGGTGTACCGGTTGTGACGCCAGTCGCATCGCCGGGTAGCTATGTTCGGAAGGGATAACCGCTGAAAGCATCTAAGCGGGAAGCCTACCTCAAGATAAGATTTCCCTAGGAATTTATTCCTCTAAAGAGCCGTTCGAGACTAGGACGTTGATAGGTTGGGTGTGGAAGCACGGTGACGTGTGAAGCTGACCAATACTAATTGCTCGTGAGGCTTGACTATACAACACCCAAGCAGTTGTATGTAAAGCTGATAATCGATTCATAAAAGATCAGTTAAACCTGATCTTGAACAAAGAACTTGATTTAGTGATTGCTAAGCAATAAACTTCGACTCAATAATCTAATCCGTTAATAACTCTTTGGACCGTAAGTAAGGCATACGATGAATACATCGTGAATAAGACCCGAAAGCACCACAACAGTTTGCTGGCGACAATAGCAAGAGTGAACCACCTGATCCCTTCCCGAACTCAGAAGTGAAACCTCTTAGCGCTGATGGTAGTGTGGCACTTGCCATGTGAGAGTAAGTCATCGCCAGCTTTTAAATTAGAACACCCCCAACCTAACGGCTGGGGGTGTTTTTTATCGTGTGGAAAAAGAAAAATAGAAGCCAATATTTAACGAGTCGTGCTATTTTTATCCTAATTAGATGCTAAATAAGAAATGCTATTAGGACTGATGATTCTCTATGAACTTTTATCTGCTATTGGAATTGTCTATTTAGGTTTTTTAGTATGGACGTGGTTAGAAAAACCTAAGAAAAAATATCAAGCACCTAGAGTTATTCGCGAATGGATATTGGATGATCCTGAAGGGGAGCTGTATTTAGCTTCTATTACATCAGACCAAAAGGTCTGGTCTGCTTGTGGACGTTATGCGCATTCTTCTGGTTCAACGAGTACGACTTGGTCTTGTTTTTTAGCAGGGGATTTAAATGAAGTTGTGCGAACAACGATGGGGCAGAAAGTATTGGATGAAATGATTGAATGCCTAAAGCAGCAAAATTTAGGATAGTTCTGTTAGATTTACAATACGACAGCCTAAGACGTTTATCAATGAATTAAGGTATTTTTCAAACTAAAAATCTAGCATGCTATAACAAATCGTTTTGCCAATATTTTATGCAAGAAAGACCCTACATTCGAGCTGTGAAGTTTAAATCACCTGAGTCCTTGGATTGGGCCAGTTATCCTTATGTCGTTCCTGCGGTTAATGATTTAGAAAGTATCGAGTTCCATCCAGAAGTCACCTTTTTTGTCGGAGAAAATGGTTCAGGAAAGTCGACCATTCTTGAAGCTTTAGCGCTTGCTTTGGGTTTTTCAGAAGAAGGTGGAACACGGAATGTGCAATTAAATACGGCAACAACGGCTTCTGATTTGCATCAGGCGATTCGAACAATAAAAAGCTATAAGAAGCCTCAAGATTACTACTTTTTGCGTGCCGAGAGCTTCTATAACGTTGCAACCTATATGAAACAAGTAAACTATTTGGTGGAGTATGGGGGCGATATACATTTGCGCTCGCATGGAGAGGCTTTCTTAAAACTATTAACAATGAAATTAAAAGGGAAAGGTTTATATCTATTGGATGAGCCAGAAGCAGCCTTGTCTCCAACAATGTTGATGACAACTTTATCGGTTTTGGATCGCTTATGTCGGGAGCAATCTCAATTTATTATTGCCACCCATTCTCCCATTTTATTGGCTTATCCAAATGCCAAAATTTATCAGTTTTCGGATTCAGGGATTAAAGAAATATCTTATGAAGAAACAGAGCATTTTCGGGTAACAAAGGATTTTTTAAATAATTATCAAAAGAGAATCCAGCAGTTGTTAGAGAAAGAATAGATAAAAAGAAGCCCCATCATCCTGACGGGGCTTCTTCATATTCAGTTTATGTCGTTGATATCCTATTAACGACCACGTCCTGTGTGTTTTATTATTCTCAATGAGACTTCCTGTCTCTCTATGATTCATATATTAGCGACTAAGTCGAAAGTGGAACAGACGTAAATTGACCTGATCAATGTACGCTTAGGCGTACAACTAAGCGATATGATACTTCTGTAGTTTGCTAATTAGCGCTGCTAATCCTTTCACTTCAAACTCATTAGCTTCAAAGTTGTCGTCTTTATTACGTTTAAAGATGTCGCGAATTTCAATCACAGCATTTGGATCAACAATACCTAAGCTTGAGGTTACTTGGCGAATTTGACTGATTGAACGTGAGCCATTGGTAGAACCATAGCCGATAAAGGCTGCAGGTTTGCCTTGCCATTCTTTACCCACATAATCCAAGGCATTCTTCAGTGCTGGACTATAGCCATGGTTATATTCAGGGTTAATGAAGATAAACGCCTGTGCCTGCGCAATTTTATCCGCCCATTGCTGTTGTTTCGGCTGATCATAGATGCCTGTCGCAGGTGGATGAGAACCTGCAAATAGCGGTAAGTCCCATTCCTTAAGATCAACAACTTCGGTTTGAATATCTTTTAATGCGAGTTCAGTTGTCGCTTGCTGTACCCAATTTGCGACTTTGATCGCTGTACGACCTTCCCGAATACTACCAACAATAATATAAATCAGCATGCTTAAATTCCTATGTTATTGCTTTGATTTTAAAAATGAATGCCTTTAAATGATCTTATACTTTTTTTAGGCGATAAAAAAAGCTCTCATTTGAGAGCTTTTTTGTTACATCAATTTGATGCCTTGCTGGCCTGCTGGGGTGACTTTGAAGATTTCCACTTCAAAAGTAATATTTTTGCCTGCCAGTGGATGATTAAAATCGATTTCTGTGGTGTCATCATTGACTGATTTTACAACGCCAAACAGTGTAGCTTTGGCCTTGTCTTCAAACTCAATCATATGACCCACGGTTGGGCGTTGTTCAAATTTAACCGTATCAAAGATTTGGATATTTTCGGCATTCCAAGGTCCAAAAGCATCTTCAGGTGGTAAATGTACAGTACGACGGTCGCCTGCACGTAAACCAAATAAAGCCTTTTCGAACCCTGGTAACAGGTTGCCATCACCAATTACAAGACTGACTGGTTCTTCACGACCACGGGTATTGTCGATTTCAACACCATTTTCAACCGATACAGAAAAATGTAAGTCGACTTTTGAGCCTTCTTGAATACGAATTTCTTCGTTTGGTTGGATAATTTCGTTCATCTTATGCATCCGCATTTTGGTTGCGTTTCTTCTCTAAGAAGAAAGTATCAATCAGCAGCAAAATCGTGCCTAGGGTAATTGAGCTATCTGCAAGATTGAAGGCTGGAAAATGGCTGTTTTGATAGTAAACATGAATAAAGTCGACCACATATCCTAAGCTGACACGGTCAATCAGATTGCCAATTGCTCCACCAAGAATCAAGGCAATTGCCATCGGTAATACAATCATTTTCTTAGGCATACGCATCAGCCAGAAAACAAAAATTACCGAAACAAAACCTGCTAATGAGGTAAAGAAGTAGCGTTGCCAGCCACCTGCATCCGACAAAAAGCTGAATGCTGCGCCATAATTATGCAGCAGTGTCCAATTTAAAAACGGCAGGACGGGAACAGGGTCCGCATAGTTTAAATGCGAACTTGCAATCCATTTGGTCCATTGATCCAACACAATGGCAAGGACTGAAAGTCCAAGCCAGAGTACGTTGTGCGGGTAAAATTGGAATAAGCCTTTTTTTGTTGGGCTTGTTTGCACAGAATTATGCATATTTTCTCACTTCGCCACTGCCAGTGACATTGATAATACAACGAGCGCATAAACCAGCATGACCAACGTGTGTATTTACATCTGGCAATACATGCCAGCAACGTACACACTTTTCACCATCTGCTGCTGAAACTTGCACACGCAGACCTTCGAGGTCTGTGCTTTCGCCTTGTTCAGCATAAGGGTGAACGATGACTTGAGAGGTAATCAAGACAAAACGTAATTCATCAGCCAATTGGTTTAACAATGTTTGTAATGCTTCATCTGCCCAAAGTTCAACTTTAGCAGATAGGTTACTACCGATGAGTTTAGCGTTACGTGCCGCTTCAATCTGTTTATTTACTGCTGATTTTACGCTAATCAATGTTTGCCAATCTGCTTCAGACAGTAAGTTTGCTGTTGATGCAGTTGGGATGTCATACCATTCTGCGGTAAATACATATTTTCCAGTTTGTTCTGGAATCAATGGCCAAGCTTCTTGTGCGGTAAAGCTGAGGATAGGTGACATCCAGCGAACAAAAGCTTGCACGATATGATATAGCGCTGTTTGCGCAGAATGACGTGCCTGTGAATCTGCTTTGGTGGTGTACTGACGATCTTTGATGATGTCGAGGTAGAAACCACCTAAGTCATTAATACAGAAGCTTGTTAGTGCATTGGTTACAATGTGGAAATTCATCTCTTCATAGGCTTGCTGAATGGTTTTTTGAACCTCAGCAGCACGTTGTAAGATGTATTGATCCAATGCAATCAACTGGTCGACAGGTAACGCATCTGTTGATGGTTTGAAGCCATTCAAGTTTGCTAACAAGAAACGTAAGGTATTACGAATACGACGATAACCATCTGACGCACGGCTAAAGATTTCTTTACCCGCTGTCATTTCGTAACGGTAGTCAGCAGATGCGATCCAGAAACGTAAGCCATCAGCACCCATATCTTTGATAATGTCTTGTGGGGTAATGATGTTGCCTAATGATTTAGACATCTTACGGCCTTTCTCATCAACCACGAAACCGTGGGTGAGTAGGCCTTTATATGGTGCACGTTCATTGATCGCGATCGAAGTTAACAACGACGATTGGAACCAGCCACGGTGTTGATCTGAACCTTCAAGATATAAGTCTGCTGGATCTTGTAGATCATCACGTTCACGCAGCACAGCGTAGTGTGTAGTTCCAGAGTCAAACCAAACGTCTAAGGTATCGCGTACTGCATTATATTGTTCTGCATCAGCACCGATGAACTCGCTTGCTTCACGGTTATACCAACCATCGATACCTTCTTGCTCGATCAGTTTAGCCACTTCTTCGATCAATTCAGGTGTGCGTGGGTGCAATGCATTGGTATCTTTGTGTACAAAGAATGGGATTGGTACACCCCAAGTACGTTGGCGTGAGATACACCAGTCTGGACGACCTTCAATCATCGACTGAATACGGCTTTGTCCCCAATCCGGCACAAATTCGATCTCATTTTCAATTGCATTTAATGCATTTTGGCGTAGACCATTGGCATCCATGCTGATGAACCATTGTGGCGTCGCACGGAAGATAATTGGAGTTTTATGGCGCCAGCAGTGCGGATAGCTATGTTTGATTGGCTGATGCGCCCATAGACGGCCAACAGCACCCAATGCCTCAATGATTTGAGGGTTGGCTTTATAGATATGTTCCCCTGCAAAAATTGGCGATGTTGGTAAATAAACACCATTACCGCCGACAGGGTTTTCAACTTTTAATTGATACAGCAAACCGACTTTGTAATCGTCTACACCATGGCCGGGTGCGGTATGCACTGCACCTGTACCACTGGTTGCAATCACGTGCTCGCCTAAAATCACAGGGACTTGACGATCTGCCAACAGCGGATGTTGTAAAAGAAGGTTCTCAATTGCAGCACCTTTGAAATCAGCGAGTACAACTGGATTTTCCAGTTTGTAACGTTCAATCGCTGATTCAACCAAGTCTTTGGCCAAAATAAAGTTTTGCGTACCACGGTCAGTGGTCACTTGAACCAATTGATAGTCGATATCAGCATGTAGCGCGACTGCTTGGTTGGCAGGCAAGGTCCATGGTGTGGTGGTCCAAATGACGATATCCGTGGCATCTTGAACATCAACATTCAAACGTGCGCTGAGCTCTTTAAGATCAACAACCGTGAAGCCAACATCAATCGCATCTGATTTTTTGTCTTCGTATTCAACTTCAGCTTCAGCCAATGACGAACCACAGTCCATACACCAGTTCACTGGTTTTAGACCTGGTTCGATATGACCAGCTTTGGCAATGGCACCCAAGGCACGGACGATATCCGCTTCTTGCTTGAAGTTCATGGTGAGGTATGGATTGTCCCAATCACCAAAAACGCCCATACGCACAAAGTCTTTCTTTTGTAGTTCGACTTGTGTGTAAGCATATTCGCGGCAAGCCTTACGGAAAGTTGAGGCATCAACTTTAACGCCTACTTTACCGACTTTTTCTTCGACTTTCAGTTCGATTGGTAGGCCGTGACAGTCCCAACCCGGTACATACGGTGCATCGAAGCCATCTAAAACGCGGCTTTTAATAATGATGTCTTTTAACACTTTATTGACTGCATGGCCTAAATGGATTTGACCATTGGCATATGGAGGGCCGTCATGCAGTACATATTTTTTCTTGCCAATACGCGCTTCACGAATCTGCTGATAAATGTTGTCGGCATACCACTCTTCTAACCATTTGGCTTCACGCACAGCCAAGTTTGCCTTCATGGCAAATTCAGTCGCTGGCAAATTGAGTGTGGCTTTATAATCCACTGCATTTTCAGGAGTTTGCTTATCGCTCATGCAAGTTTTCTTCCAGTTTGATCAGTTTGTAAACTGACATGTATTACTTTAGGGTCTGTTAACACTTCAGCCATGCCTTGCGTTATTGGCTAAAACCACACAAACAAGGCATGAAACGTAGGCAATGGCGATCCCCTTGTCAAGTTTCATAACGATGTTTGGGGCAGTTTTAGCTATAACCCTTCGGGACAGGGATATTTTTTGCCGCTACTGCGTTATAACTTGGCTCATTTAGAATGACTAAATTTCGCAAGTCATGCCTTGTATCGTCTAAAAAACTCCTCTGTCGCAAGCATTGTGAAGTGTAAACAAACCCTACTAATTAAATTTAAAAAGGAAATTCAGCTGTGTTAGTACGATAGTCTCGTAACTTTTGCACATCATCATCAATTCCGGCTTTGAGGGCTTCAAGCGAAGGGTAATTCAGTTCACCATGCAAATAGTGAAGAAAGGTTACCCGCATCAATAAGCCATACAGATTAGCAGAAACATCAGGGAAATGTACCTCTAATCGCCATTCAGGCTGGTCTTGTTTGATGGCTGGGCGTGTCCCCACATGACCTGCACCAAACAAACTGTCAGCTTGATAGCCTGCAATCCCGTTGAGGGCCGGATCTGAATGTTTTACTTTTCCATTCAATGATGCATTTTCACAGACCACATCCACTGCATAAATCCCGTTTAAACAGGGTTTGTGACGTTTTAAACGCACATTAATGGTTGGAAAATCAAGGGTGCGACCAATCTGATCACCATATTGCACTCGGCCTGTGATGCTATAAGGACGGCCCAGTAGTTTTGCCGCTAACGCCAGATCACCTTCTTGAAGGACCTGACGAATACGGGTTGAACTAACGCGTTTACCATTTAAAGCCACGGTATTTAAATTGGTGACGTCAAAACCATAATCGCGTAAGAATTCGCTGTTGCCTTGGCGGTCTTTACCAAAATGGAAGTCATCGCCCAACACTAGGCTTTGTGCATTGAGTTTTAATTTGAGTAGTTCAGCAAATTCAGTGGCATTTAAGCTTCTAAAATATTGGTCAAATTTCGCAACTGCAATGTAGTCCACACCAAGCTCAGTTAAATATTCTACTTTTTCTCTGAGCGAGCTGATGCGCGGAGGTGCATCATAACCTTTAAAAAATTCAAGTGGTTGTGGCTCAAAAATCATCACCAATGTTTTTAAGCCTTGCGCTTCAGCCAACGTTTTGAGTTGAGCAATCATCGCTTGATGGCCGAGATGGACACCATCAAAATTGCCAATCGTTACCGCAGTTGGGGGTAACTGAAAATCTGGCGATAATGCGTTGAGACGAAGCAACTTCATGGGCGTTAAATACAGTGATTTTGCAAAGGCTATATATTGCCATATTCTCAGCGTTTCGTCTTGTTGTTGTGTTTTTACACAGGAAATTTTCAATATTTAGAAGCTTTATATCAATTAAATTGATTCATTAAATAAAAATAAATCAATTTTTCTTATTTAATGATTGGCCCTAAAATAGCTGCATAGTCGCTTGATATTGAGAAAGAGATGAAAAAGCCGTTTTATCAGCTAGAGCAGAGCACCGATGTGATTCGCCATTTTACCCCGAACTGGTTTACTGCAACCATGGGAACAGGTGTGGTGGCGATGATTTTAGCACAGCTGCCTTTCGCTTCATCTGTCTTATTTATGCTTGCGACCAAATTATGGCAATTTAATATTTTGTTATTTAGCACCTTTAGTGTGCTGTATATCTTACGCTGGATTTTATTTCCGGCTGAAGCCAAACAGATTTTTACTCACCCCAACATGAGCTTATTCCTCGGTGCGATTCCGATGGGCTTAGCGACGATTGCCAATGGTTTTCTCAGTTTTGGTACCCATTTATATGGCGATATTGCCGTTCAGATTGCCACTTACCTTTGGTACATCGATGTTGTTCTTGCGGTGGTGATTGCGTGGGTGGTGCCATTTTGTATGTTTAGCTGCCAAGATCATCAATTACATCGTATGACTGCGGTATGGTTACTCCCGATCGTGGCCTGTGAAGTCGCTGCCAGCTCAGCGGGGCTGCTATTACACCATTTAGCTGCCGATAAACATGCATTAACCATCTTGATCACAGGCTATGTATTGTGGGGTATTTCTGTACTGCCTGCTTTTGCGATCTTAACGATTTTGATGTTACGTTTAGCTTTACACCAGTTACCTGAAAAAGAAGTCGCGATTTCTAGCTGGTTGTGTCTAGGACCGATTGGAACAGGGGCCTTAGCGTTATTATTACTGGGTGAGCAAGCGCCACGCATTATGCAGGCGATGGGCTTTGAAGGCTTAGCGACATTACTTCCAGCCTTGGGTATTGTGGCAAGTTTGGTGCTATTAGGTTTTGGCTTATGGTGGTTTGGGATTGCGATTTTGACCACACTGCGTCATATGCGTACTGGTATTCCATTTAATTTAGGTTGGTGGGGACTGACTTTCCCATTCGGTGTGTTTATCTTGGCGATCTTCAACTTGGCGCATCAGTTACATATCGATTTCTTACAGTATGCGGCTGTGGTTTTAAGTCTGTTGTTGGTTGGCCTATGGACATTGGTGATGAAGAAAACACTGGCAGGGGCGTATAGCGGTCAATTATTTTTCTCTCCTTGTTTAGTCGCCTTACAGCAGAAGATGCAATAATATCGAGGTGTGCCGAAGCACACCTTTTTATGTAGCCTGAGTTCGGTTTATATCTTTAGTTTTTTTAAAACAATTATCTTGATGGAATCTTATTTGTTCTCATCCAATTTCAGGATAAACCTTCGGTTCGACTTACTTTTGTTTCGGCATGAGCAGTAAAGCTGCGCAAGAGCAACCATCTTGCGCAGCTTTACTGCTCACCGCAAAACTCGTTGACTACCATCAACTTGTTGAAAGAGTCGCAGAAACAACTCTTTATAAATGGAGCCCTGTCTCGAACAGTTGCGGAGGACGTTTCCGAGTATCAAATTTTTTGTTAAATTCAGGCTATGTTTGTTCTGATTGAAAAGAGTCCTCTATGAATGCTGATATTGCTCTGATTATGGCTTTGCCGAATGAATCCAAAGGGCTGTTTGAACAAGCTGGAATTGATGTTCATTACAGTGGCATTGGCAAAATTAATGCAGCATTCAAGGCATTTGAGGTGATTCAAAAGACGGGATGTAAAACCCTCATAAATTTAGGCAGTGCAGGAAGTTCACATTTTGATGCGCATAGTCTGGTTGAGGTGATTACTTTTGTGCAGCGTGACATGGATGTGTCTCCCTTAGGTTTTGCCGTAGGTGTGACACCGATGGATGACGAAATTCCAGCAGAGATCCATACTCAGCCTCATTTTGAGCTTTTACCTAAAGGGATCTGTGGTACAGGTGATTCTTTTGAAACAGGAATTCCCAAAGTCAGTTGTAACCTCGTCGATATGGAAGCCTATGCCTTGGCAAAAGTGTGCCAAAAACTGGGTGTAAGATTAATTTCAGTTAAATATATTACTGATGGTGCCAATGATACGGCTCATTTGGATTGGGAAGAAAATCTGCTAGTTGGTGCACAAAAATTATTGGCGCTGTATCAAGCGCATTTTTAAATGCAAAGGTTTAACGCTGTAGTCTGTATGGATAAACATTGTTTTGTTTATAAGATATTGAAAATAAATAATGGTTTTGTGGTGAATTCTTAAGAGAACCATTATGTTAAATACCTCTAAGTTTTTATCTTTATAACGTATTATTAATAATTTAAAGAATTAAATGTAACTCTAATTTAAAGGCAGAAAATGAAAATTTTCAGACTTATCGCTATTGCTTGTGGACTGGTCTTTTCTATGGAAATCTTAGCAAATCCAACGCTCTCAAATGATTTATTAAGAAAAGCTGAAAATGGTGATGCGCTAGCACAATATAACCTTGGATGGGTATATGCAAATGGCCAAGGAGTTATACAGAATTATGAGAAAGCATTTGAATGGTATAAAAAATCAGCTGTTCAGGGAGTTGCTGCTGCACAATATAATCTTGGATTGCTGTATCAGAATGGCCAAGGTGTAGAAAAAGATGATAAAAAAGCATTTGAACTATACAGTTTAGTAGCTAATCAAGGATTTGCAATGGCACAAAATGCTCTTGGATTTATGTACTATAGCGGTCAGGGTGTAGCCCAAAATGATAAAAAGGCATTTGAGTGGTATGAAAAATCAGCTATACAGGGAGATGATGTTGCACAGACTAACCTTGCGTTGATGTATGACAACGGTGAAGGCGTTGTACAAAATTATGAAAAAGCATTTGAATGGTATGGCAAAGCGGCTAATCAAGGTAATGCTCAGGCACAATATAATCTTGGATCGATGTATCAGAATGGCCAGGGTGTAGTACAAGATGATAAGAAGGCTTTTGAGTGGTATAGCAAAGCCGCTAATAATGGGCATTCACAAGCGAAATTGGTGCTTTCAGGACTTTAAAGTTTCCTAAAATTAATATAATACAGCTTGAACAAAATTATTAATTTTTTATATTTAATATCATAATCTTAATTAATGTTGGTTCAGTTTTCTGTATATTGGAATGGTTTGTCCGTGATTTTTCACGTTCTATAATTTTATTTAGGTAAACTTAATAACATTCTCAAGTACTTAATAGAAAAAAGCGACTTTGTTAGTCGCTTTTAAGTGTACGCCAATCGCTAAAATTAAGGCTTTTAGAAGAAAACTTAACGAGGCAACACGCCGTATAGCATCACATGGATAGTATGTTCGATGGTACGTTGATACATGCTACGGTTACGCAAAGTTTTGCCTGTGACCATTTCCATTTGCGTCGAAAAATCAGCGTAATTTTGCGTGATCGCCCAAATGTTGAGAATCAATAGTTCTGGATCGACCTCTGCCGACAATTTGCCTTGTTCTTGCCAAGTTTGAATCACCTTGGTTTTGCGCTTAAATAGCTTTTTCAAAGGCCCTTTTAAGATTGGCAAAATATGCGGCGCACCTTGAATAATCTCAAGAGCAAATAAACGTGATGCTTTCGGTTGATCACGTGAGCTTTCAATTTTTTGAATCAAATAGTGAGTAAGTGCTTCAGTTGGCTCAAGCTCAGACTCTAAGGTTTGTAAGGGTGCAAGCCACTTTTGCAATACAGTGGTGAGCACTTCGACATAAAGCGATTCTTTATTTTCATAGTAATAGAAAATATTCGATTTATGCATATTTGCGAGCTGTGCAATCTCATCGAGGCTGGCACCACTAAACCCATAGACGGAAAAAACATCTAGGGCAGCATTCAGCAGTTGATTGCGCTTTTGTGTACTTTTCTTCTGTTCCATCTGCGAGCTTGATTCAAAAAATGTCATTGACATTGTAAGATAAATTGTCGGATTTGTGCACAATTGCGCAATTTTTTTATCGAAAAAAATATACTTTTTAGGCCAATGCTAACGATGTATTTGATAATTATTGAAATCTAAAAAAATGCATACATATTTTGTAAATAATTTTTTTCTGATCAGGGAAAAAGAGCGCTAATTTTTTATTATTTTGGTCACATTTTAGTGCAAATGAATGCGGCTTTAGGTGGCTAAAACCGCATCGAGGACTTGTTGCTCGAGTTGAGCGAATGCAATACTTTTTTTACGTGGTCGTGGTAGATTGACCTGAAAACTATGGGCGATATGCCCTTGATCCAAAAGAATAATCCGATCGGCAAGTTGTACCGCTTCACTGACATCATGCGTAACCAAGATGGCAGTAAAACCTTGTTCTTTCCAAAGACGCTCAATCAAGTTCTGCATTTCCAACCGAGTCAGTGCATCTAATGCGCCGAGTGGTTCATCTAACAGTAAAATACGGGGTGTATGGGAAAGCGCTCGTGCAAGCGCAGCGCGTTGGCGTTGTCCACCTGAGAGCTGAGCTGGCCATTGCGTCGCTTTGTCTTTTAGCCCGACTTTTTCTAACAATGCTTCTGCAAGCAGATGCTGATTTTTAGGCAACCCCAATTGTACGTTTTGTATAATGCTTTTCCATGGTAACAGGCGTGGATCTTGGAACATGACACGAATATCGTGGTTGGTAATGCCTTCACGAAAATTGCGAGCGGATTGAAACTTGATTTCGCCATAACTGGCCTTTTCAAGTTGGGCAATCAAACGGAGCAGGGTGCTTTTACCACAGCCGCTACGACCAACGATGGCAACAAACTCACCCGCTTGAATGTTCAGATCAAGGTCTTCAAGGACTTTGACCTCGCCATAAAATTTATATAGCTGCTCAATCAGAATATGAGCACCATTGTCTGGCGAGGTTACAGTTTCTGGTTCAGCAACGGGCTGAATCAGGTTGTTATCGTAGAAGTTTAAATTTAAGTTACTCATCGTTATGTCCTTATTATTTTTGATAACCTGCATGCCAGCGCAGTAGATAACGTTCCAACACTTGAGCCAATACATCTGCTAATTTTCCGAGCAAGGCATACAGTAAAATCCCGACCAAGACGATATCTGTTTGTAAAAACTCTCGTGCATTCATGGTCATATATCCAATTCCTGCTTGCGCAGAAATGGTTTCAGCCACGATGAGCAGCACCCAAACCAGACCTAAAGAGAATCGTAGCCCAACTAAAATCGAGGGCATCGCACCTGGTAAAATAATGTCTTTATAAAGTTGCCAACGATTGAGTCCGTAACTTTTTCCCATTTCGATCAGTTGTGGGTCAACCGAGCGGATACCGTGATAAGTGTTGATGTACATTGGGAAAAACACGCCGACGGCCACTAAAAATAGCTTGGCAGTTTCATCAATCCCAAACCATAAAATCACCAGTGGAATCAGGGCCAGTGCGGGGATATTACGGATCATTTGTAAGGTGGTATCCAGTAAAGTCGATGCGATACGGGAAGAACCATTCAATAGCCCCAAAACCAACCCTAAGCCACCACCAATCAATAAGCCGAGTAAGGCACGACCAGCACTCACTTTGACATGCTGCCAAAGTTCACCACTGATCAGTAAGTGCCAGAAGGCACTTACAACAGCAGTTGGGGCAGGCAAGACCCGACTTTGCAACAAACCTGAACTAGAAGCTGCTTGCCAAATTAAAATCAGTAAAATTGGAAACAACCACGGCAGGAGGCCTTTGCCTATTTTTTGTGTTCCACGTGAAACATCATTCAAAAAAGGTTTTGCACTCATGCGTCCTCCTTGATCAAGGTTTTTGCTTCCTTGGTCTCAGGGACATAGTTATTGGCAATGATTTCTCCGAAAGGCCCAGTTAAATGTGGTTGCGCCAGTTTTTCACGGGTTTTGAGTGGCAGTAAAGGGAACACCAGTTCGGCAAAACGAATTGACTCTTCCAAATGTGGGTAACCTGAGAAAATAAAGGTATCAATACCCAAGTCTGCATATTCTTGAATTCGTGCAGCAACGGTTTCTGGGTCACCCACTAGAGCGGTTCCCGCGCCACCACGGACTAAGCCGATGCCCGCCCATAGGTTCGGTGAGACTTCAAGTTGATCTTTACGACCACCATGTAATGCAGCCATACGTTGCTGACCCACTGAATCCATTTGTGCAAATTTTTTCTGCGCTGCAGCAATCGTTGCATCATCTAAGTATTGAATCAGTTCATCTGCAGCGGCCCAAGCCTGTTCATTGGTCTCACGCACAATAACGTGTAAGCGAATGCCATAATTCAGGGTACGGCCTTTGGCTGCGGCTTTGGCACGTAAATGTTCAATCTTTTCTTTTACGGCAGCAGGAGGTTCACCCCAAGTCAAATAGGTATCAACTTGCTCAGCAGCAAGCTCGGTTGCAGCTTCTGATGAGCCACCGAACCAAAGCGGTGGATAGGGTTTTTGTACGGGTGGATAGAGCAGTTTGGCATCATCCACACTGAGACGTTCACCGTGAAAGCTAAACGGTTCACCCGTATGTGAGCGAGTGAGAATTTCGCGCCAAATTTTGACATATTCAGAAGCAGTTTGATAACGGGTACTGTGATCTTCATAGAGTCCATCACCTTTGAGTTCCTGTTCATCACCACCTGTGACAAGGTTGAGCAGGATACGGCCATTGGAGAGACGATCAAAAGTTGCAGCCATGCGTGCAGCAAGTGCTGGTGTGGTCAGCCCAGGACGAAGTGCGACTAAAAACTTAAGCTGGGTGGTTGCATCAATTAAACTGGCTGCCGTAATCCAAGGATCTTCACAAGAGCGTCCTGTTGGAATGAGTACGCCTGCATAACCCAGATTATCCACGGCAACTGCAATCTGTTTCATATAAGCATGATCGACCTGACGAGCACCCTTGCTGGTGCCTAAATAACGACTGTCACCATGAGTGGGGATAAACCAGAAAATATTCATGTCGATGTTCCTTATGAAAATGAAATTAATGTTTATTGGGCAGACCAGACACTGTGCTGAATATCAATTTGCACAGGAATGAGTTGCTCTTGTTTAAATAAATCGGCGATTTGTTGCTGACTCTTTATGACCTCAGCTGTGAGGATGTGCACAGGCGATGGTTTTGGTCGTTTGTCTAAAACACGTTGCGCCACAGGAAGGCTCAGCCCCGTACTTTGTGCGTAAATCTGTAATGCCTGATCTTGATGTTGCACAATCCACTGATCCGCAATGTTGATGCTCTTAATCAGCTTTGGTGCAGAATCAGGATGCTTTTTAATAAAATCAGGATTACCAATATAAAAAGAATAAGTGGTTGGAAAAGCAGAGCCATCAACCAAGGTTTTGGTATGGCCTTGCAGTTCTGCTGTACCTAAGTAGGGTTCCCAAATTGCCCACGCATCAACGGCCTGTTTGTCAAAGGCTGCGCGTGCATCGGCAGGAGGTAACCAGATCGGTTGAATGTCTTGCCAAGATAGACCCGCTTTCTGCAAGGTTTTTGCCAAAAGTTCGTGTGCACTGGAGCCCTTTTGAACTGCGACACGTTTGCCTTTTAAGTCTTGCAGGCTGCTGATTTTATCGTTGGCATGTACCAATATAGCTTGGCCTGTTGGTGCAACCACTTCATAAGCCACATAGCTCAATGGTTTAGCTGCGGCTTGCGCAAAGATGGGTGGGGTATTGCCGACATAACCAAAATCGACTGCACCAACGGCAAGTGCTTCAAGCATTTGTGGACCTGCTGGAAATTCTCGCCATTCAATTTTGGCATTCGGAAATTCCTGCTCAAATAACTTTTGTTGTTTGGCAACTAACAAATTGAGGGAAGATTTCTGGAAGCCAATGGATAGGGTTTTGACCGCCGTATTTTCAGTTGCTGAAGTTGCCTTCTCCGTACTCTGCTCTGGCTTCTGGCAACCACCCAGTGAAAATGTAGAGATCAGTAATCCCAAAACAGAAACTTTAGATAGCAATTTCATGGTGATCCTCAATTATTTAACGTCGTTCTTTAATACGGCATCTTGGATCACAAGCTGCTTCGGAATCAGTTTCTGCGCAAAGAAGGCATCGGCGACGTATTGCTGCTCTTTTGCGACTTTTTCAGAGATGGGTTGAACCCCAAAACCCATGCGTGAAATGGAACTTTTTAGGACATCGAACTCAAGCCCCGTCGGCTTTTCCAGCAATTTGGCTGCATCATCTGGATGTGCTTTGACCCAATCCGTGGTTTGATTGAGTGTGGTGACCAAGGTCGTTAAAACCTGAGGGTGGCTTTCAGCAAATTGGCGGTCGGCCAAATAGAATTGATGATTACTGACTAAGTGTTCACCTGTGGCGATCACGCGGGCATGTATTTGATGTTCAGCTGCAGCGAAGAAAGGATCCCAAATCACCCAAGCATCTACAGCACCTTTTTCAAATGCTGCACGTGCATCTGACGGTGGCAGGTAAACAGGTTGAATATCGTTTAAGCTGAGATTGTTTGCTTCTAATAGTTTGAGTAAGAGGTAATGAACATTTGAGCCTTTATTCAAGGCAACACGTTTACCTTTCAGATCTTGGATCGATTGAATCGGTGAATCTTTTTGTACAATTAACGCTTCTGCTGTCGGTGCAGGCGGTTGGTTGGCGACATACACCAAGTTCGGATTGGCTGCTTGAGCAAAGATCGGCGGTGCTTCACCTGCCTCACCAAAGACCACACTGCCAACATTTAAACCCTCTAACAGTTGTGGGCCGGCAGGGAATTCAACCCACTTAACATTGACACCTTGAGCAGCAAGATTTTTTTCTAATTCACCTTTTGCTTTGAGAATCGGCAGGATGCCATACTTTTGAAAGCCGATATTTAATGTTGTGGTTTCTTGTTTTGTTGTCTCTTGCTGCTCTGGTTTTTTTGCACAACCTGCAACACCCATCAGGCTGGCAAGACTTGCTGCGATGATGCTATATGTTGCCCATGAACGATTGATTGAAATGGTCATGTTGGTTGTGCTCCCCGACAAATCAAAAGATTTAAATAAGATGAGCAACTAAACTAAAACTTTTTTTATTGCATAAAAAATAAGTAATCGGGCTTTGCTTATGCTGAAAAGTGCAAAATAGAAAATTGCATAATCTTATCTATGGATTGAATAAGTGGTGAAGAGCTTTTTTTGAATAAAACATTGTTTTTAATTGGATTATTTTTTATTTTATCGATTGGTGAATTTATTCTTCATACTCACTTAAGCAGAGATAATGATGAAGTAGAGATATCTTTATCAAAAATAAAAATATCTCCTTCAGTCTGCGTTGCGATGACTACAATGCTTTTTTAAAGACGAGAGAATTACGTTGATAGTTATACAGTGCTTGGCGCGCATTGGGTAAATCATCTACGCTGGCAGGGCTAAAGCCTTGCTCTAGGAACCAGTGAGCGGTTCTAGTGGTCAGTACAAACAGGCGCTGAATTCCTTGCTGTTTGGCCCTGCTTTCCAAGAATTGCAAAATTTGGCTACCACGATTGGATTTTCGATAGCTTGAATCCACTGCAACGCAGGCAATTTCAGCAGAACGAATTTCATCTGATCCAGCTGGAATTGGGTACAGTGCTGCACAAGCTAAAATCATACCGTCGCGTTCAATCACTGCAAAATGTTCAATTTCGCTTTCAAGACGTTCGCGAGAGCGATACACCAGAATCCCTTCCTGTTCCAGCGGACGCAGTAGATTAATCAAGCCACCGACATCGTGAATATTGGCAATACGCACTTCTTCATAATGAGCATCGGTGATCAAGGTACCAATACCATCGCGAGTGAATAGTTCTTCAATCAGTGCGCCGTCATAAGCATATGAAATCAAATGTACGCGATGTACGCCAGATAAAGAGGCTTGTTGCGCTTGTTTGAGGTGTAAGGCAAATTCTGGATATTGTTGTTGGTTTTGTTGAATATAGGGTTCAAGCTGACGTGGACTTAATTCACGTAATAACTGTTGCTGTTCATTCATCAAGCCTTGTTTTTCGCCCAAGAAGATCAGTTTATCTGCTTTTAAGGCTGTCGCTGTTTTAGTGGCCACGTCTTCAGCCAGTAAATTAAATACTTCACCTGTGGTTGAATAACCTGTTGGTCCAAGCAAAACAATATTGTGATTGTCTAAATGACGTTGAATGGCATCGGTGTCAATCGAACGGACTTCACCTGTCAGTTGGAAGTCGATGCCATCGCGAATCCCATACGGTTTTGCGGTGACAAAATTGCCAGAAACGACATCAATGCGAGCACCATACATCGGTGAATTGGCCAAACCCATGGAGAGAAGGGCTTCAATTTCTAGACGAATAGAACCCACCGCATTCATGACACCACGTAAGGATTCGCGTGTGGTAATGCGACGACTTTGATGGAAGGGTGTTTCGATATTGCGTTCGAGTAGATTTTGATTAATTTGCGGACGTGCGCCGTAGACCAAAATTAAACGAATCCCTAAAGAATGTAATAGGGCAATATCATGGATGATGTGCTGGAAATTTTCGTGTTGGACTGCTTCACCAGAGAACATCAAAACGAAAGTTTTATCACGGTGGGCATTGATATAAGGTGCGGAGTGGCGAAACCAATGCACATAATCTTTTGTTGTACTATGTGAATTTTCAGTCATTTGCTTCGCCATGTTGATCTCAGATATGCAGCACTTGCTCTGATTCTAACGAAAAAAATCAAAAGATAAATCTATTCCTAAAGCATCTATTCAACTTTAATTCTGACGAACCATGAAAAAGGGCTTAGAAGCCCATGATTCGGATAATACTGTTGTCATCTGAGTTGACTAAAATGTAGTCATTGTTGATTTTGTACCACTGTTCGTTACGACCTGGGCGAGGCAGATTACTGTCTTTATAGTCGACTTTATAGCCGTTACCACGATAATGTTGTGGCATGACGTAGCCTTCCTGCCAACGATGTTGTTTTAGGCGCTCTACACCACGTTCTTCACGCATACGACGTTCGCGTTGACGATTCTCACCATCTGGGCGATCAAAGTTACGACCACCTTGCCAGCCGCCACCGCGCGAATCATCGTCACGATCATGCGGGCCCGCAAAACTCCCCATACTACTAAACAGGACTGTCGAACCTAAAACCAAGATAATGAAAAAATTTTTCATGATGCACCTTATTGACTTCGGATGTCTCTCATGTGAAAACTGTACCTTAAAAATGCAGAGAAACTGTGAAGATCGATTCATTTTTCCATTAAAAAAATGAAGATCCACCACACATTTCTCTCAAAAAATCAGCTTTAAGGTCAGTGTTCAATGTTATTTAGAATTATTGTAAGGGTTGAATTAAGCTTGAGCATCAATACTTTGACCATTCATATCTAAACTATCATCACCCATCAGATAAAGATAGGCAGGCATAATGCTGTCAGGTGTTGGAAGTACTTTTGGATCTTCCTCTGGATAGGCTTTCGCACGCATCGCTGTACGAGTACCACCTGGATTGATGCAGTTAAAACGAATGTTTGGGTAGGTATTTTCTGCTGCAAAGATTTTGCTCATAGCCTCAGTTGCAACTTTAGACACTGAATAAGCACCCCAAAGCGCACGTGCTTCACGGCCTACGCTTGAACTGGTAAATACCACCGAGGCATGTTCAGATTTCTCTAGTAAAGGCAACAAGGCTTGAGTGAGGGCAAACGGTGCACGCAAATTTACTGCGAGTACATCATCCCAAACATCGACAGGATAATGTGCCAGTTCAACCCGATCACCCAACATGCCTGCGTTATGCAAGATACCATCCAAACGACCAAACTGCTGCTCCAGCGTACTGACAAGCAGCTCGTAATCATGTGTTGATGCTGTCGACAGTTGTAGAGGCAAAATTGCAGGTTGTGGTGCGCCTAAGCCTTCAATTTCATCATAAATGACTTCAAGTTTATTCAAGGTGCGACCATGTAATACAACGGTTGCACCATGCAGGGCATAACTCATCGCAGCAGCACGACCAATCCCATCACCAGCGCCTGTGATCAGGATAATACGATCTTTCAATAAATCTGGACGAGGTTGATATTCTGAGTATTTCATTGTTATGCCTCCTATTCTTATCTTAAAAATTTAATTCATCATACCCTGATTTTCTGACAATACAGTGATTTTCTGTTTGATCAGTTGATGCAGTTCAGGAATGGTTTGAATAATGGCATCGGCTTGCCAAGCTGCAAGATCATCGCGTGATTCGACAGGTAGATAACCGTAAGCAGCCAAAATGGTATACATATCGGCATGACGACCTGCGTCAATATCGCGTGGATGGTCACCGACATAGATAATCTCTTTCGCATCAAGCTCGAGTTGTTTTGCAGCCAAATACATCGGTTCTGGATCAGGTTTGGTTTTGCTGACATCTTCTGGGCAAACCAAGACTGCACAACGTTCAGTCAGATCCAATTTTGCCAATAGAGACTCACTTAGACCACGAGGTTTGTTGGTGACAATGCCCCACGGAATTTGATGTGCTTCCAGTTCTTCAAGTAATGGGTACATGCCGACAAACAGGTCGGTATCGACCACAATATTGTCACCATATACATCTAAAAAGCGTTGGCGATGTGCCAAAAACACGGGGTCTGTGACGTCTAATTCAGGATAAACCAGCTTCACCATAGCACGAGCACCTTCCGACACTTGAGTACGAATGGTATCCGCATCGACTACAGGTCGTTGTTCATCGCGACACATTTGTTGAATGATACGAATGAAGTCTGCTGCAGTGTCAATTAATGTGCCATCTAGATCAAATAAAACAGCTTTCATTCAGCACCTGTATTGGTGGTATGCACCATGTAATTCACTTCAACATTGGGTGCTAACCAATAGTGTTTGGTGATTGGATTGTAATGGAGGCCAATCATTTCTTTCAGCGTTAAACCTGCATTGCGAATATCATGTGCCATTTCCGAAGGGCGGATGAATTTATGATAATCATGCGTGCCTTTAGGCAATAAACGCAGGATGTATTCTGCGCCAATAATCGCAAATAAATACGATTTAGGATTACGGTTAATGGTCGAGAAGAACACATGACCGCCTGGTTTCACCAAAGTTTGGCAGGCTTTCACGATTGATGCTGGATCAGGCACATGTTCCATCATTTCCATACAGGTCACTACATCGTATTGACCTGCTTGTTCGAGTGCCAATTGTTCAACGGGGATTTGACGATATTCAATGTTTTGTACATTGTCTTGTTCTGCGTGCAAACGACCTACAGCGAGAGGTGCTTCACCCATATCGATGCCAATGACATCTGCTCCGCGACGTGCCATGCTTTCAGCCAAGATGCCACCACCACAACCGACATCAAGTACTTTTTTGCCAGCTAAGCCACCGACACGTTCATCGACCCAATTTAGACGTAAGGGATTGATTTGATGCAGTGGGCGGAATTCTGAATGTTGATCCCACCATTTGGCAGCCAATGCTTCAAATTTTGCGATTTCTTGTGGGTCAACATTCAATTGCGACATGGTGTCACCTCTATATTAGGATGATTATTTAGGTTTAATCTGTTGGTAGTGTAGCGATTCTGGCAAAAAAAGCGATAAATCCAATAAAAAACTTCACAGAAGCAAAACGAATTGCTCGTGTTTGTTTTATATTTAGCATATAAACTTACGAAAAATGCTTAGAGGAAAAGCAAAGCCAATGAAAAAGTTAGTATTAGGTGGTTTAAGTGCAGTTGCGTTGGCATTCTCAATGAATGCGATGGCAGCAGATTTTGTGGCCGGTAAAGACTATACCGTGATTGCCAACCCAGGCAAAACGTCAGCACCTGCTGGACAACTCGAAGTACGTGAGTTCTTCTGGTATGGTTGCCCGCACTGCTTTAAGCTTGAACCGCATATGCAAACATGGTTAAAGCAAATTCCAAAAGACGTTTATTTCTTACGTACCCCTGCGGCGATGAATAAAGTCTGGGAACAAGGTGCACGTGGTTATTACGTTTCAGAAGCACTCGGTGTGCGTAAGAAAACCCATATTCCGCTATTCCATGCCATTCATGAAGGTGGTCAGCAAATCTTTGATCAAGCCTCTCAAGCAAAATTCTTCGCGCGTTATGGTGTACCTGAGCAGAAATTTAACAGTATGTTTAACTCATTCCCAATTACGGCAAAAATTGCTGAGTCGAATAAATTGGCGCAGCAGTACCAGTTGACGGGTGTTCCTGCCGTTGTCGTGAATGGTAAATATGTGGTTCAAGGTGAAGACGGTAAAGTAACTCAAGTGGTTGATTATTTGCTAGAAAAAGAGCGTAAAGCCAAATAATTTGCGTCGATCTGCAATAAAAAAGGACTGTAGTGACAGTCCTTTTTTCATTTAGTTTTGGTCAATCTGTAAATCTTTTAAATCAATCTGAACTTTCTGTGTTGGTAGAGACAAAGCCTGATTGACATAGAGATTAATCAACTTCTCACGCGAACCAATCGAGCGTTGATAATAGCTTGAGTTTAATAATAATGCTGCACCGTAGGTCAAAGACCAGATATAAGACAGGTAATCACGAATCGACATATCGTAATTCTGTGATTTTAAATATTTTTCAGTCATATCTTTCAATGAAACAATACGCTGCTGACGAATCGCGTACAGTTCATCAAACAAATGTTTTAACTTCGACTCAGTCATGGTCAAATGTTCTTCTAGCTGATGCAGCAGAATGGTACGACTCGGTGAGGTTAGATGATAAAGCATATAACGCGGTGCGTATTCTTTGACATCGGTATTGTATTTATCTGAAATTTTTAAAATTTCTTTTTCATTTTGAATAATTAATTCCAGCAACAGTTCATTCTTGCTACGGAAATGTTTGTATAGCGTACCTTTGGCAATATCCAGTTCCGCAACCAGTTCATCTAAGGTCATTTCTTGGTTGTTTTCTAATAATAGCTTTTCCGCAACCTGCAAAATTTTTTCTTTACGAATTAAGAACTGAGTATGACGATCAGGATTCATGATGCTTATAAGCTCCTCATAGTGTTCTAGACTGCGTTTGCATTAGTCTCTAATGCATCATAACGCGAAGCAATGCTTTTATATATCAAACTTTGGTTTGGATCAGGTCAAGCGTTTTGTGGTTCCCAGTTGGAGATGCCACTGAAGAGTAAACGGACTTGAGTCGCTGCATTGTCGATAAATAAGTTTTGTTGTTCGAGTAGATGATCAATCGTGAATTGTTTGGGTAAATTGATCCACGTCATTGCCCATGTAAACGACATATTAATCAAAATCGTAGATAAGACTTGCAAGTCTTTGGCTTCTTTAATGTGTTTGAAGGTTTCGAGTTTGCACAGATCAATGGCGAGGTCTTCAATCAGAAACTCAATTTCTCGTGCGATCGCAATGCGGACTATTTCTGAGCCACCCCAACGTTCTGCAATCATAAACTGCCATTGTTGCGGGCTATGATTCACGGCCTGTACAAAAAGTTCAATACTGGTACGGGTTTTGGCACTGCCACTGTGTTTCAAATAACTTTGCCCTAATTGATGGATCAAGCTTTTTAAATGCAAAGAGACTTGATCAACCAGTTCTTGGCCGAGTGTGTCCATATCTTGGAAATGACGATAAAACGCTGTTGGGACTAAACCAACCTCGCGAGCAACTTCACGCAAACTAATACTACTAAATGAGCGCCCAGCAGTGCTGAGATGAAGTGCTGCATCTAGTAGAGCCTGCCGACTCTGTTGTTTTCGTTCATCTCTAATCGACATGAATAAGACTCGTTGAAACCGTACAGCAGAGTCTAGCAAAAAAAACAGAAACTTTTTAGTCCTTGTCCATTGCTAAATGCCAATGTTTTTGATCTTTCACTGATCAATGCTTGCTAGATATGAGTTCAAAGCATGCGCAAATTTTAAATTTTTTCCTTATTTTAAATGGCTTATTAAAAAGTATAAAAAATATTCAAAAAATTAGTGAACAAGTGTTGACTCAGTGAACACAAATAAATATAGTGTACACATGTTCACTACACGAACATTTGTTCACTCAAAATAAATAGCCAGATACAAAACGAGGAACGTATGAACGCAGAGTTAAGTTATCAGCCACATTGGATTCGAGAAGATTTCGTTGATTTTATTTTGCAAAAAATAAAGCCAACCTTTGCTTGGAAACGCATTCTTGCAGAAGTGACCGCCGTACAGCCACTCAGCTCGGATATGGTGTTATTGACGATAAAGCCAAATCATAATTTTGATTTTAGCCAAGTCCAAGCAGGTCATAGTGTTTTGATTACCTTGATGATCAATGGGGTATATCAACAACGTAGTTACTCAATTATTGATGTCACGCCACAGGGCGAAATTCGTCTTGGGATTAAAGTCCAAGGTGTGGTCTCGAAAGCAGCACAACAATTGCGTGTAGGCGATCGTTTCGAGATCTCACAGGCACAAGGTGACTTCGTCTTACATCAAGGTCAGCAACCTGCATTACTGATTGCTTCAGGTTCAGGGATTACTGCGATTTATTCTTTATTGCAACAAGCACTACAACAGCAGCTTGAACAGATTCATGTGGTTTATTTTAACCGTGCAGAAGTGTTGCATCAGGACATCTTGGCTTTGGCTGAGCAATATCCACAGTTGCACTATCATTTCTTTAATACCGCAGAGCAAAAACAGCATTTAGATGCAGCATTGTTAGAGAAATTAGTCCCAAATTTTAAAGAGATGCAAGCTTATGCCTGTGGTCACCACAGCATGATGCGCCAAGCGCAAGACATTTATACGCAACAGGATGCGGCTGGAAACTTTCATCAAGAGTTTTTCCAACCGATCCAGATTGAGCATTCAAGTACAGCTCAACCGATTAGTTTCCGTCGTGCGCAACAGAATTTTATTGCAACGACCAATCTATTAAGTAGTGCAGAACAAGCAGGTTTACGTCCACAACATGGTTGCCGTATGGGTGTCTGTAACCGCTGTAGCTGTACCAAAGTCAGTGGTGTGACGCAGAACGTGATCACAGGCGAAATTGATGATCAACCGAATCGTCCAATCAAGTTATGTGTGAGCCAGGCCTTAAGCCCAGTCACGATTGACCTATAAAAACAAAGATATTTGAGGATTAGTACAATGAATATGGCATTAGAATTTAAAACCGTATCAAAGTCAGCGCATTTAACCCCTGAACAAGTTGAAGAGTTTGGTCGCCGGGTCGAGCAAATACGTCTAGATGTGATGCAAAATCTCGGTGAGCAGGATTCAAAATATATCTACAAAGTACGTAATTTTGTACGTTATACCGAAATCGCATCACGCGGTATGTTGATGTTCGGTGGCTGGATCCCACCCGTATGGTTGCTGGGGACAGCCATGCTGGGTGTGTCTAAAATCGTAGAGAACATGGAGCTTGGACATAATGTGATGCACGGTCAGTTTGACTGGTTGAATGACCCAAGCTTGCGTGGTGAAGACTACGATTGGGACAATACCTGTTCAGGCAATGACTGGCGCTATACTCATAATTATATGCATCACACTTATACCAATATTGTGGGTAAAGACCATGATGTCGGTTATGGCATTTTACGAGTAACAGAAGATCAAAAATGGGAAGTGCGTCATTTAGCCAATATTCCGTTGGCTTTGCAGTTGATGTTCTTTTTCCAATGGTATGTCGGGGTACAAAACCTGCATTTGGAAGATGCGTTAGTGTATAAAACCAAAACTTGGAAACAGGTTTGGGCAGATGCATCTGATTTCCGTAAAAAAGCGACGCGTCAGGTATTAAAGGACTATGTGTTTTTCCCTGCAATTGCAACGATTAATTTTATTCCAGTATTGGCTGGAAATGCAGTTGCAAACATCATACGTAATTTATGGTCATCAGCCGTGATTTTTAATGGTCACTTTACTGAAGATGCGGAAACCTTTGAAGCAGATAATACTGAGAATGAGACCAAAGCGCAGTGGTATCTGCGTCAGATCCGTGGTTCGAGTAACTTTACCGGTGGTAAATGGATGCACTTTATGAGTGGTAATTTGAGCCATCAAATTGAGCATCATTTGTTCCCAGATATGCCTGCCAATCGTTATGAGCAAGTTGCACCACAAATCAGAGCTTTATGTGCTGAATATGGCGTGAACTACAACGAAGCTAACTTTATGAAGCAGTTCTGGACGGTTTGGGTTCGTTTAGCAAGATGTTCTTTGCCAAATGATATGGCTGCACAAGTGGCTCAAACTTGGACGAATTTCAAATCGAAGTTTAAGTTTGCTTAAGCGATGATTAATTCTGTGAATTGTAACGAATAAGTAAAACTGGAAGCACGTGTAATTGAGATATACTATGGCGCAATGATATTTGTGCCATAGTTTTAAGGAATCGTTATGCGTATTGACCAAAGAACATTAGACCAATTACGTGAGGTCAACATTACCCGTAACTTTACTCGTTACGCAGAAGGCTCAGTTTTGGTTGAGTTTGGTCATACTAAAGTGTTGTGTACCGCAAGCATTGAGAACTCAGTACCTCGTTTCTTGAAAGGTCAGGGACAAGGTTGGGTGACGGCTGAATATGGCATGTTACCGCGCTCAACGCATACTCGCAGTGATCGTGAAGCGGCACGCGGTAAGCAAACAGGTCGTACGCAAGAAATCCAACGTTTAATTGGTCGTAGCTTACGTGCCATGGTGGATTTGAAAAAATTGGGTGAAAACACCATTACGATTGACTGTGATGTGATTCAAGCGGATGGCGGAACACGTACAGCAGCAATTACAGGCGCAGCAGTGGCTTTGGTTGATGCGATGAACGTATTGCTCAGCAACAAGAAAATTAAACAGGATCCATTAAAAAGCTTAGTCGCAGCAATTTCTGTCGGGATGTATCAAGACGAAGTTTTACTCGATTTATGCTACGAAGAAGATTCAAATTGCCAAACCGATTTAAACGTGGTGATGACACAGGCTGGCGAATTTATTGAAATTCAAGGAACGGCAGAAGACAAACCGTTTACGCGCCAGCAGTGCAATGCCATGTTAGAGCTTGCAGAAAAAGGAATCGCGGAATTGATTCAGAAGCAACAGCAGGCACTCGGTTGGTAAGCTCCAGTTGATAGTGCGGGCGGTCTGGTTTTTTTAGACCGCCTTTTTTTTATCCATTTTTTGTCATCGAATTGCGATCAAATCATCATCGAATTGTCATTTAGATTGTATTGACTATCTGCACTGATATTTAACGGATAGTCAAATGCGAAATTTCCTTTTAGCGTTGCTCAGCAGCAGTTGCTTGTTACTCAGTGCCTGTAACGACAGCGATGGCGATAATAATAACCCAACGCCAAATCCAAAGCCGCCAACATCCACATGCAAAATTCACTGCGCGCCATAAACAATAACAATAAGGAAATAAATCAATGAATCGTCGTGATTTTTTATTAAACTCAACCAAAGCCTTGTTTGGAACAGCAGCTCTCACCAGTTTCCCAATGAGTATTCAAAAGGCACTTGCGATTGATGCCAAGGTAGAAACAGGCACCATCAAAGATGTTAAACATGTGGTGATTTTGACCCAAGAAAATCGTTCTTTTGATAATTATTTTGGCACGCTGAAAGGTGTACGTGGTTTTGGTGACCGTTTTACCATTCCTTTAAGCCAAGGTCGTAAAGTCTGGGAACAGTATGATGCCAACAAGAATAAGGTCTATCCATATCACTTAGACAGCAGCCGCGGCAATGCACAGCGTGTCAGCGGTACACCGCACTCATGGACCGATGGACAATATGCTTGGGATCATGGTCGTATGGGCAGTTGGGTACAATACAAGCAACCGCAATCGATGGGCTATTACAAGCAACAAGAAGTTGAATTCCAGTTTGCTTTAGCCAATGCCTTTACCCTGTGTGATGCTTACCACTGCGCGATGCATACGGGAACCAACTCAAACCGTATGTTTATTTGGACGGGCACCAATGGTCCAACAGGTGCCAATGTTGCTAGTGTAGTCAATGATCTAGACGCCATTGGTCCATCGACCACAGGTTATGACTGGACCACTTATCCTGAGCGTTTGCAACAAGCTGGTGTAAGCTGGAAAGTGTATCAAAACATGCCTGATAACTTTACAGATAATCCATTAGCAGGATTTAAAAAGTATCGTCGTGCCAATGAGTTATCAGGCAAACCAGTCAATAACAGCACCATTTGCCCAGCCTATGATCCAGCAATTGATGCCAGTCAACCTTTGTATAAAGGCATTGCCAATACCATGCCAGATGGTGGTTTCTTAGGGACATTTAAAGAAGACATTGCTAAAGGGCAATTACCGCAAGTAAGTTGGTTAGTCGCACCTGCAACCTATAGTGAGCATCCAGGGCCATCAAGCCCAGTGCAGGGAGCATGGTATATCCAAGAAGTTCTCAATGCGCTGACTGAGCGTCCTGAGCTGTGGAGCCAGACCGTTTTCTTGATCAATTTTGACGAAAATGATGGTTTCTTTGACCATGTGCCTTCGCCAAGTGCACCTTCAATGGATGCATCAGGCACGGTCTATGGCAAATCGACGCTCAGCAAAGAACAAATGTCCTATGAGTATGCAACGCATGCTAAAGCGTCGAATGGACAGCCAAATTTCACTGACCCTAAAGTGAGTAATGGCGTTGGGGTCTATGGACCGGGTATTCGTGTGCCAATGTATATCATTTCACCATGGAGTCGTGGTGGTTGGGTCAATTCGCAAGTGTTTGATCACTCTTCCGTGATCCGATTCTTGGAACAATGTTTTGATGTGAAAGAGCCGAATATCAGTCCGTACCGTCGAGCAGTGTGCGGTGACTTGACCTCGGCATTTAATTTTAAAACACCAAACTTACTGCCTGTGCCAGATCTATCCGGTAAGAAGAGCAAAGCAGAAGCTGATGCGATTCGCAAAGCACAGGAGCGTTTATCTCAGGTCAGCCGTCCGCTTAGTCAGACCGATCCTGTGCAGGAGATGGGGATTCGTCCATCGCGTGCATTGCCTTATGTCTTGCATAGCAGTGCAAAAGTTGATGCTGTGGCTAAAACCGTGAAATTGATGTTCTCAAATACGGGCACACATGCGGCCGTGTTTCATGTCTATGACAAATTGAATTTAGAAGCAGTTCCACGTCGTTATATGGTGGAAGCAGGTAAGCAACTGGATGATGTTTGGCAGACTAAAGAGAATCGATATGATCTATGGGTATTGGGGCCAAATGGTTTCCATCGCAGCTTTACGGGTAATCTAACTCAAACCGCACAAATTCAAGCACTTCCAGAAATTCGTGTCTGTATGGAGGAGTGTGATCCAAAGATTTTCTTAAAAGTCCGCAATGATGCTACACAAACAGCAAAACTGGTGGTCAAAGCCAATGCCTACTTACCAAATAAGAGCTGGCAAATTGAAACGGCTGCGACTGAAAAAGAACTCAGTTGGGATATGACTGAGTTTGGGGGATGGTACGATTTTACCGTCACGATTGAAAATGATCCAAGCTATAGCCGTCGCTTTGCTGGACGTATTGAAACCAATGAGGACTCAATCTCTGATCCGTATATGGGCTTTTCAGGAAATTAAGGTTATTTGATATGAGCCTAAAGCAGTCTAAGTCAATCTTAGACTGCTTTTTATAGGTTGAAAATTATCTTAGTAAAAACCAGTAGATACATAGAAGTATCAATATGAGCAGCGTGATAAAACCGACGACAAATACTTCAGTGCTGTCAAAATCTACTCGTTGTCCAAGCCGGTAGCAACGTACAACTCCATAGCCAAGGCTACGAATTACACCTTCAAAAATAATCTCAAAAATTAGGTCAATGAATAGAAAACGGAACAGCTTAAACAGCACATAAAATATGGCTTCGAATATGGTATCCATACTTATTATTTTAATAAATTGAGCTGCTTAGCATTTTAAGCTTACATAGATCGAAATGAAAGTAGACACAAACACATCATCGTCAACAAATAGCTCACTGAGCATTTACATGCCTATAACACAGCCCACTGATTTGACTCATTTTAATTTGATAAATTGAGCCAAATTGAAAGAAACAAGTTTAAGGGGAAATAATGATGCTACAAGTATTTTTGGTCTTACTCACAGCAGTAACATTTGTATTAATGGCGGCTGACCCCCGTCCAACTGATTCGACCGAAGCCAAATCAGCGTGGCAAGTTGAAACGACACAATTGAATAAAGCAGAGGCTTTAGTAGAACAAAAGCCTTTGAAACAAGAAAAAGATCTTGATCAGGCTTAAGCGTTAAAACGCATGGATAAATCAACTGCGCGTACGTCTTTGGTCAATACGCCCATGGAAATGTAATCCACGCCAGAGGTTGCCACTTCACGTAAATTTTCAATGGTGATATTACCAGAGGCTTCTAATTTACAACGACCTGCCACATATTTGACCGCATCAATCATCTGTTGCTGGCTAAAGTTATCCAGCATTACGATATCAGCCCCTGCTTCCAGGGCCTGATTTAACTCCTCCCAAGTTTCCACTTCGACTTCGACCGGTTTGCCCGGTGCGATTTCGTGGGCTTTGGTGATGGCTTGGGCAATGCCGCCCGCAGCCATAATATGATTTTCTTTAATCAGGAATGCATCAAATAAACCTAAGCGGTGATTTTGTCCGCCACCGATGGCTACCGCATATTTTTGTGCAATACGCAGGCCTGGCAAGGTCTTGCGAGTATCCAGCAGTTTGGTATGTAAACCTTCTAGTTGTTGAACATAGCTTGCTGTTTTTGTCGCAACTGCAGACAGCGTTTGAATAAAGTTTAAAGCAGGACGTTCTACAGTGAGCAAACTACGTGCAGAACCAGCAAGCTTTAAGAACGCTTCATTTGCCGCAACAACGTCACCTTCTTGCTTTAACCAGGTCACTTGCACGCTGTTGTCATAGGCTTGAATCAAGGCATTCACCCAAGGCTGACCAGCCAAGACCATCTCTTCACGGCTAATGATGGTCGCAGTGGCTTGCTCATCGACTGGTGTAAGCATGGCGGTAATATCGCCGTCCCCAATATCTTCTTGTAATGCTTGTTGAATATTGATTTGAATAGATTGTTCAAGCAAAGATTGAGGAATACTCATACCAGTTCCAGTGTATGTTTGACTAAAAAACGTGTGTCATATATTAACACCCTCCCTGTAAAAAATAAGTATTTCATCTCGATTATTCTGGAGAAAGCATGGCAGAATGGCGCCTATACAGATTAAATTGCTGATTCGAGTCACAATGCAACACGCTAGATTTGCTCAAGTACAAGAGGGTGTATTGGTGGGGGCGACCCAGATTGCCTCGCCTAATTTTAATGCACGGCCTGCCGGAACCGATATTCAACTGATCGTTATCCACAATATCAGTTTGCCACCTTCACAGTTTGGTGGTGGCTATATCCAACAATTCTTTCAGAATCAGCTGGATTGGTCTGTACATCCTTATTTCCAAACCATTGAAGGGATGAAAGTTTCAGCGCATCTATTGATTTTACGTACAGGCGAAGTGATTCAGTTTGTGAATTTTAATGACCGTTCGTGGCACGCAGGTCGTTCTAGCTATTTGGCTTTGAAGGAATGTAATGATTATTCGATAGGAATCGAGCTTGAGGGAAGTGATGATCTACCTTTCGAACCTGAGCAATATCAAGCATTGGTTGAGGTTGTGAATACTTTACGCCAAGCATATCCAAAAATTCAAAATCATATTGCAGGCCATTCTGACATTGCGCCAAAACGGAAAACCGATCCTGGCTTATATTTTGATTGGCAATTGTTTCGGAACCTATTGTCCCAGCAAAAATTCGCCCAAAAAACATCGTTGGATTTATAATTTCACAACGAAATCTATTCGGACTTTCATTACAATAACGCTTTTTAAAATATAAGCCGTAGGTGAATGCGATGGCATTGTGGCGATCGACTGTAATTGTCAGTGCAATGACGATGTTATCCCGGGTGTTGGGTTTGGTACGTGATGTGGTGCTACTCAATGTGTTTGGTGCGGGTAAGGACTTCGATACCTTTGTCGTTGCCTTTCGTATTCCCAATTTTTTCAGGCGCTTATTTGCGGAAGGGGCTTTTTCTCAGGCCTTTATTCCTGTTTTAACAGAATATAAAACCAGCCGTGCGCATGCCGAAGTCCAGATTCTCATTAGTCGAGTGTTTGGCTGTCTGCTTACGGCCATGTCGTTATTGACCTTTGTGGCGATGGTGGCTGCACCTGCAATTATTTATTTGTATGCACCTGGTTTCCATAACGACCCAGAGAAATTCGATCTCGCCGTGGATATGTTCCGTCTGACTATTCCATATCTGATGTTTATGTCGTTGACGGCTTTTGCCAGCAGTATCTTAAACAGCTATGGTTCATTTGCTTCACCTGCTTTTTCTCCAGTATTGCTCAATGTGGCAATGATTGCAGGGGCTTGGTGGCTGACGCCGTATATGGCGGAGCCAATTATGGCTTTGGGTTGGGCTGTGGTTGCCGCGGGTGTTTTACAGCTGGCGATTCAGATTCCTGAATTATGGAAGAAGAACTTACTGATTCCACCTAAAGTAGACTTCAAGCATGAAGGGGTGGATCGTATTTTAAAACTGATGCTGCCCGCTTTGTTTGGCGTATCAGTGACGCAAATTAACTTATTGCTCAATACAATCTGGGCATCATTTATGCAAGATGGCTCGGTGTCATGGCTATACAGTGCCGAGCGAATGACTGAGTTGCCATTGGGATTGATTGGTGTGGCGATTGGTACGGTAATTTTACCTTCGCTTTCTGCACGTCATGCAGAGCAAGATCAAGCCAAATTTAGAGGCATGATTGATTGGGCTGCCAAGATTATTATGCTGGTGGGGATTCCTGCAAGTATTGCATTATTTATGTTGTCGACACCGATTATTCAGGCTTTGTTCCAACGTGGTGAATTTACCGTAGAAGATACGCGAATGACAGCATTGGCCCTGCAATGTATGAGTGCAGGGGTAATCTCATTTATGTTGATTAAAGTGTTTGCACCAGGCTTCTATGCACAACAAGATACCAAAACACCTGTCCGTGTTGGTTTAATGGCCGTCGCAGCCAATGCAATTCTAAACGTAGTCTTTATTGGTTTCTTTAAATTAATCGATTGGCATGCAGAGCATATGGCACTTGCATTAGCATCTTCAGGCTCAGCGTTGGTGAATGCGGGTATGCTGTATTTCTATTTGCATAAACGTAATATCTATCGTTTTGGGGCACATTGGAAAAAACTGGCACTTCAATATGCAGTTGCCAATATCGCCATGATTGCTGCGCTTTGGTATGGCTTAACCTGGTACCAAGGAGATATTTCACAATGGCTACGTATTGCTGAAGTGGCTGGTTTATGTGTGATTGGTGTGGTGGCTTATGTGGTGGGATTGTTGGTTATGGGCTTCCGTCCAAGACATTTGAAAGCTTAAACGCATTGAAAAATTAAACCCTCCAACTGGAGGGTTTTTTTATTATTTCACTTCAAGCAATTCAATATCAAAAATTAAAGTGCTGTTGGGTCCAATCGCATCGCCCGAACCGACATCGCCATAAGCTAGATTTGCTGGAATAAAGAAACGTGATTTACCACCTTCCTTCATGGTTTGAACCCCTTCAGTCCAACCCGTAATCACTTGACTCAGTTTAAATTCAAGCGGATGGTTACGTGCAATTGAACTATCAAATACGGTGCCATCAAGCAGACGACCTTCATAATTGACTTTAACTGTAGAGCTTGCTTTCGGAGACTTGCCTTTACCTTGTTCTAGCACTTGGTATTGTAGGCCTGATTTCGTGGTCACGATATCGGCTTTCTTGCTATTTTCAGCTAAAAAGGCTTTGCCTGCTTGATCATTTTTTTGTGCTTGTTCTTGAAACTCGACCAGTTGTTTGGCTTCTAGGCGCTTTTTATATTGATTGAGTACAGTCGCCATTTCTTCATCGGTCAATGATGCCGCTTTACCTTGCACCGCTTCTTGTAAACCCTGTACAAAGGTTTCAATATTCAAATCCTTTAGAGTTTCGGCGTTGCCTCTACCCATCAGATAACCGTAGCTATATCCGAGTTGATCTTTTTGTGGGCTTTTTTGTGTAATAGGCGCTGCTTGAACCGTTCCGATGGTTGCAGCAATTAAAATGAGACCTAATCTTTTCATTATTTCTTCCAAAAAATAAAGGAGAGCACAGGCTCTCCTTAGATCATTATTTTACAGCAATTAATTCTACGTCAAAAATTAATGTACTATTTGGTGGAATCGAACCAGGTACACCTTGTTCACCATAACCTAAGTTTGCTGGAATATAGAAAGTTGCTTTACCGCCTTCTTTCATAAGTTGTAAGCCTTCAGTCCAACCTGGAATCACTTGATTTAGTGGAAACTCAATTGGCTCACCGCGGTCATATGAACTGTCAAATACTTTACCATCAGCAAGTTGGCCTTTGTAATGAACTTTCACAACAGATGCTGCGACGGGTTGCTTGCCTGTCCCTTCTTTGGTGATCTTGTATTGCAAGCCTGAAGCTGTGGTTTTCACACCTTCTTTTTTCGCATTTTCTGCTAAAAAGCTGTTGTTGGTTGCTTCAGTTTTTTTGGTTTCAGCGACTTGTTTTTGTTGTTGCTCTTTTTGGAACTCAACATACGCTGCCTGTAACTCTTCTTCCGTATAGGCAGCAGGTTTTTGCGCATGAGCATCACGGAAGCCAGTGATAAACGCACTGGTTTCTAATTCTGGTGGTGTTTGTTTTGCCACTTCATAACCTAATGCATAACTGATTTTTGCAACAGGTGCTGCATTTTTGTCAGCTTTGGCACCAAGCTCAGTTGTTGGGTTTTTGGTAGCGTAGTAAATAGGAACGAGCGCTGCACCGCCTAAAACAGCTGCTACAACGAAAGGTAAAGCTTTACTCATGAGATGTCCCAAAGCGAGATTTGAATAAAAAATATGGCATTGATCTTAGCATGCTTGAGCTTAAGCATTGAATAATAAACCGCAAAAATGCGTGAGTTTTTTATAAGATTTATGTGTTTAAGCATAAAAAAACCAGATCATCTGATCTGGTTTTTTAACAATCAATTTAAAGGGTGTTTAGTCATCTTTATGCGCTTTATAGGCATATGAATAATTATAACCATAGCCATAGCCCGCACTTGAGCGTTGGATATCGTTCAAGATAAAGCCATTGACTTTTACATTGGCTTGTTCAAAACGATTCAAACTCAGTTCAAGTTCTTTCATTTGTGATTTGGCATAACGCGCTACCAATAAATTCACACCCGCATATTGAGAAATAATAATACCGTCTGTGACTGCCAAGATCGGTGGAGTATCAATAATGATATGATCGTATTGCTGACTTAGTTGTTCCAATAACAATTTAAACTGCTCAGAACCAAGCATTTCTGATGGATTGGTCGGGTTTTTGCCTCGAGTAATCACACTTAGTCCAGATACATCGGTTTGATGGATTACTTGATTAAAGTCAGCCAAATTACTTAAATATTCAGATAAACCTGGTTTTACATCTAAATTAAAATATTTATGTATATAGCCACGACGCATATCGGCATCGATGATTAACACTTTTTTATTGCTCTGTGCAAAAATTGTGGCCAAGTTGGTTGAGATAAATGATTTACCCACTTCTGGAGAAGGACCCGCAATCATAATAATATTGTTCTTGGCACTGCTAAGTGCAAAATGAATCGCTGTTCGAATACTTCGTAAACTTTCTACCGCAATATCATCATTATGCTTAACGGCTAGCACAGGAATCGATTTCTTCTTCTTCAAAATACTGATACGGGTTTCTTGCACAGGGGATCGAGGTACAGTCGCATACACTGGCAAATCAAACTCATTCTCGATTTGAGTCGAATCTTTCACACCTGTACGTAACATATTACGTAATAACGCGATTAAAGTGCCTAAAAACCCACCCAAGAAAATTGAAAGTATCAAAATTTGCAGTTTTTTCGGTTTGATTGGTTGTACTGGTTCAACTGCAGTGTCGACAATTCGCACATTACCAATTTCACCAGCTTTGGCGATACGTAATTGCTGGTATGAGTTTAATAAAGCAGTATACAGTTGGGTTTTTACTTCAACTTCACGATACAGTTGCAGGTATTGGCGTTGAACATCTGGTAACTGTTTCAAGGTACTATTTAGCGCAGCGATTTGCTTATCTAATGCCGTAATTTGTGCATTGATTTCACGCATTGCTGGATGCTCAGCCGTATATTTGGCCGCCAGATCGGCTTGTTGTTGTTGTAACTCAATTTTTTTGGTTTCTAAGTTAATACTTTGGGTCAAATATAGTTCGGACTCTTTGGTCACATCAACGGTATTATATTGTTGACGAAACTTGTTGAAGACACGCTCCGCATCATCCAGTTGTTTTTTTAGATCAGGCAGTTGTTCATCAAGGAATTTTAAGGTTTGTGCTGTTTCTGCAGAACGGCGTTCTACATTTTGTGCGCTATATGCCGCTAAAACGGCATTCAGAACTTTAGTAATATGTTCTTTGTCTTCGCCTTGATAGTTTAGTTCTAAGATTCCCGTTAATTTACCTTTTTCTGCCACAGAATAGTTGGCATTGATGGCTTGAACTGCAGCAGGTAAAGAACTCTTTTGTATAAAGTAGTGGGTGTCGAATGTATCTTTACTAAAGATCGCAATCTTCCAAATGCCAGATTTAGTATTGAGCTGATTTAGTTTATTTAATGGTGCAGTTAAAAGTACATTTTCTGTCGCTAGGTCTGTTAAAGTAAACTTATTGTTTTTAAAACTTAAGCTCAGGGTTTTATCCAAATAATAGTTTGGAATTTCAAATTGCTGGACATCAAAAGACTTTTTTTGATCATGAAAAATAACCGCTTTAGATCCATATTCAGTCACATAATCAGATTTATTGAATAAACGATGTGAAAAAGTATTTTCTGGGCTGGAAATACTCAGGTCCAAATGCAGTGCTTGAATCACTGAGCCGAGTACCAAACGCGACTTTAAAATTTCGATTTCAGATTGAGCTGGCGATTTTTGATCAATCATTTGCGACAGATCACCGAGTAAGGCAGCAGATGCCCCTTTTTTGTCTTCCACTTGCACCAGTGCATCGACTGAATAAGTATTAGGTGTTGTACGCAAGTAGAGTAAAGCAAAGACCAAGCTTAGAATAATACACAATGCAATGAGCTTCCATTGTGCAATCAAAGCAAAGAAAAGCTCTTTTAGGTCAATTGTATCTTCGATATTGGTATTTTGGCTCATAATCTTAATCTAAAAAGTTAAATATAATTTTTCCAGTCAGCAACACACTGTTGAATCAGCTGACAGGTATTATCAAAAAAAACTTGATCATGTTGGTAGGGATCAGGTACGTTTTTGTTTTGCCAATGCCCCAGGCGAAAAACTTTGCCTTTTGCAAACGGCCATGTTTGCTCAATATGCTTTTGCTGGTTATTGCTCATCACTAAAATCAGATCTGCTTGTTTAAGTTGCTCTGCATTTAGTTTTTTTGCAATATGCGACTGCATATCAATATTCAAGCGTTGCATACAAAGCTGAGCTTTATCATCAGCTGGATGTCCTGTTAGCCCTGAAATACCTGCAGATTGAATCTGCAGGTCAGGGTGTTGCTGTTTGAGTAAATACTCTGCCATCGGGCTACGGCAAATATTGCCAACGCAAACAACTAAAACGCTCTTAATCTCCATTTTAATTATTGCCCTAGACGATCAAAGTTATATAGTGCACTAGAGAAAGGAATAATTTGGTTAATTACACGTTGCCAGCGAGTTAGACCTGTCGCATCGACATAGACGATATCATTACTTCGCAATCTAAACTGGTTGGCCAGACCAAAATCGCCCAAGCTTACTAAATTCAAATGGTATAGCTCGGTATGGCGATCGTTTGGGTTAGTTCTTAAAACATAAATACGGCTCGCGCTGCCAGACAGCGGGTTGATACCTAAGCTTTCACCTAAAGCATCACTTAAGGTCAAGCCTTGATCACGCATTGGTAGAGCCTGATTCTTACCAGATTCACCCATCACATAAATTTTTTGATTGTCTTTGGTGCTGACGTAGATTGTATCGTTGGGTTGAACCAAGAGTTTATGCAGAGAATAGCCAGCTTTTTCTAAGGCAATGGTGTTGAGGTCATAGGTGGTGCCATTACGAATCAACTGGATAAAGGTATTATCGCCTCTATCGGTTACACCACCTGCCATACCCAAAGCAGTATAGATACTAATTGGTTGGTCATTCAGAAAGAATTGTCCGCCTTTAGTTACACTGCCTTGGACTGAATAGCGCTGTCCTTGATAAGACAGTACCCGTACGATGACATCTGGATTTTTCAGATAATGCGCAAACTGACCGCGTAAGTCCGTATTGAGCTGGGCCAGTGTTTTTCCTGAGGCTTTATAACGACCCACCAAAGGAACTTGAACATAACCATTCGAATCAATTGGATAACCATTGGCCTGAATCGATTGATCATTGGTTAAATTATTGACTGGAGGGGTAATTTCTGGATAAGCCCAAAGTTGAATAGAAAGTACATCACCAGAACTTAAACGATAAGCTGGCTGTTGCTGTTTAAAAAGCGTCGAGTAATTATTGCGATAGTCGATTTGAGCGGGCTGAATCGCGGGTAAGTTATCTTGTGTAATTTTTATAACATTGACATTGGTTCCCTGGTCAGTCGTGTAAACGCCCTCACTTGGAATATCATAAGTTTGCAAGCCAGAGGTAACAGCACAAGCTGTCGCACTAAGGCTAATTGCAAGAATGGAAAAAAGTTGATAATGCTTCACACTCGACCCTTGAATAGTTATATCTGTTGTCACACAACAACATATCTTTGGACTTGGAATTGGGGTCATTCTAGCTGAAAAATATTAAAAAAGCATCGAGGAATCATTTCGGTTTGTATGTTTAGTATTGCTGAAAAATATGCAAATAAGCCAACAAATTACTCTCATTGAGTCGAGATAAGCAAACTGAAATAGCTGAGGAGAGAAGTCGCTCTACCCTATAAATCAAAGTGAGGTTAATGCCTTGCTCTTTAGGATATTTTAGTTTGAATGGACACGTTGAAACAGGGGGGATGTGGTGTTCTGAGATAGCGTTTCTAGAGGAGGCAGGGGCTACAACATGAACGGC
Organism: Acinetobacter dispersus; assembly: GCF_009884975.1. Classification (GTDB taxonomy): domain Bacteria; phylum Pseudomonadota; class Gammaproteobacteria; order Pseudomonadales; family Moraxellaceae; genus Acinetobacter; species Acinetobacter dispersus. The sequence continues at coordinate 3,004,190 of NZ_CP041970.1, read as the reverse complement.
AAAGACGATAGAACCTGAATCATGACAGTGTATGAGAAAAGTTAAAAGGATTATGCTTTAAAACACAGCAATGATAGAAATTTATACGCTACAGACTAAAGCGCAATGGGTCAACGCCAAAGAAAAGATGAACATGGTTGGTTTGGGTGATCAAGCTTAGGTTGGTTCTGAAGCAGTTCTTTCAATTAACACAAATCTGTCATTGTTATGTCTGAAGTCTGACATAACAATGATGAAATAGGTCGAATGATTTAAAGGCCTTATTCGGGTGAAGCAACGTTCAAAGCATAAATAATAACTCATACATAAAAAGGGTGAATTCGGTGAAAAAAGTTTTATTGGTGTTCGGTACTCGACCTGAAGCGATCAAGATGGCGCCTTTGGCCTTAAAGTTACAACAGTTTCATCAAGATTTTGAGACTAAAGTCTGTGTGACGGGACAACATCGGCAGATGTTGGATCAGGTCTTGGAGCTTTTTGATTTAAAACCTGATTTTGACTTAAATTTAATGAAACCTGGGCAAACCCTATCGGATGTGACTTCTGGGGTGCTTAAAGGTCTAGAGCAGGTATTCGAGCAATGGACACCTGATCTGATTTTAGTGCATGGCGATACTGCCACGACTTTTGCTGCTGCATTGGCCGCGTATTACCACAAAATAAAAGTAGGCCATGTTGAGGCAGGGTTGCGGACTGGAGATTTATATTCTCCTTGGCCAGAAGAAGCCAATCGACAATTAACGGGCGTGCTGGCAAATTATCATTTTGCTCCGACTCAATCGTCATATAACAATTTAATTCAAGAACATGTGAATCCTGACCATATCATTGTCACAGGCAATACAGTGATTGATGCTTTACTACAAGTGAAGCACAAGGTTGAGCAGGACCAGTCACTCATTGATCAATTTCAACAAAAGTTTTCATTCCTCGATGCGGATAAGAAATTGATCTTGGTTACAGGTCACCGCCGTGAGAATTTTGGTCAAGGCTTTTTAAATATTTGTCAGGCATTAGGTAATTTAGCTAAAAAATATCCTGATATCCAAATCGTTTATCCTGTCCATTTAAACCCAAATGTACAGCAACCGGTCAATGCGCTTTTAGCCGATATTGACAATATTTATCTAATTGCTCCTCAAGATTATTTACCTTTTGTCTATTTGATGAATCGCAGTTATCTGATTCTGACCGATTCTGGTGGTATTCAAGAGGAAGCACCATCTTTGGGTAAACCCGTGCTGGTGATGCGAGATACAACAGAACGTCCAGAAGCGGTTGAAGCGGGCACAGTGCGTTTAGTTGGAACAGATATAGCGACTATTGCAGAGTCTGTAACAGAATTGATTGAAAATCCTGACTTTTATAATGAAATGGCTGCCGCACATAATCCTTATGGTGATGGTAGAGCCTGTCAGCAGATTATTCAGTTTTTAATCAAGACTTCTTGTTAAAGAAGAGGTCTGTACGTTGTTTTATAAATTCCACTGATCTGGTTTATAAGAACCATTGATTAGTTTCAGTAAACACAATCATACAATTGCCATGAGGGATTCTTAAAAAATTTGCTATAGTACGCACGACGTTTAATGTAAAGCATTAGGCCTGAAAAAAATCATTTGATATTGATGTAAACTTTATAAAGGAATAGGCTGATTGTGATGCAACTTGCCGAATTGAAAATAGCAATTATTGGTTTAGGGTATGTAGGCTTGCCATTGGCAGTTGAGTTTGGCAAAAAAACTCCTGTGGTAGGTTTCGATATTCATCAAAAACGTATAGATGAACTCAAAAGTGGTCAAGATCATACTTTAGAAGTTTCACCAGAAGAATTAAGTCAAGCAAAAAACTTAAGTTATAGCGCAAATTTAGAAGACTTAAAAAGCTGTAACTTTTTTATTGTGACTGTGCCAACACCTGTAGATGAGGTTAATCGCCCTGATTTAACGCCATTAAGAAAAGCCAGTGAAACTTTAGGCAAGGTCATTAAAAAAGGCGATATTGTTGTTTATGAGTCGACTGTTTACCCAGGTGCTACTGAAGAAGTCTGTATTCCTGTGCTTGAGAAAATTTCAGGCCTGAAATTTAATCAGGATTTCTTTGCAGGTTATAGCCCTGAACGTATTAACCCTGGTGATAAGGTAAATACCTTAACCAAGATTAAAAAAATCACCAGCGGTAGTACACCAGAAATTGCAGATAAAGTAGATGCTGTCTATGCCAGCATTATTACGGCAGGTACACATAAAGCATCAAGTATTAAAGTTGCAGAAGCAGCCAAAGTGATTGAAAACACCCAGCGTGACTTAAATATTGCTTTGGTAAATGAACTCTCGGTTATTTTTGATCGTTTGGGTATTGATACGATTGATGTGCTTGAAGCCGCTGGCAGTAAATGGAACTTCTTACCTTTCCGCCCTGGTCTAGTGGGTGGTCATTGTATTGGTGTTGATCCTTACTATTTAACTCATAAAGCAGAAGAAGTGGGCTACCACCCGCAAGTCATTTTGGCGGGTCGTCGTATTAATGACAATATGGCACGTTATGTGGCGCGTAATACCATCAAACGTATGTTACAAAATGGTATCGATGTGCCTCGTGCAAAAGTAGGTGTACTCGGCGTTACCTTTAAAGAAAACTGTCCAGATATCCGTAATAGTAAAGTCGCGGACTTAATTAAAGAGTTTGAAGCTTGGGGTGCTCAAGTGGTCGTTGCAGATCCGTGGGCAGATGCTGAAGAAGTGAAACACGAATATGGTATTGAATTGGGGCAGGTCAATGCTGAACACCCAGTCGATGCACTGGTGATTGCTGTTGGGCATAATGAATTCCGTAGTTTGTCCGCAGCCGAGTTAAAAAGCTATGTGCGTAGTAATAAGCCAGTTCTTGCCGATGTTAAAGGTTTATTAGATCGTACGATTATGGCTGAACAAGGTTTTACAGTATTCCGTCTATAATTTAAAATTGAAAAGAAGTGAAACGATGAAAAAATTTGCTCTTATTGGTGCGGCTGGATATATCGCACCACGCCACCTGAAAGCGATCAAAGAAACAGGTAATACTTTAGCTGTTGCCATGGATGTAAACGACTCTGTGGGGATTATGGATAGTCATTTTCCTGAAGCAGAATTTTTTACTGAGTTTGAAGAATTTGAAGCGTATGTAGAAGACCAAAAATTAAAAGGTGAAAAGCTAGATTATGTTGCGATCTGCTCACCCAACTACCTACATGCGCCACATATGAAATATGCTTTGAAAAATGGTATTGAGGTCATTTGTGAAAAGCCATTGGTGCTGAATTCAGAAGATTTAAATATGCTTTCAGAATATGAAAAGCAATATGGTGCCAAGGTAAATTCAATTTTACAATTGCGTTTACACCCGTCGATTATCGCATTGCGAGATAAAGTTCAAGCAGCGCCAGCAGATAAAGTATTTGATGTTGATCTCACTTATTTAACTTCCCGCGGTAAATGGTATTTAAAATCATGGAAAGGCGTGGACAACAAATCTGGCGGTGTAGCAACCAATATTGGTGTGCATTTCTACGACATGTTGCATTTTATTTTTGGAAAAATCGTTAAAAATGAAGTGCATTTCCGTGATGAAAAAACATCTTCGGGGTATTTGGAATATGAGCGCGCGCGTGTGCGTTGGTTCTTGTCGATTGATGCAAATAACCTTCCAGAGAATGCGGTACAAGGTGAAAAACTGACTTATCGCAGTATTACCATTGAAAATGAAGAACTTGAATTTTCAGGCGGTTTTACCGATTTGCATACGCAAAGCTATCAACGTGTATTAGAAGGTAAAGGTTACGGTGTTGAAGAAAACCGTGCAGCAATTGAGACTGTTGAAGTGATTCGCGTTTCACCAATTGTTGAAAACCCAGCAAATCCGCATCCATTATTGGCAAAGGTGAAAAAAGCATGAGCTTTTATCAACATGAAACGGCCATAGTTGATGATGGTGCACAAATTGGTGATGATTCCCGTGTTTGGCATTTTGTTCATGTCTGTGGTGGTGCCAAAATCGGTAAAGGCGTGTCTTTAGGCCAAAACGTATTTGTGGGTAACCGCGTTGTCATTGGCGACCACTGTAAAGTTCAGAACAACGTATCGGTTTACGATAATGTCGTTCTGGAAGAAGGCGTATTTTGTGGGCCAAGTATGGTCTTTACCAATGTATATAACCCACGCTCTCTGATTGAGCGAAAAGACCAATATCGTGACACACTGGTGAAAAAGGGTGCCACATTAGGCGCAAACTGTACCATTGTCTGTGGTGTGACTATTGGGGCATATGCTTTTGTTGGGGCAGGTGCGGTAGTGAATAAAGACATACCTGCATATGCACTGATGGTCGGTGTACCTGCAAAACAAATCGGCTGGATGAGTGAGTTTGGTGAACAGCTGGATCTCCCTTTGCATGGGCAGGCACAAGTGACCTGTTCGCACACAGGAGCAGTTTATCAACTTGATGGAACGACACTGACAAAGCAAGGTTAATATGATTGACTTTATTGATTTAAAAGCGCAGCAACATCGAATTAAAGATAAAATTGATGCAGGTATTCAAAATGTATTGACACATGGTCAGTATATTCTTGGGCCAGAAGTCACTGAACTAGAAGAAAAGTTAGCTGCTTATGTTGGTGCGAAGCACTGTATTACGTGTGCCAATGGCACAGATGCATTGCAAATTGCACAAATGGCATTTGGTATAGGACCAGGTGATGAAGTGATCACACCAGGTTTTACTTATATTGCGACAGCCGAAACAGTGGCTTTATTGGGTGCAAAGCCAGTTTATGTGGATGTAAATCCTAAAACTTATAACTTAGATGTGGAAAAGTTAGAGGCAGCCATTACTCCTCGAACCAAGGCCATTATTCCTGTAAGTTTATATGGTCAATGTGCTGACTTTGATGCGATCAATGCGATTGCTGCAAAGCATGGTATTCCAGTCATTGAAGATGCTGCACAAAGTTTCGGTGCAACCTACAAAGGTCGTAAAAGCTGTAACTTAAGTACGGTTGCTTGTACCAGTTTTTTCCCAAGTAAACCATTGGGCTGCTATGGTGATGGTGGGGCTATTTTTACCAGCGATGATGAGTTGGCAAAAGTGATTCGCCAGATTGCACGTCATGGTCAGGACAAGCGTTATCATCATATCCGTGTGGGCGTGAATAGCCGTCTAGATACCATTCAGGCCGCCATTTTATTACCAAAGCTAGAAATTTTGGATGATGAAATGCAAGCTCGCCAAAAAGTAGCTGAAATTTATAACCAGTTATTTAATCAGGCAGGTATTCATACAACCCCATATCTTGAGCTGCATAACACCAGTGCTTGGGCACAGTATACGATTCAAGTTGATAATCGTGCAGATGTTCAGGAAAAATTAAAAGCTCAAGGGATTCCAACGGCTGTACATTATCCTATTCCTTTGAATAAGCAACCTGCTGTAGCAGATGCAAGCGTGATGTTGCCCGTAGGTGATGCAATTGCTGAAAGAGTCATGAGCTTGCCAATGCACCCTTATTTAGATCATGCGAACATCGTTACCATTGTAGATTGTTGGAAGTAAGATGAAAATATTAATGCTTGCACCTTATTCTTCACCAATTGTTCAACGGTTGGTAAAAGCTTTAGAAACGTATAGCGATTGTGAAATTTGGGTTGCAAGCTTTAATGTTGAAACTGATTTAGAGAAAAAACTAATTGGCTTAGGTGAGATTAACAGTTTTATAGATTATTTTAAATTTTACAAAGTTAATAAATTAGTTAAAAAACTAAACCCAGATATAGTTCATGCACATATTATTAACCATTATGGAGTTATGGCTATATTTCAGAAAAAGCCATTGCTGGTCGGCTTATGGGGATCTGATGTAATGTTGGCTCCTAAGAGAGGTTCATTAATGAAGAGAGGTATCTTTAGGTTAATAAATAAAATTGTAGTTACAAAGGCAGATAAATTACATACATCTTCCTCACATATTCTAGATGAACTTGTTTTCCAGTATGGCGAGTTTGTTAAAAATAAAACGGATGTTTTTTATTGGGGATTTCCAGTGGAAAAACCCTCAGATAGTAATCAAGAATTGATTGAAAAGATTTTCAAAGAGGAGTTTGATATTTGTTCGAATGATCGACTTATCGTATCTCCTCGAGGTGTGTCAAGTATTTATAATCCTGATGGTGTCATAAAAATTATAAAAAAAATTTCTAATATAGATGAATTCAAAATTGTAGTTTTACGTGGTTTTTCATCAGATAAAGATGTAGAGAAATTTAAAGAGAATTTAGGTGTATTGAATGACAAAGTTATTTTTATTAACAGGTTATTGAACACAGAGGAATTATATATCCTTTATGGGCAAACAAAATTTCATATATCCGTGCCTATTTCTGATGCCCTTGGAGGAGGAGTAGTTGAACCATATTTGAGAGGGAGTTTTCCGATTTTAAGCAATCTATTACCTTACGAAAAATTTGTTAATGATAATCATGGATTTGTAATAAAAGATTATAGTGAAGAAAGTTTAAGTAATCTGGAAAAAACTATACTTCATGAAGAGACTCAAAAGTATGATCATCTCAGTTCTACTTATTCAGCAAATTCTATAGTATCTAAGTTCACTGAATTATATAAAAATACATTAAAATGAATATAACAAAAATATTACAGTTTAGTATTGGTCCAATTGGGGCAGCATTGTTAGGCGTTTTGACGATACCAACATTAGCTTGGATGTTTACTGTAGAGGATATCGGCCGATTTAGTATTTTACAAATTGTGATGAGTTTTTCTTGCATTTTACTTACATTGGGTTTGGACCAAGCTTATGTTCGAGAATATCATGAAGTTGAGAATAAGGCAGTCATTTTTAAAACATCAACTCTAACGTCAGTCTTATTTAGTATATTTATCGCATCATTGTTTATGCTTTTTGGAGTAGATTCCATTTCACAAAATGCATATAAATTATCATCGTGTTACTTGTCCTATATGACAATAATCTGTGTAATTTTGACTGTGCTGCTTAGATATATAACATTGAATATCAGAATGCAAGAAAAAGGATTAGTTTACTCTATAAGTCAAATTTTTCCAAAAATATTCCTTCTTATAGCTGTTTTAGGTTTGTTTTTTTGGGGGGCTAATGAAGTCAATTTTAATAAATTAATTACAATTCAAGCCGGTTCATTATTTTTAGTACTGTTGGTTTTTTGTCTATATATAAAAGAAGAATTAATTTGTCTTCTAAAAGTGAAATTTGATTATGAAATTTTGAAGAAAATGCTTATTTTTGGATTTCCTTTAGTTATTAGTGGATTAGTCTTTTGGCTAATGCAAGCATGCTCTCGTATATTTCTACTAAATAATTCAACATTATTGGAAGTAGGGATTTTTAGTGTTGCTGTCAGTATATCAGCAGGTTTTAGTGTATTAACAACTATTTTTAATACAATATGGGTTCCGACAATTTATAAGTTAATTAAAGAAGGTGATCCAGTCAAGGAAGTAGAGTATGTAAGTCAGTTTATCGCATTGGTAATTTCATTTATATTATTTTCAATCTGTTTGGTCATGCCACTAATTCCTAAATTTTTACCAAATACATATAGTGGGATTGAATATATAATATTGTTATGTGTTTTGCAGCCGCTTCTTTATACATTATCTGAGTCTACGGCGATAGGAATATTAGTTAAGAGAAAAACGGTTCTATCTATATTTGCAAGTATTATTGGTTTGCTTGCAAATATGCTTCTATTATGGTTTTTAGTTAGAAGTAATGGTGCTATTGGAGCGGCAATATCTATAGCTATTTCATTTTGGATTTATTTTATTCTCAGAACAGAGATTTCTAGTCGAGTTTGGAAGGATTTTAAGCGGTCTAAATTATATTTACATAGTTTGCTTTGTGTGTTGTTCTCGCTGTTAGTTTCTTTAATGGGGTGGGAGCATATTTATATTGTTGTCGCTGCATTGTTTTTTTTGATATTTAGTGTTTTTATGTTTTTAGATGTTTTTAGAAATATTGTAAGAAATATTTCTTCATATATGAGGATGCTATGAGAGAAATGATTAATCAAAACAATAATAAAATATTATTGTTTCTTGTTTTTCCGATAGCCCTTCTTGTTGTTTTAGCAGGGTTTGTTTCAGAATTTTATGCAACGACACCCTTTATATCATTAACAGCATCTTTTTTGTTTGTAATTATTATATTTTCAAATATAGCTTATGGTAAGAATATGCTTATCAATCCATTAAGTATATTTTCTTTTATGTATTTAGGGTATGTGTTTGGTTCATTTTATTATGCTTTTAGTGATGGCGATTTTGGTAAATTTTTATCTTACTTGAGTTTGAGTAGGTTTGAAGCTGAGTTATATTTGTTTTATGCTATTTTGTATGCAGTTATTTGTTATTTGTTTTTTATATTTGGGTTTAGTGTTTTTTATAAGAAAAAAAATGTTGCTTTAAGAGGAGGGTGGAGTGGCTCTTATTATGATGGTTTGTTGGTTTTGTATAAGCCTATCTGTTTTTTTCTTATTAGTATCGGTTTGGCTTATTGGGTGTGGATGAGTTATACATTGGCAGGCGGAATTATCCCCATGTTATTGTATTTTCAAGCATTTAGACACTTGATTGAGGATGCGCAGTTAACAACTTTACCATATCATTTGTATTATGCTGGAATTTTCTTATGGTTAATTGCGTCAGTTGTTAAAAATAATAAAATTGGCTTCTATTTTATTTTTTTTAGTTTTCTTGGTTTGGTTATAGGTCTTTCTACGGGGCGTATTACATTAGCTTTTACCTATATAATGGCACAAATGATTTTTTATTATTTTTGCTTTCCTGAAAAAAGAAGAAGAATTATAATTGTTCTTTTTTCATTAATGAGTTTGGGGTTTGTTGTTTATTTTTTAAGAATATTGAGTAATCAGTATTTTATGGGTGTTGATCTTGATCTTTCTGATAAGAGTTTTGTAGGTACTATTATCGGGGATGGTAACATTACCGACTTGCAGCAATTAGTAATTGTTTTTAAAACATTTGATAGTTCTAATATTCTGCTAGGGAAGTCCTATTTAGATACTTTTAGAAATACAATAGGCGCACAATTTGGTTATGAACCTCATTCAATTGGGTTGCTTATTAAAGAGCTATATATTCCTAGTACATCTGGTGCACCAACACCAGGAGCTATTGGTGAAGCATATGCAAATTTTTTATTCCTAGGACCTGCAATAATGTTTTTTGTTGGCAGTGTTTTCTCATATATATATATGAAGGTCTTGGATTCAAAAAACCCATTGCTAATAATGGTTTATTCTATTTTTTTAGCAAGGTTCGTTTTTATGTACCCCAAAGTAGATTCAACGATGATGGTAAACTTTCTTTGGGGTGCAGGACCTTTGATTGTAATCTGGTTTTGCCTAAGATTAACCTTTAATTTGATTAAAAAGTAATTATTATGAAAATTGCACATTTAACATCAGCCCATCCCCGATTCGATATACGGATTTATTGGAAAGAGTGTTTATCCTTGTCTAAAATATATGAGACTTATCTAGTTGTTGCTGACGGTTTTGGAAATGAGATAAAAAATAATATAAATATTGTTGATGTAGGTAAACCAAAGTCTAGAAATGATAGGTTGTTAAATGCTTCTAATAATGTGCTAATTGCAGCTCTAGAAATTGATGCTGATATTTATCATTTACATGATCCTGAGCTATTATCTATTGCATTAAAATTAAAAAAACGTGGATATAAAGTGGTTTTTGATGCTCATGAAGACCTTCCTAAACAAATTTTAGCTAAGCCTTATTTAAATAAATTTTCGGCAAGAATTATATCTTTATTAGCAAAATATTATGAAAGATATATCTGTTCCAAAATTGATTATATAGTAGCTGCGACACCTGCTATAAGAGATAAGTTTTTAAGTTTTTCTAATAATGTGGTAGATATTAACAACTATCCATTACTTGGTGAGCTTACACCTTTAAGTAAAGACTGGAATAATATAAAAAATGAAGTCGTTTATGTGGGGGGGATCTCTAAAATAAGAGGAGTTGAGGAGGTCGTTGACTCTTTGTCTTTATTAAGTACCTCAACTAGGCTTAATCTTGTAGGAACTTTTGGAGAAAAAATAACTTATGAAAGTGTAAAAAAAAATGTGGGTTGGCTTGCAGTAAATGAACTTGGACAATTGAATCGTGAAGATGTTAAAGAAATATTGCAACGATCAGTAGCTGGATTAGTAACTTTTTTACCAGTACCTAATCATATTGATGCACAGCCTAATAAAATGTTCGAATATATGAGTGCAGGTATACCTGTTATTGGATCAAACTATCCTTTATGGAAAACTATTATTGAAGATAATAATTGTGGCCTATGTGTTGATCCTACTAAACCTGACGAAATAGCTTCAGCAATTGATAAATTGATAGCAGATAAAAATCTTGCAGAAGAAATGGGTAAAAATGGAATTAAAGCTGTAAACGAGAAATATAATTGGACGATTGAAGAGTCAAAATTGATTGGACTATATAACGTATTACTAGGTAGCTAATTTATGAAAATTCTTACTGTTATTGGTGCACGACCACAATTTATCAAAGCAAGTGTGGTTTCAGCTGCAATCCGGAAAAGTTCAGGGTTACAGGAAAAAATTATTCATACTGGACAGCATTTTGATGAAAATATGTCTAATATCTTTTTTGATCAATTAGGCATTCCTAAACCTGACTATCAGTTAGATATTAATAGTGGTAGTCATGGTGCTATGACTGGACGTATGCTTGAAGCAATTGAAAAAATTTGTCTAGAAGAAAAGCCTGACCGTTTAATGGTGTATGGGGATACTAACTCCACGTTAGCAGGTGCATTGGCAGCTTCTAAACTTCATATTCCTGTTGCGCATATCGAAGCGGGTTTACGTAGTTTTAACATGCGTATGCCAGAAGAAATTAACCGAATCTTAACCGATCAGGTCAGTGATATTCTATTCTGTCCTACGGATACAGCAGTAAAGAATCTTAATAATGAAGGATTCAATGCCAAGCCTGTGAAGGTTTTAAATGTAGGTGATGTTATGCAAGACTCATCTATGTACTTTGCGGAAAAAGCAGTAAAAAGTGCGGTATTGGATCATATTCCTGAAACAGGATTTATTGTCGCGACTTTGCATAGAGCCGAGAATACCGATGTACCTGAACGCTTAAAGGCGATTATTGAAGCATTAAATTATATTCACCATCACATTCAGCCTGTGGTTCTACCTTTGCATCCACGTACACAGAAAGTTGTAAAATCTCTTGGTTTAGTGCTTGAGATGAATGTACTTGAACCTGTTGGCTACCTAGAAATGATCTGGTTACTTAAGCATTGCAGCGCAGTTGTCTCAGACAGTGGTGGCGTACAGAAAGAAGCATTTTTCTTTAAAAAGCCATGTATAACTATGCGTGACCAAACGGAATGGGTTGAATTGATTGAAAATGGTGTCAATGTATTGGCGGGTGCGGACACTCAAAAAATTATTGAGTTGACTCAAGCGATGCTAAATAAAAATATTGAAGATCCTTTCAATCTTTACGGTGGTGGTAAAGCGTCACAAAATATTGTTAATGTTTTAGCCAGTATGTAATGTTATGAGACAAAAAAAAACCTTTTGGTTTATTAATCAATATAGCTCAACGCCAGAAACAGCAATGGGTGGTCGACATTATTATCTGGCCCAAGAGTTAGCAAAGAAAGGCCATCAGGTTTATGTTATTGCTGGTCGATATAGTCATCTGTTACGTAATCCAAAGCAGTTTGACGAACAGTATTTTATTGAGGAAATTATTCCTAATTTCTCATTTGTATGGGTCAATTTACCTGAATATCAAGAAGCACATAGCAAACAGCGTGTACTAAATTGGTTTAAGTTTTCTTGGCTTTTACGTAATATGTCAAATGTAATTCCAGCAAAGCCAGATGTAATTTTATATTCATCTCCTTCTCTTATTGGCTATCTAGGTGCTAAGTATCTCGCAAACAAATTTAGGGTCCCTTTTATTTTTGAAGTTCGGGATATCTGGCCTTTGACTTTAATGGAACTGGGGGGACATTCCGCGAACCATCCATTTATAAAGTTCATGCAATGGATTGAAGATCGAGCTTATAAAAAAGCCGATTATGTATTTTCAAACTTATATAATGCTATTGAGCATATGCAGAGTCGCGGGTTAGACCCTAACAAGTTTCACTGGATACCAAATGGTGTATCTTTAGAAGAGGTCTCTCAAAAGCAACCTTTAAATACGGAGACACTCAGTCAGTTACCTAAAAATAAATTTATCATTGGATATACAGGAACTATTGGCGTCGCTAATGCTATAGATGACCTTATTGAGGCAGCAAAGATTCTTTCCAGTAGTCCGCAGTTACATTTTGTTCTTGTTGGTTCAGGAAAAGAAAAAGAAGGTTTAATAAGAAAAGTTCAATCTTTGGGTCTACGAAATATTACATTTATTGATGCAATTCCGAAGAAACAAATTCAATCTATGCTGGAAAAATTTGATATTTGTTATATTGGTTGGCAAAAAAATTCACTTTATCGCTTTGGTATAGCACCTAATAAACTGCCTGAATACCTATACGCAGGAAAACCTATTATCCATGCTTTTTCTGGTAAAGGGGATATTGTTCAGCAGGCACAGGCTGGAATCACGATTGAGGCGGAAGATCCTGAAGCAATCGTAGAAGCCGTAGAGCAATTATATAATTTAACTGCGGAACAGCGCCAAAGGTTAGGTACAAGTGGTAAGCAGTTTGTATTACAGCATCTTGAATATCGCATGATTGCAGAAAAACTCGAAAATATTGTTTTTAAGTAATGGATAACTAATGAAAAGATTACTAGATATCGTTATTGCTTCAACTGCCCTGATTCTGCTTTCACCTTTATATGTCTATGTTGCTTATAAAGTAAAAAAGAATTTAGGGTCACCTGTATTGTTTCGTCAGGTTCGTCCAGGCCTGCATGGTAAGCCCTTTGAAATGATCAAGTTTCGAACCATGAAGGATGCACTCGATGACCAGGGTAATCCATTACCAGATAGCGAGCGTTTAACTCCCTTTGGTAAGATGTTACGTGCAACGAGCTTGGATGAGATGCCTGAACTTTGGAATGTGATTAAAGGGGATATGAGTGTTGTGGGGCCACGTCCATTACTGATGGAATATCTACCTCTATATAATCAAGAACAAGCCAAACGTCATGATGTACGGCCTGGGATGACAGGATATGCGCAGGTCAATGGGCGTAATGCGATTAGTTGGGAACAAAAATTTAAACTGGATACTTGGTATGTCGAAAACAGATCTGTTTGGTTAGATTTTAAAATTATGTTGCAAACAGTGAAGAAGGTCATTGCCAAAGATGATATCAGTGAAGCTGGAGAAGTGACGATGACAAAGTTTGCAGGTACCCCATCGGAAGAAAAGGAATGAGCCAATCTATCTATGCGATCTATGGCGCATCAGGTTGTGGACGCAGTTTAATGCCTGTTGCACGACAACAGTTACAGCGCTTGAATAGTGCAGCCGAAATTTATTTTATTGATGATAGCTTACAAGAAGAAAAAATCGTTAATGGACATAAAGCTATAAATTATCAGACTTTTAAAGGTTTAAATGCTGCAGGTAAATATGTATTGATTGCAATTGCGAATAGTCAGATTCGTGAAAAAATCGCAAATCAGCTCTTTATTGATGGTATTCAATTGTGGACTGTCCAAGCTGATAATGTGGTGATGATGGACAATATTGAAATTGCTGAAGGTGCGGCATTGAGCCCTTTTGTTTCAATTACATCAAATATAAAAATCGGCAAATGTTTCCATGCTAATTTATACAGTTACGTTGAGCATGATTGCGTGATTGGTGATTACGTTACCTTTGCTCCAGGTGTGAAATGTAATGGTAATATTCATATTGAAGATCATGCCTATATTGGTACAGGTGCAGTGATCAAACAGGGCAAACCAGATAAGCCATTGGTGGTTGGTAAAGGTGCTGTTGTTGGCATGGGGGCAGTCGTGACGAAAAGTGTACCAGCAGGCGTAACCGTTGTTGGTAATCCTGCAAGAATTTTAGAAAAGAAGTAAGCCGTATTATTTTATAGATCAGGAAATTACAATGTTGAACACAGCATTCGAACCATGGCCAAGTTTTACGCAAGAAGAAGCGGACGCAGTTAAAGATGTATTACTTTCAAATAAGGTAAATTACTGGACAGGGCAAGAATGTCGAGAGTTTGAGAAAGAGTTTGCAACATTTGCGGGCACTCAATATGCAGTGGCTTTAACTAACGGTACCGTTGCCCTAGACGTCGCTTTAAAAGCTCTGGGAATTGGGGCTGGTGATGATGTGATCGTCACTTCACGCACCTTTCTCGCTTCTGCAAGCTCAATTGTAACGGCTGGCGCTAATCCTATTTTTGCTGATGTCGAGCTGGATTCCCAGAATATTTCACGACGCAGCATTGAAGCAGTACTGACACCAAACACCAAAGCGATTATTTGTGTGCACTTGGCGGGTTGGATGTGCGATATGGATCCTATTATGCAACTTGCTGCTGAAAAAGACCTCTATGTGATTGAAGACTGTGCACAAGCGCATGGTGCGCAATATAAAGGTAAGCCTGCAGGTTCCATTGGGCATATTGCTGCTTGGTCTTTCTGCCAAGATAAAATTATGACCACAGGTGGTGAAGGTGGCATGGTGACTACCAACGATGAGAGCCTTTGGAAAAAAATGTGGTCTTATAAAGATCATGGTAAAAGCTACGACAGCGTTTATAACAAGCAACATCCGCCAGGTTTCCGATGGTTACATGATTCTTTTGGTACCAACTGGCGTATGATGGAAATGCAGGCAGTAATTGGCCGTATTCAGCTAACACGTATGGCTGAGTGGACAAGAAAGCGAACTGAAAATGCAGAACAAATTCTGAAAGTATTTGAAGATTCTCCTTATTTTACTGTTCAATTACCTTCGAATAATTATGTACATGCTCACTATAAGTGTTATGTACAGGTGAATTTGGCTGCCTTACCTGAAGGTTGGTCACGTGATCGAATCATGCAAGAAATTAATGCACAAAATGTACCTTGCTTTAGTGGCTCATGTTCAGAAGTGTATTTAGAGCATGCCTTTGATGGAACAGCATGGCGACCTGAACAGCCTTTGCAGAATGCACAACAACTCGGTGAAACCAGTCTTATGTTTTTGGTACATCCAACCTTAAGCCAGGCCAGTATCGACAAAACAATTCGTGCCATTCAAAACGTGAAAAGTGCGATTCAACAAGCGTAGAAACAACGGCAAGAGAATGATACAAAGTCAAACTCTTGCTTTTATGATTATGTAAACAGTATGTAAAAGTCATTTCTAGTTCTATTAGAAATGCGTATAAAGATCAAACTGTAAAATGGATGATTAGAAGAGCATTGTGAAAAAGATTATTCATCAGTTCGCTTCAGCCCCAAGGCTGCTTAAACAGATATTCCTGGTTTTTTTGGATGCTTTCGCTTTTCCAGTGATTTTATGGTTGTGCTATGTCATTCGTTTATTTGATTTAGGTGCAGATGTTATTCCTGGGATTGATCATGGGATTGTCCTGGTCAGCCTGATTACTGTTTTAAGCTTGGCACTCACAGGTGTTTATCATTTTATTGTCCGAACCTTTAACGAGGTTTTTATCGTTAAGTTAGCGATTGCTGTTTCACTGACAATGATAGCACTGTACATTTTGAATGTACTCACGCCAGCTTACATCCCAATGTCGATTCCATTTATGTATGGATTTATGGTATTTGCTTGGGTATGGATTAGTCGCGCTGTTATTCGGTTTATCATTAAGGCATCTTTTTACTCAGAGATCGGGCGGAAAAGAATTGCAATTTATGGAGCGGGTGATGCTGGACAGCAAATTGCAGCTGCATTACATCGTTCTGATGACCACTTACCAGTTTTCTTTATTGATGACTTTGCATCTTTACAGGGACAGACTGTCGGTGGCTTAAAAGTTTACTCTGTTGAAAAGGCACTACAACGCTTTAAAAAAGAGCGTATAGAAGAAATTTTACTCGCAATTCCTTCAGTTGGGCGAGTACGTAAAACAGAAATTATTCAACAGTTTGAAATTGCGCGCTTAAAAATTACAGAATTGCCTGGCTTAACCCGTCTGGTTGATGGTGAAATACAAGTTTCAGATATACAAGAAGTTGATATTATTGATTTATTAGGACGTGATCCTATTCCGCCTATTTCACATCTGATTGCTAAAAACATCCAGAATAAAGTAGTGATGGTGACAGGTGCGGGTGGTTCAATTGGTTCAGAACTATGTCGACAAATTATCAAAAATCAACCAAAAATGTTAGTGCTGTATGAGCTCACCGAATTTGCTTTATATGATATTGATAAACAGCTGAGACAAACCGCAACTTGCGAGATAGTACCTATCTTAGGGACGGTACAAGATCAGCAAAAACTTGAACGTATTATTGAACAATACCACATCCAAACGGTTTATCACGCTGCTGCCTATAAGCATGTGCCGTTAGTAGAATGTAATCCGATTGCTGGGCTAAAAAACAATGCCATTGGTACTGCAAATAGTTTAAATGCGGCAGTGAAGAAAGGGGTTGAAACCTTTGTGTTGATCTCAACAGATAAAGCGGTGAGACCGACCAATGTAATGGGTGCCTCAAAACGTATGGCTGAACTCTATTGCCAAGCTGTTGCTGAAACCAAACCCGCTACACAAATCAGTATTGTACGTTTTGGTAATGTATTAGGTTCTTCTGGCTCTGTTGTTCCATTATTTAAACAACAGATTGCAAAAGGTGGGCCAATTACCGTGACGCATCCTGAGGTCACCCGTTATTTTATGACCATTCCTGAGGCCTCTCAGTTGGTGATCCAAGCGGGTGCATTAGGTTCTGGTGGTGATGTGTTCTTGCTTGATATGGGTGAGCCCGTCCGAATTCAGGACCTTGCACGTCAAATGATCAAGCTGAGCGGTTTGAAAGTGAGAGAAACTGGTTCACTGGACGGTGATATTGAAATTGCCTATAGTGGTTTGCGCCCAGGTGAAAAACTTTATGAAGAATTGCTGATTGATCAGGATAATACCGAATATACAGAACATACCCGTATCTTACGTTCGTTTGAAAAACATTTTCCATTGCACGAAATTGAATGTGTATTTGGTAAAATTAACCAAATGACAGCAATTGATCATGACGTGGACTGGGCCCTAACCCAGCTCGAACATTATGTTGATGGATACCAACGTAGCAATGACGTTAGAGTCAACTAAGTACTCTCATAGAGTATGATAGTAAAAATTTTTGTTTAAGCTTTTTTAAGGTCTAATATATCTTTATGATAACTAAAATGTAATTCATATCAAGGCATAGCAAGTTGTAAATTTAATTTTGTTATTAGATATTCAACTTGCTTTTTTATATGATAAAAAGAGCAAATAGACTGTAATAAAAATAGGAAATAGTATTTATTACCCTTAATTTTAAATTCGTTTATTATCGAAAAATAGAGGTGTTACGATGAAAATAGTAATAAAAAGAACTCATTTTTCATCTACTTTAATATTTTTAGTGGCTACTCTATTCGTATTAAGTATAACTACAAATATTACTCATGCAGATACTATTAATGCCACCAATAAATGCGGAGGGCTGCATGATCAACAATCTTGGAATTTATGGGATAGTTATGGGAAAAAACGTATCACAGATATATTAAATAATCGCCTAGTAAAACAAGGTGATACGTATGCACTTTATGATACACAAATTTTATTTAATAATTTATTTGATTTAGCCGTCCGCTGCAATTATCCGAATAGAATTCGGGAATTTGCCAATATTATCCAAATAACTTATCAAAGATTAGAACCTTTACCTCAAATCGGTGGGGAGGCTGTGATTTGGGTATGTCGGGGAGGTATTCACTGTCAAAATGGAAATTTACTAGGGAAAGAGGTTCAGTTAAATAGTGCGCAGTTTTTAGGTTTTGCTTCTGAAGTGGCTAATGAGCTAGATCGAGTTTATCCCAATGATTCTGATGCTCAACAGTTTGTTTTGCAAACCTCGAAAATATCTGCAAATCGATTAAGGGATTGGTCAACGAATACGCTTCCAAATATTTCTAAAAGAATAACAGCAGTTTCAAATGATATCCATAATGGATCTTCCAATATGATTACTGATAAGGACTTATGGCAGATCGTGATTTTTAGTAATATTGCTGGTGTCGTAGATAGACATCCAGATTATCTCATAAAGATTTTCGGGAATCAGAATAATTTTGACCACCATAAAGATTATTTGTCGGCACTATCTTCTTTAATGAAAGCTAGAATAAGTAAAAATTCAATCATGTATAATAATAAAAAAATTAGTATTAATGATCTAGATCGAGGGTTTTGGAATTCTGTTAATGATAATAAATATGCAGGTTATTCTAGTCCAGATGTTCCAGTGACTTGCGATCCTAATAATTCCCAAGAAACTATAGAGGTGGTTAATTTAGAGAATATAAAAAAACAACTAAATCTAGGTTGGGACTTTAGCCATGCACGTAGGTTGACAAATTTATTCTTTGCATTAGAAAGAAATCGTACTGCAATAAAAAAAGTGTATGGTGATAATATTGGTAATAATTTACCATCTAAAGCTGATATGGAGGGTTTTATTAATCAGTTAAAATCAAATGTTTGGAATCAAAATAAGAAACATCCACTATTCTCTAATTATTACAATGGTACGAATGGGTGGTATAGAGTGGGATATCATAAAGGGGGAAAGAATTGTGATGAAGGTGTTCCTCCTTATGGGTTGAGTAATTCTTATTTATCTGGTGGTTATATTGTATGGGGAAAGAATGACCCATTACTTTTACAACTTGGTGAAACTATATATAATTTGACCTATTCTAATAGTATTCAAGATCGAAAATTTATGAGTAGATATTATAGTGATTATCTGCCAAATTCACCAGGATATAAAATAAATGCACTTAATTTCCTCCCAACTTTAGTTGTATCCAAATGAAATATTGTAATTTTTTAAGTGGTAAATAATAAAGATTATATTTATATGTCTTTTGGATATAAGTAGAACTCTATTCCTGGTAGTAGATGGAAATGAGTGTTTAATTGGAGGGTTTATTATCTTAGTGGGCTATTACGACCTATTATAGATAGTCCTTTTCAACTTAGATAGTTGAATCTAAATACTACATTTTTTAACAATGTTAGTAATTAGATATGACTGTAGCAGAAGTAGCAACACAACTCATATCAATGTCAACTATCCACATAGTAGATAGAAAGTAAAGTCATCAAGAGAGTTCTTGTGCTAAAATTATGGCTAAATGTGTCCGTTCTAGTGAGACAATTTTATTATTGTAGGATAATGTTGAGTTATAACTAGAGATTAAAGGTGTAATTTTACTATACTCAACATAACTTTTAATCATCCACAAATTATTTAATTCTTATGATCAAAAAAGCAATTTTACCTGTCGCTGGTTTAGGTACACGTTTTTTACCAGCAAGTAAGTCAATTCCGAAGGAAATGGTAACGGTTGTAGATCGCCCTGCGATTGAGTATGTCGTACGTGAAGCTGTTGAAGCTGGCATTGAACAAATTATTTTGGTCACCCATTCATCTAAGGCGTCGATTGAAAATTACTTTGATCGCAACTTTGAGTTGGAAACCACTTTAGAGCACAAAAAGAAATTTGATCTGCTGAAAGAAATTACCGATATTTTACCAAAGCATGTCAGTGTTGTGAGTATGCGTCAGCCACAACCGCTAGGACTTGGACATGCAGTGCTGTGTGCTAAAGACATTGTGGGTGATGAGGCCTTTGCGGTGTTATTACCTGATGTATTGGTTAAGAACCAAACCAGTGACAACGATTTGTCACTCATGATTCAGCGTTTTGAACAGTCACAAGCAGCGCAAATTATGGTTGAAGCAGTGCCTGACAATCTTGTTGATCAATATGGTATTGTTGATGTTGCAGTTACGCCGAATGAGGGTGAAAGTATCAAGATGCAGGGCATAGTTGAAAAGCCTACTGTGGGTACAGCACCTTCAAATCTTTCCGTTGTTGGGCGTTATATTTTACCTGCTCAAATCATGGCACTTTTAGAAAATACGCCACGTGGTGCGGGGAATGAAATTCAGCTCACTGATGCAATCGCAGCATTACAACAATCGGAAGCTGTTGAAGCGTATAGAATGAAAGGGCAAACCTTTGACTGTGGTAGTAAATTGGGCTATTTAAAGGCTGTATTACACTATGGTATTGAGCATCCAAAATTGGGCGCAGATTTTAAGGGCTTAATCCAAGAATTAGCCCTCTAGTTCAGGGCATGTGGTTATGAAAGTTGCAATTTTTGGTAATACTTTATATGCAGGCGTCATGTCTGCATTATTGTCTGAATCTGGGCATTTTGTTTATTGGTGTTCCCATCTCGATGATCATTCTGCTGATCAACAATATGCATTTCATGATGAAAATGTCAGTCGTTTATTAGAGAAACAGCGTAATAGTGGTTTTCTAAATTATCGAGATTTAGAGGGTATTCCTTTAGATATTGATGCTTACTTATTTAGTTTTAACCAAACACAAGAACAGCAAGTTTTTCAATTATTGCAGTCGTTGAAACTACGCCCAATCATTCATCCTAAGCTGATGATCAATGCATCCACTTTTGGTTTGCAGGGTACTGAGCACTTTAAGCAAATTCTGTCTGAGGATGACTGGGTCTATTTACCAGATACCATCCAAGAGGGGAATGCTTTACATAGTCTGACCCAAGCTAAGCAATTGATTGTAGGATGCACTCAAGTTGCAGTTCAAAGCAAAGTGAAAGAATTGCTTCGACCATTTTTCCCCTTGGAACAACAATATTTGTTTATGCCGATTTTAGATGCTGAGTTTACCAAACTCAGCATTTCTGGCATGTTGGCAACACGGATCAGCTACATTAATGATTTGGCTGTTGTGGCAGAAAAACTCGGGATTGATATTGCTTCAGTCCGTCAAGGTATGGCTGCTGATAGCCGTATAGGTTCGGCTTATTTAGCGCCGGGTGCAGGTTTTGGTGGTGAAAACTTTTCTCATGATATCTTGACCTTGTCAAACACCGTTGCAAATACTGGGGTTAAAAGCCAGTTACTTGCCCAAGTTTGGGACATCAATGAGCAACAAAAAGAAATCCTGTTCCGTAAGTTCTGGAATTACTATCATGGTGATTTGCAAGGTAAATCAGTAGCGATTTGGGGCGCCTCTTTTAAAGAAAATACATCAAGTATTCAGCAGTCGCCTATTCACCAAATGTTAGCAGCATTGTGGGCACAAGGGGTGACGGTTCATCTACATGATCCACAAGCTTTGGATGAAATTAAACAGATGTATGGGCAACGTGAGGATTTAGTCCTCTGTGATGATCAGTATGATGCAGTGAAAAATGTGCATGGTCTGTGTGTATTAACCGCATGGAAACAATACTGGAGCCCAGAATTCAAACAACTCGAACAGCTGATGGCGCATCCTTTAATTTTGGATGGTCGCAATATTTATGACCCAGACTATGTAAAATTACAAGGCTTTGCATATATGGGCGTGGGGCGTTAATGATGATAAAACAGATTCAGCCCTTTACCGTTAAGGAGCCAGCGTCAGTACTTGAGCAGTTATCATCTTTGCAAAAGCAAATTAAAGATATCCATCTCAAAGAATTATTTGCAGCTGATCCTGCACGCTTTAAACATTTTTCGGTTGAATTTGATCAGATTGTTTTAGATTTTAGTAAGCATCGCCTCGATCAGAATATTTTAAATAGTTTGGTTGCCTTGGCTCAGGCACAAGATTTAAAACAATGGATCAAGACATTATTTTCTTCTGAACAGATTAATTATACCGAGCATCGGGCCGCGATGCATTGGGCATTACGCCTACCTCAATCTCATTCGGATTTTACTGAGATTAATCAAGCTGTGCACCAGCAGCTTGAACGCATGTATAGCTTGGTTGATAAAATTCATGCGGGTCAATACCGTGGGGCAACGGGTGAAGTCATTCAAGATGTGGTGAATATTGGGGTTGGCGGATCTGATTTGGGACCTGTTATGGTTACCCATGCTTTGTCTGATTTCAAGATCGCCACGGCAAAACCTCTGGACGTACATTTCGTTTCGACTATGGATGGCAGTCAGTTATCTGACCTGCTACATCAGCTGCGCCCAGAAACGACATTATTTATTATTTCTTCCAAGTCATTTGGCACCATTGATACCTTGTCGAATGCACAAACGGTTCGTCAATGGTTAGAAAAGTCGCTTGGACAGAATGAAAAAATTCTGCAGAATCATTTTATTGGGGTCTCGACCAAACCTGAAAAAATGACGGAATGGGGCATTGCCGCTGATAAGCAGCTGTTGCTATGGGATTGGGTCGGTGGCCGTTATTCGTTGTGGTCATGTATTGGTTTGCCGATTGCACTGACCATTGGTGTAGAGGGGTTTAAGCAGTTATTAGCAGGTGCTTATGCTATTGATCAACATTTTCAAACAGCGCCATTTCAGCAGAATATTCCTGTATTAATGGGCTTATTAGGCGCGTGGAACAATAACTTTCTGGATATCCAGACCCACGCGGTATTGCCTTATGATGGTCGACTCAAGTATTTCGCAGCTTATTTGCAGCAGCTCGAAATGGAGTCCAATGGTAAATCCATTCAGCGTAATGGTGAGAAAGTAAAGTCAGCAACATGCCCAATTGTCTGGGGCGAAGTGGGGCCCAATGCGCAGCATGCATTTTATCAACTGCTGCACCAAGGGACACATTCGGTCAGCTGTGACTTTATTGCACCTGTAAAACGTTATAATGCCAATCAATTTACCTATGCTGAAAGTGCAGAAGCCTTGATCGAACAGCATCATCTGGCCTTGTCGAATTGTTTGGCTCAGTCACGCTTATTGGCTTTTGGTAATCAAGCTTTGGCAGCAGATGAATTACAGGATTTACCTGCCTATAAACAATATGAAGGTAATCAGCCAAGTTCAACTATTTTACTCAAAGAACTGAATCCTTATAGTTTAGGGATGCTGATTGCGATGTATGAACATAAAGTATTTGTGCAGTCGGTATTGTGGAATATCAATCCCTTCGATCAGTGGGGTGTTGAAAAAGGTAAGGAAATTGCCAATCAGCTATTACCGATTCTAAACCGCGAACAAGATGATCTATCTTCTTTTGATACATCAACTCAAGGTCTACTTAGAATATTGTTAGGAAAGACAGATGGCTAAAATCTTAGTCACAGGTGGTGCGGGTTATATTGGTTCGCATACTTGTTTAGAATTACTCCATGCAGGCCATGAAGTGGTTGTATTTGATAACCTTTCTAATAGTTCTGAAGAAGCTTTGCGTCGAGTACAGAAGCTGGCAAATAAATCGCTAATTTTTGTACAAGGGGATATCCGTCATCAAGTTGAGTTAGACCAAGTCTTTCAAGATCATCAGATTGATGCGGTAATTCATTTCGCAGGTTTAAAAGCGGTAGGTGAGAGTCAGCAAATTCCTTTGGCATATTTTGATCATAACATTGCTGGCAGTGCTCAATTGTTCAAGTCAATGGAAAAAGCGGGTGTTTTTAGCTTAGCATTTAGTTCATCTGCAACCGTTTATGGGGAGCTGAATCCATCTCCTTATCAGGAAGAGATGCCATTGAGTTTACCCAATAATAATTATGGCTATACCAAATTAATTATTGAGCAGATGCTAGAAAAAATAGCGCTCGCTGATTCAAAATGGTCGATTGCTTTATTGCGTTATTTTAATCCAGTCGGTGCACATAAAAGTGGGCAGATTGGGGAAGATCCTCAAGGGATTCCAAATAATCTCATGCCCTATGTCACACAAGTAGCGGTAGGACGTCGTGAAAAACTGTCGATTTTTGGCAATGACTATCCAACCAAAGATGGTACCTGTGAACGGGACTTTATCCATGTGGTCGATTTGGCGAAAGCTCATGTGCTGGCTGTTTCCAATCGTCTCAACAATAAAGGTTGCCGAGCTTGGAATATTGGAACAGGCGCTCCAATTTCCGTTCTACAAATTAAAGAAACCTTTGAGAAAGTGAATGGGATTGAGATTCCAACAGAATTTGCGGAGCGGAGAGCCGGAGATTTAGCCGCATTTTATGCAGATGCTTCGCGAGCTAAAGCTGAGCTTGGTTGGCAGCCACAATATACTTTGGAAGATATGCTGGCAGATAGTTGGAATTGGCAGAAGCAGAATCCCAACGGTTTTAACTAAATACCAAGCAAATAAAAAAGGAGCGATATGCTCCTTTTTTATTTGGAATAAATTAACCCTGAATTAAAGCGGTTAATTCATCTACATAGTGCTGCATTGGTTGTGGATTTTGATCGGCACGGCTTTCAATGTTCAAGCGTAGTAATGGCTCTGTATTTGATGCACGGACATTCAGGCGCCATGCACCAAAATCAAGGCTTACACCATCAGTACGGTCTACTTGTGGATTTTGATCAGCATAATGATCAAAGATTTTTTGTACCGTTGCTTGGGTATCAGCTACTTTAAAATTGATTTCACCACTACATGGGAATTTGGCAATCATATTTTCAACCAGCGTTGAAAGTGATTTGCCTGTTTCAGAGAGCAGGGCAATGGTCAGTAACCAAGGGATCATACCACTGTCACAGTAAGCAAAATCACGGAAGTAGTGATGTGCACTCATTTCACCACCGTAAACCGCATTTTGCTCACGCATCACATCTTTAATGAAAGCATGTCCAGATTTTGATTGTACAGCGATGCCTTGGTATTGATCGACGATGTCAAAGGTATTCCAGACTAGACGCGGATCATGCACAATCTTTTCACCTGATTGTTTGATCAGGAAGGCCTGTGCCAATAAACCCACAATATAATAACCTTCGATAAACTGCCCTTTTTCATCAAACAGGAAACAACGGTCAAAGTCACCATCCCAGGCAATGCCCATATCAGCCTGATGTTGCAGCACGGCATCACGGGTACTGTCACGGTTTTCAACCAAGATCGGGTTAGGAATACCATTTGGGAAGTTGCCATCAGCTTCATGGTGGATTTTAATAAATTCCACTGGAATATTCAGTTGCTGGAATTTTTGTTCAATCGCATCAATCACATGACCTGCTGCACCGTTCCCTGCATTCACCACCAATTTGAGTGGTTTAATTTTTTGTGGGTCAATATAAGTGAGCAGGTGATCCACGAATTCAGGCAAAATATTGTAGTTTTGCGTCGTACCTTTATTGATAACTTCAGCGAATTGGCCTGATTCAGCCAGTGCCTGAATCTCTTTAAGACCAGTCTCTGCACTGATTGGACGTGCATTTTCACGCACCAATTTCATGCCGTTGTAATCCATTGGGTTGTGGCTGGCAGTCACTTCGATCCCGCCTTGTACATCCAAATGAAAAGCTGCGAAATAGACTTCTTCTGTGCCAGTCATGCCCAAATCAAGCACATTGATACCTGCATCATTCAAGCCACGAATTGTCGCCTGTTTTAAACCTTCACTACTTAAACGGATATCACAACCAATCACGACGGTTTTAGGTTGATAGATCTGTCCATAGGCACGACCAATGTTATAGGCAATCTCTTCATTGAGTTCTGTGCCAAGTTTGCCGCGAATATCGTAGGCTTTAAAACAAGTCAGTTGAGTCATATTGTTCAATTCATAGTGATGTGATTTGAGTTGTGAACACATTATACAGATATCGCCAAGAAGTCATATTTATAGTTCTTTATCGGCTGATGATCTAAGTTGAATTTGGCTCTAGTCATGAGGGCAATTGTTTTATCAGACTTTAGTCGAATGTGAAATAAGTAGAGCAGAGCAAAAGGATTGATTTATTTTTAATTATTATTGGTCATACCAATAATGATTGCGGTGATAGGGTTGATCCTGAGAATTCATATAATTAAGATGCATAAAGGTTGCGAATGAGTAAGATTTGCTGATTTATTAAATATTGGTCATACCAATATTGTGAAGATTTGTTAAATATCGAAGTAAAAACAAAATGACGCCCAGCATTTCAAGGAGATGAGAATGCTAAATGTGTGGCAACAACTATATGACCCTTTAAATAATATCTGGCTATCCAGTGCAGTCGCGTTGATCCCAATTATTTTCTTCTTTTTGGCGTTGGCGGTCTTTCGTATGAAGGGCAGTGTCGCGGGAACCTGTACCGTGATGATTGCCATGTTGATTGCTTTATTCTTTTATCAAATGCCAGCTGAAATGGCATTTGCTTCCGTGGTTTATGGCTTTTTTTACGGTTTATGGCCGATCTCATGGATTATTATCGGGGCCGTGTTCCTGTATAAAATTTCGGTAAAAACGGGGCAGTTTGATGTGATTCGCTCCAGTATTTTGTCGATTACCGAAGATCAGCGCCTACAGATGCTGTTGGTGGGTTTTGCCTTTGGGACTTTTTTAGAAGGTGCGGCAGGCTTTGGTGCACCAGTCGCCATTACAGCAGCTCTATTGGTCGGCTTAGGCTTTAAACCGCTATATGCTGCGGGCCTCTGTCTGATTGTGAATACGGCGCCTGTGGCCTTTGGTGCGATGGGGATTCCGATTATTGTGGCTGGGCAGGTGTCGGGTGTCGATACCATGGAAATCAGCCAGATGGTGGGGCGTCAATTGCCTTTTTTAACCATCATTGTGCTGTTCTGGATTATGGCCATCATGGATGGCTGGCGTGGCGTGAAAGAAACGTGGCCTGCGGTATTGGTCGGTGGTAGTGCTTTTGCGATTGCGCAATATTTGACTTCAAACTTTTTGGGACCAGAATTACCTGATATTACCGCTGCGATTGCCTCATTGGTCAGTTTGACCTTGCTGTTCCGTGTCTGGAAACCGAAACATATTTTCCGTTTTGAAATGACTGATGAACAAGCAGCCAGCCATGCGGCCTCATCACAACAGCGTTATAGCATTGTGCAGATTGCCAAAGCATGGTCGCCGTTTATGATTTTGACCGTAATGGTGACGATTTGGAGTATCAAACCCTTCAAGTCATTATTTGCCAAAGACGGTGCCTTGGCCAATTGGATTTTTAAAATCGAAGTGCCTTATCTGCATAAGTTGGTGGAAAAAATGCCACCGATTGTGTCTGAAAGTACCGCTTATGAAGCAATCTATAAATTTGATTGGTTCTCTGCGACAGGGACCGCCATTTTTATTGCCGCGATTATTACCATCATTTTCCTGAAAATGAAAACCCGTGACGCGGTTAGTACCTTTGCTGAAACATTAAATGAGTTAAAAAACCCGATTTATTCGATCGGCATGGTATTGGCCTTTGCTTTTATTGCCAATTATTCAGGTTTGTCTGCGACCTTGGCTTTAGCGTTATCTCATACGGGACATGCTTTTACTTTCTTCTCGCCATTCTTGGGCTGGCTGGGTGTATTCCTGACCGGTTCAGATACTTCATCGAATGCGCTGTTCTCCGCATTGCAAGCGACCACAGCCCAGCAAATTGGGATTCCAGAAGTGTTACTAGTCGCAGCCAATACCAGTGGTGGTGTAACCGGCAAGATGATTTCACCGCAATCGATTGCGATTGCCTGTGCAGCCGTGGGCTTGGTTGGAAAAGAATCGGACCTGTTCCGTTTCACGGTAAAACATAGCATCATATTTACAGTCTTTGTTGGCATCATCGTCACGGTACAGGCTTATCTGGTGCCGTGGATGATTCCATAACTCTAATCAAGGAAATGTGATGAGAATCTCCGATCAAGTGGTCATGAAATTACAGGCACTCATTGAGCAGCGCCAGATGAAAAAAGGTGATCGGTTGCCTGCTGAGCGTCAACTTGCGACCAGCTTAGGCGTATCTCGTCCATCCTTACGTGAAGCGATTCAGCAATTGAATAGTCAGGGTGTGCTCAGTAGCCGTCGCGGTGATGGCACCTATATTCAACAGTTGCCTGAGCAATGGTCACAACAGTTGATTGTGAACCCAATCAGTAACTTGATTGAAGAAGATCCGCTGTATCGATTCGATGTGCAAGAAGCCCGTTTGATACTGGAAGGTGGAACAGCATGGTATGCGGCATTGCGTTCAACACCTGAAGATCGCGCCAAAATCCATCATTATTTTGATGAGATTAGCCGCCATCAAAATGCTGGGGATTCGGCTCAGGCAGCAGTGGCGGATGCGGAATTCCATTTAGCGATTGCTGAGGCCTCACACAATATTGTGTTGATCCAGATGATGCGCAGTCTGTTTGACTTGTTGCAATACAACGTCTTGCTTGGGCGTAACAAAGTTTATAACCATCCTGTTAATGGTGACTTGCTCAGTGAGCAGCATTTTCAGGTGATGGATGCGATTGATCGTCAAGATCCCGAGGCTGCACGCCAAGCGGTGTGCGGTCATATTGAATTTGTGATTAATCATGTACGTGCGCTGGGCGAAGATGAAGCTCGCCAGAAACGTGCAACACGTTTAACTAGAGTTGATTCAAAATGATTATTTCTTCTGGCAATGATTATCGTGCTGCGGCACAACGTCGTTTACCGCCCTTTTTATTTCACTATATCGATGGTGGCGCCTATTCGGAACATACCTTAAAGCGCAATGTGCAGGATCTGTCTGAAATTGCCTTACGTCAGCGGGTGCTGAATGACATGTCGGCACTCAGTCTGGAAACTAAACTGTTTAATGAAACCTTGTCGATGCCAGTGGCTTTGGCTCCAGTCGGTTTAACCGGTATGTACGCACGTCGTGGTGAGGTACAGGCCGCAGTGGCTGCGGATCAAAAAGGCATTCCGTTTACTTTATCGACGGTTTCAGTTTGTCCGATCGAGGAAGTGGCACCTGCCATTCAGCGTCCAATGTGGTTCCAGCTCTATGTCTTGCGTGATCGTGGTTTTATGCGCAATGCTCTGGAACGTGCCAAAGCTGCAGGCTGTTCGACATTGGTGTTTACCGTAGATATGCCTGTACCGGGGGCGCGTTATCGTGATGCACATTCAGGCATGAGTGGACCAAATGCAGCGATGCGTCGTTATCTGCAATCGATGTTGCATCCACATTGGGCATGGAATGTTGGGATGTGTGGGCGTCCGCATGACTTGGGCAATATCTCGAAATATTTAGGCAAACCAACAGGGCTTGAAGATTATATCGGCTGGTTAGGCTCTAATTTCGATCCATCAATTTCATGGAAAGATTTGGAGTGGATTCGTGAGTTTTGGGATGGCCCGATGGTGATTAAGGGCATTCTTGATCCTGAAGATGCTAAGGATGCAGTGCGTTTTGGTGCTGATGGCATCGTGGTATCCAATCATGGTGGCCGTCAGCTCGATGGGGTGATGTCTTCTGCGCGTGCCTTGCCTGCGATTGCTGATGCGGTGAAGGGTGATCTAGCGATTTTGGCAGACTCAGGCATCCGTAATGGTCTGGATGTGGTTCGTATGTTAGCCCTAGGTGCGGATACGGTGTTATTGGGACGTGCTTTTGTGTATGCCTTGGCGGCGGCAGGTGGGCAAGGGGTATCGAATTTGCTGGATTTGATTGAGAAGGAAATGAGGGTAGCAATGACGTTGACGGGTGCTAAGTCGATTCAAGAGATTAAGGCGGATTGTTTGGTACAGGCTTTGAAGCTCTAAATTTTCGTATTAATACATCGCTTGTCTATTTCTGATGAGATTGACGCGACGGAGTCTTATCGAGAAAAGTTCGATATAAGTCGTTAACAGACGTTACTTTTTAAAAAAGTAACCAAAAACCTTTGCTTCGATGACGGTACGTCCTTGCTACCGCATCGAAGCAGGCGGCATCCCTGCCGCCAACCGCGATAGTATCTGTAAGGGATTTAAATTTTTTAAATTGTATTTTTCAATATAATTTTCAGTATCTTATGTAGATGATCCAAAGGAGCCATCATGCAAACATTTTCTCCCAAAGTGGTGATTGATCGTTTACAGCAGATTGTTGGACGTCAGCATGTACTGAGTGATGATCAAAGTACTCGCCAGTATCGTCAGGGCCGTCGTTTTGGTGAAGGCAAAGTATTTGCAGTGGTCATCCCGGGTACCTTGCTGGAACAGTGGCAGGTGCTGCAAGCGGCGATTGCAGCGGACTGTATTGTCATCATGCAAGCTGCCAATACGGGGCTGACCGGTGGCTCAACGCCTTATGGTGATGATTATGACCGACCTGTGTTGGTGATGAGTACCCGTCGTTTAAAAGGGATTCAAGTGATTCATGAGGGTAAGCAGGTGATCTGTTTGCCGGGGGCGACTTTGGACAATCTGGAGCAGATATTAAAAGGCTATGATCGTGAGCCGCATTCGGTGATTGGTTCTTCCTGCATTGGCGCTTCGGTATTGGGTGGGGTCTGTAATAATTCAGGCGGTGCCTTGGTACGTCGAGGGCCTGCCTATACCGAATTGGCGCTGTATGCACAGGTCAATGCCCAAGGTCAGTTGGAATTGGTCAACCATTTAGGTGTGAATTTAGGTTCAAGCCCAGAAGAAATCCTGACTCGTTTAGAGCAACAACAATATCAAGCGACAGATATTTTAGATGATGCTGAAAAGCAGGCATCCGATCAACGCTATGCGCAAGACGTCACTCAAGTCGATGCCGACAGCCCTGCACGTTTTAATGCCGATCCTTCACGCCTGTTTGAAGCCTCGGGTTCGGCAGGCAAAGTCTGTGTGTTTGCAGTGCGTCTGGATACCTATGAAAAGGTAGAAAGCAGTGTGTTTTATATTGGTACAAATGATGCCGATGATCTGACTGCGATTCGTCGTTATTTACTGACTTCATTGCCAAGCCTGCCGATTGCAGGGGAATACATCCATCGTGATGCGTATCATATCGGTGAAAAATACGGTAAAGATACCTTCCTGTTTATTGAGAAATTTGGCACCGCCAATGTACCGAAAGCCTTTGCATTCAAGGATAAGGTCGATGGCTTTTTAGAAAGATTTAAAATCAAAGGGCTAACCGATCATATTCTACAGGCGATCACGGCCTTGTTACCGAGCCATCTACCTAAGCGGATGACCGAATATCGTGATCGCTATGAGCATCATCTGATGTTACGAGTCGAGAACAATTGCAAAGCCCAGACCGAGCAATTCTTACAAGACTATTTTGCGGTGCATGCTTCCGGTAATTTCTTCCTTTGCGATGCTGAGGAAGGGCGTAAAGCCTTTTTGCATCGTTTTGCCGTGGCAGGTGCAGCGATTCGTTATCGCGATACCCATCAGGATGAGGTTGAGGATATTGTGGCACTCGACATTGCGTTACGTCGTAATGACCGTGAATGGGTCGAGCAGTTGCCTACGGAGATGGAACAGCAGATCATTCATAAACTTTATTATGGACACTTTTTTTGTCATGTTTTTCATCAGGATTACATTCTTAAAAAGGGCAATGATCCTTTAGCGATGGAACATCAGATGTGGCATTTGCTGGATGCGCGCCGTGCTGAATATCCTGCCGAGCATAATGTCGGTCATCTGTATATTGCCAAGCCTGCATTGGTGAATTTTTATCAAAAGCTTGATCCGAATAATTGTTTTAATGTCGGGATTGGGCAGACTTCTAAATTGAAGTATTGGGGTAAGGCCAAGTCCTAAATCTAAAAAAACAGGCAATAAAAAAGGCGCATCAAGCGCCTTTTTTATGCGTTACAACTTAAGCTGTTGCAGCAGATTTTGCTAAAACTTCAGCCACTGCTTTGGCAACTTTGTATACGTTGTTCATGTTCAGACCTGCAACACAGATACGGCCACTGCGTACCAAGTAGATTGCATATTCTTCACGAAGAATGTCCACTTGCTCAGCCGTTAAACCTGTGTAGCTAAACATCCCTTTTTGGTTCACAAGGTAGCTGAAGTCACGCTCAGGAAGGGCTTTAGTTAGCTCATCTTTTAAGATGCTACGCATTTTGATAATACGCTCACGCATCTCTTTCACTTCACCTTGCCATTGTTGATTGAGATCAGCATCATTTAACACTTGATCAACCAACCAAGCACCTGTTGTAGGTGGACTAGAGTAGATACGACGTACCGTTGCTTTCAACTGACCGAATGTGCATTTTGCTGCTTCCGCATCGTCACATACGAAAGTCAAACCACCAACACGCTCACCATAAAGTGAGAAGATTTTAGAGAACGAGTTGCTGACAATAAAGTTTAGACCTGCTTGGTCTAATGCACGAATGGCATAAGCATCTTGTTCCATATCATCGCCGAAACCTTGATACGCGATGTCGAGGAATGGAATCAGGTTACGTTCTTTTAATACCACAATGACTTGATCCCATTGTGCTGGGTTCAAGTCTGCACCTGTTGGGTTATGGCAGCATGGATGCAATAACACAATGCTTTGTTCTGGTAATGTTTTTAACGTAGACAACATCCCGTCAAAATCAACGCCACGTGTTTCAGCATCGAAGTACGGGTAGAAGTTGCTCTTGATGCCTGCACCGTTGAAGATCGCAACGTGGTTATCCCAAGTTGGCTGGCTGACCCAAACTTCTGAATTTGGGAAGTAGGTTTTTAAGAAGTCTGCACCGACTTTTAATGCGCCAGAACCACCAAGCGTTTGAATCGTTGCAACACGACCTTGTTGAATTGCAGGGCTGTTTGCACCAAACAATAAGGCTTGAATCGCATCACGGTAAGGTTTGAAACCTTCCATTGGTAAATAAAGCTTGGTTTGCGTATTTTTAGGTGCAATACGTTTTTGCGCTTCGATAATGGTATCAAGCTGAGGAACGATACTGTCTTCGTTATAGTACAAACCAATACTGAGGTTTACCTTTTCAGCACGTGGATCAGCATTGAACTGTTCCATCAATGAAAGGATTGGATCGCCTGCATAAGGTGGGATATGTTGAAACATTAACAATGTCCTTTTCTTCAACAAAGTGCATAGATGTCTGGGGAGGTTGGCGCTTTAGAAGCGGAACCTTTGATGCCCAATAATGTATCAATAAAGACTGCATGAAGCACGCTGTTATTTACATTTTGGTGCAGTATTTACTTACAAAATTTGTCGCCATGTGATCATTATAAAGATTGTCTACAATCAGGCTGTCATACCATGGTCGTAGCATGAACAGTCTAAGCCTGCCCAGTCGATTGGCTTGCAAGGCTAAATGAGGCATAGGTGCGTGATTAACCTATTGTTTTATCTATTCTTATATAAGATTTTTGGCAGTGTATTGATCAGCCACTGAGTGATCACAATCCAGTAGAATTGAAAGCACCAGTCTAATTTATTGTCGACAATCCTATTGCATTTTTTCTTTTATCTGGTTATAAAATCATAAAAATTGTAGAGATTGTCGACAATATGCAAGATACCCTTGTTCCTCAAGCCCTCAGCACAAGTCAGGGAATGACCCTGACGGAACACGTATTCAAGCAAATTCAGTCGGCGATTGTATTGGGACATATTCCTGCGGGCAGCAAGATTTCAGAACCTGAACTGGCGCGTATTTATGGCATCAGTCGAGGGCCTTTACGTGAAGCCATTCATCGTCTGGAAGGGCAGAAACTGGTAGAGCGAACTGCGCATGTCGGTGCCCGCGTGGTGTCACTGTCGCTACAGCAGTTTCAGGAACTCTATCAAATTCGTGCTTCTTTAGAAGGCTTGGCGTGTAAACTCGCAGCCCAGCATATTGATAAAAAACAGATTCTGGCCTTGCGTGATGTATTGCGCATGCATGCCGAAGATGAAAACTTTAAAGCAGGTAAAGGCTACTATCTGCAAGAAGGTCAGGACGATTTCCATTATTGCATTATCAAAAGCAGTGGCAATAAAACCTTAGAAAAAATGTTATGCGATGAGCTGTATCACCTCATCCGTATGTATCGAATCCAGTTTTCAAATACCCCAGATCGTCCAAGCAAAGCTTGGGATGAACATATCCGCATATTAGATGCGATTGCTGAAGGTGACGGTGAGCTTGCCGAAATGCTGATGCACCGTCACATCAATGCATCTTACAAAATTGTTGAGCAAACATTGCTACAAAATCAAGGAGAACAACAACATGGCTAAACAGTCTGCTGGTCAGCTATTCCGCGACGCGGTCGCAAATGAAAAACCATTACAAGTGGTCGGTGCGATCAATGCCAACCATGCGTTATTGGCAAAACGCGCAGGCTACAAAGCGATCTACTTGTCTGGTGGTGGTGTTGCCGCAGGTTCTTTGGGCTTACCTGATTTGGGTATCAGTAACCTTGATGATGTATTGACAGATGTACGCCGTATTACTGATGTCTGTGATCTGCCGTTATTGGTCGATGTCGACACGGGTTTCGGCGCTTCTGCATTTAATATCGCGCGTACCACCAAGTCGATGATCAAGTTCGGTGCTGCTGCGATGCATATCGAAGACCAAGTCGGTGCTAAGCGTTGTGGTCACCGTCCTAACAAGGCAATCGTGACTCAACAAGAAATGGTCGATCGTATTAAAGCCGCGGTCGATGCACGTACCGATGATAGCTTTGTGATCATGGCACGTACTGATGCGCTTGCGGTTGAAGGTTTGCAAGCTGCAATTGACCGTGCAGGGGCGTATATCGAAGCAGGTGCAGACATGCTGTTCCCGGAAGCGATCACTGAATTGGCGATGTATAAGCAATTTGCAGATCTGACCAAAGTTCCTGTTTTAGCCAACATCACCGAATTTGGTTCAACGCCATTATTTACTACGGACGAACTGGCTTCTGCCGATGTCAGCATCGCGCTGTATCCACTTTCTGCATTCCGTGCCATGAACAAGGCCGCAGAAAATGTTTATGAGACCTTGCGTAAAGAAGGCACACAAAAGAATGTGGTGGATACCATGCAAACCCGTCAAGAACTGTATGAACGCATTAACTACCACGCGTTTGAACAATATCTTGATGCATCGTTTGAAAAAGCAAAATAAGAAATCCCCCTAAATCCCCCTTTGAAAAAGGGGGACTTCCCTCCCTTTGGAAAGGGAGGGCTAGGGAGGGATTTTAGAACTCATAATTCACATAGAAAGAACAGAAAAGGACAATCTTATGAGCAGTAATGAAACGCCAACAGGCTTCAAACCAAAAAAATCAGTTGCACTCAGTGGACAAGTGGCAGGCAACACTGCACTCTGTACCGTAGGCCGCAGCGGCAACGACTTACACTACCGTGGCTATGACATTCTTGACCTTGCCGTCGGCAGCCAATTTGAAGAAGTGGCACACCTTCTGGTACACGGCAAACTTCCAAACAAAGCCGAACTCAAAGCCTATAAAGCAAAATTAAAAGCATTGCGTGGCTTACCCGCAGCATTGAAAACCGCACTGGAGCAACTGCCACCGTCTGCACACCCAATGGATGTGATGCGTACAGGCGTATCTGTATTGGGCTGCTTAACACCAGAACATGAAGACCATAACGAAGCAGGCGCAAAAGACATCGCTGATAAATTGATGGCAAGCTTGGGTTCAATGTTGTTGTACTGGTATCACTTCAGCAACAATGGTCGTCGTATCGAAGTTGAAACCAATGATGACTCGATTGCTGCACATTTCTTGCATTTACTTCATGGCGAAGCGCCATCGGAAGAGTGGATTCAAGCCATGCACACCTCTTTGATTCTGTATGCAGAGCATGAGTTCAATGCATCAACCTTTACGTCACGTGTGGTGGCAGGGACAGGTTCAGACATGTACTCGGCAATCACAGGCGGTATCGGTGCGTTACGTGGCCCTAAACACGGTGGCGCTAACGAAGTTGCGTTTGTGATTCAACAACGTTATGACAATGCAGACGAAGCAGAAGCTGACATTCGTAGCCGTGTTGAGAAAAAAGAAGTGGTGATCGGTTTTGGTCACCCAGTCTATACCGTTTCTGATCCACGTAACGAAGTGATCAAGCAAGTGGCGCGTGAACTGGCTGAAGCACAAGAAAATACCAAGATGTACCTCATCGCTGAGCGCTTAGAAGCGGTGATGAAAGAAGTGAAGAACATGTTCCCGAACCTCGACTGGTTCAGCGCAGTAAGCTATCACTTGATGGGTGTGCCAACAGCAATGTTCACGCCATTATTCGTGATTGCACGTACTGCGGGTTGGTCTGCACACGTGATTGAACAACGTCAAGACGGCAAAATCATTCGTCCAAGCGCGAACTATACTGGCCCTGAAAATCTTGAATTCAAACCATTGGCGGAGCGTGGTTAATGAACACAAAATATCGTAAACCGCTGGCAGGTACCCAGCTCGAATATTATGACGTGCGTCAAGCCGTTGAAGATATTCAGCCAGGCGCATACGAAAAGCTGCCATACACTTCGAAAGTACTGGCTGAACAGCTGGTGCGTAAAGCGGATGCCGAGAATTTAACGGCCTATTTAACCCAGTTGATCGAACGTCGTCAGGATCTCGATTTTCCATGGTATCCAGCACGTGTGGTCTGTCACGACATTTTGGGTCAAACCGCATTGGTAGATCTTGCAGGTTTGCGTGATGCGATTGCCGATAAAGGCGGTGATCCTTCCAAGGTCAATCCTGTGGTGCCAACTCAGTTGATTGTCGATCACTCTTTGGCCGTAGAGTTTGGTGGCTTTGACCCTGATGCCTTTGAGAAAAACCGTGCAATCGAAGATCGTCGTAACGAAGACCGTTTCCACTTTATTGAGTGGACCAAAACAGCCTTTAAAAACGTCGACGTGATCCCTGCGGGCAACGGCATCATGCATCAGATCAACTTGGAGAAAATGTCTCCAGTGATTCAAAACCGTGATGGCTTAGCTTTCCCTGATACCTGTGTTGGTACCGATTCACATACCCCACATACCGATGCACTTGGTGTGATTTCAGTCGGAGTCGGTGGTTTGGAAGCTGAAAATGTCATGCTCGGTCGTGCCTCTTGGATGCGTCTGCCAGACATCATCGGAGTTGAGTTTGTCGGTCAGCGTCAAGCAGGCATTACTGCAACGGATATCGTGTTGGCATTGACTGAGTTCTTGCGTAAAGAACGTGTAGTGGGTGCATATTTAGAGTTCTTCGGTGAAGGTGCTGACAGCATGTCTGTGGGTGACCGTGCCACCATCTCAAATATGACGCCTGAATATGGCGCAACTGCGGCAATGTTCTATATTGACCAGAACACCATTGACTATTTACGTCTGACCGGTCGTGAAGATGCGCAAGTGGCTTTGGTTGAGCAATATGCCAAAGAAATTGGTCTTTGGGCATCGGATATGACCCAAGCTGAGTACCCACGTGTACTTCGTTTTGATCTTTCAACGGTGACTCGTAACATTGCAGGTCCATCAAACCCACATGCACGTGTCTCTACGGCTGATTTGAAAGCAAAAGGCATTGCTGGGAATTTGGATCTTGCCAAGGCACAAGAAGCAGAAGGTTTAATTCCTGATGGTGCGGTGATTATTGCTGCGATTACTTCTTGTACCAATACCTCTAACCCACGTAATACCGTTGCTGCAGGTCTATTGGCACGTAAAGCCAATGAATTGGGCTTGGTACGTAAACCTTGGGTTAAATCTTCATTTGCACCAGGTTCTAAGGCAGCTGCGCTGTATTTAGAAGAAGCAGGTGTGTTGGGTGATCTTGAGAAACTTGGTTTTGGTATCGTCGCCTATGCATGTACTACCTGTAATGGGATGTCAGGCGCACTTGATCCTGTGATTCAACAAGAAATCATTGAGCGTGACTTGTATGCGACAGCGGTACTTTCGGGTAACCGTAACTTCGATGGCCGTATCCATCCATACGCAAAACAAGCGTTCTTGGCATCTCCGCCACTGGTAGTAGCGTATGCGATTGCAGGAACCATTCGTTTTGATATCGAAACAGATTCGCTCGGAAATGACAAAGACGGTAATCCAATTTACCTGAAAGATATCTGGCCTTCGGATGCTGAAATTGATGCGCTGGTGAAAGAAGCAGTGAAGCCTGAACAGTTCCGTAAAATCTACATTCCAATGTTCGATTTGGGTGTCAATGAAGAAGCGGCAAGCCCGCTATATGATTGGCGTCCAATGAGTACCTATATCCGCCGTCCTCCATATTGGGAAGGGGCGTTGGCTGCACCGCGTACTTTAGCCAATATGCGTCCGCTTGCGATTTTGGGTGACAACATCACCACCGATCACTTGTCGCCATCGAATGCGATTGTGTTAGACAGTGCTTCAGGTGAATATTTGGCGAAAATGGGTGTGCCTGAGGAAGACTTTAACTCTTATGCAACTCATCGTGGTGATCACTTAACCACACAACGTGCGACCTTTGCCAACCCGAAACTGTTTAATGAAATGGTGGTTCGTTCAGACGGCACCATTAAGCAGGGTTCAAAAGCACGTGTCGAGCCAGAAGGCGAAGTGATGCGTATGTGGGAAGCGATTGAAACCTACATGAATCGTAAGCAACCGTTGATCATTGTTGCGGGTGCGGATTATGGTCAGGGTTCAAGCCGTGACTGGGCAGCGAAAGGTGTTCGTCTTGCAGGTGTTGAAGCGATTGTTGCCGAAGGTTTTGAGCGTATTCACCGTACTAACTTAGTCGGTATGGGCGTTCTACCGCTTGAGTTTAAGCCGGGTGTTAACCGCAAAACTTTAAAGCTGGATGGTACTGAGCTGTATAGCGTGATTGGTAATATTGCACCGCGTTCGACTTTAACGTTGGTCATTGAACGTGCCACAGCAGATGGTAAGGAAGAGATTGTTGAAGTGCCTGTGACTTGCCGCCTAGATACAGAAGAAGAGGTTTCTGTGTATGAAGCGGGTGGGGTATTACAGCGTTTTGCACAAGACTTTTTAGAAGGTCAAGTCGCGTAATACTTTGATCTGAAAGTGATTGATTCGGTTTAATAAAGACCCTATCTTGATGATGGGGTTTTTTATTGAGAATAGAATGAATCATTATTTTGATATAGCTTATGCTGCTGTGAATAATAGGTTGTGCTTTATTACAGGGGCAGGTTTTACTAAAGCAATTACTAATCAAGAAGCTCCAACATGGGAAGACTTATTAAGAAAACTATGTAATGAATGTGATGCAACAGGCGAGCTTGAAAAAAAATTATTCCAAAGCACTACTAAAGGGAAATGTCCTGAATGTAATGAAGAACATGAAATACCTGTTAGTAAACCGATATTACCATTAGATGAGTTAGCTGAAATTATATCAAGTAAATTAGCTACCAATGGTTTGGATATTTATGATGAAATTAAAAAAATAATTGAGCTTCTAAAGCTTGCAGGAGAATATGGGAATATTGAAAAATTTTTTAAAGAACAGTCTTTTAGGGTTGTTACTACTAATTATGATAAGTTGATACTTCAATTATGCGAAGAGGGGGAATGCCAAACTATTTCTCCAGGAATGTTAATTCCTAGGCTGAGGTCTAAAGTCAAAGTTTATCATGTACACGGTTCGATTGATGTTCCCAATAATATGATAGTGACATCAAATAATTACTTTAAATTCATGAATTCAGAAAATTATTTTTCGAAAAAACTAAGCACGCTACTCTATGAAAATACTATAGTTATCCTTGGTTATGCACTTAATGATAATAATTTAAAATCGATCTTTAATAACTATAAAGAGTTTTCTAAAAATACAATGGCTTCGCCGAATATTATTTTAGTTACTAGACGTAGAATAGAATCACATATTAAAGATTTATATAAAAATACATATAATATGCGTGTGCTTGACGGTGTGGAAATTGATATTTTTTTTAAGAAATTAAATGATCAAATACCTAAGGCCGAAAATTGTAAAGAGGCTTCAATGAAAGCCATTCAAAGAGTTATGAGAAATGGATCGAATCGACGATATCGAAAAGACTA
The DNA here is from genome assembly GCF_009884975.1 of Acinetobacter dispersus. Lineage (GTDB taxonomy): Bacteria > Pseudomonadota > Gammaproteobacteria > Pseudomonadales > Moraxellaceae > Acinetobacter > Acinetobacter dispersus. Next base: position 2,964,149 of record NZ_CP041970.1, on the reverse strand, counting down.
TCTAAGATCATCGGATTCATTCTTTGAAATATTTAATGCTATGATTTCATCAGCCTATAATTTTAATACGCAAGAGGCTCAAAAAAAATTTTTAGATATTTTTGAAAAGAAGAGATCTTTGACAACAGAAGATGGAGCATGGAATCAGTATCGTGATTTGGCTAATTGGTTAACCTATTTTCTTATGAATATTGATATTTCAAATTTTCAAAATAAGGATGAGTTTTTAGAAATAATTTTTCATTCTTTGGAAACCATGAGTGAAAAATTGTCTCTAGGCTATTCATGGGATGCATATTTAATTTGGAAGCGGCATTGGGAAGATATTTTAAAAACAAATAAAGAGCTTATTTCTAAGTATATGGACAGTAAAGGGAAAAGTATTTCTTTTTCATAATTTTGAGAGAAGTGTGATTTTTAGCTAAATCAACATCAGCGCAAATAATCAATGCTATATATTTAGCAGTAACTGTTGATAAAACAGTTTCAAGTATAAAAAGCTTGATCTCCCATCGAGCTTTTTCATATTTAGTTGCTGGATATGCCCTACATATCTCATGATCCTCATGCATCAACATCTAATAGTTGTTTTGTATTTTGAAATATCCTGTATCTGTATGGCTTCACCTTTCCGCCACCGCCACCTGTCGGAAAGGTCAATAAATAATCAAAACTATCACGCTATAGTATATGTACCATTTCTAAAATCTATGGAGAGCAAAGATGGTAACTGCTGGCGAAAAACCTGGAACAGGCTTCTATTTTTGTGTTCAATGCGGACACCGCACCTATTTAGAAATTGGTACTGATCGTTTACCTCCGTGTACCAAATGCCTTGGCAATCAATTCAACAGTAAGAATGCCTAAGCCGCAAAATACCAAACAGTTACCCACTGTTTGAATAAAAGCCCTATCCCTTGATAGGGCTTTTTGTTACCTTAAAAATAAGATGTAAATAACAAGACCTGTCATAGGCATAGAAAGGTAATCCGTGATGGAAACAATTTTAGGACTCTGTATTGGCGTTGGACTCAGCGCAGCCTGTGGTTTTCGTGTCTTTGTGCCGCTGTTGGCGATGAGTATTGCTACCCTCATGGGATGGTATCAACCTGCCCAAGGTTTTGAATGGTTGGCACTTCCATCAGTCTGTATGGCACTGGGTTTTGCCACGATCTGTGAAATTGCAGCTTACTATGTGCCGTGGGTGGATAACCTGTTAGATACCATTGCCACACCAGCGGCTGTGGTGGCAGGTACACTGACCACGATGGCAGTCAGCAGTGGTGAAATGTCCCAGTTTGCGACTTGGGCCGCAGCATTGATTGTCGGTGGTGGAACAGCAGGCGTGGTACAAATGAGTACCGTAGCGGCACGTGGGGTTTCGACGGCAACCACAGGTGGACTGGGTAATTTTGTGATCTCGACAGGTGAGTTGATTGGCTCGGTCGTGTTATCGATTTTAGCCTTTATCATGCCTGTGGTGATTACGGTCTTGGTGATTATTCTTATTATTGTTGCCGCACGTTGGATTCATGCAAAACGTCAAGAGCAAGTGAGCCATTCTTTATAAAAGAAATAGAACCAATAACAACCTGAATGATGAAATAAAAAGATGATAAAGACTCGACTCATTGCACTCATCTTGGCTTGCTCAAGCCTATCTATACTGCCGCAAACAACCTTTGTCCAACAACAACCATCGGCAGAAGAACTGAAACTCCGCAAAGATAAAGTCACTTATAAAGCCTATATCCCTGCTAAATATCATCTCTTTGAAGCCATCGAAGGCGATTTGAATAAAGATGGTTTGAAGGATGTGGTGCTGATCGTCAAAGCGACTGATCCCAAAGCCTTTGTACATGATGAATATCGTGGGCAGTTAGACCGTAACCGCCGTGGTGCAATTGTATTACTCAGTGAAAAAGGCAAATACAAACCCGTTGTCAGTAACCTCAACTGTTTTAGCTCAGAAAATGAAGATGGTGGAGTCTATTTCCCGCCTGACCTATGGATGGAAATTAAAAATAATCTATTAAGTGTTTATTATTCGCATGGACGTTATGGCTATTGGCGTTATCTATTCCGTCTGGAAGGCAATGATCTACGCTTGATTGGCTATGATGATTCAAGCAATCATGGCCCCCTGATTCAAAGTCAAACCAGTATTAACTTTTTAACAGGCAAAAAAGTGATACGGAAAAATATGAGTGAAGATCCAGAAGATGATCCAAGGTTTAAAGAAACATGGAGCAAAATCAATCAGGCACCGATCTATCTATCCAAAGTGAAGGACTTTAATGATTTAAGTTTTTAAAGACTGGCGACTATCGAAAAACCAGTCAGAACAGCGTAAATTAGCGGCACTTATAATATTGCGTTCAAGCTTATGATGATCACTTGGATTCTGTTTACTCTCATGGCTGCATTCATGCAGGCTTGGCGCAATGCATTTCAAAAACAACTCAGTACGAGCGTGGATGTCTATGGCACCACACTGGCTCGCTTTATCTTTTCACCCATCTTTGCCTTTAGCTATTTGGCCTTTCTGTATCTGCATCAGCCGGTTACAGTCCCTGTGCATTTTTCCGATAAATTCTGGCTGTATATTGTGATTGCAGGCATTAGCCAAATCTATGCGACTGCTTTAATGGTGAAACTATTTCAACAAAAGAACTATGCCATTGGTGTCGGACTTGCCAAAAGTGAGGCGATTTTGGCTGCTTTGGTCGGTGTGCTGTTCTTACAGGAACATCTCAGCACATGGGGCTGGATCGGGGTAGTGATTGGAGGGCTTGCAGTATTTTTACTGAGTAAAGGCAAGCAACAGTCCGATCTGTCATTCAAAACCTTGATGATTGGACTCGGGAGTGGCCTGTGTTTTGCCATTACCTCTTTATTGGTGCGTGAAGCCAGTTTAGAGCTGAGCATGTTGCCATTTTTACACCGTGCTGCATGGGTGCTGTGCAGTCTGATTAGCTTTCAATGTATCGTACTGTTGATCTATCTCGGATTTTTTAGCCGACCGACGCTGTATAAGATGTGGCAACGTGTGGGCTTAACCTTAAGAGTGAGTATTTGTAGCTTTTTGGCTTCTGTCGGCTGGTTTAGTGCCATGAGTATGCAAACCGTGGCGATTGTCAAAACGCTGGGGCAGGTCGAAATCTTATTTAGTTTGTTGATTTCGGCTTTCTTTTTTAAAGAAAAGCTCGCTAAAACTGATCATTTAGGTCTGTGGCTGGTGATTGTGGCAGCGATCATGGTGATTTGGGCCTAAATGAGAGGCCGTATTTGAAAAAATACACATGTAAATTTGAATTTATCGAAATATAAATCGTGGTTTTTTATTGGATGTGGGAAATATTTTAACTTTTAGAATAGAGTATGCAAAATTATTTCATTGATTGCTAAAAATAGCAGTTTTTAGGAAAACAATCCCACCGTGATCTGCCTAAACTATGTCTCAAGGGTGTGAAAGGGATCGAAAAGAGTAGCATGCACCGACGCTTATAAAGCAAGTGTGTACGAACCCAAAAGGTCTCGATTCGGCTTAGGACGCTATAGATCAAAAGTTTATAGGCAAAGGTTATGGCTTACAAAGTCATAGGTGTTGAAGTAAACAACCTCTGTTTTCCCTTGATACCCTAAAAAATTTAATTGAAGAGAACAACAATAATTCGATCAAAATAATAAAAACTAGATCAATAAAACTAAAACTGAGTGTGAAACTAATCCTGTAATCTGAATATTGTGAATATAAATCGATATTTTTATATTAAAAAACAAAGTGATATAATTATTTTTATATTAATAAATCAAAAAAATCACAGTAATAGGTCAGTACCATCATGAATGAGTTCGAGCTTAAAATCCGCTATCCACATCAAATGAATCACAATGACATCGATCATGTCGGTACATTTGATTTGGCAACGATTTTAACGAAATTTGATGAGATGGCTTGGCGTCAACAGTTGGTTCGTCAATTACAACTCAATGGTGCAGATACCAGTTTTATTGTCAGTGATCATCGGACAGAACAGACCATTTCGATTACCCTTGACGCCTATGCCAAGTCACAACAACTGGAGTTTAAGCTAGACAGTGATATTCCAGTCATCATTCCTAAAAAAGATTTATTTGGCCTAGTCACGCGTAAAAGCAAAGACAGCATTTCGTTTAAACAGCTTAGCCTTGCTCGGGTGAAGGACTACCTGATTGCCTTTCTTAATCGAGATATTGAAAGCTTGGAGGAACGCTACAAAGAAAAGTTAAGTAAAGTGCTCAAAACACCATCTTAATTTGTCTTGAGACAACAGCTGAATCAGTGTTTGCGAAACTGTTTGGGACATCTATAATCGCTGCTGCTTCTGTCTTTGCTTGATTTGTTTATTTCTCCATGCCTTTAAATGACAATTTTATTTATACGCCGCCACAAGATCCTTTAGACATCGTTTACGAAGATGAGGACTTGCTGGTGATCAATAAGCCTGCGGGGCTATTGTCCGTGATGGGGCGGTTACCTGAACATCAAGACAGTGCCTATTTACGTGTTTTGGACAAATATCCTGCTGCTAAAGTCACGCATCGTCTGGATATGGCAACTTCGGGCTTACTCATGTTTGCCAAGCATCGGGAAGCAGAAGTCGCAGTCAGTAAAATGTTTCAGGCACGAACCGTCAAAAAATACTATGTGGCATTGGTACAGGGGCAAATTCAGTCAGAAGGTAGTGTCGAAGTCCCCTTAATTACCGATTGGGAAAATCGTCCACGTCAGATGGTACATTTTGAATTGGGTAAGCAAGCCAAGACCTTATTTCAATGTATGGCATATGATGCCGAAACTGATCAAAGTCGTGTTCGTTTAGAACCTGTCACAGGCCGTTCGCATCAATTGCGGGTACATATGATGCACATTGGCCATCCGATTCTGGGGGATAAACTTTATCATCCTGAGCCAACCAAATTTCATTTAAAACGAATGGCACTTCACGCGGCTTATCTGGCATTTCAACATCCACTCAAGCTGCATGAAGTTGAAATTCATTCTGAGGTAAGATTCTAAGCCAACAATAAATAGGCAAGATCATGTATTCAATTCAATGCGTTCTCTGGAAGCTACTGTCACAGGTACAACAAGATCAATTAAAAACATTGTTGTTAGAGGCTGATCCGAGTTGGGTAGAGATCGAAACATATTTATTTGATTCAAAAATCTTTGTGATCTTGAATGATCAAGCCCAGATCATTGCTCAGCTGTGTTTACTCGAAATGGATGATCAAGCTGAAATTAAAAATCTAACCGTGGCGGATGGCTATCAAGGACAAGGCTTAGCCAAAGCATTGATTCAACATGTAATCGAGTCTTCCAAGCAGCTGAATATACACACCTTATGGGTTAAAACAGGCAATTCCAGTCTGAATCAATTGGCACTGTATCAAAAGTGCGGGTTTCGTCTGTCGCATATTGAACGAGATGCTTTTAAAGACTATCCAGAACCGATTTATGAAAATGGGGTTCGTTGTTTAGATCAGGTGGTGTTGTGCTTGGACTGTATTGAAATACAGTAAGCCACGATATTTTGGGTTGATCATTTTTTGACTACAATATTGCTATTAATCCGTCTAAAAAATGACATAAAAATCGGTTAATCTATAGCCAAATATCAAGTCCAAAACACAACAAAGGATATTTATATGACTCGCGACTATGACCAATTCCCAGACAATGATAATGGCAACGTGCTATGGCAGATGGTTGAAGATGGTAATGAACTCAACGAGCCACATGAAGTCGAATTTTCGATTGTTTTTGAAAAACAAGAACAGGTTGAAAAATGTGCCTTGCATCTTTTACACCAAGAACAAAAAATTTCATTTTTTCAGGAAGAAGTACATTCAGATGGTTCAGATCTTTGGGTACTGAATATTCACGTCAACATGATTTTGGAATATGAAGATATTGAAGACTTGGAAGAATGGATGACCAAGATCGCCAAAGAGTTCAATGGTGAATATGATGGTTGGGGTTGTATGAGCTATATTTACGACGAAGATGAGTAAAACAGATCAAGCTCGATCTAATAAAAGCCCTTACATCAGGGCTTTTTTGTTGGGTAAAAGTTTATATACCCATATCTAAATATAAAGATTCTTTAACTTCTTCCATCACAATATAGCTATGTGAAGAAGCAGAGGCAGGCAGTTTTTTTAATAAATCACCTAATAGGCGTCGATAAGCACTCATTTCTTTTAAACGTGCCTTTACTAGATAATCAAATTCGCCTGAAATGAGATGGCATTCCAATACCTCTGGAATATCAACCAAATCACGTGCTACCTGATCAAATACATCACCAGATTTAGCAGACAGTTTGATTTCCAAAAACACCAGCAGGCTGCGATCGACATAAGCTGGGTTGAGTCGAGCATAGTAGCCCACAATAATCCCTTCGCGTTCTAAACGCTTCACTCGTTCCGAGCAAGGCGTCGTGGAGAGGTTGACCCGTGAAGCAAGTTCACTGATCGCAATTCGGCCCTCACGCTGCAAAATATCTAAAATCAGGCGATCAATACGGTCTAATTTACGCATAGAAGATTCCCTTTTATTTTAATTTTTTCGCGATAAAAATATTAAATTACCTAGATTATAGTCATAAAATCAGTGAAAAAAACTATTGATCCAAAAATATACTAGTTAAATAACCTAGTGTGTGCGTGAGGGATCTATTATGCGCGTAATCGTTTTAGGAAGTGGCGTCATTGGTGTGGCAAGTGCCTATTATCTTGCACAACAAGGTGCGCAAGTGACGGTACTTGACCGTCAGTCAGGACCTGCAAAAGAAACCAGTTTTGGTAACGCAGGCCAAATCTCCCCAGGATATTCAACGCCGTGGGCAGCGCCCGGTATTCCTTTTAAAGCCGTAAAATGGATGTTCCAACATCACGCGCCATTAGCAATCAATATTGATGGCAGTATGTGGCAGTTGCAGTGGATGGCTCAGATGCTGAAAAACTGTAATCCACAAAGCTATGCAGTGAATAAAGAACGCATGATGCGTGTTGCAGAATACAGCCGTGACTGCTTACGCGATCTCAGAGCACAAACAGGAATCAACTACGAAAACCGCGCGAAAGGTACCTTACAAGTGTTTCGTAACGAGGCACAACTTGAAGCTGTACAGCGTGATATTCAAGTACTCAAAGAGTGCGGTGTTGACTTTGATTTGTTGAATGCACAAGAGTTGGGTACGGTAGAACCTGCCTTAGCGCATACTGATAAATTGGTGGGTGGTTTACATCTGCCGAATGATGAAACAGGTGATTGTTATCTGTTTACCAATGCCTTGGCAAAATTGGCCCAAGATTTGGGTGTGGAATTTAAATTCGATCAAAATGTTGAAAAGCTGATTGTTGAAGGCGATGAAATCAAAGGCGTCATGGTCGATGGTGCGATTTTAACAGCCGACCGTTTTGTACTGGCTTTTGGTAGTTATTCACGTGATTTCCTGAAACCACTGGAGCTGAATTTACCTGTTTATCCAGTGAAAGGTTATTCGCTTACGATCCCGATTGTGGAACCAAAATTTGCACCACAATCAACGGTATTGGATGAAACCTATAAAGTTGCTTTGACACGTTTCGATCAACGTATCCGTGTTGGTGGTATGGCTGAGCTCAGTGGTTTTAATCTTGGTCTAAAAGAAGATCGTCGTGCAACCTTAGAAATGGTGACTCAAGATCTATTCCCAGGTGGCGATCTTGCTCAAGCATCGTTCTGGACAGGTTTGCGTCCGATGACACCTGACAGCACACCGATTATTGGTGCAACGCAATATAAGAATCTGTTCCTGAATACAGGGCATGGCACTTTAGGTTGGACCATGGCCTGCGGTTCTGGAAAATTGATCAGTGATCTGGTCATGAATCATCGTCCAGACATCAGCACTGATGGCTTGTCGATTCAACGTTATTCACACGCTGCATAATTGAACATACAAGGAAGTATCGTATGCCTCGTCCGATTACTGCAGTCATCCATACCCAAGCCTTACGCCAAAACCTAGCGGTCGTCAGGCAGTCGGTACCCAACAGCAAAGTGTTTGCGGTGGTCAAAGCCAATGCGTATGGGCATGGGATTGAGCGTGTCTATGAATCTTTTAAAAGCGCAGATGGCTTTGCCTTACTCGATATTGATGAGGCAAAACGCTTACGTGCTTTAGGCTGGACAGGACCTATTCTACTGCTTGAAGGGATTTTTTCAGCGCAAGACCTGTTTGATTGTGTACAGTACCAATTAAGTTTTACCGTCCACAATCAGCAACAATTGCAATGGATACAACAACATTGTGCTCCCGCTCAGTTCGATATTTTTCTCAAAATGAACAGTGGTATGAATCGTCTAGGTTTCAAACCACAGCAATACCGTGACATTTGGCAGCAGCTTAGCCAATCAGACAAAATTGCCAGTATTACCCATATGATGCATTTCTCCGATGCTGATGGTGACCGTTTTGGGCAAACAGGTATTGACTATCAACTGCAGCAATTTGAAGCCAGCATTGAAGGTTTGCCGGGGGAAAGATCCGTCAGTAATAGTGCTGCAATCTTAAGATATCGAACCCAATTGCAATCGGATTATGTCCGTGGTGGCATCATGCTGTACGGCAGTTCTCCCGATTATCCTAAACACACGATTCAAGATTGGGGCCTTGCACCGAGCATGAGTCTGCGTAGTGAAATTATTGCCGTGCAAGAACTCAATGCCAATGAAAGTGTTGGCTACGGCTCCAGCTATGTGGCCGAGCAACCGATCCGTATTGGTATCGTGGCGTGTGGCTATGCCGATGGTTATCAACGGATTTCAGCCACTGGTACGCCAGTTTTGGTGAATGGAATTCGGACTCAAACCATTGGGCGGGTCAGCATGGACATGCTGGCTGTGGACCTCAGCCCAATCAGCGATGCCGATGTTGGCAGCGAAGTGGTGTTATGGGGGCAGTCTAGTTCAGGAACAGTTTTACCCATTGACGACGTCGCAGTAACTTCAGGCACCATCGGTTATGAACTGATGTGTGGCGTGACTGCGCGCGTTTCATTTATGACTCAGGAATAAGGATTTATCATGTCACATTCAGATATTCAAAAGCTCAATACCAATGAAGTGATGAGTGCAGTCACAGTATTCAATAAGGTGGTGTATTTGTCAGGTCAGGTGCCTAAAAATGCCGACTTAGATATTGAAGGACAAACTCGTGAAGTGCTTGCAACCATTGAACAATTACTTGCTTCAGCAGGGACGGATAAATCTCGTCTACTCTCAGCACAACTATTTTTAAAAGATCTTTCAGATTTCCCTGTGGTCAATACCATTTGGATTGATTGGTTAAAAGGTCATGTCGCACCTTCACGTGCCACCATTCAGGCCGATTTGGTCAATCCAAAATGGTTGATCGAAATTGCAATTGTTGCAGCACAAAAATAAAGCGATCCGCTTTATTTTTGTTTAAAAAATATAAAAAAAGAAGAAAAGTAACGTATTTGCAGTAGATAAAACGTAGTCAGATACGTATTTTCTTGCAATCGAAGATGAGTCAGCAGTCTTAAAAAGACAGCTAGGGTATGGCACATAAATCAAGGCTGACTCATTTAGGAAAGAGTAAAAGGAACTTAAGATGACGGTTACACAGCATCAGTCAGAAGGCGAACAGTCGCCCCAAGACTTACAAAGAAAACTTTCAAATCGCCATTTGCAATTGATTGCAATCGGCGGTGCCATTGGTACAGGGCTCTTTATGGGCTCAGGCAAAACCATCTCCTTGGCAGGCCCATCGATTCTGTTTATTTACATGATTATTGGTGGAATGTTCTTCTTCTTAATGCGAGCACTCGGTGAGTTGTTGCTTGCCAATCTACACTACAAATCATTTGTTGATATGGCGCACGACCTGATTGGGCCATGGGCTGGCTACTACATGGGCTGGACCTATTGGTTGGGTTGGGTACTGGTCGGTATTGCCGATCTGGCCGCCGTGATCAATTATTTAACCTTCTGGCTGCCTGAAGGCACCATGTTTACCCCAATTGGACAGGCTGCCATTAGCGCAGGCTGTGTGCTATTTGTGCTGTTCTTGAATCTGCTGACGGTACGTCTGTTTGGTGAAATTGAGTTCTGGTTTGCCCTGATCAAGATTTTAGCGATTATTGGCTTGATCGGTGTCGGTGGCTATATGATCTTTAGCCATTTCCATGCACCGCATGGCGGTGTCGCTTCGCTCAGTAATGTCTGGTCGCATGGTGGTATGTTTCCTAAAGGTCTGGATGGTTTCTTGGCAGGTTTTCAGATTGCTGTATTCGCCTTTGTCGGCGTGGAACTGATTGGAACCACCGCTGCTGAAACCAAAGACCCACATAAGAATTTGCCAAAGGCTATTAATGCGATTCCGATTCGTATTATCTTGTTCTATGTGTTGGCCTTATTGGTGGTGATGTCCGTGACACCGTGGAACATTATCCGTGCAGATAAGAGCCCATTTGTAGAATTGTTCTTAAATGCTGGGATTGTGACATCGGCGATCATCATGAATTTGGTGGTACTGTCTTCAGTCATGTCTTCCATGAACAGTGGTGTGTTCTCCACCAGTCGGATGCTATTTGGTCTGTCTAAAGATGGTCAGGCACCGAATGCCTTTGGTCGTTTATCCAAAAGTGCCGTTCCAGCCAATGGTTTGATTTTCTCATGTGTGTTTATTATGGGCGGTGCGGTATTACAATATTTTGTACCGAATACCCTTGAAGCCTTCACACTGGCGAGCTCACTATGTGTGATTCTATTCATTAGTGTCTGGAGTCTGATCATGGTGTGCTATCTGCGCTACCGTAAGCTACGTCCAGAACTGCATGCACAATCGAAGTTTAAAATGCCGGGTGGCGTATTCATGTCCTATATCGTGATTGCTTTCCTGTTATTCGCTTTGGTGATTTTGGCACTTGAGCCAGATACCTTAAAAGCACTTTATGTTAGCCCATTATGGATAGTCATTTTGGCTGTGACCTATCAGCTGATGTATAAACCACGCATGAAAAAACTGGGTCGTGAATTAGCACAATAGTTCATGTCTATTCAGTAAAAAACCGATCTACATTGATCGGTTTTTTATGGTCTAGTCAATGTGTTTAATCCACCAATAAGTGCTGATATTGATCAGCCTGTTTGCGTAGATAATCCCAGACCAGTTTAATGCGGGGTTCGTGCTGCAAATCGACAAAAGTCAGCATCCAAAAGGTATGGGTGTAGCGCACTTGTTGTTCTAATACTGTTTCAAGTTCAGGTTTATCATTGGCTAAAAACTTGGGCAAAATCGCCAATCCTGCACCCGCACTCACTGCAATCTGCTGCGCTAAAATACTACTGCTGCGGAAATTAGCGTTCAGTTTTAAAGGTAAGCGTTCCAGACAGTACAGCTCGGGGCTATAGACCAAATCATCAATATAATTGACGAAGCGATGCGGGGTTAAATCCTGTAAATGCCGAATCGGGGGATGCTGAGACAGATAGCTTTTACTGCCATAAATTTTTAAACAATAATCCGAGAGTCGCGTAATGATATAGGGACCAGAGGTGGGTCGTTCAATCGAGACCACAATATCTGCTTCACGATGCGACAGTTTGATCATTTTCGGCACTGGAATCAGGTCAATGGTGAGCGAGGGATACTGTATGGAAAACTCTGCTAACAAGCGGGCTAAAAACGCCGTACCAAAACCCTCAGGTGTGCCAATTCGCACACGGCCTTGCAAAGGTTGATGCGGTTTTTCAATTTGCAGGAAAGCGTATTCCATTTGCTCAACCCGCGGCACCAATGCCATTCCTTCTAGCGTCAGCTCATAACCAGAGGCCTCACGTTTAAATAAGGTCACCCCTAAAGCTTGCTCCAACGCCTGAATCCGCCGTGCCACGGTACTGTGTTCTACGCCGATGATCCGTGCCGCATTGGTCAAGGTTTTAGTCCGTGCCAACACTAAAAAAAACTGTAGATGATCCCAATCCACTTTCATTGTTATTGTCGTCCATGTGCATATTTGCACAACGATCGTGCATTAATTTGCGTTGGTGGTCAAAGCTTTCTTTGCTAGTCTCGAATAAAACCTGAATAAAGAAAATACGACGATCGATATTTTCTGAACACTGAACACAATAAAAATACGGCCTATGGAGAGGTTATGAACACAATCCAAAATATTCAATTGGAAACAGCCAAGTTACTCATTAACGGCAGTTTTATCGAATCTGAAACCCAACAATGGCAAGACATTATTAATCCTGCAACGCAGGAAGTGATTGGTCGTGTGCCATTTGCTACGGTGCAGGAAGTCGATGCGGCAATTCAGTCTGCACAAGCAGCATTTGCGTCTTGGCGTCAAACCCCGATTCAGGCACGTATGCGTATCATGCTGAAACTGCAAGACCTGATTCGTGCCAATATGAAGGAGATTGCACAGGTACTGACTGCGGAACAAGGCAAGACTTTGGCGGATGCAGAAGGTGATATTCAACGCGGTTTAGAAGTGGTTGAGCATGCCTGTTCAGTTGGCACCTTGCAAATGGGTGAATATGTTGAAGGTGTCGCACGTGGTGTCGATACCTATACCTTACAGCAGCCTTTGGGTGTGTGTGCAGGCATTACGCCATTTAATTTCCCAGCCATGATCCCGCTCTGGATGTTCCCAATGGCGATTGTATGTGGCAATACCTTTGTATTGAAACCTTCTGAGCAAGATCCGCTTTCGACCATGATGTTAGTCGAACTTGCGATTCAGGCAGGTATCCCAGCAGGGGTGTTGAATGTGGTGCATGGCGGTAAAGAGGTAGTTGATCGTCTGTGTACCCATGCTGATATTAAAGCGATTTCATTTGTCGGTTCGACTGCGGTTGGCACACATGTGTATAACCTTGCAGGACAACATGGCAAACGTGTGCAGTCGATGATGGGTGCGAAAAACCATGTCGCGGTAATGCCAGATGCCAATAAAGAACAAACGCTGAATGCTTTAGTCGGTGCGGCATTTGGTGCGGCAGGGCAACGTTGTATGGCGTTGTCGGTTGCGGTGATGGTCGGAGACAGTAAACACTGGATTGCAGAGTTAGTCGAAAAAGCCAAAACACTAACTGTTAATGCAGGGCATGAACCAAATACTGATATTGGCCCCGTGATTTCAAAACGTGCCAAAGCCCGTGTACTGGATTTGATCAATAGTGGTGTCGAGCAAGGTGCAGAACTGTTACTCGATGGTCGTGATGTTCAGGTACACGGTTATGAGTCAGGCAACTTTGTCGGGGCGACGATTTTCAGTGGAGTGAATACCGACATGCGCATTTATAAAGAAGAAATCTTTGGCCCAGTACTGGCTATTATTTGTGTCGATACGCTTGAAGAAGCAATTGCGTTGATCAATGCCAATCCATTTGGTAATGGTGTGGGATTATTCACGCAAAGTGGTGCGATTGCGCGTACTTTCCAGAACCTGATTGATATCGGTCAAGTCGGCATCAATATTCCTATTCCTGTCCCTGTACCATTCTTTAGCTTTACTGGCTCTCGTGGTTCAAAACTCGGTGATTTAGGCCCTTATGGCAAACAGGCAGTACAGTTCTATACCCAAACTAAAACCATTACCAGTCGCTGGTTTGAAGACAGTAATGAAGTGGGCGGTGTCAATACCACCATCAGTTTACGTTAATAAGGGGATCACGGATGAATATCGCCTTTATCGGTCTAGGCAATATGGGTGGCAGAATGGCCCACAACCTACTCAAAGCCGGACTCACCGTCTATGGTTATGACCTTAGCGAAGTGGCCATTCAGCACTTTGCCGAGGCAGGTGGTGTGGTTTGTGACAGTCCTCAAGCGGCTGCCAAACAAGCCGATGTGCTGATCAGCATGTTACCTGCGGCCAAACATGTCAAAGAAGTCTATCTTGGTGAAGAGGGGGTACTTGAAGTACTGAAAGCAGGCAGCTTATGTATTGATAGCAGTACCATTGACCCGCAAACCATCAAGGATATTGCTGCGATTGCGCAGAGTAAAAATATTCATATTTGTGATGCGCCTGTTTCGGGTGGCACCATCGGTGCACAGGCGGGGACCTTGACCTTTATGGTGGGTGCCAATGATCAGACTTTTGATGAAGTCAAACCCGTACTCAGTCACATGGGCAAAAACCTGGTGCATTGCGGTGAGGTGGGTGCAGGTCAAATTGCCAAAATCTGCAATAACCTGATTCTCGGCATTTCGATGGCTGCCGTGGCAGAAGGCATGGCACTCGGTGCCAAACTGGGCATTGATCCAAAAGCCTTGGCTGGGGTGATTAATACCTCAAGTGGTCGTTGCTGGAGTTCGGAAGTCTGTAATCCATGGCCACAGATTAATGAAAATGCCCCCGCTTCGCGTGGCTATCAAGATGGTTTTGCCACACAGTTGATGTTGAAAGACTTGGGTCTTGCAGTAGAAGCGGCAGGGCAGGTCAAACAACCGATCGTATTGGGTGGGATGGTGCAGCAGCTGTATCAGCAAATGTGTATGCGCGGCAATGCGCATCTCGATTTTTCCAGCATTATTCAGCAATACCTGCCGCCAGAGGCATAACAGCTCAAGCCAAAGGATGGCTATCAAAAAATTAAACCCTGTCATGAATAACAATCAAAGCAGACTGAGGGAACACAGATGTTGAATTATAAAGAGACGGTACAGGCTTTTGATCTGCAAAGTACAGCAACACAGATGCTGTCAGGTTCAGTCGATGCATTGAATGCCTGTTATGAATGTTGTGATCGCCATGCACATGACGACAAGATCGCATTGTATTGGCAAGGCAAAGATGGTCGAAAAGAACAATACACTTTTCGCCAGTTACAGCAATGGTCGAGTCAATTTGCCAACTTCTTAAAATCACAGGGTGTAAAAGCAGGTGATCGTATTTCAGGATTATTGCCGAGAACACCAGAGCTGTTGGTAACGATTTTCGCTGCTTGGCGAATTGGTGCGGTATATCAACCTTTGTTTACTGCATTTGGGCCAAAGGCAATCGAGCATCGTCTGCAATTGGCACAAAGTAAGTTGGTGGTAACGGATACGGGTAACCGCCGCAAACTCGATGAAGTTGAGCGTTGCCCCGCAGTTGTCACGGTTGCAGATCAGCAAACGACACCGTTAAATCCAGAAGACTTTAATTTCTGGGATGAAGTACAGCAGCAACCTGAGCACTGTGACTTGGTCATGCGAAGCCTTCAAGACCCATTTTTATTGATGTTTACCTCGGGGACCACGGGCCCCGCTAAACCACTAGAAGTCCCGTTAAAAGCCTTACTGGCTTTTGCGCGTTATATGCAAGATGCGGTTGGTTTAAGGGAAGAGGATTCATTCTGGAATATTGCCGATCCAGGATGGGCATATGGCCTGTACTTCGGTATTACTGGTCCCTTATTTTTAGGGCACACCATTTTGTTCTACGATGGTGGTTTTAGCACGGACAGCCTGTGTCAAATTGTGAAGGATTATCAGATTACCAATCTGGCGGGGGCACCTACGGCTTACCGCATGATGATGGCGGCAGACCCTGCTCAAATGGCCGAGTTAAAAGGTCAGTTCCGTGTGGTCAGTAGTGCAGGAGAGCCATTGAATCCAGAAGTGATTCGCTGGTTTAAACAGGTGTTGGATGCACCGATTTATGATCATTATGGGCAAACTGAAGTGGGCATGGTGGTGTGTAATCACCATGGTTTAAGCCATGAGGTTCGTGCTGGTTCAGCGGGTTTTGCCAGTGCAGGCTATCGTGTTGCCGTGGTGAATGAACAAGGTGAAGAATTGCCTGCAGATACCCCCGGGATTTTAGCGGTGGATATCAGCCAATCCCCGATGATGTGGTTTGGTGGCTACCATGAAACGCGTAAATCACCTTTTATTGGTCAGTACTATTTGACGGGCGATACTGCCGAATTGCATGCCGATGGCAGCATGAGTTTTGTTGGTCGTAGTGATGATGTGATCACCACCTCGGGCTATCGGATTGGACCGTTTGATGTGGAAAGTGCCTTACTCGAACATGATGCGGTGGTTGAAGCAGCGGTCATCGGGGTGCCTGATCCAGAGCGTACCGAGGTAGTGAAAGCCTTTGTCATTTTATCGGCAGGCATTCAGCCTTTGGAGCAACTGGCTGAGGAATTGAGCCAGTTTGTGAAAAAACGTCTGTCTGCACATGCATATCCGCGTTTGGTCGAGTTCGTTACCGAACTGCCCAAAACTCCAAGTGGCAAAATTCAGCGCTTTTTATTACGTCATCAGGAAATTGCGAAACAGCAAGCAAAGGCAGGGTAAGGAACACAAGATGCAATTAACTGAAGAACAAAACTTAATTCGAGATATGGCGAAAAGCTTCGCTCAAGAACAAATCAAGCCCAATGCCAGTGACTGGGATCGACATGGCACTTTTCCGAAAGATGCCCTTGCACAAATGGGTCAGCTTGGCTTTATGGGCATGTTGATTCCCGAGCAATGGGGCGGTTCCGACACAGGCAACCTCGCTTATGTCTTGGCGCTTGAGGAAGTGGCCGCAGCAGATGGTGCCACTTCAACCATCATGAGCGTGCATAACTCGGTGGGTTGCGTGCCGATTTTAAAATTTGGTACCGATGAGCAGAAACAACGCTTCTTAAAACCATTGGCACAAGGTGAAATGATCGGTGCTTTTGCCCTGACTGAACCGCATACTGGTTCAGATGCGGCAGCCATTAAAACCCGTGCCGTGAAAGATGGCGATGACTATATTCTTAATGGTGCCAAACAGTTTATTACTTCGGGTGATAATGCAGGCGTGATTATCGTATTTGCCGTGACTGATCCAAGTGCGGGTAAAAAGGGCATCAGTGCCTTCCTCGTACCACGTGATACAGCAGGTTATGAGGTGATTCGCGTCGAAGAAAAACTCGGTTTACATGCCTCTGATACCTGCCAAATTGCGCTGACTGATGTGCGTATTCATAAAAGCCTGATGTTGGGTGCGGAAGGTGAGGGGCTGAAAATCGCGCTTGCCAATCTGGAAGGTGGTCGTATTGGTATTGCGGCACAGGCGGTCGGGTTGGCGCGTGCAGCATTAGAAGAAGCCACGCGCTATGCCAAAGAGCGTCTGACCTTTGGCAAACCAATTTTTGAGCATCAAGCACTGGCGTTCCGTCTTGCCAGTATGGCGACTGAAATTGAAGCAGCTCGACAACTGGTGCATTACGCTGCACGTCTTAAAGAAGCAGGGCAACCTTGTCTCAATGAAGCTTCCATGGCCAAGCTATTTGCTTCAGAAATGACTGAACGTGTCTGTTCAGCTGCGTTACAGGTGTTTGGCGGCTATGGCTATCTGAAAGACTTCCCGATTGAACGTATCTATCGTGATGCTCGAATTTGTCAGATTTATGAAGGCACCAGCGATATTCAACGTTTAGTGATCGCCCGTAGCTTATAACCAGAGAACAAGGAATCCGTGATGCAGTGGCAAACCATTTTATTAGAAAAACGTAATGGCGTAGGGTTGATTACGCTGAATCGTCCACAAGCCTTGAATGCGCTGAATAGTGAATTGATTAGTGAAATCAATCAGGCGTTGGATGCGTTAGAGAAAGATCGTGAGATTGGCTGCATGGTGTTAGCAGGTTCTGAAAAGGCCTTTGCCGCAGGTGCCGATATTAAGGAAATGGCCGAGCTGAACTTTCCCGATATTTATTTTGATGATTTTTTCCATCTTGCCGATCGTATCGCGCAACGCCGTAAACCTTTGATTGCTGCGGTCAGCGGCTATGCGCTTGGCGGTGGTTGTGAATTGGCCCTGATGTGTGACTTTATCTATTGTGCAGACAATGCCAAGTTTGGTCTGCCTGAAGTGACTTTAGGTGTAATCCCTGGGATTGGCGGCACACAACGTTTAACCCATGCGATTGGCAAAGCCAAAGCCATGGAAATGTGCTTTACCGCACGGCAAATGGGTGCAGTCGAAGCTGAACAAAGCGGGTTGGTGGCACGTGTGTTTCGTAAGGAAGAATTGCTTGAACAAACCCTGCAAGCCGCAGAAAACATTGCTGCGCGCTCTTTAACCGCCAACATGATGTTAAAAGAAACCATTAATCGCGCCTTTGAAGTCAATCTGACCGAAGGCTTACGTTTTGAAAGACGGATGTTCCACTCCATTTTTGCCACATCGGATCAGAAAGAAGGGATGCAGGCTTTTGTGGAAAAACGTCAGGCGAAATTTAAAAATCGATAAGAGATCAACAACAATGAATATCGAAAATCAGTTAATGATTGAGCAAAAAGGTAGTCTTGGCCTGATTAGCTTAGATCGGGTTAAACATTTAAATGCCTTGTCATTGGAGATGATTGAGGGCATCTGTAGTCAACTGGAATTATGGCGTTATGATGCAGCAATTCAGACAGTTTTGATTAAATCGAATAGCCCCAAAGCCTTCTGTGCAGGTGGTGATATTCGCTATCTATATGATAGCTATAAAAATGATACGGCTGATTATAAAGGTTATTTTAGTGCCGAATATAAAATGCTGAACCTGCTGCGTGACTATGCAAAGCCTGTGATAGTGGTGCTCGATGGTTATGTGCTGGGCGGTGGTTTTGGCTTGGCACAAGCTTGTCATATTGTGGTGAGCAGCGAAAAATCTCGATTTGCGATGCCTGAAACAGCGATTGGCTTTTTCCCTGATGTCGGGGCGACCCATTTCCTGTCTCGACTGGATGATATCGGCGTTTATCTGGCCATTACGGGCGAGCAGATCAGCAGTAGTGATGCCCTTTATTTAGATTTAATCGACTATCACGTACCCAGTGACAAGTTGGATGCTTTGCAAGAGGCATTGATCAATGAGCCGAATTTAAGCAAACAAAATATTGAGCATATTGTCGCTTGTTTTATTACTCGTCCCGCTGAAAGTGAACTGAAACAATTGACCGAAGCTATCCGTAAGCATTTTGGTTTTCAGCATTTGGATGAAATTGAGCAAAGTCTTGCAAATGAGCAGGATGAGCAATTGCAGCCTTGGGCAGAAAAAATGCTCAGCATCTTGCAGCAACGTTCGTTTATTGCCAAACAAACCAGTTTGAAACTACAACATTTAGGCCGCGGTCTTTCCTTGCCACAATGCATGCAACTGGAGCGTGACCTGCAAGATATCTGGTTTGAACATGGTGATTTTATTGAAGGGGTACGTGCCCTGATTGTGGACAAAGACAAACAACCACAATGGCAACAACGTAACCTCGAGCTGGAACAGATTCTAGAAAAACTCAGCTAAATCCAATCATGCATATTGACTCATCGAAGGAGTAGTAAAACGTTTGAAATGCTGATGGTCAGGATTGATGATCAGCAAAAAATATAAAACAAGAAAATCCAAGCAAGGAACATGATGATGCAAACAATACATGGAAACGGTTCATCTTCTAAAAAGTCATCCCACCGATTGGCAGGTATCTCCAGTATGGTGGGGACTACCATTGAGTGGTATGACTTTTTTATCTACGGTGCGGCAGCAGCTTTAATTTTCAATAAATTATTTTTCCCCAATTTAGATCCGCTGACGGGTGTACTTGCGGCGTTTGCAACCTATGCGGTGGGATTTATCGGTCGGCCATTGGGTGGTCTGGTGTTTGGGCATTTTGGTGACAAGATTGGTCGAAAATCGATGTTATTGCTCACCTTAATGTTGATGGGGATTCCCACGGTACTGATTGGTTTGTTACCCACTTATGAGTCGATTGGTTACTGGGCTGCAATTGGCTTGGTGATCTTAAGATTTATTCAAGGTATGGCCATGGGTGGCGAGTGGGGCGGTGCAGTGCTGATGGCGGTTGAACATGCGCCAGAAGGTAAAAAAGGATTTTGGGGAAGTCTGCCTCAAGCCAGTACTGGCGGTGGGTTAATGCTTGCCTCAATTGCACTAGGATTGGTTTCGTTATTACCTGAGCAAGCCCTATTTAGTTGGGGTTGGCGGATTCCGTTTCTAGCGAGTATTATTTTACTGGCAGTCGGTTGGTACATTCGAGTTAAAGTGCCAGAGTCACCAGATTTTGAAAAAGTGAAGCAGCAGGCGGAAGAAGTTAAAGTCCCTGCTTTACAGGTCTTTAAAAATCATCCAAAGCAACTGATCACTATTATCGTAGCGCGAGCGGCCGAGAATGCATGGTTTTATATTGCTTCTACCTTTACTTTGGCCTACACCACCACGCAATTAGGGATTGCCAGACAAGAGATCTTATTTGCCACCATTTGTGGGGCTATTGTGATTATGTTTATGACCCCATTATGTGGACATTTGTCCGATAAAGTCGGTCAGCGTAATATGTTTATGTTTGGCCTATGTGTGCTAGCACTATATAGCTACCCATTCTTTAGCATGCTCAATACCAAAGATCCTGTTTGGGTCTGGACTGCAATCGTGTTGGCGATCGGGGTGGTTTTTCCGATTATGTATGCACCACAGGCACAGCTTTTTGCCCGTCAGTTCCCCGCAGAAATTCGCTATAGCGGTATCTCGATTTCGGTGCAGTTGGCTGGTGTATTGGGTGGTGGTCTTGCGCCACTGATTGCGACAAAGTTACTTAGTGTCGGTGGTGGTAGCCCTCATCTGATTATGATGTATATTGGCAGTATGGCAGTGATTGCGATTATCTCGACCACCTTTATGCCACGTGATCGAAAATATGGTGTGGTAGTAGAAACTGAGATGAAAAAACCAAGTCTCAATTTGGATACCAAGATTACAGAACAGTCTTAACTTTATGTTCCACGTGGAGCATAAATGTTGTTCATGAATATATTTAATATTGTGGGAAGAGCACTAAATCATTTGGACCTATTTAGTGCTCTTTGAGACAGAAGAAACATGAACAACTTTATAAAACTATAATTGAATCCAAGTTGTTTTCAGTTGGGTGAATTTATCAATTGCATGTAAAGATAAATCACGTCCATAACCTGATTGTTTATATCCCCCGAATGGGGTGCTGACGTCCAAGGCATCCACAGTATTAATAGATACTGTACCGACCAAGAGCTGTTTAGACAGGAGGATTGCTTTCTGAATGTCTTTTGTCCAAATCGAGGCTGCTAATCCATAAATAGAGTGGTTAGCCAGTTCTACAGCCTCTTCTTTCGTTTCAAATGTTGTAATGGCGACAACTGGACCAAAAACTTCATTATGGAAGATATTAAAATTAGGATCTATACCAATCAAAACTGTAGGTGCCACATAAGTCGATACATCTAAATACGCGTCCAGTTGTAATTCAATAGTATGGCATTGCGCACCTTGGACCTTGGCTTGATGAATAGCTGCTCTTACATTCTGCGCATGTTGTTGATCAATCAAACAGCCCATATTGGTATTCGGGTCTAAAGGATCGCCAACCACGAGATTTTTAGCTTTTTCTACAAATTTTTCTATAAATTGTTGAGCAATACTTTTTTCTAATAAGATGCGGGAATTGGCAGAACAAACCTCACCTTGATTATAAAAAGCACCGAAAATCGCTTTCTCAACGGCTCGATCTAAATCGGCATCAGCAAAAATAATGTTGGCACTCTTTCCTCCAGTTTCAGGCCATACAGGTTTCATATTAGATTCGGCTGAATAGACTAAAAACTTTTTTGCCGTTTCCGTAGAACCTGTGAATACTAAACAATCTACATCTGGATGTCGTCCAAGTGCCTGTCCAGTGATATGACCCAAGCCTGTAACCACTTGAAAAACACCATCGGGAATGCCAGCTTGTTTTGCGAGTTCTGCTAGTTTTAGCGCTGTAAATGGCGATTGCTCAGCTGGTTTTAACACAACGCAGTTTCCTGTAGCTAGAGCAGGCGCGAGTTTCCAACTCGCCAAATCAAGTGGGAAGTTCCAAGGTACAACTGCAGCAACAACGCCGATAGGTTCACGGCTCACCATTGCCAGCTGATCCTTACTTGTTGGTGCAATTTCATCGTAAATTTTATCAATACTCTCGGCATACCACTCAAAGCAGGATGCAGCGCCAGGAATATCAACATTGAGTGAGTCTTGAATCGGTTTGCCGACATTTAATGTTTCCAGCAAAGCGAGTTCTTCTGCATTTTCACGAATAAGGTCAGCAAGTTTTTTTAATTTTTGTTTACGTTCGCGAGGTGATAAACAAGACCAGACACCGCTTGTAAAAGCATTTCTAGCATATTGAACGACCTGATCGACTTCATCAGCATCACATGCAGACATATCAACTAAATGTTCAGCTGTAGCAGGATTTGATACGCTATAGCTATGCTGACTCTTCACATATTTTCCATCCATAAAATAGGAAGATGGAAGTTTTGTTTGAGTAAGTTGATTTAACCAATCCTGTTTTAATTTCATTGAATTTCCCTGCAATTCTAGCTATATAGAATGCTTAAACGTATTATTTTTAGCTAATTTTGTGAATTCGCTTTATATAAGCCTTAGGTTAAGAAAAAACAAATTAGATATTTGTTTGGGCACATCTCTCATTATTTAATCAACATAATCTGATTTAAACGTTAACGACGAATCGCGTTGAGTAAGCGTTCAAAAAAATCATCACATTCCTGCATTTGTGAGATCTCGATATATTCATCTGGTTTATGTGCAACTTGAATAGAGCCTGGGCCACACACTAAAACAGCAGAATTCAATTGTTGATGAAACAGTCCTCCCTCAGTTCCAAATGAAATTTTCTGTAGCTCTGCAGCTGGATCAACGAGAGTTTGTAAGAACTTAACCGCTTGTATTGTTGTTGACGTATTCAAGCCCGGGTATTGATTTATTTCCTGAAAACTTACAAATTTTGCATGAGGGCTTTGCTCAATATAGTTAAAAATTTTCTCTTGAACCGAATTTATATTTTGTTCAGCGATATTACGAATTTCATAATCTAAAATGCATTCATTGGGGACGATATTTAATGCTTTTCCTCCCTGAATTTTTCCGACATGTACAGTGGTAAAAGGGACGTCGTAGGCCGTATCTAAACGTGGACCTTCAGCAATCTCTTTTTGAGTAAATGTGATTGCCTCAATAACGCTTTGCGCACAGTGAATCGCATTTACATATAAAGGTGCTAAAGCAGAGTGTCCCTCTTGCCCATGACAAATTGCTTTGAATACAGCTTTACCTTTATGTCCTGTTGCAATATTCATACTGGTGGGTTCGCCAATAATGCACAGCTCGGGTTGAACAATTAATTCAGAAAGTTGCTTGAGAATTCCTCGTACTCCAATACAGCCAATCTCTTCATCATATGAAAGGCATAAATGTAGCGGTTTAATCAATTGTTGGGTCTGTGCTGCTTTAAGCATGGCATGCATTGCACATGCGATAAAACCTTTCATATCCGCTGTGCCGCGACCATAAATTTTATTATCTTTAATAGATGCTTGAAACGGTTCAGTACTCCAAGCTTGACCTGCAACGGGCACGACATCTGTATGCCCAGATAGCAATATCCCAGCTTGATCTTGAGGACCTATGCTTGCCAATAAGTTGGCTTTGGTCTGCTCTGTATTGAAATTTAAAGTAATACGAATCCCTTCAGGTTCAAGTAAATCTTTTACAAACTGAATTAACGCTAAATTGCTTTTATAGGAAGTTGTATCAAATGCAACAAGTTGCTTGAGTAAGTCAATACTCGACAGATTAGACATCTGAAGAATCCTTGTGGGTTTGAGTTTTAATATGTGGATCATAGAAATGAGCAGAGCTCATACCGGGGATAAAGTGATCTGAGATAAAGCTTTTACAACGGCTAATAAAAGCTTGCACAACAATATTTGTTGGTACGTTTTTAGGTGTAGCAATACCTATATGCATAGGCCGATGTTCATCGGCAATACGGATGCGGATTAGGCGTTTACCATCTAGGCTGTAATTGTTCTTAGGACGGACATTTAAAATTGTGTAGCCAATATTATTGGCAACCATTGAGCGTACCACATCAATATTTTTTGAAGATCGTACAACGTTTGGGTTTAGATTTTGGGTGCGAAATAGAGATAAGAAATATTCATTGCTATAGGGCATATCTAGAAGAATCATTGGATATTGTGATAGTTCTTCTAAAGTTACTGCTGGCGATGCGGCTAAAGGGTGTTCCTCGCTCACGAGCGCATGTGGTGGCAGTTTAGTTAAAGACTCAAAATGAATCAGATGTTCATCAATATTAAGATCGTAAGTTAAAGCAACATCGAGATCATTGCGTATCAGAGAACTCAGAAGAGCTTGTTGATCATCTTCATAAAGATCTAAAGAAACCTGTTTATATAAATTGGAAAATCCATGGATGATATCTGCGTAGACCATCGGAGCAAAAGCGGGAAAACAACCGAGTTTTAATGGCCCGCGGATTGAGCCTGAAAATTCTGCGGCGAGAGAGTATAGGCCCGAAGCTTGGTTCAGAATGTGTTTACATTCCAACATGACATTCTTACCTACAGCAGTTGGAATTAAGCCTTTAGCGTGTTGACGAATAAATAGTTGGGTTTGTAATTCTGATTCAATATGTGCGATTGCAGCAGAAATAGATGGAGAAGATACATGTATCTTCTCCGAAGCAATAATGATGCTGCCACATTCAGCAGTTGCAACAAAGTATTCCATTTGTCTTAAAGAAATTCGATTTAACACTTTGGATACATCTCCATTGTATATCCCAAAAAAGTTTATTCATTTCCTGGAACACCATAGCTAGGAGCACTTGTTGGGTCTAAAGCTCTTAAAACATAATCATCAACTTGAGGTTCATATATTTGCCATAGTGCTATAAGTTCAGAAATGGGTTGATCTGACCAGTCCACTCGCAAATCGATAATTGGCCACTCCAATTTGTCAACAACCAAGAGACCAGCAGAATGTACATCTCCAGCTTCACCACCTGCTTGTTCTCCAGCTTGCAGTGCATACAGCAGGCGCTCAGCTAAAGCGCCTTTACTTTGCTCGAAATGTTCTAGCATGGCACTTGTAACAAGATCATTATCAAGTAAATTTCCTGCACAAACCACATGTGTCCCAATGTGTTGAGCATATATGCCTAATGTATTTTTTCCGCTAAATGCAAAGGGCTTATTGACTGTATCAAGTAAACTTAATTGGCGATATTCAATAAAATCAGTATTTTTAGTTAACTCAGTGATCGCATTTTTGGGTGAAAGATTATATTTGGCCATTTCAAGCAAAATGTTGGCCAGTTGGGGATCTGTTATATTTTGACTGGCTGCGACACCAACACCTGCCTTGGCTCGTATACATCTTGATGCGACAGCAGGAGAGGATGAACTGATCGCTGCACCGAACTGTCCTGTTTCACTACATCTAGCAATGATTGAAAATGTCATGTTGCTCTCGTTTTTTAGTCTGGAATAACAGCTGTTGCATCAACTTCTACAAGCCATTCGGGACGTGCCAAAGCTGAAACAACGAGCCCCGTTGAGACGGGATAAACACCTTTGAGCCATTTACCAACTACGCGATATACATCTTCACGGTAGCGTGGATCTATGATGTAGATGGTAATTTTACAAATATCGGCCAATTCTCCACCTGCTTCCTTGAGTAGCATGTCAATGTTATACATTGCTTGTTCGGTTTGACCTGTGACATCTGCAAGAGCAACACTTTCCGATGTATCGAGGTTCTGTCCGATTTGTCCGCGCAGAAAAACAGTTCGACCACGCGCAACGACAGCTTGGCAAAGATCATTATCTAAGTTCTGTTCTGGATAGGTTTTTTTTGTGTTAAATGTACGAATACGAGTATGTTTCACTGCATAATCCTAGGTAAATAATTATGTTTATCTAGTATGCGCAGTTCGTGTGTAGTCACAATTTTTGTTTTCCTTTCTATTAATTTACTTTTTCCGTATTAATGACAAAATTAAAATTTTATTTTGAATAAATCTATTTATTTCATTTGTTTATAGCCTTGATTCAGCTTTTTTGAGTCACTTGTTCTGAATATCCTATTTTCTCTTTGTTTCAGTGCTACCTATATTTTTCCTAAAAGCGTTGCGTGTTGTCTTGAAGCATGGATCTTTCATTTTTCATAAACAGAAATATGAAGAACACATATACAAGTTAAGCAATGTGAGATCGACAGTTGATAGTAAACGTGTACCAGACGTTTGAAAAAAGTTGCTATGAGCAACTGACTCCATTCGACAAGGAAAAATGATGAGCTTAGATAAATTAGAAATAGATACGGTAGTTGTCGGTGCAGGCCAAGCTGGGGTTGCGATGAGTGAGCACCTTACCGAACTTAAAATTCCGCATGTGGTACTAGAAAAAAATCGTATTGCAGAAGCATGGCGTACACGTCGTTGGGATTCATTGGTCGCGAATGGACCGTGTTGGCATGATCGATTTCCTAATATGGAATTTGATGCTGATCCAGATACTTTTGTACATCATGACCAAGTTGCTGAATATTTTGAAAAATATGCAAAACGATTTAATGCTCCAATTCATAGCAATGTTGAAGTCAAAAAAGTTCAATTAAATAAGCAAGGTGCTGGTTTTATTGTTGAAACGTCTATAGGTACATTGACGGCACAACGTGTTGTTGTGGCAACAGGACCTTTCCAAAAAGCAATTATTCCCCCCATTGCCCCTAAAAATGATGGTTTATATCAAATCCATTCAGATCAATATAAAAATCCCAAGCAAATGCCTGATGGCGCTGTTTTAGTTATTGGTTCTGGTTCTTCTGGTGTACAGATCGCGGATGAGTTAAATCGTGCAGGTAAAAAGGTGTATTTATCTGTAGGGGCACATGAGCGTCCTCCACGAGTTTATCGTCAACGTGACAATGTTTGGTGGTTAGGTGTATTGGGAGGTTGGGATAGTAGTAAGACCGATACTGGGCCTTTGAAAGGTTTGGCTGTTAGTGGAGCACATGGTGGGCACTCCATTGATTTTAGACGCTTAGCGTTAGACGGCATCACACTGTTGGGTATGACGAAACAATTTGAAGGTGAAAAGGTCAGTTTTCAAAATGATTTACAAACGACATTACAAGACAGTGATAAGGCTTATTTCGAATTTTTAGATACTGCGGATGCTTATGTGCAGCGTACTGGCATTGACTTACCTGAGGAGCCTGCAGCCCGAACTGTCTTAGATGATGCGGACTGTATTCAACAACCAATTCTAGAACTTGATTTAGCTCAAGAGGGTATTACCTCAATCATTTGGGCATCAGGCTTTGGTTTTGATTATAGCTGGCTAGAAGTAAATGCTTTTGATTTGAATGGTAAGCCTCAGCACAAACTTGGTATATCAACCGAACCTGGGATTTATTTTATTGGTCTGCCTTATTTATATGGCCGTGGCTCAAGCTTTATTTGGGGAGTCTGGCATGACGCAAAACGGGTGGCAGGACACATTGATATTCAACGTAATTATTTGGAATATAAAGATAAAAATCAAAGAAATGTAATCAATAAAGAAGAAAAAACTGCATGAGATAAGTTTTAAATTTAAGCGTTTAATCTCCACACTAGGAGGAGCACATGACGGTAAGAAATAATAGGCAAGGAAGCAGCTCAATTCATCAAGTAAAAGTGGTGAGTAAAAAACAATTAAGTTTATTTAATTTAATCGCTATTGCTGTTGGCTTGGTGCTATCACAAGGTGTGATGGTTGTTATTTTGCAAGGATTTGGATTGAGTGGAATAAGCTTCTTTATCCCGCTCATCATTGGGTTTGTTTTAGCACTTACTTATGCTGCATCTTTTGCCGAGCTAGCACTATTAATTCCCAAAAATGGCAGTATAAGTGATTATAGTCTGGTTGCAACAGGACATTTACCAGCAATGCTTTCAGTCTTCTGCGGTTATATCGTGGTCGCGATGTTTGCTGTTTCTGCTGAGTTAATTCTAATAGATGGCGTTATACAAAAAATATTTAAGGTTGATGTTCCATATTTTGGGATTGGTTTTCTTATTTTGTTTATGTCAGCAGGCCTCAATCTACTCAAAATTGATATTTTTTCAAAAGTACAGAACACCTTGGCTTTCATCATGGTTCTTTTGCTGCTTTTGCTAGGTCTGTGTGCTATTAGCGGTTGGTTTTACCCGCATACGCAAGTGGTCGATTATAAATTTACTTTTGATAACAATACTGTGGCACTTGTTGCTTTGGCTTTTTGGGGATTTGTGGGCGCAGAGTTTGTTGTTCCGATGATCGAAGAGTCAAAGGATGCGAGTAAGAATATCCCCAAATCGATGTATATAGGCTTAACCACCATTTTTATAACGATTTCTTTATATGGGCTAGGCGCACTTTATTTCTTACCAAAAGAGCAATTGGTTAATTCTTTGACTCCCCATATTGAATATGCAACGGCTGTGTTTGGGCAGACAGGCTTATTATTTATTGCGGTAGGTGCTGTTTTTGCCACTCTAAGTACATTGAACACGACTTTGGCTGCCTTGCCCCGTATGTTGCAGGGTATGGCTGTAAATAAACAGGTTTTATCTATTTTTGCTCGCATTAATAAGAAAAACAATGTGCCTTGGGTGGGGGTCTTATTTATTGCCTTCATCATCATGATACCCATGCTGTTCTCACACAGTGAAACAGAAGTCATTAAAGTTCTTCTCACAGCAGCTTGTATCTCTTGGTTAATCGCATATGTGATTGCACATACGAACGTGATTGTTTTGCGAAAACGATACCCACAGATGAACAGGCCTTATAAAGCACCTTTTTATCCATTCCTTCAAATTATTGGAATTATCGGGATGGTTCTTACAATTTTCTATGCTGTTCCTACATCAGATTTGCGAATCAAAATATTTACTTGGGTTGGCATCGTTATTGGCTTAACCACAATCATAAGCATTCTCTGGATCAAATTAGTGATGAAGAAACAACTCTTTCAACCTGAATCAATCGAAAGCTTAATGAAATGAAACTAGAATTTTAACAAGGAGTAATAACATGAATCAGTTATCAACAACACAAATCACTGAAATTTGGCAAAAAGATAAAGATCACCATATTCATCCATGGACTGACTTTGCAACATTTAAAGATGAGGGAGCCATGATCCTTGCGCAAAGCGAAGGGTGTTATGTTTTTGATGCTGAAGGTAATAAATATCTCGATGGCATTGGTGGTTTATGGTGTGTGAACGTTGGTTATGGGCGTCAAGAAATAGCAGATGCTATTTCAGAACAGATTATGCAAATCCCATATTATTCAGCATTTGGGCATCATACTTCGATTCCTGCTGCAAAATTATCGGCAAAAATAGCGGAATTGGCACCAGGAAATCTTAATCATGTTTTATTTGGCTGTGGTGGTTCAGTTGCCAATGATACCGCCGTGCGAGTCATTCACTTTTATTTTAATCAACTTGGTAAACCAACGAAGAAAAAATTAATTTCCCGAAAAGATGGTTATCACGGTAGTACATATATCAGTATGTCATTAACTGGGGTTGAGTTTGACCATATCGGTTTTGATATCGAACGTGAATTGGTGCACCACATTTCCTGTCCTAATCCATATCGTAGGGCTGAAGGCCAGAGCCTAGAGGATTTCTGTGACGAAAAAGTTCAGGAGTTAGAAAATAAAATTCTAGAATTAGGTCCAGACAATGTCGCTGCTTTTTTTGCGGAGCCGATTATGGGGGCAGGTGGGGTAATCGTGCCGCCTGCTGGCTATCATAAGAAAACCTTAGACGTCTGTCGAAAATATGGTGTGTTGTACGTATCAGATGAAGTCGTTACCGCATTTGGTCGCCTAGGGCACTTTTTTGCTTCAGAGTCTGAATTTGGTATTGTTCCAGATATTATTACTTGTGCCAAAGGTTTATCTTCTGGTTATTTACCTTTGGGCGCAACCCTTATTTCTGATGACATCTATGAAGTCATTAGTAAGCCTCAGGCCGATGGTGCGCTATTTACACATGGTTTTACTTACTCTGGTCATCCCGTTTCTTGTGCCGCAGCTTTAAAAAATATTGAAATTATCGAGCGTGAAAACCTACTCCAACATGTCAATGATGTTGGTCAATATTTTGAAGATCAATTAAAAACATTGGTTGACTTGGACATTGTGGGTGAGGTGCGCGGTAAGAAATTTATGATGTGCATTGAAAACTTAGCCAATAAGAAAACCAAGGAACTTTTCCCGAGCTCAGTTAATGTCGGATCTCGCATTGCCGATTATTGCCAACAAGATGGTTTGATCATTCGGCCCGTTGGGCATATGAATATTATGTCGCCACCCTTGATCTTAAATAAAGAACATGTGGATTTCATCATCAGAACATTGCGGAAAGCAATTTTAAACACGATCGCTGATCTTAAAGGTGAAGGTTATTTAGCTGCTTAGATTTTGAAAAGTAAGATTTAAATGAGAGGTGTTTGAATCTTACTTTTTTCATTTTAAATGAAGCTTTTATTTTTTATTACTACCATTTTTCGAATTTTCTATATCTCTGAATCGTTGGTGCTAACCACAATTGAATGACTGGCTTTTTTAATAGAGGCAGAGGAAGTCACATTCTAAATTTTTTAAAAAGGAATTTTTACATGCTGAGATTTCATCAAAGTTTGATGGCAATGCTGCTGTTTTCTAATTCTATTTATGCAGCAGATACTAATAAAAAAATCAATATTTCTGGTTCATTAACACTGGTTTCTGATTATGTTCTGCGTGGTGCAACGAATTATCCTGAGAAATCTGATGCTACATTACAGGGTGTTTTAACACTGAGTTATGACAGTATCTATGTGAGCTATTTTGGCTCTAAGTTGGGTTATTCGTTTTCTGAGATGCAACACAAAAATAAAATTTTAACTGATCCTAACTTAACTGATCGTGAGAAAACAGAAAATATTGATGTATTAAGAAAGCCTTCATCAGACTACTATGAGCATGATCTTATTTTAGGCTATAAAACAAGCTTAGATAAATGGGATTTAGACTTTAATATGGCGACTTATCTATATCCGGGTGGGAAAAATACAACAAGTGTTGAGATGGGTATCTTTTTGAATCGGTTGTTGAATGACCGTATTGGAAATAGCATAAATTTGACACTTCAAACTTATTTAAATGATGTTGTTTATGCAAGTCAATTTGATACCTACCTAACATTGAGCTATCTC
Source organism: Acinetobacter dispersus (assembly GCF_009884975.1). Classification (GTDB taxonomy): domain Bacteria; phylum Pseudomonadota; class Gammaproteobacteria; order Pseudomonadales; family Moraxellaceae; genus Acinetobacter; species Acinetobacter dispersus. The sequence continues at coordinate 2,932,944 of NZ_CP041970.1, read as the reverse complement.
CATCCTTTAATCAATAATTTTAGTCTCGGTCTTTCTAGTGCATTTTCATATTTTAATGATAATGGGAAATATGAAGGTGGTTCATTTCTGAATACAACTGAAGATTTTGCATGGAGATTTACCGCTGTTGAGTTATCTCGTCCAATTTTAAAAGATCAGAGTGCTTTAATATCAATGAAGTATATATTTGGTGGAGAGAATCGTTCTGGAGAAGGGCAGAAGAATATGCCTGTTTTTAGTGTAAGTTATAATTTTTAAGTAGTATCGCTATTTGCCCAAAGAGCTCCTGCAAATAAAAAATATTGAAACATCAACATAAAAAAAGCCCTAATCTTTCGACTAGGGCTTTTTTTGAATCTGGAGCGGGAAAGGAGACTCGAACTCCCGACCCCAACCTTGGCAAGGTTATGCTCTACCAACTGAGCTATTCCCGCTAATTGAGCAGTTTTTACTAAAACTTACACTAAAAAATTTGAGCGGGAAAGGAGACTCGAACTCCCGACCCCAACCTTGGCAAGGTTATGCTCTACCAACTGAGCTATTCCCGCATGCCGTGTATAATACATTATGCAAAAATAGGGTCAATAATTTTATGCAAAGAAATTGATTATTTGCATAAAATTAAAGCATTTTCATGCAAAAAAAGCATGGGGAAGCAAATTTTTGTACAAAAGTTTCCCTCAGATTCCGCTCATGTATACTAATGAGCTATCTCAATCTGACCTTACAGAGTGACTGATGAACTTAGAACAACAGTTGATTGAACATTTAAACACCCTCGCACCTACCCATCTTGAAGTGATTAATGAGTCGGCAGGGCATGGCGGATATTTCCCGGGTAAAGAATCACACTTTAAAGTCATCGTGGTAAGTGATGAATTTCAAGGACTACGTTTAGTACAACGTCATCAAAAAATTTATGCTGTTGCAGCAGAGTTGATGAGTCCTGGTCGAATTCATGCACTTGCGATTCATGCTTATGTACCGAGTGAATGGCAAGGCCAAGCACCTGCCAGCCCTGAATGTGCACATGCACCAAAAAGCTAAGGATCAATGATGGACCTCTTCCTTACTAAAATTGTGCATATGTCCGCAGTGAGCTTATTGATCATTGCTTTTGTATTACGTGGTTCAACGCTCTTTGTTGGGGTACAAGATCAACAACCCAATCCAAAAGCACGTAAAGGCTTGGTGGGATTACAACATCTATCTTTGACCTTAATTATTGTGACGGGTGCGGTTTTACTGTTCATGAATAACTTTGAGGTGCAGCCTTGGTTCTACGCCAAAGTGATTTTATTTTTTGTGTTGTGGTCTTCTTTGATCAAAACCTATAAAAAGGACAGCAGCATTTTATTGCAACAACGCCGTGCAGGATTACTCATCGGGACAGTGGCGATGCTGGGTATTCTTGGTTTGGTGATGATTAAGCCTGTTTTTGCCTGATTGTTCGACACATTGTTTGAGTAATTGTTTTGTCACTAGGTTAAACTGCATGCAGTTTACAAAAATATTATAGAGGGAAATCATGTTAACGCGTGTGGTGTTTAACCAAAAAGGTGGTGTGGGGAAATCAAGTATTACAGTCAATCTCGCTGCGATTAGCGCGAAACAAGGATTTAGAACCTTGGTGATTGACCTTGATCCACAAGCGAATTCAAGCCAATACCTTTTAGGTGAAGATGCAACCTATTCTGCGGATAAAGCAGCATTAGAGCCAAACATTGAAAATTTCTTTGATGATATTTTAGGTAGTACGCAGCAAAAGGGCTTGATCGGCAATGCGATTGGTTCAATCCTGAAAGCACCACGAGGCAAAGGCTTGGACAGCTATGTACACCGTTCTTCTTTTGATAATCTGGATGTGATTCCTGCAAGCCCAAGCCTAGGTGCATTGGAGCATGCACTGGAAAGTAAGCACAAAATTTATAAATTACGTGATTCGATTCAGTCTCTCAGTGCGCGCTATGACCGTATCTTTATTGATACGCCACCTGCGTTTAACTTCTTCACTTTATCTGCATTAATTTCAGCAGATCGCGTGCTGATTCCATTCGATTGTGATGTGTTTTCAAAACGTGCGTTACAAACTTTGATTGAAAATGTACTCGAAACCCAAGATGATCATAATGATCGCTTAGAGATTGAGGGAATTGTGGTCAATCAGTTCCAATCTCAGGCAAAATTACCTCGTGAAGTGGTTCAACAGTTAAAAGACGAAGGCTTGCCTGTGCTGGATAGCATGTTGCCGCCATCGATCTTGATGAAAGAATCACATCAAAAGAATTTACCCTTGATTCATTTGGCATCTGACCACAAATTGACCGTCGCTTATGTGACCCTGTTCAATGAGATTGAATCAAAGAAATAAGAGAATCTTATGAAACGCTTATATTGGATGCCTGTTTTGGCAGCGAGCATGTTATTGGGTGCATGTGCATCAACGGTTAAGCCTGCCTATGTGTCGCCTACACAATATCAAGCCCTTGGTTGCCAGCAGTTGCAAGCCGAGTACAACCGTATTCAGCTTTATATCGAAAATGGTGTACAAACACCAAAACGTACTGGTGTAGGGGTTGGTCTTGGACTTGGTGGGGGCTGGGGTAGAGGCGGTTGGGGCTTTGGCCCATCGATCTCGGTCAATATGGGACAGTCAATGAATACCAAAAATACTGAACTTGCCAATGTATTGGGACAACAAGATGCAATTGTACAAGCAGCGAAATTCAAAGGTTGCCCAATCATTGTGAAGCAACGTCCAAAATCATAAATTTTGTGTACTGATCGCCATTGTTCGCAATGGCGATGACTAACTAAATTATAGCAAAATGTTTCAAAATATAATGATAAAAATCAAATAATTGAATTAAAAACATCTCGTAAGTTACTGATTTGTCTTGTTCAACCACACTGCTAAAATTTGTGTTTTTGCCCTAAATTCGTTTAAGGTGGCGCCCATGTATAGTTGTTCGGTATGTGTATGATTGAGAGTTGGTTTTTTGTTTTGGCGATGTTGGCGGTATTGTTAATACCAGGTCCGACCAATGCTTTGCTTGCCAGTGCAACACATCAACATGGTGTACCTAAAACGATAACGTTTATCCCGATTGAATGGTTGGGTTATCTGTATGGCATTAGTTTATGGGCACTTTTCATTCATTTATTTGATCCGATTTGGCCAGCAATTGGTGCAATTTTACATACCGCAAGCTTGCTCTATGTACTTTGGATGGCCTTTCATCTTTGGAAAGGGTCGCATCTACAAAAACATGATCAACATCACCAGCATATTCGTAAAAGACAGTTATTTATCTCAACCCTAAAAAATCCTAAAACAGTGTTATTGGCTTCAGGAATTTTCCCGAGCGAAACATGGAATTCGATTGAGCAGGCTGCACTGGTATTTGCGGTGTTTAGTTTGATCCTGATACCCGTGAGTATCTTTTGGATGCTGTTTGGGCGTGCGTTATTGGCGGGAAGTTTGGTTGGAATCAAAGCCGACCACTTATATAAAGGGTCGGCGATGTTATTGCTGATTTGTATGTTGCCAATGATCTTTCGGTTGTTTTAAAAAACAAACCTAGATTTATTGTGCTTTACGATTATTCAGCTTTTGACGAATAAATCCAATCACACCCGGTAAAATACTGATAATAATGATACCGAAAATTAAATGGGTGAAATTATCTTTCACGATTGGCATATTTCCGAATAAATAACCAAGCGTAATGAACGATGCAATCCAGCAAAATGCGCCAACCACGTTATAGGTGAGGAAGAATTTATAATTCATGCTCCCTGCACCTGCAACAAATGGGGCAAAAGTACGTGCGAAGGGTACAAAGCGAGCAAAAATAATGGTTTTACCGCCGTGACGTTCAAAGAACTGCTGGGTTTTAATCAAATGTTGTTTATTGATAAAGCGAGAATTAGTTTCAAAAACACGTGGACCAATATAACGACCAATATGGTAGTTCAAGGTGTCACCAAGGACCGCAGCGATAAATAATAAAACACCTAGTACCCATGGATCCATTGCTCCTGTTGAAGCCGCCAATGCACCTGCAGCAAATAACAAGCTATCACCCGGTAAAAATGGCATCACCACTAAACCAGTTTCAACAAAAATAATTAAGAATAAAATGGCATAGATCCATACGCCATAATTGGTAATAAATTCTAAAAGGTGTTCGTCAACGTGCAGAATAAAATCAATGAGTTCCATGAAGATGTTAACACTATAAATGTGAGCTAAATCCTAGCAGCGCATCTGTAGAATGTCAGTATAAAAAGCAAATTAATTGGTAACTTTCAGAGAAGGGAAATTGGAAACAATGGTTTAACGGGAAAGACAATTTCTATTGTTGCAAATAAGGAACGATGTGTTAACTAAACTAGTGTTTATTGCAAAAGTAAAGATACATAAACTTGCTACTATGTTAAAAAACGAACAGTGTGGAATCAACCATGTTTAATCCAAATGTTGTTGTAAAAAATATCGTAACGCAATCTGGTGTATCAAACGTTGTCATTTTAGTTGCACGTTTATTAATGGCTTATATCTTTCTTGTTGCAGGTTGGGGCAAGATCGTTGGTTATGCTGGCACAGCGGGCTATATGGAATCAATGGGTGTTCCGGGTGCTCTATTACCATTGGTGATTCTGATGGAGTTTGGTGGTGGTTTGGCGCTGCTATTCGGTTTCCAAACACGTTTTGCATCTTTGGGTTTAGGGCTTTTTAGTATTATTACAGCCTTTATCTTCCATGCTGGTGCAGAAGATGCCATTAACTTTATGAAGAACTTTGCAATGGCGGGTGGTTTCTTTGCATTAATGCTCTATGGTGCAGGTCGTTTTAGTCTCGATCATTTGATTGAAAAATAACAATAGCAATAAGATACCCCGCTTTAATCAGCGGGGTTAAGCATATGTATGCATTACATAGATTACGCTTGATTACAAACTTAAGCCGACATCATCGACTATTTCTGTTTAGATTATAAGTTGTTAGAACAAAATAGGACATGAAATGAAAAGAATGATTGCAAGTTGTGGGATTGTCGTTTTAACGGGATTGTCTACGTTGACATGGGCAGGTAAAGATGACCATGTGATTGTACAAGAGGCTGCAAAGAATGTAGTTACGGTCAGTCAAGTTGCCAAACTGAAAGATGAAACGGGCGTGACACTGACAGGCCAAATCACGAAACATTTACAAAGTGATCATTATGAGTTCAAAGATCAAAGCGGTACGATTGGTATTGAAATTGATGATGATATCTGGCGTCAAGCGGGTCTAAAAGTCGGTGATCATGTGCGTTTGGTCGGTGAAGTAGATACGCACCGTTATAAACCGACAGATATTGAAGTGATTAGAATTGAAAAGCATGCGCATAAATAATGCCATTAAAAAAAGGAAGCTTAAGCTTCCTTTTTTATCATTGAAATGATTAGAGCATAAAGTGAATTTGCATTTCCCCAACCAGAAAACCGAGCACAGCACCGACAATAATCAATGACCACTCATCTTCTTTAAAGGCTGGACGCAGCATACCTTCAAACTCTTCAGGGCTGAGTTTCTGCATGCGCTCAACTAATGTATTCCGCACATTCATCGCATCTTCTGCATAAGATTCAACATAGCGCATCGTGTCTGGAAGTTGTTTTAAAATGCGTTCAGCCACTTCTGCTTTCAAGTTCTGATATTTTTCACCGCCAATTGCATAAACAACTAATGGGCGGACAATACCAGCTTGTAAATCAATTTCTTGTTTGACTTGACGGCTGACCAGCTCAATGACTTTATCCGAATGTGTGCCTGAAAAAAGCTCTTCCATCATGTTGCGTGAGGTCAAGAGTTGTTTAGAAATCAACGCAGCATAATCCGCAGCAACTTCATTTTGGCGTTTAATGAATAAACCCTGCCATGTATAGCCCATAATCTTTTTCGGATACAAAGGTCTAAACATCATTTGCAAAGCCATCCAGTCGCTAAAGAAGCCGACAAAGCCGCCAAACATCGGCAGCATCCATGGATATTTGCCTTGGGTCACGATCCAGCACAACATTTGCACCACACCAATCGCGAAGCCAAAAACAAAGCCGACATTACTAAAGAATTTGAATTCCTGTTTGCCGACTTTCTTAAAAATTTCGTTGAGGAGGCGTTTATCTTTGAGCAGGTTGTTGACCACCATATGTTTGATGTCGAAGTACTTGGTCACATCCTTTTGTACTTCACTCATAATATGTTCAACAATTTCAGGCGCTTTCGCCTGAACTCGTTTAATCAGTTTTTGTCGTGCAAACTCAGGCATGCCTTCCCATAAACCCGGCTGATATTGCTGTGCAACTTCTCGGGTAATGTCTTCAGCTGCTGCCATCAATGGTTTTTCAATTTCTTGGGCAATACGTTTCGGGTCGAGGCGGGCAAAAATTTCTTCAGGTTTGATGAGTTTAGAGGTCATCAACTCCACCGCAGTGGTGGCCATTTTTTCTGCTTTGCGAGGAACAATCCCTTGCCATCCAAGTGGCAGACCAAATAATCGCAACCCTTTAAATTCAAGCGGTGAAAACATCATTTGAATGGCAATGACTTTGGTCACATAACCAATAAAGCCACTGATAAATGGGATTGAGATGTATAACCAGAAATTCTGTTGAAAATCCGCAATCATTTCTTGAAACATTATTTTATTGGTCCTTCAAGTCCTAATTGTTGCTCGTGGTCGGGCAAGCGCTAGATGATGATAGTGAAATATTTTGGATATTGGTGATGCACCCATATCTTTAAATTTTTTAGTTACCCTTTATTTTTCCTTTGAATAAGGTCATCACAATCGTATAAAAAGGTAACGATGTTGTCGAATGAATACCTTTCCATGGCAATGCACATTTCGACTCATTATCTTAGCACCAATTTTTGTTTTGTGTTGAGCAGAATAGGCAACAATTGTTGATTTAACTCTCCTTATTGGCAGCAGGTTTGTGAAATTTTAGTTTAAATATCAGCGTTTATTGGTCAGCCTAACTAAAAAATCAGATAGATGATGAATTGCGGTGCGTCAAAGCGTGAAAAATGTTAGAATGTGGCGCTTAATTCATTTGCCTTTAAGATGAACCATGACGACCAATACTCAAATTACTGAAGATCGTATCCTTATTTTGGATTTCGGCTCTCAATATAGCCAGCTCATTGCACGTCGTGTACGTGAAGCGGGTGTCTATTCTGAAATGTATGCATTCGATATGTCTGAAGCAGACATTCGTGCGTTTAATCCAAACGGGATTATTTTGTCAGGTGGCCCTGAGAGCGTACATGAAGAAGGAAGCCCACGCGCGCCGCAAGTTGTATTTGAATTAGGCGTACCAGTATTGGGTATTTGCTATGGTTTACAAACCATGTCTGAACAACTTGGCGGTAAAGTAGAGCCAGGTACAGTGCATGAGTTTGGCTACGCCGAAGTTGATATTCTTGTACGTGATAAATTAATTGGTAAGTTACAAGATCGCGAAGACCAACTTCATGTATGGATGAGCCATGGCGATAAAGTCAGTGCAATTCCAGAAGGTTTCCAAGTCACTGCAAGCACGCCAAGCTGCCCATTCGCTGCTGTGAGCGATGAAACACGTCGTTTCTATGGTGTTCAGTTCCACCCAGAAGTGACTCACACTGCAAAAGGTGCTGAATTACTATCTAACTTTGTACATCAGATTTGTGGTTGCCGTGGTCTTTGGACACCGGAACACATTATCGATCTACGTGTAGAGCAGTTACGTCAGCAAATTGGCAATGAAAAAGTCTTGCTTGGTTTATCTGGTGGCGTTGATTCTTCAGTTGTAGCTGCATTATTGCACAAGGCAATTGGCGACCAGTTAACTTGCGTATTTGTAGACAATGGTTTACTTCGTTTAAACGAAGGTGATCAAGTGATGCAAATGTTTGCAGAAAACATGGGTATTCGTGTGATCCGTGCTGATGCTGAACAGCGTTTCTTATCTGCATTGGCTGGTGAAGTTGATCCTGAGAAAAAGCGTAAAATCATTGGTCGTGAATTTATCGAAGTATTTGCAGAAGAAGCACGTAAACTTGATGGCGTGAAATTCTTGGCACAAGGTACGATTTACCCAGACGTAATCGAGTCTGCTGCTACTAAAAATGGTAAAGCACACGTGATTAAATCACACCACAATGTGGGTGGTTTACCTGATGATTTAGAATTTGAATTGGTTGAGCCATTACGTGACTTGTTCAAAGATGAAGTGCGTAAATTGGGTACAACACTTGGTTTACCACACAGCATGATTTACCGTCATCCATTCCCAGGTCCAGGTTTAGGCGTACGTATTTTGGGTGAAGTGAAAAAAGAATATGCAGATATTCTTCGTCTTGCTGACGATATCTTTATGCAAGAGCTTCGTGCAAGTGGTTGGTACGACAAAACTGCTCAAGCATTTGCGGTATTCCAACCAGTGAAATCAGTAGGTGTTGTAGGTGATGGTCGTCGTTATGCATGGGTGATTGCACTTCGTGCTGTTGAAACCGTTGACTTTATGACAGCTCGTTTTGCACACTTGCCATACGAATTGGTTGATAAAATCTCAACCCGTATCATGAATGAAATTAAAGATGTTTCACGTGTTGTGTATGACGTGTCATCTAAACCACCAGCAACGATTGAGTGGGAATAAGACCAAGGGCAGGATGAAAATCCTGCCTTTTTTATGCTATAGCCCTCTATAACACGCTGAAATAGTTTAATTGCCCAGAATCTATCACCGTCCATTGCGGAGTACGCCTCGGAATTGACAGTATGGAGGCTCTTGTTTCATCGTCAAATTGCATATACCGTCACGGCTTAGAGAGCTTGTGATGGTATTTTTTTGGGTATTACTCCTTTGAAATAAAAAGGAGATTTTCCATTCAGGGAGTCCGATCATGGTCGCAAAAATCGACAGCGGACTGATTCTGTTCTCGAGCTAGAATTTTCCCGCCCATTGCTATTATGCCCCTCTGCGTCCGGCTCTGAAGCCGTGAGCCTTCGCCTGCCACACCGTCGCCAGTGCGATGACGATTAGCGGCAGAAGGGTCCAGGGCAGCCACGCTGGACCGGCCGTGTCGATCACCAGCCCTCCGACCAGTCCGCCGCCCGCTACAGCGAGATTGAAGATGGTCACGAGGATGGATTGAGCCACATCTGCATGTTCACCTGCGGAATCCGCCAGCGCCGTTTGCAGCAAGGTCGGTGCACCGCCGAAAGTTAGCCCCCATATGGTGACTCCGACCAGCACCAGCGCGGCCGATCCATGCGGTATCGCTAGCAAGGCTGCCGCGAGGGCGAAGGCGGCGAGGCTGATGAGCGTGATGCCCCGCAAGCGGCGATCCACCAGAACGCCGGTTCCCCAGATGCCGATAACCGACGCCATGCCGAAGACGAGAAGAATAAGCTCGACCCGCAATTCAGTGCCAGATGCGACTAAGAACGGCGCGACATAGGTATAAAGGATGTTGTGCGCCAATATCCATGCGAACAGCACTAACAACACTGGACCGATTCCTGGGATCAGGAACACCTTACGCACCGGCAGCCGCTGGTGTTGTGTCTGACCGGGGAAGTCGGGGACACCGAACCGTACCCATGCCAGAAGCAGCAAGGCGACAGAGGACATGATCCAGAAGACAGCCCGCCAGTCGAACAGACCACCGAGCCATGCGCCAAGCGGCACCCCGAGCGACAGTGCGATGGGTTGGCCGACACCGACGATGGCGAGCGCTCGGCCTTGCAGATGCGGCGGTGCAAGCCGCCGTGCATAGCCCGCGACCAGTCCCCAGACCACGCCCGCCGACATGCCAGCAATGAAGCGCGCGAGAAGTGTCATGCCATAGTGCGCCGACACGGCGGTCATGGTGTTGAAGATCAGAAGCCCGGCAATCGCCAACAGGAACAGCGGGCGGCGATTCCAGCTTCTTGTCGTCGCGATGACTGGGATTGCCGCCACTACCGAGCCGAGCGCATAGAGCGTCACGGTCTGCCCGGCCATGGCTTCCGATACGCCAAGACCCGTGCCGATCTGCGGCAGGAGACCCGCGGGCATGTTCTCGGTCATGATGGCGAGAAACCCCGCCACCGTGAACGCCAGCAATTGTCCGACCGGCAGACGCTCGTGCGTACCTTCCTCTGTCAGGCGATCAGTTTGGATGTTTTTGGAAACTGTCATGGCGTTACGCATCCGCTAGGAAAGAGGCTGCGATGTCCTTGTCGCTATATCCAGCCTCCTCGACCCGTTGGAAGCGGGCCAGACTAGCCGCTGCCAAATCCGCCTGAACGCCGGTGCCGGTCAGTGCGTCCAGGACAAGGCGCGCATCTTTCACCCCGTTGGTGACGGAGAAGCTAGCGGTGAAATCGCCTTTGAGCATCGCGCTGGCTTTACCCTGAAAATAACCGCTGTCGAGCGGTCCGCCAGTTATGGCCTCGACCACCAGTGCCGGATCGACGCCGAGCGCTTTGGCGATGGCAAGGGTTTCGGCCGTGCCATGCGTGAGCGCGAATACATAGGCATTCAGCGCCAGCTTGAGGCTGCTACTGGCACCCGGCCTGTCCGACACCCAAAGGGTGCGCTGGCCGATGGCGTCGAAAACCGATTGCGCAACGCGCCGACCTTCTTCGGGACCAGAGGCGAGAATGACCAGATTGCCTTGCTCGGCGGGCTGGCGGGTTCCCTGGACCGGCGCGTCGTAGAATATTAGACTATTTTCATCGGCGAAGGCGGCAAGCGTGTCGATGGCTTCAACACCTACCGTGCTGAGTTGCAGCCAGATCGCGCCTTTGCACAAGCCGGGCAGTGCCGCCACCATTGTCTCATTCACGGCAGGACCATCTTTCAGCACGGTGATGATGACATCTGCGTCCCAGATGGCATCAGCCGGATTGTCGAAGGCTTGCGCACCATTGGCCGTCAGGGCCTGGGCCTTCTCTGCCGTACGGTTCCATGTGCGGACATGAAATCCTTTGCGGGCGAGATTGAGGGCAACGCCTGTGCCGATAAGGCCGGTGCCGAGAACGGCAACTGAAACGGCGGGATTATTCTTTGTCATGTGTAGCTCCTGTGATGTTGTGGAAATTATTTAATGATCGTTCCATAACTGGTCAAAAAAAAGGGGTCAGATCAACGCGCTCAAGGTTTGATCGATGATCGTGGTCAGTTTGGCGCGATCCTTTGTGGAGGCGGTGCTGGTCAGCACACGTAACCCCTGCACGGCATTGAAGACAAAAAGCGCCAGCGTCTCGGCATCGGTGGTGGAGCGGATTTCGCCAGCATCCTGACCGCGCCGGATTGTTTCTTCGATGCCACGCGTCAGGATATTGAAATTGCCGCGTACCAGATCGGCAACATGCGCATCGCGATTGGCGACCTCGATCGCGCTGTTGGTGGCGAGGCATCCACGCTTCTCCGATGCGCTTAGATCGGCATCGACAATCCCCTGCATTAACTCTCGAAGGCGTTCGACAGGGGAACCTGGCTCGCGGAGTTGATCGACGTGGCCTTGCGCGCGCTTTTGATAGTGACGAAGCGCCTGCTCGAAGATGCCATGCTTGTTCGCATAGGCGGCATAGAGGCTGCCGCGTCCGAGACCTGTAGCATCCACAAGGTCTTGGGCGGAAGTCCCCTCATAGCCCTTGCGCCAAAAGGTCTCCATTGCGGCGTCAAGCACATGGTCTTCGTCGAACTCTCTAGGGCGGGCCATGGGTAATTTATTCCTATTCTTGAACGACCATACCATAAACACAACGCAAAGCGTTGTCAATATGAATGGGATTAAGCACGTCCTAAATCGGGCTGTGAAGCGGTATGATGCTGGTATTGTGAGCACTTTCGCTGATCGAGGTCTGCATATGGCGCGGCTGCTGTCGCTGGCGATAGATGGCGAAACCTTCGTCACACTCACTTGTCGAAAAAACAATGTTTTCATAAGTGGTGGCATTTCGACGGTAGGCACGACGGCATTTTTCTTATATGGAAAAATTCTTTTTTTTCAATTTATTATGCTGTTAAGTCAACAATTGAGTGGGAATAATTAAATGAAAAGGCAGGATGAAAATCCTCCCTTTTTTATACGATTGAGAAAGAGGTAAAGCATGTCAGAGACTTTGCAATTAGAACAATTAACAGCATTTTTACAGCAGCTTCTGGGTGAGTCGCTGTTTGGTATTTATCTATATGGTTCAGCTGTTGATGGTGGTTTAGGTCCAGAAAGTGATTTGGATCTTTTGGTTGTCATAACTCAAGCACTGACACTCCAGCAACGAAAACAACTGGCAGAAACCTTATTACAAATTTCGCATCCGATTGGTGCTGTACAACGTGCACTTGAAGTCACTATCGTACACAAAGATCATATTCTTTCGGGAAGTTATCCACTCAGCTACCAGCTACAGTTTGGGGAATGGTTGCGGGATGAGTTAAGCCAAGGTGTTATACTTAGCGAACATGCAGACCCAGATCTAAGTATTTTATTGAAGAAAGCACAAATGCATCATCGTACTTTGTTAGGGCCAAGTTTGACACAGTGGTCAGCTGAGATTCCTGTACCGCAACTCTGGCAGGCGATGGCAGATACCTATCCATCGATTGTGGCGCATTGGAATGAGGATGCTGATGAGCGTAATCAGATTTTGGCCTTATGCCGTATTTATTTTAGTTTGGTGACGAATGAGATTGCACCTAAAGATCAGGCTGCGCAATGGGTGATTGCTCAGTTACAACCGCAACATCAGCCTGTTTTGCAGCGCATGAGCCAAGAATATAAAGGTAAGATTGCAAAGCAAAATTGGCAAGATGAGCACCAAGCTATACGGCCGATTGTTGATTTCCTGAGTTCAAGGATTGATGAACAGCTTAAGAAGAAGGGTGGCCTGAACAAATAATAATATTTTAAAAAGTTGGTCTTATTTAAAGTTCGATATTAAAAAAGAGCGCTTAGGTGCTCTTTTTTATTACTTAACTTTTCTAAAAATATACCTATAAAGTAAATAATTCATTCAATATCAGAATTTTAAAATTTAAAGATATATCTTAACTTGCTATAAGATTAATTAAGATATATCTTAATATGCGTAAAGTAAGCAATATGAGAAAAATAAAGATGAAACACGTATCAGATCATCACGAACACGAACGTGATATCCAGCATCGAGAGCATCACCGTTCAGGCCGTCGTGGTCGTTTATTTGAATCAGGTCGTATGAAACTACTGGTGCTACATTTGATTCAACAAAACCCTAAACACGGTTATGAAATCATTAAAGAGATTAGTGATCTTGTAGGTGATGGTTATACCCCAAGTGCAGGAACAATCTATCCAACACTGACTGCATTGGAAGAAATGAATCTTATCCAGTTGCTCGATGTGGAACGTAAGCAATATCAGGTGACTGAATATGGTGAAGTTTACTTAAAAGAGCAGCAAGACATGCTGGCGGCATTACTACAAAAACTGCGATTGAGACGTGAAATTCATAATAATGATCAGTTGATTGATATTCATCGTGCTATGGAAAATTTAAAAACAGCACTACGTTTAAAGCTGAATATCGCGGATTTACAACAAGAGCAAATTCATGAAATTGCTGAAAAATTGATCAAGCGGCCATTGCGATTGGACGTTTATAAGTTGGGGGAAAAGATGTTAGAGCTACAACAGAAAATCAAACAGGCAGGGCTACGAGTCACGCATCCACGTATGGCGGTATTGTCCATATTGGCGCAACAGTCAGATGATCTTACGGTAAAGCAGATTTATCAGCGGCTTAACCTACAACAACAGCAATTAAGCTTGGCTACGGTCTATCGTGTGGTTAGTGATTTGGTGGTCGCAGGTTTACTTGCCAGTTATCAATTTCATCGTGCCGAGACAAAATTTAACCTTCCGAATTTGTCTAAGATCCAACTACTACAAATTCGTTGTGCAGATTTAACCACAGCAAAACAAGCACAATTTTTACAGTCATTGAAAGTTGTGTTTAATCAATATCAAGTTGACTTGATGCAGGTTGAAATTAAAGAAAGTGCTTAAAAAGCATATGGAGAACGTTATGAAACAGCACCAATACCATGTCACTGTGCAACATTTAAAAGATGCGAAAGGACAAGTCTCAACTTATACCGAGCGTTTAGAGTTTTATACAGGCAATCATGATGATATTTTCGAGATTGTGGAACGTTTGAAGAAAGCCGATTTTTTTGATGATCAAACCACCAAGTCATTTGCAGTGGGTTTGAAACTATTTAGTGAAGTGATGTTGGAAAATAATGATCATCCTCTATTTAAAGAGTTTCTCCCTCAGTTTGGTCAGTTTATGAAAAATCTCAAACAGCAAGTGAAGAAGTAGAGATGAAATTGCAAACTCAACTAAATATGATTTTATGGAAACGCGTTTAAGATGCAGGAGTTGAAAGTTACACCACGCCTTATCACCAAATTACCAGCCAAGTATGCGGCTTGGATCTTACCGTTGATTTTATCTTTTTTGATGAGTGGATCCTTGTCATTTGTGAATATGTGGATGAGCCTTGGTTTTATTCCAGAATTTTTGAACAAGTGGTTGGCGACATGGATGTTCTCTTGGCTGATTGCGTATCCGTTGGTGCTGGTTTTACTGCCATTGGTTCGCCGTTTAACAGGCTTAATTGTTGATATGCAACCTAAATAACTTTTTATTGATTCATATTTTCAAGGCGGGGCTTTTACTTCACTGGAACTGAGATTGTCTCATTGATAACACTCTGTGTATTACTAAAAGACTATATTGAAGAATGATTGTATTGTTAAGATCAATACATCAACTCATTGCAATAGCATAGGTAAAAGAGAGCAATATCATGAGCAATAATAACGACTACGATATTTCTGATTCAAAAGACTGCGAAACTTACATCAATCAATTTATTCAAGAATTCACCATTCGTTCGGCAGAAATTGGTAGGGGAACGATTATTAAACGTGCCTTGCCGAGCCGACAAAAACGCTTGGTCGGAGCATGGTGTTTCCTCGATCATGCAGGACCTGTCAGTTTTCCTGCGGGTGATGGCTTAGATGTGGGGCCACATCCACATATTGGTTTGCAGACGTTTACATGGATGATTGAAGGCACCATGATGCATACGGATAGTCTGGGTTCAAAGCAGATGATCCGTCCTAAGCAAGTTAATTTGATGACTGCTGGTCGAGGCATTTCACATACTGAAGTTGCACCAGATAGTGAAACGAAAATGCATGCGGCACAGCTATGGATTGCCTTGCCAGATGATAAGCTCAATATAGACCCTAAATTTGAACACTATCCGGAATTGCCTGTGGTGAGTAAGGATCAGGTTGAGTTTACCGTTCTGGTCGGTGATTTCTTGGAAACAACATCACCTGTGCAAGTGCATACACCTTTGGTCGGAGTCGATTTAACGGCACAAGCCGATACCAAAACCCGTATTCCTTTGAATCCAAAATTTGAATATGCCTTCATGGCATTAGAGGGAACTGCTCGCGTTAATGGTCATGAACTGACTGCTGATAATATGGTGGTGTTGGAGACAGGTTTAACTGAAATTGAAGTCGAATTAACGCAAGGTCATCGGTTGTTGTTAATTGGTGGTGAACCCTTTGAATCTCCAATCCTGTTATGGTGGAATTTCGTGGGCCGTACCATGGAAGGTCTAAAACAGGCTCGTGAAGACTGGATTAATCATGATGCACGTTTTGGGGAAATTCCAGATTATCAAGGTAAACGTCTAGAAGCACCGGTATTACCTGATCAAATGAGGGCGTCGAAATGAGTATTATCGCCAACGCAACAGTCCAGACTTTAGCTGAACCTTGGAAGGGCGAAGTGAGTAGTGGTACGCATCAGTTTTTAACCGATAAACCTGAAGCATTTGGTGGGCATGATACAGGGCCAGCACCATATGACTTCCTCACCGCAAGTTTGGCCTCATGTACTATGATTACCTTACGTATGTATGCCAAGCATAAGGAAATTGAATTGGGTGAATTTTCTGTTGAAGTGGATTTTCATACCAATCGTGAGCAACAGGAACGCATTGAGCGCCGTGTAATATTTAAACAACCTGTATCACAAGATTTACAAGAAAAACTTCTTAATGTGTGTAGCAAAACGCCTGTCACTAAAACTTTGTTACGTAGTTTAGACATTCACACCATGATTCTTTAAGACTAAAGTGCTATTGTGCTTGGGCAAAACATAATTCTAAGCGTAACTGTGAGAGGGATTAAAACCATAGTTACGCAGCTAAAAAGCAGGCACAAAAATGATTACCTTACATTACCTACAATGCTCACGTTCGTTCCGCATATTGTGGGCGTTAGAAGAACTTGGTGTGGATTGCCAAGTTGAGTATTACCAAAGGTCAGCCAGTTACGCAGCACCAGAAAGCCTTAAACAAATTCACCCTCTCGGTAAAGCACCTATTTTGGTCGATGGGGATGATGTGATTGTTGAATCCGCTGTGATTCTTGATTATTTACAGCAGCAGTATGATCTTCAAAACAAATTCAAACCTCAACAGGTATCTGATCAACGTCAATATTCATATTGGATGCACTATGCTGAAGGTTCATTGATGCCTTTATTGGTCATGACCTTGGTGATGAATAGTGTCAGTAAACATGTGCCTTGGGTGATTCGTCCGATTGCGGAAAAAATTACCGATGGTGTTAAGGCAAGTTTCGTCCGTCCACGGGTGAAAGAACATATTTTGTATCTGGAACAATACTTATCTGAGCATGATTATTTTGCAGGAGATTTTTCTTTTGCCGATATTCAAATGGCATTTCCATTAATTGCCATCCAAAACCGCTTACATGGTAAATATCCAAATATTCAGGCTTTTGTACAGCGTGTACAGCAACGTCCAGCCTTTCAACGAGCTGAGCAACGAACTTTACATTCTCAATGTGCATAATTTTGAGTATAAAAAAAGGGAACACATTGTTCCCTTTTTTTATGCGATCTTGTTAGCGTTTAATCACGATAGAATCAATACCGCTATGTTGTAAGGTCTGTTGCGCTGCAAGCGCAGATTCTTGGCTGTCATAGGGTCCTGAGAAAACGCGATACCATGTTTGACCATTTTCAACACTTTTCACCACATCTGCAGATAAACCATTCAGAATAATCTCTGCGCGACGTGCATCTGCACTGTCGGGATCTGGGTAACTTCGTACTTGTAGAATATAGGTGGCATGTGCCGGAGCAGTGGTTTGTTCACCTGATGCAGTATTTGCTGGATCTTCGGTTGTTGTTGTTTCAGGCTTTGGTGACTCAATAATCACGACATTACCTTGAGGCTTGGCCTCAGGTACAGCTTGTTCTGGAATAGGTGTCACTTGCTGTTGAGGAAGTAAGTCATAAAAACGGTAGTCTTTATTGGTGTTTTCTTCTTCATAATGTTCAGAGGTCACCTGATTTTTTGCAGGGACTGGCTGCCAAGGTTGCCAAAGCATGAGCATCACGCCAGCACATAGGATCGCGAGAATTGCGACAAGCATTCCTAACCACTTCGGAATGAGTGGCTTTTTGGGCTTGTTTGGTCGTTCAGATACACCACGTTGCGTTTTTCCAAACACCAGAAATTCCTCTTGATCCTATTAGATTAGTTTTAACTTGAATCTACTTAAAAACAAAGCATTATGTTTAAAAAATAATGCTTTGTTTACCATATTGTTAAACAATCATGGCTTAAGTTTACATGTGTTTAAGCTTTGATTTACTGGTTGCCGTTTTACCTCAGGCATAGCCTTCGGTCTTGCGACGATGCAAAGAGGGCTTGCTTACATTGTCACCTCAGGCATAGCCTTCGGTCTTGCGACGATGTGCAAAGCGTTGCTTTGCTGTTTACATCGTCTCAGGAGCGGATACACCGAGTAATTCTAAGCCATTGTGTAAAACTTGCTGTACGTTGATTGAAAGCAATAAACGTGCTTGTGTCAGTGCAACATCGTCACCCAAAACTTTATGCTCATTATACCAAGCATGGAATAGGGCAGCTAACTCTTTAAGATAATTACCAATTTGGTGTGGTTCATAGACATTTGCAGCGCGTACTAAAATATCAGGATAAGCAGCAAGCTTAGATAGGATTTCTGTTTCAGCATCCAGTTCTAAACGATTCGCTTGCTCACGTGCTGAAACAGCATCAAAACTGATTCCCGTAGAAGCTGCTTTTTCTAACATACGGCAAATACGTGCATGGGCATATTGAATGTAATACACCGCATTGTCTTTGCTTTGTGAAACCGCGAGGTCTAAGTCAAAATCGATGTGTTGTTCAGATTTACGCATCACGTAGTAGAAACGAGCAGCATCATTGCCAACTTCCTTACGCAAATCACGTAAAGTCACGAACTGGCCTGAACGAGATGACATTTGTACCATCTCACCGCCACGCCACAAGCTGACGAACTGAACCAAAAGCACAGTCAATTTCTTCGAGTCATAGCCCATTGCATCAATGGCAGCTTTGACACGTGAAATATAACCGTGGTGGTCTGAACCCCAAATATCAATCAGGTCAGTATAGCCGCGTTGTAATTTATTTAAGTGATAAGCAATGTCTGAGGCGAAGTAAGTGGTTTGACCATTACGACGTTTCACCACACGGTCTTTTTCATCACCAAATTCAGTTGATTTAAACCAGATGTTGCCCTCTTTTTCATAGAGGTAACCACGTTGATCTAGTGTCTCAAGTGCTTCATCAATTTTGTCAGTCAATGAGTCTTCACTGAACCACTTGTCAAAGGTCACACCAAAGTCAGCCAAGTCATCTTTAATATCATCTAAGATGGCATGTAACGCTGCTTGATGGAAAACACGGTAGTCCGCACCCAAGTGTTGTTGTGAGTTTGCGATCAAACCATCAATGTGTTTTTCTTTGTCGCCAGAAAGTACAACTTTGTTGCCTTCTGCATCTAGTTCTTCAGCGTATTGAACGTCTTCTGGTACATCTTTATAGATATCAGCAACGGCACGAACGTGTGCATTACCATCTTTATCAATAATTTCTTGAGCAATTTCTTTAACGTAGTCGCCTTGGTAGGCATTTTTAGGGAAAACTAAAGTTTGACCAGTTAATTCTAAATAACGTAAATAAGTTGAAGTCGCCAAAATATCCATTTGACGGCCTGCGTCGTTGACATAGTATTCGCGATCAACTGTTGCACCTGTTGCTTCTAATAGATTCGCAACGGTCATACCATACGCTGCGCCACGACCATGGCCGACATGCAGACTAGAAGTTGGGTTTGCAGAGACAAATTCGACTTGGATCTTTTTAGCTGCATTGGCTTGGCTACGACCATAGTCATTTTTTTGTGCTTGAATTTGGTCGAGTACAGCGTAGCGTTGGTCAGCATTTAAAAAGAAGTTGATAAAACCCGGACCTGCAATTTCTGCTTTGGTAATGTCAGCCACTTCAGGAAGGGCTGCCAAGATTTTTTCAGCTAGATCGCGAGGTTTCATACCTGCAACTTTTGAGCCGATCATGGCGATGTTTGAAGCAAAGTCTCCGTGACTTCGGTCTTTGGTACGGGTTAAATGGCTCGTGTTGGTCCAATCTGAAGGAAGTACACCTTGTTGTTGCAGGGTTTGTACCGCATGATCGAGAGCTGCTTGTATTGCCGTATTCATAGTTACCGAAAATAAATGTCGCGGAAAAACGAACAATATAGCAAATTTTATCGGCTTAAGGGGAGTGGGATTTGTGCGGAATTAACATATTCACATAAATCTTTTCTGAGTGATTGAAACCTTGGGGCTAATGCAGATGCTATGCTATTGAAAAACATAGCATCTGATGGTTTTAATCTTCTAAAATCTGTTCTAATAATTCATCGCTTGGCGCGAAGTAATAAGCACCATCAATCGCAGTGGTAAAATGCAGTAAGCGATCATGAATGCCATCACCTGTAGTTCCAAACATACGTTTCAGCATCTCATCAATAATGCTTAAATTGTTGGTGTAAGCGACAAAGAATAAGCCTTGCTCGCCTTTGCCATCACCGTAAGGCAAGCTGTGACGCAAGATTTCCATTTCCTCACCTTCATCGTCTTCAACGACTGTACGTGCCACATGTGAGTTTTCTGGTTTTACATCATCATCCAGCTCAATCGATTCAAGTTTAGTACGGCCAAATACATGTTCTTGTGCATCGACTTTCAACATTTGCCATTTTGCAAGATCATGAATATAACGCTGCGCAAAGATAAAGCTACCATCGGCAAAGGCACCTGCTGTTTCTGGTAGTAGTGCTGCTTCTGCACGGTCATCTGGAAATTGCGGATTCTCGGTTCCATCAATAAAGCCGGTCATATCACGGCCATCAAAGAAACGGAAACAAGCGCGCTCATCTAGAACTTCGACTTTGTCTTGAATGCCGTTAAAAAAAGCTTGGCTCATGGCAAAACAAATATCTGCACGGGCGCTGGCAAGATGAATAAATACATCCGCTGGCACCACTGGCATATTAAACGCACCTTGTTGTGGATCGAGCTGTTTAAAACCTTCAGGTGTTTGCGAATTGAGTTGTGCCCAAAGTTCGGGACCAAAAGCGATGGCTGTTTTAATCTGGTCATTCGGGTGTTGCGTGATCAAACGGTCACGTGCTGAAAGGAGAGCTTCAATCTGTTGTTTTAATTCGGCAATGGTTAAATCTTTTAAACGTAAAACAATAAAGCGGGCGTGGTCAGAAGGTAATGGAAGAATGACAGATTGCGCAGTCATTAAAAACTCCTTAGTTATTTTTAAGGGGAAAACGATAATTGTGCCTGATGTTGGTTGGGCTGAGTAGTTTATTTAAGAAATTTTATTGCCTAAAAAATCATCGTAACTATTCAATAAAACAGTATAATTCACCTTTTATTGTTCGACGCTGTTGTTATGTCTTTGCAGATTTGGTTTGCTTTTATGTTGGCGTGCTGGGTAATTAGCATCTCGCCAGGCGCAGGAGCAATTGCGTCAATGTCGAGTGGCCTCAACTACGGCTTTCGGCATGGCTATTGGAATGTCATTGGTTTGCAAGTGGCATTGTTGATACAAATCCTGATTGTGGCAGCAGGTGTTGGTGTGCTGTTTGCGACCACGCCTTGGGCTTTTCAGGTGGTGAAATGGTTTGGCGTCGCTTATTTGGTCTATTTGGCGTATAAGCAGTGGACTGCACCGATTCAGGCGATTGAGATTCGGCAGGAACAACCTCAATCAGCGATCGCCTTAATATTGAAAGGCTTTGTGGTGAATATGAGTAACCCTAAGGCGATTGTATTTTTGTTGGCTGTTTTGCCACAATTTCTGGATTTGAGTCAACCACAATGGCTGCAATACTTAATTATGGCAGCCACGATGGTGACGATCGACCTGATTGTTATGGCGGGCTATACCGGACTGGCTTCGAAAGTATTGAGACTACTTCGCTCACCAACACAGCAAAAATATTTAAATCGTGGTTTTGCGGTGATGTTTAGTGGTGCAGCACTTTTATTAAGTGCGATTCAACAGTCAAGCTGACTGCCCAATTTAGGCAGATTGAGCTTGGCTTTTGAGTTTTTGCGTGATGAAAATAGCGGCAAAGCAAAGTGCCATACACAGAACAATACTTAAGCCTGTAGAAATATTCAGTGCAGCACTCGACCATAGACCAACCGTAACACCGAGCTGTGCCAACACAAATGCCCAAACCACCATTTGTTTTGGTGAGTGTGCCAATAAGCGTGCACTCAGGGCTGGAATCACCAGTAAAGCGCCCATGAGTAATGAACCGACCGCACGTAAAGCCAATACTGTAAACAACGCCAATAACAACATGAAGATTAAACGTTGCCAGTTGGCACTCACGCCTTCACTCATCGCGATATCAGGATCAATTGCAATTTGAATCTGCGCTGACCACGAACGATAGAGTACGATTAATGCACCTGCGATCACCACGGCAAACATCGGTAAATCCGCCCATTCGATACTGAGTAAATCACCGAATAAATAGCTAAGCAATTCAGGACGCAAACTTGGTACTTGCTGAATCAGTAGCAGACCAGAGCAGAGGAGGGTAGCAGAGCTTAAAGCGAGTAATGCATCATTGGGTAGGCGTGAATCGTGCAAAACCCACAGCAGAGCGACCAGCAGCAGCGCAAGACAAGCGACCCCCAGCCAAAAAGGTAAATTCAGAATCCCTGCAACTGCGACACCAAGTAAGGTGCCGTGTGCCATGGTATCTGCAAAAAAAGACATTCTGCGCCAAAGCATCAAGCAGCCGAGAGGAGCCGTTAGAAAAACCAGTAATGACCCCATGATCCAAGCAGGGAGGAGGAGTTGTAACCATTCCATCATGGCTTAGACCTTTGGCTCAGGGTGAATATGTGGGCGTGGATCGTGCGAACACGGTTCGGCATGATCACTATGACCACAGTGATTGTGATGATGCTGATAGAACATACGTTGGGTGCCAAAAATCGCTTGGTATTCTGGATGCTGTTGAATACTTTCAGGTAAACCACTACAGCAAATATGTTTGTTTAGACAGACCACGCGATGTGTACCTTGCATCACCCATTGTAGGTCATGTGACACCATCAACACAGCACAGCCATAGCGTTCAGGTAAACTACGTACATATTCATAAAGCTCAGCTTCGGACTGAATATCCAAGCCTTGCATCGGTTCATCCAGTACTAAAATATCGGGTTGGCGCAATAAAGCACGAGCCAGTAAAACCCGCTGCCGTTCACCACCAGACAATTGCTGTACTTTAGAAGACTGTAATTTTTGAATGCCTGTGTCGCGAATAATCTCTTCGCGTAAAGCCTTTTCGCAAACTTCTAGATCAAGTAAATCTTGTACACGTAAAGGGAGGCTCGCGGAAGGGTTAAACTTCTGCGGAACATAGGCCATTTTTAATTTTTTAGAAAAGTGAATTTTGCCTTTATTCGGCGGCATGATACCCAATAGCACTTTGATTAATGTAGATTTGCCTGCGCCATTGGGACCAATCAACGTCACAATTTCTTTTGCTTGTAAGGCAAAATCTACATTTCTTAAAATATCCAGCTCATCACGACGAACAGAGATACTCTCCAGTTGAATAAGTGGAGGACTTACTGGCGTGTGCTGCACTGATGACATTTTCCAGAGATTTCAATAATGCTATGTTGCGCTAAAAACTGGTCTGATGATGCAAGTTGATCGAGTTGCTGGATCAAACCTTGTGCTGAGGCTTCTTTTACAGAATGACATTCCGTACAAATCAGAAAAGCCGCTTGATGACCTTCACGTGGATGGCAGCAAGGTATATAGGCATTAATAGACGTAAGTCTGTGGATTAAGCCTTTTTCTAATAAAAAGTCTAAAGTACGGTATACCGTAGGAGGCGCAGCAGGGCGGTCTGCTTGGCCTTTAATTTTAGCCAATAAATCATAAGCACCCATCGGTGCAGATGCATTTAAAATGAGTTCAAGGACTTCTTTACGTAAAGGTGTCAGACGAGCGCCAGTCGCAGTACATAAAATTTCTGCTTCGGCAAGGCGTGCTTTAATATCGTGATGACCGTGAACACCATGTAAAGCATTGTCATGTTCATGTGAACAAGAACTCATAGATTGACCTCATTGTTTTTGTAGAGCCTATTGAATTTTCACTGACATGAAGTGTCTGAATAGTGTCGCAATAGCCCCGCTATCATAACATGCAATTTATGATAACTATCTATATAAGTGAAATGCACGACGGATAGTGCAGCGAATCTAAAAATAGACATAGGCATTTTTCAACTTTTGTTATATTATAACATGATTCGCTAAATTGAGTAATGTTGTGATGTCTCGCCTATTTGTCTTGGTCTTGTTTTCGATGTTAAGCACATGGGGCTGGACACAAAGCTTGGTGGTTTCAACACACCCAATTTATCTGATTGCCAAAGAAGTAACAGACGGAATAGAAGAGCCGATTCTGTTATTAAAAGATCAAAGTGGTCATGACGTACAACTCACACCAGCTCACCGTAAAGCGATTCAAGATGCCTCTTTGGTAATTTGGCTTGGGAAAGCGCATGAAGCGCCTCTCGAAAAGATGTTGAACCAGAACCGTAAAGCAATCGCACTATTGGATTCAGGCATTTTAACGACTTTACCACTGCGTAATTTGCGTGGCGCATCTATGGCGAACACGGTTGATAGCCATGTTTGGTTAGATCCAAATAATGCGGTGCGTATCGCCTTCTTTATTGCAACTTTGCGTTCACAGCAATATCCAGAAAATAAAGCCAAATATATGGCCAATGCGAAAGAGTTTTCGCAACAAATGCTACAGGCGTCGCAGCAGTATGAAAGCTCAAATAAAGCAAAGAATTACTGGTCTTATCATGATGCCTATCAATACCTAGAAAGAGCATTGAACCTGAAATTTGCAGGTGCACTGACCGATGATCCACATATTGCACCAACTGCAGCTCAAATTAAATACTTAAGAGACAATCGTCCGCAAAATAAAATGTGCTTATTGGCCGAAACGACAGCAAGTGCTAGTCAGTACCAAAAAATGAACCCAGTAGTTTTCCAGTCGGTCGATGAAAGCATGCGCGGCGAAGACAATTTTGTAACTGCATGGAAAAAATTGGCTTTAAAAACTGATAAATGCGTAATAAGTGCACAAAATTGATCAAAAAAATAAAAATCAATTGACTCTAGCGTCAAAAAATATGGTAACGAAAAAAGCAGACTTAAGTCGAGAAAAGATTGCATGTTCAGGGGTGTAACTCTATAATGCCTGCGATTCGAAACGATCATGATTAAAACTTGTCAAGCAGTTCTGCTGTAAGTGGGTAAAAAATGAGCCAAACTAGTCGCATGATTGACCGACGATTAGCAAAAGCTTTGGTCTTCTTACAAGCATGTATGATTCCTATTGCAGCTTTGCTTGCATGGGCAATAAAAGATACAACTGCTGCTTTGAGTGCTGCGCTTGGGGCTTTGGTATGTTGGTTGGCACATTGTTATTTTGCTTGGCAGTCGTTTAGAACGGCAGGCGCAAGAGCATCAAAACAAGTCATGCTGAATATGTACCGAGGAATGCTCGGTAAGTTTGCGATTGTGATTGTGGGTTTTATATTAATTTTGAGCAATGTTAAACCGCTGTCACCGGTTGCGTTGTTTTGTGGATTTATTCTCGTACAAGCGATGTCGTGGGTCGCGCCATTTTGGGTGGCACGACTACAAAAACGAGGGTAAAGCACATTTTGAGATTTTTGGAAGTAGAGGCGGAATCATTGCCATCCGCATGATTCGTTTCTCTTCTTTTTAATGATTGACATTGACCAGGTGTGATTTATGGCTGCTGAAGAACATGCCCTGACTTCGACCGAGTATATCAAGCATCACTTGACCAATATGACCTATGGCAAAATGCCTGACGGTACATGGAAATTGGCTGAGACTGCTGAAGAAGCTCATTCGATGGGGTTCACTGCAATTCACTTGGATTCAATGGGTTGGTCTATCGGACTTGGTGTGATTTTCTGTTTGTTGTTTTGGATAGTTGCGAGAGCTGCGAATGCAGGTGTTCCAACTAAATTCCAATCAGCGATTGAAATGATTATCGAGTTTGTAGACTCAAGTGTTCGTGATACTTTCCACGGCAAATCACGTTTAATTGCACCATTGGCATTAACCATTTTCGTGTGGATTTTCCTCATGAACGCAATGGACTTAATCCCTGTTGACTGGATCCCGTATACAGCTCAATTGATTGGCGCAAACGTATTTGGTATGGACCCTCACCACGTTTACTTCAAAGTTGTTCCATCTACTGACCCGAACATTACCCTTGGTATGTCGTTGTCTGTATTTGTTTTAATTTTGTTCTATAGTATTCGTGAAAAAGGGATCGGCGGTTTCGTCGGTGAATTGGCACTTAACCCATTCAACCCAAGTAACAAATTTGCAAAAGCGTTATTGATTCCAGTGAACTTAATTTTGGAATTAGTAACTTTCCTTGCTCGTCCAGTTTCGTTAGCTCTACGACTGTTCGGTAACATGTATGCGGGTGAGTTGATCTTCATCTTGATCGCATTATTGCCGTTCTGGATCCAGTGGGCGTTATCTGTGCCTTGGGCTATCTTCCACATTCTCGTAATCACGCTGCAAGCATTTATCTTTATGATGCTGACCATCGTTTACTTGAGCATGGCAAGCGAAAAGCATTAATGGTATTGCCTGATTGTCACCTGACAGTTGGGCTTAAATTTTAGTTTAATTTGGTAATAACCTAACCTCTGAGGAATTTTTCATGGAACTCACTTTAGGTCTAGTTGCAATTGCATCTGCTATCTTGATCGCTTTCGGTGCTTTAGGTACTGCGATTGGTTTCGGTCTTTTAGGCGGTCGCTTCTTAGAAGCTGTTGCTCGTCAACCAGAATTGGCTCCACAACTTCAAACTCGTATGTTCTTAATCGCGGGTCTTCTTGATGCTGTGCCTATGATCGGTGTTGGTATTGGCTTGTTCTTCATCTTCGCTAATCCATTTGTAGGTTAATAGCTTAATTCCTAAATCCACATATTGAGGAATAGCGAAATGAATATCAACCTCACATTGATTGGCCAAGCAATTGCATTTGCGATCTTTGTCGCATTCTGCATGAAGTTTGTATGGCCTCCACTAATCAATGCGATTAGTGAGCGTCAGCGTAAAATCGCTGATGGCTTAAATGCTGCTGAAAAAGCAAAAGCTGACCTTGCTGATGCGCAAGCACAAGTTAAGGCAGAATTAGACGCAGCAAAAGCACAAGCGGCTCAATTGATCGAACAAGCGAACCGTCGTGCAGCACAATTGATCGAAGAAGCGCGTACCCAAGCATCTGCTGAAGGTGAGCGTATTCGTCAACAGGCGAAAGAAACTGTTGATCAAGACATCAATTCTGCTCGCGAAGAATTACGTCAACAAGTTGCTGCTTTGGCAGTTGCTGGTGCAGAAAAAATTCTGAACCAACAAGTTGACGCAGAAGCTCATAATGCCATGCTGAATCAGCTGGCTGCTAAACTTTAAGCGAGGCGAATATGGCTGAACTCTTGACGTTAGCACGCCCGTACGCCAAAGCAGCATTTGCTTATGCATCTGAGCAGAATGCAACTGACGCTTGGTCAAATGCGTTACAACTGCTCAGTGCTGCGGTGCAAGATGAAGCATTTTCCGCTTATTTAAATCGCCCTGAGCTGACTCCTGCGGAACAAGTAGGTCTTTTTGCCAAGGTTTTAGGTGAAGATCAAACTCAATCAGTGTCTAACTTTTTGACATTGCTTGCAGATAATGATCGTTTAGTTTTATTGCCTGAAATCGCAACAGAATACGAACTACTTAAATCGCAGAACAACAACACATTGGAAGTAGAAATTGAATCTGCTTTTCCAATGGATGCGACACAAGAGCATATTTTAGCTCATGCGCTTGAAAAACGTTTTAACAGAACAGTTCATGTCACTGTTAACGTTAATCCAGCGTTGATCGCAGGTGTTGTGATTCGTGCAGGCGACCAAGTGATAGATGACTCTGCGCTTAACAAGCTTGAAAAAATGCGGACTCGTCTTCTTGCGTAATAGCAAAAAGACTGAACTTAAAAAAGATTGAGGAATAGCGCAATGCAACAACTGAATCCATCCGAGATCAGTGCGCTCATTAAACAGCGTATCGGCGATCTGGACACCAGCGCGACCGCGAAGAATGAAGGTACCATCGTCATGGTATCTGACGGTATCGTGCGCATTCACGGTCTTGCAGATGCAATGTACGGTGAAATGATCGAATTCGACGGCGGCTTATTTGGTATGGCACTGAACCTAGAACAGGATTCAGTGGGTGCCGTTGTTTTAGGTAACTACCTAAGCCTGCAAGAAGGTCAAAAAGCTCGTTGTACAGGTCGTGTATTAGAAGTTCCGGTTGGTCCTGAACTTCTTGGCCGTGTCGTAGACGCTTTGGGTAACCCAATTGATGGTAAAGGCCCAATTGATGCGAAACTTACTGATGCTGTTGAAAAAGTAGCACCAGGTGTAATTTGGCGTCAGTCTGTCGACGAACCTGTTCAAACTGGTTATAAATCAGTTGATACCATGATCCCTGTAGGTCGTGGTCAGCGTGAGTTGATTATTGGTGACCGTCAAACTGGTAAAACAGCAATGGCGATCGATGCGATCATCGCTCAGAAACATTCTGGCATTAAATGTGTATACGTTGCGATTGGTCAAAAACAATCAACAATTGCAAACGTGGTACGTAAGCTAGAAGAAACTGGCGCTATGGCGTATACAACTGTTGTCGCAGCTGCGGCCGCTGATCCTGCAGCAATGCAGTATTTAGCTCCGTACTCAGGCTGTACAATGGGCGAATACTTCCGTGATCGTGGTGAAGATGCATTAATTATTTATGATGATTTGTCTAAGCAAGCTGTTGCTTACCGTCAAATTTCATTACTTTTACGTCGTCCACCAGGTCGTGAAGCGTATCCAGGTGACGTATTCTATCTTCACTCGCGTCTTCTTGAACGTGCTTCGCGCGTTTCAGCTGATTATGTTGAGAAATTCACGAACGGTGCAGTAACTGGTCAAACTGGTTCTTTAACTGCGTTACCGATCATTGAAACTCAAGCTGGTGACGTATCTGCATTCGTACCAACCAACGTAATTTCGATTACTGACGGTCAGATCTTCTTAGAAACATCATTATTCAACGCAGGTATTCGTCCTGCTGTGAACGCGGGTATCTCGGTATCTCGTGTTGGTGGTTCTGCTCAAACGAAGATCATCAAAAAATTGTCTGGTGGTATCCGTACCGCTCTAGCGCAATACCGTGAATTGGCTGCGTTTGCTCAGTTTGCTTCTGATCTTGATGAAGCAACGCGTAAGCAACTTGAGCATGGTCAACGTGTAACTGAGTTAATGAAGCAAAAACAATATGCTCCATACTCAATTGCTGACCAAGCTGTTTCTGTATATGCATCTAACGAAGGCTACATGGCTGACGTAGAAGTGAAGAAAATCGTAGACTTTGATGCTGCGTTAATCTCTTACTTCCGTTCTGAACATGCTGCGTTAATGCAACAGATCGATGAAACTGGTGATTACAACAAAGACATCGAAGCAGCATTCAAAGCAGGTATTGAGAGCTTCAAAGCGACTCAAACTTACTAATTTTAGCAATAGCTAAAACTTTAGTTAAGTTTGGTTCACGGATCAACCTTCGGAAGCTCGCAAGAGCTTTCGAATACTAGGTTAAGCGTATGGCAAATTTAAAAGAAATTCGCGCCAAAGTAGCTAGTATCAAGAGCACGCAAAAGATTACTCGCGCGATGCAAATGGTAGCTGCTTCGAAAATGCGTCGTGCGCAAGAGCGCATGGCTCAGGGCCGTCCGTATGCCGATAATATGCGCCGTGTAATTGCTCACTTAGTCCAAGCAAACCCTGAATACAAACACCGTTATATGGTTGAACGCCCAGTTAAGCGCGTTGGCTATATTGTGGTGTCTTCAGATCGTGGCTTGGCAGGTGGCTTGAACATTAACTTGTTCAAGAAAGTTGTGCAGCATGTCAAAGCACAGCAAGAGCAGTCAATTGAAGTTGAATTTGCTTTGATTGGTCAAAAAGCGGTTTCGTTTTTTAAGAATTACGGCGGTAAAGTGCTTGGTGCAACGACCCAACTTGGTGATGCACCGAGTTTGGAACAGTTAACTGGCTCAGTACAAGTTATGCTTGATGCATTTGATAAGGGCGAATTAGATCGTATCTACCTCGTATCAAATGGGTTCGTCAATGCAATGACTCAGCAGCCTAAAGTTGAACAACTTGTTCCTTTAGCACCGGCAGAAGAAAGCGATGACCTCAACCGTACTTATGGTTGGGACTATCTCTACGAACCAGAAGCAGAAGAATTGTTAAATGGTTTGTTGGTTCGCTATATCGAGTCTATGGTTTATCAAGGTGTAATTGAAAACGTTGCATGTGAGCAGTCAGCTCGTATGGTCGCGATGAAAGCAGCGACAGACAACGCAGGACAATTGATTAAAGACCTACAACTCATTTACAACAAGCTGCGTCAAGCCGCGATTACTCAGGAAATTTCTGAGATCGTTGGCGGTGCCGCTGCCGTTTAACATTATTAAGTTTGAATTGAGGAGACAGCAATGAGTAGCGGTCGTATCATTCAGATCATCGGCGCGGTTATCGACGTCGAGTTTGAGCGCAATAGCGTTCCTAAGATCTATGACGCTCTCCAAGTTGACGGTACTGAAACTACATTAGAAGTTCAGCAACAGCTTGGCGATGGTGTTGTTCGTACCATCGCAATGGGTTCTACAGAAGGTCTTAAACGTGGCCTAAATGTAACCAGCACAAATGCACCGATTTCTGTTCCAGTAGGTCCAGCGACACTTGGTCGTATTATGGACGTATTGGGTCGCCCAATTGATGAAGCAGGTCCTGTAGCGACTGAAGAGCGTTTGCCGATTCACCGTCAAGCACCTTCTTATGCTGAACAAGCAGCTTCTACTGATCTTTTAGAAACTGGTATCAAAGTCATCGACTTACTTTGCCCGTTTGCGAAAGGTGGTAAAGTTGGTTTATTCGGTGGTGCGGGTGTTGGTAAAACCGTTAACATGATGGAGTTGATCAACAACATCGCGAAAGCACACTCAGGTTTATCTGTGTTTGCTGGTGTTGGTGAGCGTACTCGTGAAGGTAACGACTTCTATCACGAAATGAAAGATTCTAACGTTCTTGACAAAGTAGCAATGGTCTACGGTCAGATGAATGAGCCACCAGGTAACCGTTTACGCGTAGCGTTAACTGGTTTGACCATGGCTGAATATTTCCGTGATCAAAAAGACGAAAATGGTAAAGGTCGTGACGTATTATTATTCGTCGACAACATCTACCGTTATACACTTGCGGGTACTGAAGTATCAGCATTGTTAGGTCGTATGCCATCTGCAGTAGGTTACCAACCGACACTTGCAGAAGAAATGGGTGTTCTTCAAGAGCGTATTACGTCTACTAAGTCTGGTTCGATCACTTCGATCCAAGCAGTATACGTACCTGCCGATGACTTAACAGATCCATCGCCTGCGACAACATTTGCTCACTTAGATGCAACAGTTGTATTGAGCCGTGACATCGCATCTTCTGGTATTTATCCAGCGATCGATCCACTTGACTCAACTTCACGTCAGTTAGATCCATTGGTTGTTGGTGCTGAGCATTATGAAATTGCACGTTCTGTACAGAACGTATTGCAACGTTATAAAGAGCTTAAAGACATCATCGCAATCTTGGGTATGGACGAGTTAGCAGAAGAAGACAAATTGGTTGTTTACCGTGCGCGTAAAATCCAACGTTTCTTCTCTCAACCATTCCACGTAGCTGAAGTGTTTACTGGTGCGCCTGGTAAATTAGTACCGCTTAAAGAAACGATTCGTGGCTTTAAAGGTCTATTAGCTGGTGAATACGATCACATCCCAGAACAAGCGTTCTATATGGTTGGTGGTATTGACGAAGTGATTGCTAAAGCTGAGAAACTCTAATTTAAGGAGATCATCTCATGGCGACTATGCAATGTGATGTCGTAAGTGTTAAAGAGTCAATTTACTCTGGACAAGTTACGATGTTAATCGCAAAAGGTGCGGGCGGTGAACTTGGTATTTTACCAGGGCATGCACCACTCGTAACTTTACTCCAACCGGGCCCGATTCGTGTTCAGTTGGAAAATGGTACAGAAGAAATCGTTTATGTATCTGGCGGTGTGTTAGAAGTTCAACCTCATGTTGTTACCGTACTTGCAGATACTGCAGTTCGTGCTGACAATTTAGATGAAGCTGCAATTTTAGATGCTCGTAAACAAGCTGAAGCATTGCTAGCAAATCAAAAGAGTGACTTAGACTCTGCTGCTGCACTCGCATCTCTATCTGAGATTGCAGGTCAGCTTGAAACGATTCGTAAGATAAAAAACCGCGCATTGTAATTTGCAGGTTTGACATAAAAAAGCCACCGTAAGGTGGCTTTTTTTATGGGAAGAAAAAGTTTAAATGTATTTAAATAGTTCTCATTATCATATAAATTTGTTGTGCTTATTTATATTATTGTAAAGCCCAAGGAAACTTAAAAATGAAATCTAAAATCGTTCTTCCACTTATTATTTCAAGTCTGTTTGTTGGCTGTGCCTCTGTTCCAAAAGCCAACCCACAACTTTCGCAGCAGGCAAAACAGTTATCCAATCCTGCTGATGGAAATGCCGCGATTTATGTTTATCGTTCAAATAGCGTGGTTGGTGGAGCAATTAAGAAAGATGTCTGGGTGGATGGAGAGTGTTTGGGTGAGACTGCACGTGGCACATTTTTCTTAAAAGAAGTTACTGGTAATCAAGAGCATACGATTTCTACTGAATCTGAATTTTCGCCAAACCATTTAGTCCTTAAGACCGAAGCTGGCAAGCGCTATTTTATCCAACAATTTATTAAACCAGGTGTATTTGTCGGTGGGGCAAATTTAAAGCAAGTCGATACGACAACTGGTGAAAAGGCTGTGGGTGAGTATCAACTCGCACAGTCTGGTAAATGCAGTAAAGCGACAATTTCACTTGATAAGAAATAAGAGAAAGCCACCGAAAGGTGGCTTTTTTTATATAAAGAATAAATAGAGCATCAAGTTTGAATCATTGCGACAAGAACCAATAATATTAACTTGTAGGCTGTTCAGATTCAGCCTTATTTCCCAACACTAAGGTTGCCAGTTTCACCATATCCATTTGAATTGTATTAAATTGCTTTTCTATCTTGGCAAAATCAATTTTTGAAAGATCGGTTTGACCATGCAATAGTGGCATATTCAGCAACTGTTGATTTGCACTCAATAAGCTTTGGCGAATTTGATCTACTTCCGTACTCTTTAAGTTGAGTGCCAGCAAGGCATCATGTAAACCATTCAATTCTTGGCTTAAAGCACCTGTTGTCTGTTGCAGGCTTTGAACATTTTTATCTTGAATCGCTTGTTCAAGATTGCTTTGTGATTGCTTAAGCAGCGTGACGTAGTCATCAGTCTCGATTTGCAACTTGGCAATATCACGGGCGATGTTCAACATATTGCCACGACTTAAGGGTTGGGTGTCTTGAGTGACTGTTGTTACGCTTTCTTCATTTTCAGAAGCTGTGTCTGTCTGTTCAAATGTAGTTGTTTGCTCAGTTTGTTCATTCTCTTGAGGGGCTTGGTCGCAACCAGTGAGCGTTAATGCCGCCGCAAGTGTAGATACAGAGAGAATGGCTTTGAGGGATAGATTTTCCATCATGGCTGAACGACACCAGATTATAAGAAGATGGTCACTATAATGAGAAAGTGTGGAGAAAGAAGTGATTTTTGCAATTCAGCAACAGTTTGATGGAAATAGAGAGATGAAGGGCTTTTTAAGTTTTGAATAGAAAAGAGCAGATTAAATGCTCTTTTCTATTTATATCTAAAAATTATTTCGCTAATTCTGCTTCAATTGCGCTGACAATACGCTCGTCATCCGCAGTAATATCTGGTGCAAAACGAGCAACAATTTCACCATTCTTATTCACTAAGAATTTTTCAAAATTCCATAACACTTCTGGTGGATTGTTTGGCGTTAAACCATAATCGACTAAGTCTTTCCACCATGGACCTTCACCTTGACGCTCTGGAATTGCTTGGGTCAGGGTTTGATATAAAGCGTGTTTATCCTCACCCGCAACAGAGATTTTTGCGAACAGAGGGAAGTGCACATCATAGTTCAGTGAGCAGAACTGTTGGATTTCATCATTTGATCCTGGCTCTTGTTCCAAGAAATTATTCGCAGGAAAACCAAGAATTTCTAAACCTTGATCTTTTTTGGCTTGATACAGTTTTTCCAGACCTTCGTATTGTGGTGTTAAACCACATTTTGATGCAACGTTGACGATCAACAGGACTTTGCCTTGATATTGATCTAGATCGACTGCTTGACCTTTAATGTCTTTAACTGGAATGTGATAAACCGATTGGCTCATGGAATACGTCCTAATTTGTTGTTGTGACAATACCCGTTTGTTTTAACTGCTATTGCCGCATAGTGCAATGCTCTTGATATGAATCCATACAAATAATCAGAAAAACCAAGCCTTTATTTTAGAGGGAGGCATTTTTAAGTTGAATGGGGGTTTGTCCCGTATAGCGCTTAAAGAACTCAATAAAGCTGGAACTGTGGTGATAGCCTAAAGCAAAGGCCAACTGTTTAATGGTCATCCCTTGGCGAATTTGATTGATGGCAAAAATAATCTTGGCACGATTGCGCCATTCTGACAGCGACAGTTGTAACTCTTGCTGGCTCAGACGAAGCACGTGCCGCTCGCTCACCGTAAAGTTCTGTAATACCTGTTGTAGACTGCTATTAAATAATTCAGGATCAGACAGCTTTTCTAGGATTGGCGACAAAATGGGATGGCTACTTTGCGGTAAGTAATGTGAATAAGCAGGCGCTTGTTTGAGCTGATCGAACAGCACTTGTAGCAGGTGTTCGAGATATTCAGGGGGGGCAGCTTGTTTTTGTTGCTCTAAGATTTGTAGTACCAATGCCCGAAAGAAAGGCTCGATACTAAAACAACGACAAGTATTCCCTAAAAAATCGCCAAACTTCGGATGTAGGCGGATACAGATATAATGAATTTCATGCTCAACGGGGAGTGATTGATGTTCGGTTCGTGAGGGTAACCACAATCCATAACTCGGTGGTGATAGGTAGTATTGACCTTCAATATCAAACTCTAAAGTCCCATTCAAACTGAAATTGAAATCGCCCCAAAGTGAAGAATGAGGTGTGACAATATCGTCTTTTTGATACAGAAATTCATGCACTTCTATACCGTGTAAAAAGGGAAATTGTTCAGCAACATCATGCTTCATTTGAGGGTCTCATTTTAGTTTTCGTAGGTCACTTTAGGATTGTTTAGACCTTTGGCTAAAGTAAAAATGCTAATCAAAGCTAAGGCAACAAAACTAATTACACCATAAATTAAGATATTTTCATTGAAATGATCAACCACATAACCACCGAGTAGTGAACCTGTGGCAATCATGACTTGGAACATGCCGACGAACAAAGGCATACCTTTTTCCACGGCATGAGGAGCATGCACAAACATCCAGATATTGGCTGAGGTAGGGAAAGCACCGAAAGCAAAACCCCATAAGGCGGTCAGTACAATGGCACCAAACTCATGAACTGCAAAGATTGGGAAGCCAAAGAAGACGATTGCAAAACAGATCCCGACAAAGGCAAGGGTATAGCGCACATTTAAATTGCCACTATAGCCTGCAAAGGCATTACCAAAAATACCTGCAATGCCATAAAGCAGAAGCAATGAGCTAATGGTGGTTCCGTTAAAACCTGCAATATTTTTAAAGAAGGGTGCCAAGTAACTATAAGCACAGAAGTGAGCAAGACCAATCAGTAATACGATCAACATGCCGCTACGTGCTTTGGGGGTACGCAATAATGCAGGTAGGTCGCGTAAATGAATGGCAGACTCAGGTTTCAGTTTAGGCAAGAAAATCACTTGTAGAACCAAAACCAGCAGTCCAATCACCGCAGTAATGCCGAATGCACTTCGCCAGCCATAGAATTCACTCAGCCATGTTCCGATTGGAACGCCTAGCACAGTTGCAAAAGTAACACCTGCCATCACAATTGCAGTGGCTTTGGCGATAGGTAAATGGGGTGGTGCAAGCTTGCCACTGAGCGCGATTGCGGTTGCCCAGAAGCCGCCAATTGAAATTCCGAGTACCAAACGACTGAGCAATAACACATTGAAGTTATCGGCAAATGCCGTAATGGTGTTGGCTATGACCATAATTGCGGTCAGTAAGATCAATACATAACGACGATCAAGCTGTTTGACCCAAATGGGTAATAGCGGTGCAGCAATTGCTGCCATTACACCAGGCAAGGTAATGATTAAACCTGCAGTCCCGACGGAAATATTTAAGTCCGCTGCGACACTATTCAGTACGCCTACAGGCAAGAATTCGCTGGTCACCAATGCAAAAGCACCAATAGCGACAGCTAAAATTGCATACCAACTACCTTGCGTGGTTTCGATGGGTCGTGCATCTGAGGAAGTGGATTGTTCCATGTGAATGTCCTTATTTGTCAGTAAGATGACAAAAGGTTTATGAAAAATGAAGTTTTTATAACGATCGATATAAAATAAAATAGTAGATAAATGCAAGGTCGTCAATTAATTTAATAGTGATCGTTATAAAAATATTTGTAAGGCTTATGATAAATATGCATAGCTTGGGAAAGTTACGCGCAAATGGAAATGAACCAATAGGGTCGCCTTAACAGGTTGTGTAGAGGCGACTAGTCATGATGCGGATAGAAGAAATATCTAAGCAGGGGGATTCAGTATGATCTCTGCTTTTATCCTTGCTTTTGATAATGGATTTTAGGGTTGTTCAGACCTCGTGCTAGTGTAAAAATCAATACCAAAGAGCAGAGGACCAATGGCAACATAGCGAAAAATAAAACTGTACCATTAAAATAATCAACGATAATGCCGCCAAACATACTGCCCAACGCAATCAAGATTAAAAAGGTCAAAGTCACCATTGGCATACCTTTTTCAACGGCTTCAGGCGCATGTGTAAACATCCAGATGTTGACTGCGGTTGGGATAATGCCATAAGCGAAGCCCCATAAAGCAGTCAATATGATTGCAGAGACGACATGTGCGCCAGACAGTGGTAAGCACAGAAAGGCAAAGAAGAAGGTGATACCACTGACTGCAAAGGTATAACGGATATTCTTCTGCCCCAGATAGCCTGCAAAAATATTGCCAAAAATCCCTGCAATACCATAGACCAGTAGTAAACGACTAATCAGGCCATCAGAAAAGTCCAATTGATGCTTAAAAAAGGCAGAAAAATAACTATAAGCCGCAAAATGTGCAAAGCCCATAAAAATAAAGATGATCAGACCTTTACGCGCTGCAGGATGTTGCAACAGGATCGGAAGTTCTTTCCAACGCAATGAAGAAGCGGGTTTGAGCTGAGGCAGATACAGATACTGGAAGATAAACAGCAATACCCCCATCAATGAAATTGCCGTGAAAGAGGTCTGCCAGCCATTATATTGAGCCAACCATGTGCCCATCGGTACCCCCAATACACTGGCCAAGGTCACCCCGAAAGCCACCCAAGCTGTTGCTTTGGCAATCGGTAAATGGGGCGGTGCAAGGCGACCGCTTAAGGCGACGGCAGTGGCCCAGAATCCGCCAACGGCAACGCCCAGAATGATACGTCCGACTAACAGCAGGATAAAGTTAGGCGCAAATGCGGTGAGAAGATTGGCAATAATCATTAACAGGGTGAGCATCAGTAACAGAGTTCGTCGATCTAGTGTCTTCGCCGAAATTGGAATCAGCACTGCAGCAAACATACCGACGATTGCGGTCAATGAAACGGTTAGACCTGCTGTTCCAACCGAGACTTGAAAGTCCCTTGCGATGTCATTGAGTACACCAATCGCAAGAAACTCACCTGTGACCAAGGCAAAAGCGCTGAAGGTAACGGAGAGTAATGCGAGCCAGTTTCCTTGTGAGGGGTTCGACTCCAGCGAGCTGATCTCAGTTGCAGATGGGTTTTCCATAAAAATTCCCTTTATTGTTAGTTAGATAACAATAAAATTGAAAAATAGTAATTTTTTATAACGATCGATATAAAATAAAATAGTTGATTAATGTTGCTGCGTCAATTAATTTGATAGTGATCGTTATGAAAATATCTGTGACTGTTATGACAAATGCACCTGATCCCCTGCCAACACCATGTGATGACAGCTTGAAAAAAAAGCGCGGCCGTCCAAAGTGCTTTGACGAGCAGCAGGCTTTGGAAAAAGCCATGTTGTTATTTTGGGAGCATGGTTATGAAGCCACATCGATCAGTGATTTAACACAAGCGCTAGAGCTGACTGCACCGAGCTTATATAGTAGCTTTGGTGATAAAGCTGGGTTGTTTTATAAATGCATCGATTATTATTTGGCACATGAAGCTTGTCCGATTGTTCCTATTTTTTTAGAAGCCAAAACCGCCAAAGTTGCATTTGAGCTTTATTTATATGACAACGTTAAACGTTTGGCTCAACCCAATAAACCTGCAGGTTGTATGTTGGTAGTTGCGACTATGAGTTGTTCTGACAATGCGCAGGCGGTGCAACACAATATTCTGGAAAAACGTTTGCAGACCAAGCAAAAACTGTTTGAGCGTTTAGAGCAGGGAGTTGCCAACGGGGATTTGCCAGCAACAGCGCCTTTACAGGAAATGACAGACTTCTATGCAACGGTTGTGCAGGGGCTAACGATTCAAGCACGAGATGGGGCGACTGTTGAACAACTGCATAAGGTGGTTGAACACGCGATGCGCGCATGGGAGCTGTTCTAAGCCACGATGTCGTGACTGCGATATAAATGTCTGAAATACGATATTTCAATTATTTTGGACATCTTCCACAATACTCCCATTGCTGAGATATGGTGAGAAAATGATGGGTCAGTTAAGTAAGTACCAAAAATGGGCCTTCGTATTGCCCTTGATTGCGGTTTTGATTTGGTCGTTGAATATTGCTGTGACACGCTATGTGGCGGACTATATTTCGCCTGTAAGTATCAGTTTTTATCGTTGGTTTGTTGCCTTTATTATTTTGACACCGTTTATGTTGCCGAAAGTATGGCGACAACGCGCTGTAATTCGTCCATTGATTCCTAAATTAGCCGTACTCAGTGCTTTTGGTATGGTGTTGTACCAAGGTTTATCTTATACCGCTGCTCACTATACGACTGCGACCAATATGGGCATTGTGAATGCCTTTGTCCCGATCTTTACCATCTTTATCTCTTATTTTATTTTAAAAGATGCACCAAATCGGTTTGCCATTTTTGGCAGTCTCTTATCTTTTGCAGGCTTGATTTATGTGATGAGTCAAGGTCACCTCTCAAACCTATTTGATCAAGGTGGGCATTGGGGCGATGCAGTCATGGTATTGGCTGTGGGTTTCTATGCGTTTTATGGCGTGTTTTTGAAAAAATGGCAGCTACAGCTTCCTTTATTAAGCAGCTTGTATGTACAAATTGGTTTTGCGCTGCTGTATCACATCCCATTCTTGCTCTGGTTTGGCCTAGATGGGATTAATGCTCAGAATGCAGCGAGTGTTCTCTATGCGGGCATGTTCCCTTCATTAATTGCACCGTTATTATGGATGATCGCAGTACAGGCGATTGGTCCAAATCGCACCAGTATTTTCATGAATTTAATGCCAGTATTCACAGCGATTATTGCCAGTTTCTGGTTGTCAGAGCACTGGACGATTTATCATAGCATTGGCGGTCTGATGATCTTGATGGGGATCATTATGGCGCAGAAGAAAACGGTTAAAGCAACGGCTCCGCTGGCTGAGTCGGCATCATAAATATGAAAGTTGGTGGTGCGTTTGTTTAAAATATCAACAAACGCACCAAAAATATTTTTTTATGACTGTGCTTTCTATATGATTTGCAAATATATTTTTAAGATTTACTAAATTTACGATCAAAAAAAAGCTGAATAAAAATATAAATATAATTTTATTGAAAATGAGGAAGTGACAAAATTGGTACGCTTTTCACACTTTTTGTTAGATAAATAATATATTTGTATAAATGGGACGATTCCCTCATAATACCAACCACAGCAAGATGATTCATTTTTAGAATGAATAAGTTGCTCACCAAATTTACGAACCCTCTGGATGTGATTATACACATCCTTTTATGCTCAGTTATCCCTATATAACTGAGCTTTTTTTTGTCCGCTATTCACCTAATTAGGCGCGAACAACTTCACCTGTTAGTGCATTCAAAATGCGACTTGGTTCTCGGCTCAACCCTAAATCACCTTCGAGATAATTTAATGAAGTGCTGAAGTAATGTTGCGCTTCTTCTAAGCTTTGTGCGGGTGAGAGACCTGCAGGGTTAGCGCTGGTAGAGACAATAAAGCCGCCAAATTGTTGACATAGTTCCATGCATAGTGGGTGTGTCGTGACACGAACTGCGACCAAAGGATGTTGGCCTTTGATCCATGTTGGAATACTTTGATCAGCAGGCAGTAGCCACGTTGTGGCACGTTCTGTCTCAAGGCGATTCGACCAACTTGCAATCACTTGATGACGTAGCTCAGCACTCAAGCCTTGCAGTAAATGCTCAACTTGGTCTAAATGCCCTGCCAATAAAATCACGCCTTTTTCAACGGGACGATGTTTGAGTTCTAAAATGTCTTGAAACGCTTGTTCATTGAATGGATCACAACCCAATCCCCAAACTGCTTCTGTCGGATAAGCCAGAACTTGTCCGTGTTTTAAAAGTTGAGCTGCTTCAGAAATAGAGGAAGTAATCATGGGATGTATGTGAAAACAGGAGAGGGTATGACTAGTTTAATGCATTGGGCGGCAACGTAAATAGCGTCCTGCTTGTTGCATGCATAAACCGAGTAATTCTAACTCCATCAATTGTGCAGTCAGTTCTGCAATTGGCATCGGATGACGTTGAATCAATTGATCTAGGTCTTGTCCGACCCAATCTAAAACTTGATAAAGCGCAATCAGATGGTTGGGTAAAGTAGGAGGGGCGACAGGTGCTTCTTCGGTTATTTGTTGCTGGGTTTGCCATTGCGTTGGTAGTGCAAGATCTTCGATGATTTGTTCGGGATGATCAACCAGAATTGCACCTTCGCGAATCAGTTGATGACAGCCTTGATGGTGC
Source organism: Acinetobacter dispersus (assembly GCF_009884975.1). Taxonomy (GTDB): domain Bacteria; phylum Pseudomonadota; class Gammaproteobacteria; order Pseudomonadales; family Moraxellaceae; genus Acinetobacter; species Acinetobacter dispersus. The sequence goes on along the minus strand of NZ_CP041970.1, from coordinate 2,892,077 downwards.
TCACTATAAATATGCCCCGGAATCGCGAACACCATTTTACCTTGTGTTGCCGCTTCATTGGCGGTGATCAATGAACCACTTTTGAGCGCTGCTTCTACTACTAAGACACCTAGACTTAAGCCACTGACAATTCGATTCCGACGAGGGAAATGCTGTTGCAAGGGCATGGTGGTCGGTAGAAACTCAGTCACCACTGCACCTGACTGAATAATCTGTTGAGCGAGCTGTTTATGCTGAGCAGGATAAACCGTATCTAAGCCTGTGCCAGTAACGGCAATGGTTCTCTGATGAGCTAATCCACCTTGATGTGCTGCCTGATCAATTCCATGTGCGAGTCCGCTACTAATAAAAAAGCCTTTTTCACTTAAATAATAAGCAAAGTCATAAGCGACTTGTCGTCCATGGGGACTGGGTTTACGACTGCCCACCATAGCAATTTGCGGTTGTAATAATGCTTGCGCTTGACCTTGTCCAAATAAAATGGGTGGACGATCTGCATAAGGCAGCAATTGAGTCGGGTAGCCAATATCATCAGGCGTTAAAATAAAGTCACTATGTCGACATATCAATTGAACCAGTTGTTCGAATTGTTGTTGACCTTGAGGTGTTTGTAATTCGTCTACGCGTTTTAAATGATTGGCATGTAAGCCAAGTTGGGACCATTCAGAGAAACGATGCGGTAGCGTTGCTTGCTCACAATTACCAAAATGTTGCTGAATTTTGGCAAAACTCGATAGCGAATGTTGAACCAAGTACCACACCAACACAGTGTGATAGTGATGAGGCGATAGTTGATTCAACATAGGCAATTATTTAGTCATCAAGACGAGGTGGTTTGATATCTGAACCAATCTTGATAGGTAACTCACTCTCTAATACGTAGGCATAGCTGATTCGATCGAAACTCTTAAAGACCATGACACTACCCAAATATTGTCCAGGGAGTTTTACTTGTTCTTTGGTCTTTGGATCTCTTACAACTTCGCCATCTTGGTAGATACTGAACACTTGGCCTATTTCTACACCATCCGTTGTACCACGATCCACGGTGACGACGCCATTTTTGGCTGCTGTACCAATAGATCCCATCACACGAATGATTTTTCCGCCATCTTTCACTTGATTGGCATCAATTGGATAGAACAAGGTTGGTAGCATGGCATCTTGTTCAGCCATAACACGATCGCCACGACGAACTTCGCCGTTATAGCTATCTGTCAGCTCAACTGTGGTGATGTCATTTTCGTTACGAATCGCAACGCCTGAAGCGACTTGGGTCAGTTCAACGCCAAGGATCTGCTTTTTGCCATTCTGATCTAGTACGGTATATGGTTCACCCTCACGGAATACGCCATAGCGTTGACCATTTTCAAGCCCTTTGCCACGTACATAAACACTTTGGCCTTTACCCGCCATGACACGGTTGTCTGCTGTGCCTAAAATATATGGCGTATTGGCAATCGCATCTGCGGGTAGAACTGAAGTACGTTCTAGCCATTGCTGAATATGGGCCAAGGGAATCACGGGAACGCTATTATTCAATGCTTCAACACGAACTTGCGGACGTAAATTAGAAGTATTGCCTGTATAGCGGCGAATGATACCGTCACAACCATCACCTTCATCTTTACCGATTAAAGGTTTACCGTTCAAACTACAAAGTAGTAAGCGATCTCCAGGATAAATCCAGTGCGGATTTTTCACATGTTTATTGCTTGCCCAAATTTCTGGCCAGCGCCAAGGCTTACTTAAAAACTTGCCTGAAATATCCCAAAGCGTATCGCCTTTTTTTACCACGTAGACATGAGGTGCTCCCACTTTTACCGACGGTGGGCTGACATTCGGGCTTGCCGCATGAGCGAAATTCACGCTCATACCCAATCCCGCACAAATCGCAGCGGCAATCAGTTGTTTTTTTAACCCCAAGGCATGAAATGAGTGTATGCCGTTTAAAACCTTTTTCATTATCATAATTCCTAAAAATTATGTGTGTAGTTGCGCTATAATAACGACTTTACACACAATTTTTTTTGATCAAGCATTCCCTTCAGTTGGTTTTCTGATCAATGGCTTAAGTGAGGACGACAGTATGGCCTTATTACCTATTCTAAGTTTTCCTGATTCCCGCCTTCGTACCATTGCCAAGCCAGTCGAAGAAGTCACTGATGATATTCGTCAGCTTGCAGCAGATATGTTTGAAACCATGTACGAGGCACCGGGTATAGGTTTAGCGGCAACTCAGGTTGATCATCATATTCAGCTTATTGTTATGGACATCTCTGAAGAGAAAAACCAACCGATGGTGTTCATTAACCCCAAAGTCACTCCACTGACCGAAGATACTCAGCCTTATGAAGAAGGCTGTCTCTCTGTGCCTCAAATATACGACAAAGTTGAGCGTCCGTCACGCGTAAAAATCGAGGCAATTAACCTTGAAGGTCAAGCATTTGTGTTAGAAGCTGACGAACTTCTCGCTGTTTGTATTCAACATGAAATGGATCACTTAAATGGCAAGCTTTTTGTTGATTATTTATCGCCATTAAAGCGCCAACGTGCCCGTGAAAAAGTGGAAAAATTGGTTCGCCAGCGTGAAAAAGAAAAAGTTGCAGTCAAACGTTAAGCTTTAAAATCATTTAAAGATGTTTTCTTTGTTTCGTTGTGGCTTGCTACTCGCATTAACCGCGGTCTGTTTACAGATTGCGGTTTTCTTGCAACCGCTACTCCCGAAGCAATATCAAATCGCACCTGTATGTGAAACCATTACCAAGGCTTTGCTTTTGCCTCAAGCGGAAACAGCGCAAAGCCACTCGGTACATAGAAAACATCATCACAGCCATCAGCTTGAGCACGCTCAAGTCTCGATGCCGCAACATGATCATCATGATCCCAATCACCAGTGTCAGTACTGTACAGTTTATGCCAATTTAGTATTACCCCCTGAATTAGGCGTAAAAGAAGTTCTGGTCCGTATCCAAATCCGTTTAGTTGCTTATCAACAAGCTTTTAAGCATGTTTATTTTGCACTGCAACGGTTGTTCCTGTTGCCTCAAGGGCGGGCTCCACCTTTCTTTGCATAACTTAAAACTTCATTTTCATTAGGGTTTTTTAGAACTTTAGTGCTGTTTTATTTATGTTTTGAAGAGAGACCAATCATGGCTCAACCTAAATTTTTATTACAACCGCTCACGGTTGCGATTCTTGCTGCCTCAAATACTGCAATGGTCTGGGCAAATCCAGTTGTACAAGCAGATCATTCACATGCGCATGTTTCACTTGCGCCAATTGTAGTCACTGCACAGCAACCGAATGAGAATAATGGTTTGGTGGTACAAGCCGATCCTAAGCAGCCGATTCAACCTGTACCAGCAACCGATGGGGCAGATTATTTACAGAGTATTATGGGTTTTAATGCCATTAAAAATGGCGGTACCAATGGTGATGTCACGTTCCGAGGCATGTTTGGTTCGCGTATTAAAATGTTGGTGGATGGCAGTGAAAACCTTGGCGCTTGTCCATCGAGAATGGATGCACCTACCTCATATATTCAGCCTGAAAGTTTTGACAAAATTACGGTGATCAAAGGGCCGCAAACAGTTCAATATGCCAATACGGGTTCAGCCGCAACAGTAATTTTTGAACGTGAACCTGAAAAATTAACCCAAGAAAAACCGTATCGTGGACAAGCAAGTGTGGTGATGGGCTCGTATGGGCGTCTTGACCATAATGTTGAAGCTGCCGTTGGTGATGAAACGAAATATGCGCGTTTAAATGCCAATCGTTCGGAAGCAGATAATTATAAAGACGGTGATGATCAATCCGTACATTCGAACTGGAAACGCTGGAATGCTGATTTGGCTTTGGGCTGGAAACCAACGGATGATTCTTGGTTGGAGCTCCGTGCAGGTAAAGGTGATGGTGAAGCTGCCTATGCCGGTCGTGGTATGGACGGTTCACAATTTAAACGTGAAAGCTTAGGTCTACATGCTGAGCAGAAGAATCTGACAGATGTGATTAAGAAAATCGAAGCACAAGTTGACTACAGCTATAACAATCACATCATGGATAATTTCCGTTTACGTACACCACCAATGACAACCATGAAGATGCATGGCATGGACATGACTGTACCGAATAAAATGGAAATGGAAGTGGCCCGCCGTACCCTAAACACCCGTTTAGCAGTGACGACAGACTGGGACAAGTTCAGTGTAGTGTCTGGGGTCGATACCCAGCATAACAAGCATGGTGGCAACATGATCATGTATGCAATGCCAAGCATGAATTCACCATTCAGCAATGATTTGAAATTCCAGTCTTATGGTGCGTTTAGTGAATGGACCTATAACACCGATGCGAATCAAAAATGGGTTGCGGGTGCGCGTGTTGATCAAGTCAAAATTGATAGTCTGGAAAATGGTAAGAGTCGAAGCGATACCAACCCAAGTGGTTTTATCCGTATCGAAAAAACCTTACCTGAGCATGGTTTAAAAACTTATGCAGGTTTAGGTTATGTTGAACGTACCCCAGATTTTTGGGAACTCTATAGTACCTCTACCGATCGTGGGGTGGGTTCAACCGATATGATGGGTAAAACCACTTATCGTATGATTGATAACTTAGATAACCTGAAAAACGAACGTACTGCGCAGTTAGATGTCGGTTTTCAAGCAGAACATGGCGCATGGAATACATGGGCTTCTGCTTATGCAGGTTTAATTAAAGACTTTATCTTGTTGCAATACGGTGGATCAAATCAACGCTATCCTTTGGCGCGTAATGTAGATGCGACCATTGCTGGAGCTGAAGCTGGGGTCGGTTATCAATTTACAGATCACTTGCAAGCGGATGTTTCAACCATGTATGCATGGGGTAAAAACACTTCTGACGGTCGTGCTTTGCCACAAATTGCACCTTTAGAAGGACGTGTGAACCTACGTTATGTGGAAGAAAAATACAGCTTGGGTCTGTTATGGCGTGCTGTCGCTAAGCAAAAACGCGTGAGTTTGAATGAAGGTAATGTGGTCGGCTATGACATGAATGAAAGCAAAGCATTTAACACTTTGGCCCTGAATGGGACCTATAAGTTGACAGATGCGGTTGATGTATCAGTGGGTGTCGATAACGTGCTAGATAAAACCTATACCGAACACCTGAATAAAGCAGGTGCGTCGATGTTTGGTTATGGGGCAAGTGAGCAGTTCAATAATATTGGACGCAACTACTGGATGCGTATGAGCATGAAGTTCTAATCAATAAAAAAACAAGGTGGCTCAGCCACCTTGTTTTTTCTGAGTTTAAGCCAAACAATCCTGTTTTGGCATTAAGCTATCGCAATACAATGGATTTAAAGCACATTGCAAATCATCGATTTGTTCTTGAGTCACATAGCCTTTGGCTTTGAGATATTCTGCGACACGATCATCACGCAGACTTAAAAATGCTGCATCATAAACGCCTAAATCGACAAATAAAGCGGCCGTTTCCAAGCTATTAAAATGGTCTAAGAACACATCATTTTCATACATTAAGAAAATATGCGTCAAAGCAGCGTTGGCATCGACTTTTAAACGTTGCGCTAATTGTTCAGGGCGCGTTTTGATAAACAACAAATCCGAAAGTTCATCGAACTGGGTTTTATCCAGTTGGTTTTCACCACCTTTGACATGTCCTAACCATGCTTTAAATACCAACACCGCACCACCACGTAACAGCATGCTCCAGATTTGATGGCGTGTTTCATGATCAAGATGAGCTGATTCTGCTTCGAGTGCTTCTAAGAACGTCTCTTCTTGCTCTGCAAGTTTTTCAAATAAGCCAAGACCTTGTGGATGATAAGCTGCAGGTGCGAACACATCAAAATTGAGTTGGTTAAAGACATTGAGTGCCAGTGGAACAGCGGCTTGGTAAAGCGTATTTAGTGCGCGTAAATGTGTTTCATCCAGTTTGCTGTGTACAAAGATGGTTTGCCAATCCAGTTCAGGTAACAGGGCATTCGCACTGTATTGGCGATAAAACTGTTGTGAGCTATAGTCAGTTGAAGGGTGACTGTTATTCATGATCAATGTCCTTTTTGACAATTTGTAATGAGAAACCCAACAAGCCGAGGTCTAGGTTTCGTTGAACTTGATCAATTTATGCGGTATCGAGAAAACAAGTAGAATACGACTAAAGTTGTAGATGTAATTTTAATGGTAAAATTTAATAGTAAAAACAATAACTTGTTAAATTGTAAGTAAGTGTACAAACGTTCACTAATGTAAGTGAACGTTTTTGCCATAGCCAATAATGATTTGAGCACTTTGGTCAATTCATCATCGCGCAAAGTGCATTGTTTTGATCATTTTGGCCTATGTTGCAAAATATTTTGCTAGTTATTGCATGGGCATGATTTTTAAACCAGATAACCATGCACGTAAGCCTGCAGGTTTGAGCGGCTTTCTCAACAACACAATATTCTGCTGTTTTAAATATTGTGGAAGTTCTGGATCAGAATCTGCGGTAATCAGTGCTACAGGAATATGAGCCAATCGATGTTGTTCAATGAAGTCTAGACCACGTTGATCATGGTTCAAATGCTGGTCGATCAGCCAGACCTGAATGTCTTCTTGTTCAATCAGTCGTAGTGCTTGCTCAGGTTCTGTTGCAGTAAAGATCTGATAGCCCCATTTGCTGAGTAAAGTCCGCATGCCTTCTAAAATGGTTTCGTCATTGTCCAAGCACAACACTTTATAGGCGGTATGTTGCAGTGCTGGCACATGTGGTATTGCCATTTGAATTTTTGGTGCTTCAGCGAGTGGCACTTCAATCATGAAGCAAGAGCCTTTACCCAGTTCCGAATAGACATGCACAGGGAAATCAAGCAGGCTGGTCATACGTTGTACGATGGCAAGTCCGAGACCAAGACCTTGTTCACCCCAAGGAGAGGTATGGCCACAGCGTTCAAATTCTTGGAATAGCTTCAGGCGTTGTTGTTCATGAATACCGGGCCCCGTGTCCCAAACCCCGATACGAATATGCTTCGGGCGTTGTGCAGAACGTAACACACCAACCACCACACGACCTTGAGCGGTATAACGCAATGCATTGCTGACAAAGTTCTGGATAATACGTCGCATCCATTGCGGATCGGTATCGACCCAAAATTTAGTGTCGTGAACAGACAGATGAATATTGCGTTGTGCTGCAATTGATTTGAACTGTAATTCCAGATCATTTAATAAGTCATGCAGTGCATAAGCTTGGCGTTTCGGTTGAATGGTACCGCCTTCCAAACGGGCGATATCTAGGAGTGCTGAGAGCATACTTTCAGCCCCATAGAGTGCGCGATCCAGTTGTTGTAAGGTCTGTTGGTCTTCGGTTGAATGTACACTTTGCTCTAATGCGGTACTAAATAAACGGGCTGCATGCATGGGTTGTAATAAGTCATGACTGGCTGCAGCAAGGAAGCGGCTTTTCGATTGATTGGCTTTATCGGCTTGTTCTAGCGCGAGTTGTTGCTCGGTCAATGCATTGGCAAGCTGCTGAGTTCGGTCACTGACGCGTTCTTCCAGCACTGCTTCATTTTCACGGAAGGCGGTAATATCGGCGAAAGTGGTCACGAAACCACCGCCCTCAATGGGATTACCACGCATCTGAATGACTAAACCATCTTTACGAATCCGCTCAAACTCATGTGCACTGCCCACTTTCATCCAGTGCAGTCGTTTACGCACATGTTCCTCGACAGGGCCGGGGCCACATTCACCGCGTTCAGCGTTATAGCGAATCAGATCGGCAATCGGACAGCCGACGTAGACCAGATCTTTAGGATAATCAAATAGCTTGAGATATTGGTTGTTCCACGCCACCAAACACATATTTTTATCTACCACACTGACGCCTTGGGTCATATGGTCGATCATGGTCATGAGTAGATTCTGGTTAAAACGTTGCCATTGTGAGGCTTGGTCAAGAATATTGGCAACTTGCCCGAGCGCCAAACCATTGTTAATCATCGCAGTAGTGAGCAGTGTACGGGCAGAAGCGGCGCCAATAATTCCTGCCAGATACTGCTCGGTGAAACGCCACCACATACCATTGGCAACGTGATTTTCATTTAACACCACATGGTTTTGTTCACAAAACTGTTGGAAGGCTTGAAGGGTAGGCTTATCACCCGTCACACGTTTGGCGAGTGCCAATAAGTCGCCGACTTTCAAGCGTGCGGCATTCAGGTGTAGATCGGTTAGATCGGTATTGGACTGAGCCGATGGCAGAGGTTTACTTTCATAATAGAAAAAGCTTTCCGCCTGAATTTGCTCTGCCACACTTGGACGATATAAACGAGACACCCAGATATACAGCACCACATTGAGACCCAGTGACCATAGCACGCCGTGGGTGAGGGGAGCAAAGGATTCGAAACCAAGCAAAGCCTCTGGACGCAGACCATTAATATTAAAAGGCCCAAACAATAATAGGTGTTGTGCAAACTCTTGGTAATGGTCAGGAAGGCTACGTAATACTGTTGGAAATAGTAGCGTGTAGCTCCACATGGCAAAGCCCATGAGTAAGCCGACATAAACCCCTTGGCGACTTGCACCACGCCAGTATAGTCCACCAATCAAGGCTGGAGAAAACTGGGCCACCGCACTAAAGGCCAATAAACCAAAGACTGAAAGCTGATTGATATCGTTAAAGAAATGGAAGAATAAAAAGCCCAGTAGCATCACACTGACGATACTGATGCGACGAGTCAATTTGAGCACACGAGGTAGGTGCTGATCATGACGAGAAATGATTTTAAAGCGCCATAATGCAGGCATGATCAGGTCATTACTGAGCATGATCGAAAGTGCTACCGAGGCAACCAATAGCATGCCTGTCGAAGCTGAAAAGCCACCTAAAAAGGCCAATAAAGCCAACCATTCTTGTTGATAGCTTAAAGGTAGAGCCAATACTGCAATATCAGGTGTACCAAGTGATTCAGGTAAAGAGTGTAAAGCCCAACTGGCAATCGGAATAATCGCAATCACAGTAAGAATCAGATAGGCCGCGAACCAGCGTCGTGCGCCACGAATATGCTTTTCATCCCGTAATTCGACTACTGCCACATGAAATTGACGCGGCAAGCAAATCATGGCTAAGCCTGCGAGCAAGGTTTGCACCCAAAAAGTTTCAGGCACTCCTAGTTGTTGCAGGTCATGGAAATGCTGACTGACATCGCTACTGACTTGTTTGATATTGTCAGGTGACTGTAATAAGAAAAAGGCCGCCACACAGAGCAGTGCAAATAGTTTAACAAAGGATTCAAACGCCACTGCCAGCATTAAACCGCCGTGCTGTTCGGTATGGGCAATATGACGTGTACCAAAAATCATCGCCAAAATTGCCAGTACCGCAGTCAGCACTAACACACTATTGGTGGTGGTATGGATATGCGCATTTTGTTCAAGAATGACCGATGCACTAAGGGCAATGGCACGCAGTTGCAAAGCCAGATAAGGCACGATGGCAATCACAGCAAGGATGGTCACCAGTGCGGCCAAGCTACCACTTTTGCCATAACGCGCTGCGACAAAATCGGCAATCGAAGAAATTGCATGATGTTGACGAATCCGACCTAAGCGTTTCCAGATGTCATAACCAAACCAGATGAACAGCAAAGGACCCAAATAAATCGGTAGAAAAATAACCCCCTGACGTACCGCAGCACCCGTCGCGCCGTAAAAGGTCCATGATGAGCAATAGACGCCTAAAGTCAAACTAAACAGCAGCATACGGCCGCGGGTACTTAAACGGCTGGCATGTTTTTCACCAAAAAAAGCGCAGCCGAATAACAGCACAATATACAGGGCAAGGACACCAAGAATAAGCCAGCTGTTCATATTGCTCACGTGATCAAATTCCATTTTTTATCATACCCGAAGTGCAGGTATAGCAAGGAGTAGAGATTGTCATTTAGAGACCAAAGTCTAAGTTACGAGTCAAGCATAATCTTGTTACTTTGGATAATGAAAAATCCCATGTGAAAAAGGGGTCCACGGTTGGACACAAAAATAAGGAGTCAATTATGGATGATTCACAGGTAGATCGAATTCTACGAAATCCAAAGTTTCAAGAGATGGTCAGCAAAAAGCGCACATTAAGTTGGACATTAACAGCAATCATGCTGTTTATCTACGTTGGCTTTATGCTTTTGGTTGGCTATAACAAAGAATTTTTAGCAAGTTCATTTAGCGGTGGTGTCACCACATGGGGAATTCCCCTTGGTTTGGGCATTATCGTATTGTCATTTATCTTATGTGGTGTGTATTCCTATATTGCCAATACGAAACTTGATCAACTGAATGAAGCAGCCCTCAAGGAAGTTGAGGCCATTGCACATGAAAAAGGGATGCACTGAGATGAAAGGGACATCATTCAAAGCGATACTATTCACGCTGCTCAGTTTTTGCTGCTCAAGTATTGCATTCGCGGGCCCAGACCTAGGTGCTGCTGAACAGCAGGCGACCAACTGGCACGCGATCATTATGTTTACGATCTTTGTCGGTTTCACATTGTTCATTACCAAATGGGCGGCAAAGCAAACTCAATCTGCTCAAGACTTTTATACGGCAGGTGGTGGAATCAGTGGTTTCCAAAATGGTTTGGCGATTGCGGGTGACTATATGTCAGCGGCATCATTTTTGGGTATTTCAGCATTAGTTTTTAGCTCAGGCTTTGATGGCTTACTTTACTCACTTGGTTTTATGGTGGGTTGGCCAATTGTACTTTTCCTTGTTGCGGAACGCTTACGTAACTTAGGAAAATATAATTTGTCAGACGTGGTGTCATTCCGTTTGGAAGAAAAGCCAGTCCGTACTTTGGCAGCATTTAGCTCATTGGTTGTGGTTGCGTTCTACCTGATTGCACAGATGGTGGGTGCAGGTCAGTTGATCAAATTGCTATTCGGTTTGAACTACAACATCGCAGTTGTGATCGTCGGTCTATTGATGATGGCTTATGTGATCTTTGGTGGTATGTTGGCAACGACTTGGGTACAGATCATCAAAGCGGTGATGTTACTCAGTGGTGCGACTTTCATGGCCTTTATGGTGATGAAAGCTGTTGGCTTTAGCTTCACCAATATGTTTAACCAAGCCATTGGTGTGTATAGCCAAGCGCATAGCATGAGCTGGGAAGAAGCATCCAAAATCATGGGGCCAGGTAAACTCGCGGCAAACCCAATTGATGCGTTATCACTTGGTCTTGCTTTGATGTTTGGTACGGCAGGTTTACCTCATATCCTTATGCGTTTCTTTACAGTAAAAGATGCGAAAGAAGCACGTAAATCAGTTGTGGTTGCAACTGGCTTTATTGGTTACTTCTATCTGCTCACCTTCATTATCGGTTTCGGTGCAATCCTGTTTGTTGCGAACAACCCACAATTCCTTGATGTTGCAAAAGCGGCAGTAACAGGAAAATTAGAGTTGGTAGGTGGTAACAACATGGCTGCCGTGCATTTAAGTGATGCAGTGGGTGGCGACTTGTTCATGGGCTTCATTTCAGCAGTCGCATTCGCAACAATTCTTGCAGTGGTTGCTGGTTTGACCCTGTCAGGTGCTTCAGCGATTTCACATGACTTATATGCCAACGTGTTCAAAAAAGGCAAAACGACTCCTGAATCTGAATTGAAGATGTCAAAAATTGCAACTTTAGGTTTAGCAATCTTTGCCATGATCTTGGGTATCTTGTTTGAGAAGCAAAACGTTGCCTTCATGGTGGGCTTAGCATTCTCAGTCGCATGTTGTGCAAACTTCCCAATCCTCGTGTTATCAATGTTCTGGAAAGGTTTGACTACACGTGGTGCGGTGATTGGTGGTGTAGTTGGTTTGGTTGGTGCGGTGAGCCTAATCATTCTGTCTAAAGCCGTTTGGGTGGATACTTTGGCAATTTCTGAAACTGCGCCAAACCCATTCAATGGTCCAGCATTATTTGCAATGCCACTCTCATTCTTCTGCTGCTGGTTCTTCTCTGTAACAGACAAGTCAGCACGTGCGGAGAAAGAGCGTAAAGCCTTTGATGCTCAGTTTGTTCGTTCAATGACAGGGGTTGGTGCATCTGGCGCGTCAGATCACTAATCAAAACCAAGCATAAAAAAAGCCCTCATTGATTGAGGGCTTTTTTTTATGGCTTATTGATGCATACTTGCCAGTTGCTGCCCTTGGTTGCGGTATAAAGACAAACCAATGCGTTGTACCTGTCGTCCATTTTGTTCAAGGAAGTTATTTAATTTTGGAATATGTTTAGCACCTGTATATAAGGCTAAATTACGACCAATCAGATAATAAGCAAACCAAGATGCTGATTGTGGAGCTAAACCGAGCTTCTGCATTTTCTTACGACCAATAAAGAACTGGGTAATTTCTAAATGTTGCTTATAGGCGAGTTTTTGTTGAAAAGAACGTAGATAGCGATATTTTCGCTCAAAAGGTTCTTTGGAAAGACTGGAACCCAATGAAACGCTGCTCGCATCAGATTGAGGATGTGCGAAGTGCATCCAGTAAATCAGTTTCCAACCATCGGCTTCTTGATCGACCAACCATTTTTCTTCAACGCCCATTAGCCAGCCTGCATATTTCCAGAAATGTAAAAAGCTATCAACTTCTTGTTTACTCGGAAAAATGCCTAAAGCCCGTATCCCAAGCAATACCACACCGCTAAAAGCGATATTGGTCATCGCCTGATCATATTGATTGATCGGAATTCCCCAAGTTTCGGCATCCCATTTCTCCGATTTTTGCAGTTGATGACGCACGAGTGAATGAATAAAACGCACAAAAATGGTGGAGGTAAAACCTTTGCTAAAACGTTCAAAACCATTTTTTTCGGTGATATCGACCCACCATTTGGTGGTTTCAGCCAAACGTGTACCTGCCTGTTTTTTTAATGCGCCTGTCAGGACCAAGGGTTGGTTAAAACCAGGGTACATATAGCCTGTCATTAGGGATAAATCTCGGAGGATAAGACCGTTATTGATTCCCAAGCGATAGGTAAACTTCAGTGCAGCATCAATTTTGTTTTGATCATACCAAGCAGGTTTTTGTTCAACGAATTGGAAAAAGGTAGTGAGTTCAGGAATCTCATGTGGCAATTTATCTAAGCCTTGATATAACGCCGTTTCAAAGTATTTACGATGTTGTTTTGGATTCTGTAGCACCCATAGCAGCAGTTGATCCATCGGTTCATCACCACTTTGCAGAGCGGTATTCAGTGCCTGATACTCTGCATAACTTGGTTGCACCTGTTGATGGGTCATATAACTCAGAATTTTGGTTTTGATATTGGACTGACTCATATCTTCAAACGCAGCCAAGCGTTTAGGTTTAATGATGCTTTGCATTGCATAAAGCCTGTGATTGTTATTTAATCAAAGCTTAATATGAATAATTATTCGCATTCAATTCGCATTCCAGTCGAGTCTGTTTATGAGAAAACGACCACAGCAGCAACGTGCCAAAATGATTGTCGAAAGCATTTTGGAAGGGGCGCAGAAATGTATTTCTGAATATGGGGTTTTGCAGGTGACTACGCCTAAAATCTCTGAAAAATCAGGCGTTAGTGTTGGGTCGATCTATCAGTATTTTGAAAATAAAGAACAAATCATCGCAGAACTATTATTGCGTAAAAGTGAAAGCTTGGGGCAAGCCGTAAAGCAACTGGTGATGCTACAACAACAAACCTCTATTCAAGACATCATCACATTAAGTATTGCTTTTGGCTTTGAATCTTTGAAATCCGATCAAGGTTTTTTTATCGAAATCTTAAAAAACTGGCATGCCTATAGTGACTCAGAAGCGGCACAAGTTTTAGAGCAGCATTTTTTAGAAGTCGGCATGTATTTGTTTGGACGTTATTATCCGCATTGGGATTTTGAGACCTTAAAGCACAAGTCTTTTGTGATTATTAACAGTACATTATTTACCATGATGCGTTATGCCAGTAAAAATACTTTTCTCATTGAAGAACAACGACTGCAACAAGAACTGTTTAAAATGATCGTTTCTTTTTTAGATGCAGTATGATGCACTCAACAAAAATGAAAACCATAACAAGATTCAGGGAAACAACATGCAAACGTTAAAACAATTTTGGCAGGGCTTTCGTTTACTTCCATCTGCATGGTTGTTGCTGGTTCAATTGGCTTTGTTAATTTTGGCGATGCTCACTTATGGCGATAGCGAATTTCGTGCCTTAACTTGGTCATTGGGCGTATTGGCCTTACTGATTATCGCTAAAGTGATTCGACAAACCCCTGTATTTACCTTTTGGGGGCTGGTTTTTGTGAGTGGTGCTTTTTTATTTTCGATCCTGATTTTTATTGGCTATAGCAATTTGATGATTCAGATCATCGCACATAGTTTTGAAGCGTTGGCCTATTTCTATGCAGCATATGGTTTGTTGCGCTATATGTTTGCGGATCGTTATCTCACCAAAGATGAATTGTTTGCGGCAGGGGCGGTATTTACCCTCATCGCTTGGGGTTTTGCCTTTCTATATAGTATCTGTCAGCTGTTACTACCGAACAGTTTTCAAAATCCAAATCAGCCTCAAGCCTTACAACATTGGCTGGATCTTTTATTTCTCAGTTTCAGTCTACAATCGGCAACAGGGTTGTCAGATTTGATTCCGATTAGCCCTGCGGCAAGAGTGTTGGCAATGCTGCAAATGTTTGGTGGGGTCATGTATTTGGCTGTCGTCGTATCTCGATTAATCGCATTGCAATATATTAGCCATCAGCCCAAAAATAATTAATTTGATGCGTATGTTGAGATTGTTGGTAAAGCGGTCTCTTGTTGCAGCCATTCAATGAATTTCAGCATGATTGGGTTATGTGGCTGTTCAGCATAAACAAAATAATAGCAACGTGAGCCAGTCAATTTATGAGATGACACAACGATGAGTTCACCTTGCTTCAATTCTTTTTCAATCAGCATTTGCGGAATCAATGCCACACCTAGATGATGTGTGGCAGCAACGGCCAGCATTGAAAACAGTTCATGCCGCTGGCCTTCCATGGCATAAGGTGCATTGTAATTTAGGCTATCAAACCATTCCTTCCAAATCGCTGGGCGAGTGGTTTGCTGTAATAGTGGGAGCTTCGAGAGTTGTTCCGCACTGAGATCAAGAGTGGTAGGGGAATCGTATTCAATCAACGCTGGATAAAACTTCTTGATCAAGGCGGGAGAACAAACGGCAACCACTTCCTCTGGCATTAAAAAATGTGCTGTTGTGCCAGGCCAGTTTTCCACTTGAGCAGGTGTGCCTGCATAAATTGCGGCATCAAAAATTTGTTCACTAAATAAAAAAGGTTTGGTGCTGGTCTCGAGGTGAATGGTAATTTCAGGATAAATTTTATTGAAACGATAAAGACGTGGTAATAACCAACGTGTTGCAAAGGTTGGGACCACGCCCAGTTTGAGTGTGCCACCCAGTCCCTGATGCGACATTAGATCAAGGGTGCTGTGCTCCAGCCCCAACAAATGTGTCTTGATATTCTTGAGGTATTGCTCACCCGCACTGGTGAGTTCTACACCATGCCTTACTCGATGAAACAGTTGTAGGTTGAGAAATTCTTCCAGTTGCTGAATCTGCCTCGAAATCGCACTTTGGGTCATGCTGAGTTCCTGTGCTGCATGGGTATAGGTTTTATGTTTGGCAGCTGCTTCAAAGCAAATCAGTGATTGCAATGAGGGAATCATACGTCGCATAACATCATCCTTATGTTGATTGCGAAAAAGAGAGATGACCCGAAGATCGTTTAAATTTTTACCTTATCCTTAACTTTCTTTTTAGCAGAACAGCAGCAGTGATTTCAATCGAGCTATGCGTTTTTTGCATAGCTGTATGAAAAAACATCGTTTGCTTCACTGTGCAATCTGGCCTAGCATCAATAGCAGAACTTATATTAAGATCGATTAAAAGGAAGATAAAAAGTCATGGCAAATCAAGGAAAGCGCGTCTCTTTTAACTGGCAAGATCCATTTTTACTTGAACAGCAACTCAGCTCAGAAGAACGTATGATTCGGGACAGTGCTCAGGCCTATTGTCAAGACAAACTCATGCCACGGGTATTGGAACAATTTCGCCATGAAACAACTGATCCAGCTATTTTTCGCGAAATGGGCGAGCTAGGGCTGTTGGGTCCAACCATTTCAGAGCAGTATGGCGGTGCAGGACTAAACTATGTCAGTTATGGTTTGATTGCGCGTGAAATTGAACGGGTAGATTCAGGCTATCGTTCGATGGCCAGCGTACAAAGCTCATTGGTGATGGTACCGATTGATGAATTTGGTAGCGAAGCACAAAAACAGAAATACCTACCTAAATTAGCAACAGGTGAATACATCGGTTGTTTCGGTTTAACTGAGCCCGATCATGGTTCAGATCCTGGCAGTATGTTGTGCCGCGCTAAAAAAGTTGCAGGTGGTTATCGCCTCAGTGGCAGCAAAATGTGGATTACCAATAGTCCAATCGCAGATGTATTTGTGGTCTGGGCCAAAGAAGTTTCAGAACAAGGCAATGTTGGGGAAATTCGCGGTTTTATTTTGGAAAAAGGCTGGGAAGGACTGTCTGCACCTGCCATTCATGGCAAGGTTGGACTTCGTGCATCGATTACCGGTGAAATCGTGATGGATCAGGTCTTTGTGCCCGAAGAAAATGCGTTTCCTGAAGTGCGCGGTCTGAAAGGTCCGTTTACCTGTTTGAACAGTGCCCGTTATGGTATTGCATGGGGTGCAATGGGAGCCGCTGAATTCTGTTGGCATACTGCACATCAATACACCATGGATCGCAAACAGTTTGGTCGACCTTTGGCTGCCAATCAACTCATCCAGAAAAAGCTGGCGGATATGCAAACCGAAATTGCTTTGGGTCTGCAAATCGCATTACGTTTTGGACAAATGAAAGATGCAGGTATTGCTTCAGTAGAAGGGACTTCGCTGATCAAACGCAATAACTGTGGTAAAGCGCTGGAAATTGCCCGACTGGCACGAGACATGATGGGCGGTAATGGGATTAGTGATGAGTTTGGCGTGGCACGTCATCTAGTCAATCTGGAAGTGGTGAATACCTATGAAGGCACCCATGATGTACATGCCTTGATTCTCGGGCGTGCACAAACAGGTATCGCTGCATTTTCTAACTAAAGTTTCATCACCTAGTTGAATTGAAAGATACGCTTTCGGGCGTATCTTAGGGCAAATTCATGCCTAAAAAAATTGACCTATACCAATTAAAATCGTCAAGGATTCATCAAGCGCATTTTAGGTGAAAAATGACACTTTGCTAAAAACAATAAATAGCACTGTAGCAAAGTATTCATCACATCAATGATTGATGAAAGACCAGACCCATTTGAGAAAATGAGGTGTCAAATGAACAATGATGTTCAAGCGGTAGCAAGTCCAAATATGAGCAAGTGGCCATCCAATTTGGGAACTTATGAACGGATTAGCCCACACACATGGAAGTTTGCCTTGTTGTTTGCCTACTTCGCCATGGTGGTGGATGGTGTCGATATTATGTTGCTGTCCTATAGCCTCACCAGCTTAAAAACGGAATTTGGATTATCGACCTTTCAGGCGGGTGCACTTGGCAGTGCATCTTTAGCTGGGATGGGGATTGGTGGTATTTTGGGTGGTTGGGCTTGTGACAAATTTGGGCGGGTTAGAACCATTGCCCATTCCGTGACTTTCTTTTCAGTTGCGACCTGTTTGTTGGGCTTTACCCAAAGCTTCGAACAATTTATGTCACTACGCTTTATCGGAGCATTAGGGATTGGTGCCCTGTATATGGCCTGCAATACCTTAATGGCTGAATATGTTCCAACCTCTTATCGCACCACGGTACTAGGCACCTTACAAACAGGTCAAACTGTTGGCTATATTGTCGCAACCCTACTTGCAGGTGCCATCATTCCAGAGCATGGCTGGCGTATTCTATTCTTCATTACATTGATTCCTGCAGCAATTAATATCATTTTGCAGCGCTTTGTACCTGAACCTAAATCGTGGCAGCTCTCAATAATTAAAAGCTTGTCTCCTCAAATACAGGACGTTGTTACGCCTCAAGAACAACCGAAAAGCCAAAGTATTTATAAACAAATTTTTGCCAATCTAAAGCATCGGAAAATGTTCTTGTTGTGGATGAGCACAGCATTCTTTTTACAGTTCGGTTATTACGGTATTAACAACTGGATGCCAAGTTATCTGGAAACCGAAGTCAATATGAACTTTAAGTCGCTTACCAGTTATATGGTTGGTTCGTATACTGCGATGATTTTAGGCAAGATTTTGGCTGGTTATTTGGCGGATAAATTCAATCGCCGTGCCATTTTCGTATTTGGAACGTTGGCCAGTGCAATCTTTTTGCCGATTATTATTTTCTTTAATACGCCTGACAATATTCTGTATTTATTAATTACCTTTGGCTTTCTTTATGGGATTCCATACGGAGTCAATGCAACCTATATGGCGGAATCTTTTTCCACTGATGTGCGTGGCACAGCGATTGGCGGGGCTTATAACATTGGTCGAGTGGGTGCAGCAATCGCACCAGCAACCATCGGTTTTTTAGCTTCTGGCGGAACCTTTACCATGGCATTTATTATCATGGGAGCAGCCTATTTTATTGCAGGGGTGTTACCTGGGTTATTTATTCGTGATCGTCAATACGATCCACAAAAAGCATAATTAGGAGGGATCATTATGGGTGCATTAACAGGTTTACGTGTACTAGATCTAAGTCGGGTTTTAGCAGGGCCTTGGTGCAGTCAGATTCTGGCTGATTTAGGCGCTGAAGTGATTAAGATTGAACGTCCTAAAACGGGTGATGATACTCGTATGTGGGGGCCGCCATGGATGAAAGACGATACAGGACAAGCCACACGAGAGGCGGGATATTATCAATCTGCCAATCGGAATAAATATTCGGTTGCGATTGATATTGCGTCAAATGAAGGCCAAGCGTTGCTCAGAGAAATGGTCAAAGACAGTGATGTCCTGATTGAAAATTATAAAGTTGGTTCATTGCGTAAATATGGGCTGGACTATGCCAGTTTAAGCGAAATCAATCCAGGTCTAGTATATTGCTCGATTACGGGTTTTGGGCAAACGGGACCACGTGCATCTGAACCTGGTTATGATTTTGTCATTCAGGGCATGGCGGGATTGATGAGTATTACGGGTGAACGTGATGATTTAGCAGGTGGTGGCCCACAAAAAGTTGGGGTTGCCGTTACCGATTTGCAAACAGGTTTGTATGCCACGATTGCAATTCAGGCTGCACTTTGGTCACGTCAAAGCACGGGGAAAGGACAGCATATTGATTTGTCTTTGCTCGATGTGCAGGTCGCAGGTTTAGCCAATCATGGGATGAACTATTTGATTACAGGGCAGGCACCGAAGCGTTGGGGCAATGCACATGCCAATATTGTGCCTTATCAAACTTTTAAGGCAAAAGATAAGGACTTTATTATTGCTTGTGGTAATGATGCCCAGTTTAAAGCCTTGTGTCAGGCTGTTGGTCGTGCTGAATGGGCTGAGCATCCCAAGTTTAGATTTAATCAAGATCGACTTGCAAACCGTGGAGAATTGACCAGTTTAATGGATCAGCATTTTCTTAGCCAAGCTGCACAATATTGGGTAGAGCGGATTCACGCCGTTAAAGTGCCTGTCGGGATGATTAATAATGTGGATGAGGCATTACAAGAACCGCAAGTACAAGCACGGGAAATGGTGGTGTCTATTCCACATCCACAATATCGTCATTTTAAAATGATTGCCTCACCGTTGAGATTGTCTGCAACACCTGTGGAATACCGTCTTGCACCACCACGTTTGGGAGAGCATACCCATCAAATTTTGGCAAAATATCGTTCAACAGAAAACTTAGGATACTTAACAGAACTTGGTGTCATCGGGCATTTGTAAAAATGCCTGAAATTTATTCTAACTTTTAGATTGCTTTAAATCTTTATGAGATAAAGCTGTGTAGAGGTTAAATATGATCTTTGTTACAGCATTACAACTGCTTTATTTTTCACATTTTTTATAATTAGTATCGAGTTTTTCATGCTTTAAGCTCGCTTTTATTCACATTGTGAATGTCTTCTTTGGCCGTCATGGCCTGTCCATTATCATTAGAATAACGTGAGGGAATTATGCCTTCCAAGCCATCTTCGCATTTTGCGAATGTGAATCCAAACGTGTTTTTAAGCACGGTGATTATCATTGCGATTTTTCTCGCAATCGTCATTGTCGCACCTAGTTCATTTGAACTGCTTACACAACAGTTAAAACAATGGATCACTGATTCATTTAGCTGGTTTTATGTTTTATCAGTTGCAGTCTTTCTGATCATACTGATTTACATTGCTTGCTCTGCCAGTGGAAAAATTAAATTAGGCCCTGATCATAGCCAGCCTGAATATAGTAATGGCTCATGGTTTGCCATGCTGTTTACAGCGGGGATGGGGATCGGGTTGATGTTCTTTGGCGTGGCTGAACCTGTCATGCATTATATCAGTCCACCGAGTGGTGCACCTGAAAGTGTAGAGTCAGCACAACAAGCGTTACGCATTACCTTTTTCCACTGGGGCTTACATGCCTGGGCCATTTACGCACTCGTTGGTCTATCCTTGGCTTACTTTGCCTATCGTCATAACCTGCCTTTAAAAACCCGTTCTGCTTTATATCCGATTATTGGCAAGAAAATTTATGGCCCATGGGGCGATAGTATTGATACTTTTGCCACCATTGGTACCGTTTTTGGTGTTGCAACTTCCCTTGGTTTCGGGGTAACCCAAATTAACTCAGGTTTACACTATCTTTTTGGTATCGAGCAAAGTAGCAATGTTCAAGTTATTCTGATCATCTTTGTCAGCGCATTGGCATCTTTATCGGTGTTCTTGGGACTAGATAAGGGCGTTAAGCGTCTTTCTGAACTGAATCTGATCTTGGCCTTGGTGCTGTTGGCATTTGTATTTATTGCAGGCCCGAGTATCTATTTACTGCAAACGACCATCCAAAACACGGGTTCTTACATTTCTAACCTGTTTAGCATGACGTTTAACTTATATGCCTATCAACCTAATGGTTGGATCGGTGGTTGGACCATTCTCTATTGGGCGTGGTGGATTTCATGGTCACCATTTGTGGGGATGTTCATCGCACGTGTTTCACGAGGACGGACCATCCGTGAATTTATTGTTGGTGTACTCTTAATCCCGACTGGTTTTACCATTATCTGGATGGGTTTTTTAGGTAATGCTGCGTTATTTAGCATTATGCAAGAACATAATGTCACCCTAATTCAAGCTGTACAAAGCGATTCATCGGTTGCCTTATTTGAATTCCTGAACCATTTACCTTTTTCAGGTGTCATGAGTTTACTCGCGACAGTATTGGTGATGTTGTTCTTTGTCACATCGGCCGATTCAGGTGCATTGGTCACAGATTATCT
Source organism: Acinetobacter dispersus (assembly GCF_009884975.1). Classification (GTDB taxonomy): domain Bacteria; phylum Pseudomonadota; class Gammaproteobacteria; order Pseudomonadales; family Moraxellaceae; genus Acinetobacter; species Acinetobacter dispersus. Next base: position 2,870,594 of record NZ_CP041970.1, on the reverse strand, counting down.
GACTGCGAAATCTGAAAACTCTCCGACATGGCAGAGATTATTCTGGACTGTCTTGATGGCAGCTCTGGCGATTATTCTGCTTTTGGTTGGCGGTTTAGCTGCTTTGCAAGCTTCAATTATTATGAGTGCTTTGCCTTTTACCTTAGTCATGTTGTTGATGAGTTGGGGTTTATTGAAAGCCTTGAAACTTGATGTGACCAAGATGAACGCGATTCAGGAAGCACGAATTACACCGCGAGCGATTAATAACCCAAGGAGTTGGCAACAACGCTTAGGTTTGATCATGCATTATCCGCATACTGAGGTAGAAGTTCAGCAATACATCGATACGCAAGTGCGTAAGGCATTCGAAAGTATTCAACGTGAATTTAAACGTCGTCATTTAGAGGTGGATATTCGTGAGATTGAAAATGGCTTACAACTGCATGTTGACCATCATCATGAGATTAACTTCACTTATAAAGTAGTTTCGCACGCGACTGTTCCACCAAGCTTTATGTTAGGGCGGGCAGATGAAGATGAGTCGAATTATTTCCAAGCAGAAGTGTTCTTAAGAGAAGGCGGTCAAAATTATGATGTGATGGATTGGACCCAAGAAGATTTAATCCAGGATATTATTGATCAATATGAACGCCATCTTTATTTCTTAAATATTGTGAGAGGCACGACTTCTTAACAGAAGATTTGCATTGCAATAATAAAAACAACGGTTTTGAGTGCATCAAAGCCGTTGTTTTTATTTTAGATGATTGAATTTTAAGCATGACAAGGAGATAGCAAAGATGTTTTAACTGAATGATTGACTCAAAATAAGGGTTAAATATAAAAATAAAGCTGCTTTTTCGATGATAATTAAAACAAATTCCATATAAAAGTCTTAAATTACAGTGCTTTACTTTGTTTAAATTCACTTTTAAGATAATTAATAAATTTTAAATTATATAAATCAGTAGATTAGATAAGTTAAAGTTTAAAAATAAAACAACCGAATTATTAAATTTTTAAAAGTGCTTGCACCTGATGTGAAATGCTGTAGAATGCACATCCATCGGCGGTGATGCAGATAAAAACTTGTTGAGAAACAAGGATTTGGCTTAAGGGTTAAATTTTTGGGTTTGAGAATAAGTTTTGAAAATATCTAAATTACCTGTTGACTTTAAAGAAATTTAGAGTAATATAGCCGACCTAGCTTGATGATGACGAATCATCGAGAAGATCATTAAGAGAATAGAAGAACAACTTGTGTGGATTTTTACTGATTGATCGATCGAAAATATTTCATTGATTGAATGGTAGAAATTTCTCGAAGTTTATTTGAGCGAATTTTTAGTCAGAAAATTGATGAGCCAAGATTTGTAGCCATAAGCTACTAATGATTTTAAACTGAAGAGTTTGATCATGGCTCAGATTGAACGCTGGCGGCAGGCTTAACACATGCAAGTCGAGCGGAGTGATGGTGCTTGCACTATCACTTAGCGGCGGACGGGTGAGTAATGCTTAGGAATCTGCCATTTAGTGGGGGACAACATTCCGAAAGGAATGCTAATACCGCATACGTCCTACGGGAGAAAGCAGGGGATCTTCGGACCTTGCGCTAAATGATGAGCCTAAGTCGGATTAGCTAGTTGGTGGGGTAAAGGCCTACCAAGGCGACGATCTGTAGCGGGTCTGAGAGGATGATCCGCCACACTGGGACTGAGACACGGCCCAGACTCCTACGGGAGGCAGCAGTGGGGAATATTGGACAATGGGCGGAAGCCTGATCCAGCCATGCCGCGTGTGTGAAGAAGGCCTTTTGGTTGTAAAGCACTTTAAGCGAGGAGGAGGCTCTCCTAGTTAATACCTAGGAAGAGTGGACGTTACTCGCAGAATAAGCACCGGCTAACTCTGTGCCAGCAGCCGCGGTAATACAGAGGGTGCGAGCGTTAATCGGATTTACTGGGCGTAAAGCGTGCGTAGGCGGCTGATTAAGTCGGATGTGAAATCCCTGAGCTTAACTTAGGAATTGCATTCGATACTGGTCAGCTAGAGTATGGGAGAGGATGGTAGAATTCCAGGTGTAGCGGTGAAATGCGTAGAGATCTGGAGGAATACCGATGGCGAAGGCAGCCATCTGGCCTAATACTGACGCTGAGGTACGAAAGCATGGGGAGCAAACAGGATTAGATACCCTGGTAGTCCATGCCGTAAACGATGTCTACTAGCCGTTGGGGCCTTTGAGGCTTTAGTGGCGCAGCTAACGCGATAAGTAGACCGCCTGGGGAGTACGGTCGCAAGACTAAAACTCAAATGAATTGACGGGGGCCCGCACAAGCGGTGGAGCATGTGGTTTAATTCGATGCAACGCGAAGAACCTTACCTGGCCTTGACATACTAGAAACTTTCCAGAGATGGATTGGTGCCTTCGGGAATCTAGATACAGGTGCTGCATGGCTGTCGTCAGCTCGTGTCGTGAGATGTTGGGTTAAGTCCCGCAACGAGCGCAACCCTTTTCCTTATTTGCCAGCGAGTAATGTCGGGAACTTTAAGGATACTGCCAGTGACAAACTGGAGGAAGGCGGGGACGACGTCAAGTCATCATGGCCCTTACGGCCAGGGCTACACACGTGCTACAATGGTCGGTACAAAGGGTTGCTACCTAGCGATAGGATGCTAATCTCAAAAAGCCGATCGTAGTCCGGATTGGAGTCTGCAACTCGACTCCATGAAGTCGGAATCGCTAGTAATCGCGGATCAGAATGCCGCGGTGAATACGTTCCCGGGCCTTGTACACACCGCCCGTCACACCATGGGAGTTTGTTGCACCAGAAGTAGGTAGTCTAACCGCAAGGAGGACGCTTACCACGGTGTGGCCGATGACTGGGGTGAAGTCGTAACAAGGTAGCCGTAGGGGAACCTGCGGCTGGATCACCTCCTTAACGAAAGATTGACGATCGGTAAGAATCCACAACAAGTTGTTCTTCGAAGATGTATCTGAGGGTCTGTAGCTCAGTTGGTTAGAGCACACGCTTGATAAGCGTGGGGTCACAAGTTCAAGTCTTGTCAGACCCACCAAATCTGATTGCAGTAGCTTAGATTGAAAGATATGTCGTTCATTAAATGATAAGCTGGGGACTTAGCTTAGTTGGTAGAGCGCCTGCTTTGCACGCAGGAGGTCAGGAGTTCGACTCTCCTAGTCTCCACCATACATTACAAAGTGATGTAAAACGAAAGTTGAATTCCAAGATAGCTTATAGAATTTAGTAAGTAGATAGCTTATTAAGTTCTGTGATTTATCACAGTTTACTACACACCGACGAGGTGGTAGTTAATCATTAACAGATTAGAAAATTGAGTCTGAAATAAATTGTTCAAACTCGATTAATTTGACACTAACGGTAATACGTAAGTATTGCAGTTGGATGAAGAATTAATCTGAGAACTAGCAAATTAACTGAATCAAGCGTTTTGGTATATGAATTAGATTGAAGCTGTACGGTGATTAAATTCACAGGACAACAGATGGTAGCAATTAAGTTTGCAACGATAACACTCACTTGTATGTGTTAACGACTGTTTGGGGTTGTATAGTCAAGTAATTAAGTGCATGTGGTGGATGCCTTGGCAGTCAGAGGCGATGAAAGACGTAATAGCCTGCGATAAGCTCCGGGGAGGCGGCAAATATCCTTTGATCCGGAGATTTCTGAATGGGGGAACCCACCCGCTATAAGGCGGGTATCATAAGCTGAATACATAGGCTTATGAAGCGAACGAGGGGAAGTGAAACATCTCAGTACCCTTAGGAAAAGAAATCAATTGAGATTCCCTTAGTAGCGGCGAGCGAACGGGGAGCAGCCCATTAAGTTGTGTGTGTTCTAGTGGAACGCTCTGGGAAGTGCGAACGTAGAGGGTGATATTCCCGTACACGAAAGGGCACACACAATGATGACGAGTAGGGCGAGGCACGTGAAACCTTGTCTGAATATGGGGGGACCATCCTCCAAGGCTAAATACTCCTGACTGACCGATAGTGAACCAGTACCGTGAGGGAAAGGCGAAAAGAACCCCTGTGAGGGGAGTGAAATAGATCCTGAAACCGCATGCATACAAGCAGTGGGAGCCGACTTGTTCGGTGACTGCGTACCTTTTGTATAATGGGTCAGCGACTTATATTCAGTAGCGAGGTTAACCGAATAGGGGAGCCGTAGAGAAATCGAGTCTTAATAGGGCGTTTAGTTGCTGGGTATAGACCCGAAACCAGGCGATCTATCCATGAGCAGGTTGAAGGTTGGGTAACACTAACTGGAGGACCGAACCCACTGTCGTTGAAAAGCCAGGGGATGACTTGTGGATAGGGGTGAAAGGCTAATCAAGCCTGGTGATAGCTGGTTCTCCCCGAAAGCTATTTAGGTAGCGCCTCGGACGAATACCATTGGGGGTAGAGCACTGTTTCGGCTAGGGGGTCATCCCGACTTACCAAACCGATGCAAACTCCGAATACCAATGAGTACTATCCGGGAGACAGACTGCGGGTGCTAACGTCCGTAGTCAAGAGGAAAACAATCCAGACCGCCAGCTAAGGCCCCAAAATCATAGTTAAGTGGGAAACGATGTGGGAAGGCATAGACAGCTAGGAGGTTGGCTTAGAAGCAGCCACCCTTTAAAGAAAGCGTAATAGCTCACTAGTCGAGTCGGCCTGCGCGGAAGATGTAACGGGGCTAAAACTATGTGCCGAAGCTGCGGATTTACGCATTAGCGTAAGTGGTAGGGGAGCGTTCTGTAAGCCGATGAAGGTGTATTGAGAAGTATGCTGGAGGTATCAGAAGTGCGAATGCTGACGTGAGTAACGACAAAACGGGTGAAAAACCCGTTCGCTGAAAGACCAAGGGTTCCAGTCCAACGTTAATCGGGGCTGGGTGAGTCGACCCCTAAGGCGAGGCCGAGAGGCGTAGTCGATGGGAAATTGGTTAATATTCCAATACTTCTGTGTAATGCGATGAGAGGACGGAGAAGGTTAAGTCAGCCTGGCGTTGGTTGTCCAGGTGGAAGGCAGTAGGCATGCATCTTAGGCAAATCCGGGGTGCTCTATGCTGAGAGCTGATAGCAAGCTGTACTTGTACAGTGAAGTGGCTGATACCATGCTTCCAGGAAAAGTCTCTAAGCTTCAGTTACACAGGAATCGTACCCGAAACCGACACAGGTGGTCAGGTCGAGTAGACCAAAGCGCTTGAGAGAACTCTGCTGAAGGAACTAGGCAAAATGGTACCGTAACTTCGGGAGAAGGTACGCTGCTGACGGTGATGGGACTTGCTCCCTGAGCTATTGGCAGCCACAGAAACCAGGCCGCTGCAACTGTTTATTAAAAACATAGCACTCTGCAAACACGAAAGTGGACGTATAGGGTGTGATGCCTGCCCGGTGCTGGAAGGTTAATTGATGGGGTTAGCGTAAGCGAAGCTCTTGATCGAAGCCCCAGTAAACGGCGGCCGTAACTATAACGGTCCTAAGGTAGCGAAATTCCTTGTCGGGTAAGTTCCGACCTGCACGAATGGCATAATGATGGCGGCGCTGTCTCCAGCAGAGGCTCAGTGAAATCGAATTCGCCGTGAAGATGCGGTGTACCCGCGGCTAGACGGAAAGACCCCGTGAACCTTTACTGCAGCTTGACATTGAACTTTGACCTTACTTGTGTAGGATAGGTGGGAGGCTTTGAAGTTGGAACGCTAGTTCCAATGGAGCCGTCCTTGAAATACCACCCTGGTAATGTTGAGGTTCTAACTCTGCCCCGTAATCCGGGGCGAGGACCATGTCTGGTGGGTAGTTTGACTGGGGCGGTCTCCTCCTAAAGAGTAACGGAGGAGTACGAAGGTGCGCTCAGCGTGGTCGGAAATCACGCGTAGAGTATAAAGGCAAAAGCGCGCTTAACTGCGAGACCCACAAGTCGAGCAGGTACGAAAGTAGGTCTTAGTGATCCGGTGGTTCTGTATGGAAGGGCCATCGCTCAACGGATAAAAGGTACTCTGGGGATAACAGGCTGATACCGCCCAAGAGTTCATATCGACGGCGGTGTTTGGCACCTCGATGTCGGCTCATCTCATCCTGGGGCTGAAGCAGGTCCCAAGGGTATGGCTGTTCGCCATTTAAAGAGGTACGCGAGCTGGGTTTAGAACGTCGTGAGACAGTTCGGTCCCTATCTACCGTGGGCGCTGGAAATTTGAGAGGATCTGCTCCTAGTACGAGAGGACCAGAGTGGACGAACCTCTGGTGTACCGGTTGTGACGCCAGTCGCATCGCCGGGTAGCTATGTTCGGAAGGGATAACCGCTGAAAGCATCTAAGCGGGAAGCCTACCTCAAGATAAGATTTCCCTAGGAATTTATTCCTCTAAAGAGCCGTTCGAGACTAGGACGTTGATAGGTTGGGTGTGGAAGCACGGTGACGTGTGAAGCTGACCAATACTAATTGCTCGTGAGGCTTGACTATACAACACCCAAGCAGTTGTATGTAAAGCTGATAATCGATTCATAAAAGATCAGTTAAACCTGATCTTGAACAAAGAACTTGATTTAGTGATTGCTAAGCAATAAACTTCGACTCAATAATCTAATCCGTTAATAACTCTTTGGACCGTAAGTAAGGCATACGATGAATACATCGTGAATAAGACCCGAAAGCACCACAACAGTTTGCTGGCGACAATAGCAAGAGTGAACCACCTGATCCCTTCCCGAACTCAGAAGTGAAACCTCTTAGCGCTGATGGTAGTGTGGCACTTGCCATGTGAGAGTAAGTCATCGCCAGCTTTTAAATTAGAAACACCCCAATCTCGTGAGAGGTTGGGGTGTTTTTTATTGCGGGGAATTTTATATCTCAACTTATTTTAATTAGATCTGACTAAAAATACTTCATACTCCTCCATCTCTTGCTTAAGATATAAACAATTTGAATCGAGCATCAGTTCATGCAGTTTAAAATTATCGCCGCTCAAGATTTGGATAGACTACAGCGACAACAGATTGCTGAGTTATGTTTTACAGCTTTTGATGAAGATCCTTGGAGTCAGTATGCCTTCATGCAAACAGCTTCTCATTTAATCTGTATATTGGATGAAAAGATTGTATCGCACGCTCTATGGACGGATCGAATGTTCATTGTTAATGACAATATCAGTGTAAAAACTGCCTATATTGAATATGTGACGACTGATCAAATGATGCGGGGGAAGGGGCTAGCATCACAGTTATTAAGATATTTAATCGATGCTTTAACTAATTTGGGTTATGAACTTGCTGCACTCCAGCCCGAAGATGATGCATTTTATAAAAAACTAGGCTGGATTTCTTGGTCGGGGGATTTATATATCAAACAAAATAGCTCTGCTTATCTGACAGATGAACATGAAATTCTGTTGTATCCATTGAGTGCTAAGCTGAAAGAATTACTATCACATCATACAGCTGATGATGCTATTTGCGCGGATTGGCGAGAGGGTGAGCTTTGGTAGTAATCACTGTATAGCGTACTAATATTGAAAAAATTATTTTAATTTAAAGACCGTATAAAGATAAGAATAGCTTGGTATTTCACCTTGCTAAGTTATAACTTTTCATAAATCTTACGTTTTCTGCTTTCCTCCTTGGCTGACAAGCCTATAATGATTGAGAATCATTCCAAATCTAATAAGGAAATAACATGTCAACCGATCAGCAATTTCCAACACCTGCAAACCTCGGTATCGCAGTTTATTCAAATAATGCCGAAGCGATTGGTAACACACCTTTAGTCCGGATCAATCGCCTTATCAAAACGGGTGCAACGGTACTGGCAAAAGTGGAAAGCCGTAACCCTGCATTCTCAGTGAAATGTCGTATTGGTGCAGCGTTGATTGCAGATGCGGAAAAACGTGGTGTACTTAAAACAGGTATGCATATTGTTGAGCCAACCAGTGGTAATACAGGCATTGCCTTGGCATTTGTCGCAGCAGCAAAAGGTTATCCAATTACCTTAACCATGCCTGCAAGTATGAGTTTAGAGCGTAGAAAAGTATTAAAAGCATTAGGTGCAGATCTGGTTCTGACTGACCCAGCGAAAGGCATGAAAGGTGCGGTAGATGAAGCCGTTCGTTTGGCTACTGAAAATCCAGAACAATACTTCTTACCACAACAATTTGAAAATCCAGCCAATCCACAAATTCATACAGACACCACTGGTCCTGAAATTTGGCAGGCAACCAATGGTCAAGTGGATATCTTAGTTGCTGGTGTAGGAACTGGCGGTACCATTACGGGTATTTCACGTTATTTTGAGCAAGTTCAAAATAAACCATTGTATTCAGTTGCGGTTGAACCTGCAGAATCACCAATCATCACGCAAACCAAGCACGGTGAAAGCATTACACCTGCACCGCATAAAATTCAGGGTATTGGTGCGAATTTTATTCCAAAAAACCTGGACTTAGATCTAGTCGATGAAGTGCTGCCAGTGAATAGCGCAGATGCAATTGAGTGGGCAAGAAAATGTGCAACTCAAGAAGGGATTTTAGTCGGCATTTCAAGTGGTGCAGCATTAGCGGCAGCAGCCAAAATTGCTGAACGTCCTGAAAATGCAGGCAAAACTATTGTGGTGATCTTACCTGATAGTGGTGAACGTTATTTATCTTCAGTTTTATTTGAAGGTTTGTTTGACGAAGCTTAATTTCGTGATTCAACCAATAAAAAAAACCATGCTTGAACAGCATGGTTTTTTTATTATTTAACTATTTTTAAAGTGCTTTTTTCAAGTTTTTTTCGTGATGTTTAACCGAGCGTGCATATTTCTTGGCTTTATGGCGCGTCCAGAAACTGCGTTCATAGCCAGTTGGTCCGACATTATAATAGGCCACGGCTTTAGACCAACTGCCAGCAGATCTATAGTAAGTCGAGAGCACATGTGCACCACAGTTAATATTGACATTCTCATCATAGAGATTGCCCGGACAAGACTGACGCCAATGGCTGGAAATAATCTGGGTTAAACCGATTGCACCCGTTGGCGAGCGCGCTGAGCTGTTGTAATTCGATTCTTGACGGATCAGGGCCGCAAGTAGAGTCGGTGATACATCATAATGCTCGGCACTTTGGATAATCATCGGCGATAAGCGATTGGCTGTAGTCGGAGAAACCGAATAGGCATTTTGTAAGCCTGATGAAAGTTGATTCGAGCGATTGGCAAAGGACCCGCTTAAACTGCTACATGCAGATAAACTGATTGCAAGCACAACAAGGCTGATCTTTAAAATGATTGAGGCAAACGGTTTAAAAGCCATATGTTGATCAGAAGAAGTCGATGTGAAGTGCAAAACCAGAACCCGATACCAAACAGAAGTATAAGGATGGTATGCACTCAGTTTAGGCGAGTCAATAGTAGTTATTTTACGGTAATGAATGGGGCAGAGAGGATCATAAAAAAGCCCCGACATCCTGTCGAAGCTTTTTCATATTCGGTTTCCTGCCGCCAACTTCTGTAAATGACTACATTCTGTATTTTTTGTTTGTTTGAATGAGATATCCTGTCTCTCTATGAGTTATAGATTAGTGAATCTAGCCCATTATGTACATTCGGCAATCCCCGCAGTTGTTTTAGGTTTTAAAGAGCTTCTTTTAAACTTTGTTCATGGCGTTTGACTGAGCTGGCATAGCGTTCAGCTTGCTGACGCATATAGGGACTTCTTCTGTAACCTGTGGGGCCAACATTGTAATAGCCGAGGGCTTTTGACCAATCGCCTGTCGATTGATAGTAGTTCGCTAAGATATAAGCACCACAATTGATGTTGACGTGTTCATCATATAAATCTCCAGGGCAGAACTGTTGCCAAAATTTTGGGCGTACTTGGGTTAAACCCACGGCATCTGCTGAAGATCGTGCACGGGTTCTATAGCTAGACTCTTGACGAATCAGCGCGGCTAATAAATGTGGTGAAATATTGTGACGCTCAGCTGTTTGCAGAATGATGGGAGCGACCCGATTTGCGGTTGTTGGTGCTACTGAAAAAGCATTTTGAATACCAGAAGACAATTTCTGGGAGTGATTTACCGTAGGTGCCTTGGTTGTCGTACATGCGACAGTGAAGTAAGTACTTAAAAAATGAGACTCAATTTGGCAAAAGCAATGTGAAAGCGAGAAAAAGAAAATTTTTTGTAAATTATCATCGTAGAAAAAGTTTGACCGTCATCTATAAAACATGCGGATGGTAGGGAGCAAGCCGATAGGAGTCAATGTAATCTATAGGGGTAAATCGTTTAGTTTTAGATATTAAGCCGAATAAAAAAGCCCCGACATCCTGTCGAGGCTTTCTCATATTTGGTTTCTTGCCGCCAACTCCTGTCAACGACCACATCCTGTGCTTATTATTATTCTGAATGAGACATCCTGTCTCTCTATGCTTGATATATTAGCGAATCTATCTCATTCGGTATATTCGCCAATCACCACAGTCACTGTAGGCTTTTACTTACAGAGTGAAAATTAGCGTTTCTTTAGAATCCAGCCGACCAACCTTTGTGCAATTGGTGCGCAGACCAATACGCTAGGAAAGGCAAACATCCACGCCACGATCCATGCTGACATCCACATGGCAAAGAAATTATCGATAAAACCGACTGCTTTTAATGTGGTGATGCCAGAGATTATACAAGACATCATGCAGGATAAAATCAATGGAAATAAAAGACTTGCTGCTTTCACGTGATCATCACTCCTTGATATGCACTTAAGCTCAATGCAAAATTTTGTCCAAATAACTGAGCGGTTTTGATATCGCCAAAATCAAAAGCATCTGCCGCACTGGCATGTTCAGCTTGTGCCATAAGGCCAGACCATGACCCGAGACGATTGGCCGCTTGCGTATAAGGAACACCTTGATGTTGCTCAGGTAAAATAGGATTACCGACCCATATCATACCGTGTTGCATCGAAAAGGTGAAAAGTGAAATCAGGGTAGATTGCTTATCGCCTGCAGGCAGTGAGGAAACTGTAAATCCTGCAGCTAACTTTCCTTTAAATGCTTGTTTTTTCCATAAAGGTCCTGTGGCATCCATCAACAGTTTCAATGTGCCTGACACACCACCCAAATAGGTTGGTGAACCCCAAATCAGTCCATCATAGTGACAGAGTAATTCAGGTTGTGACATTAGCTGCTCAGCGGTGAATAAATCAATTTTAATCTGTCCAACTTGTGCGGCACCGAGTTGAATCTGTTGGGCAATAAATTGGGTATGGCCCTGACGGCTATGATAAATAATAGCAATGGATTTCATGGTTGAACTCCTCAGTGAAACCGTGCAAGCAATTGAGCGCTGAGATATAAACCGCAGCCAAAAATAGTGTGATTGATCAGACTTCGTAGGCAGTTGCGCAAAGGTTGTGCTGTTTTAGCTGAAGCAATGCCTGCTCCCATGGCGGGTTGCATGATGAAAAAGGGAATAAGCACTGTAATCACCCCGAAAATAAAGGCAGAGCTGAATTGAGGGTGTCGTAACCATACACCTCCTACAATCAGGACAAAGCTGAAGGCAAAGAGGATGCCGACACTGTAATGTGCCAGCCAACCCAAGGCATATTCCCTTTGAATGGCAGGGCTTTGCGCAATCGATGCATGGATGAACTTGCCCCGAAATATCCAACCGACCCAACGGCCCAGTAAGGCAAAATTTAAGCTCGGGAGGTGGAGTCTTTTTAACAGCAGTAGCCATATATCCATGATTATTGTGGCTCCTACGCCTAGGCATAGGATTTGAAATAATAGTTCCGCAGTTTCCATTTTTTCACCTTGATCTTTTTTGCATAAAACGCGATAAATATAGTGTGCAAGTTCAAGTCAACTTGAAGTCAAGGGGTATTTATGGATATTGGAGAAGTGGCTAAACGGGCCAATGTGACCACCTCAACCTTACGCTTTTATGAGGAAAAGGGCTTAATTAGATCGATTGGTCGTCATGGATTACGCCGACAGTATGGCAAACAAGTCTTGGATCAATTGGCATTGATTGCTTTGGGGCGGGCGGCAGGTTTTTCCCTCAATGAAATTGCGCATATGTTTGGGGAGAGTGGTCAGCCCGAATTGGACCGAACCATGCTCAATGAGAAAGCAGAGCAGTTGGAACAAATGACCCGACGTTTGCACTTTATCAGCGAAGGGCTGAGACATGCGGCGGTATGCCCCGCAGAAAATCATATGCAATGCCCAACCTTTCAAAATTTTTTAAAAGCTGCGATTGCAGGAGAGTATCAACCGATCAAGCTTTAGCAACATGGAGTCAAGAGGAGTTGGCATGATTGATAGCGTAAAGCCATGAGTGACATTGTCATCTTTTCGCCATAAAGATTTCATTTTATTGCAGTAAAAACGTCATCAAAGCTTGTTTTAATTTGCGTAAATTTTTACCAAATGTATAAAACCATGAACAAGAAAACTTTATTGGCCTTATTCTGCTGTAGTGCTTTGGGTTTAACGGCTTGTAATAATGATGACAATAATCAAGATCAGAATACATCGACAGACAAAGTCACAGAACCCACTCTGATTTCTTTCGCCAAGCTTCCTGTCGCAACTTATGCTGCGGGACCAGATTCAGGTAAAGCGGTGAGTGGGGCCAATGGCATCTATCCACCTTTTAAAGGACAACCTGTACAGGGCTTTTCTGCTGCCTTAAAAAATGAGGATGGCACTTATATGGCCATGGCCGATAACGGTTTTGGCACACAGGATAATTCAGCTGATTTCTTATTACGCATTTATAAAATCAAAGCTGATTTTAAAACCAAGAGCAAAGGTTCGGGGCAGGTTTCTGTACAAAGTTTCATTCAATTACGTGATCCCAATAAGCGGATTCCTTTTGAGATTGTAAATGGCAATACCGCAGAACGTTTATTGACAGGGGCGGATTTTGATCCTGAATCGATGCAACGTGCGCCAGATGGTACTTATTGGATTGGTGATGAATTTGGCCCATTCTTACTACATTTCTCAGCCGATGGTGTGTTACTCGATGCACCGATTGCTTTGCCCAATCCATTTAATCCGAGCCAAGAATTACGCTCTCCGCAAAACCAGCTGAATAAAACCAATATCAATTATGTGGAGCCATTGGTGGGGCGCAGTAGTGGTTTTGAAGGCATGGCAATTTCACCTGATGGCAAATACCTGTATCCGCTACTGGAAAAGCCATTGCTGAATGACTCGACAGGTAGGCTGCTGATCTCCCAGTTTGATCTTCAGAAGAAAGCCTATACGGGTGTTTATTATTGGTTTGTACTGGATAGTAAAGCCACCAATATTGGTGACTTCCAGCTGTTTAATGACAAAGAGGGCATCATTATTGAGCGCGATGTGAGTCAAAATAATCTCGGTGGCCATAAGAAACTGATTCGAATTAAATTCAATGAGCCGAAGCAGGTGGTGGCACGCGAAGACTTGGTCGACTTAATGAAAATTGCCAATCCAAATGGGCTGTATGGTACAGCGCGTGAAGGAGATATTGGTACAGGCAAGCTGTTTGCCTTTCCATTTGAAACCATTGAAGATGTGATTATTGAAAATGGCACCACTTTGACGGTATTGAATGACAATAATTTCCCTGGTTCATCAGGACGCAATGCCAAACTCGCCGATGATAATGAAATAATTCAGATCCGTTTGCCTAAAGCATTATTTTAAACATTTGATAAAAATGGCCGAAATGATCATTCCGCATTTCGGTCGAAGGCGTATACTGATCGGGCATAAGGAGTCCTCATGTCTGAATCAGTGCTGCGCCCAACCCATATTGAATATGGTTCGAAATCGTTTACTGCGATTTTATGGTCATTGTTCTTTGCTGGTTTCGCGTCATTTTCCTCGTTGTACTGTGTACAGCCGATGATGCCGATCTTTGCAGAATTCTTTCATGTCACTCCGACCCACAGTAGTTTTCCGCTCTCTTTTTCCACCATTGCACTGGCTATTGGCCTGTTGTTCACTGGCTTTATTTCCGATCGATTCGGGCGTAAACCCATCATGGTGTTTGCCTTATTTCTGGTCTCGATTTTATTACTGATTAGTGCTTCTTTTCCAATCTGGGAAATCTTTCTAAGTACCCGTGTTTTGATTGGTCTAGCTGTTAGCGGTGTTGCTGCGGTAGCGATGACTTATATCGGAGAGGAGATTGCGCAGAAGGATATCGGTTTTGCCATGGGGCTGTATATCTCAGGTACCGCGATTGGCGGAATGGGTGGACGTCTGATTGCAGGGGTTCTGGTTGATTTTATTTCTTGGCAATCGGCAACTTATATTATTGGTTTTCTGAATTTTGTGATTGCCTGCTTATTCTATCTGCTATTACCTAAGTCACAGTATTTCAAACCGTTTCCATTCCGATTTTCACGTTTTAAAGCAGCGTTTGAGCAAAATTTAAAAGACCCAAAACTACGCATTTTATTTGCCCAAGGTTTTATCTTGATGGGCTGTTTGGTGACTGTATTTAACTATATCAGTTACCACTTATTAGAAGCCCCGTTTCATCTATCGCAAACATGGATTGGTCTGATTTCAATTGCTTATCTGGCAGGGATTTATAGTTCACCCAAAGCCGCGCAATGGGGCTTTAAATATGGGCGCGATAAAGTGTTGCCAGTTTTACTGGTCATGATGATCATCGGTCTATTGATTACCTTGATTCCATCGCTTTGGACCATCTTACTGGGTCTCATAATTTTTACCTTTTCATTTTTTGCGGCACATTCGACGGCCAGCAGTTGGGTTTCTGTTCAAGCTGTTCAGTATCGAGCAGTCGCGTCTTCACTCTATTTATTCTGCTATTACATCGGCTCAAGTTTGCTTGGCAGTAGTGGTGGGTTGGTCTGGGAGAACTATGGCTGGACGGGAATAAATCTTATGGTGGTTGTGGTCTTAGTGATCGGTTTTATGCTCGCGATACGCTTAATGAAGAATGAAAATAAAACGACAAATAAAGTCGCATAAACTTGATAAAAGTTCTGAAGATTTAGTAACTTAAATAAGCACCTATTTGGGTGTAGAGATAATATTAAAATTGGGGAAAATAATATGGAATTACATAGTCGCGTTTATTATAAACATCCTGATTCAACAATCATGGGGCAATTAGAAGTTTTATTTACCACACATCATGGAGATGAAGAAAAGTTCATTCAGACAGCTTTACTAATTAATCCGCAAGCAGATGAGATTACTCAAGAGCTGGTTGATTTGATCGATTCGATTGAACATGATCTTACACCAGAGACACTGCACTATGTTGATGGGTTTGCTGTGCTAGATTTTACCCATGGCTCAAATGGTGATGAAAACATTGAAAATATTTTATTATTCTTAAAAAGAGTATTACCTGATATTCATGCACAAGCTTGGGGCTGTGGTGATGATGATCCTTGGGAGTTTTGGTTCAAATTTAATGGCGATGAGCTTATCCGTGAAGATGATGAACCTTTTAATGATCCTGATGAAGATGAAGAAATTAAAGCTTCTATTTATATATGGTGGCATCAAGATTTACCTTCTGAAATTAAAGAAGGTTTCTTGAACGAAAAAGAATAATTATCATCATCTTATGACGCTGTTTCCTCAATAAGTTACAAATACTTTTTGGGGAAACACTATTGTTTGTTTTTTGAGCTATAAAAATGAATGAAATTCATGTTAAAATGATCGGCTTTCATTTTAGGGGTTAAAATACAACCAACCCCGATAAATGTCTCTCCTTCATCTGCTAGCCGAGATTCGCAAGCTATGTCTACTGCCTATACCATGCAGACTGCGCCTAAAGCGCTGTTTGATTACGACAAATATTGGGCGTCGTGTTTTGAACCCGCACCATTTTTGCCGATGTCACGAGAAGAAATGGATCTACTCGGCTGGGATGCATGTGACTTTATTTTAGTTTGTGGCGATGCTTATATTGACCATCCATCTTTTGTATCAGGTGTGATTGGGCGTGTACTTGAAGCACAAGGCTTCCGTGTCGGAATTATTGCGCAACCTGATTGGACGAATGCAGAGAGCTTCCGCGTTCTAGGCAAGCCAACCATTGCATGGGGTGTGACCGCAGGGAACATGGATTCGATGATTAACCGTTATACGGCTGATCGTAAAATCCGCTCTGATGATGCCTATTCACCAAATAATGAAGCGAATAAACGCCCAGACCGTGCAGCCACGGTTTACTGTCAGCGTTGTCGTGAGGCTTTTCCAGACGTTCCAGTCTTACTTGGTGGGATTGAAGGCAGCTTACGTCGTATCGCACATTATGACTATTGGTCAGACAAAGTCCGCCGCTCGATTTTGATGGACTCTAAAGCTGATTTACTCATGTATGGCAATGGCGAGCGTGCCATCATCGACGTGATGCATCGTTTAGCCAAAGGTGAAAAAGTCCACGAGATCACTGATGTTCGTGGTACTGCATTTATTATTAATAAACATAATAAAAAATCGAAAGCAAAATTTGTTGAAATCGCCAGTAACGATGTTGATACCATTGGTCGTGTTGATCAGATCATCAATCCTTATGTGATGACTGAAGATATTGATGGCTGTGAAGTTGAAAAAGAAAAAGGCAACTCACTGGCGCAGTATCAAAACTTCCAAAAAGAATTTGTGGCAAACCCAATTGTACGTGAAGGCGACAATCTAGATCCAGATACGCAGATCGTACAGCTGAAACCTGCACCATCAAAAGCAATTAAACATAAATTACCACCACGCGAATTAGCGGTAATCCGTTTACCTTCTTATGAAGAAGTGGCTGAGGATCAGGTACTCTATGCACATGCCAACCGTATTTTGCATCTAGAAACCAACCCCGGTAATGCGCGTGCATTGGTGCAACGTCATGGTGAGCGTGATGTTTGGATTAATCCACCGCCAATTCCTCTGACCACTGAGGAAATGGATTATGTGTTTGATTTGCCTTATGCGCGCTTACCGCATCCAGCTTATGGCAATGCGCGTTTCCCAGCATTTGATATGATCAAATTCTCTGTGAATATCATGCGTGGTTGCTTTGGTGGTTGTACTTTCTGTTCGATTACCGAGCATGAAGGTCGTATTATCCAAAACCGTTCAGAAGATTCGATTTTACGTGAAATTGAAAAGATCCGTGATACTGCACCTAACTTCACTGGGATTATTTCGGACTTAGGTGGACCAACGGCAAACATGTACCGTTTGCATTGCCAAGACCCTGAAATTGAAAAGAATTGCCGTAAACCATCGTGTGTTTATCCAGGCGTTTGTCAGAACTTGCATACCGACCATGCACCATTGGTTCAGCTTTATCGTAAAGCCCGTGAAATCAAAGGGGTGAAGAAGATTCTGATTGGTTCAGGTCTACGTTACGACCTTGCAGTTCTAAATCCTGAATATGTCAAAGAATTGGTACAGCATCATGTCGGTGGTTATCTAAAAATTGCGCCTGAGCATACCGAAAATGGCCCATTATCGAAGATGATGAAACCCGGCATCGGGACTTATGATCGCTTTAAGCAAATGTTTGAGCGTTTCAGTAAGGAAGCAGGTAAGGAACAGTATTTAATTCCATACTTTATTGCTGCGCATCCGGGTACCACCGATTACGACATGATGAATCTGGCGATTTGGTTGAAGAAAAATGGCTTCCGTGCCGATCAGGTACAGACCTTCTATCCATCGCCAATGGCAACTGCGACCACAATGTATTACTCAGGCAAAAATCCATTGTCTAAAGTGGCACGTTATACGGAAAATGTGGATATCGTGAAAGGCGAAAAGCGTCGTCGTTTGCATAAGGCATTCTTACGCTATCACGATCCAAACAACTGGCCTTTATTGCGTGAAGCCTTGAAAGAGATGGGGCGTGTAGATTTAATCGGAAATTCAAAGCAGCATTTGATTCCAACTTATCAGCCACAAGGGACTGCTGAAGGTGAATATAAATCGGCACGCAAAAAGAATTCATCTGTCGCAGGGGATTCTGCAAAACGTGGTCAAGGCCAATCTCGTTCACAGTCAGGTCAACAGCGTCCGCAAAAAGGACAGGTCTTAACCCAACATAATGGTTTACCACCACGTGAAACGGGTGAGAAAAGACCATTTTCAGGAAAGCCAAAGTCTAAAACCAAAGCACATCGTTAATTTGGTGTAGAAGAGGGCATGAGAGCGTTCATGCCTTCTTTTTTATGCCTAAATTATCATGTGGTCACAATTTGATCGTAAAACTATCGCCCATAGAAACATAAACTGACAATAACGACTTGAATCTTGGATGCCGAATGATTATAAATAAAGTGCAGAGGGCTATTACGACTTTGGTCGTCTAGGAAAACACGATTAAAAAACTTAAGTTTGCACTGCAAAATGACTTTGCTATCGATGTTCTTGATTAAAAAAATTGGCATAAAGCCAAAATGATTATAAAAAATCTAAAGGGATTAGTTAGAAATGTATTATTTTATAACAACAGTTGGGTTGCTGTTGATCACAGCACTTGCACTTCGCCGCCTACAACAAAATAGGCGTCAGGATAGTCCGTTAAAACGCCGTGGTATTTTGAATATCGCAGAACAAATTACACTCATGCGTTTGCAGGCTGTTTTACCTCGTCATACCATGTTGGCACATGTTTCTTTTGATGCTTTACTGACTACAAAATTTGCGCACACACGCCGTAAATATCAAGGTTTGGTTGCTGATTTTGTGGTTTTAGATCAACAGCATCAAGTGCTTGCGATTATTGAGATTGCAGACGAATCTTATGTGAACCGTCTGCATCAAAAGCACTATCAAGACAGTTTGCTTGAGTTGGCCGGCTATCGTGTACTACGTTATAGCAGTATTCCGACTGAGCAAGAGCTCAGAGAGGATTTGGTGCCTGATCTGTTTGAACCTGCGACGGTTTCAACCGCTTCCACGACAACATCAATGCCAATCGCGAAAGCGGATCGAATGATGAAATATAATGAATTTGCAGTGAAATCTTATTAATCTGGGCGAACTGCGGTTACCGTCATTTCAACTAAAACATCAGGTGTGTATAGTTTAGATTCGACACAGGTACGTGCTGGGGGATGTCCCTCAGCAATCCATGCATCCCATACTGCATTCATTGCCGCATAATCTTTTTCAATGTCTTTTAAAAAGATCAGTACAGATAGAATATGGGTTTTATCTGTACCCGCTTCTGCCAATAAACGATCAATATTATCTAAGGTTTGCTGTGTCTGTGCGGTTACATCAACACTGGTATCATCAGCCAATTGACCTGCTAAATGAACAAGATTTCCTGAAATTGCAACTTCGCAATAACGTGATGTGACATGAAGGCGTTGCACAGACATAGTGATTCCCAAATCGAAAAGTATAGTGGGGATTGTACTTGATGCCATTCAGCTGCAATGTAATTTTGTATAAATCAGGCTAAAAAACTTTCTATTTCCATTAAGTTACGATGTTTGAAAACCAAAATACAGCGTTGTTGTGGGCAAACAATAATATTTCCCAGATTCAAAAACTGGATTTTGGCTTGTCGTAATTGATTCAGACAGCTTGCAATTGAGCTATGTAAAGGACATAGCTGTTTCAGTTGCTTTAACGCTAAATAAGTTGTTTGGTACATGGTATTATTCCTTATTCATGCAGTGAAAAGGGACGAAGACAGTACTTCACCCCTATGTGCTTTTATTGGCTTTGTTGTTCGGATTGGTACCAGTTGACATGACGGGTGATGAACATGACGCAGGCAATCAGGATGAAGGACAGGATCGAACCAAATAAGAAGGTCTTACCACTGGATTGCAGTAATAGATACATCATGCCGTAGAGCACACCGAGTAGAATCCCGAATAACAGTGCAGGTTTAATCCCTTTGACCACAAAATATAAATACCATGTGATGAGACCGACACAAGCGATTGCTGCCGCTAGATAGGCGAGTGAAAAGGCGTAATATTCACTGATCGAAAGTAACAGGACAAAGAAAACGCCTTGCGCCATGGCAACCAGTGCATATTGCACAGGGTGGATTTTGAGTTGTTTTAAAACTTCAAACAGGAAGAAGCAGCCAAAGGTAAGGATGATCACCATCACGCCGTATTTAATCGCACGATCGGTTTGGGTATAGATATTGACAGGCTCTAGGAATTGAGTCGAAATACCTGAAATATTGGAGGGGGTGCGGCTATCATAGGCAGCTTCTGCGGGTGCATTTTCTGTATTTAAGACCTGATAAAAACATTGGCTATTTTCACACAGTGACACATTTTCTAAATTACGTTTACCCAGTGCGATATTTTTCCAGTCTGCCTGAAATTGGTGTTTTTCACTGGATTTTTTAAAGGGTAGGCTTTGCCCATCATATTTAACATCGCCCCAGTTACCTGTGGCTTGATAGGTCATTTCATAACTGGTTGGAATGAAGCTGAATGCACTGAGTCCTTCAAGCTCGAACTGCAGGCCAAATTTAAAACCCTGCTGAAATTTTTGTACCAGTTCAGGATATTTTTTTGCAGTAAGGTGCATCAGATCAAAACCGCGTTGCCCTTGGCTTTGCTCAGAAAAGTCAAACTTATAGGCCTTACCCTCAATATCCAATACAGGTTTGGCATTCAGCCCACGTGCATCTTGGATCGGGAAAATAATTTCAGCCTGCTCCCATAGATAATCACGTTTTGCTTCGTTATCGATGCCCTTAAATGCCCCTTTGCCTGACATTATGTTTTGATAGCTGATCGCTTTATAAATATTGCGTCTATAGGTACTGTCCGAAACTTTAAATTGTGCAGTCCAGTCGGCACTTTCAGCGCCTACCGCGACAAATAGGGTTTGCGTACAGGTATAACTTTTCTTTTGTTCATCGGTACAGGTGGTTTGCACTTGATAAGGCAGTTTTAAATAAGGGGCAACAATTTGCTGTGGACGGATTTGTTCATTGGCAATGTCGCGAATGACTTGTTGTTGATAGCTTTGGCGTTCTGAGACCAAGCTCGAAATAAAAAACAGACCAATATAAAAAATCAAAATCAGGAACAGAATGGCTCCGATTTTAAGATTGATAAAATTGCGACGCATATGAAATTCCATGGTCATTAGGATATGACCAGTATCTATATGCGATATGCAGTTCGGATGTGTTCAGTTTGAAGCTTAAGTGAAGTTTGTGTGAAGTATGATGGTCAAGAGCACACCAGGTTGATGTGTTGCTAAGAAGTCGAGGCGATTTGCTTCAATATTCTGGATGCTAATCTGACCTTGGTGCTGCTGAATAATTTGTTTGACGATACTGAGCCCAATGCCTGTACTGCGTTGCTGATTATGCGGACGTGGTAGAGAAAAATAGGTTTCAAATACACGGCTTAAGGCATATTCAGGAATCGCATCACCCTCATTAAAAAACAGCAAGGTGATGCTTTGATGGGGTAGGTCTTGTTGAAGTTGGACTGCGATTTTTCCTTGTGGCGGGCAGAAATCTCTGGCGTTATCTAAGAGATTATTCAATGCTTGCTTCAGCCAAAATGGATCGGCATGGATCGAACAGTGTTGGGGCAGATCAAGTTGTATTTGGATCTGCTTAAGTTGCAAAGCACTATGTTGTTGCTGAAAGCATTGTTGAATGAGTTCGTTTAGGTCTAAGTTTTGAAACTCTAAAGCATGCTGATTTTTTTCGAGTCGTGTTAATAACAACATCCGTTCAATCAATGACTGCAAACGCTGGCTTTGCTGGACGATATGATGGGCAAACTGTTGCTGATCAGCCAGTGGTAAGTCATCCTGTAGTAATTCAGCGCTGGCTTGAATCGCGGTGAGGGGGCTTTTGAGTTCATGGGTGAGTGTATTGACATAGTTCTCGACATAGCCACGATCTTCCAGTTTTTCCCGCATTTCGCTCAGTGCTTGAGTCACTTGGTTGAGTTCTTTAGCGGAATAAAAGAAAGGCGCCTGATTCACGGGTGCCAAAGCCTGTGCATAGCGTCGAACGCGATCAATACTGTGTCTTAGCCAATACGCCACCATACTCGCCAATAATAAGCTCAGTGCTGCGATCCATAAGGATTGATAAATTAATTGCTGTTCGGCGCGCTCGATATAAGGTTGTACCGACTGATTTGGTTTACCAATACTGACCACACCGAGCAATTGCTGTTGATAAATAATTGGTGCTGCAATATGCATGACACTGCTATTGCGGTCATAGGGGTTGGTTGCCGTTGAACGTGCGCCGTATTTGCCGCGTAGCGTTAAGTAGACATCATTCCATTTTGAATAGTCCTGTCCTACAGCTTGCCCTTCAGAATCATAAATCACGATGCCTTTGGGATCGGTAATGTACAGTTGCTGGTTAATCTGTTCTTTGCGGTGCTGCCAAATGGTGGCATTCAGTTGACGGGACAAAGCTGCTTGAATTTTTTGATCAAATTCGGGCGTATCCACCTGATGTTGATAGACATCTTCCGCAATCAGTTGGGCAATGATATTGGCATTTTCAGCGAGGGTGTCTTCAACCACTTGCCGTACATTGGGTTTCACTTGCTGGGTCAGGGTATAGGCGATAAAACCTAGACTCAGTACCACCACTAAGCTAAAGAAAAACCAGATACGGACAAAGATCGACATGCTTTAGCTCAACTTCATCAAACTATAGCCAAAGCCACGATGAGTACGAATTGGGTCATCATGTGGGGTAATCAGTTTGAGCTTCTGTCTTAAACTCTTGATATGCGTATCGACGGTACGTTCTAAGCTATGTTCAGGGTGTTCCCAAATATGATCCATCAGTTGTTGGCGGCTAAACACCTGTTCTGGATGCTGAATCAGTAAAAATAACAAGCGGTATTCATAGCGAGTCAGTTGTAGCGCTTGTTGATGATAATGAATCTGCAAGGACTGCGGGTTACATGACCAGATTGCCGATTGCACAATAACTTCAGTTTTCGTCGCTGCTACAGAGGCTGTAACAGGCTGAGCTTGCGCTTCCATTCTGCGCCAAATCGCTTTGATTCTTGCCACAATTTCTCGTGCGCTAAAGGGCTTGCTGCAATAATCATCTGCTCCAATTTCGAGCCCCACCACTCGATCAATTTCATCATCACGGGCTGTTAAAAACAGTAAAGGTGTTTGGTATTTTTGGCGTAATTGTTTGCAGACTTCGAAACCATTCAGGTCAGGGAGTCCTACATCTAAAATAATAAAATCAAAGGATTGTTGTGTCAGTAATTGCAGTGCCTGTGTCCCTGTATTGGCCCAACTGACTTGCCAGCCTTCACGCTCAAGCGCATAACGTAGTGGGAGTACAATTGCGGCTTCATCTTCTACACAGAGAATTTGTTTTTGTTTCATAAGACAGTTGTAATGCGCAATATTCTAATTTTATGCACTTAGTTTAACTGAAGTCTTGGAGGAGAGAAGAATTAAATTCAGAATTTTTATAGCGAGGGGGAATTGGTAAAGCACACTTGAAGTGCCCTGTAATATTCGGATTTGATCGTCACGCCAACCACAGGAGCAGATGCTAAAAGTGAGGTTTTCTTTAGCAAAGCAAGCAACATGGATAATGTTACTGCGTTGCTTAGAGTACTGAAAACTGGATAAAAAGCAAACATAAATTTCAGTCTGCGTTGTATGGTTGTGCAAAAAAACAGCATCACCATAAAGAAAGTTGTGATTCTTCTTCAAGCGGTTGCAATTGATAAACACCTACCCCAACCAGACGAAATTGAAATTCTGGGTCAATATGCATTTCATCGAGCAGTTGTAATAGTACTTGGGCTAAATCCTGTTGCGATTGCAGTGCTTGCTTAAAGCTTTTACTGTGTTGTAAAACTTGGAAATTTTTAAGCTTAAGTTTGACCGTCACACCACGCGCGGCTAGCTGTTTTTTAGTCAGACTACGCCAGACTTGCTCGGTCAATGGCTGCCATGCATGGCTGCATTGAGCAAGGGTGTAATCATCATCAAAAGTAATTTCCTTGGAGATTTGTTGACGTTCCCGTTCTGCTTTGACAGGTCGGTGATCAATGCCTTGCGCATATAAATACAGCTGTTTACCGTACTTCCCAAAATGATGAATCAGCACATTTTCGTCGATTTTTTGCAGATCACCCAAGGTATGCAAATTCAGTTGTTGCAGTCGTTCTTGGGTGACTTTTCCCACCCCAGGAATTTTATTCAAGGCTAAATCTTGAATAAAACGTAGCACCTGATTGGGTTTAATCACAAATAAGCCATTGGGTTTGTTCCAATCCGAGGCAATTTTTGCCAAGAACTTATTCGGCGCCACGCCTGCGGACGCGGTCAGTCCTGTGACTGCAAAAATATCAGCACGGATTTGTGCAGCAACTTCGGTGGCACTGGCAATATTCTTTAAGTTTTCAGTCACGTCCAGATAGGCTTCATCTAAAGAAAGCGGTTCAATCAAGGGCGTGTATTGCTGAAAAATCTGATGAATTTGCGCTGAAACTTCGCGGTATTTTTCAAAATTGGGTTCGATCACGATGACCTGTGGACAGAGTTTTTTGGCTTGTCCCATTGACATGGCAGAACGGAGTCCAAAGACACGGGCAGGATAAGAGGCTGCGGCAATCACTGCACGAGGATGATGTGAGGAAATCACCACTGGCAAATCTTTTAGCTCAGGGCGGTCTTTGAGCTCGACTGAGGCGTAAAAGGCATCCATGTCGATATGGATGATTTTGCGTAACTCATTTGACATCGTCAATGCCTTGCTCTTTCAGAAAAATCCGCCATTGCTTTGGCGATTCCGCATAGACATTTAAATCGACCGCTTTAGGAATTCCAGCGATTTTGCCTTGGCTGCTGTGCTGCCAAAATAGCCATTGTCGACCATCTTTGAGTTCAGGTTTGCCCTCATAATCACGAACCCAAACAGGCGTCTGATTAAAGTTCCCCATCAAGACAATGTGATAAAAGCTTTTAGAAATATAAAAAATCGGCTGTTTACCATAGTGTTTTTGCAGTTGATCATGCATGACCTGAATTTCTTTGAGTAGCTGCTCTTTGGTATAGGTATTAATGCAATTACTGTCATATTCCAGATCAATCACAGGCGGCAGGGCATCGGCTTTTTTCGGAACGGTGGCAATAAAATTTTCTGCTTGTATAGCACCATCACGACACAGGCGATAAAAATGATAAGCACCGACATGCAGACCTTGTTCACGCGCCTTTAACCAATTCTGCTGAAAATTGCGATCTTTAAAATCACCGCCCTCAGTTGCTTTGAGATAGACGAATTGATATTGCATCGGTGAGATTTTCTTCCAGTTAATCTCACCTTGATGATGAGACACATCAAAGCCACGGATGGAATAATCTTGTGCCGAGGCTTTTTGCTGATAGAACAAACCAAAGTAACTGACCACACCCAACATGACTGCTAAACCGATACTGACGTAAGTCGGATAATGTTGAGCACGTGGAAATTTTATCGATTTTTTTGCCATATCATTTGTATTATGCGATGTCTAAGCGAGTGTCAGATTTACAGTATTGGTCATGTAGAGATTGTACTCGCTTCGCCTTCATGTGGGTCACCTGACTGCCTAATTGTGCCACAAATTTGCATGATGCATAGTTCTCGGCTTGTTTCTGATAGTCTCGAACCCAGTTTTCACGGATCGCTAAACGTGCTTCACTCACTGGCCAGACGCCGAGTGTTAAGCGATTCACACCAATTCGCCAAGGTTTTGGGCTGATTCTGGCTCGGAAACAATTTTGATTTTTACACATTCGGACGTAGTTAGGATCCGCATGAATGGCATTGAATAATAATTGGGCTGCATCACTTTTAGGTTCAAAGATCTGATGCATTGCCAAAACACGATAACCTTTTGGTGTGAGATAAACGCGTAAATGCCATGTGGGGTGCTGTTGAGAGAAATCTTGAATTGATGCAAATGCACGCTGTTCAGGAGTTCCAAACAACTTGTTTTGTAAATAGAACAGCGCTTTGCCAACTAACCCTGTCAAGATGAGGGAAACAATCACTCCGATTCCCAAGATCATCCATGAACCTAAGTAAACAGCCCCAATACTCGTGACTAGCATTAACAATAAAAAAGCGAATAGATATAGTCTAAATCGAGGTGCGTATTCGAAATCGATATCGGCAAATAACACATCTGGGGTATTTAAGCATAATGCGCCGTAGGAATTTCGCGTGATAATGACATCGTCATGCTGAGCAATAATCTGTTCTCTGATTGGTACACCCTCGGCACCATTGTAGGGAACTTTATGGTCGATTCTTCGGATATTTTCACCAGCCTTGATCCTTTCAATTGCCTCGTCAACACGTTGCTCAGCATGCGATTGCGCTGCTGTAAGGCTTTGATCTGACCAACCAAAGCGTTTAATGGTGTATTGTCGTCCTGCAATCTTGGTTTTTGTTTTGGCCTCTGCCCAATGTTGGGGAACGATCATTTTACTTTTCCTTATTCTGTTTATTTGCGAGAGTTCTAGGCTTTTCGCTTTAATCTGTGGTTTCTTTGGGAATTTGCCAAAACACCAGTGCGGTAATGATATTAATACAGCCAAGTGTGATCAAGGTGGCGTGGAATGCCGTGCTCAGAGATGTGCTTGAGAGGTGTTGACCAAACACATTAATCAGTGTGCCTGCCAATGCTACCCCGATACTCATCGAAAGCATCATAATCATGGATAAGAAGCTATTGCCGCTGCTGGCATCTTGTTGTGGTAAGTCTTTCAAAGTTAGCGTATTCATACCCACGAATTGCAGCGAATTGAGTGTACCGAAGATAAATAGGTGTAGCACTTTTAACCAAAGCGGTGTCGCGGCTGTCATCAATGAAAAACTAGCGATGCATAAACCAACCAAGACGGTATTGGTCAGTAGAAACCGACGATAGCCAACCCGTTGAATTAATGGGCGAATAATGGGTTTGGAAAATAATGAACCTAATACCATTGGAATCATCATTAAGCCAGTAATGAACGGCTCGAAACCAAAAGCCACTTGCAACATCAGCGGCAAGATAAACGGGATTGCATTACTGCCCAAGCGGGCAAAGAAATTGCCGAGTACACCGATCGAGAAAATTTTGTAACGAAATAGGCGACCATGAAACAGGGCATTTTGATGTGTATGTGCGTGATAGGCATAGCCTATTGCTGCAAATAATCCTGCAATGAGTAAACCAATACTGATCAGGCTGGAATATTGAGATGAGGCGATATTTTCAATCCCAAGGGACAAGCCCACCATTGCGACCATTAATAGGATAAAGCCACTTAAATCGAAGGATTTGACGCTAGGTTCTTTCTGGTTTGGCATGACTTTGAAGGTCATGATCATTCCCAAGATTCCCATCGGAATATTAATTAAAAAAATCCAGTGCCAAGTGGTCACTTCGACGAGCCAACCCCCTAAAGTCGGTCCCATCAACGGTCCAATCAAACCTGCAAGGCTCATCAGACTCATGGCAGACAGAAATTGGGAGCGTGGAATGAGTTTTAATAAAGCCAAGCGCCCTACAGGCATCAGTAAAGCACCACCAATGCCTTGAATCACGCGGAAAAATAATAGTTGTTCTAGGTTTTGAGACAAGCCACAGCCTAGCGAAGCCAAGCTGAAAATCACCATAGAACTGAGGTAGATATTACGAATACCGAAGCGATCAGCCAACCAACCACTTAAAGGGATACACGCTGCAACTGACAATACATAGGCCACAATGACGCCATGCATCTGCAATGGATTTTCATTGAGTTGAACCGCCATCGCTGGAATTGCCGTGTTGACGATGGTGGTATCCAAGGCTTGCATAAAAAAGCCAATCGAGACCAGAAGCACCAACAATCGGAACTCAGGTTGTACCGCTTGATGTGTTGTCGTTGTCATGAGCCGTGATGAATAAAAAGGCAGTTTTAGTTTAATGCAACTGTGCGTGAAATAAAGCCTAAAATTGTCAAAGAGTGGTCATGAAACTGACATTAAAGTGTCATCGAATTTGCATCACCAACTACTAGATTAGCCATACAGAATAAATTGTATGGAATTTGATCATGAAATTTAAGATTTCAGTTTTACTGACAGCGTTACTGTCGGTGGGGTTAGTGGCATGTAATGACGATAATGACAAGCAGTCGATTGTGCCTGAAATGGTCGAAGCAACGCCTGAAACGATTAAGTTAAGTTTATTGGGACGTTATGAAACTAATGTTTTCGCCAAAAGTGC
The DNA here is from genome assembly GCF_009884975.1 of Acinetobacter dispersus. Taxonomy (GTDB): domain Bacteria; phylum Pseudomonadota; class Gammaproteobacteria; order Pseudomonadales; family Moraxellaceae; genus Acinetobacter; species Acinetobacter dispersus. The sequence continues at coordinate 2,842,380 of NZ_CP041970.1, read as the reverse complement.
GGCTGAAATTCCAGCCTATGATGCTGCAAGCAAACGATTATTTGTGGTCAATGCCCAGAAGGGTTTAGTCGATGTCTTAGATGCTTCTAAGCCTGAAAAGCCAGTTCATCTTGCAGAGCTTTCTGCCCGTACTTATTTAGCCAATTCGGAAGTGAACAGCGTTGCAGTTAAAAATGGCATTGTTGCGATTGCGGTTCAAGCTGAGAAAAAAACTGATGCTGGGATCGTGGTGTTTTTTAATGCTAAGGACTTAAGTTTTATCAGTAAAGTTGCCGTAGGTTCATTGCCGGATATGTTGACTTTTAGCCCAGACGGCAAAACTGTTTTGGTGGCCAATGAAGGTGAGCCAAACGATGACTACTCGGTTGATCCTGAAGGTTCAGTTAGCATTATCGATATCAGCAATATTCAACAACCCAAAGCCAGTGTCGCGGACTTTAAGGCGTGGAATTCACAAAAGGCGGATTTAATCGCCAAAGGTGTGCGTATTTTTGGACCAAATGCGAGCGTTGCTCAGGATTTAGAACCTGAATATATAACCATTTCAGCAGATAGCAAAACTGCTTGGGTGACATTGCAAGAAAACAATGCGATTGCCCGTATTGATATCGCTCAGCAGAAAGTCACCGATATTTATCCATTGGGTTATAAAGATCATGGGCAAATAGGTAATGAACTAGATGTCAGCGATAAAGATAAGAAGATTGATATCAAAACATGGGCTGGCTTGTTTGGTATGTATCAACCTGACTCGATTGTCAATTATCAAGCCAATGGTCAAACCTATCTGGTCACTGCCAATGAAGGTGATGCACGTGCTTGGTTAAAAGATTCAGATGCATATTTTGGCGGCGATACCAGCAAAGGTTTTGTCGAAGAAATACGTGTTAAAGATTTATTCAAGAGCAGTGGTTTTACCAATAAAGTGAAAGACGAGTATCCAGCACATTTACAGAAAATTGCGGTGGGTGTTAAAGGCGCAAGATTGAATGCAGCAGTATTTGGTTATTGTGGGGCAACGGCAACAGATGCAAAAGAATGTCGTGATGATAGCCAATTAGGTCGTTTAAAAGTGACTTGGACCAAGGGTTACCAGATGTATGCAGATGGTACGCCAAAACTGGATGCAGATGGTTATTTGGTTTATGACAAGCTTTATGCTTATGGTGCACGTTCATTCAGTATTTGGAATACTCAAGGTCAAATGATCTGGGACTCTGGTAGCGAATTTGAAAAGAAAATAGCAGAGCTCTTCCCGAATTACTTTAATAGTGATCATGAGGAAATAACATTTGATAAACGAAGTGCAGCGAAAGGTCCAGAGCCTGAGGGTATTGCTGTTGGTACGATCGGTAAGAAAACCTTTGCCTTTATTGGCCTAGAGCGGATGAGTGGGGTGATGGTGTATGACATCACCACACCGAATAAACCGAAATTTATTGAATATTTTAGCACACGTAATTTTGTCGAAACCGATACGGCCAAGCAGGGGGATTTAGGGCCTGAAGGTTTGATTTTCGTTACGGCAAAAGATTCACCAAATGGCAAGCCTTTACTGGTGGTCGGTAATGAAGTCAGTGGTTCAACTGCGCTATATCAAGTGAATGTGCAATAAGTTCTCAATATAAAAAAGCGGATCGATGTGATCCGCTTTTTTTATATGGGGCGGTTTTAGACTTCGATATGGCTAGGTGTGCTTAAGTTTTTAATCACACTTGAAATCTGTTCCAGTGTTTCACAAATAATCACTTTGGCACGGTGCTGTGGTGGTAAAAAGCCTTCTTCTACCGCATGATCAAGCTGTGCAATCAGGGCATCATAAAAGCGATTGACGTTATAAATAATCATGGGTTTCTGGTGCTGATTGAGCTGTCCCCAAGTGGCAATTTCCAGAATTTCTTCAAAAGTACCCAAACCACCTGGTAAGGCAATAAAGGCACTGGCACGTTCAGCCATCAGGGCTTTACGTTCATGCATACTATTGACGATATGCAGTTCAGTCAGTTTATGGTGAGCAATTTCATAATCCAACATAAACTCTGGAATCACACCGACTACTTCGCCACTATGTTCTAGTACGGTATCTGCCACTTGTCCCATCAGACCAATACTGGCACCGCCGTAGACAATACCAAAGCCTTGATTGGCAATATGCTGGGCTAGCTCAATGGCTTTGTCTCGGTAAATCGGCTTGTTGCCTGTACGTGAGCCGCAATATAACGCAATAAGAGATTGAGTGGTTTTTATGGGAGGAGGAGTAATGGTTCTTGTCTCTGTCATTCTTAATACACTATTCATTCGTTTATTTTCACCTTATCATTTTCGCTGTGCTTGTCTAGGCTAAATCAGGTTTGTGACAGTTTTATGCACATTTTACATACAATGTACTTTTGTCGTGCTTCGAAAGAATTTGAAAACATCCTCAACATAAAAAAAGATGAATTTCACTGAAATCTTGCCTATACTAAAAATCCTTTTATTAATCTATGTACCTCTATGAGTAGTGGTTGTTGTCGCTCCGCATTGTTCTTATTTCCTAAAAAAAATGTTTTGGCTGTTTGTGCCGACCTTTTAAAATCTCAACTTCATAACAATATTGCTGATTTTGCAGAGGAGTCACCTCAATGATTCTGGAATGGATGTCAGATCCTGCTGCTTGGGTTGGCTTAGCCACATTGGTGGTGCTTGAAATTGTACTAGGTATTGATAACCTTGTTTTTATTGCAATTTTGGCAGAAAAATTACCACCAGAACAACGTAATGCTGCTCGTAAGATTGGTTTAATTCTCGCCCTGTTAATGCGTTTGATCCTGCTTGCCTCGATCGCATGGGTGGTGACTTTAACCACACCGCTGTTCCATATTTTTGATCATCCCTTTTCCGGACGTGACCTGATTCTACTGTTTGGTGGTGTGTTCTTATTATTTAAAGGCACCATGGAACTGCATGAGCGAATCGAAGGAAAGCAGGCACATAAAGAAGAAAACCCAGTACATGCCGTGTTCTGGATGGTGGTGGTACAGATCGTCGTCCTCGACGCAGTATTCTCTCTTGACAGTGTGATCACTGCAGTGGGGATGGTGAAAGAACTTTCAGTGATGATGATCGCGGTGACGATTGCGATTGGTATCATGTTGCTGGCTTCACGCCCATTGATGGATTTCGTCAATAAGCATCCAACCGTAGTGATTCTGTGTCTTGGCTTCTTGATGATGATTGGCTTCTCATTGGTGGTTGAAGGCTTTGGTTTCCATATTCCAAAAGGTTATTTATACGCTGCGATTGGTTTCTCGGTATTGGTAGAAATGGTCAATCAGACTATGCGCCGTAACCAAGAGAAATTGGTGACGACAACAGATTTACGTTATCGCACCGCCTCTGCCGTACTGCGTATGTTGGGCAGTAAAGGCAATGGTAACGAAAGTCAGAACAAAGAAGCAGAAGATGTTTTAGCGACTCAAGCTTATGCCAAAGAAGTCTTTGATGAAGATAATGGCGTATATCACAGTGTTCTAGTTCAAGGGGTCTTGGGTTTATCCGAGCGTCCAGTCAAGTCGGTGATGACACCACGTCCAGAGCTAGAGTGGCTAGACTTAGATGATGATCCTGCTGAGTTAAAAGAACGTTTAATGGCAATGACCCATTCGCGTTTGATTATTGCTCGTGGTGAGTTAGACAATATTGAAGGTATTGTTCTCACCCATAAAGTATTGAATGAATATATCGAAACAGGTGCGATTGATTTCAGTAAACACTTACGTGAACCTGTGATTGTGCATGAAAATGCACAAGTCCTGATGGTGATGGAACAGTTACGTCAAGCACCATTACAAATGGCGATTGTCCTGAACGAGTATGGTTCGATTGAAGGGATAGCTACTCCAATTGATATGTTAGAAGCGATTGCGGGTGAATTCCCTGATGAAGATGAATTGGAAGCAACTGCAGAAAGTCTAGATGACGGTTCTATGTTGTTAGAAGGTTCAACCGACATTCGTCACGTTTCTTTGTTATTGGGCAAAGATTTGGTCGATGAAAGCGAAGAATACTCAACCTTGTCGGGCTATATCTTATTCCATCTTGGTCGTTTACCTGAAAATGGTGACATGATTGAAGTCGATGGCTATCGTTTTGAAGTGGTGACAATGGATGGGCACAAGATTGAAAAAGTGCGCATCCTTCCGAAAGAGAAGACGACCGAGAAATAATTAAGTTTGAGCAAATAGCCTTTGGGTTTGGCCTTGTGGTACAAGGCTTTTCTCAGGGCTTTTTTATTTGAGAATTGGAAATGACTTCATCACAAAATTGTCCATGTGGGCAGGGGCAATATGCTGAGTGCTGTCAGCCTTTGCACTTAAAACAGCAAGTCGCTCAAACTGCAGAGCAGTTGATGCGATCGCGTTATAGTGCTTTTGCATTGCAACAGATTGATTATATTTTGCAGACGACAGCCTTGGGGCAACAGCCCGCTTTAGACCGAGCTGCGATTGCAGACTGGAGTCAATCGAATCAATGGCTCAAACTGGAAGTCGTGCAACATCAGCCCAAGCTGGATAAAACGCATGCGTTGGTTGAGTTCAAGGCACATTATCATGATGGCACACAAGCGCATATTCATCATGAAATTTCACATTTTGTATTACACCAACAGCGGTGGTATTTCCTTGATCCGACTCTGGATATGCAAATCACCATGAAACAACCCTGCATTTGTGGCTCGGGGAAAAAATTTAAGCAATGTTGTGCGCAATTCATCTAAGTTTGTCTTAGAATAGCGCACACTTTTACGCCTGATTTAGGGATGTAGGCAGATGTTACTCACCGTAATTTATATTATTGCCATTACTGCGGAAGCGATGACTGGTGCTTTGTCAGCGGGCCGACGTAGTATGGACTGGTTTGGTGTGGTGCTGATTGCCTGTGTCACTGCCTTAGGCGGTGGTTCGGTACGTGATGTGCTGTTAGGACATTATCCTTTAACCTGGGTCAAGCATCCTGAATATTTGGTGCTGACCTGTATTGCAGCCTTTGTCACTATTATTATTGCCAAGTGGATGCGCCATCTGCGCAACATCTTCTTGGTACTGGATGCCTTGGGTTTAATTGGTTTTACGATTATTGGTTGTCAGATTGCTTTGTCGATGGGACATGGCTTTGTGGTGTCTGCTGTTGCAGGGGTATTAACTGGAGTATCAGGTGGTATTCTGCGCGATATTCTGTGTAATGACGTACCTTTGGTGTTCCGTCGTGAGCTCTATGCCAGTATTTCCTTTGTCGCAGTGATTTGTTATTGGGTGTGCTTGGAAGTCGGTTTGCCACACGATCTTACTGTGATTTTTACTTTGGTCTTTGGCTTTACCTTACGTTTGATTGCGATTTATTTTGGTTTGGAAATGCCGAAATTTATTTATAAAGAAGATGATGCCGAGTCTGCGTCCTCAACCGATGAGCATTGATATTTCTAAGTTCAAAGAAAAATATATTACAAAAGCAAAATATTGTCTTGAATAGCGGCTTTATGCCGCTTGTCAGCTTATAAATCATGAAGAATGTTTAAGTTTTGAGGCCTTGTAATCATCCTAAGACACCATTTGACGTTTAAACAACAACAAGGGCTTGTCACAACGCCTGCATCCACATAGCATACAAAACATTGACGATAATAAATGATTTTGGATGACTCGCTGAAATGACCAGCCTTGCACATCATGCAACAGAAAACCGTTCCGTAGCCGAATTCACTGAACAGGCTTACTTGAACTATGCCATGTACGTGATTATGGATCGTGCATTGCCCCATATCAGTGATGGTTTAAAGCCTGTACAGCGTCGTATTGTCTATGCGATGAGTGAGCTGGGCTTGAAATCGACGGGTAAGCCGAAAAAATCGGCACGTACCGTCGGTGACGTACTTGGTAAATACCATCCACATGGTGACTACGCCTGTTATGAGGCGATGGTATTGATGGCACAGCCATTTAGCTATCGTTACCCACTGGTTGAGGGTCAGGGCAACTGGGGTTCACCTGATGATCCAAAATCATTCGCGGCCATGCGTTATACCGAAGCTAAACTTTCGGCTTATAGTGAATTATTGCTGAGTGAGCTTGGGCAGGGCACCAGCGAATGGCAGGATAACTTTGATGGTTCGATGAAAGAACCAATCACCTTACCTGCACGTATTCCCAATATTCTGTTGAATGGTACCACGGGTATTGCAGTGGGGATGGCAACCGATATCCCGCCACATAACTTGCGTGAAGTGGTGAAAGGCACGATTGCGCTGATTCGTAATCCTGAAACCACCGATGAAAAATTAGCAGAATATATTCCTGCACCAGATTTACCGACCAAAGCTGAAATCATTACTCCGCCTGAAGAATTACTGAAAATTCAAACCACAGGTCGTGGTAGTTATCGTGTTCGGGCGGTGTATACAGTCGAAAAAAATGAAATCGTGATTAGCGAATTGCCCTATCAGGTTTCTGGTTCAAAAGTTGTGACTCAAATTGCTGATCAAATGATTGCCAAGAAGTTGCCACTGGTTGCCGATATTCGAGATGAATCTGATCATCGCAATCCAACGCGTTTGGTGATCGTGCTGCGCTCTAATCGTGTCGATGCAGAAACGGTGATGAGTCACTTGTTTGCGACGACTGATTTAGAATCAAGCTACCGTGTCAACTTGAACATGATTGGAGCCGATGGTCGACCACAGGTGAAATCGATCCGCCGAATCTTGTTAGAGTGGATTGAGATTCGTAAGCAAACCGTGACTCGCCGTTTGCAATATCATTTAACCAAAATTGAAAAGCGTTTACATATCTTGGCAGGTCTTTTAATTGCCTACTTAGATATTGATACCGTGATTCGGATTATTCGTGAAGAAGACCAGCCAAAACCTGTATTGATGCAGCATTTTGGTATTGATGAGATTCAAGCTGAAGCGATTTTAGAACTCAAGCTTCGCCATTTAGCCAAGCTTGAAGAAATGGAAATTCGCCGTGAGCAAGAAGAACTGGAAGCCAAAGCTGCCATTATTCGTGAGCAATTGGCAAATCCAGAATCATTGAAAAATCTTATTATCAGTGAATTAAAAGAAGACGCGAAAAAATTTGGTGATGATCGCCGTTCGCCAATCGTTGCCCGTGCAGATGCGGTACAGATCAAAGAACAAGATTTAATGCCAGCCGAAGCGGTGACCGTGGTGTTGTCAGAAGCTGGATGGGTCCGTGCTGCTAAAGGTGCGGAAGTGGATGCTGCTAATCTTAACTTCCGAGCGGGGGACCAGTATTTAAGTCATGCGGTGGGTAAAACCAATCAGCGGGTGTACTTCTTGGATGAAACAGGGCGTAGTTATGCCTTGCCAATTAGCAGCTTACCGTCGGCGCGTGGCTTAGGAGAGCCGCTCAGTTCCAAACTATCTCCAGCCAGTGGTGTTTCATTTATCCAAGTCTTTATTGATGACGATAATAGTGAATTACTTGCGGTCAGTTCTAAAGGTTATGGTTTTAAAACCCAAGCCGCGCAATTGGATACCAATGCCAAAGCGGGTAAGGCATTCTTGACGGTTGCAGATAAGGCAACGGCTTTACCATTGCTTCCAATTCAGCAAGCAACCCATGTCGCGATTCTCAGTTCATCAGGACGTTTATTGATTATTGATTTAGCTGAACTTCCAGTTCTGAATAAAGGTAAAGGTAACAAGTTGATACAACTTGATGAAAAAGAGCAAATTTTATCCATGACAACCCTGACGTTAGATGAAATAATCCAAGTCGCTGCAGGACAACAGCATCTAAAACTGAAAGGGGACGATCTCCAAAAATATCTAGGAAAAAGAGCAACAAAGGGGCAACTTTTACCACGCGGATATCAAAAAGCAAATAGACTCTTCATTCAGAGATAAGGCTAGTATTCTGTGATACAAATACGTTATATATGACAATGTATTCATATTGTTTGAATAGATTGACAGGGCAATTCAAAAAGTTAAAAAAATGTTTTGTCATGGACGTAACGTTGTTACATTTTAAGGATTACCACTCGGAGATAATGGCATTATGGAAAAGATTTGGTTTGCTGAATACCAAAAGACAGGAATTCCAGAAACAGTTGAACTGCCTGCTGAAAACACCTCACTTGTTGATATTTTTGAACGCAATTTCCAAAAATTTGGTTCACGTGATGCCTTTATCTTCATGGATAAAGTTTTAACGTTTAATGAATTAGAAGTCGCTAGCCGTAAATTCGCTGCTTATTTACAGAGCTTAGGTCTAGCTAAAGGATCACGTGTTGCGGTCATGATGCCGAACGTTTTCCAATACCCAGTGGTTGCTTTAGGTGTATTCCGTGCAGGTTTAGTGCTTGTAAACGTGAATCCATTGTACACAGCACGTGAACTTGAGCATCAATTGAATGACTCTGGTGCTGAAGTGTTGGTAATCATTGAAAACTTTGCCAGCGTTTATCAAAGCATTATTGGTAAAACACCTGTGAAGCATGTTGTGGTGGCTTCTGTGGGTGACATGTTGGGTACATTGAAAGGTACCTTGGTCAACTTTGTTTTACGTAAAGTACGTAAGCAAATTCCAGCGTGGAATATCCCAGGGCATACCAAATTCAATGCTGCATTAAGCAAAGCCAATCCAAGCAACTACAAGCGTCCAAGCTTAACCTTAAGTGATACTGCGGTACTCCAATACACGGGTGGTACAACAGGTGTTTCTAAAGGTGCTGAATTGACGCATCGTAACCTTGTTGCAAACTTACTTCAGTGTGAAGCAATTTTCTCAAGCAAGTTTGGTGCTTCTGACAGCGCGAAAGGTGATCGCATTGTTTGTGCATTGCCGCTTTATCATATCTTTGCGTTCATGGTATGTGCGCTTTACGGTATGTACAAAGGTCAAGCCAATATCTTGATTCCAAATCCACGTGACTTGCCAGCAGTGGTTGGTGAATTACGTAAATACCAGCCATCATTTTTCCCAGCAGTAAACACATTGTTTAATGCTTTAGTGAACAATGAAGAGTTCAAACAACTTGACCATAGCAATCTGAAGATGGCGATGGGTGGTGGTATGGCGGTATTGCCTTCAACTGCGGCAGCATGGAAAAAGATCACAGGTACAACCATTATTGAAGGTTATGGTTTGTCTGAAACCTCACCTGTTGCAACTGCGAACCCACCTGCAACAACTGAATTCAGTGGCACGATTGGTATTCCATTGCCATTAACAGAAGTTGCAATTTTGGATGATGACGGTAAAGAAGTTGCACTGGGTGAACAAGGTGAAATTTCAATCCGTGGCCCTCAAGTCATGAAAGGCTATTGGAATCGTGCAGATGAAACTGCCAAAGTGATGACTGCTGATAATTTCTTCCGTACCGGTGATATCGGTGTGATGGATTCACGTGGTTATGTGAAGATTGTTGACCGTAAAAAAGACATGATCTTGGTATCTGGTTTTAACGTTTATCCAAGTGAAATTGAAGAAGTGATTGCAAAACATCCAAAAGTATTGGAAGTGGCTGCGATTGGTGTTCCAGATGAAAAATCAGGTGAAGTGCCAAAATTATTCATCGTGAAAAAAGATCCTTCTTTAACGACTGAAGAAATTATTGCTTATGCAAAACAAAACCTAACAGGTTATAAGTGCCCACGTTATGTTGAGTTTATGGAAGAATTACCGAAGTCAAACGTAGGTAAAATCTTACGTAAAGACTTACGTAAACCAGCTTAAGAATAAAGCTAAAAAAAGCGCCGCAATTGCGGCGTTTTTTATTTGGATTTATTTAGTACTATTTGATTTCATGAGCCAACGATCGATATACGGTCGTCCAATACCGACAATGCCGACAAACACCACCATAGTGGCTAATTGAAAGCGTAAACGGGTTGAATCGATACCATTAAAACTAAAATAGTTGTCGGCAAGAGCATAAATTACAATGACCGCCAACCAATGCCAGAGTGTTAAGCGATAAATACCGACCGCATAAAAGGCAATGCTGAGGATCACAAAAGTACCCAAGGTCGACTGCCAATTCAGATTTGCACAAATCACACTGAGTAAAAATGCCATGATTGGGAGTACGACTTTCAATACACGATCAACTAAGAGTTGATGCTGTCTTTGCTGTGCCAAAACATCAAACATTTCTTTTTGATCTTGCTGCTGCATAGTTTGACCTTAAAACTGTATGAAAAAACACAACTTTTACACACAAACGTGGTGTAAAAGAAACGCTTGTAGAACAAGCACAAATGAAAGTTCAATAAATTATAGATTATGATAGCATGATCAGAAGAACTTCAAATGATGGATCTCAGCATGCAAGGTATTAGCGGCATTATATTGATGATTATAGTCGCATGTTTGTTGCCGTATGTGTTTACCTTGATTGCAAAATCGAAAGGTGGTTTTCAAGCAAAAGATAATCAAAATCCGCGCGAGTTTTTAGCTAAAACAACAGGGTTGTCTGCACGAGCCAATGCCGTGCAACAAAATAGCTTTGAAAGTTTACCTTTGTTTATTGCTGCGATTTTGATGGCTGAATATATGGTGGTACCAGAGCGATTCATTTTTAGCTTGGGCTGGGCCTATGTTGTATTTCGCGTGATTTATGGGGTTTGTTATTTAGCCAATCTTGCAACTTTGCGTTCAATCATTTGGTTTTTCTCGCTACTTTGTCCAATTTTACTGTTCGTGATCACAATCAAAATGACTTAAGCATGGCTGGATAGAAAATTCTCCAGCTGTTTGCATATCTAGCATCATTTTCATTGTATTCACGTTATAATCTGTCCGATTTACATCTGACTTCACAATATTAAACGAGTGTTGATATGAGTTATAGCAATATTCCTGCGGGTAAAGACGCACCTAATGACATCTATGTCATCATCGAAATTCCTGCAAATGCAGCGCCAATCAAATATGAAATCGATAAAGATTCAGATGCGTTATTTGTAGACCGTTTCATGGGTACAGCAATGTTCTACCCAGCAAACTACGGTTATGTACCAAATACATTGTCTGAAGATGGTGACCCATTAGACGTACTTGTTGTAACTCCACATCCTGTTGCTGCTGGTTCTGTGATTCGTTGCCGCCCAGTAGGTAAATTAAAAATGGAAGATGATGGTGGTATCGATGCGAAACTGATCGCTGTTCCACACGAAAAATTATCTCCATTGTATAAAGATGTTCAAGAATATACGGATCTTCCGCCGTTATTGATCAGCCAAGTTGAGCATTTCTTTGCTCACTATAAAGATTTAGAGCCAGGTAAATGGGTAAAAATCAGTGGTTGGGAAGGTGCTGACGTTGCGAAAGCTGAAGTACTTAAAGCAATCGAAGCTGCTAAAAAGTAACTTTGAGATGCTCGACCAGATTTTAAAAATTTAAAATCTGGTCATAAAAAAACTCCATTCAAATGAATGGAGTTTTTTTATTGCTTGATCAACTGTGAATTAGAATAATTTCACAGGAATATCAAGCCAGATACGCCATTCGTTGGTATCACCGATATAGTTACCCGCTTGATAAGCATCGCTTGCACGGTAATAAGAGTGACGTAAACGTAAGCTTGCATCTTTGGCAAAACCAGATTGAACGGTGTATTTCACTTGGTTAAAGAATTCACGTTCTTGAGCATTGTCCGTTACGTTTTTAACTTTAATGTCCCAACCATAAACAAATGCAGTCGTCCAGCTTAAACCAGGAACGCCATAACCACCAAAGTCGACGTTATATTGTAATTGCGCAGATTTTTCACTGTTACCAATAAAGTCAGATAGGTAAGAGTTTGGTAAATAGATACTTTGAGCGCCATCAGCGTTCTCGCCGTAGTCATAACCTGTATTACCATTGTTTTGTTGGTAAGCTAACATCACGCTGTGTGGACCAGTGTTATAGGTCGTAGAAAGCGCCCAAATAGTATTCTTACGATTAGATAAATCATCAGTCGTGCTTGAATACGTTGTAGCTTTTTCATCCCACTTGGTGTGGTATGCGCTCAAATCGTAAGTAAGCCCACTGTCTTTATCCAATGGCTGCTTATAGTTCACATTAATATAATGACGATCCAACTTATTTTTGCTGTCTAAGCCAAAATAAGCGGCATTCAAGTTGTCATCGAATTTATATTTTGCGCCCCAAACCACAGCACGATCAAGTTTGCGACCATCAGTATTGATTTGATCAGAGTATTGGTCTTTGGTGAATTTACCCGCAGTTAACTCCAAACCATCAATCTCACGGCTAGTTGCCAAAACACCTTCAAAGTATTCAGGTACTAAACGTGTTGTGTTACTTGCTAAAACAGGGATATCTAAGATTTGTGTACCATAGGTCACAGTTGTATTCGAGATACGTGCTTTTACAAAACCGCCACCACGTGCCCAGTGATCATAGGTATCGCCAGTATTGTTTTTACCATTTAAGCGTTCGCGTGGAATCATGCCGTTACCAGCATTATTGTTTGAACCCAATTTAAAAGAACCATCACCAATGACACCTGCACCAAAACCGATTAAACCTTGAGTAAAACCAGTTTCCAGTTTTACCATTGCGGTTTGGGCATATGAACTCGTGTCTTTGACTAGAATTTCTTCGCCTTTTTGATCAATGTAGTTTTTCTTGTCACGATTTAAATAACCAGTACGGAATAAAATATCCCCTTTGGCATCTTCAACAAGTCCTTTTGCTTCGCTTTGTTCGCTTGCATATGTTGAGGTAATTAACGCGGCATTAATCAAAACCGCTAAAGTAAGTTTATTTGCCTTTGGCATAGCTCGCCTCATTAAAAAAAATAAATTTGGGATAGAACCGAAATTTTGACCAATTGTATAAGTTATGCATAAAAAAGATAGATTTTTATTAAAATAATTTAATTAATATTAAATAAAATACTTATATAATTTTATGATTTGTTTCTCGTTTAAAAAACCGTCAAATTCAATTTAAGCTAATGATTTTTATATCTAAAATAATTTAATTTGGTTGTAAAATAATCTGTATATTTTTTGATTTATTTTTATAAAAATATGTGATTTATTGCATTATTTTTTCTTTTTATTTAATGAGTTATTTTTTCTTTGTTTAAAAAATAAGCGTATCGGTTTGCAAAAAATACCATCCCGACGAATGACAGTGACTCATCAATCCAAAAGTTACAGATGTTCAGGCGAATTTAAGTTTTTTGCTGATGCACTTTTATGGAACACTGCTTACATTTCCTGCATGATGCTTATCTTTTAAGCACTTTGTTGCTTTTTTACTTCACAGATATGCCTCTTTTTTGTGCAATAAATAGTCTTTATTTTTATAGCGCTTCTAAATAGTTCAAAAAAACAGATCTGTTTTTGATAAAGATCAATTCCAAGGCACAGATGAAAGAAGCTCAGCACTTTTATGGGACAAAATCGAGATTTAACCTAGTTTTTATAAAGTTGGCACAGCAATTGCTAATTACTTTGCGATGCAATTTAAAACATAAATCAGTCGAATATCCATCATGGGGGAGATCAATATGATGAAATTTGCATGTAAAGCAATCGCGTTGAGTATTTGTGCAGTGACTTCGACTTTTGCTATGGCGGAAGATAAGCCTTCACTTTATGGTGTAACAGCATCAGGTAACGTCTCTGCTACAACAGACTACCGTTTTCGTGGTGTAACACAATCTTCAAATAATCCTGCTATTCAAGGTGGTTTTACATTTTCACATACTTCAGGTGCTTATCTAGCTCTTTGGGGATCGAGTGTTGATTTTGGTATCTCTGGTGTATCTACTGAAACTGATGCGACATTAGGTTTTACCAATAGCTTTGCATTGACAGATAAAATTAAGCCAGTATATGACGTTGGTGTCATCCATTATGGTTATATTGGTTCTAAGTCAAACTATACAAATACTTATAATGGTAAAAAAGGTTTGGCATTTACTGAAGTATTTGGAAAGTTAACATTCCCTGAAACCATTTTTGCTGGCGACGCTCTAAGTGTTGGTGTGAATTATTCGCCAGATTATTGGGGTAGAAGTGATGATTTTTGGTATTTCAACCTCGGCTATTCTGCTCCAATTGCTGATACAGGCTTAACAGGCCTTGCATCTGTCGGTTACAACAAGCTTAAAAATGCAGACTCATTAAGTGTTGTTGCTGGTGGCCCTGGCAAGGACGATAACTATGTTGATTATAAACTGGGTGTAAATTATAACTTCCTTGGTATCTTAGCTGAGGTTGATGTGGTTGGTACAAATATCAGTAAATCTGGTATGACCAATGCACAGAAGAAACCATATGACACGGGTGTGTTATTTAGTTTGACTAAAACCTTCTAATCTTCTTTGAAGAAAGAAAAAGCCAGCATTTTTGTTGGCTTTTTTTATACAGATTTCGGTCGAATTGTTTTAAGCCGCTAGAGCTTTGGTTCAACAAGGTTTTACAGTCATTTAGAATATAGAGAACCCCATTCTGATAATCAGAAAAACCAAAAGGACAAGAAAAAATAATCTAATAAATTGGCTGCCATAGTGTAGCGCTAAAAAAACACCCACTAAAGAACCCATAATATTACAGACGGCGATCGTTAATCCGATTGACCACAAGACATGACCTGTGGGGATAAAAAATAAAAGTGCTGCGCTAAATGTCCCAAGGTTAACAACCTTTGCCGATGCTGAAGCATTCAGAAAATCAAAGCCAAAAACTTTGACAAACAGAAAGAGCAGAAAACTTCCGCTACCAGGTCCAAAAACACCATCATAAAAACCAATCAATCCGCCAAAGAGGATTCCAAGCAAGATTTCTTTATAGCCACATTTGACATAAGTACTTCGTGCGCCTAAGTCCTTCTTTAAAAAAGTATAAATGGCCATCGTGATGAGTAAAAAGAAAATGACATACGTCATCAATTGTTTTGGGATATAGGCAGTGGTCATCGCCCCAACAAATGCAAATATAAATGCTGCAAGCATGGTGGGAATCAGAAGTTTCCACACAAAATTGATTTTATGAACAAATTTAAAAATAGAAGAGGCTGTTCCAGCCCAAACAGCTAACTTATTTGTACCAAAAACGGTCGCGATGCTGTGTTGTGGCAAAGCATGTAATAGAGCTGGAATTTGAACTAAACCGCCTCCACCCACTGCGGCGTCAATAAGACCACCGCAGAAGGCAAAGAATCCTAAAGTCAGTAGGACGGTTTCATTAATCATCATATTAGCCAGTCTTAGAATTTTTTATGTTGTTCGCACTTTTGAAGGAACAGCATGCGAATCTTGTTAGATCATTATTAAACATCGTTTCTTTTGAAATTGCTGTTTTTTTATGCTGTTCAGGAACTAAAGTTTTGAATGTATAAAAATTATTTGCTTGGCTAAAAAGGTGCTTTTTATGCGCTATGAAGGATAGGGGGGGCGCTCATTTCAGTTGCATGATTAGAAATACTTTGCCTTAAAACTTGGAAAATATTGAGTTAATCTTTATTAGTATTTGATTTTATTTGTCTTTTTTTTATTTTTGTGATTTGGCACAGCAATTGCTAATTAGCTTGTGATGCAATTTAAAGCTTAAAAATCAATTGAGTATCTAAAAATAGGGGGAGATCAATATGATGAAGTTTGCATGCAAGGCTGCTGTACTGGGAATGATGACTGCTGCATCAACTTTAAGTTTAGCAGAAGAAACAAAACTGCCATTTCCGGGCACTGTTACAGGAAATGTGAATGTGGTATCGAGCTATAACTTACGCGGCATGACCAACTCACCAGAAAGTGATACACCAGCGGTTCAAGGGGGGCTGGATTATAGTCATGACAGTGGCTTCTATTTGGGCTATTGGTTTTCGACTTTAACGGCTGCCTATGCTGATTTTAATACTTCACCTACTGATGTGAAGGAAGAGAAGAAATCCTTCGAAAACGATTTTTACGCGGGATATAAAGGCAAAATTACTGACGATTTGGGCTATCAGATCGGGGGGACAGTTTATTACTATTATCCGGGTTGGGAGTCGACAGGTTATGAAACCATCTTGGGTTTGAGTTATAAAGATTTCAGCATTACCGTGCAGACTTTATTGAATAATGTCACCTTCGGGAACAAAGGCGATACCTATTTCTTGGCGACCTATGCGCCAAAACTTGCAGGTGGATTTACAGGTAAAGCGCAAGTTGCAGCCTACTATTATGGTGATGACGATGAGTATCTAGCTTATCAAGCCAAAGCTGGTGATGTAACTAAAACGGATTTTGCTTTCCGTCATGCAACACTGGGTTTATCACATCCTTTGGGTAATACAGGCGCAACGTGGAGTCTGGATTATATTTTTGGTGGCTATACCCGTGATGAAACCAAGCAAAAGAATAAAGTTGTTTTAGCACTTGGTTATGCCTTTTAATGCGCTCTGATCTATAAAAGAGGCGACCTATATGGTCGCTTTTTAGCTTTGACTACCACGATAAGACAATGCTTCCGTCAGATGATTGCTACTGATGCATTCGCTTTCAGCTAAGTCAGCAATCGTTCTGGCAACACGGAGGACTCGATGGTAAGCACGGGCAGAGAGATTTAAACGCTGTTGTGCCATTTCTATGATTTTGGTTGAGCTGTCATCTAAAAGTGCATGTTGTTCCAGCAATTTCGGTGAAAGAGCCTGATTCAAACAGTGTTGTCTCTGGATCTGTTTTTCATAAGCATTGATAACGCGTTGTCGTACCGTATCAGAATTTTCGACGGGAGTCCGATCTTGTAGTTCCTGAGCTTGGAGTGGTGGAACCTCAATATGTAAATCAATCCGATCTAACAGCGGGCCGGAAATTCGATTTTGATAGCGTTGGATACTCTCAGGAGAGCATTGGCAGCGACTATCCTGATTAAAGGCATAACCACAGGGACAGGGATTCATTGCGGCAATAAATTGAAAATTTGCAGGAAAGGTCATTTGACGTGCTGCACGAGAAATCACAATTTCTTTGGACTCTAGTGGTTGACGCAAGACTTCGAGGACTTTGCGATCAAATTCGGGCAATTCATCCAAAAATAAAACACCCAAATGCGCCAAGGTGATTTCGCCAGGCTTGGGTTGAGAACCACCACCGACCAAGGCGATCGCAGATGCGGTATGGTGTGGTGCTCGGAAAGGGCGTTGTCCAAAGCTATGTTGTGCATTGGCGACTGAATAAATACTGGCGACCTCTAAATTTTCCTGTGCATTGAGTGGCGGTAAAATGGAGGGAAGGCGAGAGGCGAGTAAGGTTTTACCTGTACCAGGAGGACCTTTAAATAAGAGCGAATGTCCACCTGCTGCTGCAATCTCCAATGCACGACGTGGCCGTAATTGCCCTTTAACGTCTGCGAGATCAAGTTGATAAGAGGTTAAACCATGATCTGATCTTTGTGGTGCAGCAGTAATTTGCGAATTGCCCGAAAAATGTGCACAGACATCCTTTAGGTGATTGGCCGCATATACCTCAAAATCGGGAAGCTGATTGGCTTCTTCTAAATTGCTTGTAGGTAGTAACAGGCGATGTTGAGCCTGTTGGCAGGCCATTGCGATGGTCAATGCACCTGAAATCGGGCGTAAATGACCATCTAATGCAAGTTCCCCAATAAATTCAAAACCTTCAGTACTATTTTCAGGAAGTTGTCCAGAAGCAATCAAGATACCTAAGGCAATTGGGAGGTCAAGTCGTGAACCATCTTTAGGAAGATCAGCGGGTGCTAAATTGATGGTTAAGCGCTTGGTTGGGAACTGAAAACCGCTATTAATAATAGCTGAGCGGACACGATCTTTACTTTCACGTACTGCTGCTTCAGGTAGCCCCACAATTGTTAACGAGGGCAAGCCTGAACTGATATGAACCTCAACTTCAATTTGTGGGGCATGCAGGCCCAATAGGCCTCTCGTATAGATTTTGGCAAAAGACATCTTATTATTGTTCCATTGTGGTGCTTTATTTTTAATCATTTTTCGGTGCTGTTCGCACCGAATTGGTGCTTATTTTTTATTCTGAACGATTTCTTCGAGTATTTTCATTTGCTGTTGCAGTTCAGTGAGGCGTTGATTGGCCGTATTGAGTGCAGTTCTTTGGCGATCAAGTTCTTGTTTAGAGACAAGGTCTAGTTTTTCGATACTTTCACTGAGTAACGCACGTAAGTTTTTTTCTAGGTCTTTTTTAGGTTGGTCAACTTGTTGCAAAATTGCCTGTAAAAGAGTCTCAATCATAAAGTGCTCAATAGGTTATGTATATTTGCTGCTCAGTGTATCACTGCTGGCTATATTCCTCTAGCACACTTCGGGACAGAAGGATGAGTGACTGGTTGATTTCATTCAATATAGCGAAATGAAACTTATTTTCGATGCACTATCTACATCTTCAAGCCTAAATAGGTTATAAAGAAAGCTTGTGCTCAATATTTAAAAACCCCCAACCTTTAAATATTGGCATGAAAATTGAACATAAAACCTTACTGGTGAAAATAAGCCGAAGGAAAACAAACATGAAGCTTGTAACTGCAATTGTAAAACCATTTAAATTAGATGATGTGCGTGAAGCACTCTCTGAGATTGGTGTTCAAGGGATTACCGTAACTGAAGTCAAAGGTTTCGGACGTCAAAAAGGTCATACAGAACTGTATCGTGGTGCAGAGTATGTGGTTGATTTCTTACCGAAAGTAAAGATTGAAATTGCAATTAGTGATGAAATGGTGGACGCAGTCATTGAATCAATCACTCGTGTCGCAAGCACAGGCAAAATTGGTGACGGTAAAATCTTTGTCACGAATTTAGAACAAGTAATCCGTATCCGTACGGGTGAGACTGGGCCAGATGCTGTCTAAATTGGCACAAACTTTGCTGAGTTAGAAATTAAGAGAAATAGCTCGCAAAATAAGGTTGGGGGACACGAATGAAAAAAATGCTTATGGCGCTCAGTCTATCTGGCGCACTCTTAGGTGGTTCAGCGGTGGTTTGGGCAGAAGATGCTGCATCAGCACCAACAACTGAACAAACCGTAGCCGTTGCTGATACGGGTGCTGCAACAACTGAAATCGTTGCAGTTGAAGCTCCAGCTCCTGAAGAGGCTGCTCCTGCTGCTGTAGCAACAGTGGATACAGGTGATACAGCTTGGGTTCTTGTTTCAACAGCATTGGTTCTGTTGATGACTATTCCTGGTTTGGCTCTGTTCTATGGTGGTATGGTACGTAAGAAAAACGTACTCAGCACCATGATGTTCAGCCTTTCTGCGGCGATCTTAGTGAGTTTAATCTGGGTAATTGCCGGTTACTCATTGGCTTTCTCTGGTTCAGGAGCTTATGTGGGCGATTTGGGCAAGGCGATGCTGAATGGCGTTGCATTTGATGCCTTAAGTGGAACAATTCCTGAAAGCTTATTTGTTATTTTCCAAATGACGTTTGCGATCATCACTGTTGCGATTATCAGTGGTTCGATTGCTGATCGTATGAAATATTCAGCATTTATGGCATTTATCGCAGTATGGGTCATCTTGGTTTATGCACCAATCACTCACTGGGTATGGGCGGCTGATGGTTGGTTATTCAAAGCAGGCGCATTAGATTTTGCTGGTGGTACGGTTGTTCATATTAACGCAGGTGTTGCAGGTTTGGTTGCAGCATACATGTTAGGGAAACGTACAGGCCTTGGCCGTGAATCTATGGCACCGCATAACTTAACTTTAACTGTGATTGGCGCAAGCTTGATTTGGGTAGGTTGGTTCGGCTTTAACGGTGGTAGTGCTTTAGGTGCTGGTGCGCGTGCAAGTATGGCGATTCTTGTAACTCAAGTAGCTGCTGCCGCTGCTGCATTCTCATGGCTCATTGTTGAACGTCTTGTTCGTGGTAAAGCATCAGTTCTTGGTGGTGCATCAGGTGCGGTTGCTGGTTTAGTGGTGATTACCCCTGCTGCTGGTTTCGTTGGTGTAGGTGGCGCATTAATCATGGGCTTAATTGGTGGTGTGGTGTGCTTCTGGGGGATTACTGCACTGAAACGCCTGCTTAAAGCGGATGATGCTCTGGACGCGTTTGGTTTACATGCTGTTGGTGGTATCGTTGGTGCGATTCTTACTGGTGTGTTCTACAGTGATGAAATCATCAAAGCGGCAAATGTTGCACTTGCACCGACCTTTATCGGTCAATTGTGGGTACAAATTGAAGGTGTGTTAGCGACAATCGCTTATAGCGCAATTGTGACCTTCATTATCCTGAAAGTAATTGATCTGGTGATTGGTATCCGTGTAAGTGCTGATGATGAGCGTATGGGTCTTGACCTTAGCCAACATGGCGAACGTATCGAATAATCAGTGCAAGATGTGATTAAAAAAAACAGCCTTATGGGGCTGTTTTTTTATGGCTTTAGGGTGCTAGTTCTGCAATTGAAGAAACTTTGCTACACTTAAGCAAAGTGAGTAAATAATCGCGCAACTATGCATTGTCCATTTTGTAACGCTGCTGATAGTAAAGTCATAGACTCCCGTTTGGCTGCCGAAGGCTGCCAGATTCGTCGTCGTCGTGAGTGTGTCATTTGTGGGGAGCGTTTTACCACCTTTGAAAGTTATGATGTGGTCATGCCTCGTGTGATCAAATCAGACGGTAAAAATGAACCTTTTGATGAGGCCAAACTACGCCGTTCTTTAATGCATGCCTTACAAAAACGTCCTGTCACTCAGGAACAAATTGAAACCGTACTCAGCGATATTCAATCGCAGATCCGCCGCCTAGGCGAACGGGATGTCAAATCTAGAACAATTGGTGAAATTGTGATGCAGGCATTATTTGCTTTGGATCATGTTGCCTACGTTCGATTTGCCTCTGTGTACCAAGATTTCCAAGATGTAGAAGCATTTCGCCATCAAATTGAGCAAATGCAACAACGTGAAAATGAAGCTTAAATTCGAGAGATCATGTCTGAGTTAACCCAAGATCATTTATCTGAACATCAGCACTGGATGCAACAAGCCATTGCCTTAGCTCGACGTGGTCAATATTCGACGAAGCCGAATCCAAATGTCGGTTGCGTCATTGTCAAAGACGGTCAACTGATTGGGGAAGGCTATCACCCTAAAGCTGGTCAGCCGCATGCGGAAGTTTTTGCTCTGCGTCAAGCAGCTGAGAATGCCAAAGATGCAACTGCATATGTCACTTTAGAACCTTGTGCACATTACGGTCGAACACCGCCTTGTGCGGAGGCTTTGGTCAAAGCTCAAGTGAAAAAAGTCGTCATTGCCTGTTCTGATCCAAATCCACTGGTCGCAGGTAAAGGCGTTAAGATTTTACAAGATGCTGGCATTGAGGTTGAAACGGGAATCTGTACGGAAAGTGCAAAAACGCTCAACTTGGGTTTTTTAAAGGCTATGTCAACTGGCCTGCCTTATGTACGTTTAAAGATAGCATCAAGTCTGGATGGCCGTACTGCGATGGCTTCGGGTGAATCAAAGTGGATTACTGGCAAAGCAGCTCGACAAGACGTACAACATTGGCGGGCAATTTCGGGTGCGGTGATTACTGGTATTCAAACGGTTTTAGCTGATGATTGCGAACTGAATGTGCGTGCATTAGAAGGCGTTGATCTGACAACAGTGGTGCAACCAAAACGGATTGTTTTAGATCGACAAGGGCAATTACCACTTTCTGCAAAAATTTTACAGCAATCTGAAACGGTGATGGTGATGACACCATTTCGTCAAGAACTTGCTGATTTAGGCGTGATACAATTGCCACCGCAACCTTTAAACCAGTTATTGCAGACTTTGTCTCAACAATATCAAATTTATGATGTTTTGGTTGAGGCAGGTGCGACTTTATCAACGGCCTTTTTACAACAAGGATTGGTTGATGAAATGATTAGTTATGTTGCGCCAACTTTACTTGGTCAATCTGCTCGGACTATGTTTAATGCTGAATTTAGCAAAATGGCAGAGCAGCTCCGTTTTGAGTTGGTCGATGTAACCCAACTTGGGCAAGACATTCGCCTAAGATTGCTCCCTATCCAAGAGATGATATGAATCCAGAACCATCGGTTTATCACAAACGTCGTCATGCTGCCCGTACGACTGACGAATATCTTTTTCATCAGTTAGTACCTTATCTCGGTAATAAGCGTCGGCTGCTTCACCTGATTTTAGAAGCGCTTGAGATTACGGGTACATTGAATAGCAAGAAAAAGAATCCACCGATTTTTGCTGATTTCTTTGCGGGGAGTGGGGTTGTTTCGCGGTTAGCACGTCAAAATGGCTATCGCGTGATTGCCAATGACTGGGAACCGTATAGTCATGCATTGAACAATGCCATTTTAGCTTGTGTTGACGCCCCTGCTTTTAAAGAGCTAGGTGGTTATCAGAAAGCCATTGATTATCTAAATCGTCTACCTGAAGTTAAAGGCTGGGTCACGCATAATTTATGTCCGCGTAATGATGATGTATATGATCCCGCCCGTGATCGTTTGTTCTTCAAACGCCGTAACGGTATGCGGATTGATGCGATTCGTCAGCAGATTGCAACTTGGCAAGCGCAAGGTGCAATTAATGATGTCGAGATGAGTGCTTTATTGGCACCGCTACTGTATTCAGCAAGTTTCGTCAGTAATACCAGTGGTGTCTTTAAAAGTTTCCATCAGGGCTGGGGTGGACGTACCCAAACTGCCTTGGAGCGGATTGAATCTTTATTGTGGCTGACACCGAGCCGCTTCTGTGAGATTGGTGATCCTAAGCGTCCTGCTGCTGAAATGTGGTGTGTTGATGCACAGCATCTTGCCAATCAAATGAGTGGTTTTGAGGTTGATGTCGCCTATCTAGATCCACCCTATAATCAGCATGCCTATAGCAGTAACTATCATGTTCTGAATGCACTGACTTTATGGGATCAAGTCGACTTGCCATCTCCTGATACTAAAGGTTTTAAAAGCGGTATTGATCGTGCTTGGCGTAAAGAACGTCCAAGTCCTTATAACTCCTCTAAATATGCCAAAGAGGCTTATGAAAAGTTATTGGGAACGATTAATGCACGTTATATTTTGACCAGTTATTCGACTGATGGGAATATTGAGCCTAAAGACTTGCTGACTGCCAATTTGAAGCGCGGTAAAGTGACTTTGCTGACCCAAGATGTTCCACGTTATCGGGTGAGTAAACAACGCCAATCTGAACGTGCTCGCGTACTTGAGTTTATTGTGATTACGGATACCCATGCCAAGTCTGGACCACCGTTACGGCAGCTTTTGGGACAGTTATACCATTTCGCTGAATTGGGTGGTGTAGATACCACGGGTAACAGTACTCAATTGGCACTTTGGTAAAAGAAAAAAAGACACCATTTTGGCAACAAAGTGGTGTTTTTGTATCCAATATTTGCTGAGTATCGGTTAATTAGATTGTTGTGATCGATTTGTAAGATAAGCCTATGTTTTTATAGTAAATATCTACCAATTTTGAGTTGGTTTATACATGCGAAGTCATACATTTAAATTAGAGCTTAGAAAATTATAATTAATAAATAATGATTTAAAACAAATATATGGAATAGTTTTGTCTTTGATTTTTATCGTCATGTTCACTTAATATAAGGCTGGAAATACTTTAACCAATCGTTCAAATTTTTACCAAATGATATTGACCATATCTAAAAATAACTATAGTTTGCCGAGCTTAATTTAGGGTCTTGCCTATTTGCAGCGATGACCAAGAGAGGTTGTTATGAGTCGCTCGGAACCCACCTTATTGGGGCAATGTGTAGCTGAATTTTTTGCTACCGCAATTTTTTTATCATTCGGTATTGGTGTGGTGGCTGCACTTAAGCTTGCGGGAGCGAGTTTAGGCTTGTGGGAAATTAGTATCGTATGGGGTTTGGCTGTTGCATTGGCAGTGTATTTATCTGCTGGCATTTCTGGGGCACATCTTAATCCCGCAGTGACTATCGCTTTGGCATTGTTTGCTGGTTTTGAAAAACGTAAAGTACCTTTCTATATCATTTCACAAGTTGCTGGTGCAGCTGTGGGTGCACTTCTGGTTTATGGTCTGTATAGCAATTTATTTGTGGACTATGAGCAAACCCATCATATGGTGCGGGGCAGTGTAGAAAGTTTAGAATTGGCGGGGATTTTCTCAACCTATCCACATCATCTGCTCTCGCTTGGTCAGGCCTTTATGGTGGAAATGTTTATCACCATGCTATTGCTGTGGTTGATTATGGCGATTGGGGATGATAGCAATGGTTTACCACGTGGTGCTTTGGCACCGATCTTAGTTGGTTTATTGGTTGCAGTGATTGGTGCATCTTTTGGCCCATTGACTGGCTTTGCTATGAATCCGGCCCGTGATTTTGGCCCGAAAATTGTGGCTTACTTCTCTGGCTGGGGACCTGTTGCTTTTACAGGTGGTCGTGATATTCCCTATTTTATCGTCCCAATTATTGCGCCAATCGTGGGTGCTTGTTTAGGTGTGCTTGGTTATAAGTTGTTCTTTAGCTATTTCTTGGTCAACAACCCTGCTGTAGTAAAAGAAAAAGAAATTGCTGAAAAGCAAGTGTCTGAAATGTAATAAAGACCAGATCAAGAATTTGAAGGGCAGTCAACGGATTGCCCTTTTTATTTGCCTGTATTTGGACTGTACATGCCTTGTTATCTCTAGTTCTTTGCTTTAAGGTATCTTCTTTACAGTGGTACATACTGCAATAAAGATAGGTTGAAACTCCCATGTTTACAGGCATTATTGAAAGTTTAGGTAAGGTTGAGAGCCTACAAAGTGTAGGTGGCGACGTTCGTTTACGTATTCAAACTGATTTGGATATGTCTGATGTACATTTGGGGGATTCGATTGCCACCAACGGGATTTGCCTGACCGTGATTGAATGGGGTGAAAACTGGTATGCGGCTGATGTTTCGCGTGAGAGTTTAAACCGTACCACATTAGGTCAATGGAAAGTTGGTCAAGCCGTCAATGTCGAGAAAGCAATGCTGCCAACCACACGTTTTGGTGGGCATATTGTCAGTGGACATGTGGATGGTTTAGGCGAAATTACCTTGGTCCGACATGATGCACGTTCACTGTATTTTGAAGTGACAGCGCCTGTTGAATTAGCTAAATATTTAGCTGAAAAAGGTTCAGTTACTGTCGATGGGATCAGTCTGACCATTAACCATTTACGCGGTAATATTTTAAGTTTGAATTTGATCCCACATACTGCTGAACGTACCAATATTGGCACTTGGCAGGTTGGAAGCAAAGTCAATTTGGAAGTGGATGTCTTGGCACGTTATATCGAGCGTTTATTGCTAGGCGATAAAGCTGCGGAACAGAAAGCTGAATCGAATATCAGTATGGCATTCTTGGCTGAAAATGGTTTTTTAAAATAAAAGATGAAGTATAAAAAAGCCCAGTTCGAACTGGGCTTTTTTATTATTTTTCGTCTGAAAATTCACTGTTTTTCAGGATGTAGTCAATTTCATCTTGTGCTAAGGCGTGCAGTTTTGCTCTAAATACCGTTACTGCTTGCTCAATTAAACCTTCAGCTTCTAATTCAAGTCGTACACGGACACTTTCCAGTTCTGACAGAATTTGCTGATCATCGATCACAACACGTTGAGCCTGTGAATAATCGATACTTGGCTGTTCAGGGTTGCTTTGATAGCGTTCCGTTTGCTGTGCAATTTCCTGATCAATATGGCCACGTAAGGCAAGTAAGTTTTCAGTCTGTTGTTCAAATTGACGGGCTTCATCGGCTTGCAGTTGTGCAGCGTAGGCGGCTTCAGCTGCACGCTTCTCTTCCAGAGCCTTTTCCAAAGCCAGTTGTTTTCGAATACGTGCTTGTTCAATCAAGTCTGCTTTTAAGTCGGCATAGGCTTGATCAATGCGCTGCTGAGAAAGTTGCTGCGCATTTTCCTCATGTTGTGTCCATGTCTGAGTCAGTGTTTGTGGTAGCAGTAGATCACAAATACGTGCTAAATCATCCTGATAGGTCTGACGGACAGCCTCAGGTGCATTTAACCAACGTTTTTTAAAGTCCTGACCTACATTTAATGCCACAAGACACTCCTCAAATGATGCTGTTTATTGCCGATTTATAATTTAAAGGTTCGAGGTTCAATACCTAAACGACGATACATTTTAAATTTTTCCCGCCCGATCTGTTTTGCCGTTTCATTATTTTCAATAATTTCGATAATGTGGCGAAAATCTTGAGTTTGTTCAAGTGCATGATTGTTAAAATTAAACACGATCCAATCATTCGACGGAGGTAATTCCGCTGAAATACACACAGGACTATGCGGCTGATCGATGCCATGTGGAATAAAGCTGAGTGGATCAAAGTTCCAAAGTTTCTCATCTAACTCCGATTGCTGCTCTGAATCAGCGCAATACCACCAAATTTGTGGATGCTGATTCAGAATCTTACGGCATAAACGGCAAGCACTTTCGACTTGCCGTTCTTTACTATTCTCAAATAGATAAAAGCTGATTTGTGGCATGTTTTAGTTTTTCGTTGCAACACGATTGGCTAAAAACTGCATCAGTAATGGCACTGGACGACCTGTAGCACCTTTAGCTGCACCCGATAACCACGCTGTACCTGCGACATCAAGATGCGCCCAACGATAATCACGAGTGAAACGTTCGAGGAAACACGCTGCAGTAATTGCGCCACCATATGGGCCGCCAATGTTAGCAATATCGGCAAAAGGAGAGTCGAGTAATTCTTGATACTCTTCCATCACTGGCATACGCCATACGCGGTCTAGTGACTGTTCGCCTGCCTGTTGTAGGTCTTGGGCAAGTTCGTCATCTGGCGTAAATAAGCCACTCACCACTTTACCTAGCGCAACCACACAGGCACCTGTGAGGGTTGCAATATCAATCACCAGCGCAGGGTTAAAGCGCTTGATATACGTTAAGGTATCACAGAGAACCAGACGGCCTTCTGCATCGGTATTCAGGATTTCAATGGTCTGACCGCTCATACTGGTCACAATATCACCTGGACGAGTAGCATGAGCAGAAGGCATATTCTCAGCAGCTGCAATTGCACCGACCACATGAATTGGCAATTGTGCTTCGCATAGTGCTTGGATTGTCCCAAGAACAGAAGCTGCGCCGCACATATCAAATTTCATTTCATCCATGCCTAGGCCGGGTTTCAATGAAATACCCCCTGTATCAAAGGTCACACCTTTACCGACAAGTACGACAGGTGCTTGATCTGCTTTGGCATTGTATTCGAGTGTAATAATGCGGCCTGGGCGGTCAGAGCCTTTGCTGACTGCAAGGAAGGCATACATCCCCAAGTCTGCCATTTGCTGCTCATCAAGCACCGTGACTTTTAAAAGCGTTGGATATTGTGCTGCAAGTGCAAGTGCTTGATCTGCCAAATATTCAGGGAAGCAGATATTGCCTGGACGGTTGCCAAGATCACGTGCATAGTTTTGGCCTGATTGCACTGCATGAATTAGATTCAGTTGCGCATCATCTAAAGTGGTTTGATTGGCAACAAGATGGATTGTTTCTAATACAAATTCATTTTTTTCGATTTAAATTCATCATAACCATACGCTGCTTGAGTCAGGCTTAAGACAAACAGTGAATGTAAATCGGTTGGGAGTGCTGAAAGATCGACACTAATTTGTTTAAATTTATTTTGTGATGATTTGATAATAGTTTGTGCGAGTTTTGCTAATTTTGTCGCTTTTAACTCGGCACTTTTTCCAAGTCCGAGCAGTTGAGCATTGGCTTGTACGGGAATATTGGCAATTAAGGCTAAGCTTTCGTTAAAACCTGCTTTGAATTGTGTTGCGTTAAGCACTTCTTCTAGGTGATTGATTTGATATGTATTTAAGTTCTGTTGTAATTGTTCTGAATCAACCAAAATCCACAAAGATTCGCTAGACGCCTGAGTTGGGAATGCGTTATGAAGGGTAAATTTCATTGTTTGTATGGAACCTGATGAGTGAAAAATAAAGATAAGTCCATTAAACACTTTCAGATATGAGGTTGCAATCCGCAACAAGCGATAGGTTTTATATTTTTAACATTCGGGTAAACTAGCGTTACCTTCAATTGGGCTTTTTGGAAGTATTACTTTGATTATTCGGCGTTATCTCGTCAAACAAGTGGTTTCGACATCTCTCGTCGTCATTGGTTTATTAACCCTGATTATGATGGGTGGTCGTTTAATCAAATATTTTGGCGTGGCAGCTCAAGGTCGTTTAGATGCAGGTATTTTATTTAGCATCATCGGCTATCGTTTGCCTGAGTTTTTAACGCTGATTCTTCCTTTGGGTTTCTTTATTGCCTTGATGCTGGTGTTTGGTCGTCTTTATGTTGATCATGAAATGGCAGTTTTAAATGGCAGTGGTGTGAGTCGCAATCAATTGGCACGACTGCTGTTGCCGATGACACTGGTTTATCTGGTGGTGCAAACCTGTTTGATGGTCTGGGTTGGACCATGGGGGTTGCGTGAGTTTGAAAAACTAACCAGCACACAAGCGGTACGCACGGGCTTTGACTTGGTTCGTCCCAAGGAGTTTATTTCTTCAGGACCTTTTACCATTTATGCAGGGTCACTTTCAGAAGATCGTAAGAATTTAAAAGATATTTTCTTCTACCAAAAGGCTAAGCAAGAAGACAAGCCCGATGTCATGATCTTGGCAAAAGAAGCAACACGAGTTGAAGTAGAAAATGACACAGCGAATGTGGTGGATTTAGTCCAAGGTCGCCGTTACGAAATTTACCCAAATCAGCCGAGATATACGCAAGCCGAATTTCAGTCTTATCGTTTACGTTTAGAAAGTGATAAAGATGTGAAGTTTGAAAGTGATGATGTTGGGGCATTGTCTATGTCAAAGCTTTGGCAGAAACGTGATGATTCGGTGCTTAAAAGTGAGTTGGGTTGGCGTATTTTTGGACCATTGGTAATTATTGTGGCATTGATGTTGGCGGTGGCATTGTCAGAAGTGAGTCCACGTCAGGGTCGTTATTATCGTTTGATTCCTGCAATTTTTATCTTTGCCAGTTTAATCGTGTTATTGATTGCCATTAAAACCCGAATCAGTAAAGACGAACTGGATATCTGGGCTTATCCAGTGGTACTTGCTGTCTATGCAGCAGCCGCAGCAATCTTTGCGCGTAAACAAAAACTGGCGCCAAAACTTAAGAAAAGCATTCAGCGAGTGGGGTTATAATGTTAGCACGTCGAATAGTCGCCAAACATGTGACAACAACCACGGTTCTAGCCATGCTCGGAACCACGCTGGTATTATCTTTTCTACAAGTTTTATTTACCTATTTAGGTGAATTAGGTGAACTCAAACCTAATTATAATGCTTGGCAAGCTTTTCTCTATGTGATGTGGGGTGCGCCGCGTTATTTATATGAAATTCTACCTGTTGCGGCATTGATTGGTTCAGTGTTGGGTTTAGGCGCATTGGCTTCGAATAGTGAACTGATTGTGATGCGATCTGTCGGGATTAGTCTCTGGCGGATCGTCGGTTGGGTGATGCGAGCGGCCTTGTTATTGATTGTGTTGTCTTTCGTGCTGAGTGAGTGGGTCATTCCATATACGAATGAAAAAGCACAAAGTATTAAAAAACAACGTAGTGTTGCCGCTTTAGGGGAAGTAAAAGGCTATTGGTCACGTGAAGGCCAACGTTTTATTTATATTGATTATGCCAACTCGCAAGGTCAACTTCGCAATATTCAAGTGATTGATTTTGATAAGGACTATCGTTTGCAGTCATTTGTGAATGCTGAGAAAGGCCAGTTTATCAAAGATGGGCAGTGGACCTTAGAGCAGTCTCATCAAGTCGATTTGCTGGCACAGGGTAATGCCATCAAAACTGATCATGATCAACAAGCACTGGGTTTGGCACTGCAGCCGAAATATGTGCATATGGTGACCTTGGACCCTGAAGATTTATCTCCAAGCCAATTGATTAGTTTCATGCGCTATATGGATGAATATAGTCAGGTGCCGAAAACTTATGAACTGGCATTTTGGCAGAAGGTTACTTCACCATTTTCTTTGATTACTCTGGTTTTGATTGCGTGCTCCTTTATTTTTGGTCCATTACGTCAGCAGTCGATGGGCTTCCGTTTAGTGATTGCATTATTTACAGGGCTTGGCTTTTTCTATTTACAAGATTTCTTGGGTTATGCAAGTCTAGTCTATGCACCATCTCCAGCATGGTTTGTGCTGCTACCTGTCGTGCTGATCTTTATGGTGGGTAGTTATTTATTGTATCGGGCGCGATAAAACACGTTATATGAAGACTCTATCATCAGGATTGATGAAAGCCATCAGTCTGGTCATGGAGAATTAGCTTAAATTTCGGTAAAATATGCCGATCAAATGATAGACAAAAAGAGAGTCCATTATGACGGATGCAAATGCTGGCAAAATTCCTCACGTTCTTGTAATTATGGATGGTGTAGGACATCGGGAAGCAGTTGAAGATAATGCTTTTTTAGCAGCAAAAACACCAAACCTCACTGCAATGGTGGCTAAGCATCCGAATAGTTTGATTTCAGGTTCAGGTGAAGACGTTGGCTTGCCTGATGGTCAAATGGGGAACTCAGAAGTTGGGCATATGAATCTTGGTGCGGGTCGTGTGTTGTATCAGGACTTTACCCGAATTACCAAAGATATTCGCACAGGTGCCTTTTTTGAGCATGAAGTGTTAGTTGATGCCGTTGAAAAAGCTAAAGCAGCAAACGGTGCCGTCCATGTGATGGGGTTGCTGTCACAAGGTGGCGTGCATTCGCATGAAGACCATATTGTGGCGATGTGTGAGCTCGCATTAAAACGTGGTGCAACGGTTTATCTGCATGCATTCCTTGATGGACGTGATACACCACCACGTAGTGCAAAACCTTCATTAGAAAAACTCGATGCTTTATTTGCTCAGTATCCAAATCAAGGCCGTATTGTTTCCATGATTGGCCGTTATTTTGCAATGGATCGTGATAATCGTTGGAATCGTGTTGAACTCGCTTATCGTTTAATGACAGAAGGCGAGGCAGTTCGTGTTGCAAACTCAGCTGTTGACGGTCTAGAGCAAGCCTATGCAGCAGAAGAAAATGATGAGTTTGTTCAAGCAACCCGTATTGGTGAGATTGCTAAAATCCAAGATGGCGATAGTGTGGTTTTCATGAACTTCCGTGCCGATCGTGCGCGTGAAATTACCCGTGCCTTTGTTGAAAAAGATTTTGCTGGGTTTGAGCGTAAAGTTGTTCCGAATTTGTCGAAATTCGTCATGTTGACACGTTATCAAGCCAGTATTGATGCACCTGTGGCGTATATGCCAGAAGGGCTTAAAAATTCGATTGGTGAATATCTGTCAGGTTTAGGTAAAACCCAATTACGTATTGCTGAAACCGAAAAATATGCACATGTGACCTTCTTCTTTAGCGGTGGTCGTGAAGATGAATATGAAGGTGAGAAACGTATTCTGATTCCATCACCGAATGTAGCAACCTATGACTTAAAGCCAGAAATGAGCGCGTATGAAGTGACGGATGAATTGGTCAATGCAATCAATTCGCGTGAGTTTGACCTGTTGGTGGTGAATTATGCCAATGGCGATATGGTTGGACATACAGGTATTTTTGATGCTGCAGTAAAAGCGGTTGAAACTGTAGATACATGTCTTGGTCGTGTTTATGATGCAGTCATGGCAAACAAAGGACATATGTTAATTACGGCCGATCATGGTAATGTAGAACAAATGCAAGACTATGATAGTGGACAAGTTCATACGCAACATACCACTGAATTGGTGCCATTTATTTATGTCGGACCGACACAAGCAACGATTGCGGAAGGTGGTGTATTGGCCGATGTTGCACCTACACTACTTCATTTGATGAACATTCCTGTACCTCCAGAAATGCAAGGCAAGAATTTAATTACTTTAAAATAAGGTGAAGCAATGACCCAACACAACAACATTTACAGAACATTATGTGCAAGTGTGTTGATGTGTTGGGGATTGCATCTCTCGGCAGCACCGATTACTCATTCATCTGGATGGGCTGATGAAGACAAAAGCATCAGCAGTACAGAAGTTCCGATTGAGTCGATTCAACAATTTGTACAAATTTATGGCATTGTTAAAGATAACTATGTTGATAAGAAGTCTGATGATGCTTTATTCCAGCAGTCGATTAAGGGCTTAGTGAGCGGTCTGGATCGCTATTCTCGTTATTTATCAGCAGAAGAATATCGTCAACTCATTCAATATACAGAAGGTGATTTAGCCTCTGTCGATTTCAATTTAAATTATGATGCACACTCCAAATCTTGGCAGATTCAAGATTTGAAGCCAGGCTCAGATTCGAGCAAATTGGGTTTGCGTAATGGGCAAGTGATTCTGAAAGTTGATAACCAAGAACTCAAAAATTTAAATCAAGACCAGATTCAGGGTCTATTGTATGGTTCGATTGGCAGTACCGTGCAGATTCACCCAGAAAATAATAACAGCACAGTGATCTTGGTTCGAAATAAAAAAGTCGAGACAGATATTGAACCTGTTCTACTACATAATCAGGTACTGGTACTGAAAATTCGCGTTTTTCAGCAAGATACAGCCAATGAAGTTAAACGTTTAATCGAGGAATATAGCTCAACCAAACTTAAAGCTGTGGTTTTTGATTTACGTAATAATCCTGGAGGACTACTCTCTGCTTCAGTCGAAGCTGCCGATTTATTTTTAAATCAGGGGCTAATTGTGACGACGAAAAGTCGTTCTGAGGGCGACCAGCAATTCCAAGCTTTACCATCCAATGAATTTCAAAATCTAAAGTTAGGTATACTGATCAATCGTCGTTCTGCTTCTGCCGCTGAAGTTTTTACCGCTGCATTAAAAGAACACAAGCGCGCTTGGGTGGTCGGTGAAAACAGCTATGGTAAAGGTGTGGTACAAAAGTTGTTCCCTTTACCAAGTGGGGCTGCATTGCAAATGACGGTATCACACTATTACACCCCGAATGGCAATATGATTGAAGGTCAGGGCATTCAACCTAATCAAACCTATGCTTTGTCTGCCGAAATGAAAGAAGATAATTATCTTGAGCATGTCACAGATCTAGTTTTGAAAAGTAGATACTAAAAATAAGCCCCGAATGATCGGGGCTTATTTTTAAATATTATTCATCATCTTCAGTATCTAAACCGAATTTTTTCAAACGGTAGCGTAACGAACGGAAGGTCATTCCTAATTTTTTCGCGGCTAATGTTCGATTCCAATGGGTGAGATTAAGTGCATTCAGAAGAATTTCTTTTTCGATATTCTCTAAATAACGTTCCAAGCCTTCAGGTGGAAGCTTCTTTGAACTCATGTTTGGGCTTGCAGAATGTTGTGGTGTTTCAGCTTCTTCTGCTGCTGTGTTGGAAAATGACGGTGCTGGATTGGCCAATGAACTGCGTAATGGTGCTGTTTGTAAATGGGCCAAGTCGATATTGTCATCATCACTCAGTGTAATCGCACGTTCAATGATGTTGCGTAATTCACGCACATTTCCCGGGAAATACTGCTGCAATAGGAATTGCTCTGCACGCGAGGAGAGTGACTTTGTCGATAACTCCCATTCTTGGCTAATTCTTTGAATAAAGTGATTTGCCAATAAGAGGATGTCTTGTCCACGTTCACGTAATGGTGGTAGAACGATGTCCATCACATGAATACGGAAGAATAGGTCTTGTCGGAAACGACCTTGCTGTACCAACAGTTCCAAATCTTGATGACTGGCACTGATGACACGGAAATCAACATCAATCTCTTGATCTGAACCGACAGGACGAATTTTCTTTTCTTGTACTGCACGGAGTAGTTTGACCTGCATATTTAAAGGCAGTTCAGCAATTTCATCTAAAAATAGACTACCGCCGTGAGCAGAGAGAATTAAGCCTTGTTTGTCCTGTGTTGCACCGGTAAAGCTGCCTTTTTTATGCCCAAATAGTTCGCTTTCCATCAATTCAGTTGGAATCGCGCCACAGTTAATGGCAATAAAAGGACCTTCGCTACGGTTACTCAAACGATGCACTAGATTCGCGACGACTTCCTTTCCTGTTCCTGATTCACCTGTAATAAAAACAGGGGCTTGAGAACGAGCGATTTTCTTTAAAGCGATACGTAATTGTTGAATAGGTGCTGAACGTCCGATTAACAGTTTATTTTCTAAAGCTGTTTCAGCTGCCTCTTGTTCTGGCTGTGGACGATTCAAGGCTTTTTGGATCAGTTGATCCAAATGCATTTGATTGACAGGTTTGCTGACAAAATCAAATGCGCCTGCTTTAAGTGCTGCAATGGCAATATCCATATTGCCGTACGCAGTTAACACCGCAATAGGTGTATTGGGATAGTTCTGTGTTACATGTTTGACCAGATCCAAACCATTACCATCTGGAAGATTTAAATCTGTTAAACAGGCATCGTACTGGAACTCAGTAAAGAATTTTTTTGCCTGTTCGACCCGATAAGCGAGATGTGTCTTGATGCCCATGCGTGCTAGCGTCATCTGCATTAAAAGACATAAATCTTCTTCGTCGTCTACCAGTAAGACGAGTGGTTGTTTTGTTGCCATTCCCCGAGAAACCTAATCTAATCAATGAATTTTAGAGCATTCAATCCTGAAGCATGCTCCTTGTTGTCGCTCTATATAGGTGAGCTTTGCATGATTGGCCTCACAAAATGTGTGAGACAAATACAATCCTAAACCAGTTCCTTTAATTTCGGTACTAAAAAATGGTTTGAACAGTTGAGAAATATCTCGTTTTGAGACACCCGTCCCAAAATCGATGACATCAATGCAAGTTCGACCATCTTTTTCGTGTACTTCGACCTCAATATAAGGCGCGTCAGTTGCATTATGTCGGAGTGCATTTCTAATTAAATTAATCAGCACTTGGCGTAATTGTTTTTCGTCAAATAAGATACCGACCTGTTCTGTTAGTTTAATTTGAATTTGTTGTTTAGCATCGGCAAGATCTTCATTGAGTAAACTTTCAAAGAAGGAGCTTAGATCAATTTCTTGTACTTCTGTTGGCTTATTCCGTGCCATTGCCAAAGTGTCTTGCACGATGCTATCAATCCGTTTGGCCTGTTTACTGATCATGCGTGACAGCATTTCTTGTTGGTGTGGGTCACTGTCTTTGAATAATTCATTGGCTTGCACAATCGCGGCCAAAGGGTTACGAATTTCGTGGGCAATACTGGCAGAAAGCTGACCAAGTGCTGCAAGCTTTAGTTGCTGAACTTGCTGAGTCAGTTTCTGTGCATCTTTTAAAATTAATAATACTAAGGCCTGTTCAGGTACAAGCAGATGTTTAACCCGAACATTGATGGTGTAGGCGCTTTGTTGTGACTCAAAACTAAACTCTTCACCATCTTTAAGATCACTAAATTGAATCAATTCAAATAGGTCTGGTTGTAATTTGATCAGTGGTGTTTTTTCTAATGAAATCGGTAAATGGATACCTAATAATGTATTGGCTGCCGGATTGGTTAAGACAATATGATTGCTTTCATCGAGTACCAAATAACCATCTTCAATCTGTTCTAAGATATAGCGGTTAATATTTTGCAGCTGGTGAATTTCAATGGATTGATGAAAAGTTAAAGTTTCTAAAATTTTAAAACGTTGTACTGCAATACGACCAATGGCATGGACTACAAAGAACAAAAACGCCAGAAAAATGCTATTACCAAGATGATTTAAATTATTAACGTCAAAGAAGTCACCTAAAAAACGCTGGTAAACCACCATAATCACGGCAAATAAAGTAATGATCAGCGAAAGCTGAGCATTTAATAATATCGCAGAAGAAAAAATAATAATGACGTAAAGCAAGCTTAGTTGCAGATTTGGACCACCCGCAGAGAAGGTGATTAAGCTTAAACAAATGACATCTATCAGAAAGATAAAAATCAGTTGCTTGGACGTCTGTATCGGAAGCAGTTGCAGTAAAAAAAGCTGAAAAATATTGATTGTGATATAACAAATCAGCGTATAGAAATATAAAAAAGGGTAAATATAGTTGCTAGACAGCTGCTCAGCAGTCAATAAATAAATTAAAAGTAGGCTGATCGAAATAATGAGCCGATAGCCACTATACCAAATGCCGAGCCGATAGACCGTCTGTGAAACTGTTGACGCAATTTTCCCTAACATAGGCGCTTACTGTTGTTTTAAGGTTTAATGAGCCCATAGCGAATTGCAAGATGGGTGAGTTTGACATCACTATCAATCGCCAGTTTTTCAAAAATACGATAGCGATAGGTATTTACCGTTTTAACGCTTACAAACAATTTGTCAGCAATCTCTTGGGCACTGATACAGTTCACTACCATCATGGCAACTTGCATCTCACGTTCAGAGAGCGCATCAAAAGGAGATTGTTGTGTATCAGAGAGATAAGAGCTGGCCAATTGTTCAGCAATATCTGCACTAAAATATTTTCCACCTTGCATTACTTTGTTAATGGCGCGAACCATTTCCGTAATTGGTGCACCTTTGGTGATATAACCTTTTGCACCGGCTTTGAGTAAGAGTGATGGATAGGGTTCTTCGGCAAGACCACTCACGGCAATGACTTTGGTTTCAGGCGCGGTCTGTAACAAACGGCGTGTGGTTTCTACGCCACCAATGCCTGGCATATTCACATCTAGTAACACCACTTGAGGATGCTTTTGACGCACCAAAGCAATCGCTTCTTCTCCTGATTCTGCTTGTCCGATGACTTCAACATCAGGGTGATCTTCCAACATACGACAAATTCCTGTGCGTACGAGTTCATGATCATCAACAACGAGAACAGTGATCAAGAAGACCTCCTTTTTTCAAAAAACTGGTTTTTTGTTACATAAAGCAAAATTAGCTTGCAATGAAACGACAAAATTAGCAATCCTATTCTTCGTTTTTAGCGAATAGTTGTACACAATTGTGTCTATAAAAGCTTTACCCGATTTGTTCAAATGTAAGGCATAATGGTATTAAGCGCAAATGTGCAGCGTCCTGAGTTGAGTATTGTGTCGTGAAAAATTCTAAAAAATCTATCATGCATGTTTTAAGCATGTCTATCTTGTGGGCTTTGAGCTCAACAAGTTTTGCAGAACTGGTTGTGAATAACAATCCAGCTTCTTCGCGTGTGAGTGGTTCAGCTTCAATGAATTGGTCTGCAAGTGATGCAAGCCAGTTGATGGAAGATGATGAACCATTGGAAATTGGTCCACAAGGTTCAACCTCTGTTACCACTACATTGCGTAATGGTAGTTCGGCAACGATTAGCTCTTCTACTGCACAGCAATCAACGTCGCAGATTCGAGATACTTTTGGTTACAGTAGTCAGCCTTCTGTCAATGCACGCGCTGCTTTGGTGATGGACGCACAGACAGGCGAAGTGTTGTACAGTAAAAATAGTAATATGTCGGTGCCAATCGCATCTATTACTAAATTAATGACGGCTGTGGTTACTGCGGACGCTCGTTTGAACATGTCGGAAGAAATCACTTTACAGTCGATTGATTTTGCAGGTGCTGGCGGCAAGAACTCAAGTTCGACCTTACGCGCTGGCGATACCATGAATCGCGCAGAAGCACTTCTATTTGCATTGATGAAGTCTGAAAATCCAGCTGCAGCTGCTTTAGCACGTACCTACCCAGGTGGTCGTTCAGCCTTTATTGCTGCGATGAATGCAAAAGCGAGGCAATTGGGCATGACTGCGACACGTTATGCTGAATCAACTGGCTTAGACCCACACAATGTGTCTTCAGCGCGTGATTTGGGTATTCTGGTCAGTACGGCTTCACAATATGGCTTGATTCGTCAATTTTCAACTACACCAACCTATGACTTCAATTTAGGTTACCGTGTGCTGAAATCTAATAATACTAATGCATTAGTGCGCAATGGCGGCTGGAATATTAACTTGTCAAAAACAGGTTATATCAATGAAGCAGGTCGTTGTGTGGTGATGCATACGACTGTGAATTCACGCCCAGCGGTTGTGGTGTTATTAGGCGCGCCAAGTTCACAAGCACGTAACAGCGATGCAACTAATCTATTAAGCTGGTTAAGCACTTTACCAAAACGCGTTTAGTTGTTTTAAGTCAAAAACTCCTCTTTATGAGGAGTTTTTTTATGCCTGAATAATGCGACATAACTTGTCTTATTTCAATAAATTATGTTCGTTTTTTGAGCCGAAATCGGCTAATGTGTGCATACAACAAAAATTGATGACATACCGTTATGAATGCGATGCAACACGCACGGATTTCTGCAAAACGCTGGGGCGGGGAACCCGAAGACTACTATGAACTACATGCGTTTATAGACAGTACCAAAAACCTATGTCGTGATGCACGACACCGAATTTTGCATACCTTGTGGGGCGTAAATTCGGTTGTGATTCCTGTGTTTGGGCATAGCCTTCAAAATAGTGCAGGCAAATCAATTGATATTAAAGATTTGTGCGAACGTGATCATTTATTGGTGGATTACCAACAACGTTTTATTCCGACACTCAATGATTTTGTAAATGCGATAGATGCAAGACAATTGCCTAAGAACTTTGAACAGAATTTAGAACAATTACATCATGATTATGTGCAGGACAAAACACTTTCACAATTAATGTTATCGCCTTTAGCATTACATCAAATAAAACAAACAACTCAATCATAAATGAATTAAGGGGAACACCATGACGACTTACGTAATTCGTGCCAAATACTTTGGTTATAACGATGAAGTGTTTTATGTGGCAGGCAATCGTATTGCCAATATTTTTGAGGATAAAGCCCAAGCCGAAGCTGCATATAAAAAGCTTGAAATTGATGGGGCGAGAGATTTTGCCCTGTATGAAGTGGAATCCCTGTTTGATGCAGATGAAGTATTGCTAAAACAACTGGATGATTTTGTGTTTTCACGTTGTGGTGAGCATGTCTGTGAAGATGGGGATATTTCAGATGATGTATTACCTGAAAGCTTAAGCGATGAAGATACCTTTGAATTTATTCAATTGGCAGGAATGCAAAAATTTCAACTGGTACAGTTTGAACATGAGGCTCGATTTTATGCGCTTTGGTCAGTCAAAAAACAGAAATGGGTGGAAGAGCATGATGAGTTTTTTGCCAGTTTGGCTTATGCAGATCAACCTGAGCAATTAAAAACCAATGTTGGAACTATTTTTGCAGATTATGACTATGGTGATATTCAGCTTAAAGGCTCACTTGATGAGTTGTCTGATCAGCCTGTGCTCTTACAGGCAATGATCACAACGCAATCGGGTTTGAAATACGACCAGAAAAGCCAAATTTTAACGATTATGCAGGGGTGGGAAGAGGAAGCTTTATATGCGGTTAATCCCTTACTCAAACAACCATTATTTGAAATCAAAGAAATTGAGCTTGAAGAAATTCAGAGGATTGAAAAAGAATTAGCTGCACAATATAGCTATGATGATTACGAATAACTTTTTCTTTCTATGATTACGAATAAAAAAACCAGTTGCAGGCAACTGGTTTTTTTTGAAGAGTTTATACTTACATATTTGAAAGAATAGAATCTTTCACTTGATCCATAGTCGCGTCAATCGACAACATCACGGCATCAGCACATTGCTTGATTGCAGTGTCTGGGTCTTTTAAGCCATTGCCTGTCACTGTACATACAATCACAGAACCTTCAGCAATTTTACCTGCTTTAAGATCACGGATCGCACCACCAATAGATGCTGCTGACGCAGGTTCAACAAAGACACCTTCATACATTGAAAGCAAACGTTGCGCTTCTAGAATTTCAGCATCAGTCAGTTCATCAAACCAACCTTTAGAATCACGTACCACTGCTTTAGCATGGTTCCAGCTTTGTGGATTACCGATACGAATTGCTGTTGCAACAGTTTCTGGGTTCTCTACTGGCGCACCACGTAAGAATGGAGCAGCACCAGAAGCTTGATAACCGACCATTGTTGGTAAGCCTTCTGGTTTAGGACCAGTGAATTGATCTGTTGCAGCATCATAAATCACTTGTTCAAATTGATCTGTAGGTTGGTTTGCAACTGCTTCGGTATAGCCCATCCAGTGTGCTGTGATGTTACCAGCATTACCGACTGGTAAGCAGTGATAATCAGGAGCACGACCCAATGCTTCTACGATTTCATAAGCAATGGTTTTTTGACCTTGCAGACGGTATGGGTTGATTGAGTTTACAATCGTTACAGGTGCTTGATCTGCAACTTCTTTAACCAAACGCATGCCGTCATCGAAGTTACCACGGATTTGCATAGTGATCGCGCCGTACATCATTGCCTGCGCCATTTTACCCATAGCAATTTTGCCTTCTGGGATTAGAACAAACGCTTTGATGCCTGCACGTGCTGCATACGCTGCTGCCGCTGCAGAAGTATTACCTGTAGATGCACAGATAATTGCTTTAGAGCCTTCTTCAACTGCTTTGGTCACCGCCATGGTCATACCACGGTCTTTAAATGAACCAGTTGGATTCAGACCTTCGTATTTCACATAGATTTGGACGTTTTTGCCAATAATACGTGGAATGTTCTCTAGTTTAATCAGTGGGGTATTCCCTTCACCTAAAGAAATTGCGCGTGTAGTTGCAGACACAGGTAAACGGTCACGATAACGATCTACAAGACCAGTATAACGATTGGCATTCGACATGATGGTGTTCCAATATGAGGTAGAGCGGGTTGAGGGAAGTCATTTTCCCTCAACCTGATTAACTATCGAGCGATTCTAAACGAATTCTTACGATTTCGCCACGAATTGCAGGTAATGCTTGAATTTGTGCTAGTGCTTCATCCATTTTTGATTCAACGATCGGATCTGTTAAAATCACGATA
Organism: Acinetobacter dispersus; assembly: GCF_009884975.1. Taxonomy (GTDB): domain Bacteria; phylum Pseudomonadota; class Gammaproteobacteria; order Pseudomonadales; family Moraxellaceae; genus Acinetobacter; species Acinetobacter dispersus. The sequence goes on along the minus strand of NZ_CP041970.1, from coordinate 2,801,510 downwards.
GGAATCAAGTCTTTTAAGCGTGATTGCTGCATGATGGCATCAATACTAATGCCTGCACGGCTTAGAATCGTAGTGACATCAGCGAGTACGCCTGTTTGGTCTTCAGCATTGAGACGGATGTAGTAACCAGTGGTCATTTCTTCACGGCTCAAGATTGGCACGTTAGTCAATGCTTCAAAAGCAAGCTGAGGAATTGTTCCTGCGCCATCTTCGGTATATGAAATATCACGAACGATATCAATCACGTCAGCAACCACAGCAGAAGCGGTTGGACCTGCGCCTGCGCCAGCACCGTAATATAAAGTAGGACCAACTGCATTGGCCTGTACCAAGACTGCATTTTTAACGCCATTGACGTTAGCAATCAATTCTTCAGCAGGAATTAAAGTTGGATGTACACGTAACTCAATGCCTTTATCTGCGCGACGTGCGATACCTAAGTGCTTGATACGGAAACCAAGTTCTTCTGCATATTTCACATCTTGAGCAGTGATTTTGCTGATGCCTTCGGTATAGACCTTATTAAATTGCAATGGAATACCAAAAGCACATGACGCCAAAATTGTCAGCTTATGTGCAGCATCAATGCCTTCAACATCAAAGGTTGGATCAGCTTCAGCATAACCGAGTTCTTGCGCTTCTTTTAAAACGTCTTCAAAGGCACGGCCTTTTTCACGCATTTCAGTCAGAATGAAGTTACCTGTACCGTTAATGATGCCTGCAAGCCATTCAATATGGTTAGCAGCAAGACCTTCACGGATCACTTTAATGATTGGGATACCACCAGCAACAGCTGCTTCATAGGCAATCTGAACAGCATTGTCTTCAGCTGCTTTAAACAGTTCATTGCCATGTTCAGCCAGTAAAGCCTTGTTTGCAGTCACAACCTGTTTGCCATGTTTAATGGCTTCCATGATGACTTCATAAGCAGGATGAATACCACCCATGACTTCGACCACCATATCAACATCTGGTTGACGTACGATCTCCATCAAGTCATCGCTTTGTTTAATGCCTTCGAGTTGTAAATCTGGACGTGGACGGCGTGTGCCTACGTGTGTAATTTGAATTTCTCGACCGGTACGGCGTTTAATTTCCGCAGCATTTTCTTGTAGTAATTTAAGGGCTCCACCACCTACAGTACCAAGACCGAGTATCGCCAGACGAACTGGTTTCACGTCACACTCCATTATATTCAATCATTTTAATGAAGCTTGATCATAGCTAAAAAAATGCAGAGACACTAGGGCTAAGATCATCTTTAATCTGTCGCCCGAGTCTTTGTTATTTTGAAAGGGATTTTTAGCTTATTTGTTTAAGCGTTGAACAATTTCTTCAGGAGTCATGTAACCACCTAAATATTCACCTTCGACGTTATAAATCGCTGGTGTACCATTTACACCCATATTTAAACCCAATTGATATTGGTCACGTACTGGGTTCTTACATTCTGCTGCAGTCACAGGTTGGCCTTGAGTTGCTTGCTCAAATGCAGCTTTACGATCTTGGCTACACCAGATAGCCTGCATCGTTGGCATGAATTGTTCGCCACGTGGCCAAGCGATATAACGCACTTCAATCCCTTTGGCATTAATCTCTGCTAAGTGTTCATGCAGTTTATGGCAATAAGGGCAGCTTGAATCTGTGAAGACGTAAATGACATGCTTCGCCTTACCACCTTGCGCTGGATAAACGATGAGGTCTTCAGTTTTGAGTGAAGCTAGATGTTTTTTATTTTCGGTTGCTTGTAGAGCATCACTAACATTGTGCAGCTGCTTATCACCTAAACGCACCACATCACCTTGAATGATGTATTGACCATCAGCAGTGGCATAGACTGAACCCATCCCTTCAAGGCTAACCCAGTAAAGGTTTGGAACTTCAGTTTTTTTGATTACTAGAATTTTGGCATTGATGTTTGCTGTTTTAAAATGCTTTTCTAATGTTGAAACCAAGCGTTGTTGCGTATTGCGTTCATTTAATGTCGATGCTTCACCTGTCGCAGGTGCACTTGCTGTGAGTGCATCTTGTTTTTGTGCTGAATTTTCTTTTGAGCAAGCACTTACCAATAATGTTGATGCTAATGTACAAGCAATTACAAGCTGAGACCGAGTAAACAACATAGAGAACCTTTTTGTACGAATTCATTTGTATAAGGGGCTTAGCATAACAAAAAAAATGACTCACTTCGTTAAATCTTGCATAGGCTCTGTGAACGGAATCAAGTTTTAGCTGAATCCTAGATAAAAGGTGGTTTTAGCCTCTTGGATGGTATTTGCCATGTAATTCCTGCATCCGCTGCTGAGCCACATGGGTATAAATTTGCGTGGTAGATAGGTCACTATGCCCAAGCAGCATTTGTACCACACGTAAATCTGCACCGTGATTGAGTAAATGGGTGGCGAAAGCATGACGCAATGTATGGGGGGACAGCTCTGCTTGAATATTGGCCTGTAAGGCATAACGCTTAATTGCATACCAAAAATTCTGGCGACTCATAATACCGCCATGTTGGGTGAGAAACAAATAATCGGTGCTGCTCTTATACAATTGGGGGCGTGATTCAACTAAATATTTTTCAATCCAATCACAGGCAAACTGTCCGAGTGGAACAAGACGTTCTTTATTACCTTTGCCCGTAACACGCAGAAAACCCTGTTTTAAATTAATCAGCTCAAGTTTTAAGTTGAGTAATTCAGAAACACGCAGACCGCAGGCATACAGTACTTCGAGCATAGCGCGATCGCGTAGGCCTAAAGCAGTATTAATGTCAGGTGCATTGATCAAAGCCTCGACATCTTGTTCAGATAAGTCCTTGGGCAAGGCACGACCAATTTTAGGGGAGTGGTGAGTCGCAACAGGATTATCATCACGGAGCTTTTGCTCTCTTAAGAATTTATAAAACTGTCTGAGTGCGGATAAGCAACGGGCAATCGAACGAGGGCTTTTCCCTGCTTTGGTGAGGGCGATGAGAACATCAGCAATGTCATCACTGGACCATTCTGGCAATGCTGAACTTTGATGTAATTCACTACATTGAATCAGATCGGATAAATAAGCATTGCGTGTATGTGGACTGACTGTTTGTGCGACGAGATAATCTCGAAAACCTTGCAAAAAACCGAGCTGAGCTGGAATCGTAATAGCAGCGGGAATACGTGGCTTTTTATTTAGCATAATGGGCCTAAAACGATAATCTATGAAAAAAGTATATGTGCTTTTTAGTCGCGATATACCCTAATTTATCCTTAATTTCATTGCACTGTAAAAGAAAAAGGAATTGTTGTCGAACTGTCACAAAGCTAAATGCCACTGAGATTGTTTTTGGTAATTATTCTCATTTGCTTGTATACTATAATAAAGAGAGTAAAGGGTTAGAGCGGTGCGATTGTCAGCATTAAAAGTCAAGCAAATAGCGGTGATCACGAAAGTGAATCGCTTGGTCGATGAGACAGAACAGCCAGATTTAGTTGCAGTTCGTTTAGAAAGTTTAGGCTTTGTGCCTGGTACACAAGTGCAAGTGATTACCAAAGGTATTTTTGGTGGTGATCCGATTCTAATCCAGCTCGGTTTTACGCGTTTTGCGTTACGAAAAGCTGAAGCCGATAAAATTGAAATTCAACTTGAAGGAGCACCTGCATGAGTGATGCGTTACGTGTTGCCCTTGTGGGAAATCCAAACTGCGGTAAGACATCTTTATTTAACCATTTGACAGGTACACGCCAAAAAGTTGCGAACTATGCGGGTGTAACGGTTGAACGTAAGGTTGGACATTTTCAGCTTCCTTCTGGGAAAGCAGTACGTGTTTTGGATTTGCCAGGAACCTATAGTTTACAAGCAACCAGTCCAGATGAGGAAATTACCCGTGATGTTTGTCAAGGCAAAATTGCGGAAGAAGGGCAACAAGATGCTTTTCTGTGTGTGGTGGATGCAACCAACTTAAAACTACACCTTGGTTTGGTGTTGGAAATTATTGAGTTGGGTCGTCCGATCCTTGTTGTGTTGAACATGATGGATGAAGCACGTCGTCGTGGCATTCAGATCAATACGCAAAGATTATCAGAGCGTCTTGGTGTGCCTGTTGTTGAAACGGTGGCGGTACGTAATTCAGGTATTGAAAATCTGTTGCACGCATTGGATCAGGAAAAATATACGGTTCCACAAACAGAGCTGAGCGGCTTGAAAGGCGACCATCATCAGAAGATTGAAGTGATTTTCAAAGATGTGGTCAACTTTGTCGATCAAGAAGATAAACGTACCGATTTCCTCGACAAAATCTTCTTACACCCAGTCCTGGGTTTGCTTAGCCTTGCGATTATGATGTTTATCGTATTCCAAGCCGTGTTTGCTTGGGCTGCGCCGTTTATGGATGGCATTGAAACCTTCTTTGCATGGTTTGGTGAGAAACTCGGAGAGTATATCTCGCAACCTTTACTACATAGTTTGGTTGTTGATGGAATTATCGCGGGTGCGGGTAGTGTGGTTGTGTTCTTGCCACAAATTTTGATTTTATTCTTCTTTATTCTGGTTTTAGAAGAATCAGGTTATTTACCACGTGCAGCTTTCTTGCTTGATAAATTGATGTTTAAAGCAGGTTTAAGTGGCCGAGCGTTTATTCCATTACTTTCAAGCTTTGCCTGTGCAGTCCCTGGGATTATGGCAACACGTAGTATCAGTGACCCACGAGATCGTTTTACCACGATCATGGTTGCGCCATTGATGACCTGTTCTGCACGGTTACCTGTTTATGCCTTATTGATTGCTGCCTTTATTCCAAGTCAAACGGTCTGGGGCATTTTTAACCTACAAGGTTTGGTTTTATTTGGCTTGTACATGTCTGGTATTGTCAGCGCACTCTGTGTAGCGATCGTGATGAAATTTTTGCAAAAAGATAAGTCACAACATGCACTTTTGCTTGAGCTGCCAAGTTACCGTATTCCTGATCTGAGAAGCGTTGGAATTGGCTTATTAGATCGCGGTAAAATCTTCTTAAAACGTGTTGGTGGCATTATCTTTGCCTTGTCGATTTTACTTTGGTTCTTATGTACGTTCCCGCAAGCGCCAGAAGGGGCAACCTTACCGGATATTGATTACAGTTTTGCTGGGATGTTAGGACACTTGCTGCAACCGATTTTTGCACCTGTTGGTTTTAATTGGCAGATTGTGGTTGCGCTTATTCCTGCAATGGCAGCGCGTGAAGTCGTGGTTGCGGCTTTGGGTACGGTCTATGCTTTATCTGGTGCTGATGATGATGCAATCTCTCAGGGGCTTTCTCATTTGATTAGTGCCGATGGTACAGGTTGGTCATTGGCTACAGGTTTATCACTGTTGGTGTGGTTCATCTATGCACCGCATTGTTTGGCAACCTTGGCAACAGTACGTCGTGAGACAGGTTCATGGAAACATGTTGCTGCGATGACTGCGTATTTATTTGGTTTGGCATATTTAATGTCTTTCTTGACCTACCAAATTGCATCAAGCATTTGGGGCTAAGAAATCCCACCTCGCCACCCTTTAACAAGGGTGACAATTATTGGAGAGACGCTTATGTTTGAGTACTTGATTGTTGCTGTATTGGTGCTGTGGAGTGCTGTTGTAGTCTTTAAGAAGGTGTTCCCTCAAACAGCAAGTTCAGCATTTCTGAGTCTGTCAAATCTTTGTCAGCGTTTAGGTTGGCAACGCTTGGCAGTATGGTTAAAACCTAAAATGGCTGTCGGTTGCGGTGGTGGTTGTGGTTGTTCTACTGATGAAGCAGAGAACAAAAAAGCAGAACCTATTCAAACGGTCAAATGGCGTTAAAAAACAAAATTGCCCATCTTAAGATGGGCAATTTTTTGGAAAAGAAAAAAATGAATCTAACGGATACGATAGAGAAGACATCATTAAGCTTGAAGCACAAATTGATTTTATTGGGCTTTATACTGGTGATGACACTGCTTTATCTTTCTGCTTTATCTAAAGGTTTAAATATTTATAAAGAAACCCTCTCTTGGCTTATCTCATGTTTAATCTTGATTTATCTGTGGCTGAGACCAGAACTGATTGAACTTAAGATCAAACAATATGCCTTTAAGTCTGTAGATTGGCTAGGTGCTGTGATCTTGGTTTTATTGGGGATTAGCTTTTTTATACCTGTCTAAGCTTTTACGCACTGACACAAAAAAGATTGAATAAAACTAAAACTGAAAAAGCATTTAAAACAGTAAAGTGCTAACATTTTTGCCATTCTGTAATCTGCAAAAAATGGGGCGAAAATGTTAATACAACGTGGTGGATTAAAAGTTGTGGCTGGCTTGGGTATTTCCGGTGTGTCAGCAGTCAACTTTCTACATGAACAGGGCTACCAAGTTGCAGTAACAGACTCACGAGCAACCCCACCTGGACATGATCAGATTCCAGCAGGTGTGCGTACCAGTTTTGGTCAACTCGATACCGAACTTTTATTACAAGCAGAAGAAATTATTCTCAGTCCAGGGCTTGCACCTCAACTTCCAGAAATTCAACAGGCCGTTGAAAAAGGTATTCCAGTGGTTGGTGATATTCAATTATTACGCCGTGCGACTGAGGTGCCAATTATTGCGATTACAGGATCAAATGCAAAAAGTACCGTGACCACATTGATCGGCTTGATGGCACAAGAGGCTGGCAAAAATGTGGCTGTCGGTGGCAATTTAGGTCGTCCTGCATTAGATTTATTAAAAGATAAACCTGATCTGATTATTCTAGAATTATCGAGCTTTCAGCTTGAAACCACATCACATTTAAATGCAGAAGTTGCTGTGGTGTTGAATATGAGTGAAGATCACTTAGATCGTCATGGTGATATGCTGGGTTATCACAAAGCCAAACATCGTATTTTTCAGGGTGTGAGAAAAGTCGTATATAACCGTGATGACAATCTAAGCCGTCCATTGGTTCCAGATGTTACCCCAATGCAAAGTTTTGGTCTGAATGCACCTGATTTAAATCAATATGGTGTGTTGCGTGATGCCGACGGCAGCATGTGGTTAGCACGTGGAAGAGAGCGTTTACTGAGAACCTCTGAGATGTATATTCAAGGCATGCATAACGTCGCTAATGCATTGGCATGTTTGGCTTTGGGCGAAGCTGTTGGTTTGCCTACAGCTTCGATGTTTGAAACGCTTAAGCATTTTAAAGGCTTGGAACATCGTTGTGAGTATGTCGAAACGATTGATGGAGTACGCTATTACAATGATTCTAAAGGAACCAATGTCGGTGCGACGCTCGCTGCAATTGATGGCCTTGGTGCTGCAATTGAAGTGAATAAAGGTAAGTTAGCCTTGATCTTAGGTGGACAAGGCAAGGGGCAGGATTTCAAGCCGCTCCGTGATGCAATTCAAAAATATGTGAAATCAGTGATTCTCATTGGTGAAGATGCTGCGGTGATTGAACAGGCGATTCAAGGTACAACAGTTATTCAGCATGCAAACAGCCTAAAAGAAGCGGTCGAACTGGCTCAAAAAGCCACACAAGCGGAAGATGTTGTTTTACTTTCGCCAGCCTGTGCAAGCTTTGATATGTTTAAAAGCTACAATGATCGCGGGCATCAATTCGTGGCATGTGTAAATGCCTTGAACGAAAAGAAGAACTAGGAACAAGACTATGGCTGATTTAGCCCAAAATACGGTGCAAAAGATTTCGCAATTGCTGAATCGTTTACCCAAGCTTCCAGCAGAAATGACGGCACGAAATATCTTAATTTTTTGTGTGATTTCGTTGCTATGTTTTGGTTCAATCATGGTTGCATCGGCGTCAATGCCGTATGCGGAATACATCCATGAGAGTCCTTTTTACTTTTTGATTCGTCATGGTATTTCGATTGTGGTTGCTGCAGTGGTGGCATTTTTAACCTATCGGGTTTCATTGAATCTCTGGTTTAAAAATGCCTTCCCTTTATGGCTCATTACCATTGTATTGTTATTGGCGGTCTTGGTGGTCGGTTCCGAAGTCAATGGTGCGCATCGCTGGATTAAAGTGGGTGGTTTCACCTTGCAGCCAACGGAGATTGCCAAAATTGTCATGGCGATTTTCACTGCGGATTATGTGGTACGCCGTGCTAAAGAAGTCAGAACACATTGGAAAGGTTTACTACGTTTAAGTGGTGTCATGGCTTTAACGGTTGGTTTTATTGTTGCTGAGCCTGACTTGGGTGCAACAGTCGTTATCGTATTAATGATGGTTGGCGTATTCTTTCTGGCAGGGGCGCCAGCAACGCAGTTCTTGATTATGCTGGGTGCGATCTTTGCGGGTGTCAGTGCATTGATTATTTTCGAACCATTCCGTTTCCAGCGTTTGATTTCGTTTACTAACCCTTGGGCAGATCCATTGGGTGTGGGTTATCAGCTCTCCAATGCCTTGATGGCTTTTGGCCGTGGTGAGTGGTTTGGTACGGGCTTGGGGCACAGTGTACAGAAGCTGTCTTATTTACCTGAAGCGCATACCGACTTTATGTTGGCGGTATTAGGTGAAGAGTTCGGTTTCTTTGGCGTGTCTATCGTGATGATGCTGTCGTTTACTATGCTGGCGTGCTGTATTCGCATTGGTCATCGTGCTTTGCAACATAATTACTTGCGTGCAGGCTATTTAGCTTACGGAATTAGCATTATTTTTCTTATGCAGATTCTGGTGAATGCAGGTATGAATATGGGCTTAATGCCAACCAAAGGTTTGACCTTACCTTTCATTAGTTACGGTGGTACTTCCTTGATGATGTGTGCTGCGATGATTAGTTTGATCTTAAAAATTGATGCATCGACACAAGAGTTGAATCCATTGAAAGAAGAATCGAATTTCTAACTACATTTAAATTAACAGCCCTGACAATGTTCAGGGCTTTTTTATGATTTATTGAAAAGTTCCAGCTAAATGGATGCCGAGAGGGATCGAGTTTACATCCCATTGTTGCACCGCTTGTTGCAGCATGATGCGCGGTTGATCCAGTTCAACCTTGGATTGTCCTAAAGCCAAAATGGCTTGTTGTAGTAGTTCAGGTGCTTTGTTGATATCTAAGGCCTGTGCCAAATTTTGCTTAGACAGTTTTTGTCCTTGATCGTTCATGGCAAGTGGTAAATGCATATAGCTTAAACTTGGATAATCAAGCAAACAGCCCAACCAGATTTGTCGAGCAGTGTTATCGAGTAAATCCGCACCGCGTACTACATGCGTGATACCTTGTAGATAATCATCGACCACCACAGCCAGTTGATAGCTGATAATGCCATCACGACGCTTCAAGACAAAATCACCTAACTCATCTTGTAAGTTAGAACATTGTTGGCCTTGTAAACGGTCTTGAAAACAAATCAATTGATCTGCGACTTTTAGACGAATCGCCTGATTGGCAAAATCCAGATTCAGATTGCGACAGGTACCTGCATAGATGTGATTGGAGCCCAACATTTTCCGTGTGCATTGGCAAGCGTAAATGTCTTGTGATTGCTTGAGTTGCTCAAGCACTTGCTCATAAATATCTAAACGGTCTTTTTGGAAAATAATCTCCGCATCTGGTTCAAATTGAAATGCATCGATACAGGAGAGGATATGTGTTTCGCTATTGGGATAAATGCGGGGGATGTCGGTATCTTCAATTCGAACCAGCCATTGGCCGTGATTGGCTTTGGCATCGCAATAACTGGCAACTGCGGTGAGCAGAGAGCCAAAATGCAATGGGCCGGTTGGCGATGGGGCGAATCGTCCGATATAAGACATAAAGATTGAATGGTCGTGTGTTTTAATCCTCCCCCAGACCCCTCCTTTATAAAGGAGGGGAGTACTCCTCCCTTTGTAAAGGGAGGTTGGGAGGGATTATTAACCGTTGTTTTGCTTTTCTTTGATTTCAGCCAAAGTTTTGCAATCGATACAGAGTGTCGCAGTTGGACGAGCTTCTAAACGACGTAAACCGATTTCGATACCACAAGTTTCACAGAAACCATAGTCTTCGTTTTGAATTGCTTCGATCGATTGTTCGATTTTGCGAATGAGTTTGCGTTCACGATCACGTGTGCGTAATTCAATTGCAAATTCTTCTTCTTGCGTTGCTCGGTCGTTGACGTCAGGAAGCGCACTTGATTCGTCTTGCATCGTATTTAAAGTACGATCAACTTCAGACATTAATTCCGCTTTCCATGCATTTAAAATTTGGCGGAAATGCTCAAGTTGTCCTTCAGACATATATTCTTCATTTTTCTTTGGCTGATAAGGCGCAATTCCAAATAAGCTCGCAGTCGTACCACCTTCTGAAGCTTTAGGTTTGGTTTTACGTGTACGTTTCACAGCCAATTTTTGATCGTCGATCACGTCTGTTTGTTCGTCCAAGACTTGATTTTGGTTGTCATTCGCCATATAGGGCATTCCTCATCTTACACGTACTATCTATACGCAAAAAATATGGTGATATGCAAGTGTTTTTATAGAAACCTAAGATGGTTTTTTCCATCAAGGGTCGACATCATATAGAGTTTTTGGACAAGATGGTAGTCATTCCCGTCCAGATTTTGTGAGAAATCGACAATGTAATTTGTAATCAAAAGTTTAGTCATAGCCTAAAACTTCCGAACTGTTCATTCGCTGTGAAGTCGGAAGGCGATAGACCTGAGTTTCAAGTTCACCATTGGCTTTTAGGCGAATAAAACGGTAGCCAGGGTGTTCTTCATCCAAGGCAAATTTATCACTTTTGGGCTTGAACTGAATACAAGTGGATGGGGTCGATAAAAACTCAACACCTTGCCAAGTATTGATTGAGTCTTGATGCACATGACCACATACGATTGCTTTGACATTCGTAAAAGGTTGAATCGTTTCCAGCAAGTCGGATGAATTCTTGAGTTTATGCTGATCAATCCACGCAGATTGCATGGCAAATGGATGGTGATGACAAGCAATAATCACATGACGATCATGGTGTTGTGTCAGCAACTGGGTAAGCTGTTGTAATTGTACTTCAGCAATTTTTCCATCAATTCGCTTTGGCTGTGCACTATTGAGCAGGATAATGCACCATTGACCTAACTCAATTATCGTAGGTTGGGTCTGATCCGCCTCATGAAATGGAAAATGTGTTACATCGTCATGATTTCCTGGGGTTTGAAAAAAAGGGATTCCCAAGCTTTGCATGTGCTGTACATAGCGTTTATACGTCAAAGGTGTTGGCGATTGAGCTAAGTCACCTGTATGTACAATAAGGTCAATATGAGGATGTTGCTGGCGCATCAAGTCGATTACAGCATGAAAACTTTGTTCGGGTTGCATCCCGACAAACTCTAAATGTGGATACTCTAATAAATGTGTATCAGTAATCTGTATCATCACAAAATCTTGTTGCGATAATGATGAGACTTGGAAAGTCACCGTCTTTAGCCCCTTCAGATTTTTATCTTTGTTGTATGTGTTGAGACAACCACTGTAATGCCATGATTACAGGTGCATTTCTCAACCGCCCGTTAATTAACAATGCTTCTAATTCGGAATAGGCAAATAGATGAAGCTGAATATTTTCACCTTCATCTGGCATCCCAAAAACACCCCCGTCCTTTGGTAAATCAACTTCTGCAACATATAAGTGAAAAAATTCAGAACATGCACCAGCAGAAGGGTAGAAGCTAAATAAATGTTTTAATTCAGTGATCTCACAGCCAGACTCTTCTAAGCTTTCACGGCGAATACAACTTTCTGGAGATTCATCTCCATCGAGTACTCCTGCAATAACTTCAAGTTGCCATGGCGAAACTGGATCATTCAATGCACCGACACGAAATTGTTCAATCAATGCAAATCGTTGTTGTTGGTCATTATAAAGTAAAACGCCAGCAGCTTCTGGACGATGAACCAATTCACGCTGAATTAAAGGTGAGTAATCTTCTCGATGAAATAATCGATGTTTTAATCTCACTTTCTCAACTTGAATGAACCCCCGAAATAAAGGCTCTCGAGATTCTATCGTAACGTCGGTTGCTGAATAGCTGGCGTGGTCAAGAATAGTCATCTTCAATCAGGATGAGATTGTACATATCTCATCCTAACCGAGAATGATTCGCAGGAAAATCTTTTTTTAGTCGATTTACACCTTGTGGTACAATTTTTGACCATGTTCCTGATAAGCGGTTTTCATGGCATTGAGACCTGCTTCAACTTCTTTTTCAGCATTATTTGACTGCTTGGCATTGTGCTGGTTTTGCGCATAATCTCGCACATTCTGGGTGATTTTCATCGAACAGAATTTTGGACCGCACATTGAACAGAAATGCGCTGATTTATGCGCTTCTTTTGGAAGCGTTTCATCGTGCATGCTGCGTGCTGTGTCTGGGTCTAAGCTTAAATTGAATTGGTCATCCCAACGGAATTCAAAGCGTGCTTTAGATAGGGCATTGTCGCGGACTTGTGCACCTGGATGGCCTTTGGCTAAGTCAGCTGCATGTGCTGCAATCTTGTAGGTGATGATGCCATCTTTAACATCTTTTTTGTTTGGCAAGCCCAAATGCTCTTTCGGAGTAACGTAGCAAAGCATCGCTGTGCCATACCAGCCGATCATCGCAGCACCAATCGCCGAGGTGATATGATCATAACCCGGTGCGATATCCGTGGTGAGTGGCCCAAGTGTATAGAACGGTGCTTCTTTACAGACTTCGAGTTGAAGATCCATATTTTCTTTAATCATATGCATTGGCACGTGACCTGGGCCTTCGATCATGACTTGTACATCATGTTCCCAAGCACGATGGGTCAACTCACCCAGTGTTTTAAGTTCGCTAAATTGCGCTTCATCGTTGGCATCCTGTACGCAACCCGGGCGTAGACCATCACCTAAGCTAAATGACACGTCATAGGCCTTCATGATTTCGCAGATTTCATCAAAATGCGTGTATAAGAAGTTTTCTTCATGATGAGCCAAGCACCATTGCGCCATAATTGAACCGCCGCGAGAAACAATGCCCGTGAGACGATTTGCAGTCATAGGTACATAACGTAGTAATACACCTGCGTGAATGGTGAAATAGTCAACGCCTTGTTCAGCTTGTTCAATCAAGGTGTCTTTAAAGATTTCCCATGTTAGGTCTTCAGCTACACCATCGACTTTTTCCAGTGCCTGATAGATCGGTACAGTTCCGATTGGCACAGGTGAGTTACGGATAATCCATTCACGGGTTTCATGGATGTTCTTACCTGTTGATAAGTCCATGATGGTATCGGCACCCCAACGGGTTGCCCAAGTCATTTTTGCCACTTCTTCATCAATAGATGAACCAAGTGCAGAGTTCCCAATATTGGCATTAATCTTCACCAAAAAGTTACGCCCAATGATCATTGGTTCACATTCTGGGTGATTAATATTGGCTGGAATAATGGCACGACCTGCGGCAATTTCCTGACGTACAAATTCTGGGGTGATCTCTCTTAAATTTTGTGCACCAAAGTTTTGCCCTGGATGCTGACGCATATCCACATTTTCACGTTGGCGCTGGTTTTCACGAATGGCGATATATTCCATTTCAGGGGTAATAACACCTTGCTTGGCATAATGCATTTGCGTGACATTTTTGCCTGTTTGTGCGCGACGTGGGTTTTGAATGTGGGCAAAACGAATTTCAGCTGTACGAATATCTTTTAAACGTGCTTGACCAAACTCAGAACTAAGACCAGAAAGTACATCGGTATCTTGGCGTTCTTCAATCCATGTTTGACGCACTAAAGGTAAGCCTTTGTTTAGGTCAATTTGTACATTTGGATCGGTATATACGCCTGAAGTGTCATAGACCATGACAGGTGGATTGTGTTCACCACCTAAGCCAGTCGGCGTTTCGGTTAAGCTAATTTCGCGGAAGGGAACTTGGATATCAGGGCGAGAACCTTCAACATAGACTTTTCGAGATGCAGGTAATATTCGGGTTAAATCTTTTGCAGCTTGCTCATGTTGAGCAGAAATATCAGCAGGGGAAAGATTCGTTAATTGGTTCATGGCATGATCCTTATGTATGGCATTAACGAATCAAGCACGACCAAAAACCATGGCGGATTTATCTCTATGATAAATAGAAGCTAAGTTTTTTGCTGGGCTTGATTCCTACGCAGGTGTTAACCTGATCAGGTTCAACGGTACCTATCTTTAAATTGAGTAATTAAGATAATCTCAGCAGTTTGTTAACTGCGCTCCGTCAAGCTAGGCATTTAGCCTAACAGATTTTTTTATTTTTGTTGTATCAATTCGCACCAATCAACAAGACTGAATCCGTGCTATTGTCATAAAAGTTTCATCATTTCTATGTTTTAATCACCAATCATTTTTTCCATGTGTCTAGTGGAGGCATACTGTGAGCCCAAGCAATCCTGTGTTAAGTCATCATATTTCTTCACAATTTAATGAAGACTTGCAAGATGTGCACACCAAGTTTATGACCATGGGTGGATTAGTGGAGCAACAGGTCGCGAATGCGATTCATGCTTTATTAGACACAGATGCTAATTTAGCGATTGATGTACAGTTTAAAGATAATGCAGTGAACCAATTCGAGCGTGATATCGATGAAGGTTTGACATTGATTTTAGCGCGTCGTCATCCTGCAGCAATTGATTTGCGTATGGTCATTGCCATGAGCAAAGGTAATACAGACTTAGAGCGTATTGGCGATGAAGCAGCGAAAATTGCACGTATTGCGCAAAACCTGTGTGAAGAAGGTGAGTCACCGCGTGGTTATATGGAAACCCGTCATATCGGTAACCAAGTACGTGTCATGATTCATGATGCTTTGGATGCTTTCGCACGTTTAGATGTAGAACAAGCCTTGAAAGTGGTGATGGCTGATGTCGATATTGACCGTGAATATCAATCTGCAACTCGTACCTTAATGACCTATATGATTGAAGATCCGCGTCATATTTCACGTGTCATTAATGTGATGTGGGTACTGCGATCATTAGAGCGAATTGGTGATCACGCACGTAATATCTCAGAACAAGTCATTTATATGGCAAAGGGTACTGATGTGCGCCATACCAGTATTGAAGAAATTGAGCAGAAAGTGCATCAAAAATAATAGTAAAAGTAAAATAATCACTGGCCGCTCTAACTAGAGCGGCTTTTTATTTTGAGAACGCCGCAATAAAAAAATCCCAGACTTCGGGGGAAAGTCTGGGAGAGAAATATCATGCGTTACGTGAGATATCAACGTATCTCTTTGTCCTTCTGAATATAACTATAAACAGGGTACCTTAAAGTGTCATGTAGACAACTGTGTATACTCTGTAAGGCTTTATTACTTATGTAAATATCATGTAAAAAGAGAGCTAAAAAACAGCTCTCTTTTTAACAGTGGGGTGAGACAAAACGACTTATTTTTGTTCAGTCCAACCTTCCGCTTTTTCTACACTTTCATCGTTATTAAAGAACTTCTCACGTTGCTCTTCGAGGAACTTCTTCGCATCAGGTTCAAACACATTCAAACGTTTTTCATTAATGAGCGTGGTTTGGTGTTTTAACCATTCCTGCCATGCCTGCTTTGAAACAGTTTCAAAGAATTCTTGGCCTTTGGCGCCTGGAAATGGCGCAAAGTCTAAGCCTTCAAGCTCTTGTTTATATTTGCGGCAAAATACTTGTCTAGTCATTATGGCATCCAGTGAAAGTCCCTCTTTGTAAAAGAGGGATATAGAGAGATTAATATAACTGTTCTAGGCGAGTGTGCGCACGGGCAATCGCAGCTTCAACTTGTTTTGGTGAAGTGCCACCAATATGGTCACGAGCATTCACAGAAGCTTCTAAAGTCAATGCTTTGTCAAATACATCGGCTGTGATCAAATCAGAGAACTGTTGCAGTTGTTCAAGCGTCAATTCTGATAAATCTTTTTCTTCTGCAACGCCTAAAGCCACGGCTTTACCAACAATTTCATGGGCATCACGGAAAGCAACGCCTTTTTTGACGAGGTAGTCTGCAAGATCGGTTGCAGTAGAGAAACCACGTAAAGCTGCTTCACGCATAATCTCGATATTTGGCACTAAGGCTGGAACCATATCGGCAAATGCCATCAATGAACCACGAACGGTATCAATTGCATCAAACAAAGGTTCTTTGTCTTCTTGATTGTCTTTGTTATAAGCCAATGGTTGGCCTTTCATTAAGGTTAATAGACTAATTAAGTCACCAAAAACACGACCTGACTTACCACGTACTAGTTCAGGTACGTCTGGGTTTTTCTTCTGTGGCATGATGGATGAGCCTGTGCAGAAGCGATCTGGAATATTCACGAACTTGAATTGTGCCGAAGTCCATAAAATAAGTTCTTCAGACATACGTGATAAATGCATCATGATCAAAGACGCGGCTGCATTAAATTCAATCGCAAAATCACGATCAGAAACTGCATCTAATGAGTTTTCTGATACAGCTTCAAAGCCAAGGAGTTCTGCTGTGTAAACACGATCAATCGGATAGGTTGTTCCAGCTAACGCTGCTGAACCGAGTGGCATACGATTCACACGTTTACGACAGTCTTGTAGACGCTCTGTATCACGGACTAACATCTCAAACCATGCTAATAGGTGATGACCAAAGGTCACCGGTTGAGCTGTTTGTAGATGAGTGAAACCTGGCATAATCGTGTTGGTGTTTTTACTTGCCAAACTGAGTAAGCCTTTTTGTAAACGCAGTAATAAACCTAAGATGTCATCAATTTCATCACGCAAATATAAGCGGATGTCAGTTGCAACTTGGTCATTACGGCTACGGCCTGTATGTAATTTTTTACCTGTAATGCCGATACGTTGAGTCAAACGAGACTCAATGTTCATGTGCACATCTTCTAAATCAATACGCCATTCAAAGTTGCCAGCTTCAATTTCAGCTTGAATAGTGCTTAAGCCTTGGATAATGTCATCACGTTCAGCTTCAGTGAGGACGCCAACTTTGGCAAGCATGGTTGCATGTGCGATTGAACCTGCAATATCTTGTTTATAAAAACGTTGGTCAAATTGCACAGATGCGGTAAATTCTGCAACAAAAGCATCAGTTGCTTCAGAGAAGCGACCACCCCACATTCCAGAGGTTTGATTTGGGCTTGCTGCAGAAGAGGATTGAGAAGATGTGGTCATGGCGGCTCAGCAAAATAAAAAAGAGTATAGCAAATCCAAACACAGTTGCCGAAACTCGACGTAAGAAGTTATCGCAAACTCGTCAGGGAAATCCAACAGGCTCCTATTTTTTTACGAAAATTGGGCAATGGCAATACTTATTAGAACTAATTGTTGCAAGTAATGTTTTGGCGATGGTGTTGGCTTTGGCTGAAGCCCGCTCATGGCAAGCCTTAGAGGGCTTTCGTGTGCTGCAATATATGGTTTTTATTAATTGGGTGATTTTATCATTTGCGGCACTGGTTGATTACTTTCAAGGTTTTTTTGCCAAGTTTAGTCAGAAAGTGGCATTAATCTTCGGTTTTATTTTACTTCAATTGATTGTTTTATTGACCACCTGCGCGGTCAATGTTATTCAGTATTGGGCAGCACGTTCAGGTACATTTAGTGAAGAGTTGCTGTTTCATGGGACAAGTCTGCATCTAGGTTATGGCGTTTTACTCGGTGCATTCTGTTTGCGTTATTTATATATGCGCGAACAATGGATGAGCCAGCAATACAGTGAACTGAATGCGCGGATTCAGGCGATGCAAGCACGAATTCATCCACATTTCTTATTTAATAGTATGAATAGTGTGGTGAGTTTAATTGCGATTGATCCTGAAAAAGCTGAAAATATGTTGATTAATCTGTCGCGCTTATTCCGAGCCAGCTTTCAAGAGCTGAAATTGGTGAGTCTGGCAGAGGAAATTGACTTATGTCAGCAATATTTAAGTATAGAAAAGATGCGTTTAGGCGAGCGTTTAAATGTAGAATGGAACATACAGGCGACACCAATTGAATTAAAACGAGTGACGATTCCGTTATTAACGTTGCAACCTTTGCTTGAGAATAGTATTTTTCATGGGGTGGAAAAAATTTTGCAGCCATCAACCATTAGCGTATTGGTTGAAATATTGCAAAATCAAGTCAGTATAGTCATTACCAACCCTTATTCTCACGATACAATAAAATCGAGACAGGGAAATGGTATTGCGATAGACAATGTGAAGCAGCGCTTGAAAGCTTATTATGGGCCAACAGTGAAGTTTCAGATTTATGGGGGAGCGTCGTTATATACGACGGTGGTGAGCTACCACTATCGAGTAAAATAATAAGTCAAGTTAACCATAAAAAATATGGATGAAGTTAACGGTGACAAGGAGGAGAGGATGAGAGTTCTGATTGCTGATGATGAGCCTCTCGCTGTAGAGCGTTTGTCACGTTTAGTGACCCAGATGGGACACGAAGTCATTGCGACGGCGCATCATGGTCAGGATGTGTTAAATCATATTGAAAACGACTCACCTGATGTCGTTTTATTAGATATTCAAATGCCAGGAATGAATGGTTTGGAATGTGCTGAGCAACTCAGTCAGCTCAATCCTAGACCTGCGATTATTTTTTGTACGGCATATGATCAACATGCATTGGAAGCATTTAAATTTCAAGCACAAGGATACTTACTTAAACCTGTTGCACAACAAGATTTACAACAGGTGTTTAATCATTTAACTCACCTTACACAAGCACAAATGACTGGTTTAAAACAACAAGACGATATGTACGATACCAAAACACAACGCCATCAAATTGCTGCGAAAACATATCGCGGGGTAGAACTGATTCCATTGGAAAATGTTTATTATTTTTTAGCAGATCAGAAATATGTCACCGTTCGCCATAAAAATGGCAGTGTGCTAATTGATGAAACACTGAAAGATTTGGAATTGGAATTCGCAGATCGCTTTATCCGTATCCATCGTAATGCCTTGGTCTCATTAGACTATCTTGAAGGGCTGGAATTGGTCGCCGCAGGGCAATATCAGGTACGTCTGCGTGAACTGGAGGAGCGATTATCGGTCAGCCGTCGCCACTTGCCGAGTTTAAGAGAGTGTATGCATCAATTATAAAACCCAGCTTTTTAGCTGAATGATTGATCACTTTATGAATTTTTGCTTGCAATTTCAGGTGATCAAGTTAAGTTTGGAACAATTGCTTTGATCAATACTTAACTTGAATTTATGAAAACCTTAAAAATTGCGACTCGACAAAGCCCTCTTGCACTTTGGCAGGCAGAACATAT
Source organism: Acinetobacter dispersus (assembly GCF_009884975.1). Taxonomy (GTDB): domain Bacteria; phylum Pseudomonadota; class Gammaproteobacteria; order Pseudomonadales; family Moraxellaceae; genus Acinetobacter; species Acinetobacter dispersus. The sequence continues at coordinate 2,782,311 of NZ_CP041970.1, read as the reverse complement.
TCGTTCTCGTTTAAATGTGCTTTATCCAGATTTAACGGTTGAATTGGTTAAGTTTGTCACCCAAGGCGACAAGATTTTAGATACACCGTTAGCCAAAATTGGTGGTAAAGGTTTATTCGTAAAAGAGCTAGAAGCGGCATTGCTGGATGGTCGTGCGGATTTGGCTGTGCATTCAATGAAAGATGTGCCGATGCATTTGCCTGAAGGTTTAAGCTTGGCCGTGATCTGTGAGCGTGAAGATCCTCTAGATGCTTTTGTCTCAAATCAATACTCGCATTTTGATGAGCTGCCACAAGGTGCGAAAGTAGGTACATCGAGCCTACGCCGTAAGTGTCAAATTTTACAGCTCCGCCCTGATTTAGAAATTGTCGATTTACGTGGAAATGTGGGGACACGTTTATCCAAGCTAGATGATGGTTTATATGATGCGATCATCTTGGCCAGTGCTGGTTTAAAACGGTTAGGTCTCGTGGATCGAATTCGTCATTGCTTAACACCTGTTGTAAGTTTACCCGCGGTGGGGCAAGGTGCACTTGGTTTAGAGTGTCGTACGGATGATGTGGAATTATTAAAACTGATCCAACCGTTACAACATGAAGAAACCTCGATTTGTGTGCGTGCAGAACGTGCCTTTAACGCCTATCTTGAAGGCGGTTGCCAAGTGCCGATTGCTGGTTATGCGATTTTGGCCAATGATCAATTACACATTGAAGGGCGTGTTGGCAGTGTAGATGGCAAGACCTTGTTGAAAGAGCAATTGGTTGGTGCAACAGTCGATGCTGAGCAACTGGGTGAACAGCTTGCTCAGCGATTGCTAGCGCAGGGTGCGGGTGAATTGCTCAAAGCGTTGTATTAATGCTGTTTATTAATACACGTCCTGATGACCGTGCTTCTGTTTTAACTCAAGCATTGAGCGAGGCGGGTTATCAGGTTGAAGCATTACCTTTGCTTGAATTGGTTGCAGAGCCTTTTTCTGAAGCTTTGCAACAACTTTACTTAGCCTTGGCTGAGACTCAAGTAATCGTAGTGGTTAGCCCGACTGCCGTTGACATTGGAATACGTTATTTGCAGCAAGCGGGATTGCAACTAGATCAGCTTAAACATATTCAATGGGTTGCGGTGGGACAAGCTACGGCAAAGGCTTTAGCCCAATTTAAAATAGCAAGTGTTGTTCCTGAGGTAGAAACTTCCGAGGGTATGCTGGAGCTTCCCCTCCTAAAACAGCAGATGCATTTAAAGAAAATTGCATTTTGGCGTGGTTTGGGAGGGCGGCAGTTTATGATGCAGCAATTGCAGCAACAAGGTGTTGATATTCTGAATTTTGTGCTCTATCGCCGCCAATGCCCAGAACAAAGTTTTACCAAATTTCCTGAAATTGTAAAAAAAATAAGTTTAAATCAACCTGTTGCAGTGTTGATCAGTAGTGAAGCGAGTTGGAACTATTGGCAACAGCTATGTGGTCAGCGTCCATGTGAAGCAGCGTGGGTTTATTTGGTTTTAGGGTCACGTTTGGCCCAGATTCTGAGACAGGTGCGGGATCAGACTGCTCAAGGATTTAACATTATTCAGCTTGAAAATTTATCTGCATCAGAGATCATTCAACGCATGAGTGATTGGCAAGGACATGTATGAGAAAAATTGGTTATTTAATATTAGGATTGAGTTTATTGTGGTTAGCTAAACTCAGTTACGATGTTGCGCAATATTCTCAAACTGTACCCCAATTGCAACAGCAATTAGATCAAACCGAGCAGCGTTATGCTTTATTGAATGATCAGTTCGTTGCCGTACAACGCCAGTTGCAAAATACCAGCCCAGTAGAACCTACGGATAGTGTTGCCATCCCAACTACGGTAACGGGGATTGCGCCAGTTGTTTTGATTAAGCAGCAAGTGCAATTGGTGCAGTTTGCGCTGGATCAGCAACAATTTATTTATGCATTAGATCAATTGAATCAAGTCCAACAGCATGTTGTGCAATCGGCAGTCTCTCCCGCATTGCAGCATAGTCTGGTGAAATCGATTGAGCAGGATAAACAAATCATTCAGCAATATGTTTTAAGCCAAACACAACAGCAACAACAACTCGATAATTTATTGCAGCAACTGGATCAAAAGATTCAACAAGAAATTCAGAACCCAAAACTCAGCATAGCAAACAATGAAAGCAGATCTTGGTGGCATTGGTTTAAATTGGAAAAAGTCCAACGCAATTCTCCAGATTTACTGAGTCGTAATATCACTTTAAAAGAAGCTCAATTACGCTTATTGCTTGCTTCTCAGGCATTACAGCAAGGTCAGTTAGTTGAATATCGAAAATCGATTTTGGAAGTCATGCAGTTATTTGCTGAATTGCCTGATCAAGCTAGCCAACAGATGAAACAGAAATTAGAGAAAATTGTAAATTTACCGGCAGTGCCTACACCAAAACTAACCACACTGGGTTTATTGGGGTAACGCATAATGAAATATTTGCTGCTCGCTTATTTGCTTGTAAGTTTGGTGCTATTCGCACTGTTTGCTGTGTTGAGTTATGGCTATGGAAATGGCTATGTTTATATTTACTGGCGAGACTGGCAGTTTCAAAGTGGTGTTTGGGGGCTGATTGCACTTTTTATTGTGATTAGTTTACTCGCACAATCAGCATGGTTACTTGGTAAACGTTATCTTGCCCGAGAGCAGCGTAAAAAAGAGACGATTTTACATTTTAAAGATTTACACCCTTATGAGCAGCTCGGCATTGTTTGGTTACTGGAAGCTGCGAAAGATCAACAAGTTTTTATTGAGCGTGTTTTTACCCAATCGGGATTACTGAATAATATTATTGATGCGCAGTTTGATTATAAGAATGGTGATTATGAAACAGCATTACAGAGCTTAGAAAGCTCTGCACCGATGGCATTTGAACTGGCTGAGTTGCAACGCATTGATATTTATTTGGAGCAGCAACAGACTGAAAAAGCACTTACACATTTAGAGTTTCTTGCTCAACATCAGCTTTCTCCTTGGTTGACTGAAATTGAAACTGCTTATCAGCAACGTATCACTGCTTTGTGGGGCAAGCTTGCCTTACAAAAACCGTGGCTATTCCTACAAGCGATTCAATTTGGTTTGTTGGATGCAGAGCATCGTGATTTATGGCTGCAGCAGTTATTAATACAATTTGAACATGCTTCGGTGGATGATCTCTCTGCTTTACAGCAACGTTACTTGGCTTTGCAAAGCGAAATACAGGATCGACCTTATAGCAGTAAAGTCCTTTGGTTAAAGTTGCTGGCGCGTATGCCAGAAATGAGTTTACAGCATGAAGATTTGGCCTTGCATTTATTGCAAGAGCAGTTTGATCCAGAAGTATTTTATCTGTGGTTCCAACAACAGTTATTAAAGCAAATTCCAGATTATACCTATGTTGAACAGCGGATTATGCAGCTTGAGCAGCGCTATACCAGTGTTCCGATGTTAACCTTTGCTAAATGGCATATTTATGTGGCCACACAGCGTCAGCAAGAAGCCGAACAGCTATTAACTCTATACCCAGATAACATTTTAATGAGTTATTTAAGGATTAAATCTACATTAGGTGATAATCCTGATTTAATCAGGCAGTTAAATTTAATATTTGAAAATGATGTGAATTTTCTTAACTTTAAGATATGAGTGTAAATATGAAAGAACTGTCTGTCTATCCTGTGGTACATAAGCAAGCAGTAGCGTGGGGAGATATGGATGCTTTCGGGCATGTTAATAATGTGCAGTATTATCGTTATATGGAAAGTGCACGAATTGCCTATTTAATGGCATTAAATATCTTTGATCAGGATATATTGACGGTGGTGGCTTCCAGTCAATGTAAGTATTTAAGTCCTGTATTCTATCCCGATGTGCTGCATGTTGGTGCGCGAATTGAGGAGTTACGCAATAGTGCTTTTCGTATGCATTATGTTTTGTGGAGTGAAACACAACAACAAATGATAGCGACCGGTGAAGCGGTCATGGTCTGTGTCGATAAAGAAACATCGGGGAAATTGAATATCCCCGAAGTGATTAGACAGAAAATTATTCAACTGGAACAAAGTGTGGGGCACGATTTAATATCTAACTAATTATTATAAAGACGATTATGTCTATTTTTGTTTGATTATATAGTGAAATTATATAATAAGGTTCAAATACCGAGGTCACATATGTTGAAGGTATTTGAACCAAATTAGCGTCAATAAAATTAGATTTTTTTAGATAAAATTAAGAATAAGTTAATATAAATGTGTTGTTTGCTCTGTTCAGATATTGCCTTTACAGAATATGTTTTTATATAACAGGTCTACTTTTTAAGGTTTATTGTAAACAAAATGCTATTTTGCACCTGATATACGATTAACTGGGGTATTCTTATATTGATTATTTAATCATTTATAAATTAATATTGAATCGAATTTTAAATTCATTTTATTTTTTGAGTGATATATTTCCCCTATTAAGTCGGAGTGGTTCTAATGAAACCAGATATTAGCGATTTATCTGTAGAAGATTTAAAGCGTTTACAAGCAGAAGCGGAAGCTTTAATTGCAAGTAAAAAAGATCAAGCAATCGAAGATGCATATAATCAAATTATTGCAATTGCAGATGCGATTGGTTTTAGCGTTGAAGAATTATTGGAAGTTGGCGAGCAAAAGCGTAAGAAAACAACGCGTAAAGCAGTAGAGCCACGCTACCGTAATAAAAGCAATGCTGAAGAAACTTGGACTGGTCGTGGTAAACAACCACGTTGGTTAGTTGCTGAATTAGAAAAAGGTGCAAAACTTGAAGATTTCTTAATCTAAGCAAGTTTTAAAGTCATCGTTTTGTCATACGACGACTTTATCCTTTATTAAAAGCCAAGCTCAAAAAGCTTGGTTTTTTTATATGAGAGAATTGGCGATGTTGAAAAAGTATGCATAATGTCATTCAGGGGCGAGTGTCTCAAGAAGGATGATATTTGGCATGTTGGTAAGGGTGGAATGAAGAAAAATACCAAGCAATGGAGATGGTGGATTTTCGCCATTTTTGCATTTTTAATTTTTATTATTTTACAAATTCCAGCAACTTGGTTAATTGCGAAATTTTCAAAAGATAATCAAATATTACATAATGTCAGCGGCAATATATGGCAAGGACAGGCAGATTGGCAGCGTGGTCAATTGCGTGGATCAGTGCATTGGAAAACACGACCTTTAGATTTGCTGTTACTGCGCGTTGGTGCAGATCTCGATATTCATAGCGGTAATACCCAATTCAATGGAATTTTTGCTTATGGTTTTGGCAAAAAAATCATGATCAAAGATCTGCAAGGGAAAATCTCGCCTGAAACATTAAAGTACTTTGCCAACTGGCAGTGGCCTGAAAATTCAATTCAGTTGAAAGATGTACAGTTCAATTATCAAAAAGAAAAAGGCTTTAGCGCGACGGAAGGTCAATTAAATTGGGGCGGCGGTGAGTTGGGCTATACTTTTGGTCAACGACAGGACCGCATGAATATGCCTTCTTTGGTGGCTGAACTGAAAGATGAAAACGGACAATTACAAATCGATGTTCGTGACCAACGCAGCCAAAAAATGGCAAATCTGAGTTTAGATGCAAGTCTGATGTTGGATGTGCAATTAACGCAACGCATGTTATTGAATATTCCATCCTATCAGGGTAAAGCTGGACTTGACACGTATGTGATTAGCTCGCGTCAACCATTATTGCAAGGTGGTTTCTAATGAAGGCAATCACTCAAAAGTTGCAACAATTGCGTTGGCAAAAAGTTGATAAGCTCAGTGGCTTGGTTCTAGCTTTACTGATCTTGTGGTTATGCTGGAAATTAGCTTCATTGTTTTGGTGGGTGCTTGCACCTCCTCAACCCATGCAGTTCGATCGGGTTGAGTTGGGTTCGCAACAAGCACAGGTACCAAATATCAGTTCCTTTGCTTTATTTAATGAGCCTGCAGCAACTTCAGCTGATGATAATGTTAACTTGGAGTTACAAGGTGTATTGTTGGGTCAACCAAATTACTTGTCTTCTGCGGTTATTAAGTTGAATGATACAGCTGAGCGTTATCGTGTGGGAGAGACGGTTGGTTCGACCTCATATCAATTGGCGGAAGTGTACTGGGATCATGTGATCTTGAGACAAGGCAATGGCGCGACTCGAGAAGTAAAGTTTAAGGGTTTGGATAATGGCTTGTACCAACCGATTGCACCTGTATTGAACAGTGGCAATAATGCCCCACCTCCAGCAGCTGCACCGACTCAGAACTCACCGCAATCAGCCTTAGGTCAGGCAATCCAGCAAATGCAGGATAACCGTGAGCAATACATGAAAAACATGGGGGTAACGGGAGGCGGTTCAGATGGTTATGAAATATCGGATAAGACCCCATCGAATTTAAAAAATACCTTGGGTTTGCGTGCTGGCGATCGTATTCTATCGGTCAATGGTCAGAGCGTCGGGCAGGGGCTCAACGAAGTACAATTATTAGAGCAAGTACGTCGTGAAGGGCATGCCAAAATAGAAATAAAACGTGGTGATCAAGTGATGACCATACAACAAAGTTTTTAGTGATCACACGTCACCATATCAGTTAGGAATAAGTGCAGGTTATGGCTTTTTTAAATCATCAACGTCCACTTTGGGCATTATTGGCCGCGGCACCTTTGGTTGCGACAATCAGTACCAATGTGCAAGCACAGACATGGAAGATCAATCTACGTGATGCGGATTTAACGGCATTTATTAATGAAGTTGCAGATATTACAGGAAAGAACTTTGCTGTAGACCCACGTGTACGCGGTAATGTGACGGTTATTTCCAACAAGCCGCTAAATAAAGATGAAGTATATGACCTATTTTTAGGTGTACTTAACGTCAATGGTGTGGTGGCACTTCCTTCTGGGAATACGGTTAAGCTCGTACCTGATAGTAATGCCAAGAACTCAGGCATTCCTTATGACGCACGTAGTCGTGCAGGTGGCGATCAAATCGTGACACGGGTCATTTGGTTGCAAAACACCAATCCTAATGATTTGATTCCTGCTTTACGTCCGCTGATGCCGCAATTTGCTCATTTGGCAGCAGTTGCTGGGACCAATGCCTTAATCGTTTCTGATCGGGCAACCAATATTTATCAGCTAGAAAGTATTGTGCGTAATCTGGATGGTACGGGGCAAAATGATATTGAGGCGATTAGCCTGCAATCGAGTCAAGCCGAAGAAGTGATTGGTTTGCTCGAAACCATGAGTGCAACAGGGGCTTCAAAAGACTTTATTGGATCACGTGTTCGGATCATTGCTGATAATCGCACCAACCGAATTCTGATCAAAGGTGATCCCGACTCGCGTAAGCGCTTACGTCAAATGGTTGAAATGCTAGATGTGCCATCAGCAGATCGATTGGGTGGCTTAAAAGTTTTCCGCTTAAAATATGCCAGCGCAAAAAATTTAGCTGAGATTTTACAAGGCTTGGTGACAGGTCAATCTGCTTCGTCTTCATCATCGTCGTCGAGTAGTAATAACCGATCTAGTTCGTCTAATAATTTGATCTCAAACAATCAAAACTCAAGTTCATCAACAGGTTCATCGGTCTCTACGCCTTCGATTAATTTAAATGGCAATTCAAATAACAGTCAAAACTTGGCAATTACCAGTTTTAATGGTGCAGGCATTAGTATTATTGCGGACCCGACTCAAAATGCATTGGTGGTTAAAGCCGATCCACAGTTGATGCGAGAAGTTGAAGCGGCCATCCAACAGCTGGATATTCGTCGTCAACAAGTATTGATTGAGGCAGCAATTATTGAAGTTTCAGGAGATGATGCAGATCAACTGGGAATTCAATGGGCATTGGGTGATTTGAGTAGTGGAGTCGGTCTTCTTAGCTTTAGTAATGTAGGTGCAAGTCTGGCATCTATTGCTGCGGGTTATGCGACGGGTGGTGCAAGTGGTGCAGCTGCGGCGATTGCTGGGGATGCCAATAAAGGGAATGGCGCGACGCTTGGGTTAGGGAATTTTGAAAACTCACGTAAAGCTTATGGCGCGTTGATACAAGCGTTGAAAACCAACACCAAATCTAATTTCTTGTCTACGCCTTCAATTGTGACCATGGACAATGAAGAGGCTTATATTGTTGTAGGTCAAAACGTTCCATTTGTTACTGGTTCGGTATCGACGGGGACCTCTGGTACAGTTAACCCTTATACGACAGTTGAACGTAAAGATGTGGGTGTCACTTTAAAAGTGGTTCCGCATATTGGTGAAAATGGTACAGTGCGCCTTGAAGTTGAACAGGAAGTTTCCGATGTTCAGAACAATAAAGGCCAGGCAACCGACCTTGTTACCAATAAGCGTGCCATCAAAACGGCGGTGCTTGCTGAGCATGGACAAACGGTCGTATTAGGCGGCTTGATTGCGGACAATACTTCTTTGTCACGTCAAGGTGTTCCAGGCTTGAGTAGTATTCCATATCTTGGACGTTTATTCCGTGCTGATGCGCGTAGTAATATCAAGCGTAATCTGTTGGTATTTATCCATCCTACGATTGTCGGGGATGCGGATGATGTGCGCCGTCTTTCTCAGCAACGTTATAATCAGCTTTATAGCTTGCAATTATCTATGGATAAAAATGGTAATTTTGCAAAGCTTCCTGAAAATGTGGCAGATATTTATAATCCGCGACCTGTAGTAAGCAACTCTCCTTATCAGAAAGTTCCAACTGCGACGCAAGCGAAACAAACGGTTGTAGTGACAACACCTGTTGCTGTTGAAGAGCCGCAGGTGCAGCAAAAAACAGTGCAACTGCCAGCAAAATCTACAGAGCGCAGTAAAAACACCGTGACGACAACCACAATTCGTCCAGTGTCTTCACAGTAGAAGCACAGAAGCGCTTATGTCACAATGCTATGATTGCAAGAAATTATATAAGGATATGCATCTATGACTTGGAAATTACAAGCCATTACAGGTGAATTTACGGGGCAAGAACTGAATATCGAGCGCGATATGCTGGTGGGTAGACACCAAGATGCCGATATTTTGTTGCAATCAGCAGATATTTCGCGTCGTCATGCCGCTTTGTTGCTGAAAGATCAGCAGCTTTGGGTACAAGACCTTAATTCGTCAAATGGTACCTTCATTAATGATGCGCGTGTCGAGCAAGAAACCGAATTGCATGATGGTGATATTTTGCAGTTTGCAAGTTTTGTCTTCTCTGTACTTGCACCAGCAGTAACTGAAGCTGAATTACCTGAAATCGAAATTGAGCCTGTGACCTCGACTACACATGATCAAGGTATGCCAAGTATTGCTGAGCGTGCAGTTGAAACACCAATAACGCGCGATGGTATGCCGCAACAGGTCTCGATTCCAAAACCCGCTCCAATTCCTGAAGGGGTGAGTGTTCAGGCTGTACCTGAGCCACAACCTGTTGCGATTGATGAGCCAGTTTCGCGTGTCGCTCAGGAAAAAGAGCAACAAAAGAACGCTTCTGTTGGTTTGATTTCGATTATTGTACTGATCATTTTGGCTGTGATTGCCTGGCTGTTCTTTAAATAATCGGGCGAAGCTTCTACAATCAAGGCATGCCCACGTTGGTATGCCTTTTTCATTTCTTGGGTCGAAATATATGTCTGTTGCTCAGTTACAAAGCCGTAATTTAGTTTTATTTGATCTGGATGGGACACTGGTGGATTCTGCTGCTGATCTATATCGAGCGATGAATTTGAGTCTGGAAAAACTGGGCTTCGCGACAGTGACTGAAGCGCAAGTCCGTGTTTGGGTCGGAAAAGGTGCTGCCAAACTGTGTGAAGCTGTGTTGGAACATTTATTTGAACAAGTAGATGCCCAACAGCAAGAACAACTCCTCAGTACATTTGTTGACGTCTATGCTCAGGAACTCTGTGTAAATACCCGAGTGTATGAGGGTGTTTTGCCATTTCTGGACTATTGTCAAACGCATAACATTACGATGGCATGTGTTACCAATAAGCCTGAGCATTTAGCGAAGGGTATTTTGGATATTTTGCAATTGAGTCCGTATTTCAAAATTGTGATTGGTGGTGATAGTTTGTCTGAACGAAAACCGCATCCATTACCGCTGCTGCATTGCGTGGAACTCGAAGGGACATCTACAGCAGAAACCTTAATGATTGGTGATTCAAGTAATGATGTGGAGGCGGCAAGACGTGCAGGTATTGATTGTATTGTGGTCAGCTATGGCTATAATCATGGAGAAAGCATCTATGATTGCCAACCACAGCAAGTGGTCGATCATTTGGCAGAATTAGTTTAAGAAAATTCGGTAAGGAGACAGGCATGAAGATTGTTATGGTTTTTCGATGGCGGGCTTGAAATAGCACTACAGAAAAAACGCACAGAAATTAAAAAACCATAGAGATGATTCATGACCACATTTGTACAATTTGAGCAATTAAAATCAGCAGGCTATAACACCATTCCTGTATACCGCCAACGTTTGGCGGATACTGAAACCCCACTTTCTGTTTTCGCACGGTTTAAACATCATCAACAAGCGTATCTCTTCGAGTCTGTTGAGGGGGGAGAAAACTGGGCGCGCTATTCCATGATTGGGTTGGGTGAGTCGACTGTTTTTTCCTGTAATGCTGGCGTATTAACGATTCAAGACGCAGATGGTACGGTGACTCAGCAAGATTGTGCCGACCCATTTCAATATATTCGAGAGTTTCAAAGTCAGTTCAAAGTGCCTACACAGGCAGATTTACCCGATTTGCCTAATTTTACAGGTGGTTTGGTCGGTTATTTGGGCTATGACGCTGTGCGTTATATTGAACCAAAACTGAAAAATGTACCGACTGCTGATCCAGTTACTTTGCCCGACCTTTGGTTGATGCTCTCTCAAACCGTGATTGTGTTTGATAATTTAAAAGATACTTTATTCCTCATCCATCATGCCGATGCAAATCAGCCTGATGCCTATGCTCAAGCTCAGCAAAAGCTAGATCAACTTGAACAATTGCTGGCGATACCTGTTAGTTTGCAAGCCAAACCCCATACTGCACCGCATTTTGAATCGATTACAGGAAAAGAGAAGTTTCTGGAAACGGTTGAGAAGGTTAAGGAATACATCCGTGCCGGCGATGTGATGCAGGTTGTGCCTGGTCAACGTATGGTATCGGACTTTGATGGTGAAGCCTTGCAAGTGTATCGTGCGCTCCGTCATTTAAATCCATCACCGTATTTATTTTTGGTGCAAGGGCAAACCCTTGGAGATAAAAAACCATTTCATATCGTTGGTTCATCACCAGAAATCTTATCTCGTCTGGAAAATGGGATTGCGACAGTACGTCCATTAGCAGGGACGCGACCACGTGGTAAAACCAAAGAAGAAGATATTGCCTTGGAACAAGATTTGTTAACTGATGAAAAAGAGATTGCCGAACATCTCATGTTGATTGATCTGGGGCGTAATGATGTTGGACGTGTTTCTAAAATCGGAAAAGTGCAAGTTACCGATCGTATGGTGATCGAGCGTTATTCACATGTGATGCATATTGTGTCAAATGTACAAGGTGAAGTTCGTGATGATGTCGATGCTTTAGATGTTTTTAAGGCGACATTCCCTGCAGGGACACTTTCTGGTGCACCAAAAATTCGTGCTATGGAAATTATTGATGAAGTTGAACCCGTAAAACGTGGTGTATTTGGTGGGGCTGTTGGATATTTAGGCTGGCATGGTGAAATGGACATGTCAATTGCGATCCGCACCTGTGTTATTCGTGATAAAAAAGTCTATGTACAGGCTGGAGCAGGGTTAGTTGCGGACTCAAATCCAGAGTCTGAGTGGAATGAAACCCAAATAAAAGCTCGCGCAGTGATCAAAGCGGTTGAATTATCGTCAAACGGATTGATTTTATGAGTTTTTAGCGATTTTTTTGAAAAAAGCACTTGCATCGATTCAGAGTTTTGCTAAACTGCACACCGTTCCGATACGAAACGTACGAAACACTAAGAAAGAGCCGGCATAGCTCAGTTGGTAGAGCAACTGACTTGTAATCAGTAGGTCCACAGTTCGAATCCGTGTGCCGGCACCATCTTAAAAGTGTGATAGTATAGTGTAAAGAACAGCACTGTGTAAGTGTGATATGGTGAGATTCCCGAGCGGCCAAAGGGGGCAGACTGTAACTCTGCTACGAAAGTTTCGAAGGTTCGAATCCTTCTCTCACCACCATCTAACTTCGATAGAAGTGGTAAATACCAATATGCGGGAGTAACTCAGTTGGTAGAGTGGCAGCCTTCCAAGCTGCATGTCGCGAGTTCGACCCTCGTCTCCCGCTCCATCGAAGATGTCGCTCTTATAGCTCAGTGGTAGAGCACTCCCTTGGTAAGGGAGAGGTCTCGAGTTCAAATCTCGATAAGAGCTCCAGATATAAAACTTAGTAGAATTTCTACAGATTTTAAAGAAGCAGGCTATTATAGTCTGCTTTTCAAGTATTGGGTGTCTAGTTTTTTAGGCGATTGTCGATAAGTAAGGTTTTTCAGGGTTGTTTTTCTCTAAACTTGTGTCGACGTAAACGAGGAGAATCAAATGGCTAAGGCTAAGTTTGAACGTAATAAACCACACGTAAACGTGGGTACAATTGGTCACGTTGACCATGGTAAAACAACTTTAACTGCTGCGATTGCAACTATCTGTGCAAAAACTTACGGCGGTGAAGCGAAAGATTACTCACAAATCGACTCAGCTCCTGAAGAAAAAGCACGTGGTATTACAATTAATACTTCACACGTAGAATACGATTCTCCAATCCGTCACTACGCTCACGTAGACTGCCCAGGCCACGCCGATTATGTTAAAAACATGATTACTGGTGCTGCTCAGATGGACGGCGCGATCCTTGTATGTGCTGCGACTGATGGTCCAATGCCACAAACTCGTGAACACATCCTTCTTTCACGTCAGGTTGGTGTACCTTACATCATCGTATTCTTGAACAAGTGTGACCTTGTTGATGATGAAGAATTACTTGAATTAGTAGAAATGGAAGTTCGTGAACTTCTTTCTACTTATGACTTCCCAGGTGATGACACTCCAATCATCCGTGGTTCAGCTCTTCAAGCATTAAACGGTAACGACGGTCCTTATGGCGAGAAAGCTGTAATTGATTTAGTTGCTGCACTTGATTCTTACATTCCAGAACCAGAACGTGCTATCGACAAAGCATTTTTGATGCCAATCGAAGACGTATTCTCTATCTCAGGCCGTGGTACAGTTGTAACTGGTCGTGTAGAAGCTGGTATCGTAAAAGTTGGTGAAGAAGTTGAAATCGTAGGTATCAAAGATACGGTTAAGACAACTGTAACTGGCGTAGAAATGTTCCGTAAATTGCTTGACGAAGGTCGTGCAGGCGAGAACTGTGGTGTTCTTCTTCGTGGTACTAAGCGTGAAGACGTACAACGTGGTCAAGTACTTGCTAAGCCAGGTACAATCAAGCCGCACACTAAATTCGATGCAGAAGTATACGTACTTTCTAAAGAAGAGGGTGGTCGTCATACTCCATTCCTTAACGGTTACCGTCCGCAGTTCTACTTCCGTACAACTGACGTAACTGGCGCGATCAAATTACAAGATGGCGTAGAAATGGTAATGCCTGGTGACAACGTTGAGATGTCAGTAGAATTAATTCACCCGATCGCAATGGACCCAGGTCTACGTTTTGCGATCCGTGAAGGTGGTCGTACTGTAGGCGCTGGTGTTGTTGCTAAAGTAACTGCATAAGCCCAATACCGTGTGTTACACTCAAATCGAAAGCTCCGGCTTTCGATTTGTACGTTAGGTCAGTAGTTCAATTGGTAGAGCGTCGGTCTCCAAAACCGAATGTTGGGGGTTCGAGTCCCTCCTGGCCTGCCACTTTTTTTTAAGAAAAAAGCTTAATTCTGGCTAAGTTGTCATATAATAAGTCGCGAATTCTACGACGAGTAAAAAAATGTCGAATGATAAATCGCGTGACGCATTAAGCGACGCGCCAATCCCTCAAAGAAATAATGTTGCAGAAGTTGTAAGTTCTGGTTCACCGCTAGATGTTGTCTTATGGTTGATTGCTATAGCTTTATTGGTCGGTTCAGCATTGGTAAATCAGCATTTACCTGCCTATTGGGCACCAGCAAATGATATTTGGGTGCGTGTTGGGGTGATTTTGGCTTGTGTCGTAGTCGCTTTAGGTTTATTATACGCCACCCATCAAGGCAAAGGCTTTGTGCGTTTATTACAAGATGCGCGAATTGAACTGCGTCGAGTGACCTGGCCAACAAAACAAGAGACGATCACGACATCGTGGCAAGTTCTTTTGGTTGTACTTGTTGCATCATTGGTTTTATGGTGTTTCGACTACGGCTTAGGTTGGTTTATTAAGTTAATTATTGGGTAAGAACGCGATGAAACGTTGGTATATTATTCATGCCTATTCAGGCTTTGAAAAACAAGTGATGCGTTCGCTTAATGATCGAATTCAGCGTAGTACTGTTGCTGAAAGCTTTGGTGAAGTCCTTGTCCCTACTGAAGAAGTAGTGGAAATGAAGGATGGTAAGAAGCGCAAGTCTGAACGTAAATTCTTTCCTGGCTATGTGTTAGTCGAAATGGAAATGAATGATGATACTTGGCATATCGTAAAAGAGTGTCCAAAAGTTCTTGGTTTTATTGGTGGTACTCCAGAGAAACCAGCTCCGATTTCACAACGTGAAGCTGATGCGATTCTTGCTCGTGTACGCAACACAGGCGAAGCACCTCGTCCTAAGACGATGTTTGAACCTGGTGAAGAATTGCTCGTTATAGATGGTCCGTTCACAGACTTTAAAGGAGTCGTGGAGGAAGTACTATACGAGAAGTCACGTTTAACGTTGACGATTAATGTATTTAATCGACCAACTCAAGTTGAACTAGAGTTTCGCCAAGTCGAAAAAACAGTTTAATTTGAATAGGTTGTGAAGCGCCCGATCTGATCGGGCATTGTTGTTCTAACACTTCGGTGTTGTTTAATTTTTGGGGAGCCTAACGGCGTCTGTACCCAGAGGTAATTTTCAATGGCTAAGAAGATTGACGGCTATATCAAGCTGCAAGTTCCAGCTGGTAAAGCAAATCCATCTCCACCAATTGGTCCTGCTTTAGGTCAACGTGGTGTAAACATCATGGCATTCTGTAAAGAATTCAATGCTGCTACACAAAAACTTGAAGTTGGTTTGCCAATTCCTGTCGTGATTACTGTGTACAACGATAAGTCGTTCACTTTCATCATGAAAACTCCACCTGCATCTATTCTTCTTAAGAAAGCTGCTGGTATCCAAAAGGGTTCTTCTGTACCTAACAAAACTAAAGTTGGTAAGTTGACCCGTGCTCAGTTAGAAGAAATCGCGACTACTAAAGAACCAGACTTAACTGGTGCTGATTTAGACGCTCGTGTGCGTACCATTGCTGGTTCTGCACGTTCTATGGGCTTGGAAGTGGAGCTATAAGACATGGCAAAGTTAACTAAACGTCAAAAAGCCATTGCTGCTGCTGTAGAAGCAAACAAAGTTTACACTTTGGAAGAAGCAGTACAAGTTCTTAACAGCCTTCCAGCTGCGAAGTTCAAAGAATCTTTAGATATCGCTGTAAACCTTGGTGTAGACCCACGTAAATCTGATCAGGTTGTTCGTGGTGCTACAACTTTACCTGCGGGTACTGGTAAAACTGTACGTGTTGCAGTATTTGCTCAAGGTGCTGCTGCAGAAGCTGCGAAAGCTGCTGGTGCTGATATCGTTGGTTTTGATGACCTTGCTGAAAGCATTCAAGGTGGAAACCTTGATTTCGACGTAGTGATTGCTGCTCCTGATGCAATGCGCGTTGTTGGTAAGCTTGGTACAATTCTTGGTCCACGTGGCTTAATGCCAAACCCTAAAGTGGGTACAGTAACTCCTGATGTTGCTAACGCGGTTAAGAATGCTAAATCTGGTCAAGCACGTTACCGTGTAGACAAAGCGGGTATCATCCACGCTGCGATCGGCCAACTTGGCTTTAGCGAAGAAGCTGTACGTCAAAACGTTGAAACTTTAATTGCAGACTTGAAAAAGTTAAAGCCTGCAACTTCTAAAGGTGTATACGTTAAAAAGATCACTTTGAGCTCTACTATGGGTCCTGGTTTGATCGTTGACGTAAGCAACGTTTCTAAGTAATTAGAAAGAATTTTGAAGCCTTAGATTTTTTCGTTGAAAAAATCTAAGCAAACTTTGAATTGATAAATGAATGTTTATCAGCGTCAAAGACCTCAGGCGAAGTGATTCTTTTTAGAAGATCTTCTTAATAAACCAGTCTGAGTAGACGCGGTGGTGTGATTTGTTGCTCCTCCGCGTGTAAGTCTGAATAGG
This sequence comes from Acinetobacter dispersus, assembly GCF_009884975.1. Taxonomy (GTDB): domain Bacteria; phylum Pseudomonadota; class Gammaproteobacteria; order Pseudomonadales; family Moraxellaceae; genus Acinetobacter; species Acinetobacter dispersus. The sequence continues at coordinate 2,765,923 of NZ_CP041970.1, read as the reverse complement.
GCTTACGAATTGGGAGTGCACTCGTATGAGTGCATAAATCACCGTTAGGAGGTTTTACGATGGCTCTTCTTATCGAAGACAAAAAACAGATCGTTGCTGAAGTAAGTGAAATTGCTTCTACAGCGTTCGCTGCCGTTGTTGCTGACTACCAAGGTTTAACCGTTGAGCAATTAACTGCTCTTCGTGTTGAAGCTCGTAAACTAGGTGTTGCTACACGCGTTGTACGTAATACTTTAGCTAAACGTGCTCTTCAAGATACGCCATTCGCTATCTTGAATGACGACCTTGTTGGTCCAACAATCTTAGCATTCTCAACTTCTGAAGACGACATGGGTGCAGCTGCACGCTTGTTCGAAGAATTTGCTAAAACTAATAAAGCATTTGAATTAAAGGCTGCTGCATTTGAAGGCAAACTTTATCAAGGTGCTGACGTTAGCGTTATCGCGAATCTTCCGAACCAAGAAAAAGCGCTTACTATGCTTGCCTCTGTTCTTCAAGCTCCTATTTCGAAATTGGGTCGCTTACTTACAGCGCTTCAAGAGAAAAACGGGTCAGAAGCTGCTTAAGCTTAAATCTACTTTCACACCATTCAATATCCATTTGGAGTTACTCTCATGGCTTTAACAAACGAAGAAATCTTAAACGCAGTTGCTGAAAAAACTGTTCTTGAACTTGTTGAACTTATTTCTGCTTTCGAAGAAAAATTCAACGTATCTGCTGCTGCTGTAGCTGTTGCTGCTGGTCCAGCTGTTGCTGCTGCTGAAGAACAAACTGAATTCAACGTAGAGTTGACTTCTTTCGGTGCTAACAAAGTTGCTGTAATTAAAGCAGTTCGTGAAGCTACTGGTCTTGGTCTTAAAGAAGCTAAAGATCTTGTTGAAGGCGCTCCTGCTGTTCTTAAGGAAGGCGTTTCTAAAGAAGAAGGCGAAGAACTTAAGAAGAAGCTTGAAGAAGCTGGTGCTACAGTTACACTTAAGTAATGCTGTAGGGAGTCGATTTTTTGAAAATCGGCTCCAAAAAATGGCTGATGGCTCTTGGGTCATCAGCCTTTTTGCGTTACAATAATCGGCTCGTTTTTTGTTAGTTTTACGTTTTTGTGCGTAAAATTCAAACAAATAACACAATATCAAACGCTTACCAATATTTTTTTGCTTATAAAAATATTGTTAAGCGTTTTAATACCACTAAAAATTGCAGCATTTGTAAACAGTGGTGGCCATATCGGCCTGCGTAATTCCTTCTAAACCCGTTCTGCAGGCGGGTTTAGTTTACTTTCCGAGGACTCCAGATGGCATACTCATATACCGAAAAGAAACGGATTCGTAAGAATTTTGGTAAATTGCCCCACGTAATGGAAGCACCGTACTTACTTTCGATTCAGGTCGATTCGTACCGTACTTTCTTACAAGGTGGTAAAACTCCAAAAAATCGCGAAGATATCGGTCTCCAAGCCGCATTTCGTTCAGTTTTTCCTATTGAAAGTTATTCTGGCAATGCTGCTTTAGAATTTGTTGAGTATAGTCTTGGTAAGCCAGAGTTTGACGTACGTGAATGTATTTTACGTGGTTCAACTTATGCGGCACCAATGCGCGTAAAAATTCGTTTGATCATTAAAGATCGTGAAACGAAATCAATTAAAGACGTGCGTGAACAAGAAGTTTATATGGGTGAAATGCCACTCATGACAGATAACGGTACGTTCGTTATCAACGGTACTGAGCGTGTAATCGTATCTCAATTACACCGTTCACCAGGTGTATTCTTCGACCATGATAAGGGTAAAACCCACTCAAGCGGTAAAGTGTTGTATTCAGCACGTATTATTCCTTACCGTGGTTCATGGTTAGACTTCGAATTTGATGCCAAAGATTTGGTATTCGTACGTATTGACCGTCGTCGTAAGTTGCTTGCAACGGTAATCCTACGTGCCTTGAATTATAGCAATGAACAAATCTTGAATTTGTTCTACGAGAAAGTACCTGTATATCTTGATATGGGTAGCTATCAAATTGACCTCGTTCCAGACCGCTTACGTGGTGAAATGGCGCAATTTGATATCTTGGATAATGATGGTAAAGCGATCGTTGAACAAGGTAAACGTATTAATGCTCGTCATGTACGCCAAATGGAAGCTGCTAACTTAGCGAAGCTTTCTGTACCTGATGAATATTTATATGAGCGTATTACAGCTGAAGACATCAAGTTGAAAGACGGTGATGTGATTCCTGCAAATACCGTACTTAGCCATGACATTATGGTGAAGTTGGCTGAAGGTGGTGTTAAACAGTTTAACATCCTGTTCACAAACGATATCGATCGTGGTTCTTTCGTTGCTGATACATTACGTGCAGATACAACAACAGGTCGTGAAGAAGCGCTTGTTGAAATCTATAAAGTAATGCGTCCAGGCGAGCCACCAACAAAAGAAGCTGCTGAAAACTTATTCAACAACTTGTTCTTCTCTTCTGAGCGTTATGACCTTTCTCCAGTGGGTCGTATGAAGTTCAACCGTCGTTTGGGTCGTCCTTACGAAGTGGGTACAGATCAGAAGTCTCGTGAAGTTGAGGGTATTTTATCGCACGAAGATATCATCGATGTACTGCGTACATTGGTTGAAATCCGTAACGGTAAGGGTGAAGTCGATGATATCGATCACTTGGGTAACCGTCGTGTACGTTCTGTTGGTGAAATGACAGAAAACCAATTCCGTGTTGGTTTAGTTCGTGTTGAACGTGCTGTTAAAGAGCGTTTAAGCCAAGCAGAAACTGATAACTTGTCTCCGCAAGATTTAATCAACGCGAAACCAGTTGCTGCTGCAATCAAAGAATTCTTTGGTTCAAGCCAATTGTCTCAGTTCATGGACCAAAATAACCCATTATCTGAGATTACACACAAACGTCGTGTATCTGCGCTTGGTCCTGGTGGTTTGACACGTGAACGTGCAGGCTTTGAAGTACGTGACGTACATCAAACTCACTACGGTCGTGTATGTCCAATTGAAACACCGGAAGGTCCAAACATTGGTTTGATCAACTCGCTTTCTGTTTATGCAAAAGCGAATGACTTCGGTTTCTTGGAAACCCCATACCGTCGCGTTGTTGAAGGCCGTGTAACAGATACAGTTGAATATTTATCTGCGATTGAAGAAGTGGGTACTGTGATTGCACAGGCCGATTCTGCAGTAGATAAAGATGGCAACTTGACTGAAGAAATGGTTTCTGTACGTCATCAAGGTGAATTCGTACGTATGTCGCCTGAGCGCGTTACACATATGGACGTTTCAGCACAGCAGGTTGTTTCTGTTGCTGCATCATTGATTCCATTCCTTGAACACGATGATGCGAACCGTGCATTGATGGGTTCGAACATGCAACGTCAGGCTGTTCCTACATTACGTGCTGACAAGCCGCTTGTTGGTACTGGTATGGAAGCAAACGTAGCACGTGACTCGGGCGTGTGTGTGATTGCAGACCGTGGTGGTGCGATTGAATATGTAGATGCATCTCGTATCGTTATTCGTGTAAACGAAGATGAAATGATCGCGGGTGAAGCAGGTGTAGATATCTACAACCTGATCAAATACACACGTTCAAACCAAAATACATGTATCAACCAAAACGTGATCGTAAACTTGGGCGACAAAGTTGCTCGTGGCGATATCTTGGCTGATGGTCCATCGACTGATATGGGTGAACTTGCGCTTGGTCAAAACATGCGCGTCGCGTTCATGACATGGAACGGCTATAACTACGAAGACTCGATCTTACTTTCTGAGCGTGTACTTCAAGAAGACCGTTTAACGTCGATTCACATTCAAGAATTGTCATGTGTAGCGCGTGATACTAAGTTGGGTGCAGAAGAAATCACTGCCGATATTCCTAACGTTGGTGAAGCTGCACTGTCTAAGTTGGATGAGTCTGGTATTGTTTATATCGGTGCTGAAGTGACTGCGGGTGACATCCTTGTTGGTAAGGTAACGCCTAAAGGTGAAACTCAGTTAACACCTGAAGAAAAACTACTTCGCGCAATCTTTGGTGAAAAAGCAGCTGACGTTAAAGACTCTTCTTTACGCGTTCCATCTGGCACCAAAGGTACCGTGATTGACGTTCAAGTCTTCACACGTGATGGTTTGGAAAAAGATGAACGTGCTCAAGCAATTGAGAAAGCTCAACTTGATGCATACCGTAAAGACTTGAAAGAAGAATACAAAATCTTCGAAGAAGCAGCACGTGAACGTATTGTTCGTTTGTTGAAAGGTCAAGAATCTAACGGTGGTGGTTCAACTAAACGTGGCGATAAACTTGCTGAAGACGTATTGTCTGGTTTAGAGCTTGTTGATTTACTTGAAATCCAGCCGACTGATGAAGCAATTGCAGAGCGTTTAACTCAAATTCAAGTGTTCTTGAAAGAGAAGAGTTACGAAATTGATGAGAAGTTTGCTGAGAAGAAACGTAAACTTTCTACAGGTGATGAATTAACAACTGGCGTATTAAAAGTTGTTAAGGTTTACCTCGCTGTTAAACGTCGTATCCAGCCTGGTGATAAGATGGCGGGTCGTCACGGTAACAAAGGTGTTGTATCAAACATCTTACCAGTTGAAGACATGCCGCATGATGCCAATGGTGTACCAGTCGATATCGTATTGAACCCGTTGGGTGTACCATCACGTATGAACGTGGGTCAGATTCTCGAGACTCACTTGGGTATGGCTGCTAAAGGTCTTGGCGATAAAATCGAAAAAATGTTGAAAGAACAGCGTACAGTGATTGAACTGCGTGAATTCTTAGACAAGATTTATAACAAGGTTGGTGGCGAGCAAGAAGAGCTTGATAGCTTAACTGATGCAGAAGTCTTGGCACTTTCAGGTAACTTGCGTGCAGGTGTTCCATTGGCAACACCTGTATTCGATGGTGCTGAAGAAAGTCAGATCAAAGACTTACTAGAATTGGCTGACATTTCACGTACTGGTCAAACGGTATTGTTTGATGGTCGTACAGGTGAACAGTTTGATCGTCCTGTAACTGTAGGTTACATGTACATGCTTAAATTGAACCACTTGGTTGATGACAAGATGCATGCGCGTTCAACAGGTTCTTACTCACTTGTTACTCAACAGCCGCTTGGTGGTAAAGCACAATTCGGTGGTCAGCGTTTCGGTGAGATGGAAGTATGGGCACTTGAAGCATACGGTGCAGCATATACACTTCAAGAAATGCTCACTGTGAAGTCGGATGACGTCGAAGGTCGTACACGCATCTATAAGAATATTGTAGATGGTAACCATTATATGGATCCGGGTATGCCTGAATCGTTCAACGTATTGACCAAAGAGATCCGTTCTTTAGGTATCAACATTGAACTGAAAAATGGTGACTAAAAAATCTCCCCCAACCCCTCTTTAAGAAAGAGGGGGGGAAGTCCCCCTTTGTAAAAGGGGGATTTAGGGGGATTAGAGATTCCCAAATTTCAGTAAAAACAATATTTGTGACCCAGTCGAGTGAGCTTAGCTCCTCGACACACGGAGAAAAAAATTGAAAGACTTGCTCGATATCATGCGTAAGAAACCGGATTCAGAAGGTCATGCACCTGTTGAATTTGACCGTATCCGTATTGGTCTTGCGTCGCCAGAGATGATTAAGTCATGGTCTCACGGTGAAGTTAAAAAGCCTGAAACCATTAACTACCGTACTTTTAAACCTGAACGTGACGGTTTGTTCTGTGCCAAAATCTTTGGTCCAGTAAAAGATTACGAATGCTTGTGTGGTAAATACAAGCGTATGAAATACAAAGGTGTCATTTGTGAAAAATGTGGCGTTGAAGTAACAACTGCCAAAGTTCGTCGTGAACGTATGGGTCACATCGAGCTTGCATCTCCAGTTGCACATATTTGGTTCTTGAAATCATTACCGAGCCGTATCGGTTTACTTCTTGATATGACATTACGTGATATCGAACGCGTATTGTATTTCGAATCTTATGTTGTAACAGATCCTGGTATGACTCCGTTTGAAAAGTATCAACTTTTAACAGACGAAGAATACTACAATGCACTTGAAGAACACGGTGATGAATTCACTGCGAAGATGGGTGCAGAAGCGATTCAGGATCTATTAAAAGATATCGATCTTGAAGCTGAAATTGCGCGTTTACGCGAAGAAATTCCTCAAACAACCTCTGAGACGAAACTTAAGAAATCGTCTAAGCGTTTGAAATTGATGGAAGCTTTCAAAGATTCAAATAACAAGCCTGAATGGATGGTGATGAACGTACTTCCGGTACTTCCACCAGATTTACGTCCGCTTGTACCACTTGAAGGTGGTCGTTTCGCGACTTCAGACTTGAACGATTTGTATCGTCGTGTGATCAACCGTAACAACCGTTTAAAACGTCTTCTAGACTTAGCTGCACCAGACATTATCGTACGTAACGAAAAACGTATGTTACAAGAGTCTGTAGATGCGTTGCTTGATAACGGTCGTCGTGGTCGTGCAATTACAGGTTCGAACAAACGTCCATTGAAATCTTTGGCAGACATGATCAAAGGTAAACAAGGTCGTTTCCGTCAAAACTTACTTGGTAAGCGTGTTGACTATTCTGGTCGTTCGGTAATTACCGTTGGTCCTACTTTACGTCTTCACCAATGTGGTCTTCCGAAGAAGATGGCACTTGAACTATTCAAGCCATTTATTTTCGCGAAATTACAAGCTTCTGGCCAAGCAACAACCATTAAAGCTGCGAAGAAAATGGTTGAGCGTGAGACACCAGAAGTTTGGGACGTTCTTGCATCTGTGATTCGTCAACATCCAGTCATGTTGAACCGTGCGCCAACACTTCACCGTTTAGGTCTTCAAGCGTTTGAACCTATTCTGATCGAAGGTAAAGCGATCCGTCTTCACCCACTCGTATGTGCTGCGTTTAACGCCGACTTCGATGGTGACCAAATGGCGGTACACGTTCCATTGACACTTGAAGCACAGTTAGAAGCACGTGCGTTGATGATGTCAACCAATAACATCTTGTCACCTGCAAACGGTGAGCCAATCATCGTTCCTTCTCAGGACGTTGTCTTGGGTCTTTACTACATCACGCGTGATGCGGTAAATGCCAAAGGTGAAGGCATGGTGTTTGCGGATACACACGAAGTTAACCGTGCCTTAGCGACTGGTAAAGTTGCGATCCATGCACGCGTTAAAGTACGTGTACACCAAACTGTAATTGATGAAAATGGTCAGCGTGAAAAGCAAACTATTATTGTTGATACAACACCAGGTCGTTGCTTGTTGTGGGAAGTTGTTCCACAAGGTTTAAGCTTTGAATCGATCAACCTTGAGATGACTAAGAAAAACATCTCTAAGTTAATCAACTCTTGCTACCGTAAGCTTGGTTTGAAAGATACTGTTATCTTTGCTGATCAATTGATGTATTTGGGCTTCCGTCAAGCGACGCGTTCAGGTGTATCTGTAGGTATGGAAGACATGCTTATTCCACCAAATAAGCACACCATTATCGACAAAGCTGAAACTGAAGTTCGTGAAATCGAACAACAGTTTGAACAAGGCTTCGTAACTGCGGGTGAGCGCTATAACAAAGTGGTCGATATTTGGGCTCGTACCAATGACCAAGTTGCGAAAGCAATGATGGATAACTTGTCTTATACCCTTGTGAAAAACAAACAAGGTGAAGACGAGAAACAGAAGTCATTCAACTCAATTTATATGATGTCTGACTCGGGTGCCCGTGGTAGTGCGGCGCAGATCCGTCAGCTTGCTGGTATGCGTGGTTTGATGGCTAAGCCAGATGGCTCGATCATTGAGACCCCAATTAAAGCAAACTTCCGTGAAGGTTTGACAGTACTTCAGTACTTCATCTCAACACACGGTGCGCGTAAAGGTTTGGCCGATACCGCATTGAAAACTGCGAACTCTGGTTACTTGACTCGTCGTCTTGTAGACGTAGCACAAGATTTAGTTATTACTGAATCTGATTGTGGTACAGCTGGTGGCTTAGTGATGACACCATTCATTCAAGGTGGTGACGTGATCGAGCCATTACGCGATCGCGTATTGGGTCGTGTAACTGCTGAAGATGTACGTCGTGCATCTGATGATGAAGTTGTACTTCCACGTGGTACGTTAATTGACGAGAAAATTGCTGCTGAGCTTGAAGAAGCGGGTGTCGATGAAGTTAAAGTACGTTCAGTAATTGCATGTGAATCGACATTCGGTGTATGTGCACGCTGTTATGGTCGTGATCTTGCACGCGGTCACTTGGTGAATCCAGGTGAATCTGTCGGTGTAATGGCTGCTCAGTCAATTGGTGAACCTGGTACACAGTTAACAATGCGTACCTTCCACGTTGGTGGTGCTGCAAGCCGAACTTCTGCTGCAAACAGTGTTCAAGTACGTAATAAAGGTACTGTACGTTTCCACAACGTGAAAACTGTACAACATGCCAAAGGTCACTTAGTGTCAGTTTCACGTTCAGGTGAAATTGGTATTGCGGATGATTTAGGTCGTGAGCGTGAGCGCTATAAACTTCCTTACGGTGCAAGCATCTTGTTGAAAGATGGTGAAGCTGTAGAAGCTGGCGGTATCGTGGCGACTTGGGATCCACATACACATCCACTTGTTACCGAAGTTGCGGGTAAAGCACGTTTCAGCCAAATTGCTGATGGTGTAACTGCAACCTCTAAGACAGATGATGCGACAGGTATGACCACTGTTGAAATCTTGCCTGTAACAGCTCGTCCTGCTTCTGGTAAAGATTTACGTCCTGCAATTGTGTTGGATACAACAGATGGCGGCGAACAATTCTACTTCTTACCACAAAATACGATCGTAACTGTTCGCGATGGCGCAACGATCGGTGTGGGTGATGTACTTGGTCGTGTACCACAAGAAACTTCACGTACACGTGATATTACCGGTGGTCTTCCACGCGTAGCTGACTTGTTTGAAGCGCGTAAACCGAAAGAGCATGCGATTCTTGCAGAAGTATCAGGTGTTGTAAGCTTCGGTAAAGAGACTAAAGGTAAAAACCGTTTAGTGATTACTCCGGATGATGGTTCTGAGATCTACGAAGAATTGATTCCAAAATGGCGTACGATCAACGTGTTTGAAGGTGAGCATGTGAACCGTGGTGAAACCATTTCTGATGGTCCACAGAACCCACATGACATCTTACGTTTGAAAGGTGAAGTTGCATTAACCAACTACATCGTGAACGAAGTTCAAGACGTTTACCGTCTCCAAGGTGTAAAAATCAACGATAAGCACATTGAAGTTGTTGTACGTCAAATGTTGCGTAAAGTTGATATCACTGATGGCGGTGATACAAGCTTCATCAAAGGTGAGCAAGTGGATTACATCCGCGTTGTTCAAGAGAACCAAGCTGTCTTGGCTCAGAACAAGTTCCCTGCGAAGTTTGAACGTCAGTTAATGGGTATCACGAAAGCGTCGCTTTCTACTGACTCGTTCATCTCTGCTGCATCGTTCCAGGAAACAACTCGTGTGTTAACTGAAGCGGCTGTAACAGGTAAAGAAGATGATTTACGTGGCTTGAAAGAGAACGTTGTTGTAGGTCGCTTGATCCCTGCTGGTACAGGTCTTGCGTATCACCTAGAGCGTCGTCGTCAAGAATCAGAAGCTGCTGAGTTTGAACTTCACAACGATTTCAGTGAAGTTGATCAAGCATTTAGTCAAGCGTTGAACTCAGACCAGTTCTAAGTTTTAACGAATTAAAAAGGCACCTTCGGGTGCCTTTTTTTGTGGAAAAATAAAGCAGTTGTTACAAAAACACATTACAGCATCAGCATTTGATTACTTAATAAAAGTAAACAGTTCATTAAACAATACTATTCTATGCACATCTGAGAGAGGAGTTGTTCTAATGAAAAAAATGATGATGATTGCTGGCGTTGGTTTAATGTCAACTACACTTTTTGTGGGTTGCCAGAATGCGAGCCCAGAAAGTAAACGTATTGGTTCTGCTGCAATTGGCGGTGGTGCAGGCGGTGCAGTAGGTAAGCACGTGGGTGGTAACCTTGGAGCTGGTCTTGGTGCTGCAATTGGCGCGGGTGTTGCTGCCAATGCTAAAGGTTCAAATAGTAAAAATACCAGAAACAGTGCGATCGGTGCTGGTTTAGGTGCAGTGATTGGTGGTGCAGTATTGGGTGGCGATTCAGGTGCGGCTGTAGGTGGTGCACTTGGTGGTAGTGCTGGTTCTGCTTATGGTGAGAAAAAAGGCAAGTACTAAGCCTGAATAGAAATCGCTCGATGGCTGATTATCTCTTTGAGCTTGAGCCATCGAACAGTTTCATTGAAGAAAGTTGTCCTTTCTCATTGGGCATAAATGCATTGCCGAGAAAAGTTCCATAATAAAGCCCCTATTTATAATTCAAATTTTAATTCATCCTAATTCTTTAAAGCACTCAGTGTTGAGCAAAGGTATCTTGATCTTATTTATATCATCTTCATTCAAATTTTTTAAAAGCAGCCGCCTTTACAAAATATCAATCGATTAGGACATTGTGATAACACAATGTGATCAAATTCCCCATAAAAGAAGATTATGCTTTTCACTAGATGGTATAGAAGTGAGTATAGTCATGAAAAAAACAATTGGTTTAGTTTCAACTTTGGTGTTATCGGCGGTAATGTTTACAGGCTGTCAAAATATGAGTGCCTCTGACCAGCGTATTGGTACAGCAGCTCTTGGTGGTGCTGTCGGTGGCGGTCTAGGTAACCATGTAGGTGGCGGATTAGGTGCGGGTGTTGGTGCAGCTGCGGGTGCAGGTGTAGGTGCTAATGCGAAGGGCGCGAATAGCAGTTCTACCACCAGTAGCGCGATTGGTGCTGGTATCGGTTCTGTCGTGGGTAAAGCAATCTTTGGTGGTGACTCAGGCGCTGCAATTGGTGGTGCAATCGGTGGTGGTGCGGGTGCCGCAATCCAAGAGAAAAAGAGATAATTTCTGATCATCAGATTCAAAAATGCCTGCAAACGATTGCAGGCATTTTTATGTGAAGGGCGCTAAGCACTGGCTTTGGGTTTTTTACGACGGATATAAAGAACCTTTTCAACTTCTGCAATTCGCGTTCCTGCTTCATCAACAATATTCAATGTGTAATGGCGTAGAACAGGCTCATGATTTTCAGCCAATTTCTTGATTTCAGTGATTTCATCACGATTCAGTTGAATCTCAGCATACACTGTATTACGGCCTGGTGAGAGAAAGTTAATCGTGGCACTTTTATCCCAGACAATATATTTATGCCCCAAATGATGAATCAGAATCAGCATATAAAAAGGGTCGACCATTGAATAAAGGCTGCCGCCAAAATGCGTTCCGACAAGATTGCGGTTACGTCTCGTCAGTGGCATTTTGACTCGAATGTAGTAATCATCCAGATCAATGGTTTCAATCTCAATACCTGCACCGCGATAAGGTGAGTAATGATTGAGCATAAATTTGGATATCGCAGGAATGGTTCGAATTTTTTTGAAAAAGTCTTTCATGGTCAATTTTTTTTCTTGCAACTCTATTCATACTCCATAAGTATCATTTTTATTGCATCGCTGGCAATGGCTGTTTTATGACCAAGCCGATAGAAAACAAAATGGGAAAGAATTATGCAAGCACAAGTAAAAACAGTAACGACGTCTGATCAGCAAACGCTTTGTGTCAAAACATGGGGAGATGAGAAAAAAACACCTCTAGTTTTAGTACATGGCTATCCAGATAATCAGGAAGTTTGGGAGCCGATCATTGAAAACCTTGTCGATGATTACTATGTGGTGACTTATGATGTGCGTGGTGCAGGTCTGTCTTCGATTCCTAAGCGCATCAAAGATTATCGTTTGCCACGTTTGTCATTGGACCTTCAAGAAGTGGTTGATGCCGTGATCCCAAGCCGTAACTTTCATATGGCAGCACATGACTGGGGTTCATTACAGTCTTGGGAGTCAGCGACTGAACCAAAACTCAAAGGTCGTTTATTGTCTTATACGACGATTTCAGGTCCTTGTTTAGACCATGCATCTCTCTATTTACGTGAAAAATTTAAATCTGCACCAAGCAATGTACTGAAAATGCTGACCAAATCTTGGTATATCGGTGCTTTCCATTTACCTTTAGTTGCACCAACGGTATGGACATTCTTTAGTCCAGAAAAATGGGGCAAGATCCTAAGTGGTTTGGAAAAGAAGAAAAATTTACCTTTGAATGCCAATATTGTGGCGGATGGTAAATACGGTATTAATCTTTACCGTGCCAATTTTATCCCATCTCTTACTCAGCCACGCCAACGCTATGCACAATGCCCTGTACAAGCGATCGTGCTACAGCGTGATGCTTTTGTGAGTCCAGAGTACATCACTGAAGCAATGCCGAAATGGGTGGAAAAATTTGAGTATGTCGAACTGGATGCCAACCACTGGGCGGTACTGAGTCAGCCTGAAAAAATTGCTGAACTGATCCGTCAATTCGTGCAACGTCAAGCTGCTTAAGGCTTTAGTGGATTTATTAAGCTAAAAATCACTTAAGATTAGCAATAAGACGGCGATATTTTCAGCTAGGTTTTAATGAATCTGCTAGAATATCGCCTTTTCTTTGCTCCTGAATTTGTTCATGAATGCTGTCGTAATTGCGATTGCCGTGATGTTTATCTTGTCACTGGCACGAGTTTCTGTTGTTCTCACTTTGGTGATTTCAGCCATTATTGGAGGCTTGGTCGCTGGTCTAAGTCTTTCTCAAACTGTAGAAGCATTTAATGCTGGCTTGGGTGATGGTGCTGAAGTTGCTTTGGCTTATGCAGTATTAGGTGCATTTGCATTGGCACTTTCAAAGTCTGGATTGCCCGATTTACTGGCCCATAAACTGATTGGTTTATTAGGAATGGAAGCAGGTAAAAACCAGCAGAAAAAGGTGAAATATCTTTTATTAACGATTCTACTAATTGCTGCAATCTTCTCTCAAAACCTGATTCCTGTACATATTGCCTTTATCCCGGTATTGGTTCCGCCTTTATTGAAAGTGATGAACCACTTGAAGCTAGATCGTCGAGCGGCAGCATGTGTGATGACTTTAGGCCTGGTCGGGACCTATATTTTCCTGCCTGTTGGCTTTGGTGCGATTTTCCTTGAACAAATTCTGATGGGCAATATCAACAAGATTGGCGCAGCTTACGGTTTGCATGTGGAACGGGGCATGATGCCAATCGGTATGGCGATTCCAGTCTTAGGGATGGTGATTGGTACCTTAGTTGCGGTATTTATTAGCTATCGTAAGCCGCGTATTTATGTTGATCGTTCAATTACACCAGTTAAAACCATTGATCTAGACAAGCCACTGAAAGTGACTACACAAGCAGAGTATGATCTCAAAGCGGATGCTGAAGAACTCAAACAAGAAGCTGAGAATGTACCTTATATCTCCAAGAAAACCATGTTTATGGCCGTTCTTGCGATTGGTTTAACTCTGGTTGCTCAGCTCTATTCAGGTTCGATGATTCTAGGTGGCTTGGTTGGTTTTGCAGTGTTGTCCGCATCAGGTATTTTTAAATGGCAAGATGCTGATGACGTATTTGTACAAGGTATGCGAATGATGGCGCTAGTGGGCTTTATCATGATCTCTGCGGCAGGTTTTGCCTCAGTGATGACCCATACAGGTGATATTACCCATCTGGTTAATGGCGTGGTGCATATCATTGGTGATAACCATGCATTAGCTGCGTTCCTGATGCTCTTTATCGGCTTATTCGTGACGATTGGTATTGGTTCATCGTTCTCAAGTGTGCCTGTGCTGGCCGTGATTTACGTACCTTTGTGTGTACAGTTTGGCTTCTCACCTTTAGCAACAATCGCTTTAATTGGTACCGCTGCAGCATTAGGTGATGCGGGTTCACCTGCATCTGATTCGACTTTAGGACCAACAGCTGGTTTAGGTGTAGATGGTCAACATGATCACATTTGGGATACGGTTGTGCCGACTTTTATACATTTTAATATCCCGCTGCTTATTTTTGGCTGGATTGCCGCAATGGTTTTATAATGAAAATGGCTCTTTAAGAGCCATTTTTTATGCTTGTATATTTTCTAGAATTAAAATATAAAAATAATCAGTATTTGACATTTTTTGTCTCTTTTATAATGTGATTTTAATATTAAGTTTTATGTGACTATATTTTTTAATCCATCTAAATTGAATTTTTCTAAAAACTTTATCTAATATTTGAAATTGATGTATTCTGATTGAAATGCTAGGTTTTATAGTGATTTAAGTGGACTAAAAAGGTCTGAATTAATAAATATTACATATTTTAACAATTATATTTTATTAATATTCAACATATTACAAAATAGATTTAAATGGTCGGAATTAATAAGTATTGCATAATGTAAAAACCCGTGTTTATTATGTTGAACAAGAACATAAATTGTTAAAGAGGTTGTTTTAATGTTAAAGAAAGTATTGGTTGTTGCATTATTGGGGTTATCTTCAACTGCATTTGCAGGGGGCTTTCAAGTTAAAGTAGGTGCGAGTTTAATTGATCCAACTGCGGATGTAACTTTAAAGCCAGGTGCAACTGTAAAAGGGGATTACGAGTTTGCATTTACGCCATCGGTTGAATATTTCTTTGGTGAAACGCCATTCTCAGCTGAAATTTTATTGGCGACACCTGTGAAGCATGATGTTTTATTAAATGGTGAGTCTGTTGCGAGTGTTCGCCATTTACCACCAACAATTACAGCGAAATATAACTTTAAAAACTCAACTCGCTTCACGCCATATATTGGTGTCGGTGGTACAGCCTTCATCCCTTGGCATGAAAAGGGTGTAGCGAAAGATGTAAAAGAAGCATTTGGTTTTGCCGGTCAGTTAGGTTTTAACTTCCAGCCTGCTGATGCGAAAAACTGGGGTGTTTATGTTGATGTGCGTTATGCAGACATTAGCCCAGAAGTGACCTTGGTCGATGGCACTAAATTTGATTTAGACCTCAATCCAGTGGTGTATACATTAGGTTATAGCTACAAGTTCTAAGTCAGTGAAAGATTGAAGAACCTCACCTTGTGTGAGGTTTTTTATTTTTGCAATTTGAATATAAAACCAATACAGGCTTCAACACTTGAGTTTTGTATGCTGAGACATAAGCTTAAATAAAAGTGAATGATCCATGATGAAAAAATTGATAACGACAGCATTATTACTCACACCCTTATTAATTTTGTCCCAAGCTCAGGCAGCGAGTTTCTCTTGTAAGGCGGCGAAGCTAAAAGCTGAACAACAGATTTGCAATGACCGCAGTTTAAATGATGCCGATGTCAAACTTGCGACCACCTACCAAATCATTCTGCATGCTTTACCTATGGGTGGTCGTGATGCAGAGAAAGATCAACAATTTAAATGGTTAAAACAGCGTAATTCCTGTGCTGCCAATAGCCCTTGTCTGAAGCGTGCCTATGCACAAAGACAGCAACAGTTAGATCAACTTCTACAGACGCGAGTCTTGAGTCAAGGTCCATTCTAATTGTAACTTTTGTGCGATTTTTAGCTGAAAAATAAACATCAAGGATTGAAAAATCCAAGATATGCACCATTCATAAATCATTCCAAGATATAAGCACAGATAAGGAGTGATTTATGAGTGAGCAAGTCGCACAGAATTATAGTTTCCAAGCTGAGGTTGCTCAGTTATTGCATTTAGTGACCCATTCACTGTATTCCAACCCTGAAATTTTCTTACGTGAATTGATTTCAAATGCATCGGATGCTTGCGATAAGTTACGTTTTGAAGGGATTAATCACCCTGAATATTATGAAAATGATCCAGATTTACGTGTTCGCGTCAGCTTGGATAAAGACAATAAAACCTTAACTATTTCAGATAACGGGATTGGTCTAAGCCAACAAGAAGCCATTGATAACCTAGGGACCATTGCAAAGTCAGGTACCAAAGACTTTATGTCTAAGCTAACAGGCGACCAAAAATCAGATGCCCAGTTGATTGGTCAGTTTGGTGTTGGTTTCTACTCAGGTTTTATTGTTGCCGATAAAATTACCGTTGAATCACGTCGTGCAGGGCTGGATGCAGCTGAAGCTGTGCGTTGGATCAGTGGTGGTACAGGTGAATTTGAAGTTCAAACGATTGAGAAAGCAACACGTGGTACAGACATCATCTTGCATTTACGTGATGATGCACTTGACTATTTAGAGTCGTGGAAGGTTAAACAAATCATCAATAAATATTCTGACCACATCAGTTTGCCAATCGAAATGCAAAAAGAAGTGTGGCAAGAGGAAGAAGTCGCTGAAGGTGAAGAACCGAAAGGCGGCCAAATGGTGAAGACGGATGAATGGGAAGCGATCAACTCAGCAAGTGCGTTATGGACGCGCAACAAGAGTGAAATCACTGATGAGCAATACATCGAGTTTTATAAGAACCTGAGCCACGATTTTGCAGAGCCTTTGGCATGGGCGCATAACCGCGTGGAAGGTAGCACTGAATATACTCAGTTGCTGTATATCCCAAGTCAGGCCAAACAGGATTTGTTTACCCGTGAAGCAAAAGCAGGCATTAAGCTGTATGTAAAACGTGTATTTATCTTGGATGAAGCAGATAACCTGATTCCAAATTATTTACGTTTTGTTCAAGGCGTGGTGGACAGTGCGGATTTACCGCTGAACGTCAGCCGTGAACTTTTACAAGAAAGCCGTGATGTAAAAACCATTCGTGAAGGTAATGCGCGTCGTGTATTGACCTTACTGGATGGCTTGGCAAAATCGGAAGATGAGAAAGACCAAGAGAAATTTAAAACCTTCTACACTGAATTTGGTTCAGTATTGAAAGAAGGTTTAGGTGAAGACACGGGTAATCGTGAACGTATTTTAAAATTATTACGTTTTGCAACTTCAAATCATGATGAGATCAGTACTTCTTTTGCCGACTACAAGGCACGTATGAAAGAAGGGCAGAAAGCGATTTATTATGTGACTGCGGATAATTTAACGGCTGCGAAAAACTCACCACAACTTGAAGTATTCAAGAAGAAAGGCATTGAAGTTTTACTCATGGCAGATCGCGTTGATGAGTGGGCCATGAACTTTGTATTTGAGTTCGATGGTACGCCATTGCAGAACGTGTCTAAAGGTGCAGTTGATCTTGGTGATCTACAAGATGCCGAAGAGAAAAAGGCCTTAGAGCAGGCGGCTGAACAGTTTAAGCCAGTGGTGGATCGTTTAAGTAGCTCGTTAAAAGACAAAACCAAAGAAGTGCGTGTGACGACACGTTTGGTGGATTCTCCTGCATGTTTGGTTACCAGTGAAGGGGAACTTTCGCCACAGCTAATTCGTATGTTGAAGCAAGCAGGCCAAGCTGTTCCTGAAATTAAGCCAACTTTGGAAATTAACCCTGAGCATCCTTTGGTGAAAAAATTAGAGAACTCAGCGCAGTTTGATGATTTGGCCAATGTGATCTTTGATCAGGCTGTGATTGCAGAAGGTGGCTTACCAGAAGATCCAGCAGCCTATGTTAAACGTATTAATAGCTTGTTATTGAAATAAGCGTTTTAATCACAAAAAACCTCTGCTTCGGCAGAGGTTTTTTTATGTGTGTGGATAACTTTAAAGTTATCCATAGTGGTGTTGCTATTTTCATCAGAAGTGGGCTTCAAAGCTCATTTGATAGCTGAAATGATTGTCCTGCTTATCGGCAGGCAGATTTAAATAATTCAGATCATTTTGCATATACAGCCAGTTACGCCAAATCGGACGCTTCCAAGAAAAATAAGGTCCCCATTGATTGACTCGAAGTTCTTTCTTTTCATAATCGCCTTCACTGACAATGCCATAGCTGAGGTTGTCTTTGGAGAGTAAATGCAACTTTTGGAAAGTCCGATTACGCCAAGTGTAGTCTTCATCTTGGGTCTTCGACAGATTGAATTGAGTTGAGAATAATGCTTGTTGCTGAAACATCTGGGTTAGATTTAGATTGGTTTCCGCATAGTTTTTACTGCTTGAGCCATAACGGAAGATTTGCGCCGTATCCAGATTCAGTCCTGAGTGTAAATTCCATTGCTTCTTGGCAAGAAATTGCACATAAATATCAGTATTGGAGTTCGAACCCAGATCTAGATCATTGTTAAAGGGTAACCAATTTGAAATCGTACTCCAACTTGCGCTGACAGGATTGGGAGAATTGATATTTTTATGTGATTGATGATGTTTAGTGACTTTACCAAGTTTTTTTAGCGGAGGTGGCTGCTGTGCACGCTGCCATAATGAGTCTTCGCCAAAAACAGCCATTAACTCCTGACTCAGTTGAGTATCATTGAGTTGCTCCTCTGGTCTTTCTGTTGCAACATCGCAAGCAAAGGTTTCTGTGGCTTGTTTTTGAGTGAGGGGATGCCAAGTCTTTTGATCTAAGAATAGATTTGATGTGCGATTGAAATGTCTATGAAGCGGTAAGAATATTGGAAAGAAGGGTGTCAGTAGCTCGCCGAGGCAAAGATTGCCTACAATCAAAAAATACACAGCCAAAGCGTATCGTTGATACATGTTAAAGTGAAGAAAAATAAAAGAAAATAATAATAACAGTCGAAGCTTAAAAAATTATTGATTGTGCAAGCAATTTTAGCAATGAAAATGCCCAATCAAAATTTCAATTGGGCATGATGAGCTGTGATGGAAGGACTAGAATAAGGTCTCAAGTCGGACGAAAGTACTGACAAAATGATTACGGTCTTCTCGATGATCATTAAAATAATTAAGATCGCCTTGTACATAGAACCATTCACGCCAGAGTGGTTGTCGCCATGACACAAACGGTCCCCAACTGTTTAAACGGAGTTCATCTTTGTTGTAGTAGCCACCGGTATAAATGCCATAATTGAAGTTGTTATGTGCAAAGAACTGGTGTTGACGGAAAAGACGGTTATCCCACCATAGATCATCATCCTGCTTGTCCGCGTAGGTCAAACTGAACTGATTGGAGATAAAGGGTTGATTTGGGCGTGCGTGGATCAACTCTAAATTGGTGCGCAGATAATTTTCACTTTTGCTGCCATAGCGATAAATTTGTTCTGCATTAAAGCGAAAATCATTGCGTAGATCCCAATGTTTTTCCGCTCTTAAGCGGGCATAAATATCACTGCCTGAACGAATACCAATGTCAGCATCGGTTTCAAAAGGGAGTTTTTTGGAGAAATTTGACCAACGTAAGGCTAAAGAACCATTACTGTCTCGGGTTTGTTTGGAATCAAATTTTTTATCTGGATCCTGATTCGGCTGGTTATTGGTGTTGGCAACATTATTTTTAAATTCATCATCGAGAGAGTCATCACCAAATACCACACTGACCTTTTTCTCTAAGGTCGGTAATTTAATTTTACCGCGGATACGAGGTTTGACTTCATAACCATCATATTCATTCCAGTAGTTATCAAGCATTACCCGAATAGTGGCTGAGGCTGGATTTTCAGGATCGACATCACCAAACCAATCATCAATTTTGACTGAAGTACGGTCAGCCCATTCACGAATACTGCGTTGCTTTTTATCGGCCCAGGTTCTGTCTTCGGTTTCGGCAGTCGGTGGGACCGTAGATTGATTGGATTGCGCAGGAAAGATTGTTGGCGTTGCATCAACCCAGCGTGGAATGTAGTCCAATGCATTTTCATCGTGATTTAATGTGGTCGAATTTTCAGCAGAATTGGGCTGCTGGTTTTGAGCATTGGTTTCTGCGTTGGTAACACTCAACGTACCCAGTGAAAGTGTTAGCAAAGCAAAAAAGATACGTGTCGGTACCATTTGCTGTAAATTATTCATAATGAAGACTTATATATTGTTCTTATGTTAACTTTTGATGATTGAGGCCATAAAAGCAAGTATCAGACACAAAAAGCAGCAATTTAACCATGTAAAAATGCTAGAAATCATAATGGTTTAGTGAGATATAGCGGCATGAGCTGATCCAAGTCCTTTTGGAAAAATGCAGCTAATCACTGAATTACAGCTTGGGACAGAGCGTATCAATAATGTTCAGTTTAAGACGATTCTGGCAAGGCACTATTTTCTAAGGCTTGATAGAGATCATGCACAGAAATAGGTTGAGGTAAGCGGCTAATGACCTGACGGATCAATTGCCATGTATAGCCATCGGCACGGTCTAATAATAGATAAGGGTAGGCTTGGTCTTCATTTGACAGCTTGACACGTTCTAAGCCATGAATAACACGAATTTTCTGACGCTCTCTAAGTAAAATCACAGGCGTTAAAAAAGTAGCAGCAGTCTCATCAAATGGAATAAATTTCTGCGTGTTGATAAATGATGCAGGAATATAAGGATAAACACGCTGATCGCGTTGCCAAACCAGAGTGCCATTCATAATACATTCATTAAACAAGGTCTCATGCTGATGATAATGTTGTTTAAAATTATTCCAGCTGGTTTGATGAATGGAGCTGGTTCGAGTATGTCGTTGATTGGTATAGGCCTGTAAAATTGTGGTTGCGTATTCGACACTATGGGTTCCGACCAAGACCACATAATGTGAAAATTGGCCCTGCGCATAAAGTTGCTCAGCAATGAAAATTTGTGCTGATCCCCAAAGCGGTTGAGCTTCATTTTCGGCTTTCAGATACAGCCAGTCAATTTTGATATTTTGATCAATTTCGTTATGTAAATCGACTCGATACAGCGATGGAAAGGTTCGTGGATCCAGTCGTTCTAATTTGCAGAGTAAACCATCCAAATTAAAATCATTCAGTGTTAGCGGTTTTGCCTTATTCAGGTTTGCTGATGGACGTGTACCTGATCTAAAACTCGGCTTAACCCGTGTTGCTGCTGGAATAGAGGGAGTCACTTGCGCGGGTTGAATTTTTTCTTGAATAATTGCTTCGAGCTGTGTCTGGAATTTGGCAGTTTCTTCTTTAAGAATAGATAGGCTGTCTTTACTTGTCGTTTGTTGCATATCCGCAGCTTGAATCGGTTCTAAGATAGGGATCAAATTTTGTAATTCATGATCTGTTTTAACATATTCGCTAGCGTGCTCTTGTAGCCATAGTAAGGCATCTTGAGCGGAGTTCAGCCAAGGGCTTTTCAAGAAGGAGAGTGCAGGACGAATCACCCAAACCTGCCAGTGCTGTGCTTGACGTAATGCCGCCCAGCCCATATCAGCCGAAGCAAATAATGCATTTTCCACACGGCCCATAAAGTTATAGGTTCCACGATAGGTCATCGCATAGCCATAATGAGCCAAATCCTCGCTAGAAAATTCTTCATTGAGAATAAATTCTTTAAAGGGTGTCAGTTGATCCTGAAAATTAGGATCGTCGCAAGATGCGCAGATGTCTTTGATGCGTTGTTTTGATTTAGCAATTTCAAAAAGTGATGTTTTATCATCATTAAGCCCGTTAACGAGCGTTTTAAGCTCATCAACCAAGAGTGCTTTCTCTAATACGTCCATCTATTGTTTCCTTAGAGATAGGCTTGAGCCTGTTTTAAATCATGAATAAGGACAAAGTGACAGCAGCTTCTAACAGTTTTTAATCGGTTATAGTTGATAAAGTATGCTGTTTTACGCTTGTGACAAGCGGTTTTCGATATGGATGTATGCGTACATTTGCTTCAAAGACGCAGCTTCCAAAGACTACATTTTAGTCACAAAAGATTGTCACTTTATGACGATTATAGAAGAAAAAGAGGCAAAATCTATAGTGGAGCAGTTAGTAGAAAATCTCATTTGCATCGCTTAAATCGAGATATGGGTCATGGTTTCTCTTTGAAAATAAAAACATTTTAAAATAGTGAATCGAAGAAGCAGATCATAAGATAAAACTTTATCTATAAATTTGTGCGTGAATTGTGATCACTTTCACATATCTCTTGATGAAAAGCTCAGCAAATAAAAATATGTTGTTATTGAAATAATCATGACCGTCGATAAACGGTATTTATTTAAAGATAAAAGACTGAAATAAAAGAAAATTAGTTATAAAAAAGCCGCTGCCATACGTTGCTGGAAGCGGTTTTTTGATCAATCTAAATTAGGGTTTAATTTCGCATTGATCATCATTACATTGAGCTGCATCAGTTTGCTCAATCTCTTCGGTTGATTCTGACTGTGCTTGCTGCATAGCCTGTAAGAAAATCTCACGGGGTTGAGCACCTGAAAGAGCAAGTTTTTGATCAAACACAAAGAAAGGAACGCCTGTCACTTTCAATTGTTCGTGGGCAATTTGTTCATCGTGATGAACAAAATCAGCGAGTTCATTGGTATCCAGCACATATTCTACTTCGGCATTGTCTAGGCCAATCCGTGAGGCGATTTCTTCAACCACTTCACGCTCACCAATCGCAAGACCTTCAGTCATATAAGCATGGAAGAATGCTTCTTTCGCTTCATTTCCCAAGCCCTTACTTTGTGCAAGGTGGATAATGCGGTGTGCATTGAAGCTATTGCCTGAATTGGCCTTTTGCCATTGGAAATCGATACCTTCTACTGCGGCCATAGCTGCAACATTACGTTCCATTTCTTCCATTTCAGCATAACTACGACCATACTTTTTGGCTAAACGTTCAGTATTTGAGGTGTCGTGTTTAGCAGGTGCATTTGGATCCAGTTCAAAGCTATGCCAGTGGATGTCTAATTCAATACCAGCTTCTTGGGCAACATGTTCAAGACGCTTTTTACCGATATAACAAAACGGACAGACCACATCTGACCAAATATCTACACGCATGGTGGATCTCTTCAATTCTCGTTAAACAGATAATAGGGGCGAACGTGTAGAATTTAAAGCGATGAAAATGTAATGCTCCGTTACGAGAAGTGAAATAAAAAGGACTATAACCACATGTGTTTTATCAATTAAACTCAGATTCAGAACATAAAAAATATAATGATACTTGGAGGCAATATGCGCCGTTTTTTATTATTTATTACAGTTGTGGTGCTTTGTATTGGTTCATTTTTCTTTTATCAGCATACTCTGAAACAACGAGCCATCAATAATCAGCAAATGTTTGAAGTGGTGATGGCTGAGAAAATGCGTGAACTTTATGATCAGGCACAAGACTGGTCAACCCCCGTACAGTTGGATATTCATGATGATCGTTTATCTGGCGATTATAAGTTGATGTCTGAGTTTCTACTGAACTACTGGATGCAAAATGTAGAAGCCCGCAATCATTATTTACGGGAACTCAAAGCTGCTAATTGGGATACTTTTCTCAATGTCGAACGATTAGATCAAGATCGTAAACAGGGCTATAAAGATACGGAACAGATGTTTGTGAATGTCCGTAAAGCATCAGCGAAGTATGAACAAGCACGGCAACAGATTCAGACCAGTTCAATGCAGCAGGCAAAAAGTTTAGCAATTCATAATGAAATGAGAAGCTCGCTCCTAGCAAAATTAGAACATAATCTGAAAGCAGATAAAGCCCATGACATTTTTCCGATTGAGCAGCAAATCATTGAAAAGGCACAAGCCATGTTCGATATGCTGAAGAAATATCAGTGGCAACGTAAGGACAAAATGATTCTTTTTGCTGAAACAACACAGGTGAAAAAGTTTAATGGACTCTATCAAGATGTATTAAAGCTGAATGCCAAGATGGAGAAAATTAAAAAAAACAATACTGAAGTTTTAGAGGATGAGTTGTAACAGAGCTTGATAACGCACAGGCATTGCAGACTTAGCACAGGTAGACGTCGAAGAATATGAATCTATGGCAGTTATTTCATAAAGTTAAACCTTTTGTACTTCCTTATAAGTGGCTGGTTGCGGTGACGCTTGTGCTGACCTTGATCGGTGCCTTAACGGCACAAGTCAATGCATTAACTTTGCAATATGCGGTCGATCAGATCAATGCCGTGGTTGAGTCAGGGCTGGGCTTAAATGCAGGTTGGCATATCCTGATTACCATCAGCGTGATTTTATTGAGCAAAGAAGTGCTGAATATTTTCATTCAGTTTGGGCAGAAATTTTTTGG
Source organism: Acinetobacter dispersus (assembly GCF_009884975.1). Classification (GTDB taxonomy): domain Bacteria; phylum Pseudomonadota; class Gammaproteobacteria; order Pseudomonadales; family Moraxellaceae; genus Acinetobacter; species Acinetobacter dispersus. The sequence goes on along the minus strand of NZ_CP041970.1, from coordinate 2,741,933 downwards.
TGAAAAATTAAGGATTCTGATCTCACAGGATGTCGCACAGTCGATCATCGTGAAGTTTCTACAATATCGTCTGGCTTTTTTTACCCAAGATGACAATCAGGCAGGAAAATTACAGACTCGAATTGATCGAGGTATTGGTTCGATTACCCGATTGGTACAGATCTTCTTTATTGATATTTTTCCGTTGTTTAGTAGTGCAATTATTGCGCTGTGTCTGATGTTCTACGCCAACTTCTGGATTGGATTGGTGGCGTTGAGTATCGTGCCAATTTACTTCTGGATCACCTTTAAGCAGGCACAAAAACTCAGTGGGACAAGACGTAATTTACGTGATGGTCGAGAACGTAAAAGTCAGGGTACCTTAAGTATCATTCAGTCGATCACGGTGATTAAGTCTTTTAACCGTGAACAAATTGAAGCGGAAAAACAGCTGACCTTACAAAAACAACTGACCGATGATCAGATGCGTACTCGCCAACTGAGCTTTCTGTTTGATGGTTTAAAAACCTTTATTGAGCAGATTGGTGTCGTCTTCATTATCATTTTAACGGCCTATTTTGTTCTGGTCGGTGATATGAGCATCGGTATGATCATGTTTCATATTCTGCTATTCAATAATGTCTCAGCACCGATTCGCTCTCTACATCGAATCTATGATGAAGTGAATGATGCGATGATTTATGCGGAAAGTTTTTTCAAAATTTTAGAAGCCGATGATGAAATTGAAACTTCTGGAGAATTGAAACCTCAGCCCCTGACAGGTAAGTTTGAACTCAAGCAGGTGAATTTTTTCTATCCCAATGGCTATCATGCGCTGAAAGATATTAATTTAACTATTCAGCCGAATAAGATTACCGCGTTGGTTGGATTGTCGGGAGCAGGTAAATCAACCTTAATTAGTCTACTCGATAAATTTTATTTACCTCAGTCTGGTGAAATTCTACTCAATGGGAGTTCATTGACCGAGATCGATACCCAATATCTACGCGACCATATTGGTCTGGTACTGCAAAAGAATCATATTTTTCAGGGAACGATTGAGGAAAATATCCGTTACGGCAAGATGGATGCAACACAGGATGAAATTATCCTTGCTGCAAAAAAAGCCTCGATTCATGAGCAGATTCTCAAGTTACCGCTGGCCTATCAATCCGATGCCTTATTGCTTTCTGGCGGTCAGCAACAACGGATTGCTATTGCACGTATGTTTCTGAAAAATCCACCGATTATTTTTCTGGATGAACCGACTGCCAGTCTGGATGCCATTGCAACTGAACAGATCAAACATAGTTTGGATGAGATCAAGCAGGGGCGGACCGTGATTATCATCTCGCATAGCTTGTCGCAGATTATAGATGCGGATTATACCTATGTGATGCAGGATGGCATGATCGTGGAACATGGTGAGCATCATCAGCTCTATCAGCAACAAGGGGTGTATAAGAACATCTTTGATGCGATGGCGAAGAGTCTTAATATCGAGAAGATTTCCAAGACCTTTGAAGGGGATGATGAAGAGGAAACACATAGTTAGTCACTTCATCATCCTGTTAGAGAAGGCTTTATTTTGTAGCGTTAATCAAAAATCTTATCCGCAGCTTGGAAAGGAAGGCTGACCACGTCAATCGCGACTGCAAAAGGCAGCAGCACCAGTTTTTCAAAAGGATTCAAGCCAGATTTGGATTTATAACTTTCTTCTTTGTTTGTATAGATTGTGACTTGATAAGCCTTGCTTAAGGGCTTTAACGAGGTGAGATTGTTTGCTGCTGGATAGACCACGCCTTTCAATTTAAGATCAAAACAGAAGCGTTGTGCCTGCATGCGTTCATCACTTGAGGACGAGCATTCTTTGGCGCCATTTTCAATAAAGAACTCAAGGTCTTTCTTGCTGAGGTCTTCTTTTAACTTCACATAACTAAGCGGCAAAGTACCTGAAAAATTGCCGTCATTTTTTTCTGAATAGAAATTGAGGTCTCGAGTGATTTGAATGTTTTTAGGATCAAGTTTGCTGATGAGAGTGACGAATTGTGCACCGCCCTGAGTGAGGATATAACTGTTTTTCTGACCTGCAATGACGATACTGTCTTTCGGTAAATTTGCAGCATTTTGTGCTGGTCGACCAAAAGCCACTACGTTGTCTTCGACCAAGGTCACTTTTGTGGTTCGAGTATAGCTGCGATTGTCTTTCTTGATCAGGGTTGAAGTAGCGCAGCCTGTAATAACTATGCTCGACAACGTGATAGCGAACGTCGTTTTTATTATATCCTTCATCTTTATGATCCTAAGTATTTGATTCAACTGTACCATGATCTAAAAAAGATTTTAACAAGTCATGCGATCGTTGTAATTTGCTTAATTGTCCATCCACTTGTTTAAGTTCATTTTCTAGTTTCGACAATACAACTGAACATAAACTAAAACGGCGATCTGCTAAATCAAAACATGGTAATAGCACTTGGATGTCTTTTAGGTTCATGCCTGCATCATTCAGTATTTTAATCTTATGAATATCTTCAATATTTTTTTGACTGTAATCTCGGTAGTTATTTGCAGTCCGTTTGGGTTGTAGCAGTCCTAGATTCTCATAATAACGCAGCATACGAGGGCTGACTTGAGTCAATTTGGCAACTTTTGCAAGATTCATAAATACGACTTGACCCTGACATTGGTGTCATAGTTTAGCATAGCTTTTAAGCAATATAACTGTGGTCGATTTGAATGAAAAAAATGGTTGGTTTGATTGGATTATGGTGTATTTCAATGTTGGGATATACGGCTCAGCAAGACGTTCCACAACGACATATTTATATTGTGCCTGGCTATGGGGCTACAGTACATGACCATTGGTTTGAGTCCGTTCAAAGGCAGATACAGGATGCCCATACGAAGGTAACGATTTTATCTTTACCTGATCCGATGCAGCCAGATGTAGAGACGTGGCAACAAACTTTGGAACAGAATATTCATGTGATAGATAGAAATACTTATTTTGTCGCCCATAGTTTAGGTGGTATCACGTTATTAAATTTTCTATCTAAGCGGAATCCCTCACAGGTTGGAGGTATTGTGCTGGTGTCGGGTTTTACTGAAACTTTACCCGCTTTGCCACAACTCAACTCTTATATTCTAACCAGTCAAAATCTTAAATTTAATTTTCAGAATGTTGTAAATAATCATCTGTTTATTTCTGACAATGATGCTTATGTCCCGCCTGAATTGAGTCTGAAATTAGCAAAACAATTTAAGATACCTTATACCGTTGTTGCTAACGCAGGTCATTTCTTAGCAGAGGATGGTTATAGTGAATTTACACAATTAGTTCTGTATCTAAAGGAAATATTGGCACATTAGAAATTTATATATAAGAGTTTGTGTTTTGTTTTCCTATTATAGAATGGAACTAATGGCTTAAATCTAATTGATTTTAGGTTCAAACTTTGATTGATATTTACCGTTTATCTGACCTCTACTGAATCAAACATCACTTTGTTGTAGCCTATTAAGTAGACGCTTTTATTTAACTCGATCTTCTTATGGATGAGGGATGTTTGGAGCAAGAGATGAATTTCCTAAAACGATCCGTCCTGATCACTATATTGGCTTTTACAGGTTTGCCGATGGCCTATGCGAATGAAGCAGAAGTTACTTCATTACCAACCATTCGTGTAATGGCTGAATCTGAATTACGTGAAGAAGTGGGATTTGTGCCTTATCAGGAAGATAAGCAAGTCCGCCAAGCACTGCAACATCGTGTCTATAAAGTTCATAATGATATGCAGAATGCTGGTGTGAGCGAAAGTCCACTGATCGTGAACTATCAACCGATGCAGGCACAGCCAGACATGTCTCAGCTTTCGCCTATGCTGCAGCAATATATTTTAGCGGTTGCAGCGGGTTTTCAATCTTCTGACCCAACCAATGGTCTATTTAAAATCCTAGAACCACTTAATATTAATCGGAATAGTGTTGATGGGATTCGGAATGGCACCATTAAGGTTAATGTTGATGATATTTTGAGATTACAACAACAGTATAGAGATGCACTCAATGGTTCTCAAAATAATTTGATCCCACGTTAGTACTTCTATCTCCTCTAAAAGAAAAATCCCCGCATAGTGCGAGGATTTTTCTTTTTATCTCAGTGTCGATTAAACACGTTCGATAATAGTCGCGATACCTTGACCAAGGCCGATACACATGGTCGCAAGACCGATTTGTGTATCTTGTTGTTCCATCACGTTCAACAAGGTTGTAGTGATACGCGCACCAGAACAGCCCAATGGGTGACCCAATGCAATCGCGCCACCATTCAAGTTGATGATGTCTTGCTTGTCATATACACCTAAGCCTTTCATCACTGATAAGCCTTGAGCAGCAAATGCTTCGTTTAACTCGATAGTCTGGATATCCGCCATGGTCAAACCGGCACGTTTAAGTGCTTTTTGCGTTGCTGGTACTGGACCGTAACCCATGATTGCAGCATCACAACCTGCGATCGCCATTGAACGAATCACGGCACGTGGTTTTAAACCCAATGCTTGCGCACGTTCAGCAGACATCAATAACATTGCAGATGCGCCGTCAGAAAGCGCAGATGAAGTTGCTGCTGTTACTGAACCACCTTTAGGATCGAAAACAGGTTTCAATGCTTGGAATGCTTCAAGGTTCGCATCAGCACGAATTACTTCGTCGATGTCGCAAAGGATTTTGAAGCCATTTGCATCATGACCTTCAACACCAATGATTTCGTTTTTGAAACGACCTTCTTGAGTTGCAGCCCAAGCACGACGGTGAGATTCAACACCGAAAGCATCTTGTTCTTCACGAGAGATACCGTTCATACGACCTAACATTTCAGCTGTTAAGCCCATCATGTTCGATGCTTTCGCATAGTGTTTAGATGCTTCTGGGTTAAGGTCGATGCCGTGCATCATACCAACGTGGCCCATGTGCTCAACACCACCAATGATGAATACATCACCTTGGTTGGTTGCAATCTGTGCAGCAGCTGTGTGGATTGCTTGCATTGAAGAACCACAAAGACGGTTTACTGTTTGACCGCCAGCAGTTTTTGGAATATCAGCCAATAAACCAATGTTACGAGCAATGTTCATACCTTGCTCTAAAGTTTGGTTTACACAGCCCCAAATTACATCTTCAACTTCATTGGTATCAAACTGGTTACGAGCAACAAGTGCACGTACTAATTCAGCAGATAAACTGTCGGCACGTACATTGCGGAACATACCGTTACGTGATTTGCCCATGGCAGAACGAACGCCATCAACAATCACAACGTCACGTGGATTTAAAGTAGCCATTCACGTCGCTCCTTAACCGTAGAATTTTGTGTTGTTAGCAGCCATGTCACGCAACATTTGTGGCGCTTCATAAGCCTTACCTAAGTGTGCATATTTGTCGCAAAGCGCAACGTATTCAGCAACACCTGTTTGGTCGATGTAACGGCATGGACCACCACGGAATGGAGGGAAACCTACACCCATGATCATCGCCATGTCTGCTTCAGAAGCAGTTGCAACGATGTTGTCTTCTAGGCAACGAACTGTTTCGTTACAGAAAGCAAGCATCATACGGTCAATGATTTCTTGATTATCAAACTCGCGTTTTTCGCCAGTAACGAACGGTGCAATAATTTCGTATGCTGTTGGATCAACAGTTTTCGCTTTCTTGCCTTTCTTATCTAATACGTATTTGTAGAAACCAACGTCATTCTTTTGACCAAGACGTTTTGCTTCGTACATCGCTTCGATAGAACCTTTGTAGTCTGGCTTCATACGGTCAGGGAAACCTTCAGCCATCACTTCTGCGCCATGAACACCTGTATCGATACCAACAACGTCGATCAAGTATGCAGGACCCATAGGCCAGCCGAATTTTGCCATCACATTGTCAACTTGTTGGAAATCTGCACCGTCTTTTACAAGCAGGTCAAATGCACCAAAGTAAGGGAACAATACACGGTTAACCAAGAAACCTGGGCAGTCGTTAACAACGATTGGTGTTTTACCCATTTTTTGAGCAAGAACAACAGTTGTTGCAATCGCTTCTTCAGAAGTCTTTTCACCACGAATCACTTCTACAAGTGGCATCATGTGTACAGGGTTAAAGAAGTGCATACCAACGAAGTTTTCAGGACGTTGTAATGCTTTCGCCAAACGAGTAATTGAAATCGTAGAGGTGTTAGATGCAATGATCGTGTTTTCACGAACGTGCTTTTCAGTATCAGCAAGAACGATTTCTTTGACTTTTGGATTTTCAGTCACGGCTTCGATCACGATATCCACTTCTTTAAACTCGTCATAGCTTAAAGTTGGACGGATGCGAGCCAGTGTTTCACCCATTTGCGCAGGTTTCATTTTCTTGCGTTCAACTTGCTTGGTCAGCAAGCCATTCGCTTCTTTCATACCCAATGCAAGTTGTGGGTTACCAATGTCTTTCATGATGATTGGTGTGCCTTTGCTTGCCGCTTGGTAAGCAATACCACCACCCATGATACCTGCACCTAATACAGCTGCTTGGTTAACAGGGTGAGCACCTTTCTCATATTTTTTCGCAGTTTTCTTCACCACTTGGTCATTGATGAATAAACCAATCAATGCACCGGCTTGTGGCGTAATCGCTGCTTTTGCAAAACCTTGTGCCTCTGCTTTTAACGCGTCATCACGTGTTGAGCTTGCACCAGCTTGTAATGAATCAAGCAATAATTTTGGAGCGGGGTATTGAGCAGGGTTTGCTTTCGCAAGAACCGCACCTTTCGCTGTATTGAACGCCATCATTTGTTCAAGTGGGTTCAACTTGATTGCGTCTAATTTTTCTTGACGCTTTGCTTTCCAGTTCAAACGACCAGCAATCGCTTGTTTAACTAAGTCAACCGCAGCTTCTTGTAATTTGTCAGCAGCAACAACCGCATCTACAGCACCATCTTTTAGTGCAGCAGCTGGTTTTTTAGGATTCGCCATTGCCATCCATTCAACGGCATTGTCGATACCAATAACACGGCTTAAACGTACGCTACCACCAAAACCAGGATAGATACCCAATTTGATTTCTGGTAAGCCCACTTGCGCTTGTTCTGACATCACACGATAGTCACACACCAAGCACATTTCAAAACCACCACCAAGCGCTGTACCATTGATCGCAGCAACTTTCGGTAGATCTAAATCTTCAAAGCTGTTGAAGATTTCGTGTACAGGCATAAGCCAATCAACAATCGCTTGCTCACCCGCAGCGAAGTTTTGGCCGAATTCAGTGATATCAGCACCAACGATGAATGTTGATTTGCCAGAGGTAACAACTAAGCCTTTAATATCGTTATTGGCTTTCACTGCAGCAATCGCTGCTTGGAAGTCTTCGATGGTTGCACGGTTAAATTTATTAACCGACTCACCTTGTAAGTCAAAGCGGAATTCTGCAATTCCGTCCGCAAGCATTTGGACGGTAATGGCATTGCCAGCGTGGATCATGCCTGATCTCCCTTGTTGTGGAGGATTCTGAGTGGATGTCATAAAGCGTGTGTGCGCTTAAGCACACAAAAAAGCTTCGCTAATCTTACGATAACTATATCCAAAAAGGACATAACAAGTTGTATCAAGCCGTGACGCTAGGGTCATCAATTGTTTAGTTATATATAATTTTCACTTTATCTTTTTGAAAATATTTGTTTTTTATGATTTTGGGTTGCTTCTGTCCGCAGTTTTTGATGAGGTGCTTATCACCTGATGCTAAAGAAGGCTGTTTTAATGATGAATGCTGATTTTTATGAAATTGATACAACAAGGTTTTTAACTCTAATGGTGAGACTTAATAACAAAGAAAAAATATTTATTAAATAGTTTAGGACAATTTAAAAGTATTAGACAGAAAGGCTTGTCTTTTTTTTATTCTTAGATAATCTTTGTGTTATAAAAATGTTCTGGAAAGTAAAATTATGTTAAAAAATAAATTCCTAGTTTTATCAATAATTTCAGTAATGTTGAGTGCTTGTGGAGGCGGAGGAGGCTCTTCTTCCGCTGAAAATAACTCATCCTCTGGTAATAATTCATCTTCTAATCCAAATGAAGTTAAGGCTGAGCTTTTCCCGAACGGGGAAGCTAAATTATTTAGCTATGCAATTGATATTGATTATGGTCAAGACTCGTTGGATTTTGATAAGTCTGAATGGAATATTCAGAAAGGAATTTTGCTTGAAAAAACTAAAAATCCTATCTTTTATAATCATTATGTAACTCAAAAGGATGGATTATATATTCCTGAAACAGAGCAGACTTACAATGCTGCGCAGGGTATCCGAGATAGTTTTATCCATTCAATGAGTTCAACAGCATGGGTCACGTCACCATATAATCAGGCTGGCTTTAAAGATCTAAAAATTACTCAGAAGGTGAAAGAAATTGACCTTCAAGGATTACGGATTGTTGATCAGTTTGCTCCAGCACTGATTTCTATGTATGAGTTCGAAGTCAAGAATGGCGGTTCGCCTAATTTAGGTGCCATACCGAGTCAGTTGGTCAATATAGTGGACACATTTCCACGCGGAGCAAAGTGTTTACAACAACAAGGAGTCAGCTCGAATCAAGTCTTTTTTGAGTTTGGGCCAAATGAGTCGTATGAAATTCCAAATGCCAAGATTTTACAGGATTGGGCTGATCAGGAGTTTAAAGCAGGTAGGACTGCTCAAGCAGTCCCCGATATAGAGGTGTGGGGAAAAATAAAAATAGGCTCTCTCTTGGATAAAAATGATAATCCATCTGAACCGCAATATTACCAGTTCGCATTGGAATACCAGAGTAAGGTATATCAAGCATTTCCTCAACAACCCGAATGGAAGAGCGATGAACTTGTTGAGGAGCTAAAAAGTCAATTTAGAAAGACTGCGTGGTTTCAGGATGTTGTCGTTCCTTTAGGTAAAGCAAAAGAAGATCAGTTCATGGCATCAGTTGAAGCAAAAATGCGTAGCCAATGTAATTATTACAATGCAGAAGCAGCAAAATCTAAGGATAGTGTTCTAAGTAAAGTTAAAAAATAAGTTTCATTTAGACAGGTATGAGGAGCACCGCATACCTGTCGATCTATTTAAATTATGCAATTCTTGTTTGAATCAATAAATACGGTGTTAAAATAGTGCTGATTTTTTTAAAGCTAAAGCAATAGTCTATGATTAAGTGGATCATATTAGCGATTTTTATCATTTCTGCACTGTATATTCAGCGTCGTGGGAAAGTGAAGCATTCGTTTTATCGTCAATTTTTTGACCATTCTACGATTCTCGCACCCATTAACTTTTTAATGTACATGTTTTCCAAAGTGCCGAATCAACCGTACATCGATACCCAACATTTCCAGGACTTAAAAGTTTTAGATGAAAATTGGGAAATGATTCGTGATGAAGCAAAAGCCTTATATGACAAAGGTGGGATTAAAGCATCGAGTAGTTATGATGACTTGGGCTTTAACTCATTCTTTAAAACAGGTTGGAAACGTTTCTATTTAAAATGGTATGACTCAGCGCATCCATCAGCTGCGGAGCTTTGCCCAAAAACAACAGCATTGCTAAAGACTTTGCCAACGATTAAAGCTGCAATGTTTACTGAACTAGCACCAGATAGCCGTTTGGTTCGTCACCGGGACCCATATGCAGGTTCATTACGCTACCATTTAGGCTTAATCACACCCAACGATGATCGCTGTTTTATTGATGTCGATGGTGAGCGTTATTCTTGGCGCGATGGTGAAAGTGTCGTATTTGATGAAACCTATATCCACTATGCTGAAAATACCACTGACCAAAACCGGATTATCTTTTTCGCAGATGTAGAGCGTCCATTAAAGACTCGCTTTATGGAGAAGTTTAATCACTGGTTTGGTAAAAGTGTGATGACGGCTGCGAGTTCACCGAATGAAGCCGGTGACCAAACAGGCGGTTTGAATAAAGCTTTTGGTTATATTTACCAAATTCGTATTAAAGCGAAAGCATTAAAAGCATCGAATCGTTCTCTATATTACTTCTTGAAGTGGTTCATCATGCTCGGTTTGTTTTTCCTTATTTTTATTCGTCCTTATGTGTTTTAAGCTAAGATCGAATTTTAATATATTTAGCCCTGAAATCTAAAAGATTTTAGGGCTTTTTCCACTTTGCAATCATGGTTGTAATCTCAGTTTGGTTGTATCAAATGATATAAAATAAGATAATTAGCTCAATTTGTAGTCATGAGAATACATAATGAAAAAACAATTATTGATATGTATAGCTATTTTAAGTTTAGTGGCATGTACGGATGAGAATGATGATAGTTTCGGTACTGGTAAAAATCAGGGATTTTATAGTTATGATTTTGCTACGAAAAATTCCTCGAATAAGTTAACCAAGAAACTCTATCAAGTTAATAAAAATAGTGATCTTTTAGTAAGTTATACTGAAACACCAACACTGCAAACAGAGGCGTTACGTAACTTTATAACCAAAGATGGAATATCAACAATATTTCCACCACAGAATACAACTGGTGATTATATCATAGGTCGTAAAGCAACCTTTAGTGATACGATTTTAGAATACGAACCTTATAATTTAGACCAGAAAACAACATTTAAACTCACTTATCAGCTCAAGAAGGTTGATTTATCAGGCTTAAATGTATCAGATTATATGCGTTATTTTCTGAAGCAGGCATCAGCCTCATCTTTTTTTAGCGACACCACTTTAGAAATTATTCAGGCATTAATATTGCCTACACAAGATAAATTTTCTTCAGGTGCAACATGTTGGCAAAAACAAGTTCAGTTGAGTACTCAAGATTATATTGAGTCTTATCCAACACAAAATCTTGAGCATGTCAGCACGAGTAATAACGTTCAAAATCAAGGGACTTGGCAAAATGCGGCTTGGACAGTCTTTGAGTCTGATGTTGAGTTTAATTTAGCTAATACGAGAGTTCATTATCAAGGGAAAGAGCATTGGGGTTTTTTCCATACAACTAGAGAAGTTAATCCCATTTCCCCAACAAATGAGCTAGCCTGTGATTTCTTTAATGAGTCTGCATTTAAGAGTGTAGATAAAGTTTTAAGTAAAGTCTTTTAACTTGGCATTGATTATATTGACTCAATAGATGGATTTCGCAGCATGAGGCTTGAAATTCATTGGTACAGACTACATCATCAAGAGATTACTGATGATCAAAGTTGACTAGTGAACCCAAACGCTCGAGAACACATTGAAAAAATATTGGCGCATATGACTCAGTTACCTGGCGTTTATAAAATGCTGGGTAAGGATGGGGAATTATTGTATGTAGGCAAGGCCAAAAATCTAAAAAATCGTGTATCGAGCTATTTTGTTAAAACCATTGAACATCCTAAAACGCAGGCATTGGTTGCCCGTATTTATGATATTGAAAGCTTGGTGGTACGTTCAGAAACTGAAGCATTATTGCTTGAGCAGAATCTGATTAAGCTGCATCGTCCACCTTATAACATTATGTTGCGGGATGACAAATCCTACGTCTATATTTTTGTCTCGTCAGATAAGCCTTATCCGCGTATCGCTAGTGGACGTGGTAAGGGAAAGCATCAAATTGGTAAGTTTTTTGGGCCCTATCCAAGTGCTTATAGTGCACGTGACACCTTATTGGTATTGCAGAAGCTGTTCAATGTGCGTCAGTGCGAAAACAGCTATTTTTCGCAGCGCAAACGCCCATGTCTGCAATATCAAATTAAACGCTGTACTGCACCTTGTGTTGGCTTAATTAGTCCTGAAGAATATAAAGAAGATGTTGATAACTCCATTCGCTTCCTTCAAGGCGATACCAAAGAGCTAAATCAAGAGCTAATTGGAAAAATGGAACAAGCGGCTGAAGCACTGGAATTTGAAAAAGCGGTGTTTTATCGAGATCGTTTGTCTTTACTTCGTGAAGTACAGGCACAGCAAGCGGTTTTTAAAATCAAAGGTGAAGCCGATATTCTGGCGATTGCTTATCAAGCTGGGGTGACTTGCGTCCAAATTATGTATGTGCGTAATGGACGCATGCTCGGTGGTAAAAGTTATTTCCCCGATATGCTGAGTGATGATTTGGGACAGATGCTCAGTGATTTTATGGCGAATTTCTACTTCCAAGTTGCCGATGAAGTGCCGACAGAGCTGATTGTAAATGTTGATGTACCAGATCAAGAACAACTGGAAGAAGCTTTACAGCAAACCTTTAATAAAAAGGTACAGATCAAGCATAAAGTACGTGAGACTCGAGCCGAATGGTTAGAGTTGGCTCAAATGAATGTACAGCATGCAATTAAAGGTAAGCTCAGTAATCATTTAGAATTAACAGAACGCTTTCATCAGCTTGAACAGGTGGTGGGGCGTCCGATTGATCGGATTGAATGCTTTGATATTAGTCATACTATGGGTGAAGCACCAATTGCTTCCTGTGTTGTGTTCGATCAAGGTGGGTCACGAAAGCGAGACTATCGTCAATTTGCCATTCAGGATATTACCGGGGGCGATGATTATGCTGCAATGCGGCAAGCGCTGATCCGTCGCTATAAAAAGAATATGTTGCCTGATCTTCTGCTCATTGATGGAGGTAAAGGGCAATTACATATGGCGATGGAGGTTATGCAAGAGCTAGAGCTGGATGCCTTTATGATCGGAGTGTCTAAAGGTGAAGGTCGTAAGCCTGGTTTGGAAACGCTACATTTTACCGATGGCACCAAGATTCAGCTGCCAGAAGATCATAAAGCGCTACACCTCATTCAACAGGTGCGTGATGAAGCGCATCGTTTTGCAATTACCAAGCATCGTGCCAAGCGCGATAAACGTCGCAGTAGCTCTGTGTTAGAAGCTATTCCAGGACTTGGGCCAAAGCGTCGTCGTGATTTATTGACGCATTTTGGTGGGATACAAGGCGTACTTAGAGCATCGGAAAAAGAGTTGATGTTAGTACCTGGATTGGGAGAGGTTCTGGCGCGGACGATTTATAAAATCCTACATGAATAATTTGACTGATTGACTAAATCTTCCCAATAAAGCTGTAGTAAAGATCATTCACAAAAGACGAAAAACATTGAAAGATAGAGTGTTTCGATGATGAAGGAAAAATGATGTCATTGCTTCCGTTATATCAGCAGGTTGAACAACAAGAGTGGATTGATATTCCATCGGGTTGGTTGCAAGGCCGTACAGTGTTTGGTGGTCTGGTTGCAGGCTTATTGATCCATAAAGCTCTTAGCACAGTGCATGATGCGGCAAAACAATTACTCAGCTGTAATATCACCTTTGTCGGGCCTGTACAACAAGGGCGAGCAAGACTCAGTGCTGAGATATTACGTGAAGGGAAATCGGTTACGACACTGGAAGTTAGGCTATGGCAGGATGATGCTGCTCAAAGTATCTTAATTGCCAGTTTTGGTACGCAGCGTGATTCTCGTATTCATGTACAGAATCTGCCGCAAGTTCCAGCTTATCCAACGCCAGAGCAACTGGATAAGACCTTCTATCTGGAAGGATTAATGCCTGAGTGTTTACAGCAATTTGAACTGTGCTGGGCAGAGGGCAGTTACCCAATGGCAGGCAGTAAGGTGCCAGACTTTGGTGGGTGGAGTCGCTTTGCACCCAATTTTCATCCAAATCGAAGCATGCAATTAGCAGATTTATTTGTGCTGATGGATGTATGGCCGCCAGGGGTTTTGCCAATGTTTAAAATCCCAGCTCCTGCAAGTTCGTTGAGTTGGCAGATTACTTATCTGAGTCCGATTTCGGATCAAATTCAAGATTGGTTTAAATATAAAGTTGTGACTGAATATGCAGAGCATGGTTATTCAACCGAATATGCATATGTTTGGGATCGTGAAAACCAGTTAATTGCGGTGCTTAGACAAACAGTTGCGGTTTTTGCCTAGTCGACACTACGGTGCATTTCGTATAAAGTTGCTGACACATGAATACAATCTCAGCACATCCTTTGTGCAGTATGCATATTTGATGCGAACAACATGGCGGTGTTTATGAGCACAGGGCAGATCCTGAACATTCCTAATATTTTAACTTTGGCACGTATTGCCTTTATTCCTGTATTTTTGGTGATTGCTTATTGGCCACCAGCAATCGGAATTGCTGAGCATCATGGGGGAATGATGCGCCATATGGTACTCACTGCAATATTTATTATTGCAGCAGTAACCGATTGGTTTGATGGCTATTTAGCGAGAACCTTAAATCAGACCTCTGCTTTTGGGCGCTTTCTTGATCCTGTGGCCGATAAGTTAATGGTTGCGGCAGCACTGATTGTATTGGTGCAATGGCAACCGACCATTTCAATGGCTTTTGCTGCAATTGTAATTATTTCTCGGGAAATTACTGTTTCTGCCTTGCGTGAATGGATGGCAGAATTAGGTGCTCGTACGAATGTGGCAGTCTCGACAGTAGGGAAATATAAAACCGCTTTTCAAATGATTGCGATTAGTGTGTTTTTATTGAATTGGAAGCCTTTAGAAATTTGGGCTTATGCTTTGCTTTATGCAGCAGTGATACTAACGCTTTGGTCGATGTTTATTTACCTGAAAGCCGCTTGGCCGTATTTAAAACAACCCTGAGAGCATATATTTGACAGAAAAAGCCTTCTATCTAGAGGGCTTTTTTATTGCGTTATAAAAATCAGACAAGAAAAAAGCCCATCACAAAAATGAGCTTAGTTCTCTGAGGAAAGTCATGCTCTTTTGGGAGAGTATGCTGAAGAACATAATCATCATATGAGAATTTAATGTGATTTACAACAGTGAAAAATGTAAATGTTTTTTAATATTCTCAACTTTGATTGTTCTGAATTTCTGAAAGTGTTGCAAATTTATGCTCGATTTGAGTTGCGTTATTTTGCAAAATTTCAATTAATTTCTGAATATTGATGAAATCAAAGCGATTCTTCGATGCCACTAAAGTGAGTGCAATAGGGGCTTCTTTGCTGGAAAAGCGGATAGGAACGGACAAACTGCAAAGTTGAGGATCAATTTCACCTTGTGATAGGTAAAAACCCTGTTTTTTAATTTTCCGCATGTGTTGAATGAACTCATCCTGAGTTTGTGCAAATCCGACTTGCGCCAATTCTTTCGAAAACTGCTGATAATAGCCCTGAATACGCTGCTTGGTTAAATGTGCGATGACAATTTTAGGAGAAGCTCCGACATAGACGGGGCGTGGACAACCTCGTCCAAAAGAAAGTAATTCTGCATCTTTAAAAGTTTCATGATGTAGGTCGATACAATAATCATGATTTAAATAGGTCAGTAAACAGCACAGTTCGGTGCGTTCCACGATATCTCGCATAAAGGGAATACTGATCTGAACCAGAGGATCGGTGCTATGTGAAATATAGTCTAAAACCGCAATTTTAGAGCCAAGCGTATAATCGCCAGAAGTACCGCTGATTCGTTTGAGAATATCGGCAGAAACAAGTTCTTTCAAATAACGATAGGCTGTTGGTTTGGATAGGCCAAGCTCATCACAAATGATATCGACATTGATAATCGGACGTGAAACTGAGAATAAATCCAGCACGGTGAGAATTTTACCAAAACTCGAAATTGCCATGATGAGTTGTCTACTCCTTAAAAATAACGTGAAAACCGAACTTTTATTGCTTTATAGCAGAAAAGCAGAAGATCGTGTATGGGCTTTTAAATTTGATCAATCAAGATCAATAAATTAATTTATATCCTGAGAAAATGAATTACTTTTATAGAGATTATTCTAAATTAAAATTAAAAATTATCAAATAGTGATAATTTATGTTGACTATTTCACTCTATTTTGAAAAAATTAGCAACACAATGTCTTATTGGGATAATAATTTTTAGGATTTCTGACCTAAAAATACCCAACATTGTGCATCACGCCCAAACCCCAGCTTTATTTATATTGGTTGCCCTGATTCGAATTGTTCTAATCAGTTAGGACGAGCCGTCACTTTTTTAGTGCGTAATGAAGAGTAAAGCTGAATCTGAATTGAGACATGTTCATGCTATTTAAACAGTTGTTGGCTTTTAGACCGAGTCGACTTGACATCATTTTTGCGTGCAAAACATTTGTGGCAGGTATGCTGGCACTGTTTATCTCGTTTGAATTGGATTTAATTAATCCGATGTGGTCAATTGGTACAGTCCTGATTATTGCCAGCCCCTATTCGGGTATGGTGTCTTCAAAATGTGTCTATCGTTTGGTCGGTACTATTGCAGGCGCGATCATTGCGTTATTGCTCACACCACATTTCATTAATACGCCTTGGCTATTTACTATTATTTTGTCGTTATGGGTCGGCTTTGCTTTATACGTATCATTGCTTGACCGTACTGCTCGTAGTTATGTATTCATGTTGGCGGGTTATTCAACGGCCATGATTGTCTATAACGCGATTACTTATATCGACACCTACAATATTTTTGATATTGCCTTGGCACGCGTCTTGGAAATTTCAATTGGTGTGATTGCAACAGCAGTGGTTTCTGCAACTTTCTTTCCAGTTCATGTTGGCGCAATGATCAAGCAACGTGTGAACAAGACTTTAAGTGATCTGGAAAGTACCTTCGAAAAACTAATTAAAGTGCAGGATCAACCCGAGAATTACACCCAAATCTTGTCTGTGATCACCCGTGATGCCTCAGATATTCATGCTTTAGCGGTGCATTTGGCTTATGAAAAAGGTGAGCTAAATGGTATGACCAAACCTTTGCAGGAAATGCTGCATCAGGTCTCATTGGTGGTTGCCAATCTCGTTGCTATGTCTCAACGGGTAAAACAACTGCAGCAAATGCAATTGCTTGATCTTGCACCGCATTTAAAAACTATTCATCAACATACTTTGGCTTTTTTAAAGCAAGAACGCGTGCTTAGCCCAAAGGATTTACTGACGCTTCCCGTTGGATTTGAAGAGGATTTTGCTGAGCTAATTTCGATGGCGTCATCGGAGCAGCAAATTGTGTTAGCAGCGTTAAAAATGGATGTTCGGCATTTTATTGCCAATATTTTGGCAGTGAAGTTGATTTGGCAGCAAATCCAGCAAGGCCAAAAAGATATTCCAACTGAGATTACTGCGATTACAACTAAATATCCGAGTTTACATCGAGATCATGGTATTGCGATTCGTGGCGGGATTAGTGCGGTATTGATTACCTTTATTGTAACAGGGGCATGGATTTTATCAGGTTGGAAAACGGGCTTTATGATGGCACAAATGGGTGCGATTACTGCCTGTATTCTTACAGCTTTGGATAATCCAGTCCCTGTACTTAGAATCTTTATTTGGGGCAGTATTGTGTCTGCTGGCTTAGTGTTTTTATATGCTTTTGGTATTTTCCCGCATGTGACCCACTTCTGGCAATTGGCTTTGGTACTGTTCCCTGTATTCCTTGTGGCTGTGACGATGATGGCGAATCAAATGTTAATGCCGATCGGAATGGTGCTTGGGATTAATACCATGATGGGTTTGAATCTGCATAATCAATATACGATGGACGCAGTTTCTTATCTGGATGGCTCTTTTGGGATGATACTAGGTGTTTTGGTTTCACTTATTGTCATTAATTTGGTTCGTGCAATTTCACCAGATACCAGTGCAACGCGAATCCTAGCTTTACATTATCAAGCGATGCGGCAAGCTCTTCATTTGCCTTATGGTAGTGATTTCAAAATCCATTTACGCAGCATGTTAGATCGTGTTGGGGTATTGAATACCAAGATGGTACAAAATCCTGAGATTAAAACTGCGATTCAAAATGCGTTGGTTGAAAGTAGTTCGACCGTGGATTTGGTACGTTTACAAGAAATTAGCCAGAAGTTACCACAACAAGCAGAGCTACAAAGTGAACTCAATCTATTGCAGCAGCAACTCGCTGACTATTTTCATGCCCAAGAAAAGCAGCTTTCACTTAATCACTTCCCTATACAAATTGTGCAGCAAATAGAACATTTGCAGCGCATGGCGCAACAGATTGAAGATGTTCAATTACACCAGCGACTGTTGATTTCTCTTAACAATATTTGCGAAAGCATTGGTCACGTCTCAACAGAACAGATGTATTCCGATATCTACGGTTTAGGTGTATCTCATGGGTGAAATTAATGTTTATGGGATTTATATCCCAATCCTTTTGGTGCAAGCCATTATTGCCTATGTGCTGTTCAAATTGGTGAGTCCTTTAATCGACCGTGCGGCAATCAAAGGCTGGATCGCGTTACCAAGTATTTTTAACTTATGTTTTTACTTTGGTTTATTGCTTGTGGTGCATTGGCTGTTTGTTTGGTTGTGGGCCTAAGGTCTCTGAATCAATACACATTCTGAAATTTAATGATTTAAAAATAAGTGGTAGAGGTAATGAACATGAATGCATTTGATGTGCGAAAAATCATACGTCCTATTGTATTGATACTGGCAGTTCTCATTGCTGTATATACCGTGGTGCATTTATGGAATTACTACAATGCTGCGCCGTGGACGCGTGATGGTCGTATTCGTGGTGATGTGATTCAGGTTGCATCTGACGTCAATGGTTTAGTCACTGAAGTATTGGTTCAAGATAACCAGACGGTGAAAAAAGGGCAGGTGCTTTTTAAAATTGATGTCGCACGTCAAGCACTCGATGTCGAGCAAGCTAAATCAGATTTAGCCAAAGCCAAAGCGGGCTTGGCGCAAGCACATGCCAACTTGGCTGGTGCAAAAGCCAGTTTGGTCAAGACCGAAGCGAATAAAAAACTGGCTGAAAGAAATGCAGCTCGGTATGCGAGTTTGATGGATGGTGCGATTTCAAAGCAGGAACAAGATCAGGTGTTTGCAGTGCGTGATCAAGCTGTAGCTGAAAAAGAGCAACTGACAGCCAATATTGAGCAAGCCAATGCTGCCATTCAACAACAACAAGCTTTGATTGAAGTTGCGAATAGTAACCTTCATTTGGCGCAATTGAATTTACATCGCTCGGAGGTGGTCGCTCCAGCGGACGGAACTTTATCAAACTTTGATTTGCGCGTGGGTAACTATGTCAAAGTGGGGCAGGCGGTTGCAGCACTTTTAGATCGCCAACAGCTTTATGTTGTCGGTTACTTTGAAGAAACCAAATTGAATCGTATTCATGTGGGGGATTCAGCAACAGTTCAACTGATGGGTGATCGTCAGCAGATTCGTGGACATGTGCAAGGTATCGCGACAGGGATTGAAGATCGCGAGCGTTCAGGCAGTTCTAATCTGTTGGCAAATGTGAATCCCACCTTCAGTTGGGTACGTTTGGCGCAGCGTGTACCAGTGAAAATTGTTTTGGATGAGCAACCGCATAATCCATTGGCCTTTGTTTCTGGACGTACCGCAACGGTTAGAATTATTGAGAAATAATGTTATTCACTTACGCTGAGCGGCACGGATGCCGCTATATTGAAAGAACTGTAATGAGATTTATTGTTAAGGCGTAATCCCAACAGGATCGTGATACCAACTTTGAATCAGTAATGCAGCAGCAAAACTATCCGCAGATAAACGTTTAGCCTGTCCTTTACTTTGATAAGACTCAAGTTCCTCTCTCGCTTCACGTGTAGTCAGCCGTTCGTCTACCATCCAGGTTTCAATATTGGTTTGGTGGCGTAAACGACGTGCAAATTTTCTCGCACGGGCAGACAGTTCCGATTCACTATCATCCATATTCAGCGGTAAACCGACTAGAAATAAATTAGGCTGCCACTCTTTAACGACTTTTAATAATTTATCCCAGTCGGGAATACCATCTTTCATGGCAAATAATGGTAAGGGATTGCTACTTTCAATAGTCGATTGACCGATTGCCATCCCCATTTTTTGTGTGCCGAAATCAAAAGCCATAATCGATTGAGCGTTTTGCATATCAGGCATGACCAATCTCAGACGCAAGCCAAGTACGGTCTACCCCAATTTTTCTGTAAGCTGCATCCCAACGATCGTCATATGGCAGATTAAAAATCAGATCCATATCTGAATCGCAAATGAGCCAATCACCACGTGCAATTTCTTCTTCAAGCTGATTTTTGCTCCAACTCGCATAACCCAATGCAATTTGATAACGTCCTACACCTTCATTATGCGCAATTGCATCCAGGATATCTTTACTGGTGGTGATACAGACGTTTTCACCCACTGCAATTGATGAATGCCATGTTGGTTGCCCTGTGTGTAGAACAAATCCAGCTTCTGGACGTAATGGGCCGCCCTGCAAAACTGCATGCGGCTGTACATTGTCGGCATCAATCTCTAAATCATTGAGTAGTTCTTTGATTTGTAGATCAGACGGGCGGTTGATAATAATACCTTGAGCACCGTCTTCATCATGGCGAGCAAGATAAATGACGGTATTTGCAAAGCTGTCATCTGCCATGTCTGGTGGAGCGATGAGACAACGGTGAGTTAAGTATTGTTTCGTCACCTAGGCGGTTCTCCATCAAAAATTGTGCTGATCTATCTATATAGGTTCTTTTTATCAACATACAAGAGTTAATCGGATTTCGCCAATTATTTTCTAATATTTTGTAATAAGGTCAGGCAGACTGAAATTTTAGCTGACGTAATTGTTTTGCATGCTGCAAGGTGGTTTCACTGATTTCAACACCACCAGACATACGTGCCAGCTCTAAAATACGTTGTTCTTCATCCAGCTCAATAATGGTACTGCTTGCAGGATCGGTTTGTTGTTTCTTCACTAATAAATGTTGGTCAGACTGTGCGGCTACCTGAGCTTGGTGGGTAATACATAGCAATTGTACGTGTTGTGCTAGATCAGCCAATAAACGCCCAACAACCTCAGCCGTACCACCACTAATCCCCACATCAATTTCATCGAATACCAGCACCTCAGCATCTGTTTTTTCAGCATTCATGACCTGCATCACCAACGCAATACGTGAAAGCTCTCCCCCTGATGCAACGCGTGCGAGTGGCTGCGGTGGAATCCCTTTATTCGCGGTAAATAACAGTTGAATAAAGCTTAAGCCTTCTGCATTGGCAGGTTCTTGTGGTTCAAATTTAAATTCGAAATGTGCTTCAGGCAGTGCGAGCGGTTTAACTTGCTCGGTCAGTTGTTTGGCCAATGGAATTGCTGCTGCACGACGAATATCATCTAAATGTTGTGCTTTCTGCATAAATGCTTGATAAGAGACTTCAACTTGTTCGGCCAAGGTTTCTGGATCTTCAAGTTGATGTAATTGCTCTAATTCTTGCTGCCAAGTTTCGTATTCTTGCTTGAGTAATTCAGGTTGAGTACGGTGTTTGCGGGCCAAGCGATGGAATACTTCCAACGTCGCATTCAGTTGTTCCATACGCTCTGGATCAAAGCTTTGACGATCAATAAATTGACGTAAGCTCGCCGTGGCGTCATCAATTTCGCTTTGGGCATTCAACAAGGCATTATAAATATTCGACAGTTGTTCACTACGACCAGCATGGGATTCTAAGCGACGAATGATCGAGGCAACTTCTTGGGTAATGTTTTGTTCTGCTTCATCCAAGACATTCAGGCTATAGCTACAGTCCTGCATGATATGTTCATGGTGACTCAGACGATCAAACTCTTGTTCAGTTTCGCGATAATCCGTTTGAACGACGTCCTCAAGCTCTTCGATTTGAGATTCTAGGTTTTGTATTTTTTGAATACGCGTGGTTTGTGCATCTAAAGCCGCTTGATGTTGGCGAATATTTTTTTGCCATGTGCTATATGCTTCGCGTACCGCATTCGAGGGCTCGGCAAAATTGTGATAACGGTCTAACCAGCGTTTAGGATAAGGTGGTTCTAATAATTGTTGTTGACTGTGTTGGCTGTAGAGTTGTACCAGTAAGCGTCCGATTTCTTTGAGTTCGGCTAAACTACTCGGACGACCATTAATCCATGCCTTGCTGCGACCTGTAGCAAAAACTACACGTCTTAAATGAATTTCACCAGAGTCATCATCAAGTTCATGTTCCGTGAGCCAATGCGCTTCGGCACTCTCCGGTTGATAGCTAAATACGGCAGTGATGTCTGCTTTATCTGCCCCGTAGCGTACATAGTTGGTATCGGTGCGTTCACCTAAGCAGGCAGAGAGAGCATCTAACAATAATGATTTGCCCGCGCCAGTTTCACCAGTCAGTACATTGAA
Organism: Acinetobacter dispersus; assembly: GCF_009884975.1. Lineage (GTDB taxonomy): Bacteria > Pseudomonadota > Gammaproteobacteria > Pseudomonadales > Moraxellaceae > Acinetobacter > Acinetobacter dispersus. Next base: position 2,719,789 of record NZ_CP041970.1, on the reverse strand, counting down.
GCCTTGTTCAATATCTAAAGCCAAATGGTCAGCGAGTGCAAAATTAATTAAAGTTAAATGGGTGAGCATAAACGCATCCAATGCACAGAATCTTTTGCTTAAAGATAGAGAAGTTTTAAAGTTGCTACAAGAGTTGAATGTAGGATTTTCCTGATTTACTGAGGAATTGCTGATTGTTTGTAAGTTTAAGAGAAAGTTTCGCTTTGTATTTCTTCATCGTGGGTAGAAAAGCGGTTGGTGTAGTGCTTAGCTCTTGCGATCAGTAAACATTAATAATGTTTGCTGATCTTTGCACTCATAGTAAAGCTACGGGTCTTGAGTCCCAACCTTACGAAGCGCTGCTTCTCATGCTTTGTTAATCCTCGCCACTCACAGCAGAGCTGTTCGTCTTCTTGCGGAACTTGAATCGTTCCTCAGGACAAAGCTTCGCTTTGTTTTTCTCGCCACCCGCAGCATATGAGCCATGTATGGCGCAAGGTCTTGCGCTCGGGCAAAGTTTCACTTTCTTAATCCTTGTCACTCGTAGCATAGCTACTCGTCTTACGCTCGGACAAAGCTTCGCTTTACTTTTCCTCTTCACTCACAGCATAGCTGCTCGTCTTACGCCCAGACAAAGCGTTGCTTTGTTAATCCTCGCTCAGGTATGAAAATTGCTATGATTAGCCTAGAAAATGGATTGATTAGTTGTCACAGCGCAATTAAACTACGTCCAGCATAATCTAATATAAATGCGGCATTATTTGGAGAGTACGCATGAGTTCAGTGCAATTTGATCATGTAACGGTCATTAAGAAATCGAATGTGTATTTTGGTGGGGCATGTATTAGCCATACAGTACAATTTGAAGATGGTACAAAAAAGACTTTGGGTGTAATTCTACCTACTGAACAGGCTTTAACTTTCGAAACACATGTTCCAGAACGTATGGAAATTATTTCTGGTGAATGCCGTGTTAAAATAGCAGATAGCACTGAAAGCGAATTATTCCGTGCAGGCCAGTCATTCTATGTGCCTGGTAACAGTATGTTCCACATTGAAGCGGATGAAGTACTCGATTATGTCTGTCATTTAGAAGGCTAACTTATTCCTTTCTAAATCGAGTACACTAGAGTCAGTAAAAATCCTGTAAAGACATTTTGCAGGATTTTTTTATTAAGTACTCTTGCGGAGCTATAATCGCTCCTCACCTGTAAAGTTACTTTGCAGGATTTTTATTTTTCGTTGATATGAAATTGTTAGAGGTCGTTCATGGCAAAACCTGAATATTATTATGGCGTTCATTCGGTAGAGTCATTGTTGGAGTTAGAGCCTGAACGCGTTTTGACTTTATTTACGTTAAAAGGTCGTGATGATCAGCGTTTGCAAAAGATTTTGCAGCTTGCGGAACCTTTTGGGATTAGTGTCCAAAAAGCCAGTCGTGATAGTTTAGAAAAGCTTGCAGGCTTACCTTTTCATCAAGGCGTGGTTGCCGCTGTTCGCCCACATCCAACTTTAAATGAAAAAGATTTGGATGAATTGATGCAGCAGTCACCAGATGCTTTGTTGTTGGCGCTTGATCAAGTCACAGATCCGCATAATCTTGGTGCATGTATTCGTACTGCAGCTGCGATGGGTGTTCAGGCGGTAATTGTTCCACGTGATCGTTCAGCAAGCTTAACACCTACTGCACGTAAGGTTGCGGCAGGCGGTGCTGAGAAGGTTAAATTCATCCAAGTGACCAATTTAGCGCGAACTTTAGCGCATCTAAAAGACAGCACCCATACTCGTGTGATTGGTACGATGTTGGATGAGAAAGCATTGCCGATACAACAATGTGATTTTAAAGGTCCTGTGGTGATCGTTATGGGTGCGGAAGATACGGGACTTCGTCCAATTACTCAGTCACAATGTGATCATACTGTTTATATTCCCATGTCTGGTGATTTACAAAGTCTGAATGTCAGTGTGGCAACAGGTATGGCACTTTATGAGGCGTGTCGTCAGCGTAGTGCTGTATAATTTAGCCAAATGTTGGCAATGTAAACTCAGATGACCGTCCGTACGCAAGGCTATTTCTTTGTCTTTATTACCATGTGTATTTGGGGAGGATTCACCATTTTCTCCCGCTTAAATGCACATTGGCATGTCAGTGTCTGGGATCTGGTGGCAATGCGTTTTGCAATTGCCTCCCTGATTTTAATGCCAGTCTTGATCTATAAAAAAGATTTTACATTTTTATGGGACTCTCGGCTCGTCATCTTGGCTCTCATTGGTGGTCTGGCTTATTGTTTTACCGTCTATACTGCTTTTTTACATGCACCTGCCGCACATGCTGCTATTTTTTTAAATGGCTGTATTCCACTTTGCACAGCCGTTGCTGCTTATCTTCTATTCAAACAACCATTTGATAAACATACGTGGTTGAGCCTGATCATCATGATGGCTGCTCTAATCCTCATGAGTTATCTCATGCTGAATGATCAAGCTTCAGCATTAGGCGTAGGAGATTTACTTCTTTTTATCAGTGCGGTGTGGTGGGGGATTTTTACAGTCTTACTCAGACAATGGAAATTATCTGCTTGGCATGCGACAGCTGGTGTGGTGATTTGGTCGGCCATTATTTATTTACCGATTTATATTTTATTTATTCCTAAACATTTTCAAGATGCAGCGCCCATACATTTACTGATTCAAGGGCTGTTCCATGGCATTCTGGTGGTGATCGTGGCAACGTTGACGTATGTGGCTGCAATTGAGCGCTTAGGTGCATTTAAGACAGGCAGTATTGTGACTTTGGCACCATTTATTGCAGCTATTGTGGCTGTGCCTTTGTTAAATGAGCCGCTGAATGCCGCGATCGTGTCTGGCTTGATCGGGATGGGTGTCGGTGCATTACAGCCATGGCGATGGCTGCGGAAAGACACCTTGGCAACTCAACTCGCTAAACAGAAACAAGGCTAAAATGCGTGTTCTGCTCGTTGTAAATAACTGAAGTGCAAGGGTCTGAGTTGTTGATGTAGATGTTCTAATAAACCATCATTGAGCACAATATCATTGGCTAACTGTTGTTTTTGAACACGTGGCATTTGTGCTGCAATAATTTTCAGAATCTGTTCTTCACTCTGCCCATCTCTCTGACCAGCACGTTGTAGCTGAGTTTGTTCATCAGCATCGATCAGTAAGGTATGCTGAACCAATTGATGTTGATTGGTTTCAAACAAAAGCGGTGAGACTAAAATTACATAAGGACTTTCAGCATGTTGTAGTTGGTGAATGATTGACTGGCGAATGGCAGGGTGGGTAATTTTTTCTAGGTTTTGACGTGCGTCTGGAAACTGAAAAATATGCTCACGCAGTGCACGGCGGTTCAAACTACCATCTTCTAATAAGACCCAGTCACCAAATGCTTGTTGAATCGCTAGCAAAGTGGGCTGACCTGGTTCAACTACTTCTCTTGCGACAATGTCAGCATCAACGACGGTGATACCTTGAGACTCAAACCATTGTGTAGCAGCCGATTTTCCACTACCAATACCGCCTGTAATGCCCAAGATAAAACTCATATTAACCACCTAAATAGACTTTCATAATTTGATCACCCCATAAAAAAGCAATCCAACCTGCAATTGCGATATAAGGGCCAAATGCGAATGGCTGGTTTTCACCACGCATTTTCATCAAAATAATACCAATAATTGCACCGACCATAGAAGAGAGCAGCACAATTAAAGGCAACAGCATTGGACCCATCCATGCTCCGAGTGCGGCTAAGAGCTTGAAATCACCATAACCCATACCTTCTTTGCCTGTTACTAGTTTAAAGATGTAGTAAACAATCCAGAGGCACAGGAAACCAATGAGATAACCCCAAATTGCGGCGGTCGCTGTCGTGTAAATCGCATAGCTATTAATACCGAGGCCTAAAGCAGCTAAGGGTAAGGTAAAGCGGTCTGGCAGTAGTTGAGTATCAAAATCAATAAACGTTAATGCAATCAATACCCACGTGAGGACTAAACCAAATAGCATTTGTATGGTAGTACCGAATACGGCAACAACAACCAAAGAGCAGAGCATGGTCAACAGTTCAATGAATGGATAGCGGATACTAATTGGATTTTGACAAGTCCCACATTTACCACGCAGTACTAACCAGCTAATCACGGGGATATTTTGATACCAACGGATAGGCGAATCACATTTTGGACAGGTTGAGGCTGGTTGGCTTAAGGTCAGTTTACTCTGATCAATAATGGGTTGTTCTGGGTGTAACAACATTTGACATTCTTGCTGCCATTCCTGTTCCATCATGCGAGGGGTGCGGAAAATAACAACATTTAAAAAACTGCCGATGCATAAACTAAAAAGCCCAACCGCAAGATAAAGGGCGGCTGGGTTATCAATAAAATAAGAAAGGAATTGTTGCATAAATATTAGACCACAGAACCCATTTGGAAGATTGGTAAGTACATGGCAATCACTAGACCACCGACTAAAACACCAAGAATTGCCATAATAAGGGGTTCCATCATAGACGTTAATCCATCTACGGCATTGTCCACTTCATTTTCATAATGAGTCGCGACTTTATCCAGCATACTGTCTAGCGCACCTGATTCTTCACCAATTGCAACCATTTGAATCGCCATGGATGGAAAGCGATTGGAAACACGCATGGCAAATTGCAGTTGTTGACCTGTGGCCACATCTTCACGAATTTTCATTACTGCTTCTTCGTAAACGACATTGTTGGTTGCACCCGCAGTGGATTCTAGTGCATCAATCAGTGGAACACCTGCTGCAAATGTTGTCGCTAAGGTACGGCTGTAACGTGCAATAATGGCTTTATAAACGAGATCTCCAAAAATTGGGGCTTTGAGTGCCATTTTATCCAGTAGATCTCTGAATTTTTTACTGCGTTTTTTTGCTTCCAAGAAGGAAGCAATAATAGCACCAATCACAATAATCAAAATAAACCAGTACTCTTGCATCCATTTCGACATTTCTACCACCATTTTGGTAAATGCGGGAAGATCTGCACCAAAAGAGCTAAATAAATCTTGGAATACTGGGACGACTTTCACCATTAGAATAATGGTGACAATGACGGCAACAACAACGACTGTGATCGGGTACTTCATCGCTTTTTTAATTTTCTGCTTTAGTAGTTCACTCTTCTCTTTGTAAATCGCGACGCGATCTAACATGGTTTCAAGTGCACCAGACTGTTCGCCAGATTCAACTAAGGAACAAAATAAATTATCAAAGTATTGAGGGTATTTTTTGAGTGCGCCAGCAAAGGTATTACCGCCTTCAACTTCGCCTTTAATACCTAGAACAACTTCACGCATGGATGGATTTTCTAATCCCTCTGCGACAATTTCAAAGCCTTGTACCAATGGGACACCCGCTTTCATCATGGTTGCCAATTGGCGCGTAAAGATGGTGATATCGAGTGTCGTGACTTTTTTCTTCATCAGACCTTCGAGAATATTTTTACGTTTTTCTCGAATGTTTTTGATGGTCACGCCTTGTTTACGCAAGGTGACTTTTGCTAAAGCCATGTTGCGTGCTGGTACTTCCCCTTTAATTTTTGCTCCTTTCCGGTCGACCCCTTCATAAGCAAAAGTTGGCATCATTTGCGCTTTTTTAGCTGCCATGATTATTAATCCTTTTTATTAATTTTATTCACTTGTTACTCGGTTGACTTCTTGCAAAGAGGTGATTCCTTGCATGACCTTTTTCAAACCTGAACGACGTAGATTATTAAAACCTGCTTGTTCTGATGCTGCCGCAATTTGTAAGGCGTTACCATCTTCCATAATCAGTCTGGAAATTTCTGGTGTGACCTTCATGACCTCGTAAATCCCCACACGCCCTTTATAGCCTTCACGGCACTCAGCACAACCGACAGGTTGAAAAATTTTAAACTCGGGATCATTTAAATCTTGTTCAGTAAAGCCGAGTTCTAACAAGCTTTGTTTAGGTATGCTAATTTCTTCTTTACATTGACCACAGAGGCGGCGTGCCAAGCGTTGCGCAATCACCAGATTGACGGAAGTTGCAATATTGAATGAGGGAACGCCCATATTGCGTAATCGGGTCAATGTCTCCGGTGCACTGTTGGTATGCAGTGTCGACATCACCATGTGACCTGTTTGCGCAGCTTTAATTGCAATTTCTGCTGTTTCCAAATCACGGATCTCCCCGACCATGATCACGTCTGGATCTTGACGTAAAAAGGCTTTCAGGGCAGCAGAGAAGGTGAGTCCTGTTTTTGGGTTTACGTTAACCTGATTAATCCCTTCCAAGTTAATTTCGACTGGATCTTCGGCCGTGGAAATATTGGTGTCTTCCGTATTTAAAATATTTAATCCCGTATACAGCGAAACCGTTTTACCAGAGCCCGTTGGACCTGTAATCAGGAGCATGCCTTGAGGTTTATCAAGTGCATCCATAAATAAAGCTTTTTGTTCGTCTTCGTAGCCGAGAGCTTCAATACCCAGCATGGCGCTGGATGGATCTAGAATACGCAGTACCAACTTTTCGCCAAACAGTGTGGGGAGTGAGTTGACACGGAAATCAATCGCTTTGGTCTTGGACAGTTTAAGTTTAATACGTCCATCTTGCGGCATTCGTTTTTCAGAAATGTCCATTTGTGACATGACTTTTAAACGTGAGGCGAGACGGGTTGCCATTTGTAATGGTGGGTTGGCGATTTGACGAAGTACACCATCAACGCGATAACGGACACGATACATTTTTTCATAAGGTTCGAAATGTAAATCGGATGCACCCATGCGAATCGCATCAATCAATAGCTTATTGATGTATTTTACAATCGGAGATTCATCCCCTTGAGGCGCCTCATCATCGTCTTTGGCAGTGTCTTGATTCACATCGATATCGAGATCAAAGTCTTCACTATCACCAAAATCAAAGCTGCCAGAATCGCCAAACTGCTGTTCAATCAGTTTTTCGAGTTTGGTGTGTTCAACAATAATCGGTTCAATATTGAGTTTGGTATTGAAGCGAATCGCATCCAGTGCCTCGATATTGGTTGGATTGCTGGTCGCAACATAGAGGATTTGACCACGTTGAATCAGCGGGACCACTTTATGCTTTTGGATTAGCTTATTATCCGCCAGATCACGAGGTAACAAGGCAGTATCATAAACAGCCAAATCGAAAAGTGGCTCACCAAACTCGGCTGCAATGGTTTCAGCAATGGTTAATGGAGATACGCGATGCTGTTCAATCAGATGTGCAACGATATCTTGTTGTGCTTTTTTAGCAGCATCGATGGCTGTTTGCATTGTTGTTATAGGCATATGCCCATCTTCAACTAACCGTCGAATAAACCCCGAAAACTTTGGAGACGTATGTAATCCTGACATCTGTCCGCCTTATGACAATAAATGTTTATAATATGTATTTTAAAAATTATACTTTTGTTATGCAAAAATACCACTACAGAAAGTGTTGTTTTCACCTTGATTCATAGCCAAAACTTTGAACTGATCGAGTGTTTTGCAAATTAATTTTCTTTTATTAAGCTAAATCTTATAAATAATCAAATCAATTGTATGTAAGTCAGCTTTTTTTTAAGCACAATTGGAATTTTTTTATGAAGCAAGAATGAGCAATTTTCTTGATCTTTATGATTTTGGAGTGATTTCTATCGCATTAAAAGAAAAAACTGAATTTTATAAAAATCCGTGTAAAATATGCAGCATTTTTGAGAAATTAATTAACAGTGGGTGGGCGAAGTATGTCGAACTCGAGCATTACTCCTTGGGTTGTTGGCAATTGGAAAATGAATCCAATGCATGCGAATGCTTTCCAATTAGTAGAAGAATTTAAACAGTTATTACAACAGGAAAATATTGCGCCTGAGCAATGTCATATTGGTGTCGCACCAGTTGCAATTGCTTTGGGTAGTATTCAAACGCAATTTAAAGATGCAACGAGACCAATTCATACGGTTGCTCAAGATGTGTCTCGTGTTGCAGGTACAGGTGCCTATACAGGTGAAGTCAGTGCTGAGTTATTGAAAGACAGTGGCATTGAATTTGTTTTAATTGGGCATTCTGAACGCCGTGAATTATTCGGCGACAGTGTCGAAATTTTAAAAGTAAAATTGCATAATGCATTGAATGCAGGTTTGACTGTTATTTATTGTGTTGGTGAAAGCTTGGAACAACGAGAGCAGGGTGCTGCTGAACAAGTGGTATTGCAACAAATTTGTGATATTGCGGCTGTTGTTCAAGCGGATCAATGGCAAAAAATTGTGTTCGCTTACGAACCAATTTGGGCAATTGGCACAGGTAAAACTGCATCGCCAGCGGATGCTCAAGCCATGCATGCAAAGATTCGTGAAGGTTTAAAACAAATTACCTCATATGGTGAACATGCTGCCATTTTATATGGTGGTAGTGTTAAGGCTGAAAATGCAGTTGAATTAGCTGCTTGTCCAGATATTAATGGTGCTTTGGTGGGTGGTGCATCTTTAAATGCAGAATCATTTTACCAAATCGCAAAAGCATTTGCTCAAAGCAAATAACGAGGAATCGAGATGTATAGTTTTATACTCGTTGTACATATCATTTTAGCAATTTTAATTATTGCGTTGGTTTTGGTACAACAAGGTAAAGGTGCAGAAGCTGGGGCATCATTTGGTGGTGGCGGTGCTGCTACAGTTTTTGGTGCTTCGGGTGCAGGTAACTTTTTAACTCGTTTAACTGCGATTTTTACGGCATTGTTTTTTGCAACTAGCTTGACCTTGGCTGTATTTGCTAAAAAACAGACGACAGATGCATATAGTTTAAAAACTGTTCAAACAACGACATCTGCACCAGCGACATCGTCTGAAACTTCACCAAATGCACCAAAAACAACTGAATAAGTTGAATTAGCACTTTCCTTTTTGTGTTTATGGGACTAGAATGCGTCCCACAATACTGCGGTGGTGGTGGAATTGGTAGACACGCTACCTTGAGGTGGTAGTGCTTTCGGGCGTGGGGGTTCAAGTCCCCCCTTCCGCACCAAGCTTAATAACCAGTAAGTTTGGTGTGTGCAGTGTTTGTATTGTTGCGGGATGGAGCAGTCTGGTAGCTCGTCGGGCTCATAACCCGAAGGTCGTTGGTTCAAATCCAGCTCCCGCTACCATTTGATTAAGGTGCAACTTAATCAAGCGAGTATGAAGAAAACTTAAATTGACTTTTTTTCATATTTGTATATAATTTTTGCACGTTGATGCGGGATGGAGCAGTCTGGTAGCTCGTCGGGCTCATAACCCGAAGGTCGTTGGTTCAAATCCAGCTCCCGCTACCAAGTTTCTAAAAAGAGGCTCACAATAAGGTGGGCCTTTTTGCACAGTGGGCTTTGCTTTTCTGTGTAACATAGGGGCGATTTACGCCCTTTTTTATTGGTTGTTTAGCTATATCGTGTAGTTGTTCGACATCAATTGGTCAAATAGTCGTGCTTCACTATACGGTTAAGATTGATTGGCTCGTATGAGAGCGACGAGAGTAAATGAAATTATCAAATAAATCTCAAGCATTGCATGATCTAATTGCACCAGCTGTAGCTGCGTGTGGTGTAGATTTGTGGGGAATTGAATTCCTCCCACAAGGGAAACGTTCTTTATTACGCATTTATATTGATAAAGCGGTCGAGGAGAATGTTGAACCTGTCTTAACAGAAGATGGTGAAGTTGAGCTCGGGCGTGGTATTGGCGTTCAAGATTGTGTTCTCGTAACGCAACAAGTGGGTGCAATGCTTGATGTTCATGATCCGATTTCAGGTGAATATGCTTTAGAAGTTTCTTCACCAGGTTGGGATCGTCCATTTTTCCAATTGAACCAACTGCCTGCATATATCGGGCAACAAGTGGCTTTACGATTAATTGCTGCTGTCGAGAACCGTCGCAAATTTCAGGCAAAATTACTTTCTGTAGACTTAGAAAATGAAATGATTCAAGTTGAAGTCGAAGGTAATCATGTGCTTGAAATTGATAGTCATAATATTGATAAAGCAAATTTAATCTATCAAGACTAATATTAACTTAATTTTATAAGAAATCGGTAGGTGACTTATGGGCCGCGAAATTCTTACCGTTGCAGAAACGGTTAGTAATGAAAAAGGTGTTAGTCGTGAAGCGATCTTCCAAGCGTTAGAGCAAGCACTTGTTGCGGCAACGAAGAAAAAGTTTTACGAAGGCACACGTTCTGAAGAAGCTCAACTCCGTGTTGAGATTGACCGTAAAACAGGTGATTACCGTACTTTCCGTCAATGGACTGTGGTTGCGGATGAAGATCATGAAATGCCAGCATGCCAAGACGCGATTTCTGATTTAGACCCTGCTCAGTGGTCAATCGGTGACGTACGTGAGTTGGAAGTTGAATCGATTGAATTTGGTCGTATTGCAGCACAAATTGCAAAACAAGTAATTGTACAAAAGATTCGTGAAGCTGAACGCGCATTGGTTGCGGATGCATATGAATCTAAAGTTGGTGAGCTGATTTACGGTGAAGTGAAAAAGCAAACCAAAGATGGCTTTATCATTGATCTTGGTGACAATGCAGAAGCGTATTTAGCGCGTGAAGAAACCATTCACAAAGAAATTTTGCGTCCTAAGCAACGTATCAATGCAATTTTGTTTAACGTGAACCGTGAAGGTCGCGGTGCGCAATTGTTATTGTCGCGTGCTCGTCCTGAAATGCTCATTGCTTTGATGAAGAAAGAAATTCCAGAAATTTCTGAAGAAATCATTGAAATTAAAGCAGCGGCGCGTCAGCCAGGTGTTCGTGCTAAAATTGCAGTGAAAACCAATGACCATCGTATTGACCCTGTAGGTGCATGTATTGGTATGCGTGGTACACGTATCCAAGCAGTACAGCAGGAATTAAATGGTGAGCGTATTGATGTTGTGGTGTGGTCTGATGATCCAGCACAATATATCGCAAGTGCATTAGAGCCAGCTGATGTATCGGGTATCGTGCTAGATGAAGATACGCGTAGTGCAGATATCATTTTTGCAACCAATGATCAGTTAGCGCGAGCAATTGGTTCTCAAGGGCAAAATGTTCGTTTAGCATCAGAATTGACGGGTTATAAACTCGACATGATGTTGGAAGAAGAGTATCGTGCACGTCAGCAAAATGAAGCGCAACAATATTTAGACATGTTTGTTTCTCGTCTGGATATTGAAGAAGATTTAGCAATGGCATTGGTTGAAATGGGCTTCACTTCGTTAGAAGAGATTGCTTATGTACCAGCTGAAACATTTGATGAAATCGAGCTTGAAGCTGATTTAGTTGAGTTGTTGCAAAGCCGTGCTAAAGAAGCCGCTTTAACGGATGCTTTAAAACAGCAAGAAAATATTCAAGAGCCAAGTGCGGAACTTCTCGGTATGGAAGGTATGACGACTGAGATTGCGTATGCATTGGCGGCGCGTGGTGTGGTTACTGTTGATGATTTGGCAGACCAAGCAACTGATGATATCTCGGATATCGAAGGTTTAGGTCATGACAAAGCAGGTCAGTTAATCATGAAAGCACGTGAATCATGGTTTAACTAGGAGATAATAGATGACGGACAAGTCGATTCAAGAGTTAGCGCTCAGCGTAGAACGTCCTGTAGAGAAACTCCTAGAGCAGGTTCGCGAAGCAGGTCTACCACAGCGTAAAGCAGATGACATTATTACCACTGAACAGCAAGATACTTTGATCAATCACTTGAAAAAAGTACATGGTCAGGAAAGTGGTAACACAGGAAAGATTGCGTTGAAACGTAAAACAACGAGTACTGCTAAAGTTACAAGTACTTCAGGTAAAGCGAAAAGCATTAATGTTGAAGTTCGCAAGAAGCAAGTTTTTGCTAAACCAAACCCTGAATTACTTGCAGCTGAAGCAAAAGCGCGTGTAGAAGCAGATGCAAAAGTACGTGCTGAACAGAAAGTACGTAATGAAGCTGAGCAAACTGCACGTAATACTGCGGAACAAAAAGCCAATGCAACTTTAGAAGCAATGCGTGCAGCGCATACTTCTGACAGTTCAGGTCAAACACCAGCGAAAACTGCTGTTGTGGTGAAAAAGCGTAATAGCGATAAAGTTATTAAAGCACCTGTTATTCGCCCTACAGAAACACCAGAGCAAAAGAAAGCACGTGAAGAGCAAACAGCTCAGTTGAAAGCGACTGAAGAAGTCGTACGTCGTAAAGCAGCTGAAGAAGCGCAGCAACGTACACTTGAGCAAATGCGTCAGATGGCATCAAAATATTCAAATGATGATGCGACTGCAACGATCCGTGTGATTGATGATTCACCTTTAGCTGCTGGTCTTGTTGGTCAAGCATATGAAGATTCCTTCAATAAGGAAGACCGTGAAATCAAACGTGGTGGCGCAACTGCAAATCCACGTGCTGGTAAGAAAGGCGGTCGTGGTGGTGATGCTCAATCTGAGCAAAGCTTCAGCAAAAGCCATCATAAGCGCGGCTTAAAAACCAGCCAAGCAAATAAACATGGTTTTGAAAAACCAGTTAAAAAGCAAATTTATGATGTTGAGATTGGTGAGAAAATCATCGTTGCTGATCTTGCACAAAAAATGGCGGTTAAAGTTCGTGAAGTGATCAAGACCCTCATGAAAATGGGTGAACTTGTAACTCAGAACCAAGCCATTGATCAAGATACTGCTGTACTTGTGGTTGAAGAATTGGGTCACAATCCAGTTTTAGTTTCTGATACGCAAGCAGAAGATAACTTATTGGTTGCTGCTGAAGAAGCACGTGGTGAGCAAACAACTCGTCCGCCAGTTGTAACGATCATGGGTCACGTTGACCATGGTAAAACGTCGTTACTGGATCGTATCCGTCGCTCTAAAGTAGCTGCGGGTGAAGCGGGTGGTATTACTCAGCATATTGGTGCTTATCACGTTGAAACTGAGAAAGGTATTATTACTTTCCTAGATACACCAGGACACGCAGCATTTACCTCTATGCGTTCACGTGGTGCAAAAGCGACTGATATCGTGGTTCTTGTTGTTGCTGCTGATGATGGTGTTATGCCACAAACAGCTGAAGCAATTGACCATGCACGTGCTGCAGGAACACCGATTATTGTTGCCATCAACAAGATGGATAAAGAATCGGCTGATGTAGACCGCGTATTAAACGAATTGACCACCAAAGGTATCGTACCTGAAGAGTGGGGCGGTGATGTTCCAATTGCTAAAGTATCAGCACACTCTGGTGCAGGTATCGATGGCTTACTTGATTTAATCTTGATCCAAGCTGAATTGATGGAGCTTAAAGCTTCAGCTGAAGGTGCGGCACAAGGTGTTGTAATCGAAGCACGTGTTGACAAAGGTCGTGGTGCAGTAACGTCGATTCTTGTACAAAATGGTACATTGAACATTGGTGACTTGGTACTTGCTGGTTCATCTTATGGTCGTGTTCGTGCGATGGTTGATGAAAATGGTCAACGTATTACTTCTGCAGGTCCTTCAATTCCAGTTGAGATTTTAGGTTTACCTGATGCGCCAATGGCGGGTGATGAAGTTCTTGTGGTTAATGATGAGAAGAAAGCACGTGAAGTTGCTGATGCTCGTTCTGACCGTGAACGTCATAAGCGTTTAGAGCGTGCAAGTGCAATGCGTCTTGAAAACATCATGGCATCTATGGGTAAAAAAGATATTCCTTATGTGAATGTCGTACTCAAAACTGATGTTCGTGGTACGTTGGAAGCATTACATGTTGCGCTTGATGAGCTTTCTACTGATGAAGTTAAAGTCCGTGTAATCGGTTCTGGTGTTGGTGCGATCACTGAGTCAGATGTTACTTTAGCTGAATCTTCAGAAGCAGTCTTGTTAGGTTTTAACGTACGTGCGGATAACTCTGCTCGTCAAAAATCTGATCAAGATGGTATCGATATTCGTTACTACAGCGTCATTTATCATTTGATTGATGATGTTAAAGCTGCAATGAGCGGTAAGCTTGCACCAGAACACCGTGAAACGATTCTGGGTGTTGCTGAAGTTCGTGAAGTGTTCCACTCAAGTAAGTTTGGTGCAGCAGCAGGCTGTATGGTACTTGAAGGTGTATTACACCGTAACAAACCGATTCGCGTATTGCGTGATGACGTGGTTGTGTTCCAAGGTGAGCTTGAATCTCTTCGTCGTTATAAAGAAGTGGTTGAAGAAGTTCGTGCCGGTATGGAATGTGGTCTTGCGGTGAAAGGTTATAAAGACATCAAAGAAAAAGATAAGATCGAAGTCTATGATGTTCAATTGATTAAACGGAGTCTTTAATGGCGGGTAGCCAACGCTTAAAGCGCATGGCGGATTCAGTACAACGTGAGTTGTCTGAGCTCATCCGTCAGGAGCTTAAAGATCCACGTCTAGGTGGTCTTGTGACCATCTCAGCCGTGAAAGTCAGTGCAGATATGGGATATGCTGAAGTATATGTCACTGTAATGGGGCGTGCGCTTGGTGATGATCAAAGTGAAGCTGCAAATAAAGAAACTTTAGATGTATTGAATAAAGCTTCTGGTTTCTTGCGTCATGAATTGAGTCGTCGTATCAAGACACGTATTACGCCAAGATTGCGTTTCCATTACGATAAGACCAATGCCTATGGTAACTATATGTTTGGTCTGATTGCTGAAGCGGTTAAAGATCTGCCTGAACAAGAGCAAGATGAACAAAAGTAAATCGATATAAAAAAAGCCACCTTCGGGTGGCTTTTTTATGGCTTGGATTAATCCTTTTTCAGTGGATGGCGACGATAGCGTTGCCAAGGCAATGGGCGATTGAGTGCTTCAGGTACATCACCACTGGTTGAACGTAAGCGTAGATGAATTGCAGCCTGTGCCATCAAATTGGCAGATACTGGCGCGGTAATAAACGCAAACAAAGTAATCAGTAGCTCAGCAAAACCAAAGCGACCATGCATTGCAGCAAAGATCATGGCAGCGATCAGGAAGCTACCTAAGCCCAAGGTACTTGATTTGGTCGGAGCGTGTAGACGCATAAACAGATCGGGTAGGCGAATCATACCGATTGAGCCGATCAGCATAAAGAAAGCACCAAAGACCACAAAGAATGAAACGATAATTTCAAGAATGAGTTGCATGAGGCTGCTCCTTAATCAATCACATGACCCGTAGTGAAATAACGAGCAAGCGCGGCAGTCGAGACAAAACCAAGCATTGCAACCAAGAGCGCACCTTCAAATAGATTGGTACTTACCCAGTAGATACTCAATACAACGATGAGACAGGTTGCATTCAAAAATAAGGTATCCAAGGCTAACAAACGGTCAATCACAGAAGGGCCAGCAATCAGACGAATCAAACACAAAAACATTGAAATCGTAATGGCAATTAAGCCAATCCCAAGTGCATAAGGTAAAATAGTCATTTAGTTGCTCCTTCTGCAATCTTTACATCAAAGATTTCGATTAAAGGCGTTTCATAGCGGGTTTTGATCTCTTGAATGTCAAGTTCAGTGTCATCTGAACTGAGCGCATGTACCAGAATATCACCACGCTCTTGATCGATACCGGCTGAAACGGTACCTGGTGTGGTGGTGATAATCATTGCGAGCAAGGTATTCACTTGCTCGTGCTCAGTTTCAAGTGGGACGCGATACCATTTGGGATGTAGTTTATCCATTGGCCCAAGTACCATTTTGGCAACACGGAAATTAGAAACCACAATATCCCATAACACTACAAAAACTAACCGTATTGCAGGAGCCCAATGAATGTGGGGTGTTCTGGTAATAAATGGGCTGACTAAACGGGAAATCCCGATAGCTAAAACCAGTGCGATTAAAATATCAGTAGCATCGAGACTGTGTGCCAGCATCAACCAACTCAAAAAAATCAGAAAAGACACAAATGGATGGGGGAACCAACGGTCAAGCAAAGATTGTTTTTGCATTAGTGATCCTCCATTGGTTTTAACTGAGTTGTATTTGGAATGGTTGGAGCTTCTAGGATTTGCTCAGCAATTTGACGCTGCTTATATTCAGAAATGTGCCCACCTTGAAGGGTTGGCTTTGAAATAATATCTGGGATAAGCAATGCATTATGATCTTCAACTTCACCACCATATTTAGTTTCTGGTAGATAGCTTGGATCATAAGGCTGTACGCTGATTGGACGACCTTGCGCATCATTTTTTAAGATGGTCTGGTTGTAAAGCGCATGGTTCTGAATTTGCTGTGCTGTTGCAACCGTATAAGTTTGAATTGGCGAAGCAAAGACAACATAGGTCATCAACGCGCCAAGTAAGACATAAATTGCAGTATCATTACGCTTTGGTGCAACTTCAGGTAAGGCCTGATATTCAGCATAAGCTGTTTCTTTCAAGTCTTCTTCAGGTGGTGTGGCACGCCAGAACAGAATAAAACCAACACGGGTCAGTGCAATAATGCTGAGTAAGCTGACAATCAGGATAACCGCAATGATCCAACCCTGATACGGTGTTTCAGCAGTAGCTTGCAAAATAAAGACTTTACCCAAGAAACCACTAAATGGCGGTAAACCTGCCATCATCAGAGCAATGATAAAGTAGGTAAAAGCAGCCGCTTTTTCCTGTTTGATTTTTGGTGCAACTTTTAAATGATCTTTAAAAGCACCACGTTGTGAAGTCATCCAACCACAGAATAAATAGAATGATGCTGCGATTAAAGTACTATGCACCACATAGTAGAGTGCAGCAGCCCATGCCTGTGTATTGAACATTGCAAGTGCAATCAGCAAGGTACCAATGGATGACAGCACCATAAAGCCCACAAAACGACGTAGACGTTCTGCGCCAATTGCACCAATCACACCATAAAGAGAGGTCACAAGACCGATAACCAGCAGACAGTTTTTGAAAATGCTTTGTGCCATAGCATCGTCAAAGACGGTGCCATTAACACGTAAAATGGCATAAATCCCGACTTTAGTCATGATGGTAAAAATGGCTGCGACGGGTGTGCTGGCAACGGCATAGGTTTTTGGTAACCAGAAGCCGACAGGCAACATTGCTGCTTTAATGCCAAATACGACAAAGAGCAGCATTCCACCTGCAATCGCAAGCTTGTGCTGGTCGCCATCAAGCAGAGGAACCAGACGACCGACATCGGCCATATTCAAGCTACCAACGCTACCATAGATCATGCCTAGACCAATCAGGAATAGGGCAGAGGCAAGGAGGTTGATGGTGACGTAATGAACCCCAAGTTGAAAGCGTGGACGCCCTTGACCGTGCAATAACAACACATAGGAAGCTAATAGCAGAATTTCAAAGAAGACAAATAAGTTAAACAAGTCACCGGTTAAGAACGCACCTGTGATTCCCATGAGCAGGAAATGCAGCATGGTATGGAAATAACGACCACGGGTGTCCCAGTTATCGCTTGCATACCAAATCACAGGGACTGCAAGAATGTAGGTAAGCACCAGCATAAATGCGGATAGACGATCAAGGACTAAGACAATCCCGAATGGTGCAGACCATTCACTGAGTTGATAAACAGTAATTTGCCCAGTATTGGCTATGCTGAGATAACTGACGGCGGTGATTAAACCTAAAATAGCAGAGCTAAGACTAATCCCGCGACGCCAAGGTTGGCGCCAATCTTGTTTTAAAGAACCTGAACCTGGATTGCCCAATAACACCAAGATAAAGCCTGTAAATGCAGGGATTAAAATACTGATAATTGGAGCGTGAGCGTGCCAGAAACTATAAAAATCAAACATTATGGCTCATCCTCACGTGGGTCATAAGTTACGGTTGGTTCTTCTTTCGAGTCGACATGATCTGTACCCGATTCATAACGACTACGTAATGCAAGTTGCACGATAAAAGCTGTGGTTGCGAAGCCAATCACAATCGCAGTCAAGACCAGTGCCTGAGGTAATGGATCAGTGACTTTAGTGGTTTCAGTTAGCACTGCGGGTGCATTGATTTGTAAACGTCCCATTGCAAACAGGAATAGATTAACGGCATAGCCAATCATGGCCAAACCCAGCACTACGGGAAATGTTCTGGCACGCAGAATTAAATAAATGCCTGTTGCAGTAAGTAAGCCAATCCCCGAAGCGAGTAAAAATTCAATACTAACCATTTTCTTTATCTCCACTTGGGATTGGACCAGCCATGCTGGAGTGACGTGAGTCTCCTAGGACTGAGATCAGCAACATGGCAGCACCAACGACGGTAATGTAGACACCTAAGTCAAATGAGACCGCAGAGGCGATATGCATTTTTCCTAGCACAGGGAATTCAACATAAACATGTGCGCTGGTGAGGAATGGGCGTGCCCAGAACCATGCAGCAACACCTGTTAAACCTGCAATGGTTAAACCAGAGCCAATCCATACCTCATACAGGCGACCCGATTTTGCTTTGATCATCTGTTCGGTTTGGTCTTGGCCTAAAACGATGTATTGAATAATTAATGCTAGCGAGGTAATCAAGCCCGCGATAAAACCGCCACCAGGAAGATTATGACCACGCATAAAGATATACACGCTGACGACTAGTGCGAGCGGTAAAATCCACGATGCAGTGATACGGAACATCAACGGTGAAGGGTTAAAACGATAAGAAAGGCCTTGTGTCATGGTGGTACCATGCGCACGCATCCCATCCATGAGGCAAAGTGCACCAATCGCAGCAATACCCAAGACCGTAATTTCACCGAAGGTATCAAAACCACGGAAATCGACCAGAATAACGTTCACTACATTTGAACCACCACCCAGTGGAATCGCTTGCTGCATGAAGAACCATGAAATTGAATTATGGTCACGTGTCAGCAATAACCATGCGATCCAGCCAATTCCTAAGCCGCCCGCAATTGCCAGACTGGCATCTCGCCAACGACGTGAACGACTTGATTCATATGGTGTGAGTTGTGGTAATAACGACAAACTCATTAACAAGAGCACTGTGGTCACAACATCGACTGTAATTTGGGTCAATGCCAAGTCTGGTGCTGATAAGGTGACGAATACCATGGTCACCACCAAACCAACCGCACCACTGATCAATACTGCTTTGATGCGTTCATGGTGGAACCACAGCATCATCCAACAGCCAGAGAACAGCGTGAGCCATAATACAATTGCAACCCATGGTGCATGTGTCAATTCACGTGTACCCGTCGTTAAACCTTGGTTGAATAACGGTAGACCAACCATGACAATGCTAAATAAAACGATCAAGAGCAGATAGCTCTGTAGCGAACCATTCTCGGTTGTCTGTTTGATCTTGCGGCTGGTGAGTAATAAATTTTTAAGGAACAGGTCGAATAGGATTTTACCTTGGAACTTTCCAAGATACGGATCTAAGTCGATTTTGCGGATACGGCCCTCTTTTGCTAGTGCAAAGTAGAAGACTGACCCACCGATTAAGGCAATTAGACTCATGATCAAGGGGGCATTAACACCATGCCAGATCGCGAGATGAACACCTTCAAATTCTGGCTGTGCCAAACTGGCGCGAGTCACGCTGTTAACCATGGTTCCAGCCAGTAGGGCAGGGAGGATGCCTACCAAAATACATAAGGTTGCCAGAATGATCGCTGGTAAGCGCATGCCTAAATGTGGTTCGTGCGCATCTTTATTCGGCACATGTTTACCAATCGGACCATCAAAAAACACACCATGTACCAGACGAATCGAATAACTGACTGCAAAAATACCTGCTAACGTAGCGACAATGGCTGAAATGACCATCACTGGACCAGACAAATTAGCCAATAGCTCTGTAAAGAACATTTCTTTAGAAATAAAGCCATTGGTCAATGGTACACCCGCCATTGAGGCAGCAGTGATCATGGTTAAGGTGCCTGTAAACGGAAGCAGTTGCCAAATACCACTGAGCTTGCGTAAATCACGGGTTCCAGTTTCGTGGTCAATAATCCCTGCAATCATGAACAGTGCAGCTTTAAAAGTTGCATGGTTAATGATGTGGAAAATTGCAGCTGCAACTGCCAGTGGTGATCCAATACCGAGTAGACAGACAATCAAACCTAAATGACTGATGGTCGAATAAGCGAGAAGGCCTTTTAGATCCTCTTTGAAAATGGCAAAACCTGCGGCCATACACAAAGTGAATAAACCAACAAACGTTACGATGTTGTGATACAGCGCAGCACCAATAAAGATTGGTGCTAAACGCGCTAGCAAGAAAATCCCTGCTTTTACCATCGTTGCTGAATGCAGATAAGCGGATACAGGCGTTGGTGCAGCCATCGCATTCGGTAACCAAAAATGGAATGGGAACTGAGCACTTTTGGTGAATGCACCTAATAAAATGAGCAGTAAAGCTGGAACAAAAAGCGCATGCTGTTGAATGGTATCTTTCATCAAGACCAATTCATCAATCTGATAAGTTCCTGTGATTTGTCCAATCAGGACAAAACCACCCAGCATCGCCAAGCCGCCCATACCTGTAATGGTGAGCGCCATACGCGCGCCGCGCTGAGCAGCTTCATATTGGCTCCAGTAACCCACTAGCAGGAAAGATGAAATACTGGTGAGTTCCCAAAAGACCAATAAGATCATTAAGTTATTTGAGAGTGAAATCCCCAGCATAGCTGCCATAAACAGCATCAATAACTGGTAAAGCTTACTGAGAGAGTTTTTAGGGCTGAGATAGTAATAGGCATAAATATAAATCAGGGTGCCGATACCGCTAATCAGCAGACCAAACAATAAACCTAATGCATCTAGGCGAAAACTCAGATTAATTCCGAGCTGAGGAAGCCAGTCCCAACTTTGTTGCAGGGTATTGCCCTGAAGAACCGTTTCTGCCTGAGTTAAAAGTAAAATAAAACAACTAAGGCTGATGCCAATCGCCCCAAGTGCCGTCACGCCACGCGAAATACGCTGTAATTGTGAGACAAGGGTGGTGCCGAGTATGAGCGGTAATAAGATAATAATCGGTAGCACACTGGTATCCATGTCGATGATTTAGGTCGAAGACCTAAGGGGTGAATTTTCTTTCAAGACTTACAGGCACTCAAAGAGAATACCAAAAACTTTAAATCTTGAAGCCCAATCAAGTTAACGGAGGCAGCAAGTTGTATTGCACAACTTGAAAATAAAAAATACGATTTATTTTACTATAAAATATCAATAAATATTCGATGATATTACATGAAACAAACAACATAATTTATTGAAAACATTTCAATATTCCCTCCATCTAATCTTTCATAAAGGGGTTTCTTGAGGTGTGTCATCAATCTTGAGTAGATTGAGTAAGTCGCTCTTTTCTTGTTCGTTTAACTCCTGAATTTGCTGGAATAAATCATCAACTTTATGGGTTAAGAGATCAGATTGCAGCAAAGTCTGGGCTTGATCAGAAGCAGTGGCTTCAGTTTTTGTTAATTCATTATATAAATCTGAAAGCTGTTGTTGAGATGCTTCTAAATTGAGTTGATAGGCACCTTTTTGATCGAGTTTTAGGCATTGGTAATGAACAGCATGTTCGAGTAGCGCATCGCGATTACCTGTGGCAATGATTTGCAGACGAGGGAATGCTTGATGTAAACGTTCAAGAATTTCAGCACAGTTATTCTGATCGAGTTGATGATCAATTTGATCAATCATCAAAATACCTTCACCCTCTAAGCATGGGTTAAAACAATGCTGATTTAATAAGCATAGTCGACGGCTCACGTCTCCTACCAGAGCAATCCATGCTTTGAGAGAGGCCGACAATTGTTGAAATGGGATCAGTTGGTCTTGGTAGCGCACCATCAATTGCAGTTTTGGAACATACTGAATGTAAATATCATTTAATTCAGGAAAAACGGCATGCAGGCTATTTTTCAAGGCATAGAGATTGGGTGCAGACAACTGTTTTGGATGATTGACCAATTCCTGTTGTAATTCTTGCAGTACTTCTGATTGATTTTGTTGATTAAAATCATTGCCCATTAAACGCCTAACAATATGGGCTGAATGTGCATTTTCGACATCGCTGATTTCACGCAGCCACTCAAAAAAACGGGCAAAGGTCGTATAGGGCACAGCGGTTAAATCGTAGGCCGAAATTTCCTGTAATGTCCCTGGGGTATTTTTACTTTGCAAATTGATGTCTTGGACAAAACGTTCGGCAGGATAATAGGCAATCAGTGGGAGTCCAAATAAAGGATCTTGCAGCCCTGTTTTTTGATATAGGGTGACCATTTGATCAAGCTGTTGGGTCTCAACTTGGCTAATCCCAACGCCTTGACTGTTAAATGTTTTATAGAGTTTCCATGCACAAGTTTGCGTGTCGGTCTGTTGTGATGAACTACTTTCTGTCATCGTACCGCTCAGTTCGCTGCTCATACGAATTTGAATTTGAATTTTTGCCTGTAAGCGATTTAGCATAATATCTTGATCAGCAATCACCACACCTGCAGTACGAATATCCTTATAACGTGCAGAAAACCAAGTCAGGCTTTGATAGATATTTTTTAAAATTGTACTTTTGCCTGTGGCTTGATCACCCAAAATTAGGGTAATAGGATATTGCTCAGGTTGAAACTCGAGATTTAAATCCCGAAACATCCCGATGTGTTTAAAGAGAACCGATTCAAGTTGCATAAGCTGACCTCAATCATAAGCGCTTTAACCTGCTGACTGACGAAGACTTGAGGGGGCGCACCGTTTTAATTGTTGTATTAAGTCGTATAAATGATGAATATTTAAACTTACTTTAGCACGCGTACAGGCCACGTAAAGTAGTCTTAGCTCTTCATCTGTAATTTTATGTTCTAGTCCATTTATTTTAAATTGGTAATCGTCTTCGATATGCACACGATTCCATTCCAAACCTTTGGCTTTATGTGCAGTTGAAATTACATAATCTGCCTGTTCAATCGGGGTGATTTTTGCCAGAGCCTTCTTAAGTGGATCGGTACCATGATCATCAACCAGTTTGACTAAGGGCTTGATATCACTGCCATCATTGGTTTCACAATATTCGTGTACATCATGCCAAGAGTTAAACCAAGCCAGCTCAGGAACATCGGTAATTCGTTTGCCTTGTTTCAATAAACTTGCTGCATCGACAAAACGACTCAGTTTCTGCTGGTCCGCTTGTAAGCCGACTTTATCACCATTGACAAGACCAGAAAGTAATAGCTCCATTGCACGGGCGTTAGTCCGACATAGAATTGCATCGCGCATCTTGGTATGGGGCTTATTCACCACACTTGATTTTTGGTTTGGATTACCAAGTAGGGGCACGGTTTCATTTAATGCGCCAAGCAAGCTGTTGGCGACATCTGCAATGGCATCGCCAAAACGGAAAGAGGTGGTTAAACGACTTTCAGGCAATGGCATTTGCTGCATGGCATTGATTGCTCCACGCCATGCGTAAATTTGCTGGTGTGCATCACCGACATAAATCACTTGGGTACTTTTCTGACGCAGTAAAATACCAAGCATCAGTGGATCGGCATCTTGTGCTTCATCAAACAACACGTAATCCGCAGGAATATTTGGTTCTGATAAAGCCCAAAGCTTTAAGTAGATATCGTGTCCAATACCTGCTTGATGATTTGGATCAATTGATTCGAGCCAACGTCGTTCCACCGCAGGGTAGAGATGTTGTTGTAAAGCTTCGATATCATCCAGATGTAACCAGCTCGGTGCCTGAATATGCCGAGGAGCTGGATACTGTGAACTGGTTGAGCAGAAGTAGCTCACTGCATTGGCAACTAAGCTGGCCAAACGACTTGGCATCAACACGTATTTTTCGTAACGCCCACCCATGAGGCGACGTAGCGTTATGGGTTCCAGGCGATATTCTTTAGCAATGAAACTTGGGCTTAAGCGTGGTAAGCGTAATTTGTCGGTCACGCCACGCGGTGCACTGCGAAATGCAAGCGAGTGAAAGGTTCGACAGTTTACATTACCATGAAATTTATTTTGTGCTTCTGAAGCGATGGCTTTGTTGAATGCCAAGTACATGCCACGCCGTTCAGGCATGGCATCACTGATCATTTGCAATGTTGTGGTTTTTCCTGTGCCAGCATAGGCAATCACTTTAAAGGATTGACCGAGACGAGCATTGTCTATGGCAATGGCTTGCTCATAGGTGGCTTTGGGTTTTTCTATATTTGACACAGGCTCTGATTACGCTTCTTGACTACGGTTGGCTTTTTCAACTAAACCAGATAAGCCTTGGCGACGTGCTAACTCATCCAGCACCACTTGTGGCTCAAGATCGAAATAACCTAACATCACAATGCTGTGGAACCATAGATCCGCCACTTCATAAATTAGATCATGTTTATTTTCCAGTGAAGCTAGAACTGCATAATCTTTGGCAGCAATAATACTTTCAATACTTTCTTCACCGACTTTTTCTGAAATCTTATTGATGCCTTTTTTATACAGGCTGGCGATATAAGAACTATCAGATTCAGCTGTTTTACGCTCTTGCATTAAGCGACCTAAATAGCTGAGTACATCAACTTGTTCACTTTGACCATGATCATGGGCTTCAACTTTAGCTGATGCACCGTAAATCGCTTTTGGATCTTTAAGCTGAGCATCAACAATTTCCCAGCCTTGTGGGGTGAGTTTACGATAGAAACAAGACTCACGACCAGTATGGCAGGCAATACCACCATGTTGTTCAATCTGTAGAATAATCACATCTGCATCGCAATCCAGACGAATTTCATGCACGGTTTGAAAGTGTCCTGATTCTTCGCCTTTATGCCAGAGTTTTTGACGTGAACGTGAGTAATACACGGCCTGATTTTTTTCAGCCGTCAGTTGTAAAGCCTCACGATTCATCCACGCAACCATTAACACTCGACCAGTTTGATGATGTTGTGCAATGGCAGGAACAAGACCATTGGAATCAAATTTAACTTCATCTAACCAGTTTGACATGAGTGAAAATCCATTGAGTGGAGAGCAGCTAGTGTAGCGGTTGTGGCAAGGGTTGGCTATGCTTGTTGGGTAAAAAATCGGTTATGCGGTTTTTGCATGAGATTGATAGAGTGAAGTTTATATTGTTATAAATAGGAATTAACTTACTTGTTTTAAGTAAAACTTTTTCAATCCGTATTAATTGAGTGTTGGGTAAAATTTTGGGGTTCAGTATTGAAAAATCATGGAAATCTGGCTTGTAGAGTGTGTGGACTTATTCAATTCGAAGCACCATGGGGGGACGATGGGAAAACACCTAACTTTATGATATGTGCTTGCTGTGGTGCTGAGTTTGGGTATGAGGACTGCACAAAAGAATCAGTAAAAGTTCATCGTACAAAATGGCTAGATACTGGTGCAAATTGGTGGGAAATAAAAAATAAGCCGGATCATTGGGATATTCATCTGCAACTGCAAAATATCCCGATAGATTATAAATAAAGGTGGTTTCTTAGTAGTTTGAAATTTCAATCAAATTTTGATCAGGATCTCTTAAATAAACCGATAAAATTTTTCCCATCGCACCCGTTCTTTCGATTGGACCTTCAATGATTTCAAGTTGCTGTGCTTGAAGATGTGCAATTACTTCATTCAGTGGCGTTTCCGCAATAAAACACAGATCTGCCGAACCAGAAGTCGGGCGAAGTGCTTTGGGTTCAAACTCTTTGCCCACTTGATGCAGGTTGATTTTTTGATTGCCAAATTGCAGTGCTTTGCGGTTTTCACCGAAATGAATGACCTCAAAATTCAGGGCTGATTGATAGAACTTACAAGTTGTCTCAATATCTGCAACGGTCAGAACCAAATGATCTAAATGACGAATTTTCATATTAAACCGCTCTTATTCATATTCAGGTAGTGATTCCGTTTTAGTATTGGAAACATGATCTTTGTCAGCATATTGCGCCACTTGTTGATAATCAAGTTGCTGAAATAGTCCTGTTTTTAAGCCTGAAATGGTGATTGCCATTTCTTTGCGAAAATAGGGGATTTGATACATCCACGGGAAGGTTAAGTCACGTAAGCCACCTGCCCACCAATGATCAGATTGATACAGTGGGGTGAGTAGACGACTTAAAAATTGATAGAACTGGGTCGAGGAACCACGATGTTGATGATAGTGCTGCCACAGCATTGACCAATCCATTTGCTGATTTTGTTTTGCTGCTTGTAGTGACTGTGAAAAGGCCCATGCATCCAACAACGCCATATTAGCACCTTGGCCCAGTTGAGGGCTCATGGCATGAGCAGCATCACCGATGACGCCAATTCGACCTTGCCCAAATTGAGACATCACCACATCCCGATATTGAGCGGATAACCATTGTGGTTGATTGTATTCGTTTGAGATTAACCGTCTTAACCATTCCGCGACATCAGGCCAACGATCGGCCACCTGTTTTAACCACTGCTGTTTTGCCGACTCATCTTTTAAGAATGATTGTAGTTGCGAGGTTGGCAAACTCCAGAACACACTAGAAAGTCGTTGCTGAGGTGCTGTTGGTATAGCACCCGTAGGCAACACGCCCATCATGATTTTGGAGCGATCATAAAATTGATGCAGAATTTCAGGATCGAGTGTTGGACACTCAGGCACGATACTCCATGCAGCTCCCCATGGGTAAGCCTGATCGACTTTCACCCATGCTGGAGGGCGCAATTGACTGCGTGCACCATTAGCAATCAGTACAGCATCGAAGCAGGCATCAAAACTTTGTTGCTGGTGAGTGCCGAATAATCGCACTTCATGTGTATTTTCTTGAATACGATCAACTGTATGACTCATACGCCAAGTCAGATGACTGGAATATTCTTTTAGCTTTTGGATTAGGACATAGCATAAGGTGGCGCGGTGAATACCGAGACCATAGAGATTGCTGCCTGCTTGATGATAGTGACTATTCACCAACAGACGTTTATTCGGAAGTTGGCCTTCCAGTCCTGTGACTTTGGCACCTAATTTTAAAGCCTGATCGAGTACACCTAGATGCTCAAATACAGCTAAGCCAGCAGGTTGCAGCAACAAACCTGCACCCACGGGAGAAAGTTCATCGACTTGTTCAAAAATCGTAACTTGATGGCCTTCTCGAGTAAGTAAAATTGCGGTTGCGAGGCCTGCTGTGCCTGCACCAATAATGGCAAAATGAAGTGTTTTCATTGTTTGTTCTTTTAAAGTCTTTATGAAATGTACTCAAACAGCATCTTAACTGATCTGAAAGACTTTTTAAAAAAGAAAATCTGATGCACAACGAAGCTACAGGTTGTTTATTTAGGTTGATCTTGCCCCGTAGTCATCTTGAGGAGAGTACGATCTTTTTTCACAAAGTGATGATACAGAGCAGCGCCTGCATGTCCTAAAATCAGCATCCAGATCAGCCATTTTCCAAGAATTTGCTTATGTATAAAATCAATCGGGATCTCGAACTCTTCAAAGCTCAAGCCTAAGCCTTGAGCAATCAAGTTTTGAAACAGACTTGTGTGTTCAAATTGGGGAATTTCAAATAAGAAAAAGAACTCGGTATTTACACTCGTACCCAAATAACCTGTTAAAGGTGCAATGACCATAATGGCATATAGGGCAAAATGCCCTGCATGCGCTGCAAAAGTCGCAGCTGGGCTAGCAGGCTCTAATTGGGGTTGTGGATTGTTCAGACGCCAAATAATTCGAAGGATAATGAGTATGGCAATACTGATGCCGACGGAAAGGTGAAGCTGTAATGCTGTCCAGTTTTCAGGTGTACCTTTTTCGGTAAACCAATGTCGGTAATAGACACTGCAATAAGCGCATAAAAACAATAATGCCGTGCTCCAATGCAGCCATTTTGCAATCGAGCCATAGTTATGAATACTATTTCTTAAACCCATGTTCTCTTCCTTTAAAATATGTGTCGATTCACCTTAGTATCTTGCTGTGGCACGTCGCACAGGGATGCATGATCGTATATCTACAAAATGATGAGAAGCTTTTGAGTGAGAATGGCCTAAGTTGGAGTTAAAACTTTCCTAAACTATAAAAATGAATTGAGTTTTCATCAGGATTTGGATGGAGGTAGCGTTTAAAACAATAAAGGCCGTATTTAAAAATACGGCCTTCAATGCAAAACAGAATAGTTTATTTCACGATTCGCCAGAATGCTAATAGGCTACTCAGCACAATCAACACAATGGAAATAAACCACGGGCTAATAATGGCAATGGTGAGTAAAATCACCATGGTACTGCCAAATATCCAGCTACGACGTTGCTGTTGCTGCATTTGCAAACGCATTTGCTGAAGTTCACGCAATTGTTTGTCGTGCCAAGCCGATTGGTTTTTTAGACCATTTAAGCTGTCAATTAATAAACCTGGAATATCTTGTGCGCCAAGTAATAGATCTGGAATTTGCTGTCCCAGTTCTTTCACATTTTTGACTGGATTCATATTGGCTTTGACCCATTCGGTCAGAATTGGTTTTGCCAGTTTCCAGATGTCGAGTTGTGGGTAAAGATCCGTTCCTAGGCCTTCAACATGCACTAAGGTTTTGAGTAACAGCATCAACTGCGGTGGAATTTCTAAATGGAAACGACGGGCAATATCCATCACCTGAATCAAAATGCCTGCAAAATCAAGTTGATCCATTGGTTTGGAAACCATCGGACCAACGGTACGACGCATTTCGCGGGATAGGGCATCTTGATCTGTACCCGGTGGAATCCAGCCTGCTTGATGCACAATTTGAATCAATTGCATGAAGTTACTGTTCATCACAGCCAGTAGCATACGAGCAATCGTCATTTGATCGTGCTTAGACAATTCACCCATAATTGCACAGTCCAACGCGATAAAACGTGGATTGCTTGGGTTAATGGTCTCGACAAAGACATTGCCTGGATGCATATCCGCATGGAAGAAGTTGTCACGGAATACTTGGGTGAAGAAAATGGTTAAGCCTTTTTCCGCCAGATCCGCACGATCCATACCTAAACGATCAAAGGTAGCAATATCCGAAATCGGGACACCTGTGATGCGTTCCGCCACCATGACGTCTTTACTGTCCATATAGACTTCTGGCACGTACATCATGCTTGAGCCAGTAAAGTAGTGACGCATACGGCGGGTGTTGTCTGCTTCCAGACTCAAATCAAGCTCATTTAAGATGATTTGACGATAGTCTTGAATAATTTCTGATAAATGCAGGGCACGCGCTGCTTCTAAGCGATTTTCCAACCAATCGCCAAGCCAAGCCAGAATCTCAAAATCTTGTAAAATTTGACTGCGAATATCGGGGCGAGTGACTTTAACGACAACTTCACGACCATCATGCAAAGCTGCTGTATGCACTTGTGCAATCGAGGCTGCGGCAAGCGGCTGCTCATCGAAGCGTGAGAATAAGGTTGATACATCTGCTTTGAGTGATTCTTGAATGCGCTGTTTGGCTAGCTGAGTGTCATACGGTTTGACACGATCTTGCAATAACACCAGTTGTGATAATACTTCAGGTGGAATCAAGTCACGACGCGTAGATAGCAATTGGCCGAGCTTAATCGCTAAGGGACCCATATCCTCAAGGGCTTCTTTTAGCTTAAGCGGGTTCTTTTTTTCACGACTTGACCAAGCTGCAGGATGCATTTTAATCAGGCTTAATGCATGACGAGCTTTTACTGGTAATTCTTCCGCAGGGAACAAGGTGTCAAGGCGATAGTGTGCTGCAATACGCCAAAGTTCGAGTAACCGTGTAACATGCGGAATCATATAAAGTCTTACCTAGTCTTGTGTGGGTTGCTTGGATGGATTGAGTTGAGTATTGAGTTGTTGAAGCTTGGCTTCCAAACGATCAATTTCCTGATTGAGTTGGCGGGTCTCTCGATTGAGATCATCCATTTGCCAACGTGGGGCAAATAAACCGCTATCTTCTTTTAAGGCATCTTCAACAAAAAATAAATGACTTTGTAGTGAGCGTCTCAAATGCTTGGGTGCAAGTTGAACTTTACCCAGCTCATGTGCCAGTTGCGGGCCAATCCAAGGTGACAAATGTGCTGCGAGATCAGGCTCAGCCTGTTGTATGATTTTTTGAATATCCTGCAATAGGTGATAATCACCTTGCAATGGGATATTACCAATTTGATCCATATCACTGAGCAGTAATTTAACCAGCTCAACCGTATTTTCAACATGTAATGTTGCGGTTGCAGTCGTAATTTTAGATTGAGGATCAAATGGACGCTGTTCAAAGAGAGAAGGGGTTTGACCTTGTCCAGTCACGGTCGGTTCTAGACGAACTCTATTTTCATCAAAAAAAACATCAACTGAGAGTTGTGGACTGTCGATCACAACACGTAATAATTGACCTTGTAGTTGATTAAGTTGAATGCGAGTAATCGCATCCAAATCAATCACATGATGAATGATACGCTCGACTGCACCGAGTGCTAAAATCGACCACATATCTTAAGCCTTAAAGTTTGAATCCACGGTGAACAGCAACAATACCACCCGTTAAGTTGTGGTAGTCACAGCTTTGGAAGCCCGCATTTTCCATCATACCTTTCAGTGTACGTTGGTCTGGGTGCATACGAATTGATTCAGCAAGATATTTATAGCTTTCAGCATCATTGGCAACCAGTTTGCCCATGATCGGCAATGCGGTGAATGAATAGAAGTCATAAAGTTTTGAGAACGGCTCAAATACAGGCTTAGAGAATTCAAGAATAAGCAGGCGACCACCTGGTTTAAGCACGCGGTACATGGCTTGTAAAGCAGCATCTTTATCGGTCACATTACGCAGACCGAAGCTGATAGTGACTAAATCAAAACTGTTGTCTGCAAATGGCTCGAGCGTTTCAGCGTTGGCAAGCACGAAATCAACGTTGGTGCAGCCTGCATCGATCAGACGGTCACGGCCTACATTTAACATTGATTCGTTAATATCTGAAAGAACCACATGACCTTGAGGTCCAACTTCACGGCTAAATACTTTGGCTAAATCGCCTGTACCGCCTGCGATATCAAGCACGTGTTGACCACGACGAACACCTGACATATTAATGGCAAAACGTTTCCAGATACGATGGATACCAAAAGACATCAGGTCATTCATGATGTCGTATTTGCTGGCAACCGAATGGAATACTTCAGCAACTTTCTGTGCTTTATCATCACTATTTACGGTTTGATAACCAAAGTGTGTGGTTGCACCGACGTTACCAGTATTGGCACCACGGGGTAAGTTATATTTTGGAATTGAAGCTGTTGAGGTCTGTGCTGCACCTTGTTGAATCGGTTGCTGCTGACCTTGTGGTGTGCCTTGTGGAAGGGGCGTGTTTAAGAAAGGGCTGACTTTGTCTGAACTTGGGTTTTGCTCAACTTCTGGGGTAGGCTGTTGGTTTTCGTTAGACATTGTTTTCTCCTAAACTTTCGCTCTAGCGGCACGAATCAGCAAGCATGATGACAGATTTTGTATCTTTTTACAGGGTTTCAGCTGTAATTGATATGAATAATATACAGAAAGTCACTTTCTAAAAAGGGTTTTAATTTTTCTTAAGATTTGAAAAGACTCATTTTTCTCTGCAACCCCAAGCGTTAAGGTTGCAGAGCAATCATCTAAACTTTAGTTACGGAATGGATTTGGATGTCCAGCATGTACCTTCTCAATAATTTCACGCTCTTTTTCGCTGAAGGTTTTGATAAAGGTTGCAGCTGACTTCATTGGTTTCATGGCTGCGAAACCTTCTTGGATAAACTCGTACATACGATCAAATTGATATTTATGCGCAATGCCTTTACACATTTTAAAAGCGGCATACATCATGGTTGAACGCATATATTTATCAAGGGTAAGGCCTAGCTCATCAAGCAGTTGTAACTGTTCATAACGCGCATCGCCTTGATCAAGTTTAACTAAGGTTTGACGCATGATTTCATCAGTTAACGGTGTGTCGGGAGAGTAATCCTGCAACAGCTGTACCGCGACTTGTTCATCCAACTGTGTAGCAAGGACTGCCAAACTGACCGATTTTGTGCCTGTCTTGATGGCATTTTCTGGCAAAAGACTTTCAGCTTTATGTGCATATTTCAGCAGGCGTTCGATTTGCTGCGCCATTGCATCAAAGTCTGGTCCACCATACAAACGATTTAAAAAATACTGGGCCATGAGTTGATTTTGAGGTTCAGCAAAAAACTCAGCATGCGTTTGTGCAATACGCTCTTTCATCCATGCCTGTACTTCATGCAATCTCTGTGCAAGCACAGGATCTTGGTGGTAATTCAAAGTTTGATATTGTAATAAAAGATTATCAAATGCAGCGAGTTTTGACATGTTCGAACTCAAAGAAAATAAAACCATAAAATCATAGGCTGCATCATAACCAAGAACCATGACAGCATAAACTCTAAATGTTTAATAATCGGTCACTGTGCTGATGTTGAAACAGGAATCTACAGAAATTGTACACGGGTTTTTCTGAGATAAGCCTTGGTTTTGACTATACTCTTTTTTAATTTGAATAATGAGCCGCTTAGAGCAAAAAAAGATGAGTAAACAACAACCGACATTTGAATTACGCGATGAAGATGAACTTTCGCTAGAGCTGATTGAAGCACAATATGCTTTAAAGAATAGCCGAGATAAAAAAAATGCCAAAAGTGTTTTGGTTCTAGTCAGTGGAATCGAGTTGGCAGGTAAAGGCGAGGCTGTTAAACAATTACGAGAATGGCTCGATCCACGTTATTTACGGGTGAAAGCCGATGCACCTCAACTCTTATCAAATAATCAGGCTTTTTGGCAATCCTATACGCGCTTTATTCCAGCCGAAGGGCAAATCGTAGTGATGTTTGGCAATTGGTACAGTGACTTACTCACTACTGCGATGCATGTTTCGAAGCCTTTAGATGAGAATCTGTTTGATGGCTATGTGGAACAAATGCGCGCTTTTGAACATGATTTGCAGAATAATCATGTGCATATTGTCAAAGTCTGGTTTGATTTATCATGGAAATCATTGCAAAAGCGTTTAGATCAAATAGATGCTTCTGAACAGCAATGGCATAAATTGCATGGTTTGGATTGGCGCAATAAAAAACAATACGATACTTTGCAAAGTTTGAGCCAGCGCTTTACCGATGACTGGTTTATTGTTGATGGTGAAGATGAAAAACTGCGTGATCAGTGCTTTGCCCAATATTTATTGCAAACTTTACAAGAGTTACCTGAGCATCAAACCAAAGTTACGCAAAAATGGCAGCAAGCTGCGATACCGAAAGCCTTACTTGAACCTGAAAAAGCGGGTTTAGAAAAACAAGATTATAAAGAAGAGCTGAGTAAACTGACTAAAAAGGTGGCAGATCGGTTACGTTATGACGAACGTAAAGTGGTGATTGCCTTTGAAGGAATGGATGCAGCAGGCAAAGGCGGTGCGATCAAACGAATTGTGAAAAAACTCGATCCAAGAGAGTATGAAATTCACACCATTGCCGCACCTGAGCGGTATGAGTTACGCCGTCCTTATTTGTGGCGTTTCTGGAGCAAGTTGAATGATAGTGGCAAGATCGCCATTTTTGACCGCACTTGGTATGGGCGTGTGCTGGTTGAACGGATTGAAGGTTTTGCTTCTACGGTCGAGTGGCAGCGGGCATATAGTGAAATTAACCGTTTTGAAGAAAACTTGGTGGATAGCCAAACCGTCATTGTGAAAATCTGGTTAGCGATTAGTAAGGATGAACAAGCCTTACGCTTTAAAGCGCGGGAACAGACGCCACATAAACGCTTTAAGATTACTGAAGAAGATTGGCGTAACCGTGATAAATGGGATGAGTATCTCAAAGCGGCTGCGGATATGTTTAAGCGCACCGATACAGATTATGCACCGTGGTATGTGATTGCAACCGATGATAAATATTTAGCCCGAATTGAAGTGTTGAAAGCGATCTTAAAACAGTTGAAGGCGGATTAATCCGCCTTCTGTTTGTCATTGCCTAGGTTAATTGTTATTTGCCAATTGTGCGCTGTAACTGCGATGTTGTCGGAACACGATTAAGGTCGCGATTAAGCTGGTGATGGCAGCAAACATGAGCCAGAATGCAGGCATGCTCTTATTGCCAGATGTTTGTACCAGATAGGTCGCTATCATTGGCGTGAGTCCACCAAAGATAGAAGTGGCAAAGCTATAAGCAACCGAAAATCCTGCAATCCGTACTGAGCTTGGCATCATTTCAGCCAATGAAACCACTAAAGCACCATTATAAAAGCTATACAGTAATGAGAACCACAATAACACCATCAGCATGTGCGATAGGCTAATCGTATGTGTTAACCAAGTCAGTAGCGGATAGGCACTGACAAAGATCAATACAGTCGTCGCGATTAAGAGAGGCTTGCGGCCAAACTTATCGGAGAGATGACCGCCAAGGGGTAATAAAATAAAGTTACTCAGCCCAACCATGATGGTGGCGATCAAACTTTCGGTGCGTGTTAAATGTAGTACTTCTTTACCGTAGGTTGGGGTGTAAACCGTAATGAAATAAAACATCGTGGTGGTGGTTGCAACCATGCATACACCTGCCAACACAATTTTCCAGTTGGCCGCTAATGTGGCGAGAATTTGTCGAGTACTTGGATGCTCTTTGCGAGAAGCAAAGGCTTCTGTTTCAACCAGTGACTTACGCAACCAGAAAATAAAAGGAATGATGGCACAGCCGACAAAGAACGGAATCCGCCATGCCCAAGCATCCACTTGTGCTTTGGTAAACACTACACTGACGATATAACCTAAGACGGCTGCAAAAATGACGGCAACCTGCTGACTTGCCGATTGCCAACTGGTAATAAAACCACGGTTATGCGGTTCGGCAATTTCGGCCAGATAAACTGAAACACCGCCCAGTTCAACACCTGCGGAAAAGCCTTGCGCAAGACGCCCTACGAAAATCAGCACAGTCGCGGCAAATCCAATACTGGCATAGCTCGGTGTGAATGCAATGATTAGCGAACCGAAGGCCATGATACTTAAAGTCACCATCAGACCACGGCGACGCCCAATGCGATCAACATAAGGACCGAGTACTAAAGCACCAATTGGGCGCATGAGAAAACTGACTGCAAATACGAGGAAGGTTTTCATCAGCGCGGCATAGCTACTGTCTGAATGGAAAAAAGTTTGGCCTATGGCTTGTGCATAGAGTCCAAACAGGAAGAAGTCGTATTGTTCAAGAAAGTTCCCGCTGGTCACGTTAAAAATTGAACGGACACGAGAAGGTGATTGGCTATTTTGCACAATGACGCTCCATCATCTGTTTATCATCGAGATGTGGAGATTAAAAATACAATCTTTATGAATGCTTAAAAAATTAAGTGAATATTAACGTATTTGTGTGGTTTTTTTATTGATCTGTTGCATCACTGTAAAGGTCAATAATTTACAGTGATGCAAAAACACGGCTTGAGATGAACTGACCGTTTTTTATTTAATAGGTTGAAACGGTCTTCTTCTGAATGCGTTTTGCAAGGTTGTAGCAATCCTGCACATGTGCTTCGGTAATTTTACGCATCATAAAGTAGCCCAGACTAGCGGCAACAAGTTGCCCGCCTAAAGGGATAAACTTGGTCACTTGCTTGGTGGCAATTTTGGTAAAAAAACCATTAAATGATTTTTTCATGGCAGTACGTGCCACCACAAAACCTGAAAACTCAAAACCACGTTTGCGTAGTTCATCCCAATGAATTTTTTTGGTTTCAGGGTCATAAACACTGATGTGCTCAG
Organism: Acinetobacter dispersus; assembly: GCF_009884975.1. Classification (GTDB taxonomy): domain Bacteria; phylum Pseudomonadota; class Gammaproteobacteria; order Pseudomonadales; family Moraxellaceae; genus Acinetobacter; species Acinetobacter dispersus. Next base: position 2,684,137 of record NZ_CP041970.1, on the reverse strand, counting down.
GTGCAAGACCGAAACGCGCATTAATATCTGGGATCACTTGTGTCAGCATACCTAAATCAACAACGACATCAAAAAAGGGAATGGGTACAATCGCTGCACCTGCTGACCAATATGCACGCTTTTTAGCGAGTTCTAGACACTCATCACGAATCTGTTCCAAGTTTAAGTTTGGATTAATTGATTCAGGAATATTATCAATTTTCATAAAGTTATACCTAAAGTCTATCCCTCGATAGTACATTCAATCGTATGGAATGGTGAAATTCAAAACAATTTTTTTATTTCCTTGTGTGTTTAGCGTGACATAGTGATTTGAAGTTGTATAGTGATGATTGTGTACGATTTCGTGCAACAGTCTGCTGTTTTATTGATGAGGTTACATTAACGCATGGGGATTCATGTTATTCAAAGTCAACGCCTTGATGTATTGTTGCAAGGTGTGATGGCATCAATCACTCAGCCGAGTAGCTCCGCATTTCAGGTGTTTAAAACCCAGCATTTTATTGTACCGAGCCCCGCACAAGAACAATGGTTGACCCAGAAAATTGCTGAACAGCAAGGCATGACTGCCAATTATCAATTTCATCAACGCATTCGTGGTTTTCAGTGGTATGCCTATCAACAGGTATTAGAAAATAAAGAGCAAGTACGTAAAGCCAATATTCCACATTTGATCTTAAAATGGCGTATTCATCAGGCCCTGCAGCCTTTTATACAAGCGCAACAGAATACACTTGCTTTAGACCATCCATTATATTCGATCGTACAGCGCATTTATGACAGTGCAGACCAATTACAACAAGGCACAGAAAAGCAGCTTAAAAAGCAGAGTATGTTGTATTGGATCGCGGAGCAGGTTTCGCAGCTTTTCAGCAACTATATGATTTATCGGGGTCACTGTCAGCGAGCCTGTCAAGGCAATTGCACATGTACAGGTAACTGGCTATCGGCTTGGGGACAAAATCGCGCTTTAGATATTGAACAACTCATTTCTAAAACAGATCAAGAAACCTCAGCATTTACCTTAAATCAAACTCAGCAGCTTGAAGCTTGGCAACGTTGGCTATGGCAGAACTATTTCCATGATGATTTTTTAGAAATACAAGGTATTGATGCTGATTTCTGGCAGCTTCTAGACAATGAACAGACACGTCAGCAAGCATTGGCACAGCTCCCGAATCAGGTGATTGTATTTACGATTTTAGATTTACCGCCGAGCCAGCTACAATTTCTACGCCGTTTGGGACAATATTTAGATGTGGTGATATTGCACTATAACCCATCACAAGAATATTGGGCGGACAGCGTCGATCCTCTCTGGAAAAAACGCTATGACTTAGGGGTGAAAGAACGCTTTCTGGTTAAACATCCCAATGCCAGTGATGCAGATATTGCTACATTTTTTGAAAATTTCAGTCTCGGTTTCAATGCCTTAAATCGTGAATCTCGCCATCCTTTACTGACACGTCTGGGCAAGCAGGCACGTGACCACTTCTCATTATTATCGCAACTGGCAACAGGAGAAGAAGGGAAGTGGGTCGATGCTTTTGAGGATTATTTCCCTGACACTTTGCTGGGTAAAATTCAATCCGATATTTTCTATTTAGTGGAACCCCAGCCACAACAATATGAACTTGCACCTGATGATCAGTCGATCCAGATTCATGTTTGTCACTCCAGTATACGCCAGCTCGAAGTGTTAAAAGAGCAGCTGGTACATTGGTTAGCTGAAACCGATTCGGTACCTCGCCGTCCAAGCGATATTTTGATTTTAACGCCAAACTTAGCTGAGCTTGAGCCTTCAATTCGCAGTGTTTTTCCTGCGGTCGCAAACGAGCATGAAGTTTTTTTACCCGTTAAAATTGCAGGGGTCGCGCAGTTAGATGCATTAAATGCCTGGCGTGCAGTGCTTGGGCGTTTGCAACTGACGCAAGGTCGATTTATCCAAGATGAGTTTGCCGATTGGCTTAATCTTGCCGCAACGCAACAACGCTATGGTGTGGATTACTCGCAGACACAACGAATATTGGAATTGCTCAATGATGCTGGTTTTAAGCGTGGTTTAGATGCAGAACATTTAAAACATAGTTTAAGTGCAGAGGATCAAGACTATCGTTATAGCTTTAAATTTGCTTTAGATCGTTTGGCTCTCGGCATTGCCGTACCCGTACATGCGATGGTGCAAAACACCTTGAGTTATGCTTTGGTGCAGCCAAGTGATTTTGAATTGATTGGGATTCTGATTCAGATTTATCATGACTTATCTACTCGACGGGATTGGCTGATTGCACATGAACAAGGCCAACGCTTCCCTGTTGAAGTATGGTTAAAGCGAATCAAAGATGATGTATTAGAGTTTGAACAAGCTGATGTGGTTGCCTTAAAAGCAGTTCGTGAAATTATTCAAAAACAAGAACGTATGCTGACTTTGGCCAGCTATTATGACGATGCAGAAACCCAGTTACGCCAAATTTCCTTGCCTTTGCCTTATATCATTGAAGAAATTCAAAAAACACTAGAAAACCAGTCAGCCCAAGTTGAACCAACGGGACAAATTACTTTTAGCCAGATTGGGCAGATTCGTCCAATTCCATATCGCTTGATTGTATTGTTGAGTCTAGATACAGGTAAATTTCCAAATCGAGACAGTCATATTCCCTTTGATTTGATGGATGCATTGCGTCAACAATTGGGTGATCGTTCTCGTCTGGAAGATGATCAGGGCGCATTTTTAGATGCAATTTTATTGGCACAAGAACAAGTATGGCTGTTTTATAATGGCTTTGACATCAACGATGGTGAGGTCAGAGAGCCATCCAGTGTGGTACAAGGTTTCCGAGATCATTTGGCTTTGATTGTGAAACCTTCATCAGCTCAAAGTGAACAGCGTTCTATTTTACCAACCGGAGATGCTGGTGAGTTTGAGGCATTGCAAATCCCACCGCAGCTTTATCCTCTTTACTATCTACACCGGTTACAGCCATTTGACCCCTTAGGTTTTGTGGCGGATCGTCCTGTTCGATATCAGGACCAATGGTTTAAAGTCGCCTCACAGATTCAGCAAGTTAAAGGTGAACGACAGGCATGGGCCAATATGCCTTACCCTGTTGAGCAGCATGAAATGACTATTTTGAGTAGTCAGCAATGGATTCAGGATGTTACTTTCCCTGCAAGGTTGTATTTAAAGACATTAGGAGTTGAAAATTTAACTGCAACTGAACTGGTCGATCAAAACGAACCTCTATTGTTGGATGGGTTGGGTAAATATGCCATTCGCCATTTTTTACAACAGCATGATGAGTCGATATCACCGAATATTTTGCAAGATCAATTGCCTGTTGGAAAAGTCCAACAAAGTGCATGGCAGCAAAGTCGTTTAGAGCAGCAGCGTTTGCTGGAGCGTTTACAGCAATATGCCGCAGCACCGACGGAAACTACACAACGGGTTTGGCGTGTCTCTAAACATTTACAAATCGGCTGCGTCACACCTAAACAGTTAACCCAAGATTGGGTGAGTTTGGACCCATCGAGTGCACGTGCTAAACGCTTAGCCAAGGTCTGGCTGGAATATCTGTTGTGGTTGGTGGTGTTGGACAGTGTCAGTGCAACCGAACAACGTCGTATAGTGGTATTTAGTGACCAAACTGTGATTTGTGAAGGGTTAAATTCTCAGCAGGCACGAGATTATCTGCAAGCATGGTTGCAGCTTTGGTATACAGCACAACAGCAACCCGTGGTGTTGCCAGCTGCATTGATGTTAAAACCGCTGGAAAAAGCCAAGCGCTATGAATGGATCGAACGGGATGCACAGCTTATTCTAGCTGAAGACAGTCAGAAACAAGTCTTCAAGGACTGGAATGATACAGGTGATTTCTCAGGTTTTGATATGAGCCAAAATGAAGCTTGTAAATTGCATCGCGATTGGCAGTTTATTTTACAAGAGCAAGATGCAGCAGCCTTATTGCAATTTGCTTGTGATCATTATTCTTATGCCTTGTATCAACCAATTTTTGAATTTTTACGGGTGGAGTAAGACATGAGCTCGCAATATCCTGTGTCTTATCAGCCTATTCTTGATATTCAATTTGAAGGGCTGCATTTAATTGAAGCTTCTGCGGGGACAGGTAAAACCTACACGCTATCAAGTTTGATGGTGCGGATTTTTTTAGAAAAATATCTCCCCAGCCAAGTGATTGCCACCACTTTTACCCGTGCCGCAGCTGCAGAACTTAAAAGTCGTATTCGCTTGCGTTTAGTCGAGGTACTTGAATATTTAGAACCTTTTCGTGACGTATTGGAACAAGATATTCAAGCACAGGCATTACAGCAATCTGATCCATTAAAACAACAAGTCTTACAAAAGTTTGCGCCACGAATTGCCTATGCTTGCGAACGTCTCAAACTGGTGATTGACCAGTTGGATGAGTTGTTTGTGGGAACGCTGGATAGTTTTAGCCAAAAGCTATTGCGAGAATTTGCCTTTGAAAGCGGCAAAATCGAACGAACAGAAATTACGGATGATTCGAAAAGTTATACCCGCCAATTGATTCATGATGTGTTACGTGAATGGATTCAAACCCAGCCGCAGCAGGTCATTGATGCCCTGTATAGTGTGGGTGGGCTGAAAAGTGTTGATCATTTTGTGGGGATGGTGGAAAGCTCACTGAACTTTAGCTCAGCACAATTTAAACTCCCTGCCATGCCTGAAATTGAGTTGGCACAATTACAGCAGTGGCAACAGCAAACACAGCAGATTGAATTGAATACACTGGCTGACTACTTTCAGTTAGACGGTATGTATTACACACATATTAATGGTGCCTCTTTTCGCAATAATGCTTTTCATAAACTGTTTACCGAATCATTGCCAGTTTTGTTAGGGGCGATCGGGAGTGCAGAGAATGTGCAGGTTTTTGATGTTTATTTTGCCGATGCGCGTGATGCGGTATTTAAGTTTTTAGAAAAGCTCGAAAACCAAAAGATTTTTAAGAAATGTCCTGTCGACATTGCCGAAGGTTTTTATCAGCATCCGACACTATTGCAATTGCAATCGTTGTTTCAATCATTGCAACGCATACAGCAAGCGTTTGAGCAGCTACAGGTTTATCTAAAAGCTTATTTGTGTATTGAAGTAAAGAAACGCTTGCCACAAGTGCTACAGCAAAAGGGTGAAACCACCTTTTCTCAGCAAATCAAAACCTTGTCTGATGCTTTAAAAGGAGAGCAAGGGCAGCGTTTTGCCGTGTTTGTGCAGGCTCGATATCCTTTGATCTTGGTCGATGAGTTTCAGGATACTAACCAAGATCAAGATGATATGTTAGCCAATATTTGGCGGCATCCGCAGCGTTATCAAAAAGGCTGCATGATTATGGTCGGTGACCGTAAGCAAGCGATCTATGGTTTCCGTGGCGGAGATATGCTGACCTTTCTGAATGCGTATCAGGATGTGATGTCCAAGCAGGGGCATGAATATAAACTGATTCACAATCATCGTTCTGTGAAAGAACTGGTTGAAGTGGTTGATGTGCTGTTTCAGCGACAGATAGATTTTGGTGAGCAGGTCATGTATGACCCGATTCAAGCAGGTTCACGACCACATCCAGCCTTGATTGAAAATACTCAATCTAATCCTGCACCTTTACGTTGGCTGCAACTGCAAGAGGGCAATGAACAGGCGACGCAAGTGGCTTGGCAGATTCAGACTTTATTGAATCAAGCTTATTTAAAACAGTTGTATTTAGAAGCTGATGTAGCCACGGCAATTAACGAAGATGATATCGCCATCCTTTCTCGTAGCCATCGCCAACTGGATGAAGTGCAATATGTACTAGAGCGCATGGGAATTCGTGTTAATCGACCTTCGAAACGCAGTGTATTTGATTCAGCGATTGCAAAAGATGTAGGTGCTTTATTAACGGCGTTACTTCATCCTTATGATGAAGCCAAGATCAAACGTGCTTTGCTCAGTCGTTTATTCGGATTTGATTTAACCCGACTGTTGGCATTGGAGCAGAGTGTAGAAGGGCTGAGCTATTATATTCAACAATTTGATGACATCCGTGAGATGTGGTTGAATCAAGGTTTTCTATCCGCATGGCAGCGTTGCTTAAACCAATTTGGTATTTGGCAGCAGTTGGTTGCAGCACAAAGTAAAGACAATGAGCGTGCGGTAGTAAATTTACGCCATTTGACAGATCTTCTGAGTCAGCATAGTGAACAGGTACAAGGTAGTCATAATCTGTATCACTGGTATTTAAAACAATTAAATTCACATAGTGATCGGGAGTGGGAGCTAGAGCATAAGCTGTCTAATGAAGCAGGTGTACAGTTGATGACGATCCATCAGTCCAAGGGGTTGGAGTTTAAAATTGTCTTTTTGCTTGGCGCAAATAAAGCTTTTGCTGAAGTACAGAAAAGCTTAAATTTCTCCACCACAGAAATCCAATTGCCTGCGACAGGTCAAACTCGTATTCAACGTGTGGTTGCAGTGGCCGATAAAAACTTTTTACAGCAGGCCGAATTGGATCAGCATCAACAGCGCGCTTTAGCGGAACAAAATCGTTTGTGGTATGTGGCACTGACACGCGCGAGTCATCGTGTTTATGCAGTGTTCGAACCTGAAAAAGGGGATAAAAATAAGCACTCTGGTTTGGCGTTCTGGAAGAATCAAGGGGATGGCTTTCAGCATCCGTACAGTATGGAGTTATCCCCAATTTTAGAGCGGCCTCAGGCAGTACAGTTACAGCAAGCGCAGCAGCATGTAGTCGTCTCAGCACAGCCTTTACCTTCGCAGCGTTTTTATGCACGTGGTAAAACCAGCTTTAGTTATTTGGCGCAACATTTAAAGCATAAAGCCAACCGTGTGGATCGCATGGCCAATATTGATGCTGATTTTGAGCAAGCAGAAGATGAGTTGAATCTTACTGAAATAGAAACCATATCAGGTACTCAGCCGATTGTCTGGATTAAGCAGTATTTCCCCAAAGGGACTTTGGCAGGCAATTTCCTGCACGAAATTTTTGAACAAATTGATTTTCAGCAGCCCTCAACTTGGGTGGAGGAAATTCGCCGTCGTTTTAAAAATACCTATCAAAGTTTATGGCTAGAACTGTTGCAACAGTATCAACAGCATTTTCCAGAACAGGAGAATGCTGAGCAACAACTTTATCAATGGATTGCCGAATGGCTGCATGAGGTACTACAGACGCCGCTTAATCAAGATTTTCAATTGCAGCAATTAGATGCAGGGCAATATTTATCAGAATGTCCATTCTATTTGGCTTTGTCAGATCGTGTGTTGGCCATGCAACGTGTACAACAACTGTTTGAAGAATACGGCATCGAAATGCCTGAGCTACTTGAAGCAAAATCTGCTCGTTATTTGAATGGTTCGATCGACTTGGTGTATTTCGATGGACAGCGTTACCATATTGCCGATTATAAGAGTAATTATCTGGGTGCAGAGCAGAGAGATTATCAGCAAGCTCAGATTGCTGAAAGTATGTCGCTTTCCAGCTACTGGCTACAAGCGGCTTTATATCTGGTGGCGTTGCATCGTTATCTGACGGTTAAGTTGCAAAATTACGATATACAGCAACATTTGGGTGGTGCATCGTATTTGTATTTACGCGGCATGAATGGACAAGCTCAGCAGGGCTATTTCTATTGGAAGCCTGAGGATGAATTTATTTTGCGTTTGGATGCAATCCTTGGATATTTCTCTGAGGATAATGCTGGAAAAATGGTGTAGATAAAGTGTGTGAACTTAAATTAAACAAAAGCTTAGCTTGTGAATAACTCTGTTTATAACCTTGTGGACAAGCGTGTGGGTAAGTGTGAGGATAACTCTGTGGACAAACAAATCGGTCATCAGATAGAACAAATGACTTGGTTAAATATGTGGAGTAATTACCTCGCACAAGCCCCATTTTCCCAATCAGCTCAAGCAGTTAACGCTGCAGAAGTACTGCAACAATTGGTTGAAGCCAGTTTACAGGGTGATAGCTGTATCGAAGCCGATCGTGCACAGATCGAAGCACTGGCTGATTTGGCTATTTCGAGTGAAAATGCAATCACTCAAGTTGCCCCATGTGTCTATGATCAGCAGGGCTTGGCATTATACCGATATTGGTCCTTAGAGCAACGCCTTGCCCAGCAGATTTGTCGATTAAAACGACAAACGATTCAGGTCGTGAATCCAGAAATTTTTCAGAACTTACTCAGCGATGAGCACCAACAAGCAGCGCTTAAAATGGTGTTGCAACAATGGCTGAGTATTATTACGGGGGGGCCTGGTACGGGTAAAACCTATACCTTGGCACGTATCATCGCGGCTTTAAACCAGACTATTCCAGATATTCGTATTGCTATGGCAGCGCCTACAGGCAAGGCTGCACAACGTATGCAGGAAGCATTACAGAACTCATTTAATGATCCAAAATTATTGGAATCAGGTTTAATTACAGATGAGTTGCGTAATCAAAACACTCAGACCTTGCACCGTTTATTGGGCATGGGCAATCGGCAGATTCCACGGTTTAATTCAAAACAGCCTTTGCCTTATGACGTGATTGTGGTCGATGAAGCATCAATGCTGGATTTAAATCTTGCGACTTTATTATTTGAAGCAGTGCCTGAGCAGTGTCGGATCATCCTACTTGGGGATGCTAATCAGTTGGCCTCTGTAGATGTCGGTTCGGTTTTGGCAGATTTACAGCAAGTAGAAGCATTGGCAGAAAACCGCGTCCAGTTACAAACCAGTCGCCGTTTTTCTGCTGAGGCGAAAATTGGACAGTTTGCGAGGTTCATTCAAGCCCAGCAAGATTCAGTTAAGCATGATGACGTACTTTTGAAGCTAGCGCATGACATTGTAGAAGCAGCGCCATTGCAGGCAATAACGTTAAATACAGATATGTCAGATCATATTCAACTGGAATATCTACCAGAGCCGCATGGCCTTGATATTGAGTCCTATCAGCAAAAATTGATGTATGGATTTCAAGGCTATGTTGATGCCTTAAAAGGTTATATGCATGCAGATGAAACAGCCGATTCTATTCAGTCCGTGATTCACGCTTTTGATGATTATCGAATTTTAACCGCTGTTCGGCATGGGGCATTCGGTATTGAACAACTCAATCGTTATGCTGAACATTGGTTAAACCAGCAACTCAAACAGGTCGCTGTAGGGGATTGGTATATCGGGCGTCCAGTGATGATGACGTATAATGATTATCAGCTTGGGATTTCCAATGGTGATATTGGCATTTGTTTTAAGCACCGTACTCAAGCACAGCAATTTGAAGTATTTTTTCCAAGTTTAAATAAGTGGATTGCAGCACATCGATTACCACGTAGCATGCAGACTGCATTTGCTTTAACCATTCATAAATCTCAGGGTTCTGAATTTACCCACACAGCGATTGTATTGGATGCGCAAGCTGAGAAATTATTAAGTCAGGAATTGATTTATACAGCGGTGACTCGTGCTAAAAAAGTCGTGAGTATTTTGGCTGATTCAAATGCCTTACAGCAGGCATTGACGATACGCACGATTCGCCGTAGTGGTTTAGTGCAGAAGATCAATTTGAACAGATTGTGAACTTATTCTTCAGAATTCACCGTTTTGTAAGTAAAAGCTTACAAAGATTCGAGATATTGTCGCTAGAGCAAGCGCAAGGTTTTTGAGATTATGTACACACAAAGAGCCTAGCAAGGAAAGCTAGGTAAATCGCATAAATATAATAATAACGTCGTATGACAGCGAACTTACAGTGAAGTAAGTGATAAAAGAGGAAATTTACAGCCGCTAAGCCTTGTAGTTTTGGGAGAGACTACAGGGCTTTTTTATTTTTATACGTCATCTACGATAAAACCCTTATGATTCACTGGTTCAATACCCTACATATTTAATATGTGAATATTCATCTACTGTTTATGGAGGGTCTATTTCAGTGTGCTCTAGGGTTCAAATAAAAGGAAGAAATATAAATCTTATTGTCTGACAATTTTTTGTTATTATTAAGTTAAATGTTATACAGACTTGTACGTTTTTTCGTACACAGAGATAAGAGAAATGCTATTTTTCTCCACAATTGAATCTGACAGAATAGTCGGTATAGAGAGAGGGAAAAGCAAGACAAACAACAATAAAGAAAAGGATGTGTGTGAACATTCAGAGGGTTTGAATGGTGCAGGAAAAAAGAATAAAAAATAATAAAATAGAAGAACAATGAAAAGTTTCAAGCGCAAAAGCCCAAGTTTAACTTGGGCTTTTTTATGCCTGTGATTTGGATGTCGAGCGCTTAGACCAAATCTGCTTCTGTACGATCTGTTGCAAATAATGAACGACGTTGATTCTTTGGGATTTTCGGGCAGTTGGTCGAAATCTGATAAAGCGTTTTTGCTAAAGCGGGTAAATGAGTGCCGACTACAGACTTTCCTGTGGTCAGCAGCGATACGCTGATATCTCGCTCTGGATCTGCCCAGCATAGAATATTCGAGAAGCCAATATGACCGAATGCCTGTCCTGTCATTGGGCCAAATAATCCTACTGGATTACTGCCGAGCATTGGACCCAGTGCATAACGCATCGGTGCCAATAGGGTTCGATCTAGACTAAGACCAGAGGTTGGGAGGGTAGAGCGGAACACCGTCTTGGCACTCATAATCTGTTTGCCTTGATATTCGCCGCCGCTGAGTAACATTTCAAAGAAACGACCGGCCTGTTCTGCACTGGTATAAATGTTTCCAGCAGGACAAATGGTGTCCATGAAGCGGGTATCGTTCGTCACATCAACTGCGAGTTGTAGGCCGCCACCTAGTACGTGATTGAGATAGTGGTCTGTGCCTAATTTGGGATGGATCCCTGTCGCATAGTTCAAAGCTACGTCTGCACGATACTCAGGTTTTAAACCATAGTTGAAATAGTCTAGGCCCATTGGCTTTTCAATATGCTCAGCCAAAAACTCACGAACGCTTTGACCAGTTACACGCCGAACGATTTCACCCAGAATATAACCCGCAGTGACGGCATGGTAAGCAAGGTGTGTTCCTGACGGAGAAACAGGTTTCGCAGCGTAGAGTAGTTTTAAAATATCTTCTTGATTAAATAAAAGCTCTGGTGTGACCTCAGTGTCAATGCGAGGAATCCCACCACGATGGGAAAGCAAATGAAAAATCGTGGCACGACGTTTACCATTCACACCATATTCAGGAATGTAGTAGCTGATTGGATCAAGTAAATTAAGCTCTCCACGTTCATCCAACATATGGATTAACATGGCGGTAACCATTTTAGAGGCTGAGAACAGACAGACAGGCGTATCTGGCGTTCCAATCTTGGCATCCGTTGCCAAGCCCTCCGCGGAATTACCTTGCGCATAACCAATACTGCGGTTTAAAAGAATTTTCCCCTGACGACGCAAACATAAAGTAATGAGTGGATAATTGCCTGTTTTATACAGTCCTTCAACGCTGTGCCAAATCTTTTGGACCTGTGTTTCAGTCATGCCGCCCAATTCAGCTGAGACTTCATCTTTGCTGCGAATCACTTGATTTAAGTCATGTGGCACATAACAGGTATTAGTTGATAAGATTTTCACGATTCCCTCGCAATATTTTCGTTTTCTTTCTTCTCTGTCATAAATTGAAAACAGAATCAGGCTAGTGTGCCTATTTTGTACAACGCTGTCAGCTGCCGAATTGCCAGTGAACTTAAAACATTTTTGCAATATAACGATAGATCACTTAAAATAGGCGACTTGCTGTAGTGATGCACGGCAGTCGGTTGGTAACAACTGATCATTATCATTTTATTTTTGTAAGCATCTCGGAGAAATCGAATGGCTTTAACTAACACTGATCGCGCAGAGATCATCGCTAAATTTGCTCGTGCTGAAAACGACACTGGTTCACCTGAAGTACAAGTTGCTTTATTAAGTGCTCAAATCAATGATTTGCAAGGTCACTTTAAAGAACACAAACACGACCATCATAGCCGTCGTGGTTTGATTCGTATGGTAAACCAACGTCGTAAATTACTTGACTATTTAAATGGTAAAGATCACGGTCGTTATGTTGCTTTGATCGGCGCATTAGGTTTACGTCGTTAATTCGATTTTACTTTGTTTTCACTATTTCGCATGTTGTTATGCTTTATTGCTGAAAAGAGAGTTTCACCTAATTTACCTTAGGTGATTTTTAGAAGGGGCGCTTGTTCGCTCCTTCTTTGCGTTTAACTTTTTTAAAATTTAGTCTAGTGTGATGGCTTCTAAGCTTTGTCATTTATCTACACAGCAGTTGTAGTCTGAATGCCAAACCTTAGGGGTCTCACTAGAAAAAAAGTAGGAAAATACAATACATGTCAATGTTTAATATCATTCGTAAAGAATTCCAATTTGGTCAACACCAAGTTGTTTTAGAAACGGGTCGTGTTGCGCGTCAAGCAAATACAGTTTTAGTCACTATGGGTGGTGTGACTGTCCTTGTTGCAGTTGTTGCACAACCAAAAGCAAAAGCGGGCCAAGACTTCTTCCCGTTAACAGTTAACTATCAAGAAAAACAATATGCTGCGGGTCGTATCCCAGGTGGTTATGGTAAGCGTGAAGGCCGTGCTTCTGAAGCTGAAACTTTAATTTCACGTCTTATTGACCGTCCAATTCGTCCGTTGTTCCCAGAAGGTTATTTCAACGAAATCCAAGTAACAGCAACAGTTGTGTCTTCTGACAAAACGATGGACGCTGATATCGCTGCGATGCTTGGTGCTTCAGCTGCATTGTCAATTGCTGGTACACCGTTCCGTGGTCCAATTGCTGGTGCACGTGTTGGTTTAATCAATGGTGAATACGTTCTTAACCCGAATTTTGAACAACTTGCTCAATCTGATCTTGACCTAGTGGTTGCGGGTACAGAATCAGCTGTACTTATGGTTGAATCTGAAGCGAAAGAACTTTCAGAAGATCAAATGCTTGGTGCTGTACTTTTCGGCCATGACGAAATGCAAATTGCAGTTCAAGCAATTAAAGAATTTGCTGCTGCTGCGGGCGCAGTTGAATCTACTTGGGTTGCTCCAAGCAAAAACGAAGCACTTCTTGAGCAATTAAAAGCAGCTTTCGAAGCGAAGATTTCAGAAGCATATACCATTGCAGTGAAACAAGACCGTTATGCAGCACTTGATGCACTTTATGCAGAAGCGGTTGCCCAATTCGTTCCTGAAAATGACGAAACGGGTATTGCTGATGAAGTAAACGAATTATTCGAAGACCTTAAATACCGTACCGTACGTGACAACATCTTGTCAGGTAAGCCACGTATTGATGGCCGTGATACCAAAACTGTTCGTGGTATCGATGTACAAGTGGGTGTATTAGACCGTGCACACGGTTCTGCATTATTCACACGTGGTGAAACTCAAGCGTTAGTTACAACGACTTTGGGTAATACACGTGATGCGTTGATGGTTGATACGCTTTCTGGTACTAAAACCGATAACTTCATGTTGCACTATAACTTCCCTGCATACTCTGTAGGTGAAACAGGTCGTGAATCTGGTCCTAAACGTCGTGAAATTGGTCACGGTCGTTTGGCACGTCGTGGTGTTCAAGCTGTTCTTCCTGCAGCTGATCGCTTCCCGTACGTGATCCGTATCGTATCTGACATTACTGAATCTAACGGTTCATCTTCAATGGCTTCTGTATGTGGCGCATCATTATCATTGATGGATGCGGGTGTTCCATTGAAAGCACCAGTTGCGGGTATCGCAATGGGCTTGGTGAAAGAAGGTGAGCGTTTCGCAGTACTTTCAGACATCTTGGGTGACGAAGATCATCTTGGTGATATGGACTTTAAAGTCGCAGGTTCTGCAAACGGTATTACTGCACTTCAAATGGACATCAAGATTGAAGGGATTACAGAAGAAATTATGGAAGTTGCATTAAACCAAGCATTTGCTGGTCGTATGCACATCCTTAATGAAATGAACAAAGTGATTTCACGTGCTCGCGCAGAAATCAGTGCAAATGCACCGACTTTTGAAGTGATCAACATCAATCCAGACAAGATTCGTGACGTGATTGGTAAGGGTGGTGCAACCATTCGTGCGATTACTGAAGAAACTAAAGCTGCGATTGATATCGAAGATAACGGTACAGTACGTGTATTTGGTGAAACTAAAGCGGCGGCTAAAGCTGCGATTGCAAAAATCCAAGCACTTACTGCTGAAGTTGAACCAGGTACGATTTACGCAGGTAAAGTCATTCGTATCGTTGAATTCGGTGCATTTGTAAATATCATGCCAGGTACTGATGGCTTGCTTCACATTTCACAAATTTCGAATGAACGTATTGCGAATGTGACTGACGTATTGAAAGAAGGTCAGGACATCAAAGTACAGGTTGCAGATGTTGACAACCGTGGTCGTATCAAATTAACCATGAAAGATATTGAACAAGCTTAATTAAGCCAATATCCAAATCTAAAAAAGCGCATTGTTTAAACAATGCGCTTTTTTATTAAATGAATGATTGTTATAGCTATAAAAAACCAAAACTATAAACATAAATTTTCTTTATATTAGACATTAGTCTAATGCTTTAATTGCGGTACACACAATTAACGTAGAATTCTCCCACTTTCCGCTCCTACCTGTGTTTATAAGGGTTTAGATAGACAGTCGGAAGTCTATTTGTCATCTCAATATGAAGGAATATCGCGCATGCACGTCGATCATGTAGCCACAGGTCAAGATGACCAACAGCCGCCAAAGAAACCAAAATTTTATCAAATTCTCTATGTGCAAGTGATCTTCGCAATTGTTGCAGGGATATTGCTCGGTCATTTCTTCCCAGAATTTGGTGAAAGCTTAAAACCACTAGGTGAAGCTTTCATTAAATTGGTAAAAATGATTATTGCACCTGTGATTTTCCTGACTGTTGTGACAGGTATTGCTGGGATGAAAAATCTCGGCAGTGTTGGTCGAGTGACAGGGAAGGCGATGATCTACTTTCTGACTTTCTCAACCTTGGCTTTGATTGTCGGTCTGATCGTCGGGAATGTGATTGAGCCAGGTCATGGTTTGAATATTGATCCAAGCACGTTGCACAGCACAAAAGTTGATGAATACGCAGCAAAAGCGCACGAGTCGACGATTACCGGCTTCTTGATGAATATTATTCCAGATACCTTGATCAGTCCATTTGTATCAGGTCAAATTCTTCAAGTCCTCTTTGTTGCAGTGCTATTTGGCTTGGCTTTGGCGAAATCAGGTGATTTAGGTCGTCCAATCACTGATTTCCTACAGCAACTCACTACACCAGTATTTAATTTAGTCGGTATGTTGATGAAGTTTGCGCCGATTGGTGCATTCGGTGCCATGGCCTTTACCATTGGTGCTTATGGAATTAGCTCGATTGGTAATTTGATGTTATTGATTGCGACCTTCTATATTACCGCTTTACTGTTTGTCATTATCATTTTAGGTGCAGTGGCACGCTATAATGGTTTCTCGATTATTGATCTGATTCGTTATATTAAAGATGAGCTCTGGTTGGTGCTTGGAACAAGCTCATCAGAAGCTGCATTACCATCGTTAATGGCGAAAATGGAAAAAGCGGGTTGTGAAAAATCTGTGGTTGGTCTGGTGATTCCAACGGGTTATTCATTTAACTTGGATGGTACTAATATCTACATGACATTGGCGGCATTGTTTATTGCACAGGCATGTAATATTGAACTGACTTTAACGCAACAGATCACGATTCTTTTGGTAGCAATGTTAAGTTCTAAAGGTGCTGCGGGGATTACAGGGGCGGGCTTTATCACCTTGGCTGCAACACTTTCGGTTGTTCCCGCGATTCCTGTTGCAGGTATGGCATTGATTCTCGGTATTGACCGCTTCATGTCAGAATGCCGTGCATTAACCAATTTAGTCGGCAATGCTTGTGCAACAATTGTTGTTGCAAAATGGGATAATGCTTTAGATAAAGAGCAATTAGACAACGCTTTGAAACATGGCATTGTTGAGAAAGACGCTTAATTCCTTATATTGTTAAAAGCCTCCATGTGAGGCTTTTTTTTTATATTTGATGATGTTCTTGCTCTGTAATATCCATAGCTTTTTATACAGCTTCGTGGCAGCATTTCTTTCATAGCTATTCAAATTTCTATTGTCCTATGCAGCTTTATTATTTTTATCGCCATAACAGTGAAAATACAATTTTTATCAGTACGGAACAACAAACAGAACATACGCTTGAATTCTTATGGGTCGATAGTCTAAGACAGGATATGGTGAATCACACCGAGTCTTGGCAGAAAAAAATCTATGACTGTACTGGGCTAGTTTTGAATGAATTCCATATGCGGGATTTACTCAATATTGAGCATCCTTGTGCCTTCGATACGGTTGAAGAATATGACCTGTTGGTGTTTCGCAAGTTGATTAGTCCAGATGACCAAATTCTTGAAAGTGAGAATGTACTGGAAGCGCATGAAAGTGTATTTGGCCTTGCAACAACACCCATGAGTTTTATCCTCACGCCAACAGTTTTAGTCAGTGTGAGAGAACAAGGCAATAAGGCGGTAGAAAGCTATATCCAACGTATCCAAGTGATTATGGGGCGACCGATTGCAGAGCAGAATAAACCACGCAAGTTACCCAGCACACCTGCTGATTTATGCTTGCGTTTGCTCAATAGTATGATTGATGGCTATTTAAATCTACGTAACCCTCTAACACGCCGTGTTGAATATTGGCAGCAGCAATTGTTACAGGGTAATCGTCGTTTTAAGCAGTGGCATCAACTGTTTCATGAAGATATGGCTTTTCAACAAATCGAAAACTTGTGTGAGGAACAGATCGAGACTCTGCAAGAGTTTAGAGATGAATTGGTTGATAATTATCATCATGTCGTTGGTGAGCATAAGCAGCATAAAGCGCAAGATATTCTACTGGTGCGTTTGAATGATCTGATGAGCCATGTCGAGCGAGTACAGAAGCATACGTTACGTTTAAGAAATGCGATTCAATCCGCTATCGATTTACACTTTTCTGCAATTGCCAATCAAACCAATGAAAACATGCGCATCTTGGCAATCATTACTGCCATCTTTGCACCGCTGACTTTGCTAACGGGCGTGTATGGCATGAACTTTGAGTTTATACCAGGACTAAAATCACCTGTCGGTTTTTGGATTATGCTGGGTGTGATGCTGATGAGCACCGTATTCTTGCTGTATTACTTTTATCGACAGCATTTGGTTGGACGTGGTGAACGCAGCGTGATTGATTTGCTGGCGCAGCAGCATAAGCAGCGTAATTTTAATTTGTTGTGGTTCTTGGATTATGAACCGATTAAGCAAACATTGAAAGAAGTGGAGAAAATGACCAAGCTGAAATAGTCTGGGCTTGGTCATTTGCAGGATGGCTTAATGAAAATGTTTGAGCTGTTTACGTAAGTGCTGGACTTCATCGATTAAATCCAGCATCACTGCTACTGCAGATAAGCTTGCATCAAAGTCACGTTGTAAACGGTATGCACGTCTCGCCCGACTCACATCTTCACCAATAAATTGATAACTTTGAGGATCAACGGTGATCTGCAAAATATCATAATCAATCAGTTTTAATACCCAGTCGGTACTTTGGCCACATGCTTCTGCAAAGTGTTCAAGATCAAGTGCCAATTGCTCATCAATGATTTCAACTTGATAATGACCGTCGTATTGAATTTCTTTGTATTGAATGGTTGTCATGATCTTACTCCTTATGAGGCACGTGGTTGGAATGCAGCAAAGGCATCGGCAAACTGTTGATAAGCCTGCTGCTCTTGCTCACTGTGCGCTGGCGGTAAAACAATATTAATAATCAGGTATAAGTTTCCTGCAGTCTTGCTTGGAATCCCTTTATCTTTTAAACGAAGCTGCTGCCCATTTTTAGCATTTTTAGGTAAGTTGACTTTGAGTTGTCCAGCAGGAGTGCGAACCTCAACACTTTGTCCTAAACCTGCTTCCCAAGGACTGACATCAATGGTTTGGTAAACATCAGCACCTTCAACACGGATTCGGTCGCTATCTTTGTATTGGATCTCAATGTATAGATCACCATTTTCGCCGCCATTAACACCGCTCTGACCTTGACCATTTAAGCGAATTTGTTGACCTTCCTTCATTCCTTTTGGAATTTTAACCTCTAAGGTTTTACGTTGTACCTCAGGTTCACCATAAACGTTATAAGTCGGAATCTGTAGGGTAATTTGTTGGGTTGAACCGTGATAGGCAATATCTAAATCAACTTGAATGCTGGCGTGCTGGTCTTCACCACGATAGCTACGTTGTTGACGCTGAGAGCGTTGCTGACCTCCACCAAAGCCAGAACCAAAACGGCCAAATAAGTCCTCAAATCCACTAAAGTCAGCACCATCGCCTGAACTTTGGCGATAGAACTGTGAACCGTCAAAACCACTTTGATTGCCTTGTCCAAAATTAGAGAAACCTTGTGGATGATCCAGCATCTGGTCATATTCAGCTTTTTTAGTACTGTCACTCAAAGTGTCATAGGCGACATTAATTGCCTGCATTTTGGCTTCAGCATCGGCTTCTTTGCTAATGTCAGGATGATATTTACGCGCCAGTTTTCGATAGGCTTTTTTGATTTCATCTGCTGAGGCATCTCTTGAAACACCCAGCTCTTCATAATAATTTTTTGCCATGATCTATAATAAATATAATGATGTGTTTATTTTATTATGAAACGAATCCAAGAGATTTCAATGGATTCGATTGTATAAGACTTGTTCTGTTTGGCTAAAAACTACATCGTTAAGGTTTTTAATGTGGACTTGATGTCGATTTTAAATAAAGGTATCGACCAGTCCATAGAGCGCGATCAAGACCAGTAAAACACCACATAGTCCCAGAATCTTCGGATAGATGCTGCTTTGAGATAGGCTACGGAAAAACAGATAGACCAACGACAACGTGAGGAAATCCAAAATAATCCACGTTACTGTGAGTAGGCTTAAACTGAAATTGATATTCGATGAGATGTTAATAAACTGCGGGAAAAAAGCCGAAAAGAAAATAATATCTTTCGGATTGGAAATTCCCACGAGAAAGCCTTTTTTAAAGCCGCCACTTTGTGCTGACACAGTTTGGATGGTAGTTGGATGTGCTGCCTGAAGCACTTCTTTAATAATGCTATAACCCAGATAGGCAATATAAAGGCAACCTAATATGCGAATGGCTTTTAGGTAGTTTTCATCAATGGTGAGAAAACCCTTGAGAATGAGTACGGAAATAAAAATCAGGATTAAAGAGGCGAAGTTGGTTCCAAAAATTGTCTCTAATGCTTTTTTATAGCCACCCTTAAGGCCAGCACTGGCCACCAAAATCATCACAGGGCCAGGCGTGGCAATCAGTACAACCACACTGATGATAAACAGCAAGTATTCGAAGTAATTCATAAGGCAAATTTTAGGTCTATGTTATTGGGAGATTTGCAAATTGTTTTATCGCATAGACCTTAATACAAAATAAAAAAAGACGGAAGCCCGTCTTTTTTTATTTTTAACATTTAGTCAATTAACTTAAATGTTCACCGAACAAACCTAAAGCTTCTTCTGCGGTAAATTCATAACGTGTATTACAGAACTGACAATCCATTTGGATCGGGTTTTGCGCTTCTAAAGTTTCATGAACTGCAGTAACGCCGATTTGGATCAAGGCATTGGCACAACGTTCTTTCGAACAAGTACAACCAAACTTTAACTGCTCAACTTCAGGTAAACGCACTTCTTCTTCGTTATACAAACGATAGAGGATTTCATTTGCTGATAGATCAGTCAGTTCTTCCGGCTTAAGGGTTTCAGTGAGCATGGTTAAACGTGGCCATAGATCTTCATCAACCAACTTTTGCTCTTCTTCATCATTACGAGGAAGTAACTGAATCAATAGACCACCCGAACGTTGGTTATTCGTTGCCAATACAATGTGGGTTGGGATCTGTGCAGACAAATCGTAATACTGTGTCAAACAACCTGCCAAGGTTGGTTGATCAAGTGGAACGATCCCTTGATAGCGTTCGCCGTGTTCAGGTTCAATGTTGATGAACAGCACTGGATTGGTTAAAGCCGCAAGCACAGTACGACTGTCGCTACCTTCAACGAAACGAGGATCTTCTTCGTAATCCGCCAATGCGCGAACTTCACCCAAATGGTTGCACTCAGCCATCGCCCATTTAAATGTTCCATTTGCTTGGATCTGTAAGCTAATACGGCCACGAATCTTGAGTGTACTGGCAAGTAAGGCTGTTGCACTGAGCATTTCACCTAACAGGCTTTGTACTGCAGGCATATATTCACGTTGCGCCAAAATAGTTTGAAGCGCTTCTTCTAAATGCACTACTTCACCGCGAACAGGGCAGTCTTCGATAAAAAAGCGTTGGCGTAAATCAGACATATTTTTCTCCAGTACCCCCTAAGGGGAAAACAAAGCAACGCTTTGCCTTGTAAAGCACTTCAGGCTTTATAAAAAGGTGCATGGTTATGCAGTCAATAATGGTGTCAGTTTGCCAAAACTCAAGATGTTTCATTGAGTGAATTTGCATCACTTTGTGTGTTTTGATCATTGCTCAAGCGATCTGATCTTAAAGTTTTTGTGTTTTCAAACAAATGCTCAAGTTCTGCAATCGCACTTGGATAGTTTTCAAGGACATCTTGTTGATCATGGGACCAATGTTGCTGCATGAGCAGCTTTTCATCTTCTTGTTTAAAGCGCTCAATTTGAATATGTGCATCTTCAACGGAGAGACCCGTTTCAATCAATGCCTGTTGTGCCATATTTAACGATGAGGCATAGGTTTCACGCCAAATATGTTGTACGCCTAAATCATTGAGTAAATGCGCATGATGGCGGTCACGTGCTCGTACAAACAGGGTTAAATCTGGATAGTTCAAACGTAGATGCCGTGCCAGATTCATACTGTCTTCAACATCATCAATTGCAACAATCAATAATTTGCAATATTCAATGCCTGCAGCACGTAAGTTCTCGACTTGGGTGACATCAGCATCAAAGAAACGATGTCCATATTGTTCAATAAAATCAGCGTCAGGTTGGTTGCTATCAATGACACTGAATTGTTTGCCTTGTGCGTGTAAGGTCCGTGCGATGACTTGTCCAAAACGGCCAAAGCCCAAAATAAGAATCGGGTGTTGAGGGACATCGTCAATCTGTACTGCCACCTGCTTCTGCAATTTTGGCAAAACTTTTGAATCAAATAACCAATACAGCAGTGGGGTCAATAGCATTGAACCAAATACAATGAGTAAGGTCGGTTGCAGAAGATCTTTAGTCAGCAAGTTCTCACTTTCTGCCAGCTTGAGCAGAATAAAACTGAGTTCGCCGCTTTGCGCCAAGGTGATTGCAAACAGGGTGCTGAGCTTGGCATGGCGTTGTTGGTAATAGCTGATTGCCGTAACAACAGCAGCCTTGATCACAACTAAACCAAAGATTGATGCGATGATCAATAATGGTGTTTGGATAAGGGGTTGCAGTGAAAGCCCCAAGCCAATCGCCAGAAAAAATAGTCCTGTTGCAGCATCTTTAAAGGGTTCAAGAATGCGTTCAACTTCACTTTTAAATTCTGTCTCTGCCAGTAATAAGCCCCCCAGAAATGCACTAATTAGCACATGAATATTTAAAATATCCATGATGAGGATGACAGAAAGTAAGACCAATAAACTGAGTACAGGAATGAGATGGATACTATTTTTCCGTGCTAAGAAACGGAATGCTGGGCGCACTAAATAACGGCTGGCTAAGAATAATCCTGAAAATGTCGCGATGATTGCTGCAAAATAGGCAATGCCATGCCGTGTAGAAGCAGTGTCTTCGAGTAATGGAAATAACATAATCAAGACGATGGCAACAAAGGCTTGAAATTGCAAGGTTGCTAAAGTCGCTTGCCCTAATTTGTTATTGAGCTGCTGTTTTTTTTCTAGGAGTTGTAATGGTAAAGCAACTGCGGATAGCGCTAAAGCACATCCGAGAATCAGACTGGTTAGCACATCATTAAACAGTAAAAAACATGCGCCAATCAGAACAAGGGTAATGATTAGGAGTTGTAATCCGCTGTTTTTTAGAATGCCTCTACGCTCGAGCCAAAGTTGTTGTGGTCGAAAAGCAAAACCGACAAAGAACATGACTGCAATCATACCAAAATGTAGCAATTGCTCGATCAGTTGAGGATCTTCAATCAGGCCCGAAACACTGGAGCCAAGTAATAGCCCTGCAATCAGATAACCCAGAACAGTGGTGGAGGCATAGCGTTTTGCTAATGGAGCAAAAATTAAAGTCGCAGCCAGTAATAAAATAATCGGTAGCAGAAAAGACATTGAATGCCTCAAATTTTTCTATTTTGTCTAGACTAACTCAAATGAGTCGTCTGTAAAAATATGATCTGAAAAGATGATGTTGGAAAACGTTCGATGACTTGAACACGCTCAGGCTAAGCCTCTAACTAAACTCTTGCGGATCAACATCAATCGATAGCCTCAGTAGATGCTGGCGAGGTAAGTGTACGACGTGTTGCCACCACTGGCGCAAATAAAAATGCAGTTTTGCTCGATCGCTAGACAAAATCACCATATGTGCACGATAACGGCCTGCTTTACGTTCCATCGGTGCGGGAATCGGTCCCCAAATGTCGACTAAATCTCCAGCCATTGTCCGTAATTGTTGTGCAATATCCGCTAAGAATTGCTGACTATAATCCCGATCTTTAGATTCAACCCGAACCAATACTGCATAACGATAGGGTGGTAACATCGCGATTTTACGATCAGCCAGCATTTGTTTGGCGACAGTACGGTAGTCATGCTCAATTAAAGTGGTCAACATCGGGTGATCAGGGCGCAGACTCTGTAAATAGACACTGCCTTTATGCTCGCCTCGACCAGCACGACCAGCAACTTGTACAATCAGCTGTGCGGTACGTTCAGGCGCGCGTGGGTCAACACTGAGCAAGCCTGCATCAATATCTAAAATCGCAACGAGCGTCACATGTGGGAAATGGTGACCTTTGGCCAGCATTTGTGTGCCCAATAAAATATTGGGTTTATTTTGCTGAATGCGATCATAAATTTTCTGCCAGCTACCCACTTTGCTGGTACTGTCACGATCGACCCGAATCACTTCATGGTGAGGGAATAACTCTTGTAGGTGTTCTTCAAGTTTTGCTGTGCCTGCACCAATGGTTTTTAAGCTTTGTTTTTGACATGCAGGACAATGATCAGGCAGACGATTGATGGTGCCGCAATGATGGCAATGCAAATAATGATAAGGCTGTGAATGTAGGGTAAAGTGCGCATCACAGTGTGGGCAGTTGGCTTGCCAGCCACAGCTTTCACACATCAGAATCGGCGCATAACCGCGTCGATTTAAAAAGATCAGCACTTGTTCTTTACGTTCTAACGTATGCTTGATCTGTTCGATGAGCGTTTGGCTCAGTCCGTGTTTCTTTTTTGCGATTTTTAAATCAACCACATGCATTTTCGGCAGTACAGCCACGCCCGCACGTTGATTTAGTTCAAGCAAATGTAATTTGCCTGACTCCACTAAATGATAACTGTCGATACTTGGTGTTGCCGATCCGAGGATGACAGGGCAGTTCTGTAAATGACCACGATATAAAGCCACATCACGGGTATGGTAGCGGAAACCTTCTTGCTGTTTGTAAGAGAGGTCATGCTCCTCATCCAAGATGATTAAACCAAGCTGAGGAAGCGGGGTGTAAATTGCAGAGCGTGTACCAATAATAATCGAGGCTTTACCCGTTTGCGCATGTTGCCATGCCTGTAAGCGTTTCGAGTCATTTAAGCCTGAATGGAGCAAGGCCACATCACAATGAAAACGTGACTTAAAAC
The DNA here is from genome assembly GCF_009884975.1 of Acinetobacter dispersus. Taxonomy (GTDB): domain Bacteria; phylum Pseudomonadota; class Gammaproteobacteria; order Pseudomonadales; family Moraxellaceae; genus Acinetobacter; species Acinetobacter dispersus. The sequence goes on along the minus strand of NZ_CP041970.1, from coordinate 2,660,216 downwards.
GAGCTACAGTTTGAGGCGTCAGGCCAATTTCAGGCACCAGTACCAACACCTGTTTACCTTGTTTTAATACCTCATACATGACTTGCAAATAGACTTCAGTTTTACCGCTGCCGGTCAAACCATCCAATAAAAATGCTTGGTATTGATGCTGTGCTTTGAGAATCTGTTGAATTGCTTTCTTTTGATCTTCGTTCGGTGTCAAAGGCACTTGCGCCAGTTGTACAGGTGTTGGGGTGAAATCATGCGGTTCCAGACAGCACTCAACCAAGCCTTTCTTTTCCAGTGCTTTCAGGGTTGATGTTTCTACACCACTTAGATTGAGCACGTTTTCAGTAGTGCCATGTGGATGCAGTTTTAAAACCTGATAAGCATCATATTGTTTTTGAGAGCGTTTTAATAAGGAGGCTGGGTCTTCATGCGGTGTGATCTTCCATAAATGAAACAGGATATCTAAGGCGCGACCTTGTCTTAATAAGGTAGGTAGGGCACTTTGCATCACCTCGCCAATCGGGAATTGATAATATTGGGCTGACCATGTCAACAAAGTTAAAACTTGTTGGTCTAGAATGGTTTCCTGATCAAGTAATTCTGTGATGGCCTTAAGTTTGAATTGTCCTGTAAATACTTCGTTAGGATCAACTTTCTCGATAATGATCCCAACAAGATTCTGCCGACCAAAAGAAATCGCGACACGTGCACCGATTTGAGCTTGAGCGTACTGCTCAGCACTGACCGTGTAGTCAAACGTGTCATACACATAAACGGGTATTGCAACTCGAATACGGTACAAAATAGCGTTAGAATTTTCGGTAGGCATATAGGCTTCATTCATATAAGGGGCGATTGACACTTCAGCCTTTAGGTTGTGTTATTGACTAAAACAACTTATACAAGGCATGACTGCATGTCATGGAATTATGCTAAAGTGCGGAGTGTTATGTCGATGAATTTCTTGTGAAACTCACGTATTTCATTGCAAACACGGATGCAATAGCAACAACAACTATTTTGGGACAATTAGAACAGAACCATGCCTGCTTATCAATTTACCGCTCTTGATGCCTCAGGAAAGCAACATAAAGGTGTGCTGGAAGGGGATTCTGCACGTCAAATTCGACAACAGTTACGCGATAAAGCATGGACACCAATTGCAGTCGATGCCGTTGAGCAAAAAGACAAACAGCAACAACGTTCATGGTTTAAAAAAAGCTTTAGTGCTTATGATTTGGCACTGATGACCCGCCAGCTTTCTGTGTTAGTTGCTGCTGGTATTCCATTGGAAGAAGCTTTGCGTGCAGTGAGTAAACAAAGTGAAAAATCACATGTGCAAAACCTATTAATCGCCGTACGGTCTAAGGTTTTGGAAGGACATTCACTGGCAAAAAGTATGCAACAGTCAGGTCGTTTCCCAGAACTATATATTGCAACGGTTGCAGCTGGAGAGCGTTCAGGACATCTTGATTTGATTCTAGATCAGCTGTCTGATTACACCGAAAATCGTTTTGCCATGCAGAAGAAAATTCAGGGCGCGATGATTTACCCGATAGTGCTGATGCTGATGTCTTTCGGGATTGTGATGGGTTTGATGACCTACGTTGTGCCTGAAATTGTCAAAACCTTTGAACAAAGTAAAGAAGCCTTGCCTTGGATCACGGTCGCATTGATGAAGGCCAGTGCCTTTATTCGGCATACTTGGATTGGCATGCTCATTCTTGCCTTTATTGCCATTATTGTATTTACCCGTTTTTTAAGAACCAATGCAGGGCATTATGCATTTGACCGATTAACGCTCAGATTGCCACTATTTGGTAAACTTTCGCGTGGTATAAATGCTGCACGTTTTGCCAGTACCTTATCGATTTTGACCCGTTCAGGTGTGCCTTTGGTTGAGGCCCTACGGATTGGTGCTGAAGTCAGTAATAACTGGGTGATTCGTGATGCGATCGAAGTGGCGATGGAGCGTGTAACAGAAGGTGGTAATTTGGCAACGCAATTGGAGCGTTGCGGTTATTTTCCGCCAATGATGGTACAAATGATTCGAAGTGGTGAGGCGTCGGGTGAATTGGATCGGATGTTGGATCGTGCATCGACCATGCAAGATCGTGAGGTGACCACCTTTATTTCAACTTTACTGGCGTTACTCGAACCCTTGATGCTGATTTTTATGGCAGCAATTGTATTGGTGATTGTGATTGCGGTAATGTTGCCAATTATTAATATGAACAATATGATCTAATGAGTGACATGTAAGAGATGAATATGAATAATTCAATGGATAAACAAAATGTTGGACGTAGCTTGAATGCTTCTCCTGTTGCAGAATCTTGCAACTCAGAGTCCGAGTATAATCTTAATCCTGCCACTCGAAGCATAGCTTCTCGTCTTACGACCCGACCGAGCGCTGCTCGGTTTAATCGGGTCTCAGGATTTACACTCATTGAAGTGATGGTTGTTATTGTAATTCTTGGTGTTTTGGCAGCATTGATCGTTCCAAACGTAATGGGTCGCGGTGAAAAAGCCAAAGTCGATACAACCAGTATTACCTTAAAAGGTGTCGCGGGTGCTTTAGATCAATATAAATTAGATAATGGTCGTTACCCATCGATGCAAGATGGCGGCTTAGATGCATTGGTGAATCAACCTGCTTCTGCAAAGAATTGGTTACCGGGTGGTTATGTCAAAGGTGGCTATCCAAAAGACAGTTGGGAAAATGATTTACAGTATGTAATTCCAGGCCGTGAAGGTCGTTCATTTGATTTATATTCGTTTGGCGCGGATGGTAAAGAAGGTGGCGAAGGAAATGATGCGGATATTTATTATCAGCCATAATGTAGAATAAAATATCACTTCACTTTTGAATTAAATAAATAGAGAGTGAAGTGATAATGTTTCTTAATTCAATAAAATAACATAACTGTTTGAAAAATATAAAATGAATAAAATATTGAATATGTGAGAGTTATAATAAGAATTATTCCCATATTTGATAGTTACAATAAAAAGAAATTATGCAGAAAAATAGACTATTTCTTTAGATCAAAGCTTTGCATAATAAATTCAAGCCATTGAAAAATAAGATGTGGAGAAATCAGATGAAAGCATTCTTTATGTTGGATGAACTGAATCAGTTTCATTGGGCAATGCTTAAATCTGTATTGCTCATTTTAACTTTATTGCCTTTTAGTGAAGGCGCTTTAACATTGTGGCAAGCTTCGGAAGGAAGCAGTCAAATCATGATCGGCTTTTTTGCACTGAGTATGTTGAGTGCATGGTTTGTATTGTGTTTTTTAAGTGCCTTAAAAACCAGTGTCTGGGATAATCGGGAGCTGATTTCTAAATATGAGCAGCTTGTATTTAAAGCCTACCGATATATTCCGATGCTGTTTCTGTCGAGTCTTGTGGCTTATTTATCGGTGCAATTGTCGATTAATTTCTAAGCCAAAGATATTCAAAAACGTAGACCCAAGATCTACGTTTTTTTATGGCCTAAATTTAAACTGGTCGAACCAATAGCATTGTCATTTTACGCACGATAGGTAACACCAAGAGCAGCACAGGAAATGCGATCAGCCAAGAAATTCCCCATGCCGACATCCACGTAGAAAAAGAGAACTGCTCAAATCCCATACTTCTGAGCGTACTAATACAAGACACAATAAAAGTCATGATAATGGATAAGAAGAAAGGTAAAACAAAGGATGCGTAACGATTAGGAATTTTTTGAAAATTAAAACAAAAAGATTTTGAACTCTGCATTTTTTACTCCGTAAACCAACAAACGCCAGTGCCTGATCAAAGATAAAAATATCTTGATCAAATAGCTCCAAGCCTTGTTGGAGATATGTTGGCACGTTGATTGACGTAAACGTTTACGGCTTTATGATCAGCAAAATTAATTTAGCATGAAGTTACTCAATTGAAAATAAAAATAAGCGTATTTATTGAGTCGGATAGATTCGCTATGCTGCAACTGGGCTTAAAAAGAGAGAAAAGGAAAAAGCATGCAACAGATCGAATGGAATGACTTTAGCAAGGTTGAATTACGTGTGGGTAGAATCATTCAGGCGGAAGTGTTTCAACAAGCGCGGAAACCCGCTTATATTTTGCAGGTAGATTTTGGTGAAGAACTTGGCATCAGAAAATCTAGTGCGCAAATTACCAAGCTGTATCAGCCTGATGATTTGATTGGGAAACTGGTGGTTGCGGTCATCAATTTTCCAAAAAAACAAATTGGACCGATTCAATCAGAGTGCTTGGTGACAGGTTTTCATAATGCAGAAGGGGATGTCGCACTTTGTGTCTCAGAGTTTGATGTTCCTCTGGGCACAAAGTTACTGTAATTTATCGACGGGATTTGAAGCTAATATCAACTTTATGTGGACGATAAATCCACCCCATCACTAACAATAATAGTGAGAAAATCAAGATCGGATAATCGCTTAAACGGTTGTAGAGCGTTTGTCCTTGCATGGCAGGTAATTCACCACGCAAGACCACTTCTAGATCCATTGGTGCTTGTTTGACAATATGACCATTCTGATCGATAAACGCGGTTACACCTGTATTGGTGGCACGAATAAACCAACGACCATTTTCTTTGGCACGCATCTGTACCATTTGCAGGTGTTGCCAAGGTCCAGCTGTACCTGTAAACCAAGCGTCATTTGACACGGTGATTAAGAAGTCACTGTTAGATGCATTACGACGAGTCAGGTTTGGATACGCCACTTCATAGCAAATGGCGGCTGCCAGTGCATGACCTTTCACAGTCAGCGGTTTTTGATTGGCTTCACCACGTGAAAAACCACTCATACTGACATCGTTTTGCATTGCAGGCAGTACCCATTTCAGCATGCCTGACAGTGGAATATATTCACCAAACGGTACTAAACGTTGTTTCTTATACAGACCATATGAATCGCTACCTGATGCCATAATACTGTTGTAGTACAACGGCTCACCTACTTGCTGCGATTTAGCCAGATCCCAATAAGGAATACCTGTGACCCAAGCGCTATCGGTTTTCTTCGCCTGTGCTGCCATCGCATCCAAGAATTCTTGAATATCGGTCTGGAACATTGGAATTGATGATTCAGGCCAAACGATCAGATCACGGCCCCATTCTGCGCGCGTCAGGGTGGCATAAATTTCCAAGGTTTTAATCTGATATTCAGTTAACCATTTCAGATCTTGCGGAATATTCCCTTGGATCAGTGAAACACTCAGCGGCTTCGCTGCTTTAGGCTGTACAAATTGAATAAACCCAGCCCCCCAAGCACCTAATACCAAGAGTGCTGAAGGAATCGCCCAAAACCAACGACGATTTAAAATCTCGACTAAGGCACAGGCCAGTACGATGACCACGAAAGAAACGGCATAGACACCAAATAAAGGTGCATAGCCATCGAGTAAACGTTCAGTGAAGGCATAACCTGCAAATAACCATGGAAAACCTGTGAATACCCAAGTTTTTGCCCACTCAAATAAAACCCAGAGTGGAGCGAAGGTTAACGGTGTTTCTGGGAAGAAGCGACGATACAACCAGGTTTGAAATGCAGTAAATAAGCCCATTGCGGCTGCCATAAAGACAATCATCAAAATGCTTAGAAAGGCATTGGTATCGCCGTAGGTATGGATAGAGGTGTAGAGCCAGAACGCGCCGACAAACCATAAACCAAAACCATAGGCCCAACCCAGCGCAAAAGCTTGGCGTGGACTACGTTGACGTAATACCGCATACAATAGTGCAGGCGACAGAATCGCAAGCCACCAAAAATAATATGGGGCTAAAGCCAAACTAAAGATTGCACCAGAAATTAGTGCAATCAATAGGGGAAAAATAAAAGGAAGCTGAGTTTGTGCTTGAGATGGATTTAACAGCTTCTCAAAATAGGTTCTCATTGACGGACAGCTCGAATCAGATGGATAGTGCGTGCATCTGCTTCAATAATGGTAAATTGCCAATCGCCAAGTTCAATGGTTTGACCTTGTAAATCGCTCACTAAACCAATCTCTTGCAGCAGTAAACCGCCCATAGTTTCAACTTCATCGTCAGAAAAATCTGCATCTAAAATAGTGTTGAAGTGTTCGATTGGTGTAAGTGCCTGCACAATCCAGGTATTGGCTGTGGTCGGATCATTGTCTGGGACGATATACAGTGCTTCTTCGTCTGCGATATCGTGCTCATCTTCAATTTCACCGACAATCTCTTCGAGAATGTCTTCAAGTGTGACTAAACCAGAAGTCGAACCATATTCATCGATGACAATCGCAATATGGGTTTGGGTATTTTTCAACATGCGCAACACTTGGTCTGAACGTGCACTTTCAGGTACAAATACAGGCTGACGCATCAGTGAGCGAATATCGACTTTGACATTACGTTCTGTTAAGAAGGGCAATAGATCTTTCGCTAATAAGATACCAACGACATTATCCGTTTGATCCGCAGAGAATACTGGGAAGCGCGAATGTGCCGAATCAATCAGCACATGCAGAATATCAAGTAATTGATCATCTTCCTGCAAGCTGATAATCGCTGTACGCGGCGTCATGACTTCTCGAATCTTAGTTGCTGGCAGATCGAGAACACCCTCAAGCATAGCAACAGTATCTGGCTCTAAAAAGCGACGTGAGTCTTGAACTAACTTGAGTAATTCATCGCGGGTTTCAGGTGCGGTACCTAACCATTTTCTTAAGCCACGCATACCCCACGATGGACTGGATTCCTCGACCATGATCTTTCCTAAAGACTCTCTATATCAATTAGATGATTTTCATCATACCGAAGATAAAGCGGATATGCATCAATAATACTATGTAAAAAACGTACAGTTTTTCAAAAAGCTGCTGATGATTTTCATATCAGCAGTTTATGCTAAAATGTGAAAATTCGAATATTTGAGTTTTATGATGTCTGAACAACCAAAACTTCCTACTGTTCAAATCAATACGCGAGGTTTACGTTGCCCTGAACCTGTGATGATGTTGCATCAAGCCATTCGCAAAGCCAAGTCTGGCGATATTGTCGAAGTCTTAGCTACAGATCCATCAACATCATGGGATATTCCAAAATTTTGTATGCATCTTGGGCATGAGTTGGTACTCAAAGAAGAAAGCCAAGATGAAAATAGCAATACGGAATATCGTTATTTGGTGCAGAAGGGTTAACTGTCATTTCAGCCAAATAAAACGAAAGCATAAAAAATCCGAGTCTAAACTCGGATTTTTTATTTTGAATTACATATTCGGGTAGTTTGGACCACCGCCACCCTCAGGCGTTACCCACGTAATGTTTTGTGATGGGTCTTTGATATCACAAGTCTTACAGTGTACACAGTTCGCAGCATTGATCTGGAAGCGTTTAGAACCATCATCATTTTCCATGATTTCATAAACACCAGCAGGGCAGTAGCGTTGAGCTGGCTCATCCCATTTTGGTAGGTTTACATTCACTGGAATAGATGGATCAGTTAACTTCAAATGGGCTGGCTGATTTTCTTCATGTACAGTATTTGATACGAATACAGAAGATAAACGGTCAAAGGTCAACTTGCCATCTGGTTTTGGATAGTTTGGTTTAAACGTTGAAGCATCCACTGTTTTAAGCACTGCAAAGTCTTGTTTAAGATCATGCAGAGTGAATGGCACTTTAAAGATGTTTTGATCGATAAAGTTAAATGCACCACCAATCCATTGACCAAACTTATGCATCGCTGGACCAAAGTTACGCGAGCTATATAACTCTTCTTTTAACCAAGAATTGTTATATTTATCGGTATAAGCAGTTAATTCTTTATCGAAGTGGTCTTCGCCTTCAAGCACACGTGCAATCGCCAGATCACCACCTTTAGCAACACCCGCAGCAATCGCTTCAAATACTGCCTCACCACACAACATGCCTGATTTCATTGCAGTGTGTGAGCCTTTGATTTTTGAGAAGTTCAAGAAACCAGCATCATCACCAATCAAGCAACCGCCTGGGAAGGTAAGTTTAGGTAAAGCATTGAAGCCACCTTTCACAACAGCACGAGCACCATAAGAAATACGTTTGCCACCTTCAAGGAATTGCTTGATGGTTGGGTGTGTTTTCCAACGTTGCATTTCCATGAATGGGTACATGTGTGGATTTTCATAAGATAAATCTACGATCATGCCCATGGTAACTTGATTGTTTTCTGCGTGATATAACCACCAACCACCAGTAGAGCCTGTTTCAGACAAAGGCCAACCAGCGCCATGCATCACTAAACCTGGTTTGTGTTTTGCAGGATCAATTTCCCAAAGTTCTTTAATCCCGATACCGTAATGTTGTGGATCAGCATCTTTATCTAGATTGTATTTGGCAATCAGGCGCTTACCAAGGTGGCCGCGGCAGCCTTCAGCAAATAATGTGTATTTGGCATGCAGTTCATAGCCAGGCGTGAAGTTATGTGTTGGCTCACCATTTTTGCCAATCCCCATATCACCTGTTTGAATGCCTTTTACCGTACCATCTTCATGGTAAAGCACTTCAGCAGCAGCAAAGCCTGGGAAGATTGAAACTTCAAGTTCTTCGGCTTTTTGACCTAACCAGCGAACAACGTTACCAAGAGAAACCACATAGTTTCCATCGTTGTGCATTGATTTAGGCACCATCCAATGCGGCATTTTTTGTGCTTTGCTATCAGACAGTAAGAAATATGTTTCGTCGCCTGTTACAGGGACATTCAGTGGCGCACCTTCTTCTTTCCAGTTCGGAAATAATTCGTTCATGGCACGTGGTTCAAGTACAGCACCAGAAAGGATATGCGCACCTACTTCAGAGCCTTTTTCAACAACACATACAGAAAGATCAGGTAGGTTGTTTTCAATCGCTAATTGACGAATTTTAATCGCAGCAGATAAACCCGAAGGTCCTGCGCCAACGATCACTACGTCAAACTCCATCGCTTCACGTTCGATGTGTTCCATGTAGGACTCCTCATATTTTTAAGGGTGGCAACCGTAATATTGCGATTCGGTGCTGCCATGAGTGTTCTGAATTGCCGAACACAAATGATAGTATGTGCTCGCAAACGTTTGGGCTAGTATAGTTTTAAACCTTGGTCTCGCCAATTGGCTGAGCGGTCATATTTTCTCGTCATCAAGGCATAAACTATGATAAATGAAAATGATTCTCCACAAAACCCTTTAGAAAATCAGGGAAAAATCATGTTTTCTGATGATAAAAACTTAATCGACATTGCACAATACATAAAAGATGTACAGCAAAGTCACAAAAGGTCAATTCCCCCATTGGAGCAGTGGCATCCAAAGCATTGCGGCAAAATGGATCTACGCATAAAAGCCAATGGCGAATGGTGGCACGAAGGTCAATTGGTCAAACGACAAGCGCTACTCGACCTGTTTAGCAAAGTCTTGTGGAAAGAAGATGGCAAATTCTATCTTAAAACCCCAGTTGAACAGATTGAAATTGAAGTCGAAGATGAGCCTTTGCTCGTTAATCAGGCAGATCAGGTGGAAATCGAAGGTAAAACCTATTTGCAGCTGACGACGATCAATCAGGATGTGGTGATTGTTGATGAGCAACATCCCATTTTTATGCGTGAATATGACGGTGAGTTAAGGCCTTATGTACATGTTCGCTTTGGTATGAATGCCTTGATTCAACGTCAGAGTTTTTATCATCTCGTGAACTACGGCAGTTTGTCTGAAAATGCGCAGGGCGAGACGGTTTTAACACTAAAAAGTGGTGATTTGGTCTTGCATTTGAGCACCTGAGGTTTAAGCTTAAAAGAGCGAATAAACCAATGCCTAAGTGTGTATGACAGCTGTTCAATCGATGCCTCTTTTACTCAATCCTATGCCACATGCGTCATCAGATGCGCCTATTGGTGTTTTTGATTCAGGGGTAGGTGGATTGTCAGTCGCGCAGGAGATTGCCCGACATTTACCCAATGAACAGATTATCTACTATGCAGATACGGCACATGTCCCGTATGGCGCACGTAGCGATCAGGAAATCCGCCAGCTCACGGCTAAAGCGATTGAATGGTTGTATCGTCAAGGCTGCAAAATTGCGGTAGTCGCATGTAATACAGCTTCGGCATTTAGCTTAGATTATTTACGTGACCATTATGGTGAGCGATTTCCAATTGTTGGCTTAGTACCTGCATTGAAACCCGCAGTGATTCAAACCCAGTCAAAAGTTGTAGCTGTACTGGCGACACCTGCAACCTTTCGCGGTCAGTTGATCAAAGATGTCATCGCTAAATTTGCGGAACCTGCTGGTGTCAATGTTCTAACAGTCACGAATTTAGAATTGGTACCGTTTGTGGAAGCTGGTCAGGAAATGAGTCCAGCATGTTTAAATGTCTTGCAACAGATACTTCAACCTGTGGTTGAACAGGGTGCTGATTATTTAGTGCTGGGATGTACTCACTATCCATTTCTAAAACAAGCGATTCATCAGATTTTTGCAGAAAAATTAAAATTAATTGATTCTGGACAAGCAGTTGCACGACAAACCACCTATATTTTAATTAAAAATGGGTTATTATGTGACAAATTGCGTCATAACATTACACGTATTGAATGTTATGTCAGTGGTAACAATGCTGTTGCACTGCAACCAGTCCTTCAGCACCTAATACCAGAACAATTAACATGGAAAGTTAGAAATTTGGACGATCTAGGTGTTTCTCATATCTAAAATCGAGCCAGTTTTATATATTTTATTGGGGATAGCTGTTAATAAAAATCAAGATGCATACTTGATATTATTGATAAATGAATTGGGGCTTAGCCTATGCAAGATACTCGTTATCAAGTCTTTATTTCTACCTCTGGCAATGAAATGCAACCAGAGCGAGCGGTTTTGGCACAAACTCTTGTGGGAATGGGATTCCTGTCTTGGGGTTTAGAACAACGTACGCCTTTAAGTACATCAATTGCACGCCGTCAAATTGATGATTGTGATTATGTGGTGATTCTATTGGGTAGCCAATATGGCGAACAATCGGTTTCAGGTGTGGGCTATATGCATCTGGAATATATTTATGCGATGACCAAACAGAAGCCTGTGATTGTGTTTATGCATGAAGATCCAGAATCGCGTGATACAAAACTGCATGATCATAAATCTGAGTTAAAAGAAAAATTTAAAGAGTTTAGAAAGCAGCTTCAACATGAAGTTGACCAAGTATTCTGTTATCGCACATTAAGAGATCTAGAGTTGGCAGTGCGTTCTAGTATGCCGCAGATGCTAGAGCGTTATCCTGTAGTGGGTTGGGTACGTCCACAAAACACGCAAGTATTGCGCGATGAAATTGATGCATTGCGTGCCAAAGTGAAACAGCTGGAAACTGAACTGGGGAACCGTGAGGCAGACCCGCTGACCAATGTACCCAAAGTCTCTATGCACGAACTCTATTCATTTGAATACCGTATGCATGCTTATCAAGATGGTAACTTCAAGGAAGTTAAATCGCATCGTAAAATGACTTGGGCGCAATTGTTAAATGTTCTAGGCACAGCATTTGTGACTCCGACCCCTGAAGAATATTTTTCAAAAAGAATGAATGAATATTTGAATGAAACGGGTTTGGACGATGCCCGCAAAGAAATGCCACGGGCGCATGCGGTGTCGCGCGCGCAGGTAAATATTCGTGCTTTGCATGAGATCAAGTTACAAATGCGTCAAAATGAATGGATTGTGCCAACTGGACGGGATGATCGCCAGCGTATGTTGTGGCAACTGACTTCCAAAGGGCAGAAATTGTTGGAAAGTAATGTTTTGGACAGTAATCGGGTTTTTCAATTTAAGACCATGCATTAATCCAATTTAGTAAAAAGCGCTAAAACTGCTAAAGTAATTGAATGAATTCAATGAAAAGCGGATGCGGTCTATGTTAGCGACACAAAAACCTAAAGTGACGGTGATTCTGGCAAATTTGGGAACGCCTGATGCAGCTACTGTGCCAGCTGTACGACGCTTTCTGAAGCAATTTTTATCTGATACACGTGTGATCGAGATTCCAAAACTGCTTTGGTGGATCATCCTGCACTTATTTGTCCTGACCTTTCGTCCAAAACGTGTGGCTGAAGCTTATGCTTCGGTTTGGTCAAATGACTCGCCAATGCGTGAAATTGTATTGGAACAAACACTGCTGATTAAGCAGCGTCTACAAGAAGAAAATCATCAGTTTGATCTTAGCGTTGTCCCTGCAATGACTTATGGTCAACCCAGTATTCATGATGTACTTGATCAACTGGCGCAAACCCCACAAGAGCATGTCATTTTATTACCCTTGTTCCCGCAATATTCTGCGACCTCAACTGCACCTTTATACGATGCCTTTGCCAAATGGATTCCACAGCAGCGCCACTTACCTGGTATTACCCTGATTAAGGATTATTATCAGCATCCTCTGTTTATTCAGGCTTTGGTAGATAGTGTATTAAATTATCAATTGCAGCATGGAAAACCTGAAAAATTACTCATGTCGTTCCACGGTATTCCTCAGCCTTATGCCGATAAAGGTGATCCTTATGCCGATCGTTGTCGAATGACTGCGCGTCTGGTGGCAGAGGCTTTACATCTGCAAGAGCATGAATGGGCAATCAGCTTTCAATCTCGTTTTGGCAAACAAGAGTGGGTCAAACCGTATACCGACCAACTATTACAACAATGGGGCGAGCAAAAAGTTCAGTCTGTGCAGGTGATTAGTCCTGCATTTTCAGCCGATTGTCTAGAAACGCTGGAAGAGTTGGCAATGCAAAATAAAGAGATTTTCCAGTATGCAGGTGGTGGAGATTATGCCTATATTGCTGCCTTGAATGCAGATCAGGCCCATATAGATTTGCTTGCCAGTCTGGTTCAGGCTAATCTTGACGCACTCACTCATACCTTAGCCCATCGTTAAATCGACGCTTTATTTCGCCAGAGGTTTCTATGCTACAAGTCAAAATTGTCCCTGTTACTGCATTTGCCCAAAACTGCTCAATCTTGTGGGACAGTGAAAGCAAAGAAGCGATTTTGATTGATGCGGGCGGTGATGCTGCGGTACTTAAAAAAGAAGTAGAAAGCTTGGGCTTAAAAGTGAAAGCACTATGGTTGACCCATGGACATCTTGATCATGCAGGTGCAGTCGGTGAGTTGGCTGAAGCGTGGAAGATCCCTGTGATTGGCCCGCACAAAGAAGACCAGTTCTGGTTGGATATGATTCAGGAAGTCTCGGCTCGTTATGGTTTCCCAATCCCGCAACCTGTAAAAGTAGATCAATGGCTTGAAGGTGGCGAAGTATTAAAGTTGGGTGATGATGAGTTTGAAGTGCGTTTTGCGCCAGGACATACCCCAGGCCACGTGATGTTCTATAACGCCAAACATGGCTTGTTGTGGACTGGCGATGTACTGTTTAAGGGTTCGATTGGGCGTACAGATTTCCCAAAAGGCAATCACCAGCAGCTATTAGATTCGATTCAACGCGAATGCTTTAGCCTGCCAGATGAAACGCAATTTATTTCAGGACATGGGCCAATGAGTACCATTGGCTATGAGAAGCAATTTAACCCATTTGTTGCCAGTAAAGCAGGTTAATCTTTGATTTCAGCTTCTGTATAAAGATTGGAATTTATACAGAAGCTTGTGGTTCAAATTGTTTCCAGCCATTTTTGATTAGCAAGATTCACATCAAAATTCAAACTATTACAAATTGTTTGTAAGTCAAAAGACGCTTTATCTTCTGGGATTTGAATCAAAATCGGTAATCGCGTAATGCCATTGTCGCCTGTAGGAAAAGCATAATGGCGTTCTTTATGATTGATTGAGATGAGCGACTCAAACTCTAAATACACAATCAATGATGGAAAGCGCCGTTGAATACGAATAATTTCCTGATGCGCATGTCTTTTGATTTGCGTGGTTTTTTCTTTTAACTTGATAATATTATCTTTAATTTTCTGAGGTTTATTCAGTAGCTTACTGAGAAATGACGCGCTTTGTTTGAGTTGGCGTTGATTTTCCTTTAATTCTGAAAAGGCATCTTTATATTCTTGTAAGGAACTTGCGCTGAGATCTTTGAGAATATTGGTTGGTTCCAGTGCTTCTGCGTGGTGTTTTTTCCAATCCTCATACGAAAATACAGTAAACACATCGGCATGTCGTTTTTGCAATAAGGTGGCATAAGACTTAAGTCGGGCGATGAACAAATTGACCTGTTTATTGAAGATGATTGAAGGCTGAGAGTGAAATTCAATAAAGTGGCTAATTAGATCGTCCAGTGTTTGTTTGACACTCAGATACAGGTAGCTGCATTCATCACTATGATGAACAGCATGTTTTAAGGCATCTGCAATTGGTTCAAGAATATGGCGACATAACTTTTGTTCAAAATCAATCAGTCGCTGTTCAACCAACTTTTCAATAAACACGCCCTGAGGATTGAGAGGTTCCATCAAAAATGGAATCAGAGTTTTATTGGCATACAGTTCGATTTGGCGGACCACATCAGAAACATATTGGTTGACCTGTTTATCAATGGTAATGATGTGGCTTACTTGCCATTGAAACTGTTCATGATGGGATTCGTTTTCAATCTGATCTAAATCTAAAATGGCAGAATTGAAGTAAACGTTTTCGCAGGCTTCAAATTGTTCTTCTTGTAAAAAGCGTCGAATTGAAAATGTATTTGTTAATCCTTCCTTGCTCGGAGCGAGTGCAAAAATATATCTAGAGGTTCTAACGATATCCAGTTGTCTAGATTTCTGCTGTTTATATAAAAAATATTTAAGAATATGCGGCTTTTCTTCTCGTAGTTGATGAGCACGAACGATGTTAAAAGAATATTTGAGTAGTTGTTGTTTTAAAAATACTTCGCTAATAAAAGTCTTGATGATGTCCGTATTGATATTGCGTTGATTGCGAGGTAATTGGATCAGTTCTTTTGCCAAGATGATTTGTGCTGCAGCATAAATAAATTCTTTTAGCACCTGTTTTTTTTGTTCTTGTAGATCAAAGTCATCTTCGGTATTAATCCGATGGATTTGACTCAGCATATTCTCTAAATAATCAGAAATTGCATAGATATCATTGTATTGTTTTAATTTCTCTAAGGAGTTTGCAATGGTTCTGACCAATACCTTCATGGGTGCATCTTGAATTTTTTCTGCCAGTAGATTGATGTCATGTTTGGCCAAATAGCAGAAGCTATTTTCTTTTCGATTCCAATGGATTTTTTTGAGTTGCAATATCTGTTGGCAGATATTTTCGCAGTCTTCATGAGAGCATGTGACAAAAAGTGCCTGTAAATGAGTCTGCCAATTGGCATCTAAGTTTGGATCGATTTGGTTGACCAAAACCTTCAGTTGATAGGGAATATACTGATTCATTATTACATCCTGGTAAGTCTAAATATTTTTATTAAACAAACTGATCCCTATAAAATTTAGAGTAAAGCTGGATCAGTGTGAGCGATAAGTTGTCGTGTTATTTGCTATTTTTATTCAATACAATGTATAGCTTAAGATTTGCACAGGGTCATAAAAAAGTAAATTACCGTGATGTAAATCACATATCTAAAATATGTAAATTTTTATTAAAATAAATCTAAGATGATCAATATTTAATTTTATTTTTTGAAAAATGAAGATGATTAGTCTTCATAATCATCTTCATTGCGTTTGCGGTCTGCTTGTGGCGCATCTTGTGTAGGCAGTTTATATTCATCACTGGCCCAGGCACCAAGATCAATCAACTTACAGCGTTCTGAACAGAAAGGACGAGATTGATTATCTTCCCAAGTGCTGGCTTCACCGCAACGCGGGCAGGGGAATGTACGTGACATAGAAAATTCCTAAAACATAGAGCAAATAGATTAGGCAAAAGTAAGGTGAGTTGTTAGACTTATGCCGATTTCTAGATAGTTTGATGAGATTATGTCGATTCGTCAATTTCAAGCACAACGTATGCAAGCCCCCCGTGATTTTATAGCCATTCCTAACACGCCGATCTGCGTTGAGATTGGGGCAGGAAAAGGTAAACATGCCTTATTGTTTACTGGGCAAAATCCGCACACCACGTTGTATGCAATTGAGCGAACCAAAGAAAAATTTGTGGCAATGCAGAAACAGCATCAATTAGAACCACGTGAATATTTAAATCCGATTCATGCAGATGCACTTCCTTGGGTGGTGCATGCCTTATTCCCTGCACAAGTTGAACAATTTTTTATTCTCTATCCGAATCCCGAACCGCATAATCCTGCGCAGCGTTGGCTGAATATGCCGTTCTTTGAGTTTCTACTGTCTCGTCTTCAGCCGAATGGCACAATTACTTTGGCGAGTAATATTCCTGAATATATTGATGAAGCAGAACAACAATTGATTGAATTGTGGAAGCTGCCGCATGAAAAGCAAAAAATTGCAGCAGATTCTGCCCGAACACATTTTGAAATCAAATATTTAGAGCGTGGTGAATTGTGCCAACAGTTAATCATTCGAAAACCAGAAGGCTATACAACCCGCTTTGATGATTTTGAACCGTTACAAGGTCAAAATGCTCAAGAGCAAGCTGATGCCTAAGCGTGTTGCAATTATTGGTGCAGGCCCAGCAGGGTTGATGGCTGCTGAAGTTCTAAGCCAATATGACTATGAAATTGATGTGTTCGAACAAAAGCCTTCGGCGGCACGCAAGTTTTTAATGGCGGGTAAAACAGGTTTAAACATTTCACATGCTGAGCCTGTGGATACGTTTATACAACGTTATGATCGTGCAGAATGGCTGGGTCCATGGATTAAGCAATGGGATGCGCAGTGGATTCAGAACTGGATGCAAGGACTTGGGATCGAATCTTATATCGGTAGCTCTGGTCGGGTTTTCCCGATTGAAATGAAAGCTGCCCCCTTACTCCGTGCGTGGTTAAAACGATTAATGGCTAATGGTGTGCATTTTCATTATCGTCATCGTTGTGTGGATTTATCGCATAATCATCTCACGATTGAGAACCAAACAGAGCACTTTAGTGCAACGTATGATGCCATTATTTTGGCCTGTGGGGCGGTGTCATGGTCACAATTGGGCAGTGATGGTGCTTGGCAGCCATGGCTCTCAAAAAATGAAATTGAGCCTTTCCAAGCCAGTAATGCTGGTGTTCTGAAAACATGGTCACCGTTCATGCAGGCGTGCTTCGGTCAGCCGTTGAAGCGTGTCAATGCATGGGTGCAATCCGAACAGCAAACTCATGGCGATATCATCATTACTCACTACGGCTTTGAGAGTGGCGTGATTTATAAATTGGGTCGTGATCTCAGAGCACAGCTTGCCCAAAAAAAGCGTTTACAATTACATCTGGATTTACTGCCTGATATCAGCATTGATCAATTAGGAAAGAAATTACAGGGCAATAAAAAGCAGTCTTTGACCAATCTCTGGCGTAAAGCAGGTTTGGACACTGTCAAAATTAGTTTACTTCGAGAAATTGTCGAAAAAAGCTTATGGTCAGATGCCAAGCAAATGGCTCAGCAAATTAAGCAGTTGAGTATTCCTTTGGATGGTTTCCGTCCAATCGAAGAGGCCATCAGCTGTGCCGGTGGTGTGAAGCAAACTGCTGTATCCCCACAACTGCAATTGCAATCGAACCCTTATGTATTTTGCTGTGGTGAAATGCTGGATTGGGATGCACCCACAGGTGGCTATTTACTGACAGCCTGTTTTGCGACGGGAAGAGCGGCAGCAGAAGGGGTCAATACATTTATCAAATGATAAAATAAGCTAAAATAATTGAATAAAAATAATCTAAATCAATTGATGAAGAGGGTATATGAATATTGAGCCGATTGTAGAAACACAAGACAACGTAATAATAAAACCATTGCAACCGAAGCAAGTGATCACTTTATTTTTTCAACCGAAAAAATTCTTTTCACAATCTAAAACCTATCATCATCAAAGCATTATTGTGATTGCTTACTTAATTGGTATGGTGACGGTGATGGACCGAATCGATCAGCAGCTATTACGTGCCGAAACAACAAATAGAACCTCTTTCATGAGCTCAGCTGTGGATTTTTGGTCAAGTTACTGGGTATGGGTGCTGGGTATGGGGATTATTTCTGCTGCATTTGGCTGGTTGATTCAAGGCTGGTGGTATAAGAAAAGACTACAGTTTTCAGGTGCTAAAGAGGCTGATCCACAACTTGCCCGACATGTCTATGTGCTGCAATCGTTTGTCTTTGCTTTGCCGATCGTGATTACAACTGCGATCCAAACATTTTTATATCCAAATTATATTGAAGCCTATAATCAATCTACAATTTTAGGCTTTATTTCAGTTCCATTTTTATTCTTGTCATGTTGGGTGAGTTACCGCGGGGCTACCCAAGTGTTTCATACCAATGGCTGGGCAAAATTTTGGTTTTTAGGATTGCCTATTCTGTTCTACGTTTTGATCATTGGGGTATTTTCTGCTTTGATCAGTTAAGGTTAAAGGGGCTGTGTGATTTCCCTTGAATCACATTATATTTCTTGAGCAGATTTGCCTTGTGATTCAGCATTTAAAAATGCTAGTTTTGAGTAAATGTTCATCAGGAATAGGGATATGTCTCAAGCTTCATCGGTCTATCGTGGCAGTTGTTTATGTGATGGGATTCATTATGAGATTCATGGTGAAATTGGTGAGATCATACAATGCCATTGTCAACGTTGCCGAAAAGCCAATGGTACGGCCTATGCAACCAATGCACCGATTAGCAGCACAGCGTTTAAAATCGTACAGGGTGAAGCGCTAGTTAAAAAGTTTGCTGCATCTGGGGTGTATCGCTGGTTCTGTGGCGAATGTGGTTCTCCACTGGTCAGTTCACGGGATGCACAGCCTGAGCTTTATCGTTTAAGAATCGGAACTCTGGATACACCATTACAGCAAAAGCCAAGCATGCACATTTTTGCTGCGTCTAAAGCAGAGTGGGATTGTATCGTAGATGATTTACCGCAATACGCTGAACGTCCTTAAACTGGATGTATTTTTGCGATGATTTTTGAGACTTCAGATTTACAAGCAAATGATATCTACCGCTTATTGGTTGGTGGGATTTCACCTCGACCGATTGCATGGATTAGTACGCTTTCTGTAGATGGCGTAGCAAATATTGCACCTTATTCATTTTTTAATGTTGCCAGCTGTAATCCACCCATTTTATGGTATTCACAAGTCAATCCAAGAAATGGTCAGGATAAAGATACCATTCGCAATTTGATCGATACACGAGAATGTGTCGTGCATATTGTGAATTCAGCATTGCTGGAAAAGATGAATTTATCCTGTGCTTTATTGCCACCAGAGCAAAGTGAATTTGATTTTGCCAATATTGAGGCTGAACCAAGCCATACAGTTGCAGCTTTATCTGTCAAAGATGCACCTATTCGCTATGAGTGCCAGCTAAGGGAAGTTCTGCAACTCAGTACGCTTCCATCGGGTGGTACAGTGGCTTTGCTGGATGTGAAGTCGATTTATGTTGATGATCGGCTTTGGGATGGACAGATAATTGATCAACAGCAACTGGACAGTGTCGGGAAAATGGGTGGTGATTTTTATAGTTTAACCACCGACTTGCGAAAATTGACAAGACCCTAGCCATCGAATAGAAGCAATAAAAAAGGAGGCTTTGCGCCTCCTTTTCTTATTTTGCAGCTAAAGCTTCACCTTCAAACTTCACGCCATCCCAACCGTGTTGCATGAATTGACGAATATTCTGGTGATCAGTCGCCTCAGGGGTCGCCAGTACAGAAGCATAATGTTCTGCAAATAAATTTAACGTCTCTGCTTGGCTCAAACCTTCAATTTTTGCAAAGCTAAGTACTTTGGCACTGCCTTGGTTCTCAGTGGCTGCATTTGACTGTGCGCCATTTTGAAAGGCTGTTGGAGTGTGTTGATAACGTGCTTCGATAAATGCCAATACATCAGCAAATTTTGCCGAGCCATCTTTAAGTTGCGCCAATAAGCTTTGAGCCATTTCAAAATTCCATGTTTATTGAATCAATGGCAGCATCATAACATTGAAAATGTAGAATAGAAGTCGATAGATATCCGAACTAGACGTTATAGCGCTGGCGGTTTATGCTCAGAATGCTTATGAATGCGTTGAATAATAATGAATCGACATGACTTTAAATTACCGCCATCCAAACGCTTATTGCGCTTTCTCGCTCCCGTTTTTAGTTGCTGTTTCCTATTGCAACTGCGCCGTTTGATGATGCGCATATTGCCGTTTATGCCTTTGCAGAGTCAGGTCAGCAATATTGTGTATTTATCGTGGCTGGTGGATGTTGAACAGGTCCGTCAGCGCTATCCGAAAGATGTACTCTTATGGGAAAAAGATGGGAAAACCATTTTTACCATTCTGACTTATCAGCATCATCATTTTGGTTTCAGTTTCTTGGGAAAATTACGTCAGTTAATGCCTTCACCTCGACAAAGTAACTGGCGCTTTTATTTGGATGAGCCGCATCCAAAGACCGTGATTTTTGAACAGGTAATCGTCGATCAGTCCTTATATGTGATTGGTGGCCGTTTTGCCAGTGATGTGATGCCAGCACAATATGCTTCGGTGTTTCAACATCAACTTGATGAGCAACAAGGCAGTATCCATACTGAAATTAGCGTTGATAAGGATTATGCCTTGATCAGCGATGTGCAGATAACGAAGCAAAAGCAATTACCTACTTCATGGGAAATGCTATTTCCATCATGGGATGCCGCTGTTCAATTCTTAGTTGATCAAGACCATGCATGGACAGAATGGGTCGATCAACCGACTCGAATGTCGCAAGGGGATATTCAGATGCCGTTTCAGTTTCAACAGATTCAAGCTGCTCAGGTTCGTGCATTACAAGCACCCAAATTATTGCAACAATTCGGTTTAGACCAGGAGACAGAAGCCTTCGCTTTTGTCGTACCTGCATTAGATTTCTATGTGGTTGGGGAAAAAGTTTTAGCAACATCGGAATAAGCTGTGGATAAGTTGATGTTTATACACAGCGTCATTCAGCATCAAAACATGGGTTGAGTTGCCCAAAAAATATGTTATTTTAGAGCAAAGGAGATGGCATTCCTCCTGTCACAAACCGCCATAATGGCTAATGATGCCTACGTTACCCTGAACAGGGGGCGTAGGTTCGTGCGTGCTCTGTTCCCATTTTTGGAGTTCGCCAATGAAAATTCTTCAAAACAATAGCTATAAATCCATGTCACCCTATTCTTTCACTCCAACATTGTCTTTGGAGTAAGTCATGTACTATCCATTACTTTCAATCGCTTTAGGCTCGGTACTCGGCGCATGGCTGCGTTGGTTTTTGGGGCTAAAACTGAATCCGATCTTTCCAACGATTCCTTTGGGTACGGTCACAGTCAATTTTGTTGGTGGCTTTATTATTGGTTTTGCAATTTCCTATTTTTCTCAAAGCTCATTGAGTCCTAATTACAAGCTGTTTGTAATCACAGGCTTTTGTGGTGCATTAACCACCTTTTCGACCTTTTCTGCCGAGATTCTTGCGTTATTGCAAAGTGGTAAGTTGGGTTATGCCTGTGCAGCGATTCTGATTCATGTACTTGGGTCGTTGCTATTTACGATTTTAGGCATGAGTTTGCATCAATGGCTGAGTGCTGCATAGTTGAGGAGCAACGATAATGAATGGATTTTTAATTACTTTTTATACCGCCCAGAATCGTAACTATCAGGGACAACCGATCAGCGAATGGTTATTGTCTGTCGCAAAACAAATGAATTTACGTGGCGCGACGGTGCTCGCTGGACTGGAAGGCGTTGATCATCATGGTTTGTTTCATTCTGCCAGTTTCTTTGAGTTGGCTGATCGACCTGTACAGATCCAGTTCGCAGTAACAAATGAGCAGGCAGTCGAATTAATGAATTATTTGAATGATAAAGAAGTTTCTTTGTTCTATGTCAAAACACCAATTGAGTTTGGTGTAGTTGGACAAGCAACGACGGATTCTTAGAGGGTAAACGTTAGGTATAAAAAAAGAAGTCTAAGTGGAGGAGAGATAGCCTTAGACTTCTAATGTTTACAGCTTAATATGTGAAACTTAACAGAAGATTAACTATTGCGATTGAAACGTGCAAAGCGTTTGTTAAAGCTTGCGACACGTCCTTCATTACTTGCCTGACGTACTTCACCTGTATAAAACGGATGTGATGCACTTGAAATATCAAGGGTCACGTATGGATAAACTTTACCTTGATATTCACGAGTTTGTTTGCTTTGCAGGGTACTACCAATTAAGAAATAAGTATCCGCATTGGTATCGTGAAACAGCACTTGTTGATAGGTTGGATGAATACCTTTACGCATTTTGAATGACTCCTATTATTTGTGGAAATGTTATAACATAACAATATGTGAAGTCAATCTTCTTCATTTCAAGTTTTGTTGGCACTTATTTTTAAATAGCTGATCGGCAAGTACCGAAAAACCTAGCTTTGATCATGTGATTGTATTGGTTCAATTGCCTCATACTTTATCGAGTATGGGGAAAAAATAACGAAAATTGATGGGCTAAAATAAATGAGTTCATAAAAATGCCAATCAGATGATTGGCATTTTTATATGGACTAGTTTGGAACTAATTCTTCAAACAAATCATTGAGATTGTCATGCACTTTGAGGTGAATGAGATTCCAATAATGTCCTGAAATAGTTCGATTAACCATGAGGGTATCTGGAGAGGGTTTAAACACATCCCAGTATTTCAATGATTGTTTGACCAGACGTATACCATCGTGATGTGATGAGTTTTCGGCAAAATCATAATGTGTGCTTAGAGGACGCAACAGGATTTCAATCCATTGTGTATATAACTCACTTGGGAATTTCTGCTTTTCAGCAATCGAATGTAATTCCACCAGCAGATCTTCAACCTGAGCAATATCTTCTTGGCGAGCAGCATTCACCAGTGCTTTGAAATGCTGAATGATTTCAGGTGAAAGGGTTTTTACGCTGCCGTAATCATAAATAATCACGCTGCCATCTGCACGGAAAGCAAAGTTGCCTGGATGCGGGTCACAATGGAAACGCTTTAAGAAAAACATTTCCTGTCCTAAAGCACGAATCAGACGACGACCAATTTGATTACGTGTTTCAACCGACCATGTACTTGCCGTTTCGATGGATTCACCTTGTTCAAGACTAAGCGTGAGTACACGACGAGAAGAATAATCTTTATATACAGTTGGGATAATGATTTGATCATCGAGCTTTTCATGGAAGGTTTTAAAGACTTCTAGGTTTTGTGCTTCAATTTCATAATTCAGTTCCGCAGAAAGGCTGTCTTGAATTTCCTGAAACAGTTGATCTTGCAGCTTCTTATCAATCTTTAACACGCCCATTAAGCGTAAAGCGAGACGGACTTGTTTTAAATCACTTTCACAGGCTTGATCCACCCCAGGATATTGCACTTTCACCACCACAGCTTGACCGTCTGGTAGTACTGCACGGTGTACTTGTCCAATTGAGGCAGCAGCAAAAGGTTCTACTTCAAAAGAGCTAAAAATCTGGTTTAAAGGTTTGCCCAACTCTTTTTCAACTTGTTGCTGAATGGCAGAAAAGGGCATGGCAGGGGCTTGACGTTGTAGTTTGGCTATAGCCTTTGCCACTTCTGGTGGGAAAATATCTTTATATTGTGAGGCGATTTGCCCAACTTTCATTACTGCGCCTTTCATTTCTCCCAATGTATCTGCAATCTGTAAACCAATGTCTTGAAACAGTTTGCTACGTGCAGCGTTTTTTTGTTCTTCGTCTGCCGTGAGATTTCGAATGGAATTGGCAACACTTTTACTGGCAATACTTGCGGTCATGCCAGCCAGTTTTAAAAAACGTCTACTGGGAGAGCTTGCATGCTTTGCCATATGCGCTTGACCTCGGTCGATCTAGTTTCAAAGTGATATCTTGATCATAGGCGACAAAACTTAAATTGCCTATAACAAAATGTTAAGTGATGTAAGTATGAAATGAGGCCGAATTAAAGAATAAAAATTTGTATAACTTAATTTTGATCAGGACCGTCGAATGTAGGATGTATCGGACTTTACTTTAATTTTTAACGATCAAAATGGACAGTATTGGAGGCCTAACAGAGGCAGTATCCATGCCACCTCTGTAGGCTTGGTTTTAACACAAGGTCATGTTTATAGCTTTGGGCTAGCCATTTGCATCAAACGCTTATTGTTAAAATATAAACGACCAATCAGTAAAACACAGGCAATACTTAAACCAATAATCAGGCCGAGCCAGACACCAGCAGCACCCCAAACCGTATAGCGAGCAAGGTATAAACCAATCGGGAATGCTATGACCCAATACGCCATCAAGGTGATCCACATAGGAGCCTGAGTATCCTGCATACCACGTAAACAACCTGCGGCACTGACTTGCCATGCGTCCATCAACTGATAGGCCATCGCGAACCAGAGTAAGTACATCGCAACAGGAATGACATTAATATCAGTAGTATAGATCGCCACGATATAGGGACGCGCAAGCGCAATCAATGTCATGGTCAAGGCTGCAAAGATCGTGGCCGTAATCAATCCCACAATTTGTACTTGACGCATTGCATGCCAGTTTTGTTCGCCATAATACATGCCAACACGAATCGTCAATGCAATCGCTAAGGACAGTGGGATCATAAACAGCTGAGAAGTGACTGAAATTGCAATCTGGTGAGCTGCAATCGCATTTTCACCAAGTGGGCCAAGTACAATTGCACCGGTACTGAAAATACTGACTTCAAAAAATACAGCAAGTCCAATGGGTAAACCCAATTTTAAAATGCGTTTAATCCAAACTGGATCAATTCTTTCCCATTTGGTGAAGATAGGCGCCTGTTTATAGGCTTTTGCTTTGGAAATATAAATGGCTAAAGTGATAAACATGAGCCATTGCAAGATCGCCGTTGCAAAACCACAACCTGCGCTGCCTAGTGCAGGAATTGGTCCAAAGCCATACATAAAGATAAAGTTCAGCGGAATCAGTACCAATAAGGCAATCAAGCTAATGGCTGTGACAGGGCGTGGATGTCCCAACGCTTCGGAATAACTACGCAGTGCTGCATACATCATGACTGCAGGCATACCAAAACCAATCGCATGTAAGAACAGGCTTGCTTTCGGTATTAAGCTTTCAGGCACACCAAACAGGGGCAGGAACATTGGCATACATTGCAGAATTAGCATCGCTACGATACCGAGAATGACAGCGACCCATAGAGACTGTCGGGCAATGGTTGGAATTTTTTCGGGTGTTCTTGCACCACGCGCCTCAGCAACCAAAGGTGTTGTTGCCAACATGATTCCTGCAAAGAGCAGCATGATGGGAATCCACAAACCAACACCGACTGCGATCGCTGCCAGATCCGTAGCAGAAAGATGCCCTGCCATAATGGTATCGATTAAACCTAATCCAGCTTGGGCAAATTGTGTAATTAGAATTGGAAACATCAAATGAAATAGCTGTTTGAGTTCAAATCGCTTGGTTGTGGCATGGGACACAAAAAATACTCTTATTAAAATGGGGGGAGAATTAGCGTTGTAGTGTTAATAACACACCAATAAAAATTACAATACTGCCCAGTAGGCGTTGCCAGTTAATTGGTGTTTTGTCTGTACCTAACCAGCCAAAGTGATCAATCAACATGGAAATTACCAATTGTCCAAAAATCACTAAACCTGAAAAAGTTAAAAATCCGAGTTTAGGTGCAGTATAAATGCTCATACTGATTGCATAAACCCCAAGGCAGCCGCCTAACCAAAGAAACCATGGAATTTGTGAAAGTTCACTTAAACTGGGTCTGTCTGCACCTTGGAAATAAACTAATAGGGCTAGAATAATCGTCCCAATCAAAAAGGAAAGTAAGGCGGCTTGCAGTGGTGAGTTGAGATACTCTCGGAGCTGTGCATTGATTGCCGTTTGAAAGGCCATTGCAATCCCGATTCCTAAAGCAAGGGGAAGGATAAATAGCAATTGGCTGGAAATTTTCATCATATTATCGGTCTAATTGTTCTTTATGTTCTCAGTCTAACTGAATACATAGGGGATGATAAGCCGTGTGTATCGTCGAAGCGGCAACCGTGCCGAGTCGAGTCATGTTAAAATAATCAGGTTCTGTTGTTGAGCTTGTATCTTGAGTCTGTTAAATCCAGTAAATATTCCACTGTCTTTGTATATTCATATGCCTTGGTGTGTACGTAAATGTCCTTATTGTGACTTTAATTCGCATGCTGTTCCTGATGGGCAATTGTCGATGGACTTGGAACAGCAATATCTTGAAGCATTGGTGGCTGACTTTGAGACTCAGGTTGAAATGGCGCAAGGGCGGTCTATCCACAGTGTATTTATTGGTGGTGGTACGCCGTCACTGATTTCTGCACAAGGTTATCAATGGTTGTTCGATCAACTCAAAGCGCATTTAGACTTTGAAGATGACTGTGAAATTACACTGGAAGCTAATCCAGGTACGGTTGAGCATGATCCATTTGCCGATTATCTGGCGGTGGGGATTAATCGTTTATCACTGGGCGTACAAAGTTTTGATCCAGAACATTTACAGCGACTTGGTCGAATTCATTCAGCCAATAATGCACTGGATGCGATTCAGCAGGCGCGTCAAGCAGGCTTTGAGCGTGTTAATGTTGATCTTATGCATGGTTTACCCCAACAAACAGAAGAACAAGCCTTAACGGATCTTAAATTGGCTGTAGAGCATGGTGCAACGCATATTAGCTGGTATCAACTGACCATTGAGCCAAACACGGTTTTCTTCCGCACTCAGCCTGTATTGCCACAAGATGAGGTTTTAGAACATATTCAAGAACAGGGTGAGGCGTATTTAAAAGCTAATGGTTATGTGAATTATGAAGTTTCAGCATGGCGTAAGGAAAAGCCATCTGCGCATAATTTAAATTATTGGCAATTTGGTGATTATCTGGCGATTGGCGCAGGTGCACATGGCAAGGTGACACGTCCGGACGGTGTCTATCGTTTTCAAAAAACACGGTTGCCGAAAGATTATTTAGCTAAAGTTCCTGCAGAGCATGTGCAAATGAAGCGTATCGAAGCTGAGGAATTACCTTTTGAATTTATGATGAATGCTTTGCGTTTAAACGAAGGTGTTGCAGCAGCATTTTATGCTCAACGTACTGGGCTTGAACTGGATGAGTTAAATCCAAAGCTAGTGCGGTTGCGCGAGAAAAAATTATTGATTGCGGATAGCCAGCGAATTGCTTGTACAGAGCAGGGACATATTTTCTTAAATTCAGTATTAGAAGCATTTTTATAATTTAAGCACATGATGACTTTAAGCAAGGATGCTTAGAGTGAAACCAGTTCTGTTGTCATCTTTTAGAAAGAAATTGAGTAGACAATAAAAAAGCCTCATCAATGATGAGGCTTTTTAGAATTTGGTGGGTCGTCCGCGATTCGAACGCGGGACCAACGGATTAAAAGTCCGCTGCTCTACCAGCTGAGCTAACGACCCTGAGCGAGGATAAGTAAAACAGCGTTTTACCTGAGCGCAAGAGAAAATCTATGATTTTCCGTAGCTTAACCTCTTACAGGCGTTTGTAAAATACATTTTACAAACTCTCAAAACATTAGATGGTGGGTCGTCCGCGATTCGAACGCGGGACCAACGGATTAAAAGTCCGCTGCTCTACCAGCTGAGCTAACGACCCTAAGCAAGTATTTCAACAAGCTTCGCAAGAAAAACTAATTTGTTCTAAATGCGTCTTCGTTTTGATGTTGCGTATTCTAGCAACTTATTCAGCTAACACAAGAGGAAATTCAAAAACATGTGCATGATTGTTTATAAAAAGCACGATTTCCTCTTATTTAGCTAAAAAATAAACTAGAAACGGTATTGATAGCTTTGAATATTATCAAAGATCTCAGCATTTACATCACTATAGCTGCTTGCACCTGGTAATAAAACCAGTAAACGTTCAGAAGTTTTACTCGGATTAAATGAGTCTTCTTTCAGTTTATTCTTCTGGTATTTAAATGTCCCAGTTGTTTCTACTTTCTCTTGAACACGTAAGAAAACGGGAATGGCATAAGACGGTAAGCATTTTTTAAACACATTAACCATGTTGCTTAAATCCGCTTCATTGAGTTCTGCACCATCGACCAGAGTGATCGCTGCCATACCTGCACGACCATTGGTATTTGGAATTTCTACGCCGTATACCACAGCCTCTACGATCTTTTCATATTCGCAGACCATGTTTTCAACTTCTGTTGTAGAAACGTTTTCACCTTTCCAACGGAAAGTATCACCTAGACGATCCACAAACTGTGCATGGCGGAAACCTATGTCGCGGACCAAGTCTCCAGTATTGAAGTATGAGTCACCTTGGGTAAACACATCTTTCAAAATCACAGACTTGTTCTTTTCAGGATCGGTATAGCCATCGAATGGTGAACGGCTGGTGATCTTACCAATCAGTAGACCGACTTCGCCTGTTTTCACTTTCTTACAGTGACCTTTCTTATCGCGGACTAATTCATTCTTCTCTTTGTCGAATTCAACGATTGCATACGGTGTTGGAGAGAAGCCTACGGTGTTGTCAAAGTTGAAGATGTTGCTAAAACCAACGTTACCTTCGCTAGATGCATAAAGTTCAAGTACTTCTTCGACACCAAAGCGTTCTTTAAACTTGCCCCAGATATTCGGACGCATGCCGTTACCGATCATTTTGGTGACGCGGTGTGCACGATCTTGTTCTGTTGCAGGTGCATCAATCAGGTAACGACACAGTTCACCGACATAACCAATTGCAGAGGCATTGAATTTCTGTACATCTTTCCAGAAGGCACTGGTTGAATATTTACGACGAACAGCAAGTGTTGCACTGCCAGCAATCACACCACACCAACATACGACGACACCCGTCGCATGGTAAAGCGGGAGAGTCACGTACATCACATCATCTTTACCTAAATTCAGAATGTGACCATAGGTGCCATAAGCTAGCGTCCAGCGACTATGAGTGAAAATTACTGCTTTTGGTAAGCCTGTTGTACCTGAGGTATAGATGTAGAACAAACCATCTTTACCTGTCACTGTGCGCGTGGTCGATGGATTGAATTTGGGGAATTGATCAATTTGTTGGGCAAGGTTCACGTAACCTTGTGGTGCAGTCCCTGCATTTTTACGGGTTTCTTGATCGGCAAACCAGTGGAAACGATCTTGAGCAACTTTTAAGTCTTGACGTGCTTCATCAATCGCAGCGCGAACTTCTTCACCTGCAATCACCGCAATTGGATTGACCAGATTAATACTGTGCGCGAGTACCTTACCGACTTGCGAGGTATTGACGAGTGCAATTGTCACCCCAATTTTTGCCAATGCAACGATAGAGGCAATAAGTTCAGGACGGTTTTCAACCATCACTGCAATGACATCGCCTTTTTTAGCACCAAGCGATAAATAATAATGCGCAATTTGGTTTGCCCATTCATTGAGTGCTTGGTAGCTATAGCTTTGATCTTCAAATAACAGTGCGATGCCTTGAGGGTTACGCTTGACTGCTTTTTCAAAGGCAATACCTAAACCAGCAGGAGATGTTGGTGTTCGCAAATATGCTTGTTTAAGACCATTGAGGATATGAGGTACTTTAGTGATGAAGTTAGGAAGTCGAGTTGCGACATCACCAAGGGTAATAATATCGGTCTGCGTAGTTTGGCTCATATCAATCCTATTTATTTTTCGATCAATCCAAGAAATGGCTATCCGTTAGAACACAACCATTCACACCATTTTGTTAATGCTGTTTTGTAATGGTAAGTGCCTAGAGCAATCAACCTAATTTGACAAAATAACAAAAAAGCCTAGTCATCGAAATGACTAGGCTTAGCCTTATTGAGTGCAATTTAGCAAATTACTCACTCAGCTGTGGCTTTTTTAGGTGGACGGCCACGTGGACGACGAGGGCGGCTAGATTTCTCTTTTTCCGCTTTCGCTGCTTCATCATCCAATTCTGCTTCTGTCGAAGTTGTCGCTTGTTCAGCTTTTTCAACAGCTTGAGCAGGCTCGGTAACTTCTGCAACCGTCTCGCTTACGGTTTCAACTTCAGCAGTGACAACAGGTTCAACTGCTTCAGCCTCAACTGGCGCAACTTCTGCTACAGCATCTGTACTGGCAAGTTCTAAAGGTTGTTGCTCAGGTGCAGTAGTTACGGCTGCTTCTGCGACAACGGCATCTTCTGCTTGTTTCACTTCTTCTTTCGATTCAGTGCTTTCCACAGGAGCTGGTGCTGCATTTGAGGCAACATGTGCTTCTTTCGCTTGCTCTGCTGCCATTTTCGCTAAACGACGACGTTCACGCGGATCATTGGCAACACGAATTGCTGCTGCTTCTGGTGGTGTAAGTGCTAGCACAGGTGCTGGTTCAGCTTCTTCCACTACTTTTTTGCTTGGAAGTTCAGCATCACGTGTGACAGGACGCTTATTTTCTTCAACCGTTGTTTCCACGACTAAAGAGTTTGCATATTGTTCAGCAAACTTTTGTAGTGCGCGGTTAAACGTGGTGATTAAGCCAAATTGGTCAATGAGAATAGTGCAATCTTCACCATAGACATGACGAATCAAACTGCTGACAGTGTATTGACCCAAAGTCGGAATTTGTGAGGGTGCCACAACGACTTTAGGTGCTGCTTTTTGAGCTGCTTGAGCACCACGTTGACGACGACGTGAACGTGGGTCATTGGCTGCACGTTTTACAGGTGCTTGAGCAGTTTCTGTTGCAGGTGCTTGTTCAGCAACGGCAGCTTTTTCTGCTTGAACAACAGGTGCGGTTTCAGCTTTTTCAACAACCGCAGCTTCAACTTTAGGTGTCAAAGCAGGTGCTTGTTGCGAGTTCAGAGCCACAATTTCACTTTGACCTTGATCAATATTAACGATTAGGGCAGTGTTCATTGGTGCTGAACGTGGAGCATCTACCACATCAACTTTCACCTGTTGCGGATTCGCTGGTGCTTCAGTTGTAGCAGGAGCTTCATTCAATACGCTTTGATCGCGATGACGATTTGGGCGATTTGGACGTTGCTGATTACGATCACGACGTGGCAACGGTGCAGCCTCGTTACCATGCGCAGCATCATTGTTGTGCTGTTGCTGGTTTTGTGATTCTTGAGGTTGTTGACGTTTTTGCTGACGTTTTAGCTCACGTTGCTCATGGCGCTGTTCTTGGCGTGAAAGCTGTACCACTTCTTCATGCACTTGAGTTTGTTGTTCATGTGCATGCGCGTGTTGCTCGCGTTGTTCTTTGTGCTTACGCTTCTTCTGATTTTGATTTGGACGATTTGATTTCTCGTCTTTATCAAACTGCTCACGAGCTTCTTGTTTCACAGGATTTTGCGAAATATAAGCATTGTTTGCTGCTGGTGCTGCGACTTCGGTGGCAGCAGGTGCATTCACTTGACCAAATTGACCACGGCTTACAGCACCATTATTTACCATTTGCTCAATGGCTGCTGCTGCATTTTGTGCAGAACGTGCTTGGTCAGTGGTTTGTGCTTGTTTTTGAACAAATAAGTTTTCTAACCATGCACAAGGACTTGCTGACTTTTGTGTCGTTGCTTGTGGTTGTTTTGCTTGAGCAGCGTGTTGTTGTGCCGCTTTCTTTTGTGGTGCTGCATTATTTTGTGTTGGTGCAGCATGGTGGTGCTCTGCATCTTCTAAATGCCAGTCAGAAGATTCATAACCCAGTTCTTTTTCACTTGAACGGGTTGCTTCTGTACGTTCATAACTAGAAGGTGCAAAACCGTCTGGATTGAACTGGATTTGATAATGTGGAGTTTCTAAATGTGGGTGAGGCAATACTGTCACACGAACATTCGAAGTTTGCTCAAGGTAAACCAGGCTGTGACGCTTTTCATTCAACAAGAATGCTGCAATTTCAACAGGGACTTCGACTTGAACTTCACCTTGACGCTCACGTAAAGCGATTTCTTCAACCTTACGCATAATCGAAAGTGACAGTGAACGTAAGTCACGTACCATGCCTGTGCCATGACAGCGTGGGCATACGTAGCCAGTCGCTTCTTCTAAAGAAGGACGTAGGCGTTGACGACTCATTTCCATGAGGCCAAAACGTGACAGTTGACCGAATTGAATACGTGCGCGATCGCTTTGAGTTGCTTCCCGTAATTTCGCTTCAACCATACGTTGGTTACGGTCTTTGGTCATGTCGATAAAATCGATCACGACTAAACCACCGATATCACGTAAACGAAGTTGACGTGCAATTTCTTCGGCAGCTTCTAAGTTGGTATTGAGCGCAGTTTCTTCAACATCATGGCCACGTGTTGATTTTGCCGAGTTGATATCAATTGATACCAGTGCTTCGGTTTGATCAATCACGATTGAACCGCCAGATGGAAGTTTTACTTCACGCTCATACGCAGTTTGGATTTGGCTTTCGATACCAAAATGAGCAAATAAAGGCTCATTCAATGTATAGGTTTTTAATTTGTCGAGTTGACGCGGCATCACTGCTTTTACGAAGTTATACGCTTCGTTGTAGGCTTGCTCGCTATCAATCAGAATCTCAGCAACGTCATCGCGTAAATAATCACGAATCGCACGCGTCACTACACCAGCTTCTTGATGAACTAGCATTGGTGATGGGCCTGAACTTGCTGAACCTTGGATTTGTGCCCAAAGGTCAAGCAGATGTTGCAAGTCGAGTTGAAGCTCTTCTTGAGTACGGCCAATCCCTGCGGTACGAACGATGACGCTCATGCCACGTGGTAGATTTAAAGACGCTAAAATTTCTTTCAATTCTTCACGAACTGAACCAGAAATCTGACGGCTAATACCACCACCTTTTGGATTGTTTGGCATGAGGACCAAATAACGGCCTGCAAGTGAGATAAAAGTAGATAGGGCAGCACCTTTATTGCCACGCTCTTCTTTTTCAACTTGAACCAGTAATTCAGTGCCTTCAGTGATGAGTTCACGAATATTTGAGGTTTGACGAGGGTCAGCTTTGAAGTACGAGTTTGCAATTTCTCGCATCGATAAAAAGCCTTGACGCTGTGCGCCGTACTCAACGAAAACCGCTTCTAAAGACGGTTCAACGCGAGTGACATGACCTTTATAGATATTTGATTTTTTTTGTTCGCGTGTACGATTCTCTAAATCGAAATCGTAAAGACGATTACCAGTGATAAGTGCAACGCGAACTTCTTCTGCGTGGGTTGCATTAATCAACATACGTTTCATGGGTGTGACACCTAATAGTGATGCACACAAACAACAAGCTCAATATTTTTGAGCAGACATCAAATTGGCGCGATCAAGACTCAGAAGCAACTTTGTGTAGGAAGCTCTGAAACCACTGACTGTAAATATCCAGCTGGGTTTTGATACGGTTACTTCGATGTCAGCAATACTGCTTCGATCTTGAATCCGTTGATATTTCATGTATGTCTTACATCTGTGAAATATCACTAGATCCGACATAATCAAAGTTTCCTGTACGCTTCACTGGCGGGTGAGCGGTGCATTGGATGGTGACTTTCACTGTCATTAAGCATTGAAGTCGATCCATCTGGAAGTCTTGATACGGAATGATCATCGTATCTCTGCTTAGCAGTTCCAATGCATCAACGCTTTAGCCTGAATGCGACATCAGGGAGCAAATTGTCTGATGTGGATCAGTTTACGTTTAATAACCAGCAAATTGCTGGCGACATATTTTTTCTGAACAAACTGTATGTGCAGATGCACAATTAAACGCAACAGTTTGCCATTTTGCCGATATAATAAGCCTTCGGCGTCGGCATAATTCTTTAGGACCTATCCGAGTTGTTGGTGAATATCTCATCGATTTAAAATTTTATCTAAATAAAATTTTTGATTTGATGCTCACTTACGGTGGTATCCGTGCGCTGAATATATCAAACCTTGCAGCATCTGCCTATGGGCTAAGTTTAGGTTTCTTGTGAAATAACTTAGCTAAATGATCAATTTTTAATCATATTTAACAAATCTTGGATTAATCGAGCGTATGAATTCTACACAGCAATGGCAAAGTGTCACTTGGTTTGACGTGGATGAACATCAAGAAGGGCAGCGAATAGATAATTTTTTATTTACCCGATTAAAAGGTGTTCCAAAAAGTCGCATTTATCGCTTAATTCGTGAAGGGCAAGTACGCGTTAATAAAAAAAGAATAAAAGCAGAAACACGTTTGAGCATTGGTGACCAAATTCGTGTCGCTCCAATTCGTTACGAACAAAAAGATGAATCTGATGTACCGGTGAGTGATGATGTGGCACAAAGCTTACTGAGCCGTGTGGTCTATGAAGACGAAGGCTTGTTGGTGATCAATAAACCTTCAGGGATCGCTGTACATGGTGGCAGTGGTGTGGCTTATGGCTTAATTGAAGCTCTACGTGTCGCGACAGGTAAAAAATACTTGGAACTGATTCACCGTATTGACCGTGATACCTCAGGTTTGGTCATGATCAGTAAAAAACGCAGTACCTTAAAATTGCTACAGGATTTACTGCGCGAGCATAAAATTCAAAAAACTTATGCTGCAATTGTCAAAGGGCAAGTTAGTCTGGATCAGCAATTGATTGATGCGCCATTATTGCGTTATGAGTTGGCTAATGGCGAACGTCGTGTGCGTGTGACCAAAGAAGGCAAGCCAAGCAAGACCAACTGGAAAGTGGTTGAGCGATTTAAATCGGCTACTTTGGTACATGCTTCGCCGCTTTCAGGTCGTACCCATCAAATTCGTGTGCATGGTTTAAGTATTGGTCATCCTTTAGTTGGGGATGATAAGTATGGTCACAACACGCCATATGCAGGTCCAGAGGCACGTCGTTTGTGTCTACATGCGATGCGCTTAGACATTCCAAACTATCCAAGCATTGAAGCGCCAATGCCTGAAGACATGCAACAGGTGATCGATCAGTTGAGAAAGCAGAAATGAGTCAAAATATCGAGTTAGTGATTTTCGACTGGGATGGCACTTTATTTGATTCGGTTGGGCAAATCGTGGCAAGCCTGCAATATGCGGCACAACAGTTTGAACAACCCCTGACGGACGACGCGGCAAAAAGTATTATTGGTTTAGGTTTGCCTGAAGTGATGCAAATCTTGTTTCCACAAGTTCCGCATTTACAGCAAGACATTTTGCAATGTTATGCGGATCACTATGTGGCAAACTCCAAAGGGGATGCATGGTTTAGTGGTGTTGCAGAGTTACTCGCAGATCTAAAACAGCAAGGTTTAAAGCTGGCTGTGGCAACAGGCAAAAGCCGTAAAGGTTTAGATCGGGTTTTGGCACAAACCAATAGTGATGAGATCTTTGATATTACCCGTGCAGCAAGTGAAACCAAATCTAAACCTGATCCATTGATGTTGCAGGAAATTCTTGCCGAGATGGATGTCACTGCTGATCGTGCTGTTATGGTAGGTGATACCAGTTATGATCTAGAAATGGCTCGTAATCTCAATATGCCGCGTATTGGTGTGAGTTATGGTGTGCATAGCATTGAAACCTTACTGCAATATCAACCTCTGGCGATCGCGCATGATGTGCAGGATCTACACAAAGCTTTGTAAAGTGTGCTGAATGTGGCTGCTTTGACCGAGAGTTAATTCATCTAAATCATATGAAACGACAATGATGGGAGTGTTTGCATTCCCATCATCCATAATAACAATAGGGACCATATGAGTCGTTCAATCCGTTTGCTCAATTTATTACAGCTACTTAGAGAATATCGCTATCCTGTGACCGCGCAGGTGTTGGCAGAGCGTTTACAGATTAGCCAGCGCAGCGTCTATCGTGATATCGAAACTTTGCGAGAGCAGGGTGTTTGTATTGATGCTGCCGCTGGATTAGGGTTTCAACTGAAACAAGATTTTCTGCTTCCACCGATGACGCTGAATGAAACCGAGATCGAAGCGATTTTTTTAGCACTGAATTGGTTGAGTGATATTCCTGATTTGGCTTTGAAATCGGCTTCAACTTCAGTATTGGCAAAACTCAATGCGGTACTGCCTGAGCATTGTCAGCATCAACTTGAACAAACCACTTTAAGATCCATCAATGTCTGGTTACCAGTTGATGAAACTCTAGTTGAGCAAGTGCGTTTGGCGATCCGTCAGCAGTTAAAAATTACCGTAGATTATGCCGACGAACAACAACGGGTAAGTTCTCGTATTTTGTGGCCATTTGCGCTAGGTTATTTTAATGATCGAATCGTATTGGCGGCATGGTGTGAGCTACGTAAAAGTTTTCGTCACTTCCGTATTGATCGGATTCGAGCGCTGAGCTTAAGTCAGGAGCTTTATCCTCAATTCAAACAGCAATTATTCCAACAGTGGTGGGCACAGGAAATGTGCCGTGAGACTACTGACAAAAACTGACAATCAAAACAATTACATTGAAATAAGAATAACTCACCAAGGAAATATCAAAATGGCACTTAAACTTTATACCAATAGTTTTTCGCGTGGCGTCGTTGTTGACTGGTTACTGATCGAGCTTGGCATTGAATGCGAACGTATCGAGGTTGCTTTTCAAACTGAGATGAAAGCACCTGAATATTTAAAAATTAATCCATTTGGCAAAGTACCTGTTCTTGTTGATGGCGATGTTGTTGTCTATGAGCTAGATGCAATTTGTGCTTATTTAGCCGATAAATTTGCAGATAAAGGCTTGGCACCCGCACTCAATGATCCAAAACGCGGTGTCTATTATCGTTGGTTATTCTTCATTTCTGGGCCTTGGGAAGCCGCTTCAACCAATAAAATGCTTGGGGTTGAGGTGAAGCCCGATCAGAAAGGTTCAGTTGGAT
This sequence comes from Acinetobacter dispersus, assembly GCF_009884975.1. Taxonomy (GTDB): domain Bacteria; phylum Pseudomonadota; class Gammaproteobacteria; order Pseudomonadales; family Moraxellaceae; genus Acinetobacter; species Acinetobacter dispersus. The sequence continues at coordinate 2,623,352 of NZ_CP041970.1, read as the reverse complement.
ATGGTGATTACCACGATGCCTATAATGCCTTTGTGCAAGGACTGAGTGAAGTTGATCCTTATTTATGTGGGAAGCAGTTTACTGCTGCAGATGTGACGGTTGCTGCGATGTTATTTTGGCAGCTTAAGATGGGGGATATTCAGTCTCATCCTGCGATTGAGCACTATTTAGAAAACATTAAACAGCGACCAAGTTATCAAAAATTCGCTGCATTTTTTAGCAATGCCTAAGCCAATAGTATCTGCTTAAAGAATAAGGAAGCCGAGTAACTCGGCTTTTTTATTTGTTTGATTTTATTTCGGATCAAGCTGGCTTTCTAAGCCAAATACCTGCCGAATTTCCTCCAAAAATTGCTGTGTTGCTATGCTGGATTTAAGTTTTTGGTAACTCATAAAAACATCTAAATGGGGCAGAGCATGATTCAGTGGCCGTACCACAATTTGATCAGTGGCCAAAGCTTGGATATAAGCTGGTAAAATGGCACAACTGTGCCCTGAATGAACTGCTTGAATCGCTTCGCCAATCGTATTGGCCTCATCAATACTTTGAAAGTGAATCTGCTGCTGTTTAATGTATTGCGTAATGGTTCGTGCCAAGGGTTGAGAGAGCTTGTGGGTCAGTATGGTTAAAATCGCACCCTGTAATTGAGTAGTGGTGATTTCTGAGTATTGGGCAAGCGGATGTTGCTTGGGCAGCATCAGTACCAAAGGTTCTTTTAATACCAGTTGACTGGAGAAGGTCTCATTTTCAAATTTTTGATTAATAAAAATAACATCTAAATCGCCTTTTTTAAGTAGGTTGATTTGATCGCTTTCTTTGAGATTGAGGCTGCGAATTTGTAACTTAGGTAGTCGGACTCTCAAACGTGGCAAGATATAAGGGAAAATACGAATTTCAGCAGAAGGGACAAAACCAATTCTTAAGCATAGTACTTTGGCGGCAGCAACCTGTCGTGCCATGGTCACGGCTTTATCTGCCTGCGTCAAAGTTAAACGGGCTTGCTCTAAAAAAACTTGTCCTTCATCAGTCAATTCAACTTTTCGTTTGGTCCGATGCAAAAGCTGAACGCCCACTTCATCTTCAAGATCTTTAATCTGCTGGCTTAAAGAGGGTTGTGCCGTGTGTAATTTAAGCGCTGCTTTACTGAAACTGAGCTCTTCAGCAACGGTAATGAAATAGCGTAAATGACGTAATTCCATAAGGCTGGTCCAAAGGTGTCTAACAGTTTTTGTAGTTTTAGTGATGAGAACACCATGCTATTGGCGCATTATAGCCAAGGTGATTTTATATACAATATGCTTTTCCATAAAATGTAAAAAAAGATAAAAAACTCATGCTTACAGATTGGCCTGAATTGTCAGCACGGTTTATTAGTTCGGTAAAATTGTGTTGACTCTGCATCAGAAAATCAGCATAACTAATAAGCTTATGTTAGGATCAAAGACCGATTTTATGAATCTAGAATAAGACGGGAATCCTGAAAAATCATCATGATTTGAATGGGTCGCGTTAAATAAGATTCATGATCTGAAGGGATAAATATTACCCACCTCATGCGATGAGATTCCACCAAAGAAGACGTACATGAAAGATAAGCCGACATTAACTTACCAATTGCCGACACAATCTTGCTTGAGCCATACTTGGGGGAAACCTCCTTTTCCACATGAGGCCTCTGATCATTGTGGAATAGATCGTTTCTATAATTTGCAGAAACCGCTCACACCTTTTGATCGTAAAGGTCTATTAAAATGGCTGGCTACACGCCAATCATCGACTTGGACGGTAGATCGCTCGCATGAATGGAATATGCGAAATCACATGCTGGAGCTTCCCCAAAACCGTCCCCATGCAGATCTCAATGATTGGCAAATCTGGTTTGTTGGGCATGCGACGGTGTTAATTCAAATCGGCCCCTATAATTTTCTAACTGATCCAGTTTGGTGTGAATATGTCAGCCCCAAACAGGGCAATGGACCACGTCGAGTGTGTCCAGCGGGGATTGCTTTGGAACATCTTCCAACAATTCATGGCGTGTTGTTGAGCCATAATCATTATGATCATATGGATTTGGCAACTTTAGAATGGTTGCATCAAAAATTTGAAATGCCGATTTATACAGGCTTGGGTAATGGTTATTACCTACCTAAACATTTACATGTGATTGAAATGGATTGGTGGCAGGAGATTCCGTTTCATGATGAGTTGAAGATCGCTTATACACCTGCGCAACATACTTCTGGACGAGGTGTACGTGATCAAAATAGAGCACTGTGGGGTGGTTTTTCTTTAGTTGCTAAAACAGGACATTGCTTCTTTGCTGGGGATACAGGCTATTCCACGCACTTTAAACAAATCCATGAGCGTTATGGTGATGCACGTGTGGCGTTATTGCCGATAGGTGCTTATGAACCACGCATGCTGATGCGCTATGTACATATGAATCCACAAGATGCGTTTCATGCACATCTCGATTTACATGCCCACCGTTCTTTGGCGATTCATTATCGAACCTTTCAACTGACGGACGAAGATCGTGATGCCCCCGAGCATGAACTCCAACAAGCCATGAAATCCTCTTCAAAATTGGTGAATCCGTTTTATTGTATCCGTGAAGGGCACTTTATTCGTGCTTAGCATTTTGAAGTGCGTTGATACAGCATAGTGAAATCACAGAAAGGCTCGCAAGTGCAATATTCATGACCACAGGATTGAAAGCCTGATAGATTTTTTCGGGATAAATCAACAAGACGAAAATAAATAAGCCAATCAAACTGATGATGCTGAGCCAATGTAAATACTTGTGAGTTAAAAATAAAAACAAACTACCAAAAATGATTTCGGCAATGCCCGACAGTGAAATCATCCATGTAATATAAGGCATAGGCACATCGAGTTGCTGCCAAACATATTGCTCATCTTGTACCTGAAAAATTAATTTGGGAATCAGTCCCTGATAAATCCAGAGCACTGCAATAATTAGCTGACAAAACCTTAAGATCTGTTGAATAGTCTGGTTCTCTCTATTCATGTTAAGACCTCATCCAATAGAAAATGCTGCTGAGTTTCAGGTGTGACGCGATAGCATTGTTCGGTTTTACCAAATAGGCGATAACGATTAAGCGCAATACGACGATAAGCGAAATCACGTACCAGTTTAGGGATAACACGCGCATATTTTAAACTGGCGTAAGGGGAGTCTAGCTGATGCATGATGCGTAGAAATGCGGTCGATTCGGTATAACATTGACCATTTTCCAGTAACACCATTGTTTCAAAATGATCAGTAGGGAGATGGCAATAGGCAAGGAGTTGCTGTCCGACATTGGATTGAACAGAGGCCAGTTTGAACAGATACTCAACATCATGTTTGATCATAAAATCAGCCCATGCCGAGCACAGCACACACTCAGCATCAAACAAGATGATGTTATTGGTTTGAATCAGTTGCTGTAATGGTTTTGGCATGGTTATTTTTCTGATGCTGTTTTGAATAAATTGTCACCCAATTCCATAAAAAAAGCCATCCGAGGATGACTTTTGTTTTAGCATTTCAAAGCTTATAGGAAACTTGGTAAATGACGGGCTGGATCGGTTTCACGTGCTGCCTGAGCATCTGCAACAGTAAGTCCTAGTGCTGCAGCAACACCTTCACCATAAGCTGGATGGCAAGCATAGCAGTTACGGATGTGGCGATATTTGATGAAGTCTAAAGCATCACCCATCGCACGTGCGGTATTACCAAACAGTGCTTGTTGTTGTTCAGGTGTCATCAATTCAAACAATGCACGTGGCTGACTGAAATAGTCATTGTCATCTTCACGATAATCCCAGAAATCAGCATCGCCATTAATTTTCAATGGTGGCTCTTTGTATTGAGGTTGCTCTTGCCATTGACCGAAGCTGTTTGGCTCGTAATGTGGTAAGCCACCATAGTTGGCGTCGATACGACCTTGACCATCGCGGTGGTTACTATGTACAGGGCAACGTGCGGCATTGACTGGAATTTGTTGGTAGTTCACACCAAGGCGGTAGCGTTGAGCATCGGCATAGTTAAATAAACGCGCTTGTAACATACGGTCTGGTGAAACACTGATACCAGGTACCAAGTTACTTGGTGCAAAAGCAGATTGTTCTACATCTAAGAAGAAGTTTTCTGAATTACGATTTAGTTCGAATTCACCAACTTCAATTAATGGGTAGTCGCCGTGAGGCCAAACCTTGGTTAAGTCAAATGGGTGATACGGAACTTTCTCGGCATCTTGCTCTGGCATGATTTGTACGAAAAGCGTCCATTTTGGATAGTCTTTACGTTCAATCGCATCGAACAAATCACGTTGATGACTTTCACGATCTTGACCCACCAATTCGCCAGCTTCTGCATCGGTTAAGTTTTTAATCCCTTGTTGCGTTCTAAAGTGGAATTTCACCCAGAAACGCTCATTGGCGGCATTAATGAAGCTATAGGTATGGCTACTAAAACCATGCATATGACGGTAGCTTGAAGGGATACCACGATCAGACATCACGATGGTCACTTGGTGTAATGCTTCTGGAAGTAATGTCCAGAAATCCCAGTTATTGGTTGCACTACGCATGTTAGTTTTAGGGTCGCGTTTTACCGCTTTGTTTAAATCTGGGAATTTACGAGGATCACGTAAGAAGAACACAGGGGTATTGTTCCCGACCATGTCCCAGTTACCTTCTTCAGTATAAAATTTTAAGGCAAAACCACGGATGTCTCGCTCCGCATCTGCTGCGCCACGTTCACCTGCAACCGTGGTAAAGCGCGCAAACATTTCGGTTTTTTTACCGATTTCACTAAAGATTTTCGCGCGAGTATATTGAGTAATATCATGGGTGACCGTGAACGTGCCAAATGCACCTGAACCTTTGGCATGCATACGACGCTCAGGAATGACTTCACGAACAAAGTTGGCAAGTTTTTCATTTAGCCATAAATCTTGGGCTAATAATGGTCCTCTAGCTCCTGCGGTCATACTGTTTTGGTTATCAACGACAGGGGCACCAAAATCAGTGGTTAAGTGGCTATAAGGACATTTTTTATCGTCTTGGCTCATGTTCTATCTCCATTAAGATGACCTGTGAGTGAGATCATCTCAACTATTGGACCGTTCTAAGATATGAATGCTTCGCCATATCACTCATCAATTGGGTATCGAAATTTCAGATGCCTAAATGTGATTTGCAATGATTAAGCTCAGCCTTTGTATTTTTACTCTAGGTTGATGAAAGCTTTTTTTCCAATGGATTAAAGTTGATGTCATAAATGCTTTATTCGATTGAAGCTGTCTAAATCTTAAATATGAACTGCGTTGTTTTGAATGTTAGATTTGTTAAAAAAAGATAAAAGCTAATGAAAAAATAAAGACTTACTGTTTTAGTTGGATTAAATAAAAACGAGGACCAACCCGATTTTTAAAAAGTAAAAATCTGAGAATTTAGGTTAAAGGAAGGTGATTTCTACCTGTTGGAGTTGTGTAAAAGATCTTAAATAGTGCTCTAGAATTATTTTTTCATATCTCCAATGCTGTTTGAGCAGCATTTTAAACATGAGATATTTTACTCTATGTGAGTTAGGTTTCTGAACATAAAGACTAAGTTGGAGATATGTAAATCCTCAGGATTTTAATATTTGCTATGTTATTTTGTGCTTATGTTTTAAGAGATTAAAAAAATGAAAAAGTTAGCATTAAGTTTCGGATTGTCTTTAACTGTTTTAGCAGGTTGTACTTCCATGCCACAAAAAGATGAGGCTAAAGCCAACTCATTGAATGTTGAGTTTGTAGGACAAGGTAATTATGCGGTAACGCCACAGCAGGGTACCGTAAGTTTGTATGCGGTGGACAGTCAGATCGCCGATGTTCCAGCGACGTTGATTCAACAGAAAAAAGTTCAGATCTCTCAGGTGCCATTTGTAGTTGATTTTACTGTGCCAGCAGATCATCGTAAGCTTATTCAACCCTCAGTTCGAGAGGATGCAAATATCAAGTATTACGTGACTTGGGAATCAGATGCCAAGAATTTGACTGGTAAAGATGCGATTGTGATCGATTATGATCGTAAATTTCCGAACGTGACGTTGAATGGCGCTAAACAACAGATTTACCTACGCCCAGCAAAATAAACAGATATATTGAAAAAGGGCGATCTTGTTGAAAGAGTCGCCCTTTTTTATGTTTGATCTTATCTGCAAATGTCTGGTTTAGACATTGAGCATACGATTTGATTTAACCATATCGGCCAAACCGTGGGTTCTAAAATAATGTTCGAGCCAGCTTTTAATGACCAATGGGTTATTCATTTGTAGAACATCATCTAAGAGTTTTTTGGCATCACTCATTGGGACATGACAAATCGCTTTGCGTACTCTTAGAATATTACTAGAACTCATCGACAGGGTATTAAAACCCATTGCCATCAGGAGAATAGCTGATAATGGATCACCTGCCATTTCACCACAGATACTGACTGGTTTTTGATGCTCATGGCAGTCCTGTACCAAACGTTTTAAGGCACGCAGGATAGAAGGATGGAAATGTGAATAGACGTTGGCGACATGAGGATTATTTCGATCAACTGCCAATAAATATTGGGTTAAATCGTTGGAACCGACCGAGAAGAAATCAACCAGTTCGGAAAACTCATCAATTTGTAATAGAACACTCGGTACTTCAACCATAATGCCGATTTTCGGTTTGGTAATCTTGACCTGTTCTTCTTCTTGTACTGCGATCCAGTCACGCTCCAACAGATATAGAACTTCTTCAACTTCACTGACACTGGTTACCATTGGCAACAAGATATGCAAATTATTCAGGCCGATACTGGCTTTGAGCATGGCACGGATTTGTGCAGAGAAAATTTCTGGATGATCCAGTGTAAAGCGTAAGCCACGCCAGCCTAATGCTGAGTTTTCTTCTTCAATACTGAAATAAGGTAAGTCTTTATCCGCACCAATATCGAGGGTACGCATAATTACGGGTTTATTGGCAAAATGGCTGAGCTGTTGACGGTAAATGGCACGTTGCTCTTCTTCGCCAGGAAAGCGTTCACGTAGCATGAATGGAATTTCACTACGATACAGACCAACGCCTTTGGCACCACGTTGTACGCCACGAACCACATCAATCATCAGACCTGTATTTACGAACAAAGGAACTGACACACCATCAGGGGTAATTGCATCTTTGGTTTCGTATTGCTTTAAATCTTTGGCAATTTGCTCTTCTTCTTTTTGAACTTCTTTATAACGCTGGCGTAAGCGGCGAGGTGGATTGACGAAGATACGCCCTTGATAAGCATCGACAATCATCTCAATATCATCGAGTGTAGTAATGGGTAACTCGGTCACACCCACCACGGTTGGAATACCCAGTGCACGTGCCACAATCACCATATGTGAGTTGGCAGCACCTTCAGAGGTGACAATTGCAGCAATATTATCGACGGGTAATTCAACCAATGCTGCTGTACTGATTTCTTCGCCAATTAAAATACTGTCAGGACTGAGTTCACGGTGACTGGTATCATTTTCTTGCAAGCAAGCCAGAATTCGACGACCGAGATCTTTGAGATCTGAGACGCGCTCACGTAGATAGTCATCTTCCATTTGTGCAAATAGTGCAACATGTTTATCGATGACTTTACGTACCGCACCTTGTGCCCAACTGCCTGCACGAATATGGTCTTTGATTTCGCTTGGCAAAGCATTTTCATCAAGCATTCTTAAGAATACGCTAAATAAGGCGCGTTCTTCAGACATCAATGAATCTTGCATTTTTTCATCTAGAGATTGAATCTCCAAACGTACCGCAGCGATGGCTTGATCCAATAATTCCAATTCATCGCTGATATCTTCTGCTTCACGATCTGGAATCGCAGCAAGATCAGCAGGAGGATAGAGTACGATGGCACGACCTAAAGCGACACCGCCTGCACCAGAAACACCTTGGAAGGTTTTATAGCTAGGGCCATTGCTCGGTTTGCGGAAAACATCAATATTTCCCACCGCATGTGCATGGGCAATAACCCCTGAAAGTTGCGCACAGAGTGTAACCAAGAATGATTCAGCCGCTTCGCTAAAGTCTTGCGATTCTTTATTTTGAACAACCAAGACACCCATCACCTTACGGCGATACATCACTGGAACGCCAAGGAATGAGTTGAACAGTTCTTCACCAGTTTCAGGTAAATAGGCGAAGCGTTCATGTTTTGGTGCATTGTCTAAGTTAACGATTTCTTCACGTTGTCCAACGAGACCGACCAAACCTTCACCCACACTGAGTGATACTGCACCAACTGCTTCAGGTTTTAGACCTTTAGAGGCCATTAATACATAGCGGCGATTGCGTTCGTCCAATAAATAAATCGAGCAGACATCCACATGCATGGCATCGGCCACATGATTGACCATAATGTCCAAGGAATCATGCAAACTGACGGACGCATTGATTTCTTGCACAATGCGTCTAAGCGTGTCGAGTTGCATGTTTGACATGGATGTTTACTCCAATTTATTGAATCGTTATAGGCCTAGTTATAACAGCTCTGTAGCCAAAAATCATTGCTTAAAATGATGATTTCATGACAATTAGCGCTGAGGTAGTTGTAAACATAATTCCATCATGGCTTTACGGTAAACATCACGTTTGAAGTTGACCACTTGACCCAATGGGTACCAGTAACTCACCCATTGCCATTCATCGAACTCGGGTGGGTCTGATAGGTTTAACTGAATATGATGAGGCGAGGCCGTTAACTTCAGTAAAAACCATTTCTGCTTTTGTCCAATACATACCGGATCTGAATCTGACCGAATGTACCGATGTGGCAAACGATAACGCAGCCAACCTTTTGTTTGCGCTATAATTTGGACGTGTTCGGGCAATAAACCGACTTCTTCTCTCAGTTCACGAAAAAGTGCCTGTTCAGGGGTTTCTCCAAATTGGATTCCTCCTTGTGGAAATTGCCAAGCATTGTGACCAATGCGTTTTGCCCATAAAACTTGTCCGTCATCGTTTGCCAAAATGATCCCGACGTTGGGTCGGAAACCTTCTGAGTCGATCATTTGGCTACCTAAATTTTGTCTATATCGTTGACTTTGATCTCGGGGACAGTCACTCTTTTGTCCAACTCGAAAAAGGTCAAAGTAAAATGTTTAAAAATTGCTATGATCTTAACGAATTTCTATCGACTAGCGGTGATAGATTTACATTTTTTTTCTTAATTTTCAGTTTAAACGAGAAATTCTATGCAATTGGCTTTGTTTGATTTAGATCACACCCTGTTAAATACTGACTCTGATCACTCTTGGGGTGAATTTTTGGTCAATGAAGGTTTGGTTGATCCAGTTCATCATCGTCAAATGAATGATAAGTTCTATGAAGACTATAAAGCAGGGCAACTTGACCCGATTGCCTATAATGAATTTGTCTTTCAATTTCTAACCAAGCACGATAATAACTATTTAACTGAGTTACATCAGTTGTTTATGCAGAAAGTCATTCGTCCACAAATGCGTCCCAAAGGTTTTGAGGCAATTAAAAGACATCAAGCCCTTGGTCATGAGCTGGTTGGCATTACAGCGACCAGTGATTTTATTACTGCACCGATTTTCCGTGAATTTGGTATTACAGAAATTATTGCCACCAATGCAGAAGTGATCGATGGTCAATATACAGGCAAGGTGACAGGGATTCCGTGTTATCAAAAAGGCAAGCTCGCACGTTTAGATCAATGGTTAGATGGACGATCAGTTACAGAGTCATGGGCATATTCAGATTCAATCAATGATCGTTTCCTGTTGGAATATGCGACGCATGCAATTGCAGTAAACCCTGATGATCGTTTAGAAGCCCTGGCTCAAGAGCAGGCTTGGGAGATTCAGGACTGGTCGATATAAACTGATGATTTGATGCCAAATATCACCTGATGTAAGTGGGGGTATTTGGCAATGTATGAACAACAATAAAAAATATTGAATGACGCATTATATCTAGAGAAATATAGAAATTCTGATTAAAAAGATTGAGAGCGTGATATGTCAAAACAACGCATTAAATTACCTAAACAACTTTGGACAGAACAAAGTATTGATCTCACTAGACACCGCTACCAAGGCAAGTTACTGACCAAAAGTGAAGGTTTTGCTTTGGGGAAAGCACAACGGAAAAAAATTCCACGTGAACAATTGGCTCAACTTTCAGAGAGACCAAAAGATATTTCCGCTTTAACCCTCTATGATTGGAGTAATGAAGGCCGTTTGGAACGACTAAAACCAATTCGTGCCAAGCGGATGAGTGTATCTCCGTTTACCTTTTATCGTGGTATGCCTGCACTGATGTTATTTGATCAGGTTTGGGAGCCGTACAATTCAGGTTTATTTCAACAGATTTGTGGGGATTGTCATTTAAGTAACTTTGGTGGATTTGCTAGTCCAGAGCGTAATCTCTTATTTGGTATTAATGATTTTGATGAAACTCTGGTTGCACCTTTCGAATGGGATATTAAGCGCTTAGTCACCAGCTTTGTCATTGCAGCAAAAGAGATTGGCTTAGACGAAAGCGGTGGTTTAAAAGCAGTTCAGCGGATGCTCAACGCTTATATCTCGCACTTAGATCAGCAAATTGCGCTATCTCCTTTGCAAATCTGGTATGAGAAAATTGATGCCAGTATTTTATTGGAAAAAACTGAAAACCAGAAAATTCGTAAAAAATTAGCAAAAAAAGTGAATAGTGCCTCAGGTCGAGACAGTGCTTCGGTATTGCCAAAATTGACCCAACAGGATGATGAAACAGGATTTCGGCATTTTATTGAAGATGAGCCCTTGCTTTGGCATCCCAAAGCAGGAGAGCCATTTAGCGAGGATAATGATGCATTTTTTGAGTCCTACCGCAGCACGCTGAAATATGATCGCCAAGTCTTGTTTGATCGCTATCAATGTACTGACATCGCGTTAAAAGTTGTTGGCGTTGGCAGCGTGGGGACGCGTTCAGCCATTGCATTATTTGAAGATGCTGATCGGGAACCGCTGATTTTACAAATGAAAGAGGCCAATCCTTCGATTTTAAGCCCACTGTTTTTACAGAAAGTGCCACATGAAGGTGAACGAGTGGTCTATGGCCAACAGCTTATGCAAGCCGCCAGTGATATTTTCTTGGGATATTCAACTGATCAGCAGCAACATTATTTGATTCGTCAATTACGTGATATGAAAGTGTCTATCGATTTGGCAGGAATGGATGATGCGTTTTTTTATGAATATGCCGATAGTTGTGGTCTGGCTTTAGCACATGCGCATGCCAAAGCGGGGAATGCCGATGTCTTGATTGGATATTTAGGTGAAGGTGGCAGCATAGTTCAGATTTTACAAGACTATGCGTCACAGTACGCTGGGCGGAATTTAAGTGATTATCAGCAATTTATGAATGCGATTGCCGATGGTAAAATCCAGCTCGCTGGAGAGGAAGCACTTTAATTATAAGTCTATTGCTACAGATGTAATCATCGTCAGGATCTGAAAGAAAAATGTTGAATAAAATTATGTCGGGTTTAGGCTTGCAAGGTGTCACTGTTGAAACACATTTGCATAATCCAACACTACAAGCAGGTGCAACATTACAGGGAGAGATTAGTTTTAAAGGTGGCTCATCCGATAAGGATATTAAAGGCCTCTATTTGCAATTGATGACGATGGCAGAAGTTGAATCAGGAGAGCATGAGTTTAATCAGCCTTTTGTGTTAGTCCAATGGTTAATTAGATCAAATTTTTCTTTACCAGCACATCAAAGCTACCATGTTCCATTTAGCATAGATTTGCCGCATGAAACGCCGATCACCGAAGTGGTTTGTCGTCGTAATGGAACACGGGTATGGATCAACACGTATATGGATGTTGATTGGGGTTTGGATGCCTCGGATCGAGATTATTTAAATGTGTTACCAACCCCAGCAATGCAGGCATTTGTACAGGCGATGCAGCAATGTGGTTTTGTACTTTCTTCCGTAGATGTAGAAAAAGGTCAATTGACTGCGCAGAATTTCAGCTCAACAATAGGTTGCTACCAAGAACTAGAGTTTGTTTCTTCGCATATGTTCAGTGGTTTTAATGAGGTTGAGGTTTCTTTTGTCGCCGAAGCAACGCAAACCCATGTCATGCTTGAAGTCGATCGCCACTTTCGTTCCGATCAATTGCTCACAATGACCTTGTTGCATCATTGTTTAGAGATAGATCAGATGACGCAACAGATTCGCTATTTATTAAAAATTTAACCGATTCAATTTGACCTCCTCAACGGGAGGTTTTTTTGTCATATTAGTGTCATTATTTATTTTTAAGATCAAAGCATGAAAATAAAAATAAATCAGGAAGCGCAGACTTCCATTTCAGTTGATGCATTACTGCAATTAAAAAGACAACAACCGATGATTAAAATGCGATGGATCGCTCTCCCGATCTTGCTATTGATATTCATGTACAGTTGGCAGCAACAGCTTTTTACTGCTTGGGTGATACTTCCTTTTCTATGGCTAATCATTGTACTGAATCTGGCGTTGGTTGCCCGCTCTAAACGTGAGAAGTTGCAACAGCTTGAGCACTTCAAGTTTGATCCGATTTTTTGGAATAAATTCAGATTCTATTATCCAGAACTGGGTCTAAAACAACGGCAATTGATCGAAGCTGGATTCAAAGATTATTTGGCACTACATCTTATGCAAAAACAAGCTTACGCGATGCCTTCGCATGCAGTGGATAGTTTATGGCATGTGATGCTGGAGTTTCCGAAACAATATCAGCAATTATGTGAGCAGATACTCGGTCGACAGTTGCATCATAGCCCCTACGATGCAACGACTACATCTCAGCAGCAGACTAAACAATTGTTTGAAGCGTGGCGAATGAGTTGTACTTTGCATACTTTCCAGCCAAGAAATACTACGTTGTTGCCAAGACTGTTTGCAATCGATCAGGCACTCAATTGGCAGGAGGGGCAATATTTTAATTTAGAGCTGATGACGAAGGATTATGCACAATATTTGCAAACTCAGTCTTCGTCGTCCTCTTCGAGTTGTGGAAGTAGCAGTAGTAATAGCTGTAGTAGTTGTAGCAGCTGTGGAGGGGGCGGTGGCGATTAATAAATGTCGTTAACCAACATGCATCATTCGAATCAGTTCTTCAGCCGCTTTGGATTGAATGCGTGCGGGATGCCAAACCATACCCAGTTGACGCTGCATATCCAGTTTTAGATCAAGTTGCTTTAAATCCTGATTCACCAAGGTTTTGGGTAAAACCGACCAACCTAAACCAATCGACACCAGCATTCGTATTGATTCTAATGGGTTATTGCTCATGGTGATTTTGGGTTTTAAGTTATTTTTTTCAAATTCTGAAAGGGTAATTTGACTGGTATAGGTTTGTGCTGCTGGTAAAAGGCTTGGATAGGCAATCAGGTCTTCCAGTTTAAGTTGTGCTTGTTGTGCCAATGGATGGAAAGGAGCCGCCACGAATACCAAAGGATCATTCCAGATGGTGACGTAGTTAAGACGATCATCCCCAACTGGTGGTAAGGTTAGAAAGGCCAGTTCCAGTTCACCTGCCAAGACCTGTTCATGAGCTTGCTCAGAATCGACAAAATGCACATCTAAGGTCACTTGAGGATAATGTTGGACAAAGTTTTTAAGTGGTTCAGCCAGATGATGTAAGCCAATATGATGGCTGGTACCTATTTTTAAGCGGCCTTGGACCTGCGCTTGTTCATGGCTTAAGGTATGATGAATTTCCCCTAATTCATTTAACCACATGCGAACTTTAGGTAATAGAGAATGCGCTGCATGGGTGGGCTGAATTCCCCGACCCGCAGATTCAAATAGCTTGACCCCAAAATAGTCTTCTAAGCTATGAATCCGTTTGGTGACTGCGGGCTGAGTAATAAATAATTGCTCTGCTGCGATGGAAATTGAACCAGTTTCCATGACTTTTACAAATGCTTCAAAAGCAGCGAGATTCATACAAAAGTATCCAAAGAAATTTTAAAGCTGTTGAGTGTCTTTATTTAATTTAAATTCGAAATGATTCCAAATTTTCTCATGAAAGAAAAATGCAAAGGCTTGTACCGTTGGTTCAAGTAAACTTAAGGTCGCTGCAATCCAGAAGTTTCCTGTGATCACATAAGCAACCATCATGGCAACGCTGATATGCACAATATAATAACTTAAAGTTTTTTTAAAAGTTCGACGATTGTTATGTACAAATTTTTTAATACGAGTCATGGTGATGTCCTTAAGAACCTCTATATTTGTAAATAATAATCATTATCGAATGCAATGTAAAAAAGAAATTTCAATTTATGACGATTGGATTTATAAATCGTGAGATGATTGATTGAAAATATGCGGCTCAAAGCTATAGTGTGTATGAGCTGCACTCAGCTAAGATGATTTAAATTTTTTTTTAATTTAATGAGATGATCCAGATATAAAATTCTAATTTATCATTCCTAAAAGTTTGTTAATTTATAAAAATGATAAATTAGATTTATGTGATGTGATTGCTATAATTAATCCAAGATGAAAATACCCAGACCAATGGCAAGCACGATGGAGGGCGACGACATGGCAGGCAAGACTTTATATGACAAATTATGGGATGACCATTTAGTAAAACAACGTGATGATGGTTCGAGCTTAATTTATATTGATCGCCATTTATTACATGAAGTGACAAGCCCTCAAGCTTTCGAAGGTTTACAGCTTGCTGATCGTCAACCTTGGCGCTTAAGTGCCAATGTGGCGACGCCTGACCATAACGTGCCAACCTCAAAAAAAGAACGTGAACAGGGGATTGCTGGGATTGAAGACGATACCTCTCGTATTCAAGTACAAACCTTAGATGACAACTGTAAAACATTTAATATCGTTGAGTTTGGTATCAATGATATCCGTCAAGGTATTGCCCATGTGGTTGGTCCAGAGCAAGGTTTGACTTTACCTGGTATGACCGTGGTCTGTGGTGATTCGCATACAGCAACGCATGGTGCTTTCGGATGTTTGGCACACGGGATTGGGACATCGGAAGTTGAGCATGTGTTGGCAACACAATGTTTAGTACAGAAAAAATCGAAGAACATGTTGGTTCGTGTCGATGGTGTATTAGGCAAAGGCGTGACTTCGAAAGATGTCGTGTTAGCAATTATCGGCAAGATTGGTACTGCCGGTGGTACAGGTTATGCGATTGAGTTTGGCGGGCAAGTATTCCGTGATATGTCAATCGAAGGTCGTATGACCGTATGTAATATGGCAATCGAAGCCGGTGCTCGTGTGGGAATGGTTGCAGTCGATGACAAAACCATTGCGTATGTGAAAGATCGTAACTATGCACCTAAAGGTGAGCAGTGGGATCAAGCAGTCGCATACTGGGATACCTTGCATTCGGATGAAGATGCAGTATTTGATGCCGTAGTGGTATTGAATGGTGCAGAGATTGAGCCACAAGTGTCTTGGGGAACTTCTCCTGAAATGGTGATTCCAGTTTCGCAGGCAGTACCAACCTTAGAACAAGCCAAAGATGATGTCCAACGCAATGACTGGACCCGTGCTTATCAATATATGGGCTTAACTGCTGGTCAAGCTTTGGCTGATATTCAGTTAGATCGTGTTTTCATTGGCTCATGTACTAACTCGCGTATTGAAGATATCCGAGCTGCTGCAGATGTCGTGAAAGGTCGTACAGTTGCTTCAAGTATTAAGCAAGCGATGATTGTTCCAGGTTCTGGTTTGGTGAAACAGCAAGCTGAACAAGAAGGTTTAGATCAAATTTTCTTGGCAGCAGGTTTTGAATGGCGTGAACCTGGCTGTTCAATGTGTTTGGCGATGAATGCTGACAAGTTACAACCAGGTGAACATTGTGCTTCAACCTCGAATCGTAACTTTGAAGGTCGTCAGGGCAATGGTGGGCGGACGCATTTAGTGAGTCCAGCGATGGCAGCCGCAGCCGCAATTGCAGGTCATTTTGTTGACGTTCGTTCATTCTAAGGGAGCAAGATCATGGAAAAATACACTGTAGAGCAAGGTATTGTTGGGCCTTTAGATCGTGCCAATGTGGATACTGATTTAATCATTCCAAAGCAGTTTTTGAAATCGATTAAACGTACAGGTTTTGGTGACAACTTATTTGATGAGTTACGCTATTTAGATGAAGGTTTCTTAGGTCAAGACATTAGTAAACGTCCAAAAAACCCTGATTTTGTGTTAAATCAACCACGTTATCAGGATTCAAGTATCTTATTGGCACGAACTAACTTTGGTTGTGGTTCAAGCCGTGAGCATGCGCCATGGGCATTGAATGAATATGGCTTCCGTACCGTAATTGCGCCTAGCTTTGCCGACATTTTCTTTAATAACTGCTTTAAAAATGGCATGTTACCTGTGATTTTATCTGAACAGATCGTGGATCAATTATTCAAAGAATGTGCTGAGACAGAGGGTTATCAACTTACGATTGATTTAGAAGCTCAGGAAGTTCGTACGCCCGCAGGTGAAGCATTTAAATTTGAAATCGACCCATTCCGTAAACATTGCTTGTTGAATGGTTTGGATGATATTGGTTTAACTTTACAAGTTGCGGATGATATCCGTGCTTATGAAGAGAAAGCAAAACAATCGCGTCCTTGGGTATTTCAGGAGATCCAAGCCTAGCTTTGGAGCGAAGAAATAAGACTTGGTCTTGGACATTTGTAACATAGCCATAGCGCAGAGATTGAACTCTTGTTAACATGCTAGCGGATAATATTTTGCTTACATGTTAACAAGACATGAGGACTGGGCTTGAATAATGAAAAGAAGACTCGCTCGCAGTATTTTACTGTGTCTAGGCGCTGCTACGACTTTAACTGCGTGTCAAAATGCACCCAATGTGGTTGATCAAGTTCGTATCGCACAAAACACGTTAGAAAGCAAAGCGGACAACACAACTTTATATTGTTCAGGTGTTGAGAATTGTGAGTTTGAACGAATCGGTGATATTGCTGTCATTGATGCAAAGACACACCGGATTAGCCAACAGGCAATGGAACGTGGCATTGTACGATTACATGGTTCGGTGTTTAGCCGAAAACAGCAGGTCTATTTAAGTATGCCTGCGAAGCAATATGAAGTCGTAATTCGTTTCTATCCAATTTCTCCAGATCGTGCGGAGACCTTTCATGTCATTCATGCATTTAAACCGCACGTGCGCTATACCTTTAAAATGTATCGAGACCGAACACGTCGTTCATCAGGTAGTTTGTTGAATGTTTCTGTACCTGATCCGTTGTGTGTAGATTTACAGCAAGAGCAACACACCATTCGCCGTTTCTGCCGTCCTTTTGATGTCAGTACAGGCCTAGGTGAATTTGTTGAGAAAAAGATTTAATCGGCTCGCAGTCTCAAAGCTGCGCATAGGGAAACTGGAAAAATAGATGTCTAAACATATTTTAATTTTAGCGGGTGATGGCATTGGTCCTGAAATCGTGGCTGCTGCAGAAAAGGTTTTAACCAAGGTCAATGATAAATTTAATCTAGGTTTGACATGGGAACATGGTTTATTGGGCGGCTCAGCGATTGATGCACATGGTGAACCGTACCCAACTGTGACCAGTGAACAGGCAAAAAAAGCGGATGCAATTTTATTGGGCGCTGTCGGTGGTCCGAAGTGGGATACGATTGAGCGTTCAATTCGTCCTGAACGTGGCTTATTAAAAATTCGCAGCGAATTAAATTTGTTTGCCAATTTGCGTCCTGCAATTCTCTATCCACAATTAGCAGATGCCTCAAGCTTAAAGCCAGAAATTGTTGCAGGCCTTGATATTTTGATTGTTCGTGAATTAACAGGTGGGATCTACTTTGGTCAGCCACGTGGTATTCGTGAACTTGAAAATGGTGAAAAGCAGGGCTATAACACTGACGTTTATTCAGAAAGCGAAATCAAGCGTATCGCTAAAGTTGCTTTTGAACTTGCTGGATTACGTGGTGGCAAAGTATGTTCGGTGGATAAAGCCAATGTACTTGAAGTAACTGAGTTGTGGAAGCAAACAGTCACAGATTTACAGCAAGCTCAATATTCAAATATTCAGTTATCGCATATGTATGTCGATAACGCAGCAATGCAATTGGTTCGTGCTCCAAAGCAATTTGACGTGATTGTCACAGGTAATTTGTTCGGTGATATCTTGTCTGATGAAGCAGCCATGTTGACAGGTTCAATTGGTATGTTGCCTTCAGCGTCTCTAGATGAAAATGGTAAAGGTATGTATGAACCTTGCCATGGTTCTGCACCAGATATTGCAGGACAGAACATTGCCAATCCATTGGCGACTGTGCTTTCTGTGGCGATGATGTTGCGTTACACTTTCCGTGAAGAAGCGGCGGCTAAAGCGATTGAAGATGCAGTCGGTCAGGTCTTGGATCAAGGTCTACGTACAGCGGACATCCTATCTGAAGGCATGACTAAGGTCGGTACAGATGCGATGGGTGAGGCTGTCGTTACAGCATTGAACTAAGCATTGAAGTCTATAAAAAACGCAGCATTGGCTGCGTTTTTTATGGGGGAAGCTTAGCAAGCTTTACCTTCATAGCGAATTGAACGTGCAATTTGTTGTTGATCCAGTTCAAAAATAATGTGGCAGTAGAAATTTACATCATAGGATTGCTGACTGGTTGAGATAGAGCCTAAACGTACTGAGCCGCTCATCGGTGAACTGGCATCGCCATAAGACTGTGCGATTGGAACTGGAATATTGATTGGACGTAGTACGGTAAAAACTAAATTTTGATTGCTTCTTTGTGGTTGTTTGAGTGTTTGAAAACCTAAAGTTCGCAAATTAAGATTCTGTTGAATCTGGTCGGCTGATTGTCCTATATAAGGTTGTAAATAGTCTTGTAGAGGCACTGATTGCCATCCAGACGTTGCACACCCTTGTAGCACTAAAGCCAATGTACCTAGACATATTTTATAATTCACCATCTTATTTTCCTTAATTTATAGTCCATGGATATAGGCTAATGATAGAAGATAAAGACAAAAATGTACAAACTTGTCTACTTTAGGACAATGTTCAAGCTCAGCAAAATATGCTTAGATAGTGATGATAATTAAGCGATTTGGAAATTTCATGCGCAGAATAATATTCAGCCTCATCTGTGGCGCGATGGCGACATTGAGCTATGCAGATAATTGTGATAATGCTCGCAATACTTATGATGATATCTACTGTACCAATAAAATATATGCCAGTGCTGATGCCGATTTAAATAAAAACTATCAGCAACTAAGAAAACAATTGAATGAAACACAACAAAAAATTTTGAAGAAATCACAATTGGCCTGGATTCGACATCGCGATGCAGAATGTACTGACGATGTGCAAAGCTCAGTGAATGTTCAGTGCCGTTTAACCACGACTCAAGAGCGTAATAATTGGTTGCAAGAGCGCATACGTGAATGTCAGACAGTTGGTTGTAAAACCACCCGGCTGAGTGAATAAGCTCTAGTGAACGATATAAAAAAAGCCACATGATGTGGCTTTTTTGCATTCACTAATCTGACTTAGCGCGCACGATAAGTGATACGACCCTTAGTTAAATCATAAGGTGTCATTTCAACTTTTACACTGTCACCTGTCAAAATACGGATATAGTGTTTACGCATTTTACCAGAAATGTGAGCAATAACTTCGTGACCGTTTTCTAAACGTACACGGAACATCGTATTAGGAAGCGTTTCGGTGACAACGCCTTCGAACTCAATGAGTTCCTCTTTATTGGCCATAGCCTACCTGAGATCAAATTGGGAAGGCGCAAATTATAGTCAATTTATTTGAAATTTACAAGATCAAGTCGGTGAGAGACTGTCAGATATTAACCGAAAGGAACTGTCCGACAATCCACGATTTTTTTTAACAAAATAAGCAGAATATTGTTGTCAGTTTGGTCAATCAACGTTAATCTAAAATTGTTGTTCATTGTCATAATAACGTATCTACAGGGAAGGGCACTGCGTGGGTCAGCTAACAGATGCATCAGTTGTATTGCGCTTTGGTTATCAGGCAATTCGTAAAGCCGGATTACCGACTGAAGAGATTTTAACAAAGGCCGGCGTGGCATTAAATCAAATAGATACCAATGCTAGAACGCCGTTAAGTGCACAAAATGCATTTTGGATTGCTGCACAGGAAGTCAGTCATGATCCAGACATTGGGCTACATTTAGGCGAGTATCTACCTCTGTATCGTGGCCAAGTCATTGAACACTTATTTATTAGTAGTGAGACTTTTGGTGAAGGACTGAAACGGGCTTTGGCCTATCAGCGCTTGATCAGTGATGCGTTCGATGCCAAGTTGGTTGTTGAGGATGGTCGCTGCTATTTGACCAATGCTGAGCAGTTCTGGTCCGATAATTTAGTAAACCGCCATTTTTCTGAATGTGCGATGTCAGGCATTTTACGTTTCTTTAAGTTCATTACTGAAGGTCAATTTCAGCCGATTTATATTGATTTTAATTTCAGTGAGGGTGCTGCTGATGATGAATATTTTAGGGTGTATGGTTGCCCTGTCAGCTTAGGGCAAAAAGCAACACGACTTTATTTTGATGTTGCTGTTTTGGATTATCCATTATGGCAAGCTGAACCAGAGCTACTTCAATTACATGAACAGCTTGCAATTGAAAAATTACAAGAACTGGCGCGCTATGATTTAGTAGGTGAAGTACGTCGAGCCATTGGTTCAACTTTGGAAAGTGGTGAAACAACCTTAGAAACGGTTGCTGCTCAGTTAAATATCACGCCTCGTCGCTTAAGAACACAGTTAAGCGAAGCCAATACCAGCTTCCAGCAAATTCTTTCAGATTATCGTTGTCGTTTGGCGAAAAAACTTTTGGCGAATACCAATGAAAGCGTAGAACGTATTGTGTATTTAACAGGTTTTTCTGAGCCAAGTACTTTTTATCGTGCCTTTAAGCGCTGGACCAATGAAACACCAGTCGAATACCGCAAGCGAAAACAGCGCTAATTGCTCCTACAGAAAAAGCCTTATCAATTGATAAGGCTTTTTGTTATTCAGGCAAATTCAACCAGTGTGGGCCTAATGGCAACTGTGGTAAATCAAACTCATCGGGATAATACGATTGGATAAAATATAAACCATCAGGTGGAGCGGTAATGCCAGCGGCTGTGCGGTCTTCTGCGGCAAACATGGTATCGATATGATCAATCTCATACATACCTTGCCCAATTTCAAGCAGGCAGCCCATGATATTACGCACCATATGGTGCAAGAAGCCATCTGCTTGAATGTCTAAGACCAGATAACGGCCATGTGCAAATAAATGACAGTGTTTGACATGGCGAACAGGTTGATTGGACTGACAGGCTGCAGCACGGAAAGTCTCAAAATTATGGGTACCCTCGAATTTTGCAGCAGCGGCAATCATTTTTTCTACATCAAGTGTTTGATAAAGATGTGTCACCTGTTTATACAATAAGGCAGGGCGAGTCGGGGCGTTATACACTACATAACGATAACGACGTGCTACTGCTTTAAAGCGTGCATGGAAATTTTCATCCATGCATTTAATCCACTGAATCGAAATATCTTTAGGTAGTTGACTGTTGGCACCACGAATCCAGCCTTGTTCTGGGCGGATTGCGTTGGTATCGAAATGCGCCACCATATTGGTTGCATGTACACCAGCGTCGGTTCGACCTGCACCATGCAAAATGACGGTCTCATTGGCAATGGTGCTGAGTACTTTTTCTATGGTTTCTTGAACAGTGATAACGCCAGCCTGTTGGGTTTGCCAACCACGGTATTGAGTACCGCAAAATTCAATACCAATTGCATAACGTTGCATGTTCTAACCTCAATATTAGTGTTGATGCCAATGCGCGAACCATTGTTCATGGGTCGGGTATTTTAAATACATTTGCAATGCTTTTGCATATAAATCGGCATGGCTATGGCAATCATTGACTAAAACTTTAGCAGATTGAATCCAGGAGCTAATGGCATAACGTTGATCAAGCTGACCGAAAGTCACTTGCGTGCTGATAATTGGCAGGCATTTTTGCTGATATAAACGATCAAACAAGTCAATCATTTCATCGTTCACTGCAATATTCCCTGTCCCGAATCCTTGAAGGATTAAAAAGTTAGGTGGGGTATTTAAACTATTTTTTAATTGCAAAACCAGTTGTTCTTTGGCGATTGGCTGCAGCATTAGATTGAGAATGCTGAGTTGTGCTGCCTGCTCTATATGTTCATTTTGAACCACAAAATAATCTGAAGTTGTTGGGCAGCTTTGCTCAGCCTGAATGCCTACAAATGCATCCAGTTCTGTGGTATGCGCTTTTAGAGTGGTTTGAGCATGAAAAACTTGCTGATGGAAGGCAAGATAGACCCCACTGGCTAAAGTTAGAACTTGTTCGAGAGCTAAATACAGATTACCAAGAGCATCAGTAAATTCTCGAGTGTCATTGCCTTCAATGTTGAGTAAGGGATATTGGCTGCCTGTAATGATGGCATGGCAGGAATGCCCTAAGAAACGTGCCAGTGTTGCCGCAGCATAACTCAGTGTATCTGTTCCATGAATAATGACGAAATGCTGAAAACCCTTTAATTGTAGTTGTTGAATTTGTTGTACCAGTGCAAGCCAGTCGGTTGCTGTACATGCACTACTGTCTTTAATGCTTGGGGCTGCAAAACATTCGACTTGTAAATGCGGTGGAATCACCTTACTTAATAAAGGTAAAAATTGCTGTTCAGGCATTGGCATCAGTGGTTCACCAATACAACCAAACGTCCCACCCATATAAATTAAAGCGATTGTTTTCATCATAAAAAAAGCAGTCTGAGAGACTGCTTATATTAGACTGATCAAATTCAGGAAGCTATTTTATTCAGTAAATTTTCTGAACGTTGTTGTTGCTCTGCATTAAATGACAGGTTGTTTTTTAACAACTCACGGGCTGAATCATAAGCGCCCAGTTCAATATACTGTTCTGCAAGCTCTAAATTCAGCTGTGCTTCATCAAGTTGTTGCAGGTCAGGGAAGGATTGCGCCAAAGGATCATTGACTACAACATGAGGTGTCGCAGCAACTTCAATTTTAGGTTCAACGGCTGCAACAGGTTCTGCCACTTCAAAAGAAAATGCGGTAGTTTCAATTGGAGCTTGTTCTACTGTTTTAGCTGAGGTTGGTTCAAAATTAAAATCTAAGCTTGGTGCGACATCTGCAACAGGCGCTTGCTCTTTAGTCTGGTTTGATTCGACTTCTAAGTTTGAAAAATTAAAGTCGAGCTCAGGTGTTGCTTGCTCTCTTTTCGTTTCTTCAACTGGAACAGATGTACTTGGATCTAAATTAAAAGAAAACTCAAGTGGTTGCTGTTCCTTAGCTTCAGGTGCTTCAACTGGAGTGGGTGCTGGTTCGACAGCTTGTTTTTGCTCAAAAGAAAAGTTGAAGTCTAAAGGTTGTACGTCTGGTACAGGTTCAGCTGGCTTCGTTTCTTCCGTAGGAGCGGCATATTCTGATTGTAAGTCATCGAAAGACTGTGCTGCTGGCGTTTGAACTAAAGCATCGAAATGGGCAGTATTGTTTTGCGTATTCGGTTCAGCTGGTGTGTGGGTTTGATGAAAACCATGACTCGCTGAGTTAAATTCAATCGAGTCAGGTTGTTTATTCTGTTCGTATTCTCGACGTTTTGCTTCAGCAGCTTGTGCAATATCTTCAAGTTTTAGGGCATGAATATGTTTGATCAATTGATCAATTGCTAAATCATCTTTTTGCTTCAAATGCAGATCAAGTAAAAAGAGATAAAGCTCATGTTGAGAGTTATCTTGTTTTAAGGCTTGATTGATCTGAGCTTCAGCGGATTGAAAATTACCACTCTGAATTTGTTGCTCAAGCTTTTGGCGCAAACTCTCAGAAATGGCAGTTGTCGCTGGCGGGGCATATTCTTGTTCTTCCCGAACCAAACTGGTACGCGAAGTTGATCTTGTCGCTGCTTTTTTTGTCGTTTTACTTGCACCTTTTTTAGGTGCAGTATTGGCTTGATTGCTTTCACGTTTTTTTAAAACGATAGCTACAATCAGTACAATGACGAGCAGTACAATGATTATAGTTGACATGATCTTTACCCCTTAAAGATAGAGCCGCTTTTATGCAAATTTATGAGAATATTCTCGCAACCTAGCGTGTTGGCTTTTTAGTGTCCTGTTGCGCTTTCAACTGATCTTGGAGTTCGGCAAGCCGAGCATTTAGCAGGTGAATACGTTGTTCCTTCTGACGTAGTGCCAATTCTAACTGTGTTACGTTTCTTTGTAATGTAACGGTTTTTTCTCGTGCTGTCATAACTTTTAATGATAAATCGGCACTGGTTTTTTGCTGTAATGTGTCTTTTTTGGCACTTCCAGTACTGGAATCTTGATTACTTTCCGCGACTAAAGACATTTCGGCTTGTTGTAAACGATATTTGGCTTTTCCTGCTGCAGGGCCTTGGGTTTGTGCAGCAATTTGATTGGCACTCTTATTCTGCTGTGTAGATATTGCAGTGAGATTAAAGTTTAAATTTGAGCCCTGTCTAAGACGATTGGCATTACCTCCAATAAACGCATGCTCATTTTGTGCTTTGATTTGAGTCATGACTTTAGAGACAGGTTGATGTGTTTGTCCTGCAATACGTTGTGCAATGCTCCACAACGACTCATTACGTTGAACTATATGTTGTTGGCTATTTTCATTATTTGGTGTTGATGATGGGCTTGTTGGGGCTTTTTTCTTGGCAGATTGCACAGTTTCTTTAACCTGACTTTGTGCTTTATCTTTTTCTTTGACTGCGACTGTTTTCACATCCGTAGTTTTTAACTTAGTCTCAAGTGCTTCGCTGTTCTTGGTCGCTGTTGGTGGCAAACTTGCTTGAGCTGTTGTTTCTTGTTTAAGTGCAGCAGTTTCAGGTTGAGGTTTAACTTGCTCTGCAACAGGTGTTATTGGTTGCGGAACAGTTGTTGCGGCCGCTATTGTTCCTGCTTTAACTGCTGGAGCAACCGAAATAGCACTGGCATTTGTCGTTGTTGTGACAGTTGGCTTTGATGTTTCTAATACAGGTGGAAGAGTGAAAGGTGCATTGAGGAGTTTTTCTTGTTTTAAACCCTGAGGTTGTGGAGTCGTGTTTGCAACATTAAAGCGTGTACTTTCTGGTAAGTTTAAAGCGATGTCTTTTTCACTCACAATAAACTTAGGTGTCAATGATTTTTCATTTGCATTTTTAACTGAAGGGACTTTTGCAATCCGACGCATTGGCTCGCGAATATGTTTTAAATGAGATGCACCACCTTCCTGAATTTTTAAAATAATATTCAGTTCAGCATCGGTCATTGGACGTGATGAAGTGATCACAATCACACCTTCACCTTGATTATTACGACGCGTAAAAAAATTAAGACTTGAGGGCGGCTGATGCGCAGCGCCTATCATCAGTAAATCTTCTGGGGTTGCCAAACTGACATCTAATTTTGAGTTGGCATCGGCTTGATGGAAGCTCATTTCTGCATAAAGTAATTCACCAGGCGCAGACTGGATTTGTACTGGATCAAGTGTAATCGCATAAAGGTGTTGCGAGGAAAATATGGCTAAAATGGCAATTTTTAATTTGTTATAAACAGTCATCTCGATCCATGAAAAAGTGATGTTATAGTCAGGAAAAAGTATACATTACCGTGATGTAAATGAATTGTAAATTAATCATCTTTCATCGCAATAAAAAAGCCGATCAAATGTGATCGGCTTTTGATTTTTAGACGTTTTTGCTTAAGCGTTCTTATATTCCACCAAGATACGAAGCATACGGCGTAATGGCTCAGCAGCACCCCAAAGCAGTTGATCACCGACAGTGAATGCACCAAGATATTCTTTACCCATATTGAGCTTGCGTAAACGGCCAACAGGAACAGTTAAAGTCCCTGTGACTGCAACAGGAGTAAGATCAGTCATCGATGCTTCACGAGTATTCGGAACTACTTTTGCCCATTGGCTAGAGTTGCGAATCATGTCTTCGATTTCATCAAGTGGTACATCTTTTTTCAATTTCAATGTGATTGCTTGAGAGTGGCAACGCATTGCACCAATACGAACACAGTGACCATCAATTGGAACGATCTGTTGATTACCTAAAATCTTGTTGGTTTCAACCTGACCTTTCCATTCTTCTTTCGATTGACCGCTTTCAAGCTGTTTATCGATATAAGGAATCAATGAACCTGCCAATGGCACGCCAAAGTTTGCTTTAGGGAAGCCTTCACCACGTTGCAAGTCCGCAATTTGACGGTCAATATCAAGAATTGCAGATTTAGGGTCATCCAATAACGTTTTGGTATTGTTATACAAATAACCCATGCCAGTGATCAGTTCACGCATATTCTGCGCACCTGCACCAGACGCTGCTTGATAAGTCATTGAAGTCGCCCATTCCACTAAATTGTTTTGGAACAGTGAACCTAAGCCCATCAACATCAAGGAAACGGTACAGTTACCGCCAACAAAGGTTTTAGTGCCGTTAACTAAACCATCTTTGATCACATTTAAGTTGACTGGATCAAGAACGATAATCGCATCATCAGCCATACGCAAAGTTGATGCAGCATCAATCCAGTAGCCATCCCAGCCTTCAGCTTTGAGCTTTGGGAAAACTTCAGAAGTATAATCACCACCTTGGCAGGTTAAAATGACATCCATTTGCTTCAGACTGTTAATGTCTGTTGCATCCATAAGTGCTGGGGCAGTCTTACCACCAAATGAAGGTGCTTCGCCACCTGCATTACTGGTAGAGAAATAGAATGGCTCAATGTGAGCAAAATCATTCTCTTCAACCATACGTTGCATCAGGACAGAACCAACCATCCCACGCCAACCGACCAGACCTACTTTCATGTCATTGTGCCTCGGTATGTAAAAAAATTTAAAGGGGTTTGAGTGTATCAAAAGTGCCCACAACTGCAAGCTTTACCGAAATAAAACAGTGCGTTTATTGAGTGGAATAACTTGTTTATATTAGATAGAAAATTGATAAAGCGGCAACTTTATTGTAAATCTATGCTACTCCAAAGAGAAAAATGAACATGATATGGATTCAGATTTGTGCGGTACTGGTGATATGGCTTTCATTTTGGTCTTTGATTCCCAGAGATGAATGGTGGATTCGGGGTGCTGATTTTCCTAGATTACAAATTTTAGCACTGGGCATCATTACACTCGTTGCGATGTTATTTGGTCTATCTGACTGGACCTTAAGTACAGAGTTGCTTTTTCTAGGTTTGGTCGCTGCAGTTGCCTATCAATTAAAAATGGTTCTACCTTATACCCCGTTATGGCGAAAACAAGTCCAGAAAGTGAAAAAGGCACAATCCAAGCCTGAGCAACAAATTTCACTACTGGTTGCAAATGTCCTGACACCAAATCATAAATATCATCTATTACTTGCACAGATTGAGGCCCTAAAGCCTGATTTAGTGCTTACGCTTGAGTCGGATACTGCATGGCAACAAGCGTTGAGTAAGATTGAACAAGATTATCCATTTCGTGTCCCAGTACCTCTAGACAATCTATATGGGATGCATTTGTATAGTCGTTTAGCGCTCAATGATACAGAGGTTAAATTCATTCTGAGCGATGAGATTCCATCTATTCATACGGTTGTGACTTTACCATCAGGTGTACAGATTCAACTGTATTGTTTGCACCCCAAACCACCCAGCCCAACCGAAGCCAAAGACTCGACTTTAAGGGATGCAGAGTTATTAATTGTTGGGGATCAAATTAAAGATTTGGACCAGAGCTGCATTGTTATGGGGGATTTGAATGATGTGGCTTGGTCGAGAACAACGCGTTTATTCCAGCGGATTAGTGGTTTACTTGATCCACGAGTAGGTCGCTATTTTATGAATACCTTCCATGCAGATTATCCATTATTACGTTGGTCATTGGATCATATCTTTCATAGTACTGATTTTGGTTTAGTCGAAATGAAACGCTTATCTCATATTGGTTCAGATCACTTTCCAGTGTATGTGGTTTTACAAACAGGCCGTATTTTTGAACAACAGCAACAGGCATTGGAACTGACGGCTGAAGATGAGCAAGATGCTCAAGAAGCAATACAAGACGGAATAGAAAAGGCAGAGCAAGAGGAGAAACAGGTGACAGATTCTTTAGCACAACCACATAAGCAGCAATTGGAAAGTTAATCAGGTTTGATCGGGCGCAGAAAGAAATGGTTGATTCTAAAGTTTCGCTAATCAATGTACGTTATTTCGTACATAGATTTAAGTCTGCAACGAATAGTGCAACATCGGCAAAAGGTTTATTCTAAATACATCAGCACAGGGAAGCAGGAATGGAATTCCGATTAAGGATAGCAACGCTGAGATGGAAAAGTCATCATGGATATGATGCATGCGATGGACGCAGGATAATAAGAATATTGTGAAAGCACAACCTCATTTGCCCGAGTTTTGCAGGATGCAGAACTCGGGTTTTAATTTTTTTATATCTGTCAAATTTTAATCTGCTGTTTCACCACTTGGGATTTCAGGGACGCTTTCAATTGGCTCTTTTGTTCCAATCACTTTTGGAACATGCCGTTTATGAATAGGAATGACCATTTTTGCGGCATCACATTTTTTCCATACCGTATCAGCCTTTGGTAATTCTGTTTGATAAAAGGCGTTATAACTTACGATGAACGGAAGTTCAGTTGCTGCAAAGCTTAAGCTCAGTTCGTAGGTACGGGTTTCATATGGGCGAAGTAGTTGCAGTTCATCTTGTTCGGCGCCACATCTTAACGATTGTCCAAAGGCCATGGGGGTTTGGTCAAGCTGAAACTCAATCGGGCTGCATAGTGGAACCAGTTGATACACATAATTCGGTGTGGTGTTTTTAATCTCAATTTGTAATGGTGTGATGTTAATCTGTTGAATTTGACCGATTGGCAAAGCCTGTTTGGTTTCCCAATCGATCAAGCGCATGTTGCGTTGTATGCCCATACAGGTGTCTTGTGTTTCCTGTGGAACAGTGACCACATACTCATAGACTTCATCCTTATCACCAGTAGATGGGTTTGAAATTCCCCCTGTGTCACCACCAGGAAGTGGCTTCTGAGTGCCAGATCCACTTCCACCAAGACTGACATTGGCGACAGAAAAGTTTTCTCCACAAGCGGTCAAGTTAACCACAGAGATTAGAGAAACAAGGGGTAACAGTAAGCTTCTCATTGTTATTGATCCTTAAGAATATAAGGCACTTGTAGTTTTATCTGACTATCGTACTGGTAAACGCCAAATCGAAATTGATAATGTGCATCATCTTTTTCTTGGTCTTGTTCACAATGTTGGATCGCGGCATTTAAGAGTTGTTTTGCCATGTCTTGCCAAAGTTCGATACTTAACTGTCGAAGTGCTTCAACCGATTGGGCGGTTAATTTCTCCGCATGTACGGCTTGTTCGAGATGGGTAAAGGGTTTTTCACTAATAAAGTTATCTACGCCAGCAGCCAAATGATCACTGAGATTGGCTGAAAATAGGGCTTTACTTTCTTGCATTTGGTTATCTGGGGTAAAGCTATTTTGTTGCAGAATGACATTTTGCCCAGTTTGTTCAACAACACCTAAACGCTGTAATTCAAACAAGATTGAACGTGGATGTTTTTCTGTTGAAATATGCTTTACCAGCGCTTCAAAGCTATTTTCTTCACCAGAAATAGGGATTTGATGGGGCAGATCAAGCGCAATCCAACGCGCAATAACACGTGCAGGAACGCTAATGGCAAAATTGGGAGCTTCAGTGACCGTTTGATTGGCCTGTAATCTAAACGCACTGACATCTTTACGATGTAGTCCTGATAACAAACTTACTGCTGAATCAGTCTTATTCTGTTGGATTCGTTCTAATTCGACTAATGCTTGTTGATAAAAAATAGGTTTAAGTGCAGCAACGAAATCTGTATAGCCAACACCCGAATGAATCAGCCAACGTGCAATATGCTGCATCATTGGAAAGATACTTTCCAATGTTGTTTCCGCATCTTGTGGAATCACGCCTTGTAGATTAAGCCCAGATTGTTCGCTGCTTATCGTGACTCGTTCTGTTGGTTTTACCATTCAATCACCTTAACAATGGATTCGATATAAATTACTTAAGCGTAAGTTGGGATGGGGAAGGACGCTGCCCCACTATTGTCGATATTAAAATGAGTAAAAGAGACACTCATGGAAATATCTAAACTCTCGACACAATGCCACCAGCCGAGAGGGATAAACAAGGCTTCACCCTCATTGAGAATGCATTCGAGTTTACTGCTTTGAGCAAAGTCTGGAAATGATTCAAGTACATTGGGACAGTGAGGATCCGCAATTTTACTAAATACCGCAACATCATTATAGAGATGCGGTGTTTGTAACGCAGGGATCAGGGTTACTTTTTTCCGTCCATAAATTTGTACTAAAAAGTTATTGGTCAAATCATGGTGTAAGGGGGTAAAGGCACCTTTAGGGCCAAACCAGATGAAGCTACGCTCATACACCTGTGTATGGTCGGTATAACCATGAAAGTGATCAATATCTTGAAACAATGCAGCCAGACTGGATTGGCAGGCTTTGGCATTGTTCGCTGTCATATAAAAATTATTGGAGTGCTGAGTCTGTTCGATTAAATCGACGAAATCATTCATTCGCATTTTGGTCTTATGCTGGATTGAGTTGCGTTCGAATAAGGGATCTCGCTCACGATTGAATTGCACTTCAATTTCTTTGGTACCCACGATTTGTTTGAAATATTGCGGTGACCATTTTTGCAGAGCTGGCCAATGTTGGACGGCATCGGTCAAAATTACAGGTAAATTTCGGCTGTAATACTGTTGGATAAAATCTGCAAAATCAGGTTTTGAAATTCGCTTAATCTGCTGATATTCAGGATTTAAACGGGCAAAACGATCTAAAGTATGCAGCAGCCAATTACGTTTTTTGAGCAGGAAGTGCTGCTCTTCGGCGATTTGAAAATAAGGATGTTGCTTTAACTGTACCCATTCGAATGCAATATCGTTTTCATTCAATCCTTGCTTCATCAATGACTGATAAATCTCAGCTTTGCTTAAACCATCCAGTAGCATCTGAGCCAACCATTTTTTTTGTTCTGGTGTAAATGTACTGCTGAGTTGGGTTTGTTTTGTGGCTGCTGCCTGTTCAAGTTCTCGGTAGTGTTGCTCTTCAGCGTATATCGGAGCAGAAAAATCTTTATTTAGGTCAATTAAACCTTCACGCAACAGAATATTGGCTAAATCAATGGGAGCACAACCGCGCTCTAAATTTTCCTCTAACCATGCCTGCCATTCTTTCGGTAAAGCATTGAATTGTCTTGCTAAGTTTTCTTGAGCATCCATACCTTCCAACCATCAATAAAAAATGATTTTGACCTTTCGTTATTAATTTACGCATAAACATATTTGCACTCAAGCATAAAAGTGTTAAATTTTCACATACACAAATATGTGAAAAAATCACACAGAGGGTGATGCAATGAAAAATATATGGACTCAACTAGCACTTAGCGTAACTTGCGCAATCTTGGTGGGCTGTGGATCTGATAATGATTCAGATTCAACACCGACCCCAACACCTACCCCGACTCCAACACCTACCCCGACTCCAACGCCTACACCGACCCCGACTCCAACACCCACCCCGACTCCTACACCAACTCCAGTCGTGGCTGATCGTTTTGTGGGTTCATGGTTGGGTGGATTCTGCCATAAGGGAGCACGAACCAATTTAACAGTACATAAAGCGTCCGAAAACAGCGTTCGCTTTACCATTGAAACCCGTCAATTTGAAAAAGAGGATTGTACTGGTGCAGTCATTAAAAATTACGATGTTTCATCGGATGATGCACTGATTAGCGAGATTGCAGCGACTGAAACCAGCGGTACAACCACGGCAAATCGAGTGAAATATAGTGATCGCTATCGACCAAATGGAATTGCTTCAGCTTATGCCTTTAAAGGTGATGGCATGTGTGCAGTGAGTGAAACAGCGAATATCAAAGATATTCAAACTTATATGGATTCAGTCGATCCATCTAAAGTTGTCACTTGTTATACCCGTACCAATGTCGAAGGTTATAGCTTATTAAAACCGACTGTGAGTAAAGCAACAGCAAGTTATCGTCTACTCGATAATCAAGCGTCTTGGGCCAATTTCTTGGCGCAAGCCAATGAGCAGGGTAGTCAAGGTTTTGCCTTGGCGGGTACATCATTGGATGTAAAAAAAGCCAATAGTGATTTCCCTGAACCTAAAAACTTATATGTAAAAAATAATGCTTCAACCGATACCTATAGCTATAAAATTGCTGATATCACCACCAATGTGATTGCAAATAGATATGTGCTCAAATTAGCTGAAATGAAAAAGCAAGGTGAGTCTGGCTTTATTTATAAGTCGTTCTTGAGAGAGGATCCAAGCAATACCTATAAATATTTATTTGTGAAAAATGATAAGAAACCAGCAACCTATACTTATGACAATCGCTTTTTAACCAATAAAACCAGAGCAAGTATTCTTGCTGCATTTAATGAGCTCGGCGCACAAGGCTGTAAATTAATCTCTGCGGGTGAAGACTTCACAACCAATGGTACCAAGAATGATATGTATTACATCCCAACTTGTGTAAATAGCAGCGCCCATAATGGGACCTATAGCTATCGTTATTTTGACATGCCAAAAACGGAAGCAGGATTCTTTGAGGATAATCCAACCAAACTAGATGCGTTGCTAAAACAGCAAGCTGCAGAAGGTTATCATTTGATTGATAAAGATAATTCGATTGGATTTGGTGTGTTACAACAAGGCTATTTATTTGAACGCGATAGTGAAAGCACAGCCAGCATTGAATCAAAAGTCTTTAAAGAAGATGCGATTTATAAATTGGATTTACCGAGCGAAATTCAAAACCGTTTACAAGATCAAGGTAACTTGGGTTGGTTCATTAATGTTAAATTGGGTTCGGTGTATAGCAACACCCCTACTTATTTTGATTTAAGTACTGGGGTAATTTTCCCGAATTAATTGTGGTTATTGCTTTAGAAAAAGCCGCTTCATTGATTCATGAGGCGGCTTTTTTAGCTTAATAAATTTTGTCGTAACCTTCAGCACGGGTTTTAAAACGACGGTGGAACCACATCCATTGCGTAGGTGCGATACGAAGTTGAGCTTCAATAATCTGATTCACTCGGATCGCATCACTTACCTCATCTTCACTTGGCATATTGTCCACAATTGGTTCAATCAGCACTTTATATTGTGGATTGCGAACATCGCCATAACGGTAGAAATATAATGGAATCGCGACAGCTTTCGAAATTTTGAGTAAACGGCGATGTGCAGTGACGGTTGCAGCAGGAACACCAAAGAATGGAGCCATCACACCTTGTTTTAAACCAAAATCTTGATCTGGACTATACCAAATTGCACCACCGTCTTTTAGGCGACGAATCAAACCTCGCATGTCATCATGGTCAATTTGATGTTGATAAATGGTGGCACGACAGCGATAAATCAGCATATCCAACAGCGGATTGTTTTGTGGGCGATACACCACATCGGGTTCAAAATATTGAGAACAGATATAACCGCCTGCATCCAGTAAGGTACTGTGGGTCCCGAGTAATAATACGCCTTTACCTTGTGCTTTTGCATCGGTGATATGTTCTAAGCCTTCAATACTATGGCGGCCTTTAAACCATTTGGGGCAGTACCAAGCATTGAGGGTTTCAAATACACCAAGCATCATATCCACGAAAACTTGTTTTGCTTGAGCTTCAACTTCTGCGGGAGACCATTCCGGAAAACACAACTCTAAATTTCGAAGTGTGGTTTTACGGCGTGATTTAAGCAATTGCCAACATAAAGCGGCTAGACCATGTGCCAAGCGCCATTGAATAGCCCACGGGAGAATCGCCAATAGCATAAGAAAGAGAATGGCGATCCAAATTTTCCAGTATTTGGGTAATAGAAATTTCCATTGAAATTCGCCAGGGATATAAGACTGATTTTGACTCATAAACTTAGTAAAGAGAATAACGTTGAATTTCAGAGCAGTGTAACATGAAGTGAGTTTGGCAACTTTAAATGTAAAATAAAACTAAAGCTGTTTTTATCGTTCACGATCTCTTATATAACACACTGAGAAGGGGAGTCTTTTGAAAAGTATCAGAATAATCAAAGGGGATATTACCCAAATCGAGGTAGATGCAATTGTTAATGCAGCCAATACTTCACTATTAGGTGGTGGAGGTGTAGATGGTGCGATTCATCGTCGTGGTGGCGCAGCGATTTTGGCAGATTGTCAAAAGATCCGTGCCAAGCAAGGTGGTTGTGCGGTTGGCGAAGCGGTCATGACCACGGCTGGAAATCTGCCTGCTAAATATGTCATCCATACGGTTGGACCGACTTGGGTAGATGGGCAGCATAAGGAAGAGAGACTATTGGAAAGTGCCTATCGCAATAGTTTTAAATTAGCAGAAGAGATGAAACTACAAAGTCTTGCATTTCCCAATATTTCAACGGGGATTTATCGCTTTCCGAAACAGCTAGCCGCACAGATCGCCTTAAAGACCATTGCTGAACAACTAAGTAAGGGAATATGTGTACAACAGGTTGTTTTTATTTGTTTTGATGATGAAAATTTTAATATTTACCAGAAATTTAAAGAAGATTTTAATTTGAACTGAATTGAGTATCTGAGGTAGGAGCATTTACCCTCGAAAGGATAAATGCTCAATCAACTTAGTTGCCTTTAGACATATTTTCTAAAATGTCCCAGCGTTCCAATTTTTCTAGCAATACTTCTTCAATTTCTGCTAGGCGTTGGCTGGCTGCAGTTGCGGCATTGGCATCTGAAACAAACCAAGACCCATCAGCTAATTTTTCTGATAATTCTGCTTGTTCAGTTTCCAGTTTTTCAATCTCAGCAGGCAATTGTTCAAGCTCACGCTGGTCTTTATAACTGAGTTTTACCTTTTTAGGTGCTGCAGCCGCTTCTGCTTTGGCTTGCGCTTTTTTTACATCACTTTTCTGATCAACCACCTTTTGATCTGGGCGCTGTTCCAGATAGTCTTGATAGCCACCGATGTATTCATCAATGTTACCTTTACCATCGAATACCCATGTCGAAGTCACGACATTGTCCATAAAGGCACGGTCATGCGAGATCAACAGCAACGTACCTTTATAGTCAGACAACATTTCCTCAAGTAGCTCAAGTGTCACCATATCTAAGTCATTGGTTGGCTCATCCATCACGATTAAATTCGATGGTTTGAGCAATAATTTTGCTAATAAGATACGGTTTCTCTCACCTCCAGATAGGGCTTTAACTGGGGTACGCGCACGTTCTGGTGAGAATAAAAAGTCTTGTAAATAGCTATAAATATGACGGCGGTTACCATTCACATCAACAAAATCAGAACCTTCTGAAACGTTGGCCATGACGGTTTTTTCAAGATCTAAGGCATTACGCAATTGGTCAAAATAAGCAACTTCGAGTTGTGTGCCTGTTTTCACAGAACCACCGTGCTCAATCTCACCTAAAATCGCTTTAATCAAAGTGGTTTTACCGACACCGTTGTCACCGACCAAACCAATACGATCACCGCGTAGCACGATAGCAGAGAAATCTCTGATCAGTGGTTGTTGGCCATAGCTGACACTGAGATGTTCAATTTCAAATACCAGCTTACCAGAGCGATTGGCTTCTTGCGTTGCCATACTGACTTTGCCTTGTTGTGAACGACGTGCTTTAGATTGTTCACGTAAGTCTTGCAACGCACGGACACGACCTTCGTTACGGGTACGACGTGCTTTAATGCCTTGACGAATCCAAGCTTCTTCTTCAGCTAACTTTTTATCAAATAAAGCATTCTGCTTTTCTTCTGCTTCCATTTGTTGTGCTTTGAGATCGAGATAGCGAGAATAGTTACCTTCGTAGCTACGCAAAATACCACGATCAAGCTCAACAATACGGGTCGCAATGCTGTCAACAAATGAACGGTCATGCGAAATAAACAGCAGGGTCAGGTTATTTTGATCCAATAAAAACTTTTCTAACCATTCGATACTTTCGACGTCTAAATGGTTGGTTGGTTCGTCGAGTAACAATACATCAGGTTGAGTGAGTAGGGCACGTGCCAATAACACACGACGTTTACGACCACCCGATAAATCCGCTAGATCTGCGTTAGGATCAAGTCCCATTTTACTGAGAATCGAGTTGACCTTATTTTCTAATGCCCAACCATCCAACTGATCCAGTTTGTGCTGTAGCATGCCCATGCGGTCGCAAGCTTCCATATCACCTAATACGCAGGCATCACTGGCTTCGTGATATTCTTTCAATACAATAGACGCTTCGCCTGCACCATCGGCAACGATGTCCGCAACTTTGCCTGAGTCCATTGGAACGTCTTGGGCTAACATTGAAACAGTTAAACCATTTTGAATTGAAACTTCACCGTTATCTGGTAACAAGCTTCCCTCAATCAGTTTTAATAAAGTAGACTTACCTTCTCCATTACGACCAATTAAACAGACTCGCTCGCCACGTTCTAGGTTGAAGTTCGCGCCGTCGAGTAAGGCAGGTCCGCCAAATGCGAGATGGACATCCCTTAAAGTAATATAGGCCATAATGTTTCCTAAAAGTTCAGATGAGGTCTGAAATGACTAAACCACAAAATTTTGATAATCACGCGTCATTCTCCGCACCCATTGAAGATTTGCAAGTCCGAATTGCATTTTTAGATGATTTAGTTGAACAATTGAATCAGCAACTTGCAATTCAAACGCAGGAAATTGCTGATTTAAAAAAACAAATGCAATTTTTATATCGTCGGATTGAATCTTCAGATTTATCGGAAGGAATTGCAGCTTTTGATCCGATAAATGATAAACCACCGCATTATTAATAAATCTTGCAGCAATGCCGAGTGGCATGACTGCAAGATCTAGGTTGTATAATTGCATTTAAAAACCATGCAGGACAATTTTTCCTTTGGTCGTGCCACTTTCGATTTGTTGATGTACACGTTTTAGGTTTTCTGCATTGATTGGCGAAAGTACCTGACTCACTGTGGTTTTAATCTTTCCTTCATCAACTAAGCTTGCAACTTGATTCAAAAGTTGGCTCTGTTGGATCATATCTTCGGTCTGATACATAGAGCGTGTGAACATAAACTCCCAGTGAACCGAAACAGACTTTGATTTAAAGGGCTTAATGTCGAGTTGCTCTGGGTCATCAATTAAACCGAAATGGCCTTGTGCTGCGATCAGTTCTGCAATATCAGCGAGATGCTGATCGGTTTGCGTGGTTGAAAATACATATACAGGCGCATTTAAGCCGAGCTGCTGAATTTGTGGAGCTAAAGCTTGGTGATGGTCTAGGACATAATCAGCACCCAACTGTTTTACCCATTCAGACGTTTCTGGTCGAGATGCGGTACTGATGACGGTTAGATTGGTTAATTGTTTGAGCAATTGAATGGTGATTGAACCCACTCCACCTGCACCGCCAATGACAAGGATCGAAGTGTGCTCAGCGGCAGCTCGAGGAACTTGTAATCGATCAAACAGCATTTCCCATGCGGTAATGGCGGTTAAAGGTAGTGCTGCTGCTTCGCTAGCATCGAGTGACTTAGGTTTATGTCCGACAATACGCTCGTCAACCAATTGTAATTCACTATTACTGCCTTGTCGGTTGAGTGCACCTGCATACCAGACGTGGTCACCAATTTTGAATTGAGTGACGTGTTTGCCAATCGCCTCAACGA
The DNA here is from genome assembly GCF_009884975.1 of Acinetobacter dispersus. Lineage (GTDB taxonomy): Bacteria > Pseudomonadota > Gammaproteobacteria > Pseudomonadales > Moraxellaceae > Acinetobacter > Acinetobacter dispersus. Next base: position 2,585,444 of record NZ_CP041970.1, on the reverse strand, counting down.
CACCCACTGCATCCCAGCCCAGAATTTTCCATTGCTGATCTTCTGCACTTTTATTGTTCCGAATTTTGGTATCGACTGGATTGACCGAAACAGCTTGCACACGAACGAGTAAATCATGTCCATGTGCAATAGGTGAGTCGATCTCAATGTCTACAAGCGCATTGTCTAAACGAATTGCACCTGCCTTTTGATATGCCACAGCTTTCATGGTTTTGCTTCCACTTGATTGGAATCTCAGCATAACTTAAGCTTAATTTTAGTGACTACAGACAAATAACGCTCATAGTGTCAAAAAGGATACTGTAAAATGGCAAAAATGCGACATTCGAGTTTTGATTGTTCTCCAGGCTGTTCCGTCGAAGCCGCGATCAGTTTGATTGATGGAAAATGGAAATGTGTCATTCTCTGGCATTTATTTAATGAAGGTACCTTACGATTTAATGAAATCCGTAAGCGTGTACCGAGTATTACCCAGAGAATGCTCACCAATCAGCTACGCGAATTAGAACAAGATGGCATTTTGCATCGAGAGGTCTATCCTCAGGTTCCTCCAAAAGTTGAATATTGTTTAACTGATTTAGGTCGTAGTCTGGAACAGATTATTGTTGCATTAAAGAATTGGGGCGATGCACATCTTGATCAATTCGGAAAATTAACCTTGATCGAATAAAGTAAGCGCGTTAAAAGCATTTGGCATTTTAGGTGTTCGATAGTCTGAAAATAGATGCTTTAAAGGGTGCTGTTGGATACAAGATTATTTTTTACGTTGTAACTTGCCTTTTGGATTCAACTTATGTAACGCTAATAAAAGAAAGTTTTGGACTACTTTATGAGTAATATTGGAATTTGGATCACGGTTGCGATTGTACTGTTTGTACTTGGCTCGATTTTTGGCTTGCGTGTCAGTCCACGAGAAAAGGCATTGGGTATGATGCGTGATCAGGCGCGCAAAATGGGATTGCATCCGCGTTTAATCGTTGCGCCAGAATGGACCAAGATTCCAATGGCATCGGAAAAACGTGCCAGTATGGTGGCTTATTACAGTGTGTTGATTCCAGATGCTCGTTTGGCGTTAATGCGCGCGCGGGTGGTGGATGGCAAGCTTCAGGTTGTGCAAGGGGATCAGAAATTTAATGATTTAACCATTGCATTAAAAGGAGTTTATGCTATTGATATGCAGGCAAACTGTGTCGGACTGTATTGGGATGAAGAAACTGACCTAAGAGCCACACAGCTTGAACAGATAAAAACTTATTTACATGATTTAGCACAGCGCTAACTCTCTGATTGATCATAGGAAAAACGATTTATTATGGCGAATACTCCACGCTCTGCTTCAGAAAGCACAGCAGCTTCCGCATCTGCTGCAAAGAAACGTGCCTTAGTGATTGTGGAGTCGCCTGCAAAAGCGAAAACAATTAATAAATATTTGGGTTCACAATATGTGGTGAAGTCATCTGTCGGTCATGTGCGTGATTTACCGACAGGAGGCGGGGCGAAATCCACTGAAAAGAAGCCCGCAACCCGTGCTAAATTAACGGATCAACAGAAAGCCGAAAAAGCACAGTCTGCACTGATCAATCGTATGGGGGTCGATCCAGAGCATGATTGGATTGCACACTATGAAGTGCTCCCAGGCAAAGAACATGTGGTTGCCGAACTAAAAAAACTCGCCAAAGATGCAGATGCAATCTATCTCGCAACGGATTTGGATAGAGAAGGGGAAGCAATTGCTTGGCATTTAAGAGAAGTGATAGGTGGGGATGATAGTCGCTACCATCGTGTGGTCTTTAACGAAATTACCAAGAATGCCATTCAAGAAGCATTTAAACAGCCAACACGACTTGATTTAAACCGCGTTAATGCTCAACAAGCGCGTCGTTTCCTCGACCGTGTGGTGGGCTTTATGGTGTCGCCATTACTATGGGAAAAGATTGCCCGTGGTTTATCGGCAGGACGCGTGCAGTCCGTTGCTGTGAAACTGGTGGTTGAACGTGAACGTGAAATCCGTGCATTTATTCCGGAAGAATACTGGCAAGTTTTTGCAGATACCATTTCTAAGAAAGAAGACATACGCTTAGAAGCGGTTAAGCAAGCAGGTAAAACACTTAAACTCAAAAATAAAGCCGAAACTGATGCCTTACTCAGTGTATTAAAAGATGCTGAATATAAAGTTGCATTGCGTGAAGATAAGCCGACCAAAGTTAATCCGAGTGCACCGTATATCACTTCAACCTTACAACAAGCAGCGAGTACGCGTCTAGGTTTCTCTGTAAAGAAAACCATGATGCTGGCACAGCGTTTGTATGAAGGTGGTTTTATTACCTATATGCGTACCGACTCAACCTTTTTGAGTGATGACGCTGTGAATATGGTGCGTAACCATATTCAACAAAATTTTGGTGAAAAATATGTCCCTGCCAAGCCAAATCGCTATGGCAATAAAGCGGGTGCGCAAGAAGCCCACGAAGCAATCCGTCCTTCAGATGTTGGTTTGACTGGCGATAAACTGGCGGGTGTAGAGCGTGATGCACAGCGTTTATATGATTTGATTTGGCGTCAATTTGTTGCCTGTCAAATGACACCAGCAGAATATTTATCTTCAACGTTGACTGTTGAAGCGTCAAATGTTGAGTTAAAGGCGAAAGGCCGTACGCTGGTATTTGATGGTTTTACCCGTGTTCGTGGTGCCAATAAATCTGATGATGATATTTTATTGCCTGCGGTGAAAGTTGGCGAAGTACTTAAGTTGGAAAAACTTGATCCGAGTCAGCATTTTACCAAGCCACCTGCACGCTTTACTGAAGCGTCTTTGGTGAAAGAATTAGAGAAGAAAGGGATTGGTCGTCCATCGACTTATGCTGCGATTATTTCAACTATTCAAGAACGTGGTTATGTAAAACTGGAAAACCGTCGTCTCTTTGCAGAGAAGATGGGTGAGATCGTTACAGACCGTTTGGATGAAAGTTTTAATAACCTGATGAATTATGCCTTTACTGCTGATTTAGAAGGTCAATTAGACCGTGTTGCAATGGGTGAGCGTAATTGGAAAGAGTTACTGGATACCTTCTATGGTGATTTCAAGAAACGTTTGACCAATGCGCAGGGTGAAAGCGGCATGCGCCGTAATCAGCCAGTCGAAGTTGCCGATGTCTCTTGTCCTGAATGTTCGCGTCCAATGCAAGTTCGTACAGGAACAACAGGTGTATTCTTGGGGTGTTCAGGTTATAACCTACCACCGAAAGAGCGTTGTAAAGGCACACTCAACTTAACACCAGTTGAGTCTTTGGCGGCATTGTCGGATGATGATGGTGCTGAAACAGCTGATTTGATGTCGAAACACCGTTGTCCTAAATGCGGTACAGCAATGGACAGTTATGTAGTCGATGGTGGTCGTAAATTGCATGTTTGTGGTAATAACCCAGATTGTGATGGTTACGAAGTCGAAGAAGGCGAATTCAAGATTAAGGGCTATGACGGTCCAACCATTCCATGTGATAAATGTGATGGTGAAATGCAGTTAAAGACAGGTCGTTTTGGCCCTTACTTTGCCTGCTCAAGTTGTGACAATACCCGTAAAGTATTAAAGAGCGGTCAACCAGCGCCGCCGCGTGTTGATCCAATCAAAATGGAACACTTACGTTCAGCCAAGCATGATGATTTCTTCGTGTTACGTGATGGTGCAGCAGGTCTGTTCTTAGCAGCTAGCAAATTTCCGAAAATTCGTGAAACGCGCGCACCAAAAGTCGCTGAATTACGCAGTGTTGCTGAGCAGCTTGATCCGAAATACCAGTTCTTGTTAGAAGCTCCGGATGTCGATCCTGAAGGTAATCCAACGGTAGTGAAATTCAGCCGTAAGAACCAAGCACAGTATGTGGGTTCTGAGACCGCTGAAGGCAAGCAAACCAAGTGGAGTCTAGTTTTCCAAGATGGGAAATGGGTAGAAGCTTAAACATTAAAGTTTAAAAAAATGCTGGCGATTGCTGGCATTTTTTATAGCATAAAGAAAAACAATAATGACTTTTGGTTGGGGGAGAAGTTCATGTGGAAAAATATCCGAGTTGCATGTTTATTGCTCGTGTTGTTAATCGTTGCGATCAATGCTTATCGTGATCAAAATCAGGATTGGAATCAGCCGATTAATGTACTGTTGCATCCGATTAATGCCGATGCTTTGCCTACAACAGAGCAGTATATTCAACAATTGCAGCAAGATGATTTTACTGAGGTAAAACAGTATCTGGAAAAAAATAGCCAGCAATATCGAGGACAAAGCAGCTACTTTATGATCCAGATTGGGCGGGAATTGCAACAAGCACCACCGAAGATGTCTGAGCAGCCGAGTATTCTGAATAATATTCTATGGAGTCTCAAGTTTCGCTTTTATGCATGGAAGCAGCATCAGTCTTCAGATGGTTCACCGAGTTTAACTCTATATTTGAATTTCTATGACCCAAAGCAAACACGTGAGTTAAAACACTCGACTGCATTGGAGCGTGGACGCATTGGTTCAGTCAATTTATTTGCCTCAGCCAAACAGACAGAACAGAACAATGTGGTATTGGTACATGAGCTATTGCATGGTTTTGGCGCGACCGATAAATATAACTTAGCCAATGGTGAACCTATTTTCCCGATTGGCTATGCACAGGCAGATAAACAGCCGCTCTATCCACAAACTGAAGCTGAAATTATGGGAGGACGTATTCCTCTATCGGAACACAAAAGTAAAATGCCAAACGATTTAGAGCAGACGGTAATAAGTGTACTTACTGCCCAAGAAATAGGCTGGATCAAATAAATTGTGGATAAGTTTCGACTTATCCAGAGATGGGCGTTGGTGATTAGAATCATGGCCTAGATAGAGAATGACAGAATAAAATATGAGTTTTCCTGACATTAAATCATTAATTATCAACATGCCTTATACAGAACTGAGCGGAAAATTCGCTCAAAATGTAGATATAACATTGATGATAAAAGAGTAAATAATGATGAAAACAGTGGGTAACGATCTGATTCGCAATCAGCTACACGCTGATCGTAAATGGTATCTGTTATTGGGCGTGTTATTGGTTATTTTTGGTCTTGTTCTTTTAGCAGCTTTACCATTTGCAACATTATCTGCCGTGTTGTTGTTCGGTGTGTTGATGATGTTGGGTGGTATCTTGCATTTTGTTGCCGCATTTATGGTGTTTAAAGGGGGTACACGTTGGTTGTGGGCCTTGTTTGGTGTGCTGTATTTGGCAGCGGGTTACTTTGCGTTTACTACACCTGTGATTACCGCGGTGGTGCTCACCAGTTTCTTGGCGATTGCATTAATTATTGCGGGGATTATTCGTAGCGTAAATGCCTTTATTCTACGACCAATTTCAGGCTGGGGGTGGGTACTCTTTTCTGGCATATTAACCTTGCTTACAGGTATTCTCATTCTTTCATCACCTGATTCACCATTCTGGGTCTTAGGGATGTTCCTTGCGATTGATATTTTGTTCCAAGGGATTAATTACTTAACTTTTGCTGGTGCAATTAAACAGTTACCACATAGCTCAACCACAGTTTAAGCGATCAAGTTAAAACTAAGAGCATGTAATACACATGCTCTTTTTGTTTTTGTAGCAGAAAACATCTCGACTGCTTTAGTCTGTTAAAATAGCAGTTCATTTCTAACTGACCAATTGTATGACGCTTGCCAAGCTAATTGATGAACTGAACCCACAACAAAAACAAGCAGCCACAACGACAGCACAAAATTGTCTAGTCTTGGCAGGAGCTGGTTGTGGTAAAACCAAAACCATCGTGGCAAGAGCAGCATACTTAATTGATCAGGGTTTAGCTGCACAACAAATTCAGATTCTGACCTTTACCCGACGTTCAGCAAGTGAAATCGTGACACGTGTTGAACAGCATATGGGCGTACAGGCCAAAGGTTTACGTGCATCAACCTTTCATACATTTTGTATGTATCTATTGCGCCGTAATCCACGTGCTTTTGGGCTGAGCCAATTCAGTATTATTGATCGAGATGATCAGTTGCTGATGTTTCGCTTATTGCGTGGTAAAGATAAGGGCAATGTGTTGCCGAAAGCTGCGGAGTTGTGCGATCTGTATTCTTATGCACGGAATACCAAAACCAAATTGTCAGATGCATTGGTTGAGCAGCTACCCCAAGCGGTTGAGTATAAAGCTCAAATTGCTGAATTGATGAAAGCCTATGAGCAACGCAAGCAAGAACGTAATTTTCTGGATTATGATGACATCCTATCTATTGTTGCCGTGCATTTGCAAAGTTCACCAGAGTTAGTGAAGTGGGTCACTGGTTTTTGTTCTGCCTTATTGGTTGATGAAATGCAGGATACCAATCCACTGCAATGGGCTTTGCTTCAGCCTTTAGTTGGCAAGGTGAAACTATTTTGCGTAGGGGATGATGCACAATCCATTTATGGCTTTCGTGGCGCAGATTTTGAAAATATTCATCATTTTAAAGAACGTGTACCTGATGCAGACGTGCTGACTTTGGAAATGAATTATCGTTCGACCCAAGGTATTTTAGATTTATCCAATTGGCTGCTGGAGCAGAGCCAAATTGAATATGATAAGCATCTACAGGCCTATCGAGGCAAAGGGTTAAAGCCACAACTGCATATCTTGAGCAATGAGTTTGAAGAAGCCAACTGGATTATTCAGGATTTGAGTCGCCGTCATATGCAAGGTGCGGCTTGGGCAGAACATATGGTGTTGCTGCGCTCAGGTTTTAGTGGGCGTTATTTGGAAGGTGCTTTGATTGCAGCCAATATCCCTTATCGTTTTGTTGGTGGGGTAAAACTGCTTGAGTCTGCACATGTTAAAGACGTATTGAGCTTACTTCGGGTCAGCGTTAACCCGCAGGATGATTTAGCCTGGATGCGTTTCCTGACGCTTTGGGATGGCGTGGGCGATGTGGGTGCAAGTAAGTTGGCGCAAGAGCTGATTCAACTACCTGATATCGAAGCCCGTTGCCAACGTTTAGAGCGGCATGGCAAAGTACCACAACAGGCGATTTTAATTTTGATGCAACTGGATGTATTGCAGCAGCATGTTGAAGCTTGTATTGGCCTCGCACTGGATGCGCTAAATGAACAGCTGGAAAATAATTATAAAACTAAAGATTGGTCACGCCGTGTTAAAGACTTTGATTTGGTCAAGCAATTGGCACGTAAGCACAGTGCTCTTGGGGAGTTCTTAGAGGAATATGTACTTGATCCAATTTCTATCTCAGAAATTGATAAAACACCTGACCAAGATTTAGTGACGCTGATTACAATCCATTCTGCCAAAGGCGCAGAACAAAAAGTCTGTTATGTCCCACATGTTTCTCCGAATCAATATCCTCATGCACGTGCACAAGGCGATTTTGATGATGTGGAGGAGGAGCGTCGTGTGCTGTATGTGGCCTTAACACGTGCAGAAGATGAATTGATTTTGACCAAACAGAATTTAAATTTATGGTCACAAGATCAATATGATGAGCTAGGAAGAAAAATAGAAAGTTACTTCCTCAATGATTTACCTCAACATTTAGTTGATGTTCAGATTCATCGAGATATTCCACGTGGCTATGGTCAAAGCAATCGTTCTCGCACGACTGCAATCAATTTAGGTTTTGGGATTGATTTCGATTAAACTAGGCAGATTCAATTTATTTTGATTCATTGATTCTACAATGAATCATCTTTTAGGTTTTAGCATGAAAATTTTAGTTCGTAATTTAGACCGTAATGTGACTGATGCGGAAATTCTCGACTTATTCAAAGCATATGGAAAAGTTGAGTCTTGTGTCGTGGTCAAAGACGAAGCAACGGGTAAATCGAAAGGTTTTGGTTTTGTTGAAATGCCAAATCCACGTGAAGCGATTAAAGCAATTAAAGGTTTAAATACCTTGAAAGTAAAAAGCCAAGGTATTCGTGTCAAAGCTGCGGATGATAAAGCTTAATTATCAATGTTAAAGCAATATACTGCTTTATCAATTGTTGCACCAAATGCTGAGCGAATAGCGAAGAAAATAAAAACTCTTGAAGTTCGCTCATGGCAACCTGAAATGTTGCCATTGAAAGATTTGATAATTGTAGAGAATCAAAACTTTCTTTTGAGTGATGGGGATAAAGACGTTGGTTTTGCAGTTGCATTGGTGGATATTGAATCAGTGCATCCATGGCGATCTGATGAAGTTGACGCAGCTTGTGCGACGTATTGGGCTGAAGGATATTTTGCTTAGGTTCTTGGTAATATTCGTCCGATTGATCCACCGATTCAAATCATTGCCAAACGAAAACTCTATCTGCTTGAGTTGGACATTGGATAACTTATCCTACCGTTATTTACCCCAAGTTGAACCCCAGCCCTGACAAGGGTTCGAAAAATATTGATAGATATTAATCATTTCTTGCTGGTCGATCAGACCATTGTGATTAAGATCTAAGGCTTTAAAGATTTTTATTCTTTTGGAATCAATTGTGAGGACCTGTTTTTGCCAAGCAACGGGTTGGCCTCGTAAATGGATCAGTTTTTTCCATTCGTTTTGATCGATCATTTGATCATGGTTTACATCATAATCTGCATAGAGCTTTTCCCAGTCTAATCCTGCTGGCTCACAGCTATAGGTGGTTGGCATGACCATACAGCATATTAAGCTCAGTATGGCTTGTTGAATATGACGCATGGGTAGGCTCAAAAGATATTGATTTTATCATTAAAGCATTTAATCTTAGGTAGGGTCTATTGATATTTCAGCTGTACCTCTGAGCAAGAGTAAAGCACTGCTTTGATCGCAGCGCAATCAGCGTTATTGCTCGTAAGGTGTAATCTCAATAGTCCCTAAACCAAGCGAAAGGATCTTGAAGGAAAATATTATGTCCCGTGTTGCTCGTTATCATGCAGATCGTACCAATCAAAAACTGTATTTTGCTCGTCTTGCATGTCAACAAGCGGAGCAAACTGAGCATATTCAGCAGGCACAGGCTTATCGCGAAGCTGCGGTTTTCCATTTGCATGGTGCACTTTTAGCTTTCTTGCAGGAACTGGTGCGTTATTACCGTCTCAATGATTTACAGCCGACCTTTAAATCGATTGAAGAGCATATGGCAGATAAAGGGCAGGTTTCACCTGAGGTTCTAGTTTTGCAGCAATTGGCTAAAGATGGTTTTGTGGCAGAATTAAAGCGTGCGTACCGTATGTGTCAATATGCACCTGAGCCAACAGCACCTGAACCTGAAAATGAGACGTCCTCAAATCTGATCATCAAGGTCACTCAAAGCCCGCAGGCTTGGTTGCCCGATGCCAAAATTTTACGTGAGTGGCATCGTGAATTGAGTCATTTAATTGATGGTTTCCGTAATGAAATGGTTGAGTTCTAAGTCGAATGTTTAAAGCGACTTGAAATCTATGCAAACAGTACTTATATAAATAAGACGTGAGCGCAAAATACTTTGCCACCATGTTGAAGCATGGAGAAAATTTATGTCAATGCAACAGTTAAAAGAATTATTTGGTAATCAAGAAGCAGTTCTTGAGTTGGTCCAACTCGAGGGTGGTGAGCTAGCTTTGCGCAATGCGGGTTCTGAAAATGAGCCTTTAGTTAAGATACAGTTTAGTGATGAGGTCAAAGCCATACTTGGCGATCAAACAGCAACTGTCGCACAGCACATGATTCAAGCGGCTTTGTTTGGTCTGTTAGAAAAGCAGATGAATGAGTGGCAAGCCGAAGTCGTCGATGAGCAACCTCAACACTTGAGTTAATCCCCAAAAATAAAAAAGCGTACTTTAAGTACGCTTTTTTATTTTTGAACATATTTAGTGAGCTTCGGATTGATGCGCCAGTTCGATTTGACTGAGAATATGATGGCTCATATTTTTTGCCATTTCTTCTTTGGCGTAGAACACTTCACCAATATTTTCTTCGCGTATCACCACAGCTTCTTCTTTACTCTCTGCGCAAATAAGGACCTGAATTTCAGGATTTAGCTGTTTTGAAATGTCCACGATACGATGAATGTCTAAAATATCCATCGGTGAAATGACTAGCAAACGGGCATGTTGAATATGTGCCTGAATCAATACATTGGGTTCCGTCGCTTCACCACTGACCGCGGCAATGCCTTGGCTACGTAGTTTTTCAACAATTTCACGATTTTCTTCTGCAATCACGACTTTGATATTTTGTTGCATCAGATTTTCGCTAATACGGCGGCCGACGCCACCATAACCGATAATCACCACCTGATCACGCAGATAAGCTTGATCTACCTCATCTGGCAACATTGCCAGTGGGTCACCACTACGTTCTAACATACGGGCCAAATGCGAGCGCTCACGAATCCAGCGTTGCACAGGCTCAATCGCAGAGAACACAAACGAGTTGAGGGTAATCGAGAACAGTGCCCCTGCAAGAATCAGATTTTGTGCATCAGGTGTGAGTAAACCGAGGGATAAGCCAAGTGTCGCCAAGATGAAGGAGAACTCACCAATTTGCGCCAAACTTGCACCTACCGTTAAGGCGGTATTAATTGGATAGCGGAAGAATAGCACCAGAGCCATAGCAGCTAAGGTCTTACCCACCATGATAATGGCAACAACAGCCAGAATACGTAACGGCTCTTCAACCAAAATACTTGGATCAAACAGCATGCCGACAGAAACGAAAAATAGAATCGAGAAGATTTCACGTAAGGGGAGAGTTTCTTCTTCCGCGCGGTGACTAAAGTCAGATTCTTTTACCACCATACCCGCAAAGAATGCGCCAAGTGCCATTGATACGCCAAATACGGCATAAGAGCCATAAGCAATCGAAACTGCAGCAGCCACAACAGTCAGTGTGAACAGTTCACGAGAACCTAAACGTGCGACAAACTGCATAATCATTGGCACAAGACGTTTACCAATAATCAGCATGAATGCAATAAAGCCTGTGACTTTAAGTAGAGTAATGCCGATGGTCATCCAAATGCTTTGCGAGGTATCTGTCCCAGGTAATGCTTGTCCACCGAGTAATACTGCTGTTGCAGGTAAAAGTACCAAGGCCAAGACCATCACAAGGTCTTCAACCAAGAGCCAACCTACGGCAATTTTTCCGTTCACTGAGTCCAGTAAGCCGCGATCTCCCAAAGCCTTGAGTAATACCACAGTACTCGCACAAGATAAGCTTAAACCGAAGATCAGTGCTGAACCAAAACTCCACCCCCAAAACATGGAGACAGCAATACCAAGCAAGGTTGCCACGGCGATCTGCAAAATTGCACCAGGTAAGGCAATACGGCGAACTTGCAGTAAATCTTTGAGGGAGAAATGCATCCCCACACCGAACATCAAAAACATCACCCCAAGTTCGGCAAGCTGATTGGCAAGTTGAATATCACCAACCACGCCAGGCGTATTTGGACTAATAATAATGCCTGCAACTAAATAGCCAATTAGAGGAGGGAGGCGTAAACGTGCTGCGATATAGCCAAAAATAAGGGCCATACCAAAACCAACAGCAAGTAATATAATTAAATCAACATCATGTGGCATCGAGACTCCTTAATCGTTGCGGTTAAGGTAGAAATAAGTGAGCATAAAACATGCCAAGAAAACAGCGAATAAAGTGTAACAAGTAAAATCGAATTTGTTGATGACAATTTTTTTAATTATCAAAAAAAATCATGTAAGTCTTTTATGCATTTCATTTAATCAAAATACATTTTTTAGGCAAAAAAAACGACTTCAAATGAAGTCGTTTTTTTAAAGAACTAAAATTATTTAATTTTAGCTTCTTTGAAAATTACGTGTTGACGGATTTTTGGATCAAATTTTTTGATTTCCATTTTTTCCGGCATAGTACGTTTGTTCTTAGTAGTGGTATAGAAATAACCTGTACCAGCTGTAGAAACGAGGCGAATCTTATCACGCATTGTTCAGACTCCTTAAATCTTTTGACCTTGAGCACGGAGATCAGCAACAACTTTCTCAATACCCAATTTATCAATAATACGCATACCTTTAGTGGTTAGACGAAGACGTACAAAACGCTTTTCGCTTTCTAACCAAAAACGGTGGTGGTGCAGGTTCGGCTCGAACCGGCGTTTGGTTTTGTTGTTTGCGTGCGATACGTTGTTACCAACGATTGGACGCTTGCCGGTAACTTGGCAAACCTTAGACATGGTGAACTCCATTGCTAGTTTATACAGCACCGTTTCGTGCAACTAGCCATTCAAGTAAACGGATGAAATCATTCAAGGGGCGTTTTATACCAAAAATACGATTAAAAGACAAGCGAATTTGGTAAAAACAAGACATGATCTAGTGTGATAGCTCATGCCTTAACCAAGTGAGGGTTTGTTGATATGTCAACAGCCCCTTTCTAACGAAATAGTGTTTTTAAAAGCAGCTTATGCGTTGCTTTATTATAAGGCGGTAGGATGAATTTTAAACTGTAAAGTTTAGGGCTCACTGGGTTAGACATCATTGAGCGTTCATGTGAGAAGCTAAAGAAGCCTTCTTTACCATGATATTTGCCCATACCTGATGCACCAATGCCGCCAAATGGCAGATCATCCTGCGCCACGTGGGTAAGCACTTGGTTGATACCAAAATGTCCTGAATGAGTACGTCCTGCGACATAATCAGCACGTGCAGTATCAATATCAAAGTAATAGAAAGCCAGTGGACGTGGACGACTATTAATGAACTGAAGTGCATCGTCGATATGGTCGTATTCTAAAATAGGCAGAATTGGACCAAAGATTTCATTCTTCATAATTTCCATTTCAGTGGTCACGCCCGTTAATAAGGTCGGTGCAATTTTACGAACTTCAGTTAAAGACTCATTCTTGGCATTTAGTTCAACAATTGTTGCACCTTGGTCACGAGCATCCTCTAAGTAACCTTGTAAACGATTATATTGTTTGTCATTCACAATAGAGGTGTAATCTTTATTGTCACGCAAGCTTGGGTACATTGTGGTCACAAAGTCATTGTAGTGCTTGGTGAACTCTGCTGTTTTGCCTTTAGGCAGGAACATATAGTCTGGCGCAACACAGGTTTGACCCGCATTCCATAGCTTACCCACGGCAATACGTTGTGCTACATCACGAATATTCATCGCTGAATGGACCAGTGCAGGCGATTTTCCGCCAAGCTCTAAAATCACTGGAACAAGATTCTCTGCTGCCGCTGCCATCACAGTTTTACCGACAGAGGTTGAGCCTGTGAAGATCATTTTATCAAAAGCGAGATGACTGAATGCATCTGAAATAACGCCACCACCATTCACGACAGCAACCAACTCTTGTGGGAATGCTTCAGAAAGGGCATTTTCAAGCACATAACCAAAATTTGAAGAAGCACTCGAAATTTTGATCATGGTATGGTTACCAGCAGCCAAAGCACAGATCAATGGGCCGACTGAAAGTAATAAAGGGTAGTTCCATGGAGCAATCACCCCGATTACACCCAATGGTTGATATTCTACCCAGCCTTTTGCTGGTTGGTGTAACATGCTGATATGGCGTTTAGATGGTTTCATCCATTCAGTTAAGTTCTTGCTATAGTATTTGATATGTTCTAAACAAGTCAGAACTTCGCCAATTTTGGTTTCCATAATGGCACGGTTGCCATAATCTTGACTAATTGCGTTAGCAAATTGATCTTGATACTTTATCAAGATGTTTTTAAGTCGAGCTAAGCGTTCAATACGTTCTTTGGCGCTTGGCACAGGATGGCGTTGGTAAGCTGCTTTTTGCTGCTCAAGCAAATCATGTAGCCGTTTCACATCAACATGAGGTGTCATAGCGGTTGTTTTTGTTTGACTGTTCATAGGAGTGGACCAAAAGAAAGCTTATTATTTTTTAATTTTTAGAGTAAATACTCTAAAGTGTCAAGTCGCTTTATAGGTTTGTTTTATAACCTATTGATTATGTTATAGATGGTTAAAATCAATGTCGCACGCTAAACCGAATAAAACAAAAGATCGAATTCTGCAAATCAGTTTGCAGTTGTTTAATGAGCGTGGAGAGCGTTCGGTCACAACCAACCACATCGCGGCTGAACTCGGGATTAGCCCAGGCAACTTGTATTATCATTTCCGTAACAAGCAGGAAATTATTAAAGAACTGGCACAGCAATATCAGGCTGAAACCTTGGAAATGTTGGCCTTGCCAACGGATCGTCCATTGAATGCCAATGATAAAATTAGCTATTTTCAAGTGCTTAGCAATCAGTTGTGGGCCTATCGTTTTATCCATCGTGATGTCTATCATCTGGTCGAAAATAATGAAGACTTTAGAAAAATTTATCCGCGTTTTGCCGGGCAGGTGATGCAGCAGGGGCAAAAAATCTATCGTGCCTTCGTGGATGCAGGTTTGATGAAGATGACCGATTCAGAAATTGAAGCTTTGATCATCAACTTATGGATTGTGCTGACTAACTGGACCAACTTCTTATATATGTCCGGTCATATCAGCGATAATAACCGCCTCGAAGAAAAGTGGGTTTGGCAAGCATTGCGACAAATGGTGTTCTTAGAAGGCCCATATTTAATGGGTGAAAGTCGCCAAACCTATGAACAGTTACTGAAATCACTTGGACCATCGGACTTGTTCGCGAGTTTGTCTAATCTTAAAAATGATGATGAATAGATCGTCAGCAGCTATTTAGTCAATAGCAAAAAAGGGTTAGAATGCTCGGCTTGATTTTAATTTGATTCGAATAAGTGATATTAACCAAATGAACACGACTACAGCCCACACAGCGCGATTACTGATTACTTGTGAAGACAAGCCGGGGATCGTGCAAGCCGTATCGAGCTTTTTGTATCATCAGGGAGCAAACATTACCGCACTTGATCAGTACGCAACAGAAGCTCAAGGCGGGCGTTATTTCATGCGTGTTGAGTTTGAGATTGATCATTTGCAATCTCGTAAAGAAGCGTTGATGCAGACCTTTGCTGCCAATGTTGCTGAACGTTATGAGATGCAATGGAAGCTTACTTTTGTTGGTGAGTTGAAAAAGGTCGGTATTTTAGTTTCTAAAGTAGACCATGCTTTATTGGAATTGTTATGGCGTCATGCACGTGGTTCATTGCCATGTGAAATTACCCAAGTCATCTCAAACCATCCAGATTTGCGTGAATCGGTTGAAAACTTTGGTATCCCATTCCATGTTGTTCCCGTCAATAAAGACAATAAAGTTGAAGCGTATGCTCAAATTGATGAAATGATGCAGGGCAATGATCTATTGATCTTGGCGCGTTATATGCAGATTTTGAGTGAAGACTTTGTTGCTAAGTGGGAAATGAAGATCATCAATATTCATCATTCTTTCCTACCTGCTTTCGTGGGTGCAAATCCATATAAGCAAGCCTATGAGAAAGGGGTGAAGCTGATTGGTGCAACCGCGCATTACGTGACAGCTGATCTTGATCAAGGCCCAATCATTGAGCAAGATGTTGAGCGTGTGAGCCACGATTATAACGTTGAACAATTGCGTGAGTTGGGTGAAGATGTTGAACGTAATGTCTTGGCGCGCGCAGTTAAATGGCACTTGGAAGACCGTATTATTGTAGATGGCAATAAGACCGTGGTTTTCTAATAAATTGCTAGGTTACAGTATGTAAAGAGAACATGCCGAAAGGCATGTTTTTTTATGTCTATTTTTCAATGGCTAGCAAATATACAAGAAAAAACAGTTGCAAATGAAAACACTTCTCATTTATTATTACGGCACTTTCATTGTTCTATCCGATGAGTGAAATCGTTTTTTTGAAAGCGTCACCATCTATTAGGTACTTAGATTCTTATGAGTCAATCTCCTGCTACATTCAACACGCCACACCCGATGAAAAAGAAAATCATCGCTGCCTTAGTTGCAGTTGTGATTGGACATGTAGGAGTTCTGTGGGCGGTGAGCCACATGAAAACGATTGAGTTAAGACCAATCGAAAAAGAACCGCTTAAGGTGAAGTTCGTTAAGATTAAAGAACCACCTAAACCGGAACCACCGAAACCAAAAGAACAGCCAAAACCTGAACCTAAAAAAGAAGTGAAGGAAGTTAAGGTCGTTGAAAAACCTTTGCCTCCACCGAAAAAGATTGAAAAGGTTCAACAGGTCAAAGAAGCACCAAAACCTGTTCTTCAAAAAACTGAACAAAAGATTGAACCTAAAGTTGAGACCAAAGTCGTTACCACCGTTACTGAAAAAGTAGTTGAAAAACCACAACCCGTTCAGGAAGTAACGAAACCTCAACCTGCTGCTGATCCATCACCAAAACGTGTATCAATTGGCGGTTCAGGGGTTCAATGGAGTCGTTCACCGAAATTATCTGTTACAGCAAAAGATTTAGATAACCAAACACGCTCAGTGATGGTACTGATTGAAGCTGATGAGAAAGGTAAAATTACCAATGCACGTATTACACGTAGTAGTGGTATACCAAATCTCGATGAAAAAGTTTTACGTGCTGTCAGAAGTGCGAAATTTAAACCGTATATGGAAAATGGTGTTGCTTACCCGATTCGAGCAGAGCAGCCGTTTGATCTTAGTCCTTAATAAATTTGAGTCCTTGCGACAGATTAAATCAGGAGTTCGTATATGAACTTTTCAGTTTATTGGCAACATGCAGATGCAGTAAGTAAAACACTGTATTTCATCCTATTAGCAATGTCGATTGCGACGTGGACTATTTTCATTCTGCGCCTATTAGGAACACGCCAATTAAAACAACAAGCTTATACTCAACTTGTTCAAGCTTTGGCTACGCTTAAATCAAAGTTACAGCCATTATCGTTTGAACAACGTAAAGCTGTTGCTGAGCAAGCATTGCTTCGCCAAATCTCTGCTGAAAAATCTCAAGCAGAAAAAGGTGTATCAGTTCTTGGAACGATTGCTTCACTTGCACCGTTTGTGGGTTTATTCGGTACAGTATGGGGGATTTTCCACGCACTTGTTGCTGTTGGTAAAAGTGGTCAAGCTGGTTTAGCTCAAGTTGCAACACCAGTGGGTGAGGCACTGATCATGACCGGTCTTGGACTTGCAGTGGCGATTCCAGCAGTGATGGCGTATAACATCTGTGTACGTTTCAATCGTGGCTTGGCGCATGATTTACAAGATCAAGCACATAGCTTGTTAATCGATACCATGTTGCAGCAAGAAACAGCGGCAAAACCAGAAACTAAAGCGACTCAACAAAGTTTAGTTGGAGGTCAAGCTTAAAATGGGCTTTCAATTGGGTGAAGACCACGACAGTGGCATGAATGAGATGAATCTCATTCCTCTGATCGACATTATGTTGGTATTGATGATTATCTTTTTAGTCACAGCAACGGTTGCTAACCCATCAATTCCATTAAGTTTACCAAAAACCACTGCTGAAATTGTAGATCCGCCACCAAAAGCCATTACCATTAGTATTAATGACAAAGGTGAAGTGGCTTGGGATGCGCAGATTATTAGCTTAGAAGAGCTAGAGAAACGTTTCCACGAGGCGGGACAGGCTGCGACCAAACCGACGGTGCAGTTACGTGCAGATAAAGAATCAAAATACGATACGGTTGCGCAAGTGATGTCTCGTGCTAGCGAAGCAGGCTTAAGTGATATCGCGTTTGTGAGTGAAAACTAAAACAACGCGTTAGAAAGAAAAAAGCAACTCTGAGAGTTGCTTTTTTTATGCCTAGTCAGTTTTGAGCAGATCGAGATATTTAGCACGTAATTTAGAAAGCTTCGGAGGAATGCTAAAGTTGCAGTAACCTTGTGATGGATTGCGTGCAAAGAAGTTTTGGTGATATTCCTCGGCAGGATAGAAGGTTGGTGCTGAGCTCAGTTCAGTCACTATATTCAGACCTTCATCTTCTAGATCATGAATAATCTGTTCTGCTTGTTGCTTTTGCTCCTCATCGAAGTAATAAATAACAGAGCGATACTGCGTGCCAATATCATTACCTTGGCGATTTAAAGTGGTTGGATCATGCGTCGTAAAAAAGACATTCAGTAGTTGTGAATAGCTGATCTGCTGTTCATCAAAATCAATCAGCACAACTTCTGCGTGTTGAGTATTGCCTTGGCAGACTTGTTCATAGGTTGGGTTTTGGCTAATCCCACCTGCATAACCACTCACGACTTTTTCTACACCTTTAAGCTGTAGAAAAACCGCTTCTACACACCAAAAACATCCACCACCTACGAGCGCTTGTTGCATGAGACTCCCCAATTTTTAATTTTAAGAATGCTACTAAAGTAAACGAAGTATTGAAAAAGTAAAAGCCCGTGTTCGAAACGAGCTTTTACTTTTTTGTGATCTACAAATTACGGAAGAGGCTGAATCACTGTGACGAAGCTAACCAGTACTTTGCCTGATGCATCCATAAATTTAAGCTCATGGCCTTTCAGCTCGTAATTGGTTGTGCTTGCCAAAGCATTGCTATATTGGCGTGAAAGCGCGCTATTATCTTTACCGATACACGCCATCATGGTTGAAGCAATCGGACCTAAGCGTAAGACCGCACCTTGGCTTTCAAAGCTGCCTTGAATCTGGTTACAACCATCTGCACCGAAGAAGCGTTTACCTTTCGCATCAAATTGAATCGCAGGGCGCTTGCCAGAAAGATCATTGCTTTTGATCTCTACACCATTGATCTGTGTAGCGATCCAGTTACGGTTATACAGTCCGATGCTTTCTTTTTGAGATGCATTCGGTGAGGTCTGGAGAGATTCTGTAGTTGCACAACCCGTCATTGCTACGGCAACTGCCAAAGTACAAGAAGCTAAAAAAGGCTTTAACATAAGATTTTAAATCCGAATCATTGTGTTTCTATGCCCGCTATTAAAATAAAACAACGTGGAGCTGAGCAGGATATTCGGTATCCTTTTGTAAATGTTCAGATGTTTTTAATGAAATTAGTGGAAAAATCACTCAGTTTTAGGAAGCCCTGTACGAATGACATCCGAAAAATATTCACTGCTTTGGTTGGGTTGTTGTTCATATTGCTCAGCACGTGGATTGATATGCGCCAAGCGATACCATTCTTTCATGCTGTAATTTTGATTGAGCGCTTTCAAATCGTAGAGGTAATTGGGTAAATAACCTGAGGCCAATAAACGATAATCTTTGGGTAAACGTTGCGGATTAATCGCTTGAACCATATCAAAGACCAGTGTGGTGCAGTTACTGGTAAGCGTGTTGTACCATTTTGCTTCTGCACGCAGTTCATCAGCTTTGTGTAGATATTCAATAAATAGGGCTTTACGTTCAGGCGCAGGCATTTTGACTGGGAATAAATAGACTTGCTCATGACGAATATTGCTGCGCGTATAGATCAAATCTTTTTCATCGGATGCGACTAAACTGAGTTCGTATTTACGGAAAAAGCCACCAATCGCAGAAAAGTCTTCACCTTTTTCCTTACGAATTTCAATAGAGAATACCAGGGGCTTTTGATCTGCAAAATCGAAACTGACCAGCGTATGCGCAATTTGTGGGCCCATCCAATAAGAAGTGATGACATTGATGCCCGTAATTTTATTCAGATCAATGCTACGGTCTTCCCAACGAATGTCATAGCTGCCATCAGCATGCCAATCGAAATTTCGGACATTGTGTAGCTGTACAATATCCCCATTCTTTTCGTAATGGAGCTGTTCTGCAACTTCTGGGTTCCAATCTCTATCCTGTCTTGCATCCAGAGAAAAATACCAAGCTAAGGAGCAGGCAAATGCAACACAATAAATAATGATATCAGTGCGGCGGCTAAAAAGATGACCGCTGACATAAACGCCAATTAGGCTAAGTGCAAATAAAACCCATAGCACAATTGCAGCGCGGCTAAAAAAGCTGCCTAAGGGTTGCTGAATCCATAATGCCAGACAGAGCCAGACACTTGAAAGGATCACGCACAAGGTAAACAGACCGTGTAAAAGCCCGATGCCTAAAGCGATGAAAAACTCACGTGATCCAATATTGTGCATGGCAAGTGCGATCCATTTTTATTTTTGGTAGGTCGCAAACTCAAAAGTAACCCCTGATTTCTCATCAGTATGCTGTTCTGAGTTTACTTTGCGAAAGTCGTCAGAGATTTTTGGGTAATGTGCATCGCCTTGAACATCGAGATCAACGTGAGTTAATTCTAAACGATCAGCAATGGCGAGTGTTTGAGTAAAAATCTCTCCACCCCCAATGATAAATAAGGATGCTTTTTCAGCGTGTTGTGCATCTGTAAATGCACCATTGAGCGCATCTTCAATACTGTGCGCGACTTTAACCCCTTCAAAATGCCATTCAGGGTCACGGGTAATCACCCAATTGACACGATTCGGTAGGGTGCGTCCCATAGATTCAAGGGTTTTACGCCCCATAATCACCACACCACCTTGAGTAATGGCTTTAAAGTGTTTTAGGTCAGCAGAGATATGCCACGGCAAAGCATTGCCTTTACCGATACAGTGATTTTTATCCATTGCAACTACGTGGACAACTTCAGTGCCTTGCCATGCCATTTTTATATGCTCTCTAATCGATTTAAACTGCGACGGGTGCTTTAATTGCTGGGTGTGATTCATACCCTACAATTTCAATATCTTCAAATTTAAAGTCGAAAATATCAGTGATCTCAGGATTTAGTTTTAATTGACACAGCGGTAGCGGCTCACGGCTAAGCTGTAATTGCGCCTGTTCAAAGTGATTGGCATATAAATGCGTATCACCACCTGTCCAGACAAAATCACCTACGCCTAAACCACAGACCTGGGCAATCATATGTGTAAGTAGGGCATAGCTCGCAATATTAAACGGGACACCTAAAAACACATCGGCACTACGTTGATATAACTGGCATGACAGCTTGTTGTCTTGTACAAAAAACTGGAACAGGGTATGGCAAGGTGGTAATGCAACTTTGCCTGCTTCATTTGGATTCCAACCTGACACAATCAAACGACGTGAATTCGGATTGGTTTTAATTTCATTGATCAACCATTTGATCTGGTCAAAGCCATCCTGCTGATAGCTACCATCTTCATTTTGGGTTGCGCCAAAGTTACGCCATTGGTGACCATAAACTGGACCAAGCTCACTTTCAGGGCGGCCAAAACGAGCTGTTTGTTCTGCGGTTGCCCACTCATCCCAAATCGAAACTTTATTGTCTTTGAGGTATTGAACGTTGGTATCACCTTTAAGGAACCAAAGTAATTCAATGGCAATAGAGCGAAAATGGACTTTCTTGGTGGTGAGCAGCGGAAAGCCTTTAGAAAGATCAAAGCGCATCTGATGACCAAATACAGAACGTGTACCTGTGCCAGTACGGTCGCCTTTGTCGCCGCCATTGTCGAGGATATGTTGTAAAAGGTCTAAGTAAGTGCGCATCGTGATTCCTAATCGCAAATTTTTATCGGGCTAATCTTATCAGAATTTATGTGATAAATAATGTGGCAATTAAGCGTCATTAACTGTCGTAGTACAGACTTTGTACTCTATCCTAGTTTAGCTGCTTGTTTTATATTAAGTTCTATAAATAAGTACATGGACAAGCAACAAAATGAATCTTCAACCAGAAAATTTACCGAATACTTTACATCCATATCTAGAAAAAATTTCAGCCACTGTTTTGCCAACTGTAATCTTACAGCTCACTCCTAACGATGCCTTGACTGTATGGCAAAGTAAGATTGGGGGAGAACCGTATTTACCTTTGGATACTGCTTATCCTGTCGATTCGAATGGCAATCCGTTGGCTTTGTTGGCACAGTTTAATTTTTCTGAAATTCCAAGTTTACCCAATTTTCCAGACAAGGGGATTTTGCAGTTTTATATTGCAGCTGATGATTTGTATGGAATGAATTTCGACGACCAGCAACAGCAATCTGGTTTTAAGGTCTTATATTTTGAGCAGTTGATTGAAGATGCAGCGCAATTAAAACAGGATTTTTCAGATATTCAATTGAGTGAAGCTGATTATTTACCTTTTGCAGGACAGTACTCGATTGAATTTCAGCGTACTGAACAGCCGATCAGTCTTGAGGATTTTACTTTTGGAAAGAAAGTCTTGGGTGTTGATGAGCTTTACGATTTTGAAGATCAATTTGAAGGTGGCGATTTCGAAGATGATTTTATTGAACCCTACAATGAGTTGGTTTCCGCAACAGGCCATCGCTTAGGGGGATATCCTTATTTTACCCAGACAGATCCACGCCACTATAACGAAAAGGTGCAAGATTATATTTTACTTTTCCAACTGGATACTGATGATGCAGAAAACGAGATTATGTGGGGTGATTCCGGCGTAGGGAATTTCTTTATTCATCCAGAAGATTTAAAGAAGAGAGACTTTTCTAAAGTGCTATATAACTGGGATTGTTGTTAAATAAAAAAAGCGGATGAGTTTTCATCCGCTTTTTTCTAGGTTTTAAATCTTATTCAGTAACAAAAGTAACTTTGCCATCTTCTAAAGATTTAACACGCGCTAAGGACTCAACGCGGTAGCCTTTTTCAAGCAATACGTCACGGCCCGGTTGGAATGATTTTTCAATCACGATACCAACACCAACAACTTCAGCTTTTGCTTGATGAATTAAGTCAATTAGACCTAACGCAGCTTGACCATTTGCCAAGAAGTCATCGATCACAAGTGCTTTGTCAGTTGAACTAAGGTGCTTGTTTGAAATCGCAATAGTACTTTCAGTTTGTTTGGTGAACGAGAACACTTTAGAACGGTAAAGGTCGTCTTTCAATGTTAATGACTGGTATTTACGTGCAAAAATAACAGGAACACCAAGTTCTAAACCTGCCATGATTGCAGGTGCGATACCTGAAGCCTCGATGGTAATAATTTTAGTAATACCAGCATCTTTAAAGCGAGCGGCAAACTCTTTACCAATCAGTTGCATTAACACCGGATCGATTTGGTGGTTTAAGAAAGCATCAACTTTCAAAACCTGATCAGATAGAACGATACCTTCATTTAAGATTTTCTGTTCTAAAGCGTACACGGGAGAATCCTCTAAACGGATGCTTATTCAAGCAAAGGCATATTTTAAAAAGCATCTAAAAAAATGCAAGCCAAAATTGACCAGATGCTTAGTTTGTTTTACCTGAATAACCCGTTAATAGTAGGCCATATGATGATTTTCCATCATTATGTGCCATTTTTACTGGTAAGTAATCCAATTTCGGAGCTAACCAGAACACAGTATTACGCTCAGGTTTATCGTGCTGCATGACGACTTTAATGGTATTAAATGTGCCATAAGGGGTTTTGATACTTTCGTTGCCTTGTTTCACAAAACGACGTTCATCCAATGCCTTTGCATCTGCAATTAGATATTTGGTTTTGAGTGAATTGTTTTTTAAATCCTCACGAATTTGCAATTCAGCATTGAGTTCATCCAATGCACCTGCTTGCCATGCAAATGAGTTAGAGGTTTTATCTTTTTGGGTATTCACAACTTTACTGTTTGGGTTGAAGTCGATACTCATGGTGTTGTTGTGAATCAAAACTTTGCTGCTACGGCTAAATTTTTGTGAGCTAATCTTATTGTCAGCAAAGCTAAATTGACTGGTTTCAGATGCAGATGCGATCGCACCAGCTTTGGCATTGAATTTGTACGTCCAGTTATTGCCTTGCTGTGAAAGGGTACGTGTGGCAGAGCCTAAGTTTTTATTGTTGTAGCTAAACTGATAGCTCGCCTGAAAAGGTGCCATTGCCAGCGCATGACTAGATAAGCTTACACTTAGAAGCGTCGCCGACGTAATGCCTAGAACTTTCAATAATTGCTTTGTCATAACACTATATCCTTTGAGTGATGCAATCAGTCATCACTCATTTATCTTTACCATTTAAAGCTATTATGCTTGTAGATTATGAAGAAAAGATCAGGCTTTTTATGAGGTACTTGTTAATTTTTCGTATAAATCATGAAGATATGTATTTCAATAAAATATCGTGAGATGGGATAAACCACAGCGAGGTGTGGCTATCTTTTACTGTCTTTTTGTTGAATCGGTGTGACCTCGGAGTCCTCTAGTCCATCGGCATCAAAATCGTCATCATTCGGTGGATATAATATCGCGGCGAGATTGACATTGCCCCAAACGATGAGTTCCGCAGGGCGAACGCGTGCGCGATTAACATGTACTTTACTCAACGTTTCGATAATGCTGGCTTTTTTGCCTAACCAGCGATTTAAATCAAGATAAAGTAGGTCATCTTGAACTTTGACGACTTCAAAATGTTCTAAGATTTTGCCGAGCGGGTCTTCTTCACGAAATTTCTGGTAATACCAGATCGCAATATAAAAGCCCCATTTCTGAAAAATGTTTTTGAATTTGGCTTCAATCACTTGGGTATTGCTGATTTGTTCAAATACCATAAGCTGTACGTCTTGATTCATTTCCATTTGAATCAGTTTTAAATCAACAGATAAAGTGGTATGTAAACCTTTAACATCTAAAGTTGTATATAAGCGTAACCAACCATCATAAAGGTCGGCATGCAGGTCTTGCATGATGCCAACGTTCTCAGTGACGTAACGTTCCATGGTCGCATTCACAAAGACTTGTGAAAGTGAAAACTCTCTTTCTTCTTCGATGAATTCTTCGGCTTTTTGGTAAACTTTACGTAGACGTTTAACAACGGATGAAATTAGCGTTTGCATAAAAGTTGTTCCAGAAAGTGAATTGATGGGTTATGCAATGCCACGATCTTTGTATTAACTAAAAAAATAAAAATAAATTTCTGACTTGCAGTGTAGCAAAATTAATTGCTACATTTTCATAAAATGATGGTATGGAAACACTGTAACTATAAGTGGATCACATTTTTGTAAAATTTTGAATATTGGTTTGGTTTTTATACGGTTATACCGTTGGGGAAGGGGCATTTTTGTCACTTAAATACCATGTGGAATAAAATTAATTTTCGTTCAGAACTGTCTCCTTATTGGTGGCAAGATCCAATTTTTGTTGGGGCAGTGGCTTTGGCGATGCTTTTGCATGGCGCGGTGTTGGCTATTCAATTTGCAATGCCATCACCATCTGACACTTCGACTAAAGAAATTGCGGTGACAGTTCGTCCGAGTCAGGAAAAAGTCAAAGATGCGGACTTCTTGGCACAAGCTGATCAACAAGGTTCTGGTGATTTCCGCGAAGCACATCGTATGTCAAGTGATATGCCATCACCGATGCAGGCGGATGCGACAACAGGTGAAAAAGAGCTAGAAAGTCTGGAAAAAGTTCAGCAAAAACGTGAACTAAAATTTGAAGAAAAAGTTTTAATGACTGTTTTGAGTTGGCAAAAGCAAGCAGAGCAGAGCGAACGAAAAAAGACCTTGGATGATTTACAAAGCCAATTTCAAGCCAAAGCTGCAATGGTGGCAAGCTTGGAAGCACAATATCTGCAACGCCAACAAAACTTTAGCCGCAAACAACGCATTAAAACCGTTGATGGGATTCAGGCTAAACAAGATGCGTCTGCGACTTACTTAGATAAGTTTCGTCAAAAAGTTGAACTTTATGGCAACCGTTATTATCCAGATCAAGCAAAACAGCAGCATTTAGCGGGTGAAGTCCGTTTGATGGTGATTTTGAATGCCGAAGGTGGAATTCGAGCTATTCGTCTTATCGAAAGTTCTGGACATGCAATTTTGGATGAAGCCGCTAAGGCATCAGTACGCCGTGGTGCACCATTTGGACCTTTCGATGCCAAGATGAAAAAAGTCATTTCTGAGTTACGTATCATTCGTACATGGCGTTTTGATCCTATCGATGCAGAGTTTGAAGTGCACTAATGAAAGCTGCACTTCTTATTCGAAAATAATGATGTATAAACTGAAAATTAAATATTGATAAAAATCATTTGATTATTTTTCACCAATCGCGAGCACTCTTTTAAGTTTAATTAAAACAAGCAACTAAATTTACCTATTAGAACTTGAATTGATAATAAAAACAATTATCATTTGCAATGTGTTTTAGGTTAATTCTCCTTTTGAAAATGAATGCATCCTTCTTAAAATTTATCGGGGGAATGAGATGCATGTTTTCAAGACCGCTCCCTTGCAATAAGGACATATTTCATGCATCAACATCCAACTTTAAATGTATTTAAAGCGCATCCGCTTGTATTGGCGATGGCTGCCATACTATTACCTTCATTGGCTTTTGCAGAAGGCGATAACAGTACTGAAAATGCCAAACTACCTACAATTACCGTTAAAGCAGATGAGTTAGAAAAAGAGAAAACAGCATATACCGTTAAAAAAACAACCACGGCTGTACCGCTAGGGTTATCTGTGAAGGAGACTCCGCAATCAGTTTCTATTATTACAGAGCAGAGAATAAAAGATCAGGGGCTTACTAGCCTAGTCGACGTTGCTGAAAATGTAACTGGAATTAATGCGCAACGTTATGAAACCAATCGTAATAGTTTGCATGCGCGAGGTTTTCAAATTGATAATTATCAAATAGACGGCGTCCCTACACGCTATGAGCAACCTTGGAGTTCAGGTGAGACTGCAACAAGTGCTGTTTTATTTGATCGTATTGAAGTGGTACGTGGGGCAACTGGTTTAATGACAGGGCCTGGGAATCCTTCTGCTGCGATCAATATGATTCGTAAGCGAGCTACTAGTACAGTGCCTACAGGCAATTTGGAGGTCAGCGGTGGTAGTTGGAATAATTACCGTGTTACGGGAGATATTTCTAATAGTCTGAATGAATCTGGCTCATTACGAGGCCGTGCGGTTGCTCAATATGAACAAGGTGATAGTTATATTGATTTGTTAAATAAACAAGCCTTGACTGCCTTGATTACTGGGGAAGCTGATCTGACTGAGAATACGCTATTATCAGCAGGTGTTAGCTATCAAGAAAACAAAGGCGATAGTCCAATGTGGGGTGGTTTACCTGTTTGGTATAGCGATGGCAGTCGTGCTAAATGGGACCGTAGTAAAACAACAAGTACAAATTGGGCGCGGTGGGATAGTGACTACACTAATCTATTTGCAGATATAACCCACCGTTTTAATCAAAATTGGAATGCGAAACTATCTTATAGCCGAGGTGATCGTAATGGCGACTCGAAACTATTGTATCTGTCTGGAAGTCCAGATAAGAATACAGGGCTAGGTTTGGGGGCATTTGCTGGTTCTTATATTACGAATACTCAGCAAGATGATATTGGTTTACAAGTGAACGGAAAGTTCGAATTATTAGGTCAACAGCATGAACTGACCTTGGGGTATATTCACTCTACACAAGACTTTAAATCGGATAGTCGAAATGCAAACTACGCAACACAGCCTGCGATAAATTTTAATAACTGGAATGGTTCATATCCAGCTCCTAAGTGGAGTGATGCAAGTTTCTATGAGAAAAGTAAGACCAAACAAGATGCGGTTTATTTTGCAACGCGGTGGACAATATTAGAACCCTTAAAGCTGATTTTAGGTGGTCGTTTAACAGATTTTCAAAAAACTGGAAATGGGCTCTGGACGCCAGCCTACGACATTAAACATAACAATGAATTTACGCCTTATGCTGGTGTTATATATGATTTCAATGATGCGATTTCTGCATATGCAAGTTATACCAGTATCTTCCAACCACAGTCTGAACAAGATATTAATGGCAAAGTACTTAACCCAATTGAGGGCAAGAGTACTGAAATCGGTTTGAAATCAGGTTGGTTTGATGGGCGCTTAAATGGGACATTGGCTCTATTTAAAATTGAACAAGATAATTTAGCTCAACAAGCTGGGGTTCATGAGAATAAAGATATTTACTATCGCGCTGCAAAAGGAACTGAGAGTAAAGGATTCGAATTAGAGCTTAGTGGTGAGATTTTACCAGACTGGAAATTAACAGCTGGTTATAGCCAGTTTAAGGCAACTGATATTAATGGTGATGACATTAATTCTGAGTTACCTCGTAAAATGATACAGACTTTTACGACGTATCAATTACCAGGTAAATTTAGCGCGCTTACAGTTGGTGGTGGCGTAAATTGGCAAAGCAGCACTTATGTGAAAGCAGTAAATCCGCTAAAAGTGACTGAAAAAGTTGAGCAAAGCTCATATGCATTAGTGAATTTAATGGCTCGTTATCAATTAAGCAAAGACTTCTCTGCTCAACTCAATATCAATAATTTATTTGATAAAGAGTACTATGGAATTTTCCCTGCATATGGTCAAACAACATGGGGAACGCCACGGAATGCAACTTTAGCTTTACGCTACCAATTCTAATTATTTCGAAAATCAAAAACGGCTGAATTCAGCCGTTTTTTGATTGAACTTGTGGATAAGTCAAAGATTATTCACAGGCCATTTTGACTCGAATAAGCACGCTCAACTTTGCAGATTTCAACACTAAAATCTTGATACCATTTTTCTTTGCCTAAACGCTGAGCAACCAGATGTTCTGCATCGCGTTGCCACTGCTTGATATCTTCAAGGCTGTTCCAGTAAGACAGCGCTATTTCAAAACCATTTTCACTACAAGCTTCAAATTTGACACAATTAAATTGACTCAAGGCTTTATTTCTCAGCTTTTGTGCCATTTCTGAGTAAGTTGCATCAAGTTGTTTGATCGTGGCTTTAAAAATAACGATATACATAGGACCTTGGATTAGCTTTCATCGGCTTGGTAAGGATTGTCGATACCCAATTTTTTCAGAATCTCAATTTCTAAAGCTTCCATTTCTTCAGCTTCAGTTTCACTGGTTTCATGGTCAAAGCCAAGCAAATGTAGAACGCCATGAACCAGTAAATGAGTGAAATGATCGCTTGGTGTTTTTTGTTGTTCTGCAGCTTCTTGTAAAACGACAGGAATACAAATCACCAAATCCCCTAGAGGCTCTGCATCGAGTAAGCTCAGCATTTCCTCAGGAATATCACTTGGAAAAGAAAGCACATTGGTCGGTTTGTCTTTTTCACGATATTGCAGGTTGAGTTCATGGCTTTCTGCGATGTCGACACAGGCAATACCAATTTCACAATTGACATCGAAACCGACATGGCGCAGTGCAGTTTCGATATTTTTTTTGATTTGACCACGTTTCAGTGGCAATTCCGCAGCTTGAAAGTCTTGTTGCAGACTTAAATTGATTTTCAAAGTAGATCCTTAAAATCGTCCCCCTGAGATGCGACTAGAGCATCGCAACAAAGGGGGAATGAAGGGGTTTTCTAAAAGTGTTGTGCATCCGCCGCAGAGTCATTCTCTGCAACAAGTGCTTCTTGTCGAGCTTTGCGTTCGGCACGGGCTTCAGCAGACAGGCGTTGCTGTTCACTGTCCCAACCTTCGTAAGCTTCAACAATTTTTTGAACCAGTTGGTGACGGACGACATCTCGAGAATGGAAACGTGTGATATGAATTTCATGTACGTTTTCAATGACACGTAACGCATGTGCCAAACCTGATTGTTGTCCGCGAGGTAAGTCAACTTGTGTGACGTCACCTGTAATGACGGCACGCGAACCAAAGCCTAAACGGGTGAGGAACATTTTCATCTGTTCAGGTGTGGTATTTTGCGCTTCGTCTAAAATCACAAAGGAATGATTGAGTGTTCGTCCACGCATATAAGCAAGAGGAGCGACTTCAATCACTTGGCGTTCGATGAGTTTGGCTACTTTTTCAAAGCCAAGCATTTCATACAATGCATCGTAAAGTGGGCGTAAATAAGGATCGATTTTTTGGGTGAGATCACCTGGCAAGAAACCGAGTTTTTCACCAGCTTCAACTGCTGGACGAACCAGTAAAATACGTTGAATTTCGTTACGTTCCAGCATATCCACCGCTGCAGCAACCGCGAGATAGGTTTTACCTGTCCCGGCTGGACCAACACCGAATGAAATATCGCTTTGTAAAATGCGTTGTACATAACGCTTTTGATTGGCACCACGTGGGTTGATTCGCCCTTTGCGGGTCTGCAACCAAACATTGTCTAAGCCCGTATGTTCTTGATCTGAATCATCCATCAGTTCACGGTCTGTCTGTGAACCTTGGATCATCAAATGTATTGCATCGGCACTAATTTGTGAGGAAATTTCTGATTCTTGATAGAGCCGTTGCAATAGTGCTTCGGCTCTTTCGACCGCTTCTATGTCACCATCTAGATAAAAGGCATCGCCACGGTGAGTAATTTTGACATCTAAACGTTGTTCGATTTGTTTTAAATGCCCGTTATACGCACCGAGCATGCTTTTTAAGCGTTCCATTGAAATCTCAGGGAACGTTACTGTACGTCGAATCGCTGCAGTCAAGAGAAACCCTTTTGTTGCTTTATAAGAATACCCTTACATTACGCCACGTCAGGTTCAAGATTCAAGAGTTCGCCATAAACTAAATTTAAAGTTTTAATTTCAGTGATCTCAATCTCTGCAAAACGTCCAATCCACGTGGCATCACCGATAAAAGTAACTAAACGTGTATTGTCAGCTGTACCGATTAAAACATTTGGATCTTTATCAGAAACTTTCTCAATCAGAACACGCTCAATTTTACCGAGCATGGCATCGGTCTTCTCAATACTAGAGCGTTTAATCACTTCTTGTACTTGAGCCAAACGATCTTTTTTCACCTGCTCAGGAGTGCTGTCTGGTAAATCAGAGGCTGGTGTACCAGGACGTTTTGAGTAAACGAAGCTATAAGAATGATCGAAATCTAAATCTTTGATGAATTGTAAGGTTTCAGCAAAATGTTCATCCGTCTCTCCAGGGAAACCAATGATGAAATCGCTGGATAAATGCATATCTGGGCGGACTTTACGTAATTTAGCAATTTTATCGATGTAGACATCAATGGTGTGGTTACGTTTCATGGCTTGCAATACATCGTTTGAACCACTTTGTACTGGTAGATGTAAATGCGAAACCATTTGTGGTAAATCACGGTAGCATTGAATTAAATCTTCAGAGAATTCAAGCGGGTGAGAAGTGGTATAGCGTAGACGACCAATACCTGGGATTTCTGCAACTAAACGGAGTAACTCAGGGAAGGTGCAAATTTCACCTTCGAAAGTTTCACCGCGATAACCATTCACGTTTTGACCGAGCAAACTGATTTCACGCACGCCTTTTTCAGCCAAGCCAGCAATTTCAGCTAATACATCATCTAATGGACGCGAAACTTCCTCACCACGGGTATAGGGAACCACACAGAATGAACAGTATTTTGAGCAACCTTCCATGATTGAAACGAATGCTTTAAAGCCTTCTACGCGTGGTTCAGGCAGAAAGTCGAACTTTTCGATATCTGGGAAAGAAATATCAACCAGTTTGATTTTTTCTTTCTTCGGTTTTTCCACTTGCTCATTATGCTGATCTAACATTTGTGGCAAACGGTGCAAGGTTTGCGGACCAAATACCATATCGACATAAGGTGCACGTTTTTGAATGTTGTCACCTTCTTGAGAGGCAACACAACCACCGACACCAATCACTAGATCAGGATTTTTTTCTTTAAGTTTGCGCCAGCGGCCTAAACCACTGAATACCTTCTCTTGCGCTTTTTCACGAATTGAGCAGGTATTCATGAGCAGGATATCTGCTTCATTTGGATTGTCAGTGAGCACATAGCCATGTGAATCACCTAACAAATCTGCCATACGATGACTGTCATACTCATTCATCTGACACCCTTGAGTTTCAATAAACAATTTCTTGATCGAAACATCAGCGGTGTGCATTGGCTGGGTAACAGTGTTTTCTGAAGCAGCTTTTACAGCACTGGGAATGAATGTTTGAACCGTCATGCAGGCTCCTAAACAAGGTGGATTTAAATAAACGGCGGATTATAGCAGTATTTTAGACTGAACGCAGAGAATAAAAAACTGACAAAAATGGACAGTTTGTGAATAAAATTGTGTGAATTTTAATGAATATGAATCAGTAATTTACATAACACAACAATAGTAGAAGGCTAGACTTATTACACTATAATGGCTGGGCGAAATTGGGCATATATATTGATGAAGATGAAAAAGCAGCGTGATTTTAGAACAACCGAAAGTCATAAATTGAATAACAAGAACAGCCTCCATTGTTTTATTGCAATGGGTGGTATGATTGCTTGCTCATCTGTCTATGCATTAGATGAACAATTTAATGATGCGTTGCGTGCTGCCAATGCCAGCAATACTGCTTTGCTTGATCAATACCAATTTGAAATGCAAAATGATGCGCTCGGTTATTATCCTGAGTATTGGAAGCTCAATACCAATCTAGGTTTTCAACCTGCATCTTCAATTATTAGTTTTGCACAACGCTACCCACAATCAGCAATGGCAGAAAAATTATCTGCCGATTATGTTGAAGAAAAAGTAAAATTGGGTAGCTTCGCCGATGCAAAACCCGTCCTTAGTTATGTCACCAATCCCGATCAAGAAGAAAGTTGTGCTGTGGCGCAAGTACGAGCAAAAACTGGAGATAGTCTAGTTTTTGCAGAGTATAAGGATATTTGGTTAACCACTAATTCTCAGCCTGAGTCATGTAATGGCTTGGGACGTTTGATGTTGTCTAGTCCGCTTATGACGACTCAGGATCGCCAGCAAAGATTATGGGGGCAGCTCCGTGCAGGGCAGTCTGGCCCAGCAATTGCGACAGCTCAAACGATGGGGTTGAACCTTTCTTTAGCGCAGTTTAATCAAATTCAAGCCAATCCATTGGGCTATCTGTGGAGTGCACCGAAGTCCAATGATGCAGATTATGCCTATTTGATTTTTGCTTTAGGTCGTGTTGCAGATAGTGATTTAACCAATGCTTTGGGTAATGTGCAACGTGTTGTTCAGGATGTGCCTCAACCTGTACAGAAATACCTATACCGCACCATTGGTTATGTCGGCGGTACCACCGTGATGAAGAACGGTTTTAACCGTGAAGTGCTCAATGCTTTCGATCAAAGTTATGGTTATCCATTTAGTCCAGAAGAAGCTGAAATTTATGCCCGTCAGGCAATTCGTTTTGGGGCTTGGGAAAGTCTGATCCGCTCCATTGATGCGATGTCGGTGACCCAAAAACAGGAAGATCGCTGGCAATACTGGTTAGCGCGTGCATCTGAGCAACGTTCGGATGGTGGTTCCAAGCAAGCCGCTCAACAGATCTATCGTAAATTGGCGCAAGGTGGGGATGATTACCATAATTTACTAGCAAAAGATCGTATCGGCGAACGCTATAACCATCAGCCTTATAATGAACAACCGAGTGCTCAAGATACGCAGCGTCTGAATCAAAATATTCATTTTAGACGTGCCTTTGCATTAAGAGATGTGAATGCACCTGCTAATTATACCAATCGTGAATGGAACTGGGCGGTTCGCCAAGCGTATTTACAGCATGATGATGGTCTACTTTTAGCAGCGGCAAAACGAGCACATGATGTGGGTTGGTATGACCGTGCAATTTATGCGGCTGATCGTACTACATCACGCCATAATGATACTTATCGCTATGCAACACCACATCGTAGCAATGTCACCAGTCATAGTTACAATGCTGGTATTGATCCTGCTTGGGCGTATGGTTTAATGCGCCAAGAAAGTCGTTTTGTGACTTCAGCACGTTCACATGTTGGGGCGGGTGGTTTGATGCAGATCATGCCAAACACGGCAAAACTGATTGCACGACAAATGGGTGAAACCTATAACCCTGCGGCATTAAGTGAAATGAATACCAATATTCGTTACGGAACTTATTACCTTTCAATGATCCAGAGTCAATTGAGTGGTAGTTCTGTATTGGCAACTGCAGGTTATAACGCAGGTCCGAATCGTGCACGCCGTTGGCAGCCTGATGTTCAGACTATGGCAGCAGACCAATACACTGAAACCATTCCATTATTGGAAACACGTGACTATGTAAAACATGTCATGACCAATGCCACGCATTATGGTGTGGTATTAGGGCAAGGGGCGCAATCGCTAGAAAAGCGAATGAGCACGATTCCTGTACGCAGTGGGCCTTAAGACACACCAAGATGTTTAAGTGAAACAATGAAGTTTTTGCATTTGATGAAACCCGTCCAATTACTTAAAGGGCAGTTGATGAGATCTCTACAGGTGTTGATCTGTTATACGGTCTTGTCTCTTGCTGTACCCGTATATGCTGCAAGTGATCAAGATGTGGCGGGATATGTCATGCATGTACAAATGACGCCAGCAGCGTGTGCCTTTGACTCATCACGACAAAAACAACGTAAATGTCTGGAAGGTTATTCTCTTACGATTGCAAGTTTATTGCCTGAAGTGCCTTTAAATCGGGATTGTTCAACAAAAACCTCTGCCAAACTCTCACCATTACAAGCCAAAGTGGTGGCGCGGGTCATGCCAGATGAAAATGCGCGAGTGCAACTGTGGCAGGATGTGGGCGGATGTATGCCAATGAATGCCAGTCAATATTTTAGAACAGTAATTAATTTTGCTGAGCGCTTGAAAATACCAGCTGATTTGACCAGCCCAAATACGATTGAAGTCCAAAAAGAAAATTTAAGACAGCAATTTACCAAACTCAATCCATCTCTACCGCCAAATGGAATTCGCTTTACTTGCCAGTCATCAAGATTTGATACAGTTTTAACCGAGATTCGCGTGTGCTATCAGAAAAATGGTCAATATAAACAATGTGCAAGCCATATTGTGACGGGCTGCCCAAGTGAGTTTACAATTAAAGGAAGTTATTAGGGATTTACCTAGTTTGATTTGTATTTTCTATTAGACTTTTGTTGAAATTCATTCTCTTTTACATGCATCTGTATTCGCTTTAGAGTACAATCTTTGCCGTTTATGATAATTCGATTGAATAATAATAGCGTTCAATCGTGCAAACGCATCTCATTGGAGAATATCACATGAAGCAACCCGTTCGTGTAGCCGTTACAGGCGCTGCTGGTCAAATTGGTTATAGCTTATTATTCCGTATCGCAAGCGGTGAAATGCTCGGTAAAGATCAACCAGTAATTTTACAATTGCTTGAAGTTCCTTTTGAGAAAGCTCAACAAGCGCTTAAAGGCGTGATGATGGAACTTGACGACTGTGCTTTCCCATTATTGGCAGGTATGATCGGGACTGATGATCCTAAGGTTGCATTTAAAGATGCTGACTATGCATTGTTGGTAGGTTCACGCCCACGTGGTCCTGGTATGGAACGCGCTGACTTGTTGAAAGTCAACGGTGAAATTTTCATTGGTCAAGGTCAAGCACTCAACGAAGTTGCTAGCCGTGATGTTAAAGTATTGGTTGTAGGTAACCCTGCAAACACCAATGCATATATCGCAATGAAATCTGCTCCAGATCTTCCAGCGAAAAACTTCACAGCAATGTTACGTCTTGACCACAACCGTGCGTTAACTCAAATTGCTCAAAAAGCGGGTGTTGCAGTTTCTGATATCGAGAAATTAACTGTTTGGGGTAACCACTCTCCAACAATGTATGCTGACTACCGTTTTGCAACTGCAAATGGCGAAAGCTTAAAAGACAAAATCAACGATGCTGAATGGAACAAAGATACGTTCCTTCCAACTGTTGGTAAACGTGGTGCTGCGATCATCGAAGCGCGTGGTTTGTCTTCAGCTGCTTCAGCTGCGAATGCTGCAATTGACCATATGCGTGACTGGGCGTTGGGTACAAACGGCAAATGGGTAACTATGGGTATCCCATCTGACGGTTCTTATGGTATTCCAGAAGGCGTAATGTACGGTGTGCCAGTAACTTGTGAAAATGGCGAATACACACGTGTTGAAGGTCTTGAAATTGATGAGTTCAGCCGTGAGCGCATGAACATCACACTTCAAGAACTTGAAGACGAACGTGCAGCGATTGCTGACATGTTAAAATAATTTATCTTTTTGATAAATTGGAAGCACTCTCCCTGAGAGTGCTTTTTTTTATGGGAGAAGGAACAAAAAACAACAAGAAAATATAGACATACATCTGCATGATAATGGGATTTACTGTTAAATTATTTTTATAAGAGACATGATTTGGAGAATAACAATGTTTGAACAGCAACCGACACTGGAACTTTTATTTGAGCAACTCGGGCTTGAGGCTGATGATGCTGCAATTGAAAATTTTGTGAAAGCCCATCAGCTACCTGCCGATCAAAAATTACATGAAGCAGAATTTTGGAGTGCAGGGCAGCGTGATTTTTTAAAAAGTCATTGGGATAAAGATGATGAATGGGCCATTGTGATTGATGAGTTGAATCAACAACTACATGTCGATAGCACAAGATAGTCAAATAAAAAATAAAGCTCACATCAGTGAGCTTTATTTTTTATAAGGGCTGCAAACCAGTCTTCTTGACGTGCTTGATTCAAAGCAGGATGCAGTTGTAATAACTCTAAATCATGATCCAAGCAAGATACGTATTTCGTTAGCCAATGCCGTGTTAATGCTAGTTCTTGCTTAGCAGCTGAAGCGTAAGCCAAGAAGAAATAAATATCTAAGTGTTCTGTATATGCTAAAGGTTTAAGAATTTGCTGTGTAATTAAAGCAAAACGCTGCTCTTTAGTGAGCTCAAAGTAAATCATATAGGCTTTGGCTAAACATAAAGACAAATTCAAATACAAGCTTAATGGCATTTCATCATATTCAACACGAGCTTGTTCAAGCAGTACGATTGCTTCTTGCAAAAAATGCAACTGTTCCTGTCGAATATGGCTCAATACGACCAATTGCAAACGGAGGTCAGCACGCTCTAAAGCAAGTTCGGGAGTATTGCTTTCTAAATAGAGTTGGTCTGTTTCACCAATTCGAGCAATCACTTGTTGAGTTTCATTCGACATTATTGATCCAAAATCGTCAGTTATGCCTGATATATAAGGCTGTTTTTCTAAATTTAAAGGTAGAAGGGTTGCTGATATTTCATAGATGTCAGCAGACCCTAACCATTCCAAATTGACCCACCACTACGTAACCATGCTGTAATGGATAAACGCTGCTGTTTCGAAAGTAGTACTTCGTGCAAGACATCACTTTGAAAAATCGCGAGACGATTCGGTTGTGGTTGGATGATATGCCATTGACCAAGTTTATCCTGTAGTCGTAATTGTCCACCCCAATCTTCTTGCCA
This sequence comes from Acinetobacter dispersus, assembly GCF_009884975.1. GTDB lineage: Bacteria > Pseudomonadota > Gammaproteobacteria > Pseudomonadales > Moraxellaceae > Acinetobacter > Acinetobacter dispersus. Next base: position 2,548,388 of record NZ_CP041970.1, on the reverse strand, counting down.
ACTTTCATGTAAATAGAACACGGTTGACATCATACGATCATTTTTTTGCTGTGGGTTATCTCGGTGTAAGGCATAAAACTCACCTGCGTTATAACAGGCGAAATGTGCTTCGACTTCCTTGATTCCTAAATAAAAAGCCTGATTTAACGCTTGAGATAAGTGTTCTAGAGTCTGTAAATGCTGTTGTGCAATTGGCAGTTGCCCATCGATCCATAGAATGTGATCACTACGGATATGGCTAACTACACCATTCTGTATGCCGGCTGCTCTAAATTCCGCAAGATGCGAAGTACATTCATTTGCCAATGTCTGTACATAATCAAGTGAGTAAATATCATCAATCAAGGCAAAGCCAAATTCATTTAGATCATCCAGCACTTGATCCAGATTCCAAGACTGAAGATTTAATGCGGGTGGGAGAGTTGTTGCTTGCATAGCACTCCAGTGACTTAGGTTTGATTGTTGGGCAATTTTAGACGATCACATCAACGCTAAAGAATACTTTTTTCTTTCATGTTAAACTACCCGCTGAATTGAGGAATAATTGTCAACATGAATTACCGTCACCATTTCCATGCGGGTAACTTTGCCGATGTTATGAAGCATGTACTTTTGCTTCAACTGCTCGCTCGTTTAAATGCTAAAGATAAACCTTATCGATATATCGATACCCATGGTGGTGCAGGTAAATATGATTTATCTACTTCTGAAGCGCAAAAATCAGGTGAATTCCTAACGGGTATCCATCGTTTGGTTAAGCTTGACGATTCGATTAAGCGTAATGCGCCTGAAGGTGTAAAACAATATCTTAAAATTGTTGAAGATATGCGTGCAGGTTCGGGTAAAGGTGCTTATCCAGGTTCACCTTGGTTTGCGCTTGAAGGCATGCGTGATATTGATAAAGCGACTATCTTTGAAATGCAGCGTGATGTATTTCAACAATTGTATTTCAATATTCGTGATAAACGTGCGGGCTTGCATGAGCGTGATTTTTATGAAGGCCTGATGGGTGTCATTCCGCCTAAAGAAAAGCGCGGATTGGTCATGATTGACCCGCCTTACGAAATTGAGCGTAAAGATTTCCCGCAATTGGTTGAAATCCTCCAAGCTGCACATAAAAAATGGCCAACAGGTGTGTTTGCCGTTTGGTATCCGATTAAAGACCGCGCCATGATTGAACGTTTTGAAAAGAAAATGTTTAAAACAGGTATTCGCCGTCAGCTCATTTGTGAAATTTGTGTATGGCCAGATGACACACCAGTTGGATTGAATGGTTGTGGTTTGCTCGTGATTAATCCACCTTGGAAATTCTCTGAAGATGCGGATCAAGCATTACAATGGTTATTCCCACATTTACGCATGAGTGAAAATGGTGGACATGCTGCTGTGCGTTGGTTGGTGGGTGAATAACCCATCAATTTCAAAATATTCTCGAGGAATTGAAAATAATGACAAATTCTCTTAAACCTGATTCTGATTTGAACAAAGAAGATCATTCTTTTGACGGAATCACTTTTGAAGTAGAAGAAGAAGAACATACGCACGAAGGACAAAAAGTGAAACGCCGTGGTATTTATTTGTGGCCGAATTTAATTACAACAGCCGCACTTCTTTCTGGTTTTTATTCAATTATTGCCAGTATGAATGGAAACTTTAATCAAGCGATCTATGCCATTTTCTTGGCAGCATTGCTAGATGGTCTGGATGGGCGAGTTGCACGTGCCATTGGTGCACAAAGTGCATTTGGTGAGCAATATGATTCACTTTCTGACTTGTTGGCTTTTGGTGTTGCACCAGCAATCTTAATGTATAGCTGGAGTTTGCATGATCTTGGGCGTATCGGTTTAGCCTGTTGCTTTATTTATACCGCTTGTGCAGCTTTCCGCTTAGCGCGTTTTAATGTGCAAATTGGTGTGGTGGATAAGCGTTACTTTATTGGTATCGCCAGCCCGCTTGCGGCAGTAACTGTTATTTCATTGGTATGGGTCGGCCGTGATTATCCATTTATCTTTGATCTAAAAGATATTGTCATTCAAGTCATTAACTCGGTGGTTATGGTTGCAGTTGGCTTGCTGATGATTTCAAACATCAAATACTATTCATTTAAACAAATGGATCGTAAGCGTGTACCTTTTGTCGTGATGTTGCCAGTGGTCTTGATTTTTGCTGCAATCACGTACAACATTCCTGTAGGGATACTCATTGTTTGTATCCTCTATGTACTTTCAGGATTTGTAACAACGTTGTTTGCCAAAAAGAATGATGCAAAAATAACAACTTAAAATACGGAGGTTCAGTATGCCAATATTGATGAATAACAATCAATTAAAGCAGCTGAACCTCAATAAGTCAGATGCTTTAACCTTTCATCCGCCCAAAGGTCTTTTTAAAATTGTTTATCAGGCGTTGATCCTGCCAAATTTGCCTGAACCTTTCCATTATTTAAACTTCATTAGCCTGATTGGGCAACCTCGGATCCCTATTTGTTATAACGCGAGTGCAATTGCTACAACCGCAATTGATACTGCGACAGTTTTGGTGAGTAGTAGTGCATCAACCGTCGGGCACCTCAAAAGTTATAGTGCCAAAGAACAATGCCAATTAGAGCAGGATCGTTATCAGTTTTTAGATGTAGACCAAATCCAAGTTGATTTTCCAAATTACTATTTTAAGCGTGATGATGCAGAACTCAGTTGCCAACTCAAAGTGAATATTGGTACTGAAATAGAAAACCATTCAGCCTTGCAATGGGGCGTTGGGGATTATTGGTATGTTCGCTGTCAGTGCGAAGGCGAAATCATTTATAAAAAACAAAAATATCAGATCGAAGCACAGGGGATCTTGAAACATGCCAGAGCCATCTATTTACCTTTTATCGCCTTCCATTTTTTTAGCTATCAAATTATTCAGGTCAGTGCAGACTTTCAGATCATCTTGTCTGAACTTAGAAATCAGTGGAATAACATTATTTTTTCTAGAATTGAAATTCAGTCGAATGAACAACATTCCATACTTTATGATCATCAAGTGATTTTTGATGTCACCCGTGTTTATCCAAAAGTTCAGACACCCAATGGTCGAGAGATGTATTTGCCGCGGGAATTTATTTGGCAATATCAAGAAAAGGGAGAGGTGGTCTTTCAACTACACGCTCAAAGCCGAGGGGATTATAAATTTGGCCTAGCTGCGGGTTATGTAGGAAGTTTTAATTATCAATTATTGTGGAACAAACAAAGCTATCAAGGTTCTGGATACTGTGAATATATCGATTGTCGCCCTTTACACTGGCAAGAAAAAAATAAAACTGAGCAAATAATCGACCAAATACCGCATTTTCAACCTTATTTGTGCAAAAAATAATCGCTTGATTTAATAATTTAAGAATATTTGAAAAATGGGGTTGTGTCTGATGTGAAATGCTGTAGAATGCACATCCATCGGCGGTGATGCAGATAAAAACTTGTTGAGAAACAAGGATTTGGCTTAAGGGTTAAATTTTTGGGTTTGAGAATAAGTTTTGAAAATATCTAAATTACCTGTTGACTTTAAAGAAATTTAGAGTAATATAGCCGACCTAGCTTGATGATGACGAATCATCGAGAAGATCATTAAGAGAATAGAAGAACAACTTGTGTGGATTTTTACTGATTGATCGATCGAAAATATTTCATTGATTGAATGGTAGAAATTTCTCGAAGTTTATTTGAGCGAATTTTTAGTCAGAAAATTGATGAGCCAAGATTTGTAGCCATAAGCTACTAATGATTTTAAACTGAAGAGTTTGATCATGGCTCAGATTGAACGCTGGCGGCAGGCTTAACACATGCAAGTCGAGCGGAGTGATGGTGCTTGCACTATCACTTAGCGGCGGACGGGTGAGTAATGCTTAGGAATCTGCCATTTAGTGGGGGACAACATTCCGAAAGGAATGCTAATACCGCATACGTCCTACGGGAGAAAGCAGGGGATCTTCGGACCTTGCGCTAAATGATGAGCCTAAGTCGGATTAGCTAGTTGGTGGGGTAAAGGCCTACCAAGGCGACGATCTGTAGCGGGTCTGAGAGGATGATCCGCCACACTGGGACTGAGACACGGCCCAGACTCCTACGGGAGGCAGCAGTGGGGAATATTGGACAATGGGCGGAAGCCTGATCCAGCCATGCCGCGTGTGTGAAGAAGGCCTTTTGGTTGTAAAGCACTTTAAGCGAGGAGGAGGCTCTCCTAGTTAATACCTAGGAAGAGTGGACGTTACTCGCAGAATAAGCACCGGCTAACTCTGTGCCAGCAGCCGCGGTAATACAGAGGGTGCGAGCGTTAATCGGATTTACTGGGCGTAAAGCGTGCGTAGGCGGCTGATTAAGTCGGATGTGAAATCCCTGAGCTTAACTTAGGAATTGCATTCGATACTGGTCAGCTAGAGTATGGGAGAGGATGGTAGAATTCCAGGTGTAGCGGTGAAATGCGTAGAGATCTGGAGGAATACCGATGGCGAAGGCAGCCATCTGGCCTAATACTGACGCTGAGGTACGAAAGCATGGGGAGCAAACAGGATTAGATACCCTGGTAGTCCATGCCGTAAACGATGTCTACTAGCCGTTGGGGCCTTTGAGGCTTTAGTGGCGCAGCTAACGCGATAAGTAGACCGCCTGGGGAGTACGGTCGCAAGACTAAAACTCAAATGAATTGACGGGGGCCCGCACAAGCGGTGGAGCATGTGGTTTAATTCGATGCAACGCGAAGAACCTTACCTGGCCTTGACATACTAGAAACTTTCCAGAGATGGATTGGTGCCTTCGGGAATCTAGATACAGGTGCTGCATGGCTGTCGTCAGCTCGTGTCGTGAGATGTTGGGTTAAGTCCCGCAACGAGCGCAACCCTTTTCCTTATTTGCCAGCGAGTAATGTCGGGAACTTTAAGGATACTGCCAGTGACAAACTGGAGGAAGGCGGGGACGACGTCAAGTCATCATGGCCCTTACGGCCAGGGCTACACACGTGCTACAATGGTCGGTACAAAGGGTTGCTACCTAGCGATAGGATGCTAATCTCAAAAAGCCGATCGTAGTCCGGATTGGAGTCTGCAACTCGACTCCATGAAGTCGGAATCGCTAGTAATCGCGGATCAGAATGCCGCGGTGAATACGTTCCCGGGCCTTGTACACACCGCCCGTCACACCATGGGAGTTTGTTGCACCAGAAGTAGGTAGTCTAACCGCAAGGAGGACGCTTACCACGGTGTGGCCGATGACTGGGGTGAAGTCGTAACAAGGTAGCCGTAGGGGAACCTGCGGCTGGATCACCTCCTTAACGAAAGATTGACGATCGGTAAGAATCCACAACAAGTTGTTCTTCGAAGATGTATCTGAGGGTCTGTAGCTCAGTTGGTTAGAGCACACGCTTGATAAGCGTGGGGTCACAAGTTCAAGTCTTGTCAGACCCACCAAATCTGATTGCAGTAGCTTAGATTGAAAGATATGTCGTTCATTAAATGATAAGCTGGGGACTTAGCTTAGTTGGTAGAGCGCCTGCTTTGCACGCAGGAGGTCAGGAGTTCGACTCTCCTAGTCTCCACCATACATTACAAAGTGATGTAAAACGAAAGTTGAATTCCAAGATAGCTTATAGAATTTAGTAAGTAGATAGCTTATTAAGTTCTGTGATTTATCACAGTTTACTACACACCGACGAGGTGGTAGTTAATCATTAACAGATTAGAAAATTGAGTCTGAAATAAATTGTTCAAACTCGATTAATTTGACACTAACGGTAATACGTAAGTATTGCAGTTGGATGAAGAATTAATCTGAGAACTAGCAAATTAACTGAATCAAGCGTTTTGGTATATGAATTAGATTGAAGCTGTACGGTGATTAAATTCACAGGACAACAGATGGTAGCAATTAAGTTTGCAACGATAACACTCACTTGTATGTGTTAACGACTGTTTGGGGTTGTATAGTCAAGTAATTAAGTGCATGTGGTGGATGCCTTGGCAGTCAGAGGCGATGAAAGACGTAATAGCCTGCGATAAGCTCCGGGGAGGCGGCAAATATCCTTTGATCCGGAGATTTCTGAATGGGGGAACCCACCCGCTATAAGGCGGGTATCATAAGCTGAATACATAGGCTTATGAAGCGAACGAGGGGAAGTGAAACATCTCAGTACCCTTAGGAAAAGAAATCAATTGAGATTCCCTTAGTAGCGGCGAGCGAACGGGGAGCAGCCCATTAAGTTGTGTGTGTTCTAGTGGAACGCTCTGGGAAGTGCGAACGTAGAGGGTGATATTCCCGTACACGAAAGGGCACACACAATGATGACGAGTAGGGCGAGGCACGTGAAACCTTGTCTGAATATGGGGGGACCATCCTCCAAGGCTAAATACTCCTGACTGACCGATAGTGAACCAGTACCGTGAGGGAAAGGCGAAAAGAACCCCTGTGAGGGGAGTGAAATAGATCCTGAAACCGCATGCATACAAGCAGTGGGAGCCGACTTGTTCGGTGACTGCGTACCTTTTGTATAATGGGTCAGCGACTTATATTCAGTAGCGAGGTTAACCGAATAGGGGAGCCGTAGAGAAATCGAGTCTTAATAGGGCGTTTAGTTGCTGGGTATAGACCCGAAACCAGGCGATCTATCCATGAGCAGGTTGAAGGTTGGGTAACACTAACTGGAGGACCGAACCCACTGTCGTTGAAAAGCCAGGGGATGACTTGTGGATAGGGGTGAAAGGCTAATCAAGCCTGGTGATAGCTGGTTCTCCCCGAAAGCTATTTAGGTAGCGCCTCGGACGAATACCATTGGGGGTAGAGCACTGTTTCGGCTAGGGGGTCATCCCGACTTACCAAACCGATGCAAACTCCGAATACCAATGAGTACTATCCGGGAGACAGACTGCGGGTGCTAACGTCCGTAGTCAAGAGGAAAACAATCCAGACCGCCAGCTAAGGCCCCAAAATCATAGTTAAGTGGGAAACGATGTGGGAAGGCATAGACAGCTAGGAGGTTGGCTTAGAAGCAGCCACCCTTTAAAGAAAGCGTAATAGCTCACTAGTCGAGTCGGCCTGCGCGGAAGATGTAACGGGGCTAAAACTATGTGCCGAAGCTGCGGATTTACGCATTAGCGTAAGTGGTAGGGGAGCGTTCTGTAAGCCGATGAAGGTGTATTGAGAAGTATGCTGGAGGTATCAGAAGTGCGAATGCTGACGTGAGTAACGACAAAACGGGTGAAAAACCCGTTCGCTGAAAGACCAAGGGTTCCAGTCCAACGTTAATCGGGGCTGGGTGAGTCGACCCCTAAGGCGAGGCCGAGAGGCGTAGTCGATGGGAAATTGGTTAATATTCCAATACTTCTGTGTAATGCGATGAGAGGACGGAGAAGGTTAAGTCAGCCTGGCGTTGGTTGTCCAGGTGGAAGGCAGTAGGCATGCATCTTAGGCAAATCCGGGGTGCTCTATGCTGAGAGCTGATAGCAAGCTGTACTTGTACAGTGAAGTGGCTGATACCATGCTTCCAGGAAAAGTCTCTAAGCTTCAGTTACACAGGAATCGTACCCGAAACCGACACAGGTGGTCAGGTCGAGTAGACCAAAGCGCTTGAGAGAACTCTGCTGAAGGAACTAGGCAAAATGGTACCGTAACTTCGGGAGAAGGTACGCTGCTGACGGTGATGGGACTTGCTCCCTGAGCTATTGGCAGCCACAGAAACCAGGCCGCTGCAACTGTTTATTAAAAACATAGCACTCTGCAAACACGAAAGTGGACGTATAGGGTGTGATGCCTGCCCGGTGCTGGAAGGTTAATTGATGGGGTTAGCGTAAGCGAAGCTCTTGATCGAAGCCCCAGTAAACGGCGGCCGTAACTATAACGGTCCTAAGGTAGCGAAATTCCTTGTCGGGTAAGTTCCGACCTGCACGAATGGCATAATGATGGCGGCGCTGTCTCCAGCAGAGGCTCAGTGAAATCGAATTCGCCGTGAAGATGCGGTGTACCCGCGGCTAGACGGAAAGACCCCGTGAACCTTTACTGCAGCTTGACATTGAACTTTGACCTTACTTGTGTAGGATAGGTGGGAGGCTTTGAAGTTGGAACGCTAGTTCCAATGGAGCCGTCCTTGAAATACCACCCTGGTAATGTTGAGGTTCTAACTCTGCCCCGTAATCCGGGGCGAGGACCATGTCTGGTGGGTAGTTTGACTGGGGCGGTCTCCTCCTAAAGAGTAACGGAGGAGTACGAAGGTGCGCTCAGCGTGGTCGGAAATCACGCGTAGAGTATAAAGGCAAAAGCGCGCTTAACTGCGAGACCCACAAGTCGAGCAGGTACGAAAGTAGGTCTTAGTGATCCGGTGGTTCTGTATGGAAGGGCCATCGCTCAACGGATAAAAGGTACTCTGGGGATAACAGGCTGATACCGCCCAAGAGTTCATATCGACGGCGGTGTTTGGCACCTCGATGTCGGCTCATCTCATCCTGGGGCTGAAGCAGGTCCCAAGGGTATGGCTGTTCGCCATTTAAAGAGGTACGCGAGCTGGGTTTAGAACGTCGTGAGACAGTTCGGTCCCTATCTACCGTGGGCGCTGGAAATTTGAGAGGATCTGCTCCTAGTACGAGAGGACCAGAGTGGACGAACCTCTGGTGTACCGGTTGTGACGCCAGTCGCATCGCCGGGTAGCTATGTTCGGAAGGGATAACCGCTGAAAGCATCTAAGCGGGAAGCCTACCTCAAGATAAGATTTCCCTAGGAATTTATTCCTCTAAAGAGCCGTTCGAGACTAGGACGTTGATAGGTTGGGTGTGGAAGCACGGTGACGTGTGAAGCTGACCAATACTAATTGCTCGTGAGGCTTGACTATACAACACCCAAGCAGTTGTATGTAAAGCTGATAATCGATTCATAAAAGATCAGTTAAACCTGATCTTGAACAAAGAACTTGATTTAGTGATTGCTAAGCAATAAACTTCGACTCAATAATCTAATCCGTTAATAACTCTTTGGACCGTAAGTAAGGCATACGATGAATACATCGTGAATAAGACCCGAAAGCACCACAACAGTTTGCTGGCGACAATAGCAAGAGTGAACCACCTGATCCCTTCCCGAACTCAGAAGTGAAACCTCTTAGCGCTGATGGTAGTGTGGCACTTGCCATGTGAGAGTAAGTCATCGCCAGCTTTTAAATTAGAACACCCCCAACCTAACGGCTGGGGGTGTTTTTTATTGTCAGAGGGAAATGTGTGGTGGGAAATAGACTGCACTTTTAGCATTACTCTAAGCTTTTATTTGATCGTGTTTTAATTTAGATCGACTTGAAATTTATTCTATTCATTTTTATTTGTTAAAACTCATAGAAAATATCTCTATTTAATAAAATAGTTTGATTGAGTTCACTTTAATATTCTTTACTTGAAGATAAACTTTATTTACACAAAATCTATATTATGATTACATTAGACATATTTTTATAATGAAAAATCCTATTCCATTTGGGGATTTGATCGGGGTTAAAAGGAATGATTATGAATAGAAAACAACTTACATTAAAGTTGTCTGCAATCACTGTTTCTGTATTATTGGCGAGCTGTGGCGGTGGTGGCGGTGGGTACTATGGATCAACGAATGACAATAGTTCCTCTGGTGGAAATAATAATGGTTCTTCTGGTGGCAATGGACAAACTCCTGTTACCGCAGTGAATATAGGGAATATTTCTTTAACCGACTCTAATGGTAATACTGTTACGACTATTACAAATCAAGGTGTAACGGCTCAGGTCGTAGTTAAAGATGGAAATGGAAAAGGCATTAGTGGAGCTGTTGTAACATTTACTGGTAGTAATATGGTGTTTGGTACCACTAATGCAACAGCGCTTACCAATGCGGAAGGTGTAGCTACAATTTCGATAATGCCTACTGATCCTACAGTCACGGGCATATATGCTTTATCGGCAACAGCTGTCTATAATAATGTTACATCGGCTGCTGCTAATTTAAGTATTGTTTTCTCTAAACAAGACGTTGTGATTTCTAATATGCTTGCTGCAAGTAAAGCTCTAGAATCTGGTGGATCGACTTTAGTAAGTTTAGTAACGCAGGACTCTAAGGGTAATTATCAGAATAATGTGGCAGTGAACTTTACTGCTGATTGCGGTAGTTTTAGTAATAGTAGTGTAACCTCATCTAATCAGGGAAATATTGCCACAACATATTATGCTTTTGATTCAAAAGGTAATTTATGTGATGGTAATCAAGAGATTAGAGCGACAACTTCGACAGGGGCAACCAATAGTACATCGGTTTCTATTGCTCAGGCCATTGCAACCTCAGTTATATATACGACAAAAGAGCCTGTGCAGTTAGGGATTAATGCTAGTGGTTCATCTTCCTCTGGACAAATTGAATTTACCGTATATTCAAATGGGACAGTACTCAAAAATCAAGATGTTACAGTGAGTCTAGAGAAAGCCCCTACAGATTTAAACTTTATTCGATTAGGCAATCGTACAGCTCAAACTGTTAAGAGTGATAGTGCTGGCAAAGTAACAGTAACACTATATCCAGGTAATATTCCTGGGCCTGTCGAGATTAAAGCAAGTTTACCGAATGGTTTAAGTGCGTTATCTAAGAATGTCACGGTAACTACTGGGCGAGCTACGCAGAAGAGTTTTAGTTTGTCTACAAGTAAGCAATCTTTACAAACAGATAAAGATGGCGACATCGCAACAATTACCGCAATGTTAGCAGATCGGAATTCTAATAGTGTTCCAGACGGTACTGTTGTTAACTTTGTTGCTGAAGGTGGGAAAGTTGACGGAAGCTGTAAAACTGTTGATGGTGAATGTAGTGTTAACTTGAGAACACAGAATCCTCGACCTGCGAATGGGCGCGTGACAGTACTTGCTTATGTAGAAGGCGATAAGTCATATACAGATAGAGATGGCGATGGTGTTTATACTCCAATCAGTGCTGGTGGAACTGATACGCTTGATAACAATATTGGTAATTTCTTCCGTGATGATAATGAAAATGCTACATATGATAGCAGCAATGGAGAGTTTCTTTATAAGCGTGTTGCGACACCGTATAGTACCAATACATGTACTTTATCCTCGGTTTTTCAACCCAATATTCCATACACTTGTGATGATCAGTTAGCAACGACACTTCGCCAACAGATGATTTTCTCTTTTGCTTCTGATACACCAACGTTTATTGATAATTATGGGATAAATGGTAATACAATCACATCAGACTCATTTGGATTCCAGATCTTTGGTAATAGTATGTTAACTACTCCAATGCCATCTGGTACGACTATTAGTGTCTCAACTGAAGATAATACTGATGCAAATAACCAATCGTGTTCTGCTAAAATCGTGAATGGTTTTGTACCTGTACCGAGTGTAATGAATTTAGAATCTCCTAGCTCTTTTAGTAATAGTGCCGTTACAAAATATGGTGCAGAGTTGAAAGGTTGTGCAACAGGAGATAAAGTTTTAGTAACAATTACAGCTCCAAATAAAGTAACAACGTTCAGATTTACTCGTTAATTAGTAGTACGAACGGGAAACAGCACTTAGGTGCTGTTTTTTTATAGGGCTGTTCCTACACTCACTGTTGCTGTTGGGCGAACTTGAAAAGAACTACACGCTGAAAGTGAGATAAGGCATAAAATAATAATGGCGAGTTTGTGCATGGTTCTTTATCTTGTGAAAAAGAACCATCATCTTATAAATAAAATGGTTTAACTATTTTGATCAGGTAATGAAATGTAATGAATTTAATCGTCCAATAAATCCATTTGTTTAGCAATCTGATATAAATTATTTGAACGGTTACCGGTACGGCAGAACATTAAAATTGGTTTTGGCAGTTCATTATAATGATTGGCGAATGTACGGACATCAAGTTCAGTGATTTGCCCAGCAACAACCGGTTGATAGACATAGTCTAGACCTGCACTGCGCGCAGATTCTTCGATTTGGGCACTTGTAGGTTGTTCAGGACCACCTTCCAGATCTGGACGGTTATTAATAATCGATTTAAATCCTTTTTCAACCACTTGCTCAACATGCTCAGGGCCGATTTGACCTGCAAAACCAACATTCTCTGTCATCTTGTCACTCCAAAAACAAACAAAACATTTTATGCTCTATCATAGCATTAAGCTCGATCTTGAGTTTAAATGTCTATAGTAAATAAGTGATGATAATTAAAAGATAAGGCAATGGAGCGCGCATGCATACCTATACCGTTGAGCCGTTGTATGTTGCAAGTGGTGATGAAACCATCGCTGCGGATTTCTATCTACCTAAAAGCAATACCAAAGCTGCCGTGATTATCATGGCGCATGGCTTTGCGGGTTTGCGTCAATTTAAACTGGTTCAATATGCACAGCGTTTTGCCCAAGCAGGCTACGCAGTCATTTTATTTGATTATCGCTATTGGGGTGGCAGTACAGGGAAACCACGGGAATTGGTTTCACTCAGTGCCCAGCTTGATGACTGGAAAACCATTGTTCAATATGCTTCGAATTGCAAGCTGATCGATAGTCGACGGATTATCTTATGGGGAACCTCACTCAGTGGTGGATATGCCTTAAGTCTGGCAACAGACCTAAAAAACATTCAGGCGGTTATGGTACAAGTTCCCTATGTTGATGGGGCTGAGACGGCCAAGCTTTACCCTTTGCAACGTTATCCAGAAGCATTAAAGCGTTCCAGTCAGGATTATATGGGTTCTAAGATGGGCTTGGCATCTAAAACCTTACCTGTCGTCGATCAATATCGACTGTGCTTTCTTCCGACCTCAGATAGTTACTATGGATATCACTCGATTGTAAATCCAGATTATTACTGGAGTGGGGAAGTTCCTGCGCGGGTCTTCTTTAATTTAATGCGTTATCGACCAATCCAGTTTGTTCGTAAGATTAATATCCCTGTTTTATTTATTGCAGCAAAGCATGACACTTTGATTCCAATCGAATCGAGTCGGGAAGCTGCGACCAATATTGCGCCATTTGTGAGCTATCATGAGTGGGAAATGAAACATTTTGATGTTTATCATGGTTCTTGGTTTGAAAAAGCAGTCACAACCCAATTAGAATTTTTACATCAACATATTGGAGTGATGTAGATGATTATTGTCTGTGCATCATGTGGTGCAAAAAATCGTGTACCCGAAGAAAAATTGGCAGTTCAGCCGAATTGTGGACAATGCCATAAAGCGTTATTGCCTTTAGAGCCGATAGAACTCAATGAACAAAATTTCAGTAACTTCATCAGCAATTCAGATCTGCCTGTATTGATTGACTTGTGGGCTGAATGGTGTGGTCCTTGCAAGATGATGGCACCACATTTTGCTCAAGTGGCAAAGCAAAATCCATATGTGGTTTTTGCCAAAATTGATACTGAAGCTAATCCACGTTTAAGTGCTGCATTTAATGTGCGTAGTATTCCGACTTTGGTCTTGATGAATAAGACCACGGAATTGGCGAGAATCAGCGGAGCCTTACGCGCACCTGAATTACAGCAATGGTTAGATCAGCAATTACATCAACATCAAGGACATTAACATGAGTGAACGCCCAAATCATCCTGAAGGGATTTTATCTCTACAAAACATTGCCATGCCTGCGGATACCAATTGGAGTGGTGATGTTTTTGGAGGTTGGATTGTTTCTCAGATGGATTTAGCTGGAGCGATTCATGTTGAACGTTTTAGTAAAGGTCGTTGTGCAACGATTGCGATTAATCAAATGACCTTCCTGGTGCCTGTCAAAGTGGGCAATGTGATTAGTTGCTATACCAAAATTCTGAAAGTTGGTGGTAGCTCGGTGCAGGTTCAAATCGAGGTGTGGAATAGCCATGATGATTCCCGTGAACCAGTGCGTATTACCGAAGGCGTATTCACCTTTGTCGCGGTGGATGTAAATGGTAAGAAACGTTTGATCTCAGAAGAGATTAAACAGGCATTTGCAGAAACATTATAAGCTTCAACAAGTGAGTAGTTTGGCAATACTTTTCATTGGAATATAAGCATGGCAGAAGAATTAGTTTTACAGCAAGGTCATAAAGCTGAGCAATATCAAAGCATCATTCCGCAGATTCAAGCGATTGTTGAAGATGAGTCAGATGTGATTGCCAATCTTGCCAATACCTGCGCAGCGTTAAAACAGCAGTTTGGCTGGCTTTGGATTGGCTTTTATCTAGTTAAAGACAATGAATTGGTTTTAGGACCATTTCAAGGCCCAATCGCCTGTACCCGTATTGCTAAAGGTCGCGGCGTATGTGGAGCAGCATGGCAACAGCAGCAAGTGATTGTCGTGCCAGATGTAGATCAGTTCCCGGGACATATTGCCTGTAGTTCTGCTTCAAGATCGGAAATTGTTTTGCCGATTATGAAGGCAGGGGAATGTGTAGGCGTGTTGGATATTGATAGTGATGAACTGAATCAATTTGATGAGGTTGATACGGAATATTTGCAGCAACTGATGCAGGTTATTGAAAAATTTATTTAAGTATTTAAAAAATAAAGCCCAAATCAGTTTGGGCTTTATTTTTTGTGTACTGTTTAGAACATGGTATTGGAATTCTGGCTCTTTTCAGGAATATTTTGTATCACATCCCAATGCTCTACAATTTTTCCATTTTCTACACGGAATATATCAATAATCGCTCGACCTCGATCACTGTCATTCTCTGTAGAATGCACATGCAGGACGACTAAATCGCCTTCAGCAATTGCTTTCTTGATGACATTCTTTGCCTGAGGGTTATTGCTAAATTTTTGGCTAAAGAAGTTTACAAAAGGTGCCTTACCGTCAGGTACATTCGGATTATGTTGAATATATTGATCCCCAATATAACGATCGGCATATTGTTTCACTTGGTGTTTCAAGAAAACACCTTCATAAAAATCAGTGACAATTTTCTTGTTTTGTTCAGCTAAAGAAGGGATCTGTTTTGAGAGCGTTGGAGCTGAAGAGTCAGCAGCGAGCACTTGACTAGAATATGTTGCTAGATTGAGTGCGATAAAAAAATGAGAAAGCAGAAGTATTTTTTTCATTTTTAGCATCAGAACACAAAGAGTGATCTTTGCATCCTGATGCTAATACTGCCACTAGAATAGTCTAGGTCAGTTATTATTTTTTACGTTTTGGTAACCAAGCCCAAAGCATTTGGCATTGGATTGGTTCATTACCTGAATCATCAATCACGGTCACTGGCACCAATAACTCGCCTTTATCATTATCCGCAATAAACTTTTGTTGATCTGCTGATAATGTTGCAGTTGCTGTTAAACCGCCTTGAGCAACTTTTAAATAGTCAACATGCAATGATTTGATCAACAAAATCCGATCATCTGGTACATGTAAACCAGTTAAAAAGCCCGTTGCCGTTTCAGACAATAAAGCCATCGCAGCAGCATGAACGCCTTTAATATGATTTTGCATATTGCGTTGGTTTTCAATGCGAACAGTGACGTGGTCTTTATCCACTTCTAAATAGCGAATATTTGCTGTTCCAACCATCGGAACCACACGACCAAAAGCTTTGCTCCAGAGCGTGCTACGGATTCCTTTCGGAAATTTAGAAGTGGTTTTAACCAGCTTATAAAGGCGGTTATCTTTTGCCATAGTGAACCTATTGCTTAATCTTTGAAATTATTAAATTGCAGTGGCAGACCAAATTGTTGTTCACGTAAAAAGTTCATGACTTGTTGCAGAGTATCGCGCTTTTTATCCGTGACACGGATTTTGTCTCCTTGGATAGAAGATTGCGCTTTGATGCCACTTTCTTTAATGGCTTTATTAATTTTTTTTGCAGTATCTGAGTCAAGTCCATCTTTCAGCTTGATCACTTGCACCACATTTTTACCAGAAGCTGTGGCTTTTTGCGGATCTAAAGCTTGTACATCAATTTTACGTTTATAGAAGTGATTTTCAAGCATGGTATAAACTTGCTCACATTGGAAATCGCTTTCAGTTGAGATTTTGATTTCTTTATTTTTCTCATTTAACTCAATTGAAACGTCTTGTCCACGAAAGTCAAAACGTGTTGCGATCTCTTTTTCTGTATTTTGTACAGCGTGATTAACTTCAAATAACTCTAATTCAGAAACAATATCAAAAGAAGGCATGGTTAGACCTTTACAAAGGGAAAGAATATTTGAGATGCTAAGGGGGTTTTCTTCATTTGCCAAGTGTTGTTTACATCAAAGGAGTGCACAATGATCCGTAAACAAGAAATTACAACATTTGAGTTCCCAGAAGGCGCTGTCATCTGGGATGTCCGAGATACCAAAGCGTATACAGAGGCTCATGTTAAAGGGGCGGTGAATCGTCCAATTACTGATATCACTGCGGATAGTTTGACTCAAGTTGCAGCGGATCAGCCGATTTATATTTTATGTGGTGGCGGAAGTAAAGCACCGCGTGCAGCAGAGCTGTTAGACGGTATGGATGGTTCTCGTGAATATGTTGTGTTAATGGGTGGCACACGCGCAGCGCGTGATGCAGGCTTGCCTTTAGAACAAGGCGCTTAAAGCACTCAAAAGATTGGCCAAAATACCGCTGTATTTTGGCCAATTCAAAATTCTAGATTTCTGTCATTTTAAAATTAAAAAAATATTTAACCAGAATAATACGGTTTCTTTGCCTTAGTCTTCTTTTGAAAACGCTGTGGGTTGAGTTTATCCAATAATGATTGCGGAATTGGACAAAGTTCTCCGAGTACTAAAGCTGCTAATACTTCGCTACACAACGGCGCAAACAAGAATCCTTTTGAACCTAAACCTGCAAAAGTATAGATTTTCTGGTGATTTTGCATTTTTCCAAGCAGAGGAAAGTAATCCAGACTTTGTGCACGCACAGATGCACGGCCTTGCCATGTTTCAGTGGATGGAAGCTGTTGCGCATATTCAGGGAAGACACTGTGGATAAGTTCGTAGTTATGCACATGATCTTCTGCTAAAACTTCAACATCGTCTCGATTGGGATAAAAAGATGCACCTAAAATCAATTGAGCGGCATCCAGTTGCATACAATAACCGCCATAACTATAGGCTTGATCTAGAGCTAAAGCTTGTTCGCGATTCTCAACCCAGCTGACTTGTCCACGAATTGGTTTTAACACGGGGTAGTTTTCAAACAGCTCAGCACTTTGCTTGGCACAACACACAATCACATCATCGGCTGTTGCAATGAGCTGTTGATCTTGCCAAAGCTCTGTTTGGTTGTCTGCGCTATTTAAGCGAGAAATTTTTGCCTTTTCGATTTTGATATTCGGATGGTGCAAAATTTCATTACGCATTTGCTGTGGAGAAACTGCACCAGCCTGATGTAGCGTCAAGCTTGGATAATCAGTTTCAGGTATTACATCCTGCTGATCTTGAGTGGATAACACGCCCGAAGGATACTGTTCCGCTAAGCTGAGTAATTCATCCGCATTTTTTAAAGCCATTTGTTGGACTTGAATGGGTCTAAATGCTTTGAATCTAGGATAAAAATTCAATGCATGTTGCCAGCTTAAGGTCATCAAATGTTCATGTGCCTGTTCAATTGGGCACAGCTTGGGATTGAGTAAAGCAAGGGGATTGCCTGATGCCCCGGAGAGAGGCTCATTTTGCTCGTAGATCGTGACTTGATGACCACGTTGAGCAAATGCCCATGCTGCGCTTAAACCTGCGATTCCCGCGCCAATAATTGCGATCTGGCGTGGTATCGTTTTCAATGCAGCTTGTGAGCTTGTACTGTTTTGTTCTGAATCAGCCTGAGTGGATGTTTCGGATGACGTATCTAACCAAATAGCTTTCAACATTTCACGTTTATGACCAAAACCTCGCGGGCGGCTAATGTGCACACCATGCTGTTTCAGTCCACGTTTCAGTACACCAGCAACACTAAAGGAAGCAAAGGTCGTTCCAAACTCAGATAAACGTACAATGTGATTGAGTACGTTTTCCTGCCACATATCTGGATTGCATGATGGAGCAAAACCATCGAGAAACCATGCATTCACGGTTTGAGTCTTTGGGATACTTGGAAAAATATCCTGAGCATCGCCCAACCATAAATCAATGCTAAAACGTTCTTCAGGAAAGCTTAAACGGTGGCAGCCTGCGATAGGCAGGGGATATTGTTGAATCAGCTGTTCTGCAAGTGGCTTAAGTTCAGGCCAGACATTCAGTGCACGAATAAGATCCGCTTTATTCAGTGGGAATTTTTCAACACTGATGGCATGTAAGTGGCTGTGATTATCTGGACGAACCTGCTGCCAAAGTTGCCACAGGGTCAGAATGTTTAAGCCCGTACCGAAACCTGTTTCACCCACACAAAAGTATTGAAAATCTTTTAGTTCTGCTAGTCGTTCAGTTAGGTCATTACCATTTAAAAACACATGGCGTGTTTCAAGTAAACCGTTATCTTTAGAAAAGTAGACATCGCCAAACTGTTTAGAAATGGGAACTTCGATAGCATCGACCAGTTCCCAGTCTAATTCGGCTGTTTGTAATTTTGCAGATTGAGACATAAATAAAATGTTGGGATTTACCACTGACGACGACGTTTAGTGTGAACATAACTGGCAATTAAGAAGCCGAGAATGACGCCCACAGCAATGGTCATTGCGCCATATAAAAACATTTGCGCACTGCGTTCACTTTGTAATACTTGAACTTGTACGGTCAGGTTGTCATTTTTTAACTGTAATTCTTGGTTCTGCGAAAGTGCTTCTAAATTGGCATGTTCCAGTTGTTTCAAGCGGCTGGCTTGATCTTGAATCATGGCTTTGACTTTTGCATCTTGCTGCTGTTTGGCTTTGGCAATTTGTTCAGCGGTCAAAGGTTTGGCTACTGCGGTAGTTGCATTGGTTGGCGCAGCAGTTGTGGCATTGGGTTGCACTGGGGCTGTGTTGGCTGCTGGAGCCGCAGGTGTTGCTGGCTCAACTGCCCATGCAGGAGAACTAAATAAACATAAAGCCAATACGCTTTTTACGACAACTTGCATGATTTACCCTTTTGGAAAAGCTTTGTTGAAAGGTTTTACCTCAATATTTGAGTAAATCCCTTCTTTTAAAAATGGCTCTTCCTGAATCCAAGCATCTAAGGATTCACGACTATCAAACTCGACAATGATGGTACTGCCAAAAAAACCAGCTTGTGGATCATTTGGATCTTTCGGATGCGCACCTGCAGCAATTAAACGTCCTTCATCATCTAACTTTTGTAGACGTTCAATATGTTGTGGGCGGGTGGCTAAACGTTTTTCCAAAGTACCTTCGCGATCAGTACAAGTCAGCACAAAATATGGCATGGCAGTAGCTCGATGATTTAAAATCTATTCAGTGGTTTTAAAATGCTTTCTTAAGAAAAACAGTATAGCAGCTAGGTAACTGATAGAAACGATAATATCGCCAAAAGCAGTGAATTCGCCCCAATATTTTCCTTGCATATAGACAAAACCAAAGAAGAAATGCAAAGCCGCAAGTAAAAAGAATTGACCACACCACGCCCAGTTCAACTTTAACCAACCTTTAGGGCTAAGTTCTAATAACGAGCCTAAAAGTTTTTGGATAATTGGCATACGTTCTTTATTGAATAGTGGCGTAACCAGAAAGCCTAATCCGATACCGATATTGATGATGATCGCCTTCATTTTAATATAGGTCACATCGCTGAAAATCAGGGTGATTCCACCAAAAACGACCGACATGACGACAATAAACCACTGCATTTTTTCCAATTTAAATTTTTGGAAAAAGAATAAGCAGCCATAAACCACTAAGGTTGAAATGAGCAGCGCACATGTTGCAACAAGGATATGATTTTGATCGAGATTTCCAGAGCTACCCACCAACTGTAGCAAAGGATGATGACTATCTTTAGGATCAGTGGTTTTATAGAAATAAAAGAAGATAATAATTGGAAGATAGTCGAGCAACGCTTTCATGTTACAGTACGATGATGAAATAGGTCAGATAGCATAATACAAACCATGTTCGGTGTCGATTTACACACACATACACTCATTTCCGATGGTACCTTCTCTCCTGAGCAACTGGTACAGGCTGCTGTTGATTTAAAAATACATACCTTAGCCGTGACAGATCATGACACTATGGATGGTTTGTTGCGTGCTCAAGACTATGCACAAGCACATGATATTCAAATCATTTCTGGCGTGGAAATTTCCAGTCAATGGTCTCGACCGAATACCAAAAAGAGTTATGGGGTGCATATTGTTGCCCTGAACATGCAAGATGATGCGCCGATCAAAGCCATGCTGGAACAGCAGAAAAAAGTCCGTGCTGAACGGGCAAAAGTGATTTGTCAGCTCTTAGAAAAATGTATCGATTTTGATATCTATCCTGATGTGATTGCCCAAGTGGATGGGGAAGCCGATCGTGTCACTCGAACCCATATCGCCAAAGCCTTAGTCGAAAAGAATATTGTCAGTCGCCCACAGCAGGCTTTTGACCGTTTTCTGAAAGAAGGCAAAAAAGCCTTTGTGAAATTTGAGGGGATGGGATTAAAAGAAACCATTGATGTGATTCATGCCAGTCAGGGTTTCGCCGTGCTTGCTCATCCGACCCGTTATGACCTGTCTGCCACCAATATCCGTTATTTGATTGAACTATTTGCTGAATCAGGTGGCGATGCTGTGGAACTACCACCAAGTATCGAACCTGCTTCGACACGTCAAATGGTCGATCGTATGATTCAACAGTTTGATTTAGCTGTTTCGATTGGCAGTGATTTTCATGGCGAGAATATGCCGTGGATTAAATTGGGACAGACGCCACGCCTTAAAGAGGGGCAGAAAGGGATTTGGGACCGCTTTAAACCATCGGTGATATGAAAAAATTAGAACTTTGCCTCATGCTTGTTTTTTTCATGCTGCTTGCATGGGGCGTGCAATGGATGTTTCATGGTTTTGTAGGGATGTCATAATCAATATTGCAAGGTGAAGATTAGTCTGACGTACTAATTTTTCATCATTCACGCTGCTGAAAGTAATCGACTAAATAATCCAAGAAGCGTTGTACTTTTGGCGCGATCAGCTCTCGATGCGGAAATACTGCATAAATTGCCGTTGTTTCAACAGGATAGTCAGGTAGAACTTGTACTAATCTTCCTGAAGCGAGATCTTCAGCCACATGCCAAATCGAATGATTGGAAATGCCAAGACCTGCTAAGGCCGCTTGCCGAACGCCTTCACCTGAGTTGGTTGCAAAATATCCCTCGACATGAACCTGTTCAACCTGACCTTCTGCATTGATCAAATGCCATTGATCGGTCAGACCATGGCCATGCTGTTGCAATATACAACGATGTAACTTCAGATCGGACAAGCTTGTTGGCACACCATATTGTTGTAAATAGGCGGGAGAAGCACAGAGTACGCGTTGATTTGTACTCAACCGTTTGGCAATCAAGCTTGAGCTTTTTAACTGACCAATGCGAATGGCCAAGTCCATACCTTGCTGAATAAGATCGATGTTTTGATCATTCAGATCTAAATGAATTTTCAGTTCAGGGTGCAATAGCGCAAACTCGGCAATCACAGGCATCAAAACTTTTGTGCCAAAGGTTGCGGAGGTGGTAATCCGAAGTGTACCTGTGAGCGGCCGATCTTTAAGCTTTAATGATTCTTGCAAGTGAATAAAATCAGCAATCCAATGTCGACCATGTTCAAGCAAAACACGACCTTCATCGGTTAAGGTCAGTTTCCGCGTGGTGCGATGAAACAAGCGCAATTGTAGGTTTTGTTCTAAGCGCTGCAATTTCTGACTGGCAACTGACACTGAAATATTAGCGTCCTGAGCGGCTTTACTGATTGAGCCTAAGTCTGCCACTCGAATAAAGAACTCAAAATCTTCTGTATTCATTATCAATAAAATCAGAAAAGTATTTCTTGATTATCGTGGTTTTTCCAATAAATCCCTAGGGGTATTTTTGTATCTAAGCCATCATATGTTTAAGAGACAGATCATGAAATATCATTTTTTAGGAAACTCGGGTTTAAAGGTTTCAGAGTTGGGATTTGGTGCAGGGACCTTGGGTGGGCAGGGACAAATCTTTGCTGCTTGGGGACAAGCCAGCCAAACTGAGGCCAATCAGATGATTCGCGCTGGTTTAGATGCAGGCATTAATTATTTTGATACAGCAGATGTGTATTCAGATGGAGAATCTGAACGAATGCTGGGTAAGGCACTTGCATCAGAACGGCAGCATACTATTATTTCGACCAAAATCGGTATTCGTAGTTCAGAGCATCTAAATGATGCAGGATTTAGTCGGCATTATTTATTGTCCGCAGTTGAACAGTCCTTAATTCGATTGGGAACGGATTATATTGATGTATTACAGCTGCATCAGTTTGATAGTTTTACTGCATTGCCTCAGTTAATGAAAACACTTGATGAACTGGTCCGTAGTGGCAAGGTACGTTACATCGGTGCTTCGAATTTTGCAGGTTGGCAACTGATGAAGGCGCAGGCGATTGCTGAGCAGTACGGCTATGAAAAGTTTGTGGTCAATCAGGTCTATTACTCATTGATCGGTCGTGATTATGAATGGGAGCTGATGCCCTTAAATGATGACCAGCAAATTGGTGCGGTGGTATGGAGTCCTTTAGGTTGGGGCAGATTGACGGGTAAATTTGATCGGGAGAATCCGATTCCAGCACAGAGCCGTTTACATGATACAGCGCAATTTGCGCCACCAGTGAATGAAGCGCATCTCTATAATGTGATTGACGTGCTAAAGCAGATTGTAGTTGAAACTGGCTATACGATTCCGCAAATTGCCTTAAATTGGTTATTACAGCGCCCAACTGTATCCAGTGTGCTGATTGGCGCACGTAATCAAACCCAACTGCAAGACAATCTTGTTGCCAAGGATATTCAACTGTCGATTGAACAGACTGAACGTTTAAATCAGGTCAGTGCGATTTATCCGCCGTATCCTTATTATCCCTATTGGAATGGACAGTTTACTGAACGCTTTAAGTCCATCGTTCCCTCACAATTTATTTAATTGATTTTGACCTGAATAAAAATGCCCTCATTGGAGGGCATTGAAATTAGAGTAGGTTATGGTCATGGGCCTGAATCGGCGGTGGGGTTGGGCGACCTAAAGTTCCAAGTAATTCAATTTCAATTGAACGTACCATCGCATCAAGTGGTAAGTCGTTGCTTTGTGTGCCGAAAGGTTCTTCTATTTCAGTGCTTAAAGCATCCAGACCTAAAAAGGTATAGGCCAAAATACCGACCAATAATGGTGTCACCAAGCCCAATAAAGAGCCGAGACTGAATGGCAACATAAAGCAGAAGAAATACACGGTACGATTCAGCAAAACGGAATAGGCAAATGGAATTGGGGTATTGGCAATTCGATCACAGCCCGTTTGCATTTCACTTAATGCTGCAACATGGCGGTTCATCTGGGTATAAATAATATCCGAGATTTCACCTTCTTTCATGGCCT
Source organism: Acinetobacter dispersus (assembly GCF_009884975.1). Taxonomy (GTDB): domain Bacteria; phylum Pseudomonadota; class Gammaproteobacteria; order Pseudomonadales; family Moraxellaceae; genus Acinetobacter; species Acinetobacter dispersus. The sequence goes on along the minus strand of NZ_CP041970.1, from coordinate 2,524,908 downwards.
GTAACAGTTCCCATTGAATCAGGCTCAAGGTGTACTGCGGCGCATTATGTTGTTGATAAAGTTGGGTCAAGGCTTGTTGGCTAAGCCCACTGGTTTCAGTTAACTCAGTTGGATTGGCAGTCTGATGGCGTAGACGGTCACGCAGTACGTTGGCAAATACGATTACATTTTGAATAATACGTTCACGACGAGCCTGTGTCAGGACACGGCAATCACGGTCAAAATGACGAGAGGTCGCGATTAAAACGCCCCAAAGTTTACGTGCTTCCCACCAACGGTCATAACAGGCAGTATTCTTAAATCCCAAGAAAATGGACAGCACCACACCAATCAAGGTGAAGCCGACTAAGGGAATTTCAGGGAAGCGATATAGATTGACATATTCGACCCCACCAATGATGGCAGAGATCAGCATCACGAAACCAAGAGAGGGCAAAATTTTGGGTAAAATAGTCCCCCGCCATGAGAATAAAACTTTAAAAATACTCGGCTGGTCACGGACAATCATGTTATTTGAATCATTAATTTTATATTTTGATATTCCTGTTTGATTTAATCTTTGTCAAGGCGAGATTGCTTGATTTTAATAGGGTTGAGCAGTTGTTGTTCAGAAAATGAAAAATGCCCTTCGGATGAAATAATAAAATGATCGATCAGGTGAATCTCCAGCAGTTGACAGGCTTGTTTTAGTTGTTGGGTCAGATAAATATCCTCTGCTGAGGGTTTGGCAATACCATAAGGATGATTATGTGCGACCACGATTTGGCTGGCTTGATGTTGTAGTGCATAACGCAGGGTTTGATTGAGTGAAACGCTACAGGAGCGATGTGAACCAAAAAACAGTTTTTTAAAATGCAACTTTCTCAGTTCAGCATCTAAGCAGAGGACAGCAAAAACCTCCTGTTTTTCACCTAGAAGTTCATAGCGTAAATAGTCGAGTACCAGTGTTGATGTATCCAGACAAAGTCGTTGTTGATGGAAATGATTATTCAGATAACGGCGCCCTAATTCTTTTACCGCCATCAGTTGTGCATATTTGGTTGAGGCAATGCCATTAAATTGTGATAAATCCTCAAGATTGGCATCAAAGATCAAATTAAGTCCACCAAAGTGTTGAATCAAAATGCGCGCCAATTCCACCGCAGAGTGCTGTTTTGAGCCTGAACGCAGAAAAATTGCCAACAATTCAGCATCGGATAAGCTTTGTGCACCTTGAGATAAAAGTCGTTCTCTTGGGCGTTCTTGCTCTGGCCAAGTTTTTATTGATTGAATCACTGGTTGGTTTTCCTTTGATTTTATTATGATTATTATTTTTATAGGCAAAAAATATTGTGGATATTTTCCTTTTAATTTTTGCCATTTAAACAATATTCTCTATCGGCAGTTTGAGGGAAATGTTGATGGTGCTACTTGGGTATCAACTTATTTAATGCTATTGTGAGCGCCACTGCAACAGTAAGGTATCCTGTTTGTGAGCTTCGATCTAAGTGTTATTCCCCATAAAAACATTATATTAGCGGTTACAGGTGGTATTGCTGCCTATAAAAGTGCCATTCTGGTACGCCGTTTAAAAGATTTCGGTTTTGATGTCCGTGTGGTCATGACACATGGCGCACAAGCATTTATTACCCCACTCACTTTTCAAGCACTTTCAGGCAATCCTGTGCATACCGAATTGCTTGACCCAGAAGCCGAAGCAGGCATGGGGCATATCGAACTGGCACGTTGGGCTGATTTAGTTCTGGTTGCACCTGCTAGCTGCGACAGCATTGCAAAATTTGCCAATGGCTTGGCGGATGATTTACTCAGTACGCTATATCTAGCAACTAAGGCTCCTGTTTGGGTTGCACCTGCCATGAATCAGCAAATGTGGGCGGCAAAAGCCACACAGCGCAATCTGCAAACGTTGGTCGAAGATGGCGTTCATGTGATCATGCCAGATGCGGGTGAGCAAGCTTGTGGTGATGTTGGTCTAGGTCGTATGCCTGAACCTGAAGATTTGGCTCGCCAAGTTGCAGCCTATTTCCATAAAGCGCAACGTGCCTTGGCTGAAAAATTTGGTCTGTTGGCGGGTAAACGTGTCACCATTACTGCTGGCCCTACACGTGAAGCGATTGACCCTGTGCGTTATATTTCCAACCACAGTACTGGAAAAATGGGCTTTGCACTGGCAGCTGCCTGCTATGCCGCAGGGGCAAAAGTGACATTGGTCGCAGGTCCGGTCAGCTTGGATACGCCGAATGGTGTACAACGTATGAATGTAAGTTCAGCCATGCAGATGCTGGATGTCAGCATGAACCAGTTGAAAGAAGGGTGTGACATCTTCATTGCAACGGCAGCTGTAGCGGACTATCGTGTGGCACAGGTTGCAGAACATAAGATTAAAAAAGCAGGTGATGAGCTTGCTGTCGCATTGGTGAAAAACCCAGATATTGTAGCGACCATTGCTCAGCAAGAAGAGCGTCCATTTATGGTTGGCTTTGCTGCTGAAACGCAAAATGTCGAGGAATATGCTGCTGGTAAATTGGTGGCGAAAAAACTGGATATGATTGCCTGTAATGATGTGTCACGCCCAGATATTGGTTTTGCCTCTGATGAAAATGCCATGACGGTATTCTTTGCCCAGTCTTATCATATGAAAAAGCGTGAGTTGGAAAAAGCATCGAAACAGGAGATTTCACAGCAACTGGTTGAATCGATTGCAGATGCTTTACGCCGTCGCCTATAAAACCTGAACGCGACCTTTTTTATCAAAATGCAACGATTTCGTTGCATTTTTTATGTATGCTAAATCAGCAATTATCATGGTTGCTTTGAAGCCAATGCATCATGTTTTGCCTACACATAAAGCATAGCCACAGTTTTTGATAGGATATCCTAATGATTAAAAAAACTTTAGCCACTGTTGTCTTGTTCTCTGCTTTTGCATTCAGTCATACAGCTATGGCTGCTGGATTAGAAGATGAGATGAAAACGCTGGGAAAGAATTATAAAGCGTTTAACCAAGCTGCAAACCCACAAGCTGCTACAGCCGCTTTGGATAATATGCGTGCAGCTGCCGTGCATTCAAAACAGTATAAATTAGCTCCGAATACGACAGACAAAGTATCAAGCTCAACGTCTTTATTTGACCAGATTGTGGTTGAGATTGATAAAGCCAAACTGTTAGTGCAAGCGGGTAAGTTGGATGATGCTAAGAAGCAAGGTAAGAAGATTGCTGAATTACGCGATCAAGGGCATAAGTATTACACCCACTAAGATATAAGTGACAAATAATAAAACGATGGAGCTGTACTCAGAAGAGTGCAGCTTTTTTATTGGGACTTAGACTGGCAGAACATAAAGCTAAGACTGAGCATGATTCAGATTTTCACGGAATGGCAAAGTTGTTACAGTGAAAATATGAATAATGAGAGGTGATGATATGTCCTCACAACAACGTAATTATGAGCGTATTGCTCAAGCGATTGACTATATTCAACAGAACTTTCAGCAACAACCACAACTGGATGAAGTCGCTGCACATATTCATTTAAGTCCTGCACATTTTCAGCGCTTATTTACTGAATGGGTGGGCACCAGTCCGAAAAAGTTTTTGCAATATATTAGTGTTGAACATGCCAAGAAGATTTTAAAACAAGAGCAGGGCAGTATTTTTGATGCAACCTTTGCCACAGGACTGTCCAGTACCAGTCGATTGCATGATCTATTTATTCAGATTGAAGGCATGACCCCTGCTGAATATAAACATGGCGGACAGAGTCTGACGATTCATTATCAATTCGCAGAGACCTTGTTTGGCGAAGTACTGATTGCATCCACGCATAAAGGTATTTGTGCGCTCAGTTTTGTGGACAATCAGGCTGATGCGCTGATGCAGTTAAAAGCGCAATTTCCTCAAGCTGAATTTATTGAACAGGTCGATGCATTTCAGCAAAGTGCCTTGGCCTTGTTTCAAAAGGATCAACCTCAACTGGGAGAGATTAAACTGCATTTAAAGGGTACCGAGTTTCAGCTTAAAGTGTGGCAAAGCCTGCTCAAAATTCCAATGGGGCAGCTCTCTACCTATGGTGAGTTGGCAAAGGCGATTGAACATCCCAAAGCCGCACGAGCGGTCGGCACAGCCATTGGCAGTAATCCAGTAGCATTTCTGATCCCGTGTCATCGGGTGATTCAGTCTACAGGTGCTTTTGGTGGCTATGAGTGGGGAACATTGCGTAAAACGGCATTGATCGGTTGGGAAGGTGTACAAACCCATGCAGCCATCTGAATTGACACAAATCCAAACCGTGATTGATAAGATTCAAACAGCGGATTGGGGTGATATTACTGAGCAAATGCACCAACAGGGCTTTGCCCTGATTGAGCAGGTTCTATCGACAGAGTTATGTGAAATGCTGCAACAGACATATTCGCAAACCGAGCTGTATCGTAAAACGGTTGAGATGCAACGTTATCGCTTTGGTCGAGGTGAATACAAGTATTTTACTTATCCTTTGCCAAATTTGGTTGAGCGGATACGGCATGAGATCTATCCCTATTTGGTACCGATCGCGAATGCATGGTTTAGGGTGTTGAAGTTAGAAGGTTCATTTCCATCATCACATCCTGAATTTCTACAACAGTGCCATCAACAGGGGCAAACGCTGGCAACACCACTGATTTTGAAATATGGACAAGGTGGTTTTAATACACTTCATCAGGACTTATATGGTGAGGTGTACTTCCCGATACAGTTGGTGATTGTATTGAGTCAGCCGAATGTGGATTTTAGTGGTGGAGAACTGGTCTTCACTCAACAAACACCCAGAGCGCAATCGAAGGCGATGGTGATGCAGCCACAGCAAGGTGATCTTCTGATTTTCACCACTCAGTTTAAGCCTGAAAAAGGCAGTCATGGCTATTATCGGGTCAATATGAAGCATGGGGTGAGTCCGATTCATCGAGGTGAACGTTATAGCCTAGGCATTATTTTCCATGATGCGGTAAGTTAGTCAGATGTGGCGACATAGTGAATTGGCGCGGACCAAGCTGCATCTGAAATTAAAGCAGCAGGAAATTCTGTTTGCAGGAAACGCACAGCTTAAAATCTATGGCAGATTGACCTGTGCTTCAGGGAAGCGCATGCTGAAAAAGAATCGGGTATTTTTTGTCGATGAGCATGAAGCAATTGCACAAAGCTTCCGACCGTGTGGACATTGTATGCAGCAAGCCTATAAGAAGTGGAAAGATGCAACTATTTGATATTGAAGCTGATCCAGAGCAGAATCATTTGCCTTATGACGGCACGGTACAGTACTATGGCAAAGTGGTGCAGACTGCGGTGGCTGATTATTATTTTGATCAACTGATGAAGACCATTGCATGGGAAAATGATCAGGCCATGATTTTTGGAAAATTGCTCATCACTAAGCGTAAAGTAGCTTGGTATGGGGATCGGCGCTTTGAATATACCTATTCCAATATGAATAAATATGCTTTGCCGTGGACCAAGGAATTACTGGAGTTAAAACAACTGGCCGAAGAGTTAACGGGTGAGACATTCAACTCCTGTTTGCTCAATCTTTATCATAGTGGTGAAGAGGGGATGGCTTGGCATAGCGATGGTGAGACGGATTTAAAAAAAGATGGTGCGATTGCCTCATTTAGTTTTGGCGCAGAGCGTAAATTCGCATTTAAACATAAGCAAAGCAAAGAAAAAGTCGAACTGTATTTAGAGCATGGCAGTTTATTGGTGATGAAAGACACCACGCAAACCTATTGGTTGCATCGCTTACCTCCGACCAAGAAAGTTAGTGCGGCACGGGTGAATCTGACCTTTAGAACGATTGTGACTTAAGCATAAAAAAAGGACTGAAAAATCAGTCCTTATACAATTCATCTCTGCCAATCCCTTCTTTAGCAAAGAGGGGATTAGAGGGAGAATTCCTTATGCTTGACCTTGCGCGTCTGCATCCGCTTGGAGGCGTTGCATGTTTGCTTCAAATTCAGCATCAAAGTTGATTGGTGTAAGGAGCAATTGCGGGAAGCTACCTTTAGTCACTAAATCATTTACCGCTTCACGTAAGAACGGGAACAAGATATTTGGGCAGTAAGCACCTAAGATGTATGGAAGACGATCTTCTTCAACACCATCAACCAAGAAGATACCTGATTGAGTTACATCAACGATGAACGCAGTTTCATTTTCGTTGTTTGCTTGAACCACAACTTTTAAAGACACTTCATAGTGTGTAGCATCAATTTTTTCTGCAGCAGAAGATAAATTGATGTTCAACTCTGGTTGCCATTGCTTAGTAAATACTTGCGCACCAGGAACTTCAAAAGAGATGTCTTTTGTATAGATACGTTCTAACGCGAGTTGTGGTTGAACTTGTTCTTCGCTCATTGTTTTTCCTTAAATCTTGGATTTAGATGTTGTTAAGCTAATAATTGGTCGAGTTTACCTTCACGCTCTAAAGCATAAAGTTGATCAAAACCGCCAATGAATTGGTCTTTGATAAAAATTTGCGGCACAGTACGGTGATTGGTACGTTGCATTAACTCAATACGAACTTCTGGTGCTTCATTGGAAAGATTAATTTCTTTATAAGCAACGCCTTTGCGCTCAAGTAATTGTTTTGCGCGTACGCAATATGGGCAAGAAAGCGTTGAATAAATGGTGACGTTTTGAGTAGTCATTTTATCTCTCCTTAAGCTTTGGTTTTGCTTTTCACTAAAGGTAAGCCTTGAGCTTTCCAATTGCTGATACCGCCGTCTAAACGGTAGCTGTCGGCATGACCAACTTTTTGCAATGCAGAGCCTGCAACTTGACCTAAGTTACAAATAAAGACCAGTGGACGATCACTTGCTTTTAATTCATCTAAATGACTGGTGATTTGGCTATATGGAATGTTACGACTGCCGCTGATGTGACCATCACGGAAATCTTTTCCATCACGTAAGTCGATCAAAATGGCATTTTTTGCCTTGACCAAAATACCTAGAGATTGTGGTGAAATTTTACGACCGTTGCGTTGTCCTTCTAAAACAAAGAACAACACGATTAACACGCCGAGCGCACCAAATAAGAAGGGGTGATTCCCCATAAACTCTAACCAGCGTTCCACAAGTCACCTAAAGTTAAAATCAAAATTGACCCTGAGTATAACTTATCTCAATGGTGATCAAAAACTTTAGTTCAAGGGCAAACAACCAAGAAAATTAACTTTTTTGCTGTGCTTCTTGAATTTCATCCAGTAAGCGTAAATAACTGTCGAGACGGCGAGGTAAAATTTCACCTGCATCAACCGCTTGTTTCAGCGCACAATTTTTCTCGTGGGTATGGGTGCAGTTACGGAACTGGCACAGTCCTAGATGGGCTTCAATCTCAGGAAAACCCGTGCGTACCTTTTCTAAACTGAGATGCCATAGCCCAAATTCACGAATTCCAGGGGAGTCAATCAACGCACCGTTTGTTCCAAATTTAATCAAACGTGTTGATGTTGTGGTGTGCTGACCCAGTGCTGAGTTCTCAGAAATGATATTGGTTTTCTGTGCTGCATCTGGAACGATGGTATTAATCAGTGAGCTTTTTCCGACACCTGATTGTCCAACGAAGGCAACGGTTTCATTATCAATGCGATTTGAAAGCTCAGATAAGTCACCTTGCGAATGACAAATCAAGGTTTCATAGCCTAAAGATTCATATTCGCTGAGCAAGGTGAGAATCGGGTCATTTTCAGTGAGCAAATCGGATTTATTCAGGACTAACAGTGCTGGAATATTGGCATCAGCGCACGCTACCAAATAGCGGTCAATCAGTGTTGGCGCAGGTTCTGGTAAAGGTGCAAATACAATCACAATCAAACTGATATTGGCTGCGACAGGTTTCACTTTGTGATAACGGTCAGGGCGAGTCAGGAGCGATTGTCTTGGATAAATCGCGGTGATAATGCCTAAACCTGTAATCGGATCCGCTTGCCATTTAACCCGATCACCAGTAACCAACAGTTCTAGGTTGGTACGGGTATGACAACGCCAAACACTGTCGAGTTCGATCGGTTTCCAGAACGGTTCTGGTTCACCTTCAGCCACTTGTGGTTTTTCTGGGTGCTGTTCAGGCACAGATAAAGCTTGTACTTCGAGTTGACGACCATAATGCTGAACAACCAGTCCATCCAGATCTTGCGATGTATCAATGTCGTCTTGACGTGATTTATGCTGTTTCTCAATACGACGTTGCTGTTGTTCGGTTAAACGACGCTTACGAATTAAAGCCATTCATATCCCAAAAAATCCACACTTTGAAGACCGCAAAAATAGCACGAAGCCACCATAGAATTACAGCCAAGATGTAATTAATTTGCTACTATTGATGTTTTTAAGCACTTTAGAATCGCCATCCATGAGCAGCACCCCTGATACACGATTAATTTGGATCGATCTGGAAATGACAGGTCTCGATACCGATAACGACAAGATTATTGAAATTGCAACAATTATTACAGATGACCATTTGAATATCTTGGCTGAAGGACCTGTTTTAGCGGTACATCAATCTGATTTGATTCTAAATGCGATGGATGAGTGGAATACCAAGCAACATGGCCAGTCTGGTCTGATTGAGCGAGTACGCCGCAGTAAGTTAAAGGCTCAAGATGCAGAACAGCAAACCCTTGAGTTCTTAAAGAAATGGGTGAGTCCAAAATCATCACCAATGTGTGGGAACTCGATTTGCCAAGATCGCCGTTTCTTGCATCGTTTGATGCCTGAATTGGAACAATTCTTCCATTACCGTAATTTAGATGTGTCTTCGGTGAAAGAGCTAGCGAAACGCTGGAGACCTGAAATTATGAGTGGTTTAAAGAAAAATGCCTCACACTTGGCGATGGATGACATCCGTGATTCGATTGCAGAATTGAAATACTACCGCGAATACTTTTTTATCATGAATAACGATAAGTAATCGATTATTGAGTAATACATAAAAGGAGCTTTGGCTCCTTTTTTAATGCATTAAAAAAGTTTGGGCTTGATCAAAAAATCGCTTAAACTCGGCTTTTAATTGCAAACTATAAAAAAAGAGAGTCTATATGCAAAGTACCAACCCCATTTTAACGCGGGTAGAAACCTATCAAGATTTGGCTGAGCCAATGACCATTCAGGGTGCGATTCAAAAATCTGTACTTTTAACCGTGATTGCTGCCGTTTTAGGCATGGCCTTATTTTTCTACTGTGCGATGACAGCGAATCTTTCGATTGCCTATGCTGCAACGATTATTGGTGCAGTCGGTGGTTTAATCCTTGCTTTGATTACTACCTTTAAAAGTAATACGGCCCCAGCTTTAGCCATTCCTTATGCTTTATTTGAAGGGGCATTTTTAGGTGGGGTATCGTTTATTTTCCAATTGAAATATCCAGGTGTTCCTTTACAAGCATTGCTTGCGACTTTCGTGACCACATTGGTTTTATTTGCTTTATATAAATTCCAAGTGATTCGTGCCACTGAAAAGTTTAAAGCAGTTGTGATTTCAGCTTCGATTGCGATTGCCTTGGTATTTGTGGTGCAGATCATTTTGCGTTTGGCTTTTGGTTCAAGTATTCCTTATATCTTTGAAAGTAACTGGTTGGGTATTGGCTTTGCTGCTTTTGTTGCAGTGATTGCTTCATTGAATCTGATCTTAGATTTTGACTTGATTGAAAATGCAGCTGCACAACGTGCACCAAAAGCATTTGAGTGGATCTGTGCCATCGCCTTATTGGCAACATTGGTGTGGATGTATTATTCATTCTTGCGTTTATTGAGTCTGTTACGCGGTGATGATTAAGTTCTGATTCAAGTAAAAAATACAAATCGTCTTCAAGTGAAGGCGATTTTTTTATGCAAGATTGTAAAAAAGATGGATTATGCAATTCCGCAAGCGACGGAATATTGGCATGATGTGGTGAAAATTTTTCGAGTGAGAATAAGATGTCACAAGGACTTTTAGCTGGTAAACGTTTTTTAATTGCCGGTATTGCAAGTAAATTATCGATTGCTTTCGGTATTGCTTCTGCCTTACACCGTGAAGGTGCGGAGCTTGCGTTTACTTATCCAAATGAAAAACTGAAAAAACGTGTCGATGATTTTGCAGCACAGTTTGGTTCAACACTGGTTTTTCCTTGTGATGTTGCTGTTGACGCAGAAATTGACAATGCCTTTGTTGAATTGGCAAAACACTGGGATGGTTTGGACGGTGTGGTACATTCAATTGGTTTCGCACCAGCGCATACGCTTGATGGTGACTTTACTGATGTAACGGATCGTGAAGGTTTTAAAATTGCACATGACATTAGTGCTTATAGCTTTATCGCGATGGCACGTGCGGCTAAACCTTTATTGCAAGCGCGTCAAGGCTGTTTATTGACGTTGACTTATCAAGGTTCTGAGCGTGTAATGCCAAACTATAACGTGATGGGTATGGCGAAAGCATCACTTGAAGCAGGTGTCCGTTATTTAGCATCAAGCTTAGGCGTAGATGGTATTCGTGTGAATGCAATTTCTGCAGGTCCAATCCGTACTTTGGCTGCATCAGGGATTAAATCTTTCCGTAAAATGTTAGATGCCAATGAAAAAATTGCACCACTAAAACGTAATGTGACCATTGAAGAAGTGGGCAATGCAGCATTGTTCCTTTGTTCGCCGTGGGCTTCGGGTATTACTGGTGAGATCATGTATGTTGATGGTGGCTTTAATACGGTTGGTATGAGCCAAAGCATGATGGATGATGAATAATTAGATTGATCTAAATCATCTAATAAAGCCGCTTTTATAGCGGCTTTGTTTTTTGATGTGAAATTTGATAAAGGACAAGGGTATTTTATCTGTTTTAATTTTCTGGAACACTTAGATCAAGTTCACCTTCACGATAAAGTTGCCATTGTTCCCATGCCTCAGGAGCATAAAGATCACAGTAGCCACGGCTTTTCAACAGAGCAGGCATAGCTGACAATGGCGCGACAATAACGGTGGCATTATCTCTAATTTGCAAAACCTCTTCTTTTGAAAGAGGCTTTTTAGCAAACTTTTCTGCATGAACAAGTAATGTCACTAATGCTGGAACAAATACTTCTATCATTTTTCATGACTCATTAAAAAATCCTTTGACTACAAAATATGATGCATTTTAATTTTCTAGAGGATTTCATCTATATAGGAGTTATTAGATTTCTTCTGCTTGTAGTACTCTTGCATAAGATTTATCACTTAAAAGCATATTGCACATATATGCTGCATCTTGATGGAATGTCCATTCACCGAGGGCAACAAGATAAGGTTTTTGCTCTATCATTTTAATTATAAGCCAGTTACCCAAGTCTCCTTGTGCTTGACCTGAATAATATATCCAATCCTTATATCTAGCGATATAATCGTTTTCAAGGTCATAAATTAGGCTCCAAATCGAAATTTCTTCCTGCCTTTGAGGCAGTAAATTCGAAAATTCTGTTAGTGGTTTTACTTCGTTTATTGATACCTTCAGCCATGCTTCAATATCGTTGGAAAATAAAACGGATTCGATTTTACATTTAACAAAAGCACTAGACTCAATTTCTTCCATGTGCTCTTCATATCCATTCAATGAAGACAATGCAGGTGCATATAAAGTCCAAAATAATGCACCTATATCCTCATTAAATGGTTGTTGAACATGGATGACTCGATTTTCGGACAAAGAAGGCATTTTATCCAATCGCATCCACCAGCCATTTTCATTTTTTCAGGAATAGAATTTAAAGACTCTGACCACTCCACACAAACTTCATATCCGATTATATCAAAGTCATTTATTTCCTTATCCCCATTTCTACACTCTTGAGAACCGCAGACTTTGCATTGGAAACAAATTTTCATCTCCTCATACTTAATGATGTTGATACAGCGTACCTACCCTATATCATTAAAAAGTAATCAAACCATATCCCTAAAATTATGGTTTAACCGGACTTCCACCCATGGCTTGCATTAAAGTCACATACGCATTGTATTGATTCTGCTTGGTTTCTACCAAGCTGAGTCGTGCATTACGTGTGGTTTCCTGCGCATCCAATAAGTTCTTTAATGCAATCGCACCATTGCGATAACGCACTTCGGTTAAACGTTCGGTCTTATCTGCCAGCTCGACATTACGTTGCTGTAACTGCACTTGCTGATTCAGTTGAGTGCGATTTGATAGTGCATTTTCTACATCGGCAAAAGCTTGGTATAGCGTTTGACGATATTGGGTAATGGCTTTTTCATATTCAAGGTCACTGATTGCAATGTCTTTCTTCATATCATTATATTGAAGAAAGGGCAGGCTGAGACTTGCACCGAGTGTCAAAGCAGGGTTCTTTAACAGTTGCGTTAAAGAAGTGCTAGAAGAACCAACATTTCCCGTCAAATTAATCGAAGGATAATAGCTGGCTTTGGTCGCATCTTTATTCGCTAAAGTCTTGCGTAGACGTAACTCAGATGCTTGTAGGTCTGGGCGACGCGATAAAATATCAGCAGGGAGTCCGACAGCGATATTTGGTAAAGCATTACGAGGTAACTGCGCAGGCTCTTGAATATTGAGCTGTTGTACAGGTTCATGTAACAGCACTGCAAGTGCAGTTCGTGCTTCAACACGCTGCTGCTCAATCTGGCTTAGACTGGCTTTTTGGCTTTGTACTGATTGTTCAGCTTGGGTTAAGTCCAAACCAGATACTGCACCTGCTTTATATTGCGACTGTACCAAAGAATAGGTTTTTTGAGTTGAGGCAAGATTCTGCTGAATGGTTTGATAGCGTTCATTCAAATAGCCCAGCTGCCAATACAGTTTTGCTGTCGTGCCAACTAGACTTTGTGCTGTCGCTTGCAAATCTTGTTCAGTGGCTAAAGCTTCCCATCGGCTTGCTTCGGTTTGGCTGGCAAGCTTGCCAAATAAATCGAGTTCATAGCTAACACCAACGCTAGTCGATAAACCACGATCAGAGCCATCACCTGAACGCAAATCATAATTATGACCTGCGGAAACGCTAGAACTGGTTCGAATCCCTTGTTTATTTTCAGCCAGACCAGCTTGTAGTCGAGCTTGTTGTAGGGTGATACCTGCGACACTTAAGTCACTATTTTTAGCGAGCACTTGATCGACCAATTGATTCAATTGGGCATCGTTAAATAGCGTCCACCATTGATCAGTTAGATTCACATTTTTACTTTTTTGTGCATCGTATTGGAACTGTTGTGGCACTTGGACTGTTGGGGCGTTATAGGGTGTTTTGACCACAGCAGAACAGCCAGCTAAGGAACCAGTGAGTACCAGTGCAAGTCCTAATTTTGTGAATTGAAAAGACATACTCAAATTCCTTATTCTCTCGCTAAAGCAGCAACTGGGTCGAGTTGTGCTGCATTTCGTGCTGGCAAGAAGCCAAATACAATACCAATCATGCTTGAGCAGACAAAGGCCGCGACAATCGAGGTGGTTGAATAACTCATTTCAATTACGCCTTTGGCAAAGTGCCCGATGATTTGACCAATCCCTAAAGAGAGTAGTACACCGAGTACACCGCCCAATAAGCAGACCAGAATTGCTTCAATCAGGAATTGCTGCAAAATGTCACTTTGTCGAGCACCAACCGCCATACGTACGCCAATCTCTTGGGTTCGTTCAGTCACAGAAACCAGCATAATGTTCATAACCCCAATACCGCCAACGACTAAAGAAATCACGGCAATTGCCGAGATCAGCAAAGTCATGGTTGCTGTGGTTTGCTGGATGGTTTCACGAATACTGTCTGAGTTTTGGGTAAATACATCTTGAGCACCGTGACGCTGTTCTAGCAAGGTCAGAATTGCATTTTCAGCGGCACTACTCGGGTATTCATCCTTAATACGGACAATGATGCTACGAACATTGGATTGCCCCAACATACGACTCATGACCGTAGAGTAGGGCAGATAAACGTTCAAGCTGTCAGAACTTCCCATAAAGCCTTGTTGGGCATCAATCACCCCAATAATACGGCTTGGTACACTACCCAATAACAATACTTGACCAACGGGATTGGTCCCATCTGCAAAAAAGGTTTTTTCGGTATTGGTATCAATTACCACGTCTTGGGTACGCTGAGTAACGCTGCTCTTGTCAAAGGGCTGGCCTGATTTAAAGGTCATGCCACGGACATAGAAGAAATCCTCACTGACACCATTCACTGTTGCAGATGCTTCAGTATCTTTATAGCGAAGTGTCACACTGGTATTGGCAGAAGGACTGACCCCATCGACATAAGGCTGTTCTGCCAATGCTTCTGCATCGGCTGGAACCAGTGTTTTGACTTGTGAAGCACGTGAATTATCACCAAAGCCACGACCTTGATATACGGTAATGGTATTGGTACCCAGACTACTGATATTTTCTAAAATTTGTTTTTGTGAGCCATTCCCAAGTGCCACCACCGAGACCACGGAGGCGATCCCGATAATAATCCCGAGCATGGTTAAAAAAGTCCGCATGCGGTGTGCATTCATGGCAAGCAGTGCCATACGGAACGCTTCACCAAGACGATCGAAGAAAGAGCGCCAAGCTGAGGTTTTTTTCTGTGGTGTGCGTTGCAGGGTTTGATGTTCTAAATCAGAATCGGCATTTTCAGGCACATTGGCACGGTCTGAAATAATATTACCGTCGCTGATCTCAATAATTCGGGTCGCATTTTTCGCGACATTGAGATCATGAGTGACCAGAATAATGGTATGGCCTTTGGCATTTAGCTCACGCAAAATGCGCATCACTTCAATACCACTATTCTTATCCAATGCACCTGTTGGCTCATCGGCAAGAATCACATCGCCGCCATTCATTAAGGCACGGGCGATGGAGACACGTTGTTGTTGACCACCAGAAAGCTGGCTTGGTCGATGATGTAAGCGTTCTTCAAGGCCTAGCTCAGACAACAATTCAGCAGAGCGTTCCTGACGAATATGGCTATCAACGCCTGCATAAATTGCAGGTACTTCAACGTTACCAGAAGCACTCAAATCGCCGAGTAAGTGATAACGCTGGAAAATAAAACCAAAATATTCACGGCGTAATTGGGCCAGTTCATCTGGTTCAAGTTGTCGCGTTTCTCGACCGCTGACACGATAGCTACCCGCAGTCGGTTTATCCAAACAACCCAAGATGTTCATCAGGGTGGATTTACCCGAACCTGATTGACCCACAATGGCAACCAATTCACCTGCATAAATTTTTAAATCAATGCCTTTCAGGATTTGTACAGTTCCTTCACCCGCAGGAAACTCACGAGTGAGGTTGCTGACCTCAAGTAGTGGCTGTGATGAATGCGTTTGATTTTGAGTCATATTACATTCTCATTGCACGTTGATTACTGCGTTTTGCTGCTTCGTTTGAACTGTCAGAAGCATCGGCAATGACCACTTGATCACCTTGTTTTAAACCTTTCAGTACTTGAGCTGTAACGCGGTTATTCAGGCCAATCAATACAGGTTGCGGTTGAGCCGTACCATCAGCTTGTAATACACGAACCATACCTGTTGATGCTTTACCTTGTGCAATCAGCGCTTTTTCTTCTTCACTCAGTTCAAGACGTTTTGGACGTTGTGCTTTGTCGCTATCTGATTTTTTCGCTTGCTCTGCTGATGCGTTACCATTGGCTTGATGGTCTTTACTGCGGTTACCACGTTGAGTTTGAATGGCTGCTGCAGGAACGG
The DNA here is from genome assembly GCF_009884975.1 of Acinetobacter dispersus. Lineage (GTDB taxonomy): Bacteria > Pseudomonadota > Gammaproteobacteria > Pseudomonadales > Moraxellaceae > Acinetobacter > Acinetobacter dispersus. The sequence continues at coordinate 2,509,199 of NZ_CP041970.1, read as the reverse complement.
TCAGTGCATTTTTTGCTTCTGCCAACACAATATAAACTTGTGCTGTCATATCGATACGTAATTGACCATCTTCATTGGGAACATCAAACAAAGCATTGTAGTAAACCGCTGCATTAGAGGTCGATGAACTACTGTTACTGCTGGTTTCGGTATTAATTGAGTTAGGTGCAGGCTCTACTTGGCGTAGTTTTGCATAATGCTTTTTATCACTGTTGCCTAAAGTGGTGAAATATACGGTTTGTCCCTTTTCAACCTTCATAACATCTGCTTCAGAAATCTGTGCCTTGATGGTCATGGTGTCCAATTTGGCTAATTTCACAATGGTTGGAGCAGTTTGATTGGCGTTTACGGTTTGACCTTCTTCCGTCACAATCGCCACAATGGTGCCATCCATCGGCGCAACGATACGGGTATAACCTAAATCTTCTTTTGTTGTTGCGAGTGTTAAGCGTGACTGCTCGATTTGTGCATTAATTGCCGTGATTTGCGCTTGAGCAGTTTTATAATTGGCTAATGCGCTTTCAAGTTCAGCACGTGAAGTTGCATCTTGGCTAAACATGGCTTGTTGACGTTTATATTCTGCTTCAACTTTTGCCAAATTAGCTTGTTGTACTGCGAGCTGTGCTTGCTGATTTTTAATACTGGCTTCGGCTGTTTTGAGTTCGTTTTCTTGGCGAATCGAATCAATTTGTGCGATCAGTTGACCTTGTTTGACTTGGTCGCCGAGTTGCACATACATTTTCTTGACCTGACCCGACACCTGCGCACCAACACTTACCATCTTGGTGGCTTCAAGCACACCAGTTGCCAGTACAGAGTTTTCGATATCTCCTCTGGAGACTTCGGCACTAATATATTGTGGTGCTTGAGCTTTCGGTTTAAAGAACATCCATCCGAGTGCTGCAATGATCAGTACCCCGATAGCAATCATGATGATTTTGCGAGGCTGGATTTTTTTAATGGTTGTTTTTGGCATGGCGACAGGTCAAAAGTGGAAAACTGGACTTAGTATAAAAGTGAAATAAGGATAAAGCGTGAATATTTTTAATCTAGAATGAGAATTATTTTCTATTTTTCTGCTGAGTTATTCTATAAATATCTTATAAATACTGCGTACAGCAATTTCCGCATTTGTTGGCAGCGCGATGCCTCCTTGAGAGGGAAGTTCGAATTCACGGGGATTGATTCGAATGAGATTAGGCGCAAATCGCTCACTAAAATAACGTACAGTCGGGATTGCGGTGCCAGCACCTATTTCAATCACGAGTGGTTGGTGATGTATCTGTAGAAACGTGTCTAGACGTTGCTTTTGTTGTTTTTGACGCTGGCTGAGCCATGCATAGTCATCGAACATCAGAATATTGGGGCGCGCTAAATTCCCACAGCTTGGACACAAGGGAAGTGGAGCTAACCATTGGCAATCTTGCTGATCAATTTCTGGCGTTAAATCATCAGCGGGCCAGATGTCTTGCTTACATGCAGCAAGGCATTGTAGGTGATGAATTGATCCATGACATTCATAAATTTGCTTGGGATCAAAGCCTGCTTTTTGAAATTGCCCATCGACATTCGAGGTAAATACAAAATAAGGTAGTTCTAATATTTCGGCCAATTGTCTAAGTAAATGAAATCCTTGATGGGGCAGGGTTTGACGGTAAAGGTCTAAACGATGCCCATAAAATCCCCAAGCCAAACGTGGGTGATGTCTAAAAGCGGCTGGATTGGCAATTTCGGTAAAATCGATACGTTGTTTACCTAGCTCGGGATAAGCTTGCCACATACCTTGATTGCCACGAAAGTCAGGTAAACCCGAATCGACGCCCATGCCTGCACCTGCACTGATGATCAGGCTGTCTGCATGTTTAAATAGACGTTGTATGTGTTCAATTTGGTTTGGATTTAAATGGAATGGCATAGTGGAATCCATTATTTTTATTATTTAATTTTTAGTGTTTAAGCGGGCTGTGCAAATAAAGTTGTACTGCAAAGTTCGGCTAAAGCTTGCAGCATTAAATGTTCAGGGTTTTCTTTGGACATGCCTTTGATTGAAGCATCAATACGCAGTAATAAATCAGGCCAAGTTAAAAATTGTCTTGGATTCAAACGGCGTAAGGTTTGTTGATATTGTGAAACTTTGGTTTTCCAGATCCCAAGCTGGATGGCATTGTGTGGTTGCTCAAATAATTGCATCAATAAACGCATTTCTTTGCTCAACGTCCATAAAATCAAACTATCTGGCTCACCCGCAGCGATCAGATATTGGTAAATCTTGACCGACTGTGCCAAGTTTCCAGCAAGCAATGCATCACTTAAATCATAAGTGGTATAGCGAGACTGATCTTGTAAACAGGCATATAGCTGTTCAATCTGAATTTGTTGAATATCTGGGAAGGTGTCTGCAACACGCATCAAACTATTTTTTGCAGCGAGCAGGTTATGTTCGTGATGCTGCATCAGCCATTGCCAAGCATCATTATTCAGCTGGATACCCAGCTTTTCTGCTTCTATGCTTAAGATCCGCTGACGATCTTGTGGGTAGGTCGCCGTGAGTGGAACCACGACACCATTGGCTTCAACCACTTGGAAAAAGGCTGACTTTAAACTGCTGCTGTCTTGTTTCGGCAAGACAATCAGTAATAAATTATGCTCATTATGCTGAATATAGCTTTTAAGCAGTTTTAGGCCATTGGCATCAGGTTTGATATTGCCATGCACTTCAATTGCAAGCTGTTGTGAAAACAGAGACAGGCTATTCAGTGCGTTAAAGACATTTTTCCAGTCATTCACGCTACTGATGTCATAGCGCTGGCGTTCAACTTCTTGTTGTTGCCAGCTTTTACGGAAAGTATCGAGCAGGTTTTGTTCAAGTAAAGGCTCTTGTCCGTGCATGATCCATGCACCGCGAGCCTCACCTACACGTTTTAACGCTTGAACATAATCCAGTTTCATAATGCGTGATTATGGCTGAGCTTTAGGTAAACGATTGGCTGCAATTTGACGAGTCACTTGTTGGGCAACGTCATCAATTACAATTCGATTCAGATAAGCTTCTTGCTGGTTATCGGTGTTCACCGTTGCAACGTCGTATTGATAAGTACGAGAAGCCGTTAAAGTACGTGGCTCAGTAATTTTCTTACCTTGACGGTCTTCAATCTGGAAGGTTACGGTTAAACGTAATAATACTTCAGTCAATTTACCGTTGAGTAACTGGCGGCGAGGAGTGTAATCCAAAATCCGCAGTACATAAGCATCATTGGCGTTACTGAGTTGAACCCCTGTAGCGCTGAGATAAATACTGAGTTTATTCTCAAGTTCGCCCGTATTTGCTGGCATTGCAAGTGTTAACTTGTTATAGACCAGTGGTGCCGCTGTTGGGTTGCTTCCTTTTAAATGAAAGCCACAGCCGACTAAACCTGCACTTAGGCCTAAAGTGAGAACGATAGCAGCTGCACGTTGCGCTAAGTGCATATTTATTCCTCTATTTATTCATCTTCCCTAAGCCCTCTTTGTTCAATTGAGGGAATCTCTCTTTTGAATAAAAGAGAGATTAAAAGGGATTATCAAACAACTAAGTTAACAAGTTTATTTGGTACAACAATTTCTTTCTTGGTTGGACCCGTCAAGAATTGTTGAGCTTCTGGTAATGCTTTTGCCAAAGCCAATAAGTCATCTTTTGAAATATCGACTGCGACGTCTAACTTACCACGAAGTTTACCATTCACTTGTACAACAATCGTTTGCGTATTACGGGTTAACGCTGACTCATCCACTTGCGGGAATTCGACTGTCGTTAATTCCAAGCCAAACTGAGTCAACAGAGTTTGACTCAAATGCGGTGCAAATGGTGCAAGTAAGATCAACAATGTGGTGATTGCTTCACGTGCAACCGCGGCATCATTGTCATCTTTTGCTTCGAACTTGTTGCTGGCATTGAGTAATTCCATCAATGCGGCAATAGCCGTGTTGAACGCATGACGACGTTCAATGTCATCACCGACTTTCTGGATGGTTTCATGGGTTTTACGGCGTAAATCTTGCGCATCTTTCGATAAGTTTGCTGTATCGATTGCTGTGGTTTGATTGCCTTTTTCCAAGAAACCAGCAGCCAAACGCCAAACACGTTTCAAGAAGCGATTTGCACCTTCAACACCTGCATCAGACCATTCGAGTGATTGATCTGGTGGCGCAGCGAACATCATGAATACACGAGCAGTATCTGCGCCGTATTGGTCAATAATCGCTTGTGGGTCGATACCGTTGTTTTTTGACTTAGACATTTTTTCTTGTCCGCCAATCACAACTTCCTGACCATCACCTGAATATTTCGCAGAAAGGATACGACCTTTTTCGTCACGTTCTAATTCGATGTCAGCAGGGTTGAACCAAGTTTTCTTACCGTTTTCTGCTTCACGGTAGAAGGTATCAGCCAACACCATGCCTTGAGTTAACAAGTTAGTAAATGGTTCGTTACCTTGTACCACGCCTTCATCACGCATCAACTTATGGAAGAAACGTGCATAAAGTAAGTGCAGAATTGCGTGTTCAACACCACCGATATATTGGTTCACAGGAAGCCAGCTTTGAGCCGCTTCAGGTTTTACCATACCGCCAGTGAAATCAGGAGATGCATAACGTGCATAGTACCAAGATGATTCTACAAAGGTGTCCAAGGTATCTGTTTCACGACGAGCATCGCCACCACAGCTTGGGCATTTAGTTTCGTAGAATTCAGGCATCTTGTTCAATGGGTTACCCGAACCATCTGGAACTACATCGGTTGGTAATACCACAGGTAATTGATCTTCTGGAACAGTGACTTGACCACAGTTGTTACAATTGATCATTGGAATTGGGCAACCCCAGTAACGTTGACGAGATACACCCCAGTCACGTAAACGGAATTGAACCTTAGAATTTGCTAAAGCTTGTGGTTCTAATTTTGCAAGGAAGGCATCAAAAGCAGCTTGGAATGCTAAACCATCAAACTCGCCAGAATTAACCAATTTGCCATCTTTAGAACCGTACCATTCTTGCCACTCAGTTGCAGAATATGCTGCATCTTCAGCACCTTGGGCATCGATCACTTGTTTGATTGGCAAGTTGAACTTATTGGCAAATTCAAAATCACGCTCATCATGTGCAGGAACCGCCATCACAGCGCCTGAACCATATGACATCAATACATAGTTGGCAATCCAAACAGGAAGTTCGTCGCCAGTCACTGGATGTTTAACAGATAAGCCTGTTGCCATACCTTTCTTTTCAGCAGTCGCTAAATCCGCTTCTGCCACTGAACCCATACGGCATTCTTCAATAAATGCAGCAAGTTCAGGATTGTTTTCAGCTGCTTTAAGCGCCATTGGGTGTTCTGCTGCAACAGCAACATAAGTCACACCCATCAAGGTATCTGCACGCGTGGTATAAACGGTTAGGCCATCTGCATAGATTGCTGGATTGGCAGAAGGGAAGGTGATTTCCATCCCAGTTGAACGACCAATCCAGTTACGTTGCATAGTCAAGACCTGTTGCGGCCAACCATCTTTTAAAGTATCTAAATCGTCTAATAATTCTTGTGCATAGTCGGTGATGCGGAAGTAGTACATTGGAATATCGCGTTTTTCCACCAATGCACCTGAACGCCAACCACGACCATTTTCAACTTGCTCGTTGGCTAACACGGTCTGGTCTACTGGGTCCCAGTTCACGGTTGAAAGCTTACGATAGATCAAGCCTTTCTTATAAAGCTGTACGAATAACCATTGTTCCCAGTGATAGTACTCTGGTGTACAAGTTGCAAATTCGCGATCCCAATCGACAGACAGACCCAATTTTTTTAATTGGTCACGCATGTAAGCGATGTTTTCAAAAGTCCATTTTGCTGGTGCAACTTGATGTGCAATCGCTGCGTTTTCAGCGGGCAAACCAAACGCATCCCAACCCATTGGTTGTAATACTGTTTCGCCTTTTAAGCGATGGAAACGGCTGATCACGTCACCAATAGTATAGTTACGCACATGCCCCATGTGCAGTTTGCCACTTGGGTACGGGAACATCGACAGGATATAGCGATGTTTGCCCTCTACAGTGTCTGCAACTTTAAAAACTTTGCGATTGTCCCAGTCTTGTTGAACTTGAGGCTCAATGGCACTTGCTTGATATTCGGAGTCAATGTGAGAAGTCGTCATAGGGATATGCGATACAACAAAAAAGTAAAGTTAAGATTGCTGCACAGCATAGCGCAAAATTGTAGGAAATGTCAGTTTTTAGATCGGGATTTTATCTGCAAGGCCATAGTCTAGAGTAAGGCCTTGCAGGATCATGCATATGTTTAGCGGTTGGATGTTGCTGAAGCTGGCGGTGGACTTTGCGGTTTCACTGTGTTTGCAGGAACTTCTGGCACAGCTTGAGGTGCATGCTGCAGTTCATTTGGTGTCACGTCTGGTGTGGCTTGATGTCCTTGTTGAGCACTAGGGGCCGTTGTTTGGTGGCTATTGCCATAAGTCGAAACTTTGTCCAAACGTTTTGCTCCTTTCGGCGGTGGGGTGGTGGTGTAATGGGTTGAACCATTGGCATCGACCCATTTGTAATATTGTTGGGCATAGTTGTGGCTAGAACAGAGCAGTAACGTTGTTGTCGCAATCGTGTATAAGCTTGTTTTTAAATAAGATGACTTCATATTTGATCTCCCCAAGAGAATGTTATCTATATTCGATCAAAGCGCCTAAATAAGCAGTTTACAATGCCTAGGTTTAAGTCAAAAGAAAATAGTTTTTTGATAAATGGGCGTTTAAAAAGACCAAATTATTCTGTGAAATGTGTTTAAAAAAACAACAGCTAAAAAATATTCGTTAAAATCCTTTTCTTTGTTCTTGACATTGCTTATGAAAGAAACAAGAATGCTTTCTCAAGTTTTATATGTGTTTATTTGATCACCCTTCGAATAAATGTCATGGCTTGCAATGGACATTCTTTCTAGCCGAGAGAATGATTTTTTGAAATATGCTTATCCCAGCACATTTTGATTCGAGATGTCATCAAGTTTATACGGCTGATGAGTCTCAGAAAATTTTTCCTATTGCAGCAAAAACGAGTAGAATACGCACACTTATAAGAAGTGCAAAAGTTAATGAATGAACACAATTTATGTCTCCCATAAATTGTGCAAAATACTAGGGTGAATCACGTTGGAACTTTTATCTGGTGGTGAAATGCTCGTTCGTGCGCTTGCGGACGAAGGCGTAGAGCATGTTTTTGGGTATCCAGGCGGCGCTGTATTACATATTTATGATGCGCTATTTCAACAAGACAAAATTAACCATTACCTCGTGCGTCATGAGCAAGCTGCTGGTCACATGGCAGATGCATACTCACGCGTAACAGGTAAAACAGGTGTGGTACTGGTCACTTCTGGACCAGGCGCTACGAATACCGTCACTCCAATCGCAACAGCCTACATGGACTCAATCCCAATGGTGATTTTGTCTGGTCAGGTTGCAAGCCATCTCATTGGAGAGGATGCGTTCCAAGAAACAGATATGGTTGGTATTTCTCGTCCAATCGTAAAACACAGTTTCCAAGTGCGTCACGCGAGTGAAATTCCTGCAATTATTAAGAAAGCATTTTATATTGCTTCGTCTGGCCGTCCAGGTCCAGTCGTTGTTGATATTCCAAAAGATGCGACGAATCCTGCAGAAAAGTTTGCCTACGAATACCCAGAAAAAGTGAAGATGCGTTCATATCAGCCGCCTTCACGTGGTCACTCAGGTCAAATTCGTAAAGCGATTGATGAATTAATTACTGCTAAACGTCCAATGATTTATACGGGCGGTGGTGTTGTTCAGGGTAATGCTTCTGGCTTATTGACAGAACTTGCGCATTTATTGGGCTATCCAGTAACAAATACTTTGATGGGCTTAGGTGCTTTCCCGGGTAACGATCCACAATTCGTGGGGATGTTAGGGATGCATGGTACTTATGAAGCCAACATGGCAATGCACAATGCAGATGTGATTTTGGCAATTGGTGCGCGTTTCGATGACCGTGTAACCAATAACCCTGCAAAATTCTGTCTCAACGCCAAAGTAATCCATATTGATGTTGATCCAGCAACCATTTCGAAAACGATTATGGCGCACATCCCGATCGTGGGTGCGGTAGAGCCAGTACTTCAAGAAATGTTGGCTCAATTGAAACAAATGAATGTATCTAAGCCAAACCCTGAAGCAATTGCGGCATGGTGGTCTCAGATTAATGAGTGGCGCAAGGTACACGGCTTACGTTATGAAGCTGGTCAAAATGGTGTAATGAAACCTCAGCAAGTGGTTGAGGCATTAGATCGTGTGACCAATGGTGAAGCCATCATTACTTCAGATGTTGGTCAGCATCAGATGTTTGGTGCGAATTACTATAAATACAAACGTCCGCGTCAGTGGATCAACTCTGGTGGCTTAGGCACCATGGGGGTTGGCTTGCCGTATGCAATGGCTGCGAAGCTAGCATTCCCAGACCAGCAAGTGGTTTGTATTACAGGCGAAGCATCGATTCAGATGTGTATCCAAGAATTATCGACATGTAAGCAATATGGCTTGAATGTGAAGATCCTTTGCTTAAATAACCAAGCCTTAGGCATGGTAAAGCAATGGCAAGACATGAACTACGAAGGACGTCATTCAAGTTCTTATGTAGATTCATTACCAGACTTTGCCAAGTTAATGGAAGCTTACGGACACGTGGGTATCCAGATTGATCATGCTGATGAGCTAGACGCTAAATTAGCTGAAGCGATGGCAATTAATGATAAATGTGTATTCATTAATGTCATGGTTGATCGCACAGAACATGTTTATCCAATGCTGATCGCTGGTCAGTCGATGAAGGATATGTGGTTAGGCAAAGGGGAGCGTACATAATGAGACATATTATTTCTGTACTCGTTGAAAATGAAGCAGGTGCGCTTTCTCGTTTGGTGGGATTGTTTTCTCAACGTAATTACAACATTGAGACACTTAATGTTGCGCCAACCGAAGATGAAACCTTATCTCGTTTAACTTTAACGACATATGGCGATGATCACAAAATTGAACAAATCACCAAGCAACTGAATAAATTGGTTGAAGTTGTAAAAGTGGTTGATTTGTCAGAAGGTTCACACATCGAACGTGAATTGATGTTGATCAAAGTCAAAGCCTTGGGTGCAGCACGTGCGGAAATTAAACGTACAGCTGACATCTTCCGTGCGCAAATCGTTGATGTAACACCAACGACCTATACCATTCAGATCGCAGGTACAACAGACAAGATTGATGGTTTTATTGATGCGCTTGCAGAAAATACTATCCTTGAAGTTGTACGCTCTGGTGTATCAGGCATCGCGCGTGGCGAAAAAGTTTTAACAATTTAAGTTTTTAAAAACCCTCATCCCAACCTTCTCCCAGAGGGAGAAGGAGTTCCCTCTCCTTGGGGAGAGGGTTAGGGTGAGGGGGAAATACCTAACATATTTTTAAAGTTTTCATGGAGAAAACAGATGCAAATTTTTTACGATAAAGACTGTGACTTATCAATCATCCAAGGCAAGAAAGTTGCAATCATTGGTTATGGTTCTCAAGGTCATGCGCACGCACTTAACTTGAAAGATTCTGGCGTAGACGTAACTGTTGGTTTACGTGCTGGTTCTACTTCTTGGAAAAAAGCTGAAAACTCTGGTCTTAAAGTATCTGAAGTTCCAGCTGCTGTTGCTCAAGCTGACTTAGTCATGATTTTGACTCCAGATGAGTTCCAATCTCAACTTTATCGTGATGTGATTGAACCAAACATCAAAGAAGGTGCAACTTTAGCATTTGCTCATGGTTTCTCTATTCTTTATAACCAAGTTGTTCCACGTAAAGATTTAGACGTAATCATGGTTGCGCCTAAAGCACCTGGTCATACTGTACGTTCTGAATACCAACGTGGTTCAGGTGTTCCTGACTTAATCGCGATCCATCAAGATGCTTCTGGTAATGCACGTAACGTTGCACTTTCTTATGCTTCAGGCGTAGGTGGTGGTCGTACGGGTATCATCGAAACTTCTTTCCGTGAAGAAACTGAAACTGACTTATTCGGTGAGCAAGCAGTTCTTTGTGGTGGTGCGGTTGAATTGGTAAAAATGGGCTTCGAAACTTTGGTTGAAGCTGGTTATGCACCTGAAATGGCTTACTTCGAATGCTTACATGAGCTTAAGTTAATCGTTGACTTGATGTTCGAAGGCGGTATCGCAGACATGAACTACTCAGTTTCTAACAATGCTGAGTATGGTGAATATGTGACTGGTACTGAAGTAATCAACGAACAGTCTCGTGAAGCAATGCGTAATGCATTGAAACGTATCCAGTCTGGTGAATATGCGAAAATGTTCATTCAAGAAGGTGCGTTGAACTATCCATCAATGACTGCTCGTCGTCGCCAAAACGCAGCGCATGGCATTGAAGTAACTGGTAATAAGTTACGTGCGATGATGCCTTGGATTCAAGCGAACAAGATTGTTGATAAAGAGAAAAACTAAGCTTTAGTTTAATCTTTAAAAAAAGCCTTTGTTTATACAAGGGCTTTTTTATTGAGAAATCCTTATGTTACGTGCGTGAGCGAAACATAGTTTCACCCTTGCATTTGGACCTTATGAAGCGATGCTTCTCATGCTTTTCTATTTCCCTGCTCATACTTTGCACTCGAGCAGATGAGCCATATATGGCGGAACTCTGCTAATCCTCGCTCATACTCAAGATTCAAGCGAACAAGATTGTGGATCAAGAGAAGAACTCAGTTTTTTCTCTAGGTGTGATAACACAGTTATAACAATATAGATGAAAAAATAAGCTTATATTGGTTGTGTTTTAATCACTTTGCTGAGGGGTAACAGTTAGAATTTAAACTAAAAAGTGTTGCATGCGTTGGGGTATCTGCACGATTAAAAACAAACAAATTGTCATGACTTAAAAATTAAAATTATTTAGTAAAAATAAATGAGTCTTTTGGTAAAAAAACTGTAATAAAAAAAACAAGACTTTTCATTGGTTTGAAATGAAAATGTGCTTTTATTCTATTGATTTATAAAGTGAAAAAGACTTGACCTTATGCTAGATGATGTTATTGTTAAGGAAAGTTTATGAATACAATATTCATGGCTTTTTTGTGTGTAAAACGTCGTTCGGATTTCGAGCACTTTGCTCATCATATAAAAAAAAGTACTGAATAATCATGGAAGTCCTTTATGGTTCACGTTGATTACGATAGCACATTGGTCATCGTTTCCATTTTGGTTGCAGTCGCGACATGTTACGCTGCAGTTTCGATGGAAGAACTCGTTTTTAAAGGTGCTTATAAAAAGTTTGAAAAAAGCATTTTGATTGCGAGTGGGCTAATCTTGGGGTTAGCAATATGGTCAATGCACTTTGTGGGAATGCTGGCTAGCCATCTGCCAGAAGGCTATTCTTTTGATGTTAATTTAACTGTACTGTCCTATCTTATTGGTGCAGCAGCTTCGATTTTTGCCGTTTGGCTGACTTCAAGACCGACTTTACCGATTCCGCGGTTGATTCTCGGTGCTGTATTTATGGGGCTTGGCATCTCGGGTATGCACTATACGGGTATGGCTGCACTGACGGTTGAACATCATGCAATGCATTATGACCCCTTACTGGTGCTGTGTTCTGTACTGATCGCGATTAGTGGCTCGGGACTAAGTTTCTTTTTCATTTTTAAATATAAAACGGCTGCTGCCTACCGTACTTTACTTAAAGCTATTGTTGCAATCTTGATGGCCTTAAGCATCGTGGGTATGCACTATACGGGTATGGCAGCGACTTTCTTTGACGAAAGCCTAGCGCAGATTCTGACCTCTGAACAGACCGAACAAAGTGTTTTACTATTCACGATTATTTTTATTACCAGTCTGGTTTTAGTTGCAGGCTTTGCGGTTGCAGTGCTCGAAGCGCGTTTAGAAGAGCGTAATGAACAATTAACGCTGATCAATAAAGAACTGGCAATACAGTCCTTACATGACACCCTCACCAAGTTACCGAATCGTTTATACCTGACTGAACATGCAGAAGTGGTATTTAACCACCATCGCCTACACGAGCAAAAAGCAGCATTCCTCTATATCGATTTGGACCGCTTTAAATCAGTGAATGATGCCTTTGGTCATCATGTTGGCGATCAGTTACTGATACAGATGGCGAACCGTTTACACAATAAACTGGGTGCAAGCCATAAGTTATTTCGTATTGGTGGTGATGAATTTGTTTTAATCTCTGAAAATACTGATATCAATGATGCGATGCAGCTTTCAGAAGATATTTTGCATTACATCCAAGAAACCTATTTGATTGCTGCAAAAGATATTAATATTTCTGCCAGCGTTGGGATCGCGATGTATCCTGAGCATGGCTTGAATGTCCAAGACCTATTGATTAATGCAGATGTGGCGATGCTGATTTCAAAAGATCAGGGGCGTAATACCTATACCATGTTCCACTCGATGTCAGATCAGCAAGATGTACGTAGTCAGTCAAAACTGATCAATGACCTGTACAAAGCTGTCGATGAACAGCAGTTTGTATTGTTCTACCAACCTAAATTTACATCGAACTATGAAGTTTGCGGTGTTGAAGCGCTGATTCGATGGAAGCATCCAAGTTTAGGTCTGCTGACACCACAGATGTTTATAGAGGGGGCTGAAAAAACTGGTTTGATCATTCCAATGGGATATTGGGCACTGGAACAAGCCTGTCAACAAATCCAGAAATGGGAACGAAGTAATAGTCCGTTTTATCCAATTGCTGTTAATCTATCCGCACTGCAATTTGAAAATAAAAAGCTCTTTAGTGTATTAGAACAATTATTAGAACAGTACCAAATTCAACCGCATCATCTCATTCTTGAAATTACTGAATCCACAGCAATGCATCATATCGATTCCAGTATTCGTACCTTAGAACGATTACGTAAGCTCGGGATTCGGATTGCCATTGATGACTTTGGCACAGGATATTCAAGTTTCTTATATCTGAAAGACTTACCTGTCGATGAACTTAAAATTGATCGTGGCTTTTTGATTGATCTCAAACCAAATTCTAAAGAAGAAGCCATTCTAGAAAGTATCATTCATCTTGCTGCAAAATTGGGTCTAGTCGTTACCGCAGAAGGGGTAGAGACCCAACAGCAGGCGGATATTCTGACCAGCCTAGGCTGCAACCAGTTACAGGGTTATTTATTAGGTACACCTGTCAACGTTGAAGGATTGTTGCTACATCGCTATCAACATTTTGCATGATTGATTAAAGATCTGTGGATGTTAAAAAAGGCAGCTCATCATGGCAGCCTTTTTATTTCTTTTAGCGTAGTCAAACTTAGTCAGAACGTGGCGCTAGCCATTGTATGACCACAGGCCATACCAGTTGTGGTGCTTGGCTGCCTGAGACGAGGCCCATATGGCCACCCGGGACAATTTCAAACTGTTTGTCGGTGCTGCTGATTAAATCCATCAAAGGACGTACGGCTTCTGCTGTGACAATAATATCGCTACTACCGCCAATCGCGAGTACTGAACAATCGATGTCTTTTAAATTGGCACTTTGCTCCCCGAATTGGACTGAACCTGTTGATAGCTCATTATCAATCCAGAAACGCAAAATAATATCGCGCATCACACCACCAGGGTAAGCCAGCATATTGTCTACAAAGGAGCTTGAAGTGGCATGGTTAATCACAAATTGACGATCATCGAGGTTCTTTAATAACTCCCAATAGTTTTTAAAGTTTCCAATCGGATCGGTGAGTTTAAACCCCAAGGTATTTTGCCAACCATGAATATGAAATACACGGCTTGGTACTTGGTGAATACGGAACTTGGTATTACTACGAATCCATTGCGCAGGAATGGTGAGACGTTGATAAAACTTGCCCATATAACCTGATTTATGGGTATTAATCGGTGAGGCTAAAATCATCAGGTTCTGAATATTTTTATCCTGTGATAAAGCGGTATAGCAAAGCGATAACGCTCCACCTAGACTCCAACCAAACAGTGACAGTTGTTGTTGACCACTATGTTCACGAATCTTTTCGATAAAGTCGGGCATAAAGGTTTTAACGTATGTTCCAAGATTATATTTGGCTTGGCGTAGGCTTGGTGTGCCCCAGTCAATCAGATAAACATCAAAGCCTTGAGCTAAAAAATAACGGACTAAGCTGCGATTTGGGAATAAATCGTAAATCAGCATATTGGCTGCCAAGGGTGGCACGATCACCAACGGAATACGATGTTTTGTCGCGTGATCGTTCGCTGCTGTGTAGTGACGCAGACTAATGATTTCACGTTGGTACACAATATCAAAAGGTGTTTTGCCTGAGAGCGCGAGTTGCTGTCCACGTAAAATACGATCTCGTGCATTTGAGAAGATTTTGCGTGCTTGATGGCTTGCAGGGCTATTCAGCATTTTTTGCGCGGTTTTCGTTTTGAGAAAACTGCGTTTAACTTTTGGCGATTGAGTCATGTGAACCTAAAGCTCGAAGGTTACTATTCAGTAGCCGCATATTAGAAGAAAAAATAAATTTGCTCAGTGACTCATTTGCTTAACTTGTCTTTCAAAATGATCAATTCGGTTAGAACAAGATGACCCGTTTTTGTTTAAGAATGAAAATATGTAAAGTATACTTTACATTGGAGAGTTGAACTCATATATTAATGTAAAGTTTGCTTTACATGGTGGGTTATGAAAAACTATCGGAATTTATTTGAGCTGATTGCTGCAATTGCACTGTATATCGTGGTTTTGGTGGGATCATTAAAGGCATTAAATTTTATTGAGATACAATGGCTTAAAATTGTTGTTTCATTAATGCCAATATTGCCTGCACTGATGATTGCATTGATCATTATTAAACAATTCAAACGTTTTGATGAGTTACAGCAAAAGATACAATTGCAAGCCTTGGGTCTTGCTTTTGTTGGTACTGCGCTCATTAGCTTTAGCTATGGATTTTTAGAAAATGTTGGATTTCCAAAATTAACCATGTTTATCATTTGGCCAATGATGGCAATGCTTTGGTCTATTGCTACAGCGGTTGGAACTTGGAAATATAGATGAAAAATAATTTACCCGATTTAAGAAAGCACAAAGGTTGGTCACAAAGCGACTTGGGGGATTATGTGAGCGTGTCGAGGCAAACTATTAATGCTATAGAAAAGGGGCGCTATGATCCCAGTCTGTCATTAGCCTTTAAAATTGCACATGCATTTGATCTCACTATTGAGCAAGTGTTTATTTTTGAGCAGGAGTCAGATTAATTCACTTCCACTCAAGCTGGAATTTGTAGATGTAAAATGGGATAGGGGTTGCCTTGACCATCGAGTTCAGAACGACTCACAGTATGAAATCCCATTTTCTGATAGAAGTTAACTGCTTGTAGATTTTGCTCATTCACATCGACTTTATAGATCTGAAGTTGTTTTACAGCAAAATCGAGCAACGTCTTACCAATTCCTGCTCTTCGATACTCAGGCAGAATAAATAACATTTCAATATTGTCATCACTGGTACCCAGAAATCCTACAATCTGTTGATCAACCATATATTTATTCAGCTGAACATGATGAAAGTATTCATTCAAAATTAATGGTTTCAATTCAGCAATCATCGTTTCTGGTAAAAAATCATGGGTCGCTCGGACTGATTTTTCCCATATTTCTAATAAGGTCGAATGGTCTTGTTGGGTCGCTTTTGTAATCATGTCTTCACTTTGATGACGTGCTTTAATGTGGTCAATTCTCTAGTATTTCAGCAGCAATTTCTATAGTTGGTATTTGGTGAGCTGTCGATAAGGGCAAGGGGATGTATAGCTTATTCAAGCTCAATTTGATGATCGTCTTTGGTGACTTTAATTTTAAGTTTCTTATATTTACGTTTATTTGGATCAAGAGCTGAGTTTAAGACTTCATCTGCAAATCCTTGATCTTGCATAAGTGCGCCATAGGTTTTATAACCTAAAATAATTCGAGTCGGTCGATAGCCATTTCTCGTAACATAATAATTAATCATGAGATTTAATTCTGTTAAAAGACATGTATCGTTCATTGTTAGATATCGCTTTTAAGTGACTTAAGCAGCATAGTCTATAAGAGAAAACTTATCTAGCTGATGTTCATTGATTTTTGCTGAAAGTTAGAGCTATCATAAAAACGTCATCTAAAAACATTATCGTGATTTATATAATAAAAATTGCAACAACAAAAAATTGATAAATACTGATTCAGACAACTTTATATCATTTTCAATGGAGGGGGGAATAAATCGAGGAGTTGTTTATATGCAGAATAAAGTGCTCACAATACGAGATCAAAAGCCATTGAATCATCGGCTGAATGTCTTGCTTTCGGCCTATCAAGGATTCCTAACTGCTAAAGGTCTGGTCAACAGTGAGTTTAGTCGTCTCATCTTTGTTGAAAATTATACCCAAACGCTAAAATTCAAACTTTATGATGATGAACTAAAGAAACAGCTGATTGATGAGTTAGAACGATTTAGCTCATTTTAGTCATTACTTTGAACAGTTTGGAATACAAAAGTAGCCTCAGACTCACAATAATTAAAAATTTATAAAATCATATCTATCTAATTTTAATAATATATTTTTAAAGGGTAAATATTTAGGATGAATATATGGATTTACATATATATGGTAAATCATATATATTGGTTTTATTCAATTTATCAGATCATAACCTCATGGCTGACATCATCATCTATCACAATCCTGCTTGTGGTACTTCTCGGAATACCTTGGCTTTAATTCGAAATACAGGTATAGAACCAACCATTATTGAATACCTTGTTCGTCCGCCAACGCATGATGAGTTGATTCAATTGATTCGGGATGCCAATTTAACTGTGAGAGAGGCAATCCGCAGTAATGTTGATCCTTACCAGGATTTGCAATTAGAGCGCGAAGATTGGTCAGAGCAGCAGCTCATTGCCTTTATGCTGAAATATCCAATCCTCATCAATCGTCCTTTTGTGGTGACTGAGTTAGGAACACGTCTGTGCCGACCATCAGAACTTGTACTTGATATTCTTCCTATTCCTCAGAAAGGTGCTTTTAGCAAAGAAGATGGCGAACAGGTCATAGATCAAAATGGTCAGCGAATTCAGTAAATACGAGTCGTCAGATTAACGATTCAAGGGGAAAGAGAAATGGAAGCTGTTGAGTTTTTTAAATGCTTATCAGATGAAACAAGGCTGAATATTGTCATGCTGGTTACAGAGCATCAGGAGTTGTGTGTCTGTGATTTGACCGAAAAACTTCAGTTAAGCCAGCCAAAAATTTCTCGACATTTGGCTTTGTTGCGTACTTCTGGATTATTGCTGGATCGCCGTCAAGGGCAATGGGTCTATTACCGTATTGCTGACCAATTACCGACATGGTGCTCAGATATTTTAAATGTGTTGAACGCTCAAAACTTGACAGTATTTCCACGACTACAAAGCTTAGCAGCAAAAAGCTGTTGTGAATGAAATCTATGAAAACTCTCTCTTTTTTAGATCGTAATCTAACTCTGTGGATCTTTATTGCAATGGCTTTGGGCATTGCGATTGGCACTTTTCTCCCACAAGCATCAGCCACGCTAAATAAAATGAGTGTTGACTCCGTCAATATTCCAATTGCGATCGGTCTGATTTTGATGATGTATCCACCGTTGGCAAAAGTGGATTATGCAACGCTGCCACAAGTGTTTAAAGATAAAAAAACTTTAACTTTGTCATTGGTGCAGAACTGGGTGATTGCACCAATTTTAATGTTTGCACTGGCAATTATTTTTCTACATAGCTATCCAGAGTATATGACAGGATTGATATTGATTGGCTTAGCCCGTTGTATCGCGATGGTGTTGGTATGGAATGGTCTCGCTTGTGGTGATAATCAATATGTTGCTGCACTGGTCGCATTCAATAGTATTTTCCAGATTTTATTCTTTAGTAGTTATGCTTGGTTATTCCTTACGTTCTTGCCACCGTATTTTGGGATTGCTGGACAAGTAGTCAATGTGGATTTTTGGACCATTACCCATGCAGTTTTTGTGTATTTAGGGATTCCATTTTTTCTGGGTTTTATGAGTCGTCAGGTGTTGGTAAAAGCCAAAGGCCTAGATTGGTATAACAAGATTTTTCTACCGAAGATTAGCCCATTAAGTTTGTTGGCGTTATTGTTTACCATTGTGGCGATGTTTAGCTTAAAAGGTGGGGATGTGGTGAGCCTACCTTTCGATGTGATCCGTATTGCGATACCACTGACGATCTACTTTGTTGTGATGTTCTTTATTAGCTTTTTTATGAGTAAATGGATAGGCAATAACTATGCTAAAACCACAGCCATCTCATTCACTGCAGCAGGCAACAACTTTGAACTTGCGTTGGCAGTTGCAATTGCAACTTTTGGTTTGGCATCGCCTGTGGCATTTACCACGGTAATTGGACCACTGGTTGAAGTACCCGTGTTGATTGCTTTAGTCAGCGTATCTTTATGGCTTAGAAGAAAGTATTTTAAAAATGCGAATGAGTAAAATAGAACTCAAATTATTTCAAAAGCGTTATAAATAAAATATCTAAAAATAAAAAGCCTCAGTTGCCTAATCGGGGTATCAGCAACTGAGGAGGAAAGCTTTTTTATAATGTATATCTGTTTTTTAAATAACGGAATGTTTTTGGTTAAATATACATAAAATGTATATTTTTAAAGTCTCTAATGTCGGTTATAAGTGTGATTAATTTAATATTTACTCTTTTTAAGATAATAATTTTTTATTGATATTCTTTGTTCTCGAATATACTCACTTGGTTTTTTCCCTGTCCAGCCAAAAAATGCTCTTGAAAAAGCACTAATATGGCTATAGCCCAGCAAATCTGAGATTTCTTGGATGTTTCGATTTGAATCAATGAGTTTTTTCGCGAGTTCAAATTTCTTGGATTGCAGCAGTGAAGAGTAAGTTGTATTTGAATTGGCAAGTTCTCTCTTTAGTGTTCTTTCCGATATTTTTAATTTACTTGCAACATCAACCAAGCTCGGAAAACCTAGACCAGGTGTAAACTTAAGTTGCTGATTCACTTTTAAAATAATTTTATTGTCTTGGTCTTGATAAAAAAGATATTCCTTGTTGACCAACTCCATTGCAAGCACATAAGCCGTTGAAGAACTAAAGGTTAGGGGAAGATCCAAGCATTTAAGATCGAAACTAATTTGATTGTGGTCTTGATTGAAGTGAATAATAGGGAGCCGTTTTTCATAAAGTAAATGATAATCTTCCTGATCCCATGCAACATTAATATTTACACCAGTGAGATTATAGTTGGTGATCATTTGTAAGTTGGTTGTTATATCGACAAGCGCACTTTCCAGAAAGAATTTATTGACGATATTCTTTCTACTTTCATTCATATGCGCTGGTAATTGATAGAGAGGCGTAAGTCGAAGAATGATTTTATTGTTTTTGTTTAGAATGGATAAATCCATTTTATGGATACGCATACTGTAGTATTTTTGCATATCGATTAAAACTCGACCGATTGTACTATTGCTAATCAGTACAAATCCGAGTGCGCCGTGTACAGTTAATTTACAATTTAAACCGAATTGATAGCCAAGTCCTTTATTGGGAATTAACTCTAACAGTCGAGTGACAATATCGATCCATTGGTCGAAAAATATCCGATCATTATTATTGTTATCAGTAAGTAAGGATAAAGGAATTTGACAATACCGAATGATTTCGCTTTTAGGGACTCCAAATGTAGTCGCTGTATCTACAAGTATTTTTAGATAATCATTATAGATGCTAAGTGGTTGTTTTTTCATGCTTTCCGTGATAAAAATAAAATATTAGTCTAAAAATATTTATACAGCAGCTAAATATATTTTTAAGAATTTGCTGTCAAAAGTCCTATTTTGTTAAATTTTTTTGATAGAAGTGTTTATTAGTATTCTTTGTGGGAATAATTGGTGATTTTTTTATAAAAAGTGATGGAATTGTTAAAAATTCGTATTAATTGTTAAGTGGATGGAGACTTTGTTTACTTAGATTTATAGGTGCTTGGATCCTTTTTATAGGCACTTATTTCATGAATAAAATATACAGATTGGTCTGGAACAAAAGCTTAAGTCTATGGACTGTGGTTTCAGAGAACGCACGAGGCGTCACAAAAAAACGTAATGTAGTGACAAATACATCAGTAAAAACAGTCACTTCTTCATCTATCCAAAAGTATAAGCAATATCAACTTAAACCTAGCTTAATTGCACTGACCATTAGTTCAATTTTTGGGGCAGTAGTGCTTATGCTGCCACTAATACGGGTGGCGGTACCGTAAGTAATGGTGGTAATAACAGCCTTGCAATGTCACCTACTCAACAGCAGTGCGGTAGTGATGGCCAAGCAACAGTGAATGGCAGTAACGGGATGGCGATTGGTTGTGGCAATAGTGTCGGACCAGTCGGTAGTAATGGACAGGCATTAAATAACCGCCGTGGTACAGGAAATAATAATTATCCAACAGGAGTCGCATCTATCGTCTCCTCTGCAACAGCTGTGGGTAAAAACAATAAAATCTCCAATCCGGGTGGAGCCTCTTTATTTGGTACCGGTAATGTCTCAGAAGGGAGTGGTACCTTTCATAATGTTGGGATTGGGCAAGGGAATCTTCTTGGTGGGCCTGGTTATAATACGGCTGTTGGTATCGGGAATGAGGCTGTAACAGGAGCTTCTAGTGTAGTTATTGGTACAGATAACCGATCGCGTGGTGGAACAGCTATTGCTATGGGGCGGCAGACTTATGCTGATGCAAACTATACGATTGCGCTAGGGAATACCGCAACTGCTGAATCAACTGCGGTTGGTGGTATTGCAATGGGACACTCTGCCACAGTGAGTGGGGCAAGAGGCATTGCGATTGGTAGTTCTACAGCAACAGATAATAACAATGCGCCTGCAACTGCAGCTAATGCAGCTGGTACTGATTCCGTTGCAGTTGGTAGTGGTGCTAATGGTACTGGTAACCAAACGACAGCAGTAGGTCGCCAAGCGAAAGCAATAGGTGATAATTCAGCAGCGTATGGTAATCAAGCAGAAGCAACAGGGGCTTCCTCAGTTGCTGTTGGCGACGGCTCAAAAGCGCAAGGCGCTAATGATATTACACTTGGTCGTAATGCAGCCACAGCCAGTGGTGGTAGCAATAATATTGCAATGGGTAACGGGGTTACAACGGGTAGTACTGGTCAGAACGTTGCAATTGGTTCGGATGGTACGACAGCCAACTCAGCAAGTGCAGATGGTGGTGCTGTTGCGATTGGTCGTGGTCAAAGGGCTCGAGGTGATGGCGCGGTTGCGATTGGTGATCCGAATACAACCAATGGTAATGGCGCGGTAGCTGTAGGTCGTAATAATACGGCCGCAGGTGACACTGCAGGTAATACAGCGGCTGATGGAGCAGTTGCATTGGGGAATGAAAACCAAGCAATTGGTCAAGGTTCTGTTGCTCTAGGTAATGCTTCTAGAGCAGAACAGGCTGGCTCAATTGCCCTTGGTGATACAGCGAATGCAAAAGCTGCACGTGGTATTGCACTTGGTTCAAATGCTGTAGCAAACAATGCTGATGATGTTGCATTAGGTTCAGGCAGTACGACCAGTACAGCAACTGGTACAGGGTTCCTTACTGGAACAGCTGCGCCAACGTCTGTTGTTTCAGTCGGAACAGCAGGTAATGAACGTCGTATTCAGAATCTATCTGATGGTGCGGCTGATACAGATGCGGTGAATGTTCGTCAATTAAAAAGTCTAAAAGATATTGTCGATGAACAAGGGGATACCACTGCGGCTGGTCTTGGTGGAGGCTCTACCTATGACCCAGATACAGGTACAGTGACTAATCCAACCTATAACGTAAATGGCAAGGACGTAAATAACGTTGGTGCTGCGATCACAGAATTAGACAAAGGATGGAACCTACAAAGCAACGGTGCAAATACTGGCGCAGTCAAAGCAGGAGATACCGTTGACATTGGTACAGCGGATGGCGAAGAAAACTTACAAGTGGCGAAAGACGGCAATGACATCAAATATAGCCTGAATCGCGATTTAAAAGTGGATAGTGTAAAAGCTGGTGATACGGTTATTAACAATGATGGTATGACCATTGCGAATGGTCCAAGTGTGACCAAATCAGGCATTGATGCGGCAGGAAATACCATTAGTAATGTTGCCGATGGTGTTGCAGGAACTGATGCCGTCAATAAAAATCAATTAGATAATGCGGCGGCAGCAGCGAAGACCGAAGTCACCGAAGGTAAGAACATTACCGTAACCAAGACTACGGGTGATGACGGGCAAGACATCTACAATGTTGCAACTGCAGACGATGTTGAATTTAACTCAGTTAAAGCAGGCGATACGGTCATCAATAACGATGGGATGACCATTGCAGGCGGTCCAAGCGTTACCAAAGATGGCATTGATGCGGGTAATAAGACGATTGGCAATGTTGCCGATGGTGTGGCTGATAGTGATGCAGTAAACAAAGGCCAATTGGATAAATCCAGTCAAGACTTAACAGATAAAGGCTTTGGCTTAACCGCACAAGATGGTACGACTGTTCAGAAGAAACTAGGTGAAGCAGTTGAGGTTGTTGGCGCAGATAGCAATATCACCACGAAGGTTGAAGATGGCAAGGTGGCGATTGAACTGGCAAAAGACCTAGATGTAAATAGCGTCAAAGCAGGCGATACCGTGATTAACAATGATGGTATGAGCATTGCCAATGGTCCAAGTGTCACCAAGTCAGGGATTGATGTTGCTGGAAATAAAATCAGTAATGTTGCCGCAGGTACAGAAGGAACTGATGCGGTCAATAAAGATCAGTTAGACAATGCCGCAGCAGCAGCGAAAACGGAAGTTGAAGCTGGCAAAAACATGACCGTTGAAAGCGAAATAGGTGCAGATGGGCAAACCATCTACACCGTTGCAACTGCGGATGATGTTGAATTTAACAATGTCAAAGTGGGTGACGTTAGCATTGATGCAACAACGGGCAAGATCGATGGTCTCAGTGATGGCACAGTAGCCGAGGGTTCTAAAGAAGCAGTGAATGGCGGTCAATTACATAGTGTTGCCGACAGCGTGAAGAATTCTATTGGTGGTGAAACCACATTGAATCCAGATGGATCAGTGACCACCAGCAATGTGGGTAATACAGGCAAGAATAATATTCACGATGCAATTGATTCGGTTCGAGGTCAGGCAGCAGCAGCGAAAACTGAGGTGACGGAAGGTAAGAACATTACTGTAACCAAGTCCACAGGCGATGATGGACAAGACATCTACAATGTTGCAACCGCAGATGATGTTGAATTCGACTCAGTTAAAGTGGGTGACGTTACGATTGATGGCACGACAGGCAAGATCAGTGGTGTCGCTGCAGGTGATGTGAATCCTGATTCAACTGATGCGATTAACGGCAGTCAATTGGCGAACAACGCGCAAAGTGTTGCCGATGCTTTAGGTGGCGGTTCAACAGTTAATCCAGATGGCACGGTTAGCAAGCCGAATTACACGGTAAATGGCGATAGCTTGAACAATGTTGGTGATGCGATCACAGCATTGGATAAAGGCTGGACTTTACAGAGCAATGGTGCAAATGCAGCTGCAGTGAAAGCAGGCGATACGGTTGATATCGGTACAGCAGATGGTGAAGAAAACTTACAAGTAGCGAAAGAAGGCAATGACATCAAGTACAGCCTGAATCGTGATTTGAAAGTGGACAGCGTCACTGCTGGCGATACTGTGATTAATAGTGATGGTATGACGATCACAGGTGGTCCAAGTGTGACCAAGTCAGGCATTGATGTTGCAGGTAACAAGATCAGTAATGTTGCAGCAGGTACAGAAGGAACTGATGCGGTTAACAAAGATCAGTTAGACAATGCAGCGGCAGCAGCGAAAACAGAAGTTGAAGCTGGCAAGAACATGACTGTTGAAAGCGAAACAGGTGCAGATGGACAAACCATCTACACAGTTGCAACTGCGGATGATGTTGAATTTAACAATGTCAAAGTGGGTGATGTCAGCATTGACGGTAGCACAGGTAAGATCGATGGTCTAAGCGATGGCACAGTAGCTGCAGGTTCTAAAGAAGCAGTGAATGGCGGTCAATTACATCGTGTTGCCGACAGCGTGAAGACTTCTATTGGTGGTGAAACCACATTGAATCCAGATGGAACAGTGACCACCAGCAATGTGGGTAACACAGGCAAGAATAATATTCACGATGCAATTGATTCAGTACGTGGTCAAGCAGCAGCAGCGAAAACAGAAGTTGAAGCTGGCAAAAACATGACAGTTGAAAGCGAAACAGGTGCAGATGGACAAACCATTTACACCGTTGCAACTGCAGACGACGTTGAATTCGACTCAGTTAAAGTGGGTGACGTTACGATTGATGGTACGACAGGCAAGATCAGTGGTGTCGCTGCGGGTGATGTCAATCCAAACTCAACTGATGCCATCAACGGCAGTCAATTGGCGAACAATGCACAAAGTGTTGCAGATGCCTTAGGTGGCGGTTCAACAGTTAATCCAGATGGCACGGTCAGCAAGCCGAACTACACAGTAAATGGCGATAGCATTAACAATGTAGGTGATGCGATCACAGCATTGGATAAAGGCTGGACTTTACAAAGTAATGGAGAAAATGCAGCTGCAGTTAAAGCAGGCGATACGGTTGATATCGGTACAGCAGATGGTGAAGAAAACTTAAAAGTATCGAAAGAAGGCAATGACATCAAGTACAGCCTGAATCGTGATTTGAAAGTGGATAGTGTCACCGCAGGCGATACTGTGATTAACAACGATGGTTTAAGCATTACTAACGGCCCAAGTGTGACCAGAGACGGTATTAATGCTGGTGGTAAAAAGCTGACCAATGTTGCAGCAGGTACAGTGAGTGCGGATTCAACCGATGCAATCAATGGTAGTCAATTACACGCTCAAGGCGAGGGTGTGAAGAACATTATTGGTGGCAACACCACTTATGATCCAGCAACAGGACAATATACAAATCCTGATATTGGTGGTACAGGTCAAGACAACATCAATGATGCCATTGGCGCAGTAGGCGATGCGGCAAAAGCTGCAAAAACCACAGTCAAAGAAGGTGAAAACATTGTTGTGACTGAGTCTAAAAATGCGGATGGCAGTACCAACTATGAAGTTGCTACCGCCAAAGATGTGAAGTTTGACAGCGTCACCGCGACCGATGAAGAAGGCAATGAAACCGTACTGACTGCGACTGGAACCCAAGTCAAAGATGGAGAAGGTAACGAAGCCGAATATGGTGCCAAAGGAATCAGCCTGAAAGATCAGGATGGTAACGGTACGATCCTGAACTCAGGAGGACTAGGCTTTGTCGACCCAATGGGTAACAACATTGGACCTAGTATTACGGTTAAAGGAATTGATGCGGGCAATACTGTCATTACTGGTGTAGCGGCAGGCCGAGTTGCAGGAGACTCACAAGATGCGATCAATGGCAGTCAGTTACATGGTGTAGCCGATAGCGTGAAGAACATCATTGGTGGCAATACGACAGTGAATCCTGATGGCACGTTAAGTGGCAGTAATATTGGAGGAACAGGCAAGGACAACATCAATGATGCCATTGGTGCAGTGGGTAAAGCTGCGCAAGAAGCGAAATCGACAGTAAGTGATGGCAAAAACATTATTGTAAAAGAAAGCAAGAATGCAGATGGCAGCACAGACTATGAAGTATCAACTGCACCAGATCTAGAAGTAGACAGTGTTACAGCGGGCGGTACTAAAGTCGATGGAGATGGTTTACACATTGATGGTGGTCCAAGTGTGACTAAAGATGGCATTGATGCAGGAGACAAGAAAGTCACGGGTGTAGCGGATGGAGAGATTGCCAAAGGTTCGAAAGATGCCGTGAATGGCGGTCAACTGCATGATGTTGCGGACAGTGTGAAAAACGTAGTCGGCGGCAATACCACAGTGAATCCAGACGGAACGATCAGCACCAGCAACGTAGGTGGAACAGGTCATAACAACATCAACGATGCGATTGCCTCAGTGAAACAAGATGCCCAAGCAGCGAAGTCTACGGTAAGTAATAAAGATGGCAACATCAAGGTGAATGAAACGACCAAAGCAGATGGAAGCAAAGACTACGAAGTTGGTTTAGCCAAAGACATCACTGTGGATAGTGTTACAGCGAAAGATGTCAAAGCGAACCAAGTAACAGTTGCTGGCGATCAAGGTACGACTAACATTACAGGTGGTGGTATCAGTATTACTGGGCCGAAAGGAGAATCAGGTCCGAGCATGACCACGGATGGCATTAATGCAGGTGGTAAGAAAGTGACTGGCGTGGCAGATGGAGCAATACATAGTGCTTCAAAAGATGCAATCAATGGTAGCCAGTTACATCAATCGTATCAGGATGTAGGTGCAGCCTTAGGAGGAGGAGCTGGTTATGATCCTGAGAAAGGATGGAAAGGCCCGAGCTACGATGTTGCTGGTGGAAGCTATAACAATGTCGGTGATGCTTTAGGGGCGATTGATAACCGTGTCACGAACTTAGGAGATCAGTTACAACAAGCATTCTATGACACCAATAAGCGTATGGACAAATTGGAAGACAAGATGTCTGCGGGTATTGCTGCAACGGCTGCACTTGAAAATGCACCGTTTGTTCCAGGGAAGTTAACCATGGCAGCTGGAGCTGCTTATTACAATGATCAGAGTGCGATTGGTGTGACATTTAGACGTACTGCTGATAATGGACGTTGGTCACTTACAACGGGTGCTGCAATGGGAAGCCAAGGCAATAGCCCACTGGTTCGTGTTGGTGTCAGTACTGTTATTGACTAAATCATCTATTAGGGGGCGCCGAAAGGCCCCCTTTTTCTCTAACAATAATTAAGTGAGAGCAGACATGAATAAGATTCAAACTTTAATGATGATGGCATTTTTTAGTGTTGCATTAAATAGTCAGGCGGAAACCGAAACGGAAATTCAGGGTCAGACTGAAGTTCAAGGTGAAGTTGAGTTAGCACAATCTCAAGAAGTCAGTTTCCCAGAAGTCGATAAAAGCTATCTTAAACTGGTCAAACGCTATGAATATAATGATGTTGCCCGTTTAGATACAGGAATGAATAAGGACCAATTTCGACATATTTTAGGTAACCCTCATTTTAGTGAAGGCGTATTTGGAGTGAAAGTCTGGAACTATGTATTGGACATCCGTGTACCAAATACTCAAGACTATAAACGTTGCCAATTACGTATCGACTATGACAAAAAATATATTGCGGAACGTTTATCTTGGAAAGGCGAAGAATGCCAAGGTTTAATGGCATGGGGCGTAAATAATGTTGTTCCCGCAACTTTACCAGCACCAGCCGCACAGACAGCAACGGTCTTTTTTGCGTTTGATCGCTCGGATACAAATGCGATAGAACAACGTTCCACGAATCTTGCGGATGTTGTCGGATCAATTCAACAATCTCGCAATCCAATTGTTATTTCAGGTTATGCGGACCGACTAGGTAAGTTTGCTTATAATCAGGATTTATCTTCACGTCGGGCGAATACAGTAGCTCAGTTATTGGTACAGCAAGGGGTAGATCCTGCCAGAATTCAATTACAAGTGAGCGGTGGAACGAGTATTTATCAAGAATGTTCTGGTCAGTCTCGAAATGTACAAGTCGTACAATGTTTAGCACCTAATCGCAGGGTAAATATTCAGTGGTAAATTAAGTCAAAGAAAAAGGGATAGGTCTGATTTCACACCTATCCCTTTTTTATGAATATGACTTTAATATATTTACTTTGTTTTTATTTTTTGTGAAATAGCATAAAAAACTTACCTTTGCTGTGTGTGTTTTTAGCCTTAAGTAAAAATATTATTTATGTGAATAATAATTAGAAATTTGAATATTTGAAAATATAATTTTTGTTTATTGTGTTTAATTAAATGTCCTAAATTGGTTTTATTTCAAATATTAAAATAGATTTTTAGGGTTTTACAAAAAAAGTATTCCAATTGTTAACTTTTTGACTGGAACTGTTAAATGGTTCTCTATTTTATTCACTAAATTAAATAGTCCTTTATGAATAAAAAAGGCATTTAAATATGAATAAAATTTATCGTTTAGTTTGGAATAAAAAATTAAATTTATGGACGGTTGTTTCAGAAAATACAAGAGGAGTAACTAAAAATAGGAATGTTGGAGCTATTGCTGCAGTTTCAACAGAAAAACATAAGGGATTAATAGATGAACACAATTTCAATTTATTTAAATTAAATAAGATATCTAACTTTTTAAAAATTATAGGAATCTTAGTATTTGGAAGCCTTGGGATACCACAAGTAAGTTTAGCAGCAACATATACTGGCTCCCAACCATGTAGCGCAGCAGGTGGTACTGGACCAGATGGGGCAACTCATCCGAATGATACGAATCCTGTTAATGGTAGTGGTACTTGGAGTAATGTGATTGGCTGTAATTCTAATGGCAATGGGTATAACGGTGTTCAAGTTGTAGGACCCTTTGCGAGAGCTACAGGCGCAGGAGCTACAACCATGGGATTTGCTTCAGAAGCAACAACGAGAGCATCTGCTTATGGTATGAGAGCACAAGCATCGGGAACTCAATCAACCGCTGTAGGTTCTTGGGCGCAGGCGAGTGGGACAGGTAGTGTTGCTTTGGGATCAGATGGTTTAACAAATAATAGAGCCTCTGGTGCACGTGCATCTGGTAATCAGGCTGTTGCAATAGCAGGACAAGCCAAAGCAACGGGTGATAAATCAATTGCAATTGGGCATGCTTCAAATGCAGAAGGAAGTGGAGATCTAGCTTTAGGTCAAGATGCTTATGCTAAAGGTGTGACAGAGAATGGCACTGTTTATACGGCTACGGCTGTTGGTGCAGCTTCTCGTGCTGATGGTAAAAATACCACTGCAGTGGGGCAAAATAGTAAGGCTACCGCTTTAGGTGCATCTGCCTTTGGGGCACTGTCTGAAGCTACAGCTCAATATGGAAGCGCATTAGGAAATGGCTCAAAAGCAACAGCAGATTTTACCACTGCTATTGGTAATCGAGCTGAAGCGACAGCAATTGGTGCAACAGTCGCTGGTTCAAATTCAACCGCAAAGGGTGAATTGGCGAGTGGTTTTGGTGCTCTGGTTAACGCAGAGGGGGCAAGGTCTACTGCAGTTGGTACGAGTGCTCAAGGTATTGGTGCCTCTTCTGTTGCAGTCGGTGACAATGCACAAGCCAACGCAGATCGCGCACTTGCTTTAGGTGCAAATGCGGTTGCAAATAATGCTGATGATGTTGCATTAGGTGCGGGCAGTACCACCAGTACAGCCACGGGCGCAGGTTATCGGACAGGGACGGCAGCCCCAAATTCAGTTGTTTCAGTCGGAACGGCAGGCAATGAACGCCGAATTCAAAATTTATCTGATGGTGCAGCAGATACAGATGCAGTGAATGTTCGTCAGTTAAAAAATGTTCAAGATGGTGTTGACCAACTGGGTGAAAGTACAGCGGACGCGTTGGGTGGTGGTTCGAGCTACGACCCGAGCACAGGAACTGTGTCTAATCCGACTTATAACGTAAACGGCAAGGACGTAAATAACGTTGGTGCTGCGATTACTGAATTAGACAAAGGTTGGAACCTACAAAGCAACGGTGCAAATACTGGCGCAGTCAAAGCAGGTGACACCGTTGATATTGGTACGGTTACAGGTGAAGAAAATCTGACAGTCACTAAAAACGGAAACACCATTCAATACGGTCTCAATAAAAACCTCAAAGTAGACAGCATAACTGCGGGTGATACGGTACTGAATGACAATGGTGTAAGTATTGCCAATGGTCCAAGTATGACCAAAGACGGTATTGATGCAGGCAATAAAACGATTAGTAATATTGCCGATGGTGTCGATGCTAATGATGCAGTGAACAAAGGTCAATTGGATAAATCCAGCCAAGACTTAACAGATAAAGGCTTTGGCTTAACTGCACAAGATGGCAGTACTGTTCAGAAGAAACTGGGTGAAGCCGTTGAAGTTGTTGGTGCGGATAGCAACATTACTACCAAAGTCCAAGATGGTAAAGTTGCGATTGAACTTGCTAAAGACCTAGATGTGAATAGCATCAAAGCAGGCGATACCGTGATTAATAACGATGGTATGAGCATTGCTAATGGTCCAAGTGTTACTAAGTCAGGGATTAATGCTGCGGGCAACACGATTAGCAATGTTGGTCCGGGTGTTGCAGGTACAGATGCCGTCAACAAAGATCAATTAGATTCAGCAGCGGCAGCAGCGAAAACCATAGTGACCGAAGGTGACAACATTGTTGTGACTGAAAGCAAGAATGCTGATGGCAGTACCAATTATGAAGTTGCCACAGCGAAAGACCTGAAAGTAGACAGCATAACTGCGGGTGATACGGTACTGAATGACAATGGTGTAAGTATTGCCAATGGTCCAAGTATGACCAAAGACGGTATTGATGCAGGCAATAAAACGATTAGTAATATTGCCGATGGTGTCGATGCTAATGATGCAGTGAACAAAGGTCAATTGGATAAATCCAGCCAAGACTTAACAGATAAAGGCTTTGGCTTAACTGCACAAGATGGCAGTACTGTTCAGAAGAAACTGGGTGAAGCCGTTGAAGTTGTTGGTGCGGATAGCAACATTACTACCAAAGTCCAAGATGGTAAAGTTGCGATTGAACTTGCTAAAGACCTAGATGTGAATAGCATCAAAGCAGGCGATACCGTGATTAATAACGATGGTATGAGCATTGCTAATGGTCCAAGTGTTACTAAGTCAGGGATTAATGCTGCGGGCAACACGATTAGCAATGTTGGTCCGGGTGTTGCAGGTACAGATGCCGTCAACAAAGATCAATTAGATTCAGCAGCGGCAGCAGCGAAAACCATAGTGACCGAAGGTGACAACATTGTTGTGACTGAAAGCAAGAATGCTGATGGCAGTACCAATTATGAAGTTGCCACAGCGAAAGACCTGAAAGTAGACAGCGTAACTGCGGGTGATACGGTACTGAATGACAATGGTGTCAGTATTGCCAATGGTCCGAGCATGACTAAAGACGGTATTGATGCAGGTAATAAAACGATTAGTAATGTTGCCGATGGTGTGGCTGATAGTGATGCAGTGAACAAAGGCCAATTGGATAAATCCAGTCAAGACTTAACAGATAAAGGCTTTGGCTTAACTGCGCAAGATGGCAGTACTGTTCAGAAGAAACTCGGTGAAGCAGTTGAGGTTGTTGGCGCAGATAGCAATATCACCACGAAGGTTGAAGATGGCAAGGTGGCGATTGAACTGGCAAAAGAGCTTGATGTGAATAGCGTCAAAGCAGGCGACACCGTGATTAACAATGACGGTATGAGCATTGCCAATGGTCCAAGTATTACTAAGTCAGGCATTGATGCGGCAGGCAACACGATTAGCAATGTCGGTCCGGGTGTTGCAGGTACAGATGCAGTTAACAAGGACCAGTTAGATTCAGCAGCGGCAGCAGCGAAAACCATAGTGACCGAAGGTGACAACATTGTTGTGACTGAAAGCAAGAATGCTGATGGCAGTACCAATTATGAAGTTGCCACAGCGAAAGACTTGAAAGTAGACAGCATAACTGCGGGTGATACGGTACTGAATGACAATGGTGTAAGTATTGCCAATGGTCCGAGCATGACTAAAGATGGTATTGATGCAGGTAATAAAACGATTAGTAATATTGCCGATGGTGTCGATGCTAATGATGCAGTGAACAAAGGCCAATTGGATAAATCCAGTCAAGACTTAACAGATAAAGGCTTTGGCTTAACTGCACAAGATGGCAGTACTGTTCAGAAGAAACTAGGTGAAGCCGTTGAAGTTGTTGGTGCGGATAGCAATATCACCACCAAAGTCCAAGATGGCAAAGTTGCGATTGAGCTAGCAAAAGAGCTTGATGTGAATAGCATCAAAGCGGGCGATACTGTGATTAATAACGATGGTATGAGTATCACAGGTGGTCCAAGTGTGACCAAGTCAGGCATTGATGCGGCAGGTAGCACGATTAGCAATGTCGGTCCGGGTGTAGCAGGCACAGATGCCGTTAACAAAGATCAGTTAGACAGTGCCGCAGCGGCAGCGAAAACGGAAGTTGAAGCTGGTAAGAACATGACCGTTGAAAGTGAAACAGGTGCAGATGGACAAACCATCTACACAGTTGCAACTGCGGATGATGTTGAATTTAACAATGTCAAAGTGGGTGATGTCAGCATTGACGGTAGCACAGGTAAGATCGATGGTCTAAGCGATGGCACAGTAGCTGCAGGTTCTAAAGAAGCAGTGAATGGCGGTCAATTACATAGTGTTGCCGACAGCGTGAAGACTTCAATTGGTGGTGAAACCACATTGAATCCAGATGGAACAGTGACCACCAGCAATGTGGGTAACACAGGTCAAAACAATATCCATGATGCAATTGATTCAGTACGTGGTCAGGCAGCAGCAGCGAAAACAGAAGTCACAGAAGGTAAGAACATTACCGTGACCAAGACCACAGGCAATGATGGCCAAGACATCTACAATGTTGCGACAGCCGATGATGTTGAATTCGACTCAGTTAAAGTGGGTGACGTTACGATTGATGGCACGACAGGCAAGATCAGTGGTGTTGCTGCGGGTGATGTCAATCCAAACTCAACTGATGCCATCAACGGCAGTCAATTGGCGAACAATGCACAAAGTGTTGCTGATGCCTTAGGTGGTGGATCTACGGTTAATCCAGATGGCACGGTTAGCAAGCCGAACTACACTGTAAATGGCGATAGCTTGAACAATGTAGGTGATGCGATCACAGCATTGGATAAAGGCTGGACTTTACAGAGCAATGGTGCAAATGCTGCCGCAGTCAAAGCAGGCGACACGGTTGATATTGGCACAGCGGATGGTGAAGAAAACTTACAAGTAACGAAAGAAGGCAATGACATCAAATACAGCCTGAATCGTGATTTGAAAGTGGATAGTGTCACCGCAGGCGATACGGTGATTAACAACGACGGTATGACGATCACAGGTGGCCCAAGTGTGACCAAGTCAGGGATTGATGTTGCTGGAAATAAAATCAGTAATGTCGCAGCAGGTACAGAAGGAACTGATGCGGTCAATAAAGATCAGTTAGACAATGCGGCAGCAGCAGCGAAAACGGAAGTCACAGAAGGTAAGAACATTACCGTAACCAAGACCACAGGAGATGATGGACAGGATATCTACAATGTTGCAACTGCAGATGATGTTGAATTTAACAATGTCAAAGTGGGTGACGTTACGATTGATGGTACCACTGGAAAAATTAGTGGTGTTGCTGCGGGTGATGTCAATCCAAATTCAACCGATGCAATTAATGGTAGTCAATTACACGCTCAAGGCGAGGGTGTGAAGAACATTATTGGTGGTAATACAACTTATGATCCAGCAACAGGACAATATACAAATCCTGATATTGGCGGCACAGGTAAAGACAACATCAATGATGCCATTAGCGCAGTAGGCGATGCGGCAAAAGCTGCAAAAACCACAGTCAAAGAAGGCGAAAACATTGTTGTGACTGAGTCTAAAAATGCGGATGGCAGTACCAACTATGAAGTCGCTACCGCCAAAGATGTGAAGTTTGATAGTGTCACCGCGACCGATGAGGAGGGGAATGAAACAGTACTGACTGCGACAGGAACTCAAGTCAAAGATGGAGAAGGTAACGAAGCTGAATATGGTGCCAAAGGAATCAGCCTGAAAGATCAAGAAGGCAAAGGAACGCTGATCAATCAAGACGGTATGAGCTTTGTTGATGCGGCAGGTAATAACATCGGACCAAGTATTACAGCAGGTGGTATCAATGCTGGAAATACGGTTATTACTGGTGTAGCGGCAGGCCGAGTTGCAGCAGACTCACAAGATGCGATCAATGGCAGTCAGTTACATGGTGTAGCCGATAGCGTGAAGAACATCATTGGTGGTAATACGACAGTGAATCCTGATGGTACGTTAAGTGGCAGTAATATTGGCGGAACTGGCAAGGACAACATCAATGATGCCATTGGTGCGGTAGGTGATGCTGCGAAAGCCGCGAAGTCTACTGTGAGCAATAAAGATGGCAATATCAGTGTGAATGAAACCATCAAACCCGATGGTAGCAGAGACTATGAGGTTGGTTTAGCTAAAGACATTAAGGTCGACAGTGTTACAGCTGGTGGTACTAAAGTCGATGGAGATGGTTTACACATTGATGGTGGTCCAAGTGTGACCAAAGACGGCATTGATGCAGGTGATAAGAAAGTCACAGGTGTAGCGGATGGAGAGATTGCCAAAGATTCGAAAGATGCTGTGAATGGCGGTCAACTGCATGATGTTGCGGACAGTGTGAAAAACGTTGTAGGCGGCAATACCACAGTGAATCCAGATGGAACGATTAGCACTAGCAACGTTGGAGGAACAGGTCATAACAACATCAATGATGCGATTGCCTCAGTGAAACAAGATGCCCAAGCAGCGAAATCTACGGTAAGCAACAAAGATGGCAACATCAAGGTGAATGAAACCACCAAAGCGGATGGAAGCAAAGACTACGAAGTTGGTTTAGCAGACAAGATCAAAGTGAAGGAGGTCGATGTAGGTCAGGTGAATGTGACAGGAGATAAGGGTTCAACCACAATTACAGGTGGTGGTATCAGTATTACTGGGCCGAAAGGAGAAGCAGGTCCGAGCATGACCACGGATGGCATCAATGCAGGCGGTAAGAAAGTCACGGGTGTAGCAGATGGAACGATTGCCAGTGGGTCGAAAGATGCAATCAATGGTGGGCAGTTACATCAATCCTATCAGGATGTCGGTGCAGCCTTAGGAGGAGGAGCTGGTTATGATCCTGAGAAAGGATGGAAAGGGCCGACTTACAATATTGCAGGTAGTAATTACAACAATGTTGGTGATGCACTGGGGGCTCTGAATCAAGCCGATCAGGCACTCGATAACCGCATCACAAATTTAGGCGATCAAATGCAACAAGCTTTCTATGATACCAATCGTAGAATTGATGATGTAGAGAAAAAAGCCAATGCTGGTGTAGCTGCCGCTATTGCGTTAGAAGCAGCACCTTTTGTCGCAGGTAAATATACCTATGCGGTTGGTGCTGCTTATCATGGTGGAGAAAATGCATTTGGTGCGACGCTACGTAAGACCGCAGATAACGGACGCTGGTCATTGACTGGTGGTGTTGCAGCAGCGTCACAAGGTGATCCAAGTTTCCGTCTTGGCTTGAGTGGCGTAATTGATTAATTACTCATTTTGAGTTCACGGGGGGATCATTAAGTTCCCCCTAGTTTTCAATCATAATTAAGAGAGAATAATGATATGAATAAAATCATGACGTTAATCGTAATTTTCTGTGTAGGCAGTATTTCCCAGAATCAGGTGATTGCTGCGACAGAACAGTCCAAAAAAGTTGTGTTTCCAGAGTCGAGCGAAAGTGATTTGAACGTGGTGAAACGCTATGAATACAGCAATATAGCTCGTCTCGATACTGGGCTAAATAAAGACCAGATACGGCATATTCTAGGCAATCCACATTTTAATGAAGGCTTAATCGGAGTCAAAACATGGAATTATGTACTGGATGTGCGCGTACCCAACACACAGAAGTATAAGCGTTGTCAGTTACGTATTGATTTTAATAAGGAATATCTAGTCGAAAGCCTCGCTTGGAAAGGTGATACGTGTCAAATAAGTGGTGTTTAGCCAAGAGGCAATCTGCATGAGTCATGTCTGACAGGTTTTTCACGGTAATTGAGCAGATGAGGCAAATATTTAACTTTTCTGTTTAATTTTCCTAAAATGATTATTTAAAAGATATAATATGTTAAAAAAATAATGCCGAAGTTTGTTAATCTCTAAAGAGTTGACACATGAGATGGATAATATGTTTCATACTTTTTCACATTGTGAAAAAAATATAAAACTGCATATTATTGAAGTCGGAAATAAAGATCTAAAACATGCGGTTATCTTTTTTCTTTTTGATGTTGATAAGTTTCTTTCCCTTATTGATCGTTTATCTTTAGATTATTTTAGAATTATTCTTGTTTATAAGTGTGAGGTCGTTAATCAGGATTTTTTACTTAATGATTTTTTTCACGGTATGAAATATTTGATTGATAGCCTTGATATTGAAGATAAATATTGCATACTCGAATCGACATTAGATAATGTTTATAAGGATTCTTTATATTCGAGTGACTTGTTTAATTCTATTACAGTTTGCAAGAAGTTTGATGAGATCTATTTAGAAGCTTTTTTGGCATCATATATACATAGGAGCAAAGGTGGAATAGATTTTATTGAAAAAGTAAACATTCAAATTAATAATATTTTATCTGAGGGAGAACCATATTTAATCAAAGTTGCAAAGAAAATGCGACTAACACCTCGAGTTTTATCTAAAAAAATAAGAAATGAAGGCAAAGAATTTAAGCTTTTGGTAAAACAAAAGCGACATGAAAAAGCACTGACTTTATTGAAAAATGAAGATGTTAAGCTATCTGACATTGCATATACATTGGGGTATACAGAACATAGTGCATTTACACGTGCATTTAAAAGTTGGGCAGGATGTTCCCCTTGTCAGTTTAGGAAACATTTAAAATAATTCAATGGAGGTATAAAGTTTTGGATATTAGGGACTTAAAAACTTTCATATACGTGGTTGATCATCAGTCCATAACTATTGCTTCCGAAAAATTGGGTGTTAATCAATCTACTGTCACGAAAAGAATTGGCCATATGGAAGGTGCTGTTAAAGGTGTGTTATTTAATCGAAAGACACGACCTTTACAATTAACAAGTTTAGGAAAGAAAGTTTATTTGAAAAGTTGTTTTATATTGAGGCAACTTGAATCACTTAAAAACTTTCATATCGAGAACGGTGAGATTGTTAAAAAGAATATTAAAATCGGAATTGCTCAAACATTTATTGATGATATCTTGGATTATGTAATTTATGAGTCTCAAAAACTTAATCCATATTATGAAATCGACATTTATAGTGGATGGGGCTGTAGCTTGGTGAAGCAAGTCTATGAAGGTGAAATAGATTTAGCTGCCCTGATGATCCCATCTAATATTGGTTTGAAAACTAATATCGCATTCTTCGAAGTCGGTCAGCTTCCTTTCGTGGTTCTTGCAAAGAAAGGAGAGGCTCGCAAATATCAAAGTTTGGAAATGTGTAGCAAAAGAGGGTGGGTGCTTCATCCTGATGGTTGCTGTTTTAGAGAAAGTCTGGCTAAAACGCTATATGAAAGAAAGCTGGGTTTTAATATCAATAAAGAAATTTTTGGCGTAGATATTCAACTACAAAGTATTTTGGATGGTGAGGGGTTGGGGTTGTACCCAAGATCTTTCTTTGATCAGTCTATCTTGGAAAAAAAAGGATTAGAAATTGTTGAGTTGAAAGACTTTTCACTATATTTGCAAGTGGGCGTTGCGAAGGCTCAACATGTAAGTATGGATGAAGCAAATGCTTTTATTGAGGTTGTAAAAAATCATTATTTTAATCCTTCAACATAACCATGTTTTTTTGTTTTTATTTCTCTATTTTTTATTGAGTAAAATTATTCGAATAATAATTAAAAGCCCAAATTGGAATAAGGGCTTTTAATGAGATGATTTTGTATGGCTATAATTTCAATTGTAGCCAGTGGTTTTGGCGATCTACATTTCTTTTTGATATTCAGTAATGACTTCCAGCGCAGCTCTAAAGGCTTCTTGTGTTGTAGGTGCGCCACAATAAGGAAGGCTGTGAAGCAAAACCTCTTGGATTTCCTCAACACTCGCACCATTATTTAATGCACCACGGACATGGCCTTTCAGCTCTGTTGGGCTTTTTTGGGCAGTTAAAAATGCAATGGTAATAAGAGAACGATATTTGCGTGGCAATACGCCTTCACGTTGCCAAGTTGAACCCCAAGCATGTTCATTGATCCAGTCTTGTAAGGGCTGAGTAAAGGGCACGGTATTGTCTTGAGCACGTTTTACAAAAGATTCTCCCATCACTTCTGTACGAACTTTTAATCCATTTTCATAATCTTGTTGTGACATATTTTTACTCTTCTAGCTGTGGAAAAAGATTGGGGTTGTCCGTCGACATCTGTTCATCCTAACTCAACCATTGTGTGAGCTAAAGTCATAGAGACTGACTGTGATGTTCTCAATTTCACAAAGGCAGTGATTCAGGTTTTATTCCCCTAAGATGACATACCTCGATGAATCTGAACATGCGACTCTAGAACTAAGTGAGCGCTAATTTGTGGATAACTTAAGACATATCAACAATCGAAAATATATTTTAGAAATCTGCTACAATTGCGCCAATTTTAAATTCTTTCGCACGCCATCTGTTCTTGCCATCGTTTGCAGATACACATGGGTGCACAAATTGTAGATTTTTAGCATGTTTAAAGATGAATTAGCGGCACAGGTTGCCCAACGACGCACATTTGCGATCATTTCCCACCCCGATGCGGGTAAGACCACCATGACAGAAAAACTGTTGTTATGGGGTAAGGCGATTCAAGTTGCTGGTATGGTAAAAAGCCGTAAGTCTGACCGCTCTGCAACGTCTGACTGGATGGAAATGGAAAAAGAACGTGGTATCTCGATTACCACGTCGGTGATGCAGTTCCCTTATAAAAAGCACACCATTAACTTACTCGATACACCGGGACATGAAGACTTCTCGGAAGATACCTACCGTACATTAACCGCAGTTGACTCAGCTTTAATGGTGATCGATGGTGCAAAAGGTGTCGAAGAACGTACCATTAAATTGATGGAAGTGTGTCGTATGCGCGACACACCAATCATTTCATTTGTGAACAAAATGGACCGTGAAATTCGCGAGCCTTTAGAGTTGCTCGATGAAATTGAAAATGTCCTGAATATTCGCTGTGTGCCAATCACATGGCCTTTAGGTATGGGGCGTGACTTTGCAGGTGTTTATAACTTGCTTGAAAACAAACTGTATGTCTATAAAGCAGGGTTTGGCTCAACGATTACCGATATTGATGTTCGTGATGGTTATGATCATCCGGATATCCGTGAAAAAGTGGGTGAGTTGGCATGGGCTTCTTTTGAAGAATCCCTTGAGCTGGTGCAAATGGCAAATGAACCATTAGACCGTGAATTATTCTTACAAGGTAAACAAACCCCTGTTCTTTTCGGTACAGCATTGGGTAACTTTGCGGTTGACCATGTCTTGGATACCTTTATCAATTGGGCGCCAGAACCAAAGGCACATCCAACACAAGAACGTATTGTGGATGCCAATGAAGAAGGTTTCACAGGCTTCGTGTTTAAAATCCAAGCCAACATGGACCCGAAACACCGTGACCGTATTGCCTTTATGCGTATTTGCTCGGGTAAATATGAAAAAGGCTTGAAAATGAATCATGTGCGTATTGGTAAAGATGTACGTATCAGTGATGCATTGACTTTCCTTGCAGGTGAGCGTGAACACCTCGAAGAAGCTTGGCCGGGCGATATCATTGGTTTGCATAACCACGGTACTATTCAGATTGGTGATACCTTTACCAGCGGTGAAAATCTTCATTTCACAGGGATTCCACACTTCGCACCTGAAATGTTCCGTCGTGTTCGCTTAAAAGATCCGTTGAAATCGAAGCAGCTGCAAAAAGGTCTGAAAGAGTTATCTGAAGAGGGTGCAACTCAGGTTTTCATGCCACAAATCAGTAATGATCTGATTGTCGGTGCTGTCGGTGTGTTACAGTTTGATGTGGTCGCTTACCGCTTAAAAGAAGAATATAAAGTGGACTGTATTTATGAGCCTGTCAGTGTGCATACGGTTCGTTGGGTGCATTGTGATGACGAAAAGATACTGAATGAGTTTAAGAAAAAAGCACATGATCAACTTTCAGTTGATGGCGGTGGCCACTTAACTTATCTTGCACCAAGCCGCGTAAACTTACAGCTGATGCAAGAGCGTTGGCCAGACATTCAGTTCCGTAACACACGAGAACACTAGAATCTCCCTAGATCCCTCTTTATAAAAGAGGGACTTTTTCACGAGTCTATAACTATTTAGATTCGTGATGCTCCTCCCTTTTATAAAGGGAGGTTGGGAGGGATTAAAATAAAGGATGATGTGATGAACACTTTAAAACCACTTTTTGCTGTCAGTGTATTGATTGGAATGATGGCTTTAACCGCATGTGATCATCCTAAGAAAAATGAGACGGATGCCGCTAAAAGTAAAGAACAAGTCGCTGTGTCTGCCGAAAAAGCCGAAGTTCTCCCTTATTTAAATATGAAAGAAGCCAAGGCAGATTATGCTTTGCCATTTTGTGAAAAGAAAAATTGTATTGATGTCGATATTCAAACCATTAAAACCCAAGATGATTGGCTGAATGCATGGATTGCGAAAAATCAGGCCAACGTGATTCAACAACAGATTGAGTTGAATAAAAATTTAACCTTGCAACAGGCAATTAATGCCTATGTGAAAAAGTCGGATGAATGGCAGGATAAATATTCTAAGAATAAAGCTTATGAACTGCATTTAAATACCCGAATTGCCTCGCAGCGTAACCAATATGTGTTGCTACAAGTTGGGGTAAATGCACAACAAGAAGATATTGCGGTTAAAGATCGTTTCTATTTCTTTGTTGCAGATCGCAAGCTACAAAAGAGCCTCAGTGTGTTGGATGTGATCCAGAAAAAACAGCAAAATGCATTAAACGATATTGTTCAGGCGCATTATCAACAGTGGATTGCAAAACAATCAGCAGAAGTGAAAAAGCAGGTGCCGAAAAAATTATATTGGGGGCAGGCAGATTGGTTCTTTGATGGTGAGGGCATTGGATTACATTATCGTGCCAATGAAATTAGTAAGGATGCACCACAGTTAGATATTTATTTAACCACTGAACAAAGTAAACAGATGCTACAAGCTGAAATTTACCAGCAAATGTTCTAATCAGGTTGAGTACAAGATTCTTGAGATTCGTATAGAAATTGCATGCACTGCTAGCGGTTTTGTATGAAGTTCGATAGCATTTAAAAATCTTGTGTAATAACAATGCTGATAGGTTTTAAATGAAAACAATTGCTAAATACAGCGTGCTTGCTTGTGCAATTCTACTTGCTGCTTGCCAGCCGAAATCAGAACCTAAAGAATCACAGGATAAACCGACAGATCCACCAGCGGCACAGCAAACTGCCGAGCCGATTTTGCGTGGTGAAACCG
Source organism: Acinetobacter dispersus (assembly GCF_009884975.1). GTDB lineage: Bacteria > Pseudomonadota > Gammaproteobacteria > Pseudomonadales > Moraxellaceae > Acinetobacter > Acinetobacter dispersus. The sequence continues at coordinate 2,467,769 of NZ_CP041970.1, read as the reverse complement.
TGAAGCTACAGGTGACTTTACCTGAGTGTAAAGGTAATACCTGCCCAGATTTTACCGTTGAACGATTAGAAAGTAATTTCCCATTCATTGACCAGTTACTGGATCAGCAGATTCTCGATCAGCTGAGTAAAATGCTTGATGTGGTTGATGCCGATGCTTCAGCAGCATCTACAGCAAAAACGACTGAGCAAAAAACAGGTCTAGATGCTCAGGCACAGGCCTATGCCAACGCCTTTGTTAAAATAGATGATGAGTTAAAAGCACTGAGTAGTAGTCATCAGATCAGTTTGATGGTTAAGCCAAAGATTTTACAACCGAAAGGCAAGCTGGCAACTGTAGTGTTGAATAGCAGCAGTTATTTAGGTGGAGCACATGGTTCAACCTCTCAACGTTACTATAACTTTGATTTAGCGAATCAAAAACAGATTCAATTGCATGACCTATTATTGCCGAAGCAAAAAGCAACTTTAGACAAACTGGCGCATGAAGCATTTAAAGCGTGGATTGTCGATTCAAAACTCGCAACTGATCCGAAAGAATATGAACAGGCTTGGCCATTCCAAGTCACCGATAATTTCTTATTAGGTGAACAGGGTTTAATTCTGCAATATGGCGAATATGACATTGGTCCTTATGTCGTAGGTTTACCGCGTTTAGTGATTCCATTTAGTGAATTGCAGGGTGTTTTAAAACCTGAATATTTACCAAAAATTGATCAGCCAGCAGCGTCTACGCCTGCTGCAAGTACACCAAGTCAAAGTTAATGCAACTGTTCGATACCCATACCCATTTTGATGTTGCCGATTTTGATCATGATCGGCAACATTTGGCTGAGCAAGCAAAACGGGTTGGGGTCGATGCTTTGGTGTTAATCGGTTTTGTTGAGTCTAGATTTGATGAGCTGATCCATACCCATCAACAATTACACGCTTGGGATAAGGTGCCGACTTCTTATCTGGCACCTGGCTTGCATCCTTTTTATATTGAACAACATCAGCCAGAACATTTACAGCGGCTTGAGCAAGTCTTACAACAACATGACTGTGTGGCTGTAGGTGAAATTGGTTTAGATACTTTTTTAAAACAACATAAACAGCCTGAACTGTTTGCCAAGCAACAACATTATTTTATTGAGCAATTGGCATTGGCAACACAGTATCAAAAGCCTGTGTTATTACATATCCGTAAGGCGCATGCAGAAACCATTGCCATTTTAAAAACACAAAAATTCAAATTAGGTGGCATTGCCCATGCTTTTAGTGGTGGAATCGAAGAAGCCAAAGCCTTGGTTAAACTGGGTTTTAAAATTGGGGTGACAGGACAAATCACCAATCCGAATGCTAAAAAACTGCATCAAGTGGTGCAGGCGATTGGCAGTGAAAATTTGGTGATTGAAACAGATTGTCCAGATATGACGCCGTTGTGTTGCCAAACTTCGACCGAGCATCGCACCCGTAATACCCCAGTCAATTTACCTTATGTTCTAGAAAGTTTGGCTCAGACCCTTGACCAGCCTAAGTTGCAGCTGGCTGCACAAGTATGGCAAAACTCATTGGGTGCGTTGCGACTTAAATTTTAAGAGAATAAGCAAATAATCTCGTTAAAAATAAGATACTAAAAGGGAACACATGCTTTTCTAAACAGGGGTACATTAAAAGAACAATTTGATAATAAACAAATCAGCCAATACTGGGAGGGTAACCTTATGGCCAGATATAGCAAAATCAATAGTTTCAATGCATTACAAACACTCACCGTCGGTTCGACATCCTATCAAATCTATAGTTTAGCGCGAGCAGCTGAAACACTTGGCAATATTGATAAATTGCCAAAGTCTTTAAAGGTTTTGCTAGAAAATTTACTCCGTTTCGAAGATCAAAAAAGTGTAAAAGTGGAGCATATTCAGGCCTTGGTTGATTGGCAGAAAACCAAAAGTTCTGATCAGGAAATTCAGTATCGCCCTGCACGTGTGTTAATGCAGGATTTCACGGGTGTTCCTGCAGTGGTCGATCTGGCTGCGATGCGTGCCGCAATGTCTCAAGCAGGCGGTGATCCTAACCTGATCAATCCTTTGTCACCCGTTGATCTGGTCATTGACCATTCGGTGATGGTTGATCATTTTGCTGATGAAAATGCCTTTGCCGAGAATGTTGAAATTGAAATGCAACGCAATGGTGAGCGTTATCAATTCCTGCGTTGGGGACAATCTGCATTTAATAATTTTAGTGTGGTGCCACCTGGTACAGGGATTTGCCACCAAGTCAATTTAGAATACTTAGCGCAAGCGGTCTGGTTAGGTGATGATGAAGGTCAGGTTTTTGCCTTTCCAGATACCTTGGTGGGTACAGATTCACATACCACCATGATCAATGGATTGGGTGTTCTCGGTTGGGGTGTGGGTGGGATTGAAGCCGAAGCAGCCATGCTCGGGCAGCCTGTATCCATGTTGATTCCAGAAGTGATTGGATTCAAGCTCACAGGCAAGTTGAATGAAGGGATTACTGCAACCGATTTAGTTCTGACCATTACCCAGATGCTGCGTCAAAAAGGTGTAGTGGGTAAATTTGTTGAATTTTATGGCGATGGTTTGGCTGATTTACCATTGGCTGATCGTGCGACCATTGCCAATATGGCACCTGAATATGGGGCAACCTGTGGTTTCTTCCCGATTGATGATGTGACATTGGGGTATTTAGCCCTAACTGGCCGCAAACAAGAACGTATAGATTTAGTCGAAGCCTATAGTAAACAACAAGGCTTGTGGCGTCATGCAGGCGATGAACCTGTATTTACCGATACCTTGAGTCTGGATATGAGTACCGTACAAGCCAGTCTGGCTGGGCCAAAACGTCCACAAGATCGGGTTTTGTTGGCTGATGTACCAAAAACATTTAATGCATTGATGGAGCTGAATTTAAAACCTGCGAAAGAAGCCAAAGAACGTTTAGAGAATGAAGGCGGCGGAGGTACGGCTGTTGAAGCCAAGAAAGCGAATTTAGCACATGAAGAACCTGCTTGTACCATTGATGGAAAATCGTATCCATTGAAGGATGGTGATGTGGTGATTTCAGCAATCACTTCATGTACCAACACATCCAATCCAAGTGTGATGTTAGCTGCGGGACTATTGGCTAAAAAAGCAATTGAAAAAGGTCTGCAACGCAAACCATGGGTGAAAAGCTCGCTGGCTCCAGGTTCTAAAGTGGTCACTGATTATTTAGCGGCTGCAGGTGTAACACCATACTTGGATGAGTTGGGTTATAACTTGGTTGGTTATGGTTGTACCACCTGTATCGGTAACTCTGGGCCTTTACCTGAACCGATTGAAGAAGCAATTCAGTGCCATGATTTAAATGTTGCTTCGGTGCTTTCAGGTAACCGTAACTTTGAGGGACGCGTTCATCCATTGGTAAAAACCAACTGGTTGGCGTCTCCACCTTTGGTCGTGGCTTATGGTTTAGCGGGGAATATCCGTACTGATTTAACCACGCAACCAATTGGACAAGGCAAAGATGGTCAAGATGTTTATTTGAAAGACATTTGGCCAAGTCAGTTTGAAATTGATCAAGTACTGCAAAAAGTGAATACCGACATGTTCCATAAAGAATATGCAGCAGTATTTGATGGTGATGCAACTTGGCAGGCGATTCAGATTCCACAAAGCCAAACTTATGCGTGGCAAGATAATTCGACTTATATTCGCCATCCACCATTTTTTGAAGAAATTAATCAACCACCCAAAGCCATTCGCAATATTGAACAAGCACGCATCTTGGCGGTATTGGGTGATTCAGTCACCACCGATCATATCTCTCCAGCAGGGAATATCAAGAAAGACAGCCCAGCAGGACGCTATTTACAGCAGCAGGGGGTTGAGCCAAAAGATTTCAACTCCTACGGCTCTCGACGTGGTAATCATGAAGTGATGATGCGCGGAACTTTTGCCAATATCCGAATCAAGAATGAAATGCTGGGTGGTGAAGAAGGTGGTAATACCATCTTTATTCCAACAGGTGAAAAGCAGGCCATCTATGATGCATCTATGCTGTACCAGCAACAGAAAACACCGTTGGTGATTATTGCAGGTAAGGAATATGGAACGGGTTCGTCACGAGACTGGGCCGCAAAAGGGACCAATCTCTTAGGGGTTAAGGCGGTTATTGCTGAAAGTTTCGAACGGATTCACCGCTCTAATTTGGTCGGCATGGGCGTATTGCCATTACAGTTTGTGGATGGGCAAACACGTCAATCCTTGAACCTCACTGGTCGGGAAGTACTGTTGATTCATGGATTATCTGATGATATCCAACCACATCAAACTTTGGATATTCAGGTACAACGAGAAGATGGCAGTCAAGACCAGTTCAAAGTGTTATGCCGTATTGATACATTGAATGAGGTAGAATACTTTAAAGCAGGTGGTATCTTGCATTATGTATTACGCAATCTGATTGCTGCATAACGAAACACACTCTTAAATCAAAGATGAAAGCTGGTCTTTCATCTTTTTTTGTTTGAATTTTAAACATTCAGCGTTAAGGTAGTCAGGCCCGATTAAATTGGATAAAGGCTTTGAATCAGTTACCTCGCTATGTTTATTACCTCTTGGTTGCACAGGCCTTTAACTTAATTGCTGCGGTGCTGTCTGTTACCGTGGCTGCAATTGTGGGATTAAAGTTAGCGCCAACTCAGGCTTTGGCTACGGTTCCATATGGTTTGCAGTTTTTAGCGATGCTACTGACCACTTTTATTTTTTCTTTTCTAATGAAAAAGCTTGGCCGGCATTTGGTTTTCCAGTTTGGTTGCATCTGTCTTTTCTCTGCCGGTGTTCTCGGTTATTTGGCTCTACAGCAGCAACAGTTTTATTTATTATGCCTCAGTCATTTTTCACTGGGTTTATTTATCTCCACTGCGAATTTTTATCGCTTTGCTGCTTCTGATCGGCTAGCAACAGATTTAATTCCGAAAGCCACTGCAATGGTCATTTCGGGCGGCGTGATTGCAGCAATTATTGCGCCCATATTGGCAATTCAATTTCAGCAGGTAGCAGGTTTACCCGATTTCACTGCGATCTATTTCATCTTTAGTGTCTTGGCTTTGTTACTCTCTCCGACTTTGTATCTATGGAACAAAAAATTTCAACGCCAGCAGATACAGCAGGTGCTAATTGAACCAACCCAGCGTAGCAAACTGCCAAGTACTTTGATTATTGCTGCGGTGATCAGCGGAGCATTTGCCTACTATATTATGAATGTCATGATGATTATGTCCTCCTTGCATCTCAAGGAACATCACTCATTTCATTATGCTTCGATCTCGATTCAGCTACATGTGCTGGCAATGTTTATCCCATCCTTCTTTGTGTCGAAACTAATTCAACGATGGGGAACGCATACCACGATTTATGTTGGTTTTGCTTTGTTGATGTTATCGTCTTTAATTCCAATGTTTGGACAGGTCGGTATCTATATTAATATTGCCTTGATCGTTCTAGGCGTGGGTTGGAATTTTGCTTATTCAGGTGCATCAACCTTGTTAGCAGGTCTTAACGAACAGCAAAAGCATCGTGTCCAAGGCATCAATGAAACAGGAATTGCTTTGTTTGCGACTTTGGGAGCATTTTTACCTGCACCGATTTTGAGTAGCCTCGGATGGATCAATGCAAACCTGTTGGCTCTATGCATGAGTCTGATCGTTTTTACCCTGTTGGTTATTTTAATTCGCCGAGATCAACCATCAAGTAAAGTTTCAGTGGGCTAACCTAAAACCAGTTAAACACGGTAAAATAGTGCTTTGATTTAAAAGATAGACCACGACTGTGATGACCGATGTTCCTGTAAATGATGAATATGAGCGCCGTTTTGCTGGTGTCGCCAAAATTTATGGAGAAAATGCATTTTCGCATTATGAACAAAGTCATGTCATGGTGATTGGGATTGGTGGCGTCGGCAGTTGGGCCGTTGAGGCATTGGCACGGACAGGCATTGGTGAGCTGACCTTAGTCGATATGGATGTGGTGGCCGCATCGAATATTAACCGTCAATTGCCAGCGATGAGTTCGACACTGGGACAAGAGAAAATCGAAGTGATGGCAGAGCGTTGTCGTCAAATTAATCCACGTATGAAAGTAAACGTGATTGATGATTATCTGACGCCTGAAAATGTCAAAGAAATTCTAAATCCAGTGCCAAGCATTGTTCTGGATTGTATTGATGACGTCAAAGCTAAACTTGCCTTGATGCTACATTGTCGTTTTAACAAAATCCCATTGATTGTTTCGGGTGGTGCAGGTGGAAAGCTTGATCCATTGAAGATTCGCGTGGCAGATTTGTCCAAAACTGAACAAGATCCCATGTTGGCAAAGTTACGTACCCAATTGCGTTCTATGGGGATTTGCAAAAAGCCAAAAGAGAAATTTGGCATCACTTGCGTGTATTCGATCGATAACCCATTTTCCAGTGTAGATGTTTGCCCAAGTGCGGGTCTACGCTGCGGGGGATATGGTTCGGCGGTGGTAGTGACTTCAAGCTTTGCCATGGTGGCAGTGGCTGAAGTCTTAAAGAAACTGGATCGTATGCAGACTAGCAAATAGTTGTTGAGGGTGATTAGCCCTTATTTAACAGGCATTTAACAACCACCGCAATTGAGCGAAATTGATTAGTGATAGATAAAAAAGTAGAGAATAATCAACATGAGTTTAAAAAATACTTTAGACAATACAGAACAGCTTATATCAAACAATAAAAATAGTTATGCCGAGTTTTGGCAATGGTTTCAGAAACATCAATATGATTTTCACCGAATAGTCGAAGCAAGGGATCAAGATAAAATCCAAGAAGATTTCTTTGATAAATTATGGGCTGAATTGGCGAGCGTTCATGATGGAATTTTTTTCCTAGTAGGAATGGCAGATGAACACACAGCTGAACTTATATTAACACCTGATGGGGTGATTCGAAATATTATCTTTGTAGAAGAGCTTATTGCTGCAGCGCCTGAAATTACAGGATGGAAATTTACAGCCCTTAAACCCGCTAGTGAAATCCATCAGACCTGTATTGGCATGCATGACCATGAATTTAGTCAAGACACCTTATCTTTTTACCTAAAAGACCATCCTGAATATCCAGATGAAATTGACCTATTTGTAGTTCATGATGAATATAATGAAGCGCAAAAAAGTGAATTTTTACAAGGCGTTTATATTTTCTTAGACAATTACTTGGGGGAATATGATTCGGTAACCAAACTCGATCAAGTTTCAGTGCAATCTAAACAAGATGCTGAAAAAGAATTAATGCCGATTGCAAATTTAAAGAAAATTTTAACCTTAAAAAACAGTGAAATCTCTCGTTTTGATAAAGTGATTCGTTCAAATACTGATGAGGATGAATATATTAGTTTAGAAGGAGAGACGAATGACGGTTTACCTCTTATCGCCATTTTAAACAGTACATTATTAGAGTGGGATAAAAAAGCATCACATCCTTGGATGATGATTATTGAAATACGCTATGGTGGGGAGAACTTTAATGGTATGCCACCATCGAATCAATATGAACTGCTTGAAAGTGTTGAACAGGCATTAGTTGCTGAATTAAAAGATGTTGATGGATATCTAAATATTGGTCGTGAAACTGGTAATCATTTAAGAACGATATATCTCGCTTGTAAGGATTTTAGAAAGCCATCCAAGGTAATTGACCAAATTATTCAAAATCATGAAGATAACTTTGAAATTGAGGTTAGTTTTTTCAAAGACAAATATTGGCGGTGTCTGAGTAAATTTGGAAGATAAAAAGCAAGATCAATAGAATGTTGGGTAACTAGACTATTGCGATTTGATTGCTACCCAATTTATGGAAAAGTATTTCCTATGATCAATAGTGAGCTTGTTTCATCGTGAAGAGGAGGCTACATCTGGGTATTAACTACGCTGTTGCAGAAGCTGGGTGAGTTGATAATGGCTCAACCCAGAGATTAAGCCTGCGGATACTGTGGTGCTAAGCGGTAATAGCTATACGTCACATTCGGATCTTTATAGACATCATAGCTAGTTTGCTTGTAGTCAGACACCCACTGGGAACCTGTAAAGCCTGCAATATGTCCGTAACGGTGCTTCTTGGTGCGGTGGATAATATAAATGTCACCCGGCTGAGGATTATTAAATTCAGGAGTGATTTTCTGATAACCAATCTGTTGTAAGGTACGTCCCCAGTCTGATGCTGCAACAGGATGTTGAACGATATTTGCACCAGCGGATTGTAAAGCGATTCTGACGAATTTAGCACATTGAGATGAGCTGCGATAAGATGCTCGTTTGGTCAACTTCTGAGAGAACTTACTCACATCAATTCCAGAGGTCGATGGCAGCTTTGGCATCTCTCGATAAGGAATAACCACCTGTTGCGAGGGTGGGTGAATCATACTATGGTCAACTGAAGGTGCATCATAAATCATTGTGAATCTCTACCGCATTTTCAAAACAACTGAACGTGTGCCAGAATCTCTAACGGGGCACATAGTAAGCGATAAATCTTCAAAAACCTAAAATGTAATGTAATAATATAACAAATTGATCGAATTATAATGAATTCAGAATGAATATTTTTTGAAGATCATCTTAATTATAAAAGGTTTAAGTTCTCTTTAAAGAAATCTTTCATATTTGTAAAATGATATTTCACACTGTGATGAAGTTGGCAGTTTGAGAGCATCAATTAAGGTTGATGCTCTTTCAGGTAATCTTCAGTTCTTTGCATTGCTGTTTGAATATTTTGAATTGCATTTTCGATATCAGCAATCGTTTTGGCATTGCCACCGCTCAGAGCTTGACGCCATTTTCTTGCGCCAGGCAAGTTTTGGAATAGACCTAAAATATGACGTGTGATAATTGAAAGCGGTGCACCCTCAGCAACACGCTGATGAATATATGGCATCATTTGTTGCATAATCTCAAAACGGTCTGGTGTTTCTAGATTCCACAGTTGTCCCATCTCAGCTAAAAGATATGGATTGTGATAGGCTTCACGACCAATCATCACCCCATCAACATGCTGTAAATGTTGCTGTGTTTCATCAAAAGTCTTGATGCCACCGTTAATCTCAATGGTGAGGTGTGGACGTTCTTGCTTTAAGCGATAGACATCGTCATAACGTAATGGCGGAACATCACGGTTTTCTTTAGGCGATAAACCTTGCAAGATGGCAATACGTGCATGCACGATAAAATGAGTACAACCTGTTGCTGCAACGGTATCCACAAAATGCAGCATTTCTTCATAAGACTGCATATCATCAATCCCAATACGATGTTTCACCGTCACAGGAATCGATACTGCTTTTTGCATGCTATGAATGCATTCGGCAACGAGATTGGGTTCAGCCATGAGGCATGCACCAATCTTGTTATTTTGAACGCGATCGCTTGGACAACCTACATTTAAATTGACTTCGTTATAACCCCAATCTTCAGCCATTTTGGTACAGGTGGCTAAATCTTGCGGATTTGAGCCGCCAAGTTGTAACACAATTGGATGTTCTTGTTGGTTGAAGTCTAAATGACGGTTTGCTCCACCATAAATGATCGCACCAGTGGTGACCATCTCGGTATAGAGCACCACATTTGGATTAAATAAGCGTGCAAAAAAACGGTAATCTTTTGTTGTCCAATCCATCATCGGGGCGACGGAAATACGTGGCTTTAATGATTCAAGTGGTTGCATAAACGGTTCTCGGATGTGGACAAGAAAAGAAAGGGCAGCATTATACGAGTTTTGTGATCAATTCACCAATTATGCTTGGTATGGTTTAAATCTTAAAGAGCTTGGCTCTTTTGGCTAAGTTTCAATATTTCAGTGTTTGGGCATCTAACTGTAGCTGCTATGTTTTTTATACTCTAGTCATGGCTCAATGTTTATATCCCGCAATAATACTATTCCTGTATCCCACATCTCAAAAATTAAACCTAAAAACTATAAAAATATTTGATTTATATCCATTTTTAATCCTATTTTTTATCTGAGAATACCTGTCCTAAGATAAAGCAAAGAACACTGGTGTATGGCTTTTAGCTAATTCCGAGGTAGTAAAAGAAATACAATTATGAACCGAACGGTGTAGTAAAATTAGCATCGTAATTCATTGGTTTTTTTTACATAAATTTATACTTTGACAAGATCTATCATATAAATATTAAAGGAAAGATATGCACAACGCAGTGATTGTAGACGATCATCCCGTTGCACGGTTGGCTGTTCGAATGCTCTTGGAAAAAGAAGGTATGACCGTGGTTGCAGAAACTGGGGATGGTTTGGATGCAGTTTCTTTAATAAAGCAGCTTGGACCTGATTTAGTTGTAATTGATATTGATATGCCATCTTTAAATGGTATTGAGGTTGTTCAGCGCTTGCGTAAAACGGGTTACCAAGGCGGTATGTTGATGCTCAGTGGCAAGGATGATGATCATTATATTAAGCGCTGTGCTAGTGTTGGTGCCGATGGATTTATTAGTAAGAAAAATCAGCTTGTTGAATTTCATGATGCGATTCGTGCGTTAAGAGGAGGTTATGGCTATTTCCCGCGCGCGCTTGCTCGTCTTCACGCTGCTGATGCAACGTTAAGTGATGCTGATACTGAAAAGCATAAAATTGCTGAACTTTCACCCAAAGAATTACAAGTGCTACTTTATTTAGCTAAAGGCGAGAAGGTGATTGATATCGGGGCGCTCATGCATATCAGTGATAAAACAGTGAGTACCTATAAGAGCCGCATGATGCAAAAGCTTGAACTGAAAAATATGATGGAATTGTATGACTTTGCCCAACGTAATCATCTGGACTAAGGAATCATATGCCAAAACTATGGATACTTGGTTATTTAGTCTTCTGTCTTTTTTGCAGTGCTGTACGGGCAGAGTCACCACAACTGATGAAAGTATTCAGTCGGGAAGCACCGATCCAGCTTGAATTTGAATTAAACGATAAAGACTGGCGTTGGTTAGGGAAAAAACAAGAAATAAAAGTGGGTGTCTATGACCCTAAAAATCCACCTTTTGCTTTGTTATTAGAACCCGATATTTTTGAAGGTATTGCCGCGGATTATACCTTATTAATCGCCCATTCTTTAGGCGTTCGCGTTAAGGTTATGCGCTATTCTGATCGAGATGCTGCAATTGATGGGCTGAATCAGGGGCAGGTCGATATGCTAGTTGATTATGCCAATGATATTACTGATGAAGCACATTTTAAAGCGAGTATTCCTTTTACTCCTGATGCAATTGCATTGGTTAGTCGAGAAGAAGTTCTAACACGGAATTTAAAAAAACCTCAGAATATACGGATCGCTTTGCTGAATGATTCTTTATCTGATGAATGGGTTGCAAAATATTATCCTCAAGCAAAGACAGTGCGTTATGCCTCACCTGCAACAGCATTATCATCTGTCGCTTTCGGAAATAATGATTATTTTATAGGTAGCTTTGCTACCGTTAGTTATTTGGTCGAACGAAATTACGATAGTTTGTTATCGATCGCTGAAATCCTGTCAACCGAAGAAACTGGACCGCATTTTTTATTTCGAACAGATGAAAATGTGTTACAGCACACAGTAAATACGGTATTGGCGGCTATTCCTCCAGCACAGCGAAAAGCAATTTCACATCACTGGAGTTCAGGCTCTGATTTATGGGAATTCCAGTCACGTTTGGCACTTACCGAACGGGAGCAGCGTTGGTTAGACCAAAATCGTGAAGTACGTGTTGTTATTAATCCGCTCTATGCACCATTTACCATGCTGGATGCAAACGGACAATTTTACGGGATTAGTGCGGATGTCCTACGTTTGATTCATTTACGCACAGGCTTACATTTTAAGGCTGTTGAGGCTGATAACGTTGCTGACATGTTTCAGAAGGTGAACCAAAATGAAGGCGATCTCATTGCTGCAATGAGTTACAGTGATGAACGAGATAAACAACTCATCTTTACTCGTCCTTACATTCAGCCTCCTTTTGTCTTGATCGTCAAAAATAGCACTACAGCACCAAAAGGATTATCGGACGTTAAAAGTTTGGCGATTACGCCAGGTAACTCTTTGTGGGAATGGATAAAAACACAATATCCGCATATTAAATTGGTCAAAGCTGAAAATGCCAGTTTAGCAATGCAGTGGGTTAAAGAGAAAAAAGTAGATGGCGCCGTACATAATCTGATTGGCGCCAATTATATGATTGATAGTTATTTCCGTAATGAACTCAAGATTGCCACTCGAATCGGAGATAACCTTTCACATATATCCTTTGCTGTACAACGGGATGAACCTGAACTTTATAGTATTCTCAACAAGGCTTTAGCAGATATCTCTCCTCGGGATATTTCAGTGATCGCGTACAAGTGGCAAGGAACCCCTACGGTCAAATTAAATACATGGACCGTATATCGTTGGGAGTTTTATTGGCTGGCTGGGATTTTTGTTGCTTTGGTTCTGATTTCGTTGAGTTGGAATTACTACTTACGTCAAAAAATGAGTAAACGTAAAAAAGCACAAATGAAGTTAAAGGAACAGGTCGAATTTAGAGAAACATTATTTAATAGTATGTTGGTACCCGTTTACGTGGTTGATCGAGAAGGAAATATTCTAAGCCGCAATCAGGCTTGGGAAGATTTTTTTAAGTTGGATATTAAGTATTTAGATAAATTGGCACTCACTTCACCTTCACACCCGTTAGCAATCGTATATTCGACCCTAAAAGAGATGCTTAAGGATTCATATGGCTCGCCGCTATTAAGACATCGCTATACCATTAAAAATGGTGATGAGATGTGTGTAATCATCCATCAGGCAGTTCCGTACATGGGGTTAAATGGAGAAATTGTTGGATTTATTTGTAGTTGGCAGGATATTACCGAGCACGAGGCATTGTTACTCGAACTGTCATCTGCACGAGAAAGGGCAGAACAGGCAAATCGAACTAAAAGTACATTTCTAGCGACAATGAGCCATGAGATCCGAACGCCAATTAGTGCCATTATTGGTCTACTTGAACTTACGGTGACCAATAAAACGTTTACTAAAAATGATATGGAAGCGGTACAGGTTGCCTATGAGTCAGCTAAATCGCTCATGGATTTAATTGGTGAAATTCTGGATATGGCCAAAATTGAGTCTGGAGAGCTTGAATTGGCCCCCAAATGGACTGATTTTGATGAGTTAGTGCAACCTATAGTCAGAGTATTTGAAGGGTTGGCGCGGCAAAAGAATTTGACTTTATATAGTCATATTGATGCTCGGCATCCAGATGAAATATTTATTGATCCGATGCGTGTTCATCAGGTGCTGTCTAACTTAATTAGTAATGCAATCAAATTTACTGAGCAAGGTTCCATTGAGATTGGGATGAAATGCTTACGTAAGAAAGATCAGCATATGATTTTGGAGTTGGTTGTTTCTGATACTGGTGTCGGGATTGCAGAAGAAGATCAAGGGCAAATATTTACGCCGTATAAGCAATCTGATGCTGGGAAAATGCAAGTTGGTACTGGATTGGGCCTAGCGATATGTATGCAATTGGTCAAAATGATGGGTGGCGTAATCACGCTACGCAGTGAGCAAGGAAAAGGAACGCACATTACGGTACATTTGCCTGTTGAGCATCGGCAATTTCAGCCTGCATCGACTGAGAGTATTACGACGGTTATAGATCGTATGCAACCATTGAAAATTCTTGCTGTGGATGATCATCCTGCGAATCGATTATTGCTCAAGTCACAACTCACACGCTTAGGGCATTTTGTTGTAGAGGCTGAGAATGGGGAGCAAGCCTTACAATTATGGCGTAAAAATGATTTGGATTTGGTGATTACCGATTGCAATATGCCCGTTATGGATGGAATCACTTTGACACGGTTGTTGCGTCAGGAAACAGCCAGACCAGTGACGATTTTTGGACTCACCGCAAATGCTCAAGCTGAAGAACGGGCACGTTATTTGGCCGCGGATATGGATGATTGTTTGTTTAAACCATTGCAGTTAGCACAATTAGAAGCACTTTTAAATAAAGTGGTTCGCCGTGTCATTCAAAATAAACCCACACAGAAACAATTAGGGAGTTTGGTTGACTTAAGTGCTCTACGTCATTTAGTGAATGATAATACGGAGTTGTTGCAGCAGCTGTTACTGACGACACGAAATGAAAATGTTAAAGATATACAACGGGCCCGTTTATGCATCGAAAAGCAAGATCATGCTGGATTAGCTCGATGTTTTCATCGTATGGCTGGTGCGGCACAGATTTTAGGTGCATCCGATGTTGACAGACATTGTCGCGAACTAGAAAGTTATGCTGAAAATGTTGCATATTCTGAATCGCTTAGACAAAAATCCGAGCAAGTATTAGAGCTTGTTACGCAGCTGAATGATGCAATAGATGATTTTCTGACTAATGAAAAACTTGATGAAGGACTGATTTAAAGATGGATTCAGTTGTATAACTGAATCTATGCATCAGATACATCGATAAGAGTCAATTGAGTGGCCGTATTCGGATATCACCGTCATATTTTTCTAGATATTTTTGTTCGGGGCTGATTGGTATTTTTTGTAAGATTCTGTTTTATATTAATAAAAATAAATATTTGTATGGGTGGGTGGTATCTTAAAAATTATTCTAATAGCTTCTACATATCTAAGTTTTGTAGTCGAAGCCCTACAGTGAAATCATTATTGCACTACGTGATTTACATCATCAGATGATATATCCCCTCATTGAACCTATTCATAATCTTACTCTAAGTAATGGGGTAGGCGTAATCTAACAACCTAATCCATTGCTTCGGGTCGCACATTAGTGCCGTTCAGAAATTCATAGCTAAAATTTCGAGATGCAATAATGGAAAAGTGGGTTTGTAAAGAATGTGGTTTATATCAACGAGTTAACCATAAAAAGATTAAGGCTGGGCAGCGGGTTTATTTTTATAAAAATAAAAACCATATCAATCGATTTTTTGAGCAACTCGAGAGTAATGTAATCACAGGTGTCGTTTTAAATAAGCGTGGCAATTTTATTACGGTATTGGGAAGTGGAAAGATATCAAAAGTGCTGAATATTGATGTTTATCCAGAGTGCGCTCCAATGCATTTTATTTATAATATGTTTGGTACGTGTGAATGTTGATTTGATTTTTAAATAAAAATATTTCTTTGCTATTCATTATAAGTTTTGCATCATAGCCATAGATTGGCTCAACGAAGTTGCAGAACTACTTTCTGATTTTGAGTCACACATGATAATAATTTGAATCTTGAGATCTATTGGCAAACAGTGCTCATCTCTAAAGTCTGAGTTTTAGAGATGAGGATCAGTCTTCACGAGCTTAGAATACTATTTCTCTTCGTCAAAAGGTAATCAAACAAGCTAAACAGCATGCATGCGAAAACGAGGCTGATTCCTGCTAAACAAGTCATGCTCCAGCCACCGTGATTCCAGGCAAAAATGCCGAGAGCCGAACCACATGCGCCGCCAGTAAAATAGGCGGTCATATAAATGGCATTAATACGAGACTTTGCATCAGGACGTAAACGGAAAATCACACTTTGATTGCTGGTATGGACTAAGGCGAGTGCCAACTGGATGAGTGCAAAACCAAGGATATAGCTGAACAAGACGCTTTGTCCGAAATAGAAGAAGATCCAACTCACGATAAATAAACCACATCCAAGCCATGTTAACTGATTGGTATAACCTTGGTCGGCATATTTACCGACATACTGTGTTGAGAGCGCACCAAAGATTCCGACCAATGGCACCATACCAATTAAAAGATCTTGAAGATGATGTGCTGAGGTTAGCAGTAGGGCAATGGTAGAATATAAAATACTGACCGCGGCAAAAGCAAAGCCGCCTGCAAGTGCACGTAAGACTAAACGTTTCTCTTGCTTTAACAGTTGTGCCATTGAAGCGAAGACTTGGCTATAATTCATTTTCATGCGCATGGCGTATGGCAAACGACTTTTTAATGCGTAGGCCAAGATCAGCATCAGTATGCCACTGACCACATAAATCACTTTCCAGTGGAATAAATTCGAAAATAAACCTGCCAGACTGGTTGAAAGTAAAATACCTACCAGCAATCCACTCATCAAGAAGCCAATCACTTCACCTGTTTTTTCTGGTTTTACCGTCATGGTTGCAAGCGGAATCAATACCTGTGCAGCAACTGAAAATAGTCCAGCCATGACCGTACCGAGCCAAAGCATAGGTAAGTTGATGGAGAAAGCACTAATAAATAGGCCAACAGCACATAACACCATCAATAAAGGAATGAATTTAGTTTTATTGACCACATCGCCCATTGGCACAATAAACAGTAAGCCCAATGCATAAGAGACTTGGGCAAAAGTCACTGTCAGTGCAGCTTGACCTTCGGTCACTACAAAATACTGCTGAATGGAGTGAATCAAAGGCTGACTATAATAGTTAGCACCCGCACACAAACCACATGCTGCAGCCATAAACCAGAGTAATGCTTTATTTTGACTAATATCTTGGGGGGCAGACATAATTTTCTCGATCACTGATTTATGCGGTATAGGCAGTTGCTTCAACTTCGATTTGCATGCCTTCCAATGCCAAACGTGGGACAGGAATGAGCGTACATGCTGGGAAAGCATGGTTTTTCCATAAATCTTGCATGATTTGAATCAAAGCCTGATGCTTTTTAGCATCATGTTCCACGATTAGAATGCGTAAAACGGCGATATCCGTAATTTGAGCATGGACTGAAGCTAAAGCGTGTTGAATATTATAGAAGACTTGTTGTACCTGTTGGTCAAAATATTCTGAAAGCTCACCATTTTTATTTTCGCCACCTTGGCCTGCGATATGAATGGTACGCATATTGGGTGGAACAATCGCCACATGACTATAACCATTACTACGTGGATCATAAAGTTCATTCGGATTAATGATTTCAAAGGTCGGTGTGTCAATCTGATTCATGGCTAAAACATCATGTTGAACATTGAGATGACTCAGTATCAAAGCTCAAGTTAGCTTGAGGTCAAGTGGATTTTGAAGCAAAATCCACAATCAATGATAATAAAAAGCCTATTTTTTAGAATTTTAAGTTTTATGCAGATCAAAAGTTGGTTTAATTGCTAAGGGTGTTTATTTTTTGCACCAATGTTGTGCAATAAAGAAGCTTTTGCTAGACAAAACCATACAAATATCACTTGAAAAAATGTCTATCTAAGTTTTTTTAACTCTTTTTGATTTTTCTGAAGTATTTACTGCCTACAATTCAGATTAATTGATAAAGAGAAATAAGCGCTCATGCTTATAACTCACCTGAGTTCTATAAATTAGCTGATAAAAAGTAGCCGAAAAGACCAATAAAAGTTCAGAGAAGCCAATCCCTCCTAACAACTGCATGATTATGATGCCGATTCAACCCATCTATCATTACTAGATAAAAGGAGTGATCCAATTTGGTGAAACGAATTTAGTGTGCTGGTAATGATGATAAGGGCGATCAGTAGGTTTATTGAGTGAATGCCGCTTTTATCTTTCGTATGAGAAAGGGAAATGCAAGAAAATAGATGGATTGATTATGAGAATGCTTGAGTTCTCACATTCATGGAATATGAAAAACAGGGTTTGACTGATCAAAAGGCAAACCTGCGGATCATACAAGTTAAAAACCTGAATGTGAATCATCAGTTCAAAATATAGGTATTTATTAAATAAATATTGGGTGGAAATTTAAAATACTTCCATTAGAATCCAAATTTCTACAAAGAATACTCCTGGGGGAAACATTGCTATTTGCGATGTTTACTTAAGAAAAACTAGCTTGAGGAACGCTCATGCAGATCGGAATCCCAACCGAAACTGTTGCAGGTGAAAGTCGTGTAGCGGCAACACCAGAGACAGTTAAGAAGTTGATTAACGCAGGTCATAGTATTGTCATTCAACGTGGTGCTGGTGTTAAAGCTGCATACATTGACAGTGCTTATGAACAAGTTGGCGCAACCATTACGGACGATGCTTATACAGGCAGCCAAATTATTTTGAAGGTACGTGCCCCTAAAGGCGATGAAATTCAAAAACTTGCGGCGAATACTACTGTCATAGCAATGTTTGACCCTTACCGCAATCCAGAACTAGATCAGTTTGCTAATCAGCAAGTATCTGCTTTTGCTCTAGAATTACTTCCGCGTACGCTTTCTCGCGCACAAAATATGGACGTACTTTCTTCTCAAGCAAACTTGGCAGGTTATAAGTCTGTATTGTTAGCTGCGGCTGAATATCAACGTATGTTCCCAATGTTAATGACGGCTGCAGGTACTGTTAAACCAGCACGTGTTGTGATTATGGGTGTTGGTGTTGCGGGTCTTCAAGCGATTGCGACTGCGAAACGTTTAGGTGCAGTGGTAGAAGCAACTGACTTACGTCCAACAGCAAAAGAGCAGGTTGAATCTTTAGGCGGTAAGTGGCTCGATGTGCCAATGTCCGATGAAGAAAAACAACGTGCTGCTGAAGCTGCGAAAAGCGGCTATGGTTGGCAGCCGGGTGAGCAATACATCAAAGATCAAGCTGCGATTGTAGATAAAGCGGTATCAAATGCTGACATCGTAATCACCACTGCATTGATTCCGGGTCGTAATGCTCCGCGTTTAATTAAAGCTGAAACCGTTGCCAAAATGAAACCGGGTTCTGTCATTTTAGATATGGCAGTAGAAACGGGTGGTAACGTTGAAGGTTCTAAAGAAGGCGAAACAGTCACAACTGAAAATGGCGTGAAAATTTTGGGTATTCCAAACATCCCAGCCACAGTTGCAACTGAAGCATCTGCATTGTATGCACGTAACGTTTTTAACTTCCTTGAGACATTATTTGACAAAGACAAAGGCTTTGCGATCAATCAAGAAGAAGAAATCCAAAAAGCGTTACTCGTGACTCATGGCGGTCAAGTACTGCTCAAGCGCGGTTAAGGAGAGTTCTCATGGTTGAAACGATTACAATTTTCGTCCTTGCCATCTTCGTTGGTTATTACGTGGTGTGGGGTGTAACACCTGCATTACATACACCATTAATGGCAGTAACTAATGCGTTGTCTTCAATTATTGTGGTTGGCGCGATGATCCAAACAGTGGGTATGCCAGCGATTGGTGTAGATGCTAATGTTGCATTCCAAAGTGTAAACGTGGTGAGTATCCTTGGTGCGATTGCTGTGTTCTTGGCAAGTATCAATATCTTCGGTGGCTTTGCTGTAACTGCTCGTATGCTTGAAATGTTCAAGCCGAAGCAAAAGAAAAAAGAGGGTTAAGCAATGGAATTCATTCGAGACTATGCGGATTGGTTCTACCTGATTGGTGCTGTCCTCTTTATCTTAACTTTACGTGGCTTGTCTGGTCCTAAGACTGCAATTGCAGGTAACCGCTACGGTATGATCGCAATGGCGATTGCTGTAGTAACCACCTTCTTTGTTGCTGAACATCCTGTTGTTTGGATGATCGGTGGTGCAATGGTATTGGGTGCTGTCGTTGGTATCGCACGTGCGAAAACAGTGCCCATGACACAAATGCCTGAGACTGTTGCGTTGATGCACTCTCTCGTGGGGTTGGCTGCGGTATTGATTGCAATTGCGGCGATTCTGCATAACAACCAACTCAATGTTTTATTTGAACAAAATGAGGCTGCGTTAACAGCTGCTGGTGTTCAACATGCACATATGAGTTCAGTTCATTTATTTGAATTGTTTGTGGGCTGCTTCGTGGGTGCGATCACATTTACTGCATCTGTATTTGCTTACGGTAAATTGGCTGCGAAGAAATGGGCAAAAACAATTTCTGGTGCATGGGTTAAACCAGTTCAAGCAACCATCTTTATTGCGATGCTTGCATGTGGTTTCTATTTTTTCACCACGGGTAACATGACTGCATTCTGGGCAATGACAGCACTTGCACTTGCATTTGGCTGGGTATGGATTGCACCAGTCGGTGGTGGTGATATGCCAGTTGTGGTATCACTTTTGAACTCATTCTCTGGTTGGGCTGCGGCAGGTATTGGTTTCACACTTGAAAACAATATGTTGATCGTTGCAGGTTCGCTTGTAGGTTCTTCTGGTGCGATTCTTTCTTACATCATGTGTAAGGCGATGAACCGTTCAATCATCAACGTTTTGTTTGGTGGTGCAATGGGCGGAGCGGCAGTTGCATCAGCAGATAAAGGTGAGCAAGTTCAACGTAACCATCGTTCTGGTTCAGCAGATGACGCAGGCTTCTTGATGTCAAATGCAGACAGCGTTGTGATTGTACCGGGTTATGGTATGGCGCAAGGTCGTGCACAGAATGCGGTTAAAGAGTTATGTGAAATCTTGAAAGAGCAGGGTGTAAAAGTTCGCTTTGCGATTCACCCAGTTGCTGGTCGTATGCCTGGTCACATGAACGTATTGTTAGCTGAGGCAGATGTTGCTTATGAAGACATCTTGGAAATGGATGAGATCAACTCAGATTTCCCTGCAACAGACGTGGTGCTTGTTATTGGTGCAAACGACGTTGTGAACCCCGCGGCGAAAGACGATCCGACTTCACCGATTTATGGTATGCCGATTCTTGAAGCGCATAAAGCACGTACCATCATGGTGATCAAGCGCTCTATGGCGACAGGTTATGCTGGCTTAGACAATGACTTGTTCTACAATGAAAAAACTATGATGATCTTTGGTGATGCTAAGAAAGTTGTGGAAGATATGACCAAAGCAATCAATGGTGGCGGTCACTAATCTGACCTCAATCAGGATTGTAAAAGCCACCCTCGGGGTGGCTTTTTTATTTGGTTTATTTTTTAAAGAAACTTTTCGACCAATTGTATAGATTGTTGATATAGATCACGTGCCAATTGCTGATTTTTGGCATGTGAAGATTTCCAGTCAGGCATATGCGCACTGACATACTCTCCATTACGGTTTGCCCATTCATCGCCAATCGCCATTTTGCTGATTAGATTTGCAGGAACAGAAGTGGGGACCAAACCTAATTTCATGGCAGCGTAGACAGGTTTAGGCAGATCGCGATAAATATCCGAAGCAACACCACCTGGATGTAATGCATTATTGGTGACGGAGCTACCTGCTAGTTGTTCTGCTAATGCATTACTGAACAGTAAATTTGCAAGTTTGGATTGTCCATAATAAAACAGTGGATTATAAAAACCTTCTGCACGGAACTTATTGGGTTTGATTGAGCCAGCCCAGTGTGCAATCGAGGCTAAATGCACAATACGTGCTTGGGGAGATTGTTTTAAAACGGGAAGCAGTTTTTGGGTCAATAGAAAATGCCCCAGATAATTGACGCCAAATTGTTGCTCAAAACCATCAGCAGTCAGTTGCTTGGTTTTGGCAAATAGACCTGCATTGTTGATCAACACATCTAGATTGCCATAACGATCTGCGATTTCATCAGCTGCTTTTCGAGTGAGTTCAAGGCTGTTGAGGTCGAGGGAGATGAGATCGACTTGCCCTTGATCGAGTGCACGTAATTTGTTTTGTGCTTGTTCTGCCTTCTGAGGGTTTCGGCAGGCCAGAATCACGTGTTGCCCTTGTTTAACCAACTGTTCTGCTGTGGCAAAACCAATGCCTGTATTGGCGCCTGTAATCAGTATTTTCACTTCCTGTACTCCAGTTATGCTATTTATTGGTGGGATTGCAAGAATCTGTATAGTGCTGCAATTTTGACAATTTGTCATGTCAAATTTATAGGTGGGAGATGATTGGTATTTGCTAGTCCTTAGATAGCAAAGATGTTGTTTTTGGGGATTATATTTTTTTAATGGGTTTCAGAATTGAACGTTAGTCGAAATAAGTATTTTCGGGTAATTTTTGTAGTAACTCAAAAAATTGGTGGATTTGTGTTTCTGTAACACGAGCTGTAGAAATCGGTGGTAATTCATCCTTAGCAAAGAAACCCACCTCAGAGGTCTCGATGCTTGGCTTGAGTTCACCACCAATCAGTTCACACCAGAAGAACGCTTTATAGACATGCAGAAACATAGCGGGGTGAGGGTGCTTTCTTCGGTCTGTGAGCGCGAGGAGTTTAACCGCTTTTACTTCTAATCCTGTTTCTTCAAGAACTTCTTTTTCCGCATTTTCGGCAGCGGAATATCCTACGTCTGCCCAGCCTCCTGGAATAGACCATAAGCCGTCCTGTGTTTCTTTGGCTAATAGAAGTTTATTGTCTTTAAATACAACAGCACGGACATCTATTTTGGGTGTTGCATAGCCAATATCTTGTAGTACGTTTGGGATAAAATGAGAGGTATCAATTTCTTTTAATTCAATCAGGGTACGGACGTGGTCAAGTAGTTGCTGATAACGCTCTTTATCGTATACATCTTTGCTGTAGTACAAACCTGATTGCGCTAATCCTGTAATCTTGTTGAGTGTTTCAATCCATTCAGTTGAATCTTTCATATTATTTTTAGTTGTGATTAAGCAGAGGGTTTAATACTAGCATTGCTATTAAATTTTACAACGAGCAACAGGGGGTAAGCATTGAGTCGGCTTATGCTTGCTTATGTTTAGATCTCTTTTGATTGATGTATGTCGTATAAAAAAGCGACCTATTCGGTCGCTTTTTTTGAGAGCTTTACGCTACAGATTCGGGTGCACGCCATAAGCTTTCTAAGTCGTAGAACTTACGCGCGGTTGGTAACATTACATGTACCACAACAAAACCGAGGTCGATTAAGATCCACTCAGCGTCGCGTTCACCTTCGACACCGATTGGGCGGAAACCTGCTTTACGTGCTTCATCAGCAACATTGTCTGCAAGGGCTTTGACATGACGAGTCGATGTACCGCTTGCAATCACAATTGCATCGGCAACATTGCTAATCGTACTTACGTCAAGTTCAAGAATATCTTTGGCTTTTACATCAGTGAGAGCTTCATGTACAACTTTTAGGCAAGCTTGTACATCTTTGTTCGCTGTTTTGATTTTTAGGTCGTGAGAATTAGAAGCGCTGGGCGATGGTTCTAAATTCATAGAGGGTATATTTTCCTGACAATTGCTCATTGTCAAATATACCGTTTTTCTCTAAAAAGTTCAAATTTTAGCAGTAACAGTTTATGTATTCACATCATTGGAAAAGTACTTCTTTTTCCATGCAAAAGATTGATCTGACTCAGTTTTTGGTCTGTATTCAGCTGCAATGAGACCCCGATAGTCACTTTGTGCTAACCAGTCAAAGATCTGTTTATACGGGATATTTCCTGTATCTGGCTCATTGCGGCCCGGACAGTCGGCAAATTGAATATGCCCAATTTGATGTAAATTTTCTTGTAGACCTGCCAAAACATCTTCACCCATCATGGCCATGTGATAACAGTCATACTGCATTTTGAGCGCAGGATGGTTGACCGCTTCTAGCATTTCTTGCGCTTGAGCAATGTTCTGAACCAAAAAGCGTGGCATATCGGTGCCATTAATCATTTCTAAAACAGGTTCAATACCTTGTTCGGTTAACATATGACAAGCAAGCTTTAGATTATTTGATAGGGTATTAAGACAAGGGAGTAGATCAGCATCAAGTGGCTGTTTACCTGCCAGAATATTCACACGTGGAACATTTAATGCATTTGCATAGTTAATGGCCAGTTCAAGGGCCTGATGAAACTCGACTTCACGACCAGGTACACCCGCAAGCCCATTGCCGCCTTGCATTAAATCGCCTGCAGGAACGTTAATCAGACAGAGAGATAAATTGTATTGTTCAAGTTGGGTTCGAATATCAATAATATCGAGTTCATAAGGAAATTGAATTTCCACATGCTGAAAACCGTGAGCTTGTGCTAAGGCAAAACGCTCGATTAAAGGGACCTCAGTGAAGATCATTGATAAATTGACTGCAAGATGGCTCATGTTCGGACTCCCTGAATCAATAGATCCTATTTATTGTTCTATAATTTTGATGATAGTCGCTAAATCCTTCTCAGCAAAGCCATTTTCTTGGTGAGCTTGTAACTGTAATAGAGCTTTTTGTGCCACAGGTATCTTTAAGTTAAAACTTTGTGCCAGAAGTAATGCATTGTTTAAATCTTTTGATAGGGTTTGCACCTTCCACTGTACTGGCTCAAAAGTATGTGTTGCCATACGAGGAGCGAGAATTTGAAAGGGTTTAGAGTCGGCAAAACCACCTGCGAGTGCAGGAGCAAGTAAAGTCGTATCCACACCTGCTTGGTCTGCAAGAGCGACTGCTTCGGCAATGAGCGTGCTATTAGCTGCAACAATCAATTGATTGCAGATCTTGGTGGCTTGCCCTGTGCCTGACTCTCCCATACGAGTAACACGCTGTGATAGCACATTGTAAATTGGGTTCAGTTGCTGGATGGTCTCAGCATCTCCACCCGCAAAAATAACCAATGTACCTTGCTCAGCTCCCATGGTTCCGCCTGATACAGGGGAGTCAATCCATGTGACCTGTTGTTGTTGAGCAGACTGAGCCAATTGTTGCGTTGCTGAGACTGATAAGCTGGAGAAATCAACGATGATCTGTTCAGCTTTCAAATACGGTTGAATTTGGGCGAAAACATTTTGCACCGCTTGATCATCGGCTAAACACGCCAAAATAACAGGATAGCTTCCGATGTCATTTAGCTCTAAGTGTAATGCACCTTGTTGTTGTAGAGGTTCACATGCAAGTGGGCTACGATTCCAGACCGCGACAGGATAACCTGCTTGTAATAGTCGGCTGGCCATACGTGTGCCCATTAAACCCATACCTAGAAATGCGATTGGTGTTTGTTGATTAACATGCATGTGAATATACCCAGATTGTGATTATTTATATTGACGTGGTAGGAATTGAACCTCTGGATTCTTGTCCTTTTTACGCGCAAGACTGCTGTTTTTACCTAAGAGTAGCTTGAGCTGCCAAAGTTTTTCTAAGCGTAAAGCTTTTTCGGGTTGGTGTTCCATCGCATCTAACACACGTTTGGCCGCCATAATGGCATCTGGTGAACGCTGTAAAATTTCTTCGGCAATGATGTTCGCTTTCGCTAATGGATCATTGTCTAAATGGGTGACTAGACCAATTTGTTTGGCGTATTCAGCATCAAAGATACGTGCAGTTAAGGTCAATTCTTTGGCTAAATCAACGCCAATCAGTCCTTTTAATGAGCGTGTTAGCCCCATATCGGGTACAAGGCCCCAGCGACTTTCCATAATTGACATTTGTGTGCTTGGCGTCGCAATACGAATATCGGCTGCGAGTGCGAGCTGCATACCCGCACCAAAGCAATAGCCTTCGATTGCTGCAATCACAGGGATCGGTAGGTTTTGCCAGATCAGGAACGCTTTTTGAAACAGACTTTGCCCTGGTTTGATCAGTTCCCAAGCGGCAAAAGCGGTATTTTTAGGATTGTTTAAATCAGACAGGTCGATGCCTGCACTAAAGACTTGTGCTTCACCTGTGAGAATGACACAGCGGATTGAACGATCTTTTTCAATTTTTTTAGCAGTTGCCACCAGCTCTTTGAGTAATGCAAAACTCATTGCATTACGTTTGTCAGGTCGGTTTAGGGAAACTGTTGCAATTCCATTGTTCTTTTCAACGCGTAAAAGTGCCATCTGCCTTACTCTTATTGTGTTTGATGAGGCAGCATAGCACGAGTCTTTAGGTTGAAACATGACAGGGCAGTCACAAAAAAGCCTGCCTGTATTTTAATCATTGATTATCCAATATACCAACGTACAGTCTTAGGAATCATGGGCATGTAGGATTAAGTTGGCGGCCTGTCTCACTTGTTCAATTGCCGTGCTGAGTTCATTGAAACGATGCGTGGTTTCACGAATAAACACATCATCCGCTTTACGACGTTCTTTGCGTAAGGTCGAGACAAATTGTTCAAACTCACCTGAGACTTGCTGTAAGTTTGGGGTGCCAACATAACGGGTTGCGCCATAAAGACGATGTAGGACATGCTCGAGTTGTGGAAAATCTTCCATCTCAATCAGTTGCTGCATTTCCGCTAGTTCCGTATCGAAACTATCCACCAGCATATTTAATAAATCTTGTGCTAGATCTTCTTTGTTAGCTGCAAGTTGCACGCTTTGTTGCCAATTCAGGATTTGAGGATCAATTGATTCAATTGGCCGCTTAGGTTCAATGCTCGCAGGTTGGGCACTGAAGTTATTTTTGGTCCAATGCGTCAGAATCTGAATGATTTGCTCCATTTGAATCGGCTTGGTCACATAATCATTCATACCAACTTTGAGCAGTTTCTGCTTTTCATCGGCTAGAGCATGTGCTGTGAGTGCAATAATTGGCAGTTGCATTCCATTATCGAGCGTTGATTCTAACGAGCGAATGGCGCGCGTGGTATCAATCCCTGACATCACTGGCATTTGAATATCCATAAATACCAAATCAAACGGCGGCGATTTTTGTTCGATTCGCTCTTGAATAATGTCGATGGCCTTTTGTCCACTTAAGGCTTTGGTGGTGGTGACATTGAGCTCGCCAAGTAAGGCTTCAAGTACAATCAAATTAGGCAGATGATCATCCACAGCCAAGATGTGTAAACCTTGGCCATTAAAGTCTTCTGGTTCTTGCTCAAAAATAGGCTCATTGCCGAGTAACTGGACTAACTCACGACGACTTAACGGTTGATATAGTGGGCGAGCACGATATTCATTGAGCATGTTCGGCTCAAGACTCATCTGGTAGCCATAAACGGCTAAGTTGCCATGATAGCGTTGACGAATTTCTTTGAGTAAGGCCTCTGTATCACCACTATGATCTACAATTAGCCACGTATTTTCCTGCTGGTTCAGGTGATTTAAACGGCTGAATAGATCCAGAATCGACTGTGTTTCAATATGTGAAACATGATAATTCTCGAGGTATGAACGTAGTACGCTGGCCGTTGCTGGATGGGCAAGATACGACACCACTTGTAAATGATCGAAACGAGGGTGTTCAACAAACTCATCTTGTTCTTCAACTTTAAATGAAGCCGTGAACCAGAAGGTTGAACCTTTCTCTGTTGGCGCACGTTCTTGGTTATCTTCAAAGCCAATTTGACCGTGCATCAAATGTACCAGCTGTTTGGAAATCGCTAAACCAAGTCCTGTACCACCAAATTGACGGGTGACTGAAGCATCACCCTGAGAGAATGATTCAAATAACTTTTTACGATCTGTACCACTCAGACCAATACCGCTGTCTTGGACACTAAAATGCAGTAGGCATTGTCCGATCTCATCATCTTCCATACGTACACGGACAATGATTTCCCCATCAGGAGTGAATTTGATCGCATTGGAGATTAGATTGGTCAGAATCTGTTTAAAGCGTAAGGCGTCACCCACCACATGTTTTGGAATATTCTCTGCATAATAGAAAGCCATATTGATATGTTTTTGTGCCGCCAAAGGCGAGAGCATATCCATCACATCGAAAATGGCTTCTTCAAGGTCAAATGGGGCGGTTTCGAGTTCGAGTTTACCGGCATCAATTTTAGAGAAATCTAATACATCATTGATCAGTGCCAATAAGTGTGCAGATGATTTTCGGATGGTTTGCAAATAAAGGTTTTGCTCATTACTCAGATTCTGCTGACGCAGCAGTAAATGAATAAAGCCATCAATACTGTTCAATGGTGTTCTAAGTTCATGGCTGATATTGGCTAAAAACACCGACTTGGATTGGTTGGATGAAATCGCTTGGTCACGTGCCTGACGATAGGTAATGTTCTGAACTTCTAAGGTGTCTAGTGTTCGACGTAAATCTTCTTCAGTTTGTTCGGTATGTTCTTTTAATTCTAAAAAACTAAAGTGCAGACGTTTTACCACATTAGCAATATCACGTTGCAGCAAACGCAGTTCACCCGTACTGTTCACTACGATATGCTGGTCTAGTGTATCGGCATTTAAGCGTTGCATCTGCATGCGGATTTCGTATAGTGGTGCGAGCCAGCGACGCGAAAAGACATTTAAACAGAACAGTAAAATGAGTAAGGTGAGCAGTCCAGTCACCACCAACGAAAGTAGAATTTTATAGCGAGCAAGTTCAAGTGGTTGATTGTCTAATTCAATCATTAACCAAACAGAGTTGGGGTTGCCACTGTCCAGCTTGGAGCCATAGATGCTGTTGTGGTTGTGGGCAATTGGCCCAAAGAAATTACTATTTTCTGGGAAGTTTGGCCAAAAACGGTTGTTTTGATAGCCAACACTTAAATAAGTTTGTCCGCGGGTATCAATGAGCACAGCGCGCTGTAAATTTTTTTCATCAAACATTTTTTGCATGATGTTTTGGGCACGATCATATTGATCAGGCTGTTCTTGTACTAAGCGTAATAAATCATTTGCGGTTTGATGGTAGCGCGCCAAAATCGCCGAAGCATCCGAACGTTGTTGTGATTTTGCGGAGCTGGTGGTTTCGGATAAAACCCAAAGAATTCCAACGCCTGTCAAAATGGCAATCGGCACCAAAATCAGTGCAATCAATTGCCCATAAGCATGATTGAGGCGTAAGCGTTTCGATATGGTCTTATTGAAATTTGACATAGTACGGTCAGATTTATCATTCTGCGCAACATCTTAGCACGCTTTGTGAAAATCAAGGACATCTGCTTGCCAATAAAAAGCATAGTGAAAAGGTGCAGTATCTCTATTTTTTTCATACAATAGGCGCCACCTTGATATCGGTGTCGATCATGACGAATACGCAAACTGATTTTTTAGCAGATGATTTTTTACTGGATTACTATGTCGGTAAAACCCCTTTGGTGCGTTTGCAGCGTTTAGCGTGTCATACCCAAGCCACGGTATTAGCAAAATTAGAAGGCAATAATCCTGCAGGTTCGGTCAAAGACCGTCCAGCTTATAACATGATTGTGCAAGCGGAAAAACGTGGCCAAATTCAACCGGGCGATACTTTGATCGAAGCGACCAGTGGCAACACCGGTATTGCTTTGGCGATGGTTGCAGCAATGCGCGGCTATAAAATGAAGCTGATCATGCCGAACAACATGAGTCAGGAACGTAAAGATGCAATGTTGGCTTATGGTGCTGAGCTGATTGAAGTCACGCAGCAACAAGGAATGGAAGGTGCCCGAGACCTTGCTTTGCAAATGCAGGCGGAAGGCAAAGGCTTTGTACTGAATCAGTTTGGTAACCCTGATAATGTAGAAGCGCATTACCTAACGACTGGTCCTGAGATCTGGAAGCAAACAGGTGGGAAAATTACTCACTTTGTCAGCTCAATGGGTACCACAGGGACGATTATGGGCGTCTCTAAATATTTGAAAGAACAAAATCCAGATATTCAGATTGTCGGCTTACAACCTTCTGATGGTTCAAGCATTGCTGGGATTCGCCGTTGGCCTGAAGAATATTTGCCGACGATTTTTGATCGCAGTCGTGTAGACCGTATTATCGATATTCCACAGATTGAAGCAGAAAAAACCATGCGTAAACTGGCACGTACGGAAGGTATCAGTGCGGGGACATCTTCAGGTGGTGCGGTTTGGGCATCAATTAAAATTGCTGAAGAAAATCCTGATGCGGTGATTGTCTGCATTATTTGTGATCGTGGGGATCGTTACTTATCTACGGGATTATTCTCAGTACAAGATTAGAATCTCCCCGAAACCCCTTCTTTTTAAAAGAGGGGGGAACTCCTCCCTTTATAAATAAAAGGAGGTTGGGAGGGATTTGAAGAGATTTTAAGATGAATTTACGTTTTCCGATTTTAGTTTTTGATATTGAAACACTGACTGATATAAAAGCTGGTGCACATCTTTATCATCTTGATCTGCCTGAAAGCGATGTTGAACAAGCGTTGACCAAAATTCGTCGTCAAGAGTCAGGGATGGATTTTCAACGCTTACCATTACATGAAATCGTTTGTATTTCAGGGTTGTGGATCGATGAAAAAGGCTTTCGCCTGTTTTCATTTAGTCAGGAACAAAACACCGAAGCTGAGATGTTAACCAAGTTCCTGTCTATTTTTGATAAGAAACAACCGACCTTGGTCAGTTGGAATGGTTCACAATTTGATTTGCCTGTGATCCTATTCCGGGCCATGTATCATGGTCTTTCGGCACCAAGTTTATTTGATCAAGGCGAAATTGATCAGCAAAAGCGTTTTAATAACTATCAAAACCGTTATCACCATCGTCATGTTGACCTGATGGATGTAATGGCGATGTTTAATGGTCGCAATTTTCAAAAACTGGATGATATTGCTTGTTTGCTTGGTTTTCCTGGGAAAAGAGGCGAGTCTGGCTATCATGTGCCAGAATATGTTCGTACGGAACAGTGGTTGAAATTGACCAGCTATTGCGAAGGTGATGTGCTGAATACATGGCTGGTTTATTTACGCTGGCTGTTGCTCAAAGGGCAGCTCAATCAACACGATCATCAGCATTTGGTTCAATCGACGATTGATTATTTACAAACGCAAACCCAACAAACAGAATTCTTACAGGTATGGCAGCAGTCATCGCAATATACTGTATTCACCGCAGATACTTTTGCGCCAAAAAATTAGGTTCATCTTTTGAAACACAAAGCCAAACAACGTCCAGCTCAATATCCAACTTATACCTTTCAGATTGAAGCTTTTTCACATGAGGGGCGTGGTATTGCGCACTATGGAACGCACCCAGATCATCCTAAAGAAAAGCAGGGCAAGAAAGTTTTTATTCGTTATGCCTTGGTAGGTGAGACGGTACAAGCCAAGATCACCAATCAGACCACACGTTTAGAAGAAGCAGATATGATCTCGCTTGCGAGTGAGGCTGCGCAGGAACGTGTCGATCCGATTTGTCCGCATTTTGGTGTGTGTGGCGGTTGTAGTCTGCAACATATTCATCCTGACCAACAGATTTTACTTAAACAGAATGTTTTAAAATCCCATTTGCAGCATTTTGCAGGTCTGCAACCCGAGCAATGGTTGGATCCAATTCGTTCTGTCAAAGCTGATTACCGCCGCCGTGCCCGAATTGGGGTGCGTTATATGGCTAAACAGGATCGTTTGGTGATGGGGTTTCGTGAGCATCATAGCAATCA
Source organism: Acinetobacter dispersus (assembly GCF_009884975.1). GTDB lineage: Bacteria > Pseudomonadota > Gammaproteobacteria > Pseudomonadales > Moraxellaceae > Acinetobacter > Acinetobacter dispersus. Next base: position 2,436,695 of record NZ_CP041970.1, on the reverse strand, counting down.
TTTGACTGCCATTCAGCAGTGTAAAGTATTGGATCAAAGTTTATCCGAAACTTTACCAGAATTGAAAAAACTACTCGAAAGTCTAACAGGCAAGGCGCATATTGGTCATATAGAATTGGCGATGGGAGACCATGAGGTTGCATTGCTGATTCGTCATTTAGATGAATTAAATGTGTCGGATGTCAACCAATTACGTCAATTTACGTTACTCAAAGGATGGCAGTTGTATTTGCAACCTAAAGGTGGAGAAAGTTTACATCGCGTAGATGATTCACAAGCTCCAATGCGTTTGCATTACAGTTTGGACGATTTTGACGTCAAATTTGCGTTTTCACCTTTAGACTTTACCCAAGTCAATAGTGGCGTAAACGCACAAATGATTCAGTTGGCATGTGAATTGCTTCAATTACAGGAAGGGGAAAGAGTGCTTGACCTATTCTGTGGGTTAGGTAATTTTTCTCTACCAATTGCACGTTGTGTGGGGGAGACAGGTCAAGTGGTCGGTGTTGAGGCGAGTGATGAGATGGTGCAACGGGCAACTGAAAATGCGAAAGCGAATCAATTGTCACAGGCAGTATTCTTTTCACAAGATTTAACAAAAGACTTTTCGCATCATTCTTGGGCGAAGCAAGGATTTGATGCATTATTAATTGATCCTCCACGATCAGGTGCATTTGAAGTCATGCAATATGTACCAAAGTTTGGAGCAAAAAGAATCGTTTATGTTTCATGTAACCCATCAACACTGGCAAGGGATGCAGGTGTACTGGCACAATATGGCTATCAATTGAAGAAAGCTGCGGTAATGGACATGTTTACGCATACTGAACATGTTGAATCGATTGCCCTGTTTGAAAAAATTGGTCGGCTTGAAAAAATCGAAGAGATAAACGATTAAAAAATGAGTTACATATCCAGAGGAGAAAGGTATGGTCACAGTACGTGAGCAGTTACCTGGACGACTCCAAGAGTTGTCTGAGGAAGCGACTGTAGAACATGCCGCTGAAGCGCAAAGTAGTCTAGTGTCTTGGCTAGATCGAGTGCGTGGTATTTTGGATGGGGCTGAGCTGAAACAACTTCAACAAGTTGCAGAGCTTACCTTAGCAAAAGAATTACAAGCGACGGTGAATCATCGTATCAATACCTTTAGTACAGGGATTGGTATGGCGGATATTTTGGCCCATTTACGTGTTGATGAAGACACGCTTTCAGCGGCGGTGTTATATCGTAGTGTACGTGAGGGATTAATCACCTTAGAAGATATTCAACAACAGTTTGGCGAGCAAGTTTTGGCGTTGGTCCAAGGCACTCTTGCAATGGGTAAACTGTCAGAGTTGATTGAAAAGAATAAACGCCTCGAAGATCATTTTAATAATAACCAGCGCGAGCACTTAAATGGCATTTATAAAATGCTGATTTCAGTGACCGAAGATGTTCGTGTTGTTTTGATCAAATTGGCAGAGCGGACCTATGCTTTACGTGAGTTGGCGACAGCAAGCAAAGAGCGTCAAGAGCGTGTGGCACGCGAAATTCTCACCATTTATTCTCCATTGGCACACCGTTTAGGCATTGCCCAGCTCAAGTGGGAATTGGAAGATCTTGCCTTTCGTTATTTAGCACCAGAACGTTATAAAGAAATTGCATCTTTATTGAATGAAAAGCGTTTGGAGCGTGAGCAATATATTCAGTTTGTGATTGATAAACTCAAAACTGAACTGGGTGAATACGACATTCAAGCTGAAATCACTGGCCGAGTGAAGCACATTTATTCGATTTATCGAAAAATGAAAAGCAAGAACCTCAGCTTCGACCAGCTTTATGATATTCGTGCAGTGCGTGTGTTGGTGAAAAGTGTCCCTGATTGTTATCACGCATTGGGGATTGTGCATCAGTTATGGCGTCACATTCCGAACCAGTTTGATGACTATGTCACTAATCCAAAAGCAAACGGTTATCGCTCATTGCATACTGCTGTGATTGCTGAGAATAAGTCTTTAGAAGTACAAATCCGTACCTTTGAGATGCATAACGAAGCAGAGCTTGGGGTATGTTCGCACTTTAACTATAAAGAAGGTGCCAAGAATACCGATCATTCCTTTAATGATCGTTTACATTCATTACGTGCTGTACTTGAGCATTATCAAGAGCGTACTGAGACTACACCGCACGGTGAAGATGAAGAGTCGAATGGTATTGATCAAATTCAAGATTTTGAGAATTTTGAAAAGATCTATGTGTTTAGTCGTGATGGTGACATCAAGGAGTTGCCACGTGGTTCAACCGTTCTTGACTTTGCGTATCATGTGCATACCGAGGTGGGGAACAAGTGCTATGCGGCACGGGTAAACCAACGTTATGTGCCTTTAACCTACACTTTAAAGACAGGTGAGCAGGTTGAGATTTTAACCAAGAAAGACCGTGAACCGAACCGTGACTGGTTGGTGAACTCTCTGGGTTATATCAAAACAGCACGTGCGCGTGACAAGTTACGTCATTGGTTTAGACAGCAGGATCGTAGCAAGAACGTTGAAGTTGGACGTGAGCTTCTGACTAAAGAGTTGGCGCGTTTAGCAATTCACCCAAAAAGTATTGATCTCAAAGATTATTCATCTCATTTCAACCTGAAATCGGGTGATGACATTTTGGTTGCATTGGTCAGCGGTGATGTCAGTCTGCATGCTTTGATGAATCAAGTGAATCGTCAGATGCACTTGGATCAAGACGAACCTGAACTGGTGTTAAAACCTGCCTTAAATCCACGTGCCAGCCATACGTTATCGGCACATGGGATTTTGATTGATGGTTTGGATAATGTTGAGCTACATATTGCGCAATGTTGTCAGCCCGTACATGGTGAGTCGATCGGTGGTTATATCACCTTGAATCGTGGTGTGAGCATTCATAAGGTTGCGTGTCCTGACTACTTACGGATGACCACTCAAGAACCTGAGCGTGCTGTTGAAGCTGATTGGGAAATGCAGCCAACGCGTGGTCAGAGTGTGCAGATCGTGGTGGAAGCTTATGATCGTCGTGGTTTACTGAAAGATCTGACACAGGTGATTTTCTCAGACCAAATCAATATTCGTCAGGTCAATACGATTTCTGAGGCAGATGGTATCGCCAATATGAAGTTGTTGATTGAAGTAAAAGGCTTGGCACAACTGTCTCGTTTATTGGCTCGTTTAGAGCAACAACCAGGCATTATCAGTGCAAGACGTTTGGTTCAAGGAAGCTAATTTCATCATATTTCTGAAAGGATGATCATACGATGCCTCGTGCAAAGTTAATATCTACGAAAGGAATATATTTAGATGCGGTTATTGAGGTTGATCAACAGATATATCATGTATTTGATGAATTTAGCCTCAGTGGTCGTGAAAATAAAGAACAGAGCTGTTTTGACTTCAAGTGGTCAATAGAATGCTCCGATGATGAAAGTTGGGATGAAATATTTACCAATAACGCTGAACAGAAGTATGGTTTAGTGCATCTTAGTGGTTGGACTTATCATGCATTTGGTCAAATTGTTGGGATTAATCCCGTTGTAGTGGATTGCAAGGTTTTACGGGTTGAAGATGTTATTGTTTCAAGTGATGAGCTGCTTGTTGGTGAATGGGTTCGATTCACGATTAGCCGTTTAGGTTGTTTTAGCAATTAACGATTCAATTTATTAAAAAGAGGCTTTAATTCATTTAAAGCCTCTTTTTTTTAGCGTTTCGCTAAAAAGATATTGGTGAGTCGATTTAAAAACTGTGGGCTAATACTGGACAGTTGATACATCAATTTGGTTTTTATCCCAACAGGTGTGTGGGTCGGGATTAGGGCATGGTCTTTTTGTTGTGCCAAATGCAGTACCTGTTTCGCCACATCGGCAGGGGTTAAATCCACACCAATATTTTGAATACTACCCGCATCCATGTCTTTCACCATATTGGTTTGTACAAATAGCGGCATGACGTCTAAGACTCGAATATTGTATTTTTGCCATTCGACGTCCAAGGCTTCCGTTAAACCGCGAACTGCAAATTTGCTGGCAGAGTAAGATGCTAAATCAGCTTGACCATAAATCGCAGATGCTGAAGAAAGGTTGATAACACGTGCAAATTGAGCTTGTTGCAGATGAGGCAAGGCTGCATGACAACCATTCAAAACACCTTTAACGTTAATATCAATGGTACGGTGATGTGATTGAATTGGGGTATTTTCAAACGCACCTGAATAGAGAATCCCTGCATTATTGACCAAGATATTTAGTTCACCAGCCCAGCTTTTAAATTCCTGTAGTGCGATCTGCCATTGACGGTGATTGCTTACATCAAGATAGCCTGCTTTGGCGTTATCTCCCAATTGTTCAGCTAAGACTTGAGCTTGTTCTTCGTTGATATCATAGATACCAACTTTGAAACCTTTTTGGTGAAATAAACGTGCGATTTCAGCACCAATTCCTTGTGCGGCCCCACTAATAAAAACACTATATTGCATTACTTTCCCTTGCTTTATATTGATAATTTTTGCGTGCGTGTATATTACGCATATGCAGCTTGGTGCTGCAACAATTTGCTTGTTTGGGTTTGGAGATCATCATGGAAAAATTATTGGCAATCATGCAAGAACTAAGACAAAAGTGCCCATGGGATCAACAGCAAACCCCAGAAAGTTTGACGCGATATGCCATTGAAGAGGCTTATGAAGTTGAGGATGCAATTCGTTCGGGTGATATCGATGAGATTCGTAATGAGCTTGGTGATTTATTGTTGCAAGTGGTGTTTCAATCTCAAATGTTTGATGAAAAAGGATTATTTAATTTTCAGGATGTGGTAAATGCGATCAGTGAAAAATTGATTCGTCGTCATCCGCATGTTTTTGAGGCAGAAAAATATCAAAATCTAAGGCCTGAGCAAGTGAGTGAGTTGTGGAAACAAATCAAACAACAAGAAAAACAAGGTAAAGTACAGTCAAGGCTAGATGAGATTAAACATGCGCCTGCACTGGTACAGGCACATGAAATTCAGAGCAAGGCAGCACAACTCGGCTTTGATTTTGAAACTGTTGAAGATGCTTATGGCAAGTTAGATGAGGAGTTATGTGAATTACAGCAAGCGCTAAGAAATCAAAATGCTGCTGAAATTCAAGAAGAGTTTGGGGATTGTTTGTTCTCTTTGATTAATGTGGGTCGTAAGCTTGGTGTCTCAAGTGAAACTGCATTGCTGGCAACGATTCATAAATTTAGAAGCCGTTTCGCCTTTATTGAGCAACAGGCGGTAGAACAACAGAAAGACTTGCAAGAAATGAGTTTGGCAGAAATGGATGAACTATGGGAGCAAGCAAAAAGACAATTAAAAACGCAGGAGAGGAACAATGACATTGCCGCAGTTAAGCAGCAAACATAAGATCTTTTTAGTGATGCTTTTGTGCGTGGGGTGTATTTCACATCTCAACGCACAGCAGTTTGATCAATCTTATCAGCAATGGAAAGCACAGCAGCAGGTACGTGATCAGCAATTGGCGAATCAGCAGAACAATAACTATTATTTATCTCGCCCTACACAACAGCAAAATTCTAAACAAGTTTCATCATCTGTAAATATTCAAGGCGGTAAAATTAGCTTAAACCAAACGAACTTACAGCAATTACAGACACTCAGTGGCGTTGGTGAAAAAAAGGCGCAAGCGATTATGGAATATCGCCAAAAAAATGGTGCTTTTAAAAGTATAGATGAGTTGATGAACATAAAAGGTATTGGACCAAAACTGCTTGAGAAAAACAGAGCAAGGCTCATGTTATAACTAAGAAAGTGAGATGTGGTTGTTAATTTCGCATACAGATCTGTTGAAACTACAACAGAATAAATTGCCCTTTGTGTGTGTTAGAGCTATGATTAGCGACAAATTGTTATTTACGTCCTGACGTAGGAGACAGTGTCTTTTGCAAACTTTGCGTGCGTCAAAATGTGGTTTATCCACAACTCAACTCCCTTCCTCAATTTTAGATGTGATTGATAGTCTGACGAAAGCAGGCTACGAGGCATATATTGTGGGTGGTGGTGTTCGAGACATGATGTTAGGTCTTAATCCAAAGGATTTTGACGCGGTTACTAATGCTACACCAGCCCAAGTCAAAGAGGTTTTTGGTCGACGTTGCCGAATTATCGGACGGCGTTTTGAGTTAGCACATGTATATTCTGGTCGCGAACTGATTGAGGTTGCGACATTCCGTGCCCCACCAAAAAAAGCAGTCACCAGTGCCTCTGGTATGATTCTTCGAGATAATAACTGGGGAACGATTGAGCAAGATTTTGCTCGTCGAGATTTTTCGATCAATACCTTGTATTACCAGCCACGAAAAGGTGTCGTACTTGATTTCTGCCATGCGGTAGATGATATCAATACGCGTACCCTACGTTTCCTTGGTGAACCTGCACAGCGTTTTGAAGAAGATCCTGTACGCATGTTGCGTGCTTTGCGCTTTGCCGCAAAATTGAATTTTCAAATTGATCAATCCATTCTAGATGTTTTTGATGCAGATATGACGCAACTGTTGCGTGATGTCTCGCCACATCGTTTATACGATGAGTCACAAAAATTATTTACCATGGGGCATTTGACCCGTGTACTACCAATGTTGATTGAGTTTGGTGTCTGGAAGCAATTGTTTGCCGAAATCCCACCGAATCTCACTGCATTTATTGAGCGTGCGGCAAGAAATACCGATCAACGAATTCAAATTGGTAAAACCATTAACCCTGCATTTTTCTATGCAGTGTTGTTGTGGAAGCCATTTTTAGAGCGTTGTGATTTTTATTTAAACAAAGGTGTTGTTCCTGCAGAAGCACGTGCTCAAGCAGGACTTGATGTGCTTAAGCGTCAGGCAACCCGAACCATTATCCCTCGTTTTGCTGAAACCTTTATTCGTGAAGTTTGGGAGATGCAAACGCGGTTACTGAATCCAAAACCACAGCAGATTGAAGCATTGGCAGGGCATGCACGTTTCCGTGCAGGATTCGACTTTTTGTTACTGCGTGAGAAATCAGGTGATAGCAGTACTGAAGGTATGGGTGTTTGGTGGGAAGCCTACCAAGAAATGACCACAGACCAAAAAGAAGCTGTGATTCGTCAATACAACCGTCAACGTAGTAAGACACGTCGTAAAGCAGCTGAGGTGGATGAGCCGAAGACTACTGAAATTGAGCCTTTGGTCAATGTGCCTGAGCCAAGAAGTCGTCGAGCTAAAAAAGAGCGTGTGCGAGCGGATGAGTCCGCCAGTCGTTTTATTGAGAAAGCATCTTCGACTTCAGGTCAAATCAATGCAGATCATCCGATTCTCAAGCGTAAACGTGTACAACGTGATCTTAGCCAAGTGGTTTTTGGGCCAACGCAATGACCATTCGTACCTATATTGGTCTAGGCAGTAACTTAGGCGATTCGCAGCAGATTTTGAGTGAAGCTGTTGCGAAGCTCGCGACCTTGGGAGCTGTACAGGTATCGCGACTATATCAAAGTCCGCCGATGGGGCCGCAAGATCAACCCAACTATTTAAATGCCGTTGTTCAACTTGACACCACGCTAGCACCACTTGCTTTACTTGATCAATTACAACAATTTGAGCAAGAGTCTGGGCGTGTCCGTTTGCGCCGTTGGGGAGAGCGTACCCTTGATCTGGATTTACTGATCTATGGTCAAGAGCAGATTCAAAATGAACGTTTAACCGTGCCACACATTGGTCTGTTGGAACGTGATTTTGTGATCCTTCCCTTATTAGATTTAGATGCTCATTTACAATTGAATGGTCATTCTTTAAAAGATTTAGAACTGGTACAGCAAGCAAACTTGACTGTAATAGCAGACCAGTCTTGGGCAACCGCTTAAGACTGTTTCGTTCTGGAAACGCCTGTAGAGGACATCATCATGATTAGTCTAAGTGACTTAAGAAAGTTTAAAGCCGAAGGACGCAAGTTCTCATGTCTTACTTGCTACGATGCAAGTATGGCTAAAGCTATGGAATTGGCTGAAATTGATACGATTTTAATCGGTGACTCTCTAGGAATGGCGATTCAAGGCAGAGACTCTACACTTCCTGTCACTGTCGAAGATATGGCTTATCATACCGCTGCTGTACGCCGTGGTAATTCACATGCCTTAATCATGACTGACTTACCATTCATGAGCTATGCAACGCTTGAAGATGGCTTGAAAAATGCCAAGACTGTGATGCAAGTCGGTGCTCAAATGGTCAAGATCGAAGGCGGAGCATGGTTAAGCGAGTTGGTTACGGTATTGACGCGTAATGGTATTCCTGTCTGTGTCCATTTAGGTTTAACACCACAGTCAGTACATGTGTTTGGTGGCTATAAACTTCAAGCTAGAACACGTGAAGCAGCAGATCAATTGATCGCAGATTGCCAAGCCGTGGTTGATGCGGGTGCAGCAGTTTTATTACTTGAGTGTGTACCAGCTCAACTGGGTAAAGAAATTGCCGAATTATTCCCGAATACGCCAGTGATCGGGATTGGTGCAGGGAATGAAACTGATGGTCAAGTCCTCGTTGTACAAGACATGTTGGGTTTAACTTTTGGTCGTGTTGCGCGTTTTGTGCGTAACTTTATGAAAGAGCAAGCGGGTGAAACTGCAATTGTAGATGCATTTAAATCGTATCATGCCGCAGTACAAGACCAGTCGTTCCCGGCCAAGGAACATACTTTCCAAGTTGAGCTTTAATTCATGAAAACTGAAACAACAATACAAGGCTTAACTGCATCACTAGCACCGACACGTAGCTCAAAAAAATTGATTGGTTTTGTGCCAACCATGGGAAATCTGCATGAAGGTCATTTGACTTTGGTGCGTGAAGCAAAAAAACTCTGTGATGTGGTCGTGGTGAGTATTTTCGTCAATCCAATTCAGTTTGGTGCAGGCGAGGATTTTGATAGCTATCCACGTACTTTAGAGCAAGATAGTCGTTTATTGGCAGATGCGGGCTGCGATATTATTTTTGCGCCTTCTGTTGAGCAAATGTATGGTACTCAACCACGTTTGACCAATATCAGTGTTAGCCAAATTACCGACGATCTTTGTGGTAAATCACGTCCAGGTCATTTTGATGGTGTCGCGGTTGTAGTGACCAAGCTATTCAACATTGTACAGCCAGATTATGCATTTTTCGGGCAAAAAGACTATCAGCAACTGGCCGTGATTCGTCAGTTGGTGCAAGACTTAAATATGCCACTGGAAGTGATTGGTGTGCCAATTATTCGTGCTGAAGATGGGTTGGCCTTAAGTTCACGTAATGGTTATTTAACTGAACAGCAACGTGCACTTGCACCGACAATTTACCAATTGCTCAAACAAGCTGAACAACAATTGCATGAAGGGCAGACACTTACACAAGTGTTAGAAAATATCTCAGCTCAATTGACACAGGCAGGCTTTGTTGTGGATTATGTGGAGGCTCGTCAAACCAACTTGCAACCGATTCAGCAATTTGACCAAAACTTGGTGTTATTTATTGCAGCGAAGCTGGGTTCAACACGTTTGATTGATAATTTGCAAATCGATTTTAAAACATAAAAAATGAAGGTAAAAACGCCATGAAGCGTATTCTTATCGTTACAGGTCAATCCGGTTCAGGAAAATCCTCTGCCTTACAAGTACTTGAAGACTTGGGCTATTATTGTATAGATAACTTACCTTTGGCGTTGTTGCCTGAAATTGTGGCAAAACTGGATCATGAAAATAATCTGGAGCAACTTGCACTTGGGGTCGATATTCGAAGTACCCGTGCAGATATGCAAGAGTTTGATCATGTTTTTGAGCAATTAAAAAGACATGGTTCGGTCGATGTGATCTACCTGACCACTCAGGATCAAGATTTGATTGCACGTTTTAGTGCATCACGTCGACCGCATCCTTTGGCCAGTCGTTTCAATAGTCTGTTGCAATGTATCCAAGAAGAGAAGCAATTGCTCATCCCGATACAATTCCGTTCAACAGTACATATTGATACGACTGATAAAAGTGTTCATGATTTAAAACATATTCTATTGTCTAAACTCGGGCAGTCAGATAACTTAATTGTGATTCTGCAGTCCTTTGGTTATAAACACGGCATTCCGTTGGATGCTGATTATGTATTTGACGTACGACATTTACCAAACCCGCATTGGGATTTAGAATTACGTCGTTTTTCAGGTTTAGATGAACCTGTACGCCGCTTTTTGGAAGGGAGTCAACAAACCAATGAGATGTTTGAAGACATTTATACTTTCTTGGATAAGTGGTTACCTGCATTTGCAGAAGGGCATCGCCATTACATGACCATTTCTGTGGGATGTACAGGTGGGCAACATCGGTCGGTTTATATTGTAGATAGACTCAAACAAGCCCTTGAGGCAAAATGGGCTGTCCAAATCTTACATAGAGAAATGAAGCACTGGTCATGATAGACACAACAATTGATGTAATTAATAAACTCGGCTTACACGCTCGTGCATCTGGTAAACTGATTGAAGTGACGACGAAATTCCGTTCTTCTATCCAAATTGGTAAGGGCGATAAGTTGGTTGATGCAAAAAATATTATGTCATTGTTGATGTTAGGTGCAGGTAAAGGCACCACATTAAGATTGGTGATTGAAGGTGCTGATGAAGACAAGGCACTGGAAGAAATTCAAACGCTGTTCGCAGCAAAATTTTACGAGGCAGAGTAATAGTGGCACGTGGTACCCAGCGTTATACCGATGAAGATTTTGAGTCATTAGATGGACGTGCGAGTAGAACTGAGCAAAAAAAAGCTGTGCAGCGAATGGCAGCTTTGGGTGAGCAATTGGCTCAACTGAATAAAAAACAGATTCAGAAACTTCCAGTTGATGAGCGTCTCATCGATGCTTTACTGGAAATACAAAATATTAGTGCGCATGAAGCACGTCGTCGTCAATTTTTACGTATCGGTAAATTATTGCGAAATGAAGATGAAACCGTCATTTTATCTTATTTAACACCGCAACAAGGTGCTAAAAAACAGATGCAATTAATGCGTTGGGTTGACCGTATGATTGACCAAGGTGATCCAGTGATCAATGAGTTTAGTAAGGTGTTTAATGCATCTGAACGCCATACCTTGCGTCAGCATGTCTTGCGTATTCACCGTGATATGAAGCAGCAAGTCAGTGAAGAAGACCTTGCCGCATCTAAGCTTAAATTTGTGAATTACGTACAACAAGTCGCTTTGTTATCTGAACAAGGTTAAAACTAAAAAGAAGTTTCCAAGGAAACTTCTTTTTTTGATTATGAGTTTGCTGAGCTATCTGCCGCGCGCTCCTTTGCCCATTCTCTTAAAATAAATTTCTGTAATTTCCCTGTCGAAGTTTTGGGGATATCAGTAATCACCACATCTTTTGGGACTTTAAATCGAGCGAGTTCTTTTTGACAATGGGCAATGATCTCCTCAGCCGATGCGGATGCTCCTTGTTTGAGTTCAATAAAAGCACACGGCACTTCTTGCCAGCGTTGATCAGGTTTGGCTACCACTGCGGCAGTGAGCACAGCTGGATGACGATAAAGCACATCTTCAACTTCGAGCGAGGAAATATTTTCTCCACCTGAAATAATAATATCTTTCGAGCGATCCGTAATCTTGGCATAGCCATCAGGATGACTCACTGCTAAATCACCTGTATGAAACCAGCCACCTTTAAATGCCTCTTCTGTGGCCTGAGCATTTTTCAAATAACCTTTCATCACGATATTGCCACGGAACATGATTTCACCCATGGTTTGTCCATCATTGGGCACAGGTTGCATGGTGTCTGGGTCAAGCACACGCATGCTATCTTGCAAGGGGTAAGGTACGCCTTGGCGAGAGTGTAGTTGCGCTTGCTCCTGAATGGATAAATCACTCCAGCCAGCCTGTGAAGCACATAAGGCAGAAGGGCCGTAGGTTTCAGTCAAACCATAAACATGATTGACGTTAATACCGATATTACGCATCCCTTCGATGATTGCCACAGGTGGTGCAGCACCTGCAACCATGACTTCAACATTATGCTCAAAAGCAGTTCTCTGTTCGCTTGATGTGTTGATCAGCATGGAGAGCACAATTGGCGCGCCACAGAAATAATCCACTTTATACGCTGCGATGTATTTGAAAACTAATGCTGGGTCGACACGACGCAGGCAAATATTGGTACCACCACTTGCAGCAATTGACCATGCAAAGCACCAACCATTACAGTGAAATAGCGGCAGTGTCCAAAGGTACACAGCGCGAGGTTTCATACCGCAGGCCAAAATATTACTGGCGGCATTCAGATAAGCACCACGATGATGATAGACCACACCTTTAGGGTTGCCTGTGGTGCCTGAGGTATAACTCAGGCTAATCGCATCCCATTCATCTTGCGGTAGCAACCATTCAAATTCAGGGTCTCCTTGTGCTATCCATGCTTCATATTCATATTGACCAATCGTAATTTGCTCACCATCAAACTCAGTATCAAAGACATCAATCACAATAATATCTTGCGCAACAAGCTGAAGTGCTTCTTCTGCAACTTGTCGAAATTCAGGATCGACCAATAGTACTTTGGCTTCTGCATGTTCTAGCATAAAGGCAATGGTCTTGGCATCGAGACGGGTATTCAAAGTATTCAGTACCGCGCCAGCCATTGGTACAGCAAAATGTGCTTCAATCATGGCAGGGATATTGGGTAATAGCACGGAAACAGTATCGTTCTTTTGGATACCTAAATGACGGAGTTGATGCGCAAACTGACGGCAGCGCTGATAAGTCTGTTGCCATGTGATTTGGCGTTGGCCATGAATAATTGCAGCCTGATTAGGATAGATATAAGCAGCCCGTTCTAAGTAGCGTAAGGGTGATAAAGCAACAAAATTTGCTGGATTTTTGGGTAGTTCGTCATATGCACTTACCATGTGTCTTGCTCCATTTCCGTTTTTTTCATTTATTTGTATTAACCTAGACTGTCATTGAGTCTAAATCATTTAGGCTTTAGTCGGAGACGAATCTGAACTGATCTCGGGTTTTTCTGGTTCAGAGGTTTCATCCACAGCTAAACCCGTGTAAAATCTTCGATACTTTTTTATCCGCCGTTTTTTATTTTTTGAGGCTTGCCTCAATACATAATCTCGCGGTGATATGCTCCTTCGTATAGGGCATCACTCCTTAAGGATTTTATTATGCCAATCATTACTTTACCAAATGGTGATCAGAAGCAGTTTGATCATCCGATTTCTGTGATGGAACTTGCTCAGAGCATTGGTCCAGGTCTTGCAAAAAATACTGTTGCTGGCCGTATCAATGATCGCTTGGTGGATGCTTGTGATTTAATCACAGAAGATGCGACAGTTCAGATTATTACCCCTAAAGATGAAGAAGGTTTAGAAATTATTCGTCACTCATGTGCGCACTTGGTAGGACATGCCGTTAAGCAATTGTTCCCAGAAGCGAAAATGGTGATCGGTCCTGTGATCGAAGAAGGTTTCTACTACGACATCTGGATGCCACGTCCATTTACTTTGGATGATATGGCTGCGGTTGAAGAGCGTATGAAAAAGCTCATCGATCAAGACTATGACGTCATCAAAAAGATGACACCACGTGAAGATGTGATCGCTGAATTCACAGCACGCGGTGAAGAATACAAGTTACGCTTGATTGCAGACATGCCGAATGAAACTCAAATGGGCTTGTACTATCATCAAGACTATTTAGATATGTGCCGTGGTCCGCACGTACCGAATACTAAATTCTTAAAATCATTCAAACTCACTAAAATCTCTGGTGCTTACTGGCGTGGTGATGCGAAGAATGAACAGCTACAACGTATTTATGGTACTGCTTGGGCTGATAAAAAACAGTTAGCTGCTTATATCAAACGTATTGAAGAAGCTGAAAAGCGTGACCACCGTAAAATTGGTAAAGCATTAGACTTGTTCCACATGCAAGAAGAAGCACCAGGTATGGTGTTCTGGCATCCGAACGGTTGGACTATTTACCAAGTGCTTGAACAATACATGCGTAAAGTTCAGCAAGACAATGGTTACCAAGAAATTAAGACACCGCAAATCGTAGACTTTACGCTTTGGGAAAAGTCAGGGCATGCGGCAAACTATGCTGAAAATATGTTTACGACTCACTCTGAAAGTCGTAACTATGCAGTCAAGCCAATGAACTGTCCATGTCACGTACAAGTCTTTAATCAAGGCTTAAAGTCTTACCGTGATTTACCAATTCGCCTAGCTGAATTTGGTTCTTGTCACCGTAATGAACCATCAGGTTCTTTACATGGGATTATGCGTGTTCGTGGCTTTACCCAAGATGATGCACATATCTTCTGTACCAAAGAACAGATTGGTAAAGAAGTTGCAGACTTTATTAAGCTGACTTTAGATGTGTATAAAGACTTCGGTTTTGAAGAAGTGCAAATGAAATTGTCTACACGTCCAGAAAAGCGTGTGGGTGATGATGCACTTTGGGACTTGGCTGAAAAATCTTTAGCAGATGCTTTGGATGATGCTGGCTTGGCTTGGGACTTGCAACCAGGTGAAGGCGCATTCTATGGTCCGAAAATTGAATTCTCATTGAAAGACTGCTTAGGTCGTATCTGGCAATGCGGTACAATCCAGTGTGACTTTAACTTACCAATCCGTTTAGACGCTTCTTATGTCACTGAAGACAATGATCGTGATCAACCAGTCATGCTTCATCGTGCAATTCTTGGCAGTTTCGAGCGTTTTATTGGTATACTAATTGAACACTATGCGGGCTTCATGCCACCATGGCTTACACCAATCCAAGCTTGTGTCATGAATATTACTGATTCACAAGCGGAAGCAAGTGAGCAAGTGGTCGCAAAACTCAAAGAAAATGGTCTTCGTGCTATTTCTGACTTGAGAAATGAAAAGATCGGATTTAAGATTCGTGAGCGTACCCTAGAGCGTATTCCTTACCTTCTTGTTCTCGGTGATCGAGAAGTTGAAGAAGGTACAGTCAATGTGCGTACTCGCTCAGGAAAAAATTTAGGTACTATGTCAGTAGATGCATTTATTGACTTAGTGAAATCTGCCGTTGCCGAACGTGGCCGGTATATCGTGGAGTAATAAAGATTAAACAGCCTGACCGTAACCAACAACAAGGTGCTAAAAGTAACCGTCCTGCAATTAACGAAGAGATCCGTGCGAAAGAAGTACGCCTCGTCGCTGCAGATGGAGAACAAAAAGGTGTCGTTTCATTAACTGAAGCGTTGCGTGCTGCTGAAGAAGCTCATCTTGACTTGGTTGAGATCGTTGCGAATGCAGAACCACCTGTTTGTAAAATCATGGACTACAACAAGCACTTATTTGACTTAAAGCAAAAGCAAAAAGATGCGAAGAAAAAACAGCATCAAGTGCAAGTGAAAGAAATCAAATTACGTCCTGCAACGGATGTAGGTGATTACCAGATTAAATTGCGTGCAATTTTGCGTTTCCTTGAAGAAGGGAACAAGGTAAAAATCACTTTACGATTCCGTGGTCGTGAGATGGCGCATCAACAGCTTGGTTTGGCTCAATTGCAAAAAATTGAAGCAGACGTTGCTGAATTTGGCGTGATTGAACAAGCGCCTAAGATGGAAGGTCGTCAAATGGGCATGTTAATTGGTCCGAAAAAGAAAAAGTAATTTTTCTTATAAAAAAGCACCGCTCTTAGCGGTGCTTTTTTTTGTCTAAAAACGTATAACCTAAGCAGGGATAAGTCTGTTAAAAAATGTCTAAGTATCATTGGATCAGCTGAAAACAAGCTATGATAGGATTTGTTGATAATTACACTATTCAAAAATAGGAATAAGACATGTCTACAGTTACTGGTACTCAACAACTCTCTGAAATTAATCAAAAAGTGCTACAAGACGGTGAGGTTTTACCACAAGTCACATTGAAAGATGGCAGTCGTGTACAAACGGGTACTGTTGCGACCATGCTGCACAATATTAATTTATATAATGCAGGCGTTCGAGGTACGGTTGAAGATGAGTTGATCCTAGCCGTTCCCACCTTATTTAAAGTGGGGATGTTTGATTTATTCTCTGTGGAAGAGTGGATCAATGGCAGTAATGCTGGTCGTAAATTCGTTGGAGAGAAAGCCAAAGAATTCTTGGATAATCAAGCTTAAATCTTTGCAACATTGTCTTTGAAAACACCGCTTTATTGTTTCTTTTCGTGCTTGTCTACTGATCAATAAGTAGGAAGTGTGCTATAACGCAACAACAGTCAAGATAACGATGAATAGGACAATATAAAATGATTGACTTATATTATTGGGGTACACCCAATGGGCATAAAATAACAATCGCCTTAGAAGAAATGGGACTTGAATATCAGATTTTTCCAATTAATATTTTGGAAAATGATCAGTTTCAGCCTGATTTTTTAAAAATCTCTCCCAATAATAAAATTCCAGCGATTGTCGATCAAAATGGTCCAAGAGGTGAGCCGATTTCAGTATTTGAGTCGGGTGCGATTCTACAGTATTTAGGTCGAAAAACAGGTTTGTTCTATCCGACCGATGAGCAAGAGCGAGTCGAGGTTGAACAATGGTTGATGTGGCAAATGGGTGGATTTGGTCCAATGCTTGGGCAAAATCACCACTTCAATAAGTTTGCCTCTGAACGTATTCCTTATGCGATTGATCGTTATGTCAATGAAACCAAGCGTTTGTATAGTGTCTTAAACAAACAGTTGATTGGTCAAAAATTTGTAGCAGGCGAATACTCGATTGCGGATATGGCAATCTTACCTTGGGCGTTGCGTTACGAATGGCAGGGCATTCAACTTGAAGACTATCCGTATGTGAAAGATTATATTGAACGCTTAACAGCTCGTCCTGCGATACAAAAAGCCTTGTCGATCAAAGTTGGATGAATCAAGGTGTTGGGCGACACCGCTACTTAAAGCACTGGGCGATTGCGATGGGATTGTTGTTGCTTACAGCAATCCTTTGTGCTCAGCTGCAAACACTCTATTCAGAGAGTCATTTAGCGGTTTTGGTATTTGCTTTTATTACTGTTTTAGGGCTCTTATTTTCTACACTCTTTGCTTGGCTACAGCTAGAGACCAAAAATTCATATTTTAGTAGCTGGGTTTTTGCCGGCTTTTTAAGTTTATCCTTAGTGTTATGTAGCTATCTTGATCATACGGTCTCTATTGATTGGGCTGCGGTTTCTGCGGGGGAAATGCAACTTAGCCTGTACCAAAAAATTATTAGATCTGATCTTACATTTTGGCTCTTATTTGTTTTTCCATTCATTTTTTCAGTTATGTATTTTTCTATTCGATCTAAAAAAGCGAAAACTAAAAATTAATCTTTGCAAAAGCCATGATTTCAGGCATGTAAGCTTGACTATTTTATAATTGTGTAATTTTTCATCTAGTCTATTCATGTTCAAGCTACGATGATTTAAGTTCATCAAAGATAAAGCATCATGCAAGCAAAAATATCTGCCCTTTATTTAAAAAAGCTTGGTTTTGAAGGGGATTTCTCTCCAACTTTGGCTAACTTAAAAAGCCTATTAAGTCTTCATGTGCAAGCTATTCCTTTTGGTAATTTATCCTCTTTTTTAGGAGATGAGGTTTCATTAGCGTCAGACCAACTTGTGCAAAAATTATTGATTGAAAATCGTGAAGGCTATTGTTTAGAACACAGTACCCTAACCAGAATTGTGTTAACTGAACTGGGCTATGAGGCATATAACGTACTCGGTCGAGTGTATTATCAAAATTCGCCTGTCAGTACTCCGGTGAGAACTCATTTAGTCACACTGGTGCGTATTGATGGGCAATTGTTTTTGTATGATCCTGGATTTGGAGGGATGACGCCGACCACGGTTTTATCACTTGAGCATATCGGTGAAACACAGCAGACACCGTTAGAGCCTTTTAGATTTGTTGAAGCTGCCCAGAGCGGTTTGGATGTGACAGTGCTGACGGAAATGACTTATATGCTGCAAGTCTGTATTCATGGTCAATGGGTGAATGTCTATGCAATTAACCCCGAGCAACAAATTGCAGATGCGGATGCTCTGGTTGCAAACTGGTACATTTCCACCTCGCCTGAATCTTTATTTACCCAGTATTTAATGTTATCTACTGCCAATACAGAGATGCGAATGACCTTAAAAGATCGTGTTTTAAGAACGCATGGTAAAGGAAATTCTGATAAGAAAGAGTTAACCAACTTTGATGAGTTTGAAAATACGCTCAAAACAGTTTTTCGGATTGATGTTTCACAACAGAAACTTAACGCGGTTTGGTCAAAATTAGCCTTGAATCCATAGTATTCACACGATATTGTCTGTTTCGGATGATGTGCTGATACTGTTTTGACTGAATTTTTGAATTGATGTCTTATTTTCTATTATTTCTCTCTGCCTTTGGCGCTGCTACTTTATTGCCTTTACAGTCAGAAGCGGTATTAATGACTTTGCTGGTACAAGGGCTTTCTAATCCTTTCTATCTTATCTTGGTTGCGACCATTGGTAATGTCTTGGGTTCTTGTGTGAATTGGTGGCTCGGCCTAAAAATCGAACATTTTAAAGATAAAAAATGGTTTCCTGTTTCAGAACAAAGGTTGTTACAAGCACAGCAGATTTATCATAAATATGGCTTTTACTCGTTACTGCTAAGTTGGACTCCTGTGATTGGTGATCCAATTACCCTGATTGCTGGACTGATGAAGGAAAACTTCTGGCGCTTTTTATTGATTGTCACCATCGCTAAAGGTGGGCGTTATCTGACGTTATATGCATTGTATTTGGGTATTTTTTAAAATAGGGAAAGGGGTGAGAGCCTCTCCCTATTGATTTAATGTTCAGAGCCTTTGGTAATATCGACTTTGAATAAATCACTGGTTTTAAACCAGCAATAAGTTACTACCGCTAAGGTCATACAACCGCCAAGAATAGTTGCAGTGATTGTGCCGAGGTATTTGGCTGCGAGACCGGATTCAAAAGCCCCCAGTTCATTACTTGAAGAAACAAACATCCCATTCACTGCTGCGACACGACCTCGCATATTTTCGGGTGGAAAAATTTGCAAGATGGTTTGGCGAACT
The DNA here is from genome assembly GCF_009884975.1 of Acinetobacter dispersus. Classification (GTDB taxonomy): domain Bacteria; phylum Pseudomonadota; class Gammaproteobacteria; order Pseudomonadales; family Moraxellaceae; genus Acinetobacter; species Acinetobacter dispersus. Next base: position 2,417,597 of record NZ_CP041970.1, on the reverse strand, counting down.
ACGACAGAAACACTGTCACAAGCACCAGTCATGGCTAAAGCAAATAATGAAAGCCACATATGATTCGAGAAGGCGAACAGAATGGTAAAAATACCAAAACCAGCCACAGCCAATAACATATTCCGCCATGCATGTTGCATTGGTGGGAATTTGGTGAGTGCAATCATGGTCAAGAGAGCACCAATAGATGGTGCAGCACGTAAATAACCAAGACCTTCAGGGCCGACTTTTAATATTTCTTCGGCAAAAATTGGCAATAACGCAATCACACCACCAAATAGCACGGATACTAGATCAAGCGAGATCGCCCATAAAACGATTTTAGTTTTCCAGATAAAGTGGAAGCCATCAGTCAGGCTTTGTAGTACATTCTCCGTTTCCATTTTCGGAAAAGTACGTTTTTGCAAACGAGTAATTAAGATAAAGCAAATGGCCAATAATGCCGTGACAGCAAATAAGCTAGTTTCACGTCCCAGAAATGCCAGCATAAAGCCACCGAGCATAGGACCGATGATCACACCACTTTGCCATCCAATTGTGGTCCATGTTGCACCGTTGGCATACAGTTCACGAGGAATTAGAAAAGGTTTGAGTGATGTTGCAGATGGATTATAAAAACCTCGAATGGTTCCTAAAGCAAAAATGACGGCATAAATTCCCCAAGACAGCGTGCTGATTCCAATTTTTTCTAAGCCGTGTAAATGAAACAGTGCCCAGAGAATTAAAGGTAAGGGAATCGAAAAGAATAAGCAGATTTTCATAATGGTCTGTTTATTCAATTTGTCGGCGAAATAGCCGCCCCACAAGGAAAGTGTGATAAATGGAATCGCTTCTGCCAGACCAATGAAACCCAAGGTGAGTGGGTCACGGGTGATTTGATAAAGTGAATAGGCGACGATAATTTCTTGAATCAAAATTGCCAGTGTTAGGCAGAATTGATTAATAGTCACAATAGAGAAATCCCGATACCGTAATGCAGCAAAAGCATCATTCTGTATAGTCATATTCTTTTGAATTTAAGAGCTTGTATTTATTATAGGTGTTAATTTTAGGGATGTTTCTCGTAATTTGAGAATTGGTTATAGAAAATAACGTTTATAGAAAATAGACGATTTACTATCAAAAAATGAGCATTTTACTTTTGTTTTCGCTTGCTATGCTTTAGAATACTGGCTCCCTTACCTGCAGGTCGTTTTTGCAATGGTGCAAACGTTCCGAACAGGTGTTCAAAAGAGGTTGTTATGCCTAAGATGAAAACTCGCCGTGGTGCAGCTAAACGCTTCAAAGCGACTGCAAACGGCTTTAAGCGTAAACAAGCGTTCAAACGCCACATTTTGACCAAAAAATCTGCTAAGCGTATCCGTCAATTGCGCGGCTGTGTAATGGTTCACGTAAGTGATGTTGCATCAGTTCGTCGTATGTGCCCATACATCTAAGGAGATTATAAATGGCTCGTGTAAAACGTGGTGTAGTGGCTCATCGTCGTCACAAAAAAATTCTTGCTCGCGCTAAAGGTTACTATGGTGCTCGTTCACGCGTTTATCGCGTAGCGTTCCAAGCGGTAATCAAAGCTGGTCAATACGCTTACCGTGACCGCCGTCAGAAGAAACGTCAATTCCGTGCTTTATGGATTGCGCGTATCAATGCTGGTGCTCGTCTTAACGGTTTGTCATACAGCCGTATGATCGATGGCTTGAAAAAAGCTCAAGTGATCATCGACCGTCGCGTATTAGCTGACATCGCTATGCATGATGCAGTTGCATTTGCTGCTTTAGCTGAAAAAGCTAAAGGCGCATTAGCTGCATAAGCTTAGAGATTCAAAGAAGGCCGCTTTTTAGCGGTCTTTTTTATTTCCGTCCTATAATTATAAGTACAGACAAGATTGTGGTAATAATTAATAAAAACTTAGCAAATTCATATTTCTGAACCAATAAAAATAGGCCATATAATATTATTAAGAGTATTGCTAAGACGATGAGTAGTGTGGTTAGTGCTCGCCAACCAGAAATAGTTTCAGGTTCTGGCGATACGGTATTTTCGATAGCTGGTGAGTTTTGCAAACCAGATTGTTTTTTACTTGATATTATTTCTTTTTCTAACTCATTTTGAGTTTTTAACGAGATATAAGATGCTTGATAACTATTAGCAGTATGGCAAATAAGTTGGACAAGTTGTTGACCGATTGATTCCTCATAGAGATTAAATTTATTGATTTCTTCCAAATCAAAGTTGTGATATTCAGACATTTCATTACGTGGATGTTTAAAACCTCGAAGATGAATTTGTAAAGTTTCGAACTGTTGAAGCAGGGCGAATGCAAGATTATTTTGTGAAGAGGGATTCTCTAGCAATGGAAAAGTACATCCTTCTTCTTCGTGGGGGTAAAGATGTAAGTTGTTTGTGAACGAAATATCATAGGTTCCATAAAATTGATAAGGTGCAGAACGAATAAGCTCTTGAGTTTCTTTATAGAAATTTTCCCAATTCAGACCGCTATTAAATATTCTAATTTTTTTGTTTTGCTCTAAATTTAGAGGAATAAGAGTAAACAACATATAGTTGCACTCGTCTTGTGTGGATAGAGCTCCCCAAAACTCTCTAGGGTCACCTATAGGTTGGATCTCTTTTACAATCTCTCTTTTTATTTTTATTAATGCGATGTTGGTGTGTCTTAGCTTGAAAACTAATACTGGATAATTATTTATTTCAAATAAAAATTTAGATTGGGTTTTTTCAAATTCAGGAAAAAGTAAAGCAAAAGGGTAAAGTGAACAATCGTAGGCACCTTGATGAAATAGATCAAATATTAAGGCATCAATTGAGTCATAAATAAGCGAGCAATTCTCTAAATCTCGTACCATAAAAATATCGTGATTACGAATGCTCCAATGGTGACGAACGGTATGATAAGAAATTAGGCCTTTAAAAAATTGTTGGGCATTATGTTGTAAGCCTAAAATAAACTTCCAGTAATTATCGGTCATTGTTTTATGTATGCTGTTATTGGTGAGACGCTAAGCTTATTATCATATCTGAAATTAATGATGGATTAAAACGTGCGCAGACAATATCACTTTAGACAAGTTGGAGAGGATACTTATATTTGGGATGTTCATCGCTTGGTTGAACTGACAAATAAGTTCGTCGCTAAGAGATTACAACTTGTTGATATTCAAGAACTCAATGAAGCCTATTGGTTTCCAGATCAGTATCCGACGACACAGCAAATCATTGAACACTTTCAATTGGTGCAAGATGCTGATCTGAGTTATCCGATTATTCTGTGTGCTGAAGGTCGAGTCATGGATGGTATGCATCGTGTTGCTAAGGCAAGCTTACTTAAGCAAACTGAGATTCTAGCGGTACAATTTGAGCAAACCCCTGAACCTGACTTTATTAATGTTGATGAAGATGAATTGGACTACGATGTGTAAATCAAAGATATGATTTATTTCAAGATTACATAACCTGAACATGTTTAATTAGACATTTACGTTTGAATCTTTTTACAGTAAAGAAAACAAGCGAAAGGTAAAAAATATGTTAGTGAGTGTAGAAGGCCTGGAACAAGGTGCGATTGAAGTAGAATTGAGTATTGTGCCGAGAAAGGGTGAGACCATTCGGATTTTTTATGGACCAGATGCTGAGGTTGAAGGTGAGATTGAAAATGTACATCACGTTATTAATCAGCATGATGGTGGACATAAAGTGATTTTAAAAATTAGACCCACTTTTTAAGTAGTGAAAAATAAAAACCTAGATTTTGAAATCTAGGTTTTTATGACTCGTATTGTTACAGACCAAAATAGTAAGCAACGAGACAAATAATCACGGTCAGGATAATCAATTTAATCACGCCTGATGCGCCAACTTTATGATGTTGAGTTTTATCAAGCTGATGATGTGGAATCTCCATTGTTCGATCAATGATTTCAGGCTCAGCGGCAGTGAGTTGAGCTGTTTGATAATGATTTGCAGTCTTTACAATCAGCTTGGCAAATAAATCATCGGTTTTTTGTGAAAAATTACGTAGATTAATTTGCTCTTCTGGGCTAATCAGTTCGCCAGAAGCATTGTAAGGATGCAGCCTTTGTTGTTCTAAGTAATCCGTTAATGCCTGAGTGCGATGCAATAAGCTGTGAGCGCAATCCGCTGGATAGTCTGTTGGAATCAATGCAAGTTGTTGTTCTGATAGCGCTGCTAGATCAATGTCGTACCCATAAAATGGCAAGTCTTGCTGTTCTGGTTCTGAAAAATACTCCGCATATTTGCTGGTGAACAATTCACGTTCCAAGAATGAAGTAACATCATTCCAATTTAATTTTTGTAAATCTGTATTAATTTTTCTGGAAAATTTATCATTCAACTCATAACGCCAAAGCGTTTCTACTCGCAAATTACTTTGCTGGGAAACTGGGGCCTCAAATTCTTTATCGCTGTTGTACCACTCAGGCAGTTCATGACCGCAGATCCAAGCTGTTTTTTTGTTGGCTTGATGACTGACAATAAAATGAGTGAAGGGAAGCAGCTCAACATTGGCATTGGGATTTTGTTCATCACTGAGTAAGCTTGATAAATGTAAGCTGAGTTTGTTAACCCCTTGTTTTTTTAGACCTTCAAGCCAAACTTGAAAATGTTGGGCTAAGAGGTGTTGAGAAAGTAAATCTCTAAAAACTAGGCTTTTTTGATTGAAAATTGGGTGTTCAATCCAACGGCTAAAATGAAGTCCTCCTGCAAGGAATTCATTGCCATAGGTGACAAGTGTAAGCTGTTGTTTCCAAATCTGATCAAGCGCCATCGTTATTCTTTCTCATTGACGATATTGGTATCTTATCCATTTTATTCAATTATTGATCATTTTTTCAAAAAATTAAGTTATCTACTTCATCATCCTGTTGTTTTATCTTTACATTGACATTGAAAAAGTCGCTTATTTAAACCGTGGTTTATCTTCATAAAATAGGTAAAAAGCTGATAAACTATAGCGTTTTATTATATTTCTATATTTTGTTGCTTTGAGAGTTACTATGTCACTGGAAGCCCTGACCACTGAAGCGCTTGCTGCCATTGCAGCGGCTCAAGACCTTGCTGCACTCGATCAAGTCCGTGTGCAATTTACAGGGAAGAAAAGCCAGCTTGCAGAGCAGTCGAAAGCACTTGGAAAAATGGATCCTGAAGAGCGGAAAGTACAAGGTGCTGCGATCCATGCTGTTCGTGAAGCAATCAATACCGCTTTGACTGAACGTCAACAGACATTACAACAAGCTGAACTTGCAAAGAAATTGGCAAGTGAAACGATTGATATTACTTTGCCTGGTCGCGGTCAGCGCATGGGAAGTATTCATCCTGTTACTCAGGTACAAGAGCGTATTTGCCAGTTCTTTACCAAAGCTGGTTTCCAAATTGCGTATGGTCCTGAGGTTGAAGATGATTATCACAACTTTGAAGCCTTAAACATTCCGGGTCATCATCCAGCTCGTGCTATGCATGACACCTTCTATTTTGATGCAACGCATTTGCTTCGTACCCATACTTCGGGTGTGCAGATTCGTACCATGGAAACTAGTCAGCCGCCAATTCGCATCGTGTGCCCGGGCCGTGTATATCGTTGTGACTCGGATCAAACGCATTCGCCAATGTTCCATCAGATCGAAGGTTTATACGTTGCAGAAAACACCAGCTTTGCTGAGTTAAAAGGTTTATTGATTAATCTGTTAAATGAATTCTTTGAAAAAGATTTAAAAGTCCGCTTCCGTCCTTCGTATTTCCCATTTACTGAGCCAAGTGCTGAAGTGGATATTATGGATGAGCGTGGTCGTTGGTTAGAAGTTTTAGGTTGTGGCATGGTACATCCAAATGTATTGCGTGCTGCAGGGATTGATCCTGATAAATACAAAGGCTTTGCTTTTGGTTTAGGGGTAGAGCGTTTTGCAATGTTGCGTTATGGCATCAACGATTTGCGTATGTTCTACCAAAATGATGTGCGTTTCTTACGCCAATTTGCCTAAACATCTTTTCAGGATTAAAGAAGGTTTATATAAATGAAAATTAGTGAAAATTGGTTACGTACGTGGGTGAACCCAGCAATTGATAGCGAAGCACTTTCTGATCAATTGACCATGCTAGGTTTAGAAGTTGATGAGTTAGCACCTGTCGCAAAACCATTTACACGTGTGGTGGTGGGTGAGGTCCTAACTGTTGAACAGCATCCAGATGCAGATCGTTTACGTGTCACGACAATTAATATTGGTTCTGGTGAGCCATTACAAATTGTATGTGGTGCGCCAAATGTTCGCGTGGGTATGAAAGCACCAGTTGCAACCATTGGTGCCGTACTGCCAGGCGATTTTAAAATTAAAAAGGGCAAGCTGCGTGGTGTGGAATCACAAGGCATGCTATGTGGTGCTTCTGAAATTGATTTAGAAGATAAAATTGATGGTTTGTTGGAATTACCTGCTGATGCACCAGTGGGGATGAATATTCGTGAATATTTAAAGCTTGATGACAATGTCATTGATATCAGTATCACACCAAACCGTGGTGACTGCTTTAGTATTCGTGGAATTGCCCGTGAAATCGCAGTGATCAATCAGTTGAAGATGAATGAGCCTGAGATTCAGTCTGTACCTGCAACAATCACAGATGAGAAAGCAGTAACGATTAGCACGGAAGGTACACCACGTTATTTGGGTCGTGTTATCAAAAATGTGAATGTCAAAGCGGCAACTCCTGAGTGGATGGAACAAGCTCTTGCACGTTCAGGTATTCGTACGCATAGTATTTTGGTCGATATTACCAACTACGTGTTGCTTGAATTGGGTCAACCCATGCATGCCTTTGACTTGGCAAAAATCGAAGGTTCAATCCAAGTTCGTCAAGCCAAAGCTCAAGAAAAATTGACGTTGTTGAATGATCAAGAAGTCGAATTACAAGATGATATGATGGTCATTGCAGATGATCAGAAAGTTCTAGCCATTGCAGGTATTATGGGTGGCTTGGACTCATCGGTTACTGATGATACTCAAGATATTTTCCTTGAAAGTGCATTCTTTGCACCTTTAGCGATTGCTGGTCGTGCACGTCGCTTTGGTCTACATACGGATTCATCTCAACGTTATGAACGCGGTGTGGATTTTGAATTGCCAATGATTGCTATGCACCGTGCTTCTGATCTAATTCAAGCCTTTGCTGGCGGTGAGTTTGGTCCAATCACAGTTGCTGAGCAAGTCGCTTTGTTGCCAAAGCGTGAAGCAATTGAGTTAAAACAAGCTCAAGTTGACCAATTACTCGGTTATCAAGTGGCAGGTGATTTTATTGCCGATGCTTTGACGCGTTTGGGCTGTGTAGTTGAAACTCAAGCACAAGGTGAGTGGCGTGTTGTCCCGCCTTCGCATCGTTATGATATGGCAATCTATCAAGACTTAATTGAAGAAGTTGCCCGTATTGATGGTTATGACAATATTCAAATCAGTTTGCCGAAAATTGATGCGAAATTAGAGAAATATCAAGATCGTTTTGAAATTTCACAATTACGTCAAACTGTTGCGACATTGGGCTACCAAGAAGCAATTAGCTTTAGCTTTGCCGATGCAAAACTTGAGAAGCAGTTGAATCCAAATGTACAGCCATTGATGTTGGCGAATCCAATTTCAAGTGATTTGGCTGCAATGCGTAGTACTTTGTTATCAAGTCTGATTCCATGTGTACAGTACAACTTAAATCGCCAACAGCAGCGTGTACGTTTCTTTGAACTCGGTTTACGTTTTGATTATCAGAATGCACAGAGCATTCATGATCTGAAACAGATTCCAACTTTGGCATTGATTGCAGTAGGTTCACGTACACCAGAATCTTGGCATGCAAAACCACAAGTAATGGATTTCTTTGATTTCAAAGGTGAGGTTGAAGAAATTTTAGCAGCGGGACGTATCAGTGTTGAATTTGTGCGTACTGAGCGTGCATGGTTACATCCAGGCCAATCTGCAGAGATTTTAGTCAATGGACAATCAATTGGTTATTTGGGGCGCTTGCATCCATCTTTGCAAAATGAGCTTGATTTAGATACAACTTGGGTCGCAGAGCTGGATCAGCAGGCAGTTTTGCAATCTTATGTATCTAATTTTACAGAATTATCACGTTTTCCATCGGTTAGACGTGATATTGCGCTTTTAATCTCTGATAATATTGAGGTAAGAGATATTCAGCGGTTAATTGAGCAAACTGGTGGAGAGTTACTCGACTCGACATGGTTGTTCGATGTGTATACGGGGCAAGGGGTTGAACAAGGCAAGCGCTCTTTAGCTTTTGCAGTGTTATGGCAACATCCAACTCGTACGCTTGAAGATGCTGAAATTAAATCTGGTATGGATAACATTATTCAAGTGTTGGAAGACACTTACCAAGCGACATTGAGGGCCTCATGACAGCATTAACAAAAGCAGATATGGCGGACCATTTAAGTGAGCTTACTAGCTTAAATCGCCGCGAAGCAAAACAAATGGTCGAGTTATTTTTTGACGAAATTAGCCAAGCATTAATTGCAGGTGAACAAGTCAAACTTTCTGGCTTCGGTAATTTCGAGTTACGTGATAAGCGTGAACGTCCGGGACGTAATCCTAAGACGGGTGAAGAAATTCCAATTTCTGCACGTCGAGTAGTGACGTTTAGAGCGGGTCAGAAATTTAGACAGCGTGTTGGGAATGAGCAGATCGATTGATCTGCTTTTTTATACCTATGATTTACTTTAATAAAATTTAGGCATAAAAAAAGAGAACCGTAAGGTTCTCTTTTTTAATCTAAAACTAGATTAGTGTGCAGCAGAAGCTGGAGCAGCTTCAGAAGCAGCTACAGCAACTTCAGAAGCAGCAGCTACAGCAGCAGTAGTAGCTTCAGAAGCAGCAGTAGTAGCTTCAGAAGCAGCAGCTACAGCTTCAGAAGCAGCAGCGTTAGCATCAGCAGCAGGTGCTTCTTCTTTCTTAGAGCAACCAACGAAAGCTAAAGTAGTAGCAATAGCAGCAGCAACAGCGAATTTCTTGAATAACATGGCATCACTCTCATAAAATTGTGAGATTAAAAAAAACCTTAAGTTAGTCTGTTTGTGCTTTTATTATTCCTAAACGCTTTAGGTAACAACGCAGGGAGCAGCCTAACTGGTCTGATGCTATCCTATCAAAGCAATTCATGAATTACTACTGTTCTGTCCAACAAAACGACAAAAATGGGCAGAATTTGGCTATTTTTTGATAGAAAATAACTATGGAAAATAGATTTTGAATCGGTAAGTTAAGGAAAATAAAGAATTTTATTTTATTATTTTTATATAAAACAATAACTTGAATTTTTTGATAAATTTTAAATGAATGTGTAAATATTCTGTAAGTCTGTCAACCAAATAAAAAAAGCCACCATTGAGGTAGCTTTTTTTATGTGTGCTTAGAACTTAGGTTGATGCTTTACGCTTCATTTGATCGAAGAAATCATCATTGGTCTTGGTTTCTTTCATACGATCCAATAGGAATTCCATCGCAGCAAGCTCATCCATTGGGTGTAGCAATTTACGTAAAATCCAAACCTTACGTAAGTTATCTTCATCCATCAAACGTTCTTCACGACGAGTACCTGATTTCTTGATGTTCATTGCAGGGAACACACGTTTCTCAGCAATACGACGATCAAGGGTAATCTCTTGGTTACCCGTACCTTTAAATTCTTCGTAAATCACATCATCCATCTTACTGCCTGTTTCAATCAAAGCAGTAGAAATGATCGTCAAAGAACCGCCTTCTTCGATATTACGTGCAGCACCAAAGAAACGTTTAGGACGTTCTAAAGCGTGAGCATCCACACCACCAGTTAATACCTTACCTGATGATGGAATTACCGTGTTGTAAGCTCGCGCAAGACGGGTAATTGAGTCAAGAAGAATGACGACATCTTTCTTGTGTTCAACCAGACGTTTTGCTTTCTCAATCACCATTTCAGCGACTTGAACGTGACGGGCAGGAGCTTCATCGAATGTAGATGCAATTACCTCACCACGAACGGTACGTTCCATTTCGGTGACTTCTTCAGGACGTTCGTCAATTAAAAGTACGATTAAAAAAACTTCTGGGTTATTGCGTACAATTGATTGAGCAATAGTTTGCAATAACATTGTTTTACCCGCTTTTGGCGGTGCAACAATAATAGAACGTTGACCTTTACCGATTGGCGCGACTAGATCGACAACACGAGAGGTTAGGTCTTCAGTAGTACCATTACCAAGTTCCATGACCAATTGCTCAGTAGGGAATAATGGCGTTAGGTTTTCGAATAAGATTTTATTACGTGAGTTTTCAGGTGTATCGTAGTTAATTTGGTTTACTTTCAACAAAGCAAAATAACGCTCACCTTCTTTTGGTGGACGAATTGTGCCAGTGATGGTATCACCTGTACGTAAATTAAAGCGGCGAATTTGTGATGGGCTCACATAAATGTCATCTGGCCCTGCGAGATACGAACCAGCAGCAGAGCGTAGGAAGCCAAAACCATCAGAAAGAATTTCGAGAACACCATCACCAAAAATTTCTTCGCCATTCATGGCGTGGCGTTTTAAAATGGCAAAAATAATATCTTGTTTACGGTTACGTGCCATGCCTTCAAGGCCCATAAACTCCGCAATTTTAATGAGTTCGCCAATGGGTTTTTTCTTGAGTTCAGTTAAGTTCATAAGTGGTCAGACAGAATGGAATAAGTGGAGGACTACGTTAGGGAAAGAATAAAAAATCGACCGCATACATACATGCTGATGTAATTGTATTTACACAACCACGATTCAGTAGTCTGGTTCATTGTTTCAGAGAGAAATGTGAAAACAATTGTTTATTGCCGAGCGGCGATCTTATGTTTTGTGTCTTGGTAAGAAGCGCAATGAAGTAGATTCCATTCAAAGCTTCTTGATTCAGAAATATAGAGGAAATCAAGGAATTTGTCAATTTTTAGCTAAAAATACGCGATTCAGTGAATCACGTATTTTCAGATTGACCATTTAACAATTGTATTAGATGTTTTGATCAATGAATGCTGCAAGTTTTGAACGAGGTGCTGCGCCAACTTGTTGAGCAACAACTTCGCCATTTTTAAACATTAATAATGCAGGGATATTACGAATGTTATATTTTACAGCAATATCTTCACATGCAGTCACGTCAACTTTAACGATTTTTACTTTACCTGCATATTCATTTGACAAGTCTTCTAGAACAGGTGCAATTGCTTTACAAGGCGCACACCAGCCAGCCCAGAAGTCAACAAGTACAGGAGTTTCAGCATCTAAAACATCTGCTTGGAAGTTTGAATCAGTTGTATTAACAATAGTCGCAGACATGAGGTTGCTCCAAATTTAAGAAATAAAGTGCGAATTTGATCATCATCACGATGAATATTACATTGCCGCTTTATTCAATGTAAGGGTTTGTTGTGATTATTCAAGTTTGAAAATGAAAAGTCTAATGGATGCTCACGATGTTGATCATCGACTTCTACAATCATTTATCAAGTAAAAGCGCAAATACAGTACTTTTATTGCTTAAAATGACTTTAAAATTGTAAGCATGTGAATTACTCTAATGCGTGAATTGAGCATGGGTTTATATGAATAATGTCTGATTTTCTGATTGATGAAGAATTACTTGCTGCGATTGATATGGGATCGAATAGTTTCCATCTGGCAATCGCTCGTGTTGATCACGGTGAAGTTAAGAAAGTTGCTTCAATGTCAGAAAAAGTACAGTTAGCTGCTGGGCTTGATGAAAATAAAAATTTAACCGAAGCTGCACAACAACGTGGATTAGCCTGTTTAGCCCGTTTTGTTGGGCGTTTAAGTTCTGTACAGGCAAATCGGTTGAGAATTGTTGCAACCAATGCGTTAAGACAAGCAAAAAATGGCCATGAATTTATTCAAAAAGCCGCAGAAATTTTACCAAAACCAATTGAAATCATTGCAGGTCGAGAAGAAGCTCGTCTAATTTATTTAGGTGTTTCACATACCATGGCCAATGGTGGTCGACGTTTAGTCGTTGATATTGGTGGTGGTTCAACTGAATTCATTATTGGCGAAGAATTTGAGCCACTGCATACCGAATCCTTACAAATGGGCTGCGTGGCCTACAGCAAAACCTATTTCCCTGATGGTGAAATTACCAGCAAAGCATTTGATAAAGCCGTGGTTGCTGCACGTAAAGAAATGTCTGCTATTGCCAATACTTATAAATCTGTGGGTTGGGATACCGTTGTCGGATCAAGTGGAACCATCAAAGCTTGTCGTCAGATCGCGGTTAATCTTGGTTTAAGTGACGAACAAGAAAATCTGACTCGTGACGGTTTATATAAGTTAAAAGATCGATTACTTAAATTTAAACATGTCACTGAAATCGATTTTGAAGGTCTACGTGAAGACCGTCGAGCAGTTTTGCCAGCTGGTCTTGCGATTTTATATGCGATTTTTGAAGTTTTAGATATCGACAAATTGGCATATTCTGACGGTGCATTACGTGAAGGTGTAATGTACGACTTGCTCGGTCGTTTCAAACATGAAGATATTCGTGACCGCAGTGTACAGGCGTTAATGGGGCGTTATAACGCAGATCCCAAACAAGCTGAACGTGTAGTAAATACTGCACAAGAATTGTTTGATGGTGTCGCCAATGCATTAAATTTAACGACTGAAGACAGTGACTTACTGCGTCGTGCGGCATATTTGCATGAAATTGGATTGGCAATTAGCCATGGTGGTTATCACCGTCATGGGGCTTATTTACTGCAACATTCAGATATTCCTGGTTTCTCACAAATTGATCAAAATCATCTCTCGCATTTGGTTTCGCACCATCGTCGTAAGTTACGTGCAGATGCAAAAAATGACGTTTTAAAGGTCGGCGGTAGCCATTTACTTTACCTTTGTTTATTGCTTCGTCTCGCAGTTTTGCTGAACCATAGTCGTAGTGATCAGATGCTTCCTGCCATTGAACTGAGTGTTGTAAATGATCAACAATGGCAACTCAGCGTTTCTGGCGATGCTAAACAATGGCCTTTATTGGTTGCTGACCTGCATGATGAGCAGGTGCAATTTAAGCATTGGGACATTGAGTTAAATATTCAGTCAGACAAATTTGTTGATTAACCATATTATTATGGACCATTCTTGACTTATGAAAAATAAAGCGACTCAGTCCAAGGCTTGGGCTACGGTTCAAATTGCACGACACCCTGAGCGTCCGCAATTTCTAGATTATGTCAGTGAAATTTTTACTGAATTTGATGCACTTCACGGCGACCGTTTATTTGGTGATGATGGTGCCATGATTGGTGGTTTGGCACGTTTTGACGGACAACCTGTAATGGTGGTTGGTCAACATCGTGGTCGCAGCACACGTGAAAAACTACAGCATAACTTTGGGATGTGTAATCCAGAAGGATATCGTAAATCACAACGTTTACTCGATATGGCTGAGCGTTTTAATTTACCTGTGTTTACCTTCGTCGATACCATGGGTGCATATCCTGGTGTAGGGGCTGAAGAACGTGGTCAAGCAGAAGCGATTGCAACCAGCTTGGCACAACTTTCAAGTTTAAAAGTTCCTGTTATTGCGACGATTCTTGGTGAAGGCGGTTCAGGTGGTGCTCTCGGTATTGGTGTAGCCGATCGTGTGATTATGCTGTCACACAGTATTTATTCGGTGATTTCACCAGAAGGTTGTGCGTCTATTCTATGGAAAACCGCGGATAAAGCAGCACAAGCGAGTGAAGCACTTTCTTTAACTGCAGATAAACTTCAAGCTTTAGGCATTGTTGAATATGTTGTGGATGAAGGTGATGGTGCACACTTGCAGCCTGAAAAAGTCATGCATGATTTGAAAGATGTGTTAAAACAAGCTTTAGATGAATTGCAACCGATGGATGCACAAGAACGATGCGACGCACGTTATCAACGTTTAATGAAGTTTGGCAGCAGCAATTTAGGCATCGCGTCTTAGCACAAACACAGCATTTTTCTGAACAAACTCAATTCTTGATTGGGTGTAGCGGCGGCATGGATTCCATGCTGTTGCTGTTTCTAATGTCTGAACTTTTTCCGACTCAAACCCGTGCGATTTATGTTGATCATCAACTACAAGCAATGAGTGCCGAATGGGGTCGTGTTGTAAAGCAGCAGTCTGACGTCTTAAATATCCCGTGTATTATCCAGCAAGTAGACGTTGCGACAGGCAATTTGGAACAGCAAGCGCGTCAAGCGCGTTATCAAGCGTATCAACAGCATTTACAATCCAATGAAATTTTAGTTTTGGCCCATCATCAGCAGGATCAGGCTGAGACGCTATTATTACGCTTGTTTTCTGGAGCAGGCGTGCATGGATTAGCTGCGATGCAGCAAATTGATATTCGTCAAGACATGACCATTTGGCGACCATTTTTAGATGTGAGTCGCGAGCAAATTGAACAATGGTCGCAGCAACTTGGTTTTGCCTATGTGACAGACCCAACTAATCATGATACGCACTACGATCGGGCGTGGTGTCGAGAAGAATTATGGGATGTCTTACAAAAACGCTTCCCCAAAATGCAGGCAGCTGTAGCACGGACCAGTTCTTTGATGCAGGATGCTGCGGAAATACTGGATGAAGTATTGCAGAAGGATTGGCAACACTGTGCAACCGATCGTGTACTTGATCTGATCAAGTTGCAGCAGCTCTCGGCTGCACGGCAACGTCAATTGTTATCGACTTGGATGAAGGGGGCGGATCAATATCGACCAAGTTATGAGATGGTGCAGCGATTGCAGCATGAGGTCATTCTTGCAAAGCCAGATGCGCAGGCAACTTTACATATCAATCAACATTATTTCGTTCGCTATCAGAAGACGTTATATCGTTTAACCCACGATGAGCTGTACGCAGAAAAATTATTTTCCTTTCCAGATACGTTGTCACAACAGTTTGATATGGGTGAAACCATCAATGTTGCGGCTGGAAAATTTAAGATTGAAACTCAAAAAATTGGTCTTTCATCTCGGCTTTTAGGGCGAGAGTTAAGGTTGCTTAAACGACAGGGTGGTGAAAAAATTCATCTTTATGGTCGTGTTGGACATTGGCCTCTGAAAAAAGCCATTCAAGAGCTACAGATTTTGCCTTGGTTACGTCATACAATTCAAATATTAGTCGTAGATAATGTTATGCTTGGGGTTTTTAGCCCAAAGGGTTTTTGGTTGGCGCGATCTGATTATTTAGAGCAGGGCGGTTGGCAACCAAGTTTAATTTCTGACTGTAATGACGTTTTTCAGCAGTCTTTTTCGTATGATGAGTAGGACATGGCGACAACATTGAACCAAAATATTTGTTTTATTGGCGGCGGTAACATGGCACAGGCCTTGATTGGTGGGTTGCTATCTCGTGGTTTACCCACAACGCGCATTACAGTTTCTGATCCTGTAGAACAAATTCGTCACATCTTAGAAGAAAAAAATATTCAAACCACAACAGACAATGTGGACGCAATTAAAAATGCGGACGTTGTGGTATTGGCGGTCAAACCCCAAGTCTTGGCAACGGTATTACAACCATTAAAAGGTTTATTGTCAGATAAACTCGTGATCTCAATTATTGCGGGTGCTGAAATTCAAACGATTTCAGATTTAATTGGTGGTAGTCAACGGATTGTCCGTGTCATGCCGAATACGCCAGCATTGGTCCAAACAGGTGCACATGGTATTTATGCATCTGAAGCGGTAAATGCTCAAGATCGTGAGTTAACCAGTCAAATTTTAGCGGCGACGGGTTTAACCATTTGGGTGGAGAGCGAAGCTCAAATTGATGCAGTAACCGCAGTCTCTGGTTCTGGCCCAGCATACTTTTTTTATTTGATGGAAAGTATGATTCGTGCTGGCAAAAACTTGGGGCTCGATGAAAAAGTGGCGACGGCATTGACCTTGCAAACAGCTTTGGGTGCGGCACAAATGGCGATTACCAGCTCAAATTCTCCAGCAGAATTACGTAAAAATGTGACCTCTCCAAATGGTACAACGCAAGCAGCTTTAGAGGTGTTTGATCGTGCGCAGATTTCACAAAATATTCAAGCAGCGCTTGCAGCAGCTCAGAAGCGTAGCCAAGAGCTAGCGCAAGAGTTGAGTGACAAGACTAAATCGGTTTAAGTAGGATAAGACAATTATGG
The DNA here is from genome assembly GCF_009884975.1 of Acinetobacter dispersus. Taxonomy (GTDB): domain Bacteria; phylum Pseudomonadota; class Gammaproteobacteria; order Pseudomonadales; family Moraxellaceae; genus Acinetobacter; species Acinetobacter dispersus. The sequence continues at coordinate 2,401,394 of NZ_CP041970.1, read as the reverse complement.
GTGCAAGTTCTGCGCTAATTTTTGGTGTTTTGATCAATGTTGCAATTTTATTGGTCTTTTTCCGTTTTTTAATGCAATTGGCAGCAGTCAGTCCATACAATCCTGTGGTGCTTTCAACCGTGAAAGCCACCAAGATTGTGGATGTGTTTAGCCGCATTTTCCCGACGATAGGTAAAGGCCGTGTCAATTTAGCGGCAGTTGCTTTGTTGGTGGTGCTGTATTTATTGAAAATGTTTGGTCTGATGTATTTGTCTGGACAGATGCCACATAGTGCGGTGTATCTGGTGATCACGACATTTGTGACCATGATTCAAGATTTGATTCGTTTCTGTCGTTACTTGATTTTTGCAACGATCATTTTAAGTTGGGTAGTGATGTTTACGCAGTCGCGCTCACCTTATATTGAAGTGATCCAAGAGTTGGCTGAACCATTGCTTGCACCATTCCGTCGCTTATTGCCGAACATGGGGATGATTGACTTGTCTCCAATTTTGGCGTTCTTGGCTTTGTATGTGGCTGAGATTTTGATGAATGAAGCAGCTAAAGTGCTATTAACTGGTCTTTAAGCCAATCTGATTCAATAAAAAATGGGCGTTATGCCCATTTTTTATTTCTTGATCAAACGTTGCCGTATGGCTCGATTTAATGGATTGGAGAAATAGCGTGCAATGAAAGCACCTAGCCCAATCGCAAGGACGAAATAAATCAATAATAAGACCAGTTTAATGTTGCCCTCAGTAAGGGCTGGCGTATAAAACAGTTTAAAGAAACCTAAAATAATCAGGTGGAATAAATAAATTTCATAACTGTTTTTGCCAATCTCCTGTAACCACTTAAAACGCTGTGTCTGCGTATTAATGTGTTCATTTGCCACATTCGCAACAATCACGATTGCTGTCGCAAGTGCAAATAGGCTGACGCCCCAAATACAGTTTTGTTTAATTGGTGCAGAAAAATAAATGATAAACATCGTCGCAATGGCAAGGTATTTCAACCCTAACCAAGTTTCGGCTTGCAGCTTAAGTTGCGGTGCGATCAGTGCTGCAATACAGCCAAAGGCAATCCCATCAAAACTAGAGAAGTAATGGTAGAGGTAGGCACCACTTTCCTCACCATAATGTAAATATCTAAAATAAGGTGCAAATACAATTAGCGTGAAACAGACAAATAAAAAGTAGGGCTTTTTCTTGAATAGCAGTGCTGTCAGTGGGAACAGTAGATAAAACACTTCTTCCACAGATAAAGACCATAACACGCCAAGCGCATAGTTGACCCAACCATTTTCAATAATCAGGATGTTCATCCAAAAGGTCAGGGCTGCTAGGTTAACTGTTGATTGAGCAACGACAATGCCATTTGGAGCCTGAGTCATAAAAGGTTTAAGCTCTAATGCCGCGAAGAGATTGACCAGACAGATCAGCAGAATCAAGGTCGGCATGATGCGAGCGAATCGTGAAATATAAAAGTCGCGCGTATTGATCTGATGTAGCGCACCCCAGCGTTTGATAGTATGTGAGGTGATCAGGTAGCCCGAGATGACAAAGAACATGGTGACACCATAGTTACCATTGCGAGCTAAAAGCGTGGTGATGTTTTCACCAAAAATCTGAAAATTGATCGAGGTGTCAAAGAGCTTATAAGGGATATTGAAGTGATGCAGTAAAACCAAAAAGATTGAAATACAGCGTAATGAATCAATAGAGTGAAAGCGCTTAAATTGAACTTGATTAAAGGACATATTGCATTCCTTTCTCCTATACGAATTAATTTTTATCAGATATTCTTTATTTTCAGTTTTCTTGTAGCGCAGGGGAGTTTATCCCCTGTCTGCAAGAAACATTTTGTTTTTCGAGTATGTAGATGCCTTAGTGGGCAGCATCCCAGTTTGGACCTTGCCCAACTTCAACCACAAACGGCACCGAAATTTCTAATACCGATTGCATCACTTCAGCAATTTGCTTTGAAAGTTCATCTGCAATCGCAGCATCCGCTTCAAACACAAGTTCATCGTGCACTTGTAATAATAGCTTAGCTTGATCTTTAGGTAGCATTTTATCCACTGCAATCATGGCAAGTTTAATAATATCTGCCGCACTGCCTTGTAAAGGTGCATTGATTGCCGCGCGTTCAGCTGCTTGTTTGATCATTTTATTGCTGGCCATAATGTCTGGTGTATATAGACGACGGCCTAAAATGGTTTCAACAAAACCTTGCTCACGTGCAATCTGACGCGTACGTTCCATATAGTCCAATACGCCCGGATATCGTTGGAAGTAACGTGCGATATAGCTACGTGACTCTTCACGGCTAAAGCCAAGCTGACGGGTTAAACCAAATTCAGACATACCATAGAGCAGACCAAAGTTAACCGCTTTGGCTTGGCGGCGTTGGTCATTGGTGACATCTTCAATGGCAATGCCGAGCACTTCAGATGCGGTACGGCGATGCACGTCTTGACCTTGTTGGAAGGCATGGACTAACGCATCATCTTGAGAGAAATGTGCCATCAAACGCAGTTCGATTTGCGAATAATCGGCAGCGAGTAACACTCGACCCTCAGGTGCAATAAAGGCTTTACGAATTTGACGCCCAATCGGAGTACGGATTGGAATGTTTTGCAGGTTTGGATCGGTTGAAGACAAGCGACCTGTTGCAGTTAAGGCTTGATGATAGCTGGTATGTACACGATGTGTTGTGTCATGCGATTGTTCAATCAGGCGATCGGTATAGGTGTTTTTGAGTTTTGCCAAGCCACGATGTTCCAAAATGACTTCAGCCAATGGATGTTCGATTTTCTCTAAAATACTTTCACTGGTGCTGTATTGACCTGTTGCAGTTTTCTTACCACCTTTGAGTCCTAGCTTTTCAAACAGGACTTCACCGACTTGCTTTGGTGAAGCAACATTAAAGGCTTCGCCTGCCAGTTCTGCTGCTTGAGCTTCCAGCGTTTGAATGGTTTCTGAAAACTCGACACTGAGTTGATCGAGGAATTGATGGTCGAGCTTAATGCCATCTTCTTCCATTCCCGTGAGCACGCGAGCAACAGGCATTTCAATATTATGTAGAATATTGACCAGTTCTGGATGGGCTTTCAGTTTTGCTGCGAGCACTTCATACAAACGATAAGTGACATGCGCATCTTCGGCGGCATAATGCGCTGCGACTTCAAGCTCAATCTGATTAAAGGTTTTTTGCTTTGCACCTTTACCTGCGATTTGTTCAAAAGTCGTGGTCAAATGGCTGAGATAAAGACGAGCAACATCGTCCATACCATGTCGCGTTGCAGCGGCATTCAATACATATGAAGCAAGCATGGTATCGAAATACCAACCTTGAATGGTGATACCATGATTGGCAAAGATATGCGCATCATATTTTAAATGATGACCAATTTTCTTGACTTGTTCATTTTCAAGAATCGGTTTGATCTGAGCGAGAAGCTGTTCACGATTCAGTTGCTCAGGTGCACCTTCATAATCATGTGCAACAGGAACGTAATAGGCATCTTTGGCATCAAATGCGACCGAGAAACCCACCAGTTCCGCTACTCGATAATCGAGGTTGGTGGTTTCTGTATCAATCGCAAAATGATCAGCTTGCTGCATACGTTGTAATAAGACATCCCAATCTTGTTGGCTCAATACCGTATGATAAGTCGCATTACCGAGTTGATCATCTTGGCTTGAAAGATTGGCATGATCTTCAGCAACCACGGGTTCTGCTTTTTGTTCAGCTTTAGCAATACTTTGCGATGTTTGTTGATAAGCAGGACTATTTGGATTGTTTGGATGGTCTAATGATTGTAATTGGTTACGAAACTCTAATTCGGTATAAAGCTCACGGAGTTGATCCACATTTGGATTGGCGAGTTTAAGGTCATGCCAATCTAAGACAAGATCGAGATCACAGACAATGCTGGCAAGTTGATGGTCAACTTTGATGTTGTCTACATTATCTTTAATATTCTGGCTGAGTTTGCCTTTAAGCTGATCCGCATTGGCAATAATATTGTTTAAAGTGCCGTATTCATTCAGCAATTTCGCTGCTGTTTTTGCGCCAACACCTGGAACGCCCATGATACCGTCAGACGCATCGCCCATTAGGGTAAGGTAATCGATAATTTGATTTGGATGTACACCAAACTTTTCAAAAACACCCGCTTCATCCAACACACGCTCTTTGAAGCTATCTTCAAGTTTGACATGTTCATTGACCAACTGTGCCATGTCTTTGTCACCCGTCGAGATGAGGACATGATGACCTTCTGCCAAGGCACGTTTAGTTAGCGTACCAATAATGTCATCCGCTTCCGCACCCGCGAGAAAATACAGAGGAATGCCTTGCGCTTTGATCAACGCATGTAAATAAGGAATCTGTTGAGATAACTCCTCAGGCATGCTTGGGCGATCGCCTTTGTAGATTGGCGATAATTTATGACGGAAGGTTGGTTCTGGCGTATCAAAAATTACAGCCATATGCGTTGGTTGAGTACGACGCATCAGTTTTTGGATCGCTGAAATTGCACCACGTATTGCATTGGTATGTAAGCCAGTCGACGTGGTTAATGGTGGTAAAGCGTGAAAAGCACGAAATAAGAAATAAGACCCGTCTACCAAGACAAAAGGTGGCATTGCGCAAATCCTAATTATAAATTAGTTGGTATTTTACGTGAAAAAGCCGTGGCTGTCTTATCTGAACTTGGAAGAGTACGGCTAGCTGTGTCGTTGAAAATTTGCAGTATTTTGTATGTAACAATACCTGCTTATCTAGTGATCAAGTAAGATGACTGCAATGAAGCTATCATAATTGATATAAGTCTATGTATAAAAAAGACAAACAGGGAATCGTCATTGTTTTAATTGCACTGACTGTATTGCTCGCTTGTGCAATTGCCTTTAAATGGCAAGGGACGATTGTCGCTGCTGCAATCGGCCTGACCGTTGTAATTGTGCACATTCTGTCTGAAATTCATCAGCGTTTGCTTCAACTCGAACAAGCAGCGCTGAACTATTCTGCATTAGGGGCGGGTATTGGTGTACAAAAAATTGTGATATATGCTGCGGCACTCATCGCCTTATTTGCCTATGCCAATACATGGATGTGGTTGGCAGGTGGCGCTTTATTGGTATTGTTATTGTGTTTGATCCAGACCATCAGTGCTTTTCAAACCCGATTGCTGCATTTAGAGCAGGTTGCAACACAATCACTCAATCCAAATATCTCAATTCAGCCACAACAACAGACCTCAAGTATTGGTCAATCTGCTGAATGGGTTGAAACGACAGCTTCAAACTCTCCAATTGAGCAGCAGCCAGCTTGGTTGCAGGCTCGACCTGAATCAGTTCAGAGTCCAATACTTCAGAACTCTAGCTCTGCTGTTCATCCTTCAGAGTCCAAACAAGCTGCCTGGTGGCAGCCTGCATTGGACTGGATGATACATGGTAATCCGATTCTCCGTGTTGCTGTCGCCATTTTAATGGTCGGTGTGATTTTACTCTTACGTTTTGCCAGTGAGCATTGGCAACTCAGCCTAGGTGTGAAACTAGGCTTTATTGCGATTGCGGGTGTAGCCACAACTGTTGCAGGATATTTACTGCAAAAGAAAAATCAATTATTTGCGGTGGCTCTCCAAGGTGTCGGTCTGGCAGTTGTATTCTTGACCTTAATTTTTTCACATCATTTTGCAGTAATTGCCAGTTTAAGCACCGCCAGTATTCTGTTTGTGATTTTATTATTGGCGACGGTTTATCTAAGCTTAAAACAACACGCTTTGTATTTAGCCATGTTGGCATTGACCATGGCCTATCTGGCTCCGTTGGTCATTCCACAAAACCATCCTGATGTGATTTTCTTGTTTGGCTATTACTTTGTCATTAACTTGGCCGTGGTAGCGTTGAACTTTATTCAACCTTGGAAAATTCTGCATCAAATTGCCTTCTTTGCCACTATGTTCATTGGTGGTTCGACCATCGGAATTTATGCAAAAACTGCGCAGTTTGATACCTTGGATATCATTCTCTGGTTGCATATTGCTTTATTTATCTGGCTCAGTATCCGTTACAGCCAACTAATGCTGCGTGCTCAAAATGCGCAGCAACAAACAGATCAGCGATCTGAGCGTTTACAACCGATTTTAGATGTAGGCCTAATTTTTAGTGTGCCTGTACTGGGCTTTTCGCTACATGCTTATTTAATGCATAACTCGACCTCAGCACTTACTTCGGGAGCGGTTGCACTCGCGATTGTTTATATCAGTCTAAATATCTGGATTAAACGCCAGCATCCACAGCTTTCAATTTTGGCAAAAAGTTTCTTTATTCTTGCCGTTGTGTTTGTTGCCTTGATTTTCCCACTGGCCAAAGGGGCACATTGGACGTCAACAGGCTGGGTGATTCAGGGAACTGCACTGATTGTCTGGGGCGTTACTGAACGATATCGTTTAAGCCGTTATGTTGGTGTGGCACTGGTGTTATTAAGCTCAGTGGCATTGCTGTTCCAAGTTTGGTCAAACGATCATTTTCCAATTTTAAGTACCGCGATTTTTGCGCTTGCTCAATTTATTTCTGCTTTTTACTTATTGCATTATCAAGAGGTCGAGAAGTATTTCAGTGCACGCATGTTGAGTGGGGTTTTTCTAGCACTTGGGTTGTATTCAGGTGCAATTGCTGCTGTTGAATTGATGCAGTGGCAGCACGATGGACTGAGCCCTTATCTTGCTGTTGCTGCAATATTATTGGCATTGTTTAGTCTGGCGGTACATATTAAATCACGTTTACAGTGGGCTAATGTGCAGCTCATCTTGTTGGGAGCTTTGCTGGCTTTACTTTATGGCGAAAGTTTTGCTCAACATGTATATGTGGTTTGGCACTGGTCAAGTCGCTTAGATCAAGTGATGTTTGCCATAGCATCAATCACGATTACGTTGATATTGAGCAGCTTGAGTACTCACACATCTAAAGCAACTGTTATGCTGTGGTCTGCGTTGCTTTGGCTCAGCCTTGCCAGTATAGGATTGGCTATTTTTCCAATCATGCCGCTTGTCGCGTTTGCCATTATCCCAGCTATTTATAGTATTTGGCGATTTACATCAAATAAAACCGAGTTGCTGCATCAATTGCCAATCTGGTGTTTAACGCTATTTTGGCTAGTGTTGGTCAGTCTAGATCCATATTCTGCTGAACAATATTATTTTATACCACTGCTTAATCTGACAGATATTCTGTCTTTACTGATGTTTTTTGGTTTGATCTGGATGATTTATCATCATGATTTTAGCGCAGAGCGTTCGATTGAGTGGGGCTTTAAAGTGACCACCATTTTGATTGGCCTATTGGTGCTGAGTAGTGTGGTGGTGCGTGCTATGCATCATTATTTGGGAACACCACTCTGGAGTGCAGCAATTTGGTCGAATGGTGATGTGCAACTCAGTTTGACACTATTGTGGGTTATTTTAGCCTTCATTCTGATGACCTTTTCCAGCCGCCGCCACATCCGACAAATTTGGTTTGTCGGTGCAGCTTTGTTAGGTATTGTCGTAGCGAAACTGTTGTTATTGGATTTATCGCAAAGTGGCACTTTAACCCGTGTGATTTCTTTTATTGGTTCAGGGGCTGTGATGCTGGTCATTGCTTATCTGGCACCATTACCACCTGCATTAAGTGAAACCAAGAAAGAAAGTTAACTCTCTTTCTGTTCTTTTTTAAGTTCTTTTTGATTGGCATATTGATCGACTTCATCATTTTCTAATGGGAGAGGTCGGTCAATCAGGCCCATCTTCGGTACAGGAATCTCGATCTCATTTTCTAAGAAGCCATTACGAATGCGTTCCTGCATTTCATCACGTACTTTGAGCGAGTTTTCCTGACGGCACCACACTGCAAATAACAGTTCAATAGAAGATTCTCTAAATGCAGTCACCGTGACAGTTGCTTTAGGGTCATCCATCACCAAAGGATATTTGGCGGCAACGTCTAATAAGACTTGGCGGACTTTGTGAATATCTTCATGGAAATTAATCGCGAGCGTAATTGGAATACGCCGTATCGGATATTTAGACAGATTCATCACTGGTGTTCGGATCAACTGTTCATTCGGCAAACGAATATAAACATTATCCAGCGTCAGAAGTTTAACCGAGAGTAGATCAATCGAAATCACTTCACCTTCAATGGTCTGACCTCGAATTAAGGTGATCTGAATGGTATCACCAACTTCAAATGAGCCTTCACCAATCAAGAATAAACCACTAATCAAGTTGCTGGCAGAGGTTTGAGAGGCGAAACCCAGTGCGACAGTTAATATCCCTGCAGCACCTAAAAATACGCTGAGTTTAAAACCTGCTTCCCTTAAGCTGGTCATAATGAATAGCAGAAAGATAAAATAAAAAATACCTCGACGCCATAGTAAGCGTTGATGGGCATTAAAGCGGTTACCAATGGTGCGAATGAAGGTGTTCGAGACTAGACGTGCAATCACGAAACCGATAAAACACAAAATAATGGCGACTACGATTTCGCTAAGCCGCTCAAAGTTAATGTTGGTAAAAAAACTGGTGAGACTGCCAGCCACATCTTTTGGAATATTTGAATTTGGCATCGCGGCCCCTTAAAAAAATGAATCAAACATATTGAATAAAGTACTGCCTGGTGCACGAGGGGGATGCACATAGGTGACTTCACCCGCTTGGGTTGGGGTCTTGTTTTCAATACGAATACGAGCAGGATGATCAGTACCTTCATAGTAGACTTTGATTTGAGACGTCCATAAACGGCCTGTACTTTCGCTATAAAATAATGGCAGTGCAGGCACAGGTACATTCATGCGATCAAAACGCAGTTGATGGTGACTGGTATTGTGGAACTCAATCGGTGTCACTGCACGGAAAGCACGCGGTTTGAGTAGATTCAAATCAATACGACCATCTACAGAGGTTGCGTAGCAAATCTCACCATTTTGTGGGTCTTTACCAAACCAAGTATCTTTCGGTTGAATCACAGGGATATCAAATAGCGGTTCAGAAAGACCGTCAACCAAACCCGCAATCCACAAGGGGGTGCTGATATACAAGGTTCCTCGCTGACCCGCAGGAATATAAATCGGATCAACAGGTCGAATCACCACGGAACGATCAGCCAAGCGTGGCATCAAATGAAAGGTGCCATTGGTCTTGTGGAACATATAGCGTTCGATTTTTGCCGGAGGCGGCATGGCAAATTCAATATCATTCAATATTCGCCACTGTTGCTCGTAGTCATACTGAAATTGAGGGCGATGATATTCCAAACGCCATTCTTTGATGCCGCGAGTCAGACGAAAGAGCAATGAACCGAATTGCCAAGCTTTGGCCTGTTGAATTTCGAATTGTTGTTCGCCCCACCATTTCAAAGTGTCAGAATGGGGAACTTGATATTGATTATTTTGAGACAAGATGCAAAATTCCTTTGTGAGTATGCTAAACAGACTTCACGCTGTAATCTGCTTAGAGTACACTCAATACTTTCTCTTATCATTATTTGTGTGATGCAAATACTTAAACAAATACAAATTCCTTATAGTTTTGCTAAACGACATGGCGTTTTGTTACGTTATGAAGGTGATCAAATTTTTATTGTACGACGCAAGGACACCGCGCGTATTGCTTTGCAGGAAGCTCGTCGAATTTTGGGGAAATCTGCTCATGATCAATTGTGTACCGATCAAGAGTTTCATGCCTTACTCAGTTCTAGCTATGCAGGGGATACTGGCGAGTCGCAACAAGTTGCGGCAGGTCTAGAAGATCATCCAGATTTATTGAGTTTAGCGGATCAAGTACCTGAAGCTGAAGACTTGATGGATCAGGAAGATGATGCACCGATCGTGCGTCTAATCAATGCTTTATTGTCCGAAGCGATTCGTGTCAGTGCCTCTGATATTCATATCGAAGCTTTTGAGAAAAAGCTCTCGGTACGATTACGTGTCGATGGTCAACTCCGTGAAATTGTCCAGCCACGCCGTGAATTAGCGCCATTATTGGTGTCACGTATCAAAGTCATGGCAAAACTGGATATTGCGGAAAAACGTGTTCCACAAGATGGTCGTATTTCATTGCGTCTCGCAGGGCGTGAAGTGGATGTGCGTGTCTCAACTTTACCGTCTTCGCATGGCGAACGTGTGGTCATGCGTTTGCTGGACAAGCAAGCGGGCCGCTTGAACATGACTCATTTAGGCTTGATGCAAAATGACTATGATCGTTTAACGCAACTGGTTCATCGACCACATGGCATTATCTTGGTGACAGGTCCAACAGGTTCAGGTAAAACCACCACCTTGTATGCAGCATTGTCAGATTTGAATGACCATACGCGTAATATTTTGACTGCCGAAGATCCGATCGAATATCAATTGGAAGGCATTGGTCAAACCCAAGTCAATACCAAAGTCGATATGACTTTCGCGCGTGCGCTTAAGGCGATGCTGCGTCAAGATCCAGATGTGGTGATGGTCGGAGAGATTCGTGACTTGGAAACTGCGGAAATTGCGGTACAAGCCTCTTTAACGGGTCACTTGGTGTTATCTACGTTGCATACCAATACTGCAATTGGTGCGGTGACGCGTTTAAAAGATATGGGAATTGAACCGTTCTTACTTGCGAGTTCACTGATTGGCGTGATTGCGCAGCGTCTGGTTCGTACTTTATGTCCGCATTGCGTGACTTGGCGTAAGGCTGATGATTTCGAGCGACAAGTATTCCAGCATCTCAAGGTTGATGAACATATGGAATTACCACAACCACATGGTTGTGAAAAATGTTCACATGTTGGTTTTAGTGGGCGAACGGCAATCTATGAAATCGTGCCTGTGGATGAGCCGATGCGTCGTTTGATTCATGGCAATGCGGCTGAGTATGAGCTGGAAAATCATGCACGTCGTTATGCAGCTTCGATTCGTGATGACGGTTTATTAAAAGTTTTAGCTGGAAAAACTACATTAGAAGAAGTACTTCGTGTAACCAATGAAGCTGCGGAAGAGTAAGCTTTTTATCTTTAAAAAAACAGCATGGTTTAACCATGCTGTTTTTGTTTGAGTGCGCGGATTATGCAGTCGTTACGATATTGAAAGTGACATCAATATTATTACGCGTCGCATTTGAATAAGGGCAAACGATATGTGCAGCAGCAACCAATTGTTCTGCTTCTGCTTGTTCCATTCCAACTAAATAAACATTGAGTGTTACTTCGATACCAAAGCCATTTGGAATCGGACCAATGCCGACTTCACCTTCAACATACGCATCTTTAGTAATCTTGAATTTATCACGGTTGGCAACAAACTTCATTGCACCTAAGAAACATGCAGAATAACCAGCCGCAAACAATTGCTCTGGATTGGTGACTGCACCACCAGCACCTCCCATTTCTTTTGGTACACCTAACTGAACATCTAAAACACCGTCAGAAGAAGTTGCACGGCCATCACGACCACCTGTTGCTTTCGCTTTTGCACGATAAACGACTTGTTCTAAAGACATGATAATTATCCCTGAATATTATTGAATGCAATTTGATCGTACTGGATCTAAATTAAAATACAAGTCAGCAAACGTTATGGATCCAGCCATCTTTGGTCTTTATACCTGTAGGGGAGTTTCTATGTTTTATAGGTGTTTTGATTGATGTGGATGGGGGGGCTCGTGCCAATTCACGTTCGATATGAATGTAAGTGCCAATTGTGTAAATCATGAGGATTTGATATTTGGGACGATAAATTGACCTGAAAGATAGTTTTTATTGTTCATCCAAAACAAAAAAGCACAAGTGATTAGACTTATGCCAAATGCTAGATAATAAATTTGATGTGCCAGTTACCAGAGATCGGCAATTTTTTTCATCAAACGTGCTCGGTAGCGTGCGGTTGGGTTGCTGAGATTATTTTGAGCTTCAAGTTCGAAATGTTGCTGCCATGCTTTGATCATTTCTAAGGTTGTGCCTTTTTGCTTAATGACCATAACGTCTTCACGTTGAATATTGTCTAATCGCTGCCTTGCGCCTTCAGCACCTGTTCCCCAACCAATGATCCATTGCCCAAAAGCATTCAGCGATAAGTTTTGTGGTGTAGACAAAACACGAGATGATTGAGTTGATTCATCACCATCTACATCCACAGATGTCGCGTGAAGTTGTACAGCTGTCCCCACAAAAAAGAAAATAACAATAAGTCTAAACATGAATAAAGCTTAATAAGAATTAACGGATGATGTTACATCATAGCTAGCGCAAAGTTGGCTGACTTTGTTCTACTATGATTAATAATTTGTATTAAATCATGATTCTATATATCAGGCATTTATAAAAGTTGACTATTGCAGTCAGATTGATCTTGGGTGTTTAAATTTTGTACTGTGGCGCATTTAAATTGGCGTAAAGATAAAGTATGAATCAATAAGTAATAATTTTTCGATGTTGCATTAACGGCATGGCAAGACGAAGCTTATTTTGTGTCTCAAGGTCAAATTCACTGCTAATTAAATCGTATCCATCAGTATCAATACTTTGAAGTAGTTGCCCACGACTATTAGCAATGCCTGCATGTCCCCAAGTTTGACGTTGTTCGCCGTGCCAACCTTGCTGTGCAGCACCTAAGACATAACACTGGCTGTCCATGGCGCGTGCTTGTAGCAATAATTGCCAGTGGAGCTGACCTGTGGTGTAAGTAAAAGCCGCAGGAGCAGTAAGAATATCTGCACCTTGTTGACGTAAGCTTAAGGCAAGTTCAGGGAAGCGTAAGTCATAGCAAACCATCAGACCGATATTGCCAAAAGGTGTTTTTGCGACAACCACTTGATCTCCAGGTTCAAAGAATTTAGATTCTTGATAACCACCTACAGCATCACCGACTTGTACATCAAACAAGTGGATTTTGTCATAACGTGCTTCAGTTCCTTCAGGACTAATGCATAAGCTAACAGTGCGAACACGACCATCTTGAATGACTGAGCCATCTGGACGGAAAGGGCATGGGAGTGTACCTGCAACAATCCAGATTTGATAACGATGTGCTAATTGTTCTAGACGTGCTTGAATTGCTTCGAATTGAGCTGCAGTTTCACGCTGCTTACCCGCAGCAAAGCAAACAAAATTCTCGGGGAAAACGATTAGCTCAGCACCTTGAGCCTTACTTTGTTGAAGTAATGATTCAATGACATCGAAGTTTGCTTCAATGTCATTTTGAGAATTCATCTGTGCAACAGAAAGTAAGGTCATAGGGAGATCACGATACTGAGTTTAACGATCAAGCGTTTTGTTTTTGTACGTCGAGATTTAAGCAGTCTTGCTCTTTTTGCAATTGCTTAACCAGCGGTTCAAACATATTTTGGTTGTTTTCGTTCAAGCGCATCAGTGTTTTATGTGCGTCGAGCACAGTGTTGAGCATTGCGCTATGCGTAACTTGCTCTTCTGTAAGCTCCAAGGTACATACACTTGGATCGCCACAGTAGTTTAAAATCACAAACACTTGCCCAAGCCCCATGCTATTGGCCAAGGTGGTAATGTCTGGATTTGTCGAGAGCATAACGGCTTGTATTTGATGAACTTGCTTAAGCTTTAAACCTAGTTTTGCCAATATACCTAAAACAGTACTGTCAATAAACGTGGTTTCGGTTAAGTCAACGATTGCACCAACAACATTTTGCTGTTGTTCAATTCGATTGAGTAGTTTGTCTAGACTTATACAAGAGTGAGCACGCACTTCGCCAATAAGCTTGAAAATATGCGTTCCGTTCAAACTTGCATATTCAACATGACCTGTTGACATATAAATGCCATTTTCAGAGAAAGGATATCAAATTATCCCATAGTGATATTGGAGACACAAGTGGTTGAGAGGTGTGATTTAATTAAGATATTGATTTTAATATTAATTCATTCGACATATGCTCAAAATTGCAATGTCATCTGCTACATGTTCAGGGGCTTTGAATGAGTCATTTTTAAGATGTTCGACCAATTGATTAAACTGATCATTCAGGCCACCATCGAATGGCTCCAAGGCACCATCAGAACATAAAATGAACCGCGCATGACGACTTAATTTACAGTGGTGCTCTTCAACTTCAAGCTCTTCAGTCAGGCCAAGTGGGAAGCTACTTGTGGTTAAAATCTGAGGCGGTTGATTCGGTTCAAAAATAATGGGGGGAGGGTAATGTCCTGCACTTGACCAACGCACTTCATGGGTGACTAAGTTTAAGATCCCAGCAACCATGGTAATGTGTTTTTCAATATTCTCTTGCACCAACATTGCATTCAGTTTTTGAATCAATTGACTTGGTGTTTTTGAACGGCCATGAAAAGCTGCCATCCACGAGGTTAATAAACTGCTGGTGACACCATGTCCTGAAACATCAGCCAGATAGAACAATACTTCTTCATCATTTAAACGCCAGTAATCATACCAATCACCAGATAAATAAGCAGATGGCTGAAAAAGGGATTCAAATTGATAATTCGGCAATTCGATTGGATTTGGTAAAAGACGTTTTTGTAATTCGGCAGCAGAGGGTAGATCTCGGCTATCTTGATTACGTTTGTATTGAGCATCTATTTTAAACAAAGAATGAATTGGATTTTTTGGCAGACTATCCCAAATCCAACCTGCTAATGCACCTTGTTCCCATGCTTGAGCTAACGCTGTACCCTCATGCTCAAATGCAAGCACAATTGTTGGAAGTTTCCACTGATACTTTAAAAAGTCTTGTACATCGGCAATCGCAATGATGGTTTGATCATACAAATCCAAATCGTCAATTTGAATGATCTGCAAACTCGGTAACTCAGTTAAAGCTTGATCTAAACAAGGTACGGAACGCGTGGGTTGTATGAAATACATAGATGAATAGCCAATCCTTTGTATGATCATTTAAAATTCATCATAGATGAAAGATGACCTTATACATAGTATTGCCAGAGTTTAAATTCTCTGGCAATACATTAGTTTGTAAAACATTATTTTAGTTTAATCATTTATCGTCAGAAGAAGCGTCGTCAACATCATCTGCATCACCAATAAAGGATACGTCATTTGCATCACCGCGTTTCTCTGCAATTTGGAAGGATTTACGCTGTAAATAAAAATCACGGATCATTGAATATTTATCGCCTTTTAAGCTTTCTTCAATATCAAGAATCTGAGAGCGCGCATCAATGGCTTGCAATACATTGGTAGACCAGTAAATACCATCTTGATCTTCTAATAAGTATTTTTGTGGGCGACCGAAACTATCCGCTGCCAAACCAAAGCCATCACGGAAAGTACTTGGACCAAAGAAAGGCAACATCACATAAGGGCCAGAAGGAATACCATAATAACCTAATGTTACACCGAAGCTTTCTTCTTCCGTGTTTAAACCTAAACGACGTGCAGGATCAGCAAAACCTAAAGTTGTTAATGTATTTACGGTAAAACGACCTAAAGTTTTTGCAGCACGGGTAGGTCGACCTTGAATTAACTGGTTTACAGCATTCCATGGCTCACCTAGGTTTTTACGGAATTGGCGATAGGGGCTACGTACAGGTTCTGGAACTTTAGCAACATATTGAATCGCAACTGGCTTTAATAGGTTGCGGTCTAACATGTCATTAAATGCATAAATTTGGCGGTTTAATGGTTGCAGTGGATCCTTAACTGAATCTGGCTGTGCAGCATTGGCATTTACTTTTAAATCATTCTTGGTGAGATGTTTTAAATCTTTAATGGCTTGAATGGTTGATGTCTTTTGTTCAGCAGTGACTTGAGTTGCTACAGCATTCGCTTGGTTGGCTGAATCACTGGCAGGAGTCTCTTGTGCGAATACTGATGAACATGCTCCAGCAGTTAACAACCCAAGCAAGATAAAATTGGAGTAATGCATATAAGTCCTTAATCGCTGTTAGAGCGAAATAATACAACCATTAAAATGAGTGCGTCACTGAACGCAAAACATAAAGAGAAGGCATACAGTTTAGTTGTTCTCCTATTATTAAAACAAATTCGGTCGAAAAATATAAGAAAAATTGTGAATTTGGTTTAAAAATGTTCACTCGAATAAAAAGATTGAAAAAGGGGGTTGTATTGGGTTTGGAATGCTGTAGAATGCACATTCATCGGCGGTGATGCAGATAAAAACTTGTTGAGAAACAAGGATTTGGCTTAAGGGTTAAATTTTTGGGTTTGAGAATAAGTTTTGAAAATATCTAAATTACCTGTTGACTTTAAAGAAATTTAGAGTAATATAGCCGACCTAGCTTGATGATGACGAATCATCGAGAAGATCATTAAGAGAATAGAAGAACAACTTGTGTGGATTTTTACTGATTGATCGATCGAAAATATTTCATTGATTGAATGGTAGAAATTTCTCGAAGTTTATTTGAGCGAATTTTTAGTCAGAAAATTGATGAGCCAAGATTTGTAGCCATAAGCTACTAATGATTTTAAACTGAAGAGTTTGATCATGGCTCAGATTGAACGCTGGCGGCAGGCTTAACACATGCAAGTCGAGCGGAGTGATGGTGCTTGCACTATCACTTAGCGGCGGACGGGTGAGTAATGCTTAGGAATCTGCCATTTAGTGGGGGACAACATTCCGAAAGGAATGCTAATACCGCATACGTCCTACGGGAGAAAGCAGGGGATCTTCGGACCTTGCGCTAAATGATGAGCCTAAGTCGGATTAGCTAGTTGGTGGGGTAAAGGCCTACCAAGGCGACGATCTGTAGCGGGTCTGAGAGGATGATCCGCCACACTGGGACTGAGACACGGCCCAGACTCCTACGGGAGGCAGCAGTGGGGAATATTGGACAATGGGCGGAAGCCTGATCCAGCCATGCCGCGTGTGTGAAGAAGGCCTTTTGGTTGTAAAGCACTTTAAGCGAGGAGGAGGCTCTCCTAGTTAATACCTAGGAAGAGTGGACGTTACTCGCAGAATAAGCACCGGCTAACTCTGTGCCAGCAGCCGCGGTAATACAGAGGGTGCGAGCGTTAATCGGATTTACTGGGCGTAAAGCGTGCGTAGGCGGCTGATTAAGTCGGATGTGAAATCCCTGAGCTTAACTTAGGAATTGCATTCGATACTGGTCAGCTAGAGTATGGGAGAGGATGGTAGAATTCCAGGTGTAGCGGTGAAATGCGTAGAGATCTGGAGGAATACCGATGGCGAAGGCAGCCATCTGGCCTAATACTGACGCTGAGGTACGAAAGCATGGGGAGCAAACAGGATTAGATACCCTGGTAGTCCATGCCGTAAACGATGTCTACTAGCCGTTGGGGCCTTTGAGGCTTTAGTGGCGCAGCTAACGCGATAAGTAGACCGCCTGGGGAGTACGGTCGCAAGACTAAAACTCAAATGAATTGACGGGGGCCCGCACAAGCGGTGGAGCATGTGGTTTAATTCGATGCAACGCGAAGAACCTTACCTGGCCTTGACATACTAGAAACTTTCCAGAGATGGATTGGTGCCTTCGGGAATCTAGATACAGGTGCTGCATGGCTGTCGTCAGCTCGTGTCGTGAGATGTTGGGTTAAGTCCCGCAACGAGCGCAACCCTTTTCCTTATTTGCCAGCGAGTAATGTCGGGAACTTTAAGGATACTGCCAGTGACAAACTGGAGGAAGGCGGGGACGACGTCAAGTCATCATGGCCCTTACGGCCAGGGCTACACACGTGCTACAATGGTCGGTACAAAGGGTTGCTACCTAGCGATAGGATGCTAATCTCAAAAAGCCGATCGTAGTCCGGATTGGAGTCTGCAACTCGACTCCATGAAGTCGGAATCGCTAGTAATCGCGGATCAGAATGCCGCGGTGAATACGTTCCCGGGCCTTGTACACACCGCCCGTCACACCATGGGAGTTTGTTGCACCAGAAGTAGGTAGTCTAACCGCAAGGAGGACGCTTACCACGGTGTGGCCGATGACTGGGGTGAAGTCGTAACAAGGTAGCCGTAGGGGAACCTGCGGCTGGATCACCTCCTTAACGAAAGATTGACGATCGGTAAGAATCCACAACAAGTTGTTCTTCGAAGATGTATCTGAGGGTCTGTAGCTCAGTTGGTTAGAGCACACGCTTGATAAGCGTGGGGTCACAAGTTCAAGTCTTGTCAGACCCACCAAATCTGATTGCAGTAGCTTAGATTGAAAGATATGTCGTTCATTAAATGATAAGCTGGGGACTTAGCTTAGTTGGTAGAGCGCCTGCTTTGCACGCAGGAGGTCAGGAGTTCGACTCTCCTAGTCTCCACCATACATTACAAAGTGATGTAAAACGAAAGTTGAATTCCAAGATAGCTTATAGAATTTAGTAAGTAGATAGCTTATTAAGTTCTGTGATTTATCACAGTTTACTACACACCGACGAGGTGGTAGTTAATCATTAACAGATTAGAAAATTGAGTCTGAAATAAATTGTTCAAACTCGATTAATTTGACACTAACGGTAATACGTAAGTATTGCAGTTGGATGAAGAATTAATCTGAGAACTAGCAAATTAACTGAATCAAGCGTTTTGGTATATGAATTAGATTGAAGCTGTACGGTGATTAAATTCACAGGACAACAGATGGTAGCAATTAAGTTTGCAACGATAACACTCACTTGTATGTGTTAACGACTGTTTGGGGTTGTATAGTCAAGTAATTAAGTGCATGTGGTGGATGCCTTGGCAGTCAGAGGCGATGAAAGACGTAATAGCCTGCGATAAGCTCCGGGGAGGCGGCAAATATCCTTTGATCCGGAGATTTCTGAATGGGGGAACCCACCCGCTATAAGGCGGGTATCATAAGCTGAATACATAGGCTTATGAAGCGAACGAGGGGAAGTGAAACATCTCAGTACCCTTAGGAAAAGAAATCAATTGAGATTCCCTTAGTAGCGGCGAGCGAACGGGGAGCAGCCCATTAAGTTGTGTGTGTTCTAGTGGAACGCTCTGGGAAGTGCGAACGTAGAGGGTGATATTCCCGTACACGAAAGGGCACACACAATGATGACGAGTAGGGCGAGGCACGTGAAACCTTGTCTGAATATGGGGGGACCATCCTCCAAGGCTAAATACTCCTGACTGACCGATAGTGAACCAGTACCGTGAGGGAAAGGCGAAAAGAACCCCTGTGAGGGGAGTGAAATAGATCCTGAAACCGCATGCATACAAGCAGTGGGAGCCGACTTGTTCGGTGACTGCGTACCTTTTGTATAATGGGTCAGCGACTTATATTCAGTAGCGAGGTTAACCGAATAGGGGAGCCGTAGAGAAATCGAGTCTTAATAGGGCGTTTAGTTGCTGGGTATAGACCCGAAACCAGGCGATCTATCCATGAGCAGGTTGAAGGTTGGGTAACACTAACTGGAGGACCGAACCCACTGTCGTTGAAAAGCCAGGGGATGACTTGTGGATAGGGGTGAAAGGCTAATCAAGCCTGGTGATAGCTGGTTCTCCCCGAAAGCTATTTAGGTAGCGCCTCGGACGAATACCATTGGGGGTAGAGCACTGTTTCGGCTAGGGGGTCATCCCGACTTACCAAACCGATGCAAACTCCGAATACCAATGAGTACTATCCGGGAGACAGACTGCGGGTGCTAACGTCCGTAGTCAAGAGGAAAACAATCCAGACCGCCAGCTAAGGCCCCAAAATCATAGTTAAGTGGGAAACGATGTGGGAAGGCATAGACAGCTAGGAGGTTGGCTTAGAAGCAGCCACCCTTTAAAGAAAGCGTAATAGCTCACTAGTCGAGTCGGCCTGCGCGGAAGATGTAACGGGGCTAAAACTATGTGCCGAAGCTGCGGATTTACGCATTAGCGTAAGTGGTAGGGGAGCGTTCTGTAAGCCGATGAAGGTGTATTGAGAAGTATGCTGGAGGTATCAGAAGTGCGAATGCTGACGTGAGTAACGACAAAACGGGTGAAAAACCCGTTCGCTGAAAGACCAAGGGTTCCAGTCCAACGTTAATCGGGGCTGGGTGAGTCGACCCCTAAGGCGAGGCCGAGAGGCGTAGTCGATGGGAAATTGGTTAATATTCCAATACTTCTGTGTAATGCGATGAGAGGACGGAGAAGGTTAAGTCAGCCTGGCGTTGGTTGTCCAGGTGGAAGGCAGTAGGCATGCATCTTAGGCAAATCCGGGGTGCTCTATGCTGAGAGCTGATAGCAAGCTGTACTTGTACAGTGAAGTGGCTGATACCATGCTTCCAGGAAAAGTCTCTAAGCTTCAGTTACACAGGAATCGTACCCGAAACCGACACAGGTGGTCAGGTCGAGTAGACCAAAGCGCTTGAGAGAACTCTGCTGAAGGAACTAGGCAAAATGGTACCGTAACTTCGGGAGAAGGTACGCTGCTGACGGTGATGGGACTTGCTCCCTGAGCTATTGGCAGCCACAGAAACCAGGCCGCTGCAACTGTTTATTAAAAACATAGCACTCTGCAAACACGAAAGTGGACGTATAGGGTGTGATGCCTGCCCGGTGCTGGAAGGTTAATTGATGGGGTTAGCGTAAGCGAAGCTCTTGATCGAAGCCCCAGTAAACGGCGGCCGTAACTATAACGGTCCTAAGGTAGCGAAATTCCTTGTCGGGTAAGTTCCGACCTGCACGAATGGCATAATGATGGCGGCGCTGTCTCCAGCAGAGGCTCAGTGAAATCGAATTCGCCGTGAAGATGCGGTGTACCCGCGGCTAGACGGAAAGACCCCGTGAACCTTTACTGCAGCTTGACATTGAACTTTGACCTTACTTGTGTAGGATAGGTGGGAGGCTTTGAAGTTGGAACGCTAGTTCCAATGGAGCCGTCCTTGAAATACCACCCTGGTAATGTTGAGGTTCTAACTCTGCCCCGTAATCCGGGGCGAGGACCATGTCTGGTGGGTAGTTTGACTGGGGCGGTCTCCTCCTAAAGAGTAACGGAGGAGTACGAAGGTGCGCTCAGCGTGGTCGGAAATCACGCGTAGAGTATAAAGGCAAAAGCGCGCTTAACTGCGAGACCCACAAGTCGAGCAGGTACGAAAGTAGGTCTTAGTGATCCGGTGGTTCTGTATGGAAGGGCCATCGCTCAACGGATAAAAGGTACTCTGGGGATAACAGGCTGATACCGCCCAAGAGTTCATATCGACGGCGGTGTTTGGCACCTCGATGTCGGCTCATCTCATCCTGGGGCTGAAGCAGGTCCCAAGGGTATGGCTGTTCGCCATTTAAAGAGGTACGCGAGCTGGGTTTAGAACGTCGTGAGACAGTTCGGTCCCTATCTACCGTGGGCGCTGGAAATTTGAGAGGATCTGCTCCTAGTACGAGAGGACCAGAGTGGACGAACCTCTGGTGTACCGGTTGTGACGCCAGTCGCATCGCCGGGTAGCTATGTTCGGAAGGGATAACCGCTGAAAGCATCTAAGCGGGAAGCCTACCTCAAGATAAGATTTCCCTAGGAATTTATTCCTCTAAAGAGCCGTTCGAGACTAGGACGTTGATAGGTTGGGTGTGGAAGCACGGTGACGTGTGAAGCTGACCAATACTAATTGCTCGTGAGGCTTGACTATACAACACCCAAGCAGTTGTATGTAAAGCTGATAATCGATTCATAAAAGATCAGTTAAACCTGATCTTGAACAAAGAACTTGATTTAGTGATTGCTAAGCAATAAACTTCGACTCAATAATCTAATCCGTTAATAACTCTTTGGACCGTAAGTAAGGCATACGATGAATACATCGTGAATAAGACCCGAAAGCACCACAACAGTTTGCTGGCGACAATAGCAAGAGTGAACCACCTGATCCCTTCCCGAACTCAGAAGTGAAACCTCTTAGCGCTGATGGTAGTGTGGCACTTGCCATGTGAGAGTAAGTCATCGCCAGCTTTTAAATTAGAACACCCCCAACCTAACGGCTGGGGGTGTTTTTTATGGCGTGGACGAAAGAAAGTAGGTAGTGAGGAGAATCAACCGAAAAATCTGAGCTAGCGCTTTTATAGAGGGTGTAAAGAAAAGTCCTTTCTGACAATTTTTGATGAATATTATAAAAGATTGGACGTATGCTAGTTTTTTGAACAGATAAGTCAGTTGAAAAGGTTTTTCCTTGTATGCGGAAACATTGCTTTATGTTATAAATATTTTTATAGGCATGTTTTTTGCTTATTTTAATAAAAGGAAAGACTATGAAATTATCTGTTGGATTGAAAGTAGCGAACAGTTTATCGTTAACTCCTCAATTGCAGCAGGCCATACGTCTTTTACAGTTATCCAGTTTAGAACTTGAACAAGAAATTCAAATCCAGTTAGACAGTAATCCCTTACTTGAAAAAATAGAGGATATGGGTACAACGGAAAGTCTTTCTTCACTAGAAGAAAAAGAGAATGGAGACTTAACCACTGAACTGAATGCTGATCATCTTCCAAATGATTTACCTGTTGATACGGAATGGGATGATATTTATACCCATCAATCCACAGCGTTGGCCTCCCCAGAATATGAAGAAAGGGAAGACAATCGTCAGGTACAACTGAGCCTCAAAGAGCATATTTTAGATCAAGTCAATCTCTTGCATTTCTCGACTGTAGACAAACTGATTGCTTATTGCATCGTAGACTCTCTTGATGATAAAGGATTCCTCGATGCAGAGTTGGATGATATTTTGCTTGCTGTTTCCCGTCTTTTACAGGAAATGGAGAGTGAGGAAGAAGTTGAGCAAGATGAAATTATTGTTGTTTTAAAACATATTCAACGTCTTGATCCTATTGGTGTCGGTTCCAGAAATTTAGCAGAATGCTTGAAAATCCAACTTGAAACTTTTAATGAAAAAGTTCCCTATCTAGCTGAAGCTAGAAATTTATTGAAATATTATGAGTTATTGATTTCGAATGATTTGAATAAGTTGTTAAAGCAAACAGGGTTATCCAAAGAGCAATTAAAAAGTGCCGTTGATTTGTTAAAGACTTTGAAGCCTTATCCTGGGTTAGAGTTCAATCAACAAGAATCTGAATACCAAGTTCCTGATGTAGTCGTGTCGAAGAAAGATCAACATTGGCAAGTTCAGCTTAACCCTGATGTATTGCCTAAGTTACGGATCAATTCTTTTTATTCAGGCATGATTCGTCGAGCTGATCAAAGTGACGATAATGTCTATCTGCGCAATCAAATGCTGGAAGCGAAGAATTTTATCAAGAGTATTGATGAACGTCATAAGACGTTGTTGAAAGTAGCAACCTGTATTGTTGAGCATCAGCGAGCTTTTTTGGAGCAAGGCCCAGAAGCGATGAAGCCTTTAGTGCTTCGTGATGTGGCAGAAGAAGTTGAATTACATGAGTCGACCGTATCTCGTGTAACAACCAACAAGTATATGCTAACACCACGTGGTCTATTTGAATTGAAATACTTCTTTTCTAGTCATGTTGGAACAACAACAGGTGGTGAAGCTTCATCGACGGCAATTCGTGCCATGATTAAAAAACTTGTTTCAAGTGAGAATCCACGTAAGCCTTTGTCGGATAATGCAATTGCTGAAATGTTGAAGAATGAAGGGATTGAGGTGGCTCGACGCACGGTGGCAAAATATCGTGAATCGTTACATATTGCCTCATCTTCTGAAAGAAAAGTCTTGATCTAAATTTCAAGGTGTGACTATTCTAGGGGTTCATTATTACGGAATAATGAATTTTTTTAATGATCACTAGAGGAATCGCTGAAATGATTTAATGGATATTGAACCACTGATAATGTGCATTAAATTTGCTGAAGCGATTTTCTTGTATCCTGAGAAAAAGGTGAGGGATAGAATTATGCAAATAACGATTCGTGGGCACCATTTAACCATTACACCAGCCATTGAAGAAAATATAAAAGAAAAGTTTAGTCAAATGACCAAACACCTAGATCAGGTCAATAGTATGCAAATCAAGCTGGCTAAAGATCATCAAATTGACAAACGTTCACACAAAGGTAGCGCAAATCATATCGCTGAAGCGATTATACGTTTGCCAGGGGTAGAACTGTTTGCACAGGCGACAGCCGATGATATGTATACTTCAATTCGAAAACTGACAGACAAATTAAAACGCCAGCTAGCAAAACATCGAAAAATTCAATGTTCGTACCAACATGAACTGGCACTTTTGAGTTAATTTTTTATTTTGTATAAGAGGCTTTTTGTGAAGCCTCTTTTTTTATTGATAAAAAAAGAAACTGCTTACTGAATTATGTGAAAAAGTTATAGTAAAATAGCTGGTTTTACACCAATGGTTGTATAAGAGGCCTTGTAATGAATAGTGAGCAGCTCACGCAAATTTTAAAAGAAGCTTTCCCTGAAGCAGAAGTAGCAGTGAGCGGTCAAGCTGGGAAATTTGACCTTCGTATTGTTGATGATCAGTTTGAAGGTAAGCGTACCGTTGCTCGTCAACAAGCCGTTTATGCACCTCTAAATTCTTATATTGCGAGTGGTGCAGTTCACGCTGTTACGATTCGCGCAATGACAAAAGACGAATGGCGCAAAGCAAGCCTTTTCGGAGCTTAAATATTAATGGATAAATTTTTAATTACGGGCGGTGTTAAGCTCGAAGGTGAAGTACGCATTTCTGGTGCTAAAAATGCAGCTTTACCTTTACTTGCAGCAATGATCCTTGCTGACTCTCCGATTAAGCTAACCAATGTACCTAATCTAAAAGATGTAAACACATTGGTTAAGTTGATTGCTGGTCTTGGTGTGACCATGAGCTATGAAGGTGAAACGGTTTGTGCTGATGCTTCAACATTAGATAACCAGTTTGCACCATATGAACTTGTACGAACCATGCGTGCATCTATTTTGGTGCTTGGTCCATTGTTAGCGCGTTATGGTAATGCAAAAGTATCATTACCAGGCGGTTGTGCGATTGGCTCCCGTCCAGTCGATCAACACTTAAAAGCTTTAGAAGCTTTAGGTGCGCAGATTGAAGTTGAAAATGGTTATGTGCATGCTTCAGTTGATGGTCGTTTGAAAGGCGGTGAAGTTGTTTTTGATATGGTGACCGTTGGTGGTACCGAGAATATCTTAATGGCTGCTGCACTCGCTGAAGGTGTGACCACGATTCGTAATGCTGCTCGTGAACCAGAAATCACCGATCTTGCGCAAATGTTGATTAAGATGGGCGCTAAAATTGAAGGTTTAGATACGGATACTTTAGTCGTTACTGGTGTTGAAAGTTTGCATGGTTGTGAATATGCCGTTGTTGCAGACCGTATTGAAACAGGTTCATATTTAGCTGCTGCTGCCATTACTGGTGGACGAGTAAAGACTACTCATACTGATCCTTTATTATTAGAAGCAGTATTGGATAAGTTCGAAGAAATGGGTGCGGAAGTTACGCGTGGTGATGATTGGATTGAGTTGGATATGCAGGGCAAACGTCCTAAAGCTGTGAGCTTTAGAACTCTGCCACATCCAGAATTTCCAACAGACATGCAAGCACAAATTATGGCTGTCAATGTGATTGGTCGTGGTTTTGCAACGATTTCTGAAACCATTTTCGAAAACCGTTTTATGCATGTACCAGAACTTTCACGTATGGGTGCTAACATCCAAGTTGAAGGACATGATGCGGTCGTAACAGGTGTAGAAACACTTCAGGCTGCACCTGTAATGGCAACCGATCTACGTGCTTCATTCTCACTTGTTTTAGCTGCTTTGGTTGCTGAAGGTGAAACACTGGTTGATCGTATCTACCATATCGATCGTGGCTACGAACATGTGGAAGAAAAATTGCAAAGTTTAGGTGCTCAGATTAAGCGAGTAAAAGGATGAATGACTTAAGAAACGATGATCCAAATTTTGACGTAATGGGCAATTTTGATCATGGTTTAACTTTAGCACTCAGTAAAGGTCGTATCTTAAAGGAAACATTACCCTTGCTTGAAAAGGCGGGTATTAATTTACTTGAAGATCCAGATAAATCACGCAAATTGATTTTTCCAACTACGCACAAAAAAGTTCGTATTTTGATTCTACGTGCGTCTGATGTTCCGACTTATGTTGAGAATGGTGCAGCAGACTTTGGTGTAGCGGGTAAAGATGTATTGATGGAACATGGTGCGCAACATGTTTATGAGTTGCTTGACCTGAAAATTGCCAATTGTAAGTTGATGACGGCGGGTAAAGTCGGCATGGAACGACCAAAAGGCCGTTTAAAGATCGCAACCAAATACGTCAATTTGACCCGTCAATACTATGCAAGCCTTGGTGAGCAGGTTGATGTCATTAAGCTGTACGGATCAATGGAACTTGCACCTTTGGTTGGGTTGGGGGATTACATTGTCGACGTGGTTGATACAGGTAATACTTTACGTGCCAATGGCTTAGAGCCATTAGAAGAAATTTGCAAAGTTTCTTCACGCTTAATCGTCAATAAGGCGAGCTTTAAGCGTAAGCAAGCGGTGTTAAATCCGATTTTGACGCAACTTGAACAAGCCATTAAAGCACGTAAGAACTAAGTTTTAGATTGAATTGAATAAAAAGGCCAGCTTCGGTTGGCCTTTTTATTTGAGTTTATCTGGATTACGTAAAGAATAAATGCTTTGCAGTTGTTGCTGATCATTGAAAGTAAAAGTAAGTACCATGACACAACAATGGTCTGAGTCATAGAGTTTAAAACCGACACTGCCATTGATATGGCACATTTCCCAAGAGAGCTCTGTCCAAGCCTGAAAAAGCAAGCGTTCAAAGAAACGTAATATAGGCGGTTGGCCAATGAAAGGCTGTCGAATAGCTGAGACTTTACCACCGCCATCCGCTGCAAATTGGATATCGTCACTGAGTAATTGTGTGAGTTGATTCAGGTCATGTGAATGAATGGCGACCTTGAATGCATTGAGTAAGTTGATTTGCTGTTGAGTCGGGTGATTCGAGAGAACGTTCGGTTCATCCGCAATACGTTTTCTGCTGCGGGCTACCAATTGTCGACAATTACTTTGTTGTTCCCGAAGGATTTCCGAAATTTCAACATAGTCAAGATTAAAGATGTCATGTAGCAAATATGCCGCACGCTCTTTAACTGAAAGTTTTTCAAGAACCAAAAGGAAAGCGGTGGAGAGGGTATAGTCGGATTCGACTGAGAATGTTTCAGTATGATGATAGGGTTCAGGTAACCATGTTCCCGTATATTCAGTTCTAGATCTATGGTGGGCACGGAGTAGATCAATGCAATGGCGTGTACATACAGAGGTCAGCCAAGCTTGAGGATTGAGAATATCTTGCTTAGGTTGCTGCTGCCATTTTATAAAAATATCTTGTAAGACATCTTCAGCATCACTTGTTGTTCCCAGCAGTCGATAAGCAAGACCGAACAGAAATGTTCGGCTTGTCTCAAAAATTGTTAAATCTTGTTGGCTAATCATGCCTGATGCTTTCATAGATGTTAATGCTGTGAAATTGCAATTCGATTCCACAAATTAATCATGCCAATCAGTAAAGTTAAAGCTGAAATTTGTGGCTCGCTGAAATATTTTAACAGGGCTATACGTAACGGCTCATAATCAGTGAGCGCTTGTAAAGTCGTGAGTGCTTCAACCCAAGCAAAGGCGGCTTTTTCCTGATCCGTATAATCATTGCAATGTCGCCATACCACCAAATGGTCCAAACGTGATTGTATTTCACCATCTGCTAAAGCTTCAGCAATATGCATCTTCACACAAAAAGCACAACCATTGATTTGCGAGGCACGTAATAGAACAAGATGATAAAGAGAGCGATCTATCAGAGCTGAATCGAGAATGTTTTGATGGACTTGATAGAGGTGATGAATTGACTCTGGTAAATGTTTTTTCGGATGAATATTGAGTGTCGTCATTAAAGTGTTCCTGATTAAAATCAACGTAGGTATTCATTTGACGACTCATCCTTTTGTTTTGTGACAAATGGAATAAAAAAAATTAATTTTTGTTGCTTAAATATTTTGACTCGGTGGATAAAAGTAAAAATTGTGGATTGATCGAAGAACCCTCTCTTTCCGATTGATTTTTTAGCCTATATTGTGCCCACAAGTACACTGAAAAAGAGTAAACTTAGCGCTCTCTTATTCGCCTTGTGGGTAAATTGATGCGACGTTTATCGACTCAGGATCAAAATTTTAAACAGACATTTGCTGAACTTTTGGCATTTGAAACGGTTAATGATCCTCAATTAATTCAAACTGTAGATCAAATTATTGCTGATGTACGTCAGCATGGTGATGATCATGTGCTTAAATTAACGCAACAGTTCGATCGACATCCAGCGCATCAATTCTCTGACTTAGAACTGACTCAAGCACAGCTCAAAACCGCATTTGATGGTTTAAGTGTTGAAATCCGTGAAGCATTAGAACTTGCTGCAAAACGTATTCGTTCGTTCCATCAGGCACAAAAGCAGGAAGGTTGGACCTATATCGATGAGTTGGGTAATACCCTAGGTCAAAAAGTTACACCTTTGGATCGTGTAGGGATTTATGTGCCTGGCGGATTAGCCTCTTATCCATCATCGGTACTTATGAATGCTTTGCCTGCACATGTTGCAGGGGTTCCTGAAATTATCATGGTGGTTCCTGCACCAAATGGTGAGTTGAATCCATTGGTATTGGCAGCTGCTTATTTGGCAGGCGTAAGCCGAGCGTTTACTATTGGCGGTGCGCAGGCCGTTGCAGCATTGGCTTATGGAACACAAACTATTCCAGCGGTCGATAAAATTACAGGGCCAGGCAATCGATTTGTAGCAGCCGCAAAACGTGCGGTCTTTGGTCAAGTTGGTATCGACATGATTGCAGGACCTTCGGAAATTTTGGTGTATGCCGAAGGGGAAAATAATGCTGAATGGCTAGCCATGGATGTATTGTCTCAAGCAGAGCATGACACCGTTGCACAAGCGATTTTCATTACCCCAGATGAAAGGCTGTTAAATGCAGTTGAAGCTGCGATTGAAAAGCATTTAACTGAACTACCAAAAGCCGAAATTGCTAAAACATCGATTCAAAATCGTGGTGCATTGGTGTTGGTAAAAGATCGCGCAGAAGCAGTTGAACTGATTAATCAGGTCGCACCTGAGCATTTAGAACTTTGTCTTGATGATGCTGAATTGATGAGTCAGGAGATTCGTCATGCAGGTGCAATCTTTATGGGACGCTATACCCCAGAAGCCATTGGTGATTATTGTGCTGGACCAAACCATGTCTTACCGACATCGGGTACTGCACGTTTTTCTTCACCGCTCGGTGTTTATGATTTTCAGAAACGCTCTAGCTTAATTATGTGCTCAGAAGAGGGTGTGAAGAGCTTGGCAAAAGCAGCCGATGTTCTGGCAGTGCAAGAAAATCTTGATGCCCATGCGCGCTCAGCCCGTTATCGCTATGAAGTTTGAATAAGAAGTGTGTGTTGCTCTAGCACGATAACAAATATAAACCTCTCCCTAACCCTCTCCTAAAAAAAGAGAGGGGACTTATCACGATATATGTGAAATAAGTTTGAAGACTCCTCTCCCTTTGGGAGAGGTTAGGAGAGGGTAACAAGAGAATAGAAAATGACGTTTACAGCAGAACAAATGCGTTTTTGGAGTCCAGAGGTTCGTGAATTAGAGCCTTATGTACCCGGTGAGCAGCCTAAAATTCAGAACTTGCTCAAATTAAATACCAATGAAAACCCTTATCCGCCATCACCAAAAGTGGTAGAAGCAGTGCAAGCTGTTTTAGCAGATGATGCTGATGCGTTACGTCTATACCCAGATCCAGATGCGACGGCTTTAAAGCAGGCGATTGCCAAGCAGCAGCAGGTTGATGTGGCTCAAGTCTTTGTCGGTAATGGGTCTGATGAAGTATTGGCACATATCTTCAAAGCTTTTTTTATCCAGAAACAGCCGATTCTTTATCCAGATATCACCTATAGTTTTTATCCTGTTTATAGCCAGTTCTTTGCGACACAAACCAAGCAGATTCCTTTGAATGAAAAATTTGAAATAGATGTATCGGATTATGAACAGGAAAATGGCGGTATTATCATCACCAATCCAAATGCGCCAACCAGTATCTCGCTCGGTTTAGATGAGATTGAGCAGGTACTCAAGGCAAATCCAGATCGCGTGGTTGTGATTGATGAGGCTTATGTTGATTTTGGTGCTGAGTCAGCGGTGCAATTGGTCAATCGCTATGAAAATTTGGTTATTTGTCAGACCACTTCGAAATCACGTTCACTTGCAGGGTTACGTGTTGGTTTTGCGATTGCACAAGCGCATTTGATTGCGGCACTTGAAGCTGTGAAAAATAGTTTTAACTCCTATCCAATCGATCGTTTTGCGATAGCCGCTGCCGTGGCTTCATTTGAAGATCAAGCTTATTTTGAAGCGCAATGTGCCAAAGTGATTGAGAGCCGAGAAAAATTAGTGACTGATCTCACTGCCTTGGGCTTTGAGGTATTGCCTTCGAAAGCCAATTTTATCTTTGCTACACATCCAAAACATGATGCTGCTCAGTTGGCTCAACAATTGCGTGAGCAGGGGATTATTGTGCGTTATTTCAATAAGCCGCGCATTAATCAATTCTTGCGTATCACGATTGGTACAGATGAACAAAACCAGCGTTTAGTCGATACGCTTAAAACTCAAATTTTATAAATCTGTATTGACACTTACTGTTCAGATATCTGCCATGTATTGAGTAAATCAAGCATGGCAGAAATTTTATCAAAGCATTCTTGATATTCTGCTTCTGCATCAGAAGCTATGGTGATGCCACCACCCGCCCACATTGATAATTGATCCTGATATTTTTGAATACTGCGAATCAAGATATTCCAACTACCTGTACCATCGAAATTAAAATAACCTAAGCTGCCACAATAGGCACCTCGTGGTGCACCTTCTAATTCTTCAATGATTTGCATGGCACGAATCTTCGGTGCACCTGTGATTGAACCACCAGGTAGTGCAGACAATAACATTTGCATTGGATTGATTTCTGCTTTTAAGGTTGCCGTAATCTCGCTGACCATATGATGGACTTGATTAAAGCTTTCAATTTCAAATAATTTGGTTGTTTCAACAGAGCCTGTTTCAGCATAGACACTCAAGTCATTACGGAGCAAATCTACAATCATTACATTTTCAGCCTGATCTTTTTCAGATTGACTGAGTTTATCTTTGGAAATTTGATCTTGTTGTGGATCATCAAAGCGTGGCATCGTGCCTTTAATTGGACGTGTTTTTATTTTTTGATCAGCTTGAAATTCGATGAACAGTTCAGGCGAACAACTTAATAGTTCAAAATTATCTAATTTTAGATAACCCGCATAAGGTGCATGGGTCAGTTTCCATAACTCATCGGCGCGGCTCAAAAGTGAACCTTGCGCCTGTGCTGTAAATTCTTGGGTCAAGTTAATTTGATAACAATCACCTGCTTTGATGTATTCCTGTACTTGCTGAAAAGCATTTAAATATTTAGATTTAGACCAACGAGGACGGCAGTTTTCCTCTAAAGAAAGTGCTGGAATTTGTGTGGGATTATCGAGCCGATTCAAAATTTCTTGATAAATATACTCAGCTTGATCTTCGTCGCTATAAAAGTACCAAGCATCTTCTTGAAATTTTAAAAAACTTGAGTATTGACCTAAGAAAAAATTCGGCTGTGGATGAGCGTCAATTTCAATAAATTGATCGGCACTATAGTCATAGCTAAAAAAGCCAATATATCCTCCAGCAAAGCCCTTAATATTATTGCTCTTAGAGGATTGGTTGAATTTGCAAAACTCTAGAAGTGAAGATGGTTCTGATTTTATTTGATATTGATTGAAGTGTATTTGCTGAAAGTGTAGAAGCGTAGACTTTTGAGAAACTAAAAGTTCTTGAGGTAAAAAGGCGATTGTTGGCGTATTTTGGTCATATAAATAGACCAATCCTGTTAAATCATAAAGGCGAGAAAGAAGATCAAATGCAGAAGTGAGTGGCGTGTTAAGTTTTTGCTCAAAATAGGACATATAAACAGAAAGACTTGTATCTACATTTGGAGGAAAGAATTGTACTACATCCAAAAAGTTTGGGCTGTTTTTTATGGAACCTTAGGTTGAAAGAGGGCAAACTTTAGACTGGATTACTTAGATGAAATAAATGATGTATTTATCAAAATAGAAATAGAAAAGCGTTTTTGTTAACACTTCTTATCAGGATTTTGACGATGATGAATGGTAAATAAATGCTATTCTTGATTTGGTTTCTAATGATGTTTAATAAAAATAATGAATGATTACATGTTGTTATTCGTATTGTTTTTGAAGAATTAAGGTTGAGTGTTTTATATGCCGTTTGTCGGTTTGTAGCTAAAAAGCAGTTAACAGGAGTTGAACATAAAATAACAAACAGGTAATTTAGTAATTGCTAAGCGAACTACTCAAGGATTGGAAGTTCAAGTTGTCATTTAAGAATAAAACGACCGTGGACAGTTTAGAGTAGTGTAAGTCAAAAAATAAATGCTCTTGGGAGAGTGCTCAATGAAAATGTTTACTAAACTAGCTTTAGTTTCTTCAATGGCGATTAGCGCAAATGCAATGGCTATGCAGTCAATGGATGATGCTGCACTAAGCGCTGCAACAGGTCAAGACGGTATCAATATCGGTATCGGTATCTCTAAAGTTGAGATTGAAAAAGTTTTAATTCATGATAATGATGGTTTGGCAGTTGGACCAGCAGGTGGTACGGCTACTGCAGGTGCGATTGTTATCTCTGGTAACGGCATTGCTGGTGATGTTAACGAAACTCAAGGTGTTGTAATTAGTGCAAACACAGCTCAACTTCTACCTACTTTAAATTTAGCTGACCTTGTGATTGATACTGATGCTGGTACAGGCACAAATGGTGCATTTTTGAACGTAGCGGCTAATGTTTCTGGTTTGAATATTAATATCGGTAAAATTAGCGTTGCAAAATCAGGTACTGCAAGTGCAACAAGTGTTCGTCGTGGTGCTGTAACTGGTAGTGAAAATGCGATTTTATCTGGTTTAAGTTTAACAACTGGTAAAATGACTGCGAATGTTCAACTTGGTGCGGCTCCACAAGGTGCAATGATCAAGTTAAATACATCAATGATTGGTGGTTTAGAAATTAAGAATTTAGGTATTCTTGATAACTCAACTGCATTGGGTACTAAAGATGGTTCTTCAGCTGCCAACCGTGCTGCTGGTGAAATTCACATTGATAGTATCAAAGTTGCTGATGCGACTGGTCAAAACTTAACTGTTGATGCTGATATCAGTGTTGTCGGTAAATCAGGTGCAACCAATGCAACTGCTGGTTATTTACAAATTGTTGGTGGTAAAACTGCACAAGATATCTATATCAATGGTGTG
This sequence comes from Acinetobacter dispersus, assembly GCF_009884975.1. Taxonomy (GTDB): domain Bacteria; phylum Pseudomonadota; class Gammaproteobacteria; order Pseudomonadales; family Moraxellaceae; genus Acinetobacter; species Acinetobacter dispersus. The sequence continues at coordinate 2,368,085 of NZ_CP041970.1, read as the reverse complement.
TATTTAGGTAGTAAAAACGGTGGTTCAGCTACTACTCGTGGTACGAACGCAATTGGTGATGTAGAAGTTCAAGGCTTACAAACTTATTACAACCCAACGCATACAGCGGGCGGTGATATCAAAGGCGCTGCAATCACGATTTCTGGTCACTAATCAGTTACCAAAACAAAAAAAGCGCTTTATGCGCTTTTTTTGTTTTTACATATATTGTGTAATCACAAAGTTGGAGAAAAATTTTAATTTTAAGTGATGCTAATTATGGCGGTTTACCGATGTTATATTATGCCAGCAACATAAATAATTTTATAAAAAAGACATAAAAATTCATCAAACTTTAAAAATAATAAAACAACCTTGTGTTATAGAAGTGTGTTTTTAAGGGTGATTTTTGTCAATTTGTAGATGTAATAATAAAAAAAATAACATTCTGTCAAAAATAACTAAAAAAAAGGTGTTTTTTCTTATAAAAAACGTTATCTTCAACAGGCAGGGATGGAGTGTCGTAGACACTAAAAATAAAACGAATAAGGCAAGTGTTGCCATTGTTAGAAAAAGAGACTTATGTTAGAGATCGCTTTAGGCTCGGCATTGATGTATTACTTTACAACGCAAGCCTTTGAAATAGAAAAAAAACCAGAGGGGTCTGTTTATTATACAGAAACTTTGGATTCTCGTTATCCTTCTTTTACGCGAAATCATCGTGAAGCAGTGGTGATCAAACCGGCCGTAGAAGATCAGTTTAGGGGGATTGTACGCCAAGCGTATGACTATAGCTGTGGTTCAGCAGCATTGACTACACTTTTAAATGGCTACGGTGGATTAAAATTAACAGAACAACAAACAATGAGTGGTCTACTTCAATACGGTGAGTATCAACGGATCATCGAGCGTCGTAGTTTTTCACTCTTGGATATGAAGCGTTTTGTCTCCGCTTTGGGGATTAATAGTGGGGGGTATCGTGGAGAGTTTTCAGATCTTACCGCCTTAAAGCAACCCGCAATTGTGCCTATTACTTATGCGGGATTTAAACATTTTGTTGTATATAAAGCATATAAAGATGGGCGAGTTTATGTTGCTGATCCTGCATTAGGCAATATTAGCTTTGACGAAATTAGATTCAAGGAGATTTGGGATAATAATACCTTGTTTATCGTCGATATTCCGCAACAGTATCAGAAAAGCTTACTAGCACTTCAAGATTCAGATATGCGTCACGTTGAAGATGCAACAGTAAACAGATATGCCCTTGCTGAAATTCAATTCCCAACGCAGAAATTCGAACGTTTAGCAGATAAAGCTTCAACAATGCGTCGAGTATTAGACTCAGATCCTAAATCGGCAACTTATAATCAACCGATAACGACGTATATGCGCTTATATTACAAGCGAAAGTGAATTTAGAAAAAACAGTAAAATTAATGTAATAGGATGCAAAGTAAAATGAATCGTACATGGATGAATATGAGTGTGTTAGCGTTAAGTTTAAGCGCGATCACATCAACACTTTACGCAGCAGAATCACAAACAACTGCTGAAGCTGTTAAGTCTGAAGCAGATCAGGCTGTAGTTGAGGTACAGGGGAATACCACAACGGAAAACTCCGCAGTACCAAGTACTGGGACCAATGCAGTTACCGAGAATAGTCAAGCAGATCAAGCCGCAAGCGCATTGCAGAAAAAAGAAACCGATGCTACACAGGAAACAAATTTACAAGAAGTATTTACTTCAAATGAGCGACAATACTCATTAATTAAAAAAGGTATTTTTTCGTCTTATTATGATTTGGATTATACCTATTATCGTGATAGTCGCCTCGATTTGGCATTAAATGATAACAATAGTTCATTGACCCGATTACGTGTGGAGGAAGATGCCAATCATACATTAACCAATACATTTACTGTTCAGTATGGATTATTGGATAATTTGACTTTGTCTACTTCAGTTCCGTTTGTAGCAAAGAAAGACTTGTTGAACGATCAAACAACGGCTGGTTTGGGAGATATCAATTTTGGTGCACGTTGGGAACCATTTCCGTTAAAACAAGGGCGCTTGCCATTAGTGCTGTTTGGGAGCCTATCCACTAAAACAGGGGATAGCCCTTATGAGGTCGGTGCTACTGAGTTATCAACGGGTAAAGGTTATTACTCTGTAGGGGCTGGCGCTAGTACTCGTAAATATATTGATCCTGTAGTGCTATTTGCTTCAGTTTCTACGAGTTATGGTTTAAAGGAGTCTGGATTGAATCAGGCTCGTGGGGAGAAAACTTTAGAAAGTTTTGACCCAGGATTAAGTGGCGGGTTCTCTTTTGGTTTTGCTTATTCCTTTAACTATGATGTGTCTTTGACCATGTCATATCAACAAAGCTTCAATACAGGGGCGAAATTCTATTTTAAAGATAGTTCGAGCTATCAATCTGCTGATCAAAGTAGCGCAATGTTGTCATTTGCTTTAGGGGTGCGAGTTTCTCCTGAGACTATTGTAAATGGTACTGTAGGAATTGGCCTAACTGAAGATGCACCAGATGTCTCACTCGGTTTGTCATTCCCGCTTGATATCATAGGTTTTGGTAAAAAAATTCGTTAAGGAGATATAATAATGGTGAGGAACCTTAAATTATGTCCATTAACGATAGCAGTTTTTTTTGCTGGACTATCAGGTGCTAGTCATGCACAACTTGGACAAGACTTATCCGTAGATTTGCGTTCTTTGGCATTAGGAAATGCAGTAACTGCAGATCCTCCAGGAATTAGCGCGGTTCACTTTAACCCAGCGGCACTTGCTAAATTGGACGGACTACAAACAGATGTGCAGGGGATTTTAGCTAACTTTGCAATCAAAAGAGACTATTCAGCGCCTGGAGGTTATAACGTTTTTGGTTATTCTGATGACCCTCTTGTTTGTAATGATGGGCCTGAAATTGATGCTAATGTTTGTACAGATTATAAAGGAACAGTACATGGTGATGTTGAATATGCCAGCATTTATGTGCCTATTCTAAAGAAAATTGTAGATTTAGGGCCTAATTCTCCTTTAGTTGCACCGACAGCTGGGATTTCCTATAAACCACCAGGTTCAAAAGTGACTTATGCAACAGCCGTATACGCACCGCTTGTTGCTGGTTTTGGTGCGGAAGATGGTAATCCGAGTAATTATATGGGGCAACAAGTTGCACTAGAGCGTATTACTTATTTATCACCTTCCTTTGGTTATCAAGTTAATGATCAGCTCTATCTTGGTGCTTCTTTTGGTATGTCTTATCAAGCCATTGCTATGAAAACAGATTTACGTTTCCCCAATGAACTTATAGGGGTACTACGTATGGTTGATGAGGTCGTTTGTGGACCATTTAAGGAAAATGGCGATATTATTACAGACCTTCTTCTTTTTGGTATGTGTAATGCAAAAGAAGGGATGAATCCTTTTAATAAAGTGGGTTCGCTAGATGTTTCATTGGAACAATCGCTCAGCCCAAGTTATAACTTAGGTTTACTTTGGGAACCAACTGATGATTTTAGTTTCGGGATGGTCTATCAGAGTGAAGCTAAAATGCGTTTACATGGTAAGTATTTAATCAATGTCGCGAATGCACCACGTGAATTAATTGCTGGTCTAAATTCATCTGCAACAGGACAAATCCTTGCCGCAATTCTTGGTTTCCCTGGCTATGCTCCTGAGACAGAGTCTGGTTTATTGGCAATGGACTTTAAGTACCCTCAGCATTTTAAAGCTGGTATTAAGTACAAGATTTTACCAGATTTACAAGTCAATTTTGATTTAGGCTGGACGGACTTTTCGGCATGGGATAAGTTTAAGTTTGAGTTTGATAGACAAATTTCATTGTTAAAAGTTGCTAAATTATTATCTGCGGATGTAACAGATCGTTCACTTTCTTTACCGTTGAAATTTCAGTCATCTTGGCGTTGGGGAATTGGTTTTGAGTATTCCGCAACTGATCGTTTGAAATTACGTATGGGTTATGAACCACGTACAAGCTCGATCCCTGATGATAAACGAAATACGATGGTACCAATTAATAATGCGCAATTATTTGGTTTAGGTATTGGCTATCGTTTTGATCAGGATACCGATTTAGATTTATCACTCGGTTTTTTACGCAGTCGTGATGATATTCCTGCAAATACAAGTAGCCTTTCAAACCAAACGGGGGTAAATAATATTTTATTAAATCCTTATGCGGGTTTGAATGTGAAAACAAATACAAAAGTCACTTTACTTGGAATTAACTACAGAACTAGATGGTAATGCAAAAGAAAATGTTCCTTAAACCAAGACTTGTAATCTCCTATCTATATTTAATGATTGCAAGTATCTCGGTTGTCTACGCAGATGGTTTCTATACGATTATTGGCCCAGATGGTCGTCCAATGGTTGTGCCTATGAACGTTTCAAAAAAAGAACCAGAGCCTAATAAGCATATACAACAAGTGAATAGTGAAAAACTCCCTCAACCTGTTATTCAAAGTAATGAAACTGAGAAGAAGCTTTCACTGCCACTTCATCAGCAAAAAACAGATGATCTGAAACAATTTGAGTCTAAAAAAAATCAGCTCGATACAGTCAAAAAAAAGGAGCAAGCTGAATCTTTAAAATCGCAACCGATTGTTATTCCAAAAGTTATTGAGAAATCTAATATTTCGTCTAAAAACAAGACAGAAGTTTATACTATTTTAGGAAAAAAACTCCCTGCTAAAATTGAACAGCCAACTGTAACTCAACAAGTAACAACGAATATTTCAGTGATAGATAAACCAATCCTTGAAAGTAAACCAGCAGCTGTAGATAAATCTCAAGTACTGCAAACAAACATAGCCCAAACTAAAGACACTCGTGTTTTGGCTGGATTTAGTCAGGTTGATGGTGTTGACTATGTCAGTAATGAGTATTTAGAAAATCAAGAGTTTAATGTGGAGGGTAAGAAGCGATTTTACACTATGCCAGATGGTTCAGGGCGGATGGAAACTGTAGAAAGGAAAAAGGGAGTGAGCCGTTCAGTTTTAGATAAACTTTTCAATCGAACACAGCAGTCAACTGCGCCTATAGTACTATCTGGGACATATGTTCGTTTATCTAGCGAAGACTTAAAATCTGCTTTTGAAAATGATCGTTGCTTTTTAGAGGGTTATAAAAAAAGCATAAAAACGCTATCCATGAATAAGGATGTTGGATTGTGGCCGCGAAAACCGCTTAAAGAAAAATTTGAATATGAAGTAGTTAAACTGGACTCTTCAATTCAATATCTACAAATTGATTCATATGCTTCGAGTAATGACAAGCCTGTCTATTATTGGCCTCTGGTTGTTTTTCTGGATGAAAACGGTTGTATAGCGGAAGGGGTTAGTGGTTTTAAAAGTAATAAAACTACGGCAACTGTATTGCAACATACGGCAATTCAAGGTGTGCTTAAAGTACCAGAACATGTACGATATATGATGATGACACCATTAGCTTCGGCAGTTGATGTTTCTGAACAAGAACTTTCAAATCAAGGACAGGTAAAACTTTCAGTTTTACAGTAATGAGAAATTAGGAATAGTTAAGCATGAATAAAAGAATATTATTGCCGTTTACACTTTCTGCATTAACGCTCATTCTAAATGGATGTGGTGGTGAGAGAGCAAATACTAATGAAGATCCAACACGTGGAATTGGTGTTACCTCAAGTACAAGTTGTGATATTAAAGCTTCTGATTGTTTGCAGTTTGTAATGGATTATCCGATCGCGGGTCTAAATTTTGATTGTAGCAGTGATACGGTAAATCACTTCGTAACCAAGGTAGATAGTAACTCCGTTTCTGGCGCATGTAAAATAGGCGATAGTGTCACATTTTATATTCAGGGTGAAAGTGCAAAAAAAATTAGCCTTGGAACCGTAAAACTTGAAAATATCGCTAAATCAAAAACGGCAACGCCACCATTTATTCGATTACTTGATATTGCAATGGGAGCTACAGGGAAAGTACCAACATCATTGAGTATTAATGATGATACGGTTAGAGTTGCTATCGCTTTGGTTAAAATATCCCAAGTTATAGGGGTTGAACAAGGTTCAAATGTTATTGGTGATATTCAACCAACTGAGATTACCAAAGAAAAAGCAGATCAATTGGTTCGTATCTCAAAAAATGTCGGGACAGCTGAATTCATTTCTGGTGAATATATCAGTATTCTAAAACCGTGGCTGAACCTAGATCAAATTAATGATGAGACTGCACTAAGATTGCTAATACAGTCAATAAATTTGTCAAATACAGGTGTTTGGCTATCAGAGGCACCAGTTTTAAAAGCCGGTGAAACTGGGGCAGAAAATATTAATGTTGGTTTACCAGAAGGTTTTTTTGGTTGCAATAAAGAAGATTATTCAACTTGCGTAACTGAAAAAAATAATTTACTGCATTCTATGGGGAGCTTTTACCTTTTATCTGATCGTCAAGGGTATATCTTTGGATATGGTCAACAGTGGCGAGGACCTGCTACAATAGCGAATAATTTAGTTCGTGAACCATTTATACTAACGACGAAAGTTAAACCTAGAAAAATGCAATTAAATGCTCAAAATAATTGGTTTAATCCTATTAGTCAGGCGATTGATACTGATAGGGGATTAAATCTTAGTACAAGTAATAATGTTGCTGAAAACTTATTAATTAAGCAAGGGAAAATGATCAATGGTAATACCATTGCTGGCACTGCACCTTATTATCGACAGTTAATGGGATTAAAGCAAACAGATACAGTTGATAATAGTCTTTTAGGTATGTGGGAACAAAGAATCGATGATCAACTCTATAAGGGAAGGATCGATATACTTAGATTTAGTCCAGCAAGTTATTTGTCAAAAGATATTTTTAAAACAGAAGTAAATGTTGATTCTAAGCAAACATATATATTTCCATTATATGCAACATTAACATTTAAGTTTGCAGAAACTAAATTTGAACCCGTTGATATAGGGATTGTGATTGATGAGCACGGTGATATTCGGACTGATATAAAAGCGAATGCGACGACCACCGATAAGTCAGGTATTTGTGGTACTGTAAAGTCTATTAATTCTGATGGGACTATTACTGATAGTAATGATCAAATCCAATATCGTATTGGTACAACAGCAGCAACTGAGTTTAGTACTGCTGATAAATCACTTACTGTAAGAATGATTTTATCAAATCCTGCATTTGGTACAGTTGATGGTGCGATATTCGGTTTAAACCTAAGCCAAGGAACTGGTGCCAAGATTAATATTCATAATTTATTAGCGGGCCAACCATCTGGTATTAATCTAACAAACTTTAGTAATAATACAGTTGTTTGGTCTAATACATATGCTGCGCAACAGTTAATCTATAATACCACATATGATAAGTTAACTGATAAGAAAGATTATATTGCTCCAACAGATGAAGAGAGAGAGCTAGCGAAAAGATATTCTGGTACGGTAACGATAAAAGTTGCAGATCAAAATATCCCTGCATGTAATGCAATTAAGATAAAAGGTTAGTCCAAGAAATAAAAAAGACCGCTCCTGCGGTCTTTTTTATTTAGCCAGTATGATCTAGTCGTGTTCCTAGGGTTTCTAAATGTGTTGGAAATTCACCACTTTTACGATCAGAAAAATAATGTCTAAGTGTTTGTTCTACACTAGGAAAAGCCAGTTCCGTCCAAGGAATTTCATGTTCTTCAAACAAACGGCATTCGATACTTTCTTCGCCAGCACCAAATAAGCCTTGTTTTAATTGTGCTTTGAATAAAACATAAATTTGCCCAATACGTGGAATATTGTACATACAATACAGTTGTTCAATCTCAACTTCTGCTTCGGCTTCTTCACGGGTTTCTCTTGCAGCGCCTTGCTCCATGGTTTCAAAGAGTTCCATGTAACCTGCAGGTAAAGTCCATAACCCATAGCGAGGTTCAATTGCTCGACGACATAGCAAAACTTTATCATCCCATAGTGCCAAAGCACCACAAATGACCTTGGGATTTTCATAGTGAATGTTGCCACAGTGAGTGCAGACAAGTCGTGATTTATGATCACCTACTGGAATTTTTGCTTCAGTTTGATGTCCACACGCAACGCAAAAGCTCATAATTATCATCGGCCGTAGAGATAGCTCAGCATAACTGAATTTTGATGACTTCGCATCATGATCTATGATTGCACTGAAAAATTCGGCTATGATGTTGATTAAGGAAAAAAGAGAAAAAGAGATGAGTCATATGGAAGAACCATCGTTAATACAGCTTTTACAACAACGGTTGCGTTTTTCCAAACGAATCCAGCAGGCGGATGCTGCGGTTTTGATTGCAATTACCCAAGAAATTCAACCGAAAGTCTTACTGACCCGCCGTTCTATGCAGTTGTCTCAACATGCGGGGGAGGTGTCTTTTCCTGGTGGAAAACGTGATCCAAGTGATACTAGTAATATCGTGGTTGCTTTGCGCGAGGCTCAGGAAGAAACTGCGCTGAATCCATTTGACGTCAAACTTTTGGGTGATTTACCTATACAGCGTGCGCGGAGTGGCCTATCTGTCAAACCCATTGTGGGATTAATCCCTGCTCAAGTCGATTTAATCGCTCAACCTACAGAAATTGATCGAATTTTCTTTGCTCCATTACAAGAGTTGATGGATGCACCTCCTTTGCCGTATGAAGTTCGCTTGGCACGACAGTCGCTTTATTTTCCAAGTATGCAGGTAGAAAGTGAAATTGTGTGGGGACTTACGGCTCGTATGCTAATTTCTTTATTTCAATATGGATTGGGCTATCAAAAAAATTGGCCATTCTTGGTGAATCCACCTCATTTTGGTTTATCTAAATTCTAATTTTTTTAAGAGTTACTGATCATGATGTATACCTATCAGGGATTGAGTCCAAAAGCGTTACATGAACCTTGGGATGGCTGGGTTGCTCCAACAGCAACAGTAATTGGTCAAGCAGAATTGGGTCGTCAAGTAAGTATTTGGTTTGGCGCTGTGGTTCGTGCCGATAATTGTGTGATAAGAATTGGTAATTTTTCCAATATTCAGGAAAATGCAGTGCTGCATACCGATGCGGGTATTGAATTAAATATTGGCGAATATGTCACGATTGGACATAAGGTGATGTTGCATGGCTGTACGATTGGAGATAACTCTTTAATTGGTATGAATGCCGTGATTTTGAACAATGCTGTGATTGGCAAGAATTGTATTATTGGTGCGAATGCACTGATTCCTGAAGGGAAAGTGATTCCCGATAATTCTGTGGTGATGGGATCACCGGGTAAAGTGGTGAAAACGTTGGATGAGCAGGGAGCTGCGCGATTACGCTTAAGTGCATTGCATTATGCCGAACATTATAAAAATTTCTTAGATTTAGAGCCGTTCCAGTTTTAATCAATTCAGTTTAATCAGCCAAGTTTATGCTTGGCTTTTTTATGGCGATAAAAAGACAATAACTCGCCTATCGCGTTTGAGTGGAGTATGATACTCGACGTTTTTTATCTCTTTTTCGCTAAGGTTTTTGCATGAAGTTGCTTGCATTGGAAACTGCAAATGAGCAGTGTTCGGTTTCATTAATTGATGATACTCAAGAGCTGTATTTTCAGTTGGATGAGCGGACTAAAGCACAAACCCAAACGATTCTGCCTTTAACCGAACAAGCTTTACTACAAACGGAAACTCAATTGGCGGATTTAACTGCAATTGCATTTAGCCGTGGCCCGGGTTCATTCAGTGGTGTGCGCATCAATGCGGCTGTGGCGCAGGCACTCGCGTGGTCGCAGGACTTACCCGTGATTCCTGTATCGAGTCTACAGGCTTTGGCACAGGCGGCCTATCGTCTTAACGGCTTAAAACAGGTAACTGCTGTTCTCGATGCACGTATGCAAGAAGTCTATATTGCCAATTTCAGTTTGGATGAGCAGGGCATGATGCAGGCGATTGATGATGAAAAGTTATTAGGTTATGAGCAAGCAGCAGCTTATTGTAAATTTACCGTAATTGGTTCTGGTTCAGAATTAATTAAGCCAACTGAAATAGACTCAGAAGCGGCTTCCAATGCGCACACGTTAAATGTAGACATCAAGGCAACAGCACAGGATATTGCAGCGATTGCACGCGTTTACGCTGCACAACAAAAATGGGTAGATGCTGAACATGCATTGCCAGTGTACTTGCGTGATGATGCTTGGAAAAAAATTCCAGAACAAGGTAAGGCGAATTAAGGTTAATTATGGATCTTTTATTGCTATTTAAAGCAGCGATCATGGGCTTGGTAGAAGGGATTACTGAGTTTCTACCGATTTCAAGTACAGGACATTTGATTTTAACAGGCCAATTGCTGGATTTTTGGACTGTTGAAAAAAGAGATATGTTTGCCGTGGCTGTTCAGATTGGTGCGATTGCCGCAGTCATTTATGAATATTGGGGTAAATTGTGGGGGGCATTGATTGGCGCACTCACGGGACAAGAGCAAGGCCGCCGTTTAAGCCTGAACCTGATTATTGCCTCAATTCCAATTGTGATTATTGGTTTGACCTTCGGTGATGTGGTCAAAGCTTATTTATTTAATGCGATTACTGTTGCGATCGCCTTGATTGTCGGTGGCTTTATTATTTTATGGGCAGAGCGTCGCCCACATCAGATTGTCACTCAAGAAGTGGATGATCTCAGCTTTAAACAAGCAACCTTAATCGGTTTGATCCAATGTCTGGCTTTAATTCCTGGAACCTCTCGTTCAGGTTCGACCATTATTGGTTCATTATTCTTAGGCGTATCGCGCAAAGCGGCAGCTGAGTTTTCCTTCTTTTTAGGGATTCCAGTGCTGATGGGTGCAGGCTTACTGGATATGTACAAGATGCGTCATGAGTTGCACAGTAATGATATGACAGTGTTAGCTGTCGGTATCATTGTTGCCTTTGTTTCAGCTTTGGTGGTGATTCGCGCTTTGATTCGTTATGTTTCTAAGCATGACTTCACCGCATTTGCATACTACCGCATTGTGTTTGGCTTATTTATTTTGGCAACATGGTGGACAGGTTGGGTGCATTGGTAATGCAAATACGATGTTGGTATCCAGCGGAATGTGAGCAGCAATTTCTGCAATTGCAAACACGTTTGGCTGAGCTGAATGTACAGCTCAATGGGCAAGTTGTAGAAAAGATTAATGCACGTTTTTTACGTTTGAATCCTGACATGGCATTGATTTTGGATGAGGATGGACTCAGTCTCGCTGCCAATGGCATGAAAATGCAACCTGATTGGCGTGCTGAAATTCCTCGTCTAAAAAGAGCCAGTTTAAAATCTGAAATGATTGCTAGAGCCTGCCAACTGGGTGAGAAACCAAGCTTGATTGATGCCACTGCTGGTTTAGGTCATGATAGTTTACTCATGGCCTATCTTGGCGCGGATATACGTTTGGTTGAACGTCATCCAATTCTGTTTGTGTTACTGGAATATAGTAAAGCTCAAGCTGAGCAAGATCCTTTCCTGCAAACATCTATGCAGCGAATTGAGCTGATTTTTGCAGATTCAAATGCTTATTTACAGCAGTTGGGTCAGCAAGGCGAGCAAGTGGATGTGGTGTATTTAGATCCAATGTTCCCGCAGCGTGATCAGAATCAACAGGCAGTAAAAAAACAGGCACAAGTCAAAAAGCAGATGCAATTATTGCATATGTTATTGCCTGAAGATGGCGAGATGGATTTAGGTGATCAGCTACTGCATTTGGCTCAACAGATTGCCAAGCGCGTGATTGTGAAACGCCCAAGACATGCTGTTTATCTGGCAGATCAAACGCCTGATCATCAATGGCTTGGTGATGCATGTCGTTTTGATGCATATTTTCCAAAAGGTAAAATTTAACTCAGAATGAGATGATTGTTTGGCTTGCGTCAATGCTCAGTAAAGATTTGTGATATAGTGCAAAAGCATGATTGCTAAAAAATTCTTGTCGAGCTTACACTACAGTCGCGCATCGCGTTTTTTAGGAAAAGTACTGTCCATTCAATTATTAGAATGGCATATTTTCAGTTTAGGCTTGAAAAGAGAAACTCCCGAAGAATTTTATGATAGACCTTAAACCCTCCATCAATATCTGGCATGATTTTAAAAGTAACCAAATTGCTGGAATGTGGTTGTTCCTCGGGTCTCGTCGTTCCTTACAGATCGTTCATCCCTCGATTACCCAACTGATTATCTGGGGTATTCTCGGAGGCTGTACCAACTCTTTGTATAGCTGGTTAGTGGCAGGTCAAGTTGGAGAGTTTAACTCGCAAGGTTTGATTGGTTACGCGCTTTGGCCCTTTATTGCCCTCATTGTGGGTATTTTCCTTTCACAACGTATGAACCAACCGCGTTTGATGTTGGTGCCTGCATTGTTGTGGTTAGTACTCGATACCAATATTCTGCTTTTACAATGCATCATTCAATATCTTGGCTCAAACGGTTATCTCAACTTTATTCCTGATAGTATTTATAACGGTTTCTTACCGCCATTATTTGTTGGGTTGTTTGTTTGGCAAAGTCTGGCTGTCATTTGGGTTTTTTCACGTGCCTTAAACTGGCCGTGGTGGGAACGAGCTTTGGTTTTTGTGGCAACCATTGCGACCATGGTGGTTTGGCAACTTTCAGTAAAAGATCAGCCGATTTGGAAAGTCGAAGAAACACCGCCTAGTTTTGCAGAAGATGCTTTCTATGCACAAAGTCATTTACTGGATAAAGCACTTGATCAAATTCAATATGGTGATATCGCCAAAAGCCATTGGTATTTTATGGGGGTGGCGGGTGATAGCTATGTGGATGTGTTTAAATCTGAAATTGAGCGCATAAGAGAACAGTTTGATACGCGTTTTGGAACATTTGGTCGTTCTATTATGCTGATTAATAATCCTGCGACGCGTTTAGAGGTACCAATTGCATCTAAAACCAGTATGGAGTTGGCTTTACGCCGTATTGGTCAGCAAATGAATCGTGATAGTGATGTGTTGTTTCTGTATATGACTTCACATGGCGAACGCAATCATTTTGAAATTGAAAATGCGCCCTTGGATTTAGGTCAAGTTGATCCAAAATGGTTAAGAGAAACACTAGATAAATCTGGAATTCGTTGGCGTGTGATTGTGATTTCAGCTTGTTATTCAGGTAGCTTTATTCCAGCATTACAATCACCAGATACTTTAATTATTACGGCTTCTGCTGCGGATAAAACCTCGTTTGGCTGTAATAATGAAGCAGACTATACTTATTTTGGTCGAGCATTCTTTGATTTGGCAATGCGTGAACAATATTCAATGAAAAAAGCGTTTGAGCAAGCCAAACAAACGGTGACTAAGTGGGAGATGGCACAAGGTGTAGAGCCTTCTGAACCACAATGGTCAATGGGACGTAATATGGAACTCATGCTACCGCAGCTGGAGCCGTATTTGTTCCCATCACAGAATATAGCAACCACAGATATTACAAAAACACAGGATGATGAACATGCAGCTACTGCAAAAAAATCGTTGTTTTGAGGGCGAGCAACGGATTTATCAGCTTGAATCTCAACATCTGAAAGGGACAAGCAAGGTTGGGGTATATTTGCCACCTGCTGCCTTAGAAGGAAAAGCATGTTCAGCCTTGTTTTATCTTGCGGGTTTAACCTGTACTGAAGATACCTTCGCCATCAAAGCACATGCCCAACGGATGGCTGCTCGATTAAGTCTGATTTTGATTACGCCTGATACTTCTCCACGCGGTGAGGGTGTTGCACAAGGGGATCATTGGGATATTGGACAGGGAGCAGGTTTTTATATCAATGCGACGCAACAGCCTTGGGCAGAGCATTACCAAATGGAATCTTATTTGGTAGATGAACTGTATGCCCATGTATTACAAGCGTTTCCAATCATCGAAAGTCAAATTGGTATCTTTGGACATTCGATGGGTGGGCATGGTGCTTTGACCTTAGCATTCAAATATCCTGACCAATTTAAATCAGTTTCTGCTTTTGCGCCGATTTGTGCACCAAGTATTTGCCCTTGGGGTGAAAAGGCATTTAGCCAATATCTAGGAGCAGATCAACAACAATGGTTAGCGCATGATGCGACGGCATTGGTTCAACAAAACGGCCGAATTTTCGATGAAATTTTGATTGATCAAGGTATAGATGATCAGTTTTATGATCAATTAAACCCTGAAAAGTTTAAACAGGCCTGCTTGGATGTCGGGCAACATCTGACTTTGCGCTTACATAAGGGATATGACCACGGTTATTACTTTATTCAAAGTTTTATTGATGACCACTTACAGTTCCATGCCATACAACTGGAAAAAGTTGCAGGTTAAAAAAAGAAGCTCATATGAGCTTCTTTTTTTAATGATGCTGCCATTCAACAATAAACTCTTGTTGTGCCATGCGATTTAAATGATCAATAACTACCTGTTCTAGACGAACAACATCTTCTTGCTGATTTTCAATCAGCACATCTAAGTGCTGTTCATGTGGCGTAAGCGTCACGGTTGCTGTCGGCATGAAAATTTTTGAATGCAGCTCAGTTTCTGATACTTCAAATTTATGCTTCCAGTGATTCACTAAACGTTTACTGATCCGTTTTCCTTCATTTGTGGTGATTTTAGTGCTGCTATTGGTCATTCAAAGTCGTCCTCTTGTTCTAACGATTAACATAGCAAAGCCTGCAAGAGATAAAAATAGCCTAGATGCAACGTGGTGTTGCAAGTTTGCAATGCCGTAATAATGACTTTGTAACAGACTTAGGCCGTCTAAGTTTGTTATAATCAAGGCATTATTTTCTCAGAGTTTGCCAGGTCGTCCATGTCCAAGCCTTATTTAATTGCGCCTTCGATTTTATCTGCTGATTTTGCACGTTTAGGTGAAGATGTAGAAAAAGTTCTAGCTGCAGGTGCAGACGTTGTGCATTTTGATGTGATGGATAACCACTATGTGCCAAACCTAACCTTTGGTGCTGGTATCTGTAAGGCACTGAAAAATTATGGTATCAAAGCACCGATTGATGTGCATCTTATGGTTTCACCAGTTGATCGTATGATCGGTGATTTCTTGGAAGCAGGTGCAGACATTATCACTTTCCATCCCGAAGCAACGGATCATATTGATCGTTCTTTGCAGTTAATCAAGTCTGGTGGTGCGAAAGCAGGTTTGGTTTTCAATCCAGCAACGCCATTACATCATCTTGATTACGTTTTAGATAAAGTGGATCAAATTTTATTGATGAGCGTAAACCCTGGTTTTGGTGGGCAGAAATTTATTCCGATGACTTTGGTAAAGCTTCGTCAAGCACGCAAAATTATTGATGCGAGTGGTCGTGATATTCGTTTAGAGGTTGATGGTGGCGTCGGTCCAGCAAATATCCGTGAAATTGCCGAAGCAGGTGCTGATATGTTCGTTGCAGGTTCAGCGATTTTTGGTCAACCCGATTATAAAACTGTGATTGACCAAATGCGTGCAGAGTTGGCAAAAGTTGGTGCAACAGAAGTTTAGTGTTTTCATCCTATTTTTCACATAAGCTTGTGGATAACTTTGTTTATAACTGGGTGGATAACCATGTTGATAAGCAGGTGGGTAAGATGTTGTTAAAATAAACAAAATGATTTCAGTTGTTTATATTCACAACAAAATGATGAAAAAAGGACAAGTTTTTGTCCTTTTTTTGTACATTAACTTCTTCATTTTGCTTTATTTTTGCCCACCGATGTCGAAGTGGCGATTTGTTTGATAAAACAGCAGTTTGTGGCAGCTTGGCGATGAATTTATCGAAATTCAAACACTCAGATCATTGTGTATAACCATAAAAGAAATTATGCTAAGCAGACTAAATTAATTTTTAATGATTGAAGCAAGGAACATTAAGTGCAACTGCGCAAGCAATACAAACATCTGTGGTTTGTATTCCTGATGATATTTTTCATCGGGGGAAGCAGTGTGGCTGTTGCAGCAGTTCAAAGCCTTCAATCTGATCAAACGACATCTACAACACTTCAAACCATGTCTTGTCATGACCAGCAAATGATGGATCAACATCATCAAATGCCACATGCCCATTCGGGTAATTCTGTGAAATGTCATGAGGGAATGATGCAAGATAGTGTGCACTGTCAGGACTGCAATAGTTCCTCACATTGCCAAACGGTTAATCTTGCTGTGGATCAACAGACACCAAGTCTGTCCTCTTCACCCTTTCTAGAGCTCAGTACGCATATTAATACGGCCTATCAGGCTCGACATCTTGCTGGCTATTGGCAAGAGATTTTACGCCCTCCTAGAACCTGATCTGTCTTTACAGGCTGTTTCTCTATATCTCAGAGAAACGAGCAATTTGAAAAGTTAACAGATTAGGAAAAATATCATGTCCTCAAAAATATATGCTGGTGTCATTGCTAGCTTAAGCCTATTGTTTGCACCTTATAGTTTGGCTGCAATTAAAGAATATCACCTGAATATCAATCAAGGCACGGTGAATGTGACTGGTAAGCCCGTCAAACGCATCACTGTAAACGGTAAATTTATTGCACCGCTTTTGGAGTTTGAAGAAGGCGATGAAGCGGTCATTCATGTGCATAACCAATTGAAAGATCAAGACACTTCACTGCATTGGCACGGATTGTTGTTACCTGGTTTGATGGATGGTGTGCCCGGTTTTAACGGTTTCAAAGGCATTAAACCGAATGGTAGTTTTGAATATCGTTTCAAAGTTCGCCAAAACGGAACTTATTGGTATCACGCGCATAGTAAAGGACAAGAGCAGGATGGCTTGTATGGCGCTTTGGTCATTTATCCGAAAGGCAAGCAACCTGTTGCTGCACATGAAAAAGCACAGCGTGATTATGTGGTGATGTTGTCGGATTTCCATGAAACGGAAAGTGACAAGATCATGGCCAATCTGAAAAAGTCTGCTGAACATTATCAGGACCAACGTGAAACAGTTGGTGATGTGTGGAGGCAGGTGAAGCAGCAAGGCCTAAAAGCAACTTGGCAAGACCGCTCGATGTGGAATCAGATGCGAATGCTGAAAACAGACTTGTCTGATGTTACGGGCTATACCTACTTAGTCAATGGTCAGACACCACAGCAGAATTGGACGGGCGCTTTTAATGCAGGTGAAAAGGTTCGTTTGCGTTTTATCAATGCGTCAGCAATGTCTTTTTTTGATGTACGTATTCCTAACTTAAAAATGACCGTGGTCAGTGCCGATGGTCAGCCAGTAAAACCTGTTCCAGTGGATGAGTTTCGAATTGGCACAGCGGAAACCTATGATGTGTTGGTAGAACCTACACAGGCTCATTACCAAATTGAAGCTGAGTCAATTGACCGTTCTGGATTTGCAATTGCTTCATTGCACAATAGCATGATTCCGAATACGCAAAAGGTTCAGATCCCTAAAGCGCGTCCACGTGCACTATTGACGATGGAAGATATGGGCATGGATCATGGTTCGCATGGTCAGATGGATATGAGCAAAATGGATCATGGCTCAGATCAGAAAATGAAGATGACTAATATGGACCATAGTCAGCATCAGATGCCACAGGACAAAGCTCAGGTTACACCGATGCAACAAGCAGCGATGGAGCATAGTTCGCATGGAAAAATGGACATGTCGAAAATGGATCATAGCTCGCATGAGCAAATGAACATGGCAGATATGGATCACAGTGCACATGCTCAGATGGACATGTCTGCTCCAATAAGCTCAGATCATAGCCAACACCAGATGGCGGCTTCTCCTGAAAAAGGAAATTCAGATACAGTTCAAGGTTGGGCCAATGCTGCAACACCAGCAGGCCATAAAGCTTTAAGTTATGCAGATTTGAAATCATTACAACCCCAACCAGAAAGCTATAGCCGTCCTGCAGAGCGTGAGCTGGTGATTCGTCTGGGGGGAACGATGGAGCGTTATATCTGGACCATTGATGGCAAGAAGTTTAGTGATCCTGACTTTAAGCCGTTAACCGTGCGTTATGGTGAACGTATCCGCCTGAAATTTGTCAATGACAGCATGATGGCGCATCCGATGCATTTACATGGCATGTTTATGCAGTTGGAAAATGGTCAGGCTCCACAAGATATGCCAAATAAGCATACCGTCATTGTGCCGCCAGGCAAGACAGTTACAGCTCTATTGACTGCGGATGAACTAGGCGAATGGGCAATTCATTGCCATCTGCTGTATCACATGAGTGCAGGGATGATGAGTAAGTTGATTGTTGCCAATGTTGATGAAAGTAAAGCAGTACCAGCAGCACCTGTTCAATCTTCACAAGGAGTGAGCCATGCAAATCACTAAGCTATCTTCGAAAATGAAGCGTTATACGCAATTACTTGCGATGGGTGGTGTGGTTAGTTCTTTGAGTGCATTTGCGTATGCGCATGGACATGATCAGATGATGCAAATGGATATGCCAGTCCAATCTAGTATGCCAATGAATACTTCTATGGAACATTCGCAACATCAGAATTCAACTGTTTCTGTGCAGACACAAAATAAAGATGAACATGCTGACCATTACAAGGAGCATGGTGGGCAAATTTATCAGGCGACGCAGTTCGATACACAATGGTTGCTTGATGAAGACGGGCAGGGCACGCTCAAGTCCAAATTAAAAACTTGGGTGGGAACTGATGAAAATAAACTATTCATCACTGCGGATTATGCCAAGGCTGAATCAGAAAAATCTGAACAGAGTCTTGCTGCACTCTATAGTCGTAATATTGCTGATTTCTGGGATGTACAGGCAGGTGTGAATTACCGTTATAACGCTGAGCGAGAGTTAGATAAGGAACAATTCGAAGGTGTTGTCGGTTTACATGGTATGGCACCTTATTTCTTTGAAACAGATGCGCATGTTTATTTCGGACAGGATCAGCAATGGCGCTTTGTATTGGAAACTGAGCGTGATTTATTATTGACTCAAAAGTTGATTATGCAGCCTTATCTGGAAATGGAATGGGTCATTCGAGATGAGTCCAAGTATGCCGCCAAAACCGGTCTTGCTGATGCTGAAGTAGGGATTAAAACCCGTTATGAAATCGTCAAGAATCGAGTCATGCCTTTTATTGATGTTGGTTATGGCTATAGTAAAGGGCGTAAAGAGACCAATTGGCAAACCGCCAGTGACTCTAAAACGGGTTGGGTCTATGGTGCTGGCCTTTCGCTAAAGTTCTGATATTTTGTTTAAAAGGTCATTTTTTCGAGATACTGTTGGTTTATACTAACAGTATCTTTTTTGAGTCATTCATGGTGCATAAATGGCTTTAGAACAACAACACAATGCAATAACAGATAAAACAAACTCGCATGCCCATCTGAAAGAAAAAACGGAGAGATCGTCTCTATCTCAACTTGAGCTGATTCCTGCTGATGGCAGTATGAATGTGAGTTTTTATTATATTCCGCATATGAGCAGCCCTGTAGAAGCACAGCGGGTGAGGAAAGCATTAATCCCTTTTTCAGAGCTATTGATTGAGCACTGTATTGATTTAGAAGCACGACATTTAGCACTTTATCATCAAGACCCTGTTTCAGAGGTTACGGCAGCATTGCAGCGTTTGAATCTTGGTGCGGAACTACAACAAACCATGCCGCATTATGAACCTTTGGAACTGGCTACCTCAAAACAACATGTCGCTCAGAATAAATATCAGCAGCAAGATGAAAATGTCTTAAGCCTGATTCAGCAGTTCTTTTCAACTGCTTTAGCGCGATTTAAGCAATGGATAAGCGCCTTACAAAATAAACAGGATAAGTAACATGCCAAGATGGATGTATGGCTTGCTGGTGATTGCACTCGGTTGGATGCTGTGGACAAAATGGATTAAGCCGACACCTGATATCAGTCAGATTACGACTCAGCAAGATGTGCAAGTTGTGGCATTAGAAAATTATGAAGGTTCATTCCGTGTGCTTTCCAGAGAAGACTATAACTTGGGGCGTGAAGCTGAGTTTTCTCCTATGGATATTGCCGTAGGTTGGGGTGAAATGGCCAATCCTCAGGTCTACAAACAAATTGATATTTCCCAAAGTAACCGTTGGTATCGTTGGTCTATCGATCATGAGCCACCCATTCCACTGCGGCAGATTGCAACACACAGTGCCAATATGCATCTGGTGCCTGCCAATGCCACAATTGCAGCACAAATGAAAAAAATTAAACAAGATGATTTGGTGTATTTAAAAGGCTCATTGATTGAGATTCAGGCCAAAGATGGTTGGCGTTGGAAAAGCTCTTTATCTCGAGAAGATACGGGCAATGGCGCGTGTGAGTTGATGCGGGTCGATCAAATTGTCTGGCAGTAGTCGAATTAAATAAAGAACTTCATGTTTTCAAAAACTTAGTCAATATGGATACAGAACAAATCACATATTTTTAAAATTCCACAGTACACTACCGCACCTAGGAGGACGACCTCCCTCGAAAGAATTACGTTGGGACGACCCAACACTCGATAAAGTTGAGCGTAATAAAATGGCATGGGCAATTTTAATTTTGGCAGGTATTTTTGAAGTTATTTGGGCATATTCCATGAAAATGTCTGAAGGATTTACCAAGTTAACGCCAAGTATCGTGACCATTGTTTTCATGATTTTAAGTGTGGTATTACTTTCGATGTCGATGCGGGCACTTCCACTTGGAACGGCCTATACCATCTGGACGGGAATTGGTGCGATTGGGTCATTTGTTGTCGGCATTTTGATCTTGAATGAACCGATGACGGCTATGCGCATGATCGCAGCAGTCTTAATTGTTTCGGGTCTAGTATTGATGAAGTTATCATCAAATTAATGGTTGAGGAGAGCGTGATGCAACTGATGTATATGTACATGGATTCTCCTGTGGGTGCATTAAAACTGGTTGCTCACGATCAGGCACTTGTCGCCGTGATGTGGGACAATGAAGACCATAAACGGGTGCGGCTTTCTGAGCTGATTGAGGATCGTCAGCATCCAATGCTGCATCGTGTCAAACAACAATTAGAACAATATTTTGCAGGGCAACGTCAGCAGTTTGATTTACCACTTGATTTTCAAGGCACTGCATTTCAGCAACAAGTCTGGCAGGCTTTATTGAGCATACCTTATGGGGAAACACGTAGTTATAAAGACATTGCTATTCAGTTAGGGAATGAAAAAGCGGTACGTGCTGTTGGAGCCGCCAATGGTAAGAATCCGATTTCGATTATTGCGCCGTGTCATCGGGTAATTGGATCGAGTGGGGCTTTGGTGGGTTTTGCAGGTGGTCTAGATAAGAAGCAGATTCTACTCAGTTTAGAGCAAAGTAAATCTGCTTAGTTCATGGATAAAAACTCGATTTTTCTGATTATTTAGCATAAGCTTTTAAGGCAAGGTTTGGTATATAAACCTGAGTAGATTTTTGATACGCGGAAACGTCACCCGCAACCTGCGTGCTTTAGAGAAGATGTAAGATATTGTATTTATGATTGAAATTAGATAGATGCAAGAAATGAACAGGTTTTGCGGGTGACAAATGGTTTTGCCTACTTTTCCCGAAATGAGAAATAACGTTTCGTAAGGTAGGTCGAGCCGAAGGCTTACCCAGAAATGGGATGAAAGTTAAATAAGACTCCGATGAGATAAATCTCTTAATTAAATATCAAACTAATATCTTTAAAGCTTAATTAATGGAAGTTTAAAAATGGCTGTTGGTGACGTAACAATGCCACTTATGCATGTGGTGCAGGGTGTAAAAATTGGCTCAACTGAGGCGTATGTACGTTATCCAAATCGACGAGATCTAGTCATTTTTGAATTTGCTGAAGGCTCAAACGTTGCAGGGGTATTTACTCAAAGTGCCTTTGCTGCAGCTCCGGTTCAATTGAGTAAAAAGCATTTGGCAGAAAACACACCACGTTACTTGATCATCAACACGGGTAATGCCAATGCTGCAACAGGTGCGGTAGGCTATAAAAATGCAGAAGCGACTTGTGCCAAGTTAGCTGAATTAACAGGTGTGCAAGCCAATCAAATTTTACCTTTTTCAACTGGTGTGATTGGTGAGCAGCTCCCAATTGAACGTTTAGTACAAGGGATTCAACCTGCATTAAATGATTTAAATGCAGATCGTTGGGCAGATGCGGCATCTGGCATTATGACCACAGACACCACACCAAAAGGTGCATCTGAACAGTTCGAACTGGATGGTGTGACCTATACCATGACGGGAATCAGTAAAGGTGCAGGCATGATTCGTCCAAATATGGCGACCATGCTCAGTTTTGTTGCAACCGATGCTCCGATTAGTGCTGAACTGGTACAGCGTTTATTGCAAACCACGGTTGAGCACTCTTTTAACCGTATTACCATTGATGGCGATACTTCGACCAATGACTCGTGTATCTTTGTGGCGACAGGTTTGGCAGGTGGTACCGAAATCCAGAATCAAGAGGATGCACGTTATCAGCAAGTATTAGAAGTACTTGCTCGTATCATGGATCGCCTGGCGCAATTGATCGTACGTGATGGTGAGGGTGCAACCAAGTTCATCACAGTTCAGGTGGAAGGCGGAGCCAATACTCAAGAATGTTGTGATGTTGCCTATAGTGTTGCCGAGTCACCACTCATCAAAACGGCTTTATTTGCCTCAGATCCAAACTGGGGACGTATTGTGATGGCAATCGGTAAGGCAGGTGTGCCAAATCTAGACAGTAGCAAAGTTCAGGTCTGGATCGGTGATGTACAAATTTGCCTAGATGGTGGTGCAAACCCTGACTACACGGAAGAGGCAGGTGCAGCAGTGATGGCAGAGAAGGAAATTACTATTCGTATTGATCTAGGGCGTGGTACAGCAAAAGACACGGTTTATACCTGTGATTTTTCTTACGACTATGTCAAAATTAATGCCGATTATCGCTCATAAATTTGCGTTATAATAAAGCCTCCACAGTGGGGCTTTTTTTATAAGCTGGTTTGTGGACGAGGTGATTTATCCCAAATGATCGCCCATTACCCACGTTAAAAGTTTGCAGTGATGCAAGCACGCAGGATAGAGAAGACGTTTTATGAATAATGCGAATTTAATTGCGAACGAAGCCAAAAATATTGTGCAGACGCATTTAGATCGTTTGGGTGAGCCTAAGGACAACAGTCTTAGCCCAGAAGTGAAACAAGAAAAGTTTGCCCAAATTGCAGCAGAGCTTAAAAAACGCAATGCAGTACTTGTGGCACATTATTACTGTGATCCTGACGTGCAAGAGCTTGCAGAGCTGACAGGTGGTTGTGTTTCTGATTCATTAGAAATGGCACGTTTTGGTCGTGATCATCCTGCAACGACATTGGTGGTTGCAGGGGTTAAATTTATGGGGGAAACCTCAAAAATCTTATCACCTGAAAAAACAGTATTGATGCCAACATTGGAAGCCACTTGTTCACTGGATTTGGGCTGTCCTGTAGATGAATTCAGTGCATTCTGTGATCAACATCCAGATCATACCGTCGTGGTCTATGCCAATACTTCTGCAGCAGTCAAAGCACGCGCCGATTGGGTGGTGACTTCTAGCTGTGCGGTAGAGATCATTGAGCACTTAGATAGCTTGGGTGAAAAAATTATTTGGGCACCTGACCAGCATTTAGGTCGCTATATTCAAAAGAAAACAGGCGCGGAAATGTTGTTGTGGGATGGCGCATGTATCGTACATGAAGAGTTCCGCGCGCGTGGGATTGCGCAGATGAAAGCGTTATATCCAGATGCAGCTGTATTGGTCCATCCTGAGTCACCTGAATCGGTGGTGGATATTGCAGATGCTGTTGGTAGTACCTCGCAACTGATTAAAGCAGCGCAGACCTTACCGCATAAGCAAATGATCGTGGCAACGGATCGAGGCATTTTTTATAAAATGCAGCAAGCGGCACCAGATAAAGAATTATTTGAAGCACCAACCGCAGGTGAGGGGGCAACTTGTCGTTCATGCGCACATTGTCCGTGGATGGCGATGAATGAACTTGAAGGCATCTTGCATGTATTACAACATGCCGATCAAGAAATACACGTTGATCCAGCCTTGGCAGAACGTGCGAAACTACCTTTAGATCGAATGTTGAACTTTAGTGCTTCGCTAAAGCGTTAATATGCTTGTTAAATATACATTTGATAAGGAAAAATCACTTTTTTTAAAACTAGGTGTTGACGTGATGCAACGTCAAGCCTAGAATGCACACCGTACCGCACGATGTGCGATACAATAAAAGCTGAAAAGAAATCGGAGCATAGCACAGCCTGGTAGTGCACCTGGTTTGGGACCAGGGGGTCGTAGGTTCGAATCCTACTGCTCCGACCATTTAAAATATGTTGAAAAATATAGTTTTAAATATCGGCGAAGTATCGTGATAGTATTATCATCGTTATGCGCCTGTAGCTCAGTTGGATAGAGCATCCGCCTTCTAAGCGGATGGTCACAGGTTCGAATCCTGTCAGGCGCGCCATTTGGCAGCTTGGTATATAGAATCAAAGTTTTGATGGTGGATGTAGCTCAGTTGGTAGAGCCCCGGATTGTGATTCCGGTTGTCGCGGGTTCGAATCCCGTCATTCACCCCAATTTCGGAGCATAGCACAGCCTGGTAGTGCACCTGGTTTGGGACCAGGGGGTCGTAGGTTCGAATCCTACTGCTCCGACCATCATCTTAAAGATGAGATAAGAAGCCGCTTAGTTAGCGGTTTTTTTTACGTCTGGATTTTTTCATATTTAATAAACATGATATTTATAACGCATTAGATGTATTACTTAAAATTTAAAAAATTATAAATGATTTGAAAATGCTTCTTCCTAGGTCTATTTATCACGCTGATATTTATGGTTTTAATCTATTTGAAATTATTTTCTTGGTAAAAAAGCTGATGAATAACATATCAAATATCTAAAACTAAAAGTTAGAAGAAAAAGAAGGATGTTGAGTTTCAAAAAATTGATGATTTATCGCAATTGGCTTGCTTGATTTGGCTATTGCGCTTTGATGATGATCCAGTTAAGTTGCTTATATTAATATGAATTGGTTAGACAACTACAACAGTATTTAAATGCCGTGTTCGGCATAATGCTTCCACTTTTTAAAAAGAAAAAACAGAGTATAGCGATGACAGAAACAGCTTTTGATTTTGTAATTATAGGTGGTGGTTCAGCAGGTTCGGTACTGGCTGGGCGATTATCAGAAAATCCAAATATTTCGGTATGTTTATTAGAAGCTGGCGGTGATGGGAATAGTTGGCTGGTGAATACACCTTCGGCAGCAGTGATTAGTATTCCAACCAAGATTAATAACTGGGCTTTAGAAACAATTCCACAAAAAGGCTTAAATGGCCGAAAAGGCTATCAACCGCGAGGTAAGTGCTTAGGCGGTAGTTCTGCCATCAATGCGATGGTATACGTTCGTGGACATCACAGTGATTATGATCATTGGGCTGCATTGGGTAATACAGGCTGGTCGTATCAAGATGTATTGCCATATTTTATAAAATCAGAACATAACGAGCGCATTCGCAATGAATATCATGGACAGCATGGTCCCCTCAATGTTAGTGAATTACGTTCAGACAATCCTTATCAAAAGACCTTTATTGAAGCGGCGAAGCAGGTGGATTATCCACTGAATGATGACTTCAATGGCGCTGAACAAGAAGGGCTTGGCGTTTATCAAGTTACGCAAAAAAATGGCGAACGCTGGAGTGCTGCCCGAGGTTATTTGTTCCCATATTTGGGCACGCGTCCGAATCTACAGGTGATTACGCAAGCTAGTGTTTCTCGCATTGTGATTGAAAATGGTCGTGCTGTCGGGGTTGAATATAAACATAAAGGCCAAACCACGATTGTCCAAGCCAATAAAGAAGTGCTTTTATCAGCGGGTGCATTCCAATCGCCACAAGTGTTGATGCTGTCTGGTATTGGTCCCCGCCAAGAGCTTGAAAAGCACGGCATTCCCGTTGTTAAAGATTTAGCAGGTGTGGGTGAAAATCTGCATGACCATCCTGATTTTATTTTTGCTTATAAGACCAAGCAAATGGATGGAACCTTTGGGGTGTCAGTGGGTGGAAGCCTCGATCTAGTCAAGCAGATTGGACGTTATCGTAAAGAGCGTCGTGGTTTGATTACCACTAACTATGCGGAATGTGGCGGTTTCTTAAAAAGCCGTCCTGAGCTAGATAAACCTAACTTACAGCTGCATTTTGTCATTGCTGTAGTAGATAACCATGCTCGAACCATGCATATGGGGCATGGGATTTCATGCCATGTGTGTTTGTTGAATCCGCGTGCACGTGGTTCGGTCAAACTCAGTGGTAAAAATGTGGATGATCCATTGTTGATTGATTTTAAATTCCTTGAGGATGAACAAGATCTTCAGGATATGGTCGATGGCTACAAGGTCACACAAAAGTTGATGAACGCTCCTGCTTTAAGTGAAAAAATTAAAGAAGATATGTTTACTGCCAATGTGCAGTCTGATGATGAAATTCGTGAGATTTTACGTCAACGTGTCGATACGGTGTATCACCCAGTCGGTAGTTGTAAAATGGGTGTGGATGAGATGGCAGTGGTCGATCCTGAACTGAAAGTATATGGCATAGAGGGGCTGCGAGTTATTGATGCGTCGATTATGCCAACAGTGGTGAATGGCAATACCAATGCACCGACGATTATGATTGCTGAGAAAGCGGTGGATTTGATTCGTCAAACGTGGAAGTAAGCTATGCGTTATCAGAGCTAAGGTAGAAATATCTTAGCTCTTTTGATTTTCAGTGGAGTTGCGTGGCGTTTCCAGCATATGCGGAAAGGTAAAATTATAATTTTCCAGTGCATAGCGAAACAATTGAGCGGGGCATTTACGATTGTTATGTGATAATTAAAAAATCATTTGAGTCTAATTATTATAAATAAATGTGCAGTGCTGACTTTATTGCTTCGATATATTGATGTTTCGGTCATAGTTTTTGACAATTATCCTTGTCAGGATTGAGGCATGTATTGTTTGCTTGGCATTGCAGCAGGTCAAAGTGCTAAAAGTGAACAATGGGAATAAAACAAAAAAGGAAAGCATCCTATGAAATCTCTGATTTGTCATAACGCTGAGTTAAAACTAGAAGACAGTCTTCAATTGGTTCCTGCAAAAGGGCAAGTCTTACTTGAAGTCGTACGTTGCGGTATCTGTGGTTCAGATTTACACATGCAACATCACTGTGATCACATGCATGATTTGGCAGCACGAGTCGGGTTCAATGGAGTTGCAAAGTCCTCTGATAAATTGGTTTTCGGTCATGAGTTCTGCGGTAAAGTCTTGGATTATGGTCCAAAAACACGCCGTAAATTGAAAGCGGATACTTTGGTGTGTGCCATGCCATTGTTAAATGTTGATCCGCAAGGTTATGTGCCTACAGGGCTGTCGCCAAGTGCTTCTGGCGGTTATGCAGAACAGGTCTTGGTACAATCGAGTTTAATGTTTGAAGTGCCTAATGGCCTAGATGCGGATCGTGCTGCACTGACTGAGCCAATGGCAGTTGCCTTACATGCGGTACGTCGTAGTCGAATCAAGAAAAACGAGCCTGCGATTGTGATTGGCTGTGGCCCTGTCGGTTTGGGTGTAATTATTATGCTCAAAGCAGCAGGCGTTAAAACCGTGATTGCCAGTGATTTTTCACCGAACCGTCGTCGTCTGGCCGAGCAATGTGGTGCGGATGTCTTGATTGATCCTAAACAACAGTCTCCATTTGGTAGTTGGAAAGAGCTTGGCTTATTGGGCAATGTCTCTGAAGCAGTGAATATGGGCATGGGAATTTTTGACAAGGTTCAGACGTACTCATTACCGTGGGTCAATGCCATGCGCGTAGGGGATAAACTTGGGATATTACCAAAACGTCCTGTGATTTTTGAGTGTGTGGGTGTGGCTGGGATTATGCAGCAGATCTTAGAGGGCGCACCGCTATTCTCACGTATTGTCGGAGTGGGGGTTTGTATGCAAAGTGATAAGATCGAACCTGCGTTGGCGATCAATAAGGAATTAGAAATCCAGTATGTGCTAGGTTATACCCCACTTGAGTTCCGTGACACCTTGCATATGATTGCGGAAGGTAAAGTTGATTGTTCACCATTGATCACGGGTGTGGTCGGTTTGGAAGGCGTCGGCAATGCCTTTGAGGCGCTACGCGACCCAGAGCAACATGCCAAGATTTTGATTGATCCAAAACGTGCAGGTTCAACGATTGAACTGATCAAGCCTTAATATTCAAGATTCTAAAAAGCCGCTTTCAATGAAGCGGCTTTTTTATGTCAGAAGTCTTGATCCCACTTGGATTAGAAACTTTTGGTCAATGACAGGGTTACGGTTGAATCAATTGGATTAGAGACTTTGGCATTGGGATTACCATTGCTGTATTGCTGATAAAAACCGTCTTTATCCCATGCTTTGCTATAGGTCAAGCTGCTTGAAAGGTTATATGGCAGTTCTTTGTTGACGGCAAAACTGGCATCTTGAAAGCTTGCTGCAGAAAAGTTTTTAATGCGTTGGTTGCCATAATGGGCATCGACAGACCAACCTTGTGTAATCGGTTGATGCCAATTGACATCTAAATAGCCCGAACCACGTGAATGCTTATTGTTGCCGATGCCCAAAGTATCCGAGTTATTGCCGAAATAATCTTGGGTATAGGTAATCGCATATTTAACGCTAAGCGGCCCATAGCTGATCTCAGGGATAATTTCCCCATAATCAAAACGGGTATTGCCTGTATCAGCAGTGGTTTTTGCCCCTGGATAATAGTAATAGGCGACTTTGGTGCCAATAGTTAAATCGCCAAAACTGCGGCTATAGCCAGTATACACATCCCACTCGACCGAGGCATCACGAATAAAATGATCACTTACCGTCGATGCCCAAGTCCCTGCATAAAAACCGCTGGCATGGTTGTAATCCAGTCCACCTTGTAAGGCAGGTTTGCCCCAAGTTTGTTGAAAACCGCGAGAAACGTATTGGCTAGCCGCAGTGATATTGGCTGAGTAGGGTGAGGTGGTTTCAGTGGCGTGGGTGCTTTGAAAATAAAAAGCCAAAGGTACAATTAAAAATAAGGTTTTTTTCATCATTTCTCCCTGAATGAAGTAAAACCCGAAGCTTTGCTTCGGGTATCCCCTAAAGGAATTTCTTGCTTATTGTATTGGACGTAACGGTGCTTGACGTACAGGTGCTGTACCCGCTTTGTAATAAGCCGCTTCAGAACGAGGGAGTTTTTTGCCACGGATTTTGTCGGCAATTTTTTCTGCGATCATAATCGTGGTGGCATTCAAGTTACCTGTAATGATCAACGGCATAATTGAGGCATCGACTACACGTAAGCCTTGTACACCATGGACGCGACCTTGGCCATCGACTACAGCCATCTCATCTTCGCCCATCTTACAGCTGCATGATGGGTGAAATGCTGTTTCCGCATGCGTACGGACGAATTCATCTAGTTCTGCATCGGTCTGGATATGTTTACCCGGACTGATTTCCTCACCACGATACGGATCAAGCGCAGGCTGAGCCATGATTTCACGGGTAATACGGATCGCATCACGGAATTCACGCCAGTCTTGTTCAGTTGACATGTAGTTGAACAGAATACTTGGATGCTCAAACGGATCTTTGGATTTCAGCTTGATGCGACCACGTGATGGTGAGCGCATTGAACCGACATGCGCTTGGAAGCCATGCTCTTTTACTGCATTACTACCGTTGTAGTTAATCGCAACAGGTAAGAAGTGATATTGGATATTCGGCCAGTCAAACTCTTCCGAGCTACGGATAAAGCCACCCGCTTCGAACTGGTTGCTTGCACCCACACCTGTACCATTGAATAACCATTCAGCACCAATCGCAGGCTGGTTATACCATTGCAGTGCAGGGTAGAGTGATACTGGTTGCTTGCATTGATATTGCAAGTACATTTCCAAGTGATCTTGCAGGTTCTCACCCACACCCGGCAAATCATGCACGACATCAATATCCATCGATTTCAGGAAGTTGCTTTCACCCACACCTGAGCGTTGCAAGATTTGTGGCGATGCAATTGCACCTGCACAGAGCAAGACTTCACGTTTCGCTTGTGCCTGTTTCATATTGGCTTTGTCTGCACCAATAATATATTCCACACCCACCGCCTGTTTTTGATTAAACAAGATTTTATTGGTGGTGGCATGCGTGACGATGGTCAAATTCGGACGACCTTTGGCTAGATCCAGATAACCACGGGCAGTACTTGAGCGACGACCTTTTGGGGTCACAGTACGGTCCATTGGACCAAAGCCTTCTTGTTGATAACCATTTAAGTCATCGGTACGTGGATAACCCGCTTGTACGCCTGCTTCAACCATGGCATGGAACAAGACATTGTTGCCATTTTTAGGGGTTGCCACTGACACAGGGCCTTTGTCACCGTGGTAGTCATTACCACCGATATCACGAGTTTCGGCTTTTTTGTAATACGGCAAGCAGTCTGCATAGGTCCAGTCTTCCAGACCTTTCATTGTTGCCCACTGATCCAAGTCCATGGCATTACCACGTATATAGCACATGCCATTAATCAATGAAGAACCACCTAAGCCCTTACCACGACCACATTCCATACGGCGATTGTTCATGTGTGGTTCAGGATCGGTTTCATAGGCCCAGTTATAGCGACGACCTTGTAAAGGAAAAGCCAAAGCAGCTGGCATTTGAGTACGGAAATCTAAACGGTAGTCTGGACCACCTGCTTCCAATAATAAAACAGTCACGTCTTTGTCTTCAGTCAGACGTGTTGCGAGCACATTTCCGGCAGATCCTGCGCCAATGATAATGTAGTCATATGCTTGAGTATTCATCGTTATCCCTTTTTTCTATTCTTGAGGATGCCGATGCAATCATGGGATTGCTCGGCATTGAGGATTAATTTTGAGGGTGAAAGCTGAGGGCATTAGAAAATGCTGTGATACTCACCCAACTCAACTTGAACGGATTTGATACGGGTGTAATGACCCAAAGTGGTTAAGCCATTTTCACGACCAACACCAGATTGCTTGTAGCCACCGACTGGCATTTCCGCAGGCGATTCGCCCCAGGTATTGATCCAGCAGATACCTGCTTCAAGTTTATGAATCATACGATGTGCTTTGGTGATGTCTTGGGTCACCACACCTGCAGCTAAGCCAAAGGTGGTGTCATTGGCACGACGGATCACTTCTTCCTCAGTTTCATAGCTGAGAATGCTCATCACTGGGCCAAAGATTTCTTCTTGCACAATTGCCATATCATCTTGGCAGTTGCTGAATACAGTCGGTAGTACATAAGCACCTTTGGCTAAGTCACCTTCAGTGGCACGGCCACCACCGATCAAGAGTTTTGCACCTTGCTGTTTGCCTGACTCAATGAAAGACAACACTTTTTCCATATGTGGGAAACTGGTGAGAGGTCCGAAGTTGGTTTGCTCAGCCATCGGATCACCGATACGGATACGTTTTACACGTTCCACAACGGCTGCTTCAAAATCCGCAAGCAAGGCTTTTGGTACAAACACACGGGTACCATTGGTGCAGACTTGACCTGAGCTAAAGAAGTTCGCCATCACTGCAATATCTGCAGCACGGTCGAGGTTGGCATCATCACAAATAATCAGGGGTGATTTACCGCCAAGCTCCATGGTGACTTCTTTCAGGGTCGAACCCGCAGCACTGGCCATCACTTTCTTGCCAGTCTCAACACCACCAGTGAATGAAATTTTTTCAATCACAGGATGTTCGGTCAACCATTGACCGATCTCGCGACCCGCACCTTGGACCACGTTAAATACGCCGTCTGGTACGCCCGCTTCGGTATAGATTTCAGCAAGTTTAAATGCAGTCAGCGGCGTAGTTTCGCTTGGTTTGAAAATCATGGCATTACCCGCTGCTAGGGCAGGCGCAGATTTCCACATTGCGATTTGAATTGGATAGTTCCAAGCACCGATACCAGCCACTACACCGAGGGGTTCACGGCGGGTATAGAAGAAGCTTGATTCGCGCAGTGGCACTTGCTCGCCTTGAATCGCGGTTGCAAGACCTGCGTAGTATTCGAGTACATCCGCGCCTGTCACGATGTCCACGGTCGAGGTTTCGCTATAGGCTTTACCGGTATCGAGGGTTTCGAGTTGGGCAAGTTCATCATTACGTTCACGTAAGATATCAACTGCACGACGTAAGATGCGTGAACGCTCCATCGCCGTCATCGCTGCCCAGATTTTTTGGCCTTGTTGTGCGCTTTGAACAGCCGCTTCAATGTCTTGTTGTGAGGCTTGTTGAAGTGTTGCGATCACTTCACCGTTGGCAGGGTTAATGCTGTTAAATGTTTTGCCACTGGTCGCTGCGACATAACGTCCGTGGATATATAGCTGGTGAACTTGTGCATCACTCATTCTGTTTCTCCTGCAAAGGCTTGTTCGCAAATTGAATTTGCGTTTTTACATAATCGTAAGCAATGGAACGGGCCAGTTGGCTGTCAAACTCGTCGTGACTACTTAAACTGCCGCGTAACCATAATCCGTCAATCAAAGCTGCTAATCCGCGAGCAGCGATGCTTGCCTGTTGTTTATCATCGACCAACATAAGAAAATAATGTTTCAAGTTGGAATACAGGCGTTGATCATTAATTCGTTGTAAACGTCCAAGTTCGGGAAGGTGCATACTGGCAGACCAAAAGTCTAACCAGACCCGCATGGCTTGTTTGTTGACCTGACTGATATCGAAGTTGGAATCAATAATGGCCTTGATCTGGCTTTCTGGATGCGTATCTGCTTCGGCTTTGTATTGGTCAGTCTTTTGACGCAAAACGTTGAGCATTTCTTGCATACAGGTATTGATCAATCCTTGTTTATCACCGAAATAGTGACTCACAATACCAGTCGATAGTTCGGCCTTTTTTGCAATCTGTGCAATGGTGGTATTGGATAACCCCACTTCAGAAATTACATAAAATGCGGCGCTAATAATTTCTTCACGTCGCACATGCTCTGGTTTTACTCTACGCTTTGTCATGCTTATCCATTTAAAGCCCTGCCAAGGTGCTTTTTATTCAACATTTCTCGATGTAGAGCATCATAACATTTTTTTATCATACTTTTTATTGATTGAACGTTCAATCAATAAAAAGTATAATCTGTAAAAATCAATGAATTTTTGATTGGAAAGAATAGAAGTAGCGTAATAAATCAAAGATTCTTATGGATAAGGCGATAAGCAGAATTGAACACTTATCACATTATTTTTTAAGAAAAAACACCAATTGCAAGGAGCAAGAACATGGTGTCAGAAAGTAATGACGGGTCCCCATCTGAACCTATACGTTTAAATTTGTTTGTTTTTTGGAGCTCCGCAATCAGTATCGGCATTTTTGGCCTATTGTTTGTGTTGTTTCCACAGCGCAGTCAGTTCTGGTTAACCTATATACAAGGGCAGGCGAACCAATTATTTGGTTGGTACTACATGCTGGTGATTGTGGTTTGTTTGGGTTTTGTCGCATGGCTGGCCTTTTCTCGGGTTGGGCAGATTCCTTTAGGCAAAGATGACGATAAACCTGAGTTTGGCTATTTGGCTTGGGTGTCGATGCTGTTTTCCGCAGGAATCGGGATTGCCTTGCTCTATTACGGTGTAGCTGAACCTGTTGACCATTTTATTCGACCGCCAGAAGGTCAGGGTGGAACCATTCAAGCCGCACGTGATGCCATGATGTATAGCTTTTTACATTGGGGCATTCATGGTTGGGTATTGTATGCCTTATTGGGTGTGACACTCGGTTATTTTGCATTTCGTCAGAACTTGCCATTGGCGTTGCGCTCTGCGCTGTATCCAATCTTTGGTGAACGTATTCATGGTTTGATCGGTGATTTTGTCGATGGTTTTGGGATTTTAGCCACGGTCATTTCTTTGGTAACCAACCTCGGTATTGGTGCTTTGGTACTGGTTTCGGGTGTACATTATCTCTTGCCCGAGATTCCAAATAACCAAACCACTCTAATTACGGTGGTGTTGCTGATGATGTCAGTCGCGACCATGACCACCGTGGTTGGGATTGAAAAGGGCTTGGCTTGGTTATCTCGTATCAATTTGCGTTTGCTCTATGCGCTCTTGCTGTTTGTATTCCTCACAGGACCAACCAACCATTTGCTCAATGGTTTAGTACAGAACGTGGGTGATTATCTTGATCATTTTCTAGCGAAGAGCTTTGATATGTACCTCTACAATGCCAAAGCAGGTGAGTGGTTAGGTTCATGGACAGTGTTCTATTGGGCATGGTGGATTGCATGGGCACCATTCGTAGGCATGTTTATTGCGCGTATTTCCAAAGGTCGTACTATTCGTGAAGTTGTGCTCGGTGTCTGTCTGATTCCACTCGGTTTTACCTTGGCTTGGATCTCGATTTTTGGTAACACTGCAATCTATTTTATTTTGGAACAAAAGCAAAAAATCTTAGGTGATCTGGTGTTAACCGATCCTGCTTTGTCCTTATTTAAGCTTCTCGAATTTCTACCATTCAATCCTTATGTTGCTGGGATTGTTGTTGTGATTTGTTTCGTATTGTTTTTGACCCCTGTGGGTTCTGGTACACTCATGATCGCAAATCTGTCCTCGAAAGGGGGTAGCAATGAAAGTGACTCACCGATTTGGTTGCGAATTTTCTGGTCTGTGGTGATTACCATTGTCAGTATCGGGCTGCTGTTGGCAGGGAGTTTTCACTCTATGCAAAGCGCTGTGGTACTGTGTGGTTTGCCATTCTCCGTTATTATTTTGCTGTATATGTTTGGCTTGGCCAAAGCACTGAAACAGGATCAATTTAGTCCTACGCCACCGCAAGTGATAACGCAGGTAACTCAGTCATTACATCACACTACTGAAAAATCAGAAACATTGTAATTCGGGTAAATAACTTTTGTTTTTCATTTTCTATTCAGATATGTCTTTTCATTGATCGAGTGATGAAAAGACGTGGATGAATATTTTCTTTTTCTTCTCTAACTCCCTGAGGATTGTATGGCGACAGATAATCCAAGAGCGGTTGATGATGCTACATTAGCGAATAAAGACCATTTAAATCGTGTGGTCTTCTATGTTTCAGCTCTACTTATTTTAACATTTGCACTTGTTACGATTTTATTTAACGATTTTGCCAACCATTTGCTCAACGTGGTGCTGGCTTGGGTCAGTGATAAATTCAGCTGGTATTACCTATTAGCTGCAACATTGTATTTAATCTTTGTGGTTTTTATTGCTTGCTCACGTTATGGCGATATCAAACTTGGTCCTAAGCATTCCAAACCTGAGTTTAGCTTACTCAGTTGGTCAGCGATGTTGTTTGCGGCGGGGATCGGAACAGATTTAATGTTCTTCTCTGTTGCAGAACCTTTATCTCATTATATGAATCCGCCTGTGGGTGAAGGTCAAACCTATGAAGCTGCGCGTCAGGGCATGGTTTGGACGCTATTCCACTATGGTTTAACCGGTTGGGGCATGTATGCCTTGGTTGGGATGGCCTTGGGCTACTTTAGTTATCGTTATAACTTGCCACTGACCATTCGTTCCGCGCTCTACCCAATTTTTGGTAAAAAAATTGATGGTCCAATTGGGCATAGTGTAGATATTGCAGCGGTTATCGGGACGATCTTTGGTATTGCCACCACCTGTGGTATTGCCGTCGTTCAGATCAATTATGGTTTGCATGTGTTATTTGGCTGGCCTGAAAACCTGTTGATTCAGTCGGCACTGATTTTGGTTGCTGTGATTGTTACCATTATTTCGGTGACAGCTGGGGTCAATAAAGGCATTAAGGTTTTATCTGAAATCAATATTTTTGCCGCAATTGGCTTAATGTTGTTTGTATTGTTCTTGGGCAATACCGGATTCTTACTCAATGCATTGGTACAAAACTTTGGTGATTACATCAGTCGATTCCCAAGTTTGGCCTTGGAAAGTTTTGCCTTTGATCAGCCTAAAGACTGGATGAACAGCTGGACTTTGTTCTTCTGGGCATGGTGGGTGGCTTGGTCACCTTTTGTTGGTCTGTTCTTGGCGCGCATTTCCCGTGGCCGTACCATTCGTGAATTTGTTTGCGGTACCTTAATTATTCCATTGTTGTTTACCATCACGTGGTTATCTATTTTTGGAAACAGTGCCTTATATAACGTCATTTTTGAAGGCAATACGGCACTGGCTCAAACGGTTCTAACTGATCCTGCACATGGTTTTTATGACCTATTGGCGCAATATCCGTGGTTTGCATTTATTGCAGGTGTGGCGACGATTACAGGTCTATTGTTCTATGTAACCTCTGCCGATTCTGGTGCGTTGGTTTTAGGGAACTTCACCACTAAATTTTCCAATGTTGATAATGATGCGCCACGCTGGTTAAGAGTGTTTTGGGCAACGGCAATTGGTTTGCTCACCTTGGCAATGCTGATGGCAAACGGGATTACCGCGCTGCAAAGTGCTACGGTAATTATGGGCTTACCCTTTAGTTTTGTCATGTTGTTGGTCATGGCGGGTCTGTACAAGTCTTTGCGTCTGGAAGATTATCGGAAGGCAAGTCGTAGTATGAATGCTGCACCTGTGGTCGGAAACGTGGATATCCTGAACTGGAAAAAGCGTTTAGCCCGTGTGATGCATCATCCAGGTACCAGTGAAACCCAGCGGATGCTTGATAGTGTCTGTGAGCCAGCAGTATGCACAGTTGCCGATGAACTGGTTAAACGTGGCATGCATGTCGATGTCACCCAAACAGCATTGGAAGACAATGATGCACTCTATCATTTAGATTTAACCATCTACTTGGAAGAAGAGCATAACTTCGTTTATCAAATCTGGCCTGTACGTTATATCGCGCCTAACTTCAGTGAACGTGGTAAACGTGGTAAGCAGTTCTACTACCGTCTGGAAACTTTCTTGTATGAGGGTTCACAGGACAATGATCTGGTTGGATACACCAAAGAACAGGTGATTAACGACATTCTTGATAAGTACGAGCGTCATATGACCTTCTTGCATATCAATCGTATTAGTCCCGGGAATCGTCCTTTGTATCCTGATTCGCAAGATTAATAGTTCAAATAAAAAAACCTCACGGCATGTGAGGTTTTTTTTATGGCCTAATTTATAAGGCCCCATATTTTTGCCATGTTTCACCCGTTTCATAGGTTTCATAATGGCTTTTGAGTTCATGTAGAGATTGGGTTTGGTAGACCGCAAAGATGATCATAATCAAGAATAAACTGATCAATTTAATGGCACGCTTATTCTTATATTCATCTGAATAGAGGTAGAAAATACAATAAAAGGCAATCATCAAATAGGTGCAAAACAGCGAGTTCAACACCAGATAAATCAGCAAGGCAGCCGTGATCACAAAAGCAATTCGATTTTTTAAAATCGTTGGGCGCAAGCTCAGGATATTCAATACCAAAAGGCCAAATGAGGTCCAGAATAGATAGGCAGGTCCACCGATAATGACAATATAGGTCGATTGCAGCCACAGCAGGACCAGCCATACAAAAACGGAAAAAATAATAAATTTAGAGAGGCCTGAAGACGCGGGCAAAGTATGTTTCATATTACATTGAATTTTAAAATAACTATTTGTTTAATAGGGGAATTAAAAACGAAAATTAAATAAGTCTTTGGTCTTGAGCTTAGTTAAAACAACGCAAAGCAAAGACAGTGAACCACCCATCAACATCGCAGGAATCACGCTGAAAAAGCGCGTCATCACACTCGACTGTAACGCACCAAGCTCATTACTCGAGGTGACAAAGATGCCATTAATGGCAGCTACACGTCCAAGCATGTCCTTGGGTGGAATTAGTTGCAGAATCGTTTGACGAATGACTATGTTGATACTGTCACATGCTCCCATGATAATGAGAACTGCGACAGAAAAATACAGTTGTCTGGTAACAGCAAATAATAAAGTACAGAGGCCAAAGCCTGTCACTGCTATGAGCATCATCTGCCATGGTCTAGATTTTGGTGGATAGCGAATTAAAATGATCATCATCACCAATGCGCCAAAAGCAGGTGCCGCGCGTAATAGACCAAAACCATCAGCACCGATATGTAAAACATCTTGGGCAAAAATTGGCAATAGCGCGATGATGCCACCAAAAAAAACTGAGCTCAGATCGAGAAACATGGCCCAAAAAATAATTTTAGTTTTAAAAATAAAATGCAGCGCTTCTTTTAGACTCTGAGTTACTGACTCTGTTTGGATTTGCGGGAAATCTCGTTTTTGCAAACACCAGAGGGCAATACTACCACTGAAAAAAAGTGCCACGATGACGCTAAAAGTAATATCTAAATCCAAATGAGCCAACAGGAAGCCCCCAATGACGGGTGCAAGAATGCCACTGGCTTGCCAACACATGCTGGTCCATGTTGCTGCATTGGTATACAAATGTTCGGGTACGACAAAAGGACGTAAAGAATTAAAGCAGGGACTGTATATACCGCGAATACAGCCAAATAGAAATAAAATACTCAAGGATGAGATTAATAATAAATTTGCACTGATGGTTTGGGTGTGGAAAAGATCAAAACTTATCCACAAAGCAATCGATAAGGGAATGGCAAAGCTAAAGCTGATCTGCAAAATACGCTGACGATTAAAACGGTCAGCAATATAACCACCCCATAAAGAGAGGACGAGAAATGGTAAAAAATCCATGATCCCGACCAAGCCGAGGATAAGCGGATTCTTGGTAATTTGATACAGATAATACGCGATTAGGACTTCTTGAATCAGCACCGCAAAAGTCAGGCAGCATTGATTGACGGTCAATAATGTGAAGTCACGACTGGCAAATGCAGCAAAAGCAGAATGAGGTACAGCAGAGGACATAAGGCGTAGATTTAAAACATACAAATAAAGAAAAAGGGAAGAGCTGAAACTCCTCCCTTTTTGATGTGCTTAGCGTTACTTATTGAGCAACAGCTTCAGCTTTAACAACTTTCTTAGCAGGAACTAAGTTTGCTGGAGTCGTATAGTTCAAGCCCAAAGTTGAACTTGAGTACTGACGGATTTGATCTAACAACGCTGGATCTGTTGAAAGGTCTTTACCATAAGAACGTACGATCTCATGCAATTTGTCATTCCATACACCTTTAGTTTGCTCAGGGAATGCTTTTTCAAGCAAGTTAAGCATGATGTAAGGTGATGTAGACGCACCCGGAGAAGCACCTAGCAATGCAGTTACAGACTTATCTTTAGATGCAAAGATTTCTGTACCGAATTGCAATTTAGCAGGTTTGCCTGGCTCTTTCTTGATGATCTGAACGCGTTGACCACCTTGTTGTAAATGCCAGTCTTTTGGATCAGCTTCAGGGTAGTATTTTTTCAACTCATTGAAACGATCTGCATCAGACATTAACACTTGGCTTACGAGGTACTGAACAAGATCAGCATTTTGTAGACCAATTGCAGCCATAGGCAACACGTTGTTTTTGTTGGTTGATGCAAGCAAATCAAGCTGTGAACCATTTTTCAGGAACTTGTTTGAATAAGTTGCGAATGGGCCAAACAACACATATTTTTTACCGTCAATATAACGAGTATCGATATGTGGAACAGACATTGGAGGCGCACCAAGATCAGCACGACCATAGACTTTAGCTGTGTGTTTTGCCGTTACTGCTGGGTTGTCAGTTACAAGGAACTCACCGCCTACAGGGAAGCCAGCATATTGTTGCGCTTCTGGTAAGCCAGTCATTTGCAATAATTTAATTGCAGCACCGCCTGCACCAATAAACACAAAACGTGTTTTCACATGATCAACTTTGCCAGATTTCAAATCTTTGAAAGCCACAGACCATGTGTTGTCATCGTTTTTGCTGATACCCGTCACTTCAGTTGAAGTGCTGAGTTTGAAGTTTGGACTCTTTTCAAGGTTGCCAATCAACTGCTTGGTGATTGCACCGTAGTTCACGTCAGAACCAACGTCCATACGAGTTGCAGCCACTTTTTGTTGAGGATCACGACCGTCCATCACCAATGGTGCCCATTGTTGAATTTCAGCTTTGTCTTCACTCAATTTCATACCAGCGAATAACGGATTTTGAACCATGGCAGCATAACGCTTTTCCATGAAATTCACGTTATCGCCCCATACAAAAGCAATGTGTGGTACTGGGTTAATGAAGGTATTTGGTGTTTCGAGTACACCTTGCTTCACTTGGTATGCCCAGAACTGTTTGGCAATTTCAAACTGACCTGCCACGTTTACAGCTTTAGAAATGTCCATTTTACCGTCTTTTTCTTCGGTATAGTTCATTTCCATAAAGCCTGAGTGGCCTGTACCCGCGTTGTTAAAACCGTTTGAACTTTCTTGTGCAACAGCATCAAGACGTTCATACATGCGGATATTCCAGTCGGGTTGTAATTCGTTGAGGTAAGTACCTAAAGTGGCACTCATGATCCCGCCGCCGATGAGTACAACATCGACAGTTGGTTCGTTACTGGTGGTTTTAATTGCCTTAGACGCAACTGGTCTAAAAAGAAAGGCAATTGCAATAATAATTAATACTACGAGTAGTACTAATAAATATTTCCAAAATTTTTTCATTCAATTTACCTTAAAAATTAAATGACGCTCTATATGACAAGCGATATAGAGAGAAAGAATTTAAATGATGATACAGGCGCAATAAAGGCACATCAGTACGGCAAGGGATCGCCTTAACACTGATGTTGAAGAAGTTAGTTCATGAATTTTACTTTAATTTAGACGGTATTTTGGTTGAACTAATGTTTCAAAATGTACAAATCAAGCCGACTTTGATGATTTATTGTGTGAAAGTTGTAGGAAGTTCTAGTAAATCTTAGACTTATGGTTTAGAGAGATCAGTCACATTTTGACCAAATGAGCGGATTGAATTATCAAAAAATTGGTCTAGATGAAAAGTTTAAATTGGCACTCGGCTTTATAAAAGACAAAACTATGATGTTTAGACACCATCCTAATATGGAGGCACTGGCATGAAGCTCAGAGCGCTTGAGCAGCAAGATTATCAAAACTGGTTGTTGTTATGGCAAGGCTATCAGGCTTTCTATAAGGTCGAGATTGATCATAAGGTGACGGAAAAAACATTTTCTCGATTACTTGATCCAAATGAAGATATGTACTGTCTAGTGGTGGGGGATCAAGATACTTTGATTGGCTTTGTGCATTTTATTTTTCATCGAAGTACGTGGACTACAGGTGATTACTGTTATTTACAGGATTTATTTGTTGATCAACATTCACGGATAAAAGGTTTAGGTCGTAAGTTGATAGAAGCTGTTTACCAAAAGGCGGCTGAAAGAGAATGTTCACGTGTTTATTGGCTAACTCATGAAACCAATTACCAAGCACGAATGCTTTACGATAGCATGGCCGTGAATGCAGGATTTATCCAATATCGGAAAAATTTGCATTAATTCCAGAATCTTAACCAAGTGTGTAGGTTGAGTTCTGTTTTAAACCGCGAGAAAAGGCGGTTTTTTTATAGCTCATCGGTTATGTTGTGACAAATAAAACTGATTATAAAACTTTCTTTGTGACTTTATTTAATGATTTCACTTCAACGGAAAGCAGCAAATTTTTCCTAAGGTGATCGGGCTGAGCTCTACTGTCCGCCTGATTGTACAGACCTTGTTGAGCAATTTTCACCTTAGTGAATTTCACAACATGAATTTCATTCATTTTGAGGTTAGATTAAATCATTTTTATTCAGCTAATGATTGCGGTATAAATCACTCTATAAAGAAATTTAGATTTATCTCGGAAATTAGGGTGGCAGATTAAAATGAGTAAAGAGTTTGCATTTACGATTAAACGTATTGATTTTGATGAGAACTACACGCCATCAGAAAATACACGTATCACAACCAACTTTGCGAATTTGGCAAGAGGCGAGAGTCGCCAACAGAATCTGCACAACACCTTAAAGATGATCGACAATCGCTTTAATGCTTTGGCGCATTGGGATAATCCTTTGGCTGATCGTTATAAAGTTGAGCTGGAAATCATTTCGGTTGAAATGAAGGTGGATGCAGCAAGCAATGCCAATGCGCTTCCTTTAATTGAAATCTTGAAAACCAATATTGTTGATCAAAAAACCAATGAACGTATTGAAGGTATTGTGGGCAACAATTTCTCTTCTTATGTACGTGACTATGATTTCAGTGTGCTATTGCTTGACCATAATAAGAATCAGTCTGGATTTAGCACACCAGAGAACTTCGGCGACTTACATGGCAACTTGTTTAAGAGCTTTATTGAGTCAGAGACTTACAAGGCAAACTTTAACAAGCCACCTGTGATTTGCCTCAGTGTTTCGAGCAGCAAGGTGTATCAACGTACTGAAAATCAGCATCCTGTGTTGGGTGTCGAGTACCTGCAAGATGAATATTCATTAACAGATGAATATTTCCAAAAAATGGGTTTAAAGGTTCGTTATTTCATGCCGCCAAATAGCGTTGCGCCGTTGGCTTTCTATTTCTCTGGAGATTTGCTGGCAGACTACACCAATCTTGAATTGATTAGCACCATCAGCACCATGGAAACGTTCCAAAAGATTTACCGACCTGAAATTTACAATGCGAACTCTTCAGCAGGAAAGTCTTATCAACCAAGTTTGAAGAACCAAGATTATTCACTGACTCGCATTGTATATGACCGAGAAGAGCGCAGCCGTTTGGCGATTGAACAAGGGAAATTTGTTGAAGAACAATTCATCAAACCATACCGAAACATTCTGGAACAGTGGTCTGCCAGTTATGCAGCACAAAGCAACTCGCAAAAAAGTTACGCGCACTAATTTATTGAAAATATAAGGTTATTGATGATGAAAAGATTATTACCAACGTCGACTGCGGGTAGCTTACCGAAACCGTCTTGGCTGGCAGAGCCTGAAAAGCTTTGGTCACCATGGAAATTGCAAGAGCAGGGTCTGATTGAAGGTAAACAGGATGCTTTGCGTTTGTCTTTGCATGAACAGCAAGTGGCGGGCATTGATATTGTTAGTGATGGCGAACAAACCCGTCAGCACTTTGTGACGACATTTATTGAGCATCTTACGGGTGTTGATTTTGAGAAACGCGAGACGGTGCGAATTCGTAATCGTTATGATGCCAGTGTTCCGACTGTAGTCGGTGCGGTATCGCGTCAAAAGCCAGTTTTTGTTGAAGATGCCAAGTTTTTACGTCAGCAAACCAATCAACCAATCAAATGGGCGTTGCCAGGTCCAATGACCATGATTGATACGCTGTATGATGCACATTATAAAAGCCGTGAAAAATTGGCATGGGAATTTGCCAAAATCCTGAATGAAGAAGCGAAAGAGTTAGAAGCGGCGGGTGTGGATATTATTCAATTCGATGAACCTGCTTTTAATGTGTTCTTTGATGAAGTGAATGACTGGGGTGTTGCGACTTTAGAACGTGCGCTTGAAGGTTTGAAGTGTGAAACTGCGGTGCACATTTGCTATGGTTACGGCATCAAAGCTAATACCGATTGGAAAAAGACCCTCGGCTCTGAATGGCGCCAATATGAAGAAGCTTTTCCAAAGCTACAACAATCAAAACTTGATATCATCTCGCTCGAATGTCATAACTCACGTGTGCCGATGGATCTGATTGAATTGATTCGCGGTAAAAAGGTGATGGTTGGTGCGATTGACGTGGCGAGCAACACGGTTGAAACGCCAGAAGAAGTTGCCGATACCTTACGTAAAGCACTTCAGTTTGTCGATGCAGATAAGCTGTATCCATCAACCAACTGTGGTATGGCACCTTTGGCGCGTGATGTTGCACGTGGCAAGCTGAATGCATTAAGTGCAGGTGCAGAAATTGTTCGTAAAGAACTCGCTTAATTTACCGACCTCTTGATGGCTTAAGGGCTACACATTGTAGCCCTGAGCACATTTAAAACAGATCGGGTTTAATTTAGGAATAAAGTGATGGTTGAAGCAACAGATTTTAGAGATGCAATGTCTTTACTCACCAGTGCAGTCAGTGTGATTACCACCACAGGCATGTCTGGTCGTTATGGCTTTACTGCATCTGCTGTATGTAGCGTCACTGATACACCTCCGACTTTATTGGTGTGTATGAATCGGGCATCGAGTTCGCATGTGCATTTCGTCGACAATAAAATCTTAAGCGTGAATGTGTTAAGCGCAGATCATCAACATATTTCTAAAGCCTTTTCGTCTAAATTGAGTCCAGAAGAACGTTTTAAACACGGTGCTTGGTCAGAATTGGAAACAGGTGCGCCTGTTTTGGATGATGCCTTGGTGAATTTCGATTGTGAGATTGATCAAATTCAGGAAGTGGGAACGCATACGATTTTTATTTGTCGTATTGTGGCAGTTCAACAAAGTGGACATGATCAAAGCTTGGTTTATTTTAATCGTGCTTATCACCAAGTGGGGCAGACTGAACTTGCTTAAAGCGTTGTGCTTTAAGCGACCTACTTATTTGTGAAAATATTCTTATAAAATAGTTTAAAAATAATAAAAATATAAGATATTGAAAAATAATAATAAAACTTATTTGGCCCGAAGTGTAAATTGACACTCATCACTACCCCGATTATTCTTTAAGCGCTGGCCTACATCGCCAGTCGGTTTTGACAGACCGTTTCCTAAGTGCATTGAAAAACCTTGTTTTTTTAATGTAGACTCGTTCGTCCCCCTTTTTTGTTGCGGTAGGGCGGAAGGGGGACACCTTCGGGTGTGCTGATTCTTAGGTTCAGTCTGTCAACCTTCTTTCG
The DNA here is from genome assembly GCF_009884975.1 of Acinetobacter dispersus. Taxonomy (GTDB): domain Bacteria; phylum Pseudomonadota; class Gammaproteobacteria; order Pseudomonadales; family Moraxellaceae; genus Acinetobacter; species Acinetobacter dispersus. Next base: position 2,323,289 of record NZ_CP041970.1, on the reverse strand, counting down.
TCCTGCCACCATAAAGCTTTATGTCTTGGCAGCGTTCCGAATTATTCAGGAGTTGGCCATGCACTGTATTTTCATCCTTCTTCATTAGTCTCTGACATGGTTTGAATGCATTTCGCTATTCAGGCATTGCTTCGTCACGACTAAACACACACAGATCAACAATAAAACTTGAGATGAGCTAAAGCCGTCTTTAGAGGCTTTTGCATGCCTTTTTTTGCTCATGGAAAGATTGAAGGCTGTTTATCTCTTTAGGCACAACAAAAATTATTGAATTATGGTGAATATATGCCATCTTTTTCTCAGTCATCTCGTGCAGTATGCGCGTTTGAGACAGCGATCTGTCTTTTTAACCAGTATGGTTTCAATAATATTGGCGTTGATCGCATTATTGAGACCTCTCAAATTGCCAAAGCGAGTTTTTATAAATACTTTCAGTCTAAAGAACAATTGATTGAAATTTGTTTGAGTGATCAAAGGAAAGCACTCAAAAAGGAAGTGTGCTGGGTCATTAACACACATAAAAATTTGTCAGTGCATGAAAAGTTAACGCGAATTTTTGATCTACATGCCAATCTAGACGGATCGTATCATTTATTGTTTAAGGCAATTTTCGAGATTGAAAAACGTTATCCCGATGCTTATCAGATTGTGGTTGAGTATCGCAGTTGGTTGATTGAAGAAGTTTATAAATTGCTTTTAGTTGGTCAGGTGAATGCTTTGAAAGTTGATGCGCAGATGTTCTTGTTTGTGGTGGATGGGGCAATGGTGCAATTGTTGAGTGGTCATAAAGTGGATAAAGGAAAGTTGTTGGAAGGGTGGTTGGTGGGGCTAGTATGGTTGGAAAGAAACTAAATGAATAAGGGTATCTGTAGTAGGAGAATCTTTTCTTTGAGATTTTTAGATCTCGTAATATTTTATAAGGAAAAATATTTATAAACTTTGAATGATCTAAAATATAATAAAGTTATAAATAAATTATATTTTTCATGTGTTTGGATGTTTTCTAGTTTTTATAAATTATTAGCTTAATTCCAACATATTAATTTAAAAAATACTCGATTATTTGATGGAATGATTTGTATAAATAGATATCTCATTCTATTATTCTTGCTATAAACATCAAATACATGGCTTTGAAATGGATAAGAAGAAACTATCAGAACGATATATATGCAGTAAATTTATTAATCCTGCATTAGAACAAGCAGGATGGACTGCACATCAAATCCGTGAAGAGGTGACTTTTACCAATGGTCAAATCATGGTGCGTGGGAAACTACACACTCGTGGTGAGCGGAAACGTGCCGATTATGTTCTTTACTATAAGAAAAATATTCCTTTAGCGATTATTGAGGCTAAAGATAACAATCATAGTCTGGGAGCTGGTATGCAGCAGGCTTTAGCCTATGCTGATTGCTTACAAGTGCCTTTTGTTTTTTCAAGTAATGGTGATGGCTTCTTATTCCATGACCAAACTGGATTATTTGGAAAAGTTGAGCAAGAACTAAGATTGGATGAGTTTCCTTCTCCTGAACGGTTATGGAAACTGTACGAGCAATATAATGGTTTAACTAGCCCTGAATCAAAGCAAATCGTTGAATATCCATATTATGACGATGGCTCAGGACGCATACCACGTTATTACCAAGTTAATGCAATTAACAAAACAATTGAAGCGATTGCGCGAGGGCAGAACCGAATTTTACTTGTCATGGCAACAGGTACAGGAAAAACCTATACAGCTTTTCAAATCATTTGGCGGCTATGGAAAGCAGGTGCAAAAAAACGGATTTTATTTTTAGCGGATAGAAACATTTTAGTCGATCAGACTAAAAACAAAGATTTTAAACCTTTTGGTCAGCACATGACTAAAATTTCAAATCGTATGATTGATAAAAGTTATGAAATTTATCTTTCACTTTATCAGGCAGTAACTGGCTCGGAAGAAGAAAAGAATATCTATAAGCAGTTCACACCTGAATTTTTTGATTTAATTGTGATTGATGAGTGTCATCGAGGAAGTGCAAAAGAAGATTCATCATGGCGTGAAATTTTAGAATACTTTAGTTCAGCCACCCATGTTGGTTTAACAGCGACTCCAAAAGAAACCAAAGATACTTCAAATATTACATATTTTGGTGATCCTGTTTATACCTATACGTTAAAACAAGGCATTCAAGATGGTTTCCTCGCACCTTACAAAGTTGTGCGTATTGATTTAGATAAAGACCTACAAGGATGGCGACCAGAAAAAGGCAAGAAAGATCAAAATGGTAATGAAATTACTGATCGCATCTATAATCTTAAAGATATGGATAAAGGGCTTGTTTTAAAGAGTCGTACAGAACTTGTTGCTCAAAAAATTACAGAGTTCTTAGTTAATACAGATCCTTATGCCAAAACAATTGTGTTTTGTGATGATATTGATCATGCAGAGCGTATGCGGCAAGCTTTAGTAAATTTAAATCCAGAACGAATCAAAGAAAACCGTAAGTTTGTCATGCGTATTACTGGTGATGATAAAGAAGGTAAAGCTGAACTAGACAACTTTATTAATCCTGAAGAGCGCTATCCTGTCATTGCAACAACTTCTAAATTGATGACCACAGGAGTAGATTCAGAAACGTGTAAATTGATTGTGCTTGATCAGCATATTAAGTCTATGACTGAGTTTAAACAGATGATTGGTCGTGGTACGCGTATCAATGAAGAGTTTGGAAAAACTTGGTTTACGATTATGGATTTCAAGAAGGCGACAGAGCTTTTCAGTGACCCAGCGTTTGATGGTGAGCCTGTTGTCATTTATGAGCCGAAACCTGATGAACCTGTAGTACCACCCGATGAGCCAGATATAGAAGACGAAGGTGATGAGACCGATTATCCTGATGATGATTCAACAACAGGTGGTACTTCTGGTGGTGAAGATATTGGTGGAGGTGATGGCGAACCACCAAGAAAATTCTATGTAAATGATGTTGCTGTTAATGTAATTGGAGAGCGTGTTCAGTTTTATGATAACGATGGAAAATTAGTGACTGAATCTCTGAAAGATTATACGCGTCAGCATATTTTAAAAGATTATGAATCTTTAGATGTATTTTTAAGAAAATGGAAAGGTACTGATAAGAAGTCACTCATTATTGATGAGTTCAAAAAGCAGGGCGTAATTTTTGAAGCATTAGAGGATGAGGTTGGCAAAGATTTTGATCCATTTGATATGATTTGCCACATTGCTTTCGATCAGCCTGCATTAACTAAAAAAGAACGTGCGAATAATGTGCGTAAACGTAACTATTTCACCAAATATAATGATCAGGCTCGTCAGGTATTAGATGCATTACTCGATAAATATGCAGATCAAGGTATTGAGCCAATTGAAGATGTAAAGATTTTACAAATTCCTCCGTTTAATCAAATGGGATCAATCATTGAAATTATTCAGTCATTTGGGTCGGTTGAAGCGTATACAAATGCTTTAAAAGAATTAGGAGATCACTTATATGATGATGCATCTTAACGGTCTGATTGATACAATTGCCGCCAAATTTTTAAAGTCTAATGCAGTTGTCATATGAGCATCTCAGGAACAATTAAATCCATCCAAGATACTATGCGTGAAGATGTAGGTGTTGATGGTGACGTACAACGTCTTGGGCAGTTGGTGTGGATGTTGTTCCTGAAAGTTGCTGATGATCGAGAAAATGAACTGGCAACTTTAGCTTTATTGGAAGGGAAAACTTTTAAATCCCCGATTCCTGAAAAATTTCGTTGGCGCAATTGGGCTGCGAATGATGAAGGTATGACAGGAGATGAGCTTAAAGATTTCATCGACAATGAATTGTTCCCAGCATTACAAAATCTAGCTGTTGAAAATGATGATCTGCGTGCTCGTGTCGTGCAAAATGTATTTGCTGATGCATATAACTATATGAAATCTGGTGGTTTGATTCGTAAAGTCATTAATCAGATTCAAAAAGGCTTTGATTTTAATAAATCTAAAGAACGTCATGCCTTTGGTGATATTTACGAACAGTTATTACGTGATTTACAAGCAGCCAAGAATTCTGGTGAGTTTTATACTCCACGTGCAGTCACAACTTTTATGGCACAGATGATCGATCCTCAATTAAGTGAATCTGTGCTTGATCCTGCATGTGGTACAGGTGGATTCCTGACTTCTGCAATTGAACATAAACGTGAAAATTATGTTCAAACTGCTGAAGATGAGAAGATATTACAAAATAGTATTTACGGAATAGAAAAGAAGCCTTTACCGCATTTGTTATGTACAACCAATATGATTTTGCATGGTATTGATGTACCTGTACAAATCCGTAGAGACAACACATTATCGTATCCTCTGATTTCGTGGGGAACGGATAAACGTGTAGATGTAGTTCTGACTAACCCTCCATTTGGTGGCACTGAAGAACAAGGCATTGAAAAGAATTTCCCTTCAAAATTCCAGACTCGTGAAACTGCCGATTTATTTATGGTGTTGATCATTCAGCTTTTAAAAGCGCATGGTCGTGCAGCAGTAGTATTACCAGATGGCTTTATGTTTGGTGAAGGCATTAAAAATGCGATTAAAGAAAAATTAATGGAGGACTGTAATCTACACACGATTGTTCGTTTACCTAAGTCTGTATTCGCACCATATACATCGATTAGTACCAATATCTTATTCTTTACCAAAGGTAAGAAAACAGAAGAAATATGGTTCTATGAACATCAATTACCACAAGGTGTAAAAGCCTATAACAAAACTAAACCGCTTCAGCTTAAAGAGTTCGACTCTTTAAAAGCATGGTGGGGGGAAGAAAGTGATGGTTTTGCAAGTCGTATAGTAAATGAACAGGCATGGAAAGTATCGCTTCAAGATATTATTGGTCGAAACTATAACCTTGATATAAAAAATCCGCATCAGATTGAAGAGGATATAAAAGACCCTAAAGAGCTTTTAGTTAAATATGAGAATCTTGAGGCTGAGGTTGCTAAAATTCGCCAGCAATTAAAAGCTATTTTAGATGAAGCTTTGGGGCAATAAGTCAGGATGAGTAAAATGACAGATGTTAAAAAACTCATTACTGAGCATTTAGATATTTGGTTAACAGCGGAAACTGAGAAGAAGTCGGGGCGTGGACGTAGTTCAGGTTCTAATGATTCAATTTATGGGATTCAAAAACTTCGTGAATTAATTCTTGATTTAGCTGTTGTTGGAAAACTAACTAAGCAAAATTTTAATGATTCTAATGTAGAAAGTGCTTTAAAAGATACATTAAACATTAAATCACTTAAACTAAGTTCAAAAAAAACAAAGAATAGAAAAAATATTAATCTAGATCTTTCAAATAATAATATTCCATTAAACTGGAGACAGACTTATTTAGAAAATTTAGTAGAAGTTTTAAATGGAAGAGCATACAAAAAAAATGAATTGCTAGAAGCGGGTACACCCGTATTACGTGTAGGCAACTTATTCACTTCAGATCATTGGTATTACTCTGATCTTCAGTTAGAAGATGATAAATATTGTGATAATGGTGATCTATTATTTGCATGGTCTGCATCTTTTGGACCAGTTATCTGGCAAGGTTCAAAAGTCATATATCATTACCATATTTGGAAATTGAATTTTTTTAGTGAAACTGCAATTCATAAACAATATTTGTATCTTTATTTATTACAACAAACTAAAAGTATAAAAAATGCAGGTCATGGTGTGATGTTGGTACATCTTACTAAAGAAAAGATGGAAAAATTAGTCATAAACGTACCACCTTTAGAAGAACAACAACGTATAGTTGCGAAAGTGGATGAGCTGATGCAACTATGTGATCAACTTGAACAACAGCAAAATCTAAGCTCAGAAGCACATGATCAATTAGTTGATACATTATTAAATGTTTTGATTAACTCATCTGATGATGATGAGTTTCAACAGAATTGGCAGCATATTTCAAACAACTTTGATCTGCTAATTACTAGTGAATACAGTATTGGACAGCTAAAACAAACGATTTTGCAGTTGGCCGTGATGGGTAGGTTGGTAAAACAAGACTCTAATGATGAACCAGCAAGTGAATTGCTAGAACAAATTGCTGAAGAGAAATCGAAATTAGTAAAAGAAGGTAAGATTAAGAAGTCTAAGCCTTTGCCTGAAATAACTGACGATGAAAAGCCTTTTGAATTGCCAAGTGGGTGGATTTACACAAAAATCGCTGATCTTTGTCGTCCAATTTCTTCGGGTTCTACACCTAGCGCAGATAAATTCACACAGTTGGGTATCCCTTTCCTTAAAGTCTATAATATTAGAGATCAGAAGATAGATTTTTCTTATAAAGAGCAATTTATTGATAATGAAATTCATAAAGGAAAGCTAAGTCGCTCAAGACTTTATCCTAATGATGTCGTCATGAACATTGTTGGTCCACCTTTGGGTAAAATTGCAATTATTCCTGATGATTATCCAGAATGGAACTGTAACCAAGCCATAGTTTTCTTTGGTGTTTTAATTCCTGATATTTCAGAATATCTGTATACATATTTATGTGAAGGCTCATTTCTGAATCAAATTGAATTGATTGGTACAGCAGGACAAGACAATATCTCTGTGACAAAATCACAGAATATTGTTATGCCTTTACCGCCATTAAATGAGCAAAAACGTATTGTTAAAAAAGTAAATCAACTCTTCTCTATTATTGAACACTTGCAGGTTCTACAAAGTAAATTACGTAAAACAAAGCTTCATTTGGCTGATAGCTTAGTTAGTAATGCATTGAATGGTTCAAACGATAAGAGTAAATCCGAAACTACAGACAATATTATTCAGTTTGAAAAGCCTATTGAGGCTATTAAGCAATCGAATCAAAAAGTTGCTGACCAAATTGATTTATTTACAGATGAAAGTGTTGACGATGATGTGAAGCTTTTATCTCTAGCTGCTGAAATCACTTTTCAATTGCATACAGAGCCAACTTTTGGTCATCTAAAGCTACAAAAATTGATTTACTTATGCCAACAGTTAAAGCATATGGATTTAGCTGCTGATTTTAAACAACATGCCGCTGGTCCCTATGATCCAGTTATGGCTTGTTATTTAGATAAAGAGTTTAAAGATCGTGAGTGGTTTAGTTATGATCCTAAGCGAGACTTAAAGTACAAACCTCTTAGTAAGTGTAATGATCATAGATCAGCATTTAATAGGTATTTTGCTAAAGATGTGTCTGAGATTTATAACTTAATAGGAATTTTTAGAACAAGTAAGTCGGACCATATAGAAATAGTCGCAACACTCTTTGCATGTTGGTTACGTTTGTTAGAGAAAAAGCTATCAGTTAGCGAAGACCAGCTTTTAAAAGACTTTTATGCTTGGTCTAAAGAGAAGAAACGATTTAGTAAAGTTGAAGTTCTTAATGGTTATAAGTGGATGAAGCAAAATTCCGTTGTACCTGTTTAATATTAATCTAAATCTCTAAAAACCATTATTTGATTTCATGTCAGATATTGTAGGTGAGTTAATTAGACCTAAGTAAATAAAAAACCGCCATTTCGGCGGTTTTTTATAATTTGCTAATTCAACTTACCAGCTTAACGCACCACCAGTTTGGTAGTCTGTTACACGCGTTTCAAAGAAGTTCTTCTCTTTACGCAAGTCCATCATCTCAGACATCCACGCAAATGGGTTGGTTACACCAGCAAACTGCTCAGGTAAACCAAGTTGCGCTAAACGACGGTTACAGATGAACTTCAAGTATTCTTCCATCATGCTTGCATTCATACCCAATACACCACGTGGCATGGTGTCACGCGCATATTCGATCTCAAGCATAGTGCCTTCAAGAATCATTTGAATCACTTCTTCTTGGAACTCAGCCGTCCACAAGTGCGGGTTCTCGATCTTGATCTGGTTGATCATGTCGATACCGAAGTTCAAGTGCATAGATTCATCACGCAAGATGTACTGGAACTGCTCAGCAACACCGTTCATCTTGTTACGACGACCCATACTCAAGATTTGAGTAAAGCCACAGTAGAAGAAGATCCCTTCAAGAACACAGTAGAACGCGATCAAGTTACGCAATAAACGTTGGTCGTTTTCAGGCGTACCTGTGTTGAAAGTCGGATCACTTAAAGATTGAGTGTATTTCAAGCCCCACGATGCTTTACGTGCAACACTTGGAATCTCGCGGTACATGTTGAAGACTTCGCCTTCGTCCATACCCAAAGATTCGATACAGTATTGATAAGCATGCGTGTGAATCGCTTCTTCAAACGCTTGACGCAAGATGTACTGACGGCATTCAGGGTTGGTAATGTGACGGTAGATCGCCAACACCAAGTTGTTTGCAACCAATGAGTCCGCAGTTGAGAAGAAACCCAAAGAACGCATGATGATGGTACGCTCATCTTCAGTTAAGCCATTTTCAGACTTCCAAAGCGCGATATCGTGGTTCATGTTGACTTCTTGCGGCATCCAGTGGTTTGCACATCCGTCAAGATACTTCTGCCAAGCCCACTCGTATTTAAACGGAACAAGCTGGTTTAAGTCTGCGCGACAGTTGATCATTGCTTTATCATCAACCTGTACACGCTGTGCACCCATCTCAAGCTCTTCCAAGCCAGGTGCAGCATCTAAATGCTCTAAGGCAGCAGATGCTCGTGCCAACGAATCGGTGGGATTTGTTGATCGCACGGTATTGGTTCCAGCGGGTTGTGCAGCTGCCACGCGCGGCGATGATTGCTCTGAATCAGATACCACTTGCGTATTAACCGTTTTTTGCGTGTCGATGGGCGCAGACTTGTGTTCAGGTGCAGTCGGTTTTTGCGAATCATCTTCAAAATCGTCCCAACTAAGGATAGACATATTAATTCTCTCTTCGTTGCTTTATATCTTTTATTTAGACATCTCAAGCAAGGAGATGTCCTACTATACGCTCAATTTGTGTAAGCAAAATTAAGTTTTATTGACTGAAATTTTAAAAAGTGACCAGTGGACACTGATAATCCCTAAAACTTATTTTGCTTACGCTGTTGTTTACGTATTTTAAAAAATGCGTAAACCATTGGAATATAAAACACTAAAAAGGCACAGATCAGGACTATCACACCAAATTGATAATTATGACTGAGATGGAACATGATCTATGCCTCAATAGAAACCTCTCTTGCGGAGCTTTAGTCGCTCCTCACCCCTCCAAAGGAGAGGGAATTTATGGAGAGAGGTGTGAAATTACTGACAAGCTTCGCAGTCTGGATTGTCAATTGAACACGCCAATGGCACTGGCGCTGCTGTTGAGAAACCATCATCTTCAGTTTGAACTTCAGCTTTTTCTGTTACAACCGCTGCTGCCGCAACCACAGGCGCTTCAACCGATGCTGGTTTAACTGCATTCAGTGCCCCAGTATTAATGGTTGATTTCTCTGCAGAAGTCGCACCTAAAGCTCGGAGGTAATATGTGGTTTTAAGACCACGTAACCATGCCATCTTATAGGTGATGTCAAGTTTCTTACCATTCGCGCCAGCGATGTAAAGGTTCAATGACTGTGCTTGGTCGATCCATTTTTGGCGACGTGACGCAGCATCTACGATCCAGCGAGTATCCACTTCAAATGCAGTCGCGAAGATTGCTTTTAATTCTTCAGGAATACGCGCAATCTTTTGAACTGAACCTTCGAAGTGTTTTAGATCATTGACCATTACGGTATCCCAAAGACCACGTTCTTTTAATGCACGAACAAGGTAAGGGTTGATCACTGTGAATTCACCAGAAAGGTTAGATTTCACATACAAGTTTTGGAAAGTTGGCTCAATTGATTGAGACACGCCACAAATGTTAGAGATGGTTGCAGTCGGTGCAATCGCCATCACATTTGAGTTACGCATACCGTCTTTTTGAACTTTGGCACGTAAAGTGTCCCAGTCTAAACGTTGAGTACGATCCACTTCGAACATACGCTCTGGACGAGATTTCGCAACGATTTCTAAAGAGTCGATTGGCAAGATACCTTGATCCCACAATGAACCTTTAAATGTTGAGTAAGCACCACGTTCAAGCGCAAGGTTGCTTGATGTTTCGATTGCGTAGTAGCTGATCACTTCCATCGATTCATCAGCGAAATCAACGGCTGCATCTGAACCATAAGCAAGATTCATTTCATACAATGCATCTTGGAAGCCCATGATACCCATACCCACAGGGCGGTGTTTCAAGTTCGACGTTTTCGCTTGTGGTACAGCATAGTAGTTAATGTCGATTACGTTATCGAGCATACGCACCGCAGTTTTCACTGTACGCGCAAGCTTTTCACGATCTAATACGCCACCTTGAACGTGTTGTACAAGGTTAATCGAACCTAAGTTACATACCGCGATTTCATCTTGGTTTGTGTTTAACGTGATTTCTGTACACAAGTTAGATGAGTGAACGACACCCACGTGTTGTTGTGGTGAACGTAAGTTACATACGTCTTTGAATGTGATCCATGGGTGACCAGTTTCGAACAACATCGAAAGCATTTTGCGCCATAAATCTTTAGCACGTACTTTCTTGTGTAGCATGTTTTGTTCTTTTGCTACAGCTTCGTAGTGTGCATAACGCTCAGCGAATTCTGCGCCAGTTAAATCATGCAGGTCTGGTGTTTCAGACGGTGTGAATAATGTCCATTCAGCATCTTCAAACACACGTTGCATGAACAAGTCAGGAACCCAGTTCGCTGTGTTCATGTCGTGGGTACGACGACGGTCATCACCTGTGTTTTTACGTAGCTCTAGGAATTCTTCAACATCCAAGTGCCAGGTTTCAAGGTATGCACAAACTGCACCTTTACGCTTACCACCTTGGTTCACTGCAACGGCTGTATCGTTCGCAACTTTAAGGAACGGTACAACACCTTGAGATTTACCGTTGGTGCCTTTGATATAAGAGTTCAATGCACGTACAGGTGTCCAGTCATTACCTAAACCACCCGCCCATTTTGACAGCATCGCATTGTCACGCATTGCACCATAAATGTCATACAGGTCATCACCAATCGTGGTTAAGTAACAGCTAGATAATTGCGGACGCAATGTACCTGAGTTAAATAGCGTCGGTGTAGAAGCCATGTAGTCGAAGCTAGACAATAAGTCATAGAACTCGATTGCACGGTCTTCTCTATTTTCTTCATTGAGCGAAAGACCCATTGATACACGCATAAAGAATAATTGTGGTAATTCAAAACGCACGCCATTTGAATGGATGAAGTAACGGTCAAATAAAGTTTGTAGACCTAAATAGGTGAATTGGTTTGAGCGTTCTGGTTTGATCGCAGCAGCCAATTTTGCAAGGTCAAAATCAAGCAAGTCTTTAGACAGAAGATCAAGCTCAATACCTTTCTTCAAGAAGGTTTCTAAAGCATCACCTTCTAAGGTATCTGTCGGTAGACCGAGGAACTCTAAACCTGTGCTAACGAGCTCGCTACTAAGTAAACGCGCAGTCACATAAGTATAGTTTGGCTCTTGTTCGATACGGGTACGCGTTGCCATCATCATGGTGGTCGCGATATCGCTTTCTTTTACGCCGTTATATAAGTTCTTCACCGTTTCATCAAGAATGGCTTGAACATCAATTCCTTCTAGACCTTCACTTGCAGTTTGAATGGTTGCTGTAAGCGCATCCAAATCCAATGGTTGGAGCTGACCATTGGCATCTGTAATTTGAAGGGTAGGGTGATGGTTCGCACCAGTTTGCTGACGAGCACTTGCGCGTTGGTCACGATAAATGACGTAGGCACGTGCAACTTTTTGCTCGCCTGTACGCATCAATGCCAATTCAACTTGGTCTTGAATTTCTTCGATATGAATTGTACCGCCAGAAGGCAAACGACGATTAAATGTGTTCATTACCATTTCAGTCAGTTGAGTGATACGGTCATGGATACGACTTGAGTCAGTACCTTGTTGACCTTCAACAGCTAAAAATGCTTTCCCAATCGCAACAGAAATTTTCTCGGCATTAAATGTCGCAATCTCACCGGTGCGCTTAATGACCTGAAGTTGGCCAGGAGTAGAAGTGATGATGCTCATGTCAGCATAGCTCCATTATCATCTATTTTTATGTTCATGGACCGTTTGAATCGAGCAAAAAGTATGCCACGATGTTTGAGGGATAAACACAATACTTAGTGGTTAAAGTTTATTTTCAACACAAGATACGGGATTTTTTGGAGTAGATCAATCCTTGACATTTTACTAATTTTTTTTTCATGTCTTAACTGCTGAAATCACAGTCACATAGCATATCAAAGCCATTGAAAAAGGCTTATAGATAACTCTGTGGATAACTCAAAAAACAAACACTTAAATTATTTTGGGCCAAGAAAGAAACAAATTGTTTAACATTGGCACAAAATTTATACTAAATATTCATCCTATCGGAAAATGCATATATTTCTGAAAAATATATTAAAATTCATAATTTTAATAAAAAGATAACAAAACTGGGTAAGCGTGTATCAGTTTGGTGAACGCCTACTTGTTTACAATGTAAACGTGTGTATATTGCAAAACATAAACCAATGTATCTGTCAGATTTCATAGATAGATTCACTCAGATTTTAGGGGCAAACAAATGAGCCAAGAAGAAAAGTTACCGAAGATTTTGATCGTAGAAGATGACGAACGCTTAGCACGTTTAACACAAGAGTATTTGATTCGTAACGGTTTAGAAGTTGGAGTCGAAACTGATGGTAATCGTGCAATCCGTCGCATTATCAGCGAGCAACCAGATTTAGTGGTTCTCGATGTGATGTTACCTGGCGCAGATGGTTTAACCGTTTGTCGTGAAGTGCGTCCACATTACCACCAACCTATTCTGATGCTTACTGCACGTACAGAAGATATGGATCAGGTACTTGGCTTAGAAATGGGTGCGGACGATTACGTTGCGAAACCTGTTCAACCACGTGTATTACTGGCTCGTATCCGTGCTTTATTACGCCGTACTGATAAGACAGTTGAAGATGAAGTTGCTCAACGTATTGAGTTTGATGACCTTGTCATTGATAACGGTGGCCGTTCAGTAACCTTAAATGGTGAGTTGGTTGATTTCACCAGCGCTGAATATGACTTGTTATGGTTGTTGGCTTCAAACGCTGGTCGTATCTTGTCTCGTGAAGATATCTTTGAGCGCCTTCGTGGTATTGAATACGATGGCCAAGATCGTTCAATCGATGTACGTATTTCACGTATCCGTCCAAAAATTGGTGATGATCCAGAAAACCCGAAACGCATTAAAACTGTGCGTAGTAAAGGTTACTTGTTTGTTAAAGAAACCAACGGGATCTAAATCCCTCGAATCCTCCTTAAAAAAGGGGGATTCTTTCCTTTCTGCAAAGGACTTGTGTAGCGTAGCTGCATAAGTGGGATTTTAATAGCTTGGAATTATTTACCTTATGGTGAGTCGAGTACTGAAAAACAGCATATTCTTGCGTATTTATGCTGGGTTGGTGGTTTTAGTTGTTGTGGTTGCCGCATTTTGTTATTTGCTGGTCCAAATCATTAACTATCAACGGGCGCAAGAATATCGCGAGTCTCTCACAGATGGCATTTCCTATGTCATTAGTGAAGGGGTATCTCGTCAGCCAGAAAAACAACAGAAGTTAGATTGGATTTCCGATGCATCTGACTTGCTGGAACTCCCTATCTACTATGTCGATGCTGAACGGGTAGAATTATCCCGTACAGAGAAGAAAAGGGTCGCTGAGCAAAAGTCGGTGGTTCGTTATGATGCAAATAATGGGATCGGCTATATTATTATTGGCCTGAAAGATGATCCTAAGCATTTTCTTTATATCAAAGTCGATAAAATTGGCGAACGCCAAATGAAAGCGCTTCCGATTTTTGTACTGGATTATTTGATTTTCTATCCAGGGCAGGAGCGTGAGTACTTAGACAAAATTAAAAAGCATTTCTATTATTCAATTGAAATAAAAGATATTAAAGACATCAATCTGGATTCAGAACAGATTGGTCGCTTACGCCAAGATCAAAGCGTGTTGTTGTATAAAGACAGTGCAACCATGCGTGGCACCACGATTTCCATTGTTTCTCCAATGCCAAACCATCCTGCACAAGTCCTGATTCTTGGGCCTGTGCCAATGTTCAATTGGATGCCGTTCCAGCTTTCAGCCGGGATTACCTTATTTAGCTTGTTCTTGTTGAGCTTGGGTGTTTATGGCCTGATTTTACCGCTTGAGCGTAAAATCCGTCAGGTACGTTATGCTTTGAACAAGATGAAGTCGGGTGATTTGTCATTACGTGTACCAATTGAAGGTACTGATGAAATGGCAAACTTGGCATCAAGTTATAACAATATGTCAGATCATATTCAGCGTTTGATTGAAGCACAGCGTGAATTGATGCGTGCGGTGTCGCATGAACTCAGAACACCTGTGGCGCGGATTCGTTTTGGTATGGAGATGCTGGCTGAAGAAGATGATTATAATTATCGTATTCAGCAAGTGGACATGATTGACAAGGATATTGAAGCACTCAATACCTTGATTGATGAGATCATGACCTATGCCAAATTGGAGCAGGGTACGCCATCTTTAGACTTCGAAGATATTGTACTGGTTGAGGTGCTTGACCAAGTGGCAATGGAAACGGAAGCTTTGAAGACTCAAAAAGAGATTGAGTTGATTGCGCCACCATTGGCCTTGAAAGTCGATGCAGAGCGTCGTTATCTACATCGTGTCGTACAAAACTTGGTGGGTAATGCAGTCCGTTATTGCGATAACAAGGTACGTATCAGCGGTGGTATCCGTGCTGATGGTAATGCCTATGTTTGTGTGGAAGATGACGGTCCCGGGATTCCAGAGCAAGAGCGTGCGCGAATCTTTGAAGCTTTTGCCCGCCTAGATGATAGTCGTACCCGCGCTTCGGGTGGCTATGGTCTTGGTTTGTCGATTGTCAGCCGTATTGCTTATTGGTTCGGTGGAACGATTCAGGTGGATCAGAGTCCAAATTTAGGCGGTGCTCGTTTTATTATGACGTGGCCTGCAAAGCGATATAAGCAAGTAATTAAAAAATAACGAAAGAGTAAAAAGGAATGACGCAGATCATTCCTTTTTTATTTGTTTATTCTGAAACAGAGCACTCTAAAACAGCAAGGCTTAGTGGGGGATTAGCAATTTAAGCCCATGTTTTTGACCAGTAGATTTGATGTTCTTTACTATTCCAATGACCTTTGAGTTGTGCAGCTTGAAAAGAGTCTAATTTTTGGACGCGCTGCATATAATTGATCGTTGCAGAAAACTGTTGACTGTCTGGGATTAAGTCCAGCAGAGCTTCCACTAAAAAGACCATCATGATATCCGCAGCAGAGACGTTTTCTCCTGCAAACCATGTATGTGCAGTCAGATGCTGTTCTATTAACGCCATTTGGCTATAAAGGGTGGGGTTGAGAAATTGTTGGTCAAAAGCTCGCTTGATGATTTTGATTAAAGGTCGCGCAAAAAAAGGCGACCGATCTACCATGCGAGAGAAAATTTGCTTGAGTGCTAAATTCGGCATCAGCGTTGCATCTGCAAAATTTTTCCAATAAAAATAGTGCTGTTTATTTACTGAATCTATTGGTTGGAGCTGATGAAGCGACTCCTTCGTGAGCAGATTGTCTAATATAGCGGACGTCTCTGCTAAAACTTGGGGCGGGGTAGCTGTGTCATCCACCAGAATGGGCACCTTACCTAAGGGGTGAATGTCCTTCAGCCACTCAGGTGCCTCGCCGTTGTGAGTGCGCTCACAAAAAATAAGCTCATAGTCGAGTTGTAAGACTTCAAGTAGCCACACAATACGCTGCGAGCGAGAGTTGCTTAGATGGTAGAGTTTTAACATAGATTTTAATCGGCTCTAGTTAATAGTGTCCGCCTGCTGGGGAGTGTGGTCCTGGTGTCCAGTTACGTGTTGCGGCACGTATACCCAGGTTGGCAATGACTTGTGATGCCAATTGAGCTTTGATGCTCTGTGGTGCTTGGGCATTCAGTCCAGTCATGATTGAATTCATTGCATTATCTACCAACGTATTGATCGCTGTGGGGTTTTGCAAGCTTTGTAGAATGACCGTGCTGCTCTTACTGGCGAGAATAAAATCGGTGACAGCTTGGCTATTGGCATATAAGAATTCTGCTTTACTGCGATCAAAGGATTGATCGGAACCGTTTATATACACAGTAGCCCCGTATAAAATCGATTGACCTACACTGACATTGTTTTGCTCGACTTGCCCATAATTTAATGGCGCATTCCAATAGTAAAAAGAGCCACCCCAACCTCCCGGTGTTTGCTGAAAACGGCCCAAGCGGTAATTGCCAATTGCTGCGCTAATATCGTTGCTAATCATGGCGGGGAAAACAGGTATTCCTTTGCTACTTAAAATGTCATTCATAACATTTTGCCCAATTAGGTTTGAGGTTTTTTGTAGTTGTTGATTGATTTGAGATTGTGGCATGTTGGATTGAATAGCGCCGCGATATTGCAGACCGTATTGAGTCGCGCCACGGATATAGTTGCTGGCGGGTACGCTGGTGTTTGCAGCGTTGATCGCAGCCGCCTGACTAAACCAGAATTTAGTATTTTGATCGACGAGACTAGAGTCTTTGATGATTTGATAAACATATTGATATAAAGGTGAAAATAGTCCAGCAGGCTGATTATCGCCGTAGGTAGAAATGACATCTACCAGTTGATTATTCTGATCCAGTAAATTCTGTTGCTTCAATAATTGGGTGAGTTGCTGCATTTGCTCTGCGGTAAATGCTTGTTCCAAGGTTTTTGCTGAGGCGATCGTCGATAAGCCCAATAACAAAATGATCGTGATACTTTGATTTAGTTGTTTGATTTGCATCATCACTCCTGAAGACTATATTGTCATTTCTTGGATTGTCTTTTGCCATTTTTGGAATTATTGGCAAGAAAAAAGCAGCATCTTTGCTGCTTTTTATAAATATAGTGAAGAATGACAATAATCTAAAGTGCTGACCGTTTATTGGCACGAAATGAATAAGTTTTACTCATGCAGTGTTGCATCTGGTGTGATTAATGTTTTGCCATTACGTAAGCTGGTCAGCGCCTCAGCATTAAAATCAATGAGCAGAGCATTATTTTTAATATCGATTTTATAACCTTGGATGAGTGCTTGATCTCCATTTAAGGTTTCGACTTTATAGGTGTCAGCAATATTCAGAATGCTTTCTAAATTGGTCGTTGTTGCCGCAAAATCCTCTCTAAATACTTCGTATATGTCTCTTAAATCAAAAATCGCATTATCAGCATCTGGATGTTTTCGAACATAACTTTCTATGTGACGCATGAGTAGTTGTGAAAAAAAGAAATAATCCGAAGCGTGAGTGTATTCTAGATGCATATTTTTCTCCTTTTGTGCTCATTCTAGAATACTCATCTATTGAGTCGGCTGTGTATAAAGATAATTAAAGTATTTAGCTGAATTGCAACATATTATGTCGAAATGATAACTTGGTTTCGGCCTTGTCTTTTAGCTTGATAAAGGGCGTCATCTGCCTGTTTAAATAATTGCTCGATACTGTGTTGATTTTCAGGTGCGCAGACACAAATTCCAATGCTGATTTGAATGAAGAAACTTTGCTGTTGTTCTTGTTCAATTGGCGTTTGGCTGATCTGTAGACGAATTTTTTCAGCGCAAAGATAGGCCGCATCGGCATCGGTATTGGTCATAAAGATCGCGAATTCTTCACCGCCTAAACGTCCGAGTAAATCTTGTGGTCTGAGCAGGCTTTGAATGGTTTGTACGCAGCTTTGTAAGGCGCGATCTCCCATTTGATGACCATAGTTATCGTTGACCTGTTTAAAATGATCAATGTCGAGCATCAGGAAAGCGGTAGTGTGACCTGAGTGTGTTGCCTGTTGCTGTAGCAATTGTACCGATTGTAGAAATTGACGTCGGGTGAGGCTTGAGGTGAGTTCATCGTGCGCAATGGTATGCTGCAATTCTTGGATTAACTTGGATCTCACCATATTAATACTGGAAACGGTGAGGGGAGCAATGGTCATCATAATCAGCCCAAGGCGGATCGAGATGGCATTATTTAAAAATTGCTCTGGGTAAAGCAATAGATAGTTTTGCGAGACATGATAGATCACAAAAGCACAGCTGATCGAGGTAATGATCGCCACAGAAAAATGGCGATAACTCAAGGCGCACCAGATCAGTGCCGCAATTGGGTAAAGCAAGGAACCAGGGCCTGCATCATAGTAGCCAATTGCAATGGAGAAAATAACTGCAAATAGCGGCAAGCTTTGTTGAACGGTCTGAGTTTTAAACTCTTTCAGTTGTTGTTTAAATTCACTCCAATATGGTGCGCTAATGATGGCCGGTAACAGCAGCAGTGCATTTTGAATTTCTGCAGTAAACCAATAACCAAAGTCGATCCAGAACGAACCTAAAGCAAATTTAGTATTGAATAGAGGAAGGGTGATTGCCGCAAAAGAAGAACTGGCTAATCCACCAATACAGCAAAAACTAAATAGAAATAGATAAAAATAGCCATGATGCATTGAACGGATGAATGCATTAAATTTGATATAAAGGGCCAATGTCGTGATGACATACAGCAAATTTGCAGAGGTAAGGCAAATATTGAGTAAAAAAGGTGTATCTTGGGAAGTATCAGCGAGTAGATAACCCACAATTGCCCCAATAAAACTGATCGGATGGCGTGTTTGTGGAAAGCGGATCAGTAAACCAAGCAGAACAGAGTTGGCTGGCCAAAAAGAAGCGAGAAAAGTTAAGTGTCTGGTCGCAATACCGAGTAGGCAGCACAGTAAAATCACCCCGCTAAAGAGTAGAAATAAGTGTAACAGTGAGCGTGGTTTTAATGCTGTAAGAGCTATAGGCATTCTGACGCGTTTCTATGGGGAGGCAAGGTCGCGCTATTATATAAATTCTGTTTAAATTTTCATCATAAATTTGTATCAATGCAATGATTTAGTTCGTGCTGCAATATATTGGGGCGGGGCACTCAAAATTTAGATTTTTTCACGATGTAGAAAAAGAAAAAAATGATCAATATTGTTTTCTTGATTAGATAATTCGATTTTTAGGGGTGAATTAACCATGATCTTGGATATATCTGTAAATTTAAGGACAAAATCATCCGAAAGACTAAAGCGCATCAACTAGCATGAGAAATTAGAAATCAGGTACAATTGGCGGGATTAATTTTGTGTTTGGTGTATTTGAAGGCCAATACATACATTCTTTGTTAAAAATAGGCCTGCCAGGAGTTATCCCCGCATGAGTGCCATTACTCCATACGAATGGGCAATAATTGCCTTCGTGATCGGCGTTACATTTCTTTGCGTTTTTATGCTCACTGTTCCCTTACTCCTAGGGGGTAAAGCATGGGGACGTGCAAAGCAAGAGCAGTTTGAATCAGGTGTAGTTGGTGCGGGCGGTGCTCGTATCCGCTTGTCAGCCAAGTTCTATTTAGTTGCAATCTTCTTTGTGGTTTTCGATTTAGAAGCCCTCTATCTTTACGCTTGGGCAACTTCAGTTCGTGAAGTTGGTTGGGTTGGCTTTGCGACGGCTGCAGTCTTTATTTTAGTTTTATTGATCGGTTTAATTTACGAACTTTCAACAGGCGCACTCAACTGGGCACCTTCAGATCGTCGTAAAGCGGCTGGAATTAAAACCAAAATTGGTTCGCCAAATATGAACATTGCTGACATTACGCGATTCAATAACATTGAAGAGTTAGTAATCGATCCTACTGGTCATATTCCAGCACAGTCTTCTGGTCGTGTTAAATCAAAAACACCGACTACATCATCATTTGAACAGGAGTAAGTCGGGATGAAATATACTTTAACCCGTGCGAATCCGGATGCAGATCAATATCCATTACAAGATCGTCAAATCGTTACAGATCCACTTGAAGAAGAAGTGAATAAAAGCGTAATGATGACGCGTCTTGAAGATGTGTTGCATACAGCGGTGAACTGGGGGCGTAAAAACTCTTTGTGGCCATTTAACTTTGGTACTTCATGCTGCTACGTTGAATATGCAACGACTTTAACGGGTGTACATGACTTATCACGTTTTGGTGCTGAGGTTATTCGTGCTTCACCACGTCAAGCAGACTTGATGATTGTTGCAGGGACCTGCTTTGTCAAAATGGCACCTGTAATTCAACGTTTGTATGAACAGATGCTTGAGCCTAAATGGGTCATCTCAATGGGTGCTTGTGCGAACTCTGGCGGTATGTATGACATCTACTCTGTGGTTCAAGGTGTCGATAAAATTATTCCTGTTGATGTGTACATCCCAGGTTGCCCGCCTCGTCCAGAAGCATTGATTCAAGCATTGATGTTACTTCAAGACCAAATTCAACTAGAGCGCCGTCCACTTTCAGCGGTTATTGGTGATGATCTTCAGCCTGTGTATAAGCCAAAGATGATGCCAGAACGTGACCGTAAAAATGCTGAACGTATTGCGGTGAAAAACTTACGCTCTATGGATGATATTAAATAATTTTGACGATGAGTTTTTGACATGTCCGTGATGGGTATGGTCATCGGAAAAATTGCCAGAATTTGTATTAAATAGGAAGCCAAGCCAATGGCTGAAACTGACATTGCTATGCCAGAATCAACACCAGTTGATTCCCGCCCTGCATTTGCAATTGTAGAAGAGCTCAAAACCAAATTTGGTGAGAACTTCTACGTGCAGACGACTTTTGAAGAGTTTCCAACAGTCTGGGTTGAGCGCGCACGCGTGCAAGAAGTCCTTATGTTCCTCCGTAAAGTGGAACGTCCTTATGTGATGTTGTTTGACTTATCAGCGGTAGATGAGCGTTTACGTGTTCACCGCGATGGTTTACCAGCATCTGACTTCACTGTGTTCTATCACTTGTTATCGCTTGAGCGTAATAGTGATATTCGTATTAAAGTTGCGTTGAATGAAAATGATTTAAGCATTCCAACTGCAACCAACATTTGGCCAAATGCCAACTGGTACGAGCGTGAAGCTTACGATATGTTCGGTATCGATTTCGCAGGGCATCCTATGCTCCGCCGTATCTTGTTACCAACCTATTGGGAAGGTCACCCATTACGTAAAGAATATTCAGCGCGTGCGACAGAATATACGCCGTATATGCAAGACCAAGCAAAGCAAGATTTCGAACAAGAACACTTACGCTTTGTACCAGAAGACTGGGGTCTAAAACGCGGTAATGACGACGAAGACTTCATGTTCCTGAACTTGGGTCCTAACCATCCATCTGCGCACGGTGCTTTCCGTGTGGTGTTACAGTTGGACGGTGAAGAAGTGAAAGACTGTGTACCTGATATCGGTTATCACCACCGTGGTGTGGAAAAGATGGCTGAACGTCAAACATGGCATTCATTCATTCCTTATACCGATCGTGTCGACTACCTCGGTGGTTGTGCGCAAAACATGCCATACGTGATGGCAGTTGAGCAGCTTGCTGGTATTAAAGTCCCTGAGCGTGCACAAGTCATTCGTGTGATGCTGAACGAATTGTTCCGTATCAATAACCACTTGTTGTTCTGTGGTACAGCGATTCAGGATGCGGGTGGTATGACCCCTGTATTCTATATGTTCGCAGACCGTCAAAAAGTCTATGACATCGTTGAAGCAATCACGGGTTACCGTATGCACCCAGCATGGTTCCGTATTGGTGGTACAGCACACGACCTTCCAAACAACTGGCAAAAACTTGTTAAAGAGTTGCTAGAGTGGATGCCGAAACGTTTGAACGAGTACTACACAGCGGCGCTTAAAAACTCAGTGTTTATTGGTCGTACGCGTAACGTTGCGCAATACGATGCTAAATCTGCGTTGGCTTGGGGTGTAACGGGTACTGGTTTACGTGCGACGGGTATTGATTTTGACGTTCGTAAATATCGTCCATACAGTGGTTATGAAAACTTCGACTTTGATATTCCAGTGGAATATGAAGGCGATGCATATGCACGTGTCTTGGTTCACTTCCGTGAAATTACTGAGTCGTTGAAAATCATTCAACAGTGCTTGGACAACATGCCATCTGGTCCTTATAAAGCGGATCATCCATTGGCTGTTCCACCACCGAAAGATAAGACATTACAAGATATTGAAACCTTGATTACGCACTTCTTGAGCGTATCTTGGGGTCCAGTAATGCCTGCTGGTGAGTCATCATTTATGACGGAAGTAGTGAAAGGCGCGAGTACTTATTATTTGACTTCAGATAAGTCAACCATGAGTTACCGTACCCGTATTCGTACACCGACATTCACTCACTTACAGCAAATGCCTTCAGTGATTAACGGCAGTTTGGTTTCTGACTTGATCATTTATTTGGCGACCATTGACGTGGTTATGGCTGACGTGGATCGCTAGGGGTAAACGATTATGATGATTTTGACTGATAAAAAACCACGTGTGAATGTTGAAGGGATTTTGACTGCTGACGAAA
Source organism: Acinetobacter dispersus (assembly GCF_009884975.1). Lineage (GTDB taxonomy): Bacteria > Pseudomonadota > Gammaproteobacteria > Pseudomonadales > Moraxellaceae > Acinetobacter > Acinetobacter dispersus. The sequence goes on along the minus strand of NZ_CP041970.1, from coordinate 2,300,786 downwards.
TTCATGACATTGAACATCACATTGGTCATTACCCGTACCCACGTGCAGCCTCTTTGGATGCTTTGAAGTGTGTACAGCGCCGTAATGGTTGGGTAGATGATGCACAAATGAATGCGATTGCACAGTTGTTGACGATGAGTGTGGCGGATCTTGAAGGTGTTGCAACTTTCTATAACCGTATCTACCGTCAACCGGTTGGTCGCCATGTGATTTTATTGTGTGACTCAATTGCATGCTTCTTGATGGGTGCAGAAACTTTGGCAGAAGCATTCCAGCGCGAGTTGGGTATCCAGTACGGACAAACTACAGCAGATGGTCGTTTTACCTTGCTCCCAATTTGCTGTTTAGGCAACTGCGATAAAGGTCCAACTTTAATGATTGATGAAGATACTCACGGTTTGGTGGACGTGTCATCAGTTAAACAGTTATTGGAGAAGTATGTATGAATACTGAACCAAAACCAATTTATGGCGACGGTAACCCAGAAACGCATCCATTGACTTGGCGTTTGAGCAAACAAGAGTTTGTTCGTGCGGCAGATGAATACGAAGCACTTGAAGGTTATGCTGGCTTTAAGAAAGCATTGAGCATGCCGCCAAAAGACGTGCTTGAAGTGATTAAAGCTGCGACGGTCAAAGGTCGTGGTGGTGCAGGTTTCCCAGCGGGGATTAAATGGTCATTGATGGCACCAAATGATGGTGGTCCACGCTATTTGATTTGTAATGCCGATGAAATGGAACCAGGTACCTTTAAAGACCGTTTGTTGATGGAAAAACTTCCTCATCAATTGATCGAAGGCATGCTGATTGCAGGTTATACCTTAGAAGCAACTCAAGGTTATATCTTCATCCGTGGTGAATATGTTGAAGCAGCTCAATACTTAAATGAAGCATTAGAGCAAATTCGTGCCAAAGGTTACTTGGGTGACAACATCCTTGGAACAGGCTGGAACTTTGATATGCATGTTCACACTGGCGCAGGTCGTTATATCTGTGGTGAAGAAACTGCATTGATCAACTCGCTTGAAGGTCGTCGTGCCAATCCGCGTACTAAGCCACCATTCCCGCAAGTTGCAGGGGCATGGGGCCGTCCAACGATTGTCAACAACGTTGAGACCTATAACAACTTGCCAGCGATTATGCTTCGTGGTCCTGAGTGGTACATCAATCTTTCTGCTGGTAAGTCGAAAGATCCGGGTACCAAGATCTATGGCGCATCAGGCAAAGTTAAATTCCCTGGTCTTTGGGAACTTCCATTCGGTACAACAGCGCGTGAAGTGATTGAAGAACATGCGGGTGGTATGCGTGATGGTCTTACTTTGAAAGCATGGTTACCGGGTGGTGCTTCGACTGACTTCTTGGCAGCTGAGCACATTGATTTGCCAATGGATTCTGAAACAATCATGAAAGCGGGTTCACGTTTAGGAACCTGTTTGTTGATGGTTGTGGATGAAACTCAATGTATGGTTTCTGCAACACGTAATTTAGAAGAATTCTTTGCACGTGAATCATGTGGTTTCTGTACACCATGCCGTGATGGTTTACCTTGGGCAGTTAAAGCGCTTAAAGCACTCGAAGCAGGCGAAGGTAAGAAAGAGGATATCGATCATTTACAAGAACTTACTCGTAAATTGTGGATTGGTAAAACTTTCTGTGCTCACGCACCAGGTGCGATGGAGCCGCTTATGGGCGCACTTAAATATTTCCGTGGCGAGTTTGAAGCAAAGGTTAAAACCCATGCTCCTGCTCTAGACGTAGAACAAGCTTAAGGAATTCGACTATGGCTACAATTCATGTCGATGGAAAATCGTATGAAGTCAACGGCACTGAAAACTTGCTACAAGCATGTTTAAGCCTTGGCATCGACATCCCGTATTTTTGTTGGCACCCATCCTTAGGTTCTGTTGGTTCTTGTCGTCAATGTGCGGTGACTCAGTACGCAAATCCTGAGGACACACGTGGACGCTTGGTGATGTCATGTATGACACCTGCTGCCGACAATACCTATATTTCGATTGAAGACAAAGAAGCAACGGATTTCCGTGCGTCGATTGTTGAATTCTTGATGACGAACCACCCGCACGACTGTCCAGTCTGTGAAGAAGGTGGTCACTGTCATTTACAAGATATGACCGTCATGACGCAACATGACCGTCGTCGCTATCGCTTTACCAAACGTACGCATTACAACCAAGAGTTGGGTTCGTTTATTGCGCATGAGATGAACCGTTGTATCGCATGTTATCGTTGTGTGCGTTACTACAAAGATTATGCGGGTGGTACGGACTTTGGTGTCTATGCCAATGCTTCACGTGTTTACTTTGGTCGTCCAGAATCAGGCACTTTAGAGTCTGAATTCTCTGGTAACTTGACTGAAGTTTGTCCAACGGGTGTATTCACGGATAAGACCCATTCAGCACGCTATAACCGTAAGTGGGACATGCAGTATGCGCCAAGCGTATGTCATGGCTGTTCTTCAGGTTGTAACATTTCTCCGGGTGAACGCTATGGCGAAATCCGTCGTGTTGAAAACCGTTTCAATGGTTCAGTGAACCAATACTTCCTTTGTGATAAAGGTCGTTTCGGTACGGGTTATGTGAATCGTGAAGATCGTCCACGTCAACCGCAGTTCCGCAATGGTGAAACTGTTGCGACTGTGAGTGTTGATCAGGCACTTGATCAAGTGATTACTCAACTTCAAGGCAAGAAAGTGTTAGGTATTGGTTCACCACGCGCAAGCTTGGAATCAAACTACGCACTGCGTGAATTGGTTGGACAAGACAACTACTCAACAGGTATGTCGCAAAAAGATCAAAACTTGGTTGAGTTAGCTGCATCAATCATGCAAACACAGGGGATCTATAACCCGAACATGCGTGAAATTGAAAGCTATGATGCGGTGTTGATCTTGGGCGAAGACTTAACTCAAACTGCGCCACGTATGGCATTGTCAGTTCGCCAAGCTGCGAAAAACAAAGCCAAAGAAATGGCTGCTGCAACACGTACGCCAGACTGGTTAGCTGAACCTGTACAACGTATCGGTCAAGATGCAAAATCACCAATCTATATCCTTGCTGCAACTCAAACGCGTTTAGCCGATGTAGCAACAGGTGAAGTGGTTGCATCACCAAATGATATCGCACGTTTAGGTTTCGCGGTTGCTGCTGCTGTTAAAGGTGAAGTGCTTTCTGGTTTAGCTGATGATGCCAAAGCATTTGCGCAAACCATTGCAGATACTTTGAAAGCAGCGAAAAAGCCATTGATTATCTCTGGTACCAGCTTACAAGATCCTGCGATCATGGAAGCTGCAGCTCAAGTTGCACAAAACTTAGGTGAACATGCAGGCTTGTCATTGACTGTTCCTGAAGTGAACTCAATGGGCTTGGCGCTGTTTGGTGGCTTAAGCTTAGAACAAGCATTTGCACAAGATTATGATGCAGTGGTTGTGATTGAAAATGACTTAACTCGTCGTTTACCAGTGGCTCAAGTGAAAGCTGCATTTGACAAGGCTGAAACTGTGATCGTACTCGATCATAGCGAAACTGAAACCTTGAAACTTGCAGATATCGTACTTTCAGCAGCAAGCTTTGCTGAAGGTGACGGTACTGTGGTTAGCCAAGAAGGCCGTGCACAACGTTTCTATCAAGTGTATGACCCAAGCTACTACAAACCTGAATACGCGATCAAAGAATCATGGCGCTGGTTACATGCCATTGAGACAGGTCTCAAAGGCAAAGCAGTCGATTGGACATTGCTTGATGATGTGATTGATGACATCGTGAAAAATGTTCCTGTGCTTGCTGCAATTGAAGACGTTGCACCAGATGCCGGCTATCGTATCCACGGTTTGAAAATTGCACGTGAACCACGTCGTTACTCAGGTCGTACCGCAATGCGTGCGCCGTTATCGATTCACGAACCTAAGCAACCAACGGATATCGACTCTGCATTAACGTTCTCTATGGAAGGTTATGTAGGGAATCAGACTGCATCTTCATTGGTACCTTTCGCATGGTCTGCGGGTTGGAACTCACCACAAGCTTGGAATAAATACCAAGATGAAGTGGGTGGTCACTTAAAAGGTGGTGATTCGGGTGTACGTTTATTCGATCGTTTAGCAAAACGTCCTGCGCGTAGCTATGTAGCACCTTCAGCTGTTGTTGTGAATCCTGAAAGCTTCCGCCTTGTGCCAATGCACCATATTTTTGGTTCTGGCGAATTCACCATTAAAACACCTGCGATGGAATCTCGTATTCCTGAAGCAATGTTTGCTGTGGGTGAGCAAGATGCGACACGCTTAAATGTTCAAGATGGTCAACGTATTACAGTGAAAGCGGGTGAAACGAGTATTAGCTTGCCAGTACAAGTGATCGAATATTTACCAACAGGTTATATCGGTTATCCAATTGGTTTAGCACCAACTGTTTCATTGGCAGAGCCTGTTTCTGTGGCGGTAGGAGTGTAATTCATGAATCAAGAAATTATACGTCAAACGCCACTTTGGGCTGAGAACTGGCCAATCGCTTATTCAGTGATTCAGGCGATTGTGATCTTGCTTGTGGTGGTTTTGGTTGCTGCTTTGATGTCATTTATTGAGCGTCGTCTCTTGGCATTATGGCAAGACCGTTATGGTCCAAACCGTGTCGGTCCGGGTGGTATGTTCCAGATCGTTGCCGACATGCTCAAGATCATGTTCAAAGAAGACTGGACACCAAAGTTTGCTGATAAGTTGACTTTCCGTTTAGCACCAGCAGTTGCGATGGCAACTGCGGTACTTTCGTTTATGGTGATTCCAGTAAGTCCTACACTGGGCGTTGCGGATATGAGTATCGGCCTATTGTTCTTTATGGCAATGGCGGGTATTGCAGTTTATGCAGTGTTATTTGGTGGTTGGGCGTCTAACAACAAATACTCATTACTCGGTGGTCTTCGTTCTGCTGCTCAAACCATTTCTTATGAAGTGTTCTTGGGTATCTCGTTGATGGGTGTGGTTGCGATTGCAGGTTCATTCAACCTTCGTGAAATTGTTGAAGCACAACGTGATATGTGGTTCATCATTCCTCAGTTCTTAGGTTTCTTGATCTTTGTGGTTGCGGGTGTTGCGGTTACGCACCGTCACCCATTTGACCAACCAGAAGCTGAACAAGAATTGGCTGAAGGTTACCATGTTGAATATGGTGGTATGAAGTGGGGGATGTTCTTCGTTGCGGAATACGTCAACGTTGTTTTGATCTCTGCTTTGATCGTGACTTTATTCTTCGGCGGATGGCTTGCACCATTTAACTTAGAAATTCCATTTGTTCCACCATTATTCTGGTTCGTGATTAAAACAGCATTCTTTGTAATGATGTTTGTCTTGGCGCGTGGCTCGTTAATGCGTCCACGTTATGACCAAGTGATGAACTTTGGTTGGAAAGTTTGTTTGCCATTGGCGTTGGTCAACTTGTTAGTGACTGGTGCTGTGATTCTGATGAATCAGGCCTAGGACAGCAGGGAGTACAAAATGTATAAAATTCTAGCTGGCTTTGGATCGATTGTACGTTCGTTATGGATGGTGTTCAGCCATGTAACACGTAAACGTGACACGATCTTATATCCAGAAGTACCAGGTGAACAAATTGCGCCTCCACGCTATCGCGGTCGTATCGTATTAACGCGTGATCCAGATGGTGAAGAGCGTTGTGTGGCATGTAACCTTTGTGCGGTTGCATGTCCAGTGGGCTGTATTTCATTGCAAAAAGCGGAAAAAGAAGATGGACGTTGGTATCCAGAATTTTTCCGTATTAATTTCTCACGCTGCATTTTCTGCGGTATGTGTGAAGAAGCATGTCCAACCACAGCGATTCAGATGACACCAGATTTCGAACTTGGTGAATATGTACGTCAAGACTTGGTGTATGAGAAAGAAAACTTACTCATTTCTGGACCTGGTAAATATCCTGACTACAACTTCTATCGTGTAACTGGTATGGCTGTGAGCGGTAAAGAAAAAGGTCAAGCACAAAAAGAAAGTGCACCAGTAGATGTACGGAGCTTATTACCATGATGTGGCCATTTTATTTGATGGCACTTGTGGCCATTGTTTCGACAGTACGTGTTGTGACCAACACCAATCCTGTGCATGCATTACTTAGCTTGATCGTTTCTCTTCTTGCGGTTGCTGGCATTTTCATGATCGTGGGTGCGCCGTTTGCGGCTGCCCTTGAGATCATCGTTTATGCAGGTGCGATCATGGTCTTGTTCGTCTTCGTTGTCATGATGTTGAACCTTGGACAAGATACCATTGAACAAGAAAGCAAATGGTTGACTTCAGATGCTTGGGCTTTTCCTGCACTGATGAGCTTTTTATTGGGCTTAATTTTGGTGTGGATGCTCGGTGGTGAATACACCACGATTTCTGCACCAATGGGTACAGAAGTTGTTGGGCCTAAAGCAGTCGGTCAAGCACTATTTACTCACTATCTATTATTGGTAGAAGTTGCCGCGATGTTATTGCTTGCAGCACTTGTTGCAGCATTCCACTTAGGCAAACGTGAACCAGGTGCAGAAGAGGATAAAGAATAATGGGACACATCCCTTTAGAACATGGTTTGATCGTTGCAACCATCCTTTTTGCACTGGGTTTTTACGGTGTAATGGTGCGACGCAACCTTTTATTTATGCTAATGAGCCTTGAGGTGATGATGAATGCTGCTGCGTTGGCATTCGTCTTGGCAGGTAGTGTTTGGGCTCAGCCAGATGGACAGATCATGTTCATTTTGATCCTGACGCTTGCTGCAGCAGAGGCATGTATTGGTCTTGCGATCGTCCTTCAGTTTTATCATCGCTTCCATCACTTGGATGTGGATGCTGCTAGTGAGATGCGCGGATGAGTACATTATATTTAACCGTTTTATTTCCGCTCATTGGTTTTATCCTTTTGGCGGCAGGGCGTGACAAACTTTCTGAAAATGTAGCTGCCATTATTGGCGTTGGTTCAGTTGGTTTATCTGCGTTATTTGCTTTAATTGCCGGTCTTGCATTTACCAGCAGTGGTCAAACCGTTTTTGTTCAACACTTATGGACTTGGTTCAGTGTTGGCGGTTTTGAGCCAGGCATCAGCTTACATTTAGACGGCTTGTCATTATTGATGACAGGTATGGTCACAGGTGTTGGCTTCCTGATTCACATCTTCGCATCATGGTATATGCGTGGTGAAGAAGGTTATGCGCGTTTCTTCTCTTATTTCAATCTATTCGTTGCCAGCATGTTGTTGTTGGTATTGGGCGATAACTTGGCGTTATTGTTCTTAGGTTGGGAAGGTGTAGGTCTGTGCTCTTACTTATTGATTGGTTTCTACTACTCAAACCCTGCAAATGGTTGGGCAGCAATCAAGGCATTCACAGTAACACGTGTGGGTGACGTATTCTTACTCATCGCATTGTTCTTGCTCTATCAACAATTTGGTACTTTGAATATTCAGTACATTGTTGAAAATGCAGCGACGGTTATGACGCAAAGCTCATCATTGTCGATCTGGACAGCATTGATGTTGTTCTTGGGTGCGGCGGGTAAATCAGCGCAAATTCCATTACAAACTTGGTTAGCTGATGCGATGGCTGGTCCTACACCAGTATCTGCATTGATCCATGCTGCAACAATGGTTACAGCGGGTGTGTACTTATGCTGCCGTATGTTCTCTGTGATGGAAATGGCGCCAGAAGTAATGCAGTTCATCTCGATTACAGGTGCTGTGACTTTACTGGTTGCTGGCTTTGCCGCATTGGTTCAAACCGACATCAAACGTATCTTGGCTTACTCAACCATGAGTCAGTTGGGTTATATGTTTATGGCGGTGGGTGCTGAAGCGTACCAAGCTGGTTTATTCCACATGTTGGCTCACGCATTCTTCAAAGCGTTATTGTTCCTTTCTTCAGGTGCCGTAATTCTTGCATGTCATCACGAACAAAACATTTTCAAAATGGGTGGATTACGTCACAAGATTCCATTCGTATTCTGGTGTTTCGTGATCGGTGGTGGCGCATTGGCAGCACTTCCAATCGTGACTGTTGGCTTCTTCTCTAAAGATGCGATCTTGGGTGCAGTATATGCACAGTCTACAATTGCAAATCTTCCACTTTACAATACCTTGTACTGGGTTGGTGTTGCGGGTGCATTCTTAACGTCTATCTATACTTTCCGTTTAATCTGGGTGGTATTCTTCGGCGAAGAGAAAACCCATGCACATGCGATTCATGGCGTCACTTACTGGGGGCCGCTTGCAATTCTTGCTGCGTTATCAACAGGTATCGGCTACTTCCTACAAGCGCCAGTTGCAAAATTACTGACTGCTGCAAGTATTCCAAGTTTTGTTGTTCCTGAGAGCTTAGAAGCAGCTGTTGCACATGCTGAACATTTAGCAAGTGGTGTTGCCCTCGCTGGTTTAGCTGTGGGTATCTTCTTATTTGCTTTTGCATACGGTGCAGTAAAAGCTTTTGCTCAAACATCTTTGGGTTCAGGTTTAGCGCACATTTGCCGTACAGCATTTGGTTTCGATGCTTTGTATGACATCGTATTTGTAAAACCTTATTTATTGATTGCGAAAATTTTAGGTCGTGATCCAGTTGACGGTTTATGGTTAGTACTCCCTGCAATTGTGAAGGGCGGCAATAGCTTTACAAGTTCGCGTCAAACAGGTTCATTACGTGAATACGCTTCAAGCATGTCACTCGGTGTAGTGGTGTTATTGATGATCTTGATCGTGATTCAGGTTGTGGGGAAATAAAATGGAAAACAATTTAATTTTACCCGCACTGATTTTAGTTCCTTTCATTGCTGGTTTTATTTGTTGGTTAGTCGATAAATACGACCAACATTTGCCGCGCTGGATTGCCTTGATTGGTATGTTGATTACCTTCGGTTTGGGCATTGCACTGTGGCAAAGTGGTACATTTAGCTACGAGTTGGGCGGTAAAGTCCCGACTTGGGCGGCTGAATTCCATCTTCCATGGATTCAGACTTTAGGCATTAGCATTCACTTAGCGGTGGATGGTTTATCTCTACTTATGGTGTTGTTGACTGCATTACTGGGTGTACTTGCAGTTGGCTGTTCATGGGGTGAGATTCAAAAGAACGTTGGTTTCTTCCATTTAAACTTACTTTGGAGTTTGGGTGGGGTCATCGGTGTATTCTTGGCGATTGACTTATTCTTGTTCTTCTTCTTCTGGGAGATGATGCTCGTACCAATCTATTTCTTGATTGCGTTATGGGGACACTCAGGGTCGAATGGTCGTTCGCGTGTTTATGCTGCAACTAAATTCTTCTTATATACTCAAATCGCTGGTTTGATCATGTTGATCGGTATCTTGGGCCTCGTGGTCTATGGATACATGATGACAGGTATGATCGGTTTCGATTACAACTATCTATTGGCTGTTGCGAACCACTTACCACCTGAAGTTGCTTATGCATTCATGCTGTGTTTCTTCATTGGTTTTGCGGTGAAATTACCAGTATTCCCATTACACGGTTGGTTACCTGATGCGCATGCTCAAGCACCAACAGCGGGTTCTGTGGATTTAGCGGGTATCTTGATTAAAACAGCTGCGTACGGTTTGCTTCGTTTCGTAATTCCATTCTTCCCGGCAGCATCAGCACAATTTGCTGATATCGCCATTATTCTGGGCTTGATTGGTATTTTCTACGGTGCATTCTTAGCGTACCAACAAACAGATATGAAACGCTTACTTGCGTACACGTCTATTTCGCACATGGGTTTCATCTTACTTGCAATTTATGCAGGTAATATCCTGACTTTCCAAGGCCTCATGATCATGATGTTGGCACATGGCTTGTCATCTGCTGCATTGTTCATTATGTCGGGTCAAGTGTACGAGCGTTTACATACACGTGATTTACGCTTGATGGGTGGTCTTCGTGGCCAGCTGCAATACTTGCCATTCTTCTTGATGTTCTTTGTTGCAGCATTGGTTGGTGTACCAGGTCTAGGTAACTTTATTGGTGAATTCCTGATCTTGATGGGTTCATTCAAAGCTTATCCAGCGTTCACGATCATTGCAGCAGTGAGCTTGGTATTCGCTGGTCTTTATGGTCTGATTCTGATTCACAAAGCATTATTTGGTGAACCAAACCCAGAGCAAAAACAGCACTATACCAGTCCGCTTAAAGATCTATCTGCACGTGAGGTCACTATTTTGATGATCTGTGCGATCGGTTTGGTTTGGTTAGGTATTTACCCGCAAACATTCTTGGATATGTCTCATTCAAGCATGCAATGGTTAGTAAATAGTTATATGCCAGTACAAGAAGTTGTCGAAACTGTTCAACAGGCTGCAACTCAACTTGAACATGTGGAGATGCAATAAATCATGAACTTCACAATTTCTTTTTCTGAGCTAATGCCACTTGCTCCCGTGATGATTGTGGCTTTGACCGCAATCGTCGTGATGTTATTAACTGCGATTAAGCGTAATCACAATCTGATTGCAACAACTTCGGTTGTGGGTTTAAACCTTGCTGCAATTTATATTGGATACACCATGTTTAGTGGGCACTTTGCACCAGTAAACGTGATGGGCATGTTTATGGTTGATCCATTTACCATGCTCTATCAATTCCTGATTCTGATTGCTGCTTTAGCGTGCTGTACTTTATCTCATGCCTATATTGAGACCTATAAGGACAACCGCGAAGAGTTGTATATCTTGTTACTGTGTTCAGTGACAGGTGCAATGTTGTTGGTTTCAAGCTCACACTATGCAGCTTTCTTCATCAGCTTAGAATTGATGTCGATTCCTGTATACGGCATGTTGGCGTATACCTATCAACGTAGTCAGTCTTTGGAAGCAGGGATTAAATACCTTGTACTTTCAGCGACTGCTTCTGCAATGTTGCTCATGGGTATGGCGTATATCTATGCATACACAGGTTCATTGTCATTCTATGACTCTGTTCAGGCATTGTTTGCTGCGATCAAACAACCAATGGTGTTATTGGGCTTAGGTTTAATTACCTTTGCTGTTGCATTCAAACTTTCACTTGCACCATTCCATAAATGGACGCCAGATGTTTATGCAGGTGCACCAGCACCTATGGCAACCTTCTTGGCAACAGCTGCGAAAGTTGCAACGATTGGTCTATTTGTACGTTACTTACTTACTTCTGGTACAATCTTGGTTGAATCATTAGTGACAGTCATTACCATCATTGCGGTATTGTCGATCGTGGTGGGTAACTTACTTGCAGTTCGTCAAGTCAACTTGAAGCGTATCTTGGGTTATTCATCGATTGCACACTTCGGTTATTTGTTGATTGCTTTAATCAGCATGACTTATGCAAGTCTTGGTAGTGTGACTGTTTATGTAATTACCTATGTATTGACCACAATCGGTGCATTTGGTGCGGTTGCATTAATGTCGAGCCCGTATAACAATGTCGATGAAGCACAAAGCCTTGCAGACTACCGTGGTTTGTTCTGGCGCCGTCCGATCTTGACTGCAACATTAACTGTAATGATGTTGTCTTTAGCAGGTATTCCATTAACAGCAGGCTTCATTGGTAAGTTCTTGGTGGTGATGGCTGCGGTGACAACGCAACACTGGTTCTTGGCTGCAATGATCGTGGTGGGTAGTGGTATCGGTTTATACTACTACTTACGTGTGATGGTGGTGATGTATATGACTCCACCAGATGTACCACGTATTGATGCGGATGCCCATTGGGGAAGCAAAGTTGGTGGTCTTATGGTCCTTGCTGCTGCGTTATTGGTATTGGTGATGGGTGTTTATCCAGATCCAATGATTAACTTGGCATTGAAGGCAGAGATCCTTTCTCCGTTGCACTTTATGTTGTCTCAACAACAGTAATCGTCGGATTTGTACAAAAAAGCCTCCAAAGTTGGAGGCTTTTTTATTGATGAGTAAAAAAACACTTTATAATGGAGTGAGATTAATATTACCTAGGTACTCATTCGTGTCGATTCAAGAAATCCGTCATCCGCTTATTCGCCATAAACTTGGTTTATTACGTCGTTCAGATATTAGTACCAAGAACTTCCGTGAATTAGCGCAAGAAGTCACGATGTTACTGACTTATGAAGCAACAAAGGATCTTCCTGTTGTTGATCATGAAATTGATGGGTGGGCAGGGAAAGTCTCAACTCAGCGTATCGCAGGGAAGAAAATCACAATTGTTCCGATCTTGCGTGCTGGTATTGGTATGCTTGAGGGCGTTCTTAGCCTGATTCCAAGCGCGAAAGTGAGTGTGTTAGGTTTAGAGCGTGATGAAGCAACTTTAGAAGTGCGCACCTACTATAAAAAGTTGGTGCCTGATGTTGCCAATCGTTTAGCCATGATTATTGATCCAATGCTTGCAACAGGTAATTCTTTAATTGCTGCAATTGATGTATTGAAAGCAAGCGGCTGTAAAGATATTCGTGTCATGGTCTTGGTTGCTGCGCCAGAAGGTGTAGCGAAAGTAGAAGCTGCACATCCTGATGTGTTGATCTATACCGCATCGATTGACCAAGGTCTGAATGAGGAAGGCTATATTGTTCCTGGTCTGGGTGATGCTGGCGACAAGATTTTTGGTAGTGTTCAAAAAGATTGATTTTTGAAACATTCATAAAAAGAGACTTGATCTCATCCTGAAGCAGTTTTGGGGATAGATTGAAAGTCTCTTTTTTATTTTTATATACTGTGATGATCAGATTTGCAAAGTAGGATAAATGTCATGAAGCAAGAGTTCTATCAGGGAAAAATTAAACAATATAATCCAGACAAAGGCTTTGGTTTTATTGGGACCTCTGAAGGGGATGTGTTTTTTCATATTTCCGAGTATCCAGCTGGTGGCGAACCGAAAAGAAATGAAAAAGTGAAATTTGTGGTCGTTGAAAATGACGGAAAGTACAAAGCTACAAAAATTGAGCTTGTTGATCCAAATCCAGCGAAAACCAGAAAAACTAAAATAACGACGCACAATAATTCGATCACAACCGAATTGTTATCGAACTTCCGTCGTTAATTGGCTTTTGCTCGCTCTTCACTGTGCTTGAATTATGATGAGAAAAGAGGCTTTTAGCCTCTTTTTCTTTCTATAGGATCTAAATACGATCGCCTCTTCATTGCTCTATTGCGGCTAATCAACTGTTGAACTAAGTCCGAGAGGTAAAAAGCATTTCATAGGTTATTGAGTTAAAATAAATTATGCGAATTCTCATCATAAGATTTTTATATTTATTAAATAAATAGGTATTATTTTATTAATGATTTTTATTATCATTTGTTAATTAATCTTATATACTGTGGTCAAATTTTTATCGGGGTTTGATCACGTGAAAAGAATATCTTGTTTCTATCTCTTATCGCTTTGCCGATGTTTGCTGTTGCAGATGATAATACCGTTTTACCAACCATTACCGTAAAAGCTGATTCACAGGCAACGGATGCGACAGGGAAGCTTAAAAAAGATGCCAGCTTAGGTATTCTAGGCGAGAAAGCTGTATTGGATACGCCATTTAGTATTCAGTCATATACAGAGCAGGCAATTAAGGATAAGCAGGCCGATTCGATTGCGGGCATTCTTAAAAATGATCCAAGTATTCGTACCACCACCAACAGCGGACATCTAAACGAAAACTTTATGATTCGCGGTTTTGCCGTGACATGGGAAGATGCCAATATCAATGGTTCTTATGGGATGTCACCCAGTGGTCGGACCCCAACAGATATTTTGAGCTCTGCTAGTGTACTAAAAGGACCAAATGCGTTGATTGCTGGGATGGCACCAGGTGGCAGCGTTGGTGGTGTGGTGATGGCTACGACCAAACGTGCTGATCGAGATTTGACCCAAGTTTCAGCCATGTACGAAGATGGTGGCTATTACAAATCAGGTTTTGATGTGGCTCGTCGTTTTGGTGAAAATCAGGAGTATGGTGCACGTGTCAGTGCGACCTATGGGCAAGGTGAACATATTGTTGACGGCTTAGAAGATAAGAATACCGCGGCTGTATTCGCACTCGACTATACGACTGATCAAGCTAAAGTTAACTTCGATGCCTACACTACACGTGACAGCCGTGATGGTGGTTCACCAGCCATGATTTCTTTTGCGACTTTGAAAAATGTTTTAGCTGCTCCAGACGGTAAACTTAATTATTTCCCGCATTTAGAGGGTATGCAAAGTGCCAATTATGTAGGCTTGTCGGGTGAATATAAGCTTTTACCAAATTTAAAAGCATTTGCTGGTGCTGGATTTAACGAGCGTGAATATCGTGGGCATTTATTTGGTACACGTATGGTCGTACGTGATTTACCTGCCAATTATTGTGTGAGCGCTACTCAATGTCTAGGAAATACCAAGCCATTAGTGGGTGCGAATGGTGATGCGTTGGCACAATATTATCGAGTTGGTTCAAAGGAACATAACACAACCTTTAATGCGGGCTTAGAAGGTCAAATTTTCACGGGTGATATTTCTCATACGTTGGCATTCCGTGCGGATTATCTCAAGCGTAAATACAGCCAACATAAAGGACGTGGAGCAGCAGAGGTTTACTTCCCAACCAATATTTATAATCCAAGTAGCGAAGGGCATATGCCAAATACTTGGCCTGAAATTATTCCTACTGCTGATGATGTATATGTCAGCTATAGTTTGAGTGATCAAATCTCTATGCTTGATGACAAGCTACAGTTTATTTTAGGGGTACGCTATCAAGACATGGATTTAAAAGCGCTTACGACCAATACTAAACTGAAGGATGATAAAGTATCTCCAAGTGCAGCAATTGTCGTGAAACCTTTTGGTGAAGAAACCTCGTTCTATGTGAGCTATGTTGAAGGCTTGGTTCGAGGTGCAACAGTAAGTGTTGCAACTGATGCAAATTACAATAAAACCTTTGCGCCGTTTGAAAGCAAACAATATGAAGTCGGTGCAAAATATCAGGGGGATCGCTGGTTACACACGCTAGCACTGTATCAAATCAAAAAACCAAGCACGTTGACGGATACATCTTATCGAGATCCAAATAATTCAAAGATTACACAAATCACAACCGACGGTGCTGAGACCGAGTCAAAAGGCGTGGAATATGGTTTTTCAGGTAAAGTGACGGATGATCTGATCGTTTATGGTAACTTGGCTTATATTGATACCAAATACAAAAAAGCGATTTTAAGTGGTGGAGTGAATGTATCTGGTAATACTATTGAAGGAACACCAGAATTCACTGCAGGTGTTGGTGTGGATTATCAAATTCCATTTGTTGAAGGGTTAAGCGTAAATGCCTTCGTGACTTATGTCGATGATCAATATTTAACGGCTGATAATACACTCAAGTTACCTGATTACACCTTGGTCGATTTAGGGGCGAAATATGCGACTAAACTGGGTGGCGTCAACACAACTTTCCGTGCCAATGTCGATAACGTTGCTGACAAAAAGTATTGGGATGGTGTGTTCACTAGTGGCTTTACCACTGTAGGCGCAGGTCGTACCTATAAGTTAGGTGTGAGTTTCGACTTCTAAATGAAAATAAAAAACGCTTCCAATCGGAAGCGTTTTTTTATTCTTAAATAAATTAAACCTGATCTTCGCAGAATTGCAAAAAGGCTTTTAACCCTGGTCCTTGATACTTCTGACGATGCACGAGCATGTAGAGGGGGCGAGTTAATTCCCAGAAAGGTGTATCGATAATCACCAACTGACCTTTTTCTTGTAGCGGCTCAATCGCCAGTCTTGAAACACAAGACATGCCTAAACCGCCTGCTACAATTTTTAAAATCGCTTCATTATGACCTAGCGTTAAACGGATATTGGCATCAGGAAGGTCTTGTAAAATAGCATTGTCAAACACTTCACGTGTACCTGAACCTTCCTCACGTAAAATCCATTCAACATCATTAAAATCAGCTGGACTGATTGGGCGGTTCAACTGTGCTAAGGGATGATCAGGTGCACAACAAACCGCTAACTCGTCATCGCGCCAATGGATGCATTGCAATTGGGGTAAGTGGCAAGAGCCTTCAATTAAAGCTAAATCCAGTTGAAATTGATTGACGGCTTCAATCATTTGACGGGTATTGCCGACTTGTAATTGTAAATGGGCTTTTGGATGACGTTGTAAGAAGTCAGCCATCAAATCAGGCATTAAATAATCACTGATGGTAAGCGTTGCGCCTAAGCGTAGATCAATACTTTGTAATTCACCCTTAGCCGCTTGTTCAAAAGAATCACAGCGACCTAAAATTTCTAAAGCTTGTGGGAGTAAAAAACGTCCCAAATCATTGAGTTGTAATCGTTTACCCAAACGATCAAAGAGTGGTGCACCGAGACCATCTTCTAAATCTGCTAAAGCCATACTTGCCGCACTTTGTGTAAGTCGGACAGCATCGCTCGCTTTGGTAACAGTTCCTTCTTGAGCGACCGCCACGAAAACAGCCAACTGGCGTAATGTCATGCGCATGTTAAATAGCCTTAATGTTTTTGAGTATCCATCAATTATTCGATCATGCTAACATGAGCCTACTGTTTCGTGCCACGTTCAAATCATGTCAATTGAAAAATTTAGCTTAGAAAAGGTTTTGTCTGTACACCGTTGGACTCATAATTTGTTTAGTTTCACGATGACCCGACCAGCTCATTTTAAATTTACCGCAGGTCAGTTCGCGCGTATAGGTTTAATGGTTGAAGGGGAATTGGTTGTTCGTGCTTATTCAGTTGTATCTTCACCCTTCGATGAAACTTTAGAATTCTTTTCAATTGTTGTTCCCGATGGGGCATTTACCTCGAATCTACAACATCTAAAAGTGGGTGATGAGCTTTATCTTGAAAAAATCTCTTATGGATATTTAACGCTGGCACGTTATCAGCAGCCTTTGCCGCAGGATTTATGGTTATTGGGTACAGGCACAGGGTTAGCACCATTTTTATCGATGTTGCAAGACTTTGAAACATGGAGCAAATATCAGCAGATCAATTTGATATATAGCGTACGTACTGAATCTGAGCTGGCTTATGTCGAACGTATCCAAGAGATTGCGGCATTGTTTGGTGAGGGGCATACGGGCTTTAAGTTCATTCCAATCATTACCCGTGATCCGAATGCAGCCCTACATGACCGTTTACCAGTTTTAATTGCCAATGGTGAATTAGAAAAAGCAGTGGGTCTACCTTTTAACCGAGACAGTAGTCATGTGATGTTATGTGGTAATCCGCAAATGGTGGAAGATACCAAAGAAGCACTGAAGCGACGTGGTTTAATCATGAATCGCCGTGGCGAAGGCAATATTGCGGTAGAAAATTATTGGTAATAAGTCGTGCGTGGAAGAGGATATGTTTTAATGAACAAACATATCCATAAATTCACGAATTTCTTGAATCGCGGTATCTACATCTGTGGTTAACCAGGTTGGTTCAAACAGCCCGATATAATGTTCCAAGCGATCTTGTGGGACGACCAGACGAACTGGACAATCTTCTTCAAGTAAACGCCAAGGCAGGATTGGAACTTCATTGTCTAAAAATGGCTGTACATTGCGAATATCGACAATCATTGCATTGATACAATCAGGCAATGGCATCACTGAAAACTCTTCTGTACGACGACGGAAGTACTCTAAATCGCCCCATTTCAGGATATAGCTTGGTTTATTAAACTCAATAATTCCAATCAAATGTTCATCGCGTGTGTGATGTAAAAAACATTGATGTGTGACATCAGTGTCTAAATCAAGAGAAACACTTTGCTGGCTATAGGACATAAAGCAGAACGGCTGAGAAAGAAGGCGCGTATTATAGCTTATTTTAACGTATTCTAAAACCGACTATATTTTAAACAAAAAATAAAATAATAAAAGTAGAGTTCTGCAACTGCTGCAACGATAGTCCGAAGCTTCTTCACACAATGCTACATAGGGTATTGTTAATATAAAACTTGAAAAGTAACAAGGATGAGGGTTGCTATCATGCATGATTTTAGTAAGCCACAACCTCATGTGGCGAGCAAAGAAGAAATTACCAAAAAGAGAAGATTACCAGTTTATATTCTGATTTTAGTGGGAATCTTCCTGATTGCATTACTTGTATATATGGTTGCTGATCATTCGGCCAATCCAACTGCTCAAGTGATCATGTCACATATGCAGTCGGCTATTCTGAATGCTTAAGCAGGCATATCTTTAGACCAAACTAATTCATAAACAAAGCTCATTGGTGTGAATCAATGAGCTTTTTGCAAAATTATGAGACCTTTTTGTTGTATTAGTGCTGCCATTGATTGATTGGAAAATAGACAAAAACTATGGTGGAAGTATCCATAAATCATGTTCTTAATGCTAGAGCGTTTATCAATGGATTTTTAGCAAGATTTAAAAACACACTATAAGGATAACAACATGAATGATTTTTTTAGTGACCCCTCCAATCGCGGAGGATTTGATGCAATGTATTACTGGGATCAATTTCATCCTATCTTTGCTGCTGTTGTCATCCTACTTGTTGGTTGGATTGTTGCTTTAGTTATTGCAGCAGGCGTAAAGAAATTATTGCAAAAGCTTGATACCAATCACAAGTTGTCTACAGCAACGGGTCGTACTCCAAATATTGAGAATCTCGTGTCCAAACTGGTATTTTGGTTCGTGATGATCCTTGCAGTAGTCGGTGCTTTAAATGTTTTAAATATTAGTGGTGTGAGCGATCCATTTAGCAATATGGTGGGTCGCGTCCTCGCTTATATACCGAACTTGCTGGCTGCTGTTGCTGTGGGTTTCATTGGCTGGATTGTTGCACGTTTGGTTCGTGCAGGTCTAACAAATGTACTTTCCAGAACTGAGTTAGATGAGAAATTAAGTGGCGAAGTTGGTGTGAGTTCACTCAGTACCAATATCGGCGAGATTTTTTACTGGTTGGTTCTATTACTGTTCTTACCAATTGTTTTATCGATTTTAGGTCTAACTGGTTTGCTGATCCCTGTACAGAATATGGTGAATGAAGCAATTGCTTATCTACCGAATCTGTTTATTACAGGTG
Organism: Acinetobacter dispersus; assembly: GCF_009884975.1. Taxonomy (GTDB): domain Bacteria; phylum Pseudomonadota; class Gammaproteobacteria; order Pseudomonadales; family Moraxellaceae; genus Acinetobacter; species Acinetobacter dispersus. The sequence continues at coordinate 2,281,761 of NZ_CP041970.1, read as the reverse complement.
TAATCATTTTTGTGGGCTATATACTTGCGAAAATTGTGCGTGGCATAGTTGAAGGCTTGAGTAATAGTCTAGGCTTGCAAGCACAAGCGGAGAAGGTGGGGCTGTTTAAAAACTCCAATGTGTCTAAATTCTTAGGCTCATTTGTGTTTGCCATCATCATTATTACTACTTTAATAGTGGCCTTTGAAGCTCTTGGTATTCAAGCGATTTCTCAACCTGCAACTGCCATGCTTAATCAAATCATGTATGCAATTCCACAAATCATTGCAGCTGGTTTGATTCTAATTGTGGCTTATATCGTCTCCCGTTTTGTGGGGCGTTTAGTGGCTGAGCTGATCTCTGGCGCAGGCGTTGATGAAATTCCAATGAAGCTGGATTTACAACGCTTCCTTGGACAAACCCGTGTTTCTGACGTGATCGGTTGTTTAATTGTTTTCTTTACCATGCTGTTTGCAGTTTCAGAAGCAGCCAATCGACTTGGATTAGAGCAAGTTAGTGTATTGATTGCGATGTTTATCCAGTTTGGTGCAAGCATCCTGCTTGGCGCTGTGATTCTAGTGATCGGCTTTTGGCTGGCCAATATTGTTGCGAATATTGTACAACGTGGTGAATACAACAGTTCACGTTGGTTAGGCAATCTGGTTCGTATTCTCATTATGGGCTTAGTGATTGCAATGGGTTTAAAAGCCATGGGTATCGCTGATTCCATTGTGAATTTGGCATTTGGTTTAACACTTGGTTCAGTTGCAGTCGCATTTGCATTGGCCTTTGGTCTAGGAGGACGTCAACCTGCGGAACGTTTGCTGACGGATCTTTTAGATAAAGCAAAAACTGAAGGCAATAAACCAAATCCGTTGCATAAGGATGAGGTTAAGCCAGTAGTTCCTGTGAGCCCAACAGCACCAACGACTCCTGTGAGTCCGACGCCAACGTCATCAGATACTCCGGCGAATCCAACACCACCAACTCCGCCATATTCGGATGAATAGTAAAAATAATCTTTGATTTTTTTAATCAATTCGACCACTCTAAGCAGGGTGGTCGTTTTGTTTGTATAAGCGCTATTGAGCTTTATTTTGAGATTGTAATCGGCATTTTGAGCAGGCTTAAACGCCTCAAATCAAAAAATTGACCTAAAAAGCAATTCATTTATAGATAAAGTATCTCTAGTCTCTAAATAAAAAGTCTATAGGAGAATGAAATGAAGAGGCCAAATCGAGTATTCGCACCGATTATTATTGCAGGTATTACTGTCGGATTTTTAGCGAGTGCTTATAAGTTTGTGATTACTAAATCAAACTCTTCTTCTAAAGAGAAACCGCTTGAAAGTAGCCAGCAAATTTCAACCTCAGAAGCAGCCAACTCTTCTGATGAACATAACTAGAGCAGACCTCATCGTAAGAAGTCTGAAAGCTGTTATTTATGAGATTGCATTAAACAAATTGAGCCGCGGCTTGCGCAGAAGACCATGCCCATTGGAAGTTATAGCCGCCTAAATGTCCTGTGACATCGAGTACTTCCCCGATAAAATATAAACCTTTCTGTTTTTTGCTTTCCATGGTTTTAGAGGAAACTTCGCTGGTATCGACACCGCCAAGTGTCACTTCTGCTGTACGATAACCCTCAGTACCCGATGGTTTTACTGTAAAGCCATGTAGCTGTGTTGCAATATGCTCAAGCTGCAGGTCACTCAGATTTCCAATCGCTGTTTCGCTCTGTTCAGCCCAAATTAATTGTTGCAGTTCCAGTACGATACTTTTCGCTGTAAATTCGCTCAGTAATGTACGAAGCAGTACTTTAGGCTGTGATTTTTTCTTGTCTTTAAAGAACTGATTCAGCTCCTGACTTGGGAAAAAATCAATCTTGAAGCTTTCCCCAACGTTCCAGTAGTTGGAAAGTTGTAATGAACTTGGACCACTCAAACCACGATGGGTGAACAGTAGAGCTTCCGTAAATTGATGACGATCATTCACCAACGTTGCATCTAAGGCATTGCCACTTAAACGTGTAGTAACTGCTTTAAATTGATCGGAGAAAGTGAAAGGAACTAGACCTGCACGGGTTGGGTAGACATGATGTCCGAACTGCTGTGCAAGTTCATAACCAAAGCCTGATCCTCCGAGTGTAGGAATAGATAAGCCACCTGTTGCAACGACTAGCGATTCACATTGATAGGTTCCTTGACTGGTTTCAATGATAAAACTTGAATCTGCTTGGGCTGTGACTTGCTCTACTTCACAATGGGTTTGAATTTCAACCCGTTTGGTTTTGCTACATTCAGATAGCAAAAGTTCAAGAATTTCTTTAGCCCCTTTTAAGGTAAACAATTGCCCATGTTTACGCTCTTCATATTCGATGCCGTATTCACACACTAAACCAATAAAGTCCCAGTTGGTATAACGGGTTAAGGCTGAGATGACGAAATGTGGATTTTCAGAAAGGTAATTAGATGGTTCAACATCCAGATTGGTAAAGTTACATTTACCACCACCTGACATCAGAATTTTCTTACCCACTTTATTGGCTTTTTCCAATACCACAACCGAGCGCCCACGTTTGCCTGCTTCTGCAGCCAACATCAAGCCCGATGCACCAGCACCTAAAACAACAACATCAACTTGATGAACCATGGGGGAAATACTCGAAAGAGGAAAAGCGGGCAATTATAAAAGATTTACGCGGCTTTTAGTATGCTTTCAACTTTCCTTGTAACCCACCCGTATGAATCACCAAAATACGTGTATTTGCAGGAAAGTGATTTTGTTGAATTAAATCGAATAGCCCCATCATCATTTTGGCGGTATAGACTTGTTCTAAAGGAATTGCGTAGCGTTGTTCAAATTGCTGCATAAATTGCAGCAGTTCAGAATTGGTTTTAGCGTAGCCACCACAACAGTAGGCATCGGTTAAAGACCAGTTCTGCTTATTGGTCCACTGTTGAATATCCTGCTTTAAAAAGTCGCCTTTCAATGCAGAAAAGCCTAAAACCTGTTGTTGTGTTGAGCTGCTTTCAATCAGCCCTGCAATGGTTCCACCAGTTCCAACTGCACAGCAAATCACATCATAATTTTCCCGATCATTTTCGCTCAAAATTTCCTGAGTCCCTTGCAAAGCAAGTGCATTGCTGCCGCCTTCTGGAATGATAAAGGCTTGCGGATATCGCTGTTGTAATTGTTGTAAATATTCCACTTCATGACGCAGTCGATACTCAGCTCGGCTGACAAAATGCAATTGCATACCAAAATCGTGTGCAGTTTGAAGGGTTGGATTTAAGGTCTGTGAGCTAAGTTCCTCGCCACGAATCATACCGATACTTTGAAAACCGAAGTGTTGCGCGGCATACGCCGTTGCGGCGATATGATTGGAGAAAGCACCACCAAAAGTCAGTACTTGAGAAAAGCCCTGTTGTTGAGCAGCGAGCAGGTTGTATTTCAGCTTAAAAAACTTATTGCCTGAAATATGGGGATGAATCAGATCAAGACGTTTGACTGTTACTTGAACCGAATAGGGCAGTTGTAATGTTTGATAGGGTGTTGGAAAAGCAATGTGATCAAACATTTTCGAACAAGGGAAATGGATTTGATCACATTGTAAATGTATTTGATTGAGAATGTCAGTCTTGCGTTAGGAGTCGGTATCCACAGAAGTGATTACCGACATGCCTGGACGTAAATTTTCGATGCCTTTTTGATTTGGATCTATCGCAATACGCACGGAAATACGTTGTACCACTTTGGTGAAGTTACCTGTCGCATTATCTGGTTTGAGCACACTAAATTCAGAACCTGCTGCTGGGGAAATTTGTTCAACATGACCCGTAAATTTTTGGTGATTCATGGCATCAACCGTGAAGTAGGCTTTTTGTCCAATTTTCATATTGGCAATCTGAGTTTCCTTAAAGTTGGCAATCACCCATGTTTGGTTTGGAATCAGATAAAGCAATTGTGTTCCTGCCGCAACGTATTGCCCGACCCGTGGATTGACTTCACCCAACTGGCCATCCAAAGGGGCAACAATGGTACTGTAATCCTTGGTGGTATTGGCCTGATCAAGTTGAGCCTGCGCGCTATTTACTTGCGCTTTTAAACCCGATTGTGCCACTTGAGCTGTTTTCAAAGCCTCTTGCGCGACTAAAATATTGGCTTCAGCCTGTTTCAGTAAAGCATGATTGTTTTGTGCATCGGCTGCTGCTTTATCTTGTTCAGATTTTGAAGCCGCACCACTATCACCAAGTTGCTGATAGCGTTTTAATTGAGCTACAGACAAATCGTATTGTGCCTTGACCTGATCAAGTTTGGCTTGAGCTGCTGTGACATCGGCCTGACGTTGTGCGATGGCTTGAGTCTGATTGGCAAGACTATTTTCTGCCTGCTCCACACCAGAAACCGCCTGTGTCACTTTTTGATCATAGGTGGTGGCATCGATATGCATCAATACCTGACCTTGCTTGACCTGATCAAAGTCTTTGACTAAGACATCTTTGATGTAGCCATTGATCTGTGATGACAGAATCGTGGTTTTACCTTTTACATAACTATTGTCCGTTTGTTCAACGGCTGTATGAAAGGGGCCAATGCGCCATGCCCATAAAATAATGGTGATTCCAACCAACAGCACCAATAACATCCACCAAAGTGTTGAGCTTTTGGTCTTAATCAACTTACTGGTCGGTGGTGGAGGCGGTGGTGGCATTTGCACGACAGTCTCAGGTGATTTTACAGTTTCGGGTGTTTCTTTTTGCTCGTTATCTGGAGCTGGATTCTGTTCGGGTTTATCTTGTTCAGACATAATGTTTTCTCAATCAAATACAATAAGGGCTAACTGGCTGCTTGCAGGCTTCTTCGGGTTTTGTACTTGTTGCGTACATATTTGAATAATCCCCAAACTAAGAGCACCACAGCAAAAATACCGTTCAACACGATGACATCGTTATAGGCACGTACCTGAGCTTCGCGGGTCACCACTTTATTCAGGTTTTGCAAAGCTTGATTATTTTGTAAAACAGGATCATTGGTACTGATCATGGAACTATGTTGGTAAGCTTGTAGACGCTGCGCGACCAATGGATCGGTGGGATCAAGATTGCTGTTGATCTCGACTTTATAGTCGTAGGTATGACGTTGTTGGTAGGTATTAAAAAATGATGAACCTACTAGACCGCCAAAATTCTGAGTCGCAGAAAACAGTACGATAAAGGTCACTACATATTGAGGTCCACGTTGCAAGGTTCGCATAAAGCCCATCAGTAGCAATGGGCCAATAAAGACACCACCTGCAAAACTCACTAAGAATTGACTGCGATAAAAATTGGCTGGGCGCACATCACTGGTCAGGTGATAATCCAGCGCACAGGCAATTAAAATCAGGATTTCAGCAAGGAATAAATTTAAAATCAGCCGTTCACGATGGAAGGTCAATGCACTAAAAACTGAACCTGCAATGGTGCCGCAGAAGATCACCACATACAGCGGCACAAATTGATCTGGTCCCATACCCATGGTTTTAAGAAAATTTACAGCAGCGTAGCTTTGCTCTGACATCAGTAAGCGTAAGGCAAAGGCACTGACTACAAAACTGAGTAAATCACCAGCAGCCAACCAACGGGTCATAATCAAAGGATTACTCCGATAGTGTTCATAGGTGAGTCCCAACACAATCAGACAAAAGCCAACAATCAAGGTATAGGCCAGCCATGGGCTATTGAACCACCAAAGAATTGGCCCTTGCGTCAATACGATACATAGACAGGCAAAGCCGGGCGCGAGTAAGGCAAAGGTAAAAAAGTCCTGCTTTTCGAATACTTCCATACGTAAGCTGCGGGGGAGTTTTAATGACACCACCATGGCTAAACAACAAATTGCCAGACCTAATTCGAAGGTGTAAATCACATCCCATTGATTTGCGCTGAGCAGAAAAGGCGAAATGATCCATGCCAAAGGCAATCCCAGCTGTTGAAATCCGAAAGCCAGATAAATCCCTTTAGCCATGTCTGCTTTACCAAAAGCCTGCATGGTGTAATACATTCCCAGTGAACTGAGAGGGGCAGCTGCCAGACCTGCGATAAAGCGTACGAATAAGGCCATTTCATAGGTTTTGACAAAGATATGCAGGATCAGTACGCCAATAAATACCAGCAAGCCTATTTCTGAAAACAGGCGTAAACCATACTGTTGACGTGCTTTGAATAAGATTAGGTTTGAGCTGACATTCGCCATTACATAAGCTGCAGGGAGCCATGCTGCCTGTGATGGGGTTAGACCATATTCACCTTGGAAAATTGGTAAATTGGCAACGATAAAGCCATTACTTAAACTGGCAGCAATACAAATAAACAGACCAATAAAAAAGTAGGCAAAGCGTTTTGGTCTGGCATGTGCAATTGCAGCAGGCGAACCGGGCAGGGTTGGGCGCTCATCAGCAGACCAATCTGGAGGAGTCTCAAGATAGCGAGGGCTTTTATCCATGTTATTCCTCGAACTAAACTTTGATGCCGTTTAATAATAATTCTATTGCACGTTGGGCCAACCGAACTTGATCTGAAGCCTGATGCCCTTGAAATGAAGAACCCAAGATCGCGGTAATCATGCCGAAATCTTGTGGCGTTAAATCTGGACGACATAATTTGTGTTGTATGGCTTGATCAATTAGTGGTTGCAATGCTTTATCGCGTCTTTCATAAATGTTTAGCATGATTGGGTCTTGCCGATCAATAATCCGCCAGTAATCAATGAGTACAACTAGATGTGGAAGTTGCTCAATATGACCTTCTATCAAACGAATAAAGCCATCATCGAAGCTTTGCAGTGCAAGAGCACGTTGTTCCAGACGGCTAATTGCCCGTTCTAACAGGGCAGCAATCAGTGCTTTGCGATCCGCAAAATTACGATAGAAGGTGGCACGGCCAACACCCGCATGATCAATAATCGCTTGCAAAGGGACATGAACGCCTTGCTTACGGAAGATTTCTTCTGCGGCATTGAGAAGTTCATCCCGATTATGGGCAGCTAATTGTTGGCGTTTGATCATGGGTAAAATTTCGAAGAAGTTCTAAAGTGAATTAAACGGACATTTTTGTCCGAAGTAAATATCCTCTGAATCTTTATTTTGTTTAATTTAAGTAAAATAGCAGTAATAAGAGCTATGACAAAGGCAATACAATGCTAAAAATAAGCGTAAATTAGTCATGAATACAAATATAAATAGGTGAACAATGCAGGGATTTTTACAGCGTTTTGCGAGAGGGATAAGACACCGTCCATATTTATCTGCAACTTTTGCCTTAGGTCTCGTGATTTATGGGATCTTGCATATATTTACCCAATGGCAATGGGCGACTTGCTTGCAACTGGGCTGGAATATTGCCATTTGGCTGTATTTATTTCTAACCTTGAAAATGATGTGGCATTTGGATGCAACCCATATTTTACAACGTGCCAAACAACAGGATGAAGGGAAGTGGATGATCCTGACTGTGGTGCTGATTGCGATTGTGATCTGTTTTATCTCCATTGTGGTGCAATTGGGACATGTTCCTAAAGATCAGCCTATTTTAAAAACGGTGCTCATTCTCCTGACCATTGGTACGATTTTTTCAACATGGCTGTTATTGCATACCTTATTTGCCATTCATTATGCGCATGACTTTTATCTGGCCAAAAGTCGACACGAAGAAGCAGGTTTAGAGTTTCCAAAAACAGATCAGCCTGACTATCTCGATTTTATTTATTTCAGCTATATCATTGGTACCTCCGCACAAACGGCAGACGTATCTATTACCAGCTCTTCGCTCAGGCATTTGAATATCTTTCATTGTGTATTGGCGTTTATTTTTAATACCATGATTCTAGCGGTTGCAATTAATGTTGCTGCCAGTCTGATCGGGTTGAATTAATAACTTATTTTTATTAATTTAATTAAAATTGATCATTTTTATTTTTGGTTATGCTTGGCTATTTTAAAGAGAGACAGGTACAGCAAGGATAAGAATATGACCACCCAGCACCAAGTTAATCAACAGCAATACCAAGATAAATCTCAAGCCTATTTACATAGCAGTGTCCATGCTCAGGGGGTAGAGTTTGGAAAAATGCAGCAATTGATCCAATCCTATCAATTGAAAACAGTTTTAGACTTAGGCTGCGGTGGTGGACATGTCAGCTACCAAGTTGCACCCTTTGTAGATCGTGTAACAGCCTATGACTTAACGCCGTCTATGGTGGAACTTGTTGCTGAACAAGCTAAACACAAAGGTTTGGACAATGTGATTGCCCAGCAAGGTGCAGCGGAGTCTTTAGCTTTTCCTGATCAAAGTTTTGACTGTGTAATTACCCGCTATTCAGCACATCATTGGCAGAACGTGGCACAGGCGATGAATGAAATCTATCGTATTGTGTCTCAACAGGGGAAAGTGATTATTATTGATATTTTAGGAAATTCAAATCCTGTGATGGATACATTTTTTCAGACCATTGAAACGATTCGTGATCCGAGTCATGTACGTAATTATAGTTTACAAGAATGGACACGTTTTGCTGAATATGCGGGATTTACTGTCGATATTGTCGAAAAGCAGAGCTTGGATTTAGAGTTTAAAAGTTGGACGGAGCGGATGCAGACGCCTGAATATGCAGTCCAGACCATACGGGATTTACAGCGTAAGGCATCTGATCAAGTTCAGCAATATTATCAAATCCAAACAGATGGTTCATTTAGAAGTGAAGTTGTTTATTTGGTGTTATCTCGACCCTAAATTCCTGTTCGAAGAGAATTTGCAAAACGATGTTATGCACTAGAGATACAAAAAATGCTGTGGCAACTCAAAATTTATGTATCTCCCTGATCCCTTTTTTAAGTAAAATTAATATTTGAAAATTATTCTAATCTAGAGGTCTATCTTGGAATCGTTATTGATTTTAGGCTCAATTGCTTTAGCACTAATGTTGGGTGCAATTAGCCCGGGTCCTACATTTATTTATGTTGCTAAAAACTCAATTGCGATTTCACGTAAACATGGCTTATTTACCGCTTTGGGAACAGGCACGGGCGCAGCCTTATTTGGTTTGCTTGCTGTTATGGGTTTACAGGCAATTTTATTGGCGGTGCCATCTGCTTATATCGCGCTAAAAATATTTGGTGGTTTGTACTTACTTTGGCTGGCGTATAAAATTATTAAGCATGCCAAAGAGCCAATGGAAGCGGTGAATGGCACTGTGAATCAGATGAGCTATGCACAAGCCTTTCGTTTAGGGCTGATTACCCAGCTTAGTAACCCGAAGATTGCGATTATTCTTGCCAGTATTTTTACTGCCTTATTACCGAAAGACATTCCAAGTTATTACTATGTGGTGTTACCAATGCTATGCTTCTTTATTGACGCAGGTTGGTATTCGCTAGTTGCGGTGGCATTGTCAGCAGAAGGGCCACGCAAAGTTTATCTAAAATCCAAATCAGTGTTTGACCGTATCGCAGGTGGCGTGATGACGCTGTTGGGATTAAAGTTGATCTTTGGAATGAAATAATGTCACAGAAAAAGCGACCACGAAGGTCGCTTTTTTATTGCCTAAAATCCACTTATTCAGCTTAATCCTTAAAATGCACTGGAATCCATTGATAGCTTTTTCCATCAGCAGAATAAATATGTCCAATCCCCGGGAAAGGTAAATGTGGTGCGGCAATGGTTTGTCCATTCTTGGCGAAATCAGCAAACTGTTTTAAGCGGGTAGCTACGGCTTTTTTCGGGTCAATATCGTATTCAATCGCAGTTTCGGGCTTATCAAATTGCACGGTGTGTGAATGTACGATATCTCCAATAAAGACCACACTTTCACCTTTGGTTTTTAATTCATAGCTAAAATGCCCAGGCGTATGTCCCGCCGTATTGATGACTTTAAAGCCCTGAATTTCATCACCGAGTTTATAGGTTTTAAAGCGTTGTTTGGCTTGGTACGGGGCAATGGCCTGTTTAATGTGCTTCACTGTTCCTTCATAACCCGCTTGTTTGTCTTTTGGAAGCTTGGCTGCCTGTTTTGGATCTAACCAATAATTGGCTTCGTCACTTGAAACGTACACGGTTGCATTGGGAAAGTTCGCAACACCATCTTTGCTGATACCGCAAACATGGTCGGGATGTAAATGGGTGAGTAAAATGGTATCGACCTGTTCAGGTTTATAGCCTGAAGCTTCTAGATTTTTTAGAATCGAGCCTAAATGGGCACCAAAACAACTGGCTGCACCGCTATCCACTAGGACCAGTGATTTTCCTGTATTGACGAGGAAAGCATTGATGGAGGTCTGTACGCCTTTATCTTGATCGGCATAGTATTTCTTTAAGATGTGCTGGACTTGTTGCTGAGAAATATCTTTAAACAAGCTTGGTGACATAAAGTTAGTGCCATCGAGCAGGGCGGTAATTTGTACATCACCGACTTGGTGTTGATAGTAGCCCGCAACCTGTTTTTGTTGTTCAATGACTGGCAGGGTTTTGCTTGTTTCTGCGTGAGTGAGTAAAGGGAAGCTGCTCAAGAATGAGATAGAAAGGAGGAGGGCTGTTTTTTTCATTTATAGATATTCTCAAGTTTAGTTGAATTGTCTACTTTTTAGCATGGATATCTATTCTTTAAAAGGAAAACGATATTAAATTGAATTTGCTGTTTTATCTTGCAAATTGGAATGTGAGTAACTGTTTGATTTTATTGTTCTTATTGTCTTAAAAATATTTATTGCATATTACTTTAAATCTTGATTATTATAATATTGGATATATAAAAATTAATTTGTCATTAAGCTTATTTTATTTGATGAGGGTGGTATGGGGAATACATATAATATTTATAGAATCAAAAATGATAAATATGTTGATTTGTTAAATAAAATTGAATCTGTTGGTTTAGTTAAGCAAAAAACTCAAAATTATGACAATTATGAGATGACCTTCTTTTTTTCAGAAGAAATTAAAGGAAATGAGGTTTGGTGGTTTGAAACTTATAAAGACTTTTTAAATTCGCCAGATGAACTACCCAAAAATATTTTCTATTTTGGTTTGTTAATCTGTAAAAATGAAGATAACCCAAAAGAAATTTATGCTGTTAGTTTAGGTAAATCTCATTTTTATTTGTCAAAATTCATTGAATTGGATTTTGGAATTAGCTTAGCTATACGTATGGCTAATGAGCAGTCTATTCTTTTAAAGAAAAGCCGATATTTCACAGGAACTAAACGTCATGAAGTTTCCTCTTATGAAAATTTTAATAAAGATAGTTATGATTCTGGAGAATCAGTTGAGCATTTAAAATTGAAAGCTTCAAATACAGAGGTATGGGGGGATAAAAATATAGTTTTTGCAGACTCTATTCAGCTGGATATAAGTAAAGAACCTTGCGAGCTATCAAAAATACTTAATGATATTTCGGATAGTATGAGTGGCGATGAAATTATTAGATTGCCAAAATTAGAGCTAATATCAGATGAAATATTAATTAATGATCTTAACTCAGAAATTTTAACTAAAATAATTAATAATCAGGCTAATGTCGGTGTTGAAGAAATTAGTATATCTGGAATCAATATTATTTTTAGATTTAATGAATATAATTATGAATTGGTTTTTAAACAAGGACGAAAAGAAGTTGAAAAGCTTGATATAGGAAATAGCTTAGATATTGTAAAAATTTCAAATTTTTTGAAAGAAAATCAAATTAATAATCTTGATGATGTAAAAGTAAGATTCAAGCGTGAAGAAAGTAGTAGATTAACTAAAGACTTAAAAGAACTTTTAGATTTTTATACAGAATATGAGGGATATAATTATTTTCTAAAAAATGGAAAATGGTTTAAGTTTAATCAAACATTTATGGATTATTTAAAAAAATCATTAGTAGGGATTGAAATAGTTCCCAGTGATGCACTAATTGAGAAAGAATATTTAGATTGGAAATCACAAAAAGAAAAAGAAATAGCTAATGATACTGGCACTGATAAGTTAAAATATCGTGAATATTACTTTAATAAAAAAATGAGTGAGGTTAATGGATATGAGTTGTTAGATCGTCAATTGGAAATAATACGATCATTAGATCCGGATGGTAAAAAATATAAAATAGAAGTAGCTGATTTGCTTAAGGATAATGAAATAATTTCTGTGAAAATTCCTAGTACAACTCAAGATCTAATTTATAATATTGAGCAATCAAAAAGTTCACTCGAGTTAATCAAACAAAATATAATTTCACTTAATTGTGAGTTAAAGGCAGTGGCATTATGGATTGTTTATGACAAAACTATTTCATCTATCATTGAAATAAATTCTATTCAATTTTTGTTAGCTCTTGATTCATGGAAAAAACGTGTAGAGTTTTTTGGCTTAAAACCTAGAATATATATTTCTAGACATATTAAATAGTGGAATTAATTAAAAAAGCCCCTACATTAGTAGAGGCTTTTCTTGTCTAACATTTAAAACCTTAAGACACTTTATCGCCTGGTTTTGCGCCCGATTCAGGTGAAATTACCCAAACACCTTCACCATTACCCGCTGCAAGTACCATACCGTTAGAAATACCAAAACGCATTTTACGTGGCGCAAGATTCGCAACCATCACCACCAACTTGCCTTTTAAGTCTTCTGGCTGATAAAACTCACGAATACCACTAAACACATTACGCGGTTCAGCTTCACCGACATCTAAAGTTAATTGCAGCAATTTATCAGAACCTTCAACCGTCGCAGCTTCCAATACATTTGCTACACGAAGATCAATTTTCATGAAATCTTCAATACCAATGATTTCAGCTTCACCTACTTTTGGTTCAGGCTTTTTCTCGGCTTTCTTTTCTTTTTTCTTCTCTACTTTTGGCGCTTCTGCCGCAGCAGCTAAAGAATCTTTAGAAGCATCCACCATTGCAGCAACCGCTTTGGCATCAACACGTTGCATCAATGGTTGGAATTGCGCAATTTCATGACCAACCAAGATGTGCTGACGTGATGCAAAGTCGAAGCTTTCAAGTTGTAAGAAAGCTTGAACCTGTGCAGCAAGCGTTGGTAAGACTGGCGCCAAGTAAATCGCAAGTTGACGGAATAGGTTAATACCAACTGAGCAAACATCATGAACTTGTTGCTCTTGACCTTCTTGCTTCGCAAGTGCCCACGGTTTTTTCTCATCGATATACTGATTGGCACGGTCAGCCAACGCCATGATTTCACGGATTGCAGCTGAGAATTCACGTGCTTCGTAAGCTTGTGCGATTGAATCACCTGCATCAATAAAGCTTTGAACCAGTTCCAACTCTGCACATGTATCTGACAAAGTATTGTTGAAGTTGGTGTTAATAAATTTTGCACAACGGCTGGCAATATTCACCACTTTACCCACAAGGTCAGAATTCACTTTCTGAACGAAGTCATCTAGGTTCAAATCTGAATCTTCAACTTTGTCAGACAGCTTAGACGCAAAGTAATAACGTAGATATTCAGGATTCAAATGCTCTAAATAGGTTTCAGCTTTAATGAAGGTCCCACGAGATTTTGACATCTTCTGACCATTCACCGTTAAGAAACCATTCACGAATAAACCTGAAGGGGTACGGTAGTTGGCACCTTCAAGCATTGCAGGCCAGAACAGCGCATGGAAGTAAACAATGTCTTTACCGATGAAGTGATAAACTTCTTTATCGCTGTCTTTTTTCCAAAAATCATCAAAGCTTAGATCTGGACGTTTGGTTTTGATGTAGTTTTCAAAACTCGACATATAACCAATTGGTGCATCGACCCAAACATAGAAATATTTGTTTGGTGCATCTGGAATTTCAAAACCGAAATAAGGCGCATCACGTGAAATATCCCAATCTGATAAACCTGCTTCAAACCATTCATCTAGCTTGTTAGCGATCGAAACAGGTAGACGACCTTGGTCACGCGTCCACTTCTGTAAGTATTCTGAGAAATTCGGCAATTTAAAGAAGTAGTGATCCGATGATTTCTCAACAGGGGTCGCACCACTTAAAGTTGAGCGTGGATTTTCTAATTCGGTGGCGTTGTAGGTTGTACCGCACACTTCACAAGCGTCACCGTATTGATCTTCCGACTTACATTTTGGGCATGTACCTTTAATGAAACGGTCAGACAGGAACATGCCTTTTTCAGGGTCGAACAACTGGGTAACAGGACGAATTGCAATATTGCCTGCTTCACGGTTTTTAATATAGATTTCTTCAGAACGTGCTTTGTTCTCGTCACTATTGGTTGAATCATAGTGATCGAAATGTACGCCAAAACCATCAAAGTCACGGATATGTTCTTTCTGAACATTGGCAATTTGTTGTTCTGGACTAATCCCATTAGCCTCAGCACGCAACATGATTGCTGTACCGTGAGCATCATCCGCACATACATAAGTCACATCATGGCCCATTGCACGCATCGCACGAACCCAAATATCTGCTTGGATATAACCGAGTAAGTGACCCATATGGATAGGACCATTGGCATAAGGTAGGGCATTGGTGACTAAAATTTTACGCACGGATATTGTTCTCTCATTCGTATTTGCAAGGCAGATGATTTTACATGACTTGGCCTCGACTTGCACAAGGGATTCGGTGAAATCTTTTCAAGCCTCGTTTTTAGTTCTTCTTGCACTTCATTAAAGCTTCACTTGTACTTCAATCAAAACACATTTCCTTTATCGATAATGGCTACATGGTCAATAAAGAAAGGAAATAACAATGAGGTCTTGGCATTTGCTCTGTGCATCTATGTGTGCAAGTGTGGCATCGGTTTTTAGTTTTGTGATTCCGTATTGTTTGTTCTTAAACTTTCAACAAAACCATTTATTGCATGTGGTCAGCAACGCGATGCAAGTGATGCTATATCTCACACCATTTCTGATTGTTCTTGCTTTTATCTTTTACATCATTGTTTTATCAATATTGAAATTACCCAGCAAAATTTTTGATTTGGTGCAGTTTTTAAAAGTCAGTTTGGTCTTTTTTACGGGATGGATGTGCTTAGTGCTGATGATTTTGTTTGAAGATCAGGTCAATGGCTTCGATTTTGAAACCTTGGCCATGAGTCTTTTAATTTTTCTTGCTGTTTTGCCTGTGCTTGCACTGGGCTGTGTCAGTGCCAATAGTTGTTATGTGTTGATGTGCAAAAAGAAGTATGGCGATTTAAATCAATTTGAGAGGATCTAGAGGAGGAGAGTATGCATCCCGAAGGATTACATACTCTGCATTTGTTTAACGGTCACACTGTGCTTTGAATTTTTTCTTAAAGAGATAATCTTTCCTTTAGATAGGAAATGAATGTGATAGCTCTTTAAGCCATCCGTTTTCGGATCAAGGGTAATTTCAGCAAACATTGGTGTCTGCCAAAGTTCATCACTGCCCAAAGTTCCTAACCACGCTTGTGCTTTTAGTGCCACCGTAAATTCATCTTTGAACTCAAGCTCAGTAATACTGAGTTCACTGCACCAATGTTCGGTTTTAGGAAATTCAGCTTTAGAAAATTTCCAGCAAATGGTCAGTGCCAAACTACTTTCAACAGGTGCTTTATCGTCACTTTGCTGATCAATAACTGGAATTAACTGTTCAGCAAGATCCTTTTCAAACGAAAGAATCATGTTCTGGATTCTTCTTTTACTTGAAAGAATATACTTCAAACGTTTTTCTTGGGCTTGAAGTTCCTGCTGAATTTCTAAAAGTTCATTTTCATTCATATTAGGTAATTCTGACAACGAGGTCTATGATTGAGATATTGCGGAAGTATATCCGAACTATCTCCTTATATTGTTAATAGTTTTTAATACAAATTTATTGGTTGTAAAAATGATCGAAACAGCTCGACTGCGTTTAAGACAATGGCAAGCAGAGGACTATGCATCCTTTGCCGCGATGAGTACCAATCCACAGGTCATGGAATATTTCCCTAAACTCCTGACTCGAACGGAAAGCGATGCCATGATCGATAAAATGAAATCGATTATTGAAACACAAGGCTGGGGCTTATGGGCGGTTGAGTTAAAGCACAATCATCAGTTTATTGGTTTTGTTGGTTTGCATGATCAACCGACACAATTTGCTTTTTCACCTTGTGTGGAAATCGGATGGCGACTCGATCAAGCCCATTGGGGGCAGGGCTATGCGCCAGAAGCTGCTCAAGCCGCGCTTGCATTTGCTTTTGATCAATTAAAGTTAGAGAAAGTGGTTGCATTTACCACATTAGAAAATACCAAGTCACAAGCGGTGATGAGAAAATTAAACATGAAAAAAGTGTCTAACTTTCAACATCCCGCTTTAGCGACAGAGCATCCTTTAAGTTGGCATGTACTTTATGAAATTTTAAAAGCTGACGTTAAAATCTAGATGGGAGCCAGCGATTCATTTATCTAAAATTTAATGCTACCCGAGACAACGACTGTTCTAGGGTCCCCTAAAATAGATTCATTGGCCCAGTAATGTTTATTGAATAGATTGTTAACGTTTAATCGAAGTGTCAAAGGATTATCTTTTAAATTAAATTGATAGCGAGAGCCTATATTGAAAAGCGTATAAGCAGGAAGCTTATCTGTATTTTCAGCATTTGCATAACTTTTGGCAGTGTGGTTAAAACCTGCAGAAACACTCAGAGATTCAAAGTTCGGAATCGTATATTCTGAGTAAAGTTTAAACATTTGCTGTGCCACTAAAGGTGGGCGTTTACCTTCAAGAAGTGGGTTTTGTTTCTGTTTCTTGATTTCAGGATCTAACAGGGTAAATCCACCCAGAATAGTAAGATGGTCGGTTGCTTTTCCGATTGCGGTAAATTCAACCCCTTTATGCTCTTGTCTGCCATCCTGAACGAATTTGGGTGCTGTTGGCATACTGACATCATAGTATTGTAGGCCTTTATCAATTTTAAATAAGGCGGTCGTGAACAGCAGATCGCCCAGACTGAGTTTCGCACCTAATTCAATTTGTTGGCTTTTCAGTGGCCCAAAGATATCACCTGCATTTGTGACTGCTACACCACGATACTCATCAGCTGCGATACCACCTGCTTCCAGAGATTCGATATAAGTCAGATAAGTGGTTAAAGCAGGTACGGGACGATACAAGATAGATAAATTGGGCGATATTTTTGATTCATCATAACCTGATCCCATTTTATTAATAATGTTGACATATGCCGCACCTAAAAGTATTGACCATTGGTCATCGAGAGTGATGTCATCACCAATAAGCCAACTTTTACTTTGACTATGAGAACGTGTTTGAATTTCACCTCGATCAACTTGTTGTCCAATTGGCTTTGGCATAGCAGTCGGAGAACTTAGATCTAAATTCTTAAAGACAACTTCTTTAGCTTCTCTTGGATAACGCTTTTGTCGAGTATCACTCATCTGAAAACCCGTCGTAAGTTTGTGTTTAAGTGGTCCTGTATCAAAGTTAAAATCGAGATAAGTGGCCCAACGTTTATCCAGTTGTTCACTGGTCATTCGATCTTGACCAGCGGCATATATTCTTGAAACAGCTTGGTCATAGGTATTTTCTGAGGTCACTGTATTGGTGGTGAGTTGTGTACCTCTTCGACTATAACTATCTAAATATGAACTTCTTATTGTAATATTCTGAGTAGGGTTCCACTTTAAATGAGCACCATAACGCTCAGAATGATAATAATTGTTGCTCCAAGGGACGCTCCAAGAAATATTATTTTGCAGTTGATGTGCTGGCAGCCGTTCAATCCCCTTAGCGAAGTTCCAATTCGCAGCTCCACCATTGATTTCATAATCTCTTTGCATCGCATCAACTTGAATCAGTAAGGTGTCTAAGGCTTGCCAATCCAGTGCAAGGCTTGCAAATTCTTTTTTCACTTCTTGTTGTTTGATGGCCGTATCACCACCTTGTTTTGCCAGATTGAGTCTGTAGCCAAATTTTCCAGCTTCATCAAATTTTCCACCAAAATCACCATATGTGTACCAGCTTTTTCCACCTAAACTTGCCAAACTGATTTCATTCAATCTGCTCTCTGTTGAACGCTTTGTGACATAGTTAATCAGGCCTCCAACATTCCCTGGACCATATAAAAAGCCTGATAATCCATTCAGTACTTCTATTTTTTGCGCGTCCTCAGTGGTGGTACCGTGTCCATATTGATCACCTTCCATGCCATCTCGATAGGCATTTGATACGCGAAAACCTCGGGTATAGGTAACGGGTTGATCATTCTCATACTGAGAGCGGCTTAATTGGCTGGTGGGGTTGAGCCGGTAAATTTCATCTGGACTAGATGTTGCCTGTACATTTTTAATTAACTCTTCGGAAAAGACTTGTATTGAATATGGGAGTTGTTGCAAAGACCGACCTTGCCAAAGTCCTAATTGAGATACCGTATCCTCTTTATATCCTTGCTCGGCACTGCCTTGGCTATGCTCTGATGCCGTAACTTTGATTGGTGAAAGCCGATTTATAGAGCCGACTTCTTCAGCAAAAAGAGAGGTGCTCACAAGTGTAGATGAGGCAAGCAGGCTACTGTGCATGAATAACGATAACTGAGTACTCAAGATACTTTTTTTAAGAGTTAATAATTTATTTGTTCTTAACAACTTGATCACCATGAATATTGTTTAAATAAGTAATAGAAAAATATTTACTTGTTTAGGGGAGCAAATACGCTTTTAATTTTATTATAAATGATTATTATTATCATTTGTGTGATTGCAATTCCATTTGCCTGTAAAGATAAAATATTTGAATCTTCCTGTATCCCATTTGTTTCAATTTGCAGCGATGCACAAAAAAAGCCCTCAAACACGGTATAAATAAGACTGCTCCAAGCAATATGTTTTTTACCTATAGTGAGGAAATACCATGACAAACGAAAAACTTGATGAATTAAAAGACCAAGCAGCAGAATTGGGTAATGACTTAAAATACAAAGCAAAAGAAGCTCAGCTACAAGGTGAAAAAGCAGTTGATGACTTAAAACACTCCGCCGAGGAGCTTAAGTTAAAAGGCGAAAAAGCCCTTGATGATTTAAAGAAAGATGTCTCTGAGCAAAATGCTGAAGGTAAAGAAGCAGTTTCGAATAAAGTAGATGATCTCAAAGCCAAACTTGAAGATACCCAACACGCGGTTCAAGATAAATTTGACCACTTCAAAGAAGAGGCTAGTCATAAGTTAGATGATGCCAAAGCAAAAGCATCTGAACTAAAAGATGAAGCTGCTGCAAAGTTTGATGATTTGAAAGCTCAAGCAAGTCATAAGTTGGATGATTTAAAGAAAGCAGCAACAGATACCATCAATAAATTCAAAGGCTAAGCTTTGTATCAATGCTAAATAATGGATGCTCATATCTAGAGAAGAAAAGTTGCTATAAAAAATGAGCAATTATCTGCTTTGATATGAGCGTCAATTCTTCAATACTGCTAAACTAGCCAAACTCAGTGATTGTTGAACTGTTTTTGGAGTAAACAAAATGTCGTGGCTTTCTTCCTTAAAATCTGTTTTTTCACCAGCGCAAGAAGTGAAGGAAGACGAGATTCAAACAGTTCTACAAAATTATATATTGCCGCATTCTGAAAACAGTCTGAAAGATCGTATTAGTCAAGTGAATGTACAAGGCCGTATTTTACAACTCACAGTGAATACCTTTCCTCAAGAAAAGGACCATTTACAGCAGATTCATGATGAGTTGGCAGAAGCTTTAGAAAAATGCGGTATCCAAGAATTAAACTTACATATTATCCAACAAAAACATGCAGCGCATGGTGAAGCGGGACATAGCTGTTCATCAAAGCCAAAAGCAGAAAATAGGAATTTACCTCCTGTGATGGATGCTTCACCTAAAGCGGAAGTTGATCCGAATAATCCACCAATCCAAAAAGCGGCACCACAACAACGCGATGTAGCGGCACATCCACGCATCCAAAATGTGATTCTGGTTTCTTCTGGTAAAGGCGGGGTAGGTAAATCAACCACGACGGTCAACCTTGCACTCGCGTTACAACAACTCGGTTTAAAAGTTGGTGTTTTGGATGCAGATATCTATGGTCCAAGTATCCCAACAATGTTGGGCAATGCAGGCAGAACCCCGCAGATCGAAAATGAACACTTCGTACCTTTAGATGCTTATGGCATGGCGGTGCTGTCGATTGGACATTTAATTGGTGCGCACAATACACCCGTGGCTTGGCGTGGCCCAAAGGCGACAGGTGCGTTGATGCAATTGTTCAATCAGACTTTATGGCCTGATTTAGATGTGTTGGTGATTGATATGCCACCAGGCACAGGTGATATTCAGCTGACTTTGGCACAACGTATTCCTGTAACGGGTGCAGTGATTGTGACCACCCCACAAAATGTGGCGTTGATGGATGCAACCAAAGGGATCGAACTATTTAATAAGGTAAATATTCCTGTACTTGGTGTGATTGAAAATATGTCGACCCATATTTGCTCTAATTGCGGTCATGAAGAGCAAATCTTTGGTACAGGTGGAGGTGATCAGTTGTCTGAGCAATATCATATTCCTTTACTCGGTCATTTACCTTTAGATGCCAAAATTCGTGAGCATGCAGATCAAGGCACACCAAGTGTGATCGCAAAAGATGCAGCCGCAGACAGTTATCTCAATATTGCACAAGCCGTGTTGCAACAAATGGATAAATTACCAAAACGCCAGAAAGACGATAAGCGTATTTTTTAAGTACACAGAAAACCCAACATGCTGATGTTGGGTTTTTGCTTTCTAAAGCAAATCACTTTTTATTTAGGCCATTTCAAAACTCACCTTAACAGCAAAGTAGGTACGTTACTTGCTTTGTATAGGGTTTCTTTTTTAGACAGGTTAATGATGCAAGTTAAATATTTTATCGGTATTGCCAGTGTATGTACGGCTCTATTTTTAGGTGCATGTAATGGTGACGGCAATTCAAATTCGACTCAACCTCAAGAACAAGCGAAATTACAGCCGATTGTGATCCAAGGTGCATTACCTGTTGAATCAAAAAGAATGGCCTCAAAATTAGATAATGCGAGCTACGAAATCATTGGTGGTTGGGAATTTTGGAAAGGTACCTATAAAGGTTATCCAATGGTGATCTCTAAAACACGTATGGGTATGAGTAATTCTGCCGCAGCGACAGCCATTGCTATTCAGCATTATCAGCCGATTGCGATTATCAATCAGGGAACTTCAGGTGGACATGATCCAGACCTAAAGGTATTTGATATTGTGTTAGGCAAATACACTACCAATATTGGGGCATTTAAAACGCCAAATAAACCGATTGGTGGTGGTTCAAATGCGTTGGAATGGAATGAGGCGTTCGATGTGTTGCCAGAGGATGAATCTGATCCAGAACCGATTGCAATTCGTAAATTTGAAGGTGATAAGGAACTTTTAGTTGCGGCTTACAAAGCTAAAGTGCATTACAGCAAAGGACAAGTGGTCGAAGGTACCATCGGCTCAGCAGACACGTGGAATAATGAACTCGATCGTATCAACTTTTTCCATACTAAATACGGAACATCTGTCGAGGAAATGGAAGCGGCATCCGTTGCACAAATTGCGCAACAATTCAAAGTACCATTCCTTGGGGTTCGTATCTTATCAAATAATATTACCAATAATGGTGCCTATAACCCTGCGACAGGTGAAGCGTGTCAGGACTATGCACTTGAGGTTGCTGAGCAATATATGAAAGCAAAAGCAGAAACTAAATAATTAATGTTATTGAGAAGAAATCATTTAGATGGTTTCTTCTTTTTTATTTTTATAACGATTTTTCCAACTTCTGATGACGACCCAACGCCAGAGTAGATGTGTGCTTAGATAGAAAATAACAGCAAATAAAATTGCTTCAATAACGAGTCCAGAAACCAATATCTTGGCTAAACTAAAATCAATATGCCCATGCCCAAAGTTCTTAATCCAGTTTAAAATTTGATGTAGAACGCCAAGTAGCATTTCTTTATTAATCATATTGACGTGATAAATTTTTGTCCCAAACCAAAAGCCTAAATACAGAATTGGTACCACGGTAAACGGATTGGTCAACCATGCCATACATAAGCCAATTGGTAAATTTACTTCAAAAAATAATACGGTCAGAATAATAAACAGACTATGAAAGGGGACAGGTAAAATCCCCCAAAAGGTGCCTATAAACATGGCTTTTGCAATCGAGCGACGATTCACATACCAAAGCAATGGATTTAAGGCGCGATCACCAAAAATTTTCATCAGCTTTAGGCTCGCGACTTTCTCTGATGAAGGCAGCCACTTGTGAAAGAATTGCTTAGGCATAAACGCGGAAATAGACCCAATAGGACAGATAAACAGGAAATTGTATAGAAAATAACACGATTTACTTAGTGAAAACTTAAAATAGCGTCAGACATTATTGCACTAAAAATAAGCCCAAGACGAATAGGTTACATTTATTGTATTTTAAATAGACGCCTTTTATGCGGTGACTGCTGAGTAGAGTAGGCTTGAATTTAATAAAATAAATATAAAACAGTTGCTTAAGCTGCATTTAGTCATAACTGTTTACAGTTAATTTTTTGCTATGGCTTGTGAATTGGATTAATCTGAAATTATCTTCTAGTGAGGTCATTCAATGATTTCATGGTTCTTTATTGGTTTAGTCATTACCATTCTATTGACTCCAGGCCCAACCAATACCTTATTGGCATCTTCTGGTATTCAGGTTGGATTGCGCAAGTCTTTACTATTGATTCCTGCTGAAGCAGTTGGCTATATCATTGCGATTACTGCGTGGGGAATGCTAATTGGTAAAGTCTCAGCGACTTTGCCAGCTTTACCAATTTTTCTGAAATTATTAAGTGCGGGTTATATCGTCTTTCTTGCGATTAAATTATGGCGCACTGCGAACCAAGAAGTGGCTTTAAATCAACCGACCATTCGGCCTAGAGAGTTGTTATGTGCGACCTTGCTTAATCCTAAAGCATTGTTATTTGCTTCAGCGATATTTCCTGTTGCAGCATGGAAAAGCCAAGAGATTTATATTGCACATATGAGTACTTTTGTCGGCTTGATTTTACCAATTGCATTATTCTGGATTTCAGTTGGTGCAATGTTAGCAACGAATAAAGTTGCATGGTTGTCTCAATCAAAATTACAGCGTACTGCATCTGTAGTGCTTATGGCTTTTGCCATTCCAATTAGCTATTCAGCATTGATCAATTTATAACTTTGACAGTGTTATCCACATAACAGGATAGTGCTGTTGTTTTCATTGATACCATTTTACGTTAAAGTACTCGCCAATTATTAACTTCGTCTATGGATAAAAAGTCATGGCAATAAAATCTGATCGTTGGATTCGTGAAATGAGCGAAAAACACGGCATGATTGAACCTTATGCAGAGAATCAAGTTCGTTTTGATGAAAACGGAGAAAAGTTGATTTCTTATGGGGTATCGAGCTATGGCTACGATGTCCGTTGTGCGCGCGAATTTAAGGTGTTTACCAACGTTCATTCAGCGATTGTTGATCCAAAAAACTTTGATGATAAAAGTTTCATCGATATCGAATCTGATGTTTGTATTATTCCGCCAAACTCATTTGCTTTAGCGCGTACCATCGAATACTTCCGCATCCCACGTAATGTTCTAACAGTTTGCTTAGGTAAATCAACTTATGCACGTTGCGGTATCATTGTAAACGTTACGCCATTAGAGCCTGAGTGGGAAGGTCACGTTACCCTTGAGTTTTCAAATACAACTAACCTACCAGCACGTATTTATGCGGGTGAAGGTGTTGCACAAATGCTGTTCTTTGAAAGCGATGAAGTATGTGAAACATCATATAAAGACCGCGGTGGTAAATACCAAGGTCAAACGGGTGTGACTTTACCGAAGACCTAATTATTAAGGCAGATTAAAAAGCTCATTCTATGAAAATAGGATGGGCTTTTTTATGTGATTTGTTTAAACAAATTTTATATTTATGGCCTAAATTGTTTAGTTAAATTAAACTTGTATTTAATATTATTTAAAATATAATTAAAAAACGATTTGTTTTTATACCAGCTCACAGCGTGTAAATAGATTAGAACCTCGTCTGTAGTTGATATAAGACATTATAAAAATAAACAAATATGGATGTTTTAAACACGGAGGTCGGTCATGCGACAGTTTAAATCTCGTCATTTAGCAATATTTTTGTTAGGCAGTTCATGCTTAAATTTTGCATATGCCACTACCAGTACATTAAAAAGTATGACGGATAGTGAGTTATCTGCGTCGACAGGGCAGGCATTAATGAGTCTGTCTTATATTGCACCGACTGATGCTAAAAACTTGGAGAGTCAGCGCTCAGGCGGGGATCAAAATCTTGGTTTTTATCGTTTAGGTATGGAGGCAGAGTTAGAACTTAATACTAATATTAAAAAACTACAATTAGGTTGTGGTGGTGTAAATGGTATTGGTGGATGCGATATTGATATTGATTATCTGAGTTTGAGTGGAGTTTCAGATACGAGAGAGGGACGAGCAAGTTCGAGTGCAAAACTAACGAATCCATTTATAGAGTTTGCAATTAAAAATCCAAATTCTGCAGCAACTCGCAATGTAGTTGGGTTAAGGTTAAGTGCTGAAAAAGTTTTAGGTTTATTAACATTTGGAACAGAAAATTCGGCTAATCCTGATGGAATAAACAGTCTTTCTGGTTATATGAAAGTGAGATCTGGTATTGGAGATACTGAAGCAGAGAGAAGCAAAATTAAGGGTTATGCAAATACAGCAGCACAATATATGAGCCTAGCGACTTATCCGATAGAAGGACGTTTAATTGCTAATGTACTAGTTGATTTAGCTGATGCAGATTTTAGAACTAACGGTGGTGGGTTTAGTATCCCTGAAATGAATAATCTTCCTTTTGAAACTCCACAAATAGTCGTAAATGGTAAGAGAAATATTTCAGTTGGTTTAAATGCAACAGTTAATGTTCCAACAATTCATTTAGGAACAGGAAATGACTATCCATCAGGAGGCAGAACTACTACAGATACTAATGGAAGAACTATAGCAGTCTATACGGCAGGTAATCCGGTGGATGCTGTGATTACGGGATGTAGAAATCTGACACTCGCTCCAACATGTTTAGTAGCATGGGAAGGGCGCCAGTTTAGTAATATTCGAATGAGTGGTTCTGTGAGTGGAGCTAAGGCAACAGTAAATTTTCAAGAAGCTCTTGGGTATATTCATCGATTAGAGATTAATTCAGCGGCGTCATTGAGCCTACAAAATCAAAATATTTTATGGCCAGATTCGGAGGTGACAAATATAGCACAACAAGGATGGTGGTTAGCTTTGCAAGATCCTGTGAGTATTGGGCGTGTGGAACCTACGCAAAGATTGAGTCTTGAACCTTTACTAGGGCAGTTTGCTGCCAAAGCTGGAAATTATTTAAAACAGAACCCTGCAAGAACAAGTGATATTTTGGGGGTAATGACAGGAATGGGCTTAGATGCAGATATTGGAAATGTAGATTTATCTAATGTTTCTCCTTTGCAGATGAACCTCTCTAATTTACAGCTCAATGGGCAAAATTTTGCTCCCAACTGTTATGGAAGTTTAAAATTTTGTTAGCTTGACCTCTTTAATAAAAAGACAGCATATGCTGTCTTTTTATATTTATACATAGGGGCTTATACATTCTTAATTATTGATGTTTAACCTTTTGTGACATTTTATTTATTTTTAGAGGATATATTTGTTACATTTTGTCTATTATTTAACATAAATTGAGTTTATATTGACAGAAATATTTATGTCATTGGGTTAGACAACTCATTTTTTGCCGTTAATAGTGTCGCATGGACGCGAGTATTGTTCTCTAGCTTGGTAGAGCCAAAGGGATTTTTATTATGAAGAATAGAGATTTATCTGTAATGTTTTTAGGAATAATAAGTTGTTGCACGCATTCAGCTTATGCTACTTCTACTCTACATTCTATGTCTGATAGTGAATTGGCGGCTACCACTGGACAGGCACTCATGAGCTTGTCTTATCTAGCTCCTGCAGATTTATCTAATCTAGAATCAAAAAGATCAGGCAATAGTAATGCGAGTAATGGCGGGGTTGGATTCTATAAATTAGGATTAGAGGCTACACTTGAGTTGAATGCAAATATCAAAAAACTGCAACTAGGGTGTGGGGGTATCAATGGAGCAGGAGGATGTGACATTGATATCGACTATTTGAGTTTAAGTGGTGATTCGAATACGAGTGTCGGTCGTGCAAGCTCTTCAGCTAAATTAACGAATCCATTTATCGAGTTTGCGATTAAAAACCCAAACTCAGCATCAACACGCGAAGTGACAGGCTTCAGGTTGAGTTCAGAAAAAGCAGAGGGTTTGATTACTTTTGGTTTAGAAAATGCTAAAGATTCAAATAATAATGGCATTAGAAGTGGGATTAATAGTTTAAGTGGTTATATGGAAGTTTCACCACAAACAGGAATGGCGACTGTTAATCCAATAACGATAACGCAAAATGGGGCAACTAATCCAACGAATGTCGCTTTGAGTGGTAAAGCATGTAGTGGACCCTATTTTGGTAGCTGTGGGATTGTACAAACGACTTATACGACTACTGGTTATACCTTGAACTTAACACCGTCACAGCAAGCAAGTTTAACTTTACCAGGTCAACCCATTACGGGAAAGCGTATAACATCGGCTCCTTTAGTGGCCTCAACAATCGTAAATGGAATTAATATTTCTGGTAATTTGTCTGCGAATACTGGTATTGGCATTCCATTATCTGGTACTGCAAATGGTGTTTTGAATAATTTAAATGTAAATGTGACGATTGATGAAGATTTAGGGCTTTTTCATAAAGCGAATCTTAATGGAACACCTGCATCATTAGCACTACAAAAACAAGATATACGTTGGCCTGGGACAAAATCTGTTGCTCAGCAAGGATGGTGGTTAGAGTTTTCTAATCCTATTGATATTGGTGATATCACGCCCAATAAGAATGTTGATATTGCGATGCCTACAATTATTGAAGCTTTAGGATTAGTTAATAAGCAGTTAGCAAACCAATGGGTATATTGTGGTTTCTTTGCAACGAGCTGTTTGGCCGGTAATATTAATATTGGTCCGATCAATTTGCCAGATAGTGCAACACCAGCCAACTTAGCCTTAACGAACTTATCTTTAAAAAACCAAGACTTTGCTCCTAACTGTTATGGTGGCTTAAAATTTTGTTAACTTAATCTTTTTAATGAAAAAGACAGCTCAGGCTGTCTTTTTTATTCTTATTCAATGATAGATTTACCAGTTTTAGATTATATGATTTTTCATGACATTTCTATTATCTTTATAGGATATTTTTGACATATATTGTCTATTATTTAATATAAATTGAGTTTATATTGGGGAAATAATACTTGTGGCATTGGGTTTGGTAACTCATTTTTGCCAGTAATAGGGGTGTATAGAAACAAGTATTTTTATCTAGCTTTTTAGAGTTAAAAAAAGGATTTTTATAGTGAAAAGTAGAAATTTATCTGTAATCTTTTTAGGGATAATAAGTTGTTGTGCTAATTCAGCTTATGCTGCTTCTACTCTACACTCTATGTCTGATAGTGAGTTGTCTGCAACTACGGGACAGGCATTGATGAGTCTATCTTATATATCACCTACCGACGCAGCCAATTTAGAATCAATACGCTCAGGTAATAATAATGCGAGTAATGGTGGAGTGGGATTTTATAAATTAGGCTTAGAAGGTACTCTGGAGTTGAACGCAAATATCAAAAAACTCCAGCTTGGATGCGGTGGAATCAACGGAGCAGGGGGATGTGATATTGATATTGATAATTTAAGTTTAAGTGGAAATATAACAAGTTCTTCAACAGATAGAGCAAGTTCAGATGCAGTTATAACAAATCCTTTCCTTGAATTTGCAATTAAAAACCCTAATTCTGCCTCAACAAGAAGTATACAAGGTTTTCGTTTAAGCGCAGAAAAAATTGTAGGTCTATTAACAGCAGGTACAAATAATGATTCCCCAAATGGGATTAATAGCCTATCGGGATATCTCGTTATTAATGGCTATGGCACGGCGACGACGTTAGCAGGTACTTTTGGTACACATCCTGGCGAAACAATTAATACTGTCGTGGATACGACTAGTATACCGCTATGTACAAGTGGTTGTAGTGCCAATTCAGCAGTTACTGTAGGTTATGGAACAAGTAATAATACAGGATTAACGATCCCATCTGTAAATGCGCAGTTTTCTGTAAGTAATCAAACTGTAACTGGCAATCGTATGACTACAGCAAATGTTCAAGCTATAGCGAACATTCCAAATATTGCTATAACAACCTCATCTGGTCAATTAGGGGCCCATCTGACAAAAAGTGCATGTGTTATTTTCGTTGCATGTGTCAGTGATACTTTTGTTAAGTTGAATACTAGTCTAGATAATTTAAAAGCAAATATCACATTTAGCGAAGGTTTAGGTTATATACATAATATTCCAATTAACAGTTCTGGTTATTTATCTTTACAATCTACGGCATTGCGTTGGCCGGGTGCTGCTGAGGTTGCACAGCCTGGCTGGTGGTTATCTATGCAAGATCCAATTGATTTAGGGGAGATATCGCCTAAAAATAAATTGGATATATCAAGTGTGTATCCACAGATTGCAACACTTTTAGGGCAAAAACTTGCACAACCTGAATATAAGCTTGCATTGGGATTAGGAGATGGGATTAATGCAATCTTTGGTGCCGGTATTACCAAAACTGTTTCTCCAATTGATTTGACAGGTAATTATGTGAACTTGCCCTTATCTAATTTAATTTTAACTTCACAAAATATAACTCCAAATTGCTATGGTGGCTTAAAGTTTTGTTAATTTAGTTTCTTAAAAAAGCAGCAGTTGCTGCTTTTTTTGTTTTTAACATGAGTATTTAGAAAAAACTACTGATTTACCTTTATAGGTCATTTTCGTCGGATAATGTCTAATTTGCATAAAAAATTGGTTATATTGGAATAAAAGAGCATTTACTCAGATTTTAAAGTATAAAAGGATTTTTATAATGAAAAGTAGATACTTATTTATTTTGGGAGTGTCAGGCTGCCTTGTTAATTCAATAACGGTTGCTTCTCCAACTTTACAAAGTATGACAGATAGTGAAATGTCTGCTACGACTGGGCAGGCATTAATGAGTTTGTCATATATCGCCCCAAGTGATGCATTGAACTTGGAAGCTAAAAGAACTGGTGGCGATACAAATATTGGTTTTTATAAACTGGGCTTTGAGGCTAAAGTTGAAATCAATGCCAATATTAAAAAATTACAATTAGGTTGTGGTGGTATAAATGGTGCAGGTAGTTGTGATATTGATATTGATAATTTTAGCTTAAGTGGTGCATCTACTGATACTCAGGACACCGCAGCAAATCGTGCAGCGCGAGTTCAATCCGATGCAATCATGAACAACCCTTTCATAGAGTTTGCAATTAAAAATCCTAATTCAGCTTCGACTCGATCTGTGGAAGGACTTAGACTGAGTGCTGAAAGTGTTATAGGCATGTTAACGTTTGGAACAGAAAACTCACAAACAAGTGGAAAGGTTGGTATACCCAATGGTATCAATAGTCTGAGTGGTTATATGGAGTTAAACTCTGCAAGCGGTACAGCAGTAACAAATGCCAGAAATATGACACAAGCGATTGGTGATATGACCGGGCGCGTGGAAATGTGTATTGGAGCAAAGTTGGGAGACTTTTGTTTAGGGGGATGGGCACCAGTTAATTACACTGCCTCTACATATAATATTGAGTTGAGTAGTGCTTCTGCGAGTTTTACTACCAATCCAGCTGTAGTCAATGGTAAGCGGCAAACTGCTGTCCAGCTTACGGGTATTGCAAATATTGGTGATATTACGTTCAAGTGTCCTGCGGGTCAGGAAACAAGCTGTGTGACTGCTACAGCATTGGGGTTACCTCTGAAAGAAGGTGTTTCAGGAACGATCTCTAATCTGAAAGCAAATGTTCAGGTAAGTCAAAGTTTAGGATTAATTCATAAAATTCCTGTGAATGGAAATGCATTTTCTTTATCTCTTCAAAATAAAAATATTCAATGGCCAGGTGCTGCTGCTGCAAATATTGCACAACAGGGATGGTGGTTAGCATTTGGTGGTGGCATTGATATCGGGAGTATCAGCCCAAGCAACAACGTAGATATTCCAGATTCAAGTTTACGCCAAGCATTAGGGCCAGCGGGTGATCAGGGAAATACTACAATTAATGGTGCACTTTATAATAATATGCCGAGATGTAGTATTACTGGATGCTTATTTGGAACAGTTCTTCAAGTTCCTAAGATTTATTTAGGTCCGGGCAATGGCGCTCCAGCCAATACCCCACAAACCTATGTAGATTTCCCATTAGTAAATCAGGTCTTAAGTGCACAAAGTTTTGTTCCGAATTGTTATGGCAGTTTGAAATATTGCTGATTTAATTGAAAGTAGCTAAGACTACTTTTCGTTTCGCTTATCGGAAAAATGTAACATTTCCCCTGTTTTTTTGCATTTGTGTAATTGTTAGGCATAATAATCTATAGTAGTTAAAGTTGAGTGGTGCTTGGATGCAAATTCTTTATTACTAAAGATTGATCACTCAAATGGATTAAAAAAATAAAGTTGGTGCGGAGCATCGTTAACAGGAAGGTCAAGATGACTACACTTCATACGGTATCTTTTCAAAAAAAATTATTGGTAAGTCTAATTGGCTTATGTTTAAGTCAATCTGTTTTTGCATTACAAGAATTGACCGATCAAGGATTAAGTGAAACGACTGGTGAAGGGATTGCAATTTTACCAACGAACAGTTTTTTTGTATTTCGTGAAGCTGGTGCAAATGAATCATTAAACACGCTATTAACAGATCGTACAAAAGATACAGGTTATATCCATTATTTACCAATCGGTGGTCTTACCTCAACTGTTCAGGATACCAATAAAGATGGTTATGTCTCCGATGGAACCACAGCAATTAGTGGTACTGTTAGACCTGTTGATCATTCTGTAGGGAAGGCTGATCTTTATTTATATGGTTTAGCATTATCTAAAAATGCCAGTAATAATAGTAATAGTCGCTTAGATAGTGGAATTACAAACGGAACTGCAAATGCAGCAATTACATCTTGGGGGACTGCTGCGAATCCATGGTTATTTAAAACAACAACCGCTAAAAATGTACCGAATTTTAGTGCGACGAATTGTACAGGTGCCGCAGATACCAAATGTCAAGTGACTTATCTGAACCTTGAAGCACCACTTTATGAAACTACAGTGCCTACCTTAGCTGCAAATGGAGCCGATGCTTATAATTTGAAATTGGCATTATGGGCAGATGCTTTTGTAAGAGATCAAAGTAAAGCCGAAGGTGATGTAAATCAATTCAATTTAGGTGAAAACTTTGGGCAAAATACAACTGGGCGTGCAAATCGGTTGCGTTTGCAAGGCGTTTGGAATGGTTTTAGCATAAATGGTAGTAATTTACAGGTTTTTCAAACATTAGGTGGCGCTACGAACACCAATGGTATGAGTTCTTTTTATAACAATACGCTTGGACTATCAGGAATCCTCCGTTTTAACAGTGGTACAGGCACAACGGCATCTGATGCAGATGTTTTGCGTTTAAGTACTCGTGAGTGTGGTGCAGGTAATCCAAATGGTTGTACAACTGGAACAGCTCAGGGACTGTTAGCGAGTCCTGGTGTAAGTGGAAGCGGAGTTACAACTGCACCTAACTTCTCTCCAGATGAAGGTTTATTTATTTATAACTTAAATACAAATTTAGTGTTGGGTTCACTTTATCAGCCTTTAATTTTAGGTTCAGATGGGAAAAACTTTAGCTTAGAAATTGCCCGAATTCCCAATAAAGTAGAGATATACTCCAAAATATATACCCGCTACGCAGGAGATACAGGAGATGCTGCGGTTACATATTATGGATCAACTTGTAATGTATTTACCTGTGGTACAAGTACTTTAACAGGCTATCAAGGTGGTTCACCACGTAATGATTATGGTAGTTTGCCTACAAATACCACATTACCAACACATAGTAGTATTAGTATTGGGTCGGTGACTCAAGGTGCTAATAATTTACTTATCGCTGATAAATCAGCCTCTGCAGTAGGTATTTCGTTTGGAAAAGCTGGCACTGCTGGCGCTACTAATATGGGATCAGCCGTTATAGATGGTTTACTGATTCAACATATGAAAATCACTACAGCGGGGCTATGATGAAAACGATAACTTTACTACTTTTACTTTTTACAGCAGTAGCTCACGCAGGCTTAGAAACTTTAGACAACAATGAATTGCGAGCAATTGAAGGACAGGCTGGCGCTGATTTGTCACTGAAACTTACCTTAAACCAAACACCTACTTTTCAATTTGATAATGGTGTTGGAGGGGTGTGCCAAGATTTGGCATATTGCCATCTTGGAATTTCTGTAAATAAAAGGTTCGTTGATGCAAGTAATAATGCTGTCAGTGATCCTACCCAAGCAAACCCTGCAAATAAACTTTGGTTAGTGTTTAAAGGTATACAAGGAACAGTCAATCTTCAAAAATTGGGTTTAGATGGTTTTGATTTGACCTATAAAAATGATGGTGGTCAAGATATTGTTAAACCGGCGATGATGTTTAGTTTAGATTCAACTTTACCAATTCTCATTAGAAATCTTGGTTTTAATGCACTATCAATTGAAAAAGATGACTTTACGAGTTACTACGATAATACAACAGGTAAATTAATTGAGGGAACGAACCCTGCAGTAGCACCGACGACTGGCTATGGTTATTTAAAAGCACCAACTTATACGGCAGTGGCACAAAAGGTTGGGACAGTGGCAAGCGGAGCAACAACAGCAAACAATTATGATACTGGTCGAGAAACAGGATTTATGGGAGTAAACATGAATGGCAACTTGGCGATACAAGGGAAAATTATGATGTTCTCTTGTGATGCTAGCCATCCACGTTGTTAAGTAAGTCTAATTTTCAAAGGATTGAAGTGATGAAAAATAAAAATGTAAATCACAGGAAAATAAGTTTTGCGCTCAATACTTTGGCTGCAAGTATATTTTTTATTAGTCATTCTGCTTATGCATTACAAGCATTAGATGACAGCGCTCTACGTAGTGTGAATGCTCAGGATGGTGTTCATATTGAAACGACGTATGACAATATTAATGTAGATCAGTTTTATTGGCAGGATAATGCAGGAAGAGGAAGCTCTGATGCAGTTGGTACTACATTAAAAGCTGTAGCGAATAATTTTAGAATACAAAAAAATGCTTTAGGTGATCAGCTTGGCACAAATTATAAATTAAATACGGGAAGTAATGGGGCCAAAACTGGTCTAGATATTGAGTTATCTTCAAATCCATCATTAATTACAATTGGTTCATTCCAGATTTGTGATCCGAGCAGATGTAGTAGTGATATTGGTAACTTGGCGATTCAAACAACTTCACCGTTAGATTTAAAATTTAAGACGACGGATGGTCTATTTAGTAAAAATAGCCAAGCATCTTTGGAACTTGGACTAAAAAATGCCACAGTTTATTTAGGCCAGACATCTAATAGTCAATTGAATCAGTTGATTTTAAAGAATTTCAACTTTAACTTTCTTGGTAAAGGGGTGATGTTTGTAGACGCTGCAGAAGGAATGAAGCTTCAGACGAATAATGCTTTACTTACTGGAAATGCTGTGAATGCATCATTAACCCAAACGCCAAATGGGGATTATGGTTATGTTGATTTTACGCGTGTTAAAGATACAGGGGCGGTGACAGCTGGAACATATTCAGAGAGTGGTGTTGCAACTAATTCGGGTTTAAACCTTGAGTTTATGTTGAATAAAAATGTGAACCCAAGTTCTCCTTATACGTTTGATTCAACCAATACTCCATTAAATCAACAGGCCGCACCAAATAATAAAGCACAAGGACTCATTCGCGTGGGTGCAAATGGGCGTATGGTCAATGGCTCCCTTCAAGTGCGTGGCCTAAATGCAAATGCGGCGATTGATCCAAACTATAGTACAAATTATGGAGATCCCAATGGAACCAATATCTTAGGTAAGACCAGTGATGGCAAGGCGATCATGGGGGATACTGGGGTTGCATTCCGTATGAAGGCCGAATTTACCAAAGATGGTGATTCTATGTTGGGGAGTGATGGTAAAGCAACGACTTTAGAAATTGGTGGTGCTGGGCTAAACACCTATGGTTTTGAATTTGGTAACTTAACAGGATTACAGTTAGGCACACGAGGTTCATTTGATACGGGGAATGTTTATATCAATCTAGTTGATGCAAAATCAGTGTACTTACCAGCGAATTATATTTTTCAGACCTCTAAGTTCGGTAATGGTAGTTTCTTAACCCAAAATTCTGATTATATTCAAAGTATTCATACGCAAACAGGAACCACAAATCCTTACAGCTTATTGATGGCAATTCGTGGTGCTGAGTTCCAAGCGATTTCTAGACGTGGTCGTTTTACCAATAGTGCAACCAACAATCCTGAAAGTGGGTATGCCCCGATTACAGAGCATACAGACAATAATTGGGGGTTAGCATTACCATTCTATAATCTCAATGCCAACATGGCGATGTACGGTACAAGAATTAATGCAAATGAAGCTTTTTATTTTGATAAAGCTGGTGTGAAGCGTAGTGTTGCAAGTAGTGGAGATACCCCTCGATTAGGTTTCTCATTAGGAATGAGTACAACTGGGGTGGATCGTGACACCAGTTATACTGCTTTAGGAAATAAAACCACTTCAATTTTAGTGATAGATGGTGCAAAAAACTATTATATGGGACTTCGTAATATTGATATGTTATTGAAAGGAACAGGTACTATTGGTCTTGAAAATGGTAGTTTGAATGCAACATTGAAAGATATGTTAATCGTCATGGCCGCAGAAGTTGCTGCTGGATATTTACCAGGGACTTCTTATAGTGGTGGTGTTGCGCCAAATAATAACTTTGCTTTAAGTAATGATGTCTTATTTGGTCTAAAACTTCGTGTTGGGGGGGATATGAATCTATCTCTTATCCCAAATAACGAATATAGAACTGATGGTACTGGTAATGCGATGAATATTGTTGGCGATCTAAAACTCAATGCCGCAAGTAATAATACCATTCAAATTAGTGATCCTGTGGATGGTTCGGCGCTAGGTCTAGACAATATACAAGGTGATCTAGCATTTAATAACGCAATCCAAATTAATCGACATAGTTCTGGTGAAGGCGTAGTGAGTTTTAATACGGCCTTAACATTTAATCCAAATCGCACCGCTGATGGTGTATTTAGAACTAGAGACATTAATCTTTATGCACCTAGTGGGGGGGCTCAACGATTAGGTGAGATGGCAATTACGGGAGGGCGGTTGACAAGCCAACTTTCTATTATGCCTAGAAACTAAGTCGTTGTAATATGAAGAGAGTCATTTTCCATCTATCTATTAATTGTGAAAATGATTGTGCTTCGGATCTGTTATGCTAAGCTATAGTACATATTTTAAACATTTGTCTACGGATGAGGACAATGAATAAAAACAAGAAATTAGGATGTTTGTCATTATTGTTGCTAAGCCCATTGGCAATAGCAATGCAACCGATGGATGATCAAAGTCTTTCTGCAACGACTGGGCAAGATGGTTTAACGATTGGTGTTCAGGCAAACGTTCAATTTAATCAAATAGCAATCATTGATAATGATGGCTTGTCTTATGGCGGTTATACGGCTCCGTCTTATACTAATCGCGCAGGTTTAGTGATTGCTGGCGTTGCTGGACAATCGACAGCAGCACCAGTGAAAGTCTCTGGTCTTAATGGTAGTGCAGAGACGATATTAGGTTTGAAAGCCGCTATTGATACCGATGCGGGAACAGCTTCTACAGGTGGAGCTTTTGCCAATATCGCTTTAGCTTTTGATAGCAATATAACCGGTCTCCGGATTTCTCCATTTTCAATTTATACGGCTAGTCCTACCTCGCTTTCTAACATGAATGGGGGAACTTATACACGGAACTCAATTTTTAGCTCAGGCACTTTGCTGAAAAGTGATGTAAAAGAGCTATTGCGTGTAGGGGGAATAGATATTGTCTTTGGTTCCAATAAGCCAAGCATGAATATTCAGATGGGAGCCGCTCCGCAAGGGCGTATGGTTCTTTTTGATGGTGCAATTGAGTCAATCTGTGGCTCAGGTACGGGTTGTAATATTCTATTGGTATCGGATTATGCCGCTGCAGGAAATTCAACTACAGCACCTGTTGGTGCGAGTTTTGACTTTAAACTAACTGGAAATAATGGCAATCCTTTCGGGCTTAAAGGTTTCTATGCTGGTATTTATGGTTCAGCAGGTACTACGGATAAAGGTGGAGTTGTGTTTGGAAATGCAGGCACAACCGATAAGTTTGATCTACAGCTAAATAATGTATTACTTGGTACCAGTGGCTCTCAGAAGACAGGTACGTTTAATAATTTGCCGAATGCTTCCATTGGAAATATTGGTATGTCAGGTGCTTCTGTGACAAATTTACAGATGAAAGTGAGTGGGATGTAGTTAGATCACTTGGATTATAAAATCAATTTTAAAGCGGCCTAGGCCGCTTTTTTATGGCATGCAGAATAGCTATAAATTTAGCTTTGTTTTAAGTATTGGATAATTTCATCTAATTGCTTGATCTTCTTCACTTGCCCCCACAAAGCTTGCGCTTCAGGATAAGCCTTGGTCATCATGCCTAGCCACTGCTTGTAACGTCCCACCATGCCAATTTTAGTTTTATATTGGCCGCTTAAGAAACGTAGTTGTAATTCAACCAAATCTTGCCAAGACAGCACGGCCTGCTCCATATTTTCTCGAATACACAGGGTTAAATCTGGTGTGGTGACTGCACCACGTCCAATCATCAAATCTTGGCAATGCGATTGTTCTAAGCAGACTTTAGCATCGGCATTGTTCCAGATTTCACCATTGGCAATCACATTAATTTTCAATGCTTCGGTAATCGGTTGGATTTTTTCCCAATAGGCAGGTGGGGTATAACCATCTGCTTTAGTGCGTGCATGAACTGTAAGCCAACTTGCGCCTGCATCTTCAATCGCATGGGCATTATCTAAGGTATGGTTTTCATCGAGATAACCCAAACGCATTTTGGCAGAAACAGGAATATGTGCAGGCACTGCATCACGAACAGCTTTGACCAATTGATGTACGGTTTCAGGTTCATCCAGTAAAACAGAGCCACCACGATGACGATTCACCGTTTTTGCGGGACAACCAAAATTTAAATCGATTGCAGGTGCACCCAGTTCAACGACTTTTGCTGCATTGGCTGCTAGCATCTCTGGGTTATTGCCAAGGAATTGCACATGTACAGGCGTGCCTGCTGCGGTTTTGCCGTCATTTTTGAGTTCAGGACAAAAATTATCGTAGATATGATCTGGCAGAATGCTATCGGTAATACGGATAAACTCAGTCACGCACCAATCAAAACTGCCAACATGGGTGAGCACGTCACGCATGATCGGATCAGTCAGACCTTCCATTGGAGCGAGTACAAGTTTCACGATTTTTTACCTAGATAAGCGAAAACAGCGTTATACGCATTTTCAGATAGGCTGTCTAGTTTTTATTAAAATGCGAAAAATCTAGCGACCTAAAATCATTTCTAAAACAAATTTACTGCCCATAAAGCCAATGGCAAGCAGGACAAAACCAGTAATGGTAAAACGAATGGCTTTACGACCGCGCCAGCCAAATTTGTAATGACCGATGAGCAAGGCACCGTATAAGAACCATGAAATAATACTAAAGGCGGTTTTATGTGCCAGATGCTGAGCAAAGAAGTTATCAATGGTGAAGAAACCAAATAACAAAGCTGCTGTCAGTAGACCAAAACCTGTGATAATCAAGTCAAATAACAGGGACTCCATGACTTGAAATGGTGGCAGCAAGTTCACCCAAATCCGTCGTTTTTGTTTCTTTTTCAGTTCTCGATCTTGGCACCACAACAATACCGCATGAATGGTGGCCATCAGCAGCACTGCATAAGCAGATAGCGAAAGAATGATGTGTAAATCTAAGCCTAAGCTATGCTGTTCAATAATTTGATTCGGTTGGCTAAAGGCAAAGCCCAAGATTAGGCCAAAGGCAGCAACAGGTGTACCGATCAGGTTGAGTGGCAGAATCGGGCGGATCAGGCTCAAAATCAAACTCAGCGCCAACATCAGCCCTGAAGTAAATGACATCAAGTTAAAGACATCATAATTCACCCCAATCGGTGTCATCATGTCTTGGTAGAGCACGGTACTATGCAGTACTAACCCTAATCCAACCATAAGACCATAACACCAAAGATTTGGACTACGTTTTGACATCAACCGTATAAACAAATACCAAAACGAACTGGTATAGGCGATGAGTGCCAAAATTGTGTAAACCAAGGGGAGACTGATCATGTCAAACCTTTTTTAGGAGGATGAATAATATTCACCATATAAGATATAAATTCGCTTCGAACTACAGTATCCTATAGCATCTTATGCATAAATTTTCTATTTTAAGAAAGATTTTTTTGCAACTAGCCATTTTAAGCGGATTTCGCAATGTTTGATACCTTAACAGAACGACTCACACAGAGTTTAAGAAATGTTACTGGCTCAGGGCAGCTGACCGAAGACAATATTAAAGATACCCTACGTGAAGTACGTATGGCACTTCTTGAAGCCGATGTGGCGTTACCTGTAACTCGTGAATTTATCGCGAAAGTTAAGGAAGAAGCGCTCGGTCAAGAAGTCATGACTCAGCTTTCTCCTGGTCAGGCATTTGTAAAGATTGTCTATGATGAACTCACCAAGATGATGGGTGAGGCCAATGAAACACTAGATTTAAGTGCAAAACCACCTGTTGTTGTCCTGCTTGCAGGTTTGCAAGGTGCGGGTAAAACCACAACTGCGGCAAAATTAGCGCGCTTCTTAAAAGAACGCCAAAAGAAAAAAGTCATGACCGTTTCTGCCGACGTGTATCGTCCAGCAGCGATCAAGCAGTTAGAAACCGTATCCAATGAAGTAGGTGTGGGTTTCATTGCTTCAGAAGCAACTGAAAAGCCAATTGATATTGTGAATCGTGCCATTGAGCAAGCAAAAATCCAGTTTGCTGATGTCTTGATTGTCGATACTGCAGGCCGTCTACATGTCGATGAAGACATGATGGATGAGATCAAAGAATTACATGCTGCGGTCAAACCAACCGAGACCTTATTCGTTGTTGATGCGATGACGGGTCAGGATGCTGCCAATACAGCAAAAGCCTTTAACGATGCTTTGGCTTTAACCGGCGTGATCCTCACTAAAACCGATGGTGATGCACGCGGTGGTGCAGCACTTTCTGTTCGTGCCATCACAGGTAAGCCAATTAAATTCTTGGGGATTGGTGAAAAACTAGATGCACTTGAGCCATTCCATCCAGATCGTGTTGCACAACGTATCTTGGGCATGGGTGACGTCCTTTCTTTGGTCGAAGAAGTTGAACGCAAAATCGACAAAGAAAAAGCCGAAAAAATGGCGAAAAAATTGCAGAAAGGCGGTACCTTCAACTTTGAAGATATGCTGATGCAATTTGAGCAAATGAGCAAAATGGGCGGCATGATGGGCTTCTTGGACAAGTTGCCTGGTATGAGCAATGCGGGTATTCAGGATGCGATTGAAAAAGCCAATCCTGAAAAACAAGTTAAGCGTATGGAAGCCATCATTCAGTCGATGACGATCAAAGAGCGTCGTAATCCTGACTTGATGAATCCAAGCCGTAAAAAGCGTATTGCTGCAGGTTGTGGTATGGATGTGGCTGAAGTCAATAAGCTGATCAAGCAACAGGCGCAAATGGCGAAGATGATGAAGAAATTTGCTAATCCATCGGGTATGAGCAAAATGCTGAAATCATTAGGCAATATGCAAAAACAATTTGGTGGTGGTGGCGGTAATATGGGACCTTTATTTGGTAATAATGACCAAAAAAAGTAAGCAATTACTGAACATTAAAAAAGGCGCCTCTGGTGCCTTTTTTAATGTTTTGATCTTGTGCTGTTGTATAAATTTAATACAAAACATCAACACTCAATAGGATTTAAAAATAAGAAAATTAAAACTAAACCTATGTTTTATATTGAAAAGTAGTGTTAACTATGTCACATAATTCAAAAAATAATGTATTTATTCTGCATTGCGAGAATGCTGATCCAGAACAGCATTGGTATCTCTGGCTAGAACAGCAGTTAAAAAGTGAAACAGTTGGGGTTGAACGTATTTTTCTAGCTGATGCAAATCATCCGGAAGCTGAGATTTGGCAGACATGTTTGGAAGCACAGTTAAAAGGCTTGAATGAGCACAGCATTGTAGTCGCACATGGTTTGTCCTGTGTGGCTGTGGCTCGGTTTTTAGCAAAGAAGTTGAAGCAAACGACATTGAAAGCAGGGATTTTTATTGCGGGTTTTAGTGATGCAATATCGAATCATCCTGAATTTAATGCCTTAATTGAGCATTCATATTTTGAAAGTGGCATCTTACGAGCTAACATCAAACGACGTCTGGTTTTCTTTTCTAGCAATAATCCAATCGTGCCTGTACCTTTAACTTTTAAATTTTCCAATTTACTCAATGCCCAGTTGATTGAGGTGGCTCAAGCCGGGCATTTCCGTCGTGAAGATGGTGTTAATGAGTTTCCGCAGTTATTACAGGCAATTCAAACTTTAGTAAAAGCGGAATTGAGTTGAACATAATGCCTTAAGCCTTTAAGTAATAAATCTGATTCGACTTGAGGCTGATAATGACTGAGGAATTTGGCAAATAAACTGGCATCACCACCAGTTAAAATCAGCTTTTTAGGCGATTGCTGCATAATTTGATCAATCGTACTGATCAGACCAAGTAAGATACCGTGATGTACCGCATCGACCGTATTATGTCCGGGTTTTAAATTGTCAAAGGCAGAGTCTGGAATCTTGATGCCTTTGGTATTTTGAATCAGTGAGTCTCGTTGCAGATATAAATTTGGCAGAATATAACCGCCCAGATGTTGCAATCCTTCGACCAAATCGATGGTTAGGGCAGTGCCACAGCCAATCACACAAAAGTTCTCATCTGGCTTTGCCATGGCTAACACTTGTAACCAACGGTCAATCCCGAGTTGACTTGGAACATCATAGCCACAGTGCAGACCAGCATATTCAGCATGGACTTTGGCAAAAATAATCGGAATATCCAGAATATCGAGAATCATGTGAATACGTTGATTATTTTCCGAATCTAGAACGGAAGAGATACCGACGCGACTTAAATTCTGATGACGAAAGTGTTGGATCAAACCCAGTAATAAATCAGCAGGCGATTGCAGGTGTAATTCAGCAGCATGTTCGATCACTTGGTCATGTGCCGTGATCCAGTATTTTAAGCGGGTATTACCAATGTCCAGCCATAAACTTTTCATAGAATCATCATTTCCTCAAATCGAAGCGAGACGCAAACGGCCTTGATAGAATTGTTGAGTCTGATCGGTTTTGATCAGTACCGCACCGTCATTGTTGATCCCTTGAAACAGCCCTTGAATTTTACCTTGGGTATATTCAAATTCAACTTGTTGATTGAGCCAAATCGCGTGATGGTTAAAGCGTTCTGCTAAATTATAGCTACCATGTTCAAACCATTGAGCTGCTTGTTGAATTGCCGTGTAGAGTTCAGCAATCAGGGCTAAACGATCAATTTGAGCTAAACCAAGCATCGCTAAAGAGGTAATAGGTTGATCCGCATTTTCCACAGGGGGCGTGTTTAAATTAATCCCAACACCGACAATCGCTTGATGTGGGGAAATCGGTTCAACCAAAATTCCCCCCCATTTGCCTTGGGGACTATATAAGTCATTTGGCCATTTGACTTGTAAGTTTAAACCACGCAAGCTCGGCATCTGTAGAATATTCAGCGCAACTTCAAGCGCAAGACGACCATCCAGTGCTGTCTTGGTTTGAATCAGTGTGCTTAAATAAATGTTACCTTCAGGAGAGGCCCATTGTCGCTGGTGTTGACCACGACCTTGGGTCTGTTGTGCACTGCATACCAACCCTGTTGTAATGCCTTTTTGTGCAATTTCACGTATATCATCATTTGTCGAGGTTGTGGTTGTTTTGAGTAGTACCACTTCTGGAAATTGATTTTTTGCGTTCAATAATTGCTGAAGCTGGCGGGTTGCGAAATCATCCATCATTTTTACAAGTAGAGTGGTCATGTGTTTATGGAGTTAATCATATATTTGCTGATTGGCGCAATTGCTGGATTTACTGCGGGGCTATTTGGTGTTGGCGGTGGCCTAATTATTGTGCCAATTTTATATATTGTCTTTACTCAAATGAATTATGACCCGAATGTCATTATGCATATTGCAGTTGGAACATCGTTAGCAACCATTATTGTGACTTCGATTAGTTCGGTGATGGCACATCATAAAAAAGGAGCGGTTCTATGGTCGGTATTCCGTAATTTGGCACCAGGCTTAGTGCTCGGTTCATTCCTTGGTGCTGGTGTGGCAGATTTGATGTCTGGACAGCACTTACAGTTAGTGATTGGTGTCTTTGCTGTTTGGATGGCTTACAAGATGTTTAGAGGTGCAAATGCGATGGTTGATCCGAATCGTCATCTACCGTCGGCTGCATTACAACTTGCTGCGGGTGGGGGAATTGGGGTGGCATCCGCGATTTTTGGTATTGGCGGTGGCAGTCTTACCGTGCCTTACTTAAATCGTCATGGTGTCGTGATGCAAAAAGCTGTTGCGACGTCAGCAGCTTGTGGCTTACCCATCGCAGTGGCAGGTGCACTGGGCTTTATGTGGTTTGGGGCCAAAGAACAGATTGAAGTGCCGAATACCATTGGCTATGTGCATATCTATGCTTTCTTGGGGATCAGTGTGATGAGTTTTATCACCGCAAAATTTGGTGCAAAAGTTGCACATCGTTTATCGCCAGCCATGCTGAAAAAATGTTTTGCTGGTCTATTAGTGATCGTCGGTAGCTACTTTATTTATAAAGGATTGATCTAATTTTTTAGTGAGTAAGACCATAATGTACTTCAATGGTGGCAATCAAGGTTTCGACCAGAAGAAGTACATCATCTTGCTGACGTGCGTCGATAAAGAACATTGGGTAATTCATTTCTTTGGCTTTCAGCCAGTCACGATAAATCGATAAAGTTCGTTCTGGCATACGGTCGATATGGGTAATTGCAATCACAATATTATGACCAAAGGGCTGAAACGCTTGAAGATATTGCTCTAAATCCAGCAAAGGATTTTCAGCAGCATGGTCAATCATGACAATGGTGCCAATTGCGCCTTTACAGATCACGGCCCAAATAAAATCAAAGCGATCTTGCCCAGGCGTACCATACAATCCGACTTTAACCCCATCATCCAAAGTCAGTTCACCATAATCTATTCCAACGGTGGTGAGTAATTTTTCATGCGATTCGGTATCGGTATTGAGTGCTTCAGTACTCAGCACTTCAATTTCAGACAAGGCTTTGATCGCCGTGGATTTACCTGAACCCATGGTGCCACCGAAGACAATTTTATATTGATGTAAAATCATAGAAGCATCCTCGATTAAAAGCCTAAACGATGGCGTAAGCGACCAAATAGTTTTTTCATAAAATGCTGTTCTGTTTCACTTTGCTGAGTTTGCGGTCGATATTTTGCCTGTTGATCTTTAATCAGCGTTCCACACTGTGCACCCAAGCATGCTGCAACAAAGTGTCTGACTTTCTGTTCGGGGAGGTTAAGTTGTTGGGCAACTATGCTGATCTGTGCACCTTGTGCAAAACAGGCTGCCATCCGCAAGATATCTTGGCGATCATGTTTGTTTTTGGGTTGTGGCCAGAATTGCAGATAAAAACTTGAGGCAAAGGTTGGACAGAGTTCCTCAAAATCCATAGAGGTCCAAAGTAAATGCCAAAGCCATTGTTGTAAGTCTTGCTGAGCTGCATCTGCAATCCAATGCTGATCATTTTGCGTTGCATAGGTGTAATTCAAGCTCGGATCAGTTTGAAAGGAATGAAATTCAGGATGTTGCCACAGCCATTGATTGCGTGGGTCGGCAATGGCGAGTAGTCCTTGGTTATCAAACAGCTGAATCTTGCCATTCTTAGGATTTTGAATTTCTTGCAACACGTCTTTAATTTGTTTGCGATGAAAGATTGGCACATCTTCAGTTTCGATATTCTCTGATGCTTGATTTAAGTGTTCATCCAGATGAAGGCTCAGCCAGTGATGCAAGGAATGAATATGGTTCAAGGGCAGAAATAAGGTGTCATCTTCGATGGCGCTATTTTTATCAGCATCATTGGCAATTTTCAGCACATTGATTTTATTGCTTTG
Organism: Acinetobacter dispersus; assembly: GCF_009884975.1. Taxonomy (GTDB): domain Bacteria; phylum Pseudomonadota; class Gammaproteobacteria; order Pseudomonadales; family Moraxellaceae; genus Acinetobacter; species Acinetobacter dispersus. The sequence continues at coordinate 2,237,282 of NZ_CP041970.1, read as the reverse complement.
CAGTAGGCTCTTGATATTGGGTGAGTCAAAAAATACTTGGTTAATCATGAGAATATCAAGTTGTGGCTCGGCAATATTGCTCCAATTGATTTGGACATGCTGCGGCACAGCCGTTTGAACCTGTTGTTTTAACTCATTCAAGGTTCTGAGACTGAGTCCAAAAATGGCAATATTGACGGCTTGATGAACACCCATGTTATGACTCATCTATGTATGTACTGAGCAATTCAGTAGGAGATTTAAAATGCGATACTATTAATGAAAATATTATTTTTTGTGAATTACATCAATAAAAATACGATGAAAGAAAATCTTTCAGATATGCGGTTAAATAAGAATAAAAAGGTTAAATAATTGATATTAAATACAGAAAAACTGACTTTTTAGTACATATTGAGAATTATTATTTGGTTTTTTAGCACGATTGGCTTAAAAAGCAATAAAATTGTCAGACAATGATATAGAATTTATGCGGTGAGATCAGTTAAAACAAAAAAGCGCAAATAGCATTGGATCAATGCGTATAACAAAGATAGCGAGGGGCTCATGAATCTCGAAGAGGCTGATAGTCTTTCTGAACAGATTGCAAAATATATTAGTGAACAAATTATTAGTGGTGAGCTGGTTGAAGGCGAACGTATTCAAGAGCTACGCATTGCGAAAGAATTAGACGTCAGTCGTGGTTCGGTTCGTGAAGCATTGCTGTTACTTGAACGTACTTATTTAATTGAAATTTTTCCGCGTCGTGGTGCAATTGTTTCTGAAATGTCGGCTCAACAAGTCAAAGCATTATTCGATACTAATGTGATGGTACTTGGACATATTGTGCAGCGCATTAGTGAAACTTGGCGAGTCAATGAGGCGGAGCAACTGCAAGCATTATTGGATCAATTGGTCGAGTTTGTTCGCGCGGGTGATATCGAAAAATTTTACGATGCGATCTTTAAATATCTGGCTGAACAGCATGATATGGTGGCGAATCCCTATCTGATGCAATTCTATAAAGAACTCCTACCATCATTACGCCGTAGCTATTTTTTGACCTTAAATACTTCACGTCGAGAGCTACAAGAATCGTTTACCCTGTTTAAGTTAGTGATTGATGCTATTTTGATCCGAAAATCACAACAAGCTGCTTTATTTATGGAAGATTTTTGTCGACACTTGCGTAACCTTGTGTTGGAATCTCTGACACGTATGAAACAGATTGAATTGGCCTGGGCTAGACGCTCACGCCGCTAGTTAGGGCAGTATGCGTTTAAGTAGTTTAAAACTTTCAGGCTTTAAATCTTTCGCCGATAGTACAACATTAAATTTCAAGGCGAACCGAACTGCGGTTGTGGGGCCGAACGGTTGTGGTAAATCCAATGTGATTGATGCGATTCGCTGGGTAATGGGCGAGTCCAACGCACGTCAATTGCGTGGCGGTAGCATGCAGGATGTCATCTTTACCGGGACAGCCAAGCGTAAACCTGTTGGTGTTGCCAGTGTAGAACTTCGTTTTGACAATACCTATGGCAAATTAGGCGGCGCTTATAATGCTTATAGCGAGCTTGCAGTGCGTCGCCAAGTCACGCGTGAAGGTAAATCTGAATATTTCTTAAATGGCACCCGTTGCCGTCGTCGCGATATCACCGATATTTTCTTGGGCACGGGTTTAGGGCCGCGCTCTTATGCGGTGATTGAACAAGGCATGATTAACCGTCTGGTTGATGCCAAGCCTGAAGAAATGCGCGTGTTTATTGAAGAAGCGGCAGGAGTGTCTCGTTATCAGGCACGCCGTCGTGAAACCTTGCAGCACTTAGAACATACTGAACAGAATCTGGCACGTTTAGACGATATTGCCGCTGAACTAAAATCACAACTCAGAACATTAAAACGTCAATCTGAAGCTGCGATTCAATACAAAACCTTAGAAGGTCAGATCCGTACTTTAAAAATCGAGATTCTTTCATTTCAAGCCAATCAAAGTCAAAAGTTACAACAAGAATATACTGTTGAAATGACGGCGCTGGGTGAAAACTTTAAGTTGGTCCGTTCAGAATCACAGACCATTGAACATGACCTTGAAGCCACCAGTGCTTTATTCCAACGCTTAATTCAGCAATCTTCGCCTTTGCAGCATGAATGGCAACAGGCCGAGAAAAAGCTGTCTGAATTAAAAATGACCTTGGAACAAAAACAGAGTTTATTCCAGCAAAACAGCAGTAGCTTGCTACAACTTGAGCAGCAGAAAGTACAAACCAAAGAGCGTTTGCAACTCTCTGAATTACAAGTTGAAACTCTAAGCACCCAATTTGATGAGCAAAATGAAAGTTTGCTTGCCTTAGAGCAGCATACACAAACGGCTGAGCAAAATTTTACAGATGTTCAAGTCCAGCACAAGCAAGCACAACAGCAATTTGAACAACTGAAAACCCAAGTCGATCAGCAACAACAAAAAAAGTTGCAGATGGCAGCGCAAATTGAACAGTTGGGTAAGAATGTTCTGCGCATTGAGCAGCAAAAGCAGACCTTGCAAACGCAAACAACTCAGATCCGTGCTCAGGTTCAGGATGATGAACAGGCGCAACTGGAACAATTGCAACAACAACTTCAACTAGAGATTGTCGAGTTAGAGACCGCGATTGCGCAATTACAACAAGATGTTCAGACACAGCAAGATCAACAACAGTTGCAGAAGGCTGATGTGCAGAGTTTGAAAACTGAGATTCAGGTTTTATTGGCTGAGCAAAAGAACTTAAATCAGCTCGTCGCAAAGCAAAGCCCGAAGCATGATCAAAACGCAGTTCGATTGATGCAAAGCCTACGGTTGAGCACTCAAGCTAAAGCGCATGCAAACATTATTGAGAAGTTCTTGGCCAAGTGGCTGCAAGCGCATGTACTGGATGGTGAACAATCATTTCAGGAAGGTGTGGCGCGTCAGTTAAAAAATCCCTCTTGCGGAACTACAACTGTTCCTCATCCCTTTGATAAAGGACTTGCGAAGCAAGGCTTCTCATCCCCTCTTTCTCAAAGAGGGGTTAGGGGAGATTTAAAATATCTATCAGACTGGATCGAAGCCCCCCAATCTTCACTCTGGGCCAATGTAGCAGTAGCAGAGAATTTAGCGCTTGCATTGGAACATCAAGGGGATCTCCAGCAAGCACAATCTATTCTGACGCTTGATGGTTATCATGTGGGTGCCGATTGGGTGATTGCGCTGCACTATGATGAAGACAGTCAAACTGCGCAGGGCATGCTCAGTCATCAAGTGCGCTTAGAGGAAATTGAACAGCAACTGGCACAGAAACAACCACAGTTGCTTGATCTAGAAAGTCAATTTTCTCAACAATTACAGGCTTTGCAACAGCAGCAGCAGAGTGTGCAGCAACAGCAGCAAGGTTTGAAACAAAAGCAAAAAGAACTGCAACAGCTCGACGTGCAAATTGCCAAACTGCAAAGTACGGCACAGGCCTTTGTGTTGCAGCAACAGCAATTGGCAGATCAACTGAAACAACTTGATGCGCAGCTTGAAGAAGATGCCATGCAGCGTGATGATCTAGAAATTGATCTGCATGCATTAGCAATCAAATTAGAAGCTGTATTGCCGAATTATAAAACTTTGCAATTTCAGGTGGAAAACTTGAATGAGCAGTTGGGTGAGCAGCAACAACAGTTGACTCAACAGCAGCAGCAACGTGAAGCTTTACGTCGTCAAACCTCGCAAGCCAATCAGCAAATTGAGTTATTGGAAAAAGATATCTCGTTCCTGAAAACACAATATCGTCAAATCATTGAACAAATTGAGCAGGCCAAGAAGTTTGTTGACCCAATTCAGCTTGAACTACCCAATTTAGAGTCGCAATTCCACGAGCAATTTCAGCAAACAGAAAAACTGCAAAAAACCTGGAATGAATGGCAGCTTGAACTAAATCAAGTGCAAGAGAAACAACAGCAACTCACAGAACAACGCCATCAAGCTCAACAGAAAGACGAGCAGGTGCGTGAGCAGTTGGAACAAAAGCGCTTGGCTTGGCAGGCGGCGAAATCAGATCGTGAACATTATCTGGAACAACTGAACGAACTCAATGCAGAGGTTTTATCTGATCTGTCGATTGAAATTAAAGATCATCAGCAGAAACTGGAAAAAGCCCAGCAGCAATTTGAGAAAATCGGTGCAGTGAATTTAGCAGCGTCGCTAGAATATGAGGAAGTGTCGCAACGTTTTGATGAACTGAGTCACCAGATGCAGGATCTACAAAATACGGTTGATCAGCTCAAAGACGCGATGAAAAGTATTGATCAGGAAACTCGTAAACTGTTTATGACGACTTTTGATCAGGTCAATCAAGAGTTACAACTGCTATTTCCAAAGGTGTTTGGTGGTGGTGAAGCGACTCTAAGCCTTGAAGATGATTGGCAGTCTGGGGTCAAACTGATGGCGCGTCCACCTGGCAAGCGTAACAGTTCCTTGGCCTTGCTTTCCGGTGGTGAAAAGACCTTGACCGCTTTGGCTTTGGTGTTTGCAATCTTTAGATTGAACCCTGCACCGTTCTGCGTACTGGACGAAGTTGATGCGCCACTTGATGATGCCAATGTACAACGGTATTGTAATTTGGTAAAAGAGCTTTCTGAACAAGTGCAATTCATTTACATTACACATAATAAATTGGCGATGACAATGGCAACTGATTTACTTGGAGTCACCATGCCAGAGCCAGGTACATCAAAATTAGTGACTGTCGATTTAGAACAGGCAAAAGAATACGGGTTAGTTGCGGAGTCTTAGTATGGAAATGAATACAATAATAGGCATTGTTGCCGCCGTTGCGATTATGCTCGTTGGTTTAATCATGATTTTAAGAAAACCAAAACCAGTTGAGCCGTCATTAGAAGCAGATTTACATATTAATCCTGAAAGTCAGCAACCTGTGATCCCACGTCACGTACGTGACCAGCTTTTACAAAATGAAGTAGTGGCCACAACTGAGCGTGTTGAGCCAAGTTTAAATACTGAAGCAATTGTATCGGAGCCTGTGGCAGAGCAAACAGTTGAAGCGGCTGGTGTTGAAACAAAAACGACGGAAATCGAACAAACTGCTAAAGCAGATGAGGTGGTTGAAGCTGTAGCAGAGGTCGAAGGGGCTCAAAAAGATGAGATAGTCGCAGTTGAAGCAGAAATAACAGTGGCCTCTGAAAATGTAGAAGCTACAGAGAAAGCAGAGGAAAGCAAAGCGGAAACTGAGCTTAGCTTAAATCCAAATATTGAAACCGTCGCGATTGAAGAGTTTGATGGCGAAAGTAATATTCTGGATGTGCATTTACATGAACAGCAACGCTATGATGATGAAAGTGCTTTAGCAACCGCAGAGCAAATCATTGCCCTGAATGTTTATCCGAATCCACGTCGTGCCTTATCAGGTGATAAAGCACTGAAAATATTATTGAAATACGGTTTACGTTTCGGTGAAATGTCATGTTTCCATCGTTATGAAAATACCGATGAGCCAAGTGCCTTGATGTTCTCGGTATTGCGTATGACGGATAATGGTCCTGCAGGTTTTGATTTGGAAACTTTATCGGGTGAGCAGGTGCAAGGTCTTGCATTCTTCTTGGCTTTACCAAATAGTAAAGCGGTTACGGGTTATGACATGATGACCAGTATTGCAGGCTTAATTGCACGTGAAGTGGATGGTAAGGTTTATGATGAAAACAATTTAGAATTTACGCCGCAGTTGAAAGAGCATTGGCGTCATCATGTGATTGATTATCGTCCAAATCAGGCGGCAGTTTAATTGGTTGTTTCTTCATAAAGTGATTAACATATTTTTAAATTTGAAAATAAAGAACTTAACGGAGTCTTGTTAGGTTCTCATCCTATTTTAGGTTAAACCTTCGGTTCGACTTACTTTTGTTTCGTCAAAAGTAAGCAAAACCATTGTCATCTGCAAAACCTGTTCACTACTTTCATTAAAGTGATTTTATTGCAAAAACATTATCTTGTTTAAATCACGCAGGTTGCAGATGACATTTCTGAGTATCATATTTCATGTCTAACTCAGGTTCGATATACTAAATTTAGTAAAAATTATAGGGCGGTTTTTCCGCCCTTTTATATGGTGAAATTTAAATGGAACATAACTCAGTCATTGAGCAAATGCGTCAGTTGATTCAACTGATTGCAAAACACAATCATGCTTACTATGTGATGGATCAACCTTCCATTTCAGATAGTGAATATGACCATTTATTTCATCAACTGAAAGCACTCGAACAACAATATCCAGACTGTATTCAGGCAGATACCCCAACCAATAAAGTGGGGGGGCAAGCCTTATCGAAATTTGAAAGTGTCACCCATGCAGTACCGATGCTGTCATTGGGCAATGTCTTTAATCAGGAAGACCTGTTTGCTTTTGCCCGCCGTATTGATGAACGTTTACCGAATCAAAAAGTCCAGTATGAAGTAGAGCTGAAACTGGATGGTTTAGCGATTTCACTGTGGTATGAAAATGGTGTCTTGGTTCGTGGCGTGACACGTGGTGATGGCGAGACAGGTGAAGACATTACTCAGAATGTTAAAACCATTCGGAATTTGCCGAAAGTCTTATCCAGTCAGCATCAAGCAATTCCAGAGTTTCTGGAAGTTCGTGGTGAGGTATTGATGCCAAAGCAAGGCTTTGAAAAGCTCAATGCCGATCAAGAAGCCAAAGGAGATAAGACCTTTGCCAATCCACGTAACGCCGCAGCAGGAAGCCTGCGTCAGCTTGACCCGAATATTGCAGCTTCACGTCCATTGGCGTTCTATGCTTATGGAATTGCGCAGTGTGTACCGAATCATGGCCTTGAAACCATGCATGACAGTTTGCACTGGTTAACTAGATTTGGTTTTGAAATTGCAGAACGTCAATTCTTGTGTGCCTCGATTGAAGAAGTGCAACAACGTTATGAACAGATACAACAAGAACGCCCAGACCTCAAAGTTGAAATTGACGGCATGGTGATTAAGGTGGACAGCCTTAAACAGCAACAACAATTAGGCTTCCTGAGTCGTGAACCTCGTTGGGCAACGGCTTATAAATTCCCAGCGCAGGCAGCACTGACCAAAGTTGAAAATATTGACTGGCAAGTGGGGCGTACTGGAACACTGACCCCTGTCGCACGTTTAGCACCCGTCTTTGTTGGTGGGGTAACGGTGTCTAATGTAACTTTGCATAACATTGGTGAAATTCATCGTTTAGATGTGCGTGTTGGTGATACCGTTAGTGTCTATCGTACCGGGGACGTGATTCCAAAAGTTGAGAAGGTTTGGGCTGAGTTTCGACCTGCCGATGCGGAGATGGTTCATCTCCCGACCAATTGCCCAGTCTGTGAATCACCTGTGGTGATGCCAGAAGGTGAGGCCTTGGCACGTTGTTCAGGTGGCCTGTATTGTGCAGCACAACGGATTGAAGCCATTCGTCACTTTGTTTCACGTAAAGCACTGGATATTGAGGGCTTGGGCGATCGTTGGGTCGAGTCACTGTTACACCTCGATCTACTCAAAGATGTGGCTGATATTTATCATTTGCATGAGCATCGCGACACCTTATTGACCATCGAAAAAATGGGTGAGAAATCCGTTCAGAACTTGATTGATGCGATTGAAGCGAGCAAGAAAACCACTTTGGCGCGTTTTATCTATGCATTAGGTATTCGTGGTGTTGGTGAAACTACAGCGCGTATGCTGGCCAATACCTTCCAGACGCTTGAGGCACTGAAAGCTGCGGATATTGAAGCACTGAAGAAAACCCCTGATGTCGGTGATATTACCGCAGAATGGATTGCTGACTTTTTCCAAGCACCGCATAACCTTGAAGTGTTAGATCGTTTAATGGCAGCAGGCATTCATTGGGATGCACCAACCGCACCAACGCGTCAGCCTTTGAATGGTGAGAGTTGGGTGGTCACAGGTACATTGGAAACCATGGGCCGTGATGAAGCGACACAAAAGCTTCAAGCCTTGGGTGCGCGTGTCAGTGGTAGTGTGTCCAGTAAAACCAAATGTTTGGTTGCAGGCGAGAAAGCAGGTAGTAAGTTGGATAAAGCACAAAAACTTGAAATTCGAGTCTTGAATGAGCAAGAGTTCTTAGAATTTTTGAAGCAGTATGAAGTCTGATTCTTTATTTAAATTTTGAGTCAGCACGAACTGATAAAAAAGGCGGCATTTATGCCGCCTTTTTTAATGCATTAAATATATTTTTTTACAATGCCATCATCCAGCAATTGCTGGAAATGTTCGCAGACGCTTTCACGCACATCGCGATATTCGATGCCGAGTTCTTTGATGCTACGTTGCGCATTAAAATAGATTGGATAACCCATATTTAATTTTACAAACTCACGTGAATGACCGAGGATTGGCGCAACAAATGAAAAGGCGGTCTTTGGTACAGTAAAGTGTGGGAACGGAAACTTATAACCAAACTTTTGTGTGAGTGCTTTGCCCATATCCAATAAGCTGAGTGTACCACCACAAATGATATAACGGCCTTTTGCCTGTGGATTCAATGCCGCAGCCACATGCGCATCAGCAACATCGCGGACATCTACAATACCATTCCACATTGGCGGTACGCCAAACAAGGTAGTGCCATTACCAAACTGTTGTAATACTTCAATACTACCTGACTGGCTGGCATCGGTGAGGGAAGGTCCCATCACTAAGGCGGGGTTAATACAGACTAAATCCCAGCGGTTCTGTTGTTCGGCCATTTCCCATGCTTTGCGCTCAGCAGCAACTTTTGAATAAGGGTAGGGCTGATGGGTTTCACTACTGGTATTGTTCCAATGGCTCTCATCAAATTCATTGTTGGCGGTATTTTGAATCTCAACTGCATCGCCATAGGTTGAAGCAATGCTTGACGTCAGTACCACACGTTTGACCGACTCAGTGCGATTGACGCTGTCTAATACGTTTTCTGTGCCTTTCACCGCAGGCTCAATAATGTCTTTGACTGCATCTTTATAATTGGTCACCACAAATGGAGATGCGGTATGAATCACGATTTCACAATCTTGCATTGCATCATCAAATGAACGCGGTTCAAGCAAATCTGCTTTAAAAAATTCAATCTTCCCAGAAGATTGATCGGCCAGATCATATAAATGCTGAATCTTGTTTTTCTTCGATGGGTCACGCACTGTGGCATGAACTGTATAGCCTTGATTCAACAGACGTTCAATAATCCAGCCTGCAATATAACCCGTCGCGCCAGTGACCAAAATTGGTTTGCTTTTATCCATTGTGGTTTCCACATTATGTTTTTGTGATTGCTGTTATTTACCGAATTTTGCTCAAACAAACAACAGCTGAGCAGTCATTTTTTATGATTTTTTGATCAAAACATCAGCGGAATAAGAAGCATTGCTAATGGTTACAAAAAATCAAACAAATGATTTTCAATAGGATTATCTCTTTTTAAAGTCATAAATGATATGCAAAGGCTTATTTTATTTAGATAAATTGAGCTAATTAGAACTGTAAATGCGTATGTTTCTCATTTTAATTTTATAAAAATCATAAACTTACACACTTTTATTTTTGCAATTCTATTGTAACTTGGCCATAATATTGTCATTCGATAGGAGTAAGTATTATGCGTGGCAATCCAGAAGTCATCGACTATTTAAATATGCTCATTGGCGGTGAATTGGCTGCTCGTGATCAATATTTAATTCATTCAAGAATGTATGAAGATTGGGGCTTGAGCAAAATCTACGAGCGTATTGACCATGAAATGCAAGAAGAAGCATCTCATGCGGATTCAATCATTCGTCGTGTGTTGTTCTTAGGTGCTCAACCGAATATGAATCGTGAAGACATCAACGTCGGTAACGATGTTGTCAGTTGCTTAAAGGCTGATTTGGCACTTGAATACCACGTGCGTGAAAAATTGGCTGTGGGTATTAAGCTGTGTGAAGAAAAAGGCGATTTTATTAGCCGTGATATGTTGCGCCAGCAGCTTTCTGATACAGAAGAAGATCATACCTATTGGTTAGAAAAGCAATTACGTTTAATTGAATTGATTGGTTTACAGAATTATATTCAATCACAAATTTAATCGATCAGATTTAAACTTGTGAGGCATAAAAAGAGAACTTCAAATGAAGTTCTCTTTTTATTTTAGGGGGATAAATTGTTTAGTTAACTGTCAGACCAAGACTTAGAATTTTTTACTATAATTCACGAATAAACGATCTTCGCCAAAGTCATTGCCGTGTTTCACATCATAGTCAATGCGGATGTATTGCAGTGCAAGGCCTTTGAGATAGGGCTGCTGAAAAGCATAGTTCATAATAATATTGGACTCGGTTTCATGATTTTTGTCACCATTGGCTGCCTTAAAATCATGACCATAGACATATTTCACCATCGCATTTAGCCCAGGCACATAGTCCTTAAAATCATAGCCATACATCAAGTGATAAGACTTTTCATTCTTTTTAAAGAAGCCTGTGGCATTCCAGTTGATAAAATAAGTTTCAGGCAGGAAACCATCAGGTAACGGATAAGCAGACTCCCCGATAATCTGTTGATAGCCCAAACCAAAGGACTGATTCTTCACTTTCAGCATTTCCAAGATTCCAATATTTTGGGCCTCAATATCAAAGTTGCTGCCGTCATTTTTGGCATTAAAATATTTAAACTTGGAATTCAGTGAGAAGCTGGCTTGTTTCCACGTATGGTCTAGCCCAAGGTAGTGTTTATTGTAGAGGTCCTCTAAATTACCAAAGTAGTATTCGACCTTTAACGATGGCGTGAGTTGATAGCGTAGATCCAGATAATTCAAACCATCAGAATATTCAGTTTTGCCATTGGCAGTAAAAGAAAATTTCTTAAAATCTTCTTCATTACGCGGTGACACTTTAGTGACTCGGCCTATTTCTGCATAGAGTTGATCAGAAAGTTGTGACTTTAAATTTGTCCCCCAATATGATGCCAACAACTGGCGACTGGCATCTACCGCCGTCACAGGAAGATCCAGCCAGAGTTCACCGACACTGAGCAGTGTTTTGTCATAGCCCAGTTTGAGGGTCGCACCATATTTTAAATAATCAGAGGCTTGTGATTGGGTTTGGGGATCAAAGGGCAACACCGTATCCGCCACATGCTTATCCTTGCTTAAACGTACCGCATATTGCACCGAAGCATCTGCCCCGATGGTGATTGGTTTATCCGCGATTTGTAGGGGGGTATCCTGCATATTTGACTTGTAAAATAAAGACGCCGCTTGTGACCAACTGCCTGTATCTTTCAGGCTCGGATTGTCATAGTCACGATTAATATAGGCATTTTTAAGCGTGAATTTCCATTGATCTTGAGTTGGCTGAGCTGTCTCCGCAGCCAAAGCAACCGAGCTAGACCAACTGCCCATTGCCAGTAAGGTTGCAACCGTTAAACGCGTAGGGGAAAAGCGCTGTAATAATTTCATAATCCATATCCGAAGTTAGTGCGCCAGTCCTCGGCGCACATGGTTTTATTGCTGAGTTAGTGAAGATTGTGGGTTAAAGCTCGTCGCAGGTTGAGCCGCAACCGAGACTTTTAAATTCACCAAGAAGATGGCGAGAGCCGCAATAATGCCGGGAATCGCGATGGCGAGAAAATTCATTTGATGAGGCAATTCAAAGGTGAGTAGCGCACCAGTGAGCACAGGGCCGATGATGGCACCGATTCGGCCAATACCCGAAGCCCATCCCATCCCAGTTGAACGTACTGCGGTTGGGTAGAATTGCGCCACAAAGGTATAGAGCAGAATCTGTGAGCCAATCGTGGCTGCGCCTGCGATTGCAATCAGGCTGTATAAAATAAATTGTGGGCTATTAAAACCAAGTAAGATCAAGGCAGCCGCGCCGATCACAAACATGCTGGTAATCACGGGTTTTAAGTGGAATTTATCCGCTAATGCACCACCGCCAATCGCGCCAACCATACCTCCAATATTCAGTGCAAACAAGAACAGCATGCTGGCACCTAGAGAATAGCCTGCTTGTAACATCAGTTTTGGTAACCAGCTACCCAATGCATAAACCATCAACAGGCACATAAAGAACGCCACCCAAAACATAAAGGTGCTGAAACTACGACCTTGTTGGAATAGGGCGCGAACAGGCGCATCAGTCGTGGTACTTTCATTTAGAACCAGTTCTGAATGATTGCTTAATTCAGTTTCAGGTGCGATTTTACTGACAATCATTTTGGCTTGATCGTGATGATTCGATTTTACTAAGAAAGCCAATGACTCAGGCAGAAATTTCCAGATTACAGGCAACAGCAATAGTGGAATGCCTGCAATTAAAAACATGATTTGCCAGCCCATGTCTTTGACTAACCATGCGCCCAGTAAGGCAGAACTCATCCCGCCAATGGCATAGCCACTAAACATCAGTGCGACTAAGGTACTGCGGATTTTTTTCGGTGCGTATTCGGTCATCAGTGCGACAACGTTTGGCATCACACCACCAATGCCAAGCCCCGCGATAAAACGTAAAATTGCAAATTCAGTGGGGCTTCGGGCAAAAGCACCTAAGAAGGTGAAGCCACTGAATAAAGTGACACAGATCATAATGGTTTTTTTACGCCCCAGTTTGTCTGAGAGCGTGCCAAAAATCATGGCACCAAACATCATCCCGAACAGCGCTGCACTGGCAAGCAATCCCGCTTGCACAGCAGTCAGTGACCATTGCTGCATCAGCAAAGGTAAGGCGACACCGTAAATAACCAGATCGTAACCGTCAAAAATAATAATGATGAGACACCAGATTAATACTTTCCAGTGAAATGCCGTAAAACGGGCTTTATCAATAATGTCATTAATATTGACCTTATTTGTGTCCATTGCTTCACCTCCAATTTGTGAAGTACCGAGTTATTTTTTATTAAGCTATTTTGTTATTGGGTGAGAGTCAAAAACCTAATTGATATATCTTTATGTCTTTAAGGTATTGTGATTTTATTTAATGCATTGAAATTTATGTGTTTATTATTTTTATTTAATTTCTTTTTAAATGTGAGTGAAATATTAAATGGTGAGAATTTTAACTATTTTATGATGTTTAAATCTTATTTTTATAATTGAAAAATCATTAAACAAACTTATGGTGTGATTAAAATAAGTCAGGATATTTTATTTTACCTATTGGTTAAAATAATGAGGAGCATTTAATTAAGTTGAATGAGGGGGAGACTTTAAAGTGAGATTTTTAAAATTGCCTTACTGAATTTTGATTGCTCAACTTTAGTGGGCAAAGTAGTCTGTTATTCGACAGTAAGGCGGAGAGTCGAGGAAGTTGTTCTCTTTTTTCTTAAGCGGATTGTGTTGCAGCGCGTTGAGTGAGAATGAAATGAGCAATCACCCCAATACAAATGCCCCAAAATACAGAACTTAATCCTAAAAAATGCATGCCTGAAGCTGTGGCAAGAAAGGTAATCAGTGCGGCATCGCGCTGTTGGTCATTTTTCATGGCAACGGCAATATTGGTGGAAATTGCACCCAGCAAGGCCAAGCCTGCTAACGCGGCAACCAGTTCTTTGGGTAGTAAGCTAAATAGCATCACAATACTGCCCGCAAATAGTCCGCCGAGAATATAGAAAATTCCATTGGCAATCCCTGCGATATAGCGTTTTTCTTTCAGTTCATGTGCATCTTTTCCCATACATAGGGCTGCTGTAATCGAGGCGAGCACAATGGTAATACCACCGACACAGGCTACGGCTAAAGAAGCAATACTGGTGACACTAATAATCGGTTTGGCAGGCGTGTCATAGCCGCTTAGCTTCATAATCGCCATACCCGGTAAAAATTGACCAGTCAGACTCACGAGTATCAAGGGCAGTGCCAGATTCAAGGTCGAGTTCCATGTCCATTCCGGGCTGATCCATTGTGGAATAGCAAGGTTAAAACTGATCTCCACAGGATTCATTTTACCCAGAATCAAGCTCAATAAAATTCCAGCAGTCAATACCCAAATCATGGTATAGCGAGGCATCAGCCTTTTAGCGATCAAAAACACAATCAACATGCTAAACACAATCAGTGGCATGCTATCTGTGGCTGTAAATAGATTAATGCCGAATTGAAACAAGATGCCTGCCATCATACCTGCGGCAACATCCTGAGGAATCCATTTCAGTAGTTTGTCAAAACAGCCTGTAATCCCGATCAGAAAAATTACAATCGCAGAAGTGATATAGGCTGCGACTGCTTCATTCAGTGAAATATCAGGAAATAACGTGACCAATAAAGCGGTACCAGGTGCAGACCAAGCAGTAATGACGGGGGTTTTATATTTAATTGAGAGATAAATACCTGATACCGCAGCACCAATCGAAATGCCCCAAATCCATGACACCATCATCTCTGTTGAGACATGAGCACGTTGTGCCGCTTGAAAGAAAATAATCAGGGGCCCTGAATAAGAAATCAGAACCGCAAGAAAGCCAGCAACCATGGCTGAAATGGACCAATCTTGTTTTAATGTTTTGAGTAAAGTTGTCATTGGGTGATGGCCTCCATGCACATCTTGTACTTTATCTGAAATACAAAAGATCAGGCTTAACCCTGATCTCCACCTCCCACTGGAATGACGCTGCCCGTGATATAGGAGGCATCATCGGACGCAACAAAGACAATGGCTTTGACCTGTTCATCAATACTGCCATAACGGCCCATAAAAGTACGGTCTATGGTTTGATCCACCACTTGTTGCATCCAGTCTTTTTCATTTTGACTGAGTGGATTGTTATTGCGTGGTACTTTGCGTGATGGGGCTTCAGTTCCGCCTGTGGCAATGGCATTCACCCGGATTCCATCTTTGGCATGTTCAAAGGCCAGTGACGCTGTCAGCGCATTGACCCCACCTTTTGCGGCTGAGTAGGGAATACGGTTAATCCCGCGAGTTGCAATCGATGAAACATTGACGATCACACCTGCCTGTTGCTGAATCATTGCAGGTAAGACCGCTCGACAGCACCATAAAGTTGGAAACAACGAGCGATTCACTTCCTTGATAATTTCCTGTTCAGAAAATTCCTGAAAAGGTTTCATCCAGATTGCGCCACCAACATTGTTGATCAGCACATCGACTCGACCAAACTGTTCAATGGTTTTGGCAACCACACTTTGTGCACCTGCAAAGCTTTCCAGATCGGCTTGAATGGTCATAGCATCAGCACCCAAGGCTTTGACTTCGGCTAGTACCTCCTGCACATAATCAGAACGATCGGCCAAGACCAGTTGCGCACCTTCTGCCGCCAGTTGTAGTGCAACCCCACGGCCAATGCCCTGAGCACTGCCTGTGACAATCATCACTTTATGCTTAAATCTTTGAACTTGAGACATGGCTTGATTTTCCTGTAGCTATTAATTCGCAGAGAACTTTTCGAACAGGAAATTGGCTGGTTTGATCTGTTCAGCATCTAACCAGCCACGGACCGCTTCGACCATTGGGACAGGACCACACAGATACACATCAACATCGCCACTGTTTAGCCATTCAGATTCGATATGGCCTGTGACATAGCCTTTACGCGCATGCTGGCTGTCAGGATGAGCAACCACAGTCCGATATTCAAACCAAGGGAATTGCGCCTGTAATTCTGCTAATTTCTCCAAAGCCACTAGATCAAAATCGTTGGTCACACCAAACACTAAGCGTACAGGTTGGCTCGAACCTTTTTCTTCAAGCACCTGCAGCATCGAGATAAAAGGAGCAATACCTGTTCCACCTGCCAGCATCAGCACAGGACGAGTGACATTACGTAGATAGAAGCTGCCGAATGGACCTGTGAAGCTCATCTTGTCACCTGCCTGCGCGGCCTTGCTTAAGAAATCGCTCATTTTGCCATTTGGGACATTACGCACCACAAAGCCAGTTAAACGGTTGCCTGGCTTTGAGCTAAATGAATATGAACGGGTTTCACCTGTTTCAGGAATAGCGACATTGACATACTGTCCTGCAAGGAAATGTATATCGGGTTGACCTTCATCCAGTTGAATATCGAAGCTAATGGTTGAGTCAGAAAGATTTTCTACCCGAGCCAATGTGCCTTGGAAAGAATGAATTTCGGTTTTACAGACATCAGATGAGGCCTGAATTTGGAATACTGCATCTGAGCTTGGACGACATTGGCACGCCAGAATATAACCTTGCTCTGCTTCTTCTGGGGTGAGGGCATCTTCGATATAACTTTCTTCTGGCATGTCATAACTGCCAGATTCGCAGAATGCACGGCAAGTACCACAGGCACCGTCACGGCAATCCAACGGGATATTAATTTTTTGGCGATAGGCTGCATCGGACAGGGTTTCACCTTGAGCAACACTGATAAAACGTGTCACACCATCTTCAAATTGAAGTGCTACATTGTGGTTTGACATGAGACGTATCCTACAAAATAATTTAAATTTGGGACCCCAACCAATAGTCCATTTGACTGGGGAGACCTATTTTTACAGGTGGTAGATATCAATAACTTGATTGATATAGTCATTTTTGAGTACGACATATTTGCTCAGGATTTTCGGTTCATCACCCGAACAATCAATCACATAACGTGACATGCCAAAGTAGCTATAGGTGGTTTTATAGCGGAAGCTCAGGGTATTCCAATTGAAGCGAACCGTGAGTTTATCTCCGTCGCGCGCTACGATTTCAACATTGGCAATATTGTGGCAAGTACGGGTATCAGGCATGGTGGCAGAAGAGCGTTCGGTCTTGATACGGAATACACGGTCTTCCAGTCCTTGGCGATCTGGGTAATAAATCAGCGAGATTTCAGCTTGTGGGTCTTCGGTGAGTTGATCATTGTCATCCCACGCTGGCATCCAGAAGCTGGCTTCAGGCGCATAGCAATTGAGCCAGTCATCCCATTGTTCATCATCTAAAAAGCGAGCTTCACGATAGAGAAACTGAGCAATATTTTCCAAGCTGCTTTGATCTTGAATACTCATGCGTTTTCTCCTTGAGCAGCAATTTGCTTCTCAGCGACGATGGCGTGTTTCATGGTATGCAACCAATATTGATGTTGCGCCAGATAGAGGCCTTCATCTTCGGTTTTAATTCCGCTTAACATCGGTTTAAGTCCAATTTCATTGGCTGCATCATCGGGGCCATAAATCCAGTGTTTAGAACCACGGCACATGTCGTTCCATTCCAGCGCGATGCCTGCATAACCTGCCTGACAGGCACGGAATTCTTCTAGGTCATCAGGTGTGGCCATGCCTGAGGCATTAAAGAAATCTTCGTATTGACGAATACGACGCGCACGCGCCTCTGGGGCTTCACCTTTTGGTGCAATACAGTAAATCGTCACTTCAGTTCGATCGACTGAGATAGGACGCAATACACGAATTTGTGAGCCGAACTGATCCATTAAATACACGTTTGGATAGAGACACAGATTACGCGAGCGTTCGATCATCCATTTCGACATGGCTGCACCATATTTCTCGGTATATTCATCTGCTTTCGGGAAGTTTGGGCGATCTTCTGGATTGGCCCATTGTGTCCATAGCAACATATGACCATTTTCAAAGCCATAAGAACCACCGCCTTGCTTGCCCCAGGAACCTGCGCTCATGGCACGAATATTATCGGCAGCTTGTGTTTCTTTGCGGTGTTGTGTGGTTGCGGCATAGTTCCAGTGCACCGCTGAAACGTGATAACCATCGGCACCATTTTCAGCAGTCAGTTTCCAGTTCCCTTCATAGGTATAAGAGGAGGTACCGCGCAGAACTTCTAAACCATGTTCGGATTGATCGACAATCATGTCGATGATTTTGCTGGTTTCACCCAAAAATTCTTCCAGTGATGGTACATCTGGATTGAGACTGCCAAACAAGAAACCTTTGTAATTCTCAAAACGAGCGACTTTTTTCAGGTCATGTGAACCGTCTTGGTTAAAGCAATCTGAATAACCAGCTTCACTTGGGTCTTTAACTTTGAGGAGTTTGCCTGAGTTGTTAAAGGTCCAACCATGGAAAGGGCAAGTGTAAGTGGCTTTGTTACCGCGTTTATGACGGCAAAGTTGCGCACCACGATGCGAACAGGCATTGATCATGGCATTCAGTTCACCGTTACGGTTGCGGGCGATAATGACAGGTTGACGACCAATATGGGTGGTGTAGAAATCGTTGTTATTGGGGATTTGGCTTTCATGTGCAAGATAAACCCAATTGCCTTCAAAAATGTATTTCATTTCAAGGTCAAATAAGGCTTGATCGGTAAATACTGAGCGATGAAGTTTAAATTCACCCGTGTCGATATTATCGACCAGTAATTCATCAATGCGGTCAAGATGGCTGGTATTGATTACAGGAATACGTGGCATGTCCGTTCTCCGACTTTCCAAAAATGTGGAAGTCATCGAGTTGCGCTTAAAGCGTCTCGATATCCTAATAAGTTGAATGTGGCGAGTGTTGTGGCTTGAACCGATAAGGATGAATGTGGGCAGCTGGAATCTAGCGGAAGCGATTCATAACTTCATCGGTTTATCTCTTGTCTATACCTTAAAAGAATGAGTAAACTCTGTCTAAGACCGAATTTATATTTATATATATCTTAAAGGTATGGAAACCTCATGGAATTACGTCATTTACGGTATTTTGTTGCTGTTGTTGAAGAACAGAGCTTCACCAAGGCCGCAGAAAAACTATTTATTGCTCAACCCCCTTTGAGTCGGCAGATCCAAAATTTGGAAAGTGAGTTGGGTATTCAACTATTTGAACGGGGGAGCCGACCTCTACAAACCACACCTGCTGGGCATTTCTTTTATCAGCACGCGATTAAACTTTTGTCTAATGCTGAAGAAATTAAAAGTATGGCGAAGCGTATTGGACTGATTGAACGCAGTGTCACCATAGGTTTTGTTGGGTCGCTGCTTTATGGTCTATTGCCACGGATCATTTATTTATTTAGGCAGCAGCAGCCACATCTCAATATTCAACTGGTTGAAATGAGCACCACAGAACAACTGCAAGCCTTAAAAGAAGGGCGTATTGATGTGGGCTTTGGACGCTTGCGGATTAGTGATCCTGCCGTCAGACGGATTTTATTGCGGAAGGAGCGTTTGGTCGTGGCGGCGCATACCAGCCATCCCATTGCACAGCGGACAGAAGGGGTCTATCTGGCAGATCTAATCGATGAGAAGATGTTTATGTATCCCACTTCGCCGAAACCGAATTTTTCGACGCAACTGCTGAATATTTTTGCCGAGCATAGTTTAGTACCAAAAAATATGCATGAAGTGCGTGAAATTCAATTGGCCTTAGGATTGGTGGCCGCAGGTGAAGGCCTGTGTGTGATTCCTGCCAGTGCTGATACCATTCGCTTTCCTCATTTGAACTACATTCCGATTCTGGACAATGGGGCAGTCAGCCCAATCTTTCTGACCGCGCGAGCAATGGATCGTAGCGAAGACTTACAACTGTTATTTGATTGTGTTTATCAAGTCTATGATCTGGAAGGCATTCCTTATCAGCGGACTGTATTTACACTGGATCAGAATCCGATTGATGATTCCAATGGCATTGATTTTTAAACACGTATAAAAATGCCTAGACTTCAAACAGCTAGGCATATTATTACTCGATAAGCTGACTCAGAATCTTGAATGTGATTATTTGCTTTGTAAGGTTTTTAAATCCTTCAACACTTGATCGGCATGAGTTTGAGTATTTACGCTGGTGTAGTGATACATCACCGCGCCTTGAGGATTAATCAAAAAACTCTCTCGTTTGGCAATTTTAGTAATACCCAAGTTTCGTACGATGCCAAATTTAGTTGCTAGCTCTCCTTGATCATCAGCAAGAATCGGGAATGGTAGGCCAAGTTTTTCTGAGAATTTTTGATGTGATGCAACATCATCCAGACTGACACCCAGTACCACAGCATTTGATTTGCTAAATTGTGGATACAGTGATTTAAATTGATTAGCTTCTTGGGTACAGCCTGCAGTATTGTCTTTAGGATAGAAATAAAGTACCACCCATTTGCCTTTATATTGATTTAAGGTATGCCATTTGCCAGTTTGATCTTGCAGTTTAAAGTCTGGCGCAGACTGTCCAACCCATTCTTTTTGAGCGGTATCTTGCTTTGAAAATAAGGTAGTTTGTGCGCTACTGAGCATTGGTGCACTGAGTAAAAAAAGTGAACTACATAAAACGAGAACTTTGGACTTTATCGTATTCATCATGTTGATCTCAAAGTGTAATAGCAGCTACTTTAGCAAATTTAGTGATTAGATGGGGTAGAAAATTCTTTACAGGGTTTTGCTCTGCTTTATATATTTAAATTGAATAGCAATTTAGAAAAAGAAAAGGAAAATCAATGGATGTTGGTGCAGTTCTGATTAAATTAAAAGCAAATAGGCAGGCTGAGGTCGAGGCTTGGCAGCGAGAAATTAAACAACGCAAAGTAGAAGCCATTCAAACACTTCAAGCAGAAGGGGTAACCGTTGAATCTTGGTTTCAACTTGAGATAGAGGGAGAAAATTATTTACTTGCTTATATGCGTGCCAAAGATATTGCTCTTGCTCAGCAGGTGGCGAGAAATAGTTGCTTTGATATTGATCAAGTTCATCGACAGTTCAAGCAACATTGGGAGCAAGTGATTCCAGCGCAGCTTTTGGTAGATTTGGAAAATAATGAGGAGTGTTAATCAGAGTATACTGCGTTGAAGTTTTTGGAATTGAGCAAGCACGTGATTTACAAGATTCTACTCATCACGGGATGGGGCGGTGGTGCCGAATTATTAAAACCTTTACATGAGGCTTTAGAACAAAAGGGACATAGCGTTGAACGGATGGATATCTTTAATGCGCTGAATGATGACATCTTGAAACAGCATGTTGAACGTGCAGTGAAATTTGATGTGATTGTCGGATGGTCGCTTGGCGGACAACTGGCAACCTTATTGGTCGATCAAATTCAACAAAAATATGCTGAGCAGAAAGTTTTAATCACTTTAGCGTCAAATCCATGTTTTGTGGCACAAGCTGATTGGACCACAGCAATGCCTGTTGAAACCTTTATGCAGTTCAAACAGTCATTTGAACAGGATGCAATTAGTACTTTAAAGCGTTTTGGCTTGTTGGTGTGCCAAGGTGCAAGTTCAGCAAAGAAAGATTTCGTAGCCATGCAGAAATTGATTCGTCCACAACCGATTGCATTGCTTCGGGACGGATTGCAGTTGCTGGAGCAATTAAACTTGGTTGAGTTGTACGAACGTTGTCAAGGTAAGCAGTTGCACGTCTTTGCAGAGCATGATGCTTTAGTTCCTTACCAAGTTGTGCGAAAAACTAAAGATTTGGCTACAAAGAATCTATCTGTTGTTTTGATTGATGGAGCTTCGCATGGTTTTCCATGTTTTATGGTTGAGCAGACTGTGCAAATAATTGAAGATTTTATTCAACAGACGGTTTAATCTTGCTTGAATTGAAAGTTCTCGCAATATATTTTAGATTTTGACACGTTTAAGATGTTCACAAGTTCTTCTGTATGAATTTTCCAAAAAATTGATACTCGGTAAGGTCATCCACAACCTGCGTGGTTATCGTAAAAGTGATGAAGATGGATGAGTAGATATATTTGGATGGGATCAAGAAGTGAACAGGTTTTGTGGATGAGCAGCGCTAAAGCTGCGCAAGATGGTTACCCTTGCGGAGCTGCGCTCCTCATCCCGAAAGAAAAGTAGGTTCAGCTGAAGGCTTATCCTAAAATTGGGTGAGTACTCGGAATGACACTGTACAGCACATCATTAAATATTGAATTTACAGAGGTAAAGGATGACAGACCCATTTGATTTAGAACATATATGGCATCCCTATACTTCGATGTTAAATCCACTACCAACCTTTAAAGTCAAACGTGCCTACGGTGCAACGATTGAATTAGAAGATGGTCGAACTTTGGTTGATGGCATGTCGTCATGGTGGTGTGCGATTCATGGCTATAACCATCCTGAACTAAACCAAGCAGTTACAGATCAATTGCAGAATATGGCGCATATCATGTTTGGCGGTCTGACCCATGAACCTGCAATTGAATTAGGCAAATTATTATTAAAAATCACGCCGCCGAATTTAGATAAGATTTTCTACGCAGACTCAGGTTCGGTTGCCGTAGAAGTAGCGTTAAAAATGGCAGTTCAATATTGGGCTGCATTAAACAAACCAGAGAAAACCAATTTTATTACCACCCGTTCTGGCTATCATGGCGATACATGGAATGCGATGTCGGTGTGTGATCCAGTCACGGGGATGCATCAGATTTTTGGTACAAGTTTACCGAATCGAATTTTTGTACCCGCGCCACAAAGCCGCTTTGATAGAGAGTGGGATCCGCAAGACATTCAGGAACTCAAGAAACAGATTGAACAGCATCATCACAGTATTGCTGCCCTGATTATCGAACCGATTGTACAAGGTGCGGGAGGGATGCGTTTTTATCATTCTGAATATTTGCGCCAAGCCAAAGCGTTGTGTGAGCAATACAATTTATTGTTGATTTTTGATGAGATTGCGACAGGTTTTGGGCGTACAGGCAAAATGTTTGCATGGGAACACGCACAGGTTGAACCCGATATTATGTGTATTGGCAAAGGTTTAACGGGTGGTTATATGACGCTGTCTGCAACCTTGACCACCAAGCAAGTGGCTGAAACCATTAGTCGTGGTGAAGCAGGCGTGTTTATGCATGGCCCAACCTTTATGGCGAATCCACTGGCTTGTGCGGTTGCATTAAGAAGTACTCAATTGCTGGTGGAACAGGATTGGCAAGCCAATATTCAACGAATTGAACAGATTCTGACTGAACAGTTAAATGATTTAGCCCAGCTTGACCACGTTGCGGATGTACGGGTTTTAGGGGCGATTGGCGTGGTTGAATTAACCACCAATGTTGATATGAAAACCTTACAGCAACAGTTTGTTGAACGGGGGATTTGGGTACGACCATTTGGAAAATTGGTCTACGTGATGCCGCCGTATGTGATTAGCGATGATGAACTCCATTATTTATTAGCACAGATGAGTGAAGTGGTAAAAAATATGCAAGGAGTAAATGCCAATGTCCTTGCTTGATCATTATGCCGAGCAGCTTGAGCAACTTAAGCAACAGGGCAATTTCCGCCAATTCACTGCAAATGAGCAATCTGGACGATGGATCACCATTCAAGATCGAACCATGTTGAATCTCGCATCCAATGATTATTTAGGTTTGGCCGCTGATTTAACTTTAAGAGAAGAATTTCTTGATACGTTGAAAATCGAACGAGCGCTCTTTAGTTCATCTTCTTCACGCTTGCTGACGGGTAATTTTGCAGAATATGAACAATTTGAAAATAGCCTAAGCAAAGCGTTTAGCCGTGCTACCTTACTCTTTAATAGCGGTTACCACATGAATATCGGTATTTTGCCAGCCTTGTGCGATAGCAAAACCGTGATTCTGGCCGATAAACTGGTACATGCCAGTATGATTGATGGCATTCGGCTTTCGACTGCTCAATATGTACGTTATCGTCATAATGATTTGCAACATCTGGAACAGTTATTGCAAAAGCATCATCAAGATGAGCAAGTTGAACGCATTATTGTGGTGACCGAAAGTATTTTTAGTATGGATGGGGACGAGACGGATTTAGCTGCATTGGCGCAGTTAAAGCAACGCTTTGCCAAAACCATGTTGTATGTCGATGAAGCCCATGCGATCGGCGTCAGGGGTGAGCAAGGTCTGGGTTGTGCTGAACAATATGGCGTATTGGATCAGATTGATTTCTTGGTGGGAACCTTTGGTAAAGCAATTGCTTCGGTAGGAGGCTATATCATTTGTGATTCAATCATTCGTGATTATCTGATCAATAAAATGCGCCCACTGATTTTTAGTACTGCGTTACCGCCGATCTCGATGGCATGGTCAGATTTCATGTTTAATAAAGTATTGAGCATGCAGCCACAGCGTCAGCACTTGGCTGAGATGAGCCAGTATTTACAACAGGCGGTGATCGCAAAAGGTTTCTCTAGTCCTTCCAGCAGTCATATCATTCCGATTATTGTGGGTGAAAGCCAAGCTGCAATTGAAAAGGCTTGCTATGTGCAGCAACAGGGTTTTTATGCCATGCCGGTACGCCCACCAACAGTGCCACAGAATAGTTCACGTTTGCGTATTTCATTAACCTCTTTGGTGCAAAAAAATGAATTGGAACAATTGGTGGAGTGTTTGTGAGCATCAATAAAGCACTAGTTGCCCAACGTTTTGCCAAAGCAGGGCAAAGCTATGTCGAGCATGCTGTGGTACAGAAACAGATTAGTGCGCAGTTATTTGAATATCTTAAAGTGTATTGTCCGCAAAGCTTAAATTCAGTCCTAGAGATTGGCTGTGGTTCAGGCAATCTCACCCATTTATTTGAGTCCTATTTTCAGGTTGAGCAACTGTACTTAAATGATTTATATGCAGATGTCGATCAGCATTTTCTTAATCTTAAACATTTAAATTGGCTGATCGGGGATGTTGAACAGCTCACTTTACCGCAGTCTTTAGATGCAGTGATTTCCAGTTCAGCATTACAGTGGATGATTGACTTACCTGCTTTATTGCAGAGGGTTTATGCTGCGTTAAAGCCGAATGCGTATTTCTGTTTTTCTACTTTTGGAGCAGATAATCTAACGGAAATTAAACAGCTGACTGGGCAAGGCTTAAATTATGTTGGCTTAGAGTCTTTAAAGCGACAGCTTGAACAGCAAGACTTTGAAATTCTATTGATACAGCAAGATCATAAGCAGGTTTATTTTGATCATCCAAAATCTGTATTGCAGCATTTAAAAGCCACAGGCGTGACAGCAACAGCTCAATCACATCGTTGGACTAAGCAATCTTTACAGCAGTTTTATTTAGATTATCAACAGTTTTATGATATGCAGGGTTTTCGCCTGACTTATCATCCGATTTATGTGATCGCGTGGAGAACAGCATGAGTGCAACAATTTATTTTGTCAGCGGTATAGATACTGAAATTGGTAAAACTTATGCCACTGGTTATCTCGCCAAGCTTTGGACCGAACAGGGACAGCGTGTCATTACCCAAAAATTAGTACAAACTGGGAATGTAGATATCTCCGAAGATATCGAAAAGCATCGTGAAATTATGGGGAGTGGCTGGTTTCAGGAAGATCATGAAAAGCTGACCATGCCTGAGATTTTTACCTATCCAGCGTCACCGCATTTAGCCACACGTTTGGATGGGCGTGATCTAGATTTCGCGAAAATTGAAGCTGCGACTAAAGAACTTGCTCAGCGTTTTGAGGTGGTGTTGTTAGAAGGTGCTGGTGGTTTAATGGTACCTTTAACCACAGAATTGTTGACGATTGATTATATCGCTCGGCATCAATTTCCTGTGATTTTAGTGACTTCTGGGCGTTTGGGTAGTATTAATCATACTTTATTGAGTTTAGAGGCTTTAAAGCAGCGTGGTTTGAGTTTGTATGCTTTGGTGTATAACTTAAAGGATGAGTCGAAAGATCCACTTATTTCGAAAGATACCGCCGATTATTTAAAAGCTTATTTGGCGAAGCATTTTCCTGATGCTCAATGGATTGAATTGGAAAAGTTTAACTCATTCTAGGTATTTATTGTCTAGTAAATATCTGTGATCGTGGAGGGCGGCAAGGATGCCGCCAAGTTAGACTGCGGTAGCAAGGACGTACCGTCAGTCTAACAAAAGATTTTTGTTACTTTTCATCTTTGAAAAGTAAGAGGGTTTCCCTATGATTGGATGAGTGCTTGGAGAGACTCCGTCAAGATCGCTTTCAGATTTAATCTCTAAAGAGAAATCATAATGAATAAAAAGAAATTTATTTTTATAACACTTTGTCTATCAAGTCTAATCTCGACTACTCACGCTGCTGTACCTAGCGATAAGGCCATTATTAGTTGGATCACCAACTTACAAGATTCAAATGCCAATCCACCCCAAGCTATTCAGATCGATTCGACTGAAACAGTAAAACTGATCTCGGGTGAAGAAGCCTATTTATCTGGTGTGAGTTTTGAAAATGCAGGACGTAATTTTTGGGCTGGCTATGTGTTAACCCGTCCAAAATTAAAGCAGGCGCGAATCTTAAAAGAGTTTGGTGGGCAATCGAATAGCTTTAAAGTGCATCCAACCGTTTATAAAGGTAAACCGATTCAACTGATCGAAATTGAAAGCGCAGGTTCAGGACAGGGTACTGTTGAATCGAGTAAAAGTTTGGTTTATTTCACTCAGTGGACAAGCAAACTGATTACCGAGGTAGAGGAGTCTTCCTATGACGGACGCTATGACGACAAACTAGGGGCAGAAGACTGTCGTACTGGCCGAGATAATTCGGGCTATTTAAATGTAATGCCTTATTCTCCTTATATCATTCGAACAACCGTAACAGGGGATGCTTGTAATAACAAACCACAAGGTTATAAGGTGAGCAGTAAACTTATTCCGATTATGATCCGTGAAATAAAATAAAAAAAGCTAACAAGCGAACTTGTTAGCGCAGGAGTAAAATTATAGTTATCTGATTAATTTTTTGTTTTTATTATTTAGTTATTACTGACGATACCAATTTTGGTGACATTACTCTGTTGAGCGAGTGCCATCACCATCGCGATATTCTTGTATTCAGCCTTTGCATCAGGCTTAAACTTAATCTGATCCTGATCAGCTTTTTGAGCAACCGAATCAAACAGGGCTTTTAAGGCTGAACGATCAGCAACCGCTTGATCATTCCAGAAAATATGCCCTTGTGCATCAACCCGTAAATTAATGGTTTCTGGTGGCTTCTGATCGGTTGGCGGTGGCGGTGTGCCATTCGGCAAATTAATGTTAATGGCATTGTTCGGAATTGGAATGGTGATAATGAACATGATCAGCAGCACCAACATGACATCAATCAAGGGGGTCATGTTGACGTCGAGCATCACATCTTCTTCATCATTTTTTGAACCCACATTCATACCCATGTGTGATCCTCCTGTTATGGTGTAGAAGCAGGGGGAGTTGTAACAAAAGCGATTTTGCCAATTCCAGCCTGTTGGGTTGTACTGATTACCTGATCAATCGCTTCATAATGTGTCTGTTGATCACCACGAATATGAACTTCAGGTTGTGGACGTTTTTGCGCTTCAGCTTGTAAACGGGCAAGTAACGTTTCTTTATTTGCAACGTGTTGTTCATTCCAGAAAATATCCCCCGTTTTATTCACTGAAAGCTGGATATTTTGTGGTGTGGTGGCATAAGGTGTATTTTTTTCTTCAGGTAGTTTTACCGGAACAGTGTGTGTGACCACTGGAACTGTGATTAAAAAGATAATCAGCAGCACCAGCATGATGTCGACTAATGGAGTCGTGTTAATCGTCCCGATGACATCATCGTCGCTTTGATCTGAATTAATCATCATGCCCATAATGGTGTTCCTTATTTAGAATCACGGTTTGGATGATTACTGTTTAGGTCGCCGCTGAGGAGTACGGCATGTAGGTCTGAGCCAAATGAGCGAACATTGTCCATCACCGCTTTATTACGACGGGTTAACCAGTTATAACCAAGTACGGCAGGAACGGCCACAGCAAGACCAATTGCGGTCATAATCAGTGCTTCACCGACAGGTCCAGCAACTTTATCAATTGATGCTTGGCCTGAAATACCGATTGCAGTAAGCGCGTGATAAATCCCCCAAACTGTTCCAAATAAGCCGACAAATGGTGCGGTTGAACCCACAGTGGCAAGGAAGGCTAGGCCATTGCTTAAGTGACTTTGTACTTTTTCGATTGCACGTTGAATTGAGATTGTTACCCATGTGTTGAAATCAATACGTTCTAATAAGGTGCCATCGTGATGTTTGGTTGAGCGAATGCCTTTTTCAGCAATATAACGGTAGCTACTATTGCTATTTAAACTTTCTGCAGCACTATTTAAAGACTCTGCTTCCCAAAAATGACGTTCAGCTTCTGTGCCATGGCGTTTAATTTTACTTTGTTGGAACACTTTCGACAGAATGATGTACCACGTTCCAATTGACATTAATACCAAGATAAATAGTGTTGATTTTGCGACTAAGTCACCTTCGCGCCATAGGGCTTCTAAACCATAAGGGTTATGTACTTTCTCAACAGTTGCAGGTAATGGAGGCGGGGTTGGTGCTGCTTGTGCTGCGGCATCAGTCGCTACTGTCGTTACGGCTGTGGTTTGCGTGGTTTCATCCGCCCACACGCTTGCAACTGGAAGTAAGGTCGTACCTGCGATGAGGCCAATTGCTGCGATTCGAGAAATACGTTTTGCTGTGTTTATCATCTTTAAATTCTCCAAAAATTTGTTTGTTCAATGCATTTAATTAGGAAATCGTGAATGGATATTCGATTTCGTACCATTCTTGTTGTGGTACACCGTCTTTCATCGCTGCTTTAAAAGTACACAGGCTATACGCTTTAATAGCCGCCTTATCTAAGCTTTTACTGCCGCTGGATTTTTTGACTTTTGAGTCAATGACTTTGCCTGAACCATCAACCAGTACACGAATACGCACCGTACCTTCTTCTTCATTCATCAAGGCTTCACGTGGATATTCAGGTTTTTGGCAGCCCGCTTCGCCTTCAGAAACGCCGCGTGAAATTCCTGCGGGTTTAGCTGGAGCCGCAGGTGCGGCAGGCGCTGTTGGAGCAGCAACAGGACTCGGACTTGCTGCAGCAGGCGTAGGTGTTGGTGTAGCAACAGCCGTTTTGGTAGGTTGAGCTGGGGCTGATTTTTGCACAGGTGTGACTTTCTCCACCTGTTTAGGTAGGGCAGGCATCTTGGCCACTTTTTCGACCATTTTCGGTGGCTCGGGTGGCTTTTCTTTAGGTTTTGGTTCCTCTGGTTTTGGAGGCGGTGGTGGTTTGATGTCCTGAATAATCTGTAGTTCTACAGGCTTATCGACAGGCTTGCTAAAGTCGGTCGCTAAACTTGTCATCAGAATATAGGCGATAATGAGATGTAGAAATAACACCAGACCAATACCAACAAGGCGTTTGGCAGGTTGATTTTCATTCTCAGAAAAGGGGATGCCCATAATTACTCCTGAAATTGTAATCATGAATTCATCGTCGTTTGGAGGAAGGGATCAATTAAAAATTGATACTAGCCGCTTTAATTTTTGATGAATCATAGGATTACGGTAAACCACTGCGACATAATGGAATTTATGTTGCAGTGGCGAAACACATTAGAATTTATAAGTGCCACGGGCGAAGTAGGTACGACCAGTTGGATCGCTGAAGCGAGGGTCATAACCATACTGGAAGTTAGTGACTGTATTGGAAACCGTTGGATCTTCATCAAACAGGTTTTTAATACCAAGTGTTAAATCTAGGTTTTTAAAACCTTTGTAAGTCCCAGAAACGTTATAAACGGTATAGTCACTTACGCGATGATTCTTATAGCCATCGGCGAGATTGTCAGAGTTTTGATCTTTGTACCCACTTGTGAATTGTTGTTGGAAGTTAAGAGACCAATTTTCGTAGTACCAATTTAGGTTTGCAACATGCTTCCAGCGAATCGTTGGCCCACCATTACTGATCGGGCTATTATCTTTATACGCCCCTAGGTTGCTAAACCATTCACCATCTTTTTCGGTTTGGTAATCGTATTTGGTGATATAGGTTCCATCAATACCAAAACCAAATCGACCAGTAGAAGTTACAGGAGTGAGATAATTCAAACCAAGGTCAATACCTTCTGTTTTAATATTTCCCATGTTTTGCATGGTTGTGATGACATAGTCGATTGAACCATCTGTCTTACGTACGAATTTGTCTTGGTACTTGTTTGGATCAGCAAAAATGGCAGCAGAATCAAGTGCAGAAATTTGATTTCTGATTTCAACATTGTAGTAATCTAGAGAAAATACAAGATTCTTGACTGGTTCTAATACGAAACCAGCTGTAATAGAAGTTGATTTTTCTGGTTCTAAGCTTTTATTCCCCCCTTGCATACGATCAAATTGTTGACCACAGTCCCGAGCTTTTACTCCACCTAATTGTGCATTTGGTACCCCATTCGGGCATAGCACAGGATCATCGCTGACAGGTGCGAGTGTTCTACTATTACTTTTATTAATTTCATAAAGTGTTGGAGCGCGGAAGCCTGTACTGTAAGAGGTTCGGAGCATTAATTGTTTAATCGGTTCCCAACGTAAAGCAATTTTAGGATTAACGGTGCTACCTACATCACTATAGTTATCATAACGAGCGGCAATTTGTGCTTCTAAAGTTTTATGCAGTGGGATATGGAACTCTGTAAATGCTGAGCTAATATCACGTTTGCCTTCTTGGCTAGGATTATCTGGATCTGCACCAACGCTTGGGAGTCGTTCGGCAAGTTCTGAATTTACGTCTGAATTCCATTTGTCATGGCGGAAACTACCACCAAAGGCAAAACCAACATCACCAGCTGGGAGAGTATAGATTGGACGACTTACAGTGAAATCTGCAGTTGTTGATTCTAATTTAGCAGTATTGTATTTGCCTGAAAGAGAGAGTTTATTCCAAATCTCAGGGTCATCTCCAGCTGCTTGAGGCCCAAATGGATTTAATTTGCCATCATCTAAAGCAGATTGTACAGCTGCTTTATCTAAGTAACCGCCTAATGCACTATCTGATGCTTTACTTTGTGCATAAGTAATACCTGCATTAATGTCCCAACCTGCTGCTTCACCTTCAATTCCAGCAAATAAACGATGTGATTCATTTTCCGATTCACTGATTCGATTACCTGCTTGAGAGCGCAAAGAGAGTTGTAACGGGTCTCCGCTAATACCTGTGACATTTGGGACAATGCCTTTACCTGGATAATATTTACTGGTGTTGCTGATGGTTACTTTGTTGTTGCCATTATAGACATCGGGAGCAATTGCAGACGTTACTTTATTTTTTGCGTAGACATATTCACCAATCGCATTGAAGCTATCGCTCAATTTATAAGTGAGACGTCCCATCGCTGAAATATCTTCAGTTTCAGGAACAATACCAATTAAACGTTGTGTGTTTAATAAGCATACGCCATCTTCAGAAGAAGTACCTTCATAGCTTCCACAATTGGATGCAGCATAAGGATTGCCACCAATTTTACTAGTCGGATCATAGAAGTTAGCAGGGAATGAACCCGTACTACGTGCATCTAAGCCAATCTCAGGAATTAAACTTCCTTTGGCACTCAGTTTGCGGTCTTTGGCCATAATATCGTTGGAACGACGGTAATCGATGACACCGAAAACATTAAAACCATTGTCTTCTAGATCGCCATAACCACCGAAAATACTCACATCTTGAGTATCTCCCCCTTTTTGCTCAGGCTGGGTTAATCCACCACTAATATTTAGTCCTGTGAATTGCTTTTTAGTAATAAAATTGATAACACCACCGATGGCATCAGTACCGTAAATTGCTGATGCTCCATCACGGACAATCTCAATACGTTCCAGCATGGCAAGTGGAATAATATTTAAATTGGTCACACCACTATCAAATGCATTGGCTGCTAAACGACGTCCATTGAGTAAAATTAATGTCTTATTTTCACCAACACCACGTAAATTTGCTGTTGCCCCAGAAGTGTTACCACGACCAACATTCTGAGAAGTGGTGAATCCAGCTTGGTTGGCAGTAATTTTAGTTAGTGCTTCTTCGGTTGTTGTGACCCCTTGTTTTAGAATTTCATCCACTTTGACAATGGTAATCGGTGAAGCACTCTGTGCCGCAACGCCTTTGATGGATGAACCTGTAACAGCAACTTTTACGACTTTGGCTGCTTTTTCCTCTGAAGGTGACTCAGCCTCGGCAGCATGAGCCATGGTTAAACACAACATACTTAAACTAAGTGTACTGAGTTTGAGTATGGTTTTGCTCGCTTTTGGCAGAGCAGTTGGTTGAGCGAAGTTGGCTTTTTTCATTGATTATTTAACCCCTAAATGGATTGCCACTCTAAAAATTCAATAAATCCGTTTTAGCAAGAGCTGTGCCAAACCCTATTTTTAGATTTCGCTTAATGTAGAATAAAATGTGTAAAAGTGTTTTAGTTTTTATATATAAGCTTTTCATATTTTTACTAAATATTAAAAATATTGAAATAATTTTAAATGTGGATTGGTTAACATAAAGTTCCAAATAAAGCATGGTTTTGTAATGCATTAAAATGAATCATAAAGTTTTATTTTTGCTTTTTTGTGGTGCGTAATGAATTTTATTGCTATAAAACATTAGGTTTGTTATTTTTATTTCATTGAAATGGAAAATAATATATAAAAATATGATTTGGCATAAAGTTACTTTTATTTAAGATGCGTGAAATTAAGTCTGCTTGAAATATTTTTTGATTAAAAAATAATCTTAATTTTTTTATTTGAAAAGTGGCATGAAAATAGCTAGGTAATTTTCGATCTTTAAGGGGTTTTTCTTTTGACTTAATTTTTCCAACTGGTAAAACATCATTAAATAAATGATTTTTTAATAAAAAATTGGAATAAGAAACGCAGAAAGGGAAACGGTTGTAGTGTTGAATGCTATGCGAAAGTCTAGTATTTATTAAAAAACGATGATGTGAGCACTGATTTGAAGTCAACTTTTTTTACGGTCACTGTATTATCAACCGTTATTGCATTTATGCCGATGGGCTATGCAAAAACACCTGCTCAGGCAGATAAAGTACTCCGTGTTGCTTTTGAAGCCCCAGATGATGGTTTTGATATGGTTAAAACTTTTAATTTTTACAGCGGGAATGTGGCCGATGTGATTTTTGAAAGATTGCTTCAATACGATTATCTTGCTAACCCAGTAAAATTGGTTCCATCGACAGCAGAAAGCCTACCTGTGATTGAAAAAAATGGTCAGGTATATATATTTAAAATAAAGCCTGGTATTTATTTTACCGATGATCCTGCTTTTAAAGGCAAGCGTAGAGAGCTGGTTGCTGAAGATTATGTCTATTCCATTAAACGAATATTAGATCCTAAAAATCACGCTTCATCATTTTCTTTTATTGATAATAAAATTGTGGGTGCAAATGCACTGGTTGATCAGGCCAAAAAGACGGGCACATTTAACTATGATGCTCAAATTGCTGGGATCAAGGCACTGGATAAATATACAATTCAATTTACGCTGACACAACCTGATTATAATTTTCCTTATATATTGGCGTACAGTACCTTTGGTGCAACAGCTCGAGAAGTCGTTGAATATTATAAAGATCGTTTAGCAATGCATCCTGTTGGTACGGGGCCATATATGCTCAGTAAATATGTACCACGGAGTAAGATTGAACTGGTTGCCAATCCTGATTATCGAGGTTTTGTCTGGAACTTTAAATCGACAGGTACAGCTTGGGACAATCAGCTGGTTAAAGAAATGAGTGGCAAACAAATGCCACAAATTGGCAAGGTCAATATCAGCATTATCGAAGAAGAACAATCACGTTGGCTGGCATTTCAGTCTAAACAGCTCGACTTTGATAAAGTTACCGAAAATGCAGTTCCCAAAGTGCTGGATCAAAATAACCAGTTAAAAGCTGCTATACAAAAGCAGGGCATACGACTCTACGCCAATAAAGAGGCCGAGATCACCTATTCGATGTTCAATATGCGTGACCCTGTTGTTGGTGGTAATAGTCTCGATAAAATTGCATTAAGACGAGCAATCGCGATGTCTTTTAATGTCAATGAATATATTCGTATTGCAAGAAAAGGACAGGCAGTTAAGGCTGAAATGCTCGTACCAGCAGGTATCAGCGGTCATAACCCGAATTATCGTAGCAGTATTGGTTACAACCCCTTGTTAGCTAATAAATTGTTGGATCATTTTGGCTATAAAAAAGGACCAGATGGTTACCGTAATTTGCCCAATGGTAAGCCCTTAACTTTAAAAATAAATACAGAAACAGGATCAGCGAAGCTAATCTCCTCCGAGCTTTGGAAAAAAAGTTTAGATGCAATCGGTATTCGAGCAGACTTCAAAGTCAGTAATTTTGCCGATAACTTAAAAGCCGCAACTCAGTGTCAATACATGATGTGGAGTGGAGCATGGCACGCGGATTATCCAGAGGGTGAAAACTTCACTCAATTACTCTATGGTCCGAATGTTGGACGTGGTAATCAATCTTGCTATAAGTCAGCAGCTTATGACAGTTTATACAAACAAGCGATGCAGCAACCGCCTGAAAAACGTATGCCTTTCTATGAAAAAATGAGTCGCCAAATCGAAGCAGACAATGCATGGATTTTACAAGACACACGAATTCGTAACTGGCTGATTCAACCTGAGGTTCAGGGCTTTAAAGCACATCCAATTATGAATACCAATTGGCAATACTTAGATATTGTTTCACCAAGTGAAAAATAAGTGATACATGTATGATGAAACAAAAGTTTAAATTTTCTATATCACCTTACGGTTTGGCATTGTTACTGGGAGCAGCTACAAGTTTTGGAGTATCTGTAGCAGAGGCGAAAAGTCCAGCAGATCCGAAGAAAGTTCTGCGCTATGCTTTTCCTGTGGCGGAAACGGGTTTTGATCCAGTTGCCACACAAGACCTGTATTCGGCTCATGTCTTATATTCTATTTTTGAAACGCTCTATACCTACGATTATTTAGCTTCGCCTGCCAAGTTGGTGCCAAAAACAGCAGTTGCTCTGCCTGAAGTAAGTGCAGATGGCTTAACCTATACCATTCGAATCAAGAAAGGCATTTATTTTACTCCTGACCCAGTGTTTAAAGGTAAGCCGCGTGAGCTCACTGCGGCAGACTATGCTTATTCATTTAAACGTCTAATTGATCCCAACCTACATTCACCAAATAGCTGGTTATTTGAAGATAAGCTGGTAGGGATTGAACCTTTGATTCAACAGGCGGGTAAAACTGGGAAATTTAATTACGATCAGCCAATTGCAGGTATACAAACACCAGATCGCTATACTTTGGTCCTTCGTTTAAGAGAGCCGAATCATAATTTTCCAATGCTGTTGGCGCATCAACCCACTGGTGCTGTCGCAAGAGAAGTGATTGAGCATTATCGAGATAAAGCCGGTTATGTGATGGGACGTCCAGTTGGAACAGGTCCTTACGTACTTGCTCATTGGACACCAGGTTCACGGATTATTCTGAAAGCAAATCCAGATTATCGTGGTTTTACATGGGACTTTAAGGCCAGTAATCCTGAAGATCAAAAAATCGTGCAACAGATGCAAGGCAAAAAAATGCCGCAGGTTGGTGTTGTCGATATTCAGGTGATTGAGGAATCGCAATCGGGCTGGTTATCCTTTCAAAAAGATGGATTAGATTTATTTACCTTGGATGGTGAGTTACCTGCACAGGCTTTACAATCTGATGGTTCATTAAAACCTGAACTCGCTAAGAAGGGCATCCAACTGTCTCGTATCTTAGATCCATCGATTGATTATATGTATTGGAATATCCAAAATCCCGTAGTCGGTGGTCTGAGTAAAGAAAAAATTGCACTACGCCGTGCCATGTCTATGGCAATTTCCAAAGAAAAATTTATTACGATTTTAGCCAAAGGCAATGCTCAAAAGTTGGAGTCTCCAATCCCATATGGTGTAGCTGGACACGATCCAAATTATAAAAGCAGTATTCCTTACTCAGTTAAAGCCGCGAATCTTTTACTGGATCGCTACAATTATAAAGTGGGGAAAGATGGTTGGAGGACGTTACCTGATGGCAAGCCTCTGGTGATTGAGTTCATGCCTTCAACCAGCAGTGCCCGCAGTATGCAAATGGCAGAATTGTTGAAAAAAGAGCTCACCAACATCAAGATTAATATGGTGTCGAAACCAGTTCCGTTTGCTGAAGGTTTAAAGGCAGAAAAACAATGTAAGACTATGTTTAAGGCCTCCGCTTGGATTGCGGATTATCCAGATGCAGATAATTTTGTGCAGTTGTTCTATGGCAACAATATTCATGCAACCAACCATACCTGTTTTAAATTACCCGAATATGACCGTTTATATGAGCAATCCCAGAAACTTGATGATGGGCCTGAGCGCGATTTGCTGTATCGCAAAATGTCACGTCTTTTAGAGTTTTATTCACCAGTACAATTCATGTCGACTCGTTACCGTACGGTTGTCGTACAACCTCGCGTCATTGGCTATAAAAAGCATCCTGTGTTGCCTGCAGAGTGGATGTATATCGATATTCAAGATAAGAAATAACCAACAAATTAAATTGGAGAAAAAGCATGGCGAAAAAAATGTTGAAATTATCAGCCTTTGGTTTGTTATCGATGGCTGTAACAGGGATCAGTCAAGGTGTTTGGGCTGAACAAGGTACACGTACAAGCTTACCTATTTTAAAAACTAGCGCCAGTGCTCAGTGGTGTGATGCCAATATACAAAGCTTAAAACAACGTATTGCTCAACTTGAGAAGCAAAATATTAAGCCGCAGTCCGATGCCGCACCAGTATTGGCAGAGTGGGATCAATTGATGGCAACTGTTGAAGACTTTGCAGGACCGATCAGCCTGTATAGCAATGTTGATCCTGATGCCACTTTACGTAAAGCAGCTGAAGACTGTGAAGTAAAATTGAATCAATTACAAACCGAAATTTATCAGAACCCAAAGTTGTATCAACGTTTTAAAAATACCAAAGCCAATGATGCAATCGATACGAAGTACCGCCAAGATATTCTTGATGCTTTTGAAGATACAGGGGTACAACTTCCACCCGAAAAAAGAACACGTGTCAAAACTATTTTTGATGAGTTAACCAAACTCTCGCAAGAGTTCTCTCGCAATATTCGTGATAATCCTGAAAAGTTAGAGTTTACACCTGCTGAACTTAAGGGCTTACCTGACAGTTATATTTCAGCTTTAAAGAAAAATGACAAAGGCAATTATTTATTAGGGTTTGAGTATCCAGAATATCAACCCTTTATGGAGCTGGCAGATAGTGATGCTGCTCGAAAACGTTATCAGACCGCATTTACACGACGGGGTACTGAAAAGAATTTAGTCTTGCTTAAACAAATTATCGATTTACGTTATGAACTGGCACAGCTATTTGGTCAGCCAAGTTATGCAGACTGGGCATTAAAGAAACGTATGGCAAAAACGCCAAAAACAGTTAATAACTTCTTAGCAGATGTACACAAAGTCGTTGCACCTTTAGAGCAAAAAGAGGTAGATGAGTTACGTGCATTTAAAGCAAAAACCTTAAATACCTCTTTGGATAAGGCTGAAATTAATCGCTGGAATGTGGGGTATTGGAGCGAAAAACTGCGTAAAGATAAATATCAGATTGACCAAGAAAAACTACGCGATTATTTCCCGACGCTTGCTGCACAAAAGTGGTTATTTGCAATTTCTTCAGACTTATATGGCATTGAGTTCAAGCCTGCCAAAGTTGATACATGGCAAGATGAAGTTGAATATTATGATGTAACGGACAAGAAAACTGGTGAAGTGCTGGGTGGTCTGTACATGGATAAATTTCCACGTGAAGGTAAATATGGGCATGCAGCGGTATGGGGTGTCTATGGTGGAAGTACATTAAGCAAGCGTAAGCCTATTTCAGTCTTGGTGACTAACTTTAACCGCAAAGGTTTAAATAGTGATGAGTTAGAAACTTTTGTCCATGAGTTCGGTCATGCGTTACATGGCATCTTATCGAAAACCCGTTATGCAGGTCAGTCAGGTACATCGGTAGAACGTGACTTTGTTGAAGCACCATCTCAAATGTATGAAGAATGGGCACGCCGTAAAGAAACATTATCTAAAGTTGCTGATTATTGTGACCCTGCTTGTCCTCGAGTTGATGATGCACTGATTGCACGTCTGAAATCGGTACACAACTATGGGCGTGGTATGCGTTATGCACGTCAGACCTTATATGCACAATACGACATGGCATTACATGGGGCTGATGCGCTCAAAGTACAGCCTATGGATGTGTGGAAAAAAATGGAATCAGCAACCGCATTGGGTTATGTGCCGAGTACCGAATTCCCTGGTCAGTTTGGGCATTTGATGGGATACCAAGCGGGCTATTATGGCTATATGTGGTCTGAAGTCTTGGCACTCGATATGTTGTCTGCTTTTGGCAATAACTTAAATAATCCTGAAGTTGGACAGCGTTATCGTCAAGCTATTCTTTCGCAGGGTAGCCAAAAAGATGCAGCTCAGTTGGTGAAAGACTTCTTAGGTCGAGAGCCTGATAATAAAGCCTTCTTTAATGAAATTACAGGTCAACGGGTCAAATAAGGATTTGCCATTATGCTCGCTTATGTCGTACGCAGACTATGGCAAATGATCCCGACCATGTTGGGTGTCATTTTGCTGATCTTCTTTTTATTTAACTGGGTAGGTGGTGATCCTGCATATATTCTGGCAGGGAAAATGTCCAACCCAGAGCAAATTGATAACATCCGTAAACAGTTGGGGGTAGATCAACCCTACTATGTGCAGTTGTGGATTTTTATCAAACAGATTCTGACTTTTGACTATGGTGCAAGCTGGAGTACGGGAGAATCTGTATCGCAAATTATTCTGACTCGCTTAGGACCATCACTGACTTTATTGATTCCGCTCACGATTTTACAAACGGTAATCTCAATTATTCTGGCTTTAGCGGTTGCTTCAGTTCGTGGATCGCTCACAGATCGTATGGTGATGATGCTCTGTACTATTGGCATGTCGATTAGTATTTTGGTTTATATCATCGTGTTCCAGTATGTCTTGGCATATCAACTCAGTTGGTTTCCAGTACAGGGCTGGAGTGATAATTTTAGCGAAAACTTATTTCACTATGCCTTATTGCCGATCTTGATTATGTTGGTGGTGAGCATTGCCCCAACTTTACGTTTGTATCGTAGTTTTGTGCTGGATGAAATTAACCAAGATTATGTCAGAACTGCTCGTGCCAAAGGTGTGGGTGAGTCTCGCGTACTTGGTGTACATGTATTGAGGAATGCCTCGATTCCAATCGTTACCGAAGTCATGGCCAGCTTACCTGCGTTATTGATTGGTGCATTCTTGATTGAGCGATTCTTTGGTATTCCTGGTATTGGTCGTGAAATTATTATTGCGGTTGAACGTAGTGATTTCCCTGTGATTAAGGCCATCACCGTGTACATTGCAGCTGTGACCATGATTTTTAACTTGATCGCCGATCTGATATATAAGCTCCTCGATCCTCGTGTACAGTTGAAGTAGGGGAACGATGATGCTAAGTACAATTTTTAAAGGCAAAACCTCCTCAAATGAATCATCTGCTTCAACAGGGTTATGGCAGTTGGCATTGAATCGATTGAAATCAGATCGGATTGCCGTAGTTTCTTTCTTGGTGGTGCTATTCTATTTCATCCTGCTCGCTTTATCGATGTCAGGGGTAATCGCCTCAAATTGGAATAAAGAAGTGGCAGTCAGTTATGCGCCACCGACATTTTTAGGCGCTGATACTGAATCAGATCAAATCAAAGCCAATACCCAAACGACTCAAGCATTACCTGATAATCCAGTTGATCCATTGAAAGATGTAATTCAACAGCTTAATACCGAAATTCAGGCTGAACAGCAAGGTGATTCAGTTATTGATAATTATGGCGTGGTTGATCCTTTAGCAGAGGATATACAGCAAATTGATCAACAGCTCGGTGGGCATTTACTTGAACAAAAACAAGAGTTAAAAACCACTTTGCCTTTTGGGGCGGATAAGTGGGGACAAGATATCTTGTTAAAAACCATTAAAGGTGCTGAAACCTCAATTTTGGTGGGTTTGTTATCCGCTTTGTTGGCTGTCGTGATTGGTACTTTTCTCGGTGCAATTGCGGGATATTTCGGTGGTTGGGTCGATGATGTTTTAAACTGGTTTTATAACATTTTCACCTCGATTCCTTATCTGTTATTGGTATTGGCCATTGCGGCAGTACTACAACAAAAAGGGATTCTATCGATTGTCTTGATTTTAGGTTTAACCGGTTGGACTGGGGTATTCCGTTTGATTCGTGCCGAATACATGAAGCATAAATCGCGTGAATATGTACTTGCAGCGAAGGCAATTGGTGTCAGTCATTTACGTCGAATGTTTGTACACATTTTCCCGAATGTCAGTCATATCGCGCTAGTTCAAATTTCAATTTTGGTGGTGTCATTTATCAAATCGGAAGTCATTCTAAGCTTCCTTGGTTTTGGTGTTCCTGTTGGGGTTGTGTCATGGGGCAGTATGCTAAATGAGGCGCAAAGTGAATTGATTTTGGGCAAATGGTGGCAATTGGCAGCGGCATCAATCGCCATGGCTATTTTGGTCACAGCATTCTCCATGTTTACCGATGCATTGCGTGATGCCTTAGATCCTAAGTTGAAATAGCGGAGAGAAAATATGCAACATCAAAATGAAACACCGCTATTACAAGTAGAAGATCTTCGGGTCAGCTTTAAAGGCGAAAATAAACAATGGATCGAAACGGTTAAAGGGATTTCATTTTCAATTCCTAAAAATAAAACCGTGGCTTTGGTGGGAGAATCAGGCAGTGGTAAATCAGTCACATCCTTGGCGGTGATGGGCTTATTGCCGAAAGGGCAAAGTCAAATTGCAGCGCAAAGTCGTATTACTTTTGAGGGTAAGGATTTACTGAATTTATCTGCAAAAGAGATTCGCAAAATTTGCGGTAAGGAAATTGCCATGATTTTCCAAGAGCCGATGTCATCATTGAATCCTGTATTTACTGTGGGAGACCAGATTGCTGAAGTGTTGTGTATTCATTTAGGCATGGGACGCAAGCAGGCAAGAGCACGCGTATTAGAACTGCTTAAAGAAGTTGGCATTCCCGCACCTGAAACAAAAATAGATGCTTATCCAAGTCAGCTTTCTGGTGGTCAGCAGCAAAGGGTCATGATTGCCATGGCAATTGCTTGTGAGCCAAAGCTATTGATTGCAGATGAACCAACAACGGCATTAGATGTCACCATTCAAAAGCAGATCATTGA
Source organism: Acinetobacter dispersus (assembly GCF_009884975.1). Taxonomy (GTDB): domain Bacteria; phylum Pseudomonadota; class Gammaproteobacteria; order Pseudomonadales; family Moraxellaceae; genus Acinetobacter; species Acinetobacter dispersus. The sequence goes on along the minus strand of NZ_CP041970.1, from coordinate 2,196,266 downwards.
TTTGTTGGAATCATTACGACAACGCCATGAAATGTCGATGCTGTTCATCACCCATGATTTAGCACTGGTTGGTGAAATAGCTGATGAAGTGATCGTGATGCGGCATGGTGAAATCCGTGAATGTGGCGCCGTTGGGCAAGTTTTGGAACAGCCGAAAGATGTGTATACCCGTGCTTTATTGCACTGTCGACCACAACTTTCAACCCGACCATATCGTTTACCCGTCACCAGCGATTTTATGAAACAGGACGAAAATGGACAATTGGTCGAAGCAACCAATTTGTCCGAATTGAATCTGAAACAGCGGTCGCGAGGACTTACAGGCGAAGAACAAATTGTTTTAGAGGTCAAAGACCTGAAAAAATCGTTTTATAGCCGTAAAGGTTTATGGGGGCGAGATGAATTTCAGGCCGTGAAAGGCGTATCTTTCCAATTGGCAAAAGGCAAGACTTTAGGTTTGGTTGGCGAGTCGGGTTCTGGGAAAACCACCATTGGTTTATTGCTGATGCGTTTGCATGAAGCAACAGGTGGACAAGCCTTGATTGGCGGAAAAGATATTTTGGCAATGAGTGAGAAAGAGTTTTGCCAGTACCAACGCAAGATTCAAATCATCTTTCAGAATCCATACGCTTCACTCAATCCTCGCTTTACTATCGGGCAGATTTTGTTAGAGCCGATGCGAATTCATGGTATTGGACAGAATGATGCTGAACGCAAGAAAATTGCACTTGAGCTATTGGAAAGGGTGAGTTTACCAATACAAGCTTATGATCGTTATCCACATGAGTTTTCAGGTGGTCAGCGGCAACGGATTGCGATTGCGCGCTGTTTAACTTTAAAGCCAGAGATTCTGATTTGTGATGAATCTGTTTCTGCATTGGATGTCTCTGTGCAGGCACAGGTATTGAATTTATTGCAGGATCTACAGGATGAATTTGGTTTGAGTTATATCTTTATTTCGCATGACTTATCCGTAGTGAAATATATTTCAGACCAAGTGATGGTGATGAATCATGGTAAGTTGGTTGAAATTGCCAATTCGGATGAATTGTATTTACACCCACAACATGAATATACCAAGAAACTGCTGAATGCCATTCCGCAGGGTATAAGCCATCATCATTAATATTTAATTAATAAAAAACGCTCTATTTAGAGCGTTTTTTATTAAAGCCAAGAATTAGAATTTCTTAAAGCCTTTATTGAAACCAATGGTTTTACGGCCATTGTTATTGTTGCCATTACCGCTTGGACGCTGTTGTGATTGATCTTGCTCATCATCACGACGTTGCTGACGTAAATAACCACCACGACGTGAAGCTAATGGCTTTTCTGCCATTTTTTCAGTACGGCGTTTTGCCATACCAAACAAGCCAGTACCTTGACGTGGTTTTAATTCAACTGATTTTGCTAAATTATCGATATCAGTTTTATCCAGTTCCATCCAACGGCCTGTACGTAACTCACGCGGTAAAATAACCGTGCCATAACGAGTACGCAATAAGCGGCTTACTTTCAAGCTTTGAGATTCAAAGATACGACGTACTTCGCGATTACGGCCTTCTTTAACCACAACTTGGTACCAACGGTTGATACCATCACCACCAATTTCAGAGAATGATTCGAACTTAGCCGGACCATCTTCAAGCTCAACACCTTTGAGCATGGTATTGCGAATTTGTGGTGTCACTTCACCCATGACACGTACGGCATATTCACGTTCAACTTCATTTGATGGATGCATCAAGCGGTTTGCAAGTTCACCATCATTTGTGAATAACAATAAACCAGTACTGTTAATATCTAGACGACCGACCATCACCCAACGATCATTGGCAATTTGAGGTAAATGATCAAATACCGTTGGACGTTTTTCAGGATCATTGCGTGAGCAAATTTCACCTTCTGGCTTATAGTAAATTAAGACGCGACGACGAATTTCATCTTCAATTTGGAACTGTACTTTACGACCATCGATACGGAGTTCATCAGTGGGTTCGATACGCTCACCCACTTGGGCAATACGACCATTGATGCTGACACGACCAGCAGCAATGACTTCTTCCATATAGCGACGCGAGCCTAACCCGACTCTCGCTAAAACCTTTTGTAATTTTTCACTCATGACAGCACAACCTTAGACATAATGATCAACAGTTCACCTTTCTCAGGACTTCGGCGCATGCGCGTCGAGTGTCATGAATGCTTCCTTGGCGTTCTGCAGGGGAGGCAATTGACCTAGCGATGCTAAGCCAAATGCATTTAAAAATTGGGGCGTTGTGACTAACAACGCAGGTCTTCCAGGCAAATCTCTGAAACCAGCTTCTTTAATCCAGTTCCAGTCAAAAAGATTTCTTAAGATTTGGCTATTGTTGGATACACCACGAATTTGTTCGATATCAGCACGAGTTACGGGTTGATGATATGCAATCACTGCTACCGTTTCGAGTAATGAAGGTGACAGTTTAGTCGGGCGCTCTGGCCAAACTTGGGCAATAATATTTCTATACTTTGCACGTACCTGAAAACGAAAACCTTGTGCAGTTTCAATCAGTTCAATTGATCGACCATGTTGTAACATCGCCAATTGCTGTAAAAAAAAGCGTAATTGCTGCTTATTATATTGGTTTTGAAAAGCTTCTTTTAGTCGCGCAAGTGAAACTGGTGAGTCACTGGCAAATAAAATTGCTTCAATTTGCAATAAAACATCATGATGAATGTCTTCGAGTGACATACCTTCATTTGGGTCAAGTTGCTCTAAACTCATGCTGCAACTCCTTGAATGGTTAAAGGAGCTTCAATACCACTATGAATAATCTGAATTTTTTGCTGACGCGTCAATTCTAGTACCGCCATAAAGGTCACCACCATACCCATACGACCTTGTTGGGGATTTAATAATTCAATAAAACTTAGGGCCTCGCCAGATGCGAGTTGGCTTTCAATAAATGCAATCCGCTCTTCTAAAAGTACCGGTTCTTGAGCCACGACATGGGTAATCGGCTCAGGGCGATTGAATACACAGAATAACGCATCACGCAAGGTATCGACATCATAACCTTCATAAATAGGCGCAATGTGTCCAATACTCACGTTGGTGCTAAAAGTATCGCGCTCAAAGATTGGCATTTGTCCTAATCTTTCAGCCGCTTGCTTAATACGTAAATAGGTTTCTAAACGATCAATCAGTTCTTGTTTTGGATCTTGTTCAAATTGATCAACAGCCGCAGGTTTCGGGAGCAGTAAACGCGATTTCAAATCTGCGAGCAGGGCGGCCATAACCATATAATCAGCCGTAAGTTCAATATTTAGCGATTTCATGCTATCCATATAGGACAAATATTGAGTGGCAATCGGGGAGATATCGAGCTGTAATAAATTAAAACCGTTTTTTTGAATCAGATAGATCAGAAAGTCTAAAGGACCTTCAAATTGTTCAAGTAAAATTTCAAACGCAGCAGGTGGTATATACAAATCTTCGGGTATGACTTCTTGCCACTCGTCAAGGACACGAATGGAAGGTGTTAGCTCCAAAGTTGTTGAAGGGAGAATTTGATTCATTACCGTTATGAGCCACGCGAATTTTCAAAAGCATGAAAGATATAATTTTGTGTGCAAAAAGGGCACATGCTACCGAGAGCAAGCCTATTCTAATCGAAATCCCCAATTTAATAAATTAGTAGCTTACAAAAACCTTAAACTTCTCAGGGTATTTTCTTTATTTATATACGATTAGCTAGGGTATATAAAAAACTTATGCTTAAATTAACAACGAAATCATTATTTTTATTAAATTATAAATTGCGATGAAAAAATATTTAAGAACACAACAGAACCAATTCGGACAAAGTGTGGGTTTCTTGGTCGAAAGTGATTTACCCAGCAAAGCCATCAATCAGAATCTTGTGGGACAATACGTCAAACTGATTCATATTGCCGATGAGATTTCAGATTCAGCTGCAAACCAAATTTGGGAAGCAGTATCAACCGAACCGAATGCAGCTTGTTGGACTTATTTACCTTATTCCGCACCGCAGAATCGAGACATCTTAAAAGACAAATTACAAAATCTATTTGGTTTTAAAGGCTCAACTCATTTTTTGATTGAGGTAGAAGGTGAGATTCAAGGCTGGATTGCATTATTAAATCCAAGGCTAGAGCAGGGTGCCATTGAAATTGGCAATGTCTATTTTTCCCATAAAATGAAAAAATCCAAAGCTTCAACTGAGGTGATTTTCTTACTGTTACAACAATGCTTTGTTCGTGATTTTCGACGGGTGGAATGGAAATGTGATGATTGTAATGCACCGTCTAAAGCCGCAGCCTTACGTTTTGGTTTTCAATATGAAGGGTTATTCCGCCAAGATCGAATTACCAAAGGCCATAACCGTAATACGGCGTGGTTTTCTATCATTGACGAGGAATGGCCTGCATTAGAAAAAAACTATCAACAGTGGTTAAGCCCTGAAAATTTTGATGCACAAGGTTTTCAGAAACAGCGATTGTCTGATTTTATTGAAGACGAATGAGTGATTGTTAAAATTCACTTATCCTATTTTTTAAGAATTCATCATAGAGTTGATGTTGATTATCTAGTCATCGGAAAAGTAAGTTTTTTTGATCTATTTTTATCTTATTTTGTTGAATTTAATGATTATTTATAAATAATACTCGATCATTAAATGAGTGTGAACTCATGAATTATAAAATTAAATATTAAGAGAGAAATACAAAATGAATTTTAAGTTTGTTGTAGGTGGGGTAGCAATTATTGCCGCATTATATTTTGGTACTGAAAAATATTGGCAATATGAATTTGAGGAACAAGAAAGAAATAGTTTAAAAAATCTTGCCATTACTCCAGAGATGCAAAGTGCTTCTAAAGATTTACCGATCAAAAGTGATATTTTGAATCAGTATCCTAATATTTTCTTTTATATGAATTTTACTCAGGATCTTCCTCAAGGGATGGAAGCTTTCATTAGACCTAAATTACTAGAAAATAGTCAGAAGCTAGCCTGTGGTTATTTTTCTCAACTACCTCAGCAAGATAATAAATATAAAGATAAGGCTAAAGCTGTTGTAAGTGTGATAGAGCACGATAATGTCGTGATGACCTATATTGTTAAAAATCGTTTAGGCAACGTTTTAATGGAACACAAGCAAGTACTTTCTCAATGCCCTGAATTTCAAGTGTTAAAACAGAGTATTGCCTAAGTTTAATTTAATTCCCAATTTGTAGATTTTAAGATTAGAAATTTAAAAATCCATTGTTATCTAGGGCTAACTTTTAGTGAAAAACATCCTTATTGTATTTGTGGTATTGGCAATATTTTGGCAAGTGATTTATCCAAAATATCAAACATATAAATATGAAAAAGAAGCGAGAGAATATTTAAAAACGACTTGGGTAGATGAGACAAAAAGGGAAGTTTCATCTAGACAACCACAAGGTTTACAAATTGATTTTTTAAATCAATATCCCAACATTCGTATTTATCAAAACTTTTTGGTTGATGCTGTTCCAATTCCTGAATTGTTAGATAAACAAGCATTTCAAAAGGCTTGGTGTAGCCAATTAAATGGGTTGACCGCGATGGAAGCTACACCACGTTTGGCAATGCTGAATGTTTTTGAACAAGATAGAGTAACTTTTTATTTGACGATTAAAGATAAATTTGGGAAAGAATTATTTTCCTTTCAACAAAGAATTTCAGAATGCCCAAACTTCCATAAAATACGAGATGCAAAACAAGGTGACGTGATTGAAGATACGAAAGAAGTCACTTTTATCCCAAGTGCTGCCCCAGCAGCACAAAGTGCTCCTAGAGAACAGGCTGCATCTGTGCAGTAATCAATAGCAATTGAATTACTCAAAAGCACTGACATCACCGACACCACGACGCACAACCTCAGGATTTTCTCCAGATAGGTCAACAATACTGGTGGTGGATAAAGTACCGAAGCCACTATCAATGAATACATCAATACGTTTACCTAGCTGGTTTTCAATATCAAATGGATCATCAAGCGGATCTTTTTGATCAGGTAAAATTAAGGTACTGGTTAACAGTGGTTCACCGAGTTCTTTCAATAATGCCTGAGCAACGGGATTGCTTGGAATACGCAGACCAATGGTCTTTTTCTTCGGATGCATTAAACGTTTTGGTACTTCGCTGGTCGCTGGCAAAATAAAAGTCGTAACTGCTGGCGTATTATTTTTCAATAGACGATACATGGCGTTATCGACTTTGGCATAGGTCGCAATATCAGATAAATCACAACACATAATCGCATACTGATGCTTTGGCCCCAAACCACGAATTTGTGCAATTCGTTCCATTGCGCTTTTATTTCCAATCTGGCAGCCAATGGCATAGGCTGCATCGGTTGGATAGACCACAACATCACCAGCACGAATACGTTCTACTGCTTGAGTAATTAAGCGAGCCTGTGGGTTTTCAGGATGAATATGTAAATGCAACATTATTTTAACTCCCTGATTTATACGGCTAAATTCAGTATGAAACTTGTTAGGGGCATGTTGCAAGTCTTAGATGTGATAATTTTGTCATTTAATCAAGGTATTCACGTTTAAATTCATCGAGTTGTAATGGTGTTCCATTGCGGGTAGACAAGCAGATGTAATGAATGAAATGTGCAGCATCACGTGGTAATTTTGCTTCCCCAGAAAAATAACGTTGTACTTGGGCAAAGACATGATCTTTAAATTGATCGCCATTACCGCCATCGCCAGTTAAGTTATCTAGCGACACACGAAATTTTCGACCAAAGGCAGTCGCAAATAGCCATTCTATGGCTTGAGGTTTAATTTCAACTCGTTCAAACAGGGCTTGCTGTTCTGAACTTCGTCCATCGGGCGCATACCAATAACCAAGGTCGGAAAGTAGGCGACGTTGCTTGCCAGCAATGCTCCAATGACTGATTTCATGTAGGGCACTATTGAAGAAACCATGGGCAAATTGGATCTTTGCAGGGTGCTCAGAAGTGGCTGGGAAATATTCTGGTTCAAAATCACCTTTAACAAGTGTGACATTATGGTGGGAAAACCAATGATTAAAGTGTAAAATAAGCCAATCGACCTGTTCTGGTTCTGTTGTTACCTTTTGCCAAGATGAACGTTGCACTTGATCTAGCGCTAACACAGGAACAGAGGTTGAATGGGTGCTTACGAGTAATGAAGATGTTACTTCAAGTTGCGGCTGCAACAGGTACATTGCTTAATTTACCCCGAGTTCTGTCTAAAGAAGTACAAAATTGTATCTTAATCTTTGACAGAGTACCGATGAATTTGTAGAATTGCCGCCTTAATTATGTCAGCAAATACTTTTCCAAGCCAAATCGAGCCATTTAAATGGGCTGAACAGGGCTTTACATGGTCAGGAACACTGCCATTGTCTCGCTTTGCTCGTATTGCTCGAGAAGCTGTTGGTTCAATTGATGATCAATTGATCAACATAGACTGTAAGCTATCAATGGATATCTATCATCGTATTGTATGGTTAGATGGACATACTGAAGCAAAAGTTCCAATGGTGTGCCAACGTTGTTTGGAAGCCGTTGAAATTGAATTGGTTTCAGACTTTCATTTAGCTTTGATTGATGATGAGTCACTGATAGAGCGATTGGATGAGGATGCTGATTTCATCGTTCTAGGTGAAAGTGAATCTTCAAAAAAAGGTGATTATGATGCACCTGCAGTGATAGATTTACTCGCACTACTAGAAGATGAGCTGTTATTGTTGGTGCCTTTATCTCCTAAGCATGATGCTTGCGAGCATAAGCATCAACCTACCACTCCAGATGTTGTCGAAGAGAAACGGGATAATCCGTTTGATGTTTTGGCAGGTCTGAAGGGTAAACTTAACTCATAATTTATGTTATAATGTTGAGTTAAGACAACTGAATTTGTTCTGATCCATTTTTTCGATCTTTGTAAGGAGCCATCATGGCCGTTCAGCAAAACCGTAAAAGTCGCTCTCGCCGTGACATGCGCCGTTCACATGACGCTTTAACCGAGAATGCATTATCTGTAGACCAAACTACTGGTGAAACTCATCGTCGTCACCACGTGACTAAAGACGGTATTTACCGTGGTCGTCAATTATTCGCTAAAGCAGCTGATGCTGAATAATTGAACTATATGCATTAAGCGTTAGCTTAAAGTATAGAAAAAATGGGAGCGAAAGCTCCCTTTTTTGTTGTTTTTCGCAATTATAAAAAGAATTAATCAGTGTTAAATTGCCGCATCGCTAAAGAGTCTATTGTCATTCTCATGTAGAATTATGAGTATTGATAAAATTGGCGGTAGACTAATTTAAGGATTTTTATATGTCGACTAAACGACTTGAGCAGGCTGCTCAAGCAACAAAAACAGCATTTGTTTTTCCTGGTCAGGGTTCTCAAAAGGCAGGTATGCTGGCTGAACTTGCAGAGCAGTTTAGTGTCGTTCAAGATACATTTGCTGAGGCATCAGCTGCACTAGGTTTTGACCTTTGGCAGATTGCCCAAACAGGTGAAGGCTTGGACCAAACTGAAAATACCCAACCTGTGTTACTGACTGCAAGTATCGCGCTATGGCGTGTATGGTTAGAGCTGGGTGGTATTGTGCCGAAATACTTGGCTGGACACTCTTTGGGCGAATACAGTGCACTTGTTGCAGCGGAAGCAATGAGCTTGGCTGATGCAGTTAAACTGGTTCATTTACGTGGCAAACTGATGCAGAGTGCTGTTCCTTCAGGTGAAGGTGCAATGGCTGCAATTCTTGGTTTGGCTGATGAGAAAGTGGTCGAGCTTTGTCAAAATGCTTCTGCTGCAGGTCAAGGTTCAGTTGAAGCGGCAAATTATAATGCACAAGGCCAAGTCGTGATCGCTGGTAGTGCAGCATTGGTTCAGCAGGTCATGGCAGAAGCAAAAGAACAATCAGGTAAAGCAATCGCATTGCCTGTTTCTGTCCCATCTCATTGCACATTAATGAAACCAGCGGCGGAAAAGTTTGCCGAAGCTTTGGAACAAACTGCCATTGAGCTACCATGCCTTCCTGTAATACAAAATGTCAACGCGGAAATCGCGACAGATGTTGCTCAATTACGTCAAGCATTAACAGCTCAATTGTACCAATCAGTACAATGGACGCGTACGATGCAATATCTGCAAGATCAAGGTATCCAGTACGTGGTTGAATGTGGCCCGGGTACGGTACTGAGTAATCTTGCTAAGCGATTACCGAACATAGAAAAAGCATTTGCCCTTGATAGCAAAGCACGTATGGAAGATGCCCTAAACGCAGTGTTAGTGGCAGAAGGAAAAATTGCATGACACAACAACGAAAAGTTGCGTTAGTGACAGGAGCAAGCCGAGGCATTGGTGCAGCGATTGCACAGCAACTCATTCAAGACGGTTTTTTTGTGGTTGGTACCGCAACTTCTGAAGCAGGCGCGCAAAAGCTGACAGAAAGCTTTGCTGAACATGGGACAGGTGCTGTACTTGATGTTCGCAATGGCGAAGCGATTGATGCACTGGTTTCAGACATCGAGCAAAAATATGGCTCAGTGTTGATTTTGGTCAACAATGCAGGCATTACCAAAGACAACTTGCTGCTGCGTATGTCAGAAGATGATTGGGATGACATTCTCAATATTCATCTAAAAGCGGTTTATCGTTTATCTAAGCGTGTATTGAAAGGCATGACCAAAGCACGTTTTGGCCGCATTATTAATATTAGTTCAGTGGTTGCACATTTTGCTAACCCTGGGCAAGCGAACTACTCGGCAGCAAAAGCAGGGATTGAAGCATTCAGTCGTAGTTTAGCCAAAGAGATGGGTAGTCGTCAGATTACAGTGAACAGTGTTGCACCTGGTTTCATTGCCACTGAAATGACTGATCAGTTAAGCGAAGATATTCGTAAAAAAATGACTGATCAAGTAGCTTTAAATCGTCTAGGTGAACCTCAAGATATTGCAGATGCAGTGAGTTTCTTGGCGAGCGATAAGGCTAGTTACATTACTGGTACAGTTTTACACGTAAATGGTGGTCTATACATGGCCTAAGTGGCGATGTATAAACTTTTAAAAAATCTTATATTCAATTAAACTAGTGGCAAATTAAAACGCCACAAGCAATGAGGAGAATTCCTGTGAGCGATATCGAACAACGCATCAAACAAGCAGTAGCTGAACAATTAGGTATGCGTGCTGAAGAGATTAAAAACGAAGCATCTTTCATGGATGACTTAGGTGCTGACTCTTTAGATTTGGTTGAACTTGTAATGTCTTTTGAAAATGATTTTGACATCACGATTCCAGATGAAGATTCAAATGAAATCACAACTGTTCAATCTGCAATCGATTACGTAACTAAGAAACTTGGTTAATCATCTTGCATGATCAAAAAGCCACCGCAAGGTGGCTTTTTTGTGCCCAGATATTTCGCAACAGTGTGTTTTTCATCGGGTTCTAACTTATATACATATATTTACAAGACCGCGCTAAATTGAAACTCGAGTGATTTATTTTTTCTGTATAACTAGATGTAGGTCTTTTTTGACTATATTCAATTAATAATTACAGAGGAAATAACAATGGGTCTTTTTGATTTTGTTAAAGGCATTGGTAAGAAGAATACAGCACCAGCAGAGCCACAAGCTGCACCAGCAACGCCAGCTGAACCATCAGCTCAAGAGATTGCGAATAAATTATTAGGTTTGATTAAAAGTTTAGGTCTTCCGATTGATGGTTTATCAGTCACATATAATGGCAATACTGATACGGCAACAGTTAAAGGACAGGTTAAAACTCAGGCCGATAAAGAAAAGATTGTACTTGCTGTCGGAAATATTGATCATGTGGCGCAAGTTGATGATCAACTTACTGTGGAAACACCTGAGCCAGAAAGTAAATTTTATACTGTGAAATCAGGAGACAATTTGTCTAAGATTTCAAAAGAATATTATGGTGACCCAAACCAGTACAACAAAATTTTTGAAGCGAATCGTCCGTTACTTAAAAATGCAGATGACATTTTCCCTGGTCAAGTACTCCGTATTCCACAATAATTTTGGATAATAAAAAAGGCGCATTCAGCGCCTTTTTTATTCGATCATTTCTTGAAAATAATGATTTTTTGAAACAGCTTAAAAGCGTTTTGGAATCTTTTGCCCATTCGGTACTGGTGTTTCCGCATGTTTTAACACGCCAAATAGCCATGTTTCCGCATGTTGAACCGCAATTTTAAGCGAATCACCAAGTGCTAAACGCCCTGCAATAAAGCTTGCCAATGAACAACCTGAACCGTGGTATTGACCTTCTAAGCGTGGGCAGCGGCTTTCTGCAAGCATTTTTCCATCCGAGTAGAGCACATTACGGATATGATCAGGCGTATCTTCATGCCCACCTTTGACCAATACTGCTTTTGCACCCATTTCGAAAAGCTTTTGTGTGGCTTGTTCAATATCATCCAGACCAGTTAAGGCTCGCAATTCAACCGTATTTGGCGTGATTACTGTTGCCAATGGAATTAGCTCAACAAAGGCTTTGACTAATGTCGCTTGGTCACCCAATGAACCGCCACTATTTGCGACCAAAACGGGGTCTAGAACATATAAATAATCTGGATGTTCACGTAAGAATTCAGCCAGTGCCGCAATATTGTCGGTCGTACCTAACATACCAGACTTCACACATTTGATTGGTAAATCGCCGACCACCGCATTGGCTTGTGCGAGCAATAATTCCTTTGAAGTCGCTTCAAAACCAAACACTTGTTGTGAGTTTTGAATGGTTAAAGCAGTACATGCAATTGCAGCATGTGCACCACTTTGTCCAATTGCTTCAATATCTGCCTGTAGGCCAGCCCCACCAGAAGGATCTAAACCTGAAAAACAAAGTACGGTCGGACGCACTGCAATTTCCTTTTATTCTGCAATCTACGGTAGTATAGGGAAGTTTCGAGAAACTCTCGACTGTGTTGTGTAAGACTGTAAGAGATTGAGCGAATGACGATCAAAAATATTCTCATCGATTTAGATGGAACCTTAACCGATCCTAAAACTGGAATTCATGGTTCAATTCGTTTTGCACTAGAAAAATTAGGTCAGCCCGTAGCCGATGAGGTCGATCTAGACTGGACTATTGGCCCACCTTTAAAAGCATCTCTCGCAAAATTACTCAATACTCAAGATGATGATCTAGCTGAGCAAGCATTGCTGGCTTATCGTGAGCGTTTCTCTGTGACAGGCTTATTTGAAAATGAAGTTTATTCATCAGTTGCTGAGACTTTGCAACAATTGCAATCACAAGGCTATGCTTTGTTTCTTGCAACAGCAAAGCCTACAGTTTATGCGAAGCAAATTTTGGTTCATTTTGATTTAGCCCAGTATTTTACCGAAATGTATGGCAGTGAATTGACTGGTGAGAGAACCAATAAAGCGGATTTAATCGCTTATATTCTTGAACAACAACAGTTAGATGCACAGCAATGTATTATGGTAGGTGATCGCCAATACGACATCATCGGTGCGCGTGCCAATGGGATTGAAACCATTGCTGTGAATTATGGTTATGGCAAGGCAGAAGAGTTGGCTCAAGCACAACCTGTGACCCAAATTTCGCAATTTAGTCAGTTGATTGAAGCTGTTGCTGAATTGAACGCCGAGCGAAAAGTTTCATAAAACAAATTGAAAAAAAGCCTCGATGATTCGAGGCTTTTTTATCTCTAATTAGACATTGTGTTTTAAGCGGTATTGCACCAGCTCTTCAATGCTGATCACAGTTAAACCATGGGTTTGTGCATAAGCAAGTACTTGAATACCTGAAGCCATGGAACCATCAGGATTGGTCAATTCACACAGCACTCCAGATGGTTTTAAACCTGCTAGACGAGCTAAATCAATTGTACCTTCCGTATGACCACGACGGGTTAAAACACCGCCTTCACGCGCACGTAAAGGGAATACATGACCTGGACGGCTTAAGTCACTTGCAACTGCACCATCCTTGGTTGCAGCTAAAACAGTGGTGACACGGTCTTTGGCAGACACGCCTGTGGTTACGCCTTGTGCCGCTTCAATCGTTACTGTAAATGCTGTTTTAAATTGGCTGGAATTGTCGACGACCATAGGTGGAAGTTCTAAATGATCAGCTAAGGCTTCTGTTAAGCATAAGCAAACAATACCTGAACCATCACGAATCATTTGCGCCATGGTTTCGACTGTTAATGTTTCAGCAGCAATAATCAAGTCAGCTTCGTTTTCACGATCAAAATCATCCATCACCAATACAGGTTTGCCTTGGCGAATATCTTCTAAAGCTTGTTGAATACGTTGTTCAGCAGGGGAAAGGACTGAAAAGAAAAGTTCGGGTTGGATTAAACTAGACATAATGAAACGCTCTCGTAAATTGGATACGGTTGAACATTTCAGGACTGATGTAAAAAATAAGCGTGCACAAAAACAACGCAAAAAGCGTATTTCAGTGGTTTCGTCTTCTTTCATCCGGACTATACCGTCGGCTTTGGTTTCTCACCAAATCTGCTAGTATATAAAAATATATACAGGCTCGTGGGCTGATTAGGTCATTTGATTAGAATGCCTAACTTACCACCGGTGGGGAATTTCACCCCGCCCTGAAGCGATGTGCTTTGATTATAGCCAGATTTTTATGAGAAAAGGCAACTTTTTATAGAATGTATCGTTCTATAAAAATGAAGAAAATTGCTGAGACTTGAAGCTGATTTTTGTCTGATCATCGAAACTGGTAATCCATTTGAATTGAGCATAGACTCAAAAGATAAAACAACAATAACTGTAAGGATCACTCTAATGGAGAAAGTAGATAAAACAGCGTTAGAACAATTGGCGCAACAGTTACATCGGCCAGTGATGAGTCTTCAAACATTTTCACAGTTATCCAACCAAGATTTGGTTTGGCTCAATCAGCAATTACAACAAACCATAGAAAATGAAGATAAGAAGCTGAATCAAAGTTTGTATCAAACTCCATTTTTCTTGCGTTGGCTATTTCGAGATAAATAAGGAGGGGATACGATGACTCGACTTGCAGTACAGGCAGAGATTATTAAGCTCGCTCGTATTTTGAAGGTTTCAGAGCAAGAATTAGCATTTATTCAGTCTTTGGCACCTGAGAGTTTAAGGCAGTTCCGTTTTGCGATATTAGAGCGCTTACAGAATCAGCAAAAAAAGCGTTTTCGTTATTTAGCGACATGGGTCAATTGGTTGCCGCGCTGGATCAGTATTTTTATGGTAAAGCACTTCTTGGACCCTTTTATCGTGGCACAAATTGCAGTGTATTTGTCTACGGAAAGTTCTTATCGAATTGCTAAGCATTTACCTGCAAAAACCATAGCTGCAATTGCTGTTTATTTAGATCCACGGCTGGCAAGAGAACTACTTGGCTATCTCACCACACATCAGATTACCGATATTACTCAAGTTTTATTACTGCAACGGGACTTTGTAACGATTGGGCGTTTTGTCAGTATGTTATCTGATACTGTTTTATTGGATGTTGCACAGATCGTTGAAAGTGAAAGTGATCTGCTAGAAATTGCATTTTATATAGAATCTCGTGAGCAGATTGATCATTTGGTGCATGTACTGCCAAAAGAGCGCATTGAGCAAGCCTTATTGATTGTTGGTGATCCAACCCAACGGCTGGTATGGCCTAAAGTTTTGGCTTTAATGAGTTATATTAGTTATGGTCTGAAACAGGAACTGGGTGATTTGGCGGTTCAGCAAGGGGAATCCGTCGTGAATGCAATTATTCAAGCGACACAGGAAGACCAGCTTTGGGAGGATATGTTGCCTGTGGTGGCGTGCTTATCTCCACAAGCACAAAATTTTGTGGCAAATCTACCTGCTTTGAGACAAGTTGAAATTATTCAAAGTATTGTTGAAGCTGCTGATCGTTGTGATTTATGGGCAGATATGTTGGTGATCGTCAATTATATGCAAGATGAAGCAAGACAGACGGTGGCAGCAGCCATTGCCCAGATCGATGAGGATGTATTACATCATATTGCCTATGCCTCATTGCTACGTTCACAATGGGAGGTCACATTTGACATTATGCGACGTATGCCAGTTGAAAAGCAGCAACAATGCCATCGTATTTTGGATGGTTATATGCAGCAATTAGACCCTGAAACTTATCAATATCTAGATGGTTTGTTGGATCGCTACCAAATTCAATCATCGGTGACAGCGTGGCTTGGTTAAACTAAACGTTTGGTAAAGTCTCTCGGATTGGAAGCAAGGTTTCTAAAGCATGCTCATAACCACGTTCTACCAAGGTATCTAATTTATGCCAGTCAAACATGCCAATGCCTTCAATGGGCATGCGAATATGTAAATTTGCACGTTCAATGGCCGCGGTCTGAATCATGGTATCGCTGGCGAGGGTTGCCGTCCGCATTAAGATTTCTGCCAGTCTTGGCGCATGAAGCAATTTATCTTTAATGATTTTATTCCAATTGAGTAAGGCACTTTGATCAGGTTCATCCAAGCCAATGCCTGGTACTCGAATATCATCATGCAGACTCACATTACTGGCAATAATGGTACCTCTTTCTAAATTTTGCATGACATCTGTGGGGAGGTTATTAATTACTCCTCCATCGCAGAGCAGGTTTTCATGCCAAGCCACGGGAGGTGCCACACCAGGTACACTCATACTGGTGCCGACCCAAGTCGCAAGTTCACCTTGATCATGAATCACGGCTTGACCTGTGGTGAGGTTGGTCGAAATACAATAATAGGTTTGTCTGAGCTCTTCGATTCGTCGATGTCCAAAGATGGCATGCAGGCGAGTATGGAACCTTTGTCCTCGAATGAGGGAAACGCGTGGCATGGTGTAATCATTGAGATAATTACGCGCTACAAAGGTTTCGTAAGCAATATGAGTCATTTCCACGCTATCAAAGCCACAGGCGACAAGGGCTGCCACAAATGCGCCCATACTGGTACCACCAACAATATCAATCGGAATATGTAGTTGTTCCAGTGCTCGAATTAAACCAATATGGGCAAAACCACGTGCACCACCGCCACCCAGCACTAAACCAACCCCTTGACTGGAGATTTGGCGGGCAACGGCACAGATATCAGCTTGAGCCCAAGGGTGAATAAAGTAGTGGGCGCGAGCATGGTACAGTTGTTTCCAAATCAGGGTATGTGGGGAAGGGTCACCTTCGGAACGCAATAGTACTAATTCAATTGGGCTTTGCCACTCATGTTGATTGAGCACATGAGATAGCGGTGTTTGTGTCGGTGTTTGATTGGCTTCAGCAAGGATGAGAATCCGATCGGCTTGATGTAAGCAACGTTTTGACCATTCATCTTCACTATTATTGGCGGCATAAAGTACATAGCAATGTTTTTCTTCTAGGTTGGCAAGCCATTGGCGTAGTTGTAAATCTTCAGTGCTGTAATCCAGTGGAGTTTGGCTAAACCCAGAACCAAATAGCGCATCTACATGTGCTGCAGTGACTAAACGTGCATGAGGCCAACGTTGTAAATGTTCGGTGAGTTTTTCTGCCAGATGAGTAGCTGGAATATGTGTTGAAACAGGAATGACAGAGAGGGTTCGACTATGTCCCATTGCATGGGTGAGTTGTTGCTCAGGTTGGGAACGATGAATGATCAAACGAGACAGTGCAAACAAAACTTTTGGATATTGGTGGATAAAATCTAAGAACTGTTGCTGGGGAATACCCAATAATGCAGTATCTCGAATGGCATTGACCGTACAGTGATGTGGTTGGTTAGAAATGACACCTGTTTCACCAACAATTTCGTTTCGGCCATAATAAGTGAGTAAACCCGCTGAGCTGGTGAGCTTTACTCGACCGTAAGCAACAATATAGACATGATCAGCAATATCATGAGCACAATACAGCTGTTGTCCTGTTTGCAGATGACGAATATGGCAATAGGGGACCAAGCTCTCTAGCGTCGTATGATCTAATTCTGCAAAGAGACTGACTTTGCAGAGAATATTAAGAATATCCATATTTTTCAAATTATCGTTATTGTCTATTTATTGAATAAGGCCTAGCACCGTTTTACAAGTTGGGTTAAGTAAAACTTGGGGTTATTTCTCAGTGTTTTTGTATTTTTAAGAGAGGGTGATTTGGAAATTTCTCACAATAAAAAAGCCAGTTCATATTGACTGGCTTTTTCGGAATCTGTTTTATTGCTTATGCAATTTGCACAGGAATACAGTTGGCTGTGTGATTCACGGTATTGTCTGGATTTGCGTAAACGAGGCGTGGTTTGTGAAGATTCGCTTCTACTTCAGTAAAGTCACCGAAGGTCGCAATAATCACTAAATCACCAACATCAGCTTGATGTGCAGCGCCACCATTGACTGAGATAATGCCTGAGTCATCTTCACCACGAATTGCATAAGTTGTGAAGCGTTTGCCGTTAGTTACGTTCCATACGTGGATTTCTTCGTATTCACGAATCCCTGCTAAGTCCATTAATACGCCATCAATTGCACAAGAACCTTCATAATGAAGCTCTGCATGAGTCACAACTGCACGGTGAATTTTACATTTTAATAAACGAGATAGCATGGCTAGCGTCTCCTGAGTAAGACCTAAGATGAATATCTTATGGTTGACTTGTCACGTTTTCCGCGGGCTACAGGCGGTTCGATGCGCATTTTGCGCTTAAAAATGCAATATGGCAAGTGTGATTGATCAACAATTCAGTTTATGCGGGTTTGTAAGCGTTAATTTGATTCATGGCTTGTGAAACTTGTCCATCAACAAGCATTTTCACTTTAGCTAAGGCATGATCAATTGCGGCGTCCATTAAAGCTTGTTCACTGCTAGGCGCTTTGCCAAGCACATGACCAGAAACGCGTTCTTTAGCGCCTGGATGCCCAATTCCAATTCTTAAACGGTGGAAGTTAGCGCCGATATGAGGAACGATATCACGAAGACCATTGTGTCCACCATGTCCGCCACCTGTTTTCAAACGAATAACACCAGGATCCATATCCAGTTCATCATGCGCAATCAGGATTGATTCTGGTGCAACTTGATAAAATTTAGAGAAAGGAACAACACTTTGACCAGAACGGTTCATAAAAGTGGTAGGGAGTAATAAACGTACATCATGACCTTCAATTTGGCCACGACCACTGTATCCATGAAATTTAGGATCAGCTTTTAAAGAAATGCCATAACGATCTGCAAGCTGTTCAACGAACCAGAAACCTGCATTATGGCGGGTTTGGGCATATTCCTTTCCAGGGTTGCCCAAACCAACAATTAGCGAAATATTTGACACTAATTTACGCCTTTAACACTTATGCGCGTTTGAAGTCAGCGTGCATAGGCGTGTTTTTAGCAGGGTGACGTTGTAACGCTTGGATTTTAACGTTTTCAACTTTATCACCGATTTTGATTTCGATAACTTCTTCGAAGAAAGCGTTGTTTTCTAAAGCTTTAACAATTTCACGAAGCTCTAAAGTAACTGCTACAGGCTCAGCGCTACCACCGTAGATGATTGCTGGGATTTGAGCAGCGTGACGAAGGCGGCGGCTCGAACCTTTCCCTTGTTGTGCTACTTCACGTGCTTGAGCGTTTAATACGAAGTTTGCCATGGGCATATCCTCATTGAGTTTGAGTAACTAAACTTGCGACCAGTTTAGTGATAGAAAAACCTTAGCGAGCTAGGGTTTAAGAAAAAAAGCTGGGCTATTATAGATAACTATCGAACATTGCGCTAATAGATTCTTCGTTATTGATACGACGAATTGTTTCAGCAACCATGCTAGCAACAGAAACTTGGCGAATTTTGCCTAAGCTCAATGCTTCATCTGAAAGAGGAATCGTGTCGGTAACAACAAGTTCATCAATCACAGAGTTACGAAGGTTTTCAATGGCTTTGCCAGATAAAACAGGGTGAGTTGCATAAGCAACAACACGACGAGCACCAAATTGTTTTAGTGCATCGGCCGCTTTGCAAAGCGTACCTGCCGTATCAACCATGTCATCGACAATGACACAGTCACGATCATTTACATCACCAATCAAATGCATCACTTGTGATTCATTTGCTTTTTGGCGACGTTTATCGATGATAGCTAAGTCGATATCACCCATTTGTTTAGCAACAGCACGGGCACGAACAACACCACCTACGTCAGGTGAAACCACCACGAGGTTATGATGTTGTTGTTGACGCAAGTCAGCAAGTAACGCTGGCGTTCCGTAAATGTTGTCAACAGGAATATCGAAGAAACCTTGAATTTGGTCTGCGTGTAAGTCAATCATTACAACACGGTCAATTCCAACGGTTGTGAGCATATCTGCAACAACTTTCGCTGTAATTGGTACACGAGCAGAACGTGGACGACGATCTTGGCGTGCATAACCGAAATAAGGAATAACAGCAGTGATACGACCAGCACTTGCACGACGCAAAGCATCAGCCATAACCAAGATTTCCATTAGGTTATCATTGGTCGGCGCACAGGTAGACTGGACGATAAAAACGTCTTTACCACGAACATTCTCAGTAATTTCAACTGAAATTTCACCATCAGAGAACTTGCTTACAGAAGCAGCACCTAAAGGAATATGTAAATGGCTTACGACTTTTTGAGCGAAATGTGGATGAGCACTTCCACTAAAAACGACAAGATTGGGCATGAAGCACCCTTGGCGGTTGGCTTATAATGAATTTGGATGGCAGGGGCGGCTGGATTCGAACCAACGGATGCCGAGATCAAAACCCGGTGCCTTACCACTTGGCGACGCCCCTAATGCGGCAGAACTTTAAAGGTTTTAGATGATAATGTCAATATATTTGATCAAATATCAATATAAAACAAGTCTGTCTTAATATATGGCAGGGGCGGCTGGATTCGAACCAACGGATGCCGAGATCAAAACCCGGTGCCTTACCACTTGGCGACGCCCCTAAATTTGATGATATGTAATGGCAGGGGCGGCTGGATTCGAACCAACGGATGCCGAGATCAAAACCCGGTGCCTTACCACTTGGCGACGCCCCTAAATATTACATATATCTACAGATGAAAATTGGCAGGGGCGGCTGGATTCGAACCAACGGATGCCGAGATCAAAACCCGGTGCCTTACCACTTGGCGACGCCCCTAACATGTAACTGAAAAATGTCTTAAAGGTGATTCTGCTAAACTGTTAACCAAGTAAGATTTACAAGGTGAGTTTTGCAAAATTTGCTCTACGTTCATTTCATCGGTTACTTCAATAAAAACACAAGCACCTGTACCTGTAAGCTTTGCTAGACCAAACTGATCTAAATATTGCATTGCTTCTTCTACTTCAGGGTATAACTGTCGAGCCAGAGGTTCAAAGTTATTTCCAAAATTAGAAGGTTCTAACTGATAGGCGCAAAATGTAGTGATCTTAGAATCTCTTGTCAATGTTTTTTGCGAAAAAAGCTGTTGAGTGCTGATAAAACAGTCAGGTTTTAAAATTATGAATTTTTTTTGAGCTAAGTCTATGAATGATAAATGTTCACCGATCCCTTCTGCCCATGCATTACGACCTAAAACAAAGATCGGAACATCCGCCCCAAGCTGTACGCCATAATCGGCTAATTGCTGTTCATTTAAGCCGCATTGCCAAAGCTGATTCAGTACAATCAGTGTGGTTGCTGCATTGGATGAACCACCACCGAGACCAGCACCCATTGGAATATTTTTTTCAATGCTGATATTTAGCCCACATGGTTGTTTTGCATGCGGGCGTAATAATTGTGCTGCACGATAGATTAAATTATGTTCAAGTTTAACTTCGCTTAGACCTTTAATTTGAATGATTTGTTCTGGATTTTGTTCAAAATTCATCCAGTCATATAGATCAATCAGTTGAAAAATAGTCTGTAATTCATGATAACCATTTTCACGACGACCTGTGATATGCAAAAACAAGTTCAATTTAGCAGGGGAAGGCACTCTAATCATAAAAACAATCTAAATTATCGGTTTTGAATCACCATTGTAATACGATTTTCTTTGTCATCGGCAAGTGCTTGCTTCAACAAAAGCTTATTGGGAAGGGTTTGACCATCGTTATAACTAAAATCAACCGTCCAACCATCTTCAACCAATTGCTTTAGACGATTATTTTCATCTTTATTCACTTGTGCATTTGAGGTCGCTGGTTTGGCTTGTACCCAATAAGCGAGATGCATAATCGGCGCTTGCCAACCTGTGGCTTTCTCTAGTAATTCTTCAGGTGTAGCAGCTGTAATTAGACCGGTTTTGGCACTGTTTAACGTCACTTCACCTGGTTTGCCTTCAATTTGGGTCTTGCCTACACCTAAAATTCCTGTGAGTTCAATATCGAATTGCTCTTGTTGCTGTACCCATGTAAAAAAAGCACTGCCTGATTGTTGTGGTGTACGGACACCAATTTTGCCTTGTAAGCTAAAATTATTTTCATCTTGAATTTGTGGTGATGCAATTACTTTATTTGGTTGGCTTAAGTGTTGGCAGCCTGTCAAAAATAGAACGCTACTACTACATACAGTGATGCACAATTTTGAAAACAAGCGCATGGATTTAACTCTTTTTTACGGTGATGGGTAAGATTAAGCTATCAAGTTGTTGTAATTGTGGGGCATTGGCATGTTTTTGTTTCAATTGCTGTAACACCTCGCTAAATTGCGTGAGTGCGCCTTGCATATATAGGGCTTTGGCATAACGAATACCAATATTGACATTCTCACTTAGTGAATACGCTTGGCCTAGGACTTTGGATGCGGTATCAAAATCATTTTGCAAGAAGGCGATATAACCTAATGTGTCGAGGATAGAGGCCTGTTCAGGCGCGAAATCCAGTGCCAATTCTGCGTATTTTCGTGCCTCTTTGAGACGACGGTTTTGCAGTGCCAATGTGTAGGCATAAGCATTTAGATAGGTCGGACTATTTGGTTCAATCGTTAAGAGCTGTTTTAAAGTTTTGTCTAATTTATCTCGATCGGTATATGGGTCAAGTAATAATACTTCGGCATAAATCAATTCGGGATCATCAGGAAGGCTCTTAATCGCTTCATCCAATAAGGCCAAAGCTGCTTTTTTATTGTCCATTTTCTTTAAAATATCGGCCTGCGCTTGATATAAGAAACTGGCATGCTGTGGATAGTTGACTCGTTCTTGCGTTAAAAAGCGCAGTGCATCATTGAGTTGTCCCTGTTTTTCAAAAATTGCGATCATATTGCGACGTGAAACGATATATAAACTACCGTCAACCAAGCGATAGTAGGCTTTTGCAGTTTCATAATGTTGTTTACGTTGTGCATTGATCGCAAGGTAATAATAAGCTTCATTTTGATATTTCGCAGATGAGCGTAATTCGACTAGATATTGCTCAGCTTTTTCATACTGCTTTAAATCGATACTGGTTAAGCCTGCGATAAAAAGGGCTTCTTCAGCTTTAGGGTGATCTTTAATGATGCTTTCAAGTTTATCCAAAGCTTCTTGTTGCTGATTGATTTGAATGTAATAACGTGCTTCAGCCATTCGAATATCAATATTATTTTTATTTTTTCGGCTGGCTTTTTCAAACCAATTTTTCGTTTCTTCATCATCACGTAAAGCCATCAATAAGTTAGCTTTCATTAAAATAAAGCTGGTCGATTTAGAGCGTTTGCGTAATGCGCGATTAATATTATTCAGTGCTTGTTCGTACAAGCCATCTTGTGCTTCTAAACCCGCAATGAGAGCCAAAATGGAAGGGTTGTTTCTTTCTGCGCTTGCTCGAAGTGCATTGAGCAGAATCTCACGATCTTGTGCTTGTTCAGGTGCAATCCCCGCTAAAATCTCTTCAAGATCAGCAGTCGGGTCGATATTTAAAATTTTATCTAGAGTCTTTGCTGCGAGTTCATACTCATGTGTTTTTAATGCAATATGTGACAAATAAAATAAAGCTGGAACATCTTTTGGTTCTTGTTCAACCCAATGTGTTGCAATGTCTAAAGCTGACTGTAAGTCATTATATTCTAAAGCGATATCTAACGCGCGTTGCTTAATTGTGGTTGAGTTGCTTCGAATCGCAAGTACAGTATAGTTGTGTAGCGCGGTTGCAATATCATCATAAGCAAGAGAAAATTCGGCAATCATGCTTTGTTGAAGCGCATGTTCAAAGCTGTTATCTGCATACATGTCGTGTATTGCTTGTGCAGAGACATAAGAGCTCATGCTACCTAACAACAAGATTGTGGTAGAATACCGTCTAATCGTCTTGCCGCTAAAAAGGGTACGGCGATATAGCTGACGCAATTTTTATTGATCCAAAGTAATGCTTTTTATGACACCGATGTTGCACAATAACATAAATTTAGCGAAATGATGATCTGATATGTCTTTCTTTGCATTGGGTGTCAACCATCAAACAGCTTCTGTTGAACTTCGTGAACAAATCGCTTTCAATGCAGAGCGGTTAGCTGCGCTATTGCTTGAACAAAACCAAGGTTCATCACTGAATGATTTGGTGGTTGTATCAACCTGCAATCGCACCGAAGTGTATGCCATGACAGAGGATGCGGATAGTGTTCTGAATTGGTTGGCCCAAGTGAATAATATTGATGTAAAACAGTTAATTCATCATGTTTATCGTTACGAGAATGCTCAAGCTGTTACACATTTAATGCGTGTTGCCAGTGGTTTAGACTCGTTGATGTTGGGTGAGCCACAAATTTTAGGGCAAGTTAAAAGTGCATTAGCGCTGTCTAAAGATGCAGAAACTGTTTCGCCTGAATTAAATAGTGTTTTTGAATATGCATTTTATGCTGCAAAACGGGTTCGTTCAGAGACATCTGTTGGAAGTCATGCAGTTTCAATGGGTTATGCGGTTGCTCAGCTGGCATCGCAAGTATTTAGTCGTCCTGAAAAATTAACCGTTATGGTGGTTGCAGCCGGTGAGATGAATAGTCTTGTCGCTAAACATCTAGCAGAAATGGGTGTGGCGAAGATATTGATTTGTAACCGTAGTCGTGAACGTGCAGATATTCTGGCACAAGAAATTGCCCATCAAGTCGATGTGGAAATCATTCCTTTTGCAGAACTTGCACAAAATTTGCATAGAGCAGATGTTATCTCAAGTTGTACAGGTAGTTTGCATCAAGTGATTGGATATGCTGACGTTAAAGTTGCTTTAAAAAAACGCCGTTACCAACAAATGCTATTGGTCGATTTAGCGGTTCCACGTGATATTGATCCCAAAGTTGAATCGTTAGATAACGTCTATTTGTATGGCGTTGATGATTTGCAAAGCGTAATTGATGAAAATTTAGCACAACGTCGTCAAGCTGCTGTTGAAGCTGAAATCATGGTCAATCAATTGGCAACTCAATTGATGACTCAGCAAAAAGTAAAAGAGGCGAGTGGTACAATTCAAGCGTATCGCCAGCATAGTGAAGAAGTAAGCCAAAAAGAGTTGTCACATGCGCTAGAGTCTTTGCAACATGGAAATTCAGCTGAACAGGTACTGCAAGAGTTTGCACATCGTTTAACCCAAAAGCTAATGCACCCAACCTCAATTTTACTCAGAGAAGCGGCAAAAGCGGAAAATCCAGATTACTTTGAATGGCTGCAACAACATCTACAAGATGTGTTTGAACATGAGCGTAAACCGAGACAGTAGGGCTATTTTTTAGTTGGATTTAATAATTAATTTTAATTTATAAGTAAAAATTATTTATCTTAGTTTGATATTAATTAAATAACTTTTTAGAGTAAATGACGATTTATATTTTATTTGCATGGCAGATAGAATAGAAGTATTTTATGCATCTGAAAAAAATTACTTTAAGAAAGAAATATATAATGAAACTAAAACATCAAATATTAACTCTGTCGATAATCTCATTTTTAAATACACATATTCATGCCGAAGATGTTGTAACTGAGAATCTTCAAGTTAAGAGTCCGTATGGTGCAGTGGTAGCTTCAATTTCAGCGGGGGCTGCAGAAGATGCTTATTTCTACATGCGAGGAGAGAGCTATATTTATGGCACATCTACCGTTATGGGAGAATTAAAGGCAACAGAATTGAATGCTGATAATATACGTATGACGGATAACAATAACAACACACTGTTAGAAATTTCAGAGCAGAACACTGGCAAGGCTAATTTATATCTAAAAGGCTATAGTCATATAAGTGATGATTTAGTTGTCGGTGAAAAAATTATTACAAAAAATTTGGAAGTTAACGGCACAATAAGAGGAAATGTTTCAGGGAACATTGTTAGTAATGACATCTATGTGAAGTTCTTAAACAGTGAAAATCAGAGAACTCAGTCATTAGAAGTAACGGGACGTTTAAATGCAAAAAATATAGATTTACAAGGAACGAATATCTCTTCTTTGGCTGATGCTACAGAAGATAATCAGGCGGTTAATTTAAAACAATTGAACTCAGCTTCAACAAAAAATTTAGCTGATGCGAAAGCTTATACTGATAACACTGCAAAAACTTTACGTGATGAGAATAAAGTGGAATTTGTAAAAGTAAATAAAGCAATACGAGATGGTGATAAAGAAACTTTAGCCTTAGCAAATAAAAATACTGCAGAGATAGCGGCAACGATTCGTTTAGACATGGAAAAAGCAGATACAACTGTTTTAAATAATTCCAAGTCATATACAGATAGTGCTACAAAAACTTTGCGTGATGAAAATAAAGCAGAAACTGCTAAAGTAAATAAAGCGATGCAGGATGGTGATAAAGAAACTTTAGCGCGAGCGTATAAAAATACGACTGAGACAGCTACCACGATTCGTTCTGAAATGGAAAGAGCAAGTATTAATGTTTTAAATAATTCCAAATCTTATACGGATTTACGTGTTGATCGCTTAAATGAAGATTTGCAATCTTTTAAGAAGGACTCTTATGCAGCTACCGCAGCAAGCCTTGCAACAGCATCTTTACCACAACCCAGTAATGCTGGTTATAGCATGGTAAGTGCTGGTACTGGGACTTGGAAAGGTCAACAAGGATTTGCAATTGGAATGAGTGGAATCTCAGAAGATAATAAAGTTATTTATAAGCTGGCAGGTACAGGTAATACACAGGGTGATTTTGGTGGTTCTGCTGCTATTGGATATCAATGGTAATTCAATCAGTTAGGATAAAAAAATCTCTCGTTTCACGAGAGATTTTTTTAAGACAATAAACGTAAACTAATCTGTTTGGTCAATTCATTCAATTGTTGACGTAAATTACGTGATTCAATCAAAGAAATGGGTGATTTGAGCTTTAGGCGCAAATATTTCTCTTGTAACCCCAAGGCATATTCCTTCGCAAGTTTATCAGCAACTTCTGGTGCTTGGGTTAAGGCCTGAATATTGGTGCGTTGCATAATATCAGCCAATTCATGACTATAACTGCTACAGGCGCCGAGTACATAATAGGTCGCGAGTTCCTGATCATCTGGCAGATCATCAAACACAATATTCAGTGCAGCTAAAATCTTCGCCAAGAGTTCATTTTGATCAATCACCGCGCGTAATTCTTCAAAATGAATATACAGGAAGGGGTGATGCATTAAGATTGCAACCGCAAAGTCTTCATCTTTGGTCTGGATATTAAATGATAAAGAGGCATCATGGCTGATTTGTGGGGTGAAACGTTTTCCGAGACCAAGCTTTTCACGAAAAGACTGCGTTAACAAATAACGGAATGAGCCATGTTTAGGTAATAGTTCAGTCAATTCGCGCAGTTCGCCCATGACCAGACTTTTGCCTTCAGGCGAACTAATATCATGTTGCCCAGTCAGATGTGCAAATACGAAGTCTGATAATAACGGTGCTTGCTGTAATAGTTTTTGGAAATTCTCTAAGCCTTCGCGACGGATTAAAGAGTCTGGATCGTGTTCATTGGGAAGCACAAAGAATTTTAACTCACGACCATCATTGAGTAGCGGAAGCGCAATTTCTAAAGTACGTCGTGCTGCTTTCTGCCCTGCAGCATCACCATCAAAAGCGATGGTGATTCGAGAGTTTTGTTTAAATAGCGTGGTTAAATGATCTGCGTTACTGGCTGTGCCAAGTGTGGCGACTGCACCATTAATGCCATATTGCTGTAAGGCAATCACATCCATATAACCTTCAACCATGAACCAGTCATTGGCCTTGAGTTTACGCCCTTCATATAGGCCATAAAGCAATTGATTTTTATGGAATACTTCTGAATCAGGAGAGTTGATATATTTGGGTTTGATCTCATCGTTTAAAGCACGGCCACCGAAGCCAACTACTCGACCTTTATGATCGCGAATTGGAAAGATCACTCGTTCACGCAATAAGTCAAAGTCTCGGCCACTGTCACTAGAACGAATAAGGCCGATTTGTTTTAAACCTTCAATATCTTGTGGGAAGGCTTTTTCTAAATGTTGCCAATCTTCTGGCGCATAACCTAAACGCCAAAATTGAATGGTCTGTGCAGATAAACCACGTTGTTTGAAATAGTTTTGTGCTTTCTGGCTATTGGGGAGTTGACGTTCATAAAATTGGGCAACATTTTCCAATAGGTCATAAAGGTTGCCTTCTTGTACCTGCTCTTCAATATTGAATGAAGGGTCAAACTGTGCAAAAGGATCATCTATAAAGCGATCCATATCGACAAAATGATCGTCCAGTGCTTCATGAATAGACTGGGACTGGGCTGGTGCGATTGGCTGCTCTTGCTGTGGTTGTGGTTTTTGCGTAGCTGTAGCCTGTTGGGGACTACGCTTATAAGAAAGTTTTTTATTGTCGTGATTATCTTTGGGTAATTCGATGCCTGTCTGATTAGATAAATCTTTCATTACATCGACAAAGTTACGACTGTCAATGTCCATCAAAAAGCGAATGGCATTACCATTGGCTTGGCAACCGAAACAATGATAGTACTGCTTATCTCGATAAACATGGAATGAGGGTGACTTTTCCTGATGGAAAGGACAGCAACCCGAATAGGTTCGCCCCGTCTTTTTTAACTTCACACGCTGACCGATCAAATCGACAATGTCGGTTCGATCTAGGATTTGATCAATCGTATGTTGTGGAATAGCCATGCGTGTTTAACCATCTAAAACAGGGAGAGAACATTCTTGCTCGGCAAAAATGTCAGAAATCATTGTTGCATAAAATGAAA
The DNA here is from genome assembly GCF_009884975.1 of Acinetobacter dispersus. GTDB lineage: Bacteria > Pseudomonadota > Gammaproteobacteria > Pseudomonadales > Moraxellaceae > Acinetobacter > Acinetobacter dispersus. The sequence continues at coordinate 2,168,087 of NZ_CP041970.1, read as the reverse complement.
AACAGGCAAGGGGATACTTGCCTGTTTTGTGAATCAGAAGATTGCAAATTAATTTGCAGCATCATCCTCAGCTGTTTTTTCAGCTTCTGGTTTGTCTAATAGACCAAAGCTTAAACGGTTTTTCCAACTCGGTTTATTTTCCGTTGCTGCTGGTGCTTCAGGCGCTGCAACTGGAGCAGGTGTTGCTTGTTCCGTTTCAGGTTTATCAAACAAACCGAAGCTTAAGCGGTTGGTTAAGCTACGTTGTTCAGTATCGCTTTTCGCTTCATCTTTGACTTGATTAGTTTTAGATTCACGACCCAACAAACCTAAAGTTGCACGATTCACCCAGCTACCTTCTTTACGTGCAGCACGTAAATTCACTTCGCCATTCGATTTTACTAAGTTCGGATAGTTCAGTTTTAAGATATCAATATATTGTTGCGAGGTCGCTTTATCACCAAGCTGTTGATAGCTATAGGCTAGAGTCGCTAACGCTTCAGGGGTTTGTGGCGTTTGTGGATAATGTTCAATGACCCATTGCGCACGTTCAGCAGCAGCAAGCCATGCTTTACGTTGAATATTGAAACGTGCTGCATTCATTTCACTTTCTGCAAGTTCTTGACCAATAAACTTCATGCGCTGTGCTGCATCAACTGAATATTGGCTACTTGGGAAACGACGAATCAGATCAACAAAATTTTGATACGCGACTTTTACATAGCTCACATCACGGTGTGATTGCTGTAAAGAAGTATAACGAATTAAGCTGTCGTAATTCATTTCCATATTCGCTACGCCACGGACATAGTAAGCGTAATCTACATTTGGATGCTGCGGATTTAAACGAATGAAACGATCTGCAAGCGCAATTGTGCCTTCATAATCTTTTTGTTTGAATTTCGCGTAAAGAAGCTCTAGTTGAGCTTGTTGTGTGTATTGCCCAGTCGGATAGTAAGTATCTAAAGCTTCAAGTGACTTTACCGCATCTGTATATTGATTACGATCAAGCGATTTTTGTGCCTTTTCGAAGTAAACTTGTTCACTTGATTGTGGACCTTTATCCACCACTTCTTTCTTACTTGGATTGCTGCTACAGCCCACAAATGCAGATGCTACACCTAAAGAAAGTGCAAGCACCGTAATTTTATAACGTGGTAGCGACATAAAAACTCCTCTGTTATTCTGGGCAATGAGCTACAATGGTGCTATTAAACCATTTTTGTACCGATCATCAAATGACTTCAGCACAATCTTCCAATTCAAACATCTCTGAAACAGATTTCTTACTCGAAGATTCTGTCGATGCAGATAATCATAATTCTGACTCAACTGCAACACGTTTATCGTTGCAAATTCAACTTGATGAAAACTATTTAGGTCAACGTATTGATCAGGTTGCCGCATTAGTTTGGAGCGAGTTTTCTCGTGAAAAACTCAAGCAATGGATGAAAGACGGACATCTGTTGGTAAATGGTAACATTGTTAAACCTAAGTACCGTTGTGAAGGCAATGAGCTGCTTACGCTCGAAGTTGAACTTGAAGCACAAACATCAAGCCAGCCTGAAAATATTCCATTAAATATTGTCTATGAAGATGATGATATTATTGTGATTAATAAAGAAGTGGGAATGGTCGTTCATCCTGGTGCAGGCAACCCAACCGGAACCTTGGTGAATGCGTTACTTTATCATGCACCAAAATTGGCAGAGTTGTCTCGCGCAGGCTTGGTACATCGTATTGATAAAGACACCAGTGGCCTATTGGTGGTTGCAAAAAATCTAGAAGCTCAATTTTCTCTGAGCAAGCAGTTAGCCAAGAAAAGCGTTTATCGCGTTTATGATTTAGTTGTCTATGGCAATGTCATTGCGGGTGGCACCATTGATGAGCCGATTAAGCGTCATCCTGTTGATCGTATTAAGATGGCGATTTTACCGGGCGGGCGTGATGCGGTAACACACTATAATGTAAAAGAACGCTTCCGTGACTTTACCCGTATTCAGGCACAACTTGAAACAGGGCGTACTCATCAAATTCGTGTGCACTTTAGCTATCTTGGGCATGGTTTGGTTGGCGATCCTGTTTATGTTAATCGTGTGCGTTTCCCCGCAGGTGCATCAGAAACATTAACTGATAAGTTACGTAGCTTTAAGCGTCAAGCTTTGCATGCAGCCAAACTTGGTTTGGTACATCCACGTACGGGTGAAGAAATGATGTTCGAAGCACCTTGGCCTGAAGATTTTACTCAGTTGCTTGAAGTCCTACGTAGTGAAAATGAAGCCTATTAAGTAAAGTTCCTTTTTAATAAAGGATGATTTATTCAGCTCCTCCCTTTGAAAAGGGAGGTTGGGAGGGATTTTATGGAATTTGTACAAGCTCTGCCTAAAGGTATTTATGTTGGGCAAACACGAATTGAACATCCTCAAACTATTGCAACATCAAATGAAAATCTGTCTGGATTTAATCTGGCTTTGCATGTCAATGATGATGCACAACGTGTTCAACAGCATCGTATGGTCTTGTTGAATCAGTTATCTGTATTTGGTGTAGATAAAATCACATGGATGACGCAAACCCATAGCACGATTTATCATACCGTAAATGAACAAATTCCATTTATTGCGCTTGAAGGCGATGGCTTGGTTACGCGAAAAGCAGGTCATGCTTTAATGATGATGACAGCTGATTGCCTGCCTGTAGTCTTGGGAAATGCCGAAGGGACTGAGGTTGCCAATTTGCATGCTGGTTGGCGTGGTTTAGCCAATGGGATTATTGAAAATACTGTTACTGAAATGCAGTCTCAGCCGAGTTGGGCATGGCTAGGTGCAGCAATTAGCCAACCGTGTTTTGAAATAGGTGCCGAAGTTAAAGCCGTATTTTGTGAAAAATATCCTGAACTCGAAACTGCTTTTGTTGCGGGTCAAGTGGTGGGTAAATATCATGCGGATCTTTATGCGATTGCACGCTTTATTTTAAACCGTTTGGGCGTGGAAACTGTTTTAGGCGGAGATCAGTGCTCTTATCAACAAGCCGAAGATTATTTTTCTTATCGTCGTGATGCAAAAACAGGACGAATGGCAACTTTTGTATTCATGCAATAAATTGCATCCCTTGTGTTGTTGATTCGCCATGTCGTAGTGAAAATGTTAAACTTGATCTAATTCATTGGTTTTTAAAATTCTCCATGTCTGTTATTGAGCAAATTATTCCCCAAGTTAAAGTTTGTGTGGTTTATCACAGTCCTTATGGGCATACAGCCAAAGTTGCGCAATATATTACTCAGGGTGCCGAGCAGGCAGGTGCAGAGGTGCATCTCATTTCTGTGGCTGCGCCACAGTGGGACTTATTAGACCAAGCAGATGTGATCGTTATTGGTTGTCCAACCTATATGGGTAGTCTCACAGCTGCATTGAAACAGTTTATGGAAGATTCGTCTAAACGCTGGTTGGCGCGGGCATGGCAAGGCAAACTGGCTGCTGGTTTTACCAATGGTGGCGGTCTTAGTGGCGACAAGTTGGCGGTATTGCAGCAGATTAACTTATTTGCGATGCAACATGGCATGGTGTGGGCTGGTTTGCCATTTATGCCGACGGGAAGAAGTGCTTTAGATATTAACCGTATGTCGAGCTTTCTGGGTTTAATGACCCAGTCGGATAATGCCAGTGTTGAAATTACTCCACCAGAAGGTGATTTGGAAACTGCACGTAAGTTCGGAAAATATCTAGCTGAATTAAGATTGACACATCTCCCAGTTTAATATCGAGCGAAAAAAACCTCCAATAATTGGAGGTTTTTTTTATTTATATAGCAGACGGGATTTATCACGTTGCCAGTCACGGTCTTTTTCTGTAGCACGTTTGTCGTGTAATTGCTTACCTTTCACCAGTGCAATTTCTAACTTAACCAAACGACCTTTCCAGTAACAAGCCAATGGTACACATGAATAGCCCTTTTGATTCACTGCACCCAAAAGCTTTTCTAGCTCACGACGAGAGAGTAGCAACTTACGCGTACGCGTTGCTTCTGGAACGACATGGGTCGATGCAGACAATAAAGGCTGAATTTGTGAGCCCAGCAAAAAAGCTTCGCCATTTTTAAAAACCACATAGCTTTCAGTGAGCGTCATACGTCCTGCACGCAAAGACTTTACTTCCCAGCCTTGGAGTGACATGCCTGCTTCAAATTTTTCTTCGATAAAGTAATCGTGACGCGCTCTTTTATTTTGAGCAATCGTGCCACCATTATGTTTTTTTACAACTGTTGCTTGCGCCATAATCTAAACTTCCACAATTACAGCTATTGTGCCGCAAAACGCAACCTTTTTCCATTGTTTAGGAATTTCGCGTTTAGGCCGAACATTTGTTAAAATACGCGTCTTATCTCATTAACTAGAGTACAACGCATGTCTAAAACACGTGTGATTTATCCGGGGACTTTCGATCCAATTACCAATGGACATGTTGATTTGGTTGCAAGAGCATCAAAAATGTTTGATGAAGTTGTGGTTGCAATCGCGATTGGTCATCATAAAAATCCTGTGTTTAGTTTAGAAGAGCGTGTTGAATTGGCCAAAGCATCATTGAGTCATTTGACCAATGTTGAGTTTGTTGGTTTTGATGGTTTGCTGGTTAACTTCTTCCGTGAACAGCGTGCAACAGCAGTACTACGTGGTTTAAGAGCAATTTCTGATTTTGAATATGAGTTTCAACTGGCGAATATGAACCGTCAACTTGACCCACATTTTGAATCAGTATTTTTAACTCCCTCTGAGCAATATTCATTTATCTCATCGACATTGGTAAGAGAAATTGCTCGTTTAAAAGGTGATGTGACCAAATTTGTGCCTGCCATTGTGGTTGAGGCCTTTGAACGTAAACATCAACAAGGTTGGTAGCGTGTCTTTATATATTACAGATGAATGCATTAACTGTGATGTCTGTGAACCTGTTTGTCCCAATGAAGCCATTTATATGGGTGAGCTGATTTATGAGATCGATCCCGCACTCTGTACAGAATGCATCGGTCATCATGATCAGCCACAATGTCAGTTGTTTTGTCCTGTTGATTGTATTCCGCTCGATCCGCAACATGTCGAATCACATGATGACTTGATGGCGAAATACAAAAAGTTAACTGGGCAAAAAAATGCGAGCAATTAACTTCGATCTTTGATAAGATGCGCCACGAAGTGGGCTGGACGGTCGCTGCTGTGGAGGTCTCCGTGACTGAAACAGGGGAGGAAAGTCCGGGCTTCATAGGGCAAGGTGCCAGGTAACGCCTGGGCGGCGAAAGTCGACGGCAAGTGCAGCAGAGAGTAGACCGCCTCATTCGTGAGGTAAGGGTGAAAGGGTGCGGTAAGAGCGCACCGCGTGTCTGGTAACAGTTCACGGCAAGGTAAACCCCACCAGAAGCAAGACCAAATAGGAATCCTGAGGCACGGCCCGTGCTGGATTCGGGTAGGTCGCTTGAGCGTATGAGTGATTGTACGCCTAGAGGAATGATCGTCCTCGACAGAACCCGGCTTATAGGCCCACTTCTCAAATTTTTTAAAATTGTGCTTGACGTGTGTATTGAAAGTTAAGATAATGCGCCCACAGTTTTCGGCTATGTAGCTCAGTTGGTTAGAGCACCGCACTCATAATGCGGGGGTCACAAGTTCAAGTCTCGTCATAGCCACCATTTTATAGACCACGCTCCTGCGTGGTCTCTTTTTATCTGCAGTTTTTATAACATTCAAAAAAACAATCTTTTGTCTCACTATTTGTTGTTTATTTTCGCTTTAATAAAAGCTCTATCATCATCAAATTTTGTCATGGTTAAATAGATGTGTTGAAATTTGATCAATTGATGGTTGATAGCATAAAAACTGTTCATATGTTCTATATTTTCAAGATCATAGACTTGACCAACTAGGTTGGAAGCTAGATAATGCGCACACAGTTTACGGCTATGTAGCTCAGTTGGTTAGAGCACCGCACTCATAATGCGGGGGTCACAAGTTCAAGTCTCGTCATAGCCACCATTTTAAAAACCACGCTCCTGCGTGGTTTCTTTTTATCTACTTATTGGGTAAAAATAATTCATCAGATGTGCAAAAGCCTGTAAATAACTCATTTATTTACAGGCTTTACTTTTTATAAATGTTTTTCGATGGTCGCTAAGGTTTGAGGACTTTCATAAAACGGTTTTAAAATGAGGGTAATGATCGGCTCGAGTACATCATGTTCATCTAAAGCCACCACGACTTTAGGATAGAAACGTACCGCTTCATTAAGTAGATCTGTTTCTTCTATGCCGATTGCAGCAAAAACATCTTCCAAACTTTCATCTTTATAGAAGTCATAAAACACTTTCACGCCGTATAAGATTAGATCTTGTATAAAAGAGGATTGGCGTAACTCTTTCCAATACTCATAGATCATGACAAAGAATTCTTCCACATCAAGTGGCGTGACTTGCTTGGTATATTCAGATAAAGGCTGAGCTTTGTTGTCGTCCCAGATATTGCGTGCAAGGCTCTCTAAATCATCATTGAAAGCAAGCTGAGATCGACCAATTGTTCTTGTATGAAGCGGGCAATACTCTCTTCAATTTTTTGTTCAATACGTTGTTGCTGACGATGAGAAAAGCTTTTTAGTTTTTGTTGCCATTCATATTTACTCTCCGAAATTCGTTCTTCATCCGACTGAGTAAATAGTTTTGGTAATTTGTTTTGTAGTGTTGTGGTTGCGATGTATTGGCACAACTGTTGAATCGAAGGGCTTTCTTTTAAAAACTGATTTAAGTAATGGCGAATATTATCCAGTTCTAAAAACTTGGATAACCACATTTCAAACTGGTGGTCTGAAAATATATCTTGTAGTTGGGATGATGATTGCAGTGAGAATACATGCAGTCTTTGCGCAATTTCCCCAATAAACTCTAATAGACCTGCGCCGAGCTGCATTTCAAAAGCATAGCGTTTTACCACTGCTTGGATTTGCTCTAATTCAACCACTTCCTTGAGCTGAATGTTGGGTGCATGTTGAAGAAAAAGCTGAATAAATTGCTGGAAGAAATCAGCAGAAAGTTGGGTTGTGAGTTGATTTTTATAAAATGCAACTTGCTCAAGCATTAAAGCTTGAGCAAGTAATTGTGACTTTTCAGAAACAATTTTTTCAGTCATTCGCGGTCCATCCGTTGACGATCGGGTAGCGTCGCTCGCGACTGAAGGCACGTGAACTAATGCGTGGCCCAATCGCGCCCTGACGACGCTTGTATTCATTGCGATCAACCAAACGAATCACTTTCTCTACGACTGCGGCTTCATAGCCTTTGCCGATAATGTCCGCTTGGCTGAGATCTTCTTCAATATAAGCATATAAGATAGCATCAAGTACATCATAAGCAGGTAATGAGTCTTGATCTTTTTGATCAGGACGAAGTTCTGCTGATGGTGGACGAGTAATGACACGCTCAGGAATCACTGGTGTTTCATCTAAGGTGTTACGGTATTTCGCCAACTCAAATACAATGGTTTTATATACATCTTTAAGGACTGAGAAGCCACCAACCATGTCGCCGTACAAGGTGCAATATCCGACAGAAATCTCAGATTTGTTACCTGTAGAGAGTACAAGATTACCAAATTTGTTGGATAAACCCATCAATAATGTACCGCGAGTACGCGCCTGTAAATTTTCTTCTGTTGCGTCAGCAGGGGTGTTGCCAAAGAATGGGAACAAGGTCTGCATGAAGCTATTTACGATTGGGTGAATCTCGGCAATACCAAAGGTGACACCCATACGACGTGCTTGCTCAGTTGCGTCTTCTACACTCATTTGTGAGGTATAGGTATATGGCATCATCACTGCTTGAACTTTATCAGCACCAATGGCATCAACGGCAATCGCCATTGTCAGTGCAGAATCGATCCCGCCTGATAATCCTAAAATCACGCCTGGAAAGCCTGAACGCTGCACATAATCGCGTGTTGCCATCACCAAGGCTTGGTAAATTTCAGCAAAAGTTTCTAAAGCAGGTGTTGCATCTGCTGTTTTAAATTGTTTTTGTTCAGCATCATATTCAGCAATTGCAATAGATTCTTGGAAACTTGGTATCTGTAGTACCAGTTGCCCATTATTGCTGCTTACAAAACTTGAGCCATCAAAAATCAGGTCATCTTGCCCACCGACTTGGTTGACATAAACAATATTTAGACTTAATTGTTTAGCAAGTTCATTTAAGGTTTGAATACGGTGCTGTGGTTTACCTACTTCATAAGGTGAGGCATTTAAAACTAGCACTGTTTCCACATTAAGCTGGCTAAGTTGTTTAACGGTATTTAGTGACCATACATCTTCACAAATCAAGACACCAAACTTGTGCCCTAAATATTCAAAAACGAGATGTTGATGACCTTCTTGGAAGTAGCGCTTTTCATCAAACACACCGTAATTTGGTAAGTTATGTTTGTTATAAACACCTAATACCTGTCCATCTTTCATCACAGCAGCAGAGTTATAGCGATGACCATCCTCAGTTTGGTGCACAAAACCGAATACCATCAGAATATCTTTTACTTCGCTTAACTGAGCAAACGCTTTTTGAGTGCGTTTTTGTAGGTTTGGGCGGAGTATTAGGTCTTCAGCAGGGTAACCTAATGTAGAAAGTTCAGGGAAGATGATCAAATCAGCCTGTTGTTGTTTCGCTAAATTTGCTTGCTCAACCATCTTTTGAGTGTTTGCATCAATATTGCCAATATGCGGAGAGAATTGAGCAAGGGCAACTTTAAAATTTTTCATTCAAACCTAATCCTAAGTCTTAACAGGTTATGATATACAAGCTTTTGATTTATATAAGTATAGTTATTAAAAACAAGTGTATATCATGGCGCCAAACATTTTATATCTTAAACAAAAATTACAAGTTTACTAATATATACTAAATGCACATTTTTCTGCGTAAAAATAACAAGTTTTTCTGTATAAAACAGCAACATTTCTCAATGTTTGCGTGATTATGGTGCATGAATGTGAATAAATATAATAGAGTCAGATAAAGTTTTTTTCATGTCATTTTCGCATCTTGCTGTGACATATCAATTACAGCATAGAAAAATAATAAAAAATTTGAGTAAAAAGAATTACTTTAGGCTCTTATCTTACATTTTAAAATATTTAAAACAGTTGTACTTTTTTAAAAAATCATATTATTCATTATCTTAAAATTGTATCGTATGTTTTTTATACCGTTTATCGGGAATATCTTTGCGACACTTGAGTGTACATTTGTGCACTGCTATTATCCTAATTAATGTGAACGGATGTGCACTTTGATGCTCATCAAGTGTAACCAAGCACGTAAAATGAAGAGGTAACAACAATGTCAGTTTTATTATTTCCTGTAATTGCATTTGGTTTGGCTGTAGTCGTTGGCCGTGTGGGTACAGTAATGTTCCAAGAAAAAGATCAACAGGTTTAATTGATCACTAAATTTTGATTCATTTTTGATGAGGTAACGAACGATGTCAGTCTTATTATTTCCTGTAATTGCTTTTGGTTTAGCTGTGGTTGTTGGTCGTATTGGAACAGTAATGTTTCGCGAACAAGATCAGCAAGCCTAAGCTAATTTATTAAATAGTCATTTAAATAAAGAGGTACGAAATTATGACTTCAACAATTTTATTGCCTGTAATCGCCTTGGTTTTAGCTATTGGTGTTGGGCGTATTGGTACCATTGTTAAGGATGCGATGCGTGTAGATTTTACGACTGATATGGATGATAGTCATGAACTTAAAACTGAAACTCAAAAAGGCACTGCTGCATAATTTTTCTTGCACACTGCTTACTTAAAAAGCTCTGTAGTTAAAACTTACAGGGCTTTTTATTTTTCTAGAATGATGTTGGGGATTTTATTAAAGAAGATATCTCTTGCAATATCACCTTGTTGTTCGATGTTATAACTCGAGAAGACTTTGTCTTTTATAAATTGATATCGATATGGATTGTATTGTTTAAAACTAAGGTAATAGCTAGCCTGAAGAATTGCACCTTTAACAACGACATTGATTCCTAGTTGAAACTGTAGAATATGCGCCAGTTCGTGAATAAAGATTCCTTGTAGGGACATTGGGCATATTGAATAATCAGGACGGAAATATTTCTGATGAACAAATAAGTTGCCATTTGGTGCCATAAAAATATTAGCAGGCTGCCAAGGTAAGTAGGGAATATTAAAAATCTTTATTTGTGCATAATCGATAAGATCGCCAAAAACAGGACGCGCCATTTTGATTTCACCAGACGTCAAACCACGATATTGAAATTGATTTATTTTGAGATAGATGATTAGGCTGGAAATCAATCGAGCTTTCAATCTGTGTAGAGCGTACTGAAATGGTTTGTTCATATGAACGATGCGTCTGAAAAACGAGAAGATCTGTTTTATTCTAGAATAAAAAACCTCAGTTAAAACTGAGGTTTTACTACGACTAAAATCACCACCGCAAATAGGATCAAGGTCGGCATTTCATTAAAAAATCGCCAAAACTTGTGTGATTTATAGTGGGCATTACCAATCAGTTTTTTACGGTAATAACCACAAACGAAATGGTAAATCACCAATAAACCGACTAGACCGACTTTAAGATAGAACCATAAAGCTTCATGATAATGTCGGGTTGCATCACCCCAATCAACTAGAAAGTGGGCGGTAATGAGTGTGGCAATCATAGACGGCCACATAATACCGCGATACAACTTACGTTCCATGACTTCAAAGCGTTGATGACTCACAGCATCTTCACTCATGGCATGGTAGACATAAAGGCGTGGTAAGTAGAACAATGCAGCAAACCAGCAAACCACAGCAATAATATGTAATGCTTTTACCCACAAGAAAGCATCAGAAGGTGCATCCATCGATAATCCTGCTACATGGGATTATGCATCCCACTTCTTGAAAATAAGGCAGGCGTTAACACCGCCAAAGCCAAAACTGTTACTCATGACAGTATTCAGTTTTGCATCACGTTTTTCAAGTACAATATCGAAACCTTGTGCGCCTTCATCAAGCTCAGTCACGTTGATGTTTGGAGCAATAAAGTCATTTTGCATCATCAAGACAGAATAAATCGCTTCCTGAACGCCCGCAGCACCTAAGCTATGACCCGTCATCGATTTGGTTGAACTGAGCGGGGGAACTTGTCCTTCACCAAACGCACGTTCCATTGCTTTAAGCTCAGTTACATCACCCGCTGGTGTTGAAGTACCGTGTGTGTTGACATAGTCAATTTGCTCTACACCATGCTGTTTTGCTTCATCCAATGCCATGATGATACAACGTGTTGCACCTTCACCACTTGGTGCAACCATGTCAGCACCATCACTGTTTGCAGCATAGCCAATTACTTCGGCGAGGATATTCGCGCCACGTGCTTGTGCATGTTCAAGTGACTCAAGCACCACGAAACCACCACCGCCTGCAATCACGAAACCGTCACGGTCTTTTGAATATGGACGTGAAGCAGTTTCTGGTGTGTCATTATATTTTGAACATAATGCACCCATTGCATCAAACAATAAGCTTTGTGACCAGTGATCTTCTTCACCACCGCCAGCAAGCATTAAATCTTGTTTACCCAATTGAATCAGGTTGTAGGCATAACCAATTGCATCGGCAGACGTTGCACATGCACTGGTAATCGAGTGCGCTACACCTTGCAGTTTAAATGCAACGCCAACGTTCGCAGTAATGGTGTTACTCATATTGCGAGGTACAAAGAAAGGACCGATTTTACGCGCGCCTTTTTCCTCTAACAGTTTGATCATTTCTGCAACAGATGCAGTTGAGTTACCACCAGAACCGCCAGCGATACCGTAACGTGGATTGTTTGCCAAATCTTCTTGTTTCAGTCCAGCATGTTCAACAGCTGCGACAGCTGCGTTATACGCATACATCGCGCAGACGCCCATAAAGCGTTTCAGTTTGCGATCAATACCATCAAAATCCTGTTCAGCTGCAGCGCTAACATGGCTTTTGAAATTCAGTTCTGCATAAGTTGGGTTTAAACGTGTGCCTGAGATTCCATTTTTTAAAGAATGAGTGACCTCTTCTAAAGAGTTACCGATACATGAGTTAATGCCCATACCAGTGATTACAACACGTTTCATTTACAGATCCCTTTTATGGTAATACTTAAGCCCTGTGCATCTCGCTATGAATACAAATCAGGAGAAAAATAACGATTAAAATGGCTTATGAGTGAATGACACCATGATAGCAGAAAGGTTTTTTATTTCTTATGGCAAATCTTATGCCTATTTCCAGTTGTGTAAATATTCGTAAATATTCGCAATGTTGTGACGAAACGTAAAGAAAGAACACAGATAAAAGTTGAGATAAATCTGCATTCAACCTAGTATTTACCTAGAAATGCACAGATTACACAACAGAGGTACTTGATGACAAAATCTAAAAACAAGCAATCTTCAGGTTTATTTGCACAAGCCTTTGGAGTGGCTAAAAAGCTCAGTTCAGAATTACAGAAATTTCAAGTTGCCCCAACCACATCGGGTGCGGAACTCGCGAATTCATCCAATATTGTTGAAGGAAAAGCACGTTTCAAAAGTCCATTTGAGGTCGAAAAATATGAAAACCCTCAACAAATGCTACGTCAACAATTTCCAAAACTATCTCATCAATTGCTAGGTCGTCATTATAACCGAGTCAATAGTGTGGCTTCGTTTGTATCACCAGATTTGGGCGATAAGGTTTCAGACTATTTATTCCAATGGTTAAATGAGTTTAGTTCAAATAGTTCTTTGACTGAAAAAATCCTTGAGGAAGCAGGGGTCAAAGATATTATGGAACTGACCACAGATACAGGGCGTTCACAGCGCTTAAGTCAGGCATTAATTGAGCAAAATAAATTATTAGCTGCAGCGCAAGGTGCGATTACAGGTGCAACGGGTGTCTGGGGTGCTGCGATCGATATTCCAGCGTCTATTGTTTTGACCCTGAGAACGATTTATCAAACTGGACGTTCACACGGTTTCGATTTATCTGAAGATGCTGACCAAGAAATTGTTGCCTTCATTTTTAAAGAAATTGATTTGAGTTTGGTTGCGGAAAAACAAACCTTGTTGGTTGCATTAAAAGCATTGAAATCCATGTTGGAAACACATGATTTGCAGCAATTCCAGCAATTGTTAGGTTCAAATAATGATATCGAATTGGTGAAGAAGTGGTTGGTGGATGAAAATGGTCAGTTTAAATGGAACTGGCTCAATCGCATTCCTCAAGCTTCGGTGGTTGGTAAACTGACCCCAATTGCAGGCGCAGCACTGGGTGGTTTTTATAGTTGGAGACTGCTAGAAGATGTTGGGCATAAATCGCAATCGATTTTTGGTGCAGCACGCTTTTATATGAATGAATATCCGAATGAAAAGATTTCACCTCTAGAAGCATATTTTAAAGCAGAAGCCTTATTGAAGAAGGCGAGTCCACGTTTATTAAGCTCTACAGCAGTTGCAAATAATAAGACCACATCAGAAGAACCGAATGATGTGATTACCCATGTAACCGTTAAAACCAAAGACAGTACAACGCCAACAGTTGCTGTAGATGACAAGGTTGAAGCTGGAATTCAACAACTTGCTGAACAGCATGTGGTTGAGCATCCCCATACAGAACAACAACCTGCATTAAAAGAGCAGCAAGATGAAACTTTTGAGGATGCTGAGGCGGAGGTTGTTGCTGAGCAAAAATCAATTGATATAGAACCTGCCTCAACAAAACATAGCTAAATTTGGGTCTAATGTTTTAGGTATTAAAAACACAACAAACTTAAGAAATGGTCGACACTTGAAATGTTGACCATTTTTACTTCTTAGCTTACAATTATGTGCCCTTAAAAAGAGGTTCTTTTCTTTTTTTAAGGTTGTTTAATAACGGGAGAATTGCCAAATGGCAACAACAAATCAGTTGATCCGTAAGGGTCGTACAACTTTGATTGAAAAATCTAAAGTTCCTGCGTTGAAGGCTTGTCCGCAACGTCGTGGTGTATGTACACGTGTTTATACTACTACACCTAAAAAACCTAACTCAGCAATGCGTAAGGTTTGCCGTGTTCGCTTAACTTCAGGTTTTGAAGTATCTAGCTATATCGGTGGTGAAGGTCATAACTTACAAGAGCACAGTGTTGTTCTTATCCGTGGTGGTCGTGTTAAAGACTTACCAGGTGTACGTTACCATACCGTTCGTGGTTCTTTAGACTGTGCTGGCGTTAAAGATCGTAACCAGTCACGTTCTAAATACGGTACTAAGCGTCCTAAGAAGTAATTCTAGGAAACTAGTCCAAGCAACCCTTTAGCGTTTCGCTTGTTTGAATTCTTCATAGTTTTGTAATTCAAGCGACGTATAGTAAGGCCAGCGAAAGTACATGACACTCGTACAAACTGCTGGATTATCCTGAAGTGTCATATTATTAGGTGTATTAAAATGCCAAGACGTCGCGTAGTCGCTGCTCGTGAGATCCTTCCAGATCCAAAATTTAGCAGCCAAACAATCGCTAAATTCATGAACCACGTAATGCAAGATGGTAAAAAATCTATTGCTGAAAGTATCGTTTACGGTGCTTTAGACCGCGTTCAAGAAAAAAACAAAGTAGACCCAGTTGAATTTTTCGAGACTACTCTTGAAAAAGTTCGTCCTATGGTTGAAGTAAAAGCACGCCGTGTTGGTGGTGCTACTTATCAAGTACCTATGGAAGTACGCCCATCCCGTCGTACTGCTTTAGCTATGCGTTGGTTAGTAGATGCTGCTGCTAAGCGTTCTGAAAAAACGATGGCTTTACGTCTTGCTGGTGAGTTGCTTGATGCAGCTGAAGGTAAAGGTTCAGCGATCAAAAAACGTGAAGACGTGCATCGTATGGCTGAAGCCAACAAAGCCTTCTCTCACTACCGTTTCTAAGCGGATAAAACAGTCCCTAATCAGGAGAATATTCATGCGTACCGCAGCTCGATTCAACATCGCTCTCTATCAAAGTGGGGGCTTTGCGGGTATTTAAGTTGCCTGCTTGGATATTCGTGCGCATCAATTTAATTGATGCGTCCTGTTTTAAAAATAACATTTAGGAATGTAGACATCATGGCTCGCCAAACCCCGATTAGTAATTACCGTAACATCGGTATTTCTGCGCACATCGACGCAGGTAAAACAACTACAACAGAACGTATTTTGTTCTACACAGGTGTATCTCACAAAATTGGTGAAGTACACGATGGTGCAGCAACAATGGACTGGATGGAACAAGAGCAAGAGCGTGGTATTACAATTACCTCTGCTGCAACGACTTGTTTCTGGTCAGGTATGAGTAGCCAATTCCCACAACACCGTATCAACGTAATCGATACACCGGGACACGTAGACTTCACAATCGAAGTTGAACGTTCTATGCGTGTTCTTGATGGTGCGTGCATGGTTTACTGTGCTGTTGGTGGCGTACAACCTCAGTCTGAAACTGTATGGCGTCAAGCGAACAAATATAAAGTGCCTCGTTTAGCGTTCGTGAACAAGATGGACCGTACTGGTGCAAACTTCTTCCGTGCTGTTGATCAAGTTAAAACTCGTCTAGGCGGTAATCCTGTTCCTATCGTTGTGCCAATTGGTGCAGAAGATACGTTTGCAGGTGTTGTTGACCTCATCGAAATGAAAGCGATTATCTGGGATGAAGCATCTCAAGGTATGAAGTTCGAATACGGTGATATTCCTGCTGACCTCGTTGATACTGCGAACGAATGGCGTACTAAGATGGTTGAAGCTGCGGCTGAAGCATCTGAAGAGTTAATGGACAAGTACCTAGAAGAAGGCGATCTTTCTAAAGAAGAAATCATCGCTGGTTTACGTACTCGTACTTTAGCATCTGAAATCCAAGTTATGCTTTGTGGTTCAGCGTTCAAGAACAAAGGTGTTCAACGTATGTTGGATGCTGTAATTCAATTCTTACCTTCTCCAACAGAAGTTAAAGCAATTGAAGGTATTCTTGACGACAAAGATGAAACTAAAGCATCTCGTGAAGCATCTGACGAAGCTCCGTTCTCTGCACTTGCGTTCAAAATCATGAACGATAAGTTCGTAGGTAACTTAACATTCGTACGTGTTTATTCTGGTGTTCTTAAACAAGGTGATCCGGTTTATAACCCAGTTAAATCTAAGCGTGAACGTATCGGTCGTATCGTGCAAATGCATGCGAACGAACGTCAAGATCTTGATGAAATCCGTGCAGGTGATATCGCAGCGTGTGTAGGTCTTAAAGACGTTACTACGGGTGATACATTATGTGATGAGAAAAACATCATTACACTTGAGCGTATGGAATTCCCAGAGCCAGTAATTTCATTGGCTGTTGAACCAAAAACTAAAGCTGACCAAGAAAAAATGTCAATTGCTTTAGGTCGTTTGGCTAAAGAAGATCCATCGTTCCGCGTTCGTACAGATGAAGAATCTGGTCAAACAATTATTGCTGGTATGGGTGAGCTTCACCTTGACATCATCGTTGACCGTATGAAGCGTGAATTCGGTGTTGAAGCGAACATTGGTAAACCAATGGTTGCTTACCGTGAAACGATCAAAAAGTCTGTTGAACAAGAAGGTAAGTTTGTTCGTCAAACAGGTGGTAAAGGTAAATTCGGTCATGTATATGTTCGTTTAGAGCCTATGGATGTTGAAGAAGCTGGTAAAGAATACCAATTCGCTGAAGAAGTTGTCGGCGGTACAGTACCTAAAGAATTCTTTGGTGCGGTTGATAAAGGTATTCAAGAACGTATGAAGAATGGTGTATTGGCTGGTTACCCTGTTGTGGGTATCAAAGCGACATTATTTGATGGTTCTTACCACGATGTCGACTCTGATGAATTGTCGTTCAAAATGGCAGGTTCATACGCTTTCCGTGACGGTTTCATGAAAGCGGATCCTATCCTTCTTGAACCAATCATGAAAGTTGAAGTAGAAACTCCAGAAGACTACATGGGCGATATCATGGGTGACTTAAACCGTCGTCGTGGTATGGTTCAAGGTATGGATGATCTTCCTGGTGGAACAAAAGCAATTAAAGCAGAAGTTCCATTGGCTGAGATGTTTGGTTACGCGACTCAAATGCGTTCTATGTCTCAAGGTCGTGCGACTTATTCTATGGAATTCGCTAAATACGCTGAAACACCACGTAACGTGGCTGAAGGCATCATCGCTAAGTTCCAAGCTGGCGGTAAAAAAGGTGACGACGAGTAATCTTTCGATTACTATATTACCCAACTAAATTTAGTTAAAAAACCAAGTGCTCATGGGCGACCCTCATGAGCAGTTTATAAAGGAAGATCATCATGGCTAAAGCCAAGTTTGAACGTAATAAACCACACGTAAACGTGGGTACAATTGGTCACGTTGACCATGGTAAAACAACTTTAACTGCTGCGATTGCAACTATCTGTGCAAAAACTTACGGCGGTGAAGCGAAAGATTACTCACAAATCGACTCAGCTCCTGAAGAAAAAGCACGTGGTATTACAATTAATACTTCACACGTAGAATACGATTCTCCAATCCGTCACTACGCTCACGTAGACTGCCCGGGCCACGCCGATTATGTTAAAAACATGATTACTGGTGCTGCTCAGATGGACGGCGCGATCCTTGTATGTGCTGCGACTGATGGTCCAATGCCACAAACTCGTGAACACATCCTTCTTTCACGTCAGGTTGGTGTACCTTACATCATCGTATTCTTGAACAAGTGTGACCTTGTTGATGATGAAGAGTTACTTGAATTAGTAGAAATGGAAGTTCGTGAACTTCTTTCTACTTATGACTTCCCAGGTGATGACACTCCAATCATCCGTGGTTCAGCTCTTCAAGCATTAAACGGTAACGACGGTCCTTATGGCGAGAAAGCTGTAATTGATTTAGTTGCTGCACTTGATTCTTACATTCCAGAACCAGAACGTGCTATCGACAAAGCATTCTTGATGCCAATCGAAGACGTATTCTCTATCTCAGGCCGTGGTACAGTTGTAACTGGTCGTGTAGAAGCTGGTATTGTAAAAGTTGGTGAAGAAGTTGAAATCGTAGGTATCAAAGATACTGTTAAGACAACTGTAACTGGCGTAGAAATGTTCCGTAAATTGCTTGACGAAGGTCGTGCAGGCGAGAACTGTGGTGTTCTTCTTCGTGGTACTAAGCGTGAAGACGTACAACGTGGTCAAGTACTTGCTAAGCCAGGTACAATCAAGCCGCACACTAAATTCGATGCAGAAGTATACGTACTTTCTAAAGAAGAAGGTGGTCGTCATACTCCATTCCTTAACGGTTACCGTCCACAGTTCTACTTCCGTACAACTGACGTAACTGGCGCGATCAAATTACAAGATGGCGTAGAAATGGTAATGCCTGGTGACAACGTTGAGATGTCAGTAGAATTAATTCACCCGATCGCAATGGACCCAGGTCTACGTTTTGCGATCCGTGAAGGTGGTCGTACTGTAGGCGCTGGTGTTGTTGCTAAAGTAACTGCATAATCGCTTAGAGTGATAAAAAACACCCCTCTGGGGTGTTTTTTTATGTCTGTAGTTTTCTTATATCTAAAATCAAATATTCAATTAAATTTTTCTTTTAGCTCAAAAAGTAGTTTCATTGATTTTCTTTTTCTCTTGCGTCGAAAAATTTAATACTTAATTAAATTTTTCCTTTACGTCAGAAAATTAGTTTCATTGGTTTTCTTTTTTCTCTTGCGTCGGAAATTTTAATAATTAATTAAAATTTCCTCCTCATGTCCTAAACTGATACCACGCTGTCCTAAACTGCACTTAATTGATTCGCATAAAACCGTAATATAAAACTCAAGAAAACGAACAAAAGTACTCAGTGGAGATATTCCACTGAAAAGGAGTAGGCAGCATGAATGCTAAAGTGAATGTTTCGAATCGTGCAGGTGCAAGTTTCCCAGTACGTCGTATGAATTTTGATTTTAATGAAGTTCCTGAATATTGGGTCAGTGGTTCTGCTGGATTAACTCATTTTATGACAGGTTTATCTGCACTATTTCCAGATGGTGAAAAACTCTTTATCGACTCAGTGCGTGCTGTACGTTATCACCCAGCCATTAAAGACAATGAAAAGCTGCAAAAAGAAATCAGTGCTTTTATTGGGCAAGAGGCGATGCATACTCAAGAGCATGTCAACTTTAATGCTTCAGCTCAGAAGTATGGTCATGATGTCGAGACACTTGAACGAAGAACAGGTGTCGTGATTCAAACCGGCCGTAAACTATTTGCTAAATTGGTTAAGCCATTTGGCATGACACAAGAAATGGTGGATTTGACTGCAACCACAGCACTCGAACATTTTACTGCAACCATTGCTTCAGAATTATTGCGTAATCCGCATATTCAAGAATTAATGCAAGACAAGACCATGGAATATATGTGGTTATGGCATGCGGTAGAAGAAAATGAACATAAAGCAGTTGCTTATGATGTGTATGAAGAAATTTTTGGTCGTGGCGTAAAGGCCTATGCATTACGCAATACTGCACTGGTTGTTTCGATGGTTGCAATTTTCTTGACTCAATCTTCATTCGTATTGAAATTATTGAAAGATGATGGAAAATTAAATCTCAAAGAGCTAGGTATGATTTATGAATATGCCTATAGTCCGTCGAAAGGAATTATCTCTGGAATGGCGGGTGAAATGTTGGCGTACTTCAAGCCTGGTTTCCATCCAAATGATTTAGATACTGTGCAATTACTGCAAGATTGGAAGGCAAAATTAGGTCTGTAAATCCTTCCTATTCTTACTCGAAATTCCTGAAAAGGGGACAATAAATTTTGTCCCCTTTTTTATTTTTAACCTTTCATTTCATACAGAATTTTGAGTAAGGCGACATGTCCTAAGATGATGCTTTTATGACCTTATCTGCACTTATTGGATGCGCTGAAAAGGGCGTATAAATAAAGTATAGAAAATAATCAATAAAGCGTATTCATCGTATAGGAGAACAGGGTATGAATGCTAAAGTTAATATTTCAAACCGTGCTGGTGCCAGCTTTCCCGTACGCCGAATGGATTTTGAATTTGGTGAAGTGCCACGTTATTGGGCCAATGGCGATGCTGCACTCACACATTTTATGACTGCGCTTTCGGCACTATTTCCTGAAGGTGAGCAATTCTTTGTAAATAGTACCCGTGCAGTACGTAATGACCCTAAATTGGCAGATCAGCGGCTGCAGAAAGAGATTAGTGCCTTTATTGGTCAAGAAGCGATGCATTCTAAAGAGCATTTGGCTTTTAATGCCTCGGCTCAAGCTTATGGTTATGATGTTCGTGAGTTAGAGGCTCAAACTGGACGTCTGATTAATCGCACTATAGGCGTTGCTTCAAAAGTACTAAAACCATTTGGTTTTAGTAAAGAGATGATTGGGCTTACTGGAACGTGTGCCTTAGAGCACTTTACTTCCACTATTGCAGAAGAACTATTAAGCAATCCAGACATCCAAGCAATGTTTATGGATCAAACCATGTATCACTTATGGATGTGGCATGCAGTAGAAGAAAATGAACATAAGGCAGTTGCCTTTGATGTCTATGAAGCGATGTATGGTCAAGGTCCTAAAGCGTATTTTATGCGTTCATTGGCTTTGGTTATTGCGATGGGTTTGATCTTTATCACTCAATCTTATTTCACAGCGAAACTTTTGCGAACTGATGGCAAATTAACATGGCGTGATACCAAATACATGATCAAATTCATGTATGGCTATAAAGGCTTTATGACTCGCCAAATCCCAACCTTATTGGATTTTTTAAGACCGAAATTTCATCCAAACGATCAAGATACGACTGCGTTGCTGAATAAATGGCGTGCTGAGTTGGGTTTTAATCTAAGTTAACTTCAATGGGCAGTCAAAACTGCCCATTTTTTTATTCAAATTTTGCTTTAAATTGCTGATAATCTGCAGCAGTATTTTATAGAGTAGCAGATCGTGATTCGATTGATGCAAGAAAAAGATTTAGATCGTATTTCTGCAATTGAAGCTTTAGTTCAAACACATCCATGGTCGAAGCAGCAGTTTCAGGAATCTTTCGCCTCTTATCAATGTACGGTGTATGAGCAAGCCAATCAAGTGGTGGGTTTCTGTATTTTGCAGCCAGTTTTGGACGAAGCGAATTTATTGTTGATGGCGATTCACCCAAGCCAACAGGGCAAAGGACTGGGTTATGAATTATTAGAAAGTTCAATACAGCAATTAAAAAATAATCCGATCCAGATTTTTCTGGAAGTTCGTGAGAGCAATACAGCCGCAATTCGTTTGTATGAAAAGTCAGGTTTTCACCAAATAGATTTGCGTAAAAATTATTATCCAAACCCCGATGGTTCAAGAGAGCATGCTGTGATTATGGTCAAAACATGCACTGATGATTTTGCAGCGTTATTTAATAATTAAATTATTCCACTCAGAAGGTAGCGTACTCATCAATGAATTTCCAAGTTGATGGATCTCATTTTCAGAGAGTGGGCGATTGAGTCGACGCCATTGCCCATCAAGCAATAATTCGAGTGGCGTATATTGCGATTTATAATTCATTTTGGGTGAATGTGGCACCCAGTAGCCTAGATATAAATAGTCTAGGTTCAATGTACGTACATATTCGATTTGTTTAAGGATCGCAAACACACCTAAAGAACGGCGTTGTTCATCTGGATCAAAGAAGGTATAAACGGCTGACAGTCCGTCATCCATCAAATCACAAGTTGAAACACCAATCAGTTTTTGGTCTTTCCAAAGTTCAATAAAGAAACTTTCTGTGCAGCTATGTACCAGAAATTTTTCAAACTGATCAAGACTGGCAGGATACATATCACCATCTGAGTGACGTTCATTGATATAACGTTCATATAAGTCGTAGTGTTGTTGAGTGGCTTGCGAGGTCGGCAAAATACTCATTTGCAAATCTTGATTGCGTTTCCATGCCTTTTTTTGGCTGCTGTTCATTTTAAATTCTTGAACGGGAACACGGCAAGATAAGCATTGGCGACATAAGTGACATTCAGGACGATAGACAAAATCACCGCTACGACGAAAACCAACACGAGAAAGTTCTGACAAAGTCACCACATCGATACGGTGAATTGGATCTAGGAACACCATTCGGGCTGATTTGTTATCAAGATAACTGCAGTCGTGCGGTGGCGTAATATAGTACTGTAAGTCATTTAAAAGGGACTTGGGTTGATATGATTTCATTAATCTGTCCCTCCAAGGTGTTCATCCGTTAACCGTCTAATTTTGCAAAAACTGCTATTGTTTTACTTGAAAATACACGTTCTTGATAACTTTTCCAATTGATAGAGGGGGCAATAATTACATCTTGTAACGATTTAAGGTAGGCTTGGCGAGAAAGTGTACTCGCACCGAGGCTTAAAAGGTGATCATTGACCAATTGGCAATCAATCCACGGTAACTGATTTTCTTGCCCAATCAGCATTAAAGTATAGAAAGCCATCTTAGAAACATCGGTTTCAGTACTAAACATGGACTCTCCAAAACAGCCTTTGCCAATACTGACACCATAGAGTCCGCCAACCAAGTTATCTTGCTGCCAGACTTCAACACTGTACGCATATCCTGCTTGGAACAAGGCGCAATAGCCTGCAATGATATCTTCACTAATCCATGTTTCATTGGCATAGCTCCGAGGCAATGAACAAGAACGAATCACGTCTTCAAAAGCATTATTAATGGTAATTCGATAATCATGCTTTTTCATATTTCGAATTAAAGATTTACTTGGTTTGTAAGCATGTGGCTCGATAATGCAACGTGGTTCAGGACTCCACCAGCAAATTGGCTCGTCTTCATTAAACCAAGGGAATAAGCCATGCGTATAGGCTTCAAATAAGGTTGAGGGTGAAAGGTCTGCGCCGATGCAGATAAATCCTTGACCTTCTGGATCTGCTTCAATTGGATTGGGGAATATATATTGTGAGGGAGGAAGCTGTTGCATGATCAGAAAAAGCAAATAAGAATGATTCTAAGCTAACTGAAGTTGTAGGGAATGGCAATCTTTGGCATTGTCATTCCCTTTGCGAGTTTAATTAAATAAGCGTAGCTGTTTAGCAATTTGTAGTTTGTTACTATCCAAGAAAAGCTGTGCTTTGGCTTGAATAATTTCGAGACTTTTTTCTCGATCAGTAACGGTTTTTCCGTCACTGTCCAAGACCAACCAATTCAGTTGACTGATGACATCTTGAACATATTGTGCAAAGTCACTCGCTGACGCTAAGCCATCAATAAAATGTGCACGATAGAACAATTGATGGAAATGCTCAGTTGGAATACCAATACCGGTAAGTGGACTAATCAAAACACTATAATTCTGATGAAAACTGGCTTGTTTGAGTAAATAATGATTTAAGCGATGACACTGTTGCAATGTTTCTTGTTTGGGCTCTAATCTTTGACAAGGTTGAGCCAAGCCTAAGTGAGACAAAATTACTAGAGCATTGAGGATCTTTGCATAATTTAATTGTGGGAAACTTTGTTCTAATTCGGCAATCGTCAGCGGTCGATAGTTTTCCTGTGCGAATTTATCACCAATTGGCGTGTAGATTTCCTCGATTAAATTAAAGGTGCCTAATAAGCCATTGATATTGGTTGGAAGTTGTTCCTTAGCTGTGAGCAATACAAAAGCTGTGTTACGCAGTCGCTCTTGCACCTGTAATGGGGTTAAATTGTTTTTACCGCGAATAAATAGGTAACGTCTAAATTGCGTGTTGGCAAAATAGTCGCGGCATTGTTCTTTGAAAATTGGGTGCTCAATCGCATTCAAAAAAGCTTGGTGTTGTTCTGAAAAATTGATGTTATCTAAGTGAGTACTTAGATCGGTTGAACCTGCATAAGATAGTTTGATTTCATCTAAAATACGTACAATTTGCTGGAAAGAAAAACATTGCCAATCTTGATTTAAATATTCATGAATCAAATAATTCGGATTTTGCTGTTTTAAATCAGCGACTTTTTGTACGGCATTGGGATTGCGTTGTGCAAAAATTGGATTTTGTTTAAGTAGGTCTTCACTGAAGCTGAGGGCTTCACTGACCTTTTGTAGAGGATTGGTGCTTTTGCTATTGAATTTGAAGTGGCTATGGAACAGCTCACGGATTGGCATATTGGCAGCCCAACCTGTGACACAGTTATAGCTGATATAGACAATACCATTGGGTTTTAAAAATTTACGGATAAATTTTAAAATAATGTGCTGGTTCTCATAGCTGATCCAGCTCCAGATGCCGTGCAAACTGATCGAGTCAAACATGGGCAAATCTTGGCGATTCAGCAACTCTTCAAAGCTATCATCATAAAAATAATGCTCAGTATTACTGTGTTCTGCTAATTGGTTGGCATGTGCTGCATGAGCAGGATTGAAGTCTGTGCCATAAAACTTTGCTTCGTTACAGGTTGCATGAATATTGATGCTGACACCTTGACCAAAACCAAGTTCACAATGTGTTTGATTTTCCTGAAAGTCGGGACTATCAATACCATTGAGTAATAAGCAAAACTTTTGGAAATTCGGGCTGAGGTCTCGATAATAACCGTAGGTATAATTTACTTCAGTTTGGTAGCCATTGGTCCATGTTGTTGTCATTTATTTACCCTATCAATTATCTAAAAAATGTACATTCAAAAAGTCATCATTTTTTGATTGTAGGGATGCAGGCATAAAAAAACCACCAATGTCTGGTGGTTTTTAAATTTTGGCCCGATTAGTTTAAATTATCGAGATATTTCTCTGCATCTAATGCTGCCATACAGCCTGAACCTGCAGAGGTAATCGCTTGGCGATAGATACTATCTGCAACGTCACCCGCAGCAAATACACCTTCAATCGATGCAGCTGTTGCATTGCCCGCAGTACCGCTATGTACTTGGATATAGCCATCACGTAAGTTAAGTTGGCCATCAAACATACCCGTATTCGGTTTATGTCCGATTGCAACAAACAAGCCTTGAACTTGAATATCTTGTGTACTTGCATCTTGAGTCGATTGAATACGAACTGCGGTTACACCAGTTTTGTCACCCAAGACTTCATCCACTTGGTGGTTCCAGATAATGCTGATTTTGCCTTCTTTTTCTTTGGCAAAAAGATGGTCTTGTAAGATCTTTTCAGAACGCAAGCTGTCACGACGATGAACCAGTGTGACATGCGCTGCGATATTTGAAAGATAGAGTGCTTCTTCAACCGCAGTGTTACCACCACCAACAACCATGACATTTTGGTTCTTATAGAAGAAACCATCACAGGTAGCACATGCGCTCACGCCTTGACCCATAAATGCAGCTTCAGATTCAAGACCTAAATATTGTGCAGTCGCGCCTGTTGCAATAATCAACGCATCACATGTGTACTCTTCCATATCGCCTTTGAGCACGAACGGACGAGTTTGAAGATCTACTTCATTAATATGATCGTAGACAATTTCTGTACCAAAGCGTTCTGCATGAGCCTGCATACGCTCCATAAGTACAGGACCGGTTAATCCTTCTGGGTCACCTGGCCAGTTATCAACTTCAGTAGTCGTTGTTAATTGACCACCTAATTGTAAACCCGCAATCAGTGTTGGCTTAAGGTTAGCACGTGCTGCATAGACTGCTGCGCTATAACCTGCAGGACCAGAACCCAAAATAATTAACCGTGAGTGACGAGCGCTCATTAAAGAACATCCTTTTTATATCAAAACTGCTAAAATTATACGTGAATCCGAAGGGGAGTGGGCTAAATCCATCGGGATAATACTGATTAACTCAATCGAATTGAGCTATATCCGAGCAGGATGTTAACAACAACAGTAAACAATCGTGCATCTTTTTTGTAAGAACGAGTGCATAATATAAAACTTATTGATTAAGGTAATTTAGACCTTAAAAGATACTAACAAATAACGAATTGGGTTACAGGACTGTATATGACTGCGGTGTCAAGTGTTTATGCACAACGCTTTTTAATGACATTATTTTTGATTTCTTTTGGCATTTATTTATTTCTTGCCACAGTGACTTATACACCATTTGATCCGGGCTGGATGCATATTTCCAGTGATACCCAGCAGGTCTCAAATGCAAGTGGTGTAGCAGGTGCTTGGATCGCAGATTTACTGTTTGGATTTTTGGGCTGGGCGAGTTTGCTCATCCCACTATTCTTATTCATCGAGGCTATTCAGGTCTGGTGGCCAAGAAGCTTTTTAAACCGTCCATTTCGTTATGCTGCCCAATTCTTCTTGATTCTTTCAATTTCAAGCTTACTGTATTTACATTGGAATACACCAGCGGATACCTTGGATAATGCAGCAGGCGGTATCATTGGTTATGAGTTGGGGCGGAGTTTATCTCAATTATTAACGATTTATGGTGCAACCCTTTTCTTACTGGCATTCAGTATTTTATTGCTTACGTTGGCTTTTGGGATTCAGTGGAACAAGACCTGGATCACTCTGAAAAATACACCGGCCTATTTACAAGATTTATTCTATAAAAATGTGCCACAGCATGAGTCTGCATATGACCTGACTGAGCAATTAGCCGCAGCCGATACACCAGCAATTAAGAGTAAAGTACAAACTGAGCCTGCTCCTGTAGCAGAGACCAATGACGCTAAAGCGAATCAAGTTCAGGCAAAACTGATTAAAATTGATGATTCACATCATCAATTAATGGCTGAAAAATTATTTGCCGATGTGGTTGCGAAAGAGCAACAGCACAATTCCCAACCACAAGCTGTAGAGCAGGTTGAAGATTTTGAACAGACACTACAGCGAGCTCATCAGTTTGAGACAGAAAGTCAACGTTTAGTGCAAACGGGTGAGGTATGGCGTGCATTGCAACATGACGATGCGAGCCATAAACAAGAGATTGATGCATTATTAAGAGCTGCAGATGATTCAGCCAATGCTGCTACGCATTATGCGCCTGCGGCACGTACAGATTCGTTAACGCAACAAGCAAATATAAGCAATTTAGATTGGAATGATGATCAAATCTTTGATGAGTTGTTGGCTGCGGTACCGAATAGTAAGACAGCAACAGATTTGCATACGCCATTTACCCAAGAGCCTGTAGCAGCACCAAATCATCATGTGCCTGAAGCTGAATTTGAAGCGGATATCGAAGCTCTAATTACTGAGTCTGCACGATCAACAGAAATAACAACGCAGTCATATTCATCTCCAACTCAAGATGAAACCCACAATAGCGTTAATGAAGAACGAGATGATTTTAATGATCTTCTCGTGGAAGATGAGCATGAAAATAGCAGTCCGCGTACCACCAGTTATGCGCAATCGTCTGCTTTCGTGAAGGCACCTATTGAAGTTAAGTCAGCACCAAAAGAAACCTTGTCTAAAGAAGCTTTCATTGAAGCTTGGCAAGAAACTGCAGGTAAGGCAGAGCCTGAATCTGATTTAGAGATTGAAGATGATTTTGACCTAGATGCACCGTTAACAGATGCGTTTGGTCGTCCGATGTCGCGTGCGATGCAAGTGGCGAAAAAACGTCTTGATTTGCCAACCTTGCCGGGCCTAGAGCTGCTTGATAATGTGGATCCAAATAAAAAGGTCAATTTCACTGCTGAACAATTGTCACGTCTTTCTGAGCTTTTAGAAATTAAATTACAAGAATTTAATGTGAAAGCACAGGTGGTAGAGGCGCAACCTGGCCCAGTCGTTACCCGTTTTGAACTGGATCTCGCACCAGGGGTGAAAGCCTCAAAAGTGACCAATATTTCGCGTGATTTAGCCCGCTCTATGTCGATGGCTTCTGTTCGTGTGGTTGAGGTAATTCCGGGTAAACCGTATATCGGAATTGAAGTACCGAATAGCAGCCGTGAAATGGTACGCTTGATTGAGTTATTGAAAACGCCAGCTTTTGAAGACCCTGCGGGTTTACTCTCTATGGCGATGGGTAAAGACATTTCAGGAAATCCAGTAATTACTGACCTCGGCAAAGCACCGCATATGTTGGTTGCGGGAACGACAGGTTCAGGTAAGTCGGTTGCAGTCAACTCGATGATTCTTTCGATGTTGCTGAAATACACACCTGATCAGTTACGCTTAATTTTGATCGATCCAAAGCAGCTTGAATTAGCTAACTATAACGATATTCCACATTTGTTAACGCCTGTTGTTACGGATATGAAAGATGCCGTCAGCGCGCTAAATTGGTGTGTAAATGAAATGGAACGCCGTTATAAGCTGATGTCATTCCTGAAAATTCGTAAGTTAAGTGACTATAACCGTAAGGTCGAAGAAGCGATTGCCAATGGTGAAGATCTCATTGATCCAACATGGAAAGCCAGTGATTCTGTTGTGGGCGAGCGAGCACCACGTTTAGCACCATTACCATCAATTGTAATTGTTGCCGATGAGTTCGCTGACATGATCATGCAAGTCGGTAAAAAAGCGGAAGAAATGATTACGCGTTTGGCACAGAAATCGCGTGCAGCGGGTATCCATCTATTACTTGCAACTCAACGTCCTTCGGTCGATGTCATTACAGGCTTGATTAAAGCCAATATTCCAACCCGTGTTGCATTACGTGTCAACAGTAAAATTGACTCGCGTACCATTCTCGATGCAGGTGGTGCAGAAGACTTACTCGGTCATGGTGATATGCTGTTTCTAGGACCGGGTAAAATCGAGCCTGAGCGTGTGCATGGTGCCTTTATTAGTGATGATGAGGTCAACCGTATTTGTGATGCTTGGCGCGAACGTGGTGAGCCCGATTATGTTGATGAAATTCTCACGCCATTTGATGAAGAACCAACATCTCGTGGTTTTGAAGATGGTGATGGTGACCCAAGTCGTGATGCACTTTACGATCAATGTGTATCCTTTGTCCTAGAAACACGTAAAGCATCAACATCATCATTACAGCGTAAATTTAGTCTTGGCTATAACCGTGCCGCCCGCATTATTGACCAAATGGAAGAGAATGGCATTGTGAGTTCCATGGGTGCCAATGGTAAGCGTGATATTTTGGTTTAATCAAAACTCTTTGCTAAAAAGCCTCTAGTCAATAGAGGCTTTTTTTATTTGTCTTGTATGAGGCGAAGGGATTTTATCTAACTCCCATAACTAAACCTGCAAGTACGAGCAACCACCATAGCGAACCAAAAATGATCATCACTAGATGCGCAGTACTTAACTTTTCTTGGATGACGCTATTCACTTGATCAGCGTGTGTTTTGGCATAATTCAATGTGACAAAAGCAGGAATCAAGAAAATGAAATTGAATAGGGCAATCAACCAATAAGGATCAGGCAAATGGGAGGCAAATGTCACTACTAGGTAGCCAGCGAACATCCATGCGGCTGAGAATGATCGTGTATAACCATTTTCTTGGGCATAGCCTTGAATCCTATTAAACAGTGCGTATAAGAAGAAGATTGAAAAAATGGCACGTAGCGCAGGCATAATATTTAAATTATCTTTAATCGCAAAAAAACGCCATGCTTTAAACATCCACCAAGTTTGATATAAGCCAAAAGAAGTGATGGATAAAATAATAAATCGTTTCATGCTGATAATTTTAAGATCAGCAACATGGTATTTTATTGGAGGTGATTCAATTAAATGATTGTTCGTGTCTGTCATTGTCTTTCTTTGAAAATAGAATTGTTTTGGTTTTATTTTAATAAATTACAACAAATTGGTGACATGGTGGTTTTAGATAATGCCACATCATTAAGATCTGATAGCGATAGCACAGATAAATCATATGGCATTATTGGGGAAAGCAATTAGGCAAATTTTGCCAAGACTTCCAAGAAACCATCTTTTTGGCGTGGGAACTGTGCAATCACATCGTGAATGCGTTGGCCTTCAGGATTGGTTGCATTGAGATTACGACCATCAGCCAAAAACTGGATGATTAAGCGTTCATAGTCATTTGGACGCATATGTTTGAATGCATGATAGAGCACATGAAAGTCAGCATTTACGCCAGTTGGAGGAAGTTGGTTAAGGTAGGCAAACACACGCTCATCTGACCATTCTTCATTGAAAGTTGCTGGCTGTGATAATGCCATGACAATCTCCTCAGTCTTATAAAATAATAAAGGCAAAATACTTGAAGTGGGGAAAGTCCTACTTTCCAAATCCACCCGCGTATTCTGCCTTTATTTGCGAAAAATCGCTAATGAAAAAACTTCTATCGATCTTCAGGTAAATTGATATTCATTTCTAACATTTCGATATTTGCTTCTGAACGAACCTGCATTTGAATATGCTGTTCATCCACACCACGAACATAACGACTCACAACCTGCATGATTTCTTTTTTCATCTGGTCGATTTTGTCTTGGCCTAGGCGACGGCCTAAACCTTGTTCAGAGGCAACAATTACCTTTAAACGATCTTTGGCAGTTTGTGCACTTGATGGTTTTTCATCACTGCTAAAAAGTTTACTCCAGAATCCTGCCATAATTACGCTCCAAATAGTCTAGCTAACCAACCTTTTGGCTGTACTGCAATGTGTCGATAAGGACGGTCTTCGCCAAGGAAGCGAGCCACTAAGTCATCATAAGCTTGTCCAGCTTTTTCTTCTGTATACAGAATCACTGGTTTACCTTCGTTTGATGCTTGAAGTACGCTCGGACACTCAGGGATGACACCCAAAGTTGGCACACGTAAAATATCTTTCGAAATATCATCGATCGTAAGCATTTCTTGTTTATCAGCACGCTCTGGGTTAAAACGTGTAATACATAAGTGCTTACGAATACGACCTTCGTTTTGTTCAACTTTTTTGGTCTTGCTGTCCAGCATACCAATAATACGGTCTGAGTCACGTACTGATGAAATTTCAGGGTTTGTTACAATGATTGCTTCATCAGCATGATACATTGCTAAAATTGCACCGCGCTCGATACCAGCAGGTGAGTCACAGATGATGTAATCGAACTCTTGAGAAAGTTCATCAATCACACGTGCAACACCTTCATCGCTCAAGGCATCTTTATCACGCGTTTGTGATGCTGGGAGAATGTATAAGTTCTCAATCTCTTTATCACGGATGAGTGCTTGTTGTAGGCGTGCTTCATTATTAATGACATTGACAAAGTCATACACTACGCGGCGTTCGCAGCCCATGATTAAATCAAGATTACGTAAACCCACATCGAAATCAATCACAACAGTTTTATGACCACGTAGGGCTAAACCTGTTGCAAAAGATGCACTTGTTGTAGTTTTACCTACACCACCTTTGCCTGACGTTACGACAACAATTTTGGCCACCGAATCCACTCCTATTTATGGTCATACGCCCCTAAAAGGGCTTATTGGTGCTTTTAAAACTTCTTTCGTTAAATTAAAACTGCAAGGCTTCAAATTCAAGTTCTTGCTTGTTATTTAAATAAATATGTACAGGCTTTTTGATCATATCTTTAGGAATATCATCTGCTACACAATAGGTCCCCGCAATAGAGATTAATTCTGCTTCGAGCGAATGGCAGAAAATACGCGCCGCAGCTTGTCCACCTGCACCTGCAATGACTCTACCACGAGCATTACCATAAATGTGAATATTTCCAGATGCAATCACTTCTGATCCACTATTCATGCCAGCATTTAAGATAATATCGCCCTGATCTTGTACCAAACATTGGCCTGTCCGCAAAATCTCATCATGATAAGAGGTGATATACGCATTCGATGTATTTTTTTGTGGTGTTTGTATTGCTGAATCATCGGCTGCTTTTGTAGGAGCATGATCAACCACTTGTTCTTTTGATGCTTTGATCCGTTGTAACGGTTGATCTGTAGGAAGAACAGGGAATTGAATCGCACGTGCTTCATCACCCAAAATGCCATCAATCACAGCCATGGGTTGTAAACCTAAATCGATTAAGAGCTGAATTAATGCAATGAGCTCTTGCTCAACGGTACTGTCTATAATGACTAATGTTCCGAGATAAGAACCTTCATTCAGCGTGCTGGTAAGTTGCTGTCGGATTGCATTATGGTCATTTGTGTCGAAAGTCAGTCGACTAAAATTCACCATTCTGCCCGTAATCCGTATATCAGCCATAATTTATCCTTCAGGGCTTTTTAAGCGCTCTATTGTGTTAAAGCAGTTGTAAATAAAAGCAAATGCTAGAACAAATTACACGAATTCTCTAGCTTGATTGGTAATTTTTCTTGTAATCACTCTGCTTTTTTATCCAATTGATCATATTCTTGCAAAGTTTGCTGCCATTGCTTTACTTTTACTTGTTTTCGAATCGCTTCAAGGCTTTCAAATACTACTGATTCGACCAATTCTTCTAAGTACTGATTATCAATATTCAGTTCGCTGACTTTTTCTGCAATGAATTGATAATTTTCATTGGGTCTTTGAGATGAACCTGAAGTAAAGGGTTCAATTAAGCCTGCACTAATATTTTCACCTAAACGTTGTCCAATACTTTGTATTTGTTGTTCGATTCGGCCACCAACAATTGGAATCAAGCGCAATAATTGCGTCAGTTCAGGCGTATCTTCAATGGCTTGATTGACAATGACACCTACTTTTTGAGTAATCACTGGTTGTTGTTGCTGTAAAGCAGTCGCTAAAGATTCCTGCAACATTGAAGAAAGCGTTACAGTAAACAATTGTCGATGATGATCAACCAGATCATGGATAATTTTTTTATGACTTGAACTGGTTTCAAGTTCATGTCGAATGCCATCAATGACCGTAATGACAACACGATCAGAAAGCTCCTCCATCACGACACGATAGTAAAACAGAGCTTTGACTCGAATCCCATCTGGTACGACCTTATAGCCTAGTTCATGCAGTCGGTAGGCGATAATTCCCGCACGAAATAGTCGTAGAAAACGGAAATGCGGAATAATGGCAATGATTTCGTACCAATGAATAAAGGGAAAGAACCACCAACGTGCATGATGTTTTTGTACGATTGAAAGAAACCAGCGAATAGATAGTTCCGCAATCAAAAAGATGATAAACCAAGCTTCAGTGATAATGACCCAAGGGTGTAAATAAGTACGATAGAATTCAAGTACATTTGCAAGGTGAATGGTATTAAAAAACCATGCACCAATATTACTCATCAAGAAAAAGTTCATGCCTAAGCAGAACAAATTAAAAACAATAATAAACACCATGAAAATGTCATAGACAAGGAACAGCTTGAAGAACTTACTGCTCGGATTGACATAGCTATATTTAGAGTTTTTTCCTGAGTCCTGCTGGGTCATGTTTGTGCTCAATCCCTAAGGAGATTATTGGTGATACTTGGATTTCATTTGTGTGATTAACTGATCTTTTTCAGTCCAGATCTGATCCACCCATTTTTGGAAGCGTTCACGATAAACCGGGTCATCTTCATAATTACCATTGAGTGCCCACTCTGGAATATCTATTTTACGTAAATCTACAGCAATACGTGATACGTCTCCCAACCAAAACTCGCCGTAACCAGGAGCACCATCAGGATAAACAATGGTCATATCTACAAAAGCATCAATTTGATTGCCGAGAATATTCAATGCTAAAGCCAAACCACCAGCTTTGGGTTTAAGCAGGTTTTGATAAGGTGATTGTTGTTTTGCATGCTTTTCTTGGGTAAAACGTGTGCCTTCTAAATAGTTCAATAAAGTAAAAGGCTGGCTAAGTAATTGTTCACACGCCTTACGTGCTTCAAGCATATCGCGTGATTTAAGTTCTGGATTTTTGGCAATTTGTTCTTTGGTATGTCGCTTCATCATCGGGAAGCCCAAAATTTTGAAAGCTTGCCCCACAAAAGGAATAAAAATAAGTTCCCATTTGGTGAAAAAGCGGGTCAGTGGCATACGGGTTAAGCCAAAGTATTGATTCACTGTCGTATCGACCCAACTTTGATGATTACACATCATGAGATATCGACCTTGTAAATTAAGATCGAGGTTTTTATCTATACTGATATCCCAGTGTAAATCTGGCAATACATTGTCAATTAACCAGTTATTTACCCCTAACCAACTGTTGGTAATCTGAATATTGGTTTCGTCTACTTTTGCAGATTTTTTAAATAATTTGGTTAAACCTAATGCCAGTACAGGTGGGCCATGAAAAAATGTACTTCCTGTGATGACTGAACTAACGGTTAATCCTTTACTGACTTTTTGCAATAAGGACGCTTTTTTATTGGCGTTAGACATAAATCAAACCTTGAGTGCAGATATTTGGAAAAGAGATGGTTCAACTATAAACAACAGAAGTTGAAATACAACTGTATATTTGGCTGATCTGACAAATTTTATATATTTAGGTGGTTTAGGTTGTTTTTTCAACTAAAGTTATGAATTTTTCTCTGTTGGATAACCAAAAAATGTAAAATTGTATTTTGTGACAAATGTCTCTAAAAATATTTTTTATGTTAAAAACAACAACAATGAAGGGATTGTGTGGCTTTGTTCAAGTAAAATGCATCAAAATATTACAAAAATATAAATAAAGTGTTTATTATTAACAAAATATCAATGGTCTAGCTTAATTTTCTCATTCATTATTTGTCCAGACAACAAAATACATAGACAGGAGCTACGCGATGCGTGCATTAGTAATTTCAACACTCGTAGGGGCTGGATTGGTACTTTCTGGTTGCCAAACAACAGGTAATAACATTGGCGGCGTTGAGTATGACAAATCTGCTTTAGGTGCATTAATTGGTGCAGCTGCGGGTTATGGTGTATCTAAGGGTAACGCAAACTCAAGCAAGCAAAACAACCGTGCTGCAGCAATTGGTGCGATTCTTGGTGGTGCAGGTGGTTTATACCTCGACAACAAAGAGAAAAAATTACGTGAGCAAATGGCGGGTACTGGTGTAGAAGTAGGCCGTAACCCAGATGGTTCTGTACAATTGATCATGCCTGGTAGCATTACATTTGATACTAACAAATCAAACATCAAACCTAACTTCTACGGTACTTTGAATAAAGTAGCGCAAACTTTAGGTGAAGATAACAAGAGTGCGATCCTTGTAACAGGTTATACAGATAACACGGGTAATGACTCAATCAATATCCCATTATCTCAAGCACGTGCTCAATCAGTTAAAAACTATTTAGCTGGTCAAGGTATTGCAGGTAGCCGTATTGATGCGCAAGGTTTAGGTTCAGCTAACCCAATCGCTTCAAACACAACTGCTTCTGGTAAAGAGCAAAACCGTCGTGTTGAAATCAGCATTTATGCAAAACAGTAATTTTTTACTGATTTAAAAAAACCACCTTCGGGTGGTTTTTTTATTGCATATAAATATAGACGACAAGCTATGGCGTGGTATTTGTGTAAGGCATCATAATTTATACATATCCCTAGATTTACTATTGGGATTCTAAAACAGAGATGTCTATAATTGTGCTCGAAAAAACAGGCTCGGAAACGAGAGAGGTACGTCCCATGTCATCTGCCAGTCAACTCAATGACAAGCAACTTGAAGCCATGAAATATGTTCAGGGGCCATTGCTGGTACTTGCAGGTGCAGGTTCAGGTAAAACTTCTGTAATTACCCGAAAAGTTGCATTTTTGGTGCAGCAGTGCGGTATTCCTGCCTATCGTATTACCGCAATGACCTTTACCAATAAAGCTGCACGTGAAATGAAAGAACGTGTCGGAAAGTTGCTTTCACGTGAAGAAGCAAAAGGACTTTCGGTTTCGACTTTCCATACTTTTGGTTTAAATTTACTCCGCTTAGAATTAAAACATCTGCCGCTTAAAAACAATTTCTCGATTTTAGATGCCGATGACTGCAAACGAATTTTGATGGATTTGATGCAGCGGGACAATTTGTCGGGTGCAGAGAGTAAAGAACTGCTTGCTAAGGCAATGAAGAAAATTTCAGATTGGAAAAACGATCTGATCGTTCCAGAACAAGCACATTCAACTTGTGAAACGGTCGAAGACGTGCAATTTGCACATCTTTATCAGCTCTATGAGCGTAATTTACGTGCTTATAATGCAGTTGATTTTGATGATTTGATCGTAATGCCAACGCGTTTACTTCAGGAAAATGCTGAAGTCCGTGACAAATGGCAGAATCGTGTTCGTTATTTATTGGTGGATGAATATCAGGATACCAACACCGCCCAATATACCTTGGTTAAGCTTTTAGTGGGTGTGATGGGGCAGTTTACCGCTGTAGGTGACGATGACCAATCCATCTATGCTTGGCGTGGTGCAAAGCCTGAAAATATGGCGTTATTGAAAGATGATTTCCATAATCTCAAAGTGATTAAGCTGGAGCAGAACTATCGCTCGACCAGCCGTATCTTAAAAGCGGCCAATGCCGTGATTGAAAATAACCCACATATTTTCGATAAAAAATTGTGGAGTGATAAAGGTCACGGTGAAACCATTCGTGTCATCACTTGTTTAAATGATGATGATGAAGCAGAACGTGTGGTGAAAGACTTGATCACACATAAGCTGATGAATGGTAAGAACTGGAAAGATTATGCAGTGCTGTATCGCGGGAATTTTCAGGCCCGTGTGATTGAAACCCAACTGCGTCAGATGCAGATCCCTTATAAATTGTCGGGTGGGCAATCCTTCTTCGCACGTGCCGAAATTAAAGATGTGATGAGCTATTTACGTCTCATCATTAATCCTGAAGATGACAGTGCATTCTTACGTATTATTAATACGCCAAAACGTGCCATTGGTCCTGTGACTTTAGAGAAATTAGGTTTATTTGCTCAGGAAAATACACTGTCTTTGCTGACTGCGTCATCAGACCAACGCTTAAGCATGGTATTGCCGAAAAAAGCTGCGACTCAATTACATGAGTTCGCTGATTTTATCGCGACATTTACACGCGAGTTGTTAGATGATGATGAACCGATGCCAAAGGTTCGTCAGATGATCAACGAAGCAGGTTATATCGATTATATTCGTGAACAGGCTGCGACACCTGCACAAGAGAAGACCAAACTCGACAGTATTGAAAGCTTGTATAGCAGTATTCAAAATCTATTGAATCGTACTGATGATGTAGATGAGAAGAATATTGAAAGCGTGATTCGTAAACTGGTGTTGTTGGATATGCTTGAGCAGCAACAGGAAGAAGAAGATACCGATAAAGTAAACCTGTTAACGCTGCATGCGGCAAAAGGTTTGGAATTTCCTTATGTCTATATGATCGGCTTGGAAGAAGAGCTATTGCCGCATAAGAACTCCATTGCATCGGAAACCGTCGAAGAAGAACGCCGTTTGATGTATGTGGGGATTACCCGTGCACGTCAAGGTTTAACACTGACTCTTGCCGAGCAGCGTAAGAATGGTGGACAAATGCGTCAAATGACGCCAAGCCGTTTCTTGGATGAGATGCCACAAGATGATTTGGAATGGCATGGTCGTAAAAAGAAACTAGCACCCAATGTTGATCCGAAAGAACAGGCTCAGCAGTACCTCGCTAATTTAAAAGCATTGTTGAAACGTTAAAAAATTGTAAGTAGGAAATTTAATGAAAGTTCAAGTTAAAGTATTAGATGCGCGTTTAGGTCAAGAGTGGGCTTTGCCTTCTTATGCGACGACAGGTTCAGCAGGTTTAGATTTACGTGCGTGCTTAGATGAAGCGATTGATATTGCTGCTGGTGAGACTTTTTTAGTAAAGACAGGTTTGGCGATTTACATTGAAGATCCAAACTTTGCTGGTTTAATTTTACCGCGTTCAGGCCTAGGTCATAAACACGGTATTGTATTAGGCAACCTGGTAGGCTTGATTGATTCAGATTATCAAGGTGAACTGATGGTATCGGTTTGGAACCGCGGCAAAAACAGCTTCCGTTTAGAGCCAGGTGAGCGCTTAGCACAATATGTACTGGTTCCTGTGGTACAGGCAGAGTTTGAACAAGTGGACGAATTTGTTGCGACTGAGCGTGGAGCAGGTGGTTTTGGTCATACTGGAAAACAATAAGTTTTTCAGTAATTATCACTTTAAATGCAATGTTTTGCTGAAAAACGTTGCATTTTCTATATTGATTGTTGCCTCGATATATATTACAAAGCAGCTGACTGATTACTTTAATTTTTCTGAATAAGGGTTAATTAATTTCTTAATAGTTTCTGCTTTTTTTATGGATCAAAAGATTATAAAAATAGGGGCTTACAGTGAATATAAAACATACATTTCCTCTGAATATTTTCCGCGCCTATGATATTCGCGGAAAGTTAAGTAATTTAACACCGAATATTATTTGTTCTATTGCCTATGCTTTGGCATCGCAATATAAAAATGCTGAGCAAACGCATGTTGTGATTGGTTATGACGCGCGTTTAACTAGTCCTACTTATGCCAATATTCTTCAACATATATTTGAGCAACAAGGTTTACAAGTCACCAATATTGGTTGTTGTTCATCCCCAATGATGTATTACATTGCCCGTGATTTTGGCGGTAATGGGGTGATGGTCACAGCAAGCCATAACCCTAAATCGGATAATGGCATTAAATGGATTTTAAAAGGTGAACCGCCTACGCCAGAAACCATCCAACAGGTGGGCCAGTTCGCACAAATTTCTATCCCAAATCTTGAAGATATTCTACATTCAAAGAATACCGAGCATCATATTGTTCCCAAATATTGCTTGCAGTATCAGCAGGCATTGATCAGTGACATTCAGTTAGCACGACCATTAAAAATTGTTCTAGACGGATTACATGGTTCCGCAGGGCGTTGCGCCAAACTGGTTTTAGAAAAACTGGGTTGTGAGGTGATCGCTTTACGCTGCGAAGCAAATGGACATTTTCCTGATCATGCACCAGATCCATCTCATGCAGAACATTTAGTAAAGTTACAAACCGCTATTGTTGCTGAAAAAGCGGATCTTGGTATTGCGCTGGATGGGGATGGGGATCGCTTGGTTTTACTGGATGAACAGTCGCATATTATTAGTCCTGACCGGTTATTATCGTTGTTTGCCCAGATCTGCTTACAGCAACATCCACATAAAGAAATTGTGTTTGATGTGAAGTGTTCGCGTATGGTCGCAGATACGGTACAACGTTTAGATGGACAGGCGAAAATGATTCGCACAGGCAGCAGTTTCCTGCGTGCTTATCTGTCTCAATCGAAAGGAAGTGCTGTATTTGGTGGCGAATATGCAGGTCACTACGTTTTTAACGATGGACGTGGTTTTGGCTATGACGATGGTCTATATGCTGCGTTACGTGTGATGGAGTATTTAACCCAATCCAATGCAACAACCCTGTCTGAGTTATTGGCAGCCTACCCAGAACGTTATTGTACAGAAGACACTTATATCAGTACCCATGATGCCAATCCGAAACAGGTTTTAAATGATATTGAAATTTTAAGTCATCGTTTAGGCGCCCGTTTAAGTAAAATTGATGGTGTAAGACTTGATTTTGACGATGGATTTGGCATTATTCGAGCATCAAATACTGGTGAATATTTTACCGTCCGTTTTGACGCTGATAATCAGAATCGATTAATTGAAATTCGTCAGAAGTTTGTTTCTATGTTGCAAGACCAATATCCACAGATTGCACAAGAACTCGCACAGGCCTAAACAGGAGAGAAGACGCATGCCACACGAGCATATCGGCATTGATAAAGCAAAAATTTTGATTGAAGCTTTGCCGTATATCCAACGTTTTGCAGGAAAAACGCTGGTTGTAAAATATGGTGGTAATGCGATGACTGATCCAGAATTGGAAAGTTCATTTGCTCGTGACATCGTGTTGTTAAAAACAGTGGGTTTAAACCCAATCGTTGTGCATGGTGGTGGCCCACAGGTGGATTCATTGCTAAAACGCTTAGGACAAGAGTCAGATCGTATTGATGGCATGCGCGTGACCGACCAAGCGACCATGGAAGTGGTCGAAATGGTGCTGGGTGGTAGTGTCAATAAATCGATCGTGAACCTGATTAATAAACATGGCGGTCGTGCCATTGGTTTAACGGGTAAAGACGGTAATTTGCTGCGTGCACGTAAATTATTGATGGAAAAACAGGAAGCTGACGGCTCTATTTCGCAAATTGATTTGGGCATGGTCGGTGAAGTGACTGGTGTAAAAACTGATGTACTGGAAATGTTTACCCAAAGTGATTTCATTCCAGTG
The DNA here is from genome assembly GCF_009884975.1 of Acinetobacter dispersus. Taxonomy (GTDB): domain Bacteria; phylum Pseudomonadota; class Gammaproteobacteria; order Pseudomonadales; family Moraxellaceae; genus Acinetobacter; species Acinetobacter dispersus. The sequence continues at coordinate 2,127,945 of NZ_CP041970.1, read as the reverse complement.
ATTGCACCCTTGGGTGTGGATGAAGAAGGTAATACCTATAATATCAATGCAGATCTTGTGGCTGGAAAAGTTGCAGAAGCCTTAGGCGCAGAGAAGTTGATTCTACTCACCAATATCACAGGGGTATTGGATGAAAATAAAAACTTATTAACAGGCTTAAGCACACAAGAAGTCGATCGCTTGATCGAAACGGGTGTGATTTACGGTGGCATGATTCCTAAGGTGGGTTGTGCACTAGATGCTGTTAAAGGTGGTGTGGTCAGTGCGCATATTGTTGATGGTCGCGTACCTCATGCAAGTTTATTAGAGATCTTCACCGATCATGGGGTCGGTACACTCATTACCAATCGTGCCAAACATTAATTCATCCTATTGATTTGAAAAGAGACCTCAAGCAGGTCTCTTTTTTTGTCATGACCTGTTCATGTTTTAGTCATCGCAATGTCATTTAAGTAATTTAAGGTAGGTCTAGTCATAAGGAGCTTTCATTATGCTAGAAAAATTAAATCAATATCGCCAGACATTGACTTTACCCTTACGCCACAAGCCAGCTCAAAATCAATTCCGTTTTGAATGGGTGGATAATTTAAAAGAATTACAAGAAGTACAACGCTTTAGAGCAACGCAATTTAGCCATCAATTTGGGATGCGTTTTGAAGACGGTTTAGATCAAGATCTTTATGATTTTGGCTGTGAGCATGCAGTATTACGTGAAAAATGGACAGGTGAAATTGTCGCTTATACCCGTCTTAAATTGTTCCAAGGTTATGAAATCGGGCAGAGTTATAGTGCTCAAGAGTTTGAAATTGTCCCGCATTTATCTCATTTACCAAGTGTGTTAGAAATTGGACGTACTTGTGTGCACCCTAAATTTCGCTCGGGTAAAGCACTATCCATGCTATGGTTGAACTTAACCCCTAAAGTACTTTGGTCAATGCGTGCTAAATACTTAATGGGCTGTGTCAGTATCCATTTGGATGATAACTTGGCACGTGCCTATTACACCCACCGTCAGATCCAACAGTTGGGTGATCATCAAACCATAGATATCCGCTCAAAACGTAGCTTTGAACCAGAACGTCCTGACTATAGTTTCCCGCAAGATGAACGCATGCCAAAACTGTTTCAGACCTATCTGGGAATGCAGTCGAAACTGTCAAAACAAGCATTCTATGATGAAGATTTTAAATGCTTGGATTATTTTGTTTTCCTTGAAGTGAATAAGATTGCGACCTCTTTTGTGATGAACAAAATGGTGCAACGTTAGTGCCTTATCATTCTTAATCTAATAGTGAGCACATATTGAGATTTACAAGCCATCTATCCCTCATGCACAATAGGCGTAGATGTTTGATAGTTTAAAGATATGTGCCAGCTATTAGGAATGAATTGCGCCACCCCGACAGATATTACTTTTTCTTTTCGTGGGTTTTCACAACGCGCAGGGGTGACCTCTGATCATTGCGATGGTTTTGGGATCGCTTTTTTTGAAGATAAAGCTTGCCGCTTATTTGTGGATAATCAATCTGCGGTTGAATCTCCTATTGCTGACCTGATTCGTAATTATCCAATCAAGTCTCGCAACGTCATTGCCCATATTCGTAAAGCCACTCAAGGTAAAATCAACCTCGAGAATTCACATCCCTTTTTGCGGGAGCTTTGGGGGAGACATTGGATTTTTGCGCATAATGGTGATTTGCATGACTTCAAACCTGAGTTAAGTGGCCGTTTCGAGCCGGTAGGTAATACCGACAGTGAACTAGCATTTTGTTATTTACTGGATCAGATGGTTGAAGCATTTGGCTATACCGAACCAAGTTTAGAAGAGATTTTCTCACTATTGGAACGTATTTCGCCACAAATTGCAGAGCATGGTACCTTTAATTTCTGTCTTTCTAATGGTAAGGCCTTATTTAGCTATGCGACGACGAAGTTGCATTGGCTCGTACGTGAGTATCCATTTCAACCTGCACATTTAATTGATCTCGACGTGGAAGTTGATTTTAGTCAAGTTACCACACCAGAAGATCGCGTTGCAGTGATCACGACTGAGCCGTTAACGCATAATGAAGCATGGACTGCATATCAAGCAGGGGAAATGATTTTATTCCAGCACGGTAAACCGATTCAGCATGCTTTAACACGAGTTGAGCGCTTAATCCGTGAAGCAGAAAATCCAGCATTAAAACGAGTAACAAAAGCCGATCAGTATTAATATATAAGATATAACTGGAATATATATTTGGCAGGATTTTACTTAATGGAATCTGCATGTATTTTTCGAGTTATATCAATAAAATTAGATAGATATTTTTTCTTGTTGGTTAAAAAATACTTGAGTGTTTTGATCGGTTAAAATATTTAAATAAATATAAAACAAGGGTTTAATTTGTTTTCTTTATCAATAGTTAAAATCTGACAAAAACGCTGTGTTTTTATTTAATTGCTTTGCCGATATTATATCCTTATTCAATAAATCAAATATGGTTTGGGGTTCGATATGGGTATGAAATGGTCTGTCGAATATAATACAGGAATCGAGGTGATCGATGATCAGCATCGTCGTATTCTAGATTATATTAATGAAATTGATGAATTAAATGAGGGTGATGATCGGGCAAAATTAAAAGGTATTTTGGATAATATCATTGATTATACCCAGTCTCATTTTACCTTTGAAGAAAGCTTACAAGAAGAAGCAAACTATAAATATCGTGTACCACATAAGCGTGTACATGACTTATTTATCAAAAAGATAGAGACTTATCGTCAACGTTTTGAGCTGGGGCAAGAAATTGATAGCGAGCTACATGAAGCACTCTCAAAATGGTTGATCAACCATATTCGACATGATGATGCTGATTATGTCGGTGCTGTAAAAGAAAATATGATCGGAATCATTAAAGAAAATGAAAAGAAAAAAGGGAAAAACTGGTTTTCTCGTTTCTTCTCATAATAATAAGACAATAATAAAAGATCCCTTATGATAAATAATAATAAGTGTGGTATGAGTGATACATAAGGGATCCACTTAATAATATAATAATTCGTGCGCAGCAAATCACCGTAAGGTGATTTGCTTCTTTCTTTCGAGATCTTTTGTTTTGATTTTCAGGCTTGAGGAAGGCAAAATAGATTGAATATTTCATTGCAAGCTCCATAAAGTGCAATGAGTTCAAAGATTTTTCAAGGAATGCATTATGCAGGACACAACTCTGTCACGCTGGCCTGCGCCAGTGATGGCGTTTTGCCTATCTTTTGTCATGATTACGACATTGGCACCTACTGTTGGAATTCAAATCGATCGTCAATTCGACTTCTGGTTGCTTTGGTTAGGCACAATGATTCTGTTGGCATTACCCATCGGTTATCTTGAAATTGCTTTAGCAAAGCGTTCGCAGACTACAGCATTACAAGCACTTTCAAGCTTAACACGTGATGCAGATGCTTCACCGAGATGGCGTATTGTAGGCTGGTTGGCTGTTATATTTGTTCCATTCTTTGCAGGTAGTGTATTGACTGCCGCAACCCATGTCGTGAGCCAACAGCTAGCGCTTGCTGTATCAGATCAGATTGTTTTTTCAGCTCTTGCTATTGTTGCACTTGGATTGTCTTTTATTCCTCGCCAATTTTTAATTGCTTTGACAACAATTGGTGTGATTGCCGCATTTATTCTTGCCAATGTCATGGGAACACATCTAACGGCTTGGCATTGGACAGGAATCGAGTTTAAAGAGTGGGGCAATGCAACAGTCCTTGCTTTAGTTGCAAGTGGTTTAGGGCTTGGATTGTACTGGCAAAGTAGTTTAGTTGCTGTGAAAAAACAGGAAGCCGCAACAAGTACAGCCTTGCCAATTTGGGTGGCGCAATTACTTGCTGTGATTGCCTTTGGCTTCTTCTCTGTGCAAGCACAGCTACCTGCATTGGCATGGGTGTTTGCTGCCATCATGTCAGCTGCACTCTTAATTCAATTTGCAAAAGAACAGTTAGCACAGCGTCAGCTTGCGATCGTGATTCAATGGGTGATTTTGCTTGCAGCTATTGCTGTTTGGACTGTACCACAAGTGGAACAAATCTTTAATAGCCTGCTCATGCTTTGGGGATTACTGATTTGCTTGATTTATGCAGTATTCGCTGGCTGGATTATGAAGATTAGTCATCTGCGTAAAGCAATGGGTTTTAGCAATGAGCTGTTTTATAACATTTGGCGTATTGCCATCCGTATCGTGTTACCACTTTCAATTGTCGTGGCAATCATTGCTGTGATCGGACAAGTGCTGTAATGGAGCAGGCTAAACAAGTTTGGGTCGCTTTCTCAAGTACTGAACAGCAATTCCATATTCCTGTCAGCTTTAGCGAGGGAATGACGGCCCAACAGGCAATTCATGCCAGTGGCTTAGCAGCACAGACGGTACTACCAGAAGTTTTACAGTTAGGTGTATTTGGTAGCAGAATTGACGCGGATACGGTCCTGCAAGCAGGTGACCGTGTTGAAATCTATCGGACACTTACCATTAACCCGAATGATATTCGGCGTAAGCGGGCAGCAAAGAACCCCGTTGGGCGATTTATCAAAGGTAATCGCTTTAAGGCATAAAGCTGATAAGTAAAACCCCTCATGATTGACTCGATGAGGGGTTTCTTTTTACTGGAAAGCCGTTATAGTGGTGGCGCAGTCAAAATAGCTTCTTTTGATGCCGGTAAACCAGGTTGTGATTCTGGAATCGTATCTAAACCTTCTAAGCGTTCTACGTTACCATTCGCATCAAAATAAACTTTTAAATGTTGACCGTGTGCCGCAGGTATTTTTGCTTTTTTCGCATAAGTACCTGGAATATAGTTGTAGATGTAGTCCCAACGTTGCGGGTTCAGTGGATCTGTCACTGTTGGACTACCAAGCAAGAAACGGACTTGCTGAAAGCTCATGCCCACTTGTACTTGAGAAGCTTGTGCTTTGGTTAATGGTGTTCCTTGTGGAATATCAACTTTATAAACACCAAAGACTGAACAACCGCTAAGTACTGTAGTGACGAACAACGCCAGCATGATTTTTTGCATTTTGCTACACTATCCTGATAAATGATGATGCATTTGATTCAAGGATAGATCATACTGCATCTAAACTCTATTGCCTATTCCAACTTAAGATTTGTTGAGAGACCTTTTTTTATGCCGATTTCTAATCAAGACTTACGCAAAGCTGGACTTAAAGTTACCCTTCCTCGTATTAAGATTTTGGAATTATTAGAAAATTCAAAACAACATCATTTGAGTGCTGAAGATATTTATAAAACTTTGCTCGAGCAAGGTGAAGATGTTGGTTTAGCAACGGTTTACCGTGTGTTAACACAATTCGAAGCTGCGGGTATTATTCAGCGTCACCATTTTGAAAACAATCATTCAGTTTTTGAAATCATGCAAGAAGATCATCATGATCACCTTGTTTGCTTAAACTGTAATAAAGTTGTTGAATTTACAAATGATATTATCGAGAAAGAGCAACATGCAGTTGCAGATAAGCATCAATTTGCTTTAACTGGACACTCTTTAAATTTATATGGCTACTGTAGTGATGCGGAATGCCAAGAGGCTTATCGTAAAAAATAAGCTCAATTGCGTTAAAATTAAAGAGTTCACGAAAATTGAACAAATAAAAAAGGGAAGGTTACAAAAACCTTCCCTTTTTTAATGGCTTAATTTGAATTATTGACCATCAAAGGTAATATTTCGACTGGCACTCAATAATTGGTCTGCGCCTTCTTCGGAAAGTTTGATGGTGAGGCGTAGATCGTTTGGTGAGTCTGCATGCTTCAATGCATCCTTATAGGTAATCTGACCTGCTTTATAAAGGTCAAATAAGGCTTGGTCAAAGGTTTGCATTCCCAATTCGCGTGAACGTTTCATCAGATCTTTAATCTCATGAATTTCACCCTTACGGATATAGTCAGCTAAAAGCGGTGTATTAATCAAAATCTCAATGGCAGCACGACGTGAATTACCGTCTGGGGTTGGAATCAATTGTTGTGCGACGAGTGCTTTTAAGTTGAGTGACAAGTCCATGTACAGCTGACTATGACGGTCAGCTTCAAAGAAGTGAATAATACGGTCTAAGGCTTGGTTGGCATTGTTGGCGTGCAAGGTCGCGAGTACTAAGTGACCAGTTTCTGCGAAAGCAATCGCATAGTCCATAGTTTCACGCGAACGAATCTCACCAATTAAGATCACATCTGGTGCCTGACGTAGCGTATTTTTCAATGCCACTTCAAATGAATCAGTATCAATCCCGACTTCACGTTGCGTCACGATACAGCCTGCATGTTGATGCACAAATTCGATCGGGTCTTCAATGGTGATGATATGACCTTTAGAATTCTGGTTGCGGAAACCAATCATTGACGCCAAAGAAGTCGATTTACCGGTACCTGTTGCACCTACAAAGATGATGATGCCACGTTTGGTCATCGCCAATTCTTTCAGCACTTCTGGCAGTTTTAGATCATCCATGCTTGGAATATGGGTTTCGATCTTACGCAATACCATGCCTGGCATATCACGTTGTTGAAAAGCACTGACACGGAAACGCGCTGTCTTTTCACGGTTCATGATCGCAAAGTTACATTCACGCGTCTCTGCAAACTCTTTACGCTGCTTGTCGGTCATAATGGATTGAACCAGTTGACCCACAATTTCCCCTGAAAGTTTCGATTTGGAAACAGGCACGATCTGCCCGTTAATTTTCATTGAAGGTTCAACATCCGCAGTGACAAATAAGTCCGATGCATTTTGTTGAATCATCAAATTGAGTAAATCATTAAAATCCATGATATTTCTCTAATCCATTTATTTTTATAGGAATGATTCGGGTTGTTTTGCAACAGTACGAGCAGTTTGTGGGCTAATTAAACCTTTAGACACCAGTGTTTTCAGGCTTTGATCCAAAGTGGTCATACCGTAGTTGGCACCTGTTTGGATCGCAGAATACATTTGTGCGACTTTGTTTTCACGTACGAGGTTACGAATCGCAGGAATACCGATCATGATTTCATGTGCAGCTACACGACCACCACCATTCTTTTTCAATAGTGTTTGAGAAATCACGGCTTGTAGAGATTCAGATAGCATGGCACGTACCATGTCTTTTTCTTCTGCTGGGAATACGTCGATAACACGGTCAATGGTTTTCGCCGCAGAGGTGGTATGCAGTGTACCAAACACCAAGTGACCTGTTTCCGCAGCGGTCAGTGCCAAGCGGATGGTTTCTAAGTCACGCATCTCACCGACCAGAATAATGTCAGGGTCTTCACGCAATGCTGAACGCAGCGCTGCATTAAAGCCGTGGGTATCACGATGTACTTCACGTTGGTTGATTAGACATTTTTTCGATTGGTGTACAAATTCAATTGGATCTTCGACGGTTAAAATATGGTCATAACGGTTTTCGTTAATATAGTCGATCATCGCTGCGAGTGTGGTGGATTTACCAGAGCCCGTTGGGCCTGTGACGAGTACGATTCCACGTGGATAATCACAGATTTCTTTGAAAATTGAACCTAAGCCCAAATCTTCCATCGTTAAAACTTTAGATGGAATGGTACGGAACACCGCACCTGCACCACGGTTTTGGTTGAATGCGTTAACACGGAAACGAGCAATATTCGGTACTTCAAATGAAAAGTCAGTTTCTAAATCTTCTTCAAAGTCACGACGTTGTTTATCATTCATAATGTCGTACACCAAGCGATGTACATCTTTATGTTCAAGTGCTGGTAAGTTAATACGACGAACTTCACCATCCACACGAATCATAGGAGGCATACCCGCTGAAAGGTGTAAATCGGAAGCACCGTTTTTAACTGAAAAGGCGAGTAGTTCTGTAATATCCATAATTTCCCCGAAACAAACTAAAATGTCTCATTATTTTGTAGAATAATATAAGGCTTTCATTCGGGCTTACCAACACCTTAAAGAATGGAAAGCAAAAAAAGATTTCGTAAATGAGAACTGTGTCAATGAATCAATCGCAACAATCCCGCCAATCTGTTTTAAATCAAATAGAACAAGCCTGTCAGCGTGTTCAACGTGATCCTGCAACGGTGCAATTGTTAGCGGTTTCCAAGACCCATCCTGCTTCAAGCCTTCGCGAAATGTATGGAGTCGGGCAGCGCAGTTTTGGTGAAAACTATTTACAGGAAGCACTAGAAAAAATTGAGGAATTAAAAGAATTAGAGATCGAATGGCATTTTATTGGACATGTGCAGCGTAATAAAACCAAACATTTAGCAGAAAAATTTGACTGGGTGCATGGGGTTGATCGTTTGATCATCGCTGAACGTTTGTCCAGTCAGCGTATCGAATCTCAAAAGCCTTTGAATCTTTGTCTGCAAGTGAATATTGATGGGCAAGATTCTAAAGATGGTTGCCGACCTACAGAGGTTGCTGAACTGGTTCAGCAAATTAGCCAACTTCCAAATATCCGTTTACGTGGTTTGATGGTGATTCCAGCACCCGAAAATCATGCTGCATTTGCTGATGCCAAAGTTCTATTTGAGCAAGTGAAAGCTCAGCATACACAGCCGCAAGACTGGGATACTTTAAGTATGGGGATGTCCGCTGATCTTGAAGCAGCAATTGCAGCGGGTTCAACCATGGTTAGAGTAGGAACTGCATTATTCGGAGCACGGGATTATTCAAACTAATATAGAGCGGATTGAATAAATATCCGTAGAGATAAAGAACAAATTACAATTATATAAAATATATTTGCTGTTGAAAAAAACGGCATAAATTAAGATAACCTGTTTATTCATTTATATCGAACATTGGTATAAATGAATAACAATTATTTTTTACAAAGATAAAAATTGAATTTAGGATCATATTTAGAATGAAAAAACTGTATTTTTTAATCTTTTTTATTTTATGTTTATTTTTAGCAGCTTGCAGTAAAAAACAGAGTGATGTAGCTGCAGAAGCGAGCGATAGTAATGCTCAAGTAGCTGTAGACGAAAAGCTCGGTACAAAATGGGGCGATGAAATTAGCTCGCATGTGACGGAGGTTAATTTAAGCCGTTTAACAGAACAACCGATTGCTGAATCACAAGTTCGTTATGCCAATAAACAATATCAAGGCAAGACCGTTAACAGTATTTCGTTGGCAGCAGGGAAAATTAGTTTTTCTATCGTTGATGATGCTGATCAACCATTTGCTTTATCTAGAGATGGTCAAAACTATTATCTCTCAGCAAAAGATGGCCAAAGCTACCAATTAAAATATGAAAACCATAGCGATAATACCTATGAAGTGGTGGCAAGTGTTGATGGGATTGATGTTTTAGATGGCAGTGCTGCTTCACGAAATAATGCAGGATATGTGCTCCATCCGCATAGTGAGATCACAATAGAAGGTTTTCGTAAGAGTGACTCTGCTGTCGCTTCTTTTACCTTTAGTAAGCCTGAAGATGCGTATGCTGCAAACTCAGATAATGGCTCAATTCAGAATACAGGCATTATTGGAACAGCGATTTATCAAGTTGAATCACTGAAATCCGCTGATGCAGCCGCAGAAGAAAAGCCATCTAAATATGCTCCTCCACCAAAGGCTTTCCCAGCTGATAAGAATGAATAAGGGATGAGAAAATCCCTACAAGATTGGTTATGTTTAAGGGATTATTATTCTCGAAGTTATTTACTCTAAGCCTTTTAATGTTTCGATGAAGTTTTTTAAATCATGTAGATTTTGATCAGCTATTACTGAGGAAATCGCAGGATTGGGATGGAAGAAAAGGTTTTCATCCCGACAGCCTTTGCACCTTGTATGTCTGCCAGTTCATTATCTCCGACAAAGATACAATTTTTTGGGTGAACACCAAGTTGCTGACAAGATAATAGAAAAATTGCGGGATCTGGTTTTCTGAGCCTAACTGCTTCGGAAACAATGGTGCTAGAAAAGAATTCAGTCAGCCCTAGCGCATAAAAATTATTTTCTTGAAAGGGTGTTCTGCCATTAGAGATTAATCCAATTAAATAGCCTTGCTGTTTTAATTGGATGATGGTGTTTTCTACATGTCCAAAGCAGCATGAAAATTTATTAAAATCATTGATATAACTAGTTAAAAGGATTTTTTTAGAATGGCCGTGAATTGAAAACTCCTGAATCAGATTTTCATAAACACGATCTTTCCAAACTTTGCCATTATCATCTAACTCAAGAAAGCGAAGAATAAATGGCTCTCTATCATCGGCAGCAACCAATTGAAAGAAATTAATCTGCCAAGTGAGGAATTTTATTAACGACGTTGTTCGATCAAGTAAGGTTTGATCGAGGTCAAAAATAACCGCCTTATTCTGATTCATATGATTTAAGCATTGTGATTATTTAATTATCATAATGCTTTAACCCACCACTTCGATCCGACTCGAACCTGACCCTATTGGCTGTACCTGAATCTGTACAGGAATACGCTCATGCATTTCCTGAATATGTGAAATCAATACCACTTTACGGCCTTGGCTTTGTAATTGATCCAGCGCATTCATCACCATATGCAAGGAAGAAGCATCCAACGTCCCAAAACCTTCATCAATAAACAATGATTCGATTTTCATGGAACCTGAGGCCATGTTGGCAATTGCCAAGGAAATCGCAAGAGCAGTGAGGAAGGACTCACCACCAGACAGAGAAGCCACTGAACGAGTTTCTCCATCCATATCATGGTCAATGATGGCTAGGCTGAGGGAATTATCCAAACGTTTTAAGGTATAACGCTGTGACAACATTGTGAGTTGTTGGTTAGCATATTCAAGCAGAATATCCAGATTATATTGCTGGGCTAAATCACGAAAATCCTTGCCTTTAGAATCACCAATCAAGCTAGAAATTTTATTCCAGCGATGTTCCTGCTGCTGAATCTGCTGGATTTGATCTGCAAATTGCTTTTGCTTGGCAACATTTTGTTGATGTAGTTCCAGTTTCAGTTTGAACTGATCACGTTGTTCAGCTTGCTGCTGTAAGTTCTCATGATTGAGATGGATGTACTCAAGCAACTGGGTGTATTCGATGGGTGGCTGTTGTTGCTGATGTGTCTGTAATTGCTGTTGCAGCGTTTTCAATGCAGAGGCGGCCTCATTGAGCAAACGTTCTGCATGTTGTAGCGATGTTCGTATTTGCTGTTCTTGCTCAGCACGAATAGCAAGTAAATCAGCTAATTGATGCTCTTCAAATTCAGGATGCTGGTCTAACCAGGCTCGAATTTCAGTTTTAGATTGGGCAAGGGCAGATTGTTGTTGTTGCTGTTGGGCTTTGAGCTGTTCCAGTTCATTTTTCTGCTGTTCAAAACTTTGACGAGCCTGTTCAAAACGCTGCTTGATCTGCTGATATTGATTTTGGAGTTGCTGACGCTGTTGATCGTGTTGGTTTAACCATTCATTGGCTTTGAGTTCGGTTAAACCTGTCATTGCCACAATCAATTGATGCGCTGACTCTGTATTTTGTTTGCCTTTAATTTCGACCTCTTTAAGTTGCTGGCTAAACTCGGTATGTTGAGTGATCAAGCTGGTTAAATTGGACTTTAATAGATTCAGTTGCTGTTCAAGCTGCTGTTGTTGTTTGTTGAGTGTTTCAGCTTGTTCAAGCTGTTGAACACGTTGCTGTAAACGTTGTGCTAGCTGTTGAGCAGAGCTTAGCGTTTGCTGTTGCCATAAGTTTTGTTCATCGCTGCTCAGCCAATCCACAACATGCTGAATCTGTTGCTGTGACTGCTGCACGCTTTCAAGTTGATAGCGGATATTTTGAATCGTTTGAGTCAGGTGATAGTGATCTTTATTGGCCTGTTGCAGTTGTTGTAATTCAAGTTCAGTCTGCTGTTTGAGTTGAGTTGCTTCACTCGTCCATTGTTGTTGAGCTACCGTGATTTCCGCATGCGACTGCGTTAAATCTAACTGGATCTCGAATTGTGCTGCATGTTTGAGTAATTCCTGATGTTGCAGCTTGAATTTGTCATCTGCTTGTTGCACTGAGGATTGCAATTGAGTAAGTTCGGTACGAATCTGGGTAAATTGCTGCTGTGCGTTTTGCCAAAGCTGAAAGCATTGTTGTTCCTGTTGAATGGCCTGTTGCTCTTGCTGTTGTTGCAGCTCATACAAGGCTTTGGAGAGCTGACTGGCATCATCACGATAGGGGTGTTCGGTGCTGCCACAGACCAGACAGGCTTCCCCATGTTTGAGTTCTGCACGGAGATGTTCAATATTTTCAGCATGTAATAAACGTTGTTGTTGCAACATCAGCTGCAACTTTTCCCGTTCATTTTTGGCAGATTGGAATTCACCTTGGCTAGTTTGCAGTTGTTGGTCAAGCTGCTGATGTTGCTGCTGTGTGCTACTGAGCTTATCGCCTAGCTCATCACGTTCTTTTTTAAGCTCAAAATAATGCTGTAACTTTTGCTGAATTAGATCCAGTTGATTCAGTCGGGCTTGTTGCTGTTCTCTGAGTTTTTGTTTCTGTTCAAGCTGGCTTTCAATCTGTTGTGGTGCGCCAAATTTTTGAATGAGCTCATTCAATACGATCTGATCTTGTTCAAGCTTGGATTGGGCTTGTTGAATTGAACCTAAATTCTGTTCGACTTTTTGGTATTGTAGAATAAATTGCTTTAGCTGCTGAAGATGTGCATTCAAGCCTTTATCTAAAGTGGAGAATTGTGCGCTCTGTTGCAGCTGTTCAGAGCAGTTTTGTTGTTGTATGGATAGACTGTGGCGACTTTGTTCAAACTGCTGTTGTTGTTCAAGTAATGGTTGTTGTTGCGCTTCGTTTTGGTTTAGGCGAACTTTAGTTTTCTTATATTCATCAGCAATGTATTCACGTTCCTGTACATATTTACGCACTTGGGTGAGTTCTTGCTGATGGTTTTGTTCAAAACTCTGAAATTGCTGTAAGGCCGTTTCAGCCTGCGTATAAGCTGTTTTTTCTTGCTCAAATTGGGTGCTTACAGCGGTAAATTGCTGCTGCTTGTGTTGAATCTGTGGTTCAAGCTGTTGCAGTGCTTTTTCCAATTGTTGCTGTTGGAACACAATCGGACGAATGCCTGAAAAGGTTTCGAGTTGGCTGAGTCGATTGCGATCTGCGGCTAAAGCCTGATGTGCTTGAATTTGAATGTCATGCTGTTGCTGTTTTAGTGTAATTTCAGTTTCGAGTTTCTGTCGCTGTTCAAACCATTGTTGCTGTTGATTAAGCTGAATTTTGTCGGTTTCAAGCTGTTGAACCTGTTGTTGTATCTGCTGAAATTGAGTCTGTAACTCGGCAACTTCTTCATCTGAACGAATTTCAATATGGCCGAGCACATTTTCCAGTTGCTTGCGTTGGTTGCTAATTTCACGGGTTTTTTCAAAAGCCAGTTGTCCAATTTTGGCAAAAATACTGGAATTGGTCAGATATTCGAGTAATTCACCACGCTCATTATCGCGTGCCTTTAAAAAAGCGGTGACCTCGGACTGTGCCAACAGTACCGCACGGGTGAATTGCTCAAAACTCAGTTGGGTAATCTGTTGAATATGCGCTTCAACCGCTTTGGTTTTATCTGCAATCACTACACCGTCGGTCAGGCATTTGAGTGAGCGTTGCACACTTTGCAGTTTGCCACTGGCATTTTCACGGGCACGTTTAATTTCCCAACGTGCGAGATAATGTTTCTGATCTTGTGCCACAAAACACAGTTCGGCAAAACCATGGCCTGTGCCACGACGTAGAACGGTTAAAGGGGAGTTGGTCAGTAGTTCAGAACCATCGACATCTAACAGTTTGCCGTCACTTTCTTTGAGGCGGGGAATCTTATTAAATAAGGCCAGACACATGGCATCTAGAATCGTAGATTTACCTGCGCCAGTTTTTCCAACAATGGCAATCAGTCCAGCACTGGCCAAAGGCTCAGTTTCAAAATCAATAAAATGCTCATCTGCCAGAGATGCCAAATTTTTCAGTCGAATTGATAAAATTTTCATGGCAGCTCCTTAAACAGTCTGATCATCTTCAAGTTGCTTTTGCGCTTCTGCGACCAAACTCATAAAGTCTTGAGTGACTTCATCATCGGCGTGATAGCCTTTTTTCTCCCAAATTTGCTGAAATAGTTTTTCAGGTGTCGGTGGTTCTAAGCTAATACTCTGCTTGCTTTCGGCATTAGTTTCATTGGAGAGATATTGTCTGGAAATGCGCACCAGTCGATAACGATTTTTGGGCAAGGCATCTTCAAATTGTTGTCGTAAATTGGGCTGTGGTGGCGTCGAGGTATGATATTCGATATCGACATATTCACGATGCTCAAGATTTTCGATCGGTTCATTTGGCAGATTACGAAGGCGCTGCATGACTACAGTAAGTTCATCTTTAATTTTATGCAGTTGAATACTTCGTGGTATCGCTAAAGCTTCAAAGTTAAACGAATCTTCACTTTTTTTAGGATCAATCGTGACTTCAACCACTTGGTGTTTATAGTTGATTTCACTAAATGACAGTGGAATTGGTGAACCGCTATAACGAATATGTGGATGCTGTACTTTTTGCGGTTTATGCAAATGCCCCAGTGCCACATAATCAATGCTGTCGTCGAACAGAGCTGTAGATAGGGCTTCTTCATTACCAATAATAATCGGCCGTTCTGAATCGGAGGTTTCTCCGCCTTGCATATGCGCATGCGACATCAGAATCAGGGCCTGATCATCGGTTTTACGACGTTTGGCTTCTTCGATTAACTGTTGGTGTAGATAAGCAATCGCATTTTGACTGTTGGTGGTGTGCTCATTAAAGCCTGTAATTTCAGCTGAACGTAGGAATGGCAGGGCAATACACCACGCTACAATCTGCTTTTGTTCATTATAAATCGGCAAAATTAAACGCTCTAAGTCGAGGGTCTTATCTTGATTCCAGCGAATCACACCGACCGTTTTGGCGTTATATTTTTCTAATAAGGGTTCAACTTGTTCAATGCGATAACCTGAGTCGTGATTGCCAGCAATCATTAAGGTTTGCATATGTGGGGCAAGCTCATGTGCATCGGCAAGAAATTGATAGAGTTGTTTTTGTGCCTGTGAACTCGGGTTGATCACATCAAAGATATCACCCGCAATTAATAATGCATGCGGTTGTTTGGCTTTGATCTGCTCAAGTAACCATGTCAGAAATTGTTCATGTTCGTAGTGGCGGGAATGATTATAAAAAAACTGCCCCAAATGCCAGTCAGACGTATGAAAAAAACGCACGGTCATAAATGAATCTAAAAATAAAATAAACCCGAATAAGGTAGCACGTATTCAGGTGGAAGGGAGAGCCTTGATGAGCAGAAAAGCACTACAAGATCTGCCTTGATCATTTTTCAACGATGCTCTAGTTTGATCTCAATGCCATTATTTTAACAATGAGGAAGATAAAATGAGCTTAGGTCAAGTAAGCCGTGAAATTTTTGATCAGATTATGCTGATCGGTCTGGATCGTGTGGAAAAACGTAATGCTTTTGATAGCCATATGATTCATGACCTATCTCAAGCCTTGACTGAATATGAAAATGACCCAGAACTACGCTGCGCCGTGATTTTTGCGCATGGTGATCATTTTACTGCGGGCTTAGATCTGGTGGAATTACAGTCCAAAATTTCACAAGGTATTTTTAATTTTGAGGCAGATCAGATTAATCCGTGGGGAACGGGTGGGCGGCATCGAACTAAGCCTGTGGTGGTGGCTGTACAAGGGATTTGCTATACCGCTGGCGTCGAATTAATGCTGAATGCTGATGTGGTGATTGCCAGTGAAAATACGGTCTTTGGTCAGCTTGAAGTGCAACGTGGGATTATGCCTTTTGGCGGGGCAACGGTACGTTTTGTACAAGCTGCGGGTTGGCAAAAAGCCATGCCTTATTTATTGACAGGGAAGACCTTTAATAGCAAAACGGCCTATGAGCTCAATCTCCTGTCTGAAGTGGTGGAATCAGGGCAACAACTTGAACGGGCCTTGGAAATTGCCAAAGAAATTTGTAGTGCTGCACCGTTGGCAGTGCAAGCTTTATTGGCATCTGCAACCGATGCAGTCGTGGAAGGGCAAACAGTTGCATTTGAAAAAATGAACAATTATTTGATGCCGTTGTTTGTATCGGAAGATGCTCAAGAAGGGGTTCGCGCTATGTTAGAAAAACGGCCACCACAGTTTAAGGGGCGGTAATCATTTTACTTTAACTTGAGTTTAGCAAGTTATTGCGCCCGCTCATCGATTTCACAAATTCCAAAGGTATTATGATCGAGGTCGATGAAATAGCCTTGCCAGCAGCGGTTCGGGATCGCAAATTTATCCATGGCGATAATCCCACCTAAACTTAAAATTTTAGCTGCGGTTTCATCGAAATTTGCCACCTCTATACTACAGGTAAAGGCATTGGTTCCACATCCTGTTGCTGGTGTTGCTACAGGACGTTGTAATAGACCGCCATGAATTCCTGTGGTTGCGATACGATAATATTCAATCGGTAGGCCTTCTACTTTTTCAAATTGCCAACCAAATACGGATTGATAAAAGTGAATGTCACGTTGTGGAGCTGATGACTGAATTTCAAAATAAATAATGTTGTTCATTCAATCTGTCCTTAATTTTTATAGTCGTAGAATTATTCTAAAGAGATATGGAATGGGAAGATGAGAGATTTATGTAAGCAGCTGCGCATTTTGCTGTTTGATCATAAAATCGCATTGAATACATTTGAGTAAAGTATAAGAGGTTAATCCTGCATTGATGAAGATTATTAAATTAGCGAATCATCCTGAATTGCGAGAACAGGCTGCAATCTGGTTTTCAGATAAATGGGAGATTCCTGTTGAGGCCTATCGAGACAGTATACAAAGCTCGATTGAACAGCCAGAAGGAATTCCGCAATGGTATGTGATTATCGATGATACACAGCAGATCATTGCTGGCACTGGGGTAATCGACAATGATTTCCATGAACGCAAAGATCTCAGTCCAAACCTATGTGCCTTATTTGTAGACGAGGCTTACCGAAAGCGAAATATCGCCAAACAGCTGCTGGATTTTGCCCGAGTAGAAATGAAAAGTTTAGGCTTTGAAAAGCTTTATCTGGTGACTGACCTAGATGATTTTTACGAAAAGTGTGGCTGGACATTTTTAACAAGGGTTAAAGAGGATGAGGGTGAGTTGATTAAAATGTATGTAGCCAATACCTGATCAACCCCAAATTGCAGGCAAATAAAAACCGACGATTCGAGTGATGATAAATCGTCGGTCAAAATCTTTTTCAATGGTTCTGGCTGCTAACACAACCATTGTTAAAGATGGAGAGTCATAATGAAAGGTCACCGAAAACATCGCGGATGCCGTGCAATGTCCAATCGGTTGCTGCGACCTTATACCTTATATAACGCTGCTGGTTGAGGATTGGTTGACATAAAAATGAAAAAAAAGTGAAAAAAATTTATAATTATTTTCTAAAGCCAGTCTAATTAGGTTTATCTTTATGATTTCATTGCGTTTGTACTATCTCTGGTTTTTTATAATTTGTTTTACTGCAACATTGTTGGCAGGTGTATTGGCCGCTATTTTACCCAATAGTATTGGTGGCGTGTTGACTGCGGTTCCTTATTTAATTGCCATTATTGTTATTTTATTCAAATTTTTGAAACAACAACGCCGTGCACCGACACAACAGGAACGAAAACGTTTAAGCATCGGCTTTAGTCTGATCTTTTGGGGCTATAACGCATGTGGCTTACTCCTCGGTCTGTTTATCTTTGCACGGAAAGATCCCGAAGTTTGGCAGAACTTTTTACTCTATCTGAAACAGCCCCAATTTTTGCTAACGGTATTGGCGATGTGGTTTGTGATTGCTGTACCGTTATTCTTAATTACCTATTGGTTTTATGGACCGCAAGCACAAAGAATGGCCAATAAAATGTTCAACTAGTTGAACAAAGTTCACTTGTAATTCACTTTCATTCTGCTAAGACTGAGATATCGAGCTGATCAATATCATGCAGGATGAGGGTGCGATGCAAAAACAGACGGTTTTAATCACAGGCGCAAGTGGATTTATTGGTTCTCATTTGTTGCCTTTTTTATTGGAACGACAATATCAAATTATTGCACTGACCCGACAGCCAAATCGAGTTTCTCAGCATTCAGCGCTACGTTGGGTGAGTGATTTTGATCAAATTGAAACGCAACAGATTGATTATGTGATTAATCTGGCTGGTGAAAATATTGGTGCAAAACGCTGGACGGAACAACGTAAACAGCAATTAATACATAGCCGTGTTGCGGTGACAGAGCAACTGTATCAATGGTTGGAACAACGGAAAATTTTTCCGAAATGTATTATTTCTGGTTCTGCGATTGGTTATTACGGTATTGATCCACAAGAACAATGGAAGCTTGTTTGTGATGAAAATACAGCACCGCAAGCGATTTTTATGTCTGAACTTTGCCAGAAGTGGGAGCAAACCGCTTTAAAATTTAGCCAACAAAATACCAAAATCATTCGTTTAGGTGTGGTTTTTGGGCAGGGCGGGATTTTGCCACAAATGCTGTTGCCGATTCGATTGAATGCGGTTGCAAAAATTGGTTCGGGACAACAACCGATCGTGTGGATTCATATCCAAGATGTACTAAATGCCATGGTTTTCCTGTTGCAATCTACTCATCCTCAACAGGTATATAACCTAGTTGCACCTGATCAAATCAATCAACAACAATTCGCTCAAAGGGCTGCCCACATTTTAAAGCGAAAACCTTTTATGCGAATGCCTAAGTGTGTATTTATATCGATGCTTGGCGAGCAAGCGCAGCTTATTTTAAATGGCCAATATGTGGCGCCCAAGGCCTTGCTGGAACAGGGTTTTCAATTTCAATATCCAGATTTAAATGTGGCATTAACTGCAATTTTAGCAAGAAATTAAATCCTGTCGCTTTAAGCGCAGCGGTGAATAAGCATTCGGATCAACCAGTGTCTCTTGCCCTAATATCAGCTGACGCAGCAGACGTGCTGAACCAGCGCCCATGCATAGACCATTGCGGAAATGTCCAAAATTGGTCCAAAGATTTTCCAGTTCAGGCATTGCGCCGATATAGGGAATGCCCTGTGGAGAACTTGGACGTAGGCCTGCCCAGCGTTTTACGATCGGAAATTGCGCTAATTCAGGCACCATCTCTAAACAGGCAGTGAGAATATCCTGTTGAGTATGTGTATCTACGGCAGTGCTAAAACCAGTCTCTGCCATACTGGAACCACAGACGATGTGACCATCTTGACGTGGAATTAGATACATTACCTGATTCATACACATGGTCGGTAGCCAGTTTTTAGGGGTCTTAAATAACAGCATTTGTCCTTGTACAGGATGCACGGGGATATTACGTTGGATTTGTTGCTGCCATTGCTGGCTCCATGCCCCAGAGGTCATCACGACATGATCCGCGCTAAATTTCTGACCCTCCTCAGTTTCAATTCCTTGAACTTTTTTATTTTGAATCATCAGTTTTTCAACAGGACACTGTTCAAAAAAACGTACAGCGGGATGTTGTTTTAAATAGCAAATTAACGATTGTAAAAGACGTGGATTACGAACATTGGACAGTTGTGGGAAATAAATAGCTTGTTGGAACTTTTCTGAAATATGAGCGTTAACTTGCTGGAGTTGAATACGATCAAGTAGTTCACAGTGTTGCATCGGCTCTTGATGTCGCGTGGCATAATTCAAGCCGATCTCGAAATCTTCCTGATCGAAAATCAGCATGCCGGTATCGTGGATTTGAAAATCAATGCCAGTGATGGGCAGCAATTTTTCATTCCATGTTTGATAGAGCGGTTTACCGTATTGAGCTAACTGATTCACTTCGGGTGCATAACGCCAAGGATACATGGGTGAGAGGATACCTCCACCTGCCCATGAGGCTGCTTGACCTGCAAGTTGTTGGTCAAAAATATCGACAGAGCAGCCTTGTTCAGCAAGTTCCAATGCTGACATTAAGCCACTAATACCCGCACCAATGATGGCAATATGCATAACTTTAATTTAAGTGGTTTCGAAGATAAAACGTATCTTGAAATTTGCTACACGGAAGACGTCATTCGCAACCTGCGTGATATACGCTAAGAGAAGTCCTGTTATACATCCCCAATATCAGAAAAATGTAAGAAGTGAACAGGTTTTGCGAATGACAATGGTTTTGCCTACTTTTCCCGAAAGAAAAGTAGGTCGAGCCGAAGGCTAATCCAGAAATAAGGATGAGAGCTCAACAAGACTCTGGAGTAGATACTATCATTTTCAGATAGATGAAATATAACTTCTATCTCATCTCTTTTAATTTACGTGCTGCATCTTCCGCAAAATAGGTCCAGATCCCATCTGCACCTGCACGACGGCAACACATCAACGATTCTAGAATTACGCTGTCAGAGAGCCAACCATTTTGAATTGCACCTGCAAGCATGGCGTATTCACCACTGACTTGATAGATAAATGTCGGCACACCAAAAGTATCTTTAACTTCACGAACCACATCTAAATAAGGCATCCCTGGTTTGACAATCACCATATCCGCACCTTCTTGCAGATCCAGCGCAATTTCATGCAGTGCTTCGGCACGGTTGCCAATATCCATTTGGTAATTGTATTTATTGCCACCTTTCAGGTTGCTGGCAGAACCAACGGCATCACGGAAAGGACCATAGAAGCTTGAGGCATATTTTGCTGAATAGGCCATGATATTGGTGTAGATAAAATCGTTTTGCTCTAGTGCTTGACGAATCGCACCGATACGACCATCCATCATGTCACTTGGGGCAATCACATCTGCACCTGCCGCAGCATGACTGAGTGCTTGTTTTACTAGGCATTCAACGGTTTCATCATTGAGTACATAACCCGTGTCATCAATAATACCGTCTTGACCATGCGTGGTATAAGGATCAAGCGCGCCATCGGTAATCAAGACCATCTCTGGTAATTCTTTTTTAAGTAGGCGGCAGGTCGTCTGAACCAAGCCATTGTCATCCCAAGCAGCTTCCGCTGTTAAGCTTTTATCTTGTTGTGGTGTGACAGGGAATAAGGCAAGTTTCGAAACCCCGAGTTCAAGCAAGGTTTCTGCTTTTTTTAGTAATAAGTCAGCCGACAAGCGTTGCACATTTGGCATGCTTGGAATGTCTTGGGTCTGTTGTTGTCCTGGTAATACAAACACTGGATAAATCAAATGATTCGCAGTTAAATGAGTTTCGCTGACCATGGCACGAAGTTGGTCATTTTTACGGATACGGCGCATGCGAGTCGCAGGAAAAGCTGGACGATTGAACGTATAAGTCATAACAATCTCGATGTTCAGTATTACACTATAGGAATAATTGAGGTATTAAGTCAGGCTAGGGAGAGCTTAGCGCTGTTACCCAATTACAGAACCCCGCTATTGTAGCCCCATATTTTTAGATTTGTGCAAAATAATGGAAAGTTATTCTTTCCATTGAGTGTAGGCCGCGTATGAATGATGTAAAGAAAAACTGGACTGGGAATATTCAGCTAGGTGCCAAGGCAGATCACCAAGTGGTCTTGAAACAGCTGTGTAAGGCATTTAATGCCTGTCCATTTTTTAAATACAGTGGCATGGTCATGCGAGTGGTCGATGATCAAATTGAAGCCTATGTGGAGATGCAGCCCGAACTGGTCGGGAATCTGGCATTTCAGATTTTACATGGTGGTGTGGCTGCCACGATTCTGGACAGTATTGGTGGTGTGGCAGCCATGGAGCAGCTTTATCGCCGCGCCTCACCAGAAGATTTACCTGATACCATCAAAAAAGTATCACGCTTAGCCACCGTAGATATGCGGGTCGATTATCTGGCACCAGGACGTGGCAAACATTTTATTGCCCGTGCTGAAACCTTACGTCTAGGTCGTAAAGGTTGCACCATGCGTATGACCATGGTCAATGATGAAGATAAGCCGATTGCAACTGCGATTGCGTCTTATGCCTATTAATTTAGATTGCACAAGCTCAGCTGTCTTTTAGGCAGTAGCTTCTGTCCTGAACTCCGCTTCCTTTTTTCGCATTGATATCGTATTTCTATCTTGAACGATTTAAGCGTTAGAAAAGGGAGCTTCATTATGGCAAAGCCAATCCATCATTTCGATTTTCTCAGCCATAATCGTGCAGCTTGGGATCAGCAGGCGAGAGAACAGCAAGCTTGGTCACGTCCCGTCAGTCATGAACTGATTCGCGCAGCACGTCATGGTGATTGGGAGCTACATATCACGCCAAGACCATTATCCAAAGCATGGCTCGGTGATATTGTCGGAAAAAAAATTCTGTGCTTAGCCTCTGCAGGTGGTCAACAAGCACCTGTGTTGGCGGCTGCGGGCGCGAATGTTACGGTCTTTGATCTTTCTGATCAACAATTGCAGCAAGACCGAATGGTTGCGGAACGGGAAGAGCTTTTGCTCAAGACCGTGCAGGGAGATATGTGTGATTTGCAGGCATTTCAGGATGCTGAATTTGATCTGATCATCCAGCCGATTTCAAACCTGTATGTTGCCGATGTTGAAGCGGTATGGCGGGAATGCTATCGGGTACTCAAACCGCAAGGGGTTTTGATCGCCAGTTTTTATAATCCTGTGGTTTTTATTGCAGATCGCAATCCTGAATATGCCAAACAGGGGCTGATTCGCCCGATTTATAGATTACCTTATTCCGATCTTCAAGATCTGGGTGCAGAGGCACTCAATGCCAAACTGCAAGCAGGTGAGGCAGTGGTGTTTGGACATAGCCTAACGGATTTAATTCAGGGGCAACTGGCCGCAGGTTTTCTTATTCAAAGCTTTTATGAAGATGATCAACCACAATCACGCTTTTTAGTGGATCAATTTATGCCAACCTTTTTGGCAACACGGGCGATTAAAAATTAACGGCCTATCTTCCCTAAAATATCATTCGATAAGTCAGATTGAGGTAGGAATATTTCCACCTCAATTGGCTTCATTATCTTGCAATAGAGCAATCCCCAAATAATTCCCAAACTGGATAGAGATCTGGAAAAAGTGGATAGAGTCCAGCCATAAATCAAGCTTCAATCATGAAAAGGTTTTTATGGATTGGAGGAGATAAAAATGGCTCCACGTAATGTTGCAGAATGGCAAGATTTCATCACAGGATGTTTGGATTTTCGCCCGAAAGAGGGTGTATTCCGTATCGCACGCGAGATGTTCACAGAAGCTGAGCTTTTCGATTTGGAAATGGAATTGATCTTTGAAAAAGTCTGGATCTACGCCTGCCACGAAAGTGAAATTCCCAATAATCATGATTTTTTAACTGTTCAAATTGGACGACAACCGCTGATTATTAGCCGTGATGGTCAAGGTCAACTGCATGCCATGGTCAATGCCTGCGAGCATCGTGGTGCGACCTTAACCCGTGTGGCCAAAGGCAATCAATCCACTTTTACCTGTCCGTTCCATGCATGGTGTTATAAGTCTGATGGGCGTTTGGTCAAAGTCAAAGCGCCTGCGGAATATTGTGAAGATTTTGATAAGTCCAGCCGTGGTCTCAAACAAGGACGCATTGCCAGTTATCGTGGCTTTGTCTTTGTCAGTCTGGACACACAAGCCACGGATCGCCTTGAAGACTTTTTAGGAGATGCCAAAGTCTTTCTGGATTTAATGGTGGAGCAGTCACCTACAGGTGAATTGGAGGTCCTGCAAGGCAAGTCTGCCTATACTTTTGCAGGAAACTGGAAGCTGCAAAATGAAAATGGTCTAGATGGCTATCATGTCAGTACTGTGCACTATAACTATGTCTCAACGGTACAGCATCGCCAACAGGTCAATGCCGCCAAAGGCGATGATATGGATACCTTGGATTACAGCAAATTAGGTGCGGGAGATAACCAAACCGATGATGGCTGGTTCAGTTTTAAAAACGGTCACAGTGTTCTATTTAGTGACATGCCAAATCCTGCTGTGCGTCCTGGCTATGACACGGTGATGCCTTATCTGGTAGAGAAATATGGCAGTAAACGTGCTGAATGGGCGATGCATCGGCTCAGAAATTTAAACCTATATCCAAGCTTATTCTTCATGGATCAAATCAGTTCTCAATTGCGGATAGTCCGTCCTGTGGCGTGGAATAAAACTGAAGTGATTAGCCAATGTCTGGCAGTAAAAGGTGAGTCGACTGAGGCACGTCGTAACCGCATTCGCCAGTTTGAAGACTTTTTTAATGTCTCTGGCTTAGGTACACCTGATGATCTGGTGGAGTTCCGTGAACAGCAAAAAGGCTTCCAAGCACGTTTGGAGCGATGGAGTGATATTTCCCGCGGACAGCATAAATGGTGTTATGAGCTGACGCAGAATGCACAGGATTTGGGGATTCAACCTGTGATCACGGGCCGTGAACTGACGCATGAAGGCTTGTATGTCAATCAGCACGGTCAATGGCAGCGTTTAATGCTGGATGGCTTAAATCGCAAGGCCTTAAAAATGCAGGATATTACCTCCCAGTTAGATACTGTAACAGAGGAGGTCTAAGCCATGACTGCTGAATTACATTTTGCTGTTTCACAATTTTTATATCAGAAGTCTGAACTGTGCGATCGCTATGATTGGGATGCCTATCTGGAACTGTATGATGAAGATAGCGAATATCACATTCCGCAATGGATTGATGATCATCGTTATGTCGAAGATCCAAATCAGGGCTTGTCTTATATTTATTATGCAGATCGCTCAGGTCTGGAAGATCGCGTGTTTCGTATTCGTACCGGCAAAGCGGCATCAGCCACACCATTACCTCGCACGCAGCACAGCATTCAAAATGTACAGGTCAAAACCCTGCCAGAGGGTTTGATTGAAGCCAAAGTTGGATGGAGCACGTTATATAACCGTCAAGGTCTGGAAGGTTGTTTCTATGGACATGCCACTTATCTGTTAAGACCTACGGCAGAAGGATTCCGTATCCGCCGTCAACACACGATTTTGCTGAATGACAAAATTGATTCGGTCTTAGATTTTTATCATGTTTAAGGGAGAATCATGATGGGACATTCAGTTGCACTTAATTTTGCCGATGGAAAAACCTTTTTTATTTCAGTTCAAGAGGATGAGTTACTGCTCAATGCTGCAATTCGTCAGGGCATCAATTTACCCTTGGATTGTCGTGAAGGCGTGTGCGGGACTTGTCAGGGCCAATGCGAAACTGGTATCTATGAACAGGAATATGTCGATGAAGATGCTTTGAGCGAGCGTGACTTGGCTGAGCGTAAAATGCTGGCTTGCCAAACGCGGGTCAAATCCAATGCTGCCTTTTATTTCGATCATGGTTCTGAGATGTGCCATGCAGGTGAAACTTTAAAAATTGCCAGCAAAGTGACTAAAGTTGAACTGGTTTCAGAGACCACCGCCATCCTGCATGTCGATGCCAGTGCCCATGCCAAGCAACTTGAGTTTTTGCCGGGTCAATATGCCCGTTTGCAGATCCCAGAGACAGAGGATTGGCGTTCTTATTCCTTTGCCAATCGGCCCAATCCAGACAATCAACTGCAATTTTTAATTCGTTTATTACCTGATGGGGTGATGAGCAATTATTTGCGTGAGCGTTGCCAAGTGGGTCAAACCATTATGATGGAAGCGCCTTTGGGCAGTTTTTATTTACGTGAAGTGCAACGACCACTGGTCTTTATTGCAGGCGGCACAGGTCTATCCGCCTTTTTAGGCATGTTGGACAATATTGCCGGGCAAGCCAATGCGCCTGCGATTCAATTGTTTTACGGGGTTAATCAGGAAGCCGACCTCTGTGAGCAGTCACGTTTACAGGCCTATGCAGAACGGATGCCACATTTTAACTATCAACCCATTGTCACCCAAGCTTCTGATAGGTGGACAGGCAAAACAGGTTATATCCATCAGCATCTGAATCGGGAGCAACTGGCAGAACAGGCTTTTGATATGTATTTATGCGGGCCACCGCCGATGATCGAAGCGGTCAAAAGCTGGCTGGATGAGCAAGCATTAACTAATTACCGTCTCTATAGCGAGAAGTTTTTACAAAGCAACAGTGCACGTATTGCACTCGATGCTTAATAGAGAAAGGGATGGAACATCGTAATGACCATCCCTTTTTTCATTCATCAAAAACATCATCCTCAACATTAAAAATATGGGATGCATGCAGATAATTCTGAAGGGGAGATTGACTGCAGATATTTAATTGATCCAACCAACAGAAGTTTTAACAGAATTTGCTTTTAAGGGAATAAAGATGAAGACAGTTGATGTTAATACAGTAATCAATCGTGACCGCTTATCGCCATTGCAATGGCTGGTATTTACACTGGGTTTCTTGGTGTTTTTTTGCGATGGTTTAGATACAGGAATTATTGGTTTTATTGCACCCGCCTTATTGGATGATTGGGGTATCAGCAAGCCTGAATTGGCACCTGTACTCAGCGCGGCACTGGTGGGGATGTCGATCGGTGCAATTATTTCAGGGCCATTGGCAGATCGGTTTGGACGCAAAGGGGTGATTGTATTCACGACCTTATTATTTTCCGTATTTACCATCTTGTGTGGTTTTGCTTCTTCTACACAAGACCTGATGATTTACCGCTTTATCACGGGTGTCGGGTTGGGCGCTGCCATGCCGAATATCAGTACCATTGTTTCAGAATATATGCCTGCAAAACGCAAAGCTTTCCTCACGGGACTGGCTGGTAGTGGCTTTATGCTAGGCATTTCTTGTGGCGGGGTGTTGTCGGCCTATTTACTGGAAAATTTAGGTTGGGCCAAAGTGGTAATTCTAGGTGGGATTATTCCCTTGTTCCTCGTGGTGGCTTTATTACTGAAATTACCAGAATCGGTACCTTATCTGATCAAACGAGAGCAGCAAGCCAAAGCGCAACAGATTCTGGCAAAGATTCAAGGTCATGCATTTACCGATACTGTTAAAATCGAGTTGCCACACCTTGATGTGGATCGCAGTGAAAGTCCTGTTAAAACAGTTTTAGGCAAATATCTGTGGGGTTCTGTGATGTTATGGCTGTGCTGTTTTATGAGCCTGTTGGTGTTCTATTTGCTAACCAGCTGGATGCCAACTATTTTAAAAACAGCAGGTTTTAGCACACAACAGTTTAGTTTAATTGCTGCGATTTTCCCCTTTGGTGGAGTGATTGGTGCCATCATCATGGGCTGGTATATGGATAAACTGAATCCAACTCAGGTGATTAAATATGCTTACCTGACTGCATTTATCATGTTTATCGTTGCGGGTTTTGTTAGCTCAAGCATTTTGTTACTTGGCATTAGTATTTTCCTGATTGGTGCATTGCTGACAGGAGCGCAATCGTCTCTATTACCTTTGGCAGCATTATTTTATCCATCGCAATGTCGTGCGGTTGGGGTATCGTGGATGCATGGGATTGGTCGCGTTGGTGCCATCTTTGGGGCATTTTTCGGTTCTTATATCTTTACTTATGAGATCAGCCTTGGCGGAATTTTCTATTTGCTGGCCTTGCCGACCTTTATTGCTTTCATTGCCTTGAGTTTAAAAGCCATGCGTCAGAACAACAAAGCCAAACCCGTGTTAAGCACCAGTTAATGGATAAAAAAGCCCAGTATGTTGACTGGGCTTTTTTATTTAAGAGTGTTCACTCATGTTTATTTCGGGTTTCACTTGGTTTTTCCCCAAATTCATCTTTATATTCCTGAGCAAAACGGCTGAGGTGATTAAAACCCCAGTCATAAGCCAGTTTGGAGATTGAAATTTTTTGATGCTTGGCAGTATTACTCAATATTTTATAAATTTGCTGTAGGCGATATTTACGTAGATAGGCCATCGGACTCAGGCCATAATGCTGCTGAAATTCTTCATAGAGTTTGGATTTAGACACACCTGCCAAAATGTGAAGGCTTTCGGCATTGAGGGCTTCATGAGCATGCTGAATGATAAAGTCTTTTACTTTGCGTAGATAAGCTGGCTCGCCTCGGTTGCAACGCTCATGTAGGGCTGCAGAATAATTATTTTCCTGAGACAGCAGCAGGGCTTTAATCACAAAATTTTCATAGTCCTCGGAAAACATGGGTAGGCCGGAAAAGTCGGCATAGTGTGATTTTAACTGTAAAAAGTTTTGAATATTGTGCCACCATGCCTGCATCAAGCCAGTCATCGACAGTGAAATTTCAGGGTTAAATACGATGGCTTCTTCAATCGGCTGGTTCAGAAGTTCAGACAGCACCAATTGCAGGCTGTTTTCAGGAATCACCACCTGAAATTTTTGACAGTCCTGATTGATGACCAAATCCTGTAAGTCCTGATTGGAGACAATCAAACCCGTTTGTGCGTCGGATTGGTATTTTGCGCCACGGATACTCAGCGTTTGTTTGCCATGAAAGGGCAGGCTGATGCTATAGGCTTTCAGGTTGGCAATATTGATGGCGACATTGGCGCCATAACTGATGGTTCCGATCGCCATTTTTTTATGCGGTAAACGAATCCCGTCATAATGAAAATCGAGTGTTTCTCGACATAGGGTATCCAAGCGGTGTTCACCACAGATCATTGACATTAGATCTTGAGCAAAATCGGCCTGATGCGAATGATGGATAAGATCCATATTTTGGCTGAGTGATGTCATCGTCCTTTCACCTAGCGAAGTGTTTGTTGTTTTAGCAGCAAGAAAAATGCCATTCTGATCCATAAATGACCGCGTTTTTCTCGCGTGGAAGAATGGGTTGCTGTGCAAAAAATCATTATTCCACCTGAGTTCATTAGAACAAATCCAGCCAAATACACAAGCCTATTCCACATATATCTTCATGCTTTATAGGTATGTTAAGCATTGCTGTATCAGAGAGAATTACGAAAATCTCTTGCTTAGAACCCAAACTTTAAGTTTCTTATCATCGTTAAAGTATCAATTTATAAGAATTGAACGCATCAGTTATTTTTTTTAATCTCGCCATATGATTTTTTATCGTTAAAATGCGAAATGGTTTTTGTTCTTATTTTTCATTTTTGGTTTTTTAACATTCAGTTAAGTTTTCAAAATTAAACTGATCGGCTGATTAAACCAAAAGTTAAAAATCTCTTTAATTTTCAGGAATAACTTATGACTGACGCTCAAGCCAACCAACAGGATGCTGCTTCAGATTCGGCATCAGATGATGCAATGAAAGCAAAACGTAAAAAATTCCTCGGATTTTTCGCACTCATTCTCATTCTCGCTGCAATTCTGTATGGTATTTGGGCGTTATTCTTTAATCATTCGGTCAGTACCGATAATGCTTATGTCGGTGCAGAAACTGCACAAATTACCTCAATGGTCAGTGGGCAAGTGGCTGAAGTCTTGGTCAAAGAGACTCAACAGGTCAAACAAGGTGATGTATTGGTACGTATTGATGAACGTGATGCTAAGATTCAATTGGCACAAGCGCAGGCAGAACTGGCTAAAGCGCAACGTCAATATAAACAAAGCCAAGCCAATAGCAGTTCTTTAAATTCTCAGGTTGTGGTTCGTAATGATGAAATCACCAGCGCACAGGCACAAGTGACCAAAGCACAAGCCGATTATGATCGCGCTGCATTGGAATTGAATCGTCGTAATGAACTGGCTGCATCGGGTGCAATCTCTAAAGAGGAATTAAGCAAGGCACAAAGTGCGGTTTCAACAGCAAAAGCCAGTCTGGATTTGGCTCAAGCAGGTTTGGCGCAAGCAACATCAAGCCGTAAAGCGGCTGAAAGTACTTTTGCTGCAAACGAAGCCTTGATTCAAGGGGTGAATGAAGCCTCAACGCCTGATGTATTGGTGGCGAAAGCACATGTGGAACAAGCCGCATTGGATTTAGAGCGTACGGTGATTCGTGCGCCTGTTGATGGTGTAATCGTGCGCCGTAATATTCAGATTGGGCAACGGGTTGCGCCTGGAACCGTGATGATGTCGGTGGTGCCTGTCTCTGCACTGTATGTCGATGCGAACTACAAAGAAAGCCAATTGGCGAAAGTCAAAGCAGGGCAGAAAGTGACTTTACGCTCTGACTTATATGGTGATGACGTGGTTTATCACGGCGTAGTACAAGGTTTCTCAGGCGGAACAGGAGCAGCGTTTGCCTTGATTCCTGCGCAAAATGCCACAGGGAATTGGATTAAAGTAGTACAGCGTTTACCTGTGCGTATCAGCCTTGATCCGAAAGAACTTGCAGAACATCCATTGCGTGTAGGGTTGTCGATGCAAGCGGATATTGATCTCGCATCGAAGTAATCAGCCATGAAAACGCAAAATCCATTTGCAGAACTGAGTGGCGGGCGCTTACTGCTAGCAGCATTTATCATTGCCCTTTCAAATTTTATGGTGGTACTGGATACCACCATTGCCAACGTATCTGTGCCTCATATTACAGGTAACCTTGCGGTTTCTAGTTCTCAAGGGACATGGGTCATTACCTCTTATGCCGTTGCAGAAGCGATTTGTGTACCGTTAACTGGTTGGCTGGCAGGACGCTTTGGTACAGTTCGGGTGTTTGTTTTTGGTCTGATTGGATTCACCATCTTTTCATTCCTGTGTGGTTTGGCAACATCCTTAGAAATGCTGGTATTTTTCCGTATCGGACAAGGTCTCTGTGGCGGACCATTGATGCCACTCAGCCAAACGCTATTGATGCGGATTTTCCCACCTGAAAAACATGCGCAGGCAATGGGATTGTGGGCAATGACCACGGTGATTGGACCTATTCTCGGGCCGATCCTTGGTGGACTCATCAGTGACAATCTGTCTTGGCACTGGATTTTCTTTATCAATATTCCTGTGGGTATTTTCTGTGTTTTAGCAGCGATACGTTTGTTGTCGGTGGCTGAGACCAAAACTGAAAAACTGCGGATCGATGCGATTGGTCTAGGCTTGTTAGTGCTTTGGATTGGTGCACTGCAATTGATGCTCGATCTAGGGCATGAACGCGATTGGTTTAATAGCAGCAGTATTATCATGCTGGCTTTGATCGCGGTGGTTGGCTTTATCGTGTTTATGATCTGGGAGCTGACCGAAAAGCATCCCGTGGTCAATTTGTATGTGTTCCGACATCGGGGCTTCGCCGTGTCAGTACTGGCGCTGGCCTTTGGCTTTGGTTCCTTCTTTGGCAGTATCGTGTTGATCCCGCAGTGGTTACAGATCAATCTCGGCTATACCGCAACATGGGCGGGTTATCTGACCGCGACCATGGGCTTCGGTAGTCTGACCATGTCGCCAATTGTAGCGAAGCTGT
Organism: Acinetobacter dispersus; assembly: GCF_009884975.1. Taxonomy (GTDB): domain Bacteria; phylum Pseudomonadota; class Gammaproteobacteria; order Pseudomonadales; family Moraxellaceae; genus Acinetobacter; species Acinetobacter dispersus. Next base: position 2,096,676 of record NZ_CP041970.1, on the reverse strand, counting down.
CGACCAAATATGACCCACGCGCCTTGGCCAGTTTTGGTTTGGCGTTGTTGGGTGTCGTGACCTTAATGCGAGCTTTCTGGGTCACCGATGCGGACTTTATGGCTTTGGCTTGGCCACAAATCTTGCAAGGTTTTGCAGTGCCATTCTTCTTTATTCCATTGTCAAATATTGCAATGGGCTCAGTTTTGCCACAGGAAATGGCATCTGCTGCAGGTTTGATGAACTTCTTGAGAACCATGGCTGGGGCGATTGGTGCTTCAATTGCAGTCACCATTTGGGATGATCATGCCAAAGTGGCACGTAGTGAAATGGTGAATAACTTACATCCGCAAGAAGTACAAAATACCTTATTGCAGAATGGGTTCTCTTCTGATGCGACACTTGCCACGATTGCGAATCTGGTGGATAAAGAGGCGATTACCATGTCTGCCAATCATGTATTTATGCTGTTGGCGATCGTGTTTGTGTTTGCTAGTGCTCTGATCTGGATGAGTCCAAAGCCAAAAGGCAATACAGGTGGTATGCCGACTCACTAAAAACTCTGAACTAAAAGCACCTCTAAGTAGGTGCTTTTTTTATGTATAAAAATAGTGTTTTGGCTTGGAATTGATAGATTTTGCCTGTTTTTATACAGAGAAAGCGTGCCAGAATCTAGTTCAAAGCGATGAGGATTGTATTGTAATTATAAGGAGGAGTATTACTGGGCATAGGAGATAAAGCCTATAATCATTGAATATTATTAAAAGTTTATTTTTATCAAATATTAAAACCTTCACACCTGAAAATAAAGAAACTAGCATGACATTTGCATGGATAGGCAGGTATATATAATGGAGTTATCACGTGAATCATAGATATTCATTTCTTTTCAGCAGCTTATTGGCTGTTGGTGTATTACAGGGATGTGGAAATGACGCCTCATCAGATCAATCAGGCAAAGATTCAAATACAGGACAACCTTCAAAACCCAATCTGATTATTGATCAAGACCCTAGCAGTTGTAGCAAACTGGCACAGGATGGCTCGAGTGTCGTGGTGGGTTCCAATCAGAATGGTGATCCAGCAGCACCTGAAGGTGCGTCGGGTTATCGTTTAAACAATACAGTCAAATATGCCGATAAATATATGGTGGTGGCGAACACGCCATTGGCAGTAAAGGCAGGCTGCGAAATTTTAAGGGCAGGTGGAAGTGCCGTCGATGCCGCAGTTGCTGTTCAAGCAGTATTAGGTTTAGTAGAACCACAATCCAGTACCATCGCGGGTAGCGGTTTTATGATGTATTACGATGCGAAAAGTAAAACCGTCACCGCATATGATGGGCGAGAGACTGCACCTGCTGCGGCCAATGAATATTATTTGATCCGACAAGATATACATGATCCTGCATCTCCTGCACCTGTGCCAAGTACCCGCCGTAGTGGGCGTTCAATTGGTGTACCTGGGGTAATGCGTTTACTGGAACAGGCGCAACAGGAACATGGCAAACTGAAATGGGATCAGTTGTTTAATCAAGCTATTGATTTGGCTGATCATGGCTTTCGAATTCCTGGACGTCTAGCCGATGCGATTGCAAGTAATGCAGGTCATTTGGCTCTTGATGCTAATGCAGTCGCAACCTATTTCTACCCAGATGGTACACCACGTAAAGTTGGTGAGACCATGACCAATAAAGCCTATGCCAAAACCCTTGAAGCGCTTGCGACTCAAGGTGTAAAAGCCATGTACAGTGGGCCGATGGCACAGAATATTGTGGCGAAGGCGGGTCAAACGGTCGGGGATGATGCAGCTCGTACACCAATTACCCCAAGCTTAATGACTTTACAGGACTTATCTAATTATCAAGTTAAAAAACGAACCCCAATCTGTAGTACTTACCGTGATCGTTACTATGTCTGTACCATGCCACCGCCATCATCAGGTGGAATTGCAGTTGCACAAACGCTGGGCATTTTAGAAAATTTTGAGATGAGTAAATATCCACCGCAAAATCCAGAAAATGAGGGTGGGATCCCTGATGTTATGGGCGTGCATTTGGTTTCGGAAACAGAACGCTTGGCCTATGCAGACCGTGATAAATATGTTGCAGACACTGATTTTGTGCCATTACCAGCGAAAGGTATTGCGAGTCTGATTGATAAAAATTATTTAAGACAACGTGCTGCACTGATTAATCCGAACCAAAGTATGGGTGTCGCGCAGGCAGGTCAATTCGACTCAAATTCAGGTATTGATACGACAGTAGAACATGGCACCACTCAGTTCACTATCGTCGATGCCTATGGCAATGTGGTTTCCATGACATCGACGGTTGAATCGAGTATGGGGTCATTCCATATGGTGGATGGCTTTTTGTTATCAAATCAATTAACTGATTTTAGCGCCAACCCTGTTGATCAAACAGGTGCATTGTTGGCGAATCGAGTCGAAGGTGGCAAACGTCCACGCAGTACCATGGCGCCAACTTTAGTATTTAAAGGCACTACAGCAGATGAGTTTTATATGGCAACGGGTTCACCGGGTGGCGGTACCATTATTCAATATGTGGTCAAAACCTTGGTTGGTGCATTGGACTGGAACTTGAATGCACAGCAGGCGACATCGTTGGTGAACTTCGGTGCAACCAATAGCCCAAACACCAATATTGATAGCTCAAATGACCAGTTATCCTTGCTTGAATTGATTGAAGGTTTAAAAGCAAAAGGCCATGGTATTTCCAATACGGCACAAACCAGTGGTATTGCGACAATTATGAAAGTCAAAATTGATAATCAAAGCAAATATGCGGGTGGGGTCGATCCTCGTCGTGAAGGCATTGTGCTAGGTAATGGGGCGTTATAAGCCAAAATTAAGAAGCTGCCCTTGTGGCAGCTTTCTAAAACCAGCCCTTGAAAGAGTAAGTTCCGCAACAATATAAGCTTATAAGCGCATATTTTGCTCGATGCTTAGAAATTAAGATTTAAATTCTAGTCATCTATGCTATGATTGCGATGTACTTTGGGGATGTTCCTGGCTTCGACGCTGGTGATGAAACTCATAGATGCATGCCGAGAGCGCATTTCCTCTCGTAAATCAAATTTGCATTTTTTAGTCGCAAACGACGAATCATACGCTCTAGCTGCCTAAGGGCAGCTTGTCCGCCTCTCTGAATACTTGTGGTTAGAGAGTCCGACTGAAGCGCACGCACACAAGTCCGTATAAAGCCAAGCCTCGGGGCTTTGTACTAAACTTAGAGGATCGCGATTTGTACCCTGTTCGTCGGGTCACAAAGAGTTAAAACAGTAGACGATATCTAAGCATGTAGTATTCTCGGGCGTAGTGCTGGCGGACGCGGGTTCGACTCCCGCCATCTCCACCAAAATATTATTCGGGATTGTTTGATCCGATATAAAAAAGCCTTTAAGTTCAATACTTAAAGGCTTTTTTATTTGCCTGTTTGTCCGATATCATCCGACTTGATTTGACCTTATTTTTGCCTTTTAAGGGTCAGAATTGGGACAATTTGACCCACAAGATTCAAAATGAGTGGGCAGGAAAAATGGCACTAACTGATGTGGAATGCAAAAAGGCATTACCTAAAGAAAAGCAATATCGATTATCAGATTTTAATGGATTGTCACTCATCATTGATCCGAAAGGGAGTAAATATTGGTCGGTTCGATTTACGGTTGAAGGACAAAGAAAATCTAAAGCACTAGGGCAGTATCCTGATCTAAGTTTGAAAAAAGCTCGTGAAATTGCTTTAAATATAAAATATAAATTTTCTCGTGTAGAAACGGTTGATGAGTTAAAGCCACTTTTTAAAGAGGTAGCAGAAGAGTGGTTTGAAAATCAAAAAGAAACATGGTCTACAAAGCATATTAGCAATGTCCAAGCATCATTAGATGAATTGTATATAGGACTTGCCAACAAGCGAATTAATCAAATTCAAGCTCCTGAAATTTTGAAGGTTATTAAGAAAATAGAGGCAAGAGGCTCTCTTGAAATCGCCAAGCGCACCTTATCACGTTGTGGTATGGTCATGAAATATGCCATAGCTCATGGCTATAGATTCGATAATCCTGCAAGTGATTTGGTTTATGCACTCAAGAATAAAAAAGTGAAGAACTTAGCTTCATTATCAGAAAGTGAAATGCCCGAATTCCTTAGACGCATCAAAACCTATCCAGCAGATGCTCAAACCCATCACGCAATTATTCTGGTCATGCTTACTGGCGTTCGAGTAAGTGAATTACTGCAAGCGCGATGGGATGAATTTGATCTAGATGAGCGTAAATGGGATATCCCTGCTGAGCGTATGAAGAACGGTTTACCCCATCGTGTACCATTAACAGACATGATGATTAGTGAACTCCAAGCATTGCGTCTGACACATAATAAAGATCTGTTATTTCCACATCGACTAAATAACAAGCAAGCTATGCGTAGCGAGTCAATATTGGCTGTAATTAAACGTTCAGGCTATGCAGGGCGAATGACTACACATGGGTTTAGATCTTTATTTAGTACAGTAGTGAATGAATCAAATTTATTCAATCCTGACGCAATTGAACGTCAGCTTGCCCATGTGCCTCAAAATCGAATCCGTTCAGCTTACAACCGCGCACAGTACTGGGATGAGCGTGTGAAGATAATGGAGTGGTATGGTGAGAAGGTGAATAGCTGGTTGATGTAAATTGGAACAATGTAAAAAGCCATACTTGAATATGGCTTTTTACATTACAATATATGTTTTAGATGCTAGCGATTCTAACGAATGTTTTATTTTAGAAAATAAAATAAAAATTAATAAAAACAATAATATATATTTGTTTTTTGAGAGATTAATATGAGTCTAATTTTTTTGTGACTAGATTTAGCCTGTAGTCTTCGGTTGTTGTCAATTCATTAAAGGTTGGTTCAGCATTCACTGTGTTGAGAACATTTTGATCTGCGATTGATTCATTTCTGTATGTCTGCTCACTTTGTTTATTCTGGTTGAGCTTAGGTTTAACTGTTACTGAAATACTTTTAGGTATTTGTGCTGGTTTCATGGCAACAGTTTTTTTATGTTTGTTTTGAATCTTTGGCTGTTTTGTATCTTTTGAGGATGACAAGGGGGATTCTAAGACAGTATTGTCTTTTTTTTGCTCAATAACTGCATTTTTTGGTCTGTTGTTTGTTTCGGACAAGATCATTTCATTTTGAAGGAGTCCTATAGGGGGGGTATGGGTGGTAATCTCATTTGGAGGCTGTATTTCTTTATTGATGCTTTGACATGATTCTGCAGGAGTATGGTTTTTGCTCTCAGACTGCATTCTGGTTAGAGAGTTTTTATCAGTATTGGCTAAATCGTGTCCTTGTTCTTCTTGTGAATTATTCTCATCTATAAATGGGGTGAGAGTCGGTTTCAGAACTAAACTCTGCCGATAGTTTGCAAGTTCTGCCAAATAGTTTTTTTCACGCTTATAAGCTAAATCTAGCTGTTCTTGTAAGGTGATATTTTGCAAATAAAGCATGTTTAAAATATGTCTAAAATTTTCATCATCCGTTACTTTTGTTTTATTGATTTTAAATGTGGTGATAACCTGCAGGGCCTCTTTATAGTTTATTTTTCCATTTGAAATTAATATTTTACCTTTTTTAATAAGATAATATATTTTTGATCTAGTGAGCCCAGTCTGTTCACTTAACTCTATAACAGTTACTTCTTTCATGATAAAAATGTCTAAAATATGTTTAATTATACATTATCTTGTGAAAAAACTAACCCTTTTGGCATGACAACTTAAGTAGTGAAAAGTATTGAAGGTAAGATAAAACTTATTATTCATAGTGATTAATATTTTTATAAACCGTGAATAATGGTAAAATATACTGTGATTAATGCGTGAAAATTCATTGTGAAATATGATTCAACTCCGCTATTATAAAGATCTTCGGTGGGTTTTTAATATGTTTATGGATAATTATAATCTGGTTGTTAAGGGTGAAGATCAATTTAAATTATTTTTAAAAAAAGTTCCCTATTATTGGAAAGTCTTAGATTCCTCTTTGAGGTATGACAATAAACATGATCATGTTTGTTTGTATAAAGAGTCGGTTGAGGTTATTCGGTTGGTTGATAAATTCATGGATGATTTAAGGACAGGATGTTTACCTCAAGTGCCTGAATTGGGAATTGACCTAACTCTGCCAGTTGAACGTTCATCTTTGTTTCTTTCTTATTTTAATAAGCTTAAATTTGAACGTAAAATGTTCGACATGACTTGTCTTGAGCTTGGGTTGAATTGGGCTTATTTTCAGAAATTTTTGGAGGAAGATGCGGTTAATATACGTATTCAGTCTGATGATATTGAACAGGTTCGCTTAAATATCGGAGATTCGGAAGTATTGAGGAATCAATGGTTAACCTCAAAATTTCATTATGGAAAAGCAAAAAGATTGATAAATTACTTTTCCGACTTGCAAAAAGATCCTTTGTATATTGAGGAAAAAAATAAGCAGACTCAGAAAGTCGTAGACAAAATCAATGATGCTTTTATGCATTTTGATAAGCTTTTATCAATACATCATGAAGCATATATTTTAGTTCTTGATATTCGGTTTGTACGTATAGCGAATCAAGCAAAGAATGAATCGTTAGAGCAATTGATTGAAAAAGTATGTAAAGATCGGGCTGAGATACAGAATACAATTTTTAAGATGATCCCTGGTTGGCTGCGAGCATATACCAAGCTTGAGCATGATTATCAAAATGGGTTAAAGCTTTCATTTATTTTTATCTTAAGAAGTTTTCACATTGATCAAGAGGATGAAATTGTCGCTCATTTACAAACATTATTGAAGAAAGGTTTTGGTCACTATGATGTTATTGACGTCATCAATGGAAATAGGTTTGTAAGGAAACACGGCAATAAAGATGCTGTTGGTCGTATCGGAATAGATCAGCTTAAGCAAGTTGAACAATTTAAGTATTGGGTACTCAGCTATTATTTTAAAATAGACTCAGTGGCTAAACTCATACATCCTCAGATGGCTTTTGAGGTGAATGAGTTTTTTGATGATCTGAATTGGGAAAAGCCTGAAATAAATTATCAGGTTCTGCCATCTAAGATAAGCCCTCAACCTAAAAATCTTGCGCAGGTTTTGCACGAATGGAAAGTACCTAAAGGCATATGGGATCTCAAACATCTAGACAAGCGTGTGGCAGATCGTCTACTCATTGGGCAGATTTACTATAAAGAATTTTGTACTGAGCAAGGATTATCAGAACTGTATGGAGAGTGGCTGTTCCAAATTGAAGTATTTATTGAGACTTTGTTACACAATCAATATTCAGCCTTTAATGAGATGAAATTAGCGAATCAGATTCACTTTTTGAATGTTAAGGATATACAAACATCAGCTACACAACTTGGACAACAGTATTTATCACTTGTAAAGCAAGTTGCAAACGATCCCAGCTTTTGGGAGCTAATTCAAAAAAGTGGTTTACGGACGTGGTGGTTTGGGCATGAAGACAGTTTAAGGTTGTGGGGACAGGTTCAACAGATTCTTACAGACCTTATATTTTATCATCCAGTAGACTCTGCTGGGTTAGGCCAGATGAATAGAAAGCTCCAAAACTTACGGCAAGCTACTGAACTAGATAAACGTGAAATCTTGGAGAAAAAATATGCGCAATGTGAACGAAGACAGACGGATACACGAGAATACCTTAATCGTGTACTGGAGCAAAATAGTTGGGCTTATCGTATTACAGTTGAGGCACGTTCATCAAAGGGAAGTCTTGAACAGTCAGAGTTCTCAAAATTATTTACTGAGTTTATACGCCTAGCAAAGCGAGCTAAACCTTGTTACTGGTTGAGTGGCTACGTGGGTATCTGGCAAGAGAAAAACTGGATGGTGTTTCCAGAATTTACAATAGATGTCGTATTGTTCTTTAATGATCGTTGTCAGGAACAATTACAAACAGTCGTACATGATTTGGATCAGCGATGGATTAGCTTTCTTGATACAAAAGCTGCTCAGACTTTAAAGCTGCAAGATGCCGAAAATATAAAGTACTATGGAGCTATTAAGCCGAAAATATTGATGCGCTCTGTTGATGGGTTGAATACAATGGATAATACATATCATGTTTGTCTTGAAGCAAATGACCGAAAAATGAAAAAAATTGTCATTGAGCATGTCATTCCATATTTTGCGTACCGGGATGTATTCCGTGCTCCGTTTAGACAGATAGTCCCCAAAGCTTTTATTAAGGGGGCAATGCCGAAAAAATAGTAGTCCTTAGCGTTAAGCAATTTTTTTCAATCCACCGATTAATTTCAAAGGTGGACCTACCAACACAGTATGTAGCTAATTGAACTTGTTTGTGAAAGATAGGTTTATATTAGTAGAATCGAGAAATATTTACATTTGTACACATACAATGGCAATCAACTAAACGATCGATTAACACATTTCAGATATTTTAGAGTGACAGTTTAGGGGAAATAAACTTGAATGATTTTTTTATAATAAAAGCTGACTTCTGACCTAACTATCGCAAATGAAGTTTTCACTAAAAGTACAGGTTTCGGGGAGAAGGAATTTTAGCAGTGATCTATCCATAGACTGGTTTTTCAACTATTTAGTTATGTAGTAAGTCGGTAAATAATATTATTAATAATAAATACTTAATTAAGATTAGAGGCTTGTACTTAATCTAGATACATGTAATCAATAAGCTATCAATACAACATACATCATCAGTCATGAGATGCACCCTCGTATTGAATACGTAATGTAAACATTCTCAGATATAAAAAAATAATGCTGTCTCCTTAGTTATGCGTCAAACATAACGAAGGAGTATTTTAATGCAATATGATCTATCTCATCAGGCTGGTGCAATGACAGCAGTGAATGACTTTGTTGATTGGGTGCTGAATCTAGAATTAGACCAATCTATCTTTATCGCTCATCTTTGTTCACTGATTCCTGCATTTCAGACTTTTGATCATGAGGATATTGAGTACAGTGCATCCATTCAAGCTTTTATAGATATGATACAAACCATTGAGGCATTAAGAGGGGATTTATGTCTTGAAGACTATCTATCAGAATTATCTTCAGCTGAGGTATCACAGTTAAAGCGTAGATTGAAAGATTACCGCAGTTTGATCTTAGAACAGATTCGACTATTCAGGCAGCAAGAATCAGCTAATCAAGACAGCTTTCGGGCTTATGTTCAGCAAATGATTCAAGATCATAATAAGGTTCTGATTGTTCGTGTGGATCTGGGTTATTTAAAGGAGTTTATGTCGAATGTCACAGTTCATGACTTCTATCTTCATACTCAGGCCTTATGCAAGTATCTAAAAGATAAGAATGGCTGTTTTAAGCATTTATTGGGTTATGGTTTAGCTTTAGAACAGGGAGGTACAAAGGGTTACCATGCACATCTGATGCTGATTTATAACGGGTCAAAACGTTATCAGGATTGGTTTCTTGGAGATCGAGTCATTCTTAAGTGGCAGGAAATTACGCATGGTTGGGGGTATGGAATGAATGGTAATACCAAAGACAATAAAGATCAGTTTGCCAATAAAGGCTTATTGGGTATTGGCATGATTCACCGTAAGAATCCAAAAGAACTTCAAAATGCTTTGAATGTCGCTAGTTATCTGACGAACCCAGAAAAGTATCTGCAAAAGCTGTTAGTCAAACCGAATGGGAAAAGAACATTCTTTAAAGGTATTTACCGAGCGCATGGCCGTAACTACCAGCACGTAGCTGAGTAAGAGTCTGTAAAAAAATATAGATGAAACAGTTCTATGAAATCCACAACTTTATAGAACAATTTCTATGGATATTACATACCTTGAACACCAAACAGCCCCACGTTTAGAGAAAGATGTGCACGACTTCTTTACTCATGCTCGCTTTGGGGTTCCAGATTTAAAGATAAGCGATGATAAAAATGTAAAGAATCTGAAAAGGGAATGGTCACAAGTTTTTTTTGATTACTTTGATGAGTGGAATTTCTTGATGTTTTCTCATCGAGATTCGGAGTTTAGCTTTTGGATCACTCAATTTAGGAATGCTTATTTTTCTGTGTTATCTGGAATAGATCTGCATCAATGTTATTTTGTACCTGATACGACGCATACTGCGAAATGGTTGATTGAACAGATTCTCGAAAAACTAAAAGCACTGTTTAAGACCACAGGCTTTTATGAGTATTTAAACCAGTGTAATGATCAATATGAGAAGCATATTCTTCAGCTTCAAGATACTTACACTGCTATCAGTAAAATAAGTGTAAATACACCTGATCTCAAGTTCTATTTGAGTTATCCATCTGGGACCGAACAACTGCAGGCGATTGATCAAGTGATTCAATCATTTAGAGCATTTGAGAAAAAGTTGAAATGCCAGCCTTGGTTTAGGTCACAGGTCATATTGACTTACTACCACTTAATTCGTGATAGCTACAGGAACTGTTATGTGATTCGTTTTTATTTAACCTTTCAAAAAGTTTTTTACTCCACCGATACGAACTATTCAGAATTGATACAACGATTGTGGTTGGATGCAACCAATCAATTAGGAACGTTACTAATCATAGATGAAGAAATGTCTAAGCAGCCATTGGGTAATCCTTTTGGCTTAGGTCGAGATGAGATTATGGCATTTCCTGAGCCGAAAGATCCTCTAGATGATTTAGCAGAGTTGCCTGAATCTGTTACCTGTGTATCTGAAAAGATGAATAAGATTTGTATCATGACACGTGGATTTAAAGTGTTTAATGCTAAGAAAATACTTTGATTGAAAAATCATCTAAGGTATAGCTTTGAATAAATACAACTGTATTCAGTGAGATAGGGGCACTATCTGTATAATTTCCTAAAGGTTTGTACATTGACAGCTATTGCCTCACTGATTATCCTTTGCGTGCTGACCTACATTGTCAGTCGGTTTTGACAGACCGTTTACACACAAGCACATCAAAAAATTTGATTTTTTGGTGGCGAACTCGTTCGTTCCTCCTCCGTTGCGGTAGGGCGAGGGAGGGACGCCTTGTGCGTGCTGATTCTTGTGTGTCAGTCTGTCAACCCTTTCTCGTTCTGCCACCATTATTTGACAGTAATTTGGTAGAGCTCTTTAATACACACAAGGAGTCCGCCATGCGTACTACATTTCGAAATTCTCATTCTCTTTTTTACCCCAGTAAGTTTTATGGCTTTATCGATGCCAGATAACACTACATTTTAAAAATCATGCGATTGGGGAACACTCAATGAAGGAGCTTATTCCTTTATTGGCCTGCTTATCTGAAATATTTAAAGACTAAAAAGTAGATATCACTCTACGGAATTGTCACGTCAGCAGAGAATGCAGAACTCCAAGTTAAACATCAAACCACCATGAGCCTAGCTTCGCTATTGCTGAGAGGTGCTTATGGACAATAAAAGAGAATGATGCACGATGGCAACAAAATTAAAGCGTCTGTCCTTATGTATTTTATTCATTGGACTGAATGCCTGTTCGAGTAAAGACAAACCAGAAAGTGATCCTGCTGTAAACGACCAAACCATTGAAACAATGGTAGAGTCTGAGCCTGTTGCTGAAATGCCAACCGTAATTGTTCCTAAAGATCAAATTAGTCCCGACCAAAATTTGCAAGAATTCGAGCTCTCGGATATTCAAGCACAATACCGAATCCGTTATCCGACAATGTGGGAGACGGAAAAGTTTAGACTCTCTGCATTCGTTGACAACTATGATCTTATTTATCCTCAGCTACATTTGGGATCGGATCAGATTTTTGTGATTGGTAATCGGGAACATAGTTCTAGAGATAATGATTTGTTCATTGATTTGACCAATGATGAATATTTTAAATATAGCAATAACTTGGCAATCAATTATATCCGCTACTTAAAAGCACCAAAGATTGAGTCGAAGCAGAAATTTGAAAAAAGCCAAGCCTATGAGGAACGGGTGAAACAGGCAAATCAAAATGCTGAAACGACGGCGGTCGATTATGATCTGAAATTATTAGAACAGGCTTTAAACCGTAGTGTGGGTGATATTTATTTTGCAGTTTCAGATGCTTCTTATGAGTACGATGCAGATCAGGAACAGATGCATATTCATCTAGCACTTGACGTTATGGAGTCTGATCTAGTCATCAAGGTCCAACCTGATTTAGCCAAACAAATTGCGGCAAACTTTAACCAGCTTAGATTAGGTTTTGTCTTTAATTTTAAAAATAATCAACTCAATCTTGATGGCATTTTTTTCTACTTTAAAAAGGTAGGAAATCCAGATCGGCATAGTAGTAATGTTGAAGAAGTGATGTATGTGTCACCTGTATTTAAACCGATTAATTTTAAACAAAAATCGGCAATCGAGTTGCAACGACAGTTTGTTACTGATGCTCATGAACAATTGAAAACAATGCCCTTTAAGGATGTCTCTCTTTCTCCTGTGTGGCAATTTAAATTTGGTCTAGAGCAATATCAGTCTCCTGAAAGCTTAATGCAGAAATATCCCAAAAAAGAAATTCCTAAAGAACCTGAAGAGTTCAAGTATTTGGGTGAAGGATGAATATGACCAAACATGCTTTTCTGTATTTTTAAGAACAAAGAAATTTCAAATACATATTACCTAGATGTAAGAGGTGTTCTCTGCTGAACACGGGCAGAGAAAAATAACTTATCAACTCAACATCTGAATACAAAATTTAGGATTAATGAATGATGAACAACTTAATTAAAACAGTGGGATGGACTGCATTAATATCATTGTCGGTATTTGCTCTACAAGGATGTGGCACGGGGCTTGAGCCAGATACATTCTCAGTGGAATTAAACGAAATGGGAGGGATAGCTTACCATCCACCTGCAATCATCACGATTCGCTCGAATTCACCTAACCAAATAGATGTCACCAATGTCACTGTGAACAATGGGCAGTGCCAATATATTGGACATGACCGAAGATTCAATTTCCCACTGCATTTTCAAATGGGCCAAGTGTCTAGACTCAGACTGCAAGGTTGTAGCTTTGAAAATGTGGTACAGGTTGATATAGAAACCACACAAGGAACTGCAAGTTATAGCTTTAACTAAGACGATCCATTAAAAAGCTAAATCGAACTTAAACATACACAACTAAATAAAAAAGCCATGCCCTCAAAGAGCATGGCTTTTTTATATCTCAAATTTATGGTGCTTACGATGATCAGAATAAATTGTCCAATGTGTGGCAGTGATGAAACAGAAATAATTCCCCAGCCGATTCCTAATACAGCAACATCCCAGCAAAAATCATTTAGCAAATCACCGATGCAGAACCTGATGCAGCATGTCGTTAACTATGCCGTGATGGGAGCTTCAAGCGCACGAATGATTAAAGGACAACGTCCTATTGTTTATGTCATTGGCAGTTTGATTGGCGGTGTAATCGGCTGTGCAGTCTGTTTTCTCAATCATGTTCATGAACATGCACCAGAACCCATGCTGAAACAAAGTCCGAAACCACAAACGCTCTATCAATGTTTGGAATGTGATCATCATTTTGCACTGGCATTTGAACAAGGCGAATACAACAGCTCACAACACCCATATTTTTATCATTCAAACCGATAAGGAAAACATCATGGCACATCAACTTGAACAAATGGCCTATGTTGGACAAACCCCTTGGCATGGCTTAGGTAATCAACTCACTCAAAACCAACCCATCGAAGTGTGGGCGCAACAGGCGGGCATGGATTGGCGGATAGAATCTTCCAATGTCAGCTATATGGCACAAAACCATCGTGGGCAAAGCATCATCATGTCTTTTGAAGAACAGCGAGTGCTGTATCGATCAGATACCCATGCGCCGTTATCCGTGGTGAGCCAACGTTTTCAGGAGGTACAACCGATGGAGATATTGGAATTTTACCGAGACTTAACCGAACAATCAGGTTTTGAACTGGAAACCGCAGGGGTACTCAAAGGTGGGAAGAAATTCTGGGCATTGGCACACACAGGGCAGACTTCAGCACTCAAAGGAAAGGATATCAGTAATGGTTATATTCTTTTAGCTACGGCTTGTGATGGCACACTTGCAACTACGGCACAATTCACTTCTATTCGAGTGGTGTGTAATAACACTTTGGCGATTGCTCTGAAAGGGCAGCAGAACAGTGCAGGTGTAGTGAAAGTTCCACACAGTACTCGATTCGATGCTGAAAGAGTCAAACAACAGCTCGGAATCTCTGTTCGAAAATGGGATGAACACATGTACGAAATGAAACAACTAAGTCAGCGTAAAGTCACGCAACAAGAAGCCGCTGCTTATTTTGATGCAGTGTTTAACAATACCAATCTTAGCATAGCTGAACAGGATGACAGCATTATCCAATTTTACCGTAATGTTGCTATGCCTGATCAAACGAGATCAGACAATAAAACTGAACCCAATGGACGTGCTATGTCAAAGGTGATGACCATGTTTAACGGGCATGGACGAGGTGCAGAACTGAGTTCAGCCAAAGACACGGCTTATGGTTTACTGTGTGCAATAACAGAGTTCACCGATCATGAACGTCGAGCGATGAGTATCGATCACCGACTTGATTCTGCTTGGTTTGGGGCAGGGGCAGTAATCAAGCAACGAGGTTTGGAGCAAGCCCTCCGAATGGTGGCTTAGATCATACATTCTAAAACTTCGAATCTATTAAGTTTGATTTAAGTCACCTCCATTAGCCTAAACATAACGTAACACCGTACAAGCACAGCAACACCTTTAGCCGCACCCTCAGATGCGGCTTTTTTTATGCCCAAAATTCAGCTTTTACGATTTTACTCATACAGGAATAATTGCAATGAATAGCAATACTCAAATTCAGAACAGGATAAATCATCCACCCTTACAACCTTATGTACCAAACTTAAATCAACCCACTCAACAGGTTGAGTTGGGAACTCGCCCCAAACGTGACCGACTGAACAAACAGCCACGAAAGACTAAGGTTCTGACAGCGAAACGACTCGCCAACACCAAGCAGATGAACTACCAGCAATGGCTAGAGGTCAGAAAACAAGGTATTGGCAGTAGTGATGCAGCAACGGCCTGTGGACTGAATCCTTATATGTCGATGCTGGAACTGTGGATGATTAAAACAGGGCGGATGCAACAAAATATTGAGGATGAAAGTGCCGGCTATGCACCGTTGTACTGGGGGAAAAAGCTAGAACCGTTGGTGGCGGAATACTACAGCATGCACACTAATAACAAGGTACGTCGAGTCAATGCAGTATTGCAACACCCTGATGAAGACAAACACTTTATGTTGGCGAATTTAGATTATGCCGTGGTAGGCAATGGCGAAGTGCAGATTTTGGAATGTAAAACCGTTGGAGAATATGGCTCAAAACTATGGCGAGATGGTGTACCACTGTATGTCCTCTGCCAAGTCCAACATCAACTTGCAGTGACAGGCAAACAGGCAGCGCATATTTGTGCGCTAATCTGTGGGCATGAAACCAAAATCTATAAGGTGACGCGTAATGAAACTGTGATTCAGAACATTATTAATGCCGAACGACACTTCTGGCAATGTGTCGAAACTGGCATTCCACCAAGTGTAGATGCTTCGGATTCAGCAGCCAAAGCCTTACAGCAACTCTATCCAGAACAGATCCCCTTAACAGTGGAAGACCTGACCCAAAATGAACAAGCCAACTATCTATTTAACCAATTGCTTGAGGAGAGACATAAGGTTGAGCAGCATAAACAGTATTTTGATGAACTTAAACATCAACTTCAAATGATGATGAAAGATGCAGAACGAGCAGTGTTTATAGGTGGCTCAGTGACATGGAAGAAGTCACAAGACTCAATCAGCCTAGACAGTAAATCGCTTCTTAAACAGCATCCTGAATATCTCCAGCAGTTTCCACAAACTAAAGCTGGAACAAGACGTTTTCAGATTTATTCAAACGGTGGATAACTCATCACCTATCCACAGCTGAAAATCCCATGATCAAAAATCATGGGATTTTTTTATATTCAATTTTTATTTAAAGGAAATGACTATGATTAAAGGTCTCGCAATTACACCACCCGTACTAGGTCGTATCAGCATTGGCAAGGTTGTCGAAAAGAATGGCAAACGAGTGCCTGAAAAAGATGATCAATTTACCATTACCAGTCAAATTCAAGGGAAAGATGGATGGATTAAGCATCCCTTGGATGAACAACTACGAGCCAAAGCACCAAACCAAAAACTGAGAACCATTCCAGTCCGTATGATCTTCAATGATCCTGAACTAAATTTAAGAGCTGAGTATAGTTTATTTGATCGACTAACAGGACGACTACTCTGCACAGGCAATGGAGAGTCTTGTCAGCGACTCGGACAAAATGGCATTGAGCAACATCCATGTCCATCCCCTGATTTATGTCCATTGGCACAAGGTGGCTTATGCAAACCCTATGGCAGACTTTACGTCAATTTAGATGAGTCGGATGAATTTGGCACATTCATCTTTAGAACCACTGGTTTTAATAGTATTCGGACATTGGCAGCAAGATTACGTTATTACAGTGCTGCATCGGGTGACTTACTTTCATGTCTGCCATTGCAACTGACTTTACGGGGAAAAAGTACCACGCAAAGCTATCGAACGCCGATTTACTACGTGGATTTAACTTTAAGAGACGGTGTGAATTTAAAAGATGCTATTACTTCAGCCAAGCAGATTGATGAACAGAGCAAAGTAACAGGATTTTATCAGGAAGCTCTGGATCATGTGGCACGTCATGGCTATGGTAACGCCAGTTTTGAGGTAAGTGGTGAAGAGGGGCTAGATGTTGTTGAGGAGTTTTATAACGATGAACCCAAACCAGATCCGCATCAGCAAACGCAGGGCCTGGACCACGTGCAGGATATTCAGAAAGGGTTGCAGCAATCAGTTCAGGCTTTGAATTAGAAGAACTTGGATAACATTGGACTGCGTAAAATTTTACTGGACTGACCTATCATCTGAGCGAATACGCGCTCGCATCAATGATTAGGAGAAAACATCATGAATGCGTTCACAGGTCAAACTTTTCAGATGAATCAACTCATAAATATAAAACAGGTTATAGAGTTCACAGGTGTGTGTCGTTCAACAATATATGAAATGATGGATGAAAACTCGCCTTACTATGATCCTACGTTTCCAAAGAAAATCACGATCTCGCAAAAACGTATTGGTTGGTCAGCTTGGGAAATCAATCAATGGATTGAAGCTAAGTTAGCTAGTCGTGAATAGGGAGCAGATGCTCCCTATTTTTCAATTTAATTTTTTTTGATAAAAGATATAATTTTGAGTTCAATCATAAACATTGGAATATAAAGCTCAATAAGAAATATCTACACAACTGACCATGAGTTAACTATATAAAACAGTAGGATCTCATGAAGTGGTATAGATAAAGGTTATGAGAATGTAAATTCTTACGTAGGCGGCGAAGAAAAAATATACATACAAAAAGCTTTTAGAATAGTAACAGTAGATCTATTAAATAGATAATAGTGAGAAATCTTTCGACTTTCTTTTAGTAAATCATCCGATTTGATGGGGAAAAGGCCAAGAGAGTTGAATTAAATCTGATATGTTTTCTAAGTTGTTAATTTCCTGGCTGAATACAGAATAGTTAAAGCAAACAAAAGTATTTTTTGGGGTGAGCATATCAAGTGCTCTTTGGTATTCTTTTTTTAATGCCACTAAATCATTGTCACGAATAGCAATATTTATTGCATTAACTTGGGGAGTGAGGATGGTCTCATAATGATCTTTTCTTAATTCTCTCAAGTCTTGATGATTTAAACCATAAATCTGAATACTTTTTTGACCCTCAATGCTTCTATTTCGTTCTTTAGCCCACCAGCCTTGATTTTCAAAAACAAACATAATATGTTCTACAGGGTTAATTGAAGAGCTGGGATCTATAAGTAATGGAACTTCATTACTAGGTGGAGGGGTTTCCTCTTGTAGGGAAATAGATCCATTTGCAAGAGGAAAGAAGGATCTTTTATGTGAACGATTACAACTTGGACATGCAAATAATAAATTCTCCCAAGTATAAGCTAGCCACCAATATCCATGTTTTAGGCTGCATCCAGGTGATCTATCTGCATTAGCTTTGGGACGATAATGTTCGACATCATTATAAGACTTTACAATACGATGTTCACAATAACAACACTTATGATGTTGAGCTTTCCATAAGCTTTCAGCTACAATTTCATAACCATGAATATCTTCAGATTTAGGTGTGTACCCTAAATTACGGAGTCTAGATAGGTGACTTATTCTTGCAGTTTTTAGGTTGTTAGGTTCTGGACCACGATTAACTTTTATCACAATATATATCCATTAATAAATTAGCTTGTCTGAAAGGTTTATATTTATTAACCAATCACACGTGGTGTAATTTCCCAACCAGTTTCTATACCTGCTTCTGATAATTCTTCATTAATTCTTATTAATTCAGCCTCTTCATTATCATCTCGTAAGGAAAAACTAGATAAATGACTAAATCTTTTTAATAAACGACCCAAATGATTTGGATAGATATCTTTAATACCAAAATATTGACGGTAGATTTGACCACTTGTTAAAAGCATTGGCGTTTCAACTCCTTGTGATGCTGTTATTCGTTCTTCATTGCGATTAAGCGTCCATATTTCTTCACTTTTAGCGCCTACTAATGTTAATGGATTATGTGTAGATACGATAAAAGACATCTTTGGTAAAATTTTCTTAGTTCTAGAAATAATCTCAATTTGCCACTCAGGATGTAAATGAAGATCTATTTCATCGATGATTACTAACCCTGTCATATTATTCAAGAAGTTTTTATCAATTTTAAAATTATATTGTTCAGCATATTTTAACCATCTAGCTACTAAATCAAGAAACCAACCAGCATTTGTTAAATATCCATCACTTAAGCAGCTAAAAGGGATTTTAATGTTATCGTCTTCTGAAAACCAAAGTTTTTGATCAAAAACTTCAATTGATTTTAAATTCATTAATTTCTTTAATGAATCAAGAGTGTTTTCAAATATTAATTTGCTTGTAGGGTTTTTTGAAATATCACCTTCCAGACTAATCAGCCAAGTTTCAGCTTGAATTAGATCTGCACTTTCATCGAAAAGTGTGGCTATTTCAGGACCATCATTCTCATCTAAATTAACTTGGCGAGATGCACCTCCTAAAGCTGATCCTCTACGACATCCGTATGCAAATATAGGGAAAAGCTGAGGTTTTTCTTGTTCTGGAATTTGAATGAAGTCTAATCCATAAGTATTATTTGGCCTGATATGGATTTGGTGTTCTGATGTGTCACTAAGAGTAATTGTTATATTTGAGTTAATAAAATCATTATTTTGCTCTTTTGTTACTTTTCTCCAATAATTACCAAAAACTCCCCTTGGCCAGATTGACGGATTTTTAATATTTCTAAGGGATATTACAAAGCTTTTTAATAAAGTTGTCTTGCCAGAACCATTTGGCCCAATTATAACTATCCATTGCCCATGATCTTTTTCTGGGTTAATAAATTCCAAAGTTAAATCACTTATTGCTCCAATACCTTCAACTTTAATTGATTTGATATGAATTGGATTTTCAGGAATTCCTCCCAAAATTATTTGTTCTTTAGATTGCTGTGGGACTGGAAAAGGTAACGATAGTTTATTCCAATTAGTTGTTAATTCTAACCCTGATGTTCTTTTTTGGAACTGCTCCTTAATTTCTTGTAATAGAGGTCTTTTATAAAGAGAGTTTTTATTAAAAATAAAATTATAAATTTCAATTAAAACTAATTCATTGTTTTTTTGTGATGTACTAACCATTTTTAATAAAATAATAGTGTTTAATAGAATTCTAGGTTCACTTTCATAAGCTTTGAAAATTATAGATAAAAAATCTTGGTTGCGTTCAATTTGATACTGACCTAAAACAATTTGTATCAGAATGAAATTTGCTTTAGTTAAATTTTCATTGAATTCATCAGGATCAATTTTTTTAATAATTTCTTTTAATTTATATGTTTGAGGAATTGCATTGATGTAATCTATGTGATTCTGGTAGCGATATAGTAAATTGATAGTAAAGTATATAAGAGTTGGATGCTTTGGTAACTCTATTAAGGAGCTAAATAGAGTTTCTAATGGATCAAGTAGAAGTAAATCTTGCTTTTTTAGTGTGACTTTATTTAATAATTCTGACCATTTAATTAGCGATAAGCTTTTGGGTCTTTTGAGTATGATTGTTTGATATGAGAAATTGTTTGATACCCATGTGTCTAAATGATTTTCATTATATATTTTTTGTGATTTTAAAGGAAGTTTTCTCCAAAAAGATAAGCATATGACTGATAATGCTTCTTTAAGTAATGCAGATTTTGTTTTATTTATTAATAAACTAGATGTTTCTATAATTTCTTCTTTATTCTTAATCTTTAGGTTTGAGTTTATAAAGTAGCTTAAGTTTGATAGGTTGGTAGTTAATATTGGGGGATATAAATTGATAGACTTTAAAGTCCAAGGTAAATTAAGAGATAGATTAATGCTTTTAATAATATTATCTATATCTTGTGGCCCAGACCATGCATGTTGTGCATTTATCCAATCTATTTCATTTCCTAATTCTTTTGCTTTTAGCTTGATTATTACTTTCTTTAATTCAACAATATTATTAACATAAGAAATAGTAGCCAAGAAAGGCCATGAAAATCTAATTTTTTGTTTTTTCCAATAATCCAAACTTTTATTTTCTTCAATTTTTTCCAATAATATAATTAGATTGTCTAAAGTTGGTTCTTTTTCGAAATTTGCAACTAAATACCATGTTTCCCACTTTTTTGATTTTGGAAGTTCATAAGATGGTGATGGGATTTTTTGAAAATAACTTTTGTTATTATCAATTTTTAAAACGTCGAAGCGGTCACGGTTTGGGTTCTCTTCAACTATAAAAAAGATATATTTTAACCAGTTTGTCCACTTAATGTCTTTTTTAAATTTTCCTGGAAATAATTTTGAAGTATTTATGAATATTTCCGGATCTATTTCATGTGAATATTCTTCAATTTTATTACAAATCCATTCTCCTAGTGATATGCTAGAAATATTTAAAAAATAAAATAGGTCTTCAGTAAGTACTTTAGTGTTGAAATATTCATTTCCTATATTTATGGCCCAGGTCTCATTTTTATTTGTTGATTCAATTATACATGCCCATACAGCATTATTTTCACCATAGTTTTTTTTTGCTGAAACAATTAAATGCTTTTCGATAGCTTCAATTAAAATAGGTTTGGTTTCTTCATTTATAATTCTTAATAAACGGATATGTTCATAATCGGCTGGTAACTCTAAAAGGCCAACGGCTCTATTTACTAAAGCACGAGCACGTTTTGGTTGTGCTAAAGCAGAACCTTCTTCTAGAATTTCCAATGCGAGTCTTGAACCAGCTTTTGAAGCCCTTGCTAATTCATCACTATTATCGTCATCTAGATATTTACAAATATGATCAGCTAGAATATCCCTTAAAGGTGAGGATTCACTAAATAGTTTACTGGAAACAAACAATAAAACATTACGGAACATAGGAGATTTAGAAATTTGAATTAATCTAGTTTCAACTTCAGAGTCTCTACCACTGCATAAAGCCCAGGCAGCCATGAATTCTTGTAATGAGCGAATTTCAAAACCAAATTTTCCTGGTTCTGGTTCAACAAGAAAAACTAATCTATTTTCAGCGGCATTAGCGATTTCACGTATTAATTCTTTTTGTTGATCTATCGAAATTTCATCTTCAGTCAAAACTGCAGAAATAACTTCTTCTAATCTTGTCTTACTCATACGTGCCGAGGCTCCTCCATAACGCTCTGCTTCAACTTGAAGTAGTAATCCAACACGTGCATGAATTCTTTCAATATGAGTCCGGTGTTCTGCTAATAATGATGAGGCATAAGTTTCTCTTTCGATTTCTCTATCAAACGTATATGAAAAATATCTGGAAAATAAATTCCATCTCTCTTTGGGAGCCCGTCCAAGTTGTTGTATTAAAGCTGTAAGAATAGTTACTTGCAATGGAGTAGTTAAAAGTCGTTCAGTAGAAGGTTCTGTTGCTGCTTCTGAAATTTGACGAAATGCTTTTGCTTGCAGGTCAGCACCTGTAATTTTCGCTTGAATAAGTTTGTTTGCATATGTTAAAGCTTCATCTTTTTCTAATGGAGCTAGAAAAAATTTTTGAAGTTTCAAGCCAATTTGTGAAAATTCGTCAGCATAACCTTGAGGGCGAGTCGTAGCAAGAATTTGAGCAGAGGCAGAATTTTCTGCTAAGATATTAATGAGCTCTCGAACTGCTTGAACAATACGTTCTCTGTCCTGTGCCGCACCTACTTCATCAAAACCATCTAGAATAATAATAGAAGGTGTTACGCACATTAGTTGAAAAAGTTTTGATGCGTCTAGTTTTATATTTTTAGAGCTAGGTAGCTGTTCAATAAATTGTATAAATAAGGGAAGTGGGGATGTATTGTTTTGAATATCTGTTCGTGCAGCCCATTCTGCAAAGTTAGGCAAAGTGATCTGAATTGGTAATAAGGCTACTTTAGGTGGTTTTAGTGAATTAAGAGAGTCATCTTGAGTGAAAAAAGAATTAACAGTTTCTTTCTGAACTGATGTTAATTCATTTATATATGGATAAATCAAGTTCGCTCTATGAAATTGGCAAGCTAATTGAGTTAAAGTTGATTTCCCTTGCCCAGGTCCTCCTATAAGTAGAGTAGCACCCCAATTATGATTATCATGGAAAGAACGGTTACTAAAAATTTCTTCATTAGAATCCTCATTTTCTATGAGGTCCATAGAATGCAAATCTGTATTAGATTTGAGGGCATTTTTTAAATTAATTGGCTGACTTTTAAAAAGATTTTTAAGAAATAAAGGCCTCTCTTCTTGTTGAGAGTGATGAGCCTTTATTGGTAAGTCAATAAAAACATTGCTTAATGGCACCTGAGAATTTGTATGTCCTCCTTGTTCTAATTTAGCATATTTTTGAGAAACTAATTGCTCTGCTAACCAATGCTTAATTATTGTAAGTTCTTCTTTATTTAATTTTGCTTTGATAGCAACTTTTTCTAAAAAATTTGAATTATTGTGTTCAAAATGAACATTAAGCTCTTTCTTATCCATTATTAGAATTCCAATTTAGAATTTGTTGACTATACATCTGAATTTTGCAAAAAAAGTTCATTTATGTAAAGAAAATAATAGAAAATCAGACAGATATTCGCCCTATTGGGTGGAATACTTCTCATATTCACTTTAATAGTAATTATTTTTTAGATCGAAAGATTTTCCTTTTTTAACGTTATATAAGGTATCCCTATTCTTAATAGAAGAAGGAGCACATCTTAATAATGTTAGTGTCAGGGTTTTGATAAAATTTTTAATTTTAAAAAACCTTATATATCAAATATTTATTTTTAAATATTGAAATTTAATAGTGCGTAGGTGCACTGCGCTATATGTGTTTTTATTGAATAAAAATTTTAACTTATCAAGAAATGTAAAAAAGTAATGGGGTGAGATTGGATAAATAAGAACTCATATTTTAATAAAAAACTATATAAAACATGGCCTTATTTATTTTGTTCAACTGACGCCACCTCCACCAAAATATCAACAGAGATTATTCGATCTGAAATAAAAAAGCGTTTAAATAAATCTTAGGGTTGCTACTAACTTGTCGTTAAAGAAAATTCGGAATCATTAGAAACAAAGATATTTTCTGTCTTTGAACTGGGAACGATGTATTGCGCTAACAATACACAGCTCTTCGACAGTAGCTCCTGTCAAAGTTACGCAGCCATCGTGCGTACGATAGGTCATTATTGTCAATAAGTTTATGTTTTTAAATAGGAAAATATAATGTAGTGATTGTGATGAACTAGCTTAGTTAAAGAGTAAATATTGATAATGGGATGCTGGCAACTGAACAGGAATTTAAAGCCTGAGAGTTTTCTTTAAGTACAATGATATATACTATTTTTCTTAAATTACAATAATGGAAAAGGCTATGTTCATTCAGCATAATGAATACTATATAAACACATCAACTATTACATATTTTAAGGTGAGTGAGTCTGAAAAAAAAGTTTTAGTATTTTTTGGGGGAGCAAGCCAAACTAACTTAGACATGGCCGTTACATTGCAATACAATACAAAACCTGAGTTAGATGCCTTAATTTCTAAGTTAAAAAAATGGTAAATGAAGAGCCTCTTGTTTTTTTAGTCAATGAAGTAACATAATCAATATTATATTAATCAACGTAATTACGAATTAGAGAAAGCGCATGGGGCACAACAGCATACATCTAATTTGAGTCCTCATGATAAGTCTAAATATTATCTCGAACATAGGATTTGATGCTTTAAATGTACAAGGATATGAGCAACAGCTCAACTCAATTTTGAAGGCGAAGAACAGAGGTTTAATTTCTGAAAAAGACTACCAGCAAAGAATTGCAAAACATAACCCAGTGCAATTAGATCAGAAAAGTTATCAACTTAAATTTTCAATTCCTATCGGGAATTGAAAATAAATGTAAGTAAAATCTCAATCTAAAAGGTTCCTTTTTATACATGCTATAGTGATTATTTGTTAGAGAGCCACGAAATGAATATTTTTATTTCTGGTGTTTTGGATGGCCAGATTCTACCAATAGAAGAATACAAGTCCGATACATTCAAAATTTCTCATATGGATACGTCAGAATGTACTGAATATATTCGTAATGTATTTGAGAAAGATCATATTACACATATCTTTTGGATACCTGAAAGTCTAGATAGAAAGTATGTATATGAACGAATTGAAAAATATTTACATGATAAATGATCTCAATTCTTAAGGAAAACCCTAAAAGCCATATGGTTTTAGGGTTTTATAAATCTTAGTCCATTGTTCTTACGATAATTTATACAATTCTAAATATTAGATACATGAATTAAAAAAGTCCCTCAGATCTGAGAGACTTTTTATATCTTCTTTAGTTAATGGATAATTGCAATTTCTTAAACAACTAAACCAATCAAAGGGATAAAATTAATGAATAGTAAAATAAATCAGTGCACTAATTTATTCTCTATAATAACAGTACCTTAAATCAGTTTCTTAGGCACTGATAATAAGAAATTATTTGTTGTTAGTCTCAGGTTCTTGCGAATCCTGTGGTTTCGGAGAGTCTTCAGGTTTAGGAGTGGTTTGAGGACTGTTAGGAGTATTTACCTGAGTATGTTCATTCGCTTGAACTTGATGTGCCGCTTCGTTGTCTTTAGTCGCTTTCTTAGAAAAATCTTTAAAATCAGACATTTTAATCTTCTTTGTTTGGCTATGGAGAGCCCATAGTACGCGGTTATTTTGCTTACACTACAGTAGCTTTAAGAAGTATTTGTAGGGATATGTAGGTGAACTCAACAATATATCTCTGAAATGTTTCTTAAATAAATTCAAATAAATATTAAGTGTTGATTACTATAATTTAAAAAGCATTACCTGCTCTCAATAATTTCAAGGGCAGGTACATAAAGATTACAAATCTAATATTTAAAAAAATCTAATTACTTAGATGTGATATTTATAAAGCCATATTGAAAAGTAATTACTTCAAATGAAAAGAAAGCAAAGAGGTTTAAAAGCAAAAGAATCAAATTGGTCAAATGACCAAGATTCATGTCTTATAGAGAACAATTCAATGACTATTGAACAAGTTATGTTATTTCTGCCATTTAGTGGAAATGAAATTAAAGCACGAAAACAATTTCTCGGACTTTATAAGCGACACAGACAAATGAAGAGTATTGAGTAGCGCTTTATTTTTTGTTCGGTGCCAAAATTTTAATACTCTGTATGAGTTATAAAGGTGAGGTTATCTAAATGTGCTCACAAAAGTTTTTAAGCGAAATAAAGAGACTGCCTTGTGTGATTTGCGGTAATTCGCCCGTAGAAGTAGCACAAAATAATCAAGTTGATCTTTTAAAGGAATCAAGTGCCAAAGCAAGTGATTCCTTTATAATTCCTCTATGTAGGAACCACCATATTGAATATGATCAGTTCCAAAAGATGAATCGATCACAGTCAGTTGAATGGTTTTATCAAATGCTTGAAAAGACTAAGTTGATGTTGATTATTAGGAATCAGGGTGATGTTTTTTAATATGATTTTCTATACTAAAAAAGACATAATCCATGAAAATTATAAATAGGATTTATGATGCTCAAATTGATTACGAAGAGAAATACAACGAATCCCCTGAAATTTTATTTTTAAGTATTCTAACTTATGGAGAAATGCACAAAGAGCCTCAATCTCTTGAAGGTGTTTCTTTAACAATTGCTGGATGCGAGTTAATTATTGTAGAAAATATGCTAGGTGACTTTAAGTACTTATCCCATGTAGATTTAACTAAAGCAATTAATGCTTACAATGCTAAGCCTAAGGATTTAATTTTAATTAGAAAATTTGAAAAAGCTGATAAAAGTGCAGGAGAAAATTTAAGTACATGCAGAAATGATCCAAGGATGATTGCTGTCCAATTTTATATTCAGCGTGAGCTGATTGATGCTTATCAGCGACATTATTTTGATAAAAAAATTTAAAGTTCTAGTCATCAAATATTCAAGAATTACAGCATTGTAGATGTATGAGAAATGAATCTGTAAAAGGTGAAGTTAAGGCGTCTTGGGTTGTAGTATGTTAGTCTAGTTGTTCAAGTGAATTGAAAAAAACAACTTAAACTGGTGAGCCTATGAGTTTCACAATGTGGTTGCAAGAATTAGACAAGGATATTGAAACTAGAACTGAAATTAGAATTACTCTGGATTCAGAAGTCCAGCCATCTTATATGTCAGAATTTGGTGGTGGAGTAGTTGAAATTGAATCAAATGGATATTTCTCAAATTGCGATGATGCAAGACTGACAGCAAATTTTGGGTTGAAATTAAAAATTACTAATAGTGAAAAATATTTAAATATATTTATTCCTACTCAAGAGGAAAAAAATGAAGATACTAAACAAATGAAAGTGGTGGAGCGAAAACTCCATAAAGGAATGAAAGTAAAAGTTTATAGATCAAAGTTAGGATTTTCGTATTTAGCTGAGATTAAATCTTTTTAAATAAAAAGCCCTCGGGGGGCTTTTTTATTTAACTGAAATTTCTCATATTTTAATGTGTGTTTGGCCGAAATTTATGCATATCGAATTTTGGTGCTGCAGTGTAATCATCTGGGGAGAATTCATGCAAAAATTGAGTTGCTTCCTCATTGTCACATCTTAGCCAGTTATTTCGCCTATCTCGTGGAATAACAACAACAGATCTCTTTTCATCTTCAGGTGCATGAAAATGTTGCATGAAAGGGTGTGAATCAGCATTGATTGTAATCATCGTCATAGAGATGATTGACTTACCGTTAATACTTGATTGCTCATAGAGTCCAGCCAATGTAAATGGCATGCTGTCTTGTCGATAAATTCCATACCATATAGCTTTGCCGTCTATATATTTAGGTTCAAAGATAGTTTCAACTGGTATTAGACAGAATTGGTTATTCTTCCAAGCATTCTTAAAGCTGCGTTTAGTAGCAATGGTTTCACATTGAGCATTAAATGTATTTTGAACCCTTTCCAAATCCTCAGTCCAAAAGGGTATCAGACCGAAACGGGCAGAGTGCCATTCAATATTTTCGTTAGTAGAAATCAAAATTGGGGCATTATAACTTGGGTAAATGTCTGAATTATAATCGAAAGTAGGTTCATAAAGATCGAGGAGATGAGCACGATTTTTTGAAATTGGTTCGTAATTAGAACACATTTGAATCACCACTTATATCAAGTGAGTAATATTTAATATAGCAGGGTTTTTTGTGGAGATAAAAATAATATTTAAATATATGATATTACATTTAATGTACTCAAAATGAATACATTTCTTAGAGATCGGGCTAATGTAGAGGTAACTGTATGTTCAGTTGTCTATTATTGAGATAATTATGAAAGACGGAATTTATTTGCTTACATTTAAAAGTCAAGATAAAGACTTTGGGAGTGGGATTCTTGTAGTTGATGATAGTGTGGTTAATGGAGGAGATATAACCTATTCATATAATGGAATAATTGAAGAAAACAGATTGGTTTTGAGTCTAAATAAGCACAATGTAAATGTTCATTCTCTTTTTGGGGATTTCGGATCGTTAAAACTTAATCTAAGTTTTCAAGAGAATAATCAAGGTTATATTTTGCATGGAAATGTAGAAAATTTACAATCAGTTCCTTTGCTTGTACAAGCAAAATTGATTGGAAAAGTTGAATGAATATTTTTTAGTTTGTTGAAATTTATATTTTAAAAGACCCATTTAAAATCTCTGGTGTATAGTTTGCAAATGACTTTTAATAATAAATATAAATCAATTAAATGTATAACATGTTATTTTGTTGTCTACGAAACATAAAGTAGAGTAAAAAATGGAAAGTTATCTAGAAGTAGCGGAAAAGCTATACAGTTCCTTATATAGTAGAAATAAATTGTCATCTAAATCAAATAATTGGTTGAACTTGCTAATAAGAGAGTTAAAGAAAGAGATAGTTGGAACAAATATTCAGCTAAAATTTAATCATATTTATTTTAGACAAGGGTTTAAGAATGAAACTGAGATTAAATTTTTAAGTCTTGATATCAGTCTGATACCAAATTGTGAGAATAAGTATGAATTTATTCTTTGGCTAGCTGGATTTATTGAAAAAATAACTACAGGAGGGAGGAAAGCTCCGCCTGCTATTAAATTAAATATTCCTTCTGAATATATTTATTTGAAATATTTAAGTAAAATTTCTAAAGAATGGGAGGGTGGAAGTAAAGCTGAGATACTTTCTGGGTTTAATTCTAGAGAATTTTATGATAATTATAAAAGATATAATAATTCCATTTAAATTTAATAATTTTTATACCTGAGAATGCTTATATTTATTAAAATGTTAGAGTGATTATATATTTTTACTTACAAGTAAGTGCATTTAAGCTATATCTATAATTCGATTAAAGGTCTATGGTGGTTGAGTGCTAGATAATTATCTACACATCATTAGATAGGAGAGACACTAATGTCTCAGAATCAAGATAATTCAAAACAACAGGCTAATCAGCAAAATCCATCACCAGGGCAGCAACAGCAGTCTGAGCCAAAAAAAAATCCACCTGAGCAGCCTGGTTCACAACAACCAGACACCAAACAACCTAAAGAAAGTAATGAGCAGCATAAATAATCATTATTATTTTAAGATTGTGTAGGCTTATGCCTATTTATAGAGAGCTATAATAAGCTCTCTATTTGTTGTGATTAATTATCTATGGTGAATTTTCTATTTTTTTATAGTGAGTGATGCGATTTATAAGAGTAAATAATTATGATTTGGGTATTTGCAATAATAGTGATTTGGGTCCTATATATTTTATTCGGAAAAAAGATAAGTAATAGGAATAGAGTCCAAGAGTTCCCTAATTTCACATTAAATATTGTAGGAAAGATTTTTTATGAGAAAGATGAAGAGTATGAGCATGAAGTTATTGTGGTGCTTTATCAAAATGAATTAAAAACTGTTATTGGAATTGATAGTGAAAAATTCATTAAAGTTAAAAAAGACGCCATAGTTGCACAAGAAGATACAGGTGAAGTAGGTGTTTACATAGATGCAATGCGAGTCGGTTATTTAAATGCTGATAGTGCCAAAGAATTCTGTAATTTTATAAAAACAAAGAACCTATCTAAAAATGATGCTTTTGAAGTTGAAGCAATTATTATGGGTAATCCAAAGGGTGATAAGTGGTACGTTAAGCTAAACATACCATGCAAGATGCAAAAATTTAGATATAAGATTTATTGAATGTCGCAGATTTATAAAAGACCTTTACATTTGGTGACCTGCTTTCATGCCTACTTTTGTAACTGACTTTAAGATACAAGAGCACGACTCAAAGTTATCGAACGCCGATCTACTATGTGGACTTAACATTACGTGATGGTTTCATTTTACAAGAAGCAATTAGCTCAGCCAAAAAATTTTGATAACGAGAGCAAGGCAGCAGGATTTTATCAGGAGGCATTAGATCATTTTGCACGGCAAGT
The DNA here is from genome assembly GCF_009884975.1 of Acinetobacter dispersus. Lineage (GTDB taxonomy): Bacteria > Pseudomonadota > Gammaproteobacteria > Pseudomonadales > Moraxellaceae > Acinetobacter > Acinetobacter dispersus. The sequence continues at coordinate 2,066,464 of NZ_CP041970.1, read as the reverse complement.
TTATGCCAAAGCCAGGTATAAGGTAGAAAGTAAAGATAGTGTGGATATTGATAAAAATTTTATACGGAGAGAGTGAGGCAAAAAAGTCTTAATAAATGCATAGTTAGTTAAATTGATTGTTGAATTTTTTCATGGATTAAAATTGGTAATAAATGTCTATATTTTATTATTTAATGTATAAAAGATCTTATTTTCACAATTTATTCACGTCAGTTTCCATTAATTTAGTACTATTATAAATGTGAAAGGCGTTATTTATGCAGCTTATTAAACGAACAATGATTTTTTCAGGTTTGATTGCTTCTTTAGGATTTTTAGGCTCTTTTGCAGCGTATGCAGAAATCAATACTCCTAAAGCTGTGGATAAGGTTGAGGTAGATAAGTATGTCGGTAAGTGGTATGAAATAGCACACTTTCCGATGTATTTTCAGCGAAAATGTGTGAGTGATACTACAGCCAATTATTCGATCAACTATGATAAAACTATTGCTGTAATTAATAGTTGTCGTACAAAAACAGGAGAAACGATTAGTTCTGAAGGTATTGCTTATCCCCAAAATGAAGGGAATAGTATGCTAAAAGTTAGCTTCTTACCTTCTGGATTAAGATGGATTCCGTTCACTAAAGGAGATTACTGGGTTCTAAGAGTTGATTCTGACTACCGAGTAGCATTGGTAGGAGGCCCATCTCATAAGTACCTATGGATATTATCAAGAGAGCCGAATCTGGATGCAGCAACGTATCAATCGTATGTGCAAACTGCACACGATTATGGATATGATACTTCTAAGCTGGTTCGGACTCCGCAGAAACAATAAATTGAAAATAGTTATGTTGAAATTTTAAAGACTAATACGGGTTCATCTTATCAGTTCTTTGAAGACTTCCAGCTCGATATAATTGGCTATTAGAATGGATAGGCACAATTTTTTTAGTGCATAAACATAGCATTATAACAATTTGGATTGATACTGATTAAGCATGATAAAAGTAACAGCTACGATTATGCTTATAGCCAAGGTTGGCAAACTAATTAGAAGGATAACCAGAGATAGAAGAAGAGAAAATCTTTGTTTTATGTTACCTCTTCCCCAAAGTTGTAAGCTCTGATTTACGAAATTGGAGGTTGTCTGCTTTAAATTAAATGTACGACTCCATAGCCAGAAGGCCAAAAGAATCATACTGCAAAGAGCAAGCGAATAGATCATTAAGATGAGTTGATTGATCCAACCAAATAAAATACCAATATGCGCATCCACTCCCCAACGGGTTAGTTTGGCTGCTAGTGGAAAATCTTCAAATTTTAAATGATCAATCACTTTATTACTTTGCAGATCAATCGCGATACTATCTGCTTCTGTAGGCCAGCGACGACGTATTTCTGATACGGTCCATGCTGTATTAATCCTTGTAGGTGGCTTTATTTGAAGTTCAGAACTATGAATACCATTTTGTCTAGCAACCTGTAGCACTTGATCAAAATTTTCTGCTTTAATAAGTGGCTGATGGTTCATTGGGCCCGTATCGGTATGATGATGTACATGTCTATCAACCAAATGCGTACCCGAAAGAGAGCTGACGAGCGCTGGGGTCTGCCAACTCAAGGCTTGGCGAAGTATACGGATATTTTCTCCAGTCCATTTAGACCATGTCAAACCTGTGATCGCAACAATCAGCAAGAGTGGAAATAAAATAATTCCAATCGAGCTATGCCATTTTAAAACTTTTTTTCGGACAGTCTTGCTCTGATTAAAATGTTTTCTACGTATATACCAATGATAAAGCCCTGACAGACTGAGAATTGCTAACCAACTTGCGGCAAGCTCACTATAGAATCTTCCAACGTCACCCAGAAGTAAATTGCTGTGGAGTTGATCGATTAGCGTTCTTAAGGGGAGTACACCGCTCGTACCATAAACAGGTAATTGCCCCATAACCTCTAATGTATACGGATTCACAAAAACTGCTTGGTTATTCAGTTTATTTTCTGGATCTGAATAAATAACCCGAGTGGTTTGATCCGATGCAGGTGCTGGGCGTACCTCAGTAATTCTTGCTGATTCTGCCATCTTTGACTGAGCTGCAAGAACTTGCAGACTCAGTTGTTGTTGAGGGCGATTTTCACTGTGTATATACAACTGCTCCTTATAAAGATATTGCTCTAATTGCGGAGTGCTGACATACAGTAAGCCAGTAAACGCAGCAATAAAAATAAATGGCGCAACAAATATTCCTGCATAAATATGAACTAAGCGGAATAGATTTTGCCAATAAGAGGGTTGTTGGGGCATGGCAATCAGAAGTTAATTATGAGCTATTGGGGGGGAAGAAATTATAACTGTTTAGACCATATAGCACGATAGGGTAATGTTAATGCGTATTATAAGGTTGGCGGTTATATTCGATGCTGACAATATGTTTAAACTTTCATAAGTTTAATGGTTAAGGCTATATCAGCTTAGCTAGCCTTAACGCATTCATTCAAACATTTTAAAATTTCCATTGCACTGCCAATGATGCATTCAATGGTTCACCTGGTTGTATCCACATCTCACTATAACTCGCCGTGTAATAGGTTTTGTCCAAAAGATTATTCAGGTTGAACTGATAACGTATTTGCTCTCTTCGCGCATAGTAAGCATTTAAATTAATTAATGTATATTCAGGAAGATTGAATCCGTTATCGGTGCTATGACCGCTACGTTTCCCAACATAAACAGCTGTTGCCCCAATGCCTACATTTGAGTTGTTTGATAACGTCCATTCATAGTTTGTACTGATTGAACCACTATGTTTAGGAACGTTGCTTAAGCGGGAACCTTTAGCAAGCGTTTGATCCTTCTCAATTTGAGCATCTGTGTAACTATAGTTGGCGCGGAGTGATAACTGGTCATTCAGTTGTGTTTCGACATCTAGCTCTATCCCTTGGCTAGAGACTTCTCCCGCGGTTATCTGGAAGTTGTTATCTATTGGGTCTGTTGTGAGCACATTTTTCTTATCCATTTTGAATAATGCAACACTGATCAGACTTTGTGGGTTAAGTTGGTATTTACTGCCGATCTCATAACTTTGACCTTTTTCTGGGTCGAAGGTTTGATTATTGCGATCCATTCCACTATTAATTGCAAATGATTGGCCATAATTGGCATAGACTGACCATGCATCACTCAAACGATAGTTCAAACCAAAACGTGGACTAGTTTGTTGTAAGTCTTTTTGATTTGAGGTCGTGGCAATCTTATTCACAAATTCTTGTGTGACATGATCAAAGCGTAGACCAAGTAAAACACTCCATTGATCATTTAAAAATATCTGATCTTGGACATTGAAGGCGAAGTATTTTTGTCGATCCTCAGTGTCAATAAATAGGGGAAGGTCTGGTAAATATTTTCCATAGGTAGGTTGGTAAATATCAATGATGTTGGGTCTATCTGAACTGTGATTACGGCGTAGTTGCAATTGGCGATATTTCATTTGTCCTGTTTCAGCACTCAACAATATTTCATGTTTTGCCCAGTCTTGCTGGATCGTGCCTAACATTTCTGTTTGGAATAACACATCATCACTTTTATTATCCCGATAACGTCGCTGCCGCTCTAAAGTACGACCATCGCTTTGTATACGACGAGGTTCACTTGAAAAACCTTTTAACAAACTATCTTTCACACTTATAGCACTTTTGACTTTCCAATCGTCATTTAACTCATGCGTGAGTCGAATTTGATAAAAATTATCAGTTTGTAAATGATCTCCATCACTTGGTTCACCTGTATAGGTTTTTGGATTCATCACAATTTGTTTCTGATAAGCACTAATACCACGATCAAATAATCCTTCTACGCGAGTGAATTCTGTGTCTAAGTCCAATTGAGTTCGATCGGATAACTTCCAGCTTAATTGCGGAGAAAAAAACCAGCGTGAATTACTCACATAGTCCCGAAAACTCTGATTATCTTCATGTGCAATAGCAAAACGATATGCTAATTGGTCGTTAATAGGGGCGGTATGCTCAAAGCTAGCACGATATTTTTCTAGACTATTCGCTCGTAAATTGATTTGAGTAGATGATTCCCATGCAGGCTTTTTAGTATTGATATTGAGTAAACCACCTGTTTCTCCACGTCCATATAGCGCAGCCATTGGCCCTTTTAGAAACTCTAAAGATTCAATATTGACCATATCCCGAGACGCACTGAGACCGCGATTTACACTTAATCCATTACGAATAATTTGCGGCCCGATATTCGGGTCAGTACTAAATCCACGGAATGAGAAATTATCCCAGAAGCCGCCACCATAATTCGTTTGACTGAATACGCCGCTCACTTGATTTAAGGCATCATCTATACGTTGTACATCCTGCTGTTTTAAAACTTCCTGAGAAAGAAAGCTACGACTGGAAGGGGTATCAAGTACATCATGGGTAAATTTAGTTGATGCAGATGTTGTTAAGACATTTTGATCTGTTTTTTGTGCTTGTATGACAATTGTGGGAAGGGAACTCGTTGGATCAGATGTTTGTGCCCAGACTAAGTTTGAGAGTAATGAACATGAAGAAATTAGATAAAATTTGGAAAACATAGGGAGTAAATATCAATCAAGTGTAATGTTATATTATTACAATAAATTTTATTTTGCATTTTATTTCTTAAATATTTCAGAAGATTGGAGGTGCTTACTTATTCTAAGCACTCCCAATCACATATTTTTAAAAGAGCGAAAATTCACTTTCAATTAAAAATACTTAAGTAAGGTGATATGCTTGTTTCTATGTTTAAATTCAGAAAATTTAACAATAAGTGGATAGAGTAATACACTGAGTACTATAGCAATCGCCCAAAGCGTCGAAACGCCTTCTACACCGTAATATTCGCCGTAATTTTTACCAAAAATATTGACAGCAATAAGGTATAAAACTTTTAAAACATATAAGTGGACGATATAAAAAAACATCGGGACAGAACCAAATACAATTAAAGGCTTAACCCAATACTTACTTTCAACTTTTTGTAACAAAACTAATAGAATCAGTCCAACACCTACATTGAAAAGCGTGAATAGAAGTGAAGGTGGGTATTTAGTAAGATTCATAAAACTCATTGCAGTTTCAGTAAATGAAGGCATTACAAGCCAAGCTTGATCGCCATAAAAATTTAAATACCGTAAAAGAATAAAGGTTCCGATACTCGCTAGACCCAAGCTAAGTAAGAACTGATTCTTCTGTCGCATTGTTTTGGATTGATTAAATACTGTTGTACCAATGCAATATCCTAAAGTAATGATCCCTATCCAAGGCAAAACAGGGTAAGAAGTCCTAAAACGAATAGTATCTCCAATTATAATCCAGCCTCTTTCATGGAGGATTAACCACAAGTTATGCAGAATTGGAACATTTTCAAATGAAAGATGATCTAGTAAGTTATGGCCAAAAATTATCAGCAAGCTAATGGACCAAAGCAATTTTCTAGGTAACCCAATGAGAGCTGCGAGAGCGACCATGCTAATACCAATTGCCCATATGACTTGTAAATAAACAACGTCAGGTGGGAAGGTTCCAGTCCAAGCAAAGTTAATGACAATTAGCTCGAGGAAAATTAAGAATAATCCGCGTTTTAGAAGAAACTCTCGTGTCATGGCCAGATTATTCTTCGCTTGATAAAGATAAGCCGATAGTCCAGTTAAAAGCACAAAAACAGGCGCACATAAGTGAGCCAATATTCGACTTAAGAAAAGAGATTCTTCAGTGCCAGGGACAAGCATTGGATCAGGAACTTGATGGTGAAGGTAAAAGGTTTCTCTTACATGATCGACCATCATGATTAAGATAACCAATCCCCGAAGAGCATCAATTGCCTGTAAGCGTTGAGAAAATGTAGACATATATTTAGTAAATGACATTAATTGATATGTTATAATATATCAATTAATGGTTTAGGTCGTGTATACTTATAATAAAATACATATCCAGTTTGCTAATTATTTAGCTGAAAAATATCTATTAAAAATTTTAACTACAGCACATCATCAATGCTGCTAAATTTAAGTAAAACAATTAAATGGTTTAATTTTACAAGTCATGTTTTACACTTAATTTATTTTATCAATAATTTTGATAATATTTATATATTTTGTTTATATCCGATCGAGAAATTAATAAAATCAACTAAATCATCTTCAATATTTAACAGTTCATCAAATTTATTTTGACAGATATAACGAAAAATAATTTCATAAGCTCCGCCAATCGCCGCGTCATAAAATAAATCAGGAACAGCTACCCACAATTCAGGTTGTTTGATCTTTATAGCACTATGAATTAATTTAAGTCTTTTTCCTAATTCTGAAAAAATAAATTGCGTTGCTCTAAACATCGACTCCCAGCTTTCGGGAATTCAATTGCCCATGCCTTAGTGAAGTCCTGTTCACTAACACACAGTTGTAAATAGGCACGTAGAGAAGACCTGATCCATTGATCGCCGTTGCTTCCCTGAGCTTTGATATCTGTAAGCACTTGTTCATACAAGGCTTTTCGACCTAAATCATCAGCGGCAAGAAAACAATCTTCTTTATTTTCAAATATTTCATAAAATGCCTGTTTAGATACTCGTGCTGTTTTAACAATGTCAGCAATCGTTGTGGCAGCAAACCCCTTTTCAGCGAATACACTAATTGCTGCTTTAACCAAACGTCGACGTTGCTTTTCACGTGTTTCTTTGGTTAACAGGCTGGTACGGCCTCTGGGTAAGCCTGCAGCTTGAGTATCGTAAGCACCAGAAAGTTTTTCCACACTAAATCTTCTACAAATTTTTAATCTTAGCAAAGCTATCATTAACCCGTTTATTGCTCAAGATTGTTTTGTTTAAACAATCTTCAATTGAAAAATAAATATATAAGTTTCAATTGGATGAAAAATATTGATTGACTAAGAATGCAAAGCAATCTACAAAAGAACCAGTAAGTACTTTTGTGAATTGGAAATAATATGTCTACCTTAGAAGCTATTGAAATTAATCAATCTTCCACAGCACATCGTTTGAAAGCTTCTTTCCCTGTCAGACGCTTAAGTTTTGATTTCACCAGTTCAAAGCGTTATTGGTTTGATAATAATGCTTATTTCACCCATTTGATGAATGCAATGTCCGCTATTTTTCCTCAGGGGGAATTGATGCTAATAGAAGCTTTGAGAAATATTCGGGACAAAATTGATGATCCTCTACTTCAAGCAGAAATCAGTGCTTTTATCGGACAAGAAGCCATGCATGCTAAAGAGCATTTGGCATTTAATCGTTATGCTGATGAACAGCAGATTAATATCGATAAATTACAGAATGAAGTTAAAGCCTTGTACGCCATAATGCAAAAAATATTGCCGAGTATGCATATCATGTCAATTGGGTGTGCGATTGAACATATTACCGCAACCTTAGGGGCTGAACTTTTACGCAATGATCATTGGAATAATCGTTTAGTTGGTCCAGTTGCTGAACTATGGCTTTGGCATGCAGTTGAAGAAAATGAACATAAAGCAGTATTCTTTGATGCTTATGTCGCCTCAGGTGGGGGATATGTATCACGTATTTTTTATATGACCTTTGCAGGCAGTATTTTAACTTTCTTAATTGCAAATAACACACGACGATTGCTTAAAGCAGATCGAATGCTTTCTCTGCAAGGTATAGCGCAGTTCCTCAAAGAAGGAGTCGGTCATCGAGGATTATTAACCTTACAAACCGTTAAAGATTTTTTAGATTATTATCGACCTGATTTTCATCCTTTTGATCATGATACCAAGGCTTTAGAAAAACTCTGGCAGCAACGTTTGGATCTAAAAATTTAAATCTTAGGGAAATACATAAATGAAAACCACATCAAATATTGATGCAACTTATATTCAAGCACAATCAGAAGAAGTTGTAGAACGATTTCTGACTGCTTTGGTTGAACAAGATCATAATGTGATTAGTGAACTCCTTCATTCAGATGTGCTTTATACAAATGTTTCTTTACCGACTTTTAGAGGTGGAAAACGGGTTGCTGGTTTAATCAAACTTGCGCTCAGTAGCTCAAGAAAGTTACAAGTTAAAAATCATCAAATCGTAGCAAAAGGAAATATTGTACTCACCGAGCGTACAGATATTGTAGAAATTGGACCATTGCATATTGGATTTTGGGTATGTGGCACATTTAAAGTGGAGAATGGAAAAATAATTTTATGGCGTGATTATTTTGATTGGTTAAATCTTAGTAAGGGGTTGCTCAGAGGAGTTTTTGGGATAGGAATAGAGGGGTTTCGTCCCAAGATATAGATTTCTAAGATATTTTTGAAATTTTCGACTTTGGTGAATTGTGTATCTTCAAGTTTAAAAATAAGTAGTGTATTTGGCTGATAGTGTTTTTGCGAACAAAGTCCCGAAATGATATTTAATCTTATTTAATAAGTTCTAAAATAGAACTTTAAAAATAAAAGAGTTGAGTTGTTCGATGAAAGTTCTCGTATCAAGTAAAATGTCATCAGGAAAAATCAAAGATAAGATTAATCAAAAGATTGCTCAAACGGCAGGGGCTTTAATCGGAGTTGTAAAACCTGAAAAACAGGATTTATTACCAAGGGAATTTGAACTTAGTCCGCATGTATATTACAAACGTTTTGGTAGTACGCATTATGGAATTATGGTACCTGACTTGCCTGAACCATTAAGGTATTTATCGTGGGCATCCGTAATCGGTTATATTGGTTTTGCTATAACGGATTCAGAATACAAAATATCTCTGGATGGAAAAGGGGATACGGCATCATTGGTACATGGAACCGCTTTATCTACTTCAGATGATGCTTATCAAACGTATTCGATTAAACGTGATTTAACGTTTCAAAGAAAACCCTTTTCAGTTCAATTTAAAAATCACACATCTTTGACTCAGCATGGGAACAATTATTTATTAGAAACAGATCGTGATGATTTAAAAGTTGAATTAATACTTGAACCAACTCGAGCAATTACTTGGTTTGCACATAGTGAACTTTATAAGCATTTCAGTACGCTTATGCGTTATAAGGGATGTATAACACAACAAGGTATTAAAAAAAATGTTGACGGAATATGTACGTTAGAGTCATGGAAAGCAGTTTCTACATCCTTATTAAGGAATACTTGGTTAGTTGATAACATTCAGCTACCAGTAAAGATTTTTAGTTACCAAGTAATTAATATTGATGAAAAACAACAGCTTTTATTAGTTTTTGTTTGCTATCAAGATCAGCCTATCATAACATCTGTTTATTACCGTCATGTTGATGGTACATCAATACAATATAATGGCGAAGCTCATTTTGAGGTAATGGAATTAAAGCATAAGCCTGAAATTACGCCTGATGGTTTCTTGATGGATGTTCCAAAAAGTTTTGCATGGAGTGCATATCATAACGATAAGAAAATTTTAGATATTAACGCAAATGTTGATACCGAATATTGTTATGGTTTAGCAGCTGGATTTGTTTCTGCTTATCAGTGGCAAGGCGAGTTTTGTGACCAAAAAGTTAGTGGTAGGGGGTATTTAGAATATATTGATAGACGATAATCAATTTTGCTTTTGCTCAAGATGAGATATTAAAAATGGTCGCAGTAGTCGGTTTAGATTGTGAATTGAATGATATCAATACTTTAAAAAATTTTTGAAGACCATGTGTGGGCTATTTTTTAAAATAAATGTAAAAATAGACCCACTATCATTCCTCAAGACCTTAGGATGTTTGTATGGTCTCTAATTGCTTTAAAAATTTTAACTGATATCCAATAGTTTTGGGAAAATAAGGTTCGAAGTATGGATCAAAATGATCAGCGTCCATTTCGATTACCTGAAGTAATGGATTACCCGCATTTTTTATTTTTTCAGCTACGAATGGAGCTACCGTGTCACGCGTTGCACCAATGATTAACATCGGAATTTTTATATCTTTTAATTTTTTCCACGGTCGATAAAAGCTTACTGTTAATAAAGAACGTGCAGTTACACGATTATCATATTTCTTACCATTGTGAGCATTTAATGCCGTTTGAAGTGCTTCCCAAGCTTTATCTCTATCCATTGAGCCAAATTCTCCCGCCTCTGACAAAGTTGGTATATGTATTGGTGAGCCCGGTTTCATCAAATCTACAAAGCCTAGACTGATAAATTTTACTAATTTGGTGAATGGAACAGCCTGAACTGTTGCCAAACCATCTAACATCGGGACTTGGATAATGGCACCTTGTAAATCAGGATGCTGTGCAGCAAGGTCAACAACATGCCCACCACCAAATGAAGTGCCCCATAAATAAATGGCGTGTGCGTCTACTTGAGTTTGATTTTTTAGGTGTGCCAAAGCAGCATTAGCAGTCTTTACTCGTGTCCATGGATTAATATCCTGACGTGGCCAACCACCGCTTAAACCCCAACCAGGATAGTCAAATTCCATTACAGCAAATCCAGCTTTAATAAATTGATTAATGTAAGGTAGAGTTAGGGCTTGTTGAATGCTTCCCCATCCGCCAAGCATTAGAATTGCGGGATATTGCTTTTGATCTGTTTCCAGTGGGGTGTGGAGTGTCGCAGCACATGTTATACCATCCATCAAGAATGTAGATTTTTGAGCAGAGTTTTCTATTTTTGATATGTCTGGATAAATACGATTTGACATAATTTTCTCACTTATTTCTTTACTGTTAAAACGGTAACAAATTGAGTTAATTCACTTTTATTGTTTAAAAGGGTTCATGTGATTACCAAGAAAATATTGGAGTGAAATTGGTAAAGGACGAACACTACTCGCAATCACTTTATTCACTAAACCTGGTACGCACACAGGCTTACCGTTCATAACGGCATCCCAGCCTTCTTTGACAACTTCTTCAGGTTCTTGCCAAAGGACTGAAGGGAGGCTATTTGCTGCATCACGAGTCCCCATTACATCGTGAAATTCACTATATGTGAATCCAGGGCAAAGCGCCGTGACATGAATCCCTTGAGGTTTTAACTCCATATCCAGTGATTGAGAAATATCTAAGACATAATGTTTGATTCCCGTGTAGAGAAGACTTGCACCAGGAGGTGAAAATGCTGCGAGTGAGGAAAGGTTAATAATACGTCCCCAACCATTTTTCTGCATTTGAGGTAATACTCGGTGGCAAAGCTCTGTTACGCTCGTGATCATCAATTGGATTTCTGCTGCTAGTTTTGACCAAGGGGTTTCAGCAAATGCGGTTTTACCCGATAGACCTGCATTATTAATTAGAATATCTATCGTGATTCCTAAACTTTCTGCATAAGACATAATTTCAGCTGGTGCGGATGGATCATTCAAATCAGCAGCAAAAATATGGCAATTGATACTATATTTTTCAACTAATTCAGCAGCTAATTCTTTTAATCGCTCTTCACGGCGTGCGACTAATAACAAAGAATATTTTTCTTTAGCTAAATGGTGTGCAAATGCTTTACCAATCCCAGCAGAAGCACCTGTAATAAGTGCAGTATGAATTTTCATCGTCATTCTATTTACCTATATGAAATCTAAAATAGTCTTGGAATTTCTCGTGAACTGATCTGAAAACCATTCCGTTTACGACCAATATCGCCTCTATAAGGTGTATGAGGACCTGTTAATAAAAACGGATAAGGAATATGGCGTTGATTATGGGTAAAGCCATAAGTACCAATACCGAGATATAAGTTGGGTGAAACTCTTCTAATCTCATCGACCATATTGATGCTGCCGCAAACCGAGTGAAAATGACGATAAATAAGTTGGTAGGCAGGTCGGTTGTCGAAGCGAGAGGTGGCGATCATGGTCATCATTGGGTAGCACTGAATAATGCGATGCCCTTGTTGGAAAGTGTTGTAGCCTTGACCAGTTGTGGCATTTAAAGGTCTAAAGGCTTTACTCAGCCACCGTCGGAAAAAATTGTTTAAAGTGATATGACCTATTTTATCTGCCAGCCAAGTCGGTTGAGCTAACAGATATGCAGCATATTCACCATTCATTTCTTCCATAGTTGGAGCACGAAGTGTACGAAACAAATCAAGAAGTTCCTGTACCGAAAGTTTTAGTAAGTCTTCTTCTGTAAATTTTTTCTGCATATTCCTTCCTTTTTATTTTCTTGAATGTCATTCAAGATTAGTTTGAATTTAATCATTTCTTGAATGATATTCAAGAAGGTGTAAAATAAAACCGACAAATGGTTTTCTGAGCTATTCATGTTTATGCTGAGAAATAGGAGATATTGATGGCTCGTAATAAACGTCTACAAGACCGTGAAGAGAAACAAAAAGAAATTATGAGTGCTGCACGTACTTTATTCTTAAATGAAGGGTATGAAGCAACTTCTATGAGCCGCATTGCGAATATTGCAGGAGTCGCACCCAACACAATTTATTGGTATTTTAAAGATAAAGATGAATTATTAGTTAATATTCTAAATACTGAACTGATTGATCGATTTTTTACATATATTGAACTTCAAACAAAAAATATCATTGAGCGCATATTGTGGGTAATTGATCAATTTAAATTGGTAAAACAACTCGTGACTACAGTGCATGCCCGATTACATTTGTCTCCTGAAATCTATATTTGGCATGAACGCTTTCATATTCTTGTTGAAAATCTATTACGCCAAGAGTTGATACAATCTGGTGTAGAAGAGGGAAGAATTGAAGCTAAGGTAAAAATTGCGATTTTTACAGTAGAAGGATTGTTGGCGCATGAACTTACTGATGATGAAAAGCATGCGATTTGTAGCGAACTATTCAAATTATAGACTTTTGAATATCATGTTAGATTATTAAAAAAGCCCATCAGAACATGGGCTGGTGTCGGTAGAAATTTAGCAGCCAGTCTAATTTTATTGGCAATTTGGTCAAAATTTGTCCAATGCTAAATATAGTTGTTTTTGCCATTACTCCATGTAAAGCAACTTAATTGGCAATAATTAAAGTCCTTATTAAAGCTTAAAGCTCAATGATTGAAGAGATTAACAACTTACCTAATAAGTCTTTGGAATTACTAGAATATGAAAGAATTATTTTGCTTAGAGAAGAGCATTCTTTCTTGGAATACTCTTCATAAATCAAATTTTAATGAAGTTTAAGATTTAACTCTTTTTGCCAGCGTTGTTCTAGTTGTTTTGTATCGTAGTCAAATGGATGAAATGACGGACGAATATAATTGAGAAATTCTTTAAGGACTGAAATATTAAATAGCCCTGTTCTTGGGTGAGTGATTTGACTGATAGATTGCAAATGTTTTTTTGATAGAAACTTCTTATCTGCAATTAAAAGTCGGGCGGTTCCATAGGTCATTAATCCTGCAAAAATACTACATCCAAGGATCATCCATACAATTCGTCTTGTATAGCCACCGCCTGCAGCATGATAGGCATCAAAAAACACTGCTTTATGTTCATTCTCTTCAACCGCATGCCAAAGCCATAAATCACGTAGAGGACCAACCATCTTCTGATTCCACTCATCATTACGTAATAACTCTGCACCAAATGTTCCATTACAATGTTCAATTGCGCATCCGATTGCGATACGATCCATTAACGGTAAGGTTCTATCTAGTAGAGTATATATCTGAGTTAATTGTTGCTCAAAAGTTTCAATATCAATTCCATTTTGATCTGCATAACGATGATATGCAGTATGTTCTTTTGAATGCATGGCTTCTTGACCAATAAATGCGCTGATATCAGCTTGTAAAACTGGGTCAGTAATACGTACTCTAAGCGTACGAAGCATTCTTATTAAAAATAATTCTCCTTGTGCTGTTATAGCCGATAATGTATTTAAAAAATGACTATAAAGAGGATCTTTATCAAACCAATAACGTGTAGAAGGATCAAAATTAAATTTAATATTTCGAACAGGAAAGGAGGATTTTACTTTTTGTAGAGCGCTAATTGTAGTTGACATGTTGAATAATACTCCATTAAAGGGAAACGATGTAGTTGAGTACCATTTAGCGTCATAGATGAGACATAATGGATACCATACAAAAGAACTATTCGGTTCTTTTGTATGGTATTAAGACTATATTTGTCAACATATTTATGACAAGAAGTATTGTCAAAATTTCTATTGTTAAATATTTTTTATATATTTCATATGCTTGATCATATTTTTATCTAATTTTATTTAATTTGCATTTAGTTCTTAAAATTCAATTTAGCAGACAAAAGAAAACCTCTACCAGTACTTGATAAATTAATCATAGTTCTAGTAGAAGTTTTAATATCTAGTCAGTTATATGCAGCATCTTCTGTGTGACACTATTAATTAAACTAGGCCGTTTTCTCTTGCACTGTAAAAATATAGTCTTTCAAGTCGAAATGGCGGCTTTTCCAGGCGGCTTCTAGTGTGGTGGAAGCACGGAAGGGCACATCACCTTGCTTTGTAAAATAGTAACTGTTAGAACCCTGACAGCTTGGGTTGGCAAATACCTGACGATCCTTGCGTGACAGGATGTCTGTCATGTAGGCATCCTGCGCGGATTTTTTCACTTCAACAGCCACGGCACTTCGCTTTTTGGCTTCTTTCAACACACGAACAATATGTGCTGCGCTGTTTTCAATTAGGGTGAAGAAAGACGCGCCGTTATAGCCGTATGGACCAAAAATGGTAAAAATGTTGGGGAAGCCAGCTACAGTAATCCCTTGGTATGATCGTAAGCGGTTTTCTTCCCAGTCGTCAGCTAGATTAACGCCATTTCGCCCAAAAGCGGCATAGGTTGGGAGAGCATCCTTGTCAGTTACCTTAAAACCGGTAGCCAGAATTAGCACGTCCAGTTCATGTTCTACACCATTACTAGTGCGAATGCCTTTTGGAGTGATTTCTACAATGCTGCTGGTTTCTAGTACCACGTTATCACGGTTGAAAGTCTTCAGGTAGGTGTTATGGAAGCTTGGGCGCTTGCAGCCAATCGCATAATTGGGGGTTAGCTTTTGACGGATTGCTGGGTCGTGTACCTGCGCGGCCACATAGGCGCGGGCAGCTTTTTCAATCAGTTCCGTACCGGGAATCAGGCTGTGATAATGAGCCATCACTGGAAAGGTGAGTTCTACAAAGGCCTGACTGGCAAGACGAGATATTCCTTTTACCCCTGGTAAGGACTTCAAGCCTCGGCGTGCGGTGCTAGAAAGAGAGAAATCTGGCTTTGGTAAACACCAGATAGGGGTACGCTGGAAGACGGTCAGTTTTTTAACTGTAGGTGCAATCGCTGGAATCACCTGTACTGCAGTTGCACCTGTACCAATAATACCCACACGCTTGTCTGTTAAATCAACCGAGTGATCCCAGCGGCTGGTGTGCATCGTCTTACCTTTGAAGCTTTCAATACCAGAGATGTCAGGTAGTTTGGGTTGGCTTAATGGCCCGCCAGCATGGATCAGCCAACGTACGGATAAGTTGCCACTGCTTGTTTCTAGATGATATAGGCTTTCATTTTCTTCAAATACAGCTTTTTGTACGCGTGTATTAAAACGGAACAGTTTGGTTAGATTATATTTGGCCACACATTTCTCGGCATAGGCTTTCAGCTCTTTGCCTGGGGCATAGCTACGAGACCAACTATTGCCTTGTTCAAAGGAAAATTGGTAACTGAATGATGGAATATCAACTGCCACACCTGGATAAGTATTCCAGTGCCATACACCACCAGGCCCACTGGCATCATCAAGGATGATAATATCTTCAAAACCTGCTTTGCGAAGTGCGATAGCTGTACCAATGCCTGAAAAACCGGCACCGACAATAACGATCTCATGATGTTCAGTCATATTGAATTCTCCATCTTATTACTTTTGTATTCATCTACTAGGGTACCTACATGTAGTAGCCCTTAGGTTATCTGCTTGGGCAATATTGCTTAGACAAGTTTTTATAAGCTATAGAGAATAGATATTTACCACAAGTACCAAATAGTACTTTTGGTATTAGCACTTATGCCAAACAATCATATAAACACTTTTTGTCACATTCCCAAATGTGGTTTCAAATGACCTTTGGCTAAGGACTTAGGTCGGGATTCTATTGCGGCTGCATTATTTTCATTTACTGCTTGTGCAATACGGATTGGTATTTTTTCTCTAGTCTGGGGAGAAATTAATTCTTTATTAATTGCTATTTCTACCCAACCATGGTGGAGTCTTTTAGTTGGAATTCGTGTGCATTGCTTTGTTAAGTAATTTTTGCGCTAACAATCTGTCTATCCGGTTTGTTAGGAATGGAGATTGCTGGGCAGATTATCTCTTCATTATTAATTGACCATTTGGGACTGTTGGGAGCAATTGAAGTCCAATTTATTATCTAGAACTCATTTTACCGCTAGTCATGATAGTCGGTCTGGAAATTATTATATTAGGTGATGAGTTATCTTTTAAAATCTTTAGCTAGCTGTTTAAAATATCTAGTGAAATGTTCATTTAGATTTTACAGAATGATGGAATAGTTAGGGCTGCTCTATTTGTTCTACTTTAAACAAGCTCTTTAAAGAAACTAACGTACCTCTCTGAGTGGCATTTTTATTGAATATAAAGAGTTACAAACTCTTTATATTCAACTCGTAGATATATTATTTTTTTATTCTATTTTCGATAGCAAACTTGAGTAACGCTGAACTACGATAAAAACCATGTGCGAATTTTCCAAATGGCATGGTAATAAAGAAGGTCATAACCGTGGCTAAATGGAAAATCAGTAAAAGTGCCATATAAGGCGTATCACGCAATGCCATGAGTGCTAGCCCTGAAGCGCTAACGATAAGTAGAAGGAATATAAAGCCTCGATCTACAGGTTTTTGTTCAAGGTCACCATGCAACGGATGACGCTTAAGATTTAAATAGAGCAAACCAAATGGTCCGACAACTAAGCCAATGCCACCTAAAGTGCCTAAAAATACTGGCAAGCTTAGGTAAGGATAAGGTGCATGTAGGTCAAGGAAATAGTGATATAAAGTCGCTACACCTGTGGCCGCAAAACAAAGCATAAAGCCGTAAAAAGTTAGGTGATGGAACACACGGCGGATTTGTGTGTAACGGTCATCTTGCTCATTACAGCCTTTGCCATGTCCACCATCTAAATATTTAAGCGTTAATACATTTTGGGTGGCTTGAACCAGATCGGGTTTCTCAACTTTGCCATGAATGACTTTAGACGTTTGTCGCCAGAATTTGCTAATTCCAATGCCAAGCAGCACAATCGCAACTGTAAAGGTTGCTCCAAACAATAGTGCTAAAAAGTTATGCGGGAAAATTGCATAGAAATTACCTTGGTAGCTAGCAAACAGATCGGTACCTTTGTACCACACCACAGCTAACATGCAAAAAAAGAAAATGAGTGTTAACGCCGAGACAAAAGGAATACCTACAGATTTATAAAGTCGACCTAAAGGTTGTGGCGTCGCAAATTCTTGATAAGTTTCTAAACGAACTTGCGCCATCGCTTTTGGAATATTTACACCAAACTCGTGTGGTGGGGCATATTGGCAAGCATGTAAGCAGGCACCACAGTTATGGCACAGATTCGCGAGGTAATGAATGTCGGCTTGATTAAACTCAAGGCGTTTGGTCATGGCTGCAAAAACAGCACAAAATGACTCACAGTATCGACAAGCATTACAAATCTGTAATGCTCTTTGAACTTCCTGCTCATGGCCCGAGAGCTGTACAACTGGAATGAGGGTTTTAGTACGAGCAATCATGTTCAAATCCTTTTGAAAGTGCATAGTGGGCTGCATTTTTTCCGGCAATGCGTCCAAAGGTTGTGCCGATCGACATGCCAACGCCTGCGGTATAACCCTGACCGAGTACGTTACCTGCCATCATTTCACCTGCGACAAACAGGTTGCGGCTGGCTTTATTGTTAAAACGCACAGCAGCATCATCTTCGACTTTTAAACCTAAATAGGTAAAGGTAATGCCAGGTTTAAGCGCATAGGCATAGAATGGTGGTTGATCGAGAGGAACGGCCCAGTGGGTCTTGTTGGGAACAATATTTTCGGTGCTGCAATCATCTAAAACGGTATGGTTAAAGGTGCCTTGCACACAGGCTTGATTAAATTCTTCTACGGTATGGCATAAGGTTTTTGCATCCAGCCCGATTTTTTCAGCTAACTCTTGAATGCTATTTGCTTTTACACCAGCAAATACAGGTGGCATAAAGCGACCAATGGCTTTTGAGTCAATAATGGAATAGGCAATTTGCTGGGGTTGTTTGGCAACAAGGCGGCCCCAAATCGCATAACGTTTTGGCCAAAAGTCTTCGCCTTCATCGTAAAAACGTTCGGCTTGGTTATTGACCACAATTCCCAGTGAAACGCAGTCAATACGGGTGCAGATGCCGCCATCATATATCGGTGCTCTTGCATCTACAGCGACGCAATGCGATTGCGATGGGTCACCAATAATATCTGCACCTTGATCTATCATAAATTTGAGTAAGTTGCCTTGATTAAAGCGGGTTCCGCGAATAATGAAATTATCGGCAGGCCATTCGCCGTTTTCATTTTGTCCCCATGCTTCTCTTAACCATTCCAAATTTGACTCAAAACCACCTGCTGCCAGTACACAGCTTTTCGCTTTAAATACACGGTCATCTTCTGCAATTGCGGCTTCAAAATGTCCTTGGTCTAACTTTAGATCTTTAATTCTTGTGTTATATAAAATTTCGATGCCAAGTTCTTGGGCACTACGGTAATAGGCATTTATGAGGGCTTTACCACCACCCATAAAAAAGGCATTGGTACGCGCAACATGTAAAGCACCCGATAGTGGCGGCTGAAAATTGACACCATGTTTACGCATCCAGTCGCGACAGGTCGCCGTGCTACGAATCACCAGACGAGCTAAGTGCTCATTGGTTTTTCCGGCAGTGACTTTAAGTAGATCTTGCCAATATTCTTCTTCGGGGTAGGCATCAACCAATACATCTTGAGGCGCATCATGCATGCAGCGAAGGTTACGAGTGTGTTGTGAGTTACCACCACGCCATTCTTTAGGTGCTGCTTCTATGACAAGCACAGACGCGCCACTTTCTTTTGCCGTGAGCGCGGCACACAGTGCGGCATTCCCACCCCCAATTACAATCACATCATGCATGGATTTCTCCCTTTTTCAGCTAGGGCTAATGTAGCTTTAAAAGGGAAGATGAAGTGAGAGGCTAAGCTTGAATGGGTGTTTAGTAAAAATAAACACTAATGGCTTAAGTGTTTATAAGTTTCGCACCGGGCCAACGCTTTTCATTAATCAGGTTGGTCACACAAGCACGAATCACCACTTTGGTGGCTAGAGTAGCAGGTGAGAGCTCTTCTTCAGACAGACTAATCAAATAGTTAATGCGTTCAATGGCAGGTTCTACAATACGCAGTAAACATAGGTCTTGTCGTGAGTTTAATGAGGCACCCGCAGGTTGGATGGTTGCCATTTCGAGTTGGCTAATGCTTTGCATTAACACATGCAACCCATCAATTTCATAGGCCACTTTAAGTTGATGAATTTTCTGTTCGAGCAACAAACGTAGTCCATGTCTTTGACTCGGTAAAATTAGCGGAAGCTCTTTAAGCTCTGAATGAGTAATGGTTTGAGTGTCTATACAGCTTTCAAGATGGTACTGACTCAGTACTTCTTTAGGTGAAATTAAAAACATCTGTTCTTTGACTAAAGACTGTATGGCCCACTGTGGATCGACATCGTCACTAAAGATGATGGCAACATCGAGCTGCCTTGCATTAACTAATGCCTTCAGGTCACCCGATAAGCCTTCAATTAAACGGACTTTAATGTCGGGATAACGGTTTCTCATAAGTTTTAAAAAGTGCGTGCCTATAACCGACGCGACACTTGGCGAAAAACCGACGGTGACATGACCACTTAAACGTGAAGAATGCGCAGAGTCTACGGCATGGTCTAAGTGCCTAAGTGCAAGTTGAACCTGTTGAAAAAAAGCTAAACCCGCTGGGGTGGGAACCGTACCCAAAGCAGTGCGTTGTAACAGGCGAATAGAAAGCTCACTTTCTAATTTTGAGATTTGCTGACTTAATGCAGAAGTTCCAATATCGAGATTTTTTGCAGCTTTACCCAAGCTTCCTGACTCGATCACCGCAATAAAATACTTGAGTTGTTTGAGTTCCACGGCAAATACTACATTGTCCTTTATTGGTTATTCTACACTGGTTTATTGCTATACATTTTGTTCTATTACGTTGTGTAAACCACTAACAGAGTAAAGGCAACATCAGCTCAAGATGTTGCCTTTTAGCGCTTTTATTGTTTAACCTGCTCAAGACCCTGTTCTTCAATAATTTGTGTTGCTTTAGGCGATTTCACAAATTTGATGAGTTCTTTTGCGACTTTTTCATGTTCAGAGTTTTTACCAATGCCCGCCGCAAACACAGTGACTTTTTGATAAGGCGCAGGAATTGGGCCGACTAAATCAACTTGACCATATTGGCCAGTAAACGGTTTGATTTCACTGATTTGCTGGAACCCAATATCAAACTGTCCTTCGGCAATACGTTTGGCAACGCGATCACCGACCACTTTTTCTGCTTTACCAGCAATCACTTTGTACTCGACAGGTGGGAAGCTTGGAAAAACATCTTTTTCAAGATGGGTGCCGCTTGCACTTGCTGAATAGCCGATATGCTTAGCATTGAGTAAAACTTTTTCGAATTTTGCCGCAGAGCTAATATCTGGTTTTGGGGCGCCTTTAGGCACAGCCATTCCAATGCTTGAATTGACTAAAGCACGTTGTGAATCTGGGTCGACATACCCCTTTTCTGCGAGCTTATTGAGTTCAGGAGCCGCCAACACCACCACATCAAAACGTTCACCGCGATCGAGTCGATTGGGAATTGCGGTTGGTGACGCACCCATGGATGAACCAGACGAAAGATGTACGGTATGGCCTGTCTGCTTTTCAAATATTGGAATGAGTTTTTCCATAGATGAATAGAAACCGCCTGAGCTAATCACTTCGAGGGTATCTGCGTAAGCAAGCGTTGAGCCTAAGCCTGCACCAGCCAGACAAATGGTCATCAAGATAGGGGACGTTTTCATAGTGCCTCACTTTAAGTACAAACAAGAAAAGTACGGAGATTTATGGGCTGCCGTACTGTTCATTAAAATTTCAGGTTAAGTCGTTGTTTTAAGCGCTAACCTTGGCTGGTTCAGCAATTGGATCCGTATTTTTCTGTTGAGAACCACGGCATAAATACAAGCTTGAGACTAAGCTACATACCGCAGCGAGCATCAGCCAGAACGCAGGGGTACTTGCGTTACCTGTGTTTTCGACTAGGAAAGTACAGGCCATTGGGGTCATGCCACCAAAAATCGCGGCTGCAAGGCTGAATGCCAAAGAGAAGCCAACGGTACGAACACGTTTTGGCATTACTTCGGCAAGTGTTGCGACCATGGTGCCGTTGTACATACCAAAGAAGAACGAGAAGTAAGCAAGCGTAATCAGTAGGTTTGAGAAACTGATGTCACTGACCAACCAGCTTAAAACTGGATAAGTGGTCAAGATGGCAAGGGAAGTAATGCCGACGAGAACTGGACGACGACCAATTTTGTCTGAAAGCAAGCCACCCATAGGTAACCAAAAGAAATTTGATAATCCCACAAATACGGTAGCTAAGAGGCTATCTGTTACCGACATTTCTAAAGTACGCTTTGCGTACACTGTGGTGTAAACCGTAATGAAATAGAACGTGGTTGTGGTCATCGCACTCATCATCATACCTGCAAGTACGATGCGCCAGTTGCTTGCTAATGTGCTGAAAATTTCTTTTGAAGAGGGATGAGTCTTTTGTGCTTTAAAGTCCTCTGTTTCCTCTAAAGTACGGCGGAACAAAAAGATTAGAGGAATAATCAAGCAACCAATCAGGAATGGAATACGCCAGCCCCATTCGCCGACCTGAGCGTGAGTTAAGACGGTATTTAGCCAATAACCTAGTAATGCTGCGAATACAACCGCAATTTGTTGGCTGCCAGACTGCCAGCTGGTAATAAATCCACGGTTTTTATCAGTTGCAATTTCAGCCAGATAAATCGATACACCGCCAGATTCCACACCCGCGGAGAAACCCTGTAACAGGCGGCCAATTACCACTAATATCGGTGCAATAATACCAATAGTTTCATAGCCTGGCACAAAGGTAATCAGAATGGTGCCAATGGCCATAAGGCTTAAGGTAACAATCAAACCTTTACGTCGCCCGACTCTGTCAACATAGGCACCTAAGAAAATAGCGCCAAGTGGTCGCATTAGAAAACCCGCAGCAAACACGGTAAATGTCATCATTAAAGAGACATATTCGTTCTCAGAGTGGAAAAACTTTGCTGCAATATAAGTAGCGTAGAAGCCAAAAAGAAAAAAATCATATTGTTCTAAAAAATTGCCACTGGTTACATTTAATATTTTTTTAAAAGTAGCTGTGCGATTATTTGCGACATCCATTAAAGACCTCCTTGGCCTGATAAAATGGAAACGTTCACAATTTTCAGTTTTTGGATATAAATTGATCTACCCCATAGACCCTAATATGAAATGGGTGAGAGATGAGATATTGAACTATCCTTTGTAGAAAATGTGCTGCCTTGTTTCCAGTTCAAACTACACGTCAATATTCTGATAAACAGAAATCTACTTATCATTCGAAAAGAAATGTAATCCTAAAAAGGGAAAAGGAGTGAGAGGGCAAAATTAATGAGGTATTTAATAAAATTAATGACCCTTTAAAAAATAATCTCTGAACATGGCCAAATTTGATTTTGGATCAAGTCTTTGACACAAGCTTTAATTGCGGCTTTGGCGGCGAGTGCAGCAGGTGATAATTCTTCTTCAGCAAGGCTGACCAAGTAATTGATTCGTTCAACTTCTGGGTCAATCAATTTTAGTAATTTTATCTTGTGCTTATACTCTTGTAAGCAGGCGCTTCCAGGACGAATACTTGCGAGGTCAAGGTGAATAAGGCTATCCATAAGCAAATGTAAGCCATCAATTTCATAGACGACATTGAGCTGTCCAATCTTGTGCTCAAGGAATTTTCTTAAACTGTGACGCTGACGTGGCAGCACCAACGGAATGTTACCAATTTGTTGGGATTGGATAATGCTGTTATTAATGCATTCAGAAAGACCATATTTTTCGAATACTTCTGTACGCGCCATTAAATACATTTGTTCACGTACCAAAGGTTGTATTGACCATTGTTTATCAACTTCGTTGGTAAAAATTATGGCGATATCAAGTTGGCGTGAATTAATCGACTGAATTAGATTCCCTGAAAGTGTCTCCACAATTTCCAGACGAATGTCTGGATAACGTTCAGACATTAATTTCATCAAAGGTATACCAATCAAAGCAGTAATAGTCGGTGGGAAACCTAAACTAACATGGCCTGAAAGTCGGGCTGAATGAGCAGCGTCAACAGCAAAGTTTATTTGACGCAAAATAAGTTGAGAGTGCTTTAGAAATGCAAGGCCAGCCGGAGTAGGCGTGACCCCAAAGGCATTACGCTGTAATAGACGAATACTTAATTCCTGTTCGAGCTTACTCATTTGCTGGCTAATTGCGGAAGCACCGACATCAAGTTTCTGAGCTGCTTTACCTATGCTGCCGGCTTCAACCACAGCCAGAAAATACTTTATTTGCTTGATTTCCATTAAAATGTATTCTTTTCGTCCTATGCCTTAGATGGTTCTATAAAGCAAATTAATCAATAAAGTAGATGTTATCAGTGTTGCTAGAAAAATGTTTAAGTGATGTTGAAAATTGACAAAATGATATTTAAAAAATACTCCGTAGAATAATCATACAAGTGTTTATTATACAGGCCAAACTTTAACAGGAGAGAATAGACCAAGGCCGTTGATTTCACGCTACAAGCAAATCACAATAGAGTAATCCAATTGCTCATAAAGATTTTGTACTCACTCTTATAATTTAACGATATACAAGTAGTTCCACTAACTCTTTTACAGTAAGAGTTTTTATCTGGTTGAAAAATGTACGCAAAGCTAATGGGACAAGATTGAGTAAATTTGAGTTGTATAAAAATAAAATTTAAACAAAACATGTCGTTATGGGGTTGATTCAACTGTCGTCATCCCACCAAATACTTAAATCAAGCTGAATCACATACGTTTATAGCTAATAAAAATAATTTAATTTCAATTATTTAGATTTTATTTTCTTGTTTATTCGATATGATCTGACCTAATTTTTGCTTTTTAAGGGGCAGAATTGGAAATTTTGACTTTTAGTATCCATATCTTGATTAAGATATAAACTCAAATCCTTTAGAATTTGAGTTTATTGATAACACCATCTGATCAATCTGAAGACAGAATGATAATCTAAAGATCATTAAAACAGACTAGAATGAATCAATCGTAATAAGATTATCATAAGGCAATTTTCCAACTCTCGGGTAAGGTTGCGATGCTGATTTACCAACAGCAATCATTAAACACACTACATGATCTTCAGGTAAGTTAATGAGCTTTGCCATCGCATCAAAGTCAAAACCATCCATAGGGCAACTGTCTAAACCATGTTCTTGAGCAAGTAACATCAAAGTTTGAGCAAAGATACCCGCACTACGCATAACTTCGTCACGTTGGGTTTGCGGGCGGTCACGGTAATATTGGTCAATTGCGCCAACCATAATATTTTGAACTTCTGGTGAAGCCCCATCCCATACATGCTTCGCATCAACTTCCCATGTACTGACTTTTGCACATAAAACAATCAATAATGATGATTCTGTAACTTGTGGCTGATCCCAGGCAATTGCTCTTATCTGCTTTCTTAATTCAACATTCTCAACCAGCACGGGTCGCCAGTGCTGAAGGTTAAAGGCACTCGGTGCATTTTCCATGACACTGCTTAATAATTTCTTTTTATCTTCATCCAAGATTTTGAAATCTGGATCAAAGCGTTTAATGGCACGGCGTTGTTGAATTGCATCGATTACATTCATAAATTATATCCTTGAATTTTTTGGAAAAATTATTGGGATTGATAACGAAGTGCGACTTCGCTTGAGGAAAAGTTAGGTAAAAGTTTTAAACGTGAATTTTGATAAGTTTTCCACAAATTTTCATCTTTTAAAACAGGTATTGTTATTGTTTCTCGTTTATCAAAGCCAATCAACGCTGCATCAACAAGTTGATCCACATCCATCATTGGAGGCATTTGACTGATATCGGCACCTGAACGTTCCCATATTGCGGTTTTTGTCGCAGAGGGGAGCACAGCCTGAATATAAACATTGGTTTCTTTGAGTTCTAAGCTCAGGCTTTGACTAAAAAATTCAACAAATGATTTACTTGCCCCGTAGACAGTCAGACCAAACTCTGGGGCAAGACCAACTACTGATCCAAGATTAATAATAGCACCCGTGTTTTGAGGGATTAATCTTTGTAGAATTGCGTGAGATAAGCGGACTAACGCTGAGATATTTAAAGAAATCAGTTTCTCAATTTGTTCTAAATCCTGTTCTAAAAACTGACCACTAACGCTAATTCCTGCGTTATTGACCAGTAGATTAATTTGAGGATCGGATTTGAGTCGGTTTTCAATTGATATTACATCTTCATTTTTAGATAAATCGACGGCCATCACTTCAACTTGGACGCCATATTGTTGTTGGATTTTTTGCGCGATTTGTTTCAATCGGCTTTGATCTCTTGCTACTAGAATTAAATCATACCCGCGTTTTGCCAGACGATCTGCATAGACTGCACCAATACCTGAAGATGCGCCCGTTACCAGTGCTTTAGAATGTTTATTCATAATTGCTTCCATTTAGATTATGATCATAATCTAAACCTGTATTTTTTTGATGTCAATCATAATCAATGTATAATCGAATTATTGCTATCCATGTTGAGCATTGCCAATGAAAGTGACCAAGACTCAGGTTAAAGAAAATCGTGAGAAGATTGTGACTAAGGCGACTGAGCTATTTAAAAGCAAAGGTTATGATGGCATTGGAATTGCTGAATTGATGTCCAGTGCAGGTTTCACACATGGCGGTTTTTATAAGCATTTCAGTTCTAAACTAGACCTAATTCAAATTAGTGTAAAAAATGGTGTTGAACAAGTTTTAAAACAAGTTGATGGGCTAAGCTTGAAACAATTTATTCAACTATATGTTTCTAAGCAGCATCGAGATCATGCTGATCAGGGCTGTACTTTGGCTGCTTTATCCTGTGATGCGGCAAGGCAACCTAAGCAAGTTAAACAAGAGTTTGAAAGTGGTATCGAACATTTACTGCAATTTATTATGGCTGAACTTGCTAAACATTCTACTGATGAAAATGCTGAGCTGCGGAAAAAAGCGATTTATATCTTATCTACGTCGGTTGGGGCAGTCGTATTGTCTCGGGCATGCCTGATAATTCGAGTTTGTCAGATGAAATATTGTTAGACTGTAAAGAAGATTTAATAAAACTTATAGCTGAATAATATGAAGAAACTAATTTTAGTATGTTTAATGGGGCATTTCGGTAACAAATGCTTTTGCTCATTCAGGTGGTACTGATTCTTCAGGCTGCCATACGAACAGCAAGACAGGGGATCGTCACTGCCACTAATGGTATAAGAAAAGGAAGCTAAGCTTCCTTTTCTTTTGAACGCTAAAACACTGAGCTTATGCACCTATATATAAAATCAAGCCACAGAATGCAGAAGCAAAAATCACATACATGACTTTGACTTCAAAATGGAATAAGGCAACAAATGCTCCAATTGCAATGAATGCAGCTTCAAAGTTGAAAGGATGATTGAATCCATTTGGCCATAAAACATGATAGCTGAAGAAAAGTGCAAGATTTAAAATTACCCCCACTACAGCTGCAGTGATTGCTGTTAATGGTGCAGTAAATTTCAACTCATTATGAGTTGATTCAATCACTGGGGCACCAGCTAGAATGAAAATGAAAGAGAATAGAAACGTAAACCAAGTAACAATGACAGCACCTAAGGCGCCTGCTAAAAATACATGATCACTTCCTAATAATGCATGATTAAAGCCACCTAGAAATCCGACAAATGCAACCACCATAATCAGTGGGCCAGGGGTACTTTCACCTAGTGCTAAACCATCGATCATTTGTGTTGGACTCAACCAACCATAAAAATTTACAGCACCTTGATACACGTAAGGTAATACTGCATAAGCCCCACCAAATGTTAACAGTGCAGCCTTCGTGAAGAACCAAGCCATTTGTGTATAGGCATGATCCCATCCGAAGGTAAGAGTCAAACCTATAATGGGTGTAAACCATAAAATTGCACCGATAAATAAAATTTTTCCAAAGTGCTTCCAACTAAATATGGCATGTTCTGGGGTTGGAGTATCATCATCAATTAGTGCTGGGCCATAATCTTTTTTACCTTGCTGATGTGAACCTCCACCCGTAAAAAAGCTTGGATATTTTTTACTTGCCAAGTATCCAATGATTGCAGCGCTTAGAACAATTAAGGGAAACGGAAGGTTAAAGAAAAAGATAGCAACGAATGCAAGTGCAGCAATTGCCCATAAAAATTTATTCTTTAATGATCGGCTGCCAATTCGGTAAGTTGCATGAAAGACAATAGCAACTACAGCAGGTTTAATTCCATAAAAGAGCCCAGCAATAATAGGAACATCACCAAACTTTACATAGACCCATGAGAGCGCGATCAGGATAAATAAAGAGGGTAAAACGAATAAGACACCCGCAACAATACCACCTATAGTCCTATGCATTAACCAACCTATGTAGGTTGCTAATTGTTGAGCTTCAGGTCCGGGTAATAACATGCAGTAGTTGAGAGCATGTAAGAAACGTTTTTCAGAAATCCAACGTTTTTGTTCAACAAGCTCTTGGTGCATGACAGCGATTTGCCCCGCTGGTCCACCAAAACTAATAAATCCCAATTTAAGCCAAAATAAGAAGGCTTGCCAAAAATGAACTGGCTGTGCTGGCTCATCGGGTGCAGCGGCTTGTTCTTGTTCCATAATTATTCTCTTGATAGGTTGGCATATAAGCCATCGAAAATGTGATTCGATAATGCAAATAATTGATCATCGTCACTTATCTGACTTCGAATTCCTTGAATAACTTTTTCAATACCGATCGCTTCGGGAGGCTCAATTCCACCTACATCTAGGTAATGAACAATTTCAGCGATTTTCTTTAATGCGGGTGTTTCTAGATCAAAACTATGTAAAAGAACTTCGAAGGTCACCCAATGATTGATATGACTGAAAGTTGCACCATCAAAATCGAATCCAAATGCTTCTTTTGGGCAGTCACTTGGTGTTTCTAACCAAATGAATGTAGGTGAGGTATCAATAAATGTCTTTATTAGCCATGCAGAGGCTAAGCGATCAATCCAAGGTCTTTTACGAGTTGCCCAAATTCTATTTTGATAACTAGCTTTATCTAGAAGTTGAATGTGAGCTTGTATTGCTTGAGGCTCATTCACTTCACCAAGACGTGCAATTGAAAGTTCTAAAAAGGAAAGCTCATTTAAAACCTGTGCTTGAGTCTCATCGGGGTAATAGTCAATTTCTACAAGCGCATCGATACTTTTTCTTAATTTCCGGATTTGCTTGAGCAGCTCTTTCTTTTCATCTTTGGTCTGCCGATCTCTTAATTCAGACAGTTGTTTATAGAGCGCATCGTATTCTTCTTTCCGACTGAAAAAAGGAGCAAGCTCAAGATTTAAGGGTTGCTCTGCATGAAAGATATAAGCAGTTCCTTGTTCTGAAATAACATCATTAGCAATAGGTTCAAACTTTGCACTATGAGTAATAGGGAGCAAATAGACGCCATCTCTTAGAATTGCTGCGCCGCTTGCTTTGAGAGATCGCCAGACTCTCATACGAGTTGTTGTGTTCTGCGTTGGCAATGAGGATATGAGTAAAGATATTTTCATGTAATATACTCAACTTATTTGTTTAATATATTACATTTATTTTATTCTAGTACAAATATGAAGAACCGATTTCTTATATTAGAATAGATATTAAGATGAATAGTAGATAAGTTTTGATGAAAGCAGAGTTAAAGTTGAGAACTATTTGATGTGTTAACGTTACTCGTCTGTTGTACTGCAAGAAGACTCAGTAGCACGAATACTCATTTTTAATGATCCTGAACTAAATTTATGGGCAGAGTACAGTCTATTTTGACCGACAAACAGGCAGATTAATCTGCCTAGGCAATAGAGAAATTTGCCGTCGGATAAAAGAGCATTGAACAACATCTATTATCAGCTGCTAATCTGTGTCTATTGGCAGAAGAAAGGAGGGCTTTTATGCCTTATGGTTGGCCTTGCATCAACTTGAATGAGCTAGATGAATTTGGCTATTCATCTTTATACCCATAGGTCTTAACAGCATTCACGCTTTGTCAGCACGACAAAGTATATGGCAATACCAACTTTGAGTGGGGGGCTTGGATATTATTGAGTAGCTCTATATAGATGAGAGAAGATAAGAGTATAATTGAGGTACCCTCGACTTGCCCCATGCAAAGAATATTCAGAAGGCCACAGGGTCAAGATTGGGTAAATTAAAGTTGTATGAAAATAAAATATAGATAAAACATAATGTTATTGATCTGGTTCAATTGACGCCATCTCCACCAAAATTCGAAAAGCCCTGAAATGAAAGTTTCAGGGCTTTTTTATGCCGAAATTTAAGTATTTAAAATATTATTTATTTCAACTAGCTAGAGCTTAAAAATAATAGCCAATATTAACGTTGACTTGATTTTCCCATTGATTACTTCCACCTGCAGCAAGACTTTGTCCATAACTACTACCACCGATATAAGGATTATTTTTTCCAAATAACCATTCAGCAGCAATATAAACATTCTTCTTGTAGGTAAATGCGGAACCTAGTACGAACTGCTCTGAGTCTAAAAATGCATTTTTTGCTTTATCGTATCGGCTGTAATGCAGATACACATTGAAATCATTAATATCCCTTACATTAAATTCTGGAATCTTATAGTTGAGATCTAAGCTGTAGAGCATGCCTTTATTGGCGATATTAAAAGTTCCATCATAAGAGCCGAAAGTCGTCTGATCATAGGGAGTATCAATCTGATTGAATATACTGATAAATTTAAGCCCTAGACGATCTTTATTTAGCCCATAATGCAGTGCGTAGACGCCACGATGACCTTCTTTATCCTCTTTTAGTTTTGACTTTAACTGAGCATAGTATGCAGAGATCCCATAGTTTGCTGACCAACTGTCATTATTTTGAGTATAGTTGTATTGTAAAGCAACGGCATCTTGCTCTTTATAGTGCGTGCCATTCTCGAGATTTTCATCGGCAGGAATAAGCTGATTAGAATAATATGCTCCTTGGCTTGTCCCTTTGCCTTTCCACGGGTTGGCGGCGTAGTAAGCCGCATAAATTTCATGATTGTCTTTTTTATAATTATATTTTGCACCTAAGCGATATAAGTCTTCAATTCCTGCGATATAAGCCATCGACTCAATGACTGTACTGGTGTAATAGAGCTGAAAACCAATCGGAACTTGATTTAAACCGACTTGAATTGATTGCTGGGGATTTACTGCATACTCAAGATAGGCTTTTTTAGTGAAGTTAACATCACCAATATGATCTGTATAATCATAAGGATACGCACCACCCAAAACACGATGCTCGATGTGACCTGATAGTTGGTCATAATAAAAATCGAGATTCACGATCGCCGTATCAAAACTTAACTTACGGATATCTCGGTCGGGATCGTAATCCAAGCGCATACGGACAGCTCCACCAAGGTCTACACGATTTTGGGAGGCTTGCATGGTATTCATTGTTTCATCTGCAGAACTTGCAGCACTGAAAAGCATGCTGGCACTGAACAAAATAATGGCTGAAATGGTCTGTGATTGAAATGTTTGAGTCGATACAGTCCATCGCATCAAGGATGAGTTATTTAAAAAATTTTGCATATTTCGTCCTTAAACTAGTTTGATCTGCCTTCCAACGGCAAGACTTATTCCCTCGAGAAATCGAGTGTTTTAAATTAGTTCTTGAATATAAAGAGAGTTGTCCCGATCAAATCCTGTTTAATCGGGAGGAAATAACACCTATTCGACAGGTTTGTCGTAGAAAAAGGTTTTAATAATTGAGAGTAGCTGCAGCATAAAGATAAACAGGACACAGAAGCCGCCACAAACGGCTAAATATTTAATCCCATCAATGCCTTGGCCACCGCCACCAAAGGCACTCATGATGATGGCAATTGAACCAATGAGAACACCCCAGATAATACGTTGATAGGAAGGGGCTTCTTCACCAATCGGGACATTTTTGCTACACATACCTGCGATTGTGGTCGTGATACTGTTTGCAGCAACGGCGGAAGAAAACAGGGTTAAAACCAGAATCAGCGGTACGATGACGATACCTAATTTAAATGGAAGATGCTGTAAGAACGCCCATAGGCCAGACACTGCACCGTTATCCTTAATGATTTGGACTAAATCCAATACACCGCTTTGCTGTAAATAAAGCGATGTGCCTCCCCAAACTGAAAACCAGACGAGGGCAAAGCAAGAAGGCATAATCCAGTTCACGATAA
This sequence comes from Acinetobacter dispersus, assembly GCF_009884975.1. GTDB lineage: Bacteria > Pseudomonadota > Gammaproteobacteria > Pseudomonadales > Moraxellaceae > Acinetobacter > Acinetobacter dispersus. The sequence continues at coordinate 2,034,818 of NZ_CP041970.1, read as the reverse complement.
TGAACTCTTTTAAGGTACGACCGTATGCGATCAGCGCCAAGAACATTCCCATCAATGGTGCATAAGCCACCCAAACCGCCCAGTCAAACAGCGTCCACCATTGGGTTAAGGCTGGACCACCAATATCAATTGGATCTAGACCCCAAAGGAAGAAATTATCCAGCCAAATTGCCATACCCGCAGTAGATGATCTCAGGATGTAAAAGGTTGGGCCAGTAAGGAATAATAAAATCAGCAAGAAATATAAAACTTTCGATTTAATACTCGCTAGAATTTTAAAGCCTTTGTCTAAACCTAAATAAGATGAGAAGGTGAATAAGAAGGTGGTTAATGCACCTAATAGTACCCATAAAATCGTAGTGGCGTGATAACCATAAGCGACTTTTAGACCTGTGACCACGACAGTCAAACCAGTACCTAGGCCCGATGCTAAGCTTAGAACGATTGCCATGGTTGCAAGGACATCAATAATATCTGCAATAATTCGATTCTGTGCGTATTTCCCAAGTAAAGGTTCCAAAGTTGCTGCAACAGACAAGCCTTTTTTCTTGTTGTAATACATATAAGCAGCAATTAAACCAGAGAGGGTATACATGGAGTAGGGGATAAAGCCCCAATTGTAAAAGACACGGCCCAGACTCCAAATTGCAGCACTGTGTGTCAATGGCTCTACTCCAACTTGGTTCAGCTCTCCGTAGACATTACCAAAATAGATAATCGGTTCATTCACCCCATAGGTAATTAAACCTGTTGCAACACCACTGCTGAGCGCCATGGCAAACCATCGACCAAAACTGGTGCTTGCTTTGGCATCTTTTCCCCCGATACGGATATGTCCATAGCGAGATACCAATAAAATTCCGACCAAGATGAGCGAAATCATGGAGACCCATTGATATAACCAACCAAAGTTTTGCAGAGACCAGTTAAAGAAATCTTTGGTCAGATTAATTAATGATTCGCTATGTGAAATGCCTAAAACAACAGCTGAAGACATTAATAAAAATAAGGGAACAAAGACACCCCAGCGTACGGTTTTTACCTGTTTCGAAACACCTTCCATATACTCATCCTTATGTATTCGGTGGGAATAAGCTCATGACCTGCCACGTGTACATCCATGTGGCGTTTGTTTTTTGTTCGGAATAAACATTACATGCTTTAGCATGTATATACAACTAAAGTTTTTATTTTAACCCCATGTTTTTTAATGAGATTAAAAGAATATGGGCGAGTGAAATTTTATCCCTGTTAATTGAATAACTGGATATTGATGAAATGAGTTTTGATCTTAAAACTAAGATTGAAAATAGAGTAAAAAATACTTTTAAATTTATCGAATTTAAAAGTAATGATGATTTAATCTAACTTTTCAATTTTATCTTCAATGATGTTTAAAAGCGTACCATCGTGAATCATTCCTTTGATTTCATTGATAAAGCTATAGAGATAAGTATCTTGGTCTGAGATTTTGATACGTTGCTCTAATGCATAGATAATTGTCTGCATCGCAGGACTTCGTTTCTTATCTTTTGCTAGAAATTGATGTGCGTAATATCCAGATAACAGCTCAATGGCCAGAATGTATTCTAGTTTGTCGGCAATGGATATTGCCTTTTTTGAGGCATTATAGCCCATTGCCACATAGTCTTCTTGATTGCCACAAGTCGGGGTGTTATCAATGGTTGCAGGGTGGGATAAGATGCGCATGTCATTCAAAAGCGCAGCTTGTGTATATTGTGGAATCATGAGTCCTGAGTTCAATCCAGGCTGTCGGATCAGAAAATAAGAAAACCCAGATAAGCTGCCGTCAATCAAACGATTATTCCTGCGTTCAGACATTTTGGCTAAATTTGTGGCCGCAATTGCTGCTGTATCCATCGCTAAACCCACATAAGATGAGTCTGGATTACAAGCTGAAATGATTTCTTGCTGATTTTGATCATGCCAAACGATAGGATTATCGCAACATGAGTTCATTTCAATTTCAATCGTGATCAGTGCATCATTCAGAACTTTCTTTGCAGCACCATGCAGTTGTGGGATACATCTGAGTGAGAGTGCATCTTGTAATTTGGTTGGATGTTTAAGTAGGGCCAGTTCCGAATCTTTTAGTAACCGTCGAATATTCGATGCCGTTTGTGCCTGCTCAGGATGAGGGCGAACCTTCATCACGCGTTCATCAAAGGCAATAAGGATTCCATCGAGTGATTCGAGACTGAGAGCTGCGATAATATCCGCGGACTTGGCCGCATTTTGCAGATCATATAAAGCTAAACTGGCAAGGGCGGTAGTCGAGGTGGTACCTGAGATTAAGGCTAAGCCTTCTTTTGCTTGCAACTGTAGTGGAGGGATATTTTCCGTAGCAAAGACGTCTCGGGTTACACGTAATTCTCCTTGGTAGTAAAGCTGACCACGTCCAGTGAGCGTCAGTGCTAAATGAGCTTCTGGTGCCAAGTAACCAACCGAGCCTTCTCGTGGCATCCACGGAACTAAATTTAGGTTTAAAAATTGACGGATTCTCTCGAGTACTTCAAAACGTACACCGCTATAACCTTGACCTAGGTTTTGTAGAATCATCAGCATACAGGCGCGTGCTTGTTCTTCGTTTAGTGGTTCACCAACAGAAACGGCATGAGATAAAATTAAATTTTCTTGTAATTCTGCGGTTTGTTGTTGCGAGATTTTTTCTGAACATAGGGCACCAAAGCCTGTGGTAATCCCGTACATCGGTTCATCACTTGACATCATATCTTCAAGAACGGCCCGTGATTTTTTTACCCGAGCAACATAGTGTTCTGAGAATTCAAGTTGAGATTTAAAGCGTGCAATTTGAATAAAGGTCTCTATATCAATTTTGTCGCCTAATTGAATGGTCATCGTTTCGTCCTGATACGTTGCTTTCATGTTTGAAAACAGATGCATTTCTTTTTGATGTTACTCAAGAAAAGCATTTCCCTCGCTCTTCACTATAGGAAGGTTTTATTTCCTACGCTGGTGTATAAAACACAGTTTCTTTATATACCTACTTTGATCTCGGCATTGTTGGTCTACAGCACATACACTTTTTCCATAAAAATTCAGAAAAGAATGATAATGAAAGATTGAGATGTGTTTACTTGTATATACATATGTATACTAAATTGAGACTAGATTGAAAACTTATTTTTAAAAATATTTTATATCTTTTTGATTTTATAAATTAAATTTTATAGCTGAGCTTTGTTTATGTTACTTCGTAACGTAGAAGTCATTGTTTGAAAGGATTGTTCATATGGTTGCTGTGCTTAGAAAGCAAGAAGGGATATTGAAATAAAGGGACTCGATTTGGACTTTTTAAGTTAGCCCGTTTAAGGAAATCTCTAATAAAGGGTTTTGAAGAAATTATATATTTGATTGAACTGAGAGCTTTTTAGAGCTGAGTTTTAATATAAGGCGAGGAGGGAATATGTTATTCCCCATCCTCACCCGCAACATAAACAGGTGACATCTGCCTAGCATCAAGAGGCTGCTTGCAACAATCACAAGTTAGGCTTGGGCTGGTCACATGCCCACAGCTTTTATGCAGATAACGCAATTCAGGAAATTGCTTATTTTCATTCTGCCAAATATTGCCCCATGTACTCATGGTGACAATAATCGGGTATAGCGCTAAACCTTTTTCCGTCAGCTTATACTCATAACGCTTCGGCGCTTCATGATATAGCACTTTCTCAAAAATTTTGTGTTCTACCAAGCGGTTAATACGTTCGGTCAGCAAATGACGGGTGATGCCCAACTGTTTTTGAAAATCATCAAAACGACGGGTTTTCATAAAAGCATTACGAATAATCAGCAGGGTCCAGCGGTCGCCAAAAATCGACAAAGTCCGTGCAATTGGACAATTCATTTCACCGAGTTCATGCCATTTCATCGCAATACCATCTATATGTCTTTACAGGAAGCAGGCTGTCATTTTAGGACAACTTGAACGATTAAGATATCCGCTTTATTGACAACTTATCATAGCAGCTATATTTTTCAATTAAGTTCTTTTTTGGAACTTAATATTTTGAGATCTATTCTTGAGGTGAGTTATGTCTGCGTCAGCGTTAAAAGAAAAATCAAAGCAAAAGATACCTGCATCATTTCCAGTCCGCCGTATGGATTATGAATTTCAGGATATGCCCAAATACTGGTGTAATGATGAACCAACCTTTACCCATTATTTCACGGGACTGTCCACTCTATTTCCAGAAGGAGAGTCTTACTTTGTCCGTTCAGTCAGGGCTTTACGAGACCAAGTCAAAAGCAACCCGCAACTGGATCGTGATATTGGCGCATTCATTGGTCAGGAAGCCATGCATTCCAAAGAACACCATGCCTTTCATGTCAGTGCACAACAATATGGGCTAGATCCTGAATCATTGGAAAAAGTGACGGGTATCATCCTCAAAGCCATTGAACGTACTTTTCCGAAAAAGTGGAATTTATTGGTCACAGTGGGATTGGAACATTACACCGCAGTATTGGTGGTGGAGATGATGAAAAACGTCAATGAATTAATGACCGATACTACCATTCGTAATCTATGGCTGTGGCATAGTGTCGAAGAAACCGAACACAAAGCGGTTGCCTATGATATGTATGAATATCTCTATGGCAAAGGGCTTGATGCCTATATCCCACGGGTTGCGATTTTTAGCCTGAGTTTGGTCCTCATCACCACTTTCTCGAATGTCTACCAAGTGGTATTGATGTCCAGAGATAAGCAATTACTGAATCTAAAATCGTGGGCTAAATTTGCAGGTTTTACCGTGCAGGCCTACCGAAAACTGGTGCCACAATTTTTTTCTTATTATCGTCGTGACTTCCATCCAAATGATACCGATGAGTCTGACATCGTGGCAAAAACCAAAATCAAAATTGGTTTGTCTCCTGAGCAGTCGACTTTCGTGCATTAATAAATTGTAGAGAAAATCATCGGCACAGATGCATCGCCAAAGGGACAAATATCTGTAAGATAAGTTGAGTGAGCGCCAAGCTGCTCACTTATCATCGAGATGAATTCAATAAAAAATGGATAGATAACAATGAGTACAGTGGTTTTACATCAATGGGAAATTTCGCCATTCTGCAAAAAAGTCGCACGGATGTTGCAGTTTAAAGGCATTCCATTTGAAACCGTGAATTATAACGGCGTATTGGGGGCCAAAGTCCCAATGCTGAGTAAAGTGGGCAAAGTCCCTGTGCTGGACATTAACGGACAACGCATTCAGGACAGTACCCGCATTGCCCGTTATCTGGATGAAGCGTATCCAGATTTGCCACTTTTATATCCTGTAGATCCACTACAAAAAGCCTATGTCGAATTGTGGGAAGACTGGTCCGATGAGTTGTTATATTTCTATGAAGTGTATTTCCGTGTTAGTGATGCCGATGCCTTGAATCATGCTGTGGCCATTAGTGCAGAGGGTCGTCCCAAGCATGAAATTGTACTGATGAAACCTTTGCTCAAGGCTGCGTTGAATATGCAGGTGAAGATGCAAGGTACAGGACGGATGGCAAAGGCTGATATCGAAGCAGAATTTACACGACACTTAGAACGTATTGAATTGGTGTTAGGTCAAACGGGATGGCTGGTCGGTGAAGCCAAAACCATTGCCGATATTGCAGTCGGTTCTCAACTGTTAGAGGTGATACGCACCAGTAAAATTTGGGGACCAAAAATTAACAGCTATCCGCATATTCAGCACTGGATACAACAATTATGAGTCAGGCCAATCAAGATCCAACCCAGTCTACAGGTATTATTGTCGTGATTGGCGTTGGGGCAGAACAAGGCATTGGTGCAGCAGTCTGTCGTCGTTTTGCCCATGAGCAATTCAAAGTTTATGTGGTGGGGCGAACGCTCAATAAAGTTGAAAAGGTGGCAGCAACAATCAATGGTCAAGGTGGGCAGGCTATTGCCTATGCACTGGATGCTGAAAATGAGCAACAGGTACAGACCTTGTTTGAGCATTTAAATGATCAGCCAGAAGCATTGGCAGCGGTGATTCATAATGTGGGAGGTAATATTCCTTCGATTTTTTTACAGAGCAGTTTAAAGTTTTTTAGCCAAATGTGGCGTTCGACCTTTTTATCTGCGGTATTGGTGGCGCAGCGTAGTTTGCCCATTTTTCAAAAACAGCAGCAGGGCACCTTGATTTTTACGGGTGCCAGTGCCTCATTGCGTGGGAAGCCTTTTTTTGCCGGATTTACCATGGGCAAGTCTGCGTTGAGAAGCTATGCCTTAAATTTGGCAGCACTATATCGCCCTCAAAATATCCATGTGGCGCATGTGGTGGTGGATGGCATGGTCGATGGTGATCGTGTCAATAAAGCCTTGTGGGGCTTAGGGCGGCTGGCGCGGTTAACCCGTGGTACGGGTGGTTTAAATATTGAGGCAATTGCCGAAAATTACTGGATGCTCTATCAGCAAAATGCTGATTTATGGACGCATGAACTGGATTTACGTCCTTATCAGGAGAAATTCTAAGATGAGTAAGCTACTGCCACAATGGTTTAAATCCAAACAAAAAACGAAGGGCTGTATTGTGATTGTGGGCAATAATGTCCAGCAACTGAGTCAACTTTTTGTTGGGCAAGTTCAGTACGATGCTATGCCTGTTTATCAACTGCAGCATGATCCGATACAAACCCAGCCAAAGATTGAAGCTCAAATGGAAGGGCTGATCGCTGTTCGCCTAAATTTGCTTGATGCTGCTTCGCTAAAAAGTGTTATCCAGCAGATTCAGAAAGCAGGGCATTTTGTCGATTTATGCATTTTTCAGCCTGACTTTGTGCTGCCTGAAAATAGTCATACATTGTCCGCTGAACAGCTTGAGTCCTATTGGCAAAATACAGGCTTAACGGGAGTGAGTATTGCCCAAGCCGTGATTCGGCAGATGCAATCTAGGCAGCAAGGAACCTTGATTTTTCTAGGGAGTCAGCAGCCCGTCGAATCGGAGCAGGATTTATTCAGTCAAAGTCTATCTGCCAGTATTCGAGCCTTAGCACAGTCCATAGCCAGAGAGTTCCACCCCAAGGGCATTCATGTGGTGTATTGTGTGGTACCGCATGGGCAAAATCATGAATTGATGCAATCGCTGCAACAGACCTGTTGGCATTTGTACCAACAACCTAAATCGACATGGAGTCAGGAGCTGCGCTTAGGATTATAAAATCATGCGCATTCAATCATTGAGTTGAAATGCCTCATAGAGCAAGCGGATGATGTTTGAAATTTCCGTTTCATTAATAGCAGCATAACCAAAACGGATATGAAAATGATTTTTTGATTGCTGACTTTGCTCCGCAAAATGCGCTTCGGCATCAATATGCAATTGATTCAGTAGCTCGGCATATTCAGCACGATAGGGAAATTTAAATTTGACCCATAAGGTCATACCACCTAAAGGGGAATTAATTTCGACCTGATCTTTAAATACGGCTTGGAATTGATTCACTGCAAAGTCACGCCGTTGTTGATAAATCTTACGCATCTTACGGATATGGCGTTTGATTTCTCCCTGTTGCATTAGTTCTGCCATCGCCAATTCAGTGATGATATTGCCTTGTTTATCGATCAATAAAATATCCTGATTCATGGCGTGGATGATGTCTCGATTGGCGACCACATAACCAATTCTTAGGCTTGGGGCAAAGACCTTGGACAGTGAGCCAATATGGATGACCTTTTCTGCATGCGGTAGGCTGATCAGCGGTGGAATTGGTCGACTGTCATAGTGGAACTCATGATCATAGTCATCTTCAATAATATAAAAATCAAACGCTTTCGACAGTTCCAATAGCTTTAGGCGTCGATCCATCGCCATGGTCACGGTGCTGGGATATTGATGATGCGGGGTGGTATAAATTGCAGCTACAGCATGCTTTTCTAATATTTCTTCAAGATGTTGAATATCAAGACCGTGTTGATCCAACCGAACCCGAACGATGTGATAGTGATGTGATAAAAAGGTTTCGACAGCAGGCGGATAAGACCAGTGTTCCACCACAACCACCTTGCGTTGCATGGATTGCTTAGCCAAGACACGAGCGGCTAAAAAAATCCCCATTTGGCTACCGCGAACCACACAGATATTGTCGATACTGGTTTTAATAAAACGTTCCATCGACAGCATTTGCAGCAATGCCTGACGTAACTCAATACTGCCTTGTGGATCGCCATAACCCATGATTTGAGAACGGGTCACTTGAATCAGGGCATGTCGGTAGGCGCGGGAAAATAACTCATAAGGGATTAGGCGGGTATCTGGAATGCCATCATTTTTGATGGGTACTGGACTGCTTGTATTGGATGAAGGATTGGGTTTTTCCACAGCATCGATTTTTTTATGTTTTAACTCAGGCAGATTCTCTGCCACAAAAGTGCCTTGGCGTGGTTTTGAGATCAGCCAACCTTGTGCTTCTAAATCCTCATAAACCGACTGTACGGTTTTACGATTAATTTTTAATTCATCGGCAAGCGAGCGGGAGCCAGACAGACGCGAACCTGAGCTGAGCCGTCCAGACAGAATCTCTTCAATAATCTGATTGGCCAACTTGAGAAAGATGGTTTTTTCCTCTCGGTCTTCAAGGTGAAGGCGAATCTTCCATGGCTGCTGCATGCTGATCTGGACCATATAAGTTTTAAAAACTGGATATTTTAACTCATCCACTGACTTCGTATTCTGCATTTGTCCCATCCATAAATCAACCGTAGCGAGGTGGTCTTATGCAAACCGCATTACTCAGCAAACAGCAATTGATGCAAACTGCGCAGCAGAATATGAATTTGATCCAAGAGGTCAATTACACGGATCGACAGAAGTTGGCTTTGACTTGTCGTATTTTATTTGATCATGGTCATGATGCAGGCTTGGCAGGACAAATTACCTGTCGTGCTGAGCAAGAAAATACCTTTATCACGCAGCGTTTTGGTTTGGGTTTTGACGAAATTACTGCCACCAATTTATTGGTCGTGGATCAAGATCTCAAACCTTTAGATCAGCAAAGCATGGCCAACCCAGCCAACCGTTTCCATACTTGGATTTATCAGCAACACCCTGAAGTGAATTGCATTATCCATACCCATCCAACCCATATTGCCGCCTTGTCGATGCTACGTGTGCCACTTGCCATCTCGCAAATGGATACCTGTGCCTTGTATGAAGACTGTTCCTTTGTGGGCGAATGGCCGGGGGTACCTGTCGGTAATGAAGAAGGCATTTTTATTTCCGAAGCTTTGGGAAAAAATCGGGCGGTGTTGCTGTCTCATCATGGTCAATTGGTGGCAGGCAAGAGCATTGAAGAAGCCTGTAATTTAGCGCTGTTGATTGAGCGTGCCGCACGTTTGCAACTGTTAGCCATGGCGGCAGGGCAGATTCAACCGATTCCGCATGAACTGGCAAAAGAAGCCCATGACTGGCTGTCTACCGATAAGCGGAACAAAGTCAATTTTGCCTATTACGCACGTAAAGCGCTGAAAAACCATCAAGAGTGTATAGAGGAGTAAAACACATGAAAATTGAAGGCATTATTGCGTATCCCGTCACGCCATTCAAAGCAGACAGCCAACAGCTTGACCTTGAGGCCTTGAGCATCAGTCTAAATGCATTGCTTGAATCACAATGTGATGCGATTGCACCTTTAGGCAGTGCAGGGGAAAGTGCCTATTTAACTTGGCAAGAATGGCAACAGGTGGCGCAAACCACAATTGAAGTGGTGAATCAGCGTGTTCCTGTGATTGTTGGGATTTCTGAACTGACCACTGCCATGGCGATTCAAAAAGCCAAAAAAGCAGAAGAATTGGGTGCAGATGTGATTATGGTGATTCCTGTTTCTTATTGGAAACTCACCGATCAAGAAATTTATGATTATTATCAGCAGATTGCTGCATCGGTAAAATTGCCGATTATGGTCTATAACAATCCTGCCACCAGTGGGATTGATATGTCACCTGAGTTGATCGTGAAAATGTTTAATGAGATCGACAATATTTGCATGGTCAAAGACAGCACCGGTGATATTCAGCGTATGCATAAGTTTCATGCATTGAGCCACGGAAAATTGCCATTTTATAATGGTTCTAATCCATTGGCGCTAGAAGCCTTCTGTGCAGGAGCAACAGGTTGGTGTACTGCTGCGCCGAATTTACTCGGTGATTTGCCAAAGCAATTATATCAAGCGATTCAACAAGGTGATTTGTCAAAAGCACAGGCGATATTTTATCAGCAATTACCTGTGCTGAGCTTTATTGTCAAAGGTGGCTTACCGAAAACCGTAAAATCGGGACTCAACTTATTGGGCTTCTCGGTTGGTTCGCCAAGATCGCCTTTGCAAGGTGCGACAGGGGCTGAAATTGAGCAGTTAAAAGGCTTGATACAAGCGGCTGTAAAATAATTATGTTGGCGTCAGGTCGAGATTGACCGACCTGACTTAAATATATTCTGAGCAGCTTAAGTTTGAGTTTGACGAAATTGACTGGGTGTAAGCCCACTCCATTTCTTAAAGGCACGGGCAAAGTTGGCAGGTTGTAGATAGCCTAAATACAGTGCAATATCCTGTACTTCCATGTGTGGATTAAGCAATAGCTGTTTTGCCTCTTGATATCTGACTTCATCTAATAAACCTAGATAAGAATAACCCGCTTCATCTAATTTTCGTCTTAAGGTTCTGCTTGATGTATGTAAGCGCTCGGCAACCGTATCTAAACTCGGGTAGCCTTTTTGTGGAACGAGCTGCAACTCAGTTTTGACCTTGAGTCCAATATCTTGAATGGTTTCGGAAAAGCGGATTTGTTCGGCTTCACATTGGGCCAAGGCTTGTTGAAAAGCAGTCGGATCAGCCATTTTGGTGCAGAGGTTAAGGATGGCGGAAGGGTATCGAATTTGGTTGTGAGTTTGATTAAAGCGAACGCTTGGAAGTTGGGGCTGAAAGTTTTGATGGTAGGGCGGTTCAGCCCAGTCGACATGCAGTTCAACATCCGAAAAATCATGTTCGGCTAAGGCCTGTGCTGTGTGAACCACGCCAATCATTAGGCATTCATAAAAGAAGCGTCTCAGCATTTCTGCTTGTGCAAGCTGCTGACTGACCACGGGATGGGTTTGTTGAATTTCAATAATTGAAACGAGATTTTCTTGGTAACAATCAATGCGATAATCTTTGAGCCGCATATTAAAAAATTGACTGGCCAAGGCAATAGCATGTCTGAGCGAGGGGCTGCTCATTAGGGCATAACCCATTGGACCATGCGCAGTTAAACGAAGTTTCAGCCCATATTCATATCCCAGACCACAGTCTTGCGCCAGCCCTAAACTGACCCATGCCAATTTTGACCATTGGATTGGAGTAATACGGGCATCGACTTGATGCAGAAGTGCTGACGGTATTTTGCTTTGGTATAGAATTTCGGAAGCAGAAAAACCTTTTTCAACCATGATTTCTAATAATAAATGTGCATATGAAATCGGGATACTGGCTTTGGACAAGCCATAGGGGTCTTTCATTTTTTTATTTTATGCTGGCCGAAAATGATTAGCAGTATGGCTGAATTACCGCTCACGCTCAAGTTTTAGCTCTTTGATACTAGGGTTATTCTGTTGATCTGAGTATTGGTAATGAGTTTACCTCTTCCTATTAAAGATTCCCCCGTTGTGATTACTGGCGCATCGTCTGGTATTGGCGAAGAACTGGCAAAACAATTTGCAGCACGTGGCTATTCACTTGTTTTAGTTGCGCGACGAGTCGATAAGCTTGAGGCTTTGGCACTGCAGTTACGTCAAAAATATCAAGTTGAAGTACTGCTACGTCCCTGTGATCTCGCGGATCGCGAGGCAAGAACTCAGTTCCGTCACGAGTTGGAACAGCTTGATGTGGCGATTTTATGTAATAACGCAGGCTTTGCCACCTTTGGCCGATTGCAGGACTTAGATGCTGATCGTGAACGTGAACAGACCGAGCTAAATGTGGTGGCGGTGCAGGATCTGACCTTAACGGTATTACCCAACATGATTCAGAAACGACGGGGCGCCATTCTGATTGTTGGCTCTACTTCGGGTCATCAACCCACACCAGCCAATGCCACTTATGCGGCAAGTAAAGCCTTTGCCAACTCTTTTGCCGAATCACTGCATAGTGAACTGAGCGGTACAGGGGTGAGCTGTACCTTATTGGCACCTGGTCCCACCATTACCGGCTTTAATGCAGTGGCAGGGATCAGCAAGATTGATGGAATCGGGGGCAGTCTGGTTTGGGTGACCGCCGAACGGGTTGCCAAAGAAGCCATTCAAGGTATGGCCTGCAATCGTCGAATTGTGATTCCTGGTCTGGTCGCACAGGCACAAACGCTGGGGGGACGTTATACCCCACGCATTATTTTATTGCCGATTTTAAAGCAAGTGTTTTCGAGATTAAAAGCATGAGACAGTTGATTCAAGATTTACGGATACCAATAGGTCTCGCCAACTTGGGCAATAAGCTCTATCACAATGCCCAATATTTAACCGCAGTGGTTGAAGTCAATGAGAAGGCAATGGCGCGTTGGCTGCCTGCTGGAATGAAGCTGGCGAAACCAGCCAGAGCGGATTTGTTTTGTGCTTATTTCCCTGAAAATTTGTATACCGGCGCTTATCACGAAGCGGGACTATTTGTGCATATTCAGGTCGGCAATAAAACAGGCATCTTTTGTCCGTGGATGATTCTGGATGATGATCGCGCCATGATTATCGGCCGTGAGTTGCTGGGTTATCCCAAAAAAATCGGGGAAATCAGTTGGGACAATGATGGTTCACGGATTATCAGCCAAGCATCACGTCGTGGGACGGTGCTGATTGAAATGGACGCCAAACTAGGTGAGGTGATACAGGATGCACCACCTATTTTAGGTTTGCCGCATCGTAATATCACAGGTGGTTTGGGGTTAGGTTTACCTCGGGAAGTTCGATTCACCCCGAAAGAGCATGTTGTTGAAGTGCGTCGTGTAGATATGAAATTACGTTTTACTGGAACAGTGAATGATCCTTTGCATGAAATGGGCTTAGGTAAAGTGGTGGATGCACGCCTACATCGGGTCGATTTATCGGGTGGCCTGATTCCACCGATTCAGATTCCTCGATTACGTACCCTGTTGTTTTTATTGCGTCAATTTAATCCACGGGTTTTATAGAAGATAAATCCTAGATTGAATTAAAGATTTATTTAGAAAAATGAATAAAACAGATGACATCGATCTATATCGATCAGAGTTTGAGGAACAGTAAAAATGACACAATCAAATATTAGCAATTCACCCTTACAACAACCATTAGCTTTGGCATGTGGCATCACTATCCCGAACCGAATTGCAAAGTCTGCCATGAGTGAACAATTGGCTGATCGACATGGCTCGCCCACCACAGACCTACAGCAGCTCTATGCGGCATGGGCCAGAGGGGGTACTGGTTTATTAATCACTGGGAATGTCATGGTTGATCATCGTGCCTTTGTTGAGCCGAGAAATGTGGTGTTGGAAGATGAACAATTCTTACAAGCGCATAAACTTTGCGCCCAAGCAGCACAGGCCAATGGCAGCAAGATTATTATGCAAATTAATCATCCAGGTCGGGTTGCTGTATTGCCTTTATTTAAAAAGCCGATTGCACCCTCAGCTGTGGGGCTAGATTTACCTGCAATGAATCTTATTCGTGTCCCGCGAGCCATGTCTGAAACAGAAATCCTAGAACAAATCCAGCGTTTTGCCAGCACAGCGGCATTGGCGGTGCAGGCTGGCTTTGACGGGGTACAAGTCCATGCGGCACATGGCTATTTGCTATCCCAATTTTTATCGCCTTTGGCCAATACCCGTACCGATCAATGGGGGGGAAATCCAGAAAATCGTCGTCGAATCTTGATTGAAACGGTTCGAGCTGTGCGTCAGGCCATTGGCAAAAATAAAATCCTCAGTGTCAAATTGAACTCTGCCGATTTCCAAAAAGGCGGGCTGAGTCAGGAGGAGTCACTGCATATTGCTTTGGCATTAGCCGCTGAGGGCATAGATTTATTGGAAGTGTCTGGGGGCAATTACGAATCCCCAGCGCAACTGGGCTATGCCCCTGATCGTCAGGTACAGCGCGATGCTTATTTTCTGGATTATGCCACCGCATTGCGCCAACAGAGTCAATTGCCACTGATGTTGACAGGTGGGCTACGCGATGTAGAGGTGATGAATCGTCTGGTGCGTGATGGCACGGTGGATGTCGTCGGTTTGGCTCGTCCTTTTGCCTTACAGCCTGATTTAGCCAAACAGCTTTTGGCAGGAAAATCTGTCACCGAAGCTGCAAAAATCCCAGCTGTTGGCTATAAGCCTATCGATGCTTATCTGCAATTGGCTTGGCATGCAGCTCAATTCCGCCGTATCAGTAGTGGTCAGAGACCAAAGGCGATTAAAGGGCTGATTCGAACATTAGTGGCATTTGGACCGCGTATGGGCTTTAACATTTTGACGCAGGAATAATGCTCGAAGTCTTGTTTACACAAGGAGTTTTTATGAAGGGTTTAATCAAGCAGCACCATCGCATTATTCCTCGACGGCCCGTATTTGATTTTACAGGAACACCGAGCCACTGGATTTATGACGATCCGTTGGCATCGCAGATCCTCAATGTTATTAATCCGATTACCCCCGCACCTGAACGCTGGTTCTGTCAGACCTTCAGAGATGCACTGCCACTAATCCAGGATGAACAGTTAAAAGCAGCAGTCATCGCTTTTATTAAACAGGAAGGGGCGCACAGTCATGGACATATCTTGGGCACGCGACATATTGAGGCCTTGGGGATTGATTTGAGTCAATATAGTCAACTGATGAACTGGATCTTTCATGACATGCTTGGGCAGAAACCATTCGGTTATGAGCTGCGTCACTCTGCTTTGAAATTGAGATGGTTACAGACCCGCCTTGCCATGGTTGCCGCTGCGGAACATCTCACGGGGGTATTAGGGCATTGGGTACTCAATGCACAAGGTTTACAACAAGCGCCTGTCGATGAGGAAATGCTACGCTTGTTGCAATGGCATGGTGCCGAAGAGGTAGAGCATCGTGAAGTCGCCGATGCCATGTTTCGGCATCTCAGTAATAATATGCTGCTGCGAACAGTGAC
Organism: Acinetobacter dispersus; assembly: GCF_009884975.1. Lineage (GTDB taxonomy): Bacteria > Pseudomonadota > Gammaproteobacteria > Pseudomonadales > Moraxellaceae > Acinetobacter > Acinetobacter dispersus. Next base: position 2,019,657 of record NZ_CP041970.1, on the reverse strand, counting down.
GGCTGCTGTTACCTTTCCTTTATTTATTGTATTGGCCTATGTGGCTGTGGAAACCTTGGTTGCCAAAGATCTACAATTACCGCAGCGTTTTCGTTTTAAAGATTATTTGCGTGCTGCCCGACAGGATCGCGTGCCGCGTGTGGGTGATGTCTTGGCTGCTTGCTTACGCTATTTTAATCCCAAACATAGTCCATTACATGAAGGGTCAACAGAACAGGCACTGGCTTATTTAAATCAAATGCCAGCATTTAAGCCAGCATAAATCACAAGCCAAAGTTGAGTTTTAAGCGATGCCCGCCATCATCATTTGAATTGCAGCATCGCTATATTTTTTTAACAGATTGGCATCTTCAGGTGCAGATAAGAACTTAAATGCACCGGCGATAATCATGCCGACTATGGCATGTCCGGTCATCTCAGTATCCAGATCCGCTTTTAAATAACCACATTTTACCCCATTTTTTAAATAGTCTGCGGTGAGGAGGCCACCGAGATGCAGCAGGTTATGCACTTGGGCGGTCATTTCTTTATCAATCGAGGTCGCTTCAAGCAAAATCAAACGTACCGCACGTGGATTGTCCTTGGCAAATTCCTGAAATTTACTGGAAATCCGTTCGCATTGGATGCGATAAGCCTCCAGTGTGGATACCGCATCTGGTGCATTTTCATCGGCCAATAAGGCGGTTATTTTGAACATGGTATCGACAATGACTTTATCCAGAATGTCTCTTTTATTCTCAAAATGACGATAGAAAGTGCCGTGACCAATACCCAGTCTTTTGGCAATGTCAGAGATCGCAGTTTGATGATAACCGCGTTCAGAAAATTCCAAAAAAGCAGCTTCAATAATTTCTGCTTGTAATTGAATACGTTGGCGTTCAGCACGCGAGAGAGTTGTTTGATCATTCATGCTAAAAATTTTATCAGAACTTTATCGGAAATACGATAAAACAAAATTAACTAAAATTGACACATCATTCCGTAAATGACATTATGTTCCGAGTTGGTGGTTTTTTGACTAATGAAAGGAACTGGACATGGGAAAAAAATACAGTTTTTCAAATAAAGTGGTGTTGATCACAGGTGGTGGGCGAGGGATTGGTTTAGCCACCGCCGTTGCCTTTAGAAAACTCGGTGCCAAAGTAGCGATTGGCGATATTGATCTGGAGTTGGCACAACAAGCCGCCACTAAAGTGCAAGGATTTGGCGGCTATTTAGATGTGCGTTCACAGAACTCTTTTCATGACCTCATTGTGCAGATTGAAAAGCAATTGGGTCCCATAGATATTTTGGTCAACAACGCTGGCATTATGCCAATGGGGGCGATGGTCGAGGAAAGCCAAGCCATCACCGATGCGCAAATTGATATCAACTTGCGTGGAGTGATTCATGGCATGAAAGCGGTATTGCCCAAAATGCTGGAGCGACAAATGGGTCATATCGTCAATGTCGCTTCGCTAGCAGGTAAATATCCGATTCCGGGTGCTAGTATTTATTGCGCGACCAAATTTGCTGTGGTGGGTTTAACCGCATCGATGCAACAAGAGCTTAGAGACACGCCGATTGGCTTATCGGCAGTGTTACCATCTAAAGTTTTGACTGAATTGTCCTCTGGTACGGGTGACAGTTTGCCGATTCCGACGGTAGAACCACAAGATGTGGCGAATGCGATTATTCAAGCCATCGCACATAATCTAGCTGAAATTGCGGTGCCGAATTATTTAACCCACACCCCGAAAGCCTATGGGTTGGTGCCGCATTGGTTAAATACCGGATTCCGAAAACTGATCGGGGATGACCATATTTTAAAAGGCTTGGATCAGAATGATCGCAAAGCATATAGCCAACGTTTAAGCCAATTGGCACAGACAAAATAAGGATTAAAACTCATGGCGAAGATCGAAAAATTTCATGTGGTGATTATCGGGGCTGGCTTTGCAGGGATTGGTGCAGCCATTAAATTACAGCAAGCGGGTTTTACAGATTTTGTGGTCTTGGAAAAAGCTGATGAAATTGGCGGTGTTTGGCGTGCCAACACCTATCCGGGGTGTGCTTGTGATGTACCGTCAGCGTTATATTCCTATTCTTTTGCACCGAATCCACAATGGAGTCGGGTCTTTGCTCAGCAGCAAGAAATTAAGACCTATATACAAAATGTTGCACAGCAATTCGATGTGAAAAACTATGTGCGCTTTGGCTATGAAATGCTGGAAAGTGCTTGGGATGATCAGGCCAAGCATTGGGTGGTGAAAACCAATCAAGGTCTCATCCACGCCCGTTTTGCGATTATGGCGGGTGGGCCAATGCATCAACCTGTATTGCCTAAAATTAAAGGTTTAGAGACATTTAAAGGGGCTCAGTTCCACTCGGCAGAATGGAATCATGATGTTGACTTAAACGGAAAAAAAGTTGCCGTTGTCGGTGCAGGCGCGTCTGCAATTCAATTTGTACCTGAGATTCAAGCTCAAGTTGCGAAACTTACTTTGTTACAGCGTACCCCACAATGGGTATTGCCAAAAATGGATCAAAGCCTGCCAAAACTTGCTCAGGCACTGTTTAAAGTGCTTCCAGTCACACAACGTTTAACCCGTTATGGTGTTTATGGGGTGTTCGAATCGTTAAATTCTAGTATGCATCATCCAAAACTGGTCAGTCAGATTGAACGCTTAGCTAAATTGAATATTCGTTTAGGGGTGAAAGATCCCGAGCTACGAGCAAAACTGTTACCTGACTTTACCATTGGCTGCAAACGGGTGTTACAGTCCAATCAATGGTATCCCGCATTGGCAAAGCCGAATGTAGAGGTATTGCGCTGTGGGGTGGAAGAAGTGCGTGGCAATACTTTGATCGCCAGTGATGGATCGCAACATGAGGTTGATGCGATTATTTTTGGCACAGGCTTTGAAGTCAGTAATCCGCCAATTGCCAAACAGATCCGTAATAAACATGGCAAAAGCATGGACGAAGTATGGCAAGGCAGTGCCCAAGGCTACCTCGGTACAGTTGTGGAAGGCTGCCCAAATGCCTTTGTCATGTTTGGTCCTAATATTGCGGTCAGCTCATCGGCACTGATTATCATTGAAGCACAATTGGCATATATATTGGATATGCTGAAAAAAGTACAGGCGCAGCAGATTGAAACTGTTGAAATTCGTGCTGAGGTATTGGAACAATACAATGATGAAATCCAAGCGGCATTAAAAAATACGGTCTGGAATACCGGTGGATGTAGCAGCTACTTTATCGATCGGAATGGTCGTAACAGTACCTTATGGCCGTGGACCACCTTTGAGATGCGTGCTCGCTTGGCACAATGCGATCTGAACGATTATGTGCTTGGTTTTGCTGAGTCTGAATCTGAGAAAAAAGCCAGTTAAATGATGACTCGATGAAGTCTTCAACAGGAGCACATGATGCAGCAAAAGATGATTGAAACAGGCGTAAAAATGAGTTTGCGACTGAGTTTTAAGCTGGCCAGTGGTTTGGCTTTACCTTTTCCGATCTTGCGTGGTGCAATGGAAGTGGGCTCTCGTATTTTTAAACCCAGAGCCGATGTTGTTATACAAAAGATTAAATTGAGAGATGCACAGGATCAACGTATTGTTCCTGTCGAAGTGGCAAGGCCTGCGGGTGAGGTGCAAGGGATATTATTGCATTGTCATGGAGGTGCTTTTTTTGCAGGTTCATCACGAACCCATCGCGCACTGTCTACCGAATTGGCTGCACGAGCCAAGGTCAACGTGTATATGCTGGATTATCGACGTGCGCCTGAACATCCTTACCCAGCAGCATTGGAAGATGTGAGGTCAGTCTATCAACATTTATTGAGTGATGGCTGGAAGCCTGAGCAAATTATTTTGGGTGGAGATTCAGGTGGATGTGCCTTGGCCTTAGCATTCGCGGTGGGATTAAGAGAGGTAGGGCAGATTTTGCCTGCGGGTATGATCATGATCTCGCCTTATGTGGATATTACTTTGAGTTCAGCTTCAGTATTTAAAAATGCCAAACGAGATCCAATGATTCGCGCCTATGCCTTAAAACGGGGTGGGGATGGATATCGTGGGCAATTACGATCTAATGATCCACGTATTTCGCCTATTTTTGCTGATTTGAGCGCTCTTCCACCGATATTGATTCAAGCAGGCAGTGAAGAGATTCTTGTGGATGATGCGATCAATCTGGCTGAGCGTGCCCAACAATCAGGTGTGAAGGTTCATCTGCATGTCTATAAAAATATGTGGCATAACTTTCAGATGTTTAATCGCTTTGTGCAAAAATCTGAACAGGCCTTAGATGAGATTGGTGATTTTATTCAAGCGACATTGGCAAAGACATAAGCTTCACGTTCTAGACTTTTTAAACGGTTCATTTTAATTTTTTAACATTTATATAAATCGCTGATTGATCTTAAAAATAGACAATAATCCACATATAAGAAATAAAACATCAGCTCAATTCGTTTAGAGGCTGCTTTTTTGCGTTCTGGTTATTAGCCAAGCTTATCTTTGTTTGGTTGAATGATGTTTTAAGAACAGCCATAGCCATTCTTAAAACCCCTTGTGATGATTATTGTGTTACGCCTCCACCCAATACTTTATAGAGTTCAATCTGATTGTTGAGCCGTGCCTGTTCCAGTAATAACAAACTTTGCTCAGCAGCATAATGAGAACGTTGTGCATCCAAGACACTTAAATAACTATCAATCCCTGCACGAAAGCGCGTATTAGACAGTTTGTAGTTCCGATTGGCCGCATCGACTAAGCGCTGTTGTGCAGTAATCCGTTCATCCATATAGGCACGTGTGGCAAGGCTATCATTGACTTCTTTAAAGGCAGATTGAATGGATTTTTCATAATTCGACAGCGCGATTTGCTGCTCGATTTTTGAAATCTTAAGATTGGCCTGACGGGTGCCCCAGTCAAAGATTGGCAGATCCAGACTGGGACCAATCGACCAGACATTGCCTGATTTAAACAGATCACTGAGTTGAGTTGATGCATAACCTGCTGAGCCTGTTAATCGAATGCTGGGAAATAAGGCAGCTTTGGCAACTGCAATATTGGCACCTGCTTCGTGCAATTGATATTCAGCAAGTTTAAGATCAGGACGATTATTGAGTAAATCACTGCTTAAACCTGTGCTTAAAACTGCGTTGGTGCTGATGTTTTTAACGGGTTGTTGTGGCAATAGATCAACAGGAAGCTGCTGCCCCACCAACAGATTAAGTAAATTTTGCGCCTGCATCACCTGCGTTTGATAGTTGGCCGCATCATGACGTGCAGTTTCGACTGAGATCTGTGCCTGACGCAGGGGGATTTCACTGTCAGTGCCCGCATCGAAACGTTTTTGATTGAGCTGATAGGCATTCAATTGTGTCGCAAGGGTTTGTTGGGCAAGTTTTAACTGTGCATGGGCAAAGGCATAATCCAACCAAGCTTGGCTGACCTGACTGACCAAACTGATTTGCATAGCATCACGCGCACTTTGGGTCGCCAGATAACGATCCAGTGCCGCATCTTTCAGATTGCGAACCCGTCCCCAAAAATCCAGTTCATAAGCTGTCAAACCAAGGTCAACTTGCAAGCTTGAACGGGGATTGTTGGGATCAAGGGTCGGAGAGACTTGGCGAAGCAGCTCTGCACGGCCAGTAATTATCGGAAACTGATCATTTTTCCTGATCTGATAGTATTGCTGTGCGCGCTGAATATTCAGGCTGGCGCTGCGTAAATCACGGTTATGACTGAGGGCTAGTTCAATCACCTGCACCAAACGTGGATCAGCAAGAAACTGCTGATAGCCTTGGGATGCAATGGAACTGCCTTGAATCGAATGGTCATAACTGTTTGGAATATCAGCACTGACGATGGGTGGTTGTGGTTTAAGATTTTGGCAACCACTCAGTGACATGCCCAAAGCTGCCATGATCAGTCCAGTACTCATCATTTGCTTGTATGAATGATGCTGGGAGCTTTTGGCGAAGACTAGATCGTTATTCATGCTTGAGACTCCATTGCATCAATTTTCTGTAGTTCCTGTACACGAGCCGAACTTTGGTTATGTTGACGTGCCAGCAGACTATAAATGGTGGGCAATACAAACAGGGTGAAGAATGTGCCAATCAACATACCGCACACAATCACCAATCCAAGACCAAAACGGCTATGTGCGCCCGCACCTGTGGCAAACAGTAGTGGAATAAGACCAAACACCATCGCTGCCGTGGTCATCAGAATCGGGCGTAAGCGAATTTGTGCCGCTTTAAGGATGGCGGCCTGTTTATTCAGTCCTTCATGCAGTTGCAACTCATTGGCAAATTCAACCATGAGGATGCCATGCTTACTAATCAAACCGATCAGGGTGACCAAACCAATTTGGGTATAGATATTGACGGTGGCATAACCGAGTGCCAAGGGTATCAAGGCACCGCAAATCGATAGGGGCACGGTAATTAAAATAATGAACGGGTCGACTAGACTTTCATATTGCGCGGCCAAGACCAGATAAATCACCACCAATGCAGCCAAAAATGCAAACAACAGCGTATTGCCTTCCTGCATATACTGACGGGCATCGGCTTGCCAGTCATGGCTGAAACCCGTCGGTAACTCAGCCGTGACTTGTTCAAGGAACGCTAAGGCTTGGCCGAGAGAAACGCCAGGCGCAGGTATGGCTTGGAAGGTTGCGGCATTCTGTTGGTTAAACTGCGTCAGTTTATTCGGCTCGACTTGTTCATTCAGACGGACCACGGTAGATAGTGGAATCAATGTCCCCTGATCAGTGCGTACAAATTGCTGGGTCAACGCTTGTGGGGTCAGACGCTGGCTTTTGATACTTTGAGGAATGACATCATAAGCGCGGCCTAACATACTAAAACGATTGACATAGTTTTCACCCACAAGGGTCGCCAGTGCCTCACCAATATCTTGCATCCGAATACCCAAGCTGTTGGCTTTGGCGCGATCGACTTCAATTTTCAGCATTGGATTATTGAAATCGAGATCACTGTCTACCACCACAAACAAGCCACTTTCACGAGCTTTTTGTTTGATATTTTCCATGGTTTGATAAATGGTGGCATAGTCTTGGGCACTACGCAGCACCATTTGTACAGGTAAGCCACCTGTTGAACCGGGCAAAGCTGGATTTTGGAATACAAAAATACTGGTACCTTCTACAGCACCGACCTTGGCTTGCAGTTCCTGCTGTAGATCATCGGCAGAGCGCGTACGTTCAGCCCATGTGGATAAGGTGGTGCCACCAAAACTGGCCGCTGGGCCGTCCGTACCATTAATAATCCATGTGGTGCTGGTTTCAGGCAGTGTCCAGAACACTTTATCCAGCTCATAGTTAAAGTGTTCGGCATAGTTTAAGTTGGCATGTTGTGGTGCCTTAATCGCAGTTAGCACACTGGCTTGATCTTCTAATGGTGCCAGTTCCTTTTGTGGGAGTTGATAAAGAAAAGGCAGGCTGGCAAAAACAGCAATGGCAAAGACCACAGTGATCCAACGATGCTGCAATGAAAATTGCAGTAAGCGGTGATAGACATGAGTTAAACGTTCAAAAAACCATTCAGCAGCTTTAGCCATGCGGCCTTCTTCCTGCTTGGATTGCAGCAGATAAGAACTCATCACTGGGGAGAGGGTGAGGGCAATAATCCCTGAGACCAAAACTGCGCCCGCCAAGGTCAGTGCAAATTCCTTAAATAATGAACCTGTTAATCCACCCATCAGACCAATCGGCGCATAGACGGCAGCAAGGGTAATGGTCATGGCAATCACGGGGCCTGCGACTTCACGTGCACCTACCAGTGCGGCGGCAATAGGTGACAAGCCTTCTTCAATATGGCGGTGTACATTTTCCACCACCACAATGGCATCATCCACCACCAGTCCAATTGCCAGTACCATCGCTAATAAGGTCAGTAAGTTGATACTAAAGCCAAAAATCAGCATCAGGCCTAAAGCGCCCAGCATTGAGAGTGGAATTGTCACCACAGGAATCAAGACACTACGAAGTGAACCTAAGCACAGATAGATCACAGCAATGACAATAATCAGGGCTTCGATAAAGGTATGCAGCACTTCATCAATCGAAGCATCAATAAAACGTGCGGTTTCATAAGCCAGATTGGCTTTGACACTCGGCGGTAAGGTTTTCTGTATCTCAGGCAATTTATCCTTGATGCCTTGAACAATCACCAGTGGATTACCTGTTGGAGTGGCCTGTAAACCAATAAAAATTGCGGGTTGCCCATCCATTGAGGCACTGGTTTCGGTAGATGCTGCACCGAGTTCAACCGTGGCGACATCCTGCAAACGAATCAGGTTCTGCCCATCATTACGGATCACCAGATTTTTAAAGTCTTGAATACTGGTTAGCTCGGTTGACACGTTGACATTGGAAACCACCAATTCACCTTTGATTTGACCGGGGGCGGCTTGGTAGTTGTTTTGACGAATCGCACTGGCGACATCGGCAGCGGTCACGCCACGACTGGCCAAACGGTCTGCATCCAACCAGATCCGCATCGCGAGGCGTTGGCTACCATAGGTTTGAACTTTTGCCACGCCTTCAATGGTGGATAGCATCGGTTCAACCACCCGTGATAGGTAGTCGGTCAACTCGGGCATAGACAGTTGTTCACTGGAAAAGCCGATATAAGCCACGTCGGTCGATTCGCCTGAGGAGCGTTCAATCACAGGGTCAAATGCCTGTTCTGGCAATTTATAGCGAACTTGGTTGACCTTGGCCATGACTTCGGTCAGGGCTTGAGTGGAGTCTCGGTTGAGTTGCATACGCAGGGTGATGACACTGCGCCCTTGTACTGAGGACGAACTAAGATAATCAATGTCTTCAACCGAAGAGACCGCTTGGGCAATCGGTTGCGTGACAAAACCTTGCATCAGTTCAGCCGATGCACCTGGATATTCGGTACTGATACTGATGGTTGAACTTTCTAATAAAGGATACTGGCGGATCGGCAGTTTATTTAGGGAGAATAGACCTGCCAATAAAATCAGGGTACTGACCACCAGAGCCAATACGGGACGTTTCACAAAAAGATCGGTAAATTTCATCTGAGTTTCTCCCTAAACCTTTGTTTTGGCTTTGGAAGATGGGACTTGCTCTAGGCTATTCGCCGTCGGCTCGATTTGCATGCCATCACTGAGTCGAACTTGACCTGAAACCACCACTTGGTCACCTGCTTTAACACCAGATTGCACTTCGACCCAACCTTGATGACGTTCGCCGAGTTCGACCGCAACACGTTGTACCGTTTGTTTCTGTTGCTCATGTTTCACCAGAAAAACAGTATTGCCATAGGCGGTATACGTAATTGCAGTTTCAGGGATGACCAAACTTGGCAGGTTGGCTTCCTGTATTTCCAGTTTTGCGTACATACCTGGTTTTAACTGCTGATGTTGATTATTGAGTAGTGCCTGTCCGGTCATGGTTCTGGATTTACTCACCATTGGATCAATTGCATTTACTACGGCAGAAAAGCTTTGTTCGGGGAAGGCATCTATTTTTAGTTGAACGGCTTGGCCTGTTTTTAACCGTGCAGCCAGTTGTTCATCCAGTGTGAAATTGGCAAGCAGTTGCTGTGTATCCACTAAATTGGCAATACTCGTGCCTGCTTCAAGGTATTGTCCTTGATGCACTTGGCGAATACCAATCACGCCAGAGAAGGGCGCACGAATGGACTTTTGTTCAATCTGGGCTTGAAGTTGCTGGATTTCAGCACGGGTCATATCTCGGTCAGCTAGCGCCGTATCTAGTTCCGCACGTGAAATCGCATTGCTATCAATTAGCTGTTTGGTGCGGTGATAGGTCATTTCTGCCTGTTTCAGCTTGGCTTGTAGCCGACCTAAATTGCCTTGCTCAACATTGGTTTTTAGTTGAACCAGTAATTGTCCCTTTTTGACGGATTGTCCTGATTGAAAATAAATCTGTTCAATCACGCCAGTCGTTTCAGCAGACACTTGGACTTGTCGTATCGCTTCTAACTCGCCAATACTGGACAGAATGCGCGGTGTAACTTGTTGTTTGACTGTTGTCAGCGCGACTTTGACCGGTGGATAACTGTAGCTGGAAGCATTCTCTGCGGAGCGGGATTTAAAATAAAAATAAGCGGCTACAGCAATGACAATTAAAATGCTGATAATCAGCAAAATACGCAGTTTGGTTTTCATGCGATCACTCCAACATCTTGCAGCTGTTGACGAAAATGGCTGGCAATAGCAGTACCGAATAAGCCACCAATCACTGAAATATGTTCAAGTGCAAAATAAAGCGAGATTTGTGCTTGTAGCCCTGACATGTTCCAAAAGGTATGTACCAGTACAATCGTTATCACTAAAAAAACAGAGAGTAGGGCGGCGCCTAACCAAAGGTAGCGATCAAACAAAATACTGTAAGCACCCACAAGTAAAATCAGTGCAGAGGCATAATTAAACAACCAGATCGGTTTTAGACCAGCAGCTTGCATTTCCTGAAACCCTGTTTCCACATCAAGGACTTTACTGAGACCTGAGCTAAAAAATAACAGTGCCAAAAAGCATCGGCTAATGATCCATAACCATTGGCTTTCCAAACTTAATTTAATGAAGTATGGCATGAGAGTATTTCCCGAATAGAATCAGACTGAATGCTGAAAAACATTAAAAATGAATTGCTTAATTGCATTTAATGATGCAGTGCCAAGCAGTCTAAAACCTCAAGTTATATTGAGGTCAATGGGGAAACTAGAAAATTAGAGATCGGAAAAGGGCTCTATCAAAAGTATTGGGATGACAACTTCGGTCGATACTTCTGTGTTTTTTATGAGAGGGGAAGTTAAGCAAATGACTTGTTTTGACTCATGCTACAAGGCTTTAAATTGACAAATCACGTTGCCATAAATTATAAAACCTAAAGTAATCTTGAGATATTGAACCATGACACCCGAACGAAAAATTGATATCAATCGGATGCTGACAGTTGGGGAAGTGGCTAAACGAAGTGGTGTCGCGGTTTCAACCTTGCATTTTTATGAGTCCAAAGGATTGATTAAAAGTATTCGAACCAATGGCAATCAACGTCGTTATCCTTTGTCTGTGCTGCGCTATATCGGAATTATTAAGGTCGCGCAAAAAGTTGGAATTTCATTAGAAGAAATTAAAAAAGCGTTGAGTGTTTACCCAATAGGCAGCAAATTAACGGCGGAGCAGTGGGCAGAATTATCCACTTGTTGGCGTAAAGACTTGGATGAACGTATTCAAAAGCTGACTCGTTTACGAGATGAAATGGATTGGTGCATTGGCTGTGGGTGTTTGTCTTTGGAACAATGCCGTTTGCGTAATCCAGAAGATATTCTAGCAGAGTTAGGCTCAGGTCCCCGTATTTTAGAACGTGAGGATGATTCAATTATAAATTTTTGAGTAATTGAAAAATAATAATTAGCATAGTTTGGTTGAGGGTGTGCTTTATATCGATTACAGAAAGTACAGGTGGAAAGTATCACTTTAACTAAGCTCCTGTCCTGAATTGACCTGCATTGATACTTTGACAGGTTTAATTCCCATCTTGATCAATTGATGATTCGTTTTCTTTTTTGGCCTAAAAAATCAAATAAATATTAAACAATTGTGAATTCTGCATTTATTTTTGTATTGATAATAATAATGATTCTTATTTAATTAATTGTAGCATTATGAACAATCAGCTTAGACAATCTGCTTTAAATATTGCGATAAAATCGATTCTTATTTTCGGGGCCTTCTCACATCATGCTTGGGCGCAAGAACAGGACGCAAGCGTACTCCCAACCATTAAAGTTGCAGCCGATGATGAAAAAACGGAAGGCAGTGAAAGCTTCCAAGCGAAATCATCTCGGACATCCTCCAAGTTAAAACTTTCCTTAAAAGAAACACCACAATCCGTCAGTGTCATTACACGTGAACAAATTGAGCAACGTAATCTGAATATTATTGATGATGTACTTGCAGCCACACCGGGTGTTACGGTCACTAAAAATGATAGTGAACGCTCAAACTATTCCGCACGAGGCTATGCGATCAGTAATCGTCAAATTGATGGCATGCCAATTGGTGAGAACAGCCCACGTGTTGATAGCTTTTTCTTTGACCGTATTGAGGTGATAAAAGGGGCAACAGGTTTAACAGGATCTACAGGAAACCCTTCTGCAACCATCAATATGATTCGTAAACGGCCTGCAAAAGAACTGACAGGCTCGGTTGCCACGTCATTTAGTCGCTGGAATACCATTCGAAATGAAGCTGATGTTTCTATCCCTTTAACAGCTGATGGCAGTGTGCGTAGCCGTGTGATGGCAGCACGTCGAGAGGGAGAATCCTATATGGATTATTACTCTCTGGAAACCTTGGCTGCGATGGCGATGGTTGAAGCGGATATCACGGATAAATTAACAGGCAGTATTGGTTTTCAATATCAAGACAACCAACCACGTGGTTCAACGTGGGGAACTGTACCGTACTGGAATCAAGATGGTTCGCTGGCTAATTTACCGCGTAATTTCAGCTTGGCAAATCGTTGGAATACCATTAGCCAAAGCGACAAAACTGTATTTGCTGATTTGACTTATAAATTTGATAACAACTGGATGATTAAGGCAGCTGCCTCACATTCCTTGTCCAAAAGTTTCTGGTTAATGTCTTATGGTGGTTCTGGTTTTCCAAATCAAAATGATGGAACAGGGGTTGGGGTTTGGTCAACGGTATATCCAACATCCGACTCTAAAAAAACAAGTTTAGAGTTGTTCGCCAGTGGGCCGTTTAAATTATTTAATCGTGAACATGAATTGGTGATTGGTGGAAATGGCTTTGATCGTTCTACAGACAGCCCGGGTGGATTCATTGATGGGATTGCCAGTAATCAATTGACTTGTACCAAGAAAGTGAACGGGGTAACGCTACCTTCTAATAATATTGGTGATACTTGTGTAATTAATGATTGGCGGACATGGGATGGTAATATGACGCCTAAACCTGGCTATAGTGTTATTCCATCAACCAAAGACGCAAAACAACGTAATTATGGTGCATACAGTACCTTAAAGCTAAACCTGACAGATGACCTGAAATTGATTGTAGGGGGACGCTATAGTGATTATTCGGCAACCAATGGTACCAAAAGTGATGTGAAAACCGATGCTTTCACACCGTACTTTGGTACCACTTACGCGATTAACGATATTGTAACGGCCTATGCCAGTTATACCGATATGTTTAATCCAAGTAGTCAAAAGGACCGTAATAACAGTTTCTTAGAACCTGAAACAGGTAAAAGCTATGAGGCGGGCTTAAAAGCCAGTTTATTGGATGATCAACTTTTGGCAACCGCTGCTGCATTCTGGTCAAAAAAGGAGAATGTTGCGGTTCGTGATGAAGAAGCAATTGTAGCAGGTATTAAAACCGATGATGGTGGTGATCCAATGAAAGCTTCGGGGGAAGGCCTAAAAATTGAAGGTTTTGAGTTGGAAGCAATTGGACGCATTACACCAACGTGGAACATTACCGCAGGCTATACTTATGTGAATAGTATCAGTTCAGAAACCGTAAAGGCTTCAACCACGCTTCCTCAGAATCAAGTCAAAATCTACACCAACTTCAAACTCCCTGAACAGCTATGGGACGGTGCCAATAAATTCAATATTGGGTTTGGTGTGAATTGGCAAAGTGAGGTGGTAAGTAAATCGACCAGTGCGCCTAAAAATTCTGATGGTTATGTACGACAAGATGCATACTTCTTGGCGAGTGCCAATATAGGTTATACCTTCAGTGAGTCATTTAGCGCAAACCTACAAGTGAATAACTTATTTGATGAAAAATATTATCAACAGGTTGGTTTCTATAATGGTGTTTATTGGGGCGAACCACGTAATGTAACTTTATCGCTGCGTGCTAGATTCTAAAAATGGGAAATATAGATTTTTAGCTATTAATTGAAAATAAAGGTGTATCTATAACGGTATGCCTTTATTTCAATAAAAGCTAAGTTTTAGCTGAACTGAAATATTATTTGCTCATTCACTTCCTATTAATCCTCTTATAAAAAATAGCATTGACTGAAAAAAATGAAACAAGCTTTAGATTGTTCGATTGGTGTGTTTAGTAAAAAAATGAATTGACTCAAAGTTATAGGCTAGGTTGGCCCAATTCGGTAAAATAAATCCAACAAAAATGTGACGTAAATTGTCATAAATAGACGGTTCTGTATGGACATGAAATCTATATTTTGATTAAAATTCGCTAAATTTAAGCAGATAATCTATAAAAAGATGTCGAATAATATATTTCAAGCTTTAGAGGGTTTGGGGCTTACAGCACAGAAACGTGCTATTCATGCTCAGTTTTCAAATTCATCTTTGAATAGCCAAGTTTTCTTGCAACGTATTGATGGTCTACATCAGCTGAATCATGGTATTGATCTACAGTTACTTTGCCTTTCGACCAATGCAGTTATCCCTTTAAAAAGTTTTATCGGTAGTCAGGTTGCGATTGATATTGTGACCGATAAAGCTGAACTTACACGTATTACAGGTATTATTACTCAAGCTGATATTGGTGCAAGTGATGGTTCACTGACGATTTATCGACTTGGTGTACAAGACCCGACAGCATTATGGAAACATCGTCGTAATAGCCGTGTTTTTATGGCGAAATCAGTGGTCGATGTGATTCAGACCATTTTTCAAGAATGGCAGAGCAAAAGTCCATTATTTGCTGCTAGTTTAAGCTTGGATTTAACCGGCTTAAGCAAACAATATGATATTCGCCCATTTATCATGCAGGGCAATGAAACAGATTATGATTTTCTGACGCGTTTGCTGCGAAGTGAGGGGATTAACTGGCTGATTGATGAAGCACAACTGAAGGTATCCAGTTCAAGCGAACACATCCAGCCACAGAAACTCCGATTAATCGATGACAATAATCAATATAAAGCCTTAGACCGTCGTAACATTCGCTTTCATCGCAGTAGTGCCACTGAAACACAGGATAGCATCACCGCATTTGTGGCACAGCGCTCACTACAACCGAGTGCGGTACACGTGCAACGTTGGCAAGCTGATGCTTTAGAACAAGATGAAGGTGCAGGTAGTGTTCAAAGTAAACATAGCCATAGTGATCAGCACGATAACCAACAACTTGCTTTAGAGCAGGCATGGCATTTTTCACCTGCATGGATTCAAGATTTAAACGGTGAGGATGGTACGACCAAAGCAGGTAATGCTCAAATTGAGAAACTGAATCAGAATTTAAGCCAATATTATGATTCGCAGGCTAAGCAATTTGTTGCGACATCTACAGTACGCGATACACATGTCGGCTACTGGTTTGAACTGAATGAACATCCAGAAATTGATCAACATGATGGTGCAGATAAAGAATTCTTGATCAGCTCAAAAAGCTTTTATAACCAAAATAACTTACCTAAAGATTTAAATGATCAAGTGATGGCTTTGCTACAACAAAGTCATTGGCAAAGTAGTTCTTTTCAGCATGCTGCATCTGATGAACGTCAAGCGAATCAACTGATATTGCAACGACGTAATATTAGTCTAGTTCCTGAGTACAACCCGTTACAGCATCGACCTGCAACCCATCCACAACGCGCTAAAGTCGTAGGGCCAAGCGGTGAGGAAATTCATGTGGATGAATGGGGACGGATTAAAGTTCGATTCCTGTTTACCCGAGCCGATGATCACAGTCATGATGGTGGTGCAGGTGCCAATGACAATGATACCGATTCTGCATGGGTGGATGTATTAACGCCGTGGGCAGGTGAAGGCTACGGTGCACGTTTCTTACCAAGAATTGGTGAGATCGTGGTGATCAACTTCTTTGATGGCAATATTGATCGTCCTTATGTGGTCGGACGGATTCATGAAGCCCAACGCAGTCCAACTAAATTCGATCATACAGGTAAGCTGCCTGATACCAAGAAATTGGCAGGGATCAAGTCCAAAGAATACCAAGGCGAAGGCTTTAACCAACTGCGGTTTGATGACACCACGGGTCAGATCAGCGCGCAACTACAAAGTAGTCATGCTGCCAGTCAGTTGAACTTGGGTAAACTGAGTAATCCCAAAGACAAGGCTGAAAGTGAAGACCGTGGAGAAGGCTTTGAACTGCGTACTGATCAATGGGGAGCTGTGCGTGCAGGGCAAGGCTTACTTGTTAGCACACAAAAGCAGGATCAGGCACAGGGTGAGCATCTGGATGCACAGCCTGCCAAGCAGCAGCTCGAAGGCAACCAAAGCAATGCCAAAGCATTAAGTGAAGTTGCCAAGAACCAGCAAACCGATGAAATTGAATCACTTGATCAGTTAAAAGCGTTTGCTGATCAGATTCAGGACAAGATCGCAAAATTCGAAAAAGCTTTATTGCTGTTAAATTCACCTGCGGGGATAGGTCTAAGTACCAATGAAGATATTCATCTCTCAGCAGATGGGCAAATTAATCAGATTGCGGGTGATAGTATTAATCTGAGTACGCAAAAGAATCTGGTTGCCCATGTCCAGAACAGGATCAGCCTGTTTGCTGCGCAGAATGGGATTAAGCAGGTGGCTGCTAAAGGTAAGTTTGAGGTACATGCCCAGTCGGATGGAATGGATTTACTTGCCAAGCAAGGGATTCAAATTATTTCGACCGAAGACCGTATTGAAATTACCAGTCCTAAGGAAATTGTATTTACCGCACAGAGTTCGCAACTCAAGCTGAATGGTTCAGGGATTTTTCCGACCACGGGTGGCAAGTTTGAGGTGAAAGCGGGGCAGCATTTGTTTATGGGTGGAGGTACAGTAAAACAGAATTTGCCAATTTTTCCAGCTCTTTCAATGCCTAAGAATCTGCTTGAATTTAGAAAGGTATATGCAGATGGGACACCTAGCCCTAACATCCCTTATACAATTCATTTGCCTGATGGAACTACACAACAAGGTAAAACGGATTCAAATGGTATGGCATTTTACGCTGATCAAAAAAATGGACGTGCTGTTATCGAATATGGTGATGACAGAAATCCATTGGAGTCAGCATTAGAAATGAAGTTTGAGCAAGAGTTAGATAACTTATTTAAAACTGAAATTTTTGTACTTCCACTTGTAGACGATCAATCAGAAGAATAATTATGGATATGTTACAGACACTTAGTGGTTATCAAAATCAGCTTCAGAGAAGCTTTAATCAATCTATCAATGGTTTGCAATCCAATTTTAATCAAACCGCACAATGGGTAGAGAAGGAGCTGAATGAACTTATCGCAGAATATGGTAAGTCGTTGGATGGCGCTCAAAGTTGGGTTAAAAGTTTCATTTATGGTGAGTTCAATACAGATGAACGTCCTGTTTCTGTCATTGTAACTGAAATGCTCGCAGGTTTTGTTCCCGGGACGGTTCTTGTATTTAGTGCCCGAGATGCGATCGCGGTTATCATGAGGATGCTAAATGATCCAAAGAAACAAGATGAAGTACAGGAGTGGATGCTTTTAGCTGTTTATTTGCTACCGTTTGTTTTAGTTGGTGCGACTGCCGCGACAGGTGCTGCAACAGGCGGTGCTGGAGGAGCATTTTTTGGAGGCGTTGGTGCCGCTCCAGGTGCAGGAGCTGGTGGTGTTCTTGGTGGGGCTATCGGAAGCGAAATTGGAAATGTTGTTAAGTGTGTAGGACTTTTTCTTATTAAAAGAACGCCTCATTTAGCAACTATTATTTCTAAGCTCAATGGCTTTATGAAGGGCAATGTAGTTCCAACATTGAAGAAGATAAAGTACTCAGATTACGCTAGCGCTGTTACGAATATTATTACCTCGATACTTAATCAATTACTTGGTTTGGTCAAACGTGTTAAGTCATTGTTGAGTTACGGCGCAAAGATCAATTGGATGGGCTTAGGATGGGCCAAATCTATTTACTTAAGAATGGAGCGATTTGAAGCGGTTTTAATTTCAATGATTCAGAAATCAGCGATCAAAATTAAACAGGGCTTTAAAGAGTTTGACGAACATTTACAGGACTTATTAAAGCAATCGGTCAAGTATGAACCTGCTTATGCTACAGTTGGAACCAAGGTAAAACCTGTTCCTACACCAACACAAACGGTTAGGCCTTCTTTCCCGCAAACAACTAAAGCGAATGTGGTACATACAGCAGCCGCATCTAATAAAAGTGCATCAGGCACTAAAACACCTGAAAATGTTCATCAGCCAAAAGTAAAAGAGCCGATTACCAAGAAGATGCCTGAGACAAAGGTAAAATGCTTTAATCCTGTTAATACATCTTCTGCAAGAAAAAATGCGGATAAGATGATTAAAGAAAACTATCCGAAGGACAGTAACAGTTTAGCGGTTGAAGAATACTTAAATAAAGAGACTGATTGGCAGTTGGCAAATCAGCAAAAAGGTCTCAATGAGATGAGTGTAGAGGACTATATACAAGGGCGAAAAGCTTTTGATACAGAGGGTCGTGGAGGTGGTGTACCAGCAGCTACAGCTAGAGAAGAATATGGAGAAAGTTTAACAGAGAAATATAAGAAAGAGTATGAGAAACAGGGCGTTGGTGCTAGGGAAGCAAAGAAAATGGCCCAAGATAAGTCTGGTCGAATTATGAATGAAATGGCTGCCTTACATAACCCAGATCAGATCGTGGGTGGGGCAAATAAAGTGGATACTAAAGCAATCGGGCTAAAGAATGTCAATTCTTCTATTGGTAGTCAATGGAAAACCAGGGTTCAAACATTAGATGAAGCGGCAGCAAAAGTTCCTGTAAGTGAAAGAAGTTCGACAGGAATGAATGCAAAACTGGAAAGGTGTAAGAAATGAGTGAGTTTATAATGGATGAAAATTTTGAAATTTTTTATCATGATGAAGGTTTTGGACCGCCAGTTTGTGTAGAGTCCGTACCAGAAGAAACTCTTAAAAAGTATCAAGGCAAACTACCAAATCAACTGCTTGAATATTGGAAAGCTTTTGGTTTTTCTGGTTGGGGGAATGGATTGTTCTGGTTGGTTAACCCAGAAGACTATCAAGATGTATTAGATGCTTGGTTAGAGCATATAGAGTTACCTCCACATGAAGAATATTTTGTTTTTGGTCGTAGTGCATTTGGTGATCTTATTATCTGGGGGACGATACATGGTCGCTGTTTAAAAATTTCTTCGGTCACTTCGCAAATTTTTCCAAATATGGAAAAAATGGAACAGGGTGAGGAAGACTTTATACTACGTAACTATATTTCAACCCCGACGAAGAAGACATTTGATTTTAAAGACTATAAGAATAAGCCTTTATTTGATCGGGCTGTGAAAAAGTATGGCGTACTAAAACCGAATGAAGTGTTTGGTTTTGAACCCGCTTTGATTTTAGGTGGGGAAGCTAAACTAGAGAATGTACGCAAGCTACCCATTATTTCACATCTACAATTGTTAGCCTCTCTTGATACGCCAAGAATGATGCTAGATATTGGTCAGTTTGTGGACGAGCAAGGTTTAGGAAAAGATGATTAAAGCCCGTAAGGGCTTTTTTTATGTCATTTTATATTTTTAAAAATGATATAGAGCATGATTTTTAAAGTTACAGCTGACGCAACTGGAAAAATGTCAATAGACTCAAATATTTTTAAACCAGATTCCAATACAAAACAAGATGGGAAAAAACTATGACGCAGATATCATCTGTAACTTTCAACGCAGCATGTGCTATCTCAGATGATATGGTATATGTATCGAGCTCATTGGATAAATTTGATGATAATCAGCAATTTAGTCGATTGTTTATGTACGATTATACTGAAGATAATGGGCAAGGATGGTATTATCATGATGTTAATTTTATTGTAGTGGATGTATGTTTCTATAATGTTGAAAATAATAAAAAGTTAGTTGCATTAAGTGATGAAGGTGAGATTGAGGAGTTTGATGGTGAAAATAGTAAATTTAAACATATAGATGGCGCTGGTTTAAATCAAGAGTGGAGTAACGATCGTGGTTATCTCTCTAAAATAAAATTTCAAAATAGCAAGTTATTTGCTTGTGGATATGATGGTCAGGTTTATGTTAATGATTTTAAGTGGTCTGACATCTCAAGTGGTTTAAATATTAATGATAATCAGGCGTTAAATTTTGATTCGCTTGATCGTGAAGATGATATTTCTGTTATTGATATATGTGAGGTGGATAGTAATTATTTCTGTGTAGGTGGTATTGGAGATAATGGGCTAATTGCTAATTATGATGGTAATCAATGGAATATATTGAAAAAAGTTACACCTGCTACACTATATTCAATTCTTTTGAAAAAAGATGGTAAATTAATTGTATGCGGAACATATGGGAATTTAATAGAAATTAATGATAATACTGATTTTGTTCGGAAAACAAACTTAGGTATAAAAGATGATTTCTATTCTTTAACTGAATTTAATGGAGTGGTTTATATCGGTTCAGCATGTGGTCTATATAAATTTTATGAAAATGAAATTACAAAAGTTAATGTTCATGAGGAAGTTGATAGTAATCTTGTATTTAAAGTAGATTGTACTGAAAATATTTTATGGATTTTTACGAATAAACTTGTGGGCAGATATGATGGGGTTTCTTGGAAGATTCTTGATCATCCTGATAATAAAGAATACCAGAAAATATCTTTAACTGTCAGTGCTAATGAAAAATGTCCTAAGTCAGGATACTGGTATACGGTTGCGAAACCTAATTCAAGAGATTATTTTAGACAAGGTGATTCTTTTCCTCAGTTAGTCACTGATTGGGGCGAAGTATATTGGCAATTCGATGGTGAGTAATGGTTATATTTATTAGATCAAATATATGAAAAATCCTATTACATTTACTTCAGGATGCGCTATTAGTGCCCATAGATTCTGTTTATCAGCAAATATTGATGAATTGGATACATGGGATTGCTTTAGTAAAACAATAATTTATAAACATTTAGAACAGCAAAACTGGTCATGTTTGGATTTGGAAGGATGGAAAGTTATTTCAGTTGCTTACCAAAGTAGAGAGGGTGAGCCTTCCATTATATCGCTTGATCAAGAGGGGGATGTTGGGATATTTCAACAAAATAATAATGAACATCAAGAGATTAGATATAAATTAGAGGAAAAAATTTATGGGAAATTTAATCATGTCCGTGTAATTAATGGTGATCTTTATGCTTGTGGAGATGGAAGTCAAGTTTATAAGAATAACCAGAATGAATGGAAATCTATTGGAATGGGATTGGAAGAAGACCCTATTGAATTGAAAAATCAAGATTTATCCTTTTTAAAATATGAAAATGACTTAGCTTTTAATAAATGTTTCTATGATATAAATGGATTTAATAACAATGCTTTATATGTATGTGGGACACAAAAAGAAGATGGGTTTATGGCCTTCTTTAATGGTAATAATTGGATAGAGATTAATCGAATTGCGACATCGGCATTGTATGGGATTACGTTATGTCCAGATGGGAAAAATATTTTAATTACTGGGCAAGATGGTACACTTCTGAAAGGGAATATAGATGATGGATTTAAAAGTCTAAAAAATAGAAGTATAAATTCGACTTTTTATAATGCAGCTTTTTATCAAGATGTTATATATATAGCTTCAGAACAAGGGTTATACAGATATAAGAATTCAGAATATTCCATCGTTTCTGAATTGAGTGATGTACAAGGTGTCATTTCTGTTGAGGAAAAAGATGGGATTCTGTGGGTACTTAGCTATAAGTACTTGATTCGGTTTGATGGAAAAACATGGGATAGAATCAGTCATCCTGACAATGATGAAAGATAATAAATGAACAAGATTTAATTTTAAGTTTAAAAAAGCCCCATACATGATGAGGCTTTAATTGATTGCACTAACTAAGTCTATTTTAAATCTACTTTATTGCCTTACCAACTCCACTTGCCCAGTATGCCAACCACCACCTAAAGCACGAATCAGATCCACACTGGCAATCATCCGACTACCATGAAGCTGTGCAGCCAATTGCTCTTGTTGCAAGATACTTCGGTCAGAATCAATCACATCCAGATAACTAATGCTGCCTTCACGATAACGCAAATGTGAAAGCTGATTAGCATGTCGGGATGAAGCCAGTGCTTGGCTCTGAGCCTGTATTTGCTGATCCAGAATACGCTGATCAGACAGACCATTTTCAACTTCACGAAAAGCATTCAGTACCGTTTGCCGATAATTGGCGACACTTTGCTCGTAGCCTGCACGCGCTTGAGCGATACCCGCCTTACGTTGCCCACCGTCAAATAACGGTAAAGACAAAATTGTGCCTGCAACGGGGCCGAGTAAAAAGGTCCGACTAGACCATTTGCCTAAATCGCCTAAACTTGCAGATTCGTAACCCAACGCACCAGTGAGATCAAGTTTTGGAAAAAAGGCAGCACGTGCAATACCGATGCGTGCATTATCGGCGGCCATAGCGCGTTCGGCGGCAGCGATATCAGGACGACGTTCCAGCAAGGTCGAAGGTAAACCCGCAGGCAGGCGAATTGCCGTAGCAGATAAGGGTTGAATCGCTAAGCTAAATTCAGCAGGGGGTTTACCGAGTAATACTGCCAGTGCATGTTCGGTATTGGCACGATTCCGTGTAATGTTGAGTGCATTTGTCTGGGCAGTTGAGAGTTCGGTTTGTGCGCGAAAAACATCCAGATCACTGACAAGGCCATTGCGATAACGTGCTTGAATCAAATTTTGATTCTCAGTTAGTAACTTAATGTTTTGCGTATAGATGGCTTGTTCAGCATCGAATTGACGAATCAGAAAGTACGCCTGCGCTACATCTGCTTGTAGTGCTAACAGTGCAGAATGATACAAGGCTTCCTGTTGCTGTACATCTGCGGTTGCTGCATTGATACTGCTGGCAACCCGTCCAAATAGATCCAGTTCATAGGAGACATTGGCTTGTGCTCGCCACAGTGTACGTGCCGATGTGGATGCATCCGAATCAAGCCCTAAAGAAGCAGGTGAGGGCTTTTGACGGGTTGGCCCAAAACCTGCACCAATACTAGGTAAACGTTCAGCTTGTGCAGCAGACCTTAAGGCACGAGAAGCCTGAATATTGGCTGCTGCTGCTTTTAGATTCTGGTTCCCTGCAATTGCCTGTTGTTCTAGATCATCCAGTTGTGGATCATTAAAAATACGCCACCATTCACCGCGAGACTGCGCATCTGCAGGTTGCGCGATGGTCCAGTTGGGATCGTTCAACTTAGCATCAGCTTCCTTGAATTGCAGTGGAATAACCACCTTGGCAGGCTGATATTCCGGTGCCAATGAGCAGCCTGCAAGCAGCAGGCTTCCCATCAGTGAGGAGAGTATCCAGTGTGGTTTTAATCCTGTCATGGCCTGCTCCTTAATGATCGTGTGAACTGTGCAGTGGTGCTTCATGCACAGCTGCCGAATGCAGTTTATGTTTGCTGTTCAGGGTACGAATCAATACATAAAAGGCAGGTGTCAGGAACAAACCAAAGAAGGTCACTCCGATCATGCCAAAGAACACCGCAACGCCCATGGCATGACGCATTTCAGCACCCGCACCAGTTGATGTGACCAGTGGAACCACACCCATAATGAAGGCGATTGAAGTCATCAGAATCGGACGCAAACGTAAACGGCTGGCTTCAACCGCAGCATTGAATGCGGTCGCTCCTTGCATTTCCAGTTCTCGGGCAAATTCCACGATCAAGATGGCATTCTTACAGGCCAGCCCGACCAACACCATTAAGCCGATTTGGGTAAAGATATTGTTATCACCGCCTGTGAGCCAAACCCCAGTTAGTGCAGCTAAAATACCCATTGGGACAATCAGAATCACAGCCAATGGCAAGGTCAGGCTTTCATATTGCGCCGCCAAGACTAAGAACACTAACAACACACTGATTGGGAATACCCACAATCCAGCATTACCTGCCAAGATCTTCTGATAGGTCAGATCGGTCCATTCAAATTTCACCCCACGTGGCAAGGTTTCAGCGGCAATGCGCTCAACCGCAGCTTCGGCTTGGCTGGATGAATAACCCGGTGCAGGTCCACCGTTAATATCGGCTGCGGTATAACCGTTATAGCGCACCACCATTTCTGGGCCATAGGTTTGAGTCACATTGACCAGTGAAGACAGCGGTACCATTTGCCCTGCATTGTTACGGGTTTTAAGCTGTAAAATATCTTCAGGATTGGCACGGAACGGCGCATCGGCTTGAGCACGCACCTGATAGACACGACCAAAGCGGTTAAAGTCATTCACGTATTGTGAACCGAGATAAATCTGCATGGTATTAAATACATCGGTCACGGCAACGCCTTGTTGCTTGGCTTTGACCCGATCCAGATCAACATTCAATTGCGGCACATTGATTTGATAACTGGAGAACATGGGCCCCAATTCAGGTGCAGATTGTGCCGCCTTCATAAAGGATTGCGCTGCGTTATTTAACTCGGCATAGCCTAAAGCACCACGATCTTCGAGCTGCAGTTTAAAGCCGCCCATGGTGCCGAGACCCATTACGGGTGGTGGCGGAAATACTGCAATATATGCATCTTGAATCGCGGCGTATTTCTGATTCAAAGCACCAGCAATAGCATTGGCTGAAAGATCGGCTGCTTTACGTTCAGAAAATGGTTTTAAGGTCACAAACACAATCCCTGCGCTGGAGCTGTTAGTAAAGCCATTAATCGATAAACCAGGGAAGGCCACTGCACTTTCTACGCCGGGTTGTTTCAGTGCCGCATCGCTCATTTTACGAATCACGGTTTCGGTTCGATCCAGTGAGGCACCATTCGGTAATTGGGCAAAGCTAATCAGATATTGCTTATCTTGCGCAGGGACAAAGCCACCCGGAACAATATAAGAAATCCCGATGGTCAGGCCAAGCAGGGCTGCATAAACACCCATCGCTGAGGCTTTATGGGAAATCACCCGACTAACACCACGACCATACTGATCAGAGGCACGTGAGAATACGCGGTTAAACAAGGCAAAGAAGCGTCCGAAAATACGGTTCATCACGCGGGTTAGGAAGTCAGGTTTGGCATCATGACTTTTTAGCAGCATGGCTGCCAAAGCAGGTGACAGGGTAAGTGAGTTGAATGCCGAAATCACGGTGGAGATGGCAATGGTCATGGCAAATTGCTTATAGAATTGCCCTGTTAATCCTGTCATAAAGGCCAGAGGAACGAACACGGCAACCAGAGTTAACGCGATGGCGATAATGGGGCCACTGACTTCGCGCATGGCACGATAGGTGGCATCCCTTGGACTGAGTCCTGCTTCAATATTCCGCTCGACATTCTCCACCACCACGATGGCATCATCGACCACGATCCCGATGGCGAGCACCATCCCGAACAGTGACAGGGCATTGATGGAATAACCAAAGGCCAGCATCAAGGCGAAGGTACCAATGATGGAAACAGGTACTGCCAGTAACGGAATGATTGAGGCACGCCATGTTTGTAAGAACAGGATCACCACCACAACCACCAGTGCAATCGCTTCAAGCAGGGTATGAATCACCGCTTTGATACTTGAGCGTACGAATTGGGTTGGGTCGTAAACAATGTCGTATTTAATTGAGGCTGGAAAATCTTTGGACAGTTCCGCCATGGTGCTACGCACTTGATCCGAGACCTGTAAGGCATTGGCACCTGGCGCTTGGAAAATTGGAATCGCCACCGCCTGTTTATTGTCCAGTAATGAACGTAAACCATATTGCGAAGCGGCCAGTTCAACACGTGCCACATCACCGAGTCGCGTTACTGCACCATCCGTAGCCGTTTTTAAAATAATATCGGCAAATTCCTGTTCGGTACTTAAACGCCCTTGTGCATTCACCGAGAGTTGTAAAGGTGAATTATTGGGCGCTGCACCAATAGTTCCTGCGGCAACTTGAATATTCTGTTCACGAATTGCATTGACGATTTCAGTGGCGGTGAGATTGCGTTGCGCCACTTTTTGTGGGTCTAACCATACGCGCATGGCGTAATCACCCGAACCAAACAGACCGACTTCACCTACACCCTGTAGGCGCGCCAGACGATCTTTGACATTGAGTACCGCATAGTTACGCAAGTAGGTCATGTCATAGCGATTATCTGGTGAGGTGAGATGCACCACCATGGTTAAGGTTGGCGAGCTTTTTAACGTGGTCACACCAAGACGTTGTACATCTTCTGGCAAACGTGGAAGTGCTTGTGAAACCCGATTCTGTACCAGTTGCTGCGCTTTATCTGGGTCAATCCCAAGCTTGAAATTGACAGTAATGGTTAGGTTACCATCGCTGTTGGCCTGAGACTGCATATACAGCATGTTCTCTACGCCGTTGATGGATTCCTCCAACGGAGAAGCAACCGTTTCAGCAATCACTTTAGGGTTGGCACCCGGATATTGGGCACGCACTACGACAGAGGGTGGCACCACTTCTGGATATTCAGAAATGGGCAGTTGGAAAAGGGAGAGTAGGCCCGCCAGTAGAATCAGAACGGACAGTACCCCAGCAAAGATCGGGCGATCAATAAAAAATTTAGAAATATTCATGAGGATTAACCTTTTGCCGAAGTTGGGGTTTTTTCTGTAGGCTGAGGTTGTTGTGCTGTGTTATCGGCAATGGTTTGAGGATTCGGCATAGCAACGAGTTGAGGTTTGACAGGATCACCCGGACGGATACGTTGTAAACCATTCACTACGATGCGGTCACCGACTTGCAGACCACTATTGATGATTTGTAGGCCGTCTTGTTGCGCGCCGAGTTTTACTTCACGGTATGCAGTTTGATTTTTCGCATCGACCACCACCACAAAGCGTTTGTCCTGATCGACACCAATCGCAGTTGGGCTAATCAGAATGGCTGAGCGAGGTTGTCCACCGCCCAGACGAATGCGGGCATACAGTCCAGGAAGCATCACACCTTTAGGATTATCGAAGGTGGCACGAACACGAATGGTGCCTGATGTGGTATTTAAATTATTGTCGATCGAACTGATATAACCTTCACGGCTAAAACCAGATTCATTGGCAAGACCAAGATAAACGGGGACTTGGGCTGAATTACGTTGATTGCTGATGTATTTTAAATAAGTCTGTTCATCCACATCGAAAGATGCATACAGACGTGACACCGAAACCAAACTGGTGAGGACTTGTGCGCCATTGCCTGCGGAAACCACATTTCCAACCGTGACTTCGGCACGAGAAATACGTCCACTGACAGGTGCGGTAATACGGGTATATTCCAGATTTAAACGAGCGGTTTCGACTGCGGCTTTGGCAGCCTGCAAATTGGCATTGGCGGAGCGTGCTTCATTTTCTGCTTGATCAAGTTCTTGATGGGCAATCGCATTACTTTGGATTAAGCGCTGGTTACGGCCTAGGTTAGCTGAAGAGTACGTCACTTGTGCTTCAGCAGATGCCAGTTGAGCTTTGGCACGATTTAGTTCTGCTTCAAAAGGCCTTGGGTCAATGGTGAACAGTAAGTCGCCTTTGTTAACTAAACTGCCATCTTTAAAATGCACGGCAATCAGTTTGCCTGAGACTTGTGGACGAACATCAACTTGATCGATGGCTTCGAGACGTCCCGAATATTCTTGCCAGTCGGTAATGGTTTTACTGAGTACATTCGCAACATCTACGGTTGCCGCTGGTGGTGCACTTGATGTTGGGGGGGCTTTCGCATCTGCATTTTCTTGGAAGAGAATAAAACTGCCACTGCTTGCTAAAATGGCAATAATGACAGCAGACAGCGTCAGCTGTTTGCGAGAAAGTGACATGGGATGCTCCTGGTTATTTGAATCCCTGTTTTCAGACTTTTTGTTTTCGTCTGTAGGGGAGAAACAGGTTTATGGAATGAAAGGAGCATAAAAGTTTGTCAATTACGAATAAATATACTAAATTTGATAACACTATTCGTATTTTTATAACAATTGATGTGTGAAACTTGAAAATACATCAATGGGAGTGGGCCAGTGGATCTATTTCATGCAATGAAAGTCTTTAATAAAGTGGTTGAAACTAATAGCTTTAGTTTGGCTGCCGATAGTCTGGGACTACCACGTGCTTCTGTGACCACGACCATTCAAGGATTAGAAAAACATTTACAAGTTCGTTTATTGAATCGAACCACACGTAAGCTCAGCCTAACACCAGATGGTGCTGTGTATTATGACCGAACATTAAGAATTCTGGCCGATGTTGAAGATATAGAGGCATCCTTCCATGATGAGGAACGAGGACCGCGGGGACGGTTGCGTATTGATGTACCTGTCTCGATTGGTCGCTTGATTCTAATTCCACGATTGAGAGAGTTTCATCATCGTTATCCTGATATTGATCTGGTGATTGGCTTGAATGATCGCCCAGTCGATTTGGTGGGTGAAGCTGTAGACTGTGCAATTCGGGTGGGAGAGCTACAAGATTCCAGTTTAATCGCACGCCGTATCGGTACATTTCAGTGCGCAACAGCAGCATCAGCGTGCTATTTGGAAAAATATGGCGAACCTAAGACATTACATGATCTGCAAAAAAACCATCAGGCTATTCATTTCTTTTCCAGCCGTACAGGGCGCAATTTTGACTGGGATTTTGTGGTCGATGACCTGATCCAAAGTGTCAGTGTCAATGGGCATGTTTCTGTCAATGATGGTGATGCCTATATTGATTTGGCTTTACAAGGTTTTGGCCTGATCCAAGGTCCACGCTATATGCTGACCAATCATTTTGAAGCGGGAACTCTAAAAGAAGTCTTACCACAATGGACACCTGCACCGATGCCAATTTCGGTGGTGTATTTGCAAAGTCGGCATTTATCCCACAAAGTTAGAGTCTTTGTTGATTGGGTGGCGGAGTTGTTTGCAGGCTGTCCACTACTTGGGGGGAGTGTGCTACCGTTGGATCAGAAATGTGAATTTGCATGCGATCAGAAAACCAATCATGAATATACCATTCGCACTTTGGTGGAGCAGCATAATATTGCTGAAGCACGCGCGTTGAAGACTTAAGTGAATGACAAGCGTCGATAAATAGATATCTCTATGATCGACGCTTAAGAAATTACAATTCACATAGCAGATGGATATCTTCAGGCTCTAATTGCCATAGCTGTTGGTCTGGATGATCAAGTAGCTTAGCACCATGTTTCATATAAAAATCGACGGTTCTTTTGCTCGGTGTCGCTGAAATATAGAGATATTTAGCTCCGAGCTTACGTGCAGAAGTTATTGCAGTTTGCATTAACTTTGCACCGATTCCTTGACCTTGATGGTCTGCATCGACATAAAAATAATGCAAAAGTTTAGCGTCTGGATAATCATGAATCAATTGATTGGATACGACCGATACGCCAAGTAATTTCCCCTTAGAGCTGAAAGCTCCAATCATTTCAGCCTTGTGCTGATAAAGCTGTTTTAGTTTTGGGGGATCATATTGTAGATGGTAATCGTCCCATTGCTGTACGTCATAGAAGCAGTCTTCTAATTGCAAAGACTGTCTTATGTAGTTTTGTGTGATCAGCTCACGTCGACTAATCTGTTGCCAGATCAGATCAATTTCTGAATATTGCAGTGGTCTTAAAATAATATTGATACAGTTTTCCTTTATGGGGGCAATAGGCGCGTGAGCAGGGCTATTTTAAAGCGATTGATTTACATGAGAGACAATCTGTTAAGCAAATCAACTATTTCTCAATCATACATCGGATTATCCTTGTGCTAGTGATAAAAATAAAAGGAGATCCATCATGCTGGCTCGGTTTATCCACTCTATTTTAGCTTCAAGTGTTGTTTTGACTTTTTCAGGGTGTACTGCATCATCTCAGGAGCCAACCATGGCCGGTTATGGCTCACAACCCGTATTGCCTAAACCACAGTCAAGTGTATTGCCAACAATTAATATAGCACCTGCCAAAGGCTGGCCGAAAGGTATGATGCCTACGCCAGCAGAAGGTTTAAAAGTTCAGCCCTTTGCACAGGGGCTTGATCATCCAAGGTGGCTCTATGTATTACCAAATGGTGATGTGTTGGTTGCTGAAACAGATGCACCGCCTAAGCCCGATGATAGTAGAGGGATTCGTGGAAAAATCGCGAAGAAGGTAATGCAACGTGCGGGTTCTTCATTTCCTAGCGCGAACCGTATCCGTTTGCTACGTGATACCAATGGTGATGGTATTGCCGATAAAAATACGGTTTTTCTTGAAAACTTAAATTCGCCGTTTGGTATGGCTTTGGTTGGCAATATGTTCTATGTAGCCAATACCGATGCCTTGATACGGTTTCCTTATCAGGATGGTGCAACAAAGATTATGACATCAGGTACCAAGGTGCTGGATTTACCCGCAGGGAAACTCAATCATCATTGGACAAAGAATGTGATTGCGAATCCAGCGGGTACCAAACTATATATCTCGGTTGGATCGAACAGCAATGTGGCTGAAAATGGGTTGGACAAGGAAGTTGGTCGAGCACAGATTTTAGAGTTTGATATTGCCACTGGCAAAGCAAGACCATTTGCAACAGGGCTGCGTAATCCGAATGGAATGGGATGGCAGCCGCAGGGTGGTCAGTTATGGACCGTGGTGAATGAGCGTGATGAACTGGGCAATGATTTAGTTCCTGATTATATGACCTCGGTTAAAGATGGTGCATTTTATGGTTGGCCCTATAGCTATTATGGTCAGCACGTCGATACTCGGGTAAAACCACAAAATCCAGAGATGGTGGCTCGTGCACGTAAACCTGATTATGCTTTGGGAAATCATACTGCATCTTTAGGGTTGGCCTTTTATGCGACGGAATTAATGCCACAATATCGCGGTGGGGCATTTATTGGTCAGCATGGCTCATGGAATCGTAAACCGCATAGTGGTTATAAAGTAATTTTTGTCCCGTTTAGAAGTGGTCAGCCGTATGGACAACCACAAGATGTATTGACTGGCTTCTTAAATGACAAAGGTGAGGCATATGGAAGACCAGTCGGCGTTGCGATTGATTTTTCTGGTGCACTTTTAGTGGCTGATGATGTGGGTGATGTGATTTGGCGTGTATCACCTATCGCTCAAACGACCTATGAAACACCAATGCGAGAGTAAAATGGCAACTCAACAACTTGAATTATTTTTTCTTTTGAACCTGATCACAGCAAAGCTTAGATAGACCGTTATGTATTGTTTTTGTGATTAATTAATCATTAATTAATATTATTGTGATATAAATAACATATTCGCGATAAGCTTCTCTGTGGAATGTCTATATCGTAATCTCATTCTCTTCCCCAAGAGTTTGAGATTTTTTTCGTTTGAAAAATATAGATCAACTATCTTTAGACATAAAATTGATGCAGAAAACTGCAGATAGGGGTTACTAAGCAGGGGATTAAAACGGGAAGTATTTGGAGAACTGATTTTAAAAAATCTGTCCCCCAATTGATTTGGAATAAATGAGGTCTTATTTCTTTTGTTTAAAACGATATTTGCACTTTAAGCAACGGTAATCCTGAAAAATATTCTTATCGACCATCACACCCGCTTTTTTTCCAAAAATATTACCAATAACGCCACCCGTAACACCTGCACTGATTGCACCGACAAAAGTGCCTACCGTACCACCGACAATCACACCTAAAGGTCCAGCAACCGTACCAATTGCTGCACCGATGGATGCACCACCTGCAGCACCACCGACTGTACCTGCAGTCGTACCTGCGGCCGTTAGTAATACACCGCCCGTAGTTCTCAATAATTTGTCATGATTACGTGCTTCAATTTCAGTCGAACCACATTTAGGGCATTCGATAGGTTTTTCCATAAAACGATTTATCCTGTATTTCTTTATTGAGTCGCCCAGTCGATTTTGCTCAATCAAGTGAGTGAGTCAATATCATACTTTGGAAGAAGCTATATTTCCGATGAGAGAAATCAGCGACATAACTTTTTCAGTTCTGATTTTAGCGAAACAAGGGCATAAGTATTTATGGTTCATGTAAATACTTGTACTTTAATAATTATCCAGATATCGAAGTCAGGGTATCAGGGCAGAGTAGCATTTGCTGCGTACCTGATTCATTGGTTTTAAGCTAAGCGTTAAATCTGAGGGAGAGAATTGTTAAAGTCGATTTTGGATCTGTTTGGTATGTAAAAACTCTTGTTTTTACAAGAATTTTTACATGATTTATTTAGGCTAAAAATGTTTCTTGCAAATAGCTCCAGACCATTTTTCCGTTAATTTCTTCAATTAAAGCGCATGAGCGTCGAATCAAAATACCCGTGTCTTTGGTATGCTTTTCGGTATAGGTCAGAACAATTGCATCTTGTTTTTGCATTAAGACTTGCTCGTCATAGATTTCAATTTTGATATCAGGCATTTTCCCTTGATTGTTGCTAAATAAGCCTTTGACATCTTCAAGTGAAAACCGTTTTCCCGCCGCACCAACCATTTCAAAATGATCAGCAAAATAATCAATCAGCAGGGGAAGGTCTTGTTCAGCATGTTTTCCATTAAAAATTTTTTCAATCAAGACGTGCATACTATGAATGCTTTCGATTGCTTGTTCTTTGATAAGTGCCATATTCATTTCCATTGAAAATTGAGTATCTCACTTTATTTTAAACCAAAAATAAATGTAAAATTCAATATAGTTTTAAAATAAAATAAGCATCAGTATTTTTCACGATTCAGGAAACTTTGATGCAATATTTTAAAAAGTTTATCATATCAAATATTTAAATCATAAAAGTGAGTCTTTAATCATTTATCCAAACGTTTAAGTCGCGAAGATCGCAAAAAAGGTATAACTTTATACCTGAAATATTGTGGAAAATTCCATGTAAAAATAATAAATATAGAGAAGGATGATTTACCTTATTGAGGACTGAGCAGAAACGGATTCTGGTCATATTGTCTCCAATAAGAAGACGCATTAGAAAAATGGCATGGACAAGGAAGCAAAATGGATACGCAATCTACTGAGCCGAAACAAGCTCAATCAAATCTCTATGCATGGTATGTGGTATTACTGTGCATGTTGGCTTATATCTTCTCATTTATTGATCGGCAAATACTGGCGCTGATGATCGAGCCCATTAAGGCTGATCTAGGAATTTCAGATACTCAATTCAGTTTATTACACGGTTTAGCCTTTTCTCTGTTTTATGCTTTTATGGGTCTACCCTTGGCATATTTAGCTGATCGTTTCTCCCGTCCAAAAATTATTGCCATCGGGGTGGTGTTCTGGAGTATTGCAACGGCATTTTGTGGTCTAAGTAAAAACTTTATTCAACTGTTTTTGAGTCGTATGGGCGTTGGTGTGGGCGAAGCTGCTTTGTCACCTGCTGCTTATTCGATGTTTAGTGATATGTTTAGTAAAGATAAGCTTGGGCGCGCTGTGGCGGTGTATTCGATAGGTTCCTTCGTTGGTGGCGGTATTGCCTTTCTGGTGGGGGGGTATGTGATTGGTTTACTGAAAAATATGGATACCATCATGGTTCCAGTTTTTGGTGCACTCAAGGCATGGCAAGCTGCATTTATTATTGTTGGTCTACCTGGGGTATTTATCGGTTTACTGGTTTTATTGACGGTAAGAGAGCCGCAGCGTAAAGGCCAACGTTTAAATGCACAGGGGCAGGTTGAAAAGACCAGCATGAAAGATGCGTTTAAGTTTATCAAAAAGCATGGCCGTACTTTTAAATGTCATTATTTAGGCTTTACCTTCTACGCGATGGCGCTGTATTGCCTGATCAGTTGGTCCCCCGCATTTTATATGCGTAAGTTTGGTTTAACGCCGACTGAAGCGGGTTATATGCTGGGCAGTGTGCTATTGGTTGCCAATATTCTAGGCGTATTCTGTGCGGGTTGGTTGAATGACTGGTTTATTCAGAAGGGCCGTAAGGATGCCCCGATGATTACGGGCGTGATTGGTATTGTCGGTTTAATTATCCCGATGATGGTGTTTACGCAAGTGAATGAGTTGTGGTTGTCGGTGGTGTTTTTGGTGCCTGCGATGTTCTTTGCTTCCTTCCCGATGCCGATCTCAACCACCGCTATGCAAATGCTGGCGCCGAATCAGTTACGTGCACAGATTTCAGCAGTTTTCTTGTTGATTAGTAATCTGGTTGCGGTCGGGATTGGGACCACATTGGTGGCATTGATTACCGATAAAATCTTTGAAAATCCATTGATGGTCGGGATGTCACTGTCGATTGTCGGGACGATCTCTTGTGTACTAGCCTTCATTTTATTGAAAAAAGGCTGTCAGGCATTTAGTGACAGTATGCAACAGGAGCATGCTTCTTGATCTGACCAAAGTGCAAGCGTTAAGAGCCCATTCTTTTGCAATGGGCTTTGTGCTTTGCCCGTGACATTCATAACAAGGGAGTGAAGTGATGCAAGCGACGTTTAAACTGGATCATTTGCATTATCTGGATGAATTTTTATTATTTCAGTCCAATGATTACCAGACCATTAAAGATCAAATCAGTTATTATCTCTGCCCGCATCGTTTTGATGTTGAAGCCCAAGAGCCGCTTAACACGCGCTTAAATGGTTTTAGTTTTGGCAATGGCGCGCTGTACGATCTGAAATATAGTGCGCCAGTCATGATTAACATTGAGGATAGTGCTGACTTCTATTTATTTAGAATCACGTTGGAAGGACAATGTGAGCTCAAATTTGATCGGCAGCAGATCCTGCAATCTGCAGGAATCATGTCGGTCACCCATCCGCATACCCGACAGCAGATCATCACCAATCAGCATTGCCGTAATATTATTTTAAAATTGGCGCAACAGGATATCGAAACTCAATTATTCAACATGTTGGGATGTTGTAGCCAAGAACCGTTACGCTTTAATTCTTCATTATCCTGTAGTTTGGAAGGGATCGATGCGATTATTGAAACGCTGAATTATCTGTGTCATGCCTATTATAATATTCGCAACTGGAGCTTTATTTCAGCCAGTTTTAGCCAGTATTTGATTGAGCTCATTTTGCTGAAAATTCCGAATAACTATACCGAACGGTTGAATGCACAGCGTCAGCAGCTTGTACCAGGCTATATCAAAAAAGCGCAGCAGTATATTCAGGACAATCTGCATCAAGCGATTTCGCTAGCGACGTTGAGTCAATATTGTGAGGTATCGATCCGAAGCCTACAAAAGGGCTTTAGCCAATATCTCCAGCAGACACCCGTCGAATATATCCGTGAGCAACGTCTGGAACGGGTACATTCCGCTTTACAGCAAGCACCATCACATGAAACTGTGACCGATATTTTACTGGATCATGGCATTCAAAGTTTTGGGCATTTTTCCAGCCTATATAAAAAACGTTATGGCTGCTTGCCTTCGCATACTTTAAAAAAGATGCCGTGCCAGTTCATCAAATGCGTGCGTAAATGGAATAACGCTTGCGTATTTGGATAAGCCACAGGTCGTGCTCTCTTTTATGCTGAATTGAAAATCAATCAGCAGGAAAGCAAATGAAAATTACAGTACTCGGTGGGGGACACGGATGTTATGCCGCAGCAGCAGAGATGGCAGAAAAAGGTCATGAGGTCGTGCTATGGCGCCGTGACCATGAGGCTTTGCAACAGCTGGCAGCAACCGGTGAACTCAAGATTAAAGATTATCAGGGCGATCGTAGTGTCACAGTCGGTTTTGAGCGGAGTCAGATTAATCTGTCGGATGATTTACAACATGCCATCCAGCATGCCGAGCTGATTATTATTCCTTTGCCCGCAACCACACATCTGGATTTAGCGCAGCAGACCGCGCCGTTCTTTCAAACGGGACAGGTGGTGTATTTACCGCCTGCAACTTTTGGTAGTTTTATCTTTGCCAAAGCCATGCGTGAAGCAGGTAACACTGCTCAAGTGGCCTTTGCCGAAACTGGAACCTTACCGTATCTGGTACGTAAGCACGGCGTCAATCAGATCGTGGTGAGTGGCTATGCGACCCGTCTACCAACGGGGGTATTGCCAAGCAGCTTGTCCGAGCATGCATTCCAAATTTTGAAACAGGCGTATCCAAGTATTGAGCCAATTGAAGACAGTTTGAGTGGTGCATTAATGAATGCGGGACCGATTATTCATCCACCGTTGATTTTGATGAACGCAGGGCCACTGGAACATTTTGAGGCTTGGGATATTCATCATGAAGGGACACAACCGTCGATTCGCCGTGTCACTAATCAGCTTGACGCAGAGCGTATGCGCGTACGGGAAGCACTCGGTTATGCTGCTCCGCATTTTCCACTAGCAGACCACTATAATAAAGATGGTGAAGGAGATGAATGGATGTATGGCCGTGGGGCACATGGCAAATTAACCGATAGTGGTGACTGGCGTGAGGACATCGACTTACAGACACATCGTTATATGCTGGAAGATACGCGTCTAGGATTATCCTTTCTGGTTTCGGTCGGGCGTTGGGCGGGTGTCGCGACACCTGTGGCAGAAGGGCTACTGAATATTGCTTCTGCGGTGACAGGAAAGGATTTGTATCAGGAAGGGCGGACTTTTGAGAACCTAGGGCTTGCCGATAAAAGCAAGGCTGAGTTGCAAGTGACTTTGCAGCAAGGAGTCTAAGATGAATCCAATTCAACAAGTTGCGGTACTTGGCGCTGGGCGAATGGGCAAAGCCATTGCAATTGCCTTTGCTTATGCTGGACTAAAAGTGGCCTTAATTGATGCGAGACAACGCACTGAGACTGAGTTTGATCAATATCAGGCTCAGGTCCAAACCGACTTAAAACAAGAATTGCAGTTGCTGGAAAGTATCCAGTTTATTCAATCTGAACAAACTCTATTTATTCTGGATCAGATTAAGATTTTAAGTCGTGAAGCTTCAATACCAGTCTTAGCCCACTGTGATCTGGTTATGGAAGGCGTACCCGAGGTCAGGCAAGCCAAAGAAGATATTTTTACTTGGCTGGATCAACATATTACACCGACTTGTATTGTTGCATCGACCACTTCAACCTTTCTGGTCACTGATATTGCGCACATGATTTCTCATCCAGAACGGGTGGTGAATGCGCATTGGCTCAATCCTGCCTATCTGATTCCGCTGGTTGAGTTAAGTCGTTCTGAGCAAACCTCAGATGAGGCAGTAAATACCTTGAAAAGCTTCTTGCAGGCAATTGGCAAAGTACCTGTGGTGTGTCATGCCAAAGCGGGCTATATCGTGCCACGGATTCAGGCATTGGCCATGAACGAAGCGGCACGGATGGTGGAAGAAGGTGTGGCCTCGGCAGAAGATATTGATATCGCGATTCGGACTGGGTTTGGTTTACGTTTTTCGGTGTTGGGCTTGCTGGAATTTATTGACTGGGGTGGTGGCGATATTTTGTATTACGCTTCACAATATTTACAAAAGGAGCTAGGCGAACGTTATCGAACACCTGAAATTATTGCCGAGAATATGCGACAGCAACGCAATGGCTTACGCGAGCAGCAGGGTTTTTATAATTATCAGCAGATCGATATTCCTGCTTATAAACAACGGGTTTTGCAGACATTTTCAGATCGGATTGCCGCAAATCAGCTTAAACCACCCTTTAATATTCTAAATCAGTGATCCGAATTTTAGCCCATCTGCTGATAATGATGGGCTTTTGTCGTTGCTTTAGCTTGAGGGCATTAAATCAAACAGCTTTTTTAATTGATCATTCAACTGATGCAGTTCAGCATCATCAAAGGCATTCAGAATCCCAGATAGGGTGACCTGACTGATCTGGTTAATTTGTTCAACCATTTCTTTACCTTTATCGGTCAGTTTCACCATGGAGATACGTTCATCCGATTCGGATGAAAACACCTGCACAATATCATCTTCAACCAAGCGATAAACGGCTTTGGTTGCCGTGGTCAGCTTGAGAGTAGAGAGGTTGGCAATCTCGGTAATACTGGCTTGTTCAAGCGCATTGGTGCTTAAAATAATTTTACGACGTGTATTGTCGATACCTAGTTTTTTAATTGATTTTTCAATAAGTTGTGTGTATTTACCATTCACTTGAGAGATCCAGAAAAAAGGATAGCTCTGTAAGCTGCTCGGTTCATTGTTGGGTAGAAATTGTTCTAAATGAGTAAGCATAGCCAAGTCATTACTTTTATAAAAATGGACATTCAGCATTATACAAAAATTAGAAACATTTTCTTTGTTCTTAATCATGAAAAATACTTGACAATTACATTACTTTTTCCGATATTTGTATTAAGTATAAAAATACATGGAAAAGTGAATGAATATTATTGTACAAGAGGTACAAAAAGGAGCAGGTGCTTTGAAAGTCATGGTGAAAGATTCCATTGATATTCAAGGTATGCAGACCATGGCAGGGAGCAAAGCCTTAATGCACAGCCAACCTGCAACTACAAACGCAGAAGTGGTAAACCGTATTCTCGCAGCGGATTGCAAAATTACGGCAAAGACCAATCTGCATGAACTGGCTTTTGGGATCACAGGCATTAACCATACCTTTGGTACAGCCATAAATCCGAAATATCCAGAGCTTATCCCAGGTGGTTCTTCGAGTGGTTCTGCGGCTGCCGTTGCAGTTGGTCTGGCAGATTTCACCTTAGGAACCGATACCGGTGGTTCGATTCGTATGCCTGCTGCATGTTGTGGGGTCTACGGTCTAAAACCAAGCTTTGGTCGTGTCAGCCGTGCTGGGGTACATCCAGCAACAAGTTCATTGGATTGTGTTGGTCCTTTTGCAAATTCAGTCGAGATGATTGAAACCGCAATGCAGATTATTGATCCTACGTTCCATCAATCTACTGAATTGACTCAGGCACCGAAACTGGCGTGGCTCAATGTCGTTGCTGATTCAGTCGTCATTGAGACGATCCAGCAATATCTGAACCAAGCCAACCTGACAACATCCACCGTGACTTTGAAAGGCTTTGAAGCTGCTTTTGATGCAGGTATGCAGATCATCAATTATGAAAACTGGCAGGCCTATGGTGAGTTGACTGAAACAGGTTTACTCGGTGCTGACGTCAATGGACGTTTATTGAAAGCAGCCGACACCACCTTGGCACAGGTCGCACAGGCTGAACAGGTAAAAGCCGATTTTACCGCCGAGCTTGATGCCTTACTGACTCAATACGATGCCTTGATTTTACCGACTTTACCGCAGCTGCCGCCTAAGGTCGCTGATGCTGAAAATACCGTGGCTTTTTTAAATCTTACTGGTCTGGTTCGACCATTTAATCTTTCTGGGCATCCTGCGATTTCAGTACCACTGGAAACTGAACAAGGTCTGCCAGTGGGTTTGCAAATTGTGGCGAAACGGAATACGGATGAATATTTGTGTGCGATTGCGAAATATATCGTGAAAGCTGCGCAATAAATGACAAGGAATTAGGGAATGAATTATTTAGCGACAAAGGAATTTGTAATGGACAGCTATACAACGCAATTAGATGCCTTATGTCAGGAAATTCGTGAACGTGCCTGCACAGGGGAGTTCGATAATCAGGCCTATGTCAGTCAGGACATCATAGATAAACTAAAACAGATTGGCGTTTACCGTGCTTTGGTTCCAAAACGTTTTGGTGGCAATGAATGGTCTCCAAAACAGTTTTGTGAATTGATCGAACAATTGTCAAAGGCCGATGGCTCAGTTGGTTGGGTCGCAAGTTTTGGTATGAGTCCTGCCTATTTGGGCAGTTTGCCAGAAGCAACGCTTGAGCAGTTGTATAAAGATAGCCCTGACATTGTGTTTGCAGGTGGTATTTTTCCACCACAACCCGCTGAAATTACCGATGCAGGTGTGGTGGTGAGTGGGCGCTGGAAATTTTCTAGTGGCTGTATGGGCGCGGATATTGTCGGGGTCGGGATTTCTCCACAAAAGGACAATGAAGCACAAGGTTTGCCGCGTATGGCGGTGATGCCAGCCAACAAAGCTCAAATTGATATGACGTGGGACACGGTCGGTCTAAAAGGTACAGGCAGCCACGATTTGGTGGTAAAAGATGTGCTGGTTGAGAAGGAATGGACTTTTGTCCGTGGTGAACCTTCAAAACTACCTGAGCCATTTTTTAAATATCCATCTTTATCTTTAGCCACTCAAGTCTTAACCGTGGTAGGGATTGGTGTTGCTGCCGCAGCGATCGAAGAATTTCAAAAACTGGCACCGGGCAAGTCTTCAATTACTGGTGGTGCGGAAATTGCCAGCCGACCTGTAACCCAATATGAATTTGCCCAAGTCGAAGCAGAGTTTAAGGCTGCACGTGTGTGGTTCTACGACACCATGCAGATTGTCTGGAATGAAGTGGTTGCAGGGCGTACGCCAACTGCAGAACAAATCAGTGACATGCGTTTGTCCTGTACCCATGTGGCCCGTGTCTGTGCCCGTGTCACGCGCAAAATCCAGATGCTGGCAGGGATGACAGCCATTTATACCCACAACCCATTTAGCCGCTTTGTGAATGATACCAATGTGGTGACCCAGCATGCCTTTATGGGTGATGCCACTTTGCAAAATGCAGGTTTGGTCAGCTTTGGCATGAAACCAGCACCCGGTTATTTATAAGTCTGATTGGATTAAAAATTGGAATGGCAAGGATGAGTGACATGAATGCGCAAATGGATTTAACGGTTTTATTACAACGCCTGCAACAGCTCGAAGCCCAAAATGCGATCCGTAACTGTATCAATCTTTATATGGAAATTTGTGATGCCTTGAATGCCGATACTGACCTGAATGAATTAATGGATTTATTTGATCAGGATAGCATTTGGGAAGGGATTGGCGAGAAATATGCTCAGTCTTTTGGTCGCTATGCGTCTTGGCAAGCCATTTATGACATGTTCAAAAGCTATACCCAAAAGCAGTCGCATTTTGTCATGAATGCGCATTTTGTTAGCTCAGAGCAAATTTATATCGAAGCAGATCAGGCCAATGCCAGCTGGTTGATGTTGCAAACCTCAACCTTTCGTGATGGTCGTAGCCATTTAAATGCTGCCAAACTTACCGTGCAATTTAAACAGCAAAGCGATGGTCGCTGGAAGATCAAACATTTTCAGACTGAAAACATTTTTAGTCGCCCTGTATCTCACTGGGACAGTACAGCCACATTGCCAGTACCGTCTCAGCAATAAACTGATGGATAGATCGAAAAGGATAGTTGATATGAACAGTATTATTCCAATGCATAACATTGAAATGGATTACAACGAGTTAGTTCAAAGTGATCGTGCCCACACATCTTTATATAAAGATGAACGCATCTTTGAAGAAGAGATGGAAAAGATTTATTACAGCACTTGGGTATGGGTGGCACATGCCAGCGAGATTCCTGATGCAGGCAGTTATAAGACCATCAATATTGGCAAGCAACCTGTTGTGGTGGTGCGTGACCGTAAGAAAAAAGTGCATGTTCTGCTGAACCGTTGTCGTCATCGTGCCGCAACCGTGTGCGAACATAAAAAAGGTAAAACCAACAGTTTTGTTTGTCCATATCATGGCTGGAGTTATGCACTTGATGGTTCATTACGCGGCGTACCTTCACCTGAAAGCTATGGTGAATGTCTAGATAAATCTGAATTTCCATTAATCAGCCTGCGTGTTGAAGAATACAACGGCATGATTTTCGCGACCTTTAAACAGGATATTGAACCTTTAGAAGATTTCCTCGGTGCTGCGAAAAAGTGGATCGACTTATTCATGAAACAAGGCGCAGGTTATCCGATCAAGGTCTTGGGTGAACATCGTTTCCGTTTTCCGGGTAACTGGAAAATCCAGCTGGAAAATACCACCGATGCTTACCACTTCCCATTGGTACACAAGTCATTCTTAAGTTCAGTCGATGAAAAAACCGAAGAGCTGTTTAACTTTGAAAATCAACCGGGCTATGTCGAAGACTTAGGCAATGGTCACAGTGTGATGGTGATGATTCCTGAACTGGTTGATCTGGATGAAGAATTGATGGAACGTCCGATTCAGGAACGTTTTGAAGACTTGGCTCAAGCCTTGCGTGATGAAGGACATGAAGAACTGGAAGTACGCCGTATTGTGCGTGCGGTGGGTGGTTCTGGATTTAACTTGAACATCTTCCCGAATATTGCCTGCTCAATGGCGTTCTTCCGTGTCATGCAACCGATTTCGGTTAATGAAACTGAAATTCATCATTCCGTCATTACCATGGATGGTGGTCCACAAATTGCCAACCAGTATCGTTTACGTCTGCACGAACATTTCCAAGGTCCATTTGGCTTCGGTACGCCAGATGATTCGGAAGCGTGGGAGCGTGTACAGCATGGTGCCAATGCAGGCAATGACCTGTGGATCATGCTGAATCGTGGCCTGCCAGGCGAAGTTAAAACTGAAGATGGCTTAAAGAGTGATGTCAGTGCTGAAACAGGGATGCGCGCTGCCTATCAGCAGTGGAAAAAGATGATGACGGCTTAAGGAGAGTGCTATGAAAACCGATTTAAATTTACTCAATGAAGTGACTGCATTTGTCTGGGCAGAAGCCGATATGCTGGATCATTCTGAGCATGATAGCTGGCTGGATCTCTGGAATGAAAAAGGCGTGTACATCATCCCGATCGATCCGAAATTGACCGATTATGAAAATAATTTGAACTATGCCTATGACGATCATCATATGCGTAAGTTACGGGTACAGCGTCTGGAAAATGGTGAGGCGATTTCAACTGCACCCAAAGCCAATACAGTGCGTAGTGTTTCGCGTATCCGCATCGTCAAAGATCAAGAGGGTGAAATCATTTTACGTTGCGCACAAAACTTGCGTGAGTTCCGCAAAGAAAATCTGAAACATTATACCGCTGACGTGACTTTCCATCTGGTTCGTGATGCAGAACAAGGGTTTAAGATTAACCGCAAAATTATCAATTTAGTTAACTCAACCGATACCTTGGCGGGTATCAGCTACATTCTCTAGGAGCAAAAAATGAAACAGGTTGTTTTAGTCACAGGTGCCGCTTCTGGTTTAGGGAATGTCATTGCCGAATATTTTGCAGCGCAAGGGCATCAGGTGATTCTTTCTGCCAGTACTTTAGAGAAAGCAGAGCAAGCCAAAGCACGTAGTCCGCATGCACAGAATCTATTTCCACTGAAACTGGATATCTCGGTTGAGGCTGATTTTCATGCCGCTGTGCAGTGGATTCAGCAGACATTCTCAAAACTGGATGTGTTAATCAACAATGCCACCATGACCAAAGCAACCCCAGTTCTAGAAATTAGTGCCGCGGATTTTGACATGATTACGCAAGTGAATCAGCGTGGTACGTTCCAGTCTTGCCAGATCATTGGCAAATATATGGCTGATCAAGGTTATGGCCGTATCGTCAATATGGCATCTTTGGCAGGGCAAAATGGCGGTACTGCCACTGGCGCACATTATGCGTCTACCAAAGGCGCCATTATTACCCTAACCAAAATCTTTGCCAAAGAGTTTGCAGCCAAAGGGGTGACGGTGAATGCGATTGCGCCTGGGCCAATGGAATCACCAATTGTTCATAGCGTGGTGTCTGACGAAAAAATGGCGCAATTTATTCAAAATATCCCAGTCAAAGCATTAGGCAGCATGGAATTTATTGCCGAAACCTGTGCGCTATTGGCCAGTCCAAGTGCTGCCTTTGTAACTGGGGCAACATGGGATATTAACGGTGGATTATTTATGCGTTAAGCCTTCGGCGAGATGCATATCAGGGAGAGAAATCATGACGATACTGTATAACGTGGTGGTAAAAAACCGTCATGTCGAAGGTGGGAATGTTGCAGTCATGGAGTTTGAATCTGCAAATTCGACCGTATTACCCAAAATTGAAGCAGGTGCGCATATTGATGTGCACCTTCCGAATGGCATGGTGCGTCAGTACTCATTATGCCAAA
This sequence comes from Acinetobacter dispersus, assembly GCF_009884975.1. Taxonomy (GTDB): domain Bacteria; phylum Pseudomonadota; class Gammaproteobacteria; order Pseudomonadales; family Moraxellaceae; genus Acinetobacter; species Acinetobacter dispersus. Next base: position 1,975,774 of record NZ_CP041970.1, on the reverse strand, counting down.
ACCCGAATGATGTCGGTAAGTTCCGACTAGGCATTCTACGTGATCCCGAATCACGTGGTGGTTCAGTGTCGGCCTTTGATGAGTTAAAGGATGGCATGCAGATTCAGGTCAGTGAACCGAAGAACCTGTTTCCTTTAGTGAAATCCAAACATGCGGTACTGGTGGGTGGGGGGATCGGAATTACCCCCCTAATTACCATGGCTTATCAGTTGGCACAGGAAGGTACTTCTTTTGAATTGCATTACTGCGGCGCAAGCCCAGAACGCTGTGCTTTTGTCGATGAAATTAAACATGGCATCTTGGCACCTTTCACGACCTTTCATTTTAAATCGGAAGGGGCGAGTCACCGAGAGTTTTTCCAATCCGCCATTCAAGACATTGATCAAGACAGCCATATTTATACCTGTGGCCCGAATGGATTTATGGATTGGGTGATTAATTTAGCCCTGACACAGAATTTCCCTGAACAGCAAATCCATAAGGAATATTTTCAGGTTGAAGTTGAAACAGGTGGTGATGCATTTGAAGTCGTGGCGCAGCAAAGTGGCAAGATCATTATGGTCAATGCAGAAGAAACTATTTTGCAGGCCTTGGCGCGTGAAGGTATTGAGATTGAAATGTCGTGCGAACAAGGCGTTTGCGGGACCTGTATGTGCGATGTGATCGAAGGCGAACCTGATCATCGTGACGTGTATTTTACCGATGAAGAAAAGGCCAGTAATGAGCAGATTTTGGTGTGCTGTTCACGTTCTAAGTCAGCACGATTGGTACTGGATATTTAAGCGATTTAATCAGGATAAATCACTATCCAATATCGGCCAGAAACAGGATAAAAGATTCAGGAGAGAATAATGAATTCACTAAAATCAATGGATGAAATCACAATAGATCCAATGCAGTTTAGACGTGCTTTGGGCAATTTTGCCACAGGTGTCACCATTGTGACCGCGCAGAATGCTCAAGGTGAAAAGGTAGGAGTGACTGCCAATAGCTTTAATTCAGTGTCGCTAGATCCACCACTGATTTTATGGAGCATCGATAAAAACTCATCCAGTTTTCCTGTATTTGAACAGGCTTCACATTTTGCAGTGAATATTCTATCGGGCTCGCAGATTGAATTATCAAATAAGTTTTCACGCCGTAATATCGATAAATATGAAGGTACCAGCTACCAGACAGGTTCAGGACAAGCGCCTATTTTAGACCATTGCTCTGCGGTGTTTGAATGTGAACGCCATGAGATTATTGAAGGTGGGGATCACTGGATTATTATTGGTAAAGTGGTGCGTTTTCGTGATGAAGGACGTAGTCCACTGGTGTATCACCAAGGGGCTTATTCGGGTGTGATTCCACATCCTTTATTGCAGTTAAAAGACACCGTTGAAGCTGAAGATATTGGTGAAATGCATCAAGGGCATTTATATAGCAATGTCTGTTATCTCATGAGTCGGGCTTTTAAATTTTATCAAACTGATTATATTCCCAAGCAGTTGGTGACTGGATTTAGAACCAGTGAAGCACGTTTATTGTTGGTACTGGGCAGTGGTACTGCGTCGAATAAAGCAGATTTACCACGTGATATTGCCATGCCGATGCGTGAAGTGGAGCAGGCAGCAACCATTCTGAAAAAAGATGGTTTACTGATTGAGAGTGATGGCTTTTTTAAACTCACCGAAAAAGGCAAGAAAACTGCGCATTATCTGTTTGATATCGCGGATAGCCATCAAAATGAGGTGTTTGAAAAATATTCTGATGAGCAAAAGGAGACCTTTATCACCATGCTGAGAGACTTTGCTGGTGTAGCATAAGCTGAGTGAAGCTGATAAATTGAATCGATTTATCAGCTTCTATATATATCGAGCTGACTCTAATCAAAAAAGAATTCCAAGGATGAGGAATTTTTGGCACGCAACTTGTTTATTGATCAAACATGATTGCAAACAAGCCAAAACAGAGCACCAGCGCTAAAGAACAAACTTTAGCAATTGTGCTGCACAGGGAGCGAAGGGATGAACCAATATGTGAGTGATGCACTGTTAACGTGGACGCATCACATCAAGAATGTGTGCGGCAATTTTGAAACAGACTTCGATGGCACACGACATTTGTTTATTGGTGAAGTGCAATGTTTTTTACTGGGTGATACCGAGATTGCCTTTATTAAAAATAATGCCAATAAAATCGTCCGAAAGGCGGATGAAATCGATCGGGTCAATAATCGTTTCTGTTTTTTGATTTTGCAGAATTCGGGCAAGATGTTGCTGCAATATAAAAATGAAACTTTGACCTTAAATGAGGGTGATATTGTCTTGGTTGATCCCGTCGAAACCATTTCGATGTTTCCACAAGGTTTAGTCAGTCAAATTTCAGTGCATCTGTCACGAGAAAAGTTGCTGAAAGAGAATATTAGTTCTGAATATTTTGGTAAGTTGATCACCCAAAATATGAGTGGTTTTTTGCTTAAGAATATTTTGAAAAATATGTCGCCTGAAAATATCAAGCTTTGGTATGCATCGGAAGATGGCAATGCCTTTGAAGATGCGTTGATTGCCCTAATCAAACCGACCATTAATTATAAAAATATCAATAATAATCAGAATCATCTTTTGGAAAAAGCCGAGCGCTATATTATTGAAAATCTGACAAAACCTGATCTTTCCCCTAAATTGATTGCCGCACATATCGGGGTATCGTTACGACACCTGTATCGATTATTTGTGCAAGAAAATCTATCAATTAATAAATACATACAGATCAAACGACTCGAGAAGGTCAAAACAGATCTGTTGGATAAAAGAAACAAGCAGAGTTCGATCACTCAAATCGCGCTGAAATGGGGCTTTTGGGATGGTGCTCATTTTTCAAAGATCTTCAAAAAAACCTATGGTATCTCTCCCAAAGAATTTAGAGAAACGATGTTGGCTTAAACATTTTAGATGTCATTTTTAGACAAGTTCCGCGTCATTCTTGGACAAGCTAGACCCATGCAACTGTGTTGAAATTAAACCAATAAGGGAAGATTAAAGCGCTTCAATCGACTTGAAATATGAAGTTGATTTTCGCCGCTGCACACAGAGCAAAGAGCATTTTAACGATCTGATACAGATCGCTCAGGGATAGATGAAAAAGGATCAACGTGATGCATAAACAAAGATTATTCAAAGAGATACAAAAAATACTGACGTTTAACCTATCCATCGCTGCGAGTTTGTGTGGTGTTCATAGCACCGCTTATGCGCATGGTGAGGCTGCCGAATTGGTGCCACTGTACCAAAACATGAGTGAGCAGGGTGCCAAAGTGGTCAAAGATGATTTCACCAATAGCTATACCATCTCCAAAGGTTCTATTGTGGTCAGAGCCAAACCCAATTCAGATCAGGTCTTGGTGAATGGAAAACCCTTAAAGCTGAGTGTTCCAGTATTAATCAAAGACGGTAAACCTGTTATTGGGAAAGATTTTTTCAATGAGGTGTTCCAGTCGGGTTTAGACCAGACCTTTAAAATTGAAAATACCTTTCATCCGCTCAATAGCCTAAATACAGATGAAATCAAAAAGACCTTTGACGTCATTAATCGCTCAAAATATGCCTATAAAAATATGCGTTTTGCCGAGTTGAAGCTGAAAGAGCCAGAAAAGGCCAAAGTCTGGGATTTCTTTATCAATCATAAAGAATATAAAGATGATCGGGTGGCATCGTTCATTTTATTGAAAGGCAATCAGGCGATTGAAGGTGAAGTAAATCTGAATACACAGCAAGTCACAAAATGGAATGTCCTTAAAGATACGCACGGTATGGTGTTGCAGGATAACTTCGAGACGGTTCAGCGTGTGATCGAATCCAGTAAAGAATATCAGGATGCTTTACGTAAACGTGGCATCACTGATGTGAAGAAAGTGATCACCAATCCATTAACTGTCGGCTATTTTGGCGGGAAAGATGGTTTAGATAAACAACTGAATGTCTTAAAAGTCGTATCTTATCTGGATACAGGAGATGGTAACTATTGGGCGCATCCGATTGAAAATTTGGTCGCAGTGGTGGATTTAGACAAAGAAAAAATTATTAAAATTGAAGAAGGGGCAATGATTCCTGTACCGATGACAGATCGACCTTATGCCACCAAGAATACTCAGCCACCGAAAATCAAACCGCTCAATATCAGTGAACCTGAAGGCAAGAACTTTACCATTACAGGACAAACCGTACATTGGGGTAACTGGTGTTTCCATGTGGCACTGGACTCACGTGTCGGCCTCCAGCTTTCTACGGTCACCTATAAGGATAAAGGGGTAAAACGTAAGGTCATGTATGAAGGGAATTTGGGCGGGATGGTGGTTCCTTATGGCGACCCAGATATGGGATGGTACTTCAAATCTTATCTGGATTCAGGTGAGTACGGCATGGGAACCCTGACCTCAAGCATTCAACTGGGAACCGATGCACCCGAAAATGCGGTGTTACTGGATGCAGTGATTGCCGACTACAAGGGACAACCGCAAATTATTCCCAATGCAATCGCCATTTTTGAGCGTTATGCAGGACCTGAGTATAAACACCAAGAAATTTTTGGTGATCAGGATGCCAGTGAAGCACGCCGTGAACTTGTGGTGCGCTGGATTAGTACGGTGGGTAACTACGATTATATGTTTGACTGGGTCTTTGCCCAAAATGGTGTGATTGGGATTAATGCTGGGGCGACAGGGATTGAAGCGGTAAAAGGGGTTAAAGCCCGTACCATGCATGACAGCACTGCTAAGGAAGACACCAAATATGGCACTTTAATTGACCATAATATTGTTGGAACCACGCATCAACATATCTATAACTTCCGCTTAGATATGGATGTAGATGGGGAAAACAACAGCTTTATGCATATGGACCCTGTGGTGAAGGCCAATGATCGAGGTGGTGTGCGTACAAGCACGATGCAAATTAACAGTAAAGTGATTAGCAATGAGCAAAACGCAGCTGAAAAATTTGATCCCTCTACCATTCGCTTACTCACCAATTTCAATAAGGAAAATAAACTAGGTAATCCTGTTTCTTACCAATTGATTCCGTTTGCGGGTGGCACTCACCCAGTAGCGAAAGGTGCCAATTTTGCTCCAGATGAATGGCTATTTAAGCGCCTTAACTTTATGGATAAACAAATTTGGGTGACACAATACAAGCCAGATGAACGTTATCCAGAAGGGAAATATTCGAATCGTTCAACCCATGATACGGGTTTAGGTCAGTTTATTCAGAACAATGAAAATATTGAAAATAAAGACCTTGTGGTGTGGATGACCACAGGAACCACCCATGTGGCACGCGCTGAAGAATGGCCAATCATGCCGACGGAATGGGTCTATACCTTGATCAAACCGTGGAATTTCTTTGACAACACCCCGACCTTGAATTTGGGTGATGAACAGGAACATGCCCAACACGAGCATCACTAACAACGCAGATCAAGTTATATGGGTAATCCAAGATTACCCAAAACTGAGCGTTAAGTAGATCGCTGACAAAAAAGGAATTTTGTATGAAAACTTTAGTTTCTCAAGTCGTGAGAGGGACGCTGTTTGTCTCATGTTTTTCCACTGCATATGCAGGTGAGCTTGAAATTAAACCGATTTTTGAAGCCACTTTTGGTGCTTTTAGCAGTGCTAAAAGCTATAACGGTGAAAACATCGATGACCAACGGATCAATTGGCAAGAAGGCCACCTTAAATATGGTGCCAAAGGGCAACAAACATTTCAAAACTATCAGCTCTATGCCAGTTTAAGCGGAATCAGCTCAGCGACATGGGGCGATGGTGATGCTGGTCAAAATAGCAATGGTCAAGAACATAAAACCGATGTGAATGAATGGGTGATTGGTTTTAAAGATGGTACCCATAAAGATGAATTGACGACCTACAATTTCAGTATCGGTCGGCAAAATATCATGATCGGTGATGGTTTTTTTGTTGCGGGTGATGCCTTAAATCTGGGTAAAGCACCTGCGGATGGGGCACTCGATCGAGGTGGGGCCTATTATCTGGCAGCACGACGCAGCTTTGATTTTAGTAGCCTGCTTCAATACAAACCGCAACAGGATACAACGCTAAAACTGGCGTATTTAAAGTCGAATAACAAAGCACAATTTTCATCAGAACTGTTTGTGACGGATCTGATCTATCAACTTAAAGATAAAGGCATCGGCTTTACTTATTTAAATGTCTTGGACCTTGATGATGCCGAACACATTTCAGGACGTCAGGATCTTAAGAATTATGCCTTACGCTTGAACTATCAAGCCTTAGCTGAACTGCAACTGAAGTCTGAATGGGTGGTTCAGGATAAACAGGACAGCACGGAAAATGCGGGCTATCTGGGACTGAACTATAACTTCTTATCTACAAAATATACGCCGTCCCTAGGTTATCGTTTCAGCCATTTTTCAGACCAGTACGATCCCATGTTTTACGGCAATACGGTTGGATTTGGAACATGGTTTCAGGGAGAAGTCGCTGGAAACTATGCAGGGCCCTTCAATAAAAATGCCGATATTCACCAAGTTTCTTACAGTATTAATTTAAAAGAAAATTTTATGCTGGGTGCATTGGCTTATAAGTTTCAAACCGTAAATAAGTCATTGGCAAATGTGGATGGGCATGAGCTGGATGTGTTTTCAGTCTGGTCAGTCAATAACAATCTCACCGTTATTCCGCTGATCGGACTATATAAGCCAAAGCATGATATCCACAGTGGTGGCACTCAAAATTATGATGACAAAACCAATTTATATGCCCAGTTGATTCTGCAATACATCTATTAAATCAGTGCGAAGCAGACCGTATTTATTGGCGGTGCATTCATAGAAATAAAATGAGGGTGAAATCAGATGAATACACAATATGACTATATCGTGATTGGTGCTGGCTCGGCAGGCTGTGTTGTTGCAGCACGACTATTAGAAGCCAAGGCTGGGCGTGTTCTCGTTCTAGAGGCAGGAAGTCGAGATAGCAGTATGTTTCATACCATACCTGCAACCGTGATTAAAGTATTCCAGCAGAAATCATGGCAATACATGACCGTCCCACAAAAGTATTGTAATCAGCGAGAGATGATCCTTGCACAAGGCAAAGTGTTGGGAGGTGGAAGCTCGGTCAACGGGATGATCTATTGTCGAGGTCAACGTCAGGATTATGATTTATGGGCCTCGGAATGGGGATGTAATCAGTGGTCTTATCAACATGTACTGCCTTTTTTTAAAAAGGCAGAAAAAAATGAAAGTCTTGCTGATGAATATCACGGACAAGATGGCATTTTACCTGTCAGTGAAAACCGTTATCGGCATCCTTTGACGCTTGCTTGTATTAAAGCAGGTCAGCAAATGGGGATGAATTACGTCAATGATATGAATGGTTGGGATCAGGCGGGTGTAGGGTTTTATCAAACGACTACTCAAAACGGTTCTCGGGCGAGTACCTCAAAAACTTATTTAAAGTCAGTCGAAAACCACCCAGACCTTACAGTGATTACGGATGCTTTAGTCCATAAAATTGAAACTCAAGGTGATCAGGTGACTGGGGTGACTTATAGTGTTGGCGGAAAATCCCCCATTACTGTACAGGCTCAAAAAGAAGTCATTCTGAGTGCTGGTGCAATTGGCAGTCCTAAGGTTTTATTACTTTCGGGAATTGGTCCAAAACAGCATTTAGATGAACTCGGAATAGAATGTATAAGTGACTTACCTGTAGGTGAGAATTTTCACGACCATTTGCATATGTCGGTTAATGCGACAGTAACAACCAATAATAGTCTGCTCGGTGAAGACCAAGGTTTAACTGCAGTACGACACTTTTTACAGTGGTGTTTTACACGTTCAGGATTGTTAACCACCAATATTCTAGAAGGTGGTGGTTTTATTGACACCAATAACAATGGTCGACCTGATGTCCAATTTCACTTTTTACCTGTGCTGGATAATTTCGATAATACCCCTGGTGAAAAAGACACAGCTCAAGCACATGGACTGACGATTAAAGTCGGACATATACAGCCAAAAGCACGTGGGACTTTACGTTTAAGCAGTAAAGATCCGAATGCAATGCCGATTATTGATCCAAACTATTTAGGCCATCAAGACGATATTGAGGCCAACATTCGTGCGGTACAGGCTGGGCTGCGCTTATTACAACAATCTGCCTTAAAAGCCATTGTCCAAGACATTATTGAGCCTGCAAATATTGATCCTGAGAATGTTGCCGCGATTGATGCATGGATGCGCCAGAACATTAAAACGGTTTATCACCCTGCGGGCAGTTGCAAAATGGGCAATACACCAAAAGATTCAGTCACAGACCAGACGCTTAAAGTACATGGCTTCCAAAATTTACGCGTCATTGACTGTTCGATTTGCCCACAAGTTCCAAGCGGAAATACCAACGCAATTGCCATCATGATTGGTGAACGCGGTGCAGACTTTATTTTGAATCAAGTCGCTTAGTTGCTGTCATAACAAAATTTTAGAAATGAAAAGAGGAAAAGAAAATGAGTGAAGTTCAGATTTTACAAAGCGTACAGCAATTTATGGCACGTCAACATGGGCATTTTATTGATGGAAAACTAGTTGCTGCTGAGCTTTTAGATAAAGTGGATATTGTAAATCCATCGACTGAACAAGTGGTTGCTCAAATTAGTATTGGTAGTCAACACGATGTCGAAAATGCGGTGAAAAGTGCGGAACATGCTTTTCAAAATGCTTGGGCTGAAACTACGCCCTATGAACGCGGCGTTAAACTGAACAAGCTCGCAGATTTAATTGAGCAACATGGTGAAGAACTTGCACAGCTAGAGTCGTTGTCTACTGGAAAACTCATTAATATTTCCCGCCATCTTGAAGTCGCACAATCTGTTATTTTCTTAAGATATTTTGCGGGTTGGGCAACCAAAATTAATGGTCAAACCATGCAACCTTCTATTCCTTCTATGCAAGGTGAAAAATATACGGCCTTTACTTTTAGACAACCGATTGGTGTGGTTGCAGGGATTGTGCCTTGGAATTTTTCACTGATGATTGGTGTCTGGAAAATTGGTTCAGCGTTAACAACTGGTTGCAGCATTGTGCTTAAACCAAGTGAGTTTGCCAGCTTATCTTTATTACGTTTAGCTGAACTTGCCATTGAAGCAGGGATTCCAGCGGGTGTGATTAATGTGGTGACTGGTAAGGGCGATACAGGACAATATTTAATTGAGTCTCCGCTGGTTAAGAAAGTCTCATTTACAGGTTCAGTTCCGACTGGCATTGCGATTGGTAAACTTGCGATGAGCAGCGATTTAACCCGTGTCAGTCTGGAGTTGGGCGGTAAAAATGCCATTGCTGTTTTGGCCGATGCAAATATTGATGAGATTTTACCAACTTTGATGCAAGCAACTTTTGTGCATCAAGGTCAAGTTTGCGCATCCCCAGAGCGTTTTTTTGTACACCGTACAAAACATGATGAACTGGTCGAGAAACTCTCTAAAGCACTTTCTAGTTTCAAAATTGGATCGGCTATGGATGAAGGAAGTATGTTTGGCCCACTCTCTAATCAGCCACATTTTCATAAAGTAAAACATTATTTAGATATGGCAAAAGCCAATAATCAAATTATTGCAGGGGGTGAGGCTTTAGATCAGACAGGGTATTTTGTACAGCCGACTTTAATTTCCTTTAAAAATACCGATGATCCTTTATTTTCAGAAGAAACCTTTGGTCCTGTGGTCGGAGTGATGCCTTTCGAAACTGATGAAGAACTCATTCAACTGATGAATCAGTCGCGCTTTGGTTTAACTGCAAGTATTTGGACCAATGATTTATCTAAAGCTTTACGTTTAATTCCTAAAATTGAAGCAGGGACTTTATGGGTCAATATGCATACATTCTTAGATCCATCTGTTCCATTCGGTGGAGTGAAAGCATCAGGAATTGGCAGAGAATTTTCAGATGCATTTATTGAAGATTACACTGAATTAAAATCAGTCATGATTCGCTATTAAGTGAAGAACGAGGTTTGTTATTTGAGACATAATAAACCTCGTTTTTAAAAGATAAATTGGACTAAAAATTAGTAAGTTAAAGTGATACTTTGTTGTGTTACTTGATCGATTTCCTTTTGACTCACTGCATCATCTTTACATTTATAACTTTCAAATAAAGGAAGCTGATCTGCAAAATGGGCATCAGTTTTTCCATTTTGATTGATAAAGCCACTTTGTCCTGGGGCTAAAATCGAACACATGCTAATCTGATTTGGATTTAACACCACTCTAAACGTAGCACTTCCTGTATTGCCATAAGTACTGAGCTGTTGTTCATGTGATGCATCCGCCCATGGGATACCGACCGAATTTTTGCTGGAAAAGCCCATGGTTGCTACAGAAATTTTCCAGTCATTTGGATTGGTCGATTGATATTGTTTTGAAAGTTCAGTCAGCGCATTTTCTAAAGCTTTTAAGACAACCTCATCTGCTGTTTGTCCTTTTAAGAAGTCAACCTGTTGAGGAATGCTTGCCTGTTTTCCTTGCAATGCATTCCAGATTAATTTTGAGGCGCTGGCAGGCTGGGCACTACGTGGATCATTATTGACTGGATAAAGCGTATCGGTATAACGCTGATAAATATTTTCAGACAAGTTCGGTTTTAATACCAAGATAATCATCTGATTCAGCCATGCGCGCATAATCGCTGGTGCTGCACCCTGATAATTTTTCCCTTCACGATCTGGACGTAATTTTAGATCCCATTCTGCCAATAGCGGTGCGACTTTTTTAGCTTGGGCCGAGGCTTTATCACTTTGTGCAGCCTTGATCATATAGGGAATAAAATAGCGCGCATTTAGATCCGACCAAGCACCTATTTTATTAATGTCCCAAATCTCTTGCTGGCTTAACTTTGGTTTACTTTCCAAAGGCTCGATCAGTTCATTGACACGATCAACATAAGAGAAATTTGATGAGTCAGAACGTAAACCTGCATATGCTTTATTATTCCAACTGCTGATATAACCTTTTTCAGGATTATATTGTTTTGGATTATGCGAGAAATCGTAGAAACCCTGCCATTCCATTGAACCATCGCCAAGTGCAGGAAGTTGAATATGCTGGTTTTCAGGGCGAATCGGTAAACGTCCCAACGCAGCGACCCCAATATTGTTTTTGGTATCGGCATAGAACCAAGTAATAGAGGCTGCGACACGTTTGGCTTGAGCAAGAAACTCATCCCAATTTGTGGCCTTGGCTGCATTGGCCCAGCCTAATAAGGTTTCAATTTCTACACCTTCCCAGCTACGTTTTTGAGCATAGGCGGTGTGATTTTTTTCATCCCATGTGCTGACAAAGCCTTGTTTGCTCTTATAAATATCTAAAATATGGTCGGCCTGATTCTTAACTTTTATTTTTACTTGCTTGTGCTCAAATGGAATATAAGCGCCTTTGTATAAATATTCTTTTGAATTGCTTGGATTTAGTGTGAGTTGGTAAACATCGTTAGTATCGAGTGAGCCTACCGTAGAACCCCATGCGATTTTGCCATTGGTGCCAAATAGAATTGCAGGTAAACCGACAGGGGTAATACCTGTTAGGTCATAGCCAGCGCCGTGCAGGCCAATTGCATAGGTAATCGCAGGGGTATACCAGCCTTGTTGGGGGCCATTATATAAAACAGTCTGGCCCTCAATGGTCTTATCTCCCTTTACTACCCAAGCATTGCTGGCAGTGGGTACGCCATCGACCACACTTTTGCCCATGGCAATACGTGCTTGTGCTAAATATTTTTCTGCTGCCTGATTGGAGATAGGCAAAATCTTTTTTGAGATAGCGTGCTGTCGTGCTGAAAGCTGTGCTGCTTGTTCAGACTGAATAATTGTTGGTGCTTTTGGATCATCTAGCCAGCGTAATTGTTGATAAAGTTTTAAGCCTTGCTCTTGACCTTTTTCTTTTTGTAGTTGGGTGAGCAAGTCTAAGTTTGAAACTTCTAAACTTGCTGAAAAGAAGCGATTGAGAATGAGGCCGACCCAAACCATTGCTATGTCTTCTGTTTCCCAGCTTGAGGGTTTAAATCCATAATCAACAAATTCTTTTGGCATGAGTGCTGGATTGGCTAAAACTTCTTTGATGCGTTTATTGAAACCTGCCGCATAACCCTCAAAAATTGCACGGTCTTCAGGAGAGAGTCGCGCAATTTGTTGTCGAATATTTTCTGGATCAAAACGACTATGTGTTGCAATGTCATACTGTAAATAGTCTGGTCCCAGCACTTCGGCGACCGTACCTTGGCCTGTACGTTTTGACATCTCCATTTGAAATAAGCGATCTGTTGCCACTGCATACCCGTAGCCATAAAAAAGACCATAGGTGTCATTTGCATAGACATGTGGTGTACCAAAACTATCTCTTTGAATGGTGATCTGTTTTGAGATGGGGAATGTTTCTACACTTGAAGATGAATTACATCCGATAAGTAAGGCACAACTTAGTCCTAAAATTCCATTTTTAAACAGCGTATGTTGATAGATGGGTTCATGATTTTTCAATTGTAGATATCCTTATTTTTACTATGATTTAAGTGTGAATAATTTGAAAATCTTCTTTCTGATACTGAAATGATTCACGCGTGAACATGCCTTGTTCATTATTTGAAATTATGATGATTTATCTATGTAATTTTCCATTACCTTGTGGGTATATCTTTATACTTTATGAGCGTTTTACTTATGGTCATCGCGAGTGGAATGGTCGTGCTTTTATGCTGTCGATAATAAAAAAGTCTTGTATCAACAAGACTTTATATGAAAGAAAATGATTGTACTGACTTTAGAAATCGAAAGTGGAGGAGAGTAATAGCGTTCTGGGCGTACTGATAGTCATATAGCTACTCGGATTGGCTTCCCAATATGCTTTATTGAATACATTATTTAAATTGGCTTGTAAGGTAACAGGGGTTTTTCCTATTTTAGTTTGATAGTGGCCGCCAAAATCAAAACGTGTCCAGTCTGGTACAGACTGACTATTATCTGCACTCACGTAAGCTTTTGCATTATGTATCATCCGTCCTGTAAGTGTGAGTCGTGGGTTAAATGGCGTATCCCATTCTAGGCCCAAGTTGCTTAGAAATTGTGGTACTCCAACAGCATGATGATTGTCATTGAGTCCATCTTGTGTGCGACGTAGTTTGGCATCTACGAAGCTTAAACCACCTAGAAAGCGCAGTGTCGGTGTAATATTTCCAAAGCCATTGAGTTCAACTCCTTGATTCTGCTGTTCGCCGTCAAGGCTATATATTTTACTTTCTGGATCGACGATACCTGTGGGTTTACGAATCTGAAAAATTGCGACTGTCCCACCAAAGTTACCTAAATCAAATTTAGTTCCAAGCTCATATTGTTTGGATTTGTAGGGTGCAAATACCTGATTAAAATTTACAGCGTCATCTGGTGGTGTTGCTCCAACGGTCAGGGCCTCAATATAGTTTGCATAAAAAGAAAGTTGTTTAAATGGTTTATAGACCAAAGCAAATGAAGGCGTCGTGGCACTTTCATTATAATGATTGCTTCGCTCACCATTAGCCGAAAAGTTACTGGTCTCAACTTGTTGGTGACGTAGTCCAAGGGTGAATTGTAGCTTGTCTTGTGCTGTGGATAAGGTGTCTGCGAATACCACACTTCTTAGCATTGTTTCATTGCTTTTTGCCTTGGGTACCACTGCAATGGGCTGACCTAAGTCATCAACATAAGTTGGATGATAAATATTGGTTAAGTAACTTTCATATCGTGATTGTCCAAACCAGCCTTGTTGACGAAAATGATTAGCAGCTAAAACGAATTGATGCTGAATATTGCCTGTAGATAATTTAATGCGAGTGCCAACTTCTGCTGAAACAGTGCCATTATGACCCTGTTGTAAATTGGTGTCCGCACGAGTATCACCATTAGGATTTAAGATTGTTAATCCTGGAACTTCTTGTTTGTCATAGTTAAAGTGATTATGTCCAACCGTACCATAGACGAGGGCTGCATCATTGAGTTGATACTCGGCACGACTCAACAAAGTTAAACTCTCCGCCTGAGAATAATCAGATAAAGCAGATAGATTGGTTTTGGGATTTGGTGCTTTGGGTATATCAATTCCTACTATTGCAGTCAGGCCTCTTACTGCTCGGCTCATCATATCCTTTTGGTAGATGATATCTGCAGAAAGATTCAAACGATCCGCTTGATAGTCTAAGCCTAAAGAATGTGAACTGTTTCTTGAGTTTTGATGATCAATGCTTGTATCTCCATCACGATACGCGGTATTGAGCCTTAGCCCATATTCTTGCTTGTCTCCAAAGCGTTGTCCGATATCGGCATGGATACCGAGATGTTGATCTGTACTGTACACTGTTGTAAGTTGTCTAAGTGGTTGTTTATCTGCCCGTTTAGTTACAACATTAACATTGCCACCAATCGCACCGAAGGGTGACATGCCATATAAAAATGCACCTGCACCACGAGTCAATTCTATCCGTTCAACGGGATCGACGCCTACACGATAAGCAGGGACGAGACCAAATAAGCCATTCAAGGCCATATCATCATTTTCAATACGGAAGCCCCGAATTGTCAGTGCATCATAGCGATTGGTACTGCCTGTGGTTGTACGTACTGAGGCATCTGCAGTGGTCAACGTTTCAGCTACGCTGAGAGCGTGTTGATGACGGATGGCATTGGAACTATAACCGACCTGACTAAAAGGTGAGTCCATATAGTCTTTATTGCCCAAAATCCCCATTTGTGTAATGCGTGCAATTTGCCCACCCGCATAAAGATTAGGTAAATATAAGGAATCTTGTATTGCTGCAACTTGAATTGTGGGGAGGGTAACTTGGGCCTGATTGATATGACTGGGTTTTATGGTTGCTGCAATATCATTGGCGAGCGAGCTGGTCGTACTATGAGCAATAACTAGAAAAAAGCTGAGCTGTTTGATGCTTACCTTTTTATTTTTATGGATTGTTCGTGAGCCGAGAAACAACATATACCGATATCCTGTCCAATGATTAAATAGCTGCTTTTAGCATCGTGGCTAGCAACCACTTCAGTATTGAGCATGGATAAATGTTACGATTTTTTATTGATAATGGTAATTGTTATTATTTTGTGATTTTATAAAACTTAATATTTACAAATAGTTGGTATATTCGAGGAGAGAAATATTAACCTATTAAATTATATTTAATGACCTAATCTGTTTTATTGGCACTCGTAAAAGTATCATGAAATTTTACGAGTGCTTTCACTCAAGTGACGGAAAGGGCGTATTGCATTTTTCCCAATCTAGCTTTGGATAAAATGCAATAAAGCTAGATTAAACTGCTCTGCTTGTTCAATATTCGAAATATGCGAGGTATTGATTTCTACCAACTGGGCATCTGGAATCTGCTGTTGCATAAATTGTCCATCTGCAACGGTAGTCACAGGGTCTTGTGTACCAGCGATAACCAAGACCGGAATGGTAATATCCTTCAACTGTTCACGGACATCCGCCTTAGCCAAAGCCTCACAACAATTGGCATAACCATTTGCGCTGCCAGCACTTAAGTCGTTACACAGATTATTGACGATTGCAGGATGACTTTGGATAAAGGGATCTGTAAACCAGCGTGAAGCCGCTGTCGTGGCGATAGGAACTAAACCTTGCTTTCGAACCAGTTGGGCACGATCGAGCCATGCTTGTTCCTGTCCAATTTTTGCAGCGGTATTACTCACAACGACTCGTTGAAAACGTTCTGGGTAATGGATGGCAAGCCATTGACCTGTTATTCCGCCCATAGAAATACCACAGAAATGAGCTTTTTCAATTTTTAAATGATCGAGTAGGCGAACGACATCTTCACCGAGTTGTTGCAGGGTATATGGGCCAGTTGGCGTCGAAGATGAACCATGACCACGTGTGTCATAACAAATCACATAAAAGTGTTCTTTAAAATAATTGAATTGCTGTTGCCACATCCCGTAGTTGGTCCCCAAAGAGTTGGAAAACACCAGTGCCGGGGCGTTGGGATCGCCAAAGGTTTGATAGTGAATTTGCGCATCGGCAGACTGAAAAACTGACATCTACTATTCCTTTATTTTAATCAACACGTTGAATAATCAAGGCAATCCCTTGACCGACACCAATACACATTGAACACAAGGCATATTGTCCCTTGATCTGTTCAAGCTGGTTTAAGGCCGTTGTGACCAAACGCGCACCAGAGGCACCTAAAGGATGACCCAATGCAATTGCACCGCCATTCGGATTAACCCGTGCATCATCATCCGCCAAACCTAAATCACGAGTCACCGCTAAAGCTTGTGCTGCAAAGGCTTCGTTTAGTTCAATCACATCCATCTGTTCAAGAGAGAGATTAGCCTGCTTAAGCAGTTTCTTAATGGCAGGTGCAGGTGCAAAGCCCATAATCCGTGGTTCAACACCAACAGTGGTTGCTGCAATGATTTTGGCACGTGGCTTGAGCTGATATTTTTCTACCGCTTCGTCCGAAGCAATCAACACTGCTGCTGCACCATCGTTAATCCCAGAGGCATTACCCGCCGTGACGGTGCCTTCTGCTTTTACCACACCTTTAAGTTTGGTTAATGCTTCTAAGGTGGTTGATGCACGTGGATGCTCATCCGTATTCACCACAAGTGCATCACCTTTACGCTGTGGAATGCTGACGGGTACGATTTCATTGACGAAGAAGCCTTTGGCTTGTGCAGTTGCAGTACGTTGCTGGCTGTTGAAGGCAAATTGATCTTGATCGGCACGGTTAATATTGAATTGTTCTGCAACGTTTTCCGCGGTTTGCGGCATGCTGTCCACGCCATACATTTCTTTGAGCTTTGGATTGATAAAACGCCAGCCCATGGTGGTGTCTTCAATTTTTTGACTACGCCCAAATGCACTGTCTGATTTGCCCATCACATAGGGCGCACGGCTCATGCTTTCGACGCCACCTGCAATAATCAGGTCAGCTTCATTGGCTTTAATAGCACGGGCAGCTATGGCAATGGCATCCAGTGATGAACCACATAAACGGTTCACTGTGGTTGCTGGTACTTGATAAGGTAAGCCTGCCAATAGTGCAGACATACGCCCAACGTTGCGATTGTCTTCACCCGCCTGATTGGCACAGCCATAGATGACATCATCCACTTGTTGCCAATCGACAGTTGGGTTACGTTGCATGAGTGCTTGGATTGGAACTGCCCCCAGATCGTCAGCACGGACAGGTGCAAGACCACCTGCGTAACGACCGAATGGAGTGCGGATGGCATCAATGATATAAGCATTTTTCATAGTCTTACATTTCCATTTCTAAATCTGTTGTGAGCTCTGCCATATCGTTAAAGTCTTTTTGAGCATTTATCGATAGTTGATTGTCATTACTCAGTTATGAATGAACACGACGGAGTCTTATCGTCTTAAATCAAATGCCAGTAGCTCATTCTTGTTACTTTTTATCCTTAAAAAGTAAGGCAATGCCTATACAAAAAGCCTCTGCTTTAACCCGTAATTAGTGGCTGTTAAACATTATCCTTGTGTCGCATCAATCAATTGAGCACCCGTTAATGCTTGTAACTCTTCAAAGCTCAAACCATCCACTTTTTCAATCACTTTTAAACCGTCTGCTGTCACATCAATCACACACAGATCGGTATAAATACGATCGACACATTTCAACCCAGTTGCTGGATATGAAAGCGTTTCCACAATCTTCGGTTCACCTTGCTTGGTGTTGTGATCGGTGGTGATAAATACTTTCTTGGCACCGACTGCCAAATCCATTGCTCCACCCACCGCAGGAATCGCATCCGCTGCTCCAGTATGCCAGTTAGCCAGATCACCATTGGCTGCCACTTGGAACGCACCGAGTACCGCAATATCCAAATGTCCGCCACGCATCATGGCAAAGGAATCACCATGATGGAAAAAACTGCCACCAGTCAGCATGGTGACGTATTCTTTACCTGCATTAATCAGTTCAGGGTCTTCCTCACCTTTAGCAGGTGGTGGACCGAATGCGAGTAGGCCATTTTCCGAATGCAGGAACACATCTTTGTCTGCAGGAAGATAGTTTGAAATCTTGGTTGGAAGGCCGATGCCGAGATTGACATAAGCACCATCTGGAATATCTTGTGCGACACGTTCAGCAATTTGGTCACGGCTTAATTTTTGATAGCTCATGCTTATTCTCCTGTGCCATTGGCTGTATCAACAGCGACCACATGCTGTACAAAAATCCCAGGGGTAATAATGTGTTCAGGATCAAGCTGCCCCAGTTCGACCAGTTCAGACACTTGCACAATGGTGACATCCGCTGCCATCGCCATGATTGGACCAAAGTTACGCGCAGATTTGTTATAAACCAGATTGCCCCAGCGATCACCTTTGTGTG
The DNA here is from genome assembly GCF_009884975.1 of Acinetobacter dispersus. Classification (GTDB taxonomy): domain Bacteria; phylum Pseudomonadota; class Gammaproteobacteria; order Pseudomonadales; family Moraxellaceae; genus Acinetobacter; species Acinetobacter dispersus. The sequence continues at coordinate 1,957,342 of NZ_CP041970.1, read as the reverse complement.
CCTTAATCAGTGCGAAGTCTGCTTTGATTGGGTATTCAAGCACGTAATCTTTACCATCGATATGACGGGTTTCTTTACCTTCTGCCAATAAAGTACCAAAGCCAGTTGGGGTAAATACTGCACCGAGCCCCATGCCTGCGGCTTGAATACGGCACGCCAGATTACCTTGCGGCACCAGTTCCAATTCAATCTTGCCAGCACGATAGAGTTCATCGAATACCCATGAATCGGACTGACGTGGGAAAGAACAGATGATTTTACGTACTGCCCCTGTTTTAAGCAGTTTGGCCAAACCATAATCGCCATTGCCTGCATTATTATTGACGATGACAAGGTCTTTAATACCAAGTTCGATCAGTCCATCAATCAGTTCAGCGGGTTGTCCTGCGGTGCCAAAGCCACCAATCATGATGGTTGCGCCATTCTTGATCTGTGACAGTGTCTCAGTCAATGTGAGGGTACTTTTATCAATCATAAGGCCAACCTTCTATCCATGTTTTCAAATTTCTATACATACGAATTGCTGTATAAACGGGTATGCATAGAAATTTAAAAACTGTGAGCTAAGGTCTAGCTCACAGTAAATTTGTGGTGTTAAGCACCGACACGACGACGGTCAACTTCGGTAGTTGGCGCACCTGTTTTTTCTGCCACCAATTCAACATTAAAGGTAATGTGTTTGAATGGCTTATTCACACCACGACGAGCAAGTTCAGCTTCATCAGTCACATCAACAGCAGTAGCGACTAAGCCTTCACGTGTTGCAAATGCAAAGTCATCCCATAGGTATTGATCACCTTCAATATTGAACTGCGTGGTTAATTTGCGATAGCCTGGTGCAGACACAAAATAGTGCACATGAGAAGGGCGGTTACCGTGACGGCCAAGCAAGTTCAGTACTGCTTGTGTGGTCCCTTCTGGTGGGCAGCCATAACCGACAGGCATAGTGGTCTGTGCCACATAGTGACCATCGGCATCAGATAAAATAGTACGGCGTAAGTTAAAGTCAGATTGTGACTTATCAAAGAATGAATAGTTACCTAGGCTGTTGGCATGCCAAACTTCGACTTTAGCGCCTTCGATAATATTACCTTCAGGATCAGTGACAGTGCCTTCGATGAATAAGATATCCACTTTGTCTGATTCAGAACCGTCATCCATACGGGCAAAACCAACAGATTCAGGCGCGCCAGCCACATACAATGGACCTTCGATGGTACGTGGAGTTCCACCCGTAATGCCTGCTTTGGCATCTGCTTCATCAGCACGTAAATCTAGATAATGCTCAAGACCTAAACCTGCTGCCAATAAGCCGAGTTCATTGGCTTGACCTGCATCGGTAAAGTATTCCAGACCTTTCCACAGCTCGCTTTGCGAGATATCTAAATCTTCAATCGCCTGAAAAAGATCACCGAGCAGACGAACCACGATTTGTTGTACACGTGGATTGACTTCACCTGTCGCGGTATCCACATTCATTTTTTTAACCAGTGCATCGATTTCTTGACGGTTCATACATATTCTCCTGAAGTATGATAGTTTTTGGTGGCTCGCGGACTTGCTGTTTTGCTGCTTGCTTGGCTTGCCACATTCCTTGTTCAAATTCTGTTTTTAACTTTATCTACTATGCGTGTTTAGCTGTCATCTTCACGAATGGCTGATGGGTGACGATTCATCGCCATCACTTCAATATTCATGTAGGGATACAATGGCAGCCCCTGTAAAATATTGTGTAGCTCTTCATTGCTGTCCACATCAAAGATACTGATATTTGAGTATTGTCCCGTAATACGCCAGATATGACGCCATTTGCCTTGACGCTGTAAATCTTGTGAATAGGCCTTTTCAACAGCTTTAATTTGATTGGCTTGTTCAACTGGCATATCGCGTGGGATATTTACATCCATTCGTACATGAAAAAGCATGGCAACTCCTTGAATTATTGACGACGTAAGTTGTCGATTTTGTCTTCATCCAGTTCAATACCGAGACCCGGGCCAGTTGGAATTTTGAGTTCAAAATTGCCATATTGAAGCGGTGTTTTTAAAATTTCTTCCGTGAGCAACAGTGGACCAAACAGTTCCGTGCCTGCGGCTAAATTGCTAAAAGTAGAGAAGGCTTGTGCGGAAGCAATGGTGCCAACAGGGCCTTCCAACATGGTGCCGCCGTAAAGATCAATCCCTGCCAGATTGGCAATTTTTCCGACTTCGCAAGCTTCAATCAGACCACCTGACTGTGCAATTTTTACCGCAAACACTGAGGCTGCATTGCTTTTTGCCAGTTGATATGCACTTTGCGGGCCTGTTAAAGATTCATCCGCCATAATGGCAATATCGAACTTACGGGTCAGACGTTGCATGGCATCAATATTATGAATCGCACACGGTTGCTCAATCAGATCAACACCGCCATCCTGCAGCATTTGAATCCCTTTAATCGCATCCAACTCAGACCATGCACGATTGACATCGACACGAATCGAAACCTCTGCACCCAAGGCTTGTTTAATTGCCAGTACATGTTCAACATCCTGCTCAACTGGGCGAGAGCCGATCTTGAGCTTGAACACATTGTGGCGTTTTAACGCAACCATTTTTTCTGCTTCAGCAATGTCCTTTTCAGTATTGCCTGAGGCTAGAACCCAAAGTACAGGAACGCTATCACGTAGGCGCCCACCTAAGACTTCACTGAGCGGTAGACCTAAACGTTGTGCCTGAATATCCAGTAGTGCCGTTTGAATGGCACATTTAGCAAAACGGTTCCCATTGATACTGTGTTGAATGGCCTGTAATGTCTGAGCCACATTAAAACTGTCCAAGCTTTTTAACAATGGCGAAAAGTAGTGCTCGATATTGGTTTTGACACTTTCAGGACTTTCATCTCCATAACCCAAGCCACCAATAGTCGTTGCTTCACCCCAACCAATCAAACCATCTGCTGTTGTCACTTTAATGAGGACTAAGGTTTGGGTTTGCATGGTTGCAACCGCCATCTTATGCGGGCGGATGGTTGGGATCTCGACAAGTAGGGTTTCTATGGATTTATACATCTTTGGTATTTCTTTCGTCCTAAGCTATTTACATACCTTAAATTAATGTAATATCTATAACTAGGCTGAATTTGGTATTTTTAGATACTTAAAAGGTATATTAAATGGAATTAAGACATCTTCGTTATTTCGTGACGGTGGTCGAGGAACAGAGCATTACCAAAGCCGCAGAAAAGTTATGCATTGCGCAACCACCATTAAGCCGTCAGATCCAAAAGCTGGAAGAGGAACTCGGTATCCTGTTATTTGAACGTGGTTCGCGACCTGTAAAAACCACAGAGGCAGGGCAATTCTTTTATCAGCATGCGGTGCAGATTTTGACCCATACTGCTCAAGCGGCTTCCATGGCAAAACGCATTAGTACGGTGAATAAGATCGTGCGTATTGGCTATGTTAGTTCATTGCTTTATGCGTTGTTACCGCAGGTGATTTATTTATTCCGTCAAAATCATCCTGATATTCAGGTGGAGTTGATTGAACACGGCACCAAGGATCAGATCGAAGCGTTAAAGCTAGGTAAAATTGATTTAGGCTTTGGACGTTTAAGAATTAGTGACCCTGCAATTAAACGGATTTTATTGCGCAAAGAAAAACTCAAATTAGCCATTCATAAAAACCATCATTTAACCCGCTTTATCGATCAGGGCATTTATCTGTCCCAGATTATTGATGAACCTATTTTTTCTTATCCCGCCACCCAAAAACCGAATTTTTCCACCTTAATTCAGTCGATTTTTACCGACTTGGGGCTGGTGCCTAAAGACATTGTTGAAGTACGTGAAATTCATATGGCGCTTGGTTTGGTGTCTTCAGGTGAGGGGATTTGCCTGATTCCAGAAAGTGCCAGTGATATCGGCATGAAGAATCTGGTGTATATCCCAATCCTAGATTTAGAGGCCTATACCCCAATTTCATTGGCAGTGCGCAATATGGATCAGAGTCCGTATTTGCCTCAGATTTTAGAATGTATTAAGCAGGTATTTGAAGAAGAGGGAATTCCGATACAACTTGACGGTGACTAAGTTGATTGGAATGCTTCATGTATTTAGAGGCGGTCAAGAAGACCGCTTTTTTATTTATCTTTGAGAGGACATCACAGAAGACTTTAAAGGTATAACTATATACTTCATTATCTATGGAAAATTACATTAATAATTCAAATAATAAAGCATGACCAATATTTGATCCAAATATATCTTTCTGAATTTATGTCAGTTTTAAAGCAATCGGAAAGCATGGTTTATCGAATGGATTAGGTATCAATTCATCTCTTATAGCAACAATAATTTCAAAACTTAGGAAAGGATTTCCCATGTTAAAACCAGATACGCTGTATCGAGCACAGCGCGTAGCCTTATATACACTCTTTGGTTGTCTAAACATCAATGCGGCTTATGCAGATTTTTTCGAAGACAGTGAAAAAAGCATTTATCTGCGTAATTTTTACTTGGAACGGGATTTTGAAAATACCAATAAAGATTTAGGCAGTTGGTCTCAGGCGATGACAGGACGCTTTGAATCTGGTTATACCGATACACCGATTCAAGTCGGTTTGGATATGGGCTTTCAATATGCCTTGCGTTTAACAGATCGTTATGATGAACGCCTAGATACCGTATTTAAATATGATCAGCACGAAGGGCGACAGGAGCGTGATTATTTAAAATTAGGCGCAACTTTAAGATTTAAATATCACAATACTGAACTGAAAGTCGGTGAACTTTTCCCAAAAACACCAGTACTGTTTATTGATGATTCTCGACAATTGGTCACCACCTATGCGGGTGCAATGCTCGAAAGTAAAGACATTAAAAACTTGAAAGTATCGGCAGGGCGTTTTACCCATGTGAATGCGCGAGATGATGATGAATATCGAAAGTTCACCTTAGGCAACTCGACAGACCCAAACAAAAGAAGTGACGGGCTGAATTTTCTGGGTCTCGATTATAATTTTACCCCTCAGTTGACCGGTTCTTATTGGTTTGGGCAGCTTGAAGATATTTATCAACAGCAATATTTGAGTGCGGCCTTTACGGAAACGGTTAATAAGAGCAAGCTTAAAGTGGACGCTCGCTATTTTAATTATAAAGAAGATGGTGATGCCTATTTTGGCGATATTGATGTCCAGTCAATTGGTCTGCAAGCCAGTGTACAAAATGGTCCACATACCATTTTGACAGGTCTGCAAAAGCATATGGGCGAGGACAATATTCCCTTATTGAATGGTTATGTGCCACAAGCCTATTTACAGAGCTGGTCTGCAATTGCTTTCTACAAAGCCAAAGAGTTCACTTGGCATGTTTTATATAGTTATGACTTTAAAGAGCAGGGTATCCCTGGGCTAAAACTGACTTTACGTTATTTAAATGGCAGTGAAATCTATCGGGAAGGGTTTAAAGATAACAAAGAAACTGAGAAGAATGTGATCGTCAATTACACCGTACCAGCAGGTAAACTAAAAGGCTTGGGCTTTGAATGGCGGCATATCCGAGCTGATATTAAATATGGTGCGGGCAATAACCCAGGCACAGATTTTGTCGAAAATCGAATTATGACGACGTATACACATAAGTTTTAATTGTCGATTCAATACAAGAATTAAACAGCCCCTTTTATTTAAATTCGCGAATAAGAGGGGCTTGTTTTTTAATGAAAATCACTAAAGCCTGCAAACACTGAGTTCTACACCTTTCAAAAGTTGAGTGCTTTATCAATTGTTAAGATTCATTGACTGCCATCCATATCCCATAAGCTTTTGTTGTTATTGATAACTTTAAAAATATGGAGAGATATTTGTAGCCAATGTTATTATTGATAATAATTATCATTATTATTGTTATTTTTGTTGCTTTTGTGTATTATTCACGAAATTTTTAAGAATTAATTAAGGTTCTTACGTGTTAGAACAAAATAAATCTCTCAAATCATCTCAATTTATTAGAACAACACTCTGCACTTCTGTTTTATTGGTGTTGTCATCTCCACACGTATTTGCACAAGACAGTGCAGATAAAGCCTCGACGCTGCCGACCATTGCGGTAACCGCAAGTAAGGCTGATGTTGCCTATAAATCGGGCAATATGGATATCCCACGTAGCGAAGATGATGTCCAAGCCTATACTATGATCGAGCGGGAAGAGATTGAGCGATCAGGCACCACCACGGTCACCGAATTATTGTCTAAAGTACTGCCGATGGCGACTTCAACCAATAATTCCAGTTATTTCTCTGGCACATCGAGTCAAATTAATTTACGTGGACTTGGCGCCAGTCAAACTTTGGTGTTGATTAATGGCCGCCGTAGCGCGGGAACAGGCAGCCGTGGTACTTCTGAATCCACCGACCAGCCTAATTTAAATAATATTCCATTGGCTGCAATTGAACGGATTGAAGTATTACCAACATCAGCCGCTGCGATTTATGGCAGTGGGGCGATTGGTGGCGTCATCAATGTGATTTTACGCAAAGACTATGTTGGCACTGAAGTGAATGTACGCTATAGCGATACAGTGGATAATCAACAACCTGCCAAGTCTTTTAATTTGGTTTCAGGCTTTTCTCTGGAAGATGGTCGTACCCATGTGATGTTGACTGCTTCTAAAAAAGATCAAGATAGTTTGCTAGCGAGCGAACGTGACTGGAAAAGTAAGTCACGCCAAAATATTTTAAAAAATAATCCAAATAGTCTTATTGGGGACAAGGTCAACCCGCCTGCAGGCAATTTAACCAATATTCGTAGTAAAGATGGTTCTGAATTAGTGCCAGGATGGGGCTCATCTATGGCACATCTTCCAAAAGGTTGGAACGGCGATCTGAGCAAACTTGGTCAAGGCTATGCATTGGGTTTGTCAGATGGAGTGAGTGGCTGGTCAGGTAAAGAGGGATTACTTTACGATACCAAGACCGAAGCCTTTGGTCTTTCTTTAAATCGTGATTTTACTGATGGTCTGAATGTGTTTCTTGAGGCGGGCTATGAAAAAGAAGAGGGTTGGTCATTTAATACCTCACCGCACGGTTATAACGTGGTAACAGTGAGCAAAGATAGTCCGCATAATCCTTTTGGCAAGGATATTCTGGTGAATTATCCAATGCGTTTGGATAGCCTAGGTGGCTTTGCCAAGGACACTTTTGAAACCACCCAGAAGAAAATAGCAACAGGCTTTACCTTTGACCTTACACCAGAATGGATACTCTCAGCAGATTATGCGTGGAGTAAATCAGATATTCGTCAACGTTATACACGTCAAGGCAGCAAAAATCCGAAAGCCAGTGCATGGAACAAAGACACTGCCAATAATGCAATTGATTTTCTGCAAGATTTCACCACCACACCAACGGACTTAATTTCAAAATACTGGAACTATCCAAAAAATAATACACAGCAGACCTTAAATGATTTCTCGATTCGAGCCACAGGTCCAATTGCAAAATGGTATGCAGGCGATATTCGATTGGCAACGGGGATTGAGCATCGTCGTTATGAAAGTGAAGGCTTTGCGGAACATCAACATGTCGACAATCCTTGGGTGAAGCCGACTGAACGTAAGAGCAATGCATCCAGTGTTTACACGGAATTTAACATTCCAGTGATTTCACCTGAGCTGAATTTGCCTTTCGCCAAATTACTCGATGTGCAACTGGCTGCACGTTATGAAGATTTCAATGTCCAAGCCAAGATACCGCAATATGACAGTAAAATTGATCCTGCTACGGGCTATCGTTCCAAGTTCTTAAATTATAGTGATTCGGGTAAATCAAAATTTGATGCGATCACGCCAACAGTAGGTTTCCGCTTCGCACCGAATGACCAATTGATGTTCCGTGCGTCTTATAGCGAAGGTTTTGTGACGCCATCGGTTTCTCAGATTTCTCAAGCGACGTCGACCCAAGTGACGGGCGCGACATTAACTGATCCAGCAACGGGTAAAATCATTAGCACCTATGAAAGTATTTCTGGGGGCAATCCTGATCTGACGCCAGAAAGTTCAAAGAGTATTAATGCCGGGATTGTATTAACTCCTGAGGCGATTCCAGATTTGCGCTTATCCATTGATTATTACAACATCAAAAAAACCAATAATATCAGTTCGATCAGTGCACAATATATTTTAGACAATCAAAGCAAATATGGTAGCCGCATTCAACGCAATCAAGCTGGCGATGTGGTTTCAATTGATATCACACCATTCAATGCTTTAAACCTTAAAACCAGTGGGATTGATACTAATTTAAATTATCGCTTTGATAGCGTGATTGGAGAAACCACCTTTAATTTGGGCTATACCCATGTTAATGAATATCGCCAACAACATAATTTGATTGACCCAGAGAAGAATTTTGTCAGTGTGGTGGGTGGCGCGGTCTCCGATGCACCGCTAAAACATCGTGCCAATGCCTCTATTTATCTACAAGCCAATGACAATTGGGGCTTTGGTTGGGCAAGCCAATATTATGGTTCTTATGACATGGTTAATGCGACTGCGATTTTGAATCAAACGGGTCGTGCCGATCAAAAATTAAAAATTGAAGATCAAATCTACCATGACATTTTTGCCAAAGTGAAATTGCCGAGCAGTAAGTTGCTAAAACATAGCTCAAGCGAACTGAGCTTCGGTATCCAAAATTTATTTAACGATTACACGGTCGATATGTCTGGAACGCAATCATACCTCAGCAAATATAGTGATGTCCGTGGTCGTCAATATTATCTCAATCTCAAGTTTTCTTTCTAATCTTCCTGAAATGCAGGTGGCGATTATTTTGCATCATCGTCACCTGACTGGGTGTCTTTTATGAATATTGAAGCGTCTGTGCCCTTGGCCTCCGCCAAAAGGGTCACAAAAAAGAAGGTTGAACAATCATCATTGATTAAATATCGATTGATGATTTTTTCACGTTTTGTCTTGGCCATTTTTGGTGGTTATTACTTTGCTGCGATTGCTGCAATGTTAATGGGGGCTCTGTTTACAGCTGAACCTTCCAAAGCCAATGCCGTGTTTGGGGCGACCATGCTGGCATTTGTGATCCATTGTGCCGTGTTCATTTGGGTGTTTCTGGTTAACTCAACCATGAAAGTCTGGTTGGGAGTCATTATTCCCAGTGTATTGATGACGTTGATCTATTGGTTTTTAAAAGGGTAAAGTCATGCGTGTTGATGGTAAAAATGAAGGCCCTCGCCAGTCGATGTCATGGTTACATACATGGACAAGCCTGCTCTTGGGATGGCTGCTTTACGCAGTTTTTCTTACGGGTACGCTCAGTTTTTTCCAAAATGAAATTACGGTGTGGATGAAACCTGAATTGCATCAGTCTGTGAATAATACTTCACAGCAGCAACAATTGGGTTATGCATTACAGTATTTGCAGCAAAACGGACAGCCTGCTGAAAGTTGGAATATCCGTTTTGCCAATGAACGCCAACCGGCCATTATGCTGAATATCCGTAAGCCGGGTGAAGGTCGCCGTCGTGGGGGTGAAATCTATTTAGATGCCCAAACGGGCCAAGAGATTAAAGCGCGTGAAACTCGGGGTGGTGGTTTCTTGTATCGCTTCCATTTTGAACTCTATGGCATGCCACGTATTTGGGGGCGTTGGATTGTTGGTATCGCAACCTTATTCATGTTTGTCGCGATTATCAGCGGTATTATCACCCATAAAAAGATTTTCAAGGATTTCTTTACTTTCCGTCCAGCCAAAGGGCAGCGTTCGTGGCTCGATGCGCATAATGCAACGGCTGTGTTTGCTTTACCTTTTCATATTATGATCACCTTTAGTGGTTTGTTGTTGCTGATGTTCATGTTTATGCCTTGGGCGATGAACAGCCATTATGGAAATGGGCAAAATTTCTATCAGATGTTGAATGAACCTGTTGCTAAAACACCTGAGCAAGCACGTTTACTCGCAGAGCAAAAACAAAAAGAAGCAGCAGAGGAGGGGCGTGGCAATCGAGGGGGTGGCCGACGTGGTGAGGCTGAACAGGCAGCACCTGTACTTGCAGCAGCACCAATGGTGAATTTAGTCACATTGAGTCATTACGTTCAACAAGGTTGGGAAGATAACCCGATTGCTTCAATTCGAGTGAATAAACCGAATACTGTTGAAGCTGATGTTGAATTTAATGCAAGCCGTACCACCACATTGCTTGATCGAGAAAGCATTCCTTCAATGAAGTTTAATGCGGTGACAGGACAACTGATTGATGAAGCCAAGCCTGTTAACTCGGCATCAAAAGCCATTTATACCTTGGTGACATGGTTGCATATGGCACGTGGTGTGGATTCAGTGTTGCGTTGGTTGTTATTTTTATCGGGCATATTAGGCACCATGATGGTGGCTTCTGGTCTGATCTTATGGGTGGTGAAACGGATTCCAGATGTACAGAAATTGGGTTATAAGCCTTTTGGTCATCGTCTGGTTGAAGTACTGAATATTACTGCAATCACAGGTTTACCAATTGCATGCGCAGCTTATTTCATTGCCAATCGGTTTATCCCCGCTCAATTGGCAGAACGTTCTCCGTTAGAGATTAATGTGTTCTTTATCGTATGGTTGGTGTGTTTAATTCATGCGGCTATACGGGCGCATCGTCCTGCATGGTTAGAACAGTTGGCTTTAGCCGCTGTACTGTTCCTGTTTATGCCAATCCTAAATTTCTTAACAGGCGGGCAGGCGTTATGGATGAGTATCTATCATGGGCAGTGGATGATCGCCAGTTTTGATCTGGTATGTATTATTTTAGGTCTGATTTTTATTTATTCTTATTACAAGTTAAAGCGTTACCAAGGCTTAGCGGTAAAGCAGAAAAAACAGCCTAAAGTTCAAGCTGAACAGGAGCAAGCATAATGGCAGCATTGATGTTGTGGTGTGTTGCTGTGGTGGCTTTATCAGCACTTGCCTGTGGGATGAGTAAGCATCAGCGCGATATTTTTAGTGCTCAGATTTCAGCGCAAAATAGTCGACAGTTTGAAATCGCAGGTTGGGTAATGCTACTTATTTCTGCATTGGTCATGATTTATTTTAAAGGTGCTTCAGTTGGTTTGTCTGAATGGTTGGGTTGTATCACCTTTGCTGCTTTGGCAGTGGGATTATTATTAACCTATCAACCTAAAAAACTGTTGCAAGCCAATGTGATTGTGACTGTTGTATTTGGGCTGCTGTTTATTGTGGCCTTGATTTAAGATTTGTTTGTATTGAAGTGACATAAAAAGAGGAAACGAAAGTTTCCTCTTTTTATTGGTGAATGAAACATAAGACTAGCTTAGCTTACCAGTCATATTTTAAACCCACACGGAAATTGGTTGGCGCACCATAATAACTATTGGTGGTCGCCAAATGATATTTCTCATTGAAAAGGTTATTCAAATTGAAATTCACCATAAGTTGATCATTCACTTTATAACGTGCCATCAAATCGATTAAAGCATAGCTGTCTTGCGTAAATCGCCCCGTTTTAGAGACTGAATTATTTTCATAAATTTCACTTTGCCAACGAACACCACCACCTACTGTAATTGCTTCATCCAGATAAGGCAGGGTATAGGTGCTAAACAGTTTGACTGTATTATTTGGAATACTGGTGTCTAGGTTTTTGCCCTTATTGTCTTGAGACAGATTACGCGTAAAACTTGTTGAAATCTGCCAGGCATCGGTGATTTTGCCTGTTGCTTCAAGTTCAAAACCACGGCTTTCAGTTCCCGATTCAGCTCTATAAGCTTGAGAACCATCAGGTGCTTTTGCGCCCGTGATGGCGACAGCTTTATTATCTTCCTTAACCTGATAAATGGCTGCACCAATATTTAATTGATTGTCGAAGAATTCACCTTTAATGCCCAATTCGGTACTGTTACCGATGATGGGTTCGATATAGCTGCCCGTTATGGTTTTCTTATCTTGAGGTGAGAAAATATTGGTATAGCTGGCATAACCTGTCCAATGTTCTGTGAAATCATAGGTTAGACCGATATAAGGAATGACCTTTCCTTTTTCTTCCTGTTTGGTGTGTTCTGTAGAATTATTTTCATTGTTATGTTCACCAGTGACACGTTCCCAGTCTTCAACACGTGTCCCCAAAATAACTGCCAGATCATCACTTGCTTTTAAACGTACTGCACCAAAAATGGATTTGCTACGATCATCACCACTGTACCAACCATCGATTTGAGTGGGTGGACGACTTGGCGTACGACCATCCCATGCAAAGATATTATCGAGCTTACCTTCCCATGACATGCCATTGTTCCATCCAGAGTAGGTTGGGCGTTTGTTTTTACTTTGTGTATAGGTTGTTCCCAAAACAACTTCATGAGTTTGACTAAATAAATCAAATGAACCATTCAAGGTTAAATTAAATAAATCTTGGGTCGGGCGATAATCCCAGCGAGTGGCATACAGCATGGCACCACTGCCTGTAGCTCTATCAATTCCTGTATTTGAAAAAGTGTAGCCAACAATTTCATCTGAATCGGTAATGGTACGTGACACCACGCCTTTTAACTTCCAACGGTCATTCAATTGATGTTCAATATCTGCAAAGAAAGCAGTTGTGGCACGGTCAGAACCTGTCCAGCTTGCTGCCGCTGAATCCGAGCGTGACCAATCAATTAGAGAACCATCGGTATAAAAACTTGGTAAACCACCACGTGCCACACCAGAAAGATTCATTTGTTGGTAACTCACACCGAGACTACCTTTGGTTTTTGCACTGAGATCTGCTTCAACTACAGCATAGGCAACTTTGCGTTCTTCATTATAACGGTCAATATAAGAGTCTGAATTTTGGTAGGCAAATAGGGTACGACCACGAACACTGCCTGAAGCATTTAAAGGGCTGGATACATCAATATCGGTACGGTAATAATCCCAAGAACCTAAATCTGCACTGATAGAAGCTTTAAAATCTTGTAAAGGCTTTTTACGAACCATGTTAATACTGGCACTGGCTGTACCTGAGCCGGTCATCAAGCCATTGGCACCACGAACCACTTCAACACGATCAAAGAGCGCCATATCTTGACTCTGGAAAATAGCCTGATAGGAACTCATGAGTTTGACGCCATCTAGAAGATAGTTATCTACTTGTTGACCGCGCGCATAAATTGGCGAGTTATCACTACCGATGCTACCACCTTGTTTAATCGAAAGACCTGCTGCCTGACTAACTACATCGGTCAGTTGGGTCAGGTTTTGATCTTTCATTTGCTGATTGGTAATTACACTGACCAGTTGCGGTGTCTCTTTGAGGGTCAGAGCCAAACCCGTTGAGGCTGTTGTTGCCTTAGCTGTATATGACCCAGAGCCTTCTGTGGTGAGGTTTTGACCTTTATCCGCACTCAAGTGAATCGTCGCTAATTGAGCTAGGCCAGTTTCGCTACTTTGATTTATATTCGCCGCATTTGCCTTAGTATGAATCGCTTCTAATTTAACAACTTTAGGTTCAACAGTAGCTACAGTTGCTTTGGCTTGAATGCTATATCCCGCATTGGCAACTTTAATGGCTTCAAATGCATGTGGTTTAAGCAAAGTCTCTAAAGCAGTTTCTACTGAATAATTCCCTTTGAGTGAAGTGCTTTTTACTTTTGCAAGTGTAGTTGAGTCATAACTGATGGTGGTACCTGTTTGAATGGCGAGTTGCTTCAATGCCTGATCAAGTGTGGTTGAGCTAATAGAAATCTGATAAACATTGGCAGCATAAGCAGAGGTTGTTGCAATGCTGGCAATACTGAGTGGCATGCCCCATAAAATGGCGCGTACAGCCAACGCCAAGGTTGTTTTCGCCTGATAATCCTTCATGTGGTCTTCTCGACTGGGAGTGTATTTCTCTATAAGTCGAACAAGATCAAAAAAAGGGTCAAATTTTTATCTTTTTTTTATTTTTAATACATATGGACTGTAATAACTCAACTCAAGTTGATGGGTATAGGCCAGTGTTTCTAGGCTTTGTTGAGGATTCTTTAATGAAAACACACCTGAAACGTGAAGGTCTTTTAAGGCTGGTTCGATGAAATAAGTACCTTTTTTATAACGATATAGTTCACCAATGACTTTTTCTAGTGGCCATTGTTCTACCACCAGTAATTGTTGAGTCCAGTAGGGCTGCTCATTGTTCAATGGCAATGGTTTAGAGATCTGTTGACTGTCGAAATAGGCTCGTTGACCTTGCTGTAAAATCTGCCGTTGCCCAGAATCCTGCGGCTGTAAAGCGACTGCATGTTGATACACTTTGACCCGAGTTTGATCATGATGCTCTTGTCTTACCGTAAACTGAGTACCCAAGGCCTCAATTACACCATCTTTGGTCTTCACCATAAAGGGGCGGTGTTGCGGATCTTTTGCGGTCTGGATATAAATTTCACCTTCGATCAGTTGAATCTGTCGAGTCTGTTCGGAGAAATTCACGTTGATATAACTGTCACTGGCCAAGATCAAGGTTGAACCATCTTGCAGTGCAATAGTTTTAATTTCACCGACCTCGGTATGATCATCAGATTGCCATTTTGCCCAAGGCAACAAATACATTCCGTAGCCGATAACCAACAATCCTGAAAGGCTCAACAGCATATTTCGTTTTGCAGTCAGATTAAATTTTTGCTTGGACTGGACTAAAGAATCTGAGGGAAAGTGGTTGGATAAACTTGTTAAGCCATGGGTGAATTTATTGATTTGCTGAATGGCGAGGCCATGCTCTTGTTTCTCTGCTTGCCAATGTTCAAATTGTTGCTGCTGTAACTTAGTCATTTCACCTGAATGTAATAGCACTAGCCAATCTGCGGCTTGGTCCAATACATGATCAGGGATTTTAGGGGCTTGAGACATAGCAGCAAAGCAAATTCAGCAATTAATCGGTCTGATTATAAAGACTTATGCAGGCCAAGAAAGCCTGTTTCATATCTCTTTTGACTGTTGCCTCTGAAATATCCAGTTTTTCACTAATCGCACGATAGGTCAGCCCATCCAATTGCGATAATAAAAACACCTGTGCAGTGCGTTCAGGTAGCTTTTCCAGCATCAAATGCACTTGATAAAGCGTTTCACGAATACAGACTTCGTATTCAGCAGAGGGGTAATATTCTTCTGGCAGCTGTGCAAGCGCATCTAAGTATAAATGTTCTACATGCTGATGCCGCCAATAATCAATAATCACATGCTTGGCGATGCCCATTAACCATGCCTGAGGTTCTTTAATCTTTTCAAAGCAATAGTCGCTTTTTAAGGCACGATAGAACACTTCCTGACTCAAGTCTTCCGATTGATGGTGGTGTTGTAGTTTGTGCTTAAACCAAGACAACAGCGAGCTTTGTTGCGATTGATAAACGTGGCTAAACCATAACTGTTTTTCTACATTCAGGTTCATAGCAAGGAGTCCACAAATGAGCAGGGAGATGCACAATTAAAGGCGGATGGAAAAAATATTTTCAAATAGTAATGATAATTGTTATTAATATCAATAAAATTGTATACATACTTTTACAGAAAAAATTGAGCTGATTTTGATTTTCGTTCGACTAAACCAATGTAGGGGAACATTTTTTGTTTTCTTCGTCTCCCATATTTCTAATGAATTTTGTTTGATTAAGTAGAGCATGCCATGAGTGAACAACAGATTGATTTAAAACCACAACAGCATTCTCGATCAAATAAAATCAAATGGTTGATTGCATTGACAGTGCTTTTATTGCTGATGGTATGGGGTTGGAATTATTGGAAAAAATCCCAAGCTGATAAACAGGAGTCGTTTAGCCAATGGAGTAAACCTGTGCCTGTTCGCGTGGTCGGGGTACAACGTGGTGATTTGCAATTACAAATTAAGGCGATTGGTACGGTCGTACCAGCCAATACCGTGAATGTGCAGAGTCAGGTGTCAGGTGTGTTGCAAAAACTGTATTTCCAAGAAGGGCAATACATTCAGAAAGGGCAATTGCTGGCACAAATTGACCCGACACCATTTCAGGTCGCATTGGCACAAGCACAGGGGACACAGCAACAAAATTTAGCGCAGTTGCAAAATGCACAAACGGAATTGAATCGCTACCAGTTGCTATTTAAGCAAGATTCGATTGCTAAGCAACAGGTCGACCAACAACAAGCCCTAGTCAATCAGCTCAAGGGACAGATGCAAGCCAATCAAGCCCAAGTGGATGCGGCAAAGTTGCAACTGTCTTATACCAAAATATATGCGCCGATAGATGGTCGTGTTGGCTTTCGCTTAAAAGATGCGGGTAATTTAATCCAAGCCAATGAAGCAACAGGTTTATTGAGTATTACTCAAATCCATCCTGTGTATATTCAGTTTGCGATTGCGGAAAATTATTTAGACACGATCCGCCAAGCCACAAAAAATAAGCAAAGCATTCAAGTCAGTGCTTGGGATCGTGCAGAGCAAAAGCAATTGGCCACAGGTTCAGTTCAGGCACTGGATAATCAGATTGATCTGAATACTGGCACACTCAAAGTAAAAGCCGTTTTTGCCAATCTCGATGATGCTTTATTTCCCAATCAATTTGTCAATGTTCGTTTAAATGCCAAGACCTTGCAAAATGCGGTGCATCTGCCGAGTGACGCCATTCAACATGGGGCAAAAGGCACTTATGTTTATATTGTGAATAAAGAAGATAAAGCCGAAGTTCGTATGTTAAAGCTGGGTGCGGTTTCACAAGGACAGACCGAGATCATTGAAGGCTTACAAGGCAATGAACGCGTTGTTCTAGAGGGCATTGATCGACTTTCCGAAGGACAAGAAGTACAAGTCATTCAAGATGATGTTTCTAAGCCGATCCCAGCAAAAACAGTCGCTGGATAAGCGTATGAATATTTCCAGATTCTTTATTTTACGACCCGTTGCCACCACTTTATTGATGTTGGCACTGTTTTTTAGTGGTCTATTGGTTTGGCGTTTATTACCCGTATCAGCATTGCCACAAGTCGATTATCCGATTATTCAGATATACACCTTTCAGCCAGGTGCAAATCCAGACACGGTACAGCGAACCATCAGCTCACCTTTAGAACGAGAAATGGGCAAAATTGCAGGTTTGAAGCAAATGTCTTCGAATAGTTCGGTCGGTGCGTCGGTGATCACCCTGCAATTTGAGTTATCTGCCGAGCTGGGCATTGTCGAGCAAGAAGTACAGTCAGCTTTAAGTACTGCAAGCAGTAAATTGCCCAATGATTTACCCACACCGCCAATCTATCGCAAAGTGAATCCTGCCGATGTGCCGGTGATTACGCTTGCGATTAGTTCTGACAGTTTGCCACTAACCACGGTCTATGACATGGTCGATACCCGAGTGGCACAAAAGCTGTCGCAGCTCTCTGGGGTGGGGATGGTCAGTCTTGCTGGCGGGCAACGTCCTGCGATCCGTGTGCAGATGAATCCAGCTGCTTTGGCAGCGTTTAAGCTCAGTGCTGAAGATGTGCGTGCAGCTATTTCTGCCGCCAATGCCAATCAGCCGAAAGGGAGTTTTGATGGGCCTTTTCGATCGACCATGCTCGATGCCAATGATCAGATGCGTTCGATTGCTGATTATGAAAACCTGATTTTACGTTGGAATAATGGCGCACCGATTCGCTTAAAAGATGTTGCACAGGTGCTTGAGGGCAGTGAAGATCGCTATATGGCTGCATGGGCAGACAGTCAATCGGCTATTTTGGTGAATATCCAGCGTCAGCCCAATGCCAATGTGATTGATGTGGCCGATCAGATCAAAAAAATCCTACCTGAATTACAACAAAACCTACCCGACAATGTTCATATTCGCGTCCTGACAGACCGAACGGAAAGTATTCGTAGCTCGATTAAAGATGTGCAAAAAGAACTGGTCTTCGCCGTATGTTTGGTGGTGTTGGTCACCTTCCTGTTTTTGCGTAACTTTGCAGCAACTTTGATTCCGAGTATTGCCGTACCGCTGTCGATTATCGGCACTTTTGTACTGATGTATTTCCTTGGTTTCTCGGTCAATAACCTGACTTTAATGGCATTAACCATTGCCACAGGCTTCGTGGTAGATGATGCCATCGTGATGCTTGAAAATATTGCACGACATCGTGAGTCAGGTGAAAGTATGTTGCAAGCGGCATTGAAAGGCTCTAAAGAAATTGGCTTTACTCTAATTTCTTTGACGATTTCCTTGATTGCAGTTTTGATTCCTTTGCTCTTCATAGGCGATGTGGTCGGACGCTTATTCCATGAGTTTGCGGTGACACTGGCAGTTGCGATTGCACTTTCATTGCTCGTTTCGCTGACTTTAACCCCAATGATGTGTGCCTATTTACTCAAAGATGCACCGAAGCATGCAGAGCAGCCGAGTCGATGGAGTTTGGATCGAGTCATTCAGCACTATGCGAAGTTGTTGCAATGGGTACTTCGACACCAAGTGCTGACCTTGATGGTGATGTTAGCAACAGTGCTACTGGCAGGGCTGCTGTATTGGTCGATTCCTAAAGGCTTTTTCCCAGTACAGGACAATGGTGTGATTCAGGTGGTGACTGAGGCCCCTGACCAGATTTCATTTCAGGCCATGAGCGAACGTCAACAAGCTTTGGCCGAAGTGATTTTAAAGGATCCTGCGGTTGCCAGCTTATCTTCCTTTATTGGTGTGGATGCCAATAATCCGAAGTTAAGCAATGGACGTATTTTGGTGAATTTAAAAGCACATGCCGAACGTGCACCAGCTGCGGAAGTGATGGCACGACTGAATGAAAATTTTGCACAGGTACATGGCATTAAAGGTTGGATGCAACCCGTACAAGAACTCAGTATAGAAGACAAAATTAGCCGAACCCAATATCAGCTCAGTGTGACAGCACCGAAAAATCAATTGGTTGAGGAGTGGACACCTAAACTGGTTTATGCATTGCGTCAGCAGGCTGCATTTGCAGAGGTGACCAGTGAAGATGCAGGGCAGGGTTTACAAGCCTATATTGAGGTTAACCGTGATGCGGCAGCACGGTTGGGTCTAAGTGTTGAAGACATTAGTTTGGCTTTGCAAAACCTATTTGCGCAGCGCCAAATTGCAACTTTATATACGCAGTCCAATCAGTACCGCATTGTTTTAGAATTAGACCCAAAACTCACCCAAGGTATTGAGGCTTTAAACCAGACCTATATTCACAACAACCAAGGACAGCCGATTTTATTGAGCTCTGTTGCTACGATTGTCGAAAAACATGCGCCTATTCTTTTACAGCAACAGTCGCAATTTCCTGCCGTTGGGATTTCTTTTAATTTAGCCAAGGGGGTGTCTTTAGGAGAAGCGATTAAGGTGATTGAGCAGGTTAAACAAAGTCTTGAGCTACCGCCAGAGCTACAGGTTCAACTGCAAGGAGCAGCAGCAGCCTTTGAAAACTCACAGCAACATACCTTCTGGTTGGTGATTGCAGCGATTGTGACTATGTATATTGTGCTCGGCATGTTGTATGAGAGTTTTATTCATCCCGTGACTATTCTTTCAACCTTACCTTCTGCCGCGATAGGGGCATTACTGGCTTTGTTCATAGTGGGCCAGCCGTTGGACATGATTGCACTGATCGGGATTATTTTATTGATCGGTTTGGTCAAGAAAAACGGCATCATGATGGTGGATTTTGCACTTGTGGCGCAACGGAATCAGGGGTTGTCGGCTGAGCAAGCCATTTATCAGGCTGCTTTATTACGTTTCCGTCCAATTCTGATGACCACATTGGCCGCAGTAGTGGGTGCAATCCCGCTGATGCTGGCTTCGGGTTCTGGGGCTGAACTTCGTCAGCCACTTGGGTTGGTGATGGTCGGTGGTCTATTGGTCAGTCAGGTGCTCACCTTATTTACCACACCCGTGGTGTATCTGTTTTTTGATCGCCTGCAAGCCAAGCAACCCGATGCAAACCTGCTTTCAGATCAGACAGGAGCATCGCAATGACGTTGCTGTCTGTGTTTGTACAACGTCCAGTGGCCAGTGTACTGCTGGGGATTGCGATTGTTCTGCTCGGTATATTGGCCTATTTGCGTTTGCCTGTTGCGGCATTGCCACAAGCGGATATCCCGACCATTGTGGTGCGTGCCAATCTGCCTGGTGCCAGTCCAGAAAGTATGTCTGCAACAGTAGCAACCCCCTTAGAGCGTGCCATGATGGGGGTATCCGGGGTTAAGGCGATTAATTCATCCAGTAATCAAAGTTCGACACAGGTGGTTTTACACTTTGATTTGAATACCGATATTAATGAGGCCGCGCGTGAAGTTCAGGCTGCGATCAATGCGGCAATGTCACAGCTACCTGCAGGCATGCCGAGTCCGCCTGAATATTTCAAAATCAACCCGAGTCAAAGTCCGATTTTTTATTTGGCACTCAGCTCAAAACAACTTTCAGCGGCAAAGCTATACGAAATTGCATCCAATCAATTGCAACCGAATTTGGCGCAGATCAGTGGTGTCGGTGAAGTGTCGATTGACGGGGCTTCCATGCCTGCCGTGCGTATCACCATCAATCCAACGGCTTTAGTTTCAATGGGCATATCTCTTGAACAGGTACGACAGGCTGTTGCGAAAAGTAATGTGGTGCAGGCATTGGGCGTGGTGGAGCAACAGCAATTACGTTGGCAAGTGGCACTTTCTACAGAATTAAAGACTGCCCAAGATTTTGCCGATCTGATCATCCGACACACCGATCAAGGGGCTGTTCGCTTAAAAGATGTTGCAGAAGTGCGTGATTCGGTTGAAAACCGCTATGTCAGTGGTTTTCACAATGGGCAGCCTGCGGTGATTTTAAAAATTAGCCGACAGCCCAATGCCAATACTGTGGCGACCATTGACCTGATTAAAGCCAAATTGCCCGTTCTAAGAGAATTGATGCCACGTGATGCGCAATTGACTGTGGTGATGGATGGCTCGACTATTGTCCGTAACAGTTTAGAGGAAGCAAGGGATACCTTGTTTTTATCCATGTTGCTGGTGGTCATCGTTGTGGTGCTGATGTTGGGGCGGCTGCAAAGTGCGGTGATTCCCGCAATGGCACTACTGGTCACTTTAATTGGCGTATGCAGTCTGATTTATTTGGCTGGCTTTTCACTGAATAACCTGTCGATTATGGCGATCATCGTGGCGATTGGGTTGGTGGTGGATGATGCCATTGTGGTACTCGAAAATATTGAACGCTATATTGAACAAGGTGATTCTCCCGCACAAGCGGCGGTAAAAGGCATCCAAGAGGTTGGCTTTACCTTGATTGCCATGAATCTGGCATTGATGGTGATTTTCCTCTCAGTGCTGTTTATGGGCGGTGTGATTGAGCGTTTATTTAGAGAGTTTTCACTCACACTGGTGTTTGTGGTGGTGTTATCAGTCTTTGTGTCCTTGATCTTAACCCCCAGCTTATCAGCACGCTGTTTAAAACCTCTATCTCTTAATAACCCCCCGAGGTTGTATCGTTATAGTCATGATCTGATTCAGGGGCTGACCCAGTCTTATATTCGCTCTCTTCATTGGGTACTCAAACATGCTTATCTGATTGTAGTGCTGTGGCTGGCGGCAATTATTGCTTCAGTTTATCTCTATAATTTATTGCCTAAACGTGTTTTGCCTGAACAAGACACGGGGCGAGTTGGTGCTTTTATTCGTGGCGATGATGGCTTTTCTTTTCAGATTATGCAGCCGAAGATTGCCGCATTTAATCAAGCCTTACTCAAAGATCCTGCAGTACAGGATGTGGTGGGTACTTCTGGTGGCGGTGGTGGTATGACCAACTCATTTTTAATGGTCAGTCTCAAACCAAAAGCTGAACGGGACGGCCTAAGCTCCAAACAAGTGGTCGAGCGTTTAAAGAAAAATGCACCTTGGCAGGCGGGGGCAGTATTCTCCGCAGATGTCGAACAAGATTTGGAATTGGATGATCCTTTTTCCAGTGGCAATGCCCAAGAATATTTATTGCTACTGCAATCTGACAATGTGAGCTTACTGCGTGAATGGGCACCCAAAGTTGCAGATGCCATGCGTAAACTGCCTGAGTTTGAAGAGGTGGAAACACAGGGTGATGAAGGTGCGCAGCATGTTACTTTGGATATCGACCGTGAAGCTGCAAAACGGTTGGGCATTGATATTGAAAGTATTTCCAGTGTTTTAAATAACTCCTTTTCGCAACGGCAGATTTCCACAATTTATGATCGCAATGATCAGTTCTATGTGGTGATGGAAGTCGACCAACGTTTTACCGAACATCCAGAAGCCTTGGCGGATGTGAAAGTGCCAAATCAACAAGGGGCATATGTGCCTTTAAGCAATTTTGCCACGTGGAGTTACGGCATTAGCAATGATCGGGTTTATCGCCGTAATCAATTTGCTGCCATGGGTGTTGGCTATGTGGTGAAGAAAGGCTATAGCTATGAACAGGCCGATGCTGCGATTCGTCAGGTCTTGCCAAAGATCATGCTGCCAAAAGAAATCTTTGTGATGACAGATCGCGATGTTGAAACTGAAAGTCTACAGGCAGGTTTGAGTACGCCTGCTTTGATTGCGGCTGTGATCGTGCTGATTTTTATTGTCTTAGGGATTACTTATGAAAGTATTGTGCATCCTTTTACCATTTTATCCACCATTCCGACAGCAGCTCTGGGCGCTTTACTCAGCTTATGGTTGTTTCAGATTCCGTTTAGCCTGATAGCCTTGTTAGGCATCTTTTTGCTAATCGGGATTGTAGTGAAAAATGCGATCTTGCTGATTGATTTTACTTTGCAGCAACGACGTCAAGGTCACACCGATTTAGACAGCATTATCGCTGCGGCAACATTGCGTTTTAGACCGATTTTAATGACCAATACCGCAGCTTTACTGGGTGCCATTCCTTTGGCACTTGGTTGGGGAGAAGGCTCGGAAATGCGGCAACCACTGGGGATTGCCATTGTTGGCGGATTGGCACTGGGTCAATTGTTAACCTTATATACCACCCCTGTGATGTATCTCATATTTGAAAAATTCGCTCAATTCTTGAATCGCTTCAAACTGCGATTGAATATCTTGCGTTGGAGTAAATAGGAAGTCGCTATGAAAAAAACAGTTTTTACACTTTCTATGGGTCTCGCAGTGACGATGCTGCTCACAGCATGTCAGTCGTCCAGTACCTTTAAGCCTGCAGCCTATCAGCAGCCGGTGATTCAGAGTGCTGCACAATATAAATATGCAGATTTGCAGTGGATTGAAGCTTCTAAGATAGCAGCGACACCGCAGCAATGGTGGGAGATGTATCAAGATCCGATCTTATCTAAACTGATACAGCAATTGGATCAGGATAACCTGAGCATCCAACAGGCCCAAGCCAAGTATCGCCATGCCATAGCACTGTTGGATGGGCAACGTGCTAATGCGCTTCCTAGCATCAGCATGGGCGGCAATGCCAATCAGACTGAAACCAAAAACGCTGGCAAGAGTCGGCAATTCGGTGCCAATGTCGCAGTGAGTTGGATTCCTGATCTTTGGGGGAGAGTTGCAAAAGCAGTGGAAGGGCAACAGGCCAACCTACAAGCATCTGCTGCAGATTTGGCTGCCATTCAGCTGAGTCAGCAACTGCTCGCAGCAGAGGCCTATTGGAACATTCGTTTGTTCGACGCCAAACTGGATGTGTTAAATCAAACCCAGCAAAGTTATCAACGATCTGTGCGTATTTTACAGCAGCAATACCAAGCAGGCATGATTGCACGGGCTGATGTGATTCAGGCTGAGACCCAACTTAAACAAGTCGGGCTACAATTGTTAGAGCTACAACGTAGTCGTGATTTACAAGAAAATGTGTTGGCAGTCTTAGTTGGACGCAATGTGGCGGACTTTAATTTAAATAAAAATCACTATCAATTTAGCACCCCTCAAATCCCGACCCAAATTCCAAGTCGTCTTCTGGCACAACGCCCCGATGTGATTCGTAGCGAACGCGAATTGGCAATGACACATGCGCAATTAGGCTTAGCACAAACTGCTTGGTTACCTGATTTGACCATCAGCTTGGATAGCAGTGCCAATAGTCAGGTCTTTCATAGTTTATTGCAGTCACCCAATACCGCATGGTCAATGGGTGCAAAAGTCTTAGGCACATTGTTTGATGGGGGGAAAAGACAGGCTGATATTCAACAGGCTCAAGCCAATTATGATGAAAAGCTTGCTGCTTATAAGCATTCAGTTTTAACAGGTTGGAAAGAGGTGGAGGATGGTTTGCTGCAAACAGGTCATTTCCAGCAGCAGATCGTAGCGCAACAGCAACTGCTTAAGCTGTCGATCGAAAATGAACGGGTTGCCAAGCAGCGTTATCAAGCTGGTTTGGTCAGCTATTTAGAAGTCGCGACAGCACAGAATCTGCGTTTGAGTACAGAAGAACGGTTATTGGAATTACAGCAATTGCATCTCAAAAATTCAGCGCAATTGGTGGCTGCATTGGGTGGTGGGATGAATTCTTCATCTTAAATTGAATGGCATTATTAATCATTGCAGCTATTCATATTCAATTTGAATGGCGTTTGGATCGCTGCAATTTATTTATTAAATTCGAAAGATACTGCTTGGATTATTATTTTTTTGCTTTGTAACATTACAAAGAATCGTGATTGATGATTTTATTTTTGGTTTTTTGAGGGGAAGGATTCCAATTTTTTAGAGCGGTATTCTATTCAACTCATGATTTTAATTTTTCGGTATCATCTGAATGCCTTTGTGTAAATTTTAGTAGTTAATCAAGCAAATAGCGCTTCGATATGTAGAATAAAAAATAGCCATTTTATTAGAGAAAGACGTTCATCATAAATTAATTTAGATCTTTCTTATTTCATCTTCATCCCAATCTGAGATAACGGAGCAAATATGATTGTATTATTGATATTGCTTGGCCTATTGATTCAGTTAGTTGTGGTATGGGCTGTTTTTTATTTTGAAGCCAATCGAACTGTTGGCTGTCTTGTTTCCATTGTCGTTGCCATTCTGTGTAGTGTGTTGATCACACCGTGGAGTCTGTTACTGGGCATTCCGATTATTCTCGCGAGTGTGATTGTTTTGATTGCACCATTACGTGATGCTTTGGTGAGTCGACCTGCGTTTAATATTCTCTCAAAAGCAATGCCGAGTATGAGTATCACCGAAAGAGAAGCCTTGGAAGCAGGGACCAGCTGGTGGGAAAAAGAACTATTTATGGGGGCGCCTGATTGGGAAAAGTTTGATCAATATCCTTATCCAACTTTATCCGCAGAAGAACAGGCATTTTTAGATCATGAAGTACAACAGCTCTGTTCCATGTTAGATGAATGGCAGATTCATCATCAAGAAAAAGACTTACCGCCAGAGGTTTGGCAATTTATTAAAGATAACGGCTTTTTAGGTTTGATTATTCCTAAATCATTCGGTGGCAAGCAATTTACACCGTTTGCACAAAGTCGAATTATGAGCAAAATTGCGTCTCGTTCCTTAACTGCTGCAGTCAGTTGTATGGTACCGAATTCGCTTGGGCCAGGTGAGTTACTGCTGCACTATGGTACCGAAGAGCAAAAGCAACGCTATTTACCCGGATTGGCAAAAGGGACAGAAGTGCCTTGTTTTGGTTTGACCAGCCCTGAAGCTGGGTCAGATGCAGGGGCGATTCCTGATACGGGTGTGGTTTGTTATGGGCAGTACCAAGGTCAGGAAGTTCTGGGTCTAAAAATGAATTTCTCTAAGCGCTGGATTACGCTGGCACCGATTGCGACCGTGATTGGTTTGGCATTTAAGCTCTATGATCCAGATGGCTTACTTGGTGATAAAAATAAAGTGGAATATGGCATTACCTGTGCCTTGATTCCTGCTGACCATGAAGGGATTCAGATCGGCCCTCGACATAATCCAGGCGCACCGTTTATGAATGGTACGGTTGAGGGCAGTGATGTCTTTATTCCATTGGACTGGATTATTGGTGGGCAGCAAAATGCAGGTAAAGGTTGGCGTATGTTGATGGAGTGCCTAGGCGTGGGTCGAGGTATTTCACTGCCGGCTTTGGCAACGGCCGGAGGAGAAATGAGTTATCTGTTGGTCGGTGCATTTGCCAGTGTTCGCCAACAATTCAAAATCTCGGTTGGACATTTTGAAGGCGTACAAGAGGCGACCAGTGATATCGCCAGCGATGCCTATATGTTGGAATCATTTCGTTATCTCGTGACTTGTGGTTTAAACCAAGGTGGAACGCCTGCGGTAATGACTGCAATGGCCAAATACTATGCCACTGAAACCATGCGTAAAGTGGTCAATCACGGTATGGATGTGGTCGGTGGTCGAGCGATTCAATTGGGACCACGTAACTTCCTTGCGCTGACTTATCAATCCATTCCTGTGGCGATTACCGTAGAAGGGGCCAATATTCTGACCCGCTCATTGATGATTTTTGGTCAAGGCTCAATGCGTTGTCACCCTTATTTATTCGAAGAATTACAGTTATTGCAATCGGAAGATAAGGCATCTGCTTTCAAAACTTTTTCTCCTTTACTATTTAAACATTTGGCTTATACCTTTAATCGAGCGGCGAGAGCAGCAGCATATTCGATTACGGGTGGTTCGGATAAAGGCTCTCAACAAGCAGACGATTTTTCCAAAGCGTATTACAGCAAAATCAACCGTTTCAGCGCTGATTTTGCATTGACTGCGGATATGGCACTTGGAATTTTAGCAGGTGATTTAAAACGTAAAGAAATGCTGTCTGGTCGGTTGGCTGATATCCATTCCAACTTATTTATTGCTACGGCAATTTTGAAATACTATGAGCATGGTCAAAGAACTGAGGCCGAACAGAAACATGCAGAATTGGCCCTCAATAAAGCTTTATATCAAGTGCAAGAAGCGTTCTTTGGCTTCTATGATAATTTCCCAATGAAGCTTGCTGCGTGTCTAGTCAAATTGCTGTGCTTCCCATTTGGACGTCCAATTGCAGCACCATCGGATCAGTTGAAGCAAGAGGTGGCTCAGCTAATCATGCAAGAACATGCGTTTCGAGATCAGTTGAAGCAACATGTTTATTACAACACCGATGCTAACGATGTGATGGGACGTATGGAATCTACTTTTCAGGCATTATTGCCACTACAACCGTTGTGGAATAAGTTTAAAAAGGCAGAATCGAAAGATCAGTTTAGAGGTTTGACCTTTGAGGAACATATTGCTGATGCGATTGAGACAGGTTTCATTACAACTGCTGAAGCAGAGTCACTTGTACAATATAACGCTAAACGTTATGACAGTATGTTGACGGATATTTTTGATGCACATTTAGACAAGGAGTTGCCGCTGGATAATCCGCATCTTAAAACCTGATTGTTTTTAGTATCTCGAAATTAAGATCGAACAGTCCTGAATATATTGATGATGGTATTGTCCACGTTTTAATAATATTTGGGACTGTTTTCATAACAGTTCCAATTTTTCCATGCTTATCTGTTATATTTTTTTTAGAAAATTCTGTGTCTTTTTTTTGTCTGTATCTTATTGCACTATAGCAGCATGAGTTGAGCAAAGCCAAAGGTGCCGATATGAGTTTTTTGAAAAAAAAGAATAATGCCAGTTTTGTATTCTTCATCATTACACTGTATGCATTCCTCGGATTCGGTCTAGGCTACATTATCTGGGAATATGTTTTATAAGCAGCAACTTCTGTGTTTTGTTCAAGCAGCGTTAAGGCAGATAAATAGGGAATAACATTATTCCCTATTTGCTAGAGCATTATATTTATTTTGCAAAAAATGTAGCAGCTTCAGTAATTAAGGCAGCCACTTCTTTTGGTTGTGAAGCCAATGAAGCATGACTTGCATTTAAAGAAATCACTTTTTTAGCATTTAAACGATCTGACATCACCGCTTGGTTTTCTGGGCTAATCATTCGGTCTTGAGTTGAAATTTGATACCAAGAAGGTTTGGTTTTCCAAGCTGGGGTAGAAATATTGTCGCCAAAAGTACTGGCTAAAGGTGCTTTTTGGGTAACACCCATGGCAAAACCTTCATCTTTACTCAGGTCTTGGCAGAAACTTTCGTGAAATTTATCTACTTTTAACCAAAGATAACCATCACTATCTGGTTCTAGGTTCGGCGCTGCCACAGGTAAATGTTGTTGGGTAATTGCCCCTGGGCTTTCATTGCTATCTGGCGCAAAGGCGGCAATATAAACCAAACCTACGACATTTGGATGGTTGCCTGCTTCGGTAATCACTGCTCCGCCGTAAGAATGACCCACCAAAAGTACATCACCATCCACTTGGGCAATCATTTTTTTGGTTCGTTCAACGTCATCTGCAAGAGAGGTCAATGGGAGTTCGACGGCACGTAGGGCACTATACCCCTGATGAGAGAGTTCAGTAATCACTTTAGTCCAATGGGCTGCACCGCCCCAAAAACCATGTACGAGAATAATGGTCGGTTGAGTACTCATATTTATCTCCTAGCTGAACGCTATTGTGTTGAATTTTATAAGCTTAAGAAGGGAAGGTTGACTGTATAAGAATGAGAAAGAGGTTGGTCGATTTTTATACTATCGAAATCTTCTAAAAAAGATTATTGGTGATTTGTTCGGCTTGTACAATAACTGAAACGCCAATGTTTTTGCAGAAACACTTTTGAGGACAGACGAGCAAAATGAGTGATGAGCATGCTTTAACAGATATCTTTTTTGATATTTATCGATTTGCTGAGATATCGGGTGAAATCTACGGTCTAGAAAACTTTTCGCAGCAGAAAAAAATAAATTTTCATGCTCAACATGCCTATATCCACATTATTCAAAATGCGAGTTGCAGACTTAAAATTAAACGGCTTAATCTTAACCTGATCTTAAAGACTGGAGACATTGTTGTCTTGCCAACGAAGCTTGAGCATTCGATTGAAATCGTAAGTGGACAAACAATGGAAGTATCTGTGATTAGCTGTATTTTTCAGCTGAAAGGAATCTATGGCGAGGCGATTGCGGAAGGATTGCCGACTTATATTCATGTACCTTCACATCACGAGGCCGAAAAAATTGCAGAATGGGTACCCATGACCGTTGCTGCAATCAAGCTTGAACTTGAACACCCCGCACTTGGCAGTCGAGTCATGTTGTCTCGAATCATTGATTTATTGTTGGTCTGGTCGATACGGTTTTGGTTAGCAACGGAGAAGATTGAACATCAAAGTTGGATTTCTGCATTACGCGATCCAATCATGAGTAAGGCATTATCATTGATGCATGCGCAACCTGCTTATGAATGGGATGTAAATTCGCTTGCCCAACTCACTAAACAGTCTAGATCTAGTTTTTCCAAGAAGTTTGTTGAGTTGGTTGGCGTACCTCCGATGCTGTATTTAAAAAATTGGCGGATGAAATTGGCCTGTCAGTTGCTTAAAGAGACTGATAAAAATATTGCACAAGTTGCTGAATTAGTGGGTTATTCATCCCAAGCTGCTTTTAGTCGTGCTTTTGTGCAAAGTTTTGGTTGTGCACCAAAAACGTTTAGGGCTGCGGTAAGTCAGGAAGTATTTTAGAGTATTCGAGCAAATGCATAGATGGGAATTTGCACTGATGCAGAGTGAACTGCATCAGTGCATTGAAATCTAAGTTGGGATTTTACTTATTTAGAGACCATTGAATCGCAGCATCAAATAGTTTCAAGCCATCCTCAGACAGATTGCTAAAGGTCTCATTATTGAGAAAAAACATCAGTCGTTTTGCAGGTGCTAGCGACTCATAATCCATAGTTGCACCTTTTTCATAGCCCCAGATTGCGACTTTTTCAGGTTGCCCATAAATGGTTGCAATGATGGTTGCACCGAGTCCTGGTTTGCCCCAACTCATTGGTGCTTGTGCTTTATAGACGTTGTGAGTCCCCGCAGAAAGATGTGCAGATAGGGGATGCGGTGCATTTACTAGCCATAAGTAACGTTCTTTCTCCACTTCACCAAAATCAGTGTCAATCCGTTTACCAGTCATGGCCAGATCATCGAGATAATCATTTTCCCATGTCATCAGCGGAATCGGCAGTTGTCGCCAACCCGATTGCAGATTTTTGGATGCTACTGTTGAAGAGATAATCACGAGATCCGTGTTTTTTAAACTGCTGGGGGAAGCAGACTGATCGAGTAGCTCAACCTGATAGCCCTTGCGTTGCAAGTAATTTTGAATCGCAACATCGGTGGCAAAGGAAGTCCCTTTAAGCTGCGAAATCAGGGCAATCTGTGTTTGGGCGTAAACAGAGGATGTCCATGTACTAAGGATCATCGTCATGATCGTAAGAATTTTTTTCATATTGATCTCAAAAGCGCAGTAATGAACTTACTGCGCTGATCCTCTATTAGAATTTAAAAGTGGCACGTAATACCGCTTGACGAGAATCCCCTTGAGACACCGCCAGATTATTAACGCTGGCCGTATAGTAGGTTTTATCAAAGATATTATTTAAATTAAATTGAAAATTAACCGCTTGTTTGGCAATGGTGGTGTCATAACTGACAAAGGCATTGGCCAATGCATATTCAGGCAGGTCAAAGGTATTCTCTGAATTTCCAGCACGTTTTCCGACATAATTACCGCTTAGCCCTAAACGTAAATTGCCATGATAAAGTTCGCCATAGTTATAGGCCAATGCGAGTGAAGCTGTATCTCGTGCCACATTGTTCAGGCGATTACCTTGCAAACCGAGCTCATCTTCGGTGACTTTGGCATCGGTATAGGCATAGGTTAGGGTCGCATCAAGCTGATCAGTGAGTCGTCCTGTGAGATCGAGTTCTGCGCCTTTGGAACGGACTGCGCCTGTGGTATGCAGTTCAACTTCATTGCTCGATGGGTTGGTTACTTTGGCTAAAACATTACGCTTTTTAATATTGTAAAGTGCAAAGTTGGCTTTAATACGGTCATTGAATTCGTATTTCGCACCGACTTCATAAGATTTGGCTTGTTCAGGTTTAACGTCTGCATCAATGACTGCATTGCTGCCTAAAGGTGCAATTGAAGATGATGGTTTGAGAGATTCGGTATAGCTACCATAGAAAGACAGCTGATCATTCCATTGATAGACTAAACCTGCATGTGGGAGCCAAGCATCATCATTGGTATTGGTATTTTCTTTAAATGGTCTGCTACGCCCAGCAGTCTGTTGATAATGTAAGTAACGCCCACCGAGTACGGCAATCCAATTTTCATTTAAGTGAATTGCATCTTGCATATAAAAACCATAAGTATGCAATTTATCGGTTTGGTCGCTATCGGATGCAACGATATTTTTAGACGCTTCAACCATTCCAAACTTTGGATTTAAATAATCTAAGGTTGAGCTATC
Organism: Acinetobacter dispersus; assembly: GCF_009884975.1. Taxonomy (GTDB): domain Bacteria; phylum Pseudomonadota; class Gammaproteobacteria; order Pseudomonadales; family Moraxellaceae; genus Acinetobacter; species Acinetobacter dispersus. Next base: position 1,926,040 of record NZ_CP041970.1, on the reverse strand, counting down.
ACCACGAACCATATCTGGACGGAAATATTTACGATATTCAATGTCTGAACCAATTTGAATATCATGTTTCAAACCAAGTAAATTGACCGAACCATTGAGATAGGCTTGGGCATTACTGTCTACACTTTCTGCATTTAAGGTGGCATCGGTACGACGCTTCACGGTGTGGTTCTTGCTATTTAACGACGTGACACGTAACTGGTTGGCATCATAGGTTTCATAGTTATAGCTATAGCCTAAGTGAGCAGACCAGTTATCATTAAGCTGATGATCAACCAATAGTTGTGCCAAATGAGATTCACCTTTCATTTGGTTAAAGGTTTCATCTAAGCGTTGATATTTAGAGATCGGTAAAGCTTTTTGGGTGTTGGGATCAAAAATAGTGGAACGATCAAAAGGGACGTCAAAGTCACGATATTGATAACTTAAATTGACTTTGGTCTGACCATTATCCCAACCCAATGATGGTGCAATTAAAGTCTGTTTAAGATTCCCGAAATTACGCCAGTAGTCTGCATCGGAATGATCGGCAATAAAACGATAGGCAAAGTTACTGTCACTGATTGCACCCGTAGTATCTAGACTTGCACCTAAACCATTTTTACCTGCGGCGAAGCTTGAACCATAAACTGAAAATTCAGTTTTTTGCGTCGTTTCAGGTTTTTTGGTAATGACATTGACCACACCGCCTGGGTCCATAATGCCGTAAAGTAAAGACGCAGGACCTTTTAATACTTCAACCTGCTCAACTGCAGCATTCATGGTGCGACCTTGCACAATTGGCATGCCATTCACGGTAATCGAGCCATCACGATTATCCCCAAAGCCCCGTTTCATGACGGTATCTTGAGTACCCCCCAAAGTATTACCCTGAGTAATACCACTAACTTGGGTTAGTGCATTATCCAAGTTTGCTGGCAAATAATCTTTCATATATTGTTTAGACACCACATTTACCGTTTGTGGGCTTTCTAGATTGTTTTGATTGCCACGTAAGGTTGATGCTGTTTGTGCAGCGATATAGCTTGAGGATTGTTCAGCTTGAACATTGATGGTTGCGAGTTGAGTGGGGTGTTCTGATGTTGTTTCTGCCCATGACAGCACAGGTATTAAAGATAAAAGTAATGGGCTGCTTTGTTTTAAAATTTCAACAGTAATAAGGTTTTTGCGCGAGGAAAAAGCAGACATATAGATACCTGATGAGTGCTGTTGGAGCAAGAGAGAGGTAGTTTTAACTAACCTGAAGGTAGGCTAGGACGGCAATAAGGCTGTAAAGTATATTTAAATGAGAATTATTTACAAGAAGTTGGTCGGCGAGAAAAGATCAATAAAAATTAAGCAGTTGATAATGCATTTATTATTTTTAAAAAATGCACATTATTTTTATAAGTTGAGAACGATAGTTTCTTTTAAATTTTTAATAAAGCTATGAAATTAATAGTTATTGTATGAATATAGGCCAACCATTTCTGATATGCAATGAATCATATTCATATCTGAATATTTAAACAAATCATTTTATTCATAATGATTTGTTCAGTAGGCTAAAACAACAAAGCTATTTAGAACAATTAGAGATCGCTATGGATGAGCAGTATTTAACACTTTATGTCTTTATCTTATTTTGAGTATAACAATGACAAGATTAGATTTTGCAATCATCGACCCGCATATCCATCAATGGGATCCTTATCATACACCGCATTCCGCAGCACTATTGGTCAAAGCTTTAGGGAAATATCCTGTTGTCATGGATCGGGTGGTGCGGTTGGTTAAATCCAAACCCTTATTGGATAGTTTAGGTTTAACTACATATGCATTGAATCCCTATTTACCAAAGCATTATCAGGCAGACACTTCGCCATTTTCAGTCGAGAGTGTGGTTCATGTCGAAGCCAATTGGCACCATCACAAAGGCTTTGGCGTGGTTGAAGAAACGGATTGGATTCAACAATTAGATTTTAAAGCACAGGGTTTAAAATTAGGTGCTATTGTTGCAACAGCTGACCCAAGAGATCGAAAATTTAAAGATATTCTTAAAGCACATCAGGATGCGAGTCCGCTATTCCGTGGCATTCGTAAAATGGCGGCTTGGCATCAGGATAGCGGTGTTTATCGTTGGTGTGATCGGCCCCATCTCTATCGTGACAAGAAATTTCTCCAAGGCTTTGAGCATTTGGCAAAAATGGATTTGTCTTTTGATGCTTGGGGCTATTCTACTCAATTAAATGAAATTACAACTCTCGCTCAGCATTTTCCTGAAACACTTATTGTGATTGATCATCTGGCGACACCTGTCGGTTTATTTGGAGCCGTGGGCAAGAAAACGGGAATGACACAATCGCAGCGTGATGCCATTTTTAAACAATGGCAGCAAGATATTGCGGTTTTGGCTGAACAGAAAAATGTCCATGCCAAAATCTCGGGCTTGATGATGCCAGTACTTGGACACACATTCTATAAACTGGGTCGAACAGCAAGTATTGTTGAGATGGTGAGTTTATTGACACCTATGATTCAGCACGCAATCTCAGTATTTGGTACAGAGCGGATCATGTTCGCATCCAATTTTCCGATGGACAAGCCGAACACCCGTTTAAATGACCTAATCCATGCCTATATTCAAATGTTGAGTCCTTATGGTGATCAGGCCTTGCATGCCATATTTAGACAAAATGCCGCCAATTTTTATCAACTTCCTTTAGAGTCATCATATGAAAAGTTTTAATCAAAAAGTCGCAGCAATTACAGGTGCAGGGTCGGGTATAGGTCAACAGCTCGCAATTTTATTGGCACAACAAGGCGCACATTTAGCCTTAAGTGATATCAATGAACAAGGGTTGATGGAAACACAGGCTCTACTTCAGCAATACCCTGTCAAGGTTACACTGACAAAACTAGATGTATCAGATCAAAGTGCAGTACGTGAATGGGCTGCAGAGAGTTTTAAAGCACATGGCAAGATCAACCTGATTTTTAATAATGCAGGTGTGGCTTTAGCGAGTACCGTAGAAGGAATGAACTATGATGAGCTGGAATGGATTTTAAATATTAATTTTTGGGGTGTGGTGTATGGTACTAAAGAATTTTTACCGTATTTAAAACAAAGTGATGAAGGACATATTATTAATATCTCCAGTCTGTTTGGTTTAACCGCACAGCCGACACAAAGCGCTTACAACGCCACAAAATTTGCAGTCCGTGGTTTCACAGAGGCTTTACGCCAAGAGTTAAAAATACAGAATAATGGTTTAAGTGCAACTTGTGTGCATCCAGGCGGAATTCGCACCAATATTGCCAATAGTGCAAGAATGAGTGACAGTATTCGCAGTTTAGGAATGAACCCAGCTAAGGCGAGTCAGGCATTTAATAAGGTTTTAAAGACGCCACCAGAACAGGCGGCTAAAATTATTCTGAATGCAGTTAAAGCGGATAAAGCGCGTATTCTGATTGGGAACGATGCCAAGGTACTTGATTTGATTCAACGTATCACACCAACGCATTATGGGCATGCGCTTAGCTTTTTCACTAAAAAAAGCAAGAAAAAGAAAACCTGATTCACTTTAAGAAACTCATCAAGATGATGTCTGTTGCTTGAAAACAGACATCATCTTTGAGCTTTTATGGGTACTTAAAAGCATCTGCAACGATATCACTACAATAATAGACCTGAGCTGGTGCAAAAATAATTCAAAATATTGCAGTTTAGAACGAAAAATGATCTAAAAAAGGGACTACTATTTATTTTCGAAATAATGATTCACTTTACATGTAACTAGATTATTCGGTTTCTGACCTCGTTTGGTGTAAATTATTGTCCATGCCAAAGTTCTTTTTAAAAGAATTTCAGCAAATAAATTTTTTGTACATTTGAGAGAGAGTCTAAAGAGTAAAGTATGTCTGTGAACCCTAGTAAAATCAAAAAACCTTTATATATTCACTATGCTGGAAACGCTCTTTTAGAACTACCTCTGCTAAATAAAGGCTCTGCTTTTTCTGAAGAAGAAAGAGAGAATTTTAACTTACATGGTCTAGTTCCGTACAATATCGAGAATATCGAAGAGCAGACTCAGCGTTCGTATCAGCAGTATCTTTCATTCGACAACGACTTGAATAAGCATATTTATTTGCGAAATATTCAAGACACCAATGAAACACTGTTCTATAACTTATTGAGTCAGCATTTGGATGAAATGCTGCCGATCATTTATACCCCAACGGTTGGTGAGGCTTGTCAGCGCTTTTCGGATATCTACCGCCGTCACCGTGGTATCTTTATTTCTTATCCAGAGCGTCAATACATCGATCAAATTATCCATAACGTTAACAAGAAAAACGTTAAAGTAATTGTGATCACTGATGGTGAACGTATCTTAGGTCTTGGCGATCAGGGTATTGGTGGCATGGGTATCCCAATTGGTAAATTGTCACTCTATACCGCATGTGGTGGTATTAGTCCTGCCTATACTTTACCGATCACTATTGATGTTGGAACTAACAACCAAGAATTGCTTGATGATCCAATTTATATGGGTTGGAAACAGCCGCGTATCCGTGGTGAGCAATATTATGAATTTGTTGAGCAGATTATTACGGCAGTACGTCAACGCTGGCCAGATGTGCTGATTCAATTTGAAGATTTTGCGCAAACCAATGCCATGCCATTATTGACTCAGTACCGCGACAAAATTTGCTGTTTCAATGATGATATTCAAGGTACGGCTGCAGTCACTGTTGCGACCCTAATTGCGGCATCACGTGCGCAAGGCAAACAACTGAAAGATCAAACGGTTACTTTTGTTGGTGCAGGTTCAGCAGGATGTGGTATCGCTGAACAGATTGTTAGACAGATGATGGACGAAGGTCTGAGTGACCATGAAGCGCGTTCACGCATCTTTATGGTGGATCGTTTCGGCTTGATGACCGATCAACAACCAAACTTACTCGATTTTCAGCAAAAACTTGCCACACCAGTCAATGCAATTAGCACTTGGGAATATACAGGTGAGAATGTTGCTTTGTTGGATGTAGTGAAGAATGCCAAACCAAGTATCTTGATTGGAGTTTCTGGGCAGGCAGGTTTGTTTAGTGAAGAAGTGATCAAAACCTTAGCTAAATATTATAAGCATCCGATTGTATTGCCATTATCGAACCCGACTTCACAAGTTGAAGCACAACCTAAAGATATTATTGAGTGGACGCAAGGTGCTGCAATTGTGGCAACAGGTAGTCCTTTTGCACCGATCTATTATCAAGGCAAGGTGTATAGCATTGCGCAGTGCAATAACTCCTATATTTTCCCTGGGATTGGTTTAGGTGTGATTGCATGTGGCGCAACCCATATCAGTGACTCGATGTTAATGGCTGCAAGTACAGCTTTGGCAGATTGTTCACCACGTTTGAAAAATGCCACAGCGGATTTATTGCCAAATATCAACGATATTCAACAGGTGTCTAAGTTTATTGCCTTTAAAGTAGCAAAAGCTGCTATGGCGGATGGCTTGGCCGTACCGTTGAGTAATGATGTGTTGAAACAAGCGATTGAAGATAATTTCTGGACGCCAGAATATCGTAACTATCGCCGTGTTAGTTATTAATCCATTTCATTTAAAAAGGGACTCTAGCTAGAGTCCCTTTTTTTAGGTCTTATAGGTGGAGAGCAAAATACTGGTTTCACTATTGTAAATCCCTGAAATATTTCGGATTCGCTCTAGGGCTTTATCAAAATTTTCCAAACTATCAGATTGCAACTCGACTAAAATATCCCATTTACCATTGGTGGTATGCAGTCGCTCAACCGCTGACTCTAAGCGTAACTCTCGAATTACCGCCTGTGCTCGCGTACCTTCCACCATGATATTCATCCATGCCCGAATGATATTTTTTTCAGCATTGGGACGGAAACGTACGGTATAGCCCGTAATGATCCCCGTTGATTCCATATATTCAATTCGTTTCTGCACGGTGGCACGAGACACACGTGTTTTCGCTGCCAAGTCGGTAATCGACATCCGTGCATTGTCTTTGAGTAAGCCTAATATAATATGATCGATATTGTTCATTTTGATTCTTTCTATTAGCAAATTGATAAAAAATAATTCATTTTAATCATTATAACGAATTTTGTGAATCAATTTGATTCTTAATAATAATAACAATACAACACCCCAAGCATTTTCACTTCGGCACGAAAGAAGCTGAATGCACATCAGGGAGGATGGGGGTAGGACGCCCTTAAACAAAGGGAATCTGTGAATAACAGGGACAATTGATTAATTAAGGAATAGATGATGTCTTTATCATATGCGGCTCAAAATGGCAGTGCTTGGCAAACTTTTCTCACTCAAGTAGATCGAGTGGCACCTTATTTGGATGCGGACCTCAGTAACTTTGTCAACACACTGAAAACCCCAAAGCGTACGCTTATCGTTGATGTTCCAATCGTGATGGACGATGGTTCAATTCGCCATTTTGAAGGTTACCGTGTACAGCACAATTTATCACGTGGTCCAGGTAAAGGCGGTATCCGCTATCACCAAGATGTTGAACTGAATGAAGTCATGGCTTTATCTGCATGGATGACCATTAAAACTGCAGTATTGAACCTGCCGTTCGGTGGTGCTAAAGGCGGTATTCGCGTTAATCCGAAAGAACTTTCGCCGCGTGAATTAGAGCGTTTAACTCGTCGTTTCACCAGTGAAATCAGTCCAATCATTGGTCCTCAAATTGATATTCCTGCGCCAGATGTCGGCACCAATGCCAATATTATGGGCTGGATGATGGATACCTATTCAAGTATCAAAGGTCATACCGTAACAGGTGTGGTGACAGGTAAACCTGTACATTTGGGCGGTTCACTTGGCCGTGTTCGCGCAACAGGTCGCGGTGTATTTGTAACGGGTATGCAGGTTGCGGAGCGCATTAAATTACCGATTGAGGGCAGTAAAGTTGCTGTGCAAGGCTTTGGTAACGTCGGGAATGAAGCCGCTTATTTGTTTAGCCATGCAGGCGCAAAAATCGTTGCTGTACAGGACCATACCGGTACCATTTTCAATGTAGAAGGCTTGGATGTTAAAGCATTGCAAAAGCATGTCGTTGAAACTGGTGGTGTGATGGGCTTTGTTGATTCAAGCGTGATTTCAGATGAAGAATTCTGGACGGTTGATATGGACATTCTTATTCCTGCTGCATTGGAAGGTCAGATTACGGTTGAACGTGCACAAAAACTAAAAGCCAAAATTGTGCTTGAAGGCGCGAACGGCCCAACTTATCCAGAAGCAGATGATGTATTTGTGAGTCGTGACATTACCGTTGTCCCTGACGTGATCTGTAACGCGGGTGGTGTAACTGTTAGTTATTTTGAATGGGTTCAAGATATGGCGAGTTACTTCTGGACCGAGGATGAAATCAATGAACGTCTTGATAAGTTGATGATCCAAGCCATTGCCGATGTTTGGAATACGGCAGCACAGAAGGAATGTAGCTTACGTACCGCAGCGTATATTTTGGCATGTGAACGTATTCTGAAAGCGCGTAAAGAACGCGGTATTTTCCCAGGTTAAGTCATTTATAAAATTATAGTGAAGGGCTTGTTGAGCATTTAACAAGCCTGAAGATTAAACAGGAAGTGAGTAAATAAAATGAGCGAAGTCGCAATTACACGTAGCAATTTTAATGATTGGATGGTTCCAGTTTTTGCCCCAGCAAATTTCATTTTAGTGCATGGCGAAGGGTCACGTATTTGGGACCAAAACGATAAAGAATATATTGATTTTGCAGGTGGGATCGCGGTAAATGCCTTGGGTCATGCACATCCTGTTGCAGTAAAAGCCTTGACTGAACAAGCTCAAAAGCTATGGCACATTGGGAATGGTTATACCAACGAGCCTGTATTACGTCTTGCAAAACAATTGGTAGATAGTACTTTTGCTGACAAAGTCTTTTTCTGTAACTCTGGTGCAGAAGCCAACGAAGCAGCATTAAAACTGGCGCGTAAAGTCGGTTTGCTGAGTGGTAATGTAAACAAGAACCAGATTGTTGCATTTAAGAATGCTTTCCACGGTCGTACTTTATTTACCGTAACTGCGGGTGGTCAGCCAAAATATTCTCAAGACTTTGCACCTTTACCAGGCGGTATTGAACATACTGCATTTAATGATCTTGAAGCAGCAAAAGCAGCCATTACCGAAAATACTTGTGCAGTCATTGTCGAGCCGATCCAAGGTGAAGGTGGTGTTCTGCCAGCAGATATCGAATTCTTAAAAGGCTTACGCGCACTGTGTGATGAAAAAGGTGCTGTGCTGATTTTTGATGAAGTCCAAACGGGTGTTGGTCGTACAGGTTCTTTGTATGCCTATATGAATACAGGGGTAACGCCTGACATTTTGACCACTGCAAAGGCATTGGGTGGTGGTTTCCCGATTGGTGCAATGATCACTACAGATCATTATGCCAACATGTATGCAGTCGGCGATCACGGCACCACTTATGGTGGTAATCCATTGGCTTGTGCAGTTGCTGGCGCAGTGTTTGAATTTATCAATACACCAGAAGTGTTAGATGGCGTTAAACAACGTCACCAATATTTCATCGATGCCTTAAACAAAATCAATGCTGAGTATGGATTATTCAAAGAAATTCGTGGTCAAGGTTTGTTAATCGGTTGTGTATTGAAAGATGAACATGCTGGCAAAGCGAAAAATATCGTGACTTTAGCGGGTGAAGAAGGTCTATTGGCATTGGTGGCGGGTGCTGATGTGGTTCGTTTTACCCCTTCATTGATCATTCCTCAACACGATATTGATGAAGGTCTAAGCCGTTTTGTTCGTGCATTAGCACGCCTCTAAGTCTGCTGTGAGCATCTGCCCATGATGATTGTTCGACATGCAGCGCATCGGGACTTAGATGATATTTATCGTTTAGCGCAACGAGCGGGGGAGTCTGGCATTGGCCTGACTTCCTTACCACAAAATAAAGAAATCTTGGCTGAACGTATTACACGTACCACTCGCACTTTAGACGGCTTATCCGAAAAGTGCGAGGCAAGTTATCTATTTGTATTGGAAGACACCAGCATTCACAAAATTGTGGGTGTGAGTGCAATTGAAGTTGCGGTCGGGTTGAATGAACCGTTCTACAACTTTCGTGTGGCAAAACAGGTGCACGCCTCTAAAGCCTTAAATGTGTATAAGACTTTAGACACCTTGTTTTTAAGTAATGACCATACTGGGTGTAGCGAACTCTGCACCTTGTTCCTTGATCCTGAATATCGCAAAAACCAAAACGGCAAATTTTTATCCAAAGTTCGTTTTCTGTTTATTGCCGCATTCCGTTCTTTTTTTGAAGAAAGATTGATTGCTGAAATGCGTGGTTTCTCGGATCAAAACGGACAGTCACCGTTTTGGGATTCCTTGGGCTATTTATTCTTCAATATGGATTTTGCTGCCGCAGACTATCTGAGTGGTGTGGGGCAAAAAGCCTTTATTGCAGAGTTGATGCCGAGATTTCCAGTCTACGTAGATCTGCTGAGCTCAGAGGCACGTGAGGTGATTGCAGAAGTACACCCACATACGCTGCCTGCGGCAAAAGTGTTGATGTCAGAAGGTCTTAAATATCAAGGTTATGTTGATATTTTCGATGCTGGGCCAACACTGGAAGCCAATACTGCTGAGTTACGGGCGGTGAAAGAGAGCCGCTTGCTCAAAGTTAAACTTACTGAGCAAGTCGAAAGTACTGAGACACATTTTTTGGTTGCCAATGACCAATACCAAGATTACGCCGTGTTGCTGATCAATAATAAAGTTGATGAAAGTGAGACTTTGTATATGACAGCAGCACAAGCACAGGCACTGAATATTGCTGAACACGATCAAGTCCGTGTTTTAGCATTAGAAAAAATGGAGAACAACTAATGTCACAAGGTGCATTATTAATTGATGGTGCTTGGGTTCAAGGACAAGGAACCGCATTTGAAAAAACCAATCCTGTCAGCAATCAGCAAATTTGGGCGGGGTATGAAGCAAGCCCAGCCGATGTTGCACAGGCTTGCGATGCAGCACGTCAGGCATTTCCTACATGGGCACGTTTGCCACTAGAACAGCGTATCGCGATAATTGAACGTTTTGCTGGATTATTAGAACAGAATAAAACCCAATTGGCTGAAGTGATTAGCCAAGAAACCAGTAAACCACTCTGGGAAACTTTGACCGAAGTGCAATCGATGATTGGTAAAGTGGCGATTTCGATTCGTGCTTATCATCAACGGACAGGTTTTAGTGAAACTGAAATGCCAGATGGCGTGGCTTCACTACGTCATCGTCCACATGGTGTTTTGGCTGTATTTGGCCCGTATAACTTCCCAGGTCACTTACCAAATGGTCATATTGTGCCTGCATTGATTGCGGGTAATACAGTGGTGTTTAAACCAAGTGAACTCACCCCTTGGACAGCGGAAGAAACTGCAAAATTATGGCAGCAAGCCGGTCTACCAAACGGTGTGCTGAATATCGTACAAGGTGGACGCAGCACGGGTGAAGCACTTGCAGCAGCAGAACAAATTGACGGTTTGTTGTTCACAGGCAGTGCCAACACGGGTTACCACTTGCATAAACAAATGGCAGGTGCTCCTGAAAAAATTCTCGCTTTGGAAATGGGTGGCAATAATGCCCTGATCCTTGATGAAGCCAGCGATATCGATGCTGTGGTGAATCTCGCCATTCAATCCGCTTTTGTTTCCGCGGGGCAACGTTGTACTTGTGCACGTCGTATTATTGTCAAGCAGGGTGCTAATGGTGATGCCTTCATTCAACGTTTTGTTGAAGTCGCTAAAAACCTAGTGGTTGGTGCTTGGAATGCTGAACCGCAACCCTTTATGGGTGGTGTCATCTCTGCACATGCAGCAGAACAAATGTTAGCAGCGCAAAGCAAACTGATTGCTTTGGGCGCAAAACCATTATTAGAAATGACCCGTCCACAAGCCGATAGTTCATTGCTGACCGCAGGTATTTTAGATGTTACTCAGGTGACCGATATCCCTGATGATGAATACTTTGGCCCATTGACCACGATTTATCGTTATAACAGCTTCGATGAAGCCTTAAACATTGCCAACAATACCCGCTTTGGTTTGGCAGTGGGTCTGGTTTCACCTGAGCGTGATTTATTTGATCGTGTACTGATTGAAGCGCGTGCAGGCATTGTGAATTGGAATAAACCATTAACAGGTGCTTCAAGTGCCGCACCATTTGGTGGTGTTGGGGCATCTGGGAACCATCGTGCCAGTGCGTTCTATGCAGCAGACTATAGTGCATGGCCTATGGCTTCACTGGAAAGTGACAGCGTTACTTTACCTTCAAAATTATCACCGGGCATTGTGCTGTAAGTCGGCTCGTATCGAGACACAGGGAGAATAAAATGTCAGGCTATGAAATCAATTTTGATGGCTTAGTGGGTCCAACGCACCATTATGCCGGCTTATCATTTGGTAATGTCGCATCGACCAAGAACCGTAATAACGCGTCAAATCCTAAACTTGCAGCAAAGCAAGGCTTAAAGAAAATGAAAGCCCTTGCTGACTTAGGCTTGAAGCAAGGTGTGTTTGCTCCACAAGAACGTCCGCATGTACCAACGTTACGCCGTTTGGGTTTTACTGGCAGTGATATTGACGTGATTAGCCAAGCGATGCGTACTGCGCCAGCTTTATTATCTTCGTTGAGTTCGGCTTCTTCGATGTGGACGGCCAACTCGTGTACGGTGTCGCCATCGGCAGATAGTGCTGATAAACGCATGCATTTTACCGCTGCAAACCTGAATAATAAGTTCCATCGATCAATTGAGCATCATACGACCACGCGTATTCTTCAAGCGATGTTCAATAATGATGTATATTTCGCGCACCATGAGGCATTGCCTGAAGCAGCGTTGTTTGGTGATGAAGGGGCAGCCAATCATAACCGTCTTGGTGGTGGATATGATCAGGCGGGTGTGCAGGTTTTTGTTTATGGACAGCAACAACTCGGTGGAACGGTTGCACCGCAGAAATTTCCTGCGCGTCAAACCCGCGAGGCAAGTGAGGCAATTGCTCGTTTACATCGTCTAGATGCGAAACGGACCGTGTTCATTCAGCAAAATCCAGATGTGATTGATCAAGGTGTATTTCATAACGATGTCATCGCCGTGAGTAATCAACAAGTCTTGTTCCATCATCAGCAAGCCTTTTTAAATCAAGCTGATGCATTGAATGAAATCCGTCAAAAAATGGCGGGGATCGAACAAGATTTTATCTCGATTGAAGTTCCTGACAATCGTGTCAGCGTTGAAGATGCGGTGTCGACTTATTTGTTCAATAGTCAGATTTTAACCCGTGCAGATGGCGGCATGAGTATTGTGGTGCCTGAAGAATCACGTCATAACAAGGCGGTATGGAGTTACTTGAATGACATGATTCAAATGGGTACGCCAATTGATGATATCAAGGTGTTTGATCTGCGTGAAAGTATGCGTAATGGCGGTGGACCTGCATGTTTGAGATTACGTGTTGCGGTGAATGAAGCGGAACTGAATGCGGTGAATCCAAACTTGTTTATGAATGATGCATTATTCAAAACGCTGAATCAGTGGGTCGATCAGCATTATCGTGATGAGTTAACACAAGATGATTTAGCTGATCCAAGTTTATTGATCGAGAGCCGTACTGCATTAGATGAGTTAACCAAAATTTTAGCTTTAGGTTCGGTTTATCACTTCCAGAGATAAACATTCAATAACGGCTTTTAAGGATGAAAGTACATGGTTGATCTATTAACGTTGACTTTAGAACAACGAGTCCCTGTGCAAATGCAAGGGGAAACAGCTGGATTTACATGGCAATGGCTAGGTGAAGGGCTATTGCAATGCACTCCAAAAACAGCTTATAGAAAAACCATGCTGCTTTCTGCAGGTATTCATGGCAATGAAACCGCACCCATCGAATTGTTGGCAAATATCATCAATGATTTATTTGCACAACGTTTAACTTTAGCAGTACGGGTACTGTTTGTATTCGGTAACCCAGAGGCCATTCGACATGGGGTACGCTATCTTGAAAATGATATGAACCGCATGTTCTGTGGCGCGTATCAGCAATTAGCCCAAGATCCGGAAACGGAACGGGCAGCACATTTAGAACAGGTTACCGCACAGTTTTTTGCCGATAGTGAAGTAGACACACGGCGTTATCACTACGATCTACATACTGCCATTCGTGCATCACGATTACCTGTGTTTGCCTTATTCCCTTATCAAACACAGCCTTATGATGACTTTCTCATCCAAAGTTTAAAGGCTGCAGATTTGGATGCTTTGGTCTATCACAATGCAGTTGGGAAAACTTTTACCCACTTTACTGTTGAACGTTTTCAGGCAGCAAGTAGTACTTTGGAGTTAGGCAAGGCTAAGCCATTTGGTGAAAATGATTTAGCTGAATTTGCCAGTACCGACCAGATGCTACGTGCAGTCCTTGCAGATCAAGCATTGCCGATCAGACAGAAATCCGACATTCGACAGTTTAAGGTGGTGGATTCAGTATTAAAACAAAGTGAAGATTTTCAACTCAAATTGAGTGCTGACGCACCAAACTTTTCTACTTTTCAGAAAGGCGAGTTGATTGCAACACAACAGGCCGGGGATTATGTCGTGCATGATCAACAAGTCTGGATTTTATTTCCAAACCCTAAGGTAAAAACAGGGCTTCGGGCTGGACTGATTTTAAAAGAAATTGAATAAACAGTCGCCGTTTTAACAGTTGAACTGTCGGCAAGGAATAGTTGAAATGGAGTTTGAATATGGATGTTCAATAGAACAAAGCGCGTCAAAGAATATCGTTTAGATATTCGTTTTTATGAAAGTGAAACAGCAAGGACAGGTTGTCATAAGAATACAGTTGGAGTGACCGTGTATGAGTAACAATAACGAAAAGACATTTCCCTCAGGCCAAGCCCTGAGTGGACAATATGTACCGCAGCAGGATGTTGCCAGTTTATCGGAAACTTCGAGCGCAGAGATTGAAGTGGGTAAACCATTGAAACGTGCCATGACCAAGCGTCATCTGGTCATGATTTCTTTAGGTGGTGCAATTGGAACAGGGCTATTTTTGGGCTCGGGTGATGTCATTTCTCAGGCTGGTCCAGTCGGTGCGATTCTTTCTTACCTACTGGGTGGTGTAATTGCATACATGGTGATGTTGTGTTTAGGTGAACTCGCTGTACAAATGCCAGTTTCAGGTTCTTTTGGTGAATATGCCAGAACCTATATTGGCCCAGGCACAGGCTATATGATCACATGGTTGTATTGGCTGACGTGGACTGCAACTTTAGGGACTGAATTTACCGCTGCGGCTTTACTGATGCAGGAATGGTTTCCTTCGATTTCCATGTGGACGTGGACCTTATTATTTGCAGGGCTGGTGTTTAGCTTGAATGTCAGTTCGACACGGCTATTTGCTGAGTCAGAGTTCTGGCTGTCTTTGGTTAAAGTCTTGACCATTATCTGTTTTATTGGATTGGGTTTAGCCGCTATCTTTGGCTTTATTTCTTATCATGGGCATGAGTCTGCACCGCTGTTCAGTAAGTTGACGGAACATGGCTGGTTTCCAAATGGTATTTTCCCAATTTTCGCGACCATGTTGATCGTAAACTTTGCCTTCTCTGGTACAGAATTGATTGGTGTCGCGGCAGGTGAAGCAGAAGAACCTGCGAAAACAGTACCTAAAGCCATCAATGCCGCGATCTGGCGTTTATTGATTTTCTTTGTGGGTACCATTGTGGTGATTTGTGCATTACTGCCTTATGAAATGGCAGGTATAAATGCCAACAGTGTCAGTAATAGCCCATTCGTTACCGTATTTAATTATATTGGTATTCCATATGCGGAAGACATTATTCGTTTTGTGATTATTACGGCACTTTTATCTGCTGCAAACTCAGGTTTATTTGCTGCATCGCGGATGATGTGGTCATTGTCTGCAAAGAATCAGTTGCCGAAGGTGTTTTCAAAATTAACTCGTTCAGGGACGCCAATTATCGCGATTATTGTGACCATGTTTGGCGCGATTCCTGGTTTGCTATCGGAACATTTTGCACCTGAAACAATTTTCAAAAATTTATTGGGTGTTGCCGCTTTTACTATGGTGGTGGTATGGATTTCGATCTGTGTATCCCAATTTAACTTCCGCAGACAATGGATTAAATCGGGTAAAACAGTCAAAGACCTAAAATTTGCTGCACCATTATTCCCACTCACCCCGATTTTAGGTGGTGTATTCTGCGTGATCACCTGTATCAGTATGGTGACTGATCCATCGATGCAAGTCGGTTTTGTCTGTTGTGTCCTGTTTATTATTGCCTGCTATGCGAGCTACAATATTTTTTATAAAAACAAAGCCATTTAAATAAAAAATTAATTCAAAATAAATATATAGACGAATAGGTTGTAGGCGTGATCTGCAACCTATTCGTCTTTTTTATGTATGATAATAGGGCTGCTGTACGCTCGGTGATAGACTACCCGTACCTGAGCTTTGCTCTTTCTGATAAAGACGAAATAAGCCATCTACTAATAGGATTGAGAATGCTTTTAGATGATGATTTGTTTACATATTGTGTAAGAAATACAGTCCGTGGTTGTGATTGCAAAAATAAAAGGTATAAATGGTTTAAGTCGATTTCTTAAACAACAAAGAATCTGTGTGATGAGTTTGACTTTATGGCGAATAAAAATAATCCATCCGTAGTGATTGGTCAGCAAGTCAGACTCACTGCACTGGCGGGTTGTGAAGAATGCGATGCAATATATCGCAGGGTTGAGCTTGCATCGGGTGAACGGGCATATTGCACTTGTTGTGGTGCGGAGTTATATCGTCGAAGTCGATCTTTTTCATCTTTGCTTGCCTTGGTCATTACCGCTTTGATTGTTTTTGTGATTGCCAATAGTTTTCCCATCGTCATTGTTGAGCTACAGGGCAATACCTCGCAGACCACTTTAATCGGTGCTGCATGGACCATGTTTCATATTGATCGTGCCTTGGTCGGTGTTTTAATTCTGATTACAACTTTTATTGTGCCTTTGGTTGAGCTGTTATTGCTAAGCTATGTGCTTTTTTTTATTAGTGTGTTGAAGGTCAGGCCTGAATTTTTGACTTTGGCACTGAGAGCCTTATTTCTGTTTCGGACATGGGGCATGGTTGAGGTTTTTTTAATTGGTGTACTTGTAACCTTGGTCAAACTTGTGGGCATGGTCACCGTTATTCCTGGTGTTGCACTTTGGGCATTTACACTATTGAGCGTGCTTTTGGTCTATATCGCTTCGGTCAAGATTAAAGATATTTGGGATGAAGTTGATCGGAGTCTTGGATGAAGCAAAAACACGACCATGACACCGAGATTGGTTCAATTGTAGAACACCTTTCCGATGTTGATTTACAGATCAAAAATTATGTCAGGGCAAAACAGGTTGGGCTCATTCAATGTCACTGCTGTGGATTACTGAATGCTGTAGCGAGTCACGCAGATCAGCAAAATCATGCTCAATGTTCAAGATGTAAAAGTACCTTGCACTCACGTAAACCACAAAGTTTAAATCGTACTTTTGCTTTGGTGGTCGCTGCAGCAATTTTATATATACCAGCCAATGTACTACCCATGACGGTAACAGATTCTTTGTTGGGGCGTCAGCAAGATACCATTATTAGTGGTGTGATCTATTTCTGGCAAAATAGTGATTATCTGGTGTCCGTGGTTATTTTTATGGCCAGTATTTTTATCCCGATTTTAAAATTATTGATTCTGATTTTTTTATTAATTTCAGTCTACATGCAGTCATCTTCAAGATGGCATTTTACCCCTGAACAATGTGCGCTGATGTATCGCATTGTTGAATTTATTGGGCGTTGGTCGATGATTGATGTCTTTGTGGTTGCATTACTGACTGCATTGATTCAAATTCAGTCATTGGCCACTATTTTGGCAGGGCCTGGCGCAGTTGCTTTTGGTGCTGTAGTGGTGTTGACCATGTTTGCTTCACTCAGTTTTGATCCAAGAATTATTTGGGACAATTATTTCAAGGCGCGTCACGCGAATGCGCAACAATCAAATCATTTGAAAGGAACGGCAATTCATCAATTAAAAAGTTAAGATTGACGATGAGCCTTATTTTTGACCTATAAAAGAAAGATCACTATGTCAGAAAATACCCCGAATAGCCAAGATTCTGAAGAAAACACTACGGTGTTAACGCAGAACGATGCAATCTTTGACGAACCTGAAAAAAAGAAGGGACGTTGGAGACCTGCACTCATTTGGCTGGTTCCATTTGTTGCGCTTTTAATCGCACTTTCGCTTGCAGCAAAAGCGGTTTTGGATACAGGTCCAACCATTGAAGTGTCTTTCCGAACAGCAGAAGGCTTGGTTGCAGGGAAAACCACGGTACGTTATAAGCAGGTTGATATTGGTTTGGTTCGACAAATTGATCTTTCGGATGACCGATCTCATGTCATTGCCAAAATCGAATTACGTAAAGATGCCAGTAATTTTGCTGCCAAAGATTCGCGTTTTTGGGTGGTGAGACCGCGAGTAGGAACGGGTGGTATTTCGGGTATTGATACCTTACTCTCAGGGGCATACATTGAAGTCGATGGTGGGAAGGCTGAACAGAAGCAAGAGAATTTTACTGGGCTTGAAGTTCCACCTGTAGTGTCATCGGATATACCAGGCAAGGTCTTTTTCTTAAAAGCACAGGACTTGGGGTCACTTGATGTTGGCGTGCCGATTTACTATCGCAGAATTAATGTCGGGCAGATTACAGCGTATAAATTAGCAGCTGATGGGAAAAGTGTTGAACTACAAACCTTTATCCAATCTCCTTACGATAAGTTCGTAACCACAGATGCGCGTTTTTGGCAGGCCAGTGGGGTTGATGTGACCTTAAATGCATCAGGATTTAATCTGGATACGCAATCACTGGCCAGTATTATTGCGGGTGGTATTGCCTTTGGTTATCCAGAAAATTCTGCTGGAGCAATTGCACCAGACAATAGTTATTTTACTTTATCAGACTCTCGCAAAGAGGCGATGAAGGAGCCTGATGGTAAGCCGCGTCCAATTATTATGTATTTTGATCATTCACTTCGTGGTTTAACCGCAGGTGCACCAATTGACTTTATGGGCATTGAGATTGGTAATGTCAAAGCAATCAACGTCGAATTTGATCAGTCTTATACGCATTTAAGAATGCGCGTGGATGCAGTGATTTATCCATCGCGTTTAGCGCATGGCAAAGAACTTGATCCAGATGGCGAAATTTTTAAATATTTTATCGAGAGAGGTTGGCGTGCGCAGATGCGGACAGGTAATTTATTAACAGGTCAGAACTATATTGCCTTTGATAAGTTTCCAAAAGCCAAAGCCGCGTCTTTAATCACGAGACCAGATGGACGTGTTGAAGTACCAACCACGGCAACAGAGTTGAGTGGTTTACAGGCACAAGTTTCACAAATCGCGGATAAAGTGAGTAAGTTCCCACTCGAAGAAATTGGACAAGATGTTCGTAAGACGCTTAATAATATGAACACCACCATTGAGTCGACTGACAAACTGGTAAAACAGTTGGATGGCAAAGTCGCACCTGGTTTACAAGCGACGCTGAATGATGTGCGTAAAACCATGCAATCGAGTGAATCCATTTTATCCAGTGATGCACCGATGCAGCAGGATGTCCGTAAAGCATTGCAGCAAATGACTCGAGCTGCGGCATCTTTACAATTAATGGCTGATTATATTGAACAGCATCCTGAATCATTGATTCGGGGTAAAAAAGCAGAGGCAAACAAATGATAAGAACAATCATCGCTAAACATTCATCTGCTGTAGCAGGAGTGCTCAGTGGCGTGAGCATCTTATCTGCTGCGGTGTTGCTCACAGCTTGTTCGGGTTCACCCACACCGAATTATTACACCTTGGCAAGCAAAGTTTCTCCATTGCCAAGTTCAAAAGTCAAGGTCATTGAAGTATTGCCTGTTGGATTACCAGATCGTATCAATCGTGCGCCTATCGTGATACAGGATGCAGCAGGTAAATCTAAAATCATGGAAAACGAGCGTTGGACGTCCACGCTTGGAGCTGAATTAAGAGATAACCTGTCTGCTGGCCTACAGCAAAAACTTGGTGCGGTTGATCGTTATAACAGCGGTATGGTGGGTGGCAAGGTGTCTTATCGTGTCGCAACTGATTTTTCACATTTTGATATCATTAATACATCTGATATCGCGAACAAAAATGTTGAAGTTTCGGTTGCGTGGATCATTAAGCGTAATGATCCGAATATCACCTTAGATCAAAACTCAACCCAAAATCAGCAGCTGGCCTGCCGTATGACGTTTACTCAGCCAGTATCAGGTAAGAACAATCAGATACAAGATATTGTGAGTGGTGCGAGTAGTTCATTGAGTCGAGTTATTGATGCAATGGCGCTGTCAATTGTGTCCTTAGATGCAAAAACCTCACCTAACATAAATGGGGTAATTTGTTCATAATTTGAATAAAAAGTGGTCAGATTGATCACTTTTGTTCTGTTCAGGTTTTATTGTTTATTCAGACATCACAGTTTAATGTTGTTTTAAGTTGCTCTCTTTAATTTACCAACGAATACCTCATTTCGTCTTTGGCTAAATCAAAACATTAAAGAGAGCATAAAAATGAATCAATGTGTGATGAGCGCAAAAAATATTATTCGTGGTAAGCACCACCCAGAATTTTTACAGCATGAAGTCCTTGCTGATATTTTTATTGAAACAGCACAAACATTTCCTGAAAAAGTCGCCCTGATTGAAGCTGAACGAACGTTGAGCTATGGCGAGTTATATCAACAAGCTTTATTGATGGCACAGCATCTGACGCTGAAAGGAATTAAAGCGGGTGATATTGTTGGTTTATGGCTACCTCGTGGTATTGAGTTATTAAAATCACAGTTAGCCATTTGTTTAAGTGGTGCGGCTTGGCTACCATTTGATATGGATACGCCCGCAGACCGAATCGCCGTCTGTCTTGAAGATGCTACTGCAGTGGGGATGATTACCAGTGATGAATGGTATGAACACTTACAAGAAGTACCACAAACGAAATGGACCAATACTGAATTGCAGCGACCACTGCATGAGACTGTGGAATTAGCCAAAACCTCACCTGAACAGCCTGCCTATATTATTTATACCTCGGGTTCGACAGGAAAGCCGAAAGGGATTGTAATTACCCAGAAGAATATCTGTCATTTCTTGCGCAGTGAAAACAGTATTTTAGGGATTCAAGAGCAGGATAAGGTCTATCAAGGTTTCTCGGTTGCTTTTGATATGTCCTTTGAAGAGATTTGGTTGTCTTATCTTGTTGGTGCAAGCTTATGGATTGCACCAAAGTCCTTAGTCAGTGATCCAGAGCGACTTTGTCAAACGCTGAAACAACAACAGATTACCGTATTACATGCGGTACCCACCTTGTTGGCTCTATTTCCAGAAGATGTCCCGAACTTACGTATCATCAACCTAGGCGGGGAAATGTGCCCTGATTCATTGGTGGAACGTTGGGCTTTACCACATCATCAAATGTTTAATACCTATGGTCCGACTGAAACCACGGTATCGGCTAGTTTAGAATTATTACAGCAAGGAAAACCCGTCACCATTGGTAAGCCATTACCAAATTACGGCATGTTGGTGATTAATGCAGAGCGAGAGTTATTAGCTCAAGGCGAAACGGGGGAGCTGTGTATTTTTGGTCCGAGTGTGGCACAAGGTTATTTAGGTCGAGCTGATTTAACTGCAGACAAATTTATTGAGAATCCTTGGGCAAATAATGAGGATGAAATCAGTTTGTATCGCACAGGAGACCTCGCCAAAATTGATGAGTTCGGTCAGGTACATTGTTTAGGTCGTGCCGATGATCAAATCAAAATTCGTGGTTTCCGTGTCGAACTCGGTGAAATTGAAGCAGCGCTTTGTGATCTGGATGGAATCGGTACTGCTGCCGTCATTTTAAGAGCTGAAGATGGTATTGATCAGCTGATTGCTTTTATTGCACCTGAGTTGGAGGCAAAACAAGCGATTGAAATTAAGCAGCTCAGATATCAGCTTAGTCAGCGTTTACCGCCATATATGGTGCCAAATCGCTTTGAAATTATTGAAGAAGTGCCACGACTATTATCTGGGAAAATTGACCGTAAGGCATTGAAAGCTCGCCCATTAACCAGTGTGATTGATCGTAGTGAATCAGACCAGCCACAGAATGAAGCAGAAGAGATTTTATTTGAGATTCTAGGTCGTTTATTTCCCAATATCCCAATCAAGTTAGACTCAGACTTCTTTGATGATCTCGGAGGCCATTCCTTACTTGCCGCAGTACTGATCTCGAATTTACGTGAACACCCTCAATATAGCCATCTAACCATTCAAAGCTTATATCAGGCGAGAAAAGTTGGGGCGATTGCAGCTTTAATGTTAGAACAGCCTGAACCTTCCTTATTTGATCGTCAGATTGGACAAGACAATCCGCGTAATCAAAGCTACAAATGGCTGTGTGGAATTGCACAGGCGGTGACGATTCCTGTATTGATCTCGATCAATATTCTGCAATGGTTGGCACCATTCTTTACTTATCACTATTTCACAGGCGGCACACGAGACAGTATTCCTTATGCGATTGTGCTGTCGTTATTGGTTTATGTCAGTGTGATTATTGCCAGTTTTGCAGTTTCAATTACGGTAAAACGTTTACTGATGTTAGGGGTGGGTGCAGGTCGTTATCCATTATGGGGGATGACCTATTTCCGTTGGTGGCTAGCGGATCGGATCACCAGTATTTCACCTGTATATCTACTCTCTGGTTCAACCTTACTGAATTTATATCTCAAAGCACTTGGGGCAAAAATTGGGCATGATGTCACGATTAGCTCAGTGCATATCCGTATGCCATCTTTGTTAAAGATTGAAGATGGGGTCAGTATTGGTTCCAACGTAAATCTGGAAAATGCCAAGGTTGAGCACGGACATCTCGTATTGGGTTCAATCCAACTCAAACAAGACAGTTATGTGGGATCTTATGCAGTATTGGAAGAAAATACCGTGTTAGAACCGCAAGCGCATGTCAATGCTTTAACCTCAATTGAATATGGGACGACGATACCCGCAGGCGAAATTTGGGACGGAACACCAGCGAAAAAAATAGGCCATATTGATGATTTTGAATCATTGGCAGCACGTCCAAAATTATCCTTAGTACGCAAATTTTCTGAATATGGCTATTACAGTATCAGTGCTTTAATCATCGCCTGTTTATTCTTTATTCCGATTTTCCCAAGTTTCTTGTTAGTGGATTGGTTAGATGTGAATGTGTTTAATATTGATCCGAATAATCATGTTCAAACCGCACTGTATTATTTCATTCTTGCGATTCCTGCCAGTGCCATGATGATGGTCATTACCGCATTAATTTCATCGGCAATACGTAAGCTGGTATTACCGCGTTTAGAGACAGGCACTTATGCCATACATGGTGGTACCTATTATCGTAAATGGTTCGCAGCTCAGATTTTAGAGACCAGTTTACAGACTTTACATGGTTTGTTCGCCACCCTATATGCTCCGACATGGTTTCGTATGTTGGGCGCAAAGGTGGGTAAAAATACAGAAATTTCGACTGCCACAGGTGTAATTCCTGAAATGCTGACACTAGGTGAAGAAAGTTTTATTGCAGATGCGGTGATGCTCGGTGATGAAGAAATTAAAGGCGGCTGGATGTCGCTGAAATCGACTCAAATTGGCAATCGCAGCTTTGTTGGGAATAGTGCATATATCGCAGATGGTACGGTATTACCGGATAATGTTTTGATTGGGGTACAATCGAAAACGCCAGATAACCGAGAAATGTATTCAGGTCAGACATGGTTCGGTTCGCCACCTTTATTGTTGCCAGCGCGTGAAGCAGCAGCGCAATATCCAGATCATCTGACCTTTAAACCAAGTATCAAACGCCGTTTCATGCGAGGTTTGATTGAGGGTTTACGTATTGTATTACCGACAGCACTCGCCATTGGTGTAGGTTATATGATTGTTTTAGAAGTGATTGATGTCATTAATGACTATAGTATTGCGATGGGGCTATTGGCTTTAACTATGGCTGGACTGTTATATGGTGTCGGTTGTTTTGTCATCGTGACCGTATTGAAATGGGCTTTAATTGGACGTTATCAACCACGTTCGGCACCGATGTGGACCATGTTCGTTTGGCTTAGTGAAGGGATTACCAGTCTCTATGAATCTGTTGCGATTCCGAACTTCTTGAATTATTTAAGAGGGACACCAATGTTGCCTTTCTTCTTACGTCTTTTAGGTGTTGGGATTGGTAAGGATGTATATCTAGATACCGCCGATATCACTGAATTTGACTGTGTGAAGATTGGTGACCGTGCAGAATTTAACAGCTTCTCTGGGCCACAAACGCATTTATTTGAAGACCGCATCATGAAAATAGGTCAAGTCAATATTGGCAATGATGTGGTGGTGAATTCGCGTAGTATCATTTTATACAATGCCAATGTGGCTGATCATGCGGTATTAGGTCCACTGACATTGGTAATGAAAGGAGAGAATATTCCTGCAAAATCAGCATGGATTGGCTCACCTGCAGTACCTTGGAAACATAGCTAATCATTTATAAGTGATCACTAAAAGGGATAAGAAAATAATTTTTCTTGTCCCTTTTCTATATGTGCAGTGAAGAGGATTGAAGAAAGATTTAATGTGCTGTTGAAGCTGGTTTAGATTTAAAAAACACTAAACAAACAAGGATAAAAGCCAATAACACAAAAGAAGCACCGAATCGGCTTAAATCCAGCCCACCGTGATCAAGAGGTTTATCTAAAAAGTCACCTAAGACCGCACCGAGAGGTCTGGTTAAAACAAAAGCTGACCAGAATAAAAATGTTCTAGAGATCTTGGTCCAATAATATAAGATAATCAAGATAAGCAGTAATGAACCAAAGATCAGGGCAGCCCCTGTATAACCTAGTCCTTGGGTATCTGCTGTCCAGTCACCAAGCGCTGTTCCTAGGGTTTGAGAGAACATAATGGTGACCCAGTAAAAGGCTTCGGTCTTTGCGGACTGGACACTGTTCACCGCAATGTTGCCACAGCTCCAATACCAGATCGCAAGCGAGCTAAGCAGTAGGGTGAGTAAAATAATACTCCCTCCGAGATAACCTATGCCTAGAGAGCGATCGACATAATCAGCAATGGTGGTTCCCAGTGTTGTGGTTGAGATAATGGTTGCCCAATATAAAAAGGGTTTGTACTCTTTGGCTTTCATTTGCAGTGAAACAAAGCCAATAAAAATAATAGAAAAAATACATGTACTTAATATATAGCCCAGATTGAGCGACATTGATAAAGCATCACCAGCCGTTTCACCGAGTGTTGTTGCTGCAATTTTTATAATCCAGAACAGCAAAGTCACTTCAGGCACTTTGCTTAATACTTCTGGTAGCCTATTTTTGTTATCCATAATTCACTCCAATTGAAGGGTAGATCAAATTTAGGATTTTTTTATTAATAGCGACTTAAAACTAAATTGTAATTTTGTTTGGTTTTTAAGCGTATTTAATTTTATTTTAAGTTGATATTTTTATATTTGCATCGTCAAACCATCATGGAACGATTGACGATGTCAATTGAAACGATCGATATCAGCTTATTTAATTGGATTAACTCGGCTGCAACTCAAAATCCTATTTTAGATAAAGCTGCATTATTCGCATCTCATAATTTAATTGCAGTATTATTTGTATTTTTAATTGCTTCATTGTTTTTTAAGGATAAAAAATACCGAGTACAGTTTATCAAGATGCTTATCACCATCGTCGTTTCTTTATTGGTCACGCAGATCATTCATGCGATCTATTACCATCCACGGCCGTTTGACCTTGGAATCGGACACATCCTGACAGGGCATGGCTCATCTTCTTCATTTCCTAGCCAACATACCTTGACTGTGGCAACGATTGCTTTTTCTTACTTAGTTTCGGGCTATCGAAAAATAGGAAGTGCAGCTTTGCTATTGGCTTTAATCGTAGGTTGGTCAAGGATTTATATAGGTGTTCATTTTCCTTTTGATGTATTAGGCTCATTTATTATTGCTTTTATATTAGTGTTGGGGATGAGTGTAATATTTAAGGAATTTATTTTTAAAGTTAAAAAAACAATTCCCATCTCTGTTGTTGATTAAGATAATTTTAATTTTAGTATGATTTATATTTTATTGAAATATTTTAATTCGATATTAAAATAAAGCCTATCTATTTATAAAGATAGGCTTTATTTATTTTTTACTGTACTTTAGATTTGTTTTAAGACTCATCTGCTCTTGCTGTTAACTGTCCTTCAGCAGTCAGTTGTTCAGCCATTTCCTTGGTTTTCCTTAAACCAGGCATACGGTATTCGGTATGACCATAATCTTTAATCGATTTCCAACGACCACCCCAAGTCAAACCAACTGATTCAGCAACTTGACCATATAACTCATAACCACGCATAGCCCAAGGGTCACGTTCAGTAATCACGACTTTACCATTGCGCTTAAAGGCTACATCCGCTGCTAAACCGAATTGGTGATAGCTTTGGTAACCCTTGGCTCGGGTTGTATTTGGGTTACCAGCTAACATATTCTGACGACTTGGGCTGCGATAACCTTCAAGTAGAACCAGCTCATAACCATGTTGTTCTTTCATGATTTTAAATACCATGAGCAAGCGTTGCTTATAGCGTGGATTGATTTTGTCCCATTTACGATCAACCAGTGACGAATCCAAGCTGCCATGCGAATGCGTAATTGGAATCTCAATTTGAGAAGCGTCAATGCTTGGATCTGTCGGGTGCTGAGCTTGATACGCTTGTTCTAAACGAGTTGCTTCTACAATTGCATCTTGGATCAGTGTATCGTCAACATCGGGTGGTGGACTGAGCATTTCACCATTGAGTAAACTATAAATCTGCGGGTCTGTCTCTTTCAAATACTCTGCTTCAATTCGTGTGGAATTGATCGGGCGGGTAAACGCAAAAATCATAATACTGGCAAATAAAAAGAAGCCTGCGATTAAAATCCACCATTGCTGTAGGTGCCAATGAGATTGGAGTTTTTCTGGCGAAGCTGCTTGATGCATATTCTCTGCGAACTGCATGGCATTGACAATTTTCTTTTTTCCGCTTGGGAGCAGGGATTGCAATAGTTGTTTGGATTTATGACGTAACTCATAAGACATGAGCAACGTCAATCCAATCGCAACTGCAGCGAAGCAGAAGAAGATAAGCCAAATCATTTTTTATTTGAGGTCATTTACGGCAAAAGGTTTTTGGGTCACTTTTATCTGTACAGTTGCTTCAGGTGCTTCGACTTCAGCTTCAGGCTCTTTTGTTGGAGCGGCTTTAGCTGGTTGAGGGGATGTTGGCTTCACGGTTTTATTTATTACCGCTGCAGCTGGTTCATTTTTCCCTTGTGGTGATTTGACAGAGGCTACCTTTTGCGGTGTTTTGGCATTTGGCTCATTGGCAAAAGGGGAAACCTGCTGCCCACTCGGAGCAGGTGCTGCTGCTGGTGTCCGTTGGAAGAATTTGCTTAAATCATTACTTCCTGGTTGAGCAATGTTATTTTCTTCAACGGGTTCTGTTGTTTCGTGCTGAATAGTCGCAACTTCATCGGTATTTTGAGCTGTCGCTTTTGCATTCGGCAGAACGGTTGGATTTTCTTCTATCGCTTGTTGTTGCTGTGGCATTGCTATATCTGCAGAATTTGAACCCATAACAAATACAAATAAAATCAGAGAAGTAAAAATTACCCCTGAAATAAATCCAATCAGTATATAAATTACAGGCGATAAGGTTTTTTTCTTATTGGTCTGTAATATGCGTAAAGAAGTTGCTCTTTCCTGAGTCATACGTTATCAACTAAGGCAAATGAATGGTGATATGTGCTTCTTCAGCTGGTGCAGAAATCACATTTTGATAAGGGTTTAAAGCAGCTTGATTTTGTTTTGACAGCATGAACTTTAGGCCCGCAAAAGTGAGTGCTGCAAACATGAGCAAGAAGATCAGAATCCAGAAAAAAGGCAACTCATGGTGAATGATATGTTTAATCTGGTCTGGGATCGCTGCAAATGGAGAGAAGGCCGCTTTCTTACCTTTGAGATAATCAATCTCATCGCCTACACGAGCGACGAGATGGTTTAAGCTCTCAACTGATTCCAGTCGATACTTGCCTTGAAAACCAAGCAATAAACAGTAATGGAATACTTCAAGTGAAGCTAAGCGCTCTTTGCCACGACTACGGAGTTGTTCCAATATTTCAAAAAAACGATAACCTGCCAGTTGTGAACCAAATAAGCTCAATTGCAGTGGGCTAATCAGCCAAGTATTTTGCAAGTTAAAGTAAGCAGGATCTTGTTGTGTCGCAATCGTTTCATCAATCAGTGCACAAAATGCATATTTCGAATCATGAATATCATCGGCAGAAAATTGCAATCGTTTGGCCTGTTGCTCAAAACGATTTAATAGATCCAGAATTTTTTCACGGAAATCATTCGGGTTGGCAGGAATGTAACGATTACGAATTAAGAAAACCAGATAAAACCCATCATGTAATAGGTCAATCAAATTGGTGACTTGCGCTTTATTCTGTGGTTGCTCAGACGTAGGGAGACCTGAACCGATTTTTCCATCATCAAATAAAGAAGGGATGCCTGTTGGTTGAGTCATTGTTGTTCTCTTAACTATTCATTACAGCAATCAGTTCAATACTAATATCTTGGAACCCAGCAGGCACATAGATACAGATGGATTCTGACTCAAGCATACGTTGATAAAGTTCGTGGTGCGGTTCAATCTCAAAATAGCTCACACCTGAACGGACTGGAATGGCTGTCGGCACTTGCATTAAATGATGGAGTGGAACAGCTGGAAGTGCTGCAATTACACGTTGTTCGACGTCAATGGTACTACCGACTTTAAAGCGCAATGGAACGATTTGGATCAATTCATGGGTTTGCATCATGCTGCTTGAAACAGCGACATAAAGACGTGTATCACGGGTAATTTTGTCGGACTCGAGACTACCTACCCAATAAGACGGTCGAATTTCTTTCAAGGCAATGCTGAAATAGCGACTTGAAATAATGGTATCTAATAAATCTCTTAGAATCAGATCAAGCTGTTGGAAACTGTCTTGTAATTGGTGATGCTTATAGTGTGGCAAATGATCAACATCATACGCAGTGGAGAAGGTCAGTAAAGATCCTGTCAAACGCAATAATTCTGAAAATAAACGCTCAGGGTGAATCAATGGATATTGCAACAGGTGATTCAAGCCTGCATAAGCCGTATTTAAGGCATTGATTAACCAGAACGAAACGATGTCACCCGAACGGAATTCAATGAGTTTCTGTTCATTTTCACGATTGTTGCTTTGAATGGTTTTAATTTTTGCCTTAATAACGTTGAGCGTACGCTTTAAATTATTAATTAAAGATTCCGAAGCCGCGATATGCAAAATAGGGGGAATAAATTTATTGTCTAACTCAAAGTGACCTGAGCTTTGACGCTTAATCTTAGCGACTGGAATATATAAGAAGCCATCTAAATTTTGACTAGGTTGAATATGCTGTTCTAACAATTTGAATTCGGCACGACGACGTAACAAATTCAGTTCAGCAGGGCTAGCATCAGTAAACAGATCATGTGTTTCAGTCAAATAGTTATGATAACGACTAGAAACTGAACGTGTTTCATCGGCAATGTTTTTCTTATTGGCCTGCAAAATTGGCAATGCCAGATAAACCGTCATTTCACCTTGTAGATTAAGGTCATCTAATAACAATGGTTCTGGTAATAAGTCTTGTGCAGGTGCATGATAAATTTCACCATCTTGCCAAATGATTTCGACTTCTTGCAAAGCTAGAATATGAGTAGAAAGTTGAACTTCATCGAACTTTAATTTCTGCACGCCATAGGCATGTGGAATCATTGCTCGAATCGTATGATTCAAACGTTGCTCATGGTAAGTGTCTTGAATCTGGAAATGCTGAGGACGTAAAAATAAGCCTTCACCCCAAAGAATCTTTTCTGCTTTAAACATATTTATTTACCAACAATTATTCGTATTCATTCTTTGGCTGAACACCAAGGGTGTCCTGTAGCATTTGTAAAGGATGTTCATCCTTAATCACTTGGGTTAACCATTCATGCAACGGCATTTGACTCCACTTGATGGTTTTTTGCAGCATATAGCTGACAGGACTATGCGGCTCATTTTTTTGAAAATAAGTGGCAATTTCTTGCAGTACACGCATGGCCTGTTCACGATTTTCGACATGCGATTGAACTTGTGGCTGGAAAGACAGCTGGTTTTGGGGTGCAGGAGATTGTGTCGTCACGGGTTGTACCATCGGCGTTGTCGATGTTTCGATTTCTGTAATGACAGTTTGGGCCAGTTGCTCAAACAAATCGGTCTTATAAATCTTTTTCAGCGTGATATGAATGGTGTCTAAGCTTGAATCGATCGCAGCAAAACTAGGTGAGTCTAAACCAAGCAGGCCATCTAAAACCTGTTTCAATGTTGCCCATTGTTGTAGGATCTCATTAAAACTTTGATAGTTTTGACGCTGAAAATTTTTATCTGTATTTGATAAGGCTTGTTCGAATTGCTCTAATTCTGTCGAACCACTTGAGCCCTCATAATCATCGCTTTGTTTACGACGGATATTCTCATGATAAAGAAAGTTGTCGTAGTCGAGCAAATGATAATAAGGTGCATGATTGATCAAAGAGACTTTTTTGATCAATAGCGGCAGTTGGTTAATCAAGCCCTGTAATAAGCCAATACGTTGATCTAGATCCTCATCTTCAACTTCAGGGTGTAGCGTTAACCAATATTGTTCTAATAGGCGATGGCTAAGCTCGAGACTTTTGGAAATTCCTTCAAAACCATAAAGGTTTGCCCAAGCTTCTGAGAGCCAAGTGAGTAAACGGATATCTTTACTTTTCGATTGGAGTAAATCTATAGATGTCATTGAGACAAAGTCCCAATCGGCCTGCTTAGGTTCAGTGACCCAGTCACCTTGATCAAGCAGTACATCATCTTGGGTCTTTGCTTTTTTAATCGCATGAAACTCATTTGAAAATGAGTAATCCTCACCACAAGGTGACTGCTCATTAATTGGCGTTAGTAAAGATAAAATATCCATATGCATCACAAATTTGGCTCAATCTTAAAATTTACACTTCAGCTTTGGTTTTTTTAGTTGAACGTTTCTTGGTTACTTTCTCAACTGGATCTAACTGATAGGTAATTTCATCATCTTTAGTATCAATCACAATGAGTTTCGGTAGCTTATGTTCCGCGAGAGCCACTAAAATTTCAGTTGCCAAGGCAGGAAGGACAGTCGAGTTGAGGATGTTGTCCACATTTCGTGCGCCGCTATCCACTTCAGTACAACGGCTTAACAATAATTCGATTAAATCATCAGAATATTGAACCTTGGTCGCATATTGCTTCTCAATACGAGCCACGATTTTCCCAAGCTTATGCTTGATGATACGAACCAGAAGTTCATCATGCAGCGGAAAATAAGGCACGATACGCATACGACCAATAAATGCAGGTTTAAATTGTTTATATAAACTTGGTTTTAGGTGTTCAATTAAATCTTCGGCATGCGGCCATTCTTCTACAGGTTGATTTAAGCATGCCTGCATAATTGCGCTCGAACCTGTATTTGAGGTCAAGATGATCGTAGTATTTTTAAAGTCAATTACACGGCCTTCGCCATCTTCAAGCATGCCTTTATCAAAGACTTGATAGAATAATTCTTGCACATCACTATGTGCTTTTTCGATCTCATCTAATAGCACGACACTATATGGATTGCGACGAACTGCTTCTGTGAGAACACCACCTTGACCATAACCGACATAGCCAGGAGGAGCACCTTTCAATGAAGACACCGTATGCGCTTCCTGATATTCAGACATATTAATGGTAATCAGATGCTGTTCGCCGCCATAAAGTTCGTTGGCCAAGGCAAGGGCCGTTTCAGTTTTACCCACACCACTTGGGCCAATCAGAATAAATACACCTTGTGGTTTATTTGGATCTTCTAACTTGGCTTTTGAGGTTTTAATACCCTGAACCAATTGAGCAAGCGCATAATCTTGCCCCATGACACGTTCGCCGAGTTTATCTTCAAGCGTTAGAATTTGTTTAATTTCATCGTTGACCATATTTCCAACTGGAATACCCGTCCAATCTGAAATAATTTCATTAACGATTTGCGCATTAACACGCTCAAAAACCAAAGGCGTTTGACCCTGTAATTGTGCTAACTCAGCTCTTAAAGAGGCAATCTGTGCTTTATGATCCGTTTCTGTTTGCGCATTAAGCTGTTGGATTTGTTTGACCAACGCAAGTTCTTGTTGCCACTTAATTTCAGTTTCCTGAATTTCGTTTTCTAAGCTAGTGAGTTGTTGATTAAGATCATCTAGACGTTGGTGGTGAATAGGGAACTGTTGGTGTTCATGCGTTAGAATCTGATGTTCTAATTTGAGGTTATGTTGTTGTGCTTTGAGCTGATCTAAAATCACAGGCTGTGCATTTTGAGTCAGCGCAACACGTGCAGAAGCCGTATCCAATACGCTTACGGCTTTATCTGGAAGTTGGCGACCGCTAATGTAACGATGTGAAGCTTGAACGGCTGTAATAATTGCTTGGTCATCAATATGTAAATTGAAGTGATTTTGCATGACTGGGATCATGGCACGTAGCATATCGATTGCCACTTCCTCAGTCGGTTCTTCAATTTTAACCACCTGAAAACGACGGCTGAGTGCTGCATCCTTTTCAAAGTATTGTTTATATTCAGCCCAAGTCGTTGCAGCAATGGTTCTTAACTCACCACGAGCCAATGCAGGTTTGAGCAAGTTTGCTGCATCATTTTGTCCAGCCTGACCACCCGCACCAATCATGGTATGTGCTTCATCAATAAATAAGATGATCGGGTGAGCAGAGGCTTGTACCTCTTGAATAACTTGTTTTAAACGGTTTTCAAACTCACCTTTAACGCTTGCACCTGCTTGTAACAGTCCCATGTCTAAACTATGAAGCTGTACATTTTTGAGTGCTTCAGGGACTAAGCCTTGTGCAATTTTTAAAGCTAATCCTTCAACAACAGCAGTTTTACCTACACCAGGCTCGCCCGTCAAAATTGGATTGTTTTGACGACGACGCATCAAAATATCCAGCATGAGTCGGATTTCAAACTCTCGACCAATAACAGGATCGATACCACCATTTTGCGCTTTTTCAGTCAGGTTGATGGTGTATTGATCGAGGGCTGGTGTCTTAGCTGCGGTAATAGTTGATTGTGTATCTGTTGGCTCTATTTCTGAAGTTATTGTGTTTTCTGTTTGAGGCTGTTCGCTGCTTTTCCCGCAAATATCGAGAAACTTATGTTTCATGGTATCGATCGGGAAAAGTTCAAATAAACTTGATGCTCTAAATGCAATTTGTTGTAAATCGGGCGCAGTTAACAAAGCAATCAATAAATGACTACTGCGAATTAAAGGCGTTTGTTCCGCAGAGGCAAGTAACCATGCCTGTTCAAATAATCGAACGATTGATTTTGCAAAGATCGGAGTACGGGTATTTCCCTTAGGTAAAGAGGCAATTGTTTCTTTTAAATCAGCAATTAACGCATCTGGAGAGATATTATTTTTTTTTAATAAAATGTGTAAATCATTGGCTGTATTTTGATTTAATAATTCAACAAATAGATGTTCAATTTCAATCTCATAATTCAATTGGTTAATACAGAAATTTGCAGATTTTTCTAATGCAGTACGAGTAGGAGGTGATAGTTTTGTGATTAAAACCTTTAAGTTACTCATTTATTACTCACAATAATTTTTAAATACCAAGTCCTATTCGCGAAGTTCTAACTTGATATGGTTGTTTTTGCTAGAAATATTTTTTGAATAAAATCAAAAACTTAATATAACTCTACGCGAGTATACAGATTATTCTACAACAAAAAATGTCACTTTTAAACAAAAATTGCACGGGATTAAAGTTTTTTTTTACAAGAATGTCTGTCATAGAAATTTAATAATGTTAATAAACGTAACTAGTATTGACTTTATGTGTGTTTTTTTTGTTAAATTCGCGGAAATGATGTAAATGTACAAAAATTGACGAGTAAGAGGGTTTTTTAACAATAATTGTCAGCTCTTCAATTATAAGTTAAATAATACGAGGCATATTTTGAAAAAAGGTATTGTAATATCAATTCTTTGTATAACGGCGAGTTTAATAGGTAATTCAGTTTATGCAGATGATCAACCAATAAAACCGATTAAATTAAAAAGTAAATGCATAAAACAATATCCGTTAGCTGCAAATCAAACGGATCATGCTTTATTGGATCTTTATCAGCAGGCTTGTGATAAAGATAATGCCTCACGTCTAAATGATTTATTGGCTCAAGCTGCGATGCGTATGTATGAATTAAAGCAGCCTATGAATGCTTTAAAATTAGCAACGCAATTACAAGAGCAAAACGTACGTGGCACTACTTTAACTGATGTTACTTTTTTAGCCAGTGTTGAAATTGCCAATGAAGCTTTACAGCATATGCGCTCAAGTGAGATGCGCTATTTGAGTAATGAATTAACGTATCCACCAGCAAAACAACTCAGTGACAGCATTCGTGCTGCTGTACCTGCTCCTGATACTTCAACGACCAAGGCAATTACTGATGAGTCGGTGAAGAGGGAAGTTCGAAATACTTCAACCAATAACACAACTCGACGTACAACAAACAGAAAGGTACGTACAACACAGCCGACTCGTAGTACAGTAAATCAGACAGCTGCACCTGTTAAACGTCAAACGACGGTAGCACCGACAGTTACTAAACAACCAAATACTGTTCAAAAGACAGGTTCGAATCCATTCGATTCGTTGAAATAATAATCAAGGGTGAAAAGTTATGGCAAAGAGAGAAAGCGTACAGAAAAAACTGCAACGCATACGTCCCCCTCGTGTACAACTGACTTACGATGTTGAAGTTGGTGATGGTAAAGAGTCAAAAGAACTCCCTTTTGTTGTTGGTGTAATGGGTGATTTCTCAGCTGCATCTGAGTTGGAAAAAACCAAATTAAAAGACAAAAAATTTATCAATGTCGATTTAGATAACATTGATGAAGTGATGGAATCTCTGGCTCCACGCGCAGCTTTCCAAGTTGAAAATACTTTGACGGAAGAGGGTGGACGTATGTCTGTTGATTTAACTTTTAACTCAATGGAAGACTTCCGCCCTGAGCAAGTGGTGCAACAAGTTGACCCATTACGTAAGCTGGTTGCAGCGCGTGAACGTCTGACTGATTTGCGTAATAAGATTTCAAACAGCGAACGTTTAGAAGATTTGCTGGATGAAGTATTAAAAAATACTGATCAAGTTCGCCAATTGAGTGCGGAGGCTGAAAATGAGTAATTTACAAGCAGCCGCTGCAGCGAGTGTTGAAGCTGAATCAGCAAATTTGTTGGACTCAATTGTTGAGCAAAGCCGTATTGCCCGTAATGATGATGAGCATGTACGTGCAAAAAGCTTAATTGGTGAGTTGGCAAAAGAAGTCATGGCAGGAACGATTACTGTTTCTGAAAATATGACCTTGTCAATTGATAAGCGTATTGCGGAAATTGATGCAT
Organism: Acinetobacter dispersus; assembly: GCF_009884975.1. Classification (GTDB taxonomy): domain Bacteria; phylum Pseudomonadota; class Gammaproteobacteria; order Pseudomonadales; family Moraxellaceae; genus Acinetobacter; species Acinetobacter dispersus. The sequence continues at coordinate 1,891,223 of NZ_CP041970.1, read as the reverse complement.
TAATTTCAAATCAATTGAGTGAAATTATGCACCATGAGCAATTCCAGAAAATCGAATCGACATGGCGTGGTCTTTATTATTTCTGCCAAGAAACACCGTCTAACTCAATGATTAAAATTCGTATGTTGAATACGACGAAAAAAGAGTTGGTGAAAGACTTCCAAGGTGCAACGGATTTTGATCAAAGCACCTTGTTTAAAAAGATTTATGAAGAAGAATATGGCTCATTTGGTGGTGCACCTTATGCAGCGTTGATTGGTGACTTCGAGTTCGATCGTACACCGTCAGATATGTATTTATTGGAACAAATTTCTCATGTTGCTGCAGCAGCACATGCGCCATTTGTTTCAGCAGCAAGCCCAAGTATTTTAGGTCTTGAATCTTTTACAGATATTGACCGTCCACGTGATGTTTCAAAAATCTTTGAAACAGCTGAATACGTGCAATGGCGTTCTTTCCGTGACAGCGAAGACTCTCGCTATGTTGCTTTGACCATGCCACATGTTTTAGGTCGCTTGCCGTATCATCCAAAAGAGGGTACTGCGACTGAAGGCTTTAATTTCGTTGAAGATGTTTCTGGCGAAAACCACGATGATTATTTGTGGATGAATGCTGCTTATGCATTTGGAACACGTTTAACCAACGCGTTTGATATGCATGGTTGGTGTGCTGCGATTCGTGGTGTTGAAGGTGGTGGTTTAGTTGAAGGCTTGCCAGTCCATACCTTTAAAACCTCGGATGGTGAAGTTGTATTTAAGTGTCCGACTGAAATTGCAATTACAGACCGTCGTGAAAAAGAGCTCAGTGACCTTGGTTTTATCCCACTCGTTCATTGTAAAAATACTGATTATGCAGCTTTCTTTGGCGCGCAATCTGCACAAAAACCGAAGAAATATGACAGTGATACGGCGAATGCAAACTCTGCACTTTCAAGCCAAATCCAATACATCATGGCGGTATCGCGCATTGCACATTATTTGAAAGCAATGATGCGTGACAAAGTGGGTAGTTTTGCATCTGCAGGCAATGTTGAAGCATTTTTAAATGAATGGCTCTCTCAATATGTCTTGCTAGATGATGGTGCGTCTCAAGAAGCAAAAGCACAATATCCGCTTCGTGAGGCATCTGTAAAAGTTGTAGAAGATCCGGCTCAACCGGGTCACTACAAGTCTGTGGTTTTCTTAAGACCGCATTTCCAGCTGGACGAGTTATCTGTTTCTTTACGACTCGTGACTGAACTACCTCAGTCCTCAAATTAATAATGAGATCAGCTAGATAATAACTTTAAATAAAATAGAGGTAAATTTTAAATGAAAGATATATATGTTGAGTTTCGTGGTAAGTACAAGGTAGACGGAGAATCTCGCGATTCTGAACACAAAGGTTGGCTTGAAGTTAACTCTTGGGCTCATAACATTCGTCAACCAAAATCTGCGACTTCAAGTAGCGTTGGCGGTCATACTGCTGAACGTGTTGAACATTCAGACATGATTTTCGTTAAAGATTTGGATGCAACTAGTCCAAAACTTTGGGAAGCTTGTTCTGCTGGTTATACATTTGACGAAGTACAAATCGATTATTACCGTGCAAATGGTGACAAGCGTATCAAGTACTTACAAATCAAATTGAAACACGTTCTTGTATCTAGTGTTACACCAACTGTAAATGAAGAAGGTGTTCCGACAGAAACATTTGGTTTGAAATACGCTGCTGTTGAGTGGACTTATAACCAACAAGACATTAACGGTACTGCGAAAGGTGCTGTTACTAAGAAATGGTCACTTTCTAATAACACAGCTTCATACGCTGCGTAATCGGTATTGTGATTTTCTAATAGAGGTTAATAGTTGCCTATTAGCCTCTATTTTTTCCAATATTTTGTTCTTATAAAAATGAATTTAGATCATTTATATCCATACGGATTCAGATCAACATTATTTGATCGTTTAGTACCTGAGCAAGAAGATTATTTAAGAGGGATGTCAATTCAGCAATTACGAGAGTCAGTTGCTCGTGATTTGGAAGACTTACTGAATAGTCGAATTGCACAGTTTGACCGAGATATGGATGAATTTCCATTGGCAAAAAATCGATTTTGCAGTTTGGGATTATTGATTTTGTTGGCTTATCTACCGCCAATCCGCTCGATCGTGACAAGATTTGCCAATCGATTGAACAGTCTATTGCAGCACATGAACCAAGATTAAGACAGATCAAAGTTGAGATGCTCTTGGATGGTCATAATATGGGATCACTTTGTTTAAGTATTCAGGCCTACTTAAATATTCACCCACTCTATGAACCTGTTTTTTTTGACGCTTTACTCAAACCTACAACACAACAATATGTTATTTCTGCCAGAACTTAGTGTGAGCGAACTGTGATAGAGCAACTTTTACCGTATTATGAAAAACAACTACAAGAATTCGGTCAACAATCCAGAGAGTTTGCGCAGAAATACCCGAAGATTGCGCAACGCTTATCTTTAAATCAAGAACAAATTGATGACCCACATATTGAACGGTTAATTCAAGCCTTTTCACTGATTGCTGCACGTATCGATAAAAAATTAGCAGATAGTTATGATCTGTTTACTCATTCTCTGTTTGAGGTGATGTTTCCTCAATATCTGCGTCATTTCCCAGCCTGCACCGTTGTCAGCTTTGAAGATATTAATAAGCTCAAACAACTTAGTGCGGCGCATATCATTCCGCAAAAAACCGCATTGAAATCGCGTAGTTTTAAGGGCGTGCAATGTGAGTTTAATACCAGTAACGAAGTCCGATTATTGCCGATTACATTGAGCAATCTAGAGTTTCAAACTTCGCCAAGTACACATATGCATTTGAATCAGAATGCGACCCTGAGTCTGAAATTTGAAATCTTTAATGATGCTCAATCATGGATTTTGGGTGAAAAATTACCGATCTATTTAGATGCAATTTCAAATTTCCCGTTGCAAGTTTTGGACAGTATTTTCCGTAAAGAAACGGGATTTTCGATTCGCGTCGGACAACGTGTGGTCGAAATAGCCAATCCATTTGCCGTGATGGGATTTAGCGAGCAGGAAAGCTTATTACCGATCGATCAACATACTCATCATGCTTACCGCTTGTTGATTGAATACTTTTGTTTTCCAGAGAAGTTCAATTATTTGAACTTTGACCTAAGTGTTTTAAAAGGTTTGTTACAACAACAGAATGACTTTGAAGTCTTGATTCATCTCAAACTTAATTTGAATGATCAGGCAATTGTGCGTAATTACTCAGAACTGAATATTGCCAATTTTAAACTGTTTACTACACCTGCCATTAACTTATTTGAAAAGCAGGCAGAACCACAAAAGATCTCACATACGCAACTGCAATATCCATTAATTACTGATGCGCATCATCCTGAGCTGTATCAAGTTTATTCAATTACTGAAATGAACATGGTGCGGGAAAAAACCAATCAAGAACAAACGCATCTTCCTGTTTTGCCTTTTTTTGCGATGAGTCATTATCACAATGATAAGGTTCAATTTTTCTATTCTTTAAATTATTTGCCTACACAAACCAAAAACATGCAGATGGGCTATTCAATTGTTTCTAAGCATTTGAAGCCCTATGAAATTAAGTCCGATTTTATTAGTACCAAATTACTCTGCTCAAATGGTGATTTGCCACATGAAGCATTAAGTCAGAGCAATAACATTCTCAATTTGAATGATAGTAGTTTGGCAAGACGTGCTTTGATCTTAAAGCGTCCAACATCGCCTTATCATTTTGATAAAAACAGCAATGAACAATGGCGTATTATTTCTCATCTTTCGCTCAATACCTTGGCACTGATGAAAGGGGATGCACTGAGTCATGTAAAAGAACTGTTGGCTTTATATAATCTGCCACATTCCAAAGAAAATATTTTATTGATTGATGCTTTGAAGCAGCTGAGTTTCTCAACCACCAATAAGTTGATGAATGCCAAGCCTTTTCCTATGTTTATTCGTGGTGTTAAAGCGGAATTGACAGTCAATAAGAATGTATTTAGAGGTCACAGTTTATATATTTTTAGTCAGTTATTAAGTCACATTTTTAATCTGAAAGTTCAAATTAATAGTTTTGTTGATGTGGTCGTAAAAGACAGTCTTAACCAGCAGGAGATATACCAATGCGTGCAGAACGTTGGTGGCAAGACTCTTCTGTAGTCGATCAAGTTTTTAAAAAATCAGGCTCGTTTGAGTTTGTTCAATCGACACGATTGTTGCGACATCAATCAGAAGTTACGCAGCAACAGGATTGGTCTGACGATTTTAAATTTGGCACCTCATTTAGTTTAAGTTTCCCCGCGACCGAGATTGAAGAACTGAGCTATGAAGATCAGCGGATTCATTTGACCAATTTGGTTGTGGGTTTAACAGGCACACAAGGTGCACTTCCTTATACCTATACCAATAAATTAAAACAAAGCACACGTCAGCAACGACTTGAGATTAAAGAGTTTCTAGGCTTGTTTAATCATAAGCTCACAGCTAAATATGTCGATGCCAGTTTGACTTATAATCTAGCTGTGCGTTATGAAATCGAACAAGATAATCATTACCTAGATATTTTGCATGCCTTAAATGGTTATGTTCGTGCTCAGCATGAACAGCATGATTTAGATGAATATTTTGCAGAATTTTCTGGTTTGATGCAGGGACAAAATAATACTGCACATGCATTAAAAACAGTGTTGTCTTGTGTATTCAATGAAGAGGTACAGATTCAGGAATTTGTAAAAGAAAAATTTAAACTGGGCGATGAACAAAAGACCAGTTTGGGTGGAAATAATCCGAGCTTACTTGGGGTGAATACCTTTTGTGGTGATACCGTTCAGCAAATTGATGGAAAAATCGAAATTCAAATCGGGCCGTTATGTCGTGAGCAGTATTTAGCTTTTTTACCTGATCAGCCTTTGAATAAAAAGTTAAAGCATTTAATCCAAACATGGTGCAGTCCAACGCTATTTATTGATGTACGTTTGATTTTAGACAAGAGTGAAGTTGCTCCAATTCGCTTGGACTCAGGACATGAAATCGGTCTGGGGCAGGGCGCATTTTTAATGCCGTCGGCACAATTACAACATAACAGCGAAACTCGTTATGCACTTTTAGGAGCCGCATAATGATAAAGAAAATTTTAGCGACCTTAATCAGCTGTTTTATTTTGGTTGGATTGATTGTTATCTATTATTGGCGAGATATTCAATATCAGCCTGAATCTGCTGATCTGATTAACTATTTCCTGATTCTACCTGTTGCGATTACTTTGGTTTTGCTTTCGCCTTGGTTGATCTATAAGGCGTATCAACATCATAAAGAGAAAAAGCAACAAGCCATACTGGCTGCGCAAAGTCAGGAAGGCGGATCAACTGAAACTGAAGAGATTGCTCAAGAGAGTAAATGGTTAAAATTAAATTTATATGCAGCGAGTGCCTATAGTGCTTTAGGTGAAAATGATTCAATTATTGAGGGCATTAAACAGTTTAGTAGTCCACAGTTAGATCAACATTTGGTGAACTTTCATGGCGTTCCTATCCTTTCTTATCGAATTGAAGCCTTAGATCCGCAAGTTGAAAGTGAGGATGAGGAGGCGCTGCAGTTTCTACCTATACGACAGCAGCGCATCATGGCATTGATTCATCATCAACTTGAACAGCATACGGAACTTTTAGTTTCGATTTCTGACCACTTAAAGCAGTCTAGTTTGTTTTATGAAAGTCAAAATCTGCATGAATATCGGATGCACCCAGCTTGGATTGATCCAAGTCTTTCGGGAGCAGAGGATGGTGACGCGATTCAGGTTGAACAGGTTTATCGTTTAGACAAGCTGAATCTACATATCCTATTGTCTGAGGATGTGGTGCATACCTGGAATGATGCGAGTAGTAATGAAGCACTCCAAAGCATTTTTTATGATTTAGGCATCATTCTGCAAAAATTTCATATTGAATATCATTATCTTAGTGCAGCATCGACAGAGCAGCATTTGGTTGAATTATTTGAACGGATTCAGAATCAACCACATGAAATTTCACTCATCCTTGCCAGTGATTCAGAAATTGATCAAGACATTATTGATGAAAAGTCTTGGGGAGCCAGCGCATATATTCCTGCTGAATTTATTAGCAGTAGTTGTTTGGCGCATCCAGATGTTCAACTGGAGCAGTTGCAGCCAGAAAAGACCTTTAATCTGGTATTAAATCAAAATAATTTAAATCAGATATTCCAAGAATTAAAGATTACGGACTTACCACAATATCAAGCGGAAGACCCTTTTGTTCTGGTTGTTGAAGATGGCGCAGACATTAAAGTTGTGAAAAAGTTAGAGCGGTTCTTTACCCAAAGCCCAGTCGAACCACACCATTATTTATATTGTAAACCGATTTTTGGACACACCCAAAACGTGGCAAAACTTTTTGGATTGATGTTGGGGGCACATCTTTCTGAGCAGCAAGTTGCCTTTGTTTATGGACAAAATTTACAAGCATTTATTCAAGCTTTTCCTGAGGTCGAACTAGATCAGGACAGCGTAGCAATTGCTAATTGATTAACTTTATTAAGAATTCGAGAACTCAATGTATATCATTTTAGGTTATCTTTGGCAGTACATCACGAATCCTAAAGCAATTATTGCTTTGTCTTTATTCGTGGCACTGATTTCTTCATATTCGTCCATTCCACGTCATATCTTTTGGGCATTGGCAGCAACCTATGCTTTGGGCTTAATTGTCTACGGCATTTATTGGCTGATTCAAAGAAAACGCCATGCGGAACAAGGTGAAGAACTTGCCAATGCGATTGAGCAAGACAGCCAAGCTGAATATGGTCAACACAAAGATAAAGCCGAATTACAGTTAATCCAGCAACAGATGAAAGAGTCGATTCAACTGATTCGTAAATCTAAATTGGGAGATAAAAAAGGCAATGCAGCCTTATACGAATTACCATGGTATATGGTGATTGGTAATCCCGCAGCTGGGAAGAGCTCTGCAATTTATAATTCTGGTTTGAAGTTTCCATTTGAAGAAACCCATCAAAAAATGGTTTCAGCGGGCTTAAGTGGTACACGTAACTGTGATTGGTTCTTTTCTACAGAAGGGATTTTACTAGATACTGCAGGCCGTTATTCGGTTTATTCAGAAGATCATTCTGAATGGTTGGGCTTTTTAAATATTCTAAAGAAAAACCGCTCGAAAGCCCCTGTCAATGGCTTGGTGCTGATCGTCAGTATTGCCGAATTGATCAGCCAGAGCCCTGAGAATTCAATAAAATTAGCCAAAAATCTGCGCGCTCGAATTCAGGACTTAACTGAAAAGCTTGAGGTCGTGGTTCCTGTTTATTTGGTCTTTTCTAAAATGGACTTGATTGCAGGTTTTACTGAGTTTTTTGATTGCTATGAGTCGCAAGAATATAATCAGGCGTGGGGTGCAACCTTACCTTATGAGCAGAACTCGTCTCAGAATGCAGTGGAATTATTCGAAAAACATTACAGCATTCTTTATGATGGTTTAAAGAGCGTCAGTACTACGCATTTAAGTCGTCGCCACTCGCAAAATATTTCTCCGAGTGTCATGACTTTCCCATTGGAATTTAAAACACTCAAACCAGCACTAAAAAGTTTTGTTGGTACTTTATTTGAAGATAATCCATACCAGTTCCAACCTATTTTCCGTGGTTTCTATTTTACCAGTGCTTTGCAAGAGGGTGTGATTGAAAGCCCGATGACAGAAAACATTGCCCAAGAATTTCAACTCCAGCAAATCCAAGGCAATGGACAAGAAGGCACTGCACAATCGATTGCACCCAATCATGGTTATTTCCTCCAAGGTCTATTCTCCAATGTGATTTTGCGAGATAAGGACCTTGTGAAGCAACATATCAATCCTGCGAAAAAGCGTCAGCGTTATATCGCTTTTATTGCCGCTTTGGTGGGCGTTTCTTTGGTACTCGGTGTATGGGTTTGGTCATATCGTAACAACCAGCAATTGATTGCGGATGTTCAAGCTGACTTAGATAAAGTCGTTCATTTAGAGAAATCTTCAGGTCAACAATTATCAACTCAACTTGAAGCACTGTTGATTTTACAAGAACGTTTACAGCAGCTGGATGAGTTTGATGAAAACCGTCCATTAAAATTCAGTTTTGGCCTCTACCAAGGCAATCAATTACGTGAAAGCTTAAAAGCGGAATACCTCAAAGGCATTAAACAGATTGTCTTGACCCCAACACAACAAAATATTGCGCAATATCTACAACGCGTCAAAAATAATGAAGCGACTTTAAAAGCCAATCATGTCAATGTAGAGATCAAGCAAGTTGCCAAGACTCAGCAATATTTAGAACCGTCAGATGCGAATCCGCAAGATGCTTATAACGCACTGAAAGCCTACTTAATGATGAGTAATCATGAATATATGGATACCAGTCATTTAAGTGATCAAGTTTCACGTTTCTGGCGTTCTTGGTTAGATGCCAATCGTGGACAAATGCCACGTGGTGAAATGATTCAGGATGCAGAGAAGATTCTTTCTTATGCCATGACTCTGGCGAATCAAGAAGGTTTCCCTGTATTAGAAACTGATGCACAAGTGGTTGATCAAACCCGCCAAGTTTTACTGTCTGTAATTCGCGGTATGCCTGCGCGTGATCGTGTGTATAACGAAATTAAGATGCGTGCAGCAGTACGCTTCCCTGCGGTAACGGTTGGACAAATTGTGGGTGAACAAAACCGCAGTATTGTTCTTGGTAGTTATGCTTTACCAGGTGTGTTTACACAAAAAGCTTGGGATGAGTATGTAGAGAAAGCGATTGAAGAGGCAGCGAATAAACCAACGGACAGTAAAGATTGGGTACTGAATAGTCGTCAATCTGATGACCTTACTTTCTCAGGTAGCCCTGAACAAATCCGTAAGCAGTTGGTGGCGCTGTATAAGCAAGAATATGTAGCAGAATGGAAAAAGTTCCTGAATGGTATTTATTATGCCAAAGCGGATCAGTTTGCTCAGCAAGTGAAAAGTATCGATGTTTTAGGCGAGCCACAAAACTCACCAATCCGTACTTTATTACAGCGCATTGCGATCGAAACCAACTGGGACAATCCAATTGTACAGGCTGAACTTGCAGTACCTGAAAAAGGCTTTGTGGCGTGGTTTAAACGTAAAGTCTTGAATAATTCAGATGACAAAGCAGCAGCTCAGGCGGTGAATAAAGCACAAGGTGCGATTTCACAAGAATATCAAATGTTCTATCAGTTGGTGCGTAAGCGTGATGATTTACAGGATAAGTCATTATTTGATGAGTATATGAACAACCTTGCGCAAGTGCGTAGTAAGTTCAATGATCTCAAAACAGCGGGCGAGATTGGCCCAAGTGCGATGGCCTTGGTGAAACAAACCATTAATGATCAAACATCTGTGTTTAACCTTACACAGAAATATGTTGATGAAAAAATGATGGTGGGTCTCAAGGATACAGATCAACAAGTATTACAAAAACTGTTGATGACACCATTAACTCAGTCTTTTGCAAGCTTGATTGTGCCAACCCAAGATGAGTTGAATAAGTTGTGGGGAATCCAAGCGTATCAACCATTTAAAACCAATTTAAGTCAAAAATATCCATTTAATTCGAGTGTAACTTTACAGGCAACCAGTAGTGAAATTGGTCAAATCTTTGGTGAGACCGGTAGCATTGCACGTTTTGTAAAAGAAGCTTTAGATCCATTTGTGATCCGCCGTGGTTATGTCTTGACTTCGAAGACGTGGAAAGACTTAGGTATTAGCTTAAATCCACAATTTGTGATGGCATTTCAGCAATACGTAGCACCAATCAATGGCATGGCGACAGGCAGTCTAGATCAGCCTGCGGCTGCACCTGTATCTAATCAATCAAACTTCCAGTTCTACCCATTACCGAATCCACAATACTTGTCATACACCATTGATATTGATGGTCAACGTATGGTGTTTGAAAACGGCATTCAGCAATGGGTGAACTTCGTATGGCCGAACCAAGGTGCAATTCCGGGCGCGCGTATTACCGCAGTGGACTTGGAAGGTAAAACCCATACGATTTTTGAAGAGCCAGGTGAGTATGGTATCAACCGTTTAATCGATGCAGCACAACGCAAAGAACAAAATGGTAGCTTTGAAATGACGTGGACCAGCAAAACTGAACCATCTTTAGCATTGAAAGTGAATTTCAGATTAATCAGTGGTAATAGCTCTGGCAATATTGGTTCAAGCCGTGGTTATTCAGGTTTACAGTTGGTGGATAAAGTGGTGACTGAGAAGGCAGTACGTGTAGTCTCAGCTCAAGCAATGCCTGCGGGTGCGGCAGCTGCTGCACCTCAACCACAGCCAACAGCACCTGCTCAAGGAGCAACACCGTAATGTTAGGGATAATCACGGAACAGCAGGAGGGGCTTGGATGCAGCAAGTAAAAACGACACCTTTGTATTATGGAAAGACACCCGCACGTGGTGACTTTCTAAAATCCAAAGGGCAGTATGCATTAATTCAGGTACTTGATCAGTGGATTACAGAAGCACTTGAGCATGCCATGCGTGCACCAGATTTTAAGCAGCGTTATGAATCTTTACCTGCATTGGATTTCTTTATTGCCAATCCTGCTGAGTCGATGTTTTTGGCAGCAAACTTGATTGCCAGCCAAGATAGCTCTGGTCGAGCATTTCCAATGGTGCTCAGTCAATTACTTGAAGTGGAGCAGCCATATCAAAATCTGTTATTAGCGCCGTATTACTACAAGTCGGTTTTGGTTGATTTATTCCAACGTAATCGGGTACTTCGTAGTATTCGAGATACCAATATCATGTTGGAGAAATTGAATAACCTGCCGAATGTGGTGCAACTATTCACTGCAACAGAATGTAATGGTTTCTATGAAAACCATACCATGCACTCATTTGCACAATTGATGAAAATCAATGTCTATGAACTTGCACAAAGTATGATTGGTCTAGGGCTATTACTACAGCCGATCTTAAAAAATGGCACCAGCCGTTTAAATAAAGTGTTGATCCTTCCCATTAATAATCATATGTACTGTTATGAAATCGCGGCTTTTTGGGTCGGTATGATCGGGCGATTCTTAGGTATTAACAATACTGAAATTCTGATTGGTATTTTACATCGAGATGAGCCAATTCTATTTATCGGTTTTCAAGGTGCCGACATCATGGCACTCAGCGATATCTTTACCCAAAACATGCAGAGTGAACATTGGGTATCATTGATCCAAGCACAATGGATTGATGCTTATCTTGAACAGAATGCAGGTCTTGCAACATTAGAACAATCACTTTGTCAGCGTCAGTTAAGCCTCAATCAAGGTTTAAAGCTGTTCAGACAAACTTTTTTAGATGAATGAATATGAGAAATAATCCGAAATCTATCTGGGCAAGTTTACTGTTTGGCTTAATTGTTTTAGGCCAAAGCCACCTTGCTAGCGCCGCACCGATCGTGGTGGAAGGTGTTGTTCCAAATGATGCGAGTAAGCAGGCAATCTTGGCCAAGATGCAGTCTGTCTATGGTGCAGACCAAGTGGTCGATAAAATTCAGGTTCGTCCAGTTTCAGCTCCGAATGGCTGGAGTGATTCTGTGACTCGTGTCATTACCCCAGATCTGAAAAAGATTTCACAAGGTCAGTTAAAGGTGAGAGGAACTCAGGTTGATTTAACTGGGAAAATGACTGATCCAAGCCAAATTCAACCGACTACAACCAGTTTTCAATCTTTAGTGCAACAGCCTTATCGCTTTAACGCACAGCTTTCAGTAAATCAAGCTGAGCAAAAAATTATTGATGATGCACTAAAAAATCGAATCATTGAGTTTGAATCAGGTAGTGCCATTCTGACCGCGGCAGGACAACAGATTCTGGATGAAATGGCGGTGGCTTTAAATAAAGTTGGTGGCAAGAAAGTCAAAATTATTGGACATACCGATAGCTCTGGTGATGCCAATAAGAATACGGTGTTAAGTCAGCAACGTGCTGCAGCGGTACAAAATTACTTAGTTAGTAAAAGTATTGCGGCTGATCGTTTAAGTACCGAAGGTAAAGGTTCAAGTCAACCTGTTGCAGATAATACAACGGCAGATGGACGTAAGAAAAATCGTCGAATTGAATTTGAAGTGCTTTAACTATTTAGGCACTTTTAGCGGAGGGATAGGATTATGGCAACACCTTATATTGTGATTGGTTGTCCTACAACAGGTGGTGGGCAGGTGATTACTGGAAACAGTAGCTTTCTCATTGAAGGAATTCCGATTGCCTGTGTGGGAGATAAGGCAACGTGCCCTAAGCATAAAACGGTTGCTACCATTATTGCTGGCGATCCAAATATGCAGGTGATGGGTAAAGCTGCGGCAAGAGTGAATGATGCATTGTCGTGTGGTTGTAAGCTGTTGCCAAAGCAGAATTTAGCTGTAAGAGGCTAATCGATTTTAAAGCTCTCTGATGAATCATAGGGCTTTATTTTTTGTGATATCTCAGCTGATGAATAGAGCTCAGTTGATGATCAAATAATCATAATGAGGCAAAGCAATGCTTGAATATCTCTTAATTAGTAGATAAATAGATGCTTCTCATTTCACTCTTCGAAAAGACTGAAACAGATTTCGATTCTTCAAAATAGCTGACAGATTGACGCGATTTAGTTCCGCACATATTTCCCAAATTTACACAGATCTTTTGGTCCTTTTTTCACTTTTGAGGTCTTTTTTAGCCTAATGAACTGGCTGATCGAACAAAATTATTGTAAATAAAAATGTAATTGATTATGATTCGCATTTATTAAATCTGTGTATATTTGTAATTCTTACTTTCAATCACAATTTGGGGTGAGTGAATAAGTAAAAACACACGGTTTTAATGATTATCAATATCATTTAAAAGGCTCCCGTATGAATCGTAATCCTGTTGAGCTATATAGCCCAATCAAGTCCGATATGACTGTTTTAAAACCACGTTATTTGTCTGTATGTTTGATTGCACTCATGAGTGCAGGGGTGAGTTCGGGAAGTTATGCGGAAGAGAGCAAACAGGATAAAGCTTATACCTCATTATCGACCATTACCGTTTACGCAGAACATGAAAACGAGTCACCTGTATCTCGTACCAGCATTAATCGTGAAAATATGGATAAAACTGGTGTTACCGACATGGCCAGTATTGTGAAATATTTACCGCTGGTTAACGCACCATTTTCAGTGGCAGGGAGTGGCACATTTTTCGACGGAACTGGCACAAGTAGCTATAACATTCGTGGTATTGATGCCAACCGAATTGGTCTAGATGTTGATGGTGTTGATCTTGCCGATGCGACAGTCAGCACTTATATTCCACCGAAAAGTATGGGCAAGCGTGGAGCAGGGCGAGATTATATCGAACCTGAAATGTTCAGCACGGTTGATATTGTCTCTGGTACAACAGATGTTTCAACCGATGGTATTGGTGGTCGAGTTTCTTTTAAAAATAAATCACCAGAAGATTACTTAGTTGACGGTAAGTCCATTGCGGGTACATTGAAAACGGGCTATAGCTCTGCTGATCAGGCTTGGTTGGCATCTGTAACAGGGGCGATTGGTAACGATGATCTCAAGGCATTAGTTGCTTATGCGCATCGTGATGGACAAGAAACCAAACCGAATTCTAAAACTAAGGCTTTTCCAGCAGATTGGAACTCTGATGCTGTTTTAACCCGTATCTTATGGGCGTTATCAGATCAGCATCAATTGAATTTCACTGCGGATTACTATAAGAAAAAGACTGATACCAAAGAGATTGCGGCGAATTTATTTACTAACTATAAGAGCGACGCACAGCAACACCAAGATATTGATCGCACCCAATTCAGCATTCAACATATTTATAAGCCAAACGATTTCTTACTTTTTGATAAGTTGAATAGCAAAATCTGGTATCAAGAATCTAATAACGATACTGATACTTCATTTATGAACAATGCGACTGTTGCACGAGATTTTTCTACCACATATAAAGAGAAAAATGTAGGTATAAAAATTGATGCAAGCAAAGCAATCAAAAATCATACCCTCAAATATGGCCTTACTGCAGACCAGAAAGAGTTCTCTAGTACCAAAATCGATCTGCGTAATGGGGCGTCACTTCCGTCACTTTACCAAGGTGCTTATTTATTAGATTCCAAATTGAAACGCTATTCAGCTTTTGTATCTGATGATATTCGCTTAGATCTCTTGGGTCGAAACCTAACTTTAACCCCATCGGTACGTCTAGAACGTCAAGAATTTAGACCAGACAATACCACTTATAATGATGTGCAGGCCAAAGACTTTAATTATGTCTCTCCAAGTTTTTCAGCAAGCTATCAGTTTAGTCCGACCAATTACAGCTATTTAAAATATTCAAAAGGCAATCGTATTCCTTCACCAACGGAAATGGGGGGGATTTATCAAACGACACCGGGTAATCCAAGTTATATTGTGATTGGTAATTCGAACTTGAAAAAAGAAAGCAGTGATGCATTCGAGATTGGATTGAGAAATACCTCGATTGATGGGATCAAGTTTGATCTGACCGGATTTTATACTCAATATAAAGATTTTATCGATTACTCCAATCTCGGTATAACACCGCAATATCCCAATGGTTATTACCGTGCTGAAAATTTAGCTGATGCACAAATCTGGGGGGGAGAATTATCCACTCGCATCGATTTAGGCCAGTTTATTCCGAACTCAGATGGTTTTAGTCTTGCATTGGTTGCAGGAAAAACCAAAGGAACAGCAAAAAATAAAAATGGTGCGAAGAGTGGCGTCAATTCAGTTCAGCCAGAAAAAGGCAGCTTAACCTTTGCCTATGATGATCCTAATAAAGTATTTGGCTTAGGCATGACTGCAACTGCTGTCGGTGGCAGAGTTGCAACACAAGATGTGAGTTCTTATCAAGAAAATACGCAATATCAACGTGTGGCAGGTTATACCGTATTTGATTTATCCGCCTATTGGAATGTCACAAAGTTTGCCAAACTCAATGTCGCTTTTAATAACATCTTTGACAAAACCTATTGGGACTACGCAGCTGTAGGCACAATTAACGGTACCAATCAGGCCAGCCTAATTGATCGTGCGGCTGAACCAGGTCGTAATGTTGTCGCAAGTATCGAATTTAAATATTAATTTTATTTTAGTAGCAAGATAGAAAAAGGTTTTCAATCTAGCAAATGTTTACATCTAAGGAAATGAACATGAAAAAATTGGCTTTAATGATTGCAGGTTTAACTGCAATGGCGACTTCGGTGACCTCTGCTGCGGAAACGGTTGATCCGTCGAGTGCATATCAGCAAGCGTATGCATTGTATGTGCTTTATCATCCAAATAATAAAGAACAGAGCAGTGCGGCTTTATTAAAGCAATATACTCAAGACTATGCAGCACTATTCAAAAACAATAAAAAAGTCAATCAACAGCAGTTTGTACAATATGAACAAACACGTTTAGAGCCATTATTAAAACAACGCCGTGACATGTCAGAGAAACAGGCACATGTACGCTATGGCATTTTGGACAGCAATAAAGATCAGAAGCTCACTTTAAAAGAGTTTCAGGAAACGGGCTTAAAAACATTTAATGAGTTCGATAAAAATCAGGATGGCTTAATTAACGCGGAAGATGCGAAACTATCTGAGAATAGTACGGCAACCCATGATGGCTTCCGTGTCAAACTTCCAATCTCGATGCCAATGCCAAGTAATATCAATGAGTTCATCACACAATATGGCCAAGGAAAGACCTATGTGACACTTGGTGATTATTTGACTGCGCGAGATAAGCAATTCTTTGAAACCGATGCCAATGGTGACCATATCGTGACTGAAAAAGAATATGTTGATGAGTTTATGGGACGCTTTGACCGTAATATTGCATCAGGCAAAATCAAGATGCAGGAAATGGCAGCACAGCAATTCCAAGCGATCAGCGAAGGTAAAGCTACGATCCAAAGCAGTGATATTCAAAAATTCGCCAAGAAGATTGACCAAGCCATTAGTCAATAAGCTCAATATCAATTGCAGAGTTATGCCTATATCAAGTTGGTCATGGCATATCTTTTGCTAAAACAGCAATAGGGTAGCGATCTAGGCTATCTTTAGAAATAGACAAAGGCGTCTATTCAGCATCATTTGGTTGGTGTTTGGATAGACGTCTTTTTATTTTGGAAAGCAAAATAGGGCTGATCGCTATATTTTTCGGTAACTAATGATTGATCGAGCGCATGTTTGATCTAGATGAAGAGATTTATCGCTCATATCGAAATTTAGATGAAGATGCCCTGAATTGGTGAAAAACTGATTTTTTGCACCAAATGATGATCATGGTTCCTATGATGAGATTATTCAAGTTCTAAATAAGCAGATGATGGATTAGGGATAACAAGACTGGCGAATTGTTATTTTTAGTGTATCTTTATTAAGCGATATATTTTTAAAAACATATCGAAATTTGAGGACAAAACAATGCCAACAATGATGAAAAAAACATATCTCTGTGCTGTCGCTTTTGGGGCGAGTTTATTGATGCAGACCCATGCGGTTGCCGCAGATGCGATTACAGTGTACGCAGCTGCAAGCTTAACCAACGCAGTCAATGAACTCGATGCAATCTATGAGCAAAAAAATAAAACTGAGGTCAAAACGTCTTATGCAGGGTCTTCGACCTTAGCCAAGCAAATTGAAGCTGGCGCACCTGCAGATGTGTTTATGTCAGCTGATGTGCAATGGATGGACTATTTACAGAATAAACAGCTGGTTGCGCCAACTGATCGTATTAATTTACTGGGCAATCGGCTGGTTGTGATTACCCCTAAGGAGCATCCGATTAAATTAAAAATGGATAAAAGTTTTGATCCAACTACGGCGATTCAAGGCAAGCTGTGTACAGGGGATACCAAGAGCGTGCCAGTCGGGAAATATGCTAAACAAGCGTTGACCTCACTAGGTTGGTGGGACAAAGTTCAACCACGATTAGTTGAAACGGAAGATGTACGTGCTGCTTTAAACTTTGTAGCGCGTGGCGAATGTCAGGTGGGTATTGTTTATGCAACTGATGCTGCAATTAGTAAAGACGTGGTTGTGGCGGGCATCTTCCCCGAAAATACTCATCCACCGATTATTTATCCCGTAGGTTTAACCAAGAAGAATGCGGATTCGATCAAATTCTATAAATTTCTACAAAGTGGACAGGCAAAAACGATATTTAAAAAATATGGATTTAGCGTGTTGCAGTAACTAAATGATGATCTTAAGCCCTGAAGAAATTGAAGTTCTCAAGCTGTCCTGCAAAGTGGCAGCAGCGTGTCTGGTGTTTAGCCTAATTCCTGCAACTTTAGTGGCTTGGGTATTGGCCCGCAAAGAGTTTTGGGGAAAGTCACTGTTTGAGACCTTGGTGTTCTTACCTTTGGTTTTACCACCTGTGGTACCTGGTTATTTATTGCTGCAATTGTTTGGTAATCGTGGACTGTTGGGGCAGTATCTTGCCCCGCTCGGTTTAGAATTTGCTTTTAACTGGAAAGGTGCGGTATTGGCATCCGCAGTGATGGGCTTTCCCTTATTGGTGCAATCAATTCGGCTGGCGATTGAACTGGTCGATCAACGCTTGGAGCTGGCTGCGAAAACTTTGGGTGCATCTTCCTTTGGGGCTTTTATGCAGGTGACATTACCGCTCGCGAGTAGTGGTATTTTGGTCGGTGCTATTTTATGTTTTTGCCGCAGTTTAGGTGAGTTTGGCGCAACCATTACCTTTGTCGGCAATATTGCTGGCGAAACCCGCACTTTACCGTTGGCAATGTATAGTTTAATGCAGCAACCCGATACCGAAGCCGCGGTATGGCGATTGATTATCCTGTCTTTATCGGTGGCATTCTTTGCCTTATGGTTTGCACAGTGGTTCAATCGATATCAGAAAAATAAGCGTGGGTATTCAGCATGATTGATTGTCATATACAGCTACAGCAAGGGCAATTTTGTCTGAATCAACGTTTTCAGTCTGATCAGTCTGTGATTGGTTTATTTGGGGCTTCGGGTTCGGGGAAAACCACCATATTACACAGTATTGCAGGCTTAATTCGACCTCAATCGGGCTGGATTAAAATCCAGAATCAGACTTGGTTCGATCAAGGTCAGAATATTCATCTCAGTACGCAACAGCGCCGTGTCGGTTTGGTCTTTCAGGATGCGCAATTGTTCCCACATAAAAACGTCAAACAGAATTTATTGTTTGGTTTTAAGCATATTGCGCCACAACAACGTCAGTTCGAAGTGGACTATATTGTAGAGTTGCTGAAATTGGCGCATTTGCTGGAACGTATGCCGATTAAGCTCTCTGGGGGAGAAAAACAGCGAGTGGCTTTAGGACGAGCTTTACTATACTCGCCACAATTTCTGCTTTTAGATGAGCCGTTATCTGCACTGGATACCGTGCATAAAGCTGAGATCATTCCTTTTTTCAACGCGTTAAACAGGAAATCAAGATTCCAATGTTGTATGTGAGTCATGATCATTCCGAGCTAGACCAACTGAGTGACGCCATTTGGTATTTATAGATAGCGTTGTAATAAGGTGAAAAACTTTTCGACTTCTTCCTCATCGACGTGATCAGCACCTTTTAATACATGCTCTTTTAGGTGTTGTTCGATCAATTGATTCATTAAACCATTTACCGCACCTTTGACTGCTGCAACCTGCTGTAGAACTTCTATGCAAGAACTGTCAGGATTTGTGATTGATTTCTCGACTGCTGCGAACTGTCCTTGAATCCGCTTAAGACGATTTAAAATTTTCTTATCTTGATGGAGGTGAGACATACTTTTTTTCCTAAAAAAATATATACTAGGGGGAGTATATTGGAAGACTAAAATAAATGCAGCATAGTAACCTAGAACGACGTCATTCTCATCAGTTTGATCAAGGAAATCCCTTGGCTCAAAAAAGAATTTTAATTGCCACCATTCTGACCGCAGTGATGATGGTCTTGGAAATTCTGGGCGGCTGGTTTTTTAATTCAATGGCTTTACTTGCCGATGGTTGGCACATGAGTTCACATATGCTGGCCTTGGGACTGGCTTATTTTGCCTATCGTATGGCGCGACATTATGCACAGGATCAACGCTTTAGCTTCGGTACATGGAAAATTGAAATCTTGGCAGGGTATAGCAGTGCGATTTTACTGATGGTGGTGGCACTGTTGATGGGGATTCAGTCACTTGAGCGTTTATTTAATCCTGTCACCATTCATTTTAATGAAGCAATTCCCATTGCGATTGTGGGGCTGATCGTCAATCTAATGTGTGCATGGTTACTACATGATGGGGGACATGAGCATCATCACCATCATTCACATCATCACTCTCATGGTGACGCAGATCATCACGGCCATGATCATCATCATGATTTGAATCAAAAAGCAGCTTTTTTACATGTGGTTGCTGATGCTGTCACTTCGGTGCTCGCGATTATTGCCTTATTTGCGGCCAAATATTTTGGCTGGAATTTCTTAGATGCTTTGCTTGGGATCGTCGGCGCATTACTGGTTGCAAAATGGTCTTGGGGGCTGATGCAGGAAACAGGAAAAACTCTATTGGATGCTGAAATGGGGCATCCAGTGATTGAAGAAATACGTGAGGTGATTGCCCAGTTTTCACAGGTTGAAATTACTGATCTACATGTATGGAAGGTCGGGAAAGGCAAGTTCTCTTGTATTTTAGGATTGGAAACCACTATGACTGATCTCAATCCTGATCAGGTTAAAGCGGAATTGGCGATTCATGAGGAAATTGTGCATGCCTCAGTCGAAATTCATCATATTTAAGAGAGAACTTCATCGAGTAGCGTTTTCAGCTACTCGATGCATTCAATTACGCACCAATATATAAGATCAAACCGCAAAAGGCCGATGCAAAAATCACATACAACACATTGAGCTGAAATTTGAATAAAGCAATTAGTGCAGCAACAGTAATAAAGGCCGCTTCATAATTAAAGGCATGATCAAAACCATGTGGCCAAAGCACATGATAGCTAAAGAACAAAGCCAGATTTAAAATCACCCCGACTACAGCAGCGGTAATCGCAGTGAGTGGTGCTGTAAATTTCAATTCATTATGTGTAGATTCAATAATTGGTGCACCAGCCAGAATAAACACAAAGGAAAATAAGAAGGTAAACCAAGTCACGATCACCGCACCAATTGCACCTGCTAAAAATAGATGTTCAGCACCTAATACAGCATGGTTATAAGCACCCAAAAAGCCCACAAATGCCACTACCATAATCAATGGACCAGGGGTACTTTCACCGAGTGCCAGACCATCAATCATTTGAGTTGGACTGAGCCATGCATAATGATTGACTGCACCTTGGTACACGTAGGGCAGAACTGCATAAGCACCGCCAAAGGTCAGTAAGGCTGCTTTGGTAAAGAACCACGCCATTTGGGTATAAGCATGTTGCCATCCCAATCCTAGAGTCAAAAGCAGCATCGGCACAAACCATAGAAATGCAGCAATGATCAGGATTTTTACAAGATTGCCCCAACGAAAAACTGCATGGGCAGGCATTGGCGTATTATCATCAATCAGGGCTGTTCCATAACTTTTATGACTATTTTGATGGGAAGCCTGAGCAGTAAATAAATCAGGTTTTTGCTTACTCAGCACATAGCCTGAAATGGCAGCTGCTAACACGATCAAGGGGAATGGGACGTTAAACACGAAAATGGCAATAAATGCGGCAGCAGCAATGCCCCATAAAAACGGATTCTTTAATGAGCGACTACCAATACGATAAGTCGCATGAAAGACAATTGCCGTAACCGCAGGTTTAATCCCATAAAACAAGCCTGCAATGATGGGGACATCACCAAACTGCACATAAATCCATGACAGGGTAATCAGGATAAATAACGAGGGGAGAACAAACAGAATCCCTGCGACAAGCCCACCCGTAGTTCGATGCATCAGCCAGCCAATATAGGTGGCGAGTTGTTGTGCCTCAGGACCGGGAAGTAACATGCAGTAATTCAGCGCATGTAAAAATCTTTTTTCAGAGATCCAACGTTTATTTTCAACTAGTTCTTGATGCATTACTGCAATTTGTCCAGCGGGTCCACCAAAACTAATAAATCCCAATTTAAGCCAGAACAAAAAAGCTTGCCTGAAAGGAATTGCTGGCATTGGATTTGTTGGATCAGCTGACTGCATGATGTATTCCAAAGAGTTTTCTTTTTATTTCTAGATGATAAATAAAATTGAGCATTGAGGTTATAAATTCTAGTGAGTTAATAATTCAGAATGATGAAAGCATGCGATGCATGATCGCTTTCATCACTTTGAAAGTTTTTCAACTATTTAATTCTTTTAAAAAAGCCCAAGGGAAAATACCTTTGTCATGTCCATCATCAAAACAGATCTGAATCCCATAACCTTGTGAGTAGATGGCAGAGATGGCAACATGATCTGGATATTGAACATCTTGTTGTCGTAGACGCTTTGCTCGACAAAACCCACAAGGACAACTGGCTCTCAGCTGCGCATGGCTAAAATTCTTTTCAGTACCATCCTGCCACGAGAGAAACAGGCGTTGCTGTTCGATATCGACATTAAGCTGATGAGGTTCAAGTGACATATTGTTTCTCCTGAATGAGTGCCAGTCCAATACGAATCGATTTACGTACTTCCGGATCAGGGTCTTCCGCATGCTGTAATAAAATATTCTGAGCTGATTCTCCGCCAATTTCACCTAATGCAATGGCAACTTCTTTGCGTAGATTACTGATGTCATGCTGGAAATTTTCTTGGAGTTTGGCAATTGCAGCTTTTGATCTAAGGCGTCCTAAGCTGCGTGTCACAGCAATGCGAACTTGCCAATAAGTATCATCCAGTTGCTGTAAAAGCGGCTGTTCTAATTCAAGGACTTTTAATTTTCCAATGGTCAAGGCGGCTTCGACTCGTAGTTGCCACGCCTCAGCGGTGAGAGAACTGTGTAAGGCCGATAAAACTTCGGGTGTTGAAGCTTGAGTTGCCGCCAAGCCTCCTGTGGCGATACGCCGAATTTCGTTATCAACATCATGCTGTGCGATCTGTGCCAGCGTTGCTAAGCCTTCCTGTTTCTGCAACCAACTCAGCGTACTCACAGCTTCTTTACGTACTAAGGGATTGGCATGTTGAACATGCTTGAGGATGGCTTCAAATAACGGTTCAGCCCGTAGCTCTTTAATTGCTCTCAAAATTGCAGCAAGGACAAAGTCATCGTGATGCTGCAAATATGTTGCCAGATGATGGGCAGATTCAGCATGTTTAATTTCGCTTAAACTTTGCGCTGCAGCGATACGCACATTTTCATGTGGATCACTCAAGGCTTGAGCCAAAGTATGTAAAGATGTCGCATCCTCCCAACCTTCTAAACGGATAGCAGCTCGCTCACGTACTTTGCTTGCTGGGTCATGTAACACTGCGTGCTGTAACCAAGCCAATAATTCTGTTTGTTCCTCATCGGCAATATTCATAATTGCGACAAAGCGGATATTTTCATCATCCTGATTAAGCTGAAACAGATAATCAGCATAATCCGCATCAATATCCGTCAGGATTGGGTAATTTAAGCTCATATTTTATGGTTCCTAAACCGCGACTTTCTGATTTAAACCGAGTGGATTTAACCGACTCAGTTCAGCTTGAGTGGCGTGTTTTAATACTTGAATACAATGTTTTTTTATTTGGGTAAACTCGGTCGAAGTCACCAGATCAACATGTCTGGGGCGGGGGAAATCCAGTTTAATTTCTTCAATAATACGTCCGGGGCGGTGGCTCATGATCAAGACCCGATCTGCCAAAAATAAAGCTTCATCAATATCGTGGGTAATGAACAGCACTGAGGTTTGGATGCTTTGCCAGATTTCAAGCAGCAGTTCCTGCATCTTTAAGCGAGTCTGAGCATCCAGTGCACCAAAGGGTTCATCCATCAGCAATACACGAGGCTGATTAATCAGCACGCGTGCAATTTCAACCCGTTGTTGCATTCCGCCTGATAATTCAGCGGGATATTTATCTTCAAAACCTTTTAGGCCGACCAGTTCAATCATTTGCTGGGCTTGATCTCGACGTTGGGCTTTAGAGATGCCTTTCATTTTTAAGCCAAAACACACATTTTCTAGCACACTTTTCCATGGAAATAGGGTGTGTTGTTGAAACACCAAGCCTCGATCAGATGAGGGTTCTTCAATGGCTTTTTGATCCAATAGCATGGTGCCTGAGCTAATCGGTAAATGACCTGCTAGTGCGCCAAGCAGTGTTGATTTGCCACAACCCGAAGGACCAAGCAAACACACAAACTCGCCTGCCTGCAGATCAAAGGAGACATGATCCAAGGCTTGAAAGCGTTGTTTGTCTTGCCCAAGGTGTAGGTTGATGTTGTGTAAATGGATATGACCGTATTGACTCATGTTATGCCTTCCTTAACTGATACCAAGGGGTAAGTTTTTTGCCTAGATAACGCAGAAAAGCACTGCTGAACATACCTAATGCACCGATCAACAGCATGCCAACAATGATGTCTGCATAGTTTTGTAAGGTGAAGGATTCCCAAGTGAAATAGCCAATACCGAGCTGACCAGAGATCATTTCAGCCGTAACCAGACAGAACCAACAGGTGCCCATGCCAATCGCAAGACCCGTAGTGATGCTGGGCAAGGAACCTGGAATGATGACTTCGCGCAAAATGGCAAACTGACCTGCACCTAGACTTTTTGCGGAAGCGATTAAACGTTGATCAACGGCCTCAACGCCGTGAATGGTATTGAGCAAGATTGGGAATAACGCACCTAAAAAGGTAATAAAAATCATCGAGGCTTCTGAGGATGGAAACATTAGAATTGCTAGAGGAATCCATGCGACGGCTGGAATCGGACGCAAGATTTCTAAGGGTGGCATCAATAGGGACGCCAGCGTTTTAGAATAACCAATCAATAATCCTAGAATGACCCCAACCACTGACGCGAGTAAGAAGCCAATCAACACTCGAGTAATACTGGCTTTGACATGTGCAAGGGCTGTATCCAGTTCGGCAAAAGCAAGTAGAGATTGAATAACATCTCGTGGCGAAGGCACATTGGCAAAGTTAATCAGTCCCAAATTTAAATGGTATTGCGAGGCGAGTTGCCAAAACACAAGACTGAACAACAGTGACACTGCACTTAAGCTGTATGAAATCACACGGCTTTTTGAAAATATCAGCACAGGGCGGATTGCCTTAGACTGAATCGGTTGGGTATCCGCTAAACTATTCATATTTATTTCTCCTGAATCTCAAAATCCACCTAAATCCCCCTTTAAAAGGTGGACTTTTCACGAGTCTAAAGACTGACTAAGATTCGTGAGGCTCCTCCCTTGCTAAAGGGAGGTTGGGAGGGATTTCATTACTTCACCAGCTTTTGAGCATTATTAAAGTCATAGACTTTGCCGCCATGTGTTTTGGCCCAATTGTTGGCATCCCCACGCAGTAAGAAGGCACTGATCTGACCGTTTTTATCGGTGGCATACCATGCCAGATTCGCCAGTAATTTGATTTTTAAATTACGGTCTTGGTTGTAGACCACACGGATGTTTTTACCGCTCTGCTTTAATTTATTTAAATCTGCAAAGGCAGTTTCAGGTGTGGCATAACTACGCACTTTGGCTTCACCTTTCACCCAAATCTGTGTGACCCGATCAAAACTTTGAATCGGTTTTTGAGTCAAGGCATCTTTGGCAACGAGAGGGGATTGAGCGTAATTTTTGAGTTGTTGTGCGTAATTCAAGCCCGCGCTTTGGAAGGCTTTTTTGATGTATTGATCATCAATGAATTGATTGACATTGATATCAACATCATCACGACCTAGATATTTCAAAGTATCGACGGCAGTTTGAGTCGCTTGCTTATATTCAGGCTTCCAGGTCAGGTCACGGGTTTGTACGCCGAGAGGTCCATGAAATAAATACACTACTTCGGCAGGAATCCCTGTTTTGGCTGCAATCAGTTCACTATATTTTTCAGGTTCTTTACGGATCAATTGATCGGCTTCAATGGTTGCACGTAAGTAGGCCTGAATAATTTCTGGATATTGTTGAGCATAGGACTTGCTGGCTAAAGAGCCATGAATGGTTGGGGTTTTAGCCTGTGCGCCGTCATAAATTTTGCGGGCAAAACCTTGATAGGGAAATAATTCTGCAAAAGGAACAAAATCTGCATGTGCATCAATCTTATTGCTTTTGAGTGCTGGACCTGCCACTTCAGGGGCTTGGGCAATAATTTTGACATCCTTTTTCGGGTCCCAACCTTGTGCAGCAATGGCACGCAGTAATAGACCATGTGCGGTTGAAGCAAAAGGTACAGAAATCGTTTTTCCTTTTAAATCTTGGATCGAGTTAAGCTCAGAATCCAGCGGAACCACGATGCCGTTACCACTGCCAGTGGTACTGCCAGAGAGCACACTCAGGAAAATACTTTCTTTGCCCGTCTTTTTAAACGCGACATTGTTATTGACTGCTGGGAAGTCTGCCATTGCGCCAATATCTAAACGACCAGCCACCATTTCACTGGTCAATGGCGCCCCAGAGGTAAAATTTTTCCAGACAATATCGTATTTGGCATCTTTATATTTGCCTGTTTTTGGCAAATATTTGGGCAGTAGATTTAACTCGCGAATCAATAAGCCGCCAGTAGCACAGTTAATAGTGGTATCTTGGGTACCAATCGCAATCCGAATATTTTCTGCATGTGTTGAGCTAAAGATTGTCAGCAAACTACTGCTCAGAATCAGGCTTTTGGCTAAGTGGTTGAGTCTCATATTGTTCCCCTCATTTAAGTAAATATGGAATGTTGACTTGAATGGCATCGGTCGGGCAGTCCTTCTCGCATGGCATGCAATACCAACATTCATCAAACTGCATATAGGCTTTTTTACTTTCTGGATGAATCGCCAATAAGTCCATTGGGCAAACATCAACACAGACGGTACAGCCTTTGTCGGCAATACATTTATCTTCATCCACCAACACAGGTGCAGCAGTGCGGTGGGCAATTTCTTTAAAAATAAAAGCCATGTGATGTTCCTTATTCGACTGTTTCAGCGACTAATTTCTTTTGAATACGCAATAGGTTGTAAGCGTTGGCTTCATCTTCCTCAATTGGGATGAAATAAGGCTCAACTGCTTTTTTAAAGCTGACCATATTGCCGTGCTGATCTTTTTTAAGATGGGTATGACAGAACCAATCCTGATCATTTTTTTCAGGGCAATCTGCACGGTAGTGATAGAGTCCCCAACGGCTTTCTTCACGGAAGAGCGACGCACGCGCGGCCATTTCTGCACAGTCACGAATCACAGCGACTTCAGCAACACGCATCAATTCATGTGGATGGCTGGCATTAATCTGCTCAATATCGCTTTTGATTTCTTCAAAGCGTTTGAGCGCAATTTCAATTTTTTGTCGGGTTTTGGGTGGTTGTAAGTAGTCATTGACCATACGACGCAACTTGTATTCCACTTGTTCCGATGACAGCCCCTCTGGACGGTGTAAAGGTGCAAAAACACGGGCTTTTTCAGCTTCTATTTCATCGGTATTCAATTCTGAATCGGCTTGTTCTACGACATATTCAGCGGCATTGACCCCAGCAAACCAGCCATAGGTAAAGGCACCCAGCATGTAGTTATGCGGAACGGCTGCCATATCGCCCGCGCTGTACAGCCCTTTGATGGAGGTTTCTGCTTTTTCATTGACCCACACCCCAGAAGCACTGTGACCACTACAGAAACCAATTTCTGAAATTTGCATTTCTACCATATCTTGTCGGTAATCAGTGCCACGGCCTTCATGGAAACGGCCTCGACTTGGGCGTTCATTGGTATGCAGAATTTCTTCAATAGTTTGAATGGTTTCTTCCGCCAAATGATCCATTTTCAGGAACACTGGGCCATTGCCACTGCAGTTCCTGATAAAATTCCCACATCATTTGGCCTGACCAGTAGTCACATTCAATAAAACGTTCGCCTTTGCTGTTGGCGGTATAACCCCCCAATGGACCGGTCACATAGGCACAGGCAGGGCCGTTATAATCTTTAATCAGCGGATTAATCTGGAAGCATTCCAAGTTGGAGAGTTCAGCCCCTGCATGGTAAGCCATGGCATAACCATCGCCTGCGTTGGTCGGGTTTTCATAAGTTCCCATCAAATAGCCAGATGCAGGTAAACCCAAACGTCCTGCTGCACCGCAACATAAAATCGCAGCCTTAGTTTTGATCACATAGAAATCACCATTGCGACAGTCAAAGCCAAGTACACCGTTGATGGCTCCCTCGGCATTTTTCAGTAGGCGAGTAGTGACAATGCGGTTATTGATTTTGACTTGAGCACGTTTCAGTTGGCGATAGAGGACTTTTTTAATGTCATGGCCTTCAGGCATCGGCAGTACATAAGCACCCATGTGATGGACTTTCTTTACTGCATATTCTCCCGTTTCATCTTTTTCAAATTTCACACCCCACTGATCAAGTTGCTGAATGGTGGTGAAACTGTGTTTGGCATAAGCATAGACGGTGGCTTGATTGACAATGCCATCATTGGCAATGGTGATTTCCTTGGTGTATTGCTCAGGCGTGGCATAGCCTGGAATAACGGCATTATTCAGGCCGTCCATACCCATTGAAATTGCGCCACTGCGTTTCACATTGGCTTTTTCAATCAGTAAAACTTTCAGGTTGGGGTTGGCTGTTTTGGCTTTGATGGCTGCCATTGGGCCAGCCGTCCCCCCACCGATGACGACAATGTCATAGTCCAGTGTAATCGTATTCATGTTGTGCCTTTTTGAGTGCGTTTTAATTCACAAGGTTAGTGACGTTAGGTATTTCTTTTTCGATCTACTCTTAAACGGTATTGGAAGGTCTCTCCTGAGAAGTAGAGATATTCGAAGTCAATTGGGTGTCCAGCATGATCATGAGTCAGTCGCTCCACTCTTAATAGTGGTGCATTGATATCGACGTGCAGAAGCTCACTGAGTTCTTCATCAGCAAGGGTGGCGTCAATGTTTAAATCTGCATGTCCCAAGGCAATCGATAAATCTTCTTCAATCGCTAAAAACACATCACGCGTGGAGAGGTTAATCTCTTGCAAAGCTAAACCAATCGATTCGGGTAAATAGGTCAGTTCAAATGAAACGGGTTTACGATTGAGCAGGCGAATGCGTTTAATTTCCACCACGGTACTGTTCACTGAAAGTTTTAACTTCGATGCTATTTGTGGTGTGGCAGGAATAAAACGGAATTCTTTGACCACATTAAACACCTCATGTCCCATATTGGTCATGGCTTCTGCAAAGCCTTGCAATTGAGAAATGTTCTGAAAGGTTTTCGGTGCGCTGACGAAAGTGCCTTTGCCTTGAATCTTGTAAACCAAGTGTTCGAGCTGAAGTTGATTGAGTGCCTGACGAATAGTGATACGGCTGACATTAAATAATTCACTCAGTTCTTTTTCGGATGGCAATTGCTGATGAATCTGATAACTCCCCTCGACGATCTGCTGTAGTAGGGCCTGATAGACTTGATCATACAACGGGCGTTCGCCACTTACTTTATTTACAATCGATTGGTTCATTGCACTTAAACTTGTTATAACAACTTGGTTGTTAGATTAGCGATTATGCAAAATGAAGAAAAATAACTTATGCAGCAAAAAATATCTGTTTTTGTGCATTGTCTATCATGCAGGATGAAAATAAAGATGCTTTTTATTGTTTTATGAATGGATAATTTAAATTAATATATATTTTAAAATTAATATCTTAGGATTTGTTGGTTTTCATATTGTTTGCTATTGTCGCTAGATTTATAAATGAAAGTGATCGTTTTAGCTCGGCGTATTTTGCGGAAATAAAACTGGTTCTGCGGCTAATTTTTCCGCCAGATATTGAATGAACACACTGAGTTTTGGTGGCACATGACGGGTAGGTGGATAGAGCAACCATGCGCCACCACTGTAATGGGTCTTAAAATGCCAATCAGGTAAGACCTGCACCAAAGAACCTTGTTCTAAGGCATGGCGTGCTACGAAGTAAGGCAAACTGGCTATGCCTAAATGTTGTAAAGCGGCACTGAGGCGTACGCCAGTGTGATTGGCTGCATAACGACCACGGACTGGTACCGTAATTGATTTCTGTTCTTGCTGGAATTTCCATTTCGAGTCATTAGGTTGTTCACCTAAATAAATACACTGGTGCTGTTTTAAATCATGAGGATGTTGCGGTATGCCATGTTGCTGTAAATATTCTGGCGTGGCACAAATTAAATGATCAATATCAATCAGTTTTCGCCCCATCAATCCACCTGGTGGTTGTTCGGTAATGCGAATGGCCAGATCGACACCATCATCAATCAAGTCAATATAACGGTCTTCCAATAGCAGTTGAATATCAATTTTTGGATACAGTGCCAAGAATTCGGGCAAGTGAGGATGCAGCATAAAATGCCCAACAGCCTTGGGCACACTGATTCGAATCACGCCTTGTGGTTCAATATGAAACTGTCCCGAGCTTTCCATTACCGCTTGTGCCGCATTGACCATGTCGACACAGCGTTCATAGACCTGCTGACCACTTTCACTCAAGCGCAGTTTACGTGTAGTGCGATGCAATAAGCGTGTACCCAAGGCCCGTTCTAAACGGGCAATCGCGCGGCTCACAGCCGAAGGGGTAGAACCGAGTTGTCGTGCAGTTTCAGAAAAGCTTTCCGTTTCGACAACTTTGACAAAGGTTGCCATTTCATTTAACAGAACCAGACTTTGATTTGTGCTCATGAAGCAAAAGTTATTTGGATTTTGATTGGATTATCGCGCTTTAAAAATCGCAATACAATCTTTTTCCTGTAGTCATGATGGAGATAAATCAAATGTGGCAGTTGTATGGACATGAGTTTCTGGCCTTGGCATTGATCCATTTTATGGCAGTCGTTTTACCGGGTCCTGATTTTATCATTACAGTACGGCAGAGTGTGCGATATGGTTATTTAATTGGCTGTATCACGGCAATCGGCATTGGTGTCGGCATTTCGGCACATGTGTTTTATACCTTGGTGGGTGTTGGCGTGCTGATCCAGCAAAGTGTCTGGTTAATGTCGTTATTACGTGTTGCAGGCGCGGCTTATTTGATTTATTTGGGCTGGCAATGTTTACGTAGTCAACCGAATGCCAATCTGGATATTCTGGCGGGGGAAGCGCTGGGCAAACCGAGCTTGATCCAAGCCTTTAATATGGGCTTTTTGACCAACGCGTTAAATCCGAAAGCGACCGTGTTTTTTCTGGCAATTTTTACCACCATTGTGAATCCCGCAACACCGTTAAAGGTTCAAATCGGTTATGGCATCTGGATGTGTCTGGTGAATGCATCATGGTTCATTTTAGTCAGCATCATGTTTGCACAACCGATTGTACGGAAACGCTTTTTAGAGTTTGGCGTATATTTCGAGCGGGTGATGGGCGTGATCTTGAGTGCAGTGGCAATACGCTTGATCTGGAGCGTTGCCTTTGCCTAAATAGAAAAAAGACTGCACTGAGGCAGTCTTTTTTATTGCAGAGCGTTTAAGTACTGCGTTTGTTTCTGCTCAATTGATGTAATACAGACACCAGCAAATCAATTTCTTCCGTGGTGTTGTAAAACGCCAAAGATGGGCGCACCGTCTGTTCCACACCAAAACGACGTAAAATCGGCTGAGCACAATGGTGTCCTGAACGTACTGCAATGCCATGTTGATTCAGTGCCTTACCTACTTGCTCGGTTGAATAACCTGCAAGGGTAAAGGACATGACACTGGCTTTGTTTTTCGCCGTGCCAATCGGTCTCAAACCTGCAACGCTGCTTAGCGCATGCTGGCCATATTCCAGCAAGCCATGTTCATAACGGGCAATATTATGAATGCCAAGGCGTTCCACATATTCCAATGCAGCACCTAAACCGACTGCATCGGCAATATTGCCCGTACCTGCTTCAAACTTGTTTGGAGCCGGTTGGTAAACCACTTGTTCAAAGCTCACATCCTGAATCATATTGCCGCCGCCTTCCCACACAGGCATGGTTTCCAGAATTTCAGGCTTGGCATAGACTGCACCAATGCCTGTCGGTCCAAATACTTTATGCCCTGAGAATACAAAGAAGTCAGCATCAATCGCTTGGACATCGGTTGGCATATGGGAAACCGATTGAGCCCCATCGACCAAGACCCGTATACCTTTGGCATGCGCGATTTTGATCACCTCGGCGACAGGAGTGACGGTACCTAAGGCGTTGGACACCTGGGTAATCGAGATCAGTTTGGTCCGTTCATTAATCAGTTTTGGCAGTTCTTCCAGAATGATTTGACCCGTATCATCCACGGGAATGACACGAAGTTTGGCGCCGACTTTTTTGGTGAGCTGGAACCACGGTACGATGTTGGCGTGATGCTCAAGATGAGACACGATGATTTCATCACCTTCACCAATATTTTGTTCACCCCACGTTTTGGCAATCAGGTTAATGCCTTCAGTGGTACCACGTACAAAAATGATTTCCTTGGATGATTTTGCTCCAATGAAACGGGCCACCACATTACGCGCATGTTCATAGGCATCGGTTGCACGTGCTGCCAGTTCATGTGCGGCACGATGAATATTGGAATTTTCGTGCTGATAAAAATAGGCAATACGATCAATCACGCTTTGTGGTTTTTGCGTGGTCGCTGCATTATCAAACCAGACCAGAGGTCGACCATTGACGCGTTCTTGCAGAATGGGAAAATCACGACGGATCGCTTGAATATCCAAAGGTTGCGCTGCATTGGCAACAAACTGTGGTTGTGAAGCTTGGTAATTGCCATAACTCGCATTGCTTTGTGGCAAATCCAAAAAATAGAAACCTGATGAGGCATTATTTTTTGCTTGAGTTGAAGTTTGAGAATCTTGCTGCAATAAGCTTTTTAGCGCATCGCCGTGTGGTAATTGAAATGATTGTGCAGTCGCAAAACTGGCAGCATCAAAGTCAGAGCTAGATGAGCTGGGTGCTGCAAAATCATTTAAAAAATAAAACGGCGATGCCTCGCTTGTAGACGGACGAGAAGGCTCAACCAAAGGTACATTCGGTGCGCTATGAATGGCCTGTGGAAAATTTGGTTCAATCGGCGGGCGAGGTAAGTTTGCTCCACCAACCACTGGCGCAGATGCAATCGCACGACGTTCAGGATAATCGGGATAGTTTGGGATATGCTCGGGATATTCAGGGTTCAAACTTTTTTCATAAGCAATATTGGGCGCACGACCACTTAATGCTGCTAAAGGTTCAGCAGGCTGGGGTTGATGTGGTGGTGTACCGACATTGGGCAAGTCCAAATTCAAACCAGAAGAGTGACCACTGCCTGAGCTTGGCAGTGCAGCAAAAAATTCAGAGGCGAGTCTTGAAAGTGTTGCTTCATCTGGGAAGTTGGACGGTGGGCTAACACCGACCACTTCAGAACCCGTTGGACTACCTTGCAAATTACTTGTAGTTAACTGGGTAGTCATGATATTTGTCCACCTCCACATCTTCGAGCACAGCCAACGCATCCTCAGTCAATACCGCCAATGAGCAGTACAGTGAGATCAGATAAGACGCAATCGCATTGCGGTTGATGCCCATGAAACGTACAGAAAGGCCAGGAGATTGCTCACCTGCTAAGCCTGGTTGGAATAAGCCCACCACACCTTGGCGTTTTTCACCCACACGCAGTAACAAGATTTTGGTTTTACCATCTTCCACAGGAATCTTATTCGATGGAATCAGTGGCACACCACGCCATGTGATGAACTGTGAACCGAATAAACTGACCGTTGGTGGTGGCACGCCACGACGGGTACATTCACGGCCGAATGCAGCAATTGCATCTGGATGTGCCAAGAAGAAACCGGGTTCTTTCCAGACTTTACGGAGTAAATCATCAAAGTCATCTGGTGTTGGCGGACCATTTAAAGTTGAGATACGCTGTTCATCTGCGACACTGGCCAATAAACCATATTCAGGATTATTGATCAGTTCGCTTTCTTGGCGTTCTTTAATGGTTTCAATGGTTAAGCGTAATTGTTCTTTAATTTGATCATGTGGACTGCTGTAAAGATCAGCAACTCGGGTATGAATATCCAAGACGGTAGAAACACCATTTAAGAAATATTCACGCGGTTGCGCATCATAATCAACAAAGGTTTGCGGCAAAGTCGCTTCATCACGTTGTGTACAGGCCACTTGGATATCATCGGTGTTGCTGACACGGTTAACGCGATAAATACCTGCTTCAACTGGAATCCATTGCAATAAATGTGTGAGCCAACGTGGGGTAATGGTCGAAAGTTGTGGAACGGTCTTGGTGGCATTGGCAAGCTGTCTAGCTGCATGATCTCCAAGCGCAAGTTGGACTTTATCTGTGGTTTTTGCCATGAATAAGTTTTCCTGTTGTCTTTGGCTTTGTTAATAAAAATTGGTTTTATTGCAATAATATTTAATGATTTATTTCGTTAGACTAGAGGCTATTTAGTTTTTTTAAAAATATTATTATGAGATAAATAATCGTGAATTATCTGCTTATTACTCATAAGAATATAATTATGAAAAATAAATATAAGTATTGAATATACGTTATTTATTCTTACGCCTTTTTATTTACTTGGTTAAATACCTCATTAAATTAAACTTTACTATTGTGTAATGATTCGCTTGGTGACTGTAAAATCTGACTGCCTGCTGCAACACTATGAGTGAGCCATACATTGCCGCCAATAATTGAGCCTTTACCAATGGTGATACAGCCTAAAATTGTTGCACCTGCATAAATCACCACATGGTCTTCCACGATCGGATGACGGGCATAATCTTTTTTCAATGCGCCATCTTCATTCAGTTCGAACCGTTTTGCACCGAGCGTCACCGCCTGATAGATACGGACATATTCACCAATCACTGAGGTTTCACCAATCACCACACCTGTGCCGTGATCGATAAAGAAGCCTTTCCCAATTTGCGCACCCGGATGAATATCAATACCCGTTGCTGAATGGGCCAATTCAGAAATAATCCGTGAGAGCAGCGTTACACTGTGATAGAGCTGATGGGCTACACGATGATGAATAATCGCTAAAATACCTGGATAGCAGAGGAGGACTTCATCGACGCTATGCGCTGCGGGATCACCTTCATATGCAGCACAGACATCTGCATCCAATAAGCGGCGAATGTCAGGCAAGGTATTGGCAAAATCCTGTACGATGGTTTGGGCCAAAGCGACTTGCTGCTCATATAGCAGACGTTCATTGCTTGAAACTGGGATCGGTTTGACTCGACTTTTGGCTTCGTAATTTAAAGCCAACTTGACCTGAGCAAACAGTTCATTTAAAACACGGTCAAGGGTATAGGCAATATAGTAATCCTCAGTTTCTTGGCGTAGATCGCTCGGCCCAAGTCGCATTGGAAATAAGATCCCACACAGATCATCTAAAATTGACTTCAGCGCATCCTTAGATGGGAGTTCACGTCCACCAAATTCTTTGATGCGATGTTGACGCTCTCTCCATTCATGCCGTGCTTGTTGTAGGCCTTCGACGACAGGCTGTATTTTCCATTGGCTCACACGAGTTCCTTGCAAAACGAGATCTTAAATAAATCGTAAAATAATTGCTTAAAAAAGCAGCATTAGTCTTGTAACCAAGGTAACTGATGTGTACGCCAGCCATTACTTTGATTACGTTGTTGCTGTTCGTTCAGATCACCTTCAAAGCCCTCTTGAACGTTATAAACTTGGGCAAAACCTGCACTAAATGCTGCTGCAGCTGCTAAAGCAGAGCGTTTACCACTACGGCAGAGCAGCAGAATGGTTTTGTCTTTGCCAACTTTGCTATCCAGTTCTTTAAGAAAGCGTGGGTTTCGATTAAATGATGTACCCGTTGCCCATGCAACGTGGATACTTTCAGGGACATAGCCGACAAATTTGCGTTCTTCATTGGTACGTACATCGACCAATACCGCAAGACCTTGTTCAACCAAATACCAAGCTTCAGGTGGGGGTACGCTGCCAGTGAAATCGAGTTCATTTTCTTCAGCATAATGTTGCGCACGCGCTAAGATATCTTGTGGATTTTTTGATAAACCGTGAATCGTAGATGTCGATTCTGCTATATCAGTAGAATCAAATTGAGCATTCATTTTTATAACCTTTCATACATCAGCGGGATGATGTTTTTATCTTAGGACTGTTTTTATATTCAGGAAAATAAGCAAAATTTATTTATATATCTATTTTTGATAAATAATAGGTTTTTATTAACTTATTCGGAATATAGTTTGGAGCTATATTTTAAAATGAAAATGCTTATTTAATTTAAAGATGAAATTATCAGGATTAAATATTTTACTTTTCAATTAAACAGAGGGATAAATATTTAAAAGGCTTAGTTGGGAAATTAAATGAAACAACACTAAAAATAAACCAGTTGAATATAAAAACAGCAAAAATTGCCTAAGTCTTATTCTTATCTCATAAAGGAATAAGCAACTAACTTTTTCTTATTTTTAATCATAAAGCATGCCGCATACCATAAGCCTATATTGTTGAAAGATCATCTAATTATGGGCATCAAAAACTCTAAGCCGCTAATTGTTACAGCGATCGTCCTTGTGGCGATTGTTGCTTTTATTGTCTATCAAAATCAAAAAGATGCTGCACCTGTTCAGTCTAAAAATAACAAGGCAGTAGTGATTGCCTATCAAACTGGTGTGGATCCAACCAAGGTTGCACAAGCCAATGGTGATTATGAACGTGATAGTAATCAAGCAATTCAATGGCGCAAATTTGATGCAGGTTCAGATGTGGTTAATGCATTGGCTTCGGGTGATGTGGTGATCGGTAATATCGGTTCTAGTCCTCTGGCTGCTGCTGCAAGTCGTGATTTACCGATTGAAGTCTTTCTTGTGACGGCTAAATTAGGCGGTTCAGAAGCATTGGTGGTGAGTAACAAATCAGGCATTAAAAACCCTCAAGATTTGATTGGCAAAACCATTGCCGTACCATTTGTTTCAACCACGCATTACAGCTTGTTGTCAGCACTCAAGCATTGGAATATTGCGGATAACCAAGTCAAGATTATTAACTTACGTCCACCTGAAATCACAGCAGCTTGGGAACGTGGTGATATCGATGCAACTTATGTTTGGGAACCTGCATTAAGTAAAGTCAAAGCCAGTGGTCATGTATTAACAGACTCGAAACAAGTCGGCGAGTGGGGTGCACCAACCTATGATTTATGGGTGGTTCGTAAAGATTTCGCTGAAAAAAATCCAGAGTTCTTAAAAGCATTCGTAAAAACCAGCTTGAAACAAGTTGAAGCGTATCAGCAGGATCCAAAAGCATTTGAACAAAATGCGGACAATATCCAGAAAATTGCTCAGCTGACAGGCTCTGATGTGAAAGATATTCCTTTACTGTTGTCAGGCAATATTTATCTGAATGGTCAGCAACAACAAGCAACTTTAGCGGGTGAGTTTGCCAAAAATATTTTCGATACAGCAACCTTCCTCAAAAGCCAAGGCAAGGTAGATCAAGTAAAACCTGATTATCAAGGTAATGTCACCACCCAATTCTTACAGCCATAGGAGATCTAAATGAGCGTATTAGCTGCTGAGCATCTTCATTTAACCTTTCCAAAACAGACCGTGCCTGTATTACAAGATATCAATCTGAAGATTGAAGAAGGCACTTTGACTGTGATTTTGGGGGAGTCTGGCTGTGGTAAAACAACATTACTGAATATCTTGGCGGGCTTTCAACAGCCAAGTTCGGGGCAGATTACACTGGATCATGAAGTGGTGACTGCGCCAGATGCACGCCGTGCGGTGGTATTTCAGGATCATGCGCTATTACCTTGGTTAAATGTCTCTGAAAATATCGGTTTTGCTTTGCAACTCAAAGGTTTAAAAGAGCAAGAAATTCAACAGCAAGTCGATGCAATTCTTAAAATTGTCGGCTTGAGTCATGTAGCTAAAGCCAATATTTGGGAATTGTCAGGTGGCATGAAACAACGGGTTGGGATTGCTCGCGCTTTGATTAGCCATGCTGCATTCATTTTACTAGATGAGCCTTTTGCTGCGCTTGATGCATTTACCCGTGAAACCATGCAGCAGTTGGTGCTGGATTTATGGATTGAACAAAATAAATCCTTCTTCCTGATTACACATGACATTGAAGAAGCACTATTGCTGAGCAATCAATTGGTGTTGATGACGGCTCGTCCAGGTAAGATTGTCGAAACTTTAAAACTGGATTTTGCAGAGCGTTATAAGCAAGGCGAATCGATTCGTGCGATTAAATCGGATCCAAAATTTATTCAATTACGTGAGCAATTGTTTGAACGCCTACGTGTGCAGAAACAAGCAGGGCATGAGGTGGCTGTATGACGGGGCAAGCAAAAAATACAGCCTATGAGGTGAGCAAGGCCGAGGAACTGCAATCGACGAATCAAGCACAGTCATGTTCGGTTTTTAGTGCAATTGGCGCCTTTTTTACTCGCCACCGTAGTTTAGCGCTCAGTCTTTCTAGTGTCTTGAGTGTACTGGTGATTTGGTATTTGATCACGGCATTAAAAATTGTCCCAAGTCTATTTTTGCCGAGCCCTCAAGCGGTATGGCAGAAGTTTCTTGAGGTCAGTCAGCAAGGTTTTATGAAAGCCACCTTGTGGCAGCATTTGGCCGCGAGTATTTCTCGTGTCTTATTGGCCTTGGTTGCTGCGATTGCGATTGGTGTACCTTTAGGTTTATGGATGGGGCTGAATAAGTGGGTTCGTGCCGTGCTTGATCCATTGGTTGAGTTATTGCGTCCGATTCCACCTTTGGCTTATTTGCCACTATTGGTGATCTGGTTCGGGATCGGTGAAACCACCAAAGTCCTTTTGATTTTCTTTTCAATCCTTGCACCTGTGATTATCAGTAGTACCCATGGTGTACTCAGCCATCAGCTCAATCGTGAACGTGCCGCTTTATCTTTGGGAGCGAGTCAGTCGCAGGTATTTTGGCATGTGATTCTGCCGACAGCCTTACCGCATATTTTAACGGGTGTCCGTATTGGTTTGGGTGTGGGCTGGTCAACCTTGGTGGCTTCTGAATTAGTTGCAGCAGATCGCGGTATTGGTTTTATGGTGCAGTCTGCAGCACAGTTCCTCATCACCGATACCGTAGTTCTGGGCATTATTGTGATTGCAATTGTCGCCGTTAGTTTTGAATTGTTTTTGCGTTGGTTACAGAAGCAATTATCTCCTTGGTATGGCCAACAGTTATAAGTGTGAGTAGTAGAAGATGACCTTAAATATTGAAGTTATTAAACCAACGATTGGTGCCATTATTCACGATGTTGATTTAAACACGGCTGATGAAAATACGACGCAACAAATTCAACAGGCTTTGCTGGATCATCATGTGATTTTCTTCCGCAATCAGCAGCTTGCACCTCAGGCACAAGCGGAGTTGGCGCGTGGTTTTGGTTCTTTGCACATCCATCCGATCTATCCATCTATTGATAATGTGCCTGAAATCATTGTATTGGATAGCTGGAAACAAGACTTACGTGACAATGAGCTTTGGCACACCGATGTGACTTTCAGTCAGAAACCGCCATTGGGTTGTGTATTACAAGCCATCAAGATTCCACCTGTCGGTGGTGATACACTTTGGTCGAGTGGCGCAGCTGCATTTGCTGCATTGGATCAAGGTTTGCAGCAAAAGTTAAAAGGCTTAACCGCAACGCATGATATTCGTCAGTCTTTCCCGATTGAACGTTTTGCGCATAATGATGTTGAGCGTAAAAAACTGGAAGAAACCTTTAAGCGTAATCCACCGGTTGTTCATCCTGTGGTGAGAACGCATCCGGTAACGGGTCAGCCAATTTTGTTTGTGAGTGAAGGATTCACCACACGTATCAATGAGCTGGATGAGACTGAAAGTGCTGAATTGCTACAGTATTTATTTGCGCATGCCACCAATGAGCAGTTCCATTTGCGTTGGCAGTGGCAGGTGGGTGATGTAGCGATTTGGGATAATCGTTGTACACAGCATAAGGCTTTATTTGATTATGGTGATGCGCATCGGATCATGCATCGTGCCACGATTAATGGTGATGTACCGTTTTATCAAGCAGCAAGTTAAGACTTTATTTAGATTGGAAAGCTTAGGTAAAATCCTGAGCTTTTTATTTTATAGTTCGATCGTCTTTGTGGAGTCTTACAGAGATCTCATCTTATTCTTGGACAAGCTTTCGTTTTCTCTCTTACTTTTCAGGGATGAAAAGTAACAATCCTTTGTTTGGCTGATGATACTTCCTTGTATCACAGCCAAACTGGCGGCATCCATGCCGCCGAGCGCGGTAGTGAATATTTGCGAGAATTTAAAATTACAAGAAAAGGCATTTCCGGTTCTCTTTTATCTGCGCTTGGAAATTTCTAGACCGTTTGATTCTTAGGCATTAAGTAAAATGATCTCTTGTTTATAAACCGAAGGTGCTTGCCCGGTCCAACGTTTAAAGGCGCGTCGGAATTCACGTAATTCGCTAAAACCTAGTTGCAGGCTAATCTCACTCATGGATAGGTTTTGTCCCAGTAATTGCTTGGCTTTACGTTCCAGTACATTTTGCCGAATTTGTTGAAAACTCAGACCTTCCAATAATAATTGCCGTCTTAAATGGCGTTCGCTGATACGTAAATGTTCCGCAGCTTGTTGCATCTCAAATCGTTCAGGTAAATGTTGTTCAATCAAATGATCGAGTAAATGCACATAGCCGACTTGATTGAGTTGGTCAATTTCTTTTAAGGCCTGTTCACAGATCTGGATGGCAGTAGCGTAGTTGGCAGGACTGTAATTTTTTAAGCTGCGCTGCAACAGGCTAGTGCTAAAACGCATGATATTCCTGTCACGATTAAACTGGATCGGGCAGCCAAAGAGTTCGTTATATTGTTGTTGATATTCGCGTGGTAAATAGCTGAGCTCAAGACTGATCACATCATCATGATCGCCCAACATCGCATTTAAACAGGTGATGATGCTGCTAAATAATTCATCATAGAAAAAGGCTTTCAGTTCATTGCAGGGATAGGGTTCAGTGACTTCCAATTCACAAAGATCAGCGTGGATAGAAAAGTCGATATTCAAGACACTGCCAGAAATCCGATGATAGCGCAGCGCAATGTCTAAAGCATCTGCAACCGTTTTACAGGATTGCATGGCAAAACCCAAAATCCCCATAGAGATCAGACCTTCGCTACTGCCAAGCTTTAAGCCTAGGTTAGGTTGTTGATAGGTGGCCATGGCTTGACCAACCACATCACAGAGTTGGCTAAAACGAACCACAGCTTGGGTTTGCTGTATTTGTGCAATGTCTAAACCTGAATTCTGAAACCATGCAGCATAATCCCACTGTTGCTGCTCTGCATAATGGATCAGGCTGGCCAGAATAGTGGGTGGAATAAATTGCTGTTGATCATTTTTATCGCTGCTACGTATAGGCATAAGTCCGTTTTGCCCCCCAAAGAAAAGTGTCTTTAACCCTGTTGGGTATCGCATAATTTTGATTAACTTTCAACATGCTTTAACACAGTTAGAAAAAGAATTGAAAGGAAATCGTGATGTATCAGGTGGGTTGGGACAAGCAGCAAATCAAAATCACACCGAAAGGCTATGCCATGTTTGGTTATGGGCAATGGTCACATCGGGCCTATGAACAGCGCACAGCTTTATTTGCACGTAGCGTGAGTATTGTCGATCAACAACATAACCGACTCCTGATCTGTTGTTTGGACGTAGGTTGTATTACCCATGCCATACGCAGCCAAACAGTAGTGCGACTCACACAAATCCTTGATTCACAATTTAATGAAAATCAATTAGTCCTCATGGCAACCCATACTCACTCAGGACCTGGCGGTTGTGGCTATGAAGCTTTATACAATATGCCAACGCCTGGTTTTGTACCTGAACATTTAACTGCCATTGTTGAGGCGATTGTACTGAGTATTCAAAATGCGATTGCATCTGAACAAGACACCGAGATTTTTATCAGTACACAGCATTTTCCAGAACAGACACCTGTCGCATGGAATCGTTCAATCAAAGCCTATAATCGTAATCCAGAGGTTCTGCCACGTACCGAAGCTGAAACGCATTTAGCCTTGAACCGAGAAATGCAGTTGATCGGTTTCTATCGTGAGCAACAACTAAAGTCCTTTATTTCCTTATTTGGGGTACATGCAACATGTTTGGGAAATTCTTTAAACGCCTATGATGGCGATAATAAAGGCTATGCAGCCGCATTCTCTGAGCAGACTTTAATTGAGCAAGGGATTCAAAATCCAGTCACGATTTTTGCTCAAGCAACCGCAGGGGACGTATCACCGCATTTTCATGGCAAAGA
The DNA here is from genome assembly GCF_009884975.1 of Acinetobacter dispersus. Lineage (GTDB taxonomy): Bacteria > Pseudomonadota > Gammaproteobacteria > Pseudomonadales > Moraxellaceae > Acinetobacter > Acinetobacter dispersus. The sequence continues at coordinate 1,849,687 of NZ_CP041970.1, read as the reverse complement.
TCAGCTTAAGATTCGCAATAAGATTAAAGGCGAGCAGGAATATCAATACGCGCAACAAAATGGACGTTACCAAAGTGAATTGGCTTTCACGGCTTTACAGTCAAATATTCCTAAAAATTTACATAAAGTCGAAGGCAAGATCGATGCTGTTTTGTCCTATGTAGACTTGAGTAATATTGAAATTCCAGATGAGTTTGCAGAGGGTCAAAAGCATGCCAAGACCAGCCAGCCTTGTCATGGCACCGCATTTTTTGCAGGCACACCTGTCGATGGTTTAGGTGCACCTAAACCTTTAATTATGGGGATGCAATTTTTAGCCGATCAATTTCGTAAACAAAAAACCAAGCACCCAAAAGCAGCTGATTTTGCACACTATCAACAGTTATATGCCTCTCAAGGGCCGAAACAGATATTAGTGGAAGCTGGTGCCAAAAAGATTTTAGGACAGCCGATTGGTTTTCTACCGAGTATTCTTGATCCGTTGATTGCAGAAATGAACCGACAAGTGAAAGCGGGGGCGATTAAGCACAGTCCTTTAGTCCCAAGTGTAGTTCCCTTACAAATTGTGCGATTAGGTCAATTGGCTTTGATTTGCTGTCCAGGAGAGTTTACCACCATCGCCGGACGACGAGTGGTTGACACCGTTAAACAGACACTTGCCGTACATGCTTCAATTGAAAGAGTTTGGTTGGCATCGTATTGCAATGATTATATGGGTTATGTCACAACCTATGAAGAATATCAAGCGCAATCCTATGAAGGTGGACATACCTTATTCGGGCAATGGACGCTGGCAGCTTGTCAGAGCAAATTTAAAGATCTAACAGAACAATTGTTATTAGAAAAAAATAAACGTCATTACGATGAAATGACACGACCACAACCGATTCCAACACAGGAACTCGCAAAACGCAGCAACCATGGCAATGTAAAAACTGCCGTTAGCCAAGGAGAGGCAGTATGAGTGATTTAACACAAGGCATCTGGACGAACTGGTCAGGCTTCCAAAAATCTATGCCGCAACAGGTTTTACAACCAGCCAATGTGCAAGAATTACAGTCCATTGTTAAAGCGCAACAAAAAATACGGGTAGTCGGTGCAGGACATTCATTTACGCCGTTAGTCTGTACTGATGCCACCTTATTGTCTTTGGATCATATTGCAGGCATTGCATCGACAGATCTTGAACGATGTCAGAGCAGTATTTATGCGGGTACACGTTTATATGATTTAGATCAACATCTGCAACAGCAATCTATCAATCAGGCTTTAATGAATCAGGGTGATATTGATCAGCAAAGTCTTGCAGGGGCAGTCTCTACAGGCACACATGGGACAGGAGCTGATTTACATTGTATTTCGGCCTATGTTGACGCTTTTGAGTTGTTGACGGCTTCTGGTGAAATTCTAAAATGTAGTCGCGCAGAGAATCCTGAAATCTTTGCCGCAGGGCGGGTTGCTTTGGGTAGCTTGGGTATCTTGACCCAGATCACCATGCAGAACCGTCCTCGCTATAAACTCAAAGAACATATCGAACTTTGTCCTGTAGAAGACATGATGCAGCGTATTCAGCAATGGAAGCATCAGCATCGACATATCGAGTGCTTTGTGTTTTCCTATGAAAAGCAGTTGATGCTGAAAACCTTGGATGAAACCGATGAAGCGGTTTCGCCGCGTAAGGAAAATTTTCCATCTGATGATACTTTATTGACCTTATGCTCTGAGTTGACCAAAAACTTTCCGTCACTAAATCCTTATTTACAGAAGCTGTTAGGTATCTTTGTCAAACCGACCACCTATGTTGATTGGTCGAGCAAGATATTTCCAACGCCGCGTAATACCAAGTTCAATGAAATGGAGTATCAGATTCCTGTTGATCGTGGAATTGAGTGTTTGGATGAAGTGTTGCATGCCTTAAGAAAGTATAAAGTTGCCACCTTTTTTCCGCTCGAATTTCGCTTTGTGAAGGGGGATGATATCTGGCTCAGTCCTTTTTATCAGCAGGACTCGATTTCGATTTCAGTGCATCAATATCATAAGCAAGATCCGAAGTTGATTTTTGATGTGGTTGAGCCGATTTTGCAGAAATATCAGGGACGTCCACATTGGGGGAAAATGCATCATATGACCAGCACACAGCTTCGGGCTTTATATCCAAAGTGGGATGATTTTATGGCGTTGCGTCAGCAGTTGGACCCAAAAGCCAAGTTTTTAAATCCCTATCTGGAAAAGCTGTTTTTAGGTTAAATAGAATTTTTTATGAGTTGAAAGTACTTAACGGAGTCTTGCCGAGTTTTTATCCATTTTAGGATAAGCCACTTCGTCTTGCGCTTCACTAAAGCTTTAGTCGCTTTGGCTTGCTCAGGCTCGCCTTACTTTGGTTTCGGCCTGAGAATCGTTTGAAGCTTGGTAAGATGTATTTAAACGCTTGCCTTTGCTAAAGCTTTAGTCACTTTGGCTTGCTCAGGTTGTAGATGACACTCCCTCGTATAAGATGGTTTTTTAGGATCACGATTAAATAAAAAAGGTATAGCCATGTTGGATCATTATTTTAAACAACTCAATCTCGACCTAAAAAAACAGGGGATTGCGACTCCGCAACTGATCATCGATGAGGCAGCGTTAAAGCAGAATATCCAGCATGTTCAGATTCGTCTTGCTCATGCCAAACATTTAAAAGCACGCTTAGTGGCCAAGTCATTAGCAAGCCTGGACCTACTTAAGTTGTTATCTGAACAACTTAATACGCAACGCTTTATGGTATTTCATCAACCACATATTGTTTTGATCCTAGAAAATTTTGCCGAAGCGGATATTCTGTTGGGTAAGCCTATGCCTGCCCAAGCAGTACGTCATTTTTTTGATCAGCATGCGGAGTGGTCGAATGCCAAAATTCAGTGGCTGATTGATACCAAGCAACGCTTACAGCAATATCTCGAGATTGCCCAGCTCTATTCTCTATGTTTGGATGTGAATATTGAAATTGATGTAGGCTTACATCGTGGTGGGGTACAGTCGACACAGCAACTGACCGAAATTTTAAAGCTGATTCAGCAGTATCCGCAGTATTTAAAACTTTCTGGTTTGATGGGCTATGATGCGCATGTCACCAAAATTCCAGCCATCATTAAAAAACCTGAACTGGCTTATCAAAGTTCGCAGCAGACTTATGCTCATTATCAACAACTGATTCAAAAACAGTTCCCAACGCTGTGGCATGATGAGCTTTGTTTTAATGGTGGCGGCAGCCCAACCTTTAGCTTTCATACCACTGAAAGTGTCTGCAACGATTTGTCTTTTGGTTCAATGCTCTTAAAACCAAGTGATTTTGACAGTGATTTTTTAAGAGCCTTACAACCTGCGTTATGGATTGCTGCGCCTGTATTAAAAATATTGCCATTTACTCAACTGCCATCTATGTCCTTATTGGATAAATTGCCACATAAATGTAAGGCCCTATTTATTTATGGTGGCTATTGGTTGGCTGATTATGTCTATCCTCATCAAGCACATACTCATGCATTGTACGGGCGTAGCAGTAATCAGGAGTTGGTCAATGTACCGAAGGATTGTGATATTCAAGTCGATGATTTTGTATTTTTAAGGCCAACGCAGAGTGAAGCGATTATTCCTCAGTTTTCCAAATTAAAACTCTATCGCGCATATGCTTTTGAGACATGGCAAACATTTAGTGAATAATGGTATTGCGATTAGCAATATTCGAGCTAAAAGCTTGCCGTGTATAGCGAGCCTTAAAATAAATCGGCCAAATGACAGCTTTTCGCTTCAGTCAGATTTTCAATGGAATCAACCAATAGAATGTTGATATCTTTTTCGCTTTTATACGCTGCGATTACTTCTGCATAAATTGGCTGTTTTAGTTTTGTGGCTTTGGAGAGAAAACCAGATACGGCCTTTTGCTTAGACCAATCCGCATCTTTCAACACATATTCATTCTGTGCAATATCGCATCGAGTTAGAATGGCTTTATTATCCTGAATAGTTAAGGTGCCAATAAAAATATCCATGCTTTCTTTGGGATCAGGCGAATTGGCAAAAGCGGTAAAAGGAAAAACGAAGCTAGATATAAATATTGAAAGGACAAGAGCGATTTTTTTCATTGGATTTTTCCTAGAGATGACATTCATTATTAAAATAATGCTTTGAGATTCTAATCTAATCCGTTGATTGAAAGCCAGAAAATAGCCAAGTAGGAGCAAGACCAAAGGTAGATCTGTTCCTACTTAGCATAATGAGTTTTTGTGACTAAAAACGATAGCCCATTTTCAAACCATAAGCGATCGCGCTGTTATCTTTAAAATCGGCTTGTTCAGCAATAGGTTTAATCCCTGGCACAGGAATGTAATAGGTACCGTCTTCGGCAACCACATCACCTAGCCAGAAGTATTTAACTCCAGCGGCAATGAAGTAGTTCGGGGCAGGATTAAACTGAGCACCTAGACCAATACCCCAAGACCCTTTGGTTGGATTTAATGTGGATGCAGGGTCTCCTGTCCCAGAGTCCCAACTGACTTCAGTCGATGCACTCCATTTCTCAGTGAACTGATGCCCAAGTCCGACATTGACCGTCCACTGATCCTTTTGGTAGCTGTCTAAATCAAAACCACCTGTATATGCACCATCACTGATTACGCCAGTGAGATACTCCGTCACTGCGCCAAATTGAGTCGGTCGAATATGAAAATCTTTCCAGTTGACCCAACGTAGATTGGTATAGAGCAGTGTGTCTTTATACACACCTGTTTGAAAATCTACATTCACCGATTGTGGTGTCGAAATTTTGGTTTTACTTGGCGTAGTTGCTTCCAAAGGCTGACCGAACTGGGTCTCAGTCACTTGCATATCGTGGTCGATCTTGGAGCGATAGGTCACTGCGGCTTTCAAGGCAATATCTGGCATTTGATAACTCAGACCTGCCAGCCAACCGACTGCATGATCCTGTTTAAATTTGGCATCATAGCCATTAAAAGCTTCACTGTATGAATTACCACGCAGCGCAACATCACCTTTGACCGATTGATAGACAGCACCGCCATAAAGTTGAAAATTACTAAAAGGGCTGACACCCAAAATCATGCTAATACTTTCAGTATCGACATTGACCGATGTGCCTTGCTGGGTAAATTCATTGTCCGAAAAGGTATTATTCGATTGCATCGGATAGCGAATATCAGCACCAAAAGGCTGGTCATAGAGCAGACCAAAGCTGATTCGATCAGTCAGTTGAAGTTTGAGCGCGGCACTATAATATTGAAAGCTATTGCCCATATTGCCTGAGTTAAGATTCTGTGGATCATTGACCAGTCCAGGATGATTACGGATTTTCCCCGAAATGTCAGCATCAACGGCTGTGGCATTGACTTCAACATAGTTACCATTTTCCAGAAAAGGGAGAATGGATTGTCCTGATTGGTCCAGTGCTGCCGCGTGGTTCAATGTACTGATACATATCCCACATAGGCCAATCACCATTGGATTGAGTTTCATATTGATCATCCTTGTAAAACCGTGTCTTATTCTTAAACGTGCTATTTTTATTGACGGTCATTTTTTCTGGCGATAGTCAGCTGATTCAACTCACTATTTTGACTTGAAAATAAATGCCCAACTGCTAGTGAAGCATCTTTTTAAATCGCAGAACAGGGTTGTAAATGATCAATATGGGGGGCGAAGCGGTCAGATCGAGGTATTCTAGAAAATAAAAAACCTTGTATCGAGACACAAGGTTTTTTCAATTAAAGTAAACTGTTATTGCTTCACAATCAGCACTGGAATATGTGATTCTGTTAAAACGGCACGCGCTACGCTACCCAGCAATAAACGTTTGACGCCTGTGCGGCCATGTGAGCCCATTACAATCAGATCAGCACCGACTTCATCGGCAACAAAGATAATGCCTTCACTGGCTACGCCATGATGAATTTTGGTTGTCACCTGAATACCATCACGTACAAAAGATTGGGCAATATCTTGAAGCTGTGTTTTGGCATGTGCTTCGGCCTGCATAAAATGATCAGTAATCGCAGGGGCAACTTGATAAAAATCCACGCCAACAAATGGATCAACTGCAACCACACTGAGAATGGTGACTTTTGCCCCTGATAATTTTGCTAGAGAAAGCGCATGTTCGACTGCAGCATAAGAGATTGGAGAGTCATCAACAGGTACTAAAATATTTTGATAAGACATGTTTACTCCTTATAGTTTATCGTTGTAAAAAATATAAAGCATAATAAGTTGATAACATATTGAGATGGGTCTAGCAAATCAGTAGCAGCACAAAATATATGATAAAGCTGAAAATAATGTAGAAAAACAGCACATTCCTTAGCAAAATAGAGCTATAAGAAAATCACTGTATTTTTGTAATTCAGCTTAAGATTAACTTTAGATCGAAGCACAAAAATTGAGCTGCATTTAAATGAATAAGGAATATTTGTGTTACTGAGCTTAGAGGCGTTTAAACAACAAAAATTTGATCAGATGGCGGCTAAAATTATGGCTGATCCTGAGCATTATCTGACTTTTGATTCGGTTTCAGACTTTTATAAAGCGGCTTGGTTAGATGAGTTTCCGCAAGGGACGATGTGGTCAGCCACAGGTTTGGATGATGGTGCAGAGCAATTTTATGCGGTGATTGAATATGGGGATCATTATCTCTATATCAGCCGTATGGAACGGGTCACGGTCAAATTAGGCATACGGCATCATTACAATAAAAATAACTAATCCGAGCAGTCATCCATTTTTGTCTGATCAGATTTAGAGATACAAATGAGAATGCTATACTTTTGCGCAATGATGAAATCCTAATAAAACGAAATGGACATTTAAAAATGGCACATCAATTTACGGTTAATGAAACAATTCATGGTGTTTCAATTGAGGACTTTTCAAGACTGGTCGCGGATACCTCATTGCATGAAGCAGTGTGTAAGCGTATTCCGGGTGAAAATTTGGAAATTATCGAATCAAATATTCAGGGTGATATTTATACCTTACGCCGTGAATATAATCTGGATGTTAATATTCCAGAGGTAGCGAAAAAATTATTAAAAAATGCGTTCCGTTTAAAACGTGCGGATATTACCCATTTGAAAAACTTAACCTCAACAGTTGAACTGGGCGCAAACCTGCCTTTGGAAGCGAAGGGTGAACGTAGTGTCACTGGTGACAGCGAAAAAGTGAATATCTCTTTAACGTGGACAGTGAAAGTTAAAGTGCCATTGATTGGCGGTATGTTAGAGAAACATGCGGAAGGTGAAATTCGTAAATTCAGCAATCTTGAAATCGAGATCGTTGCAGATGAATTAAAGAAACACCTATAATTTTTCGCAGAAAAGAAAGCTCTCCATTTGGGGAGTTTTTTGTTTTTAGAAGCGCAGGAAATAGGGAATAATCGAAAGCGCCACGCCAATGATACTGATCATGGCTGTGCTATCAATAAAATAGGTAAAGAGCATCAAGACTAAACCACAGACCAAAGGCACGGTCATTTTCTGCTTTTTGCCATACATAAAATAGCCTAAGCCAATTGAGCTAAAGATGACACCTAAAAACAGTTGAGTTGCATTCATGTGCTTTGCCATGCGTTATTTTTTTCGCGAATATATTATGACAAGATTCTTAAATGAAAATTATGGTAACGCGATAAAATATCCAATACGATAATATTCACTATTTGGTCAAAATAACGATAAGGGCGTGGGATGAGTGTAATTCTACCTGTAGCACAACGTGGTGAAGAAGTTTTAAAAATTAAAGCGGCAGCTGTCGCAAACGGGGAATTTAATAGTGAGTGGTTATTGCAATTGGCATCTGCCATGCATGCGACCATGTTGGAGCGTAATGGTGTTGGGATTGCTGCACCACAAGTTTATATTTCTAAACGCTTAATTATTGTGGCATCTCGTCCGAATCCGCGTTATCCCGATGCACCTGAAATGGATGCGGTAGTGATGGTCAATCCTGAGATTTTGGCATTTTCCCAAGAGTCTTGTTTAGGTGAAGAAGGCTGTTTAAGTGTGCCTGATGAGCGTGGGCAGGTCGAACGGGCGCAAGCAATCAAAGTACGTTACTACACCTTACAAGGTGAAGTGATTGAAACTGCTTTTGAGGGTTTTCCTGCACGGATTGTTCAGCATGAGGTGGACCATTTGGATGGGATATTATTTGTAGAACGTTTGAGTTAGTTGTGTATGTAAGCTCATAAAGTCATTACAAAAGCTATAATTTTAATATGATCGGTACTCTGTACTATAAGCGCTTATCTAAATTAAAACTTGAAACATTTAAAGGCTAGATGACCATGAAAACTCCACTTCCTGATTATTTGGCGCATGTGATTGATGCCTGTGATATCGATAACAGTGGGCATCTCGCTGATTATATTCCTGAGTTAGCCAACGCCAATCCCAACCGATTAGCGCTGGCATTGTCTACTGTTGATGGTGAAATTTATTCCGTTGGCGATGATGAAATTGAATTCACCATTCAGTCGATGTCTAAACCGTTTACTTATGCCTATGTGCTGCAACAGCTTGGCATTGATGCGGTATTAGAGAAAGTTGGGGTTGAACCTTCGGGTGAAGCCTTTAATGAAATTTCATTGGGTAAAGATCGCCGTCCTAAAAATCCGATGATTAACTCAGGTGCCATCACTACGCATTCATTGATTCCTGTCAAAGAAGACTTATCAGGTGTAGAGATTTTACGTCGATTTATGAGTGAGTTGGCTGGACGTGAACTGCAATTTGATGATGCAGTATATGAATCTGAGGTAAAAACGGCCTATCGGAACCTCTCGATTGGTTATATGTTGCGTACGGTTGGGATTTTGGAGTCTGATCCTGTCGATATTGTGAATGGTTATATTCGTCAATGTGCGATCTTGGTGACGGTTAAAGATCTGGTACGGATGGGCAGTGTTTTTGCCAATGGCGGGGTTGATCCTAAAACGGGTAAACGCTTATTGAATCGTGCGGTGGTACGTCAAGTTTTGAGTGTGATGATGAGCTGTGGTATGTATGATGCCGCGGGGGATTGGCTCACAACGGTTGGTATTCCTGCCAAAAGTGGCGTCGCAGGTGGAATCTTAGGTGTATTACCAGGACAGGTCAGTATTGCGGCTTTTTCTCCTCGACTTGATGAACATGGCAATAGTGTACGTGGCATTGATATTTTGGAACGACTCTCCCGTGATATGGGCTTGCATTTGATGGAAGGCACACCTTCCGCACAAACTATTGTGCAGAGCCATTATCGAACTGGAAAAGATGCTTCTTTGAGTGTGTATGTACTTCGCGGTGTATTGAAATTCACTGAAGCGGAAATGTTGTTACGGACTTTGCAATGTGAGCCAGTAGATAAAAGTTCTATTGTGATTGATTTAACCCAGATTTCATTGATTCATGATGTCGGAAAACGGATGTTTTTAGAGGGGATTGATCGCTTAATTGATGACGGGCATAGTTTGCTATTGGTTGATCCTGAGCAGCGTTTGGATCATGCGCGAACGCATAAAGATCGAGTATTGCATGTTTATCAGAATCTTGAGGATTTGATTGAGAAGTATAAAGAGCTGTAGGAGTAGAGAGCCTATATTTAATGGTATAGGCGCTAAATCGAGTTTATATTTTGTGCTAGAGATGCTTGAATCAGGTTAAGTATTTGTCTGTTTTAAAAGTAGGTATTAATGAAGCCCTATAATAAAAATTTAAAGCAAGCCTCCCGAAATTTAAGAAGTAATATGACAGATGCTGAGCAGCTGCTATGGCAAAGAATAAGACGTAAACAGGTTTTAGGATTACAGTTTTATCGACAAAAGCCTATTCTAAACTTTATTGTGGATTTCTATTGTCCAGCAGTGAATTTGGTCATTGAATGTGATGGTGGGCAACATTATACCGAAACAGGGTTGGAAGCTGATCAAAATCGTGATCATGCTTTAAGTGAATTAGGACTGATCACTTTAAGATTTAGTAATCATCAGATTTTGACTGAGATTGATGCTGTGGTAGAGCGGATTTATTATGTGGTTCGGCAAAGGTTAGAATCCCCCTCTTACGAGACGTAGTTTCTCACCTTTTTCAAAGAGGGACTTTACCGCGAATTGAATGTAGATATTGGATCCACGATACTCCCTCCTTTTTAAAGGAGGGTTGGGGAGGATTAAAAATTTCCTTCGTATTTTTTTTTAGCTTCTACTGCTTTATCTAGTTTTCGATGAATAAGAGAAATCATTGATAAAATATCAAGTGCATCTTGTTCATTGATCTCCCATGTTATTTTAGGAGCATGCGCTGTAGTGTTTCTAAAAGTTCCAAAAACCCCTTTTAACAAATTCATGAATCCTTTTTGCTCGCTTTCATGACTTGCAGTTGTTAGGTTGTTTAATGCTAAATAAGGAATTTTACCTTTATATGAAAAAGCATGATCTACTAATTCTGAACCGTCAGTAGTTAAGTCAGTTTTTATTCTAATTTTTTCTGCAATACTTTTAGTTGCTTCAAATACAGCATGGAAATAATTATCAACTAATAATTCAGCCTTACAAAAAATAAGAACATCATTGTGAATTTTTCTATCAATTAGAGTTTTCCTTAATTGAAGAGCTCGTTCTTCTGCCTCAGATAGTGTTTTTGTAGCTTTTATTTGTTTTATGAATCCTGTTTCCTCTAACTCTAAGCCTTCAAATGAGAGTATAAGATTTAGTTTTTTACGTATTTCTTTAAACCATTGTTGATCATCAAAGTGTCTTGATGGTTTCATTACATGTTGAATAAAGTTAATAATATTATTTGAGCATTTATCCTGATTTTGTTTAAGTTCAAGGGCATCATACAGTTTCTTTCGTTTAGTAGAATTAAGCTGGGGGTCATGAATATCACATTCAGATAAATATTTAGATATTTGATTGCCTGTTAATCCATTCTCAGTATCACCTAAAATTTTACAGATAGATTCTAAGCTTGCTAACTCAAATTTTTTAATTATTGCCATTTGATCATTTTCTAAAAATATTTATTTTATAAATTATATATTTTTTATTTAAATATCAATTTAATCCCTCCCAACCTCCCTTTTCAAAGGGAGGAGCTGTCACGTAATTCATTTGATACGCAAAAGATCCCCTCTTTTTAAAGAGGGGTTAGGGGAGATTAGAAGTCAAACTTAAGCAATCGAATCATCTAAATTTGGTGCTAACCAACGCTTCGCTTCATCCAGTGTCCAGCCTTTACGTTTCGCATAATCCTCAAGCTGATCTTGAGAAATCTTACCTACATTAAAGTATTCACTTTCAGGGTGCGAATAATAGAAACCACTGACAGAAGAAGGCGGCATCATCGCAAAGTGTTCAGTCAATTTGGTACCGATCTTCGCTTCCGAACCTAACCAATCAAATAACACCGCTTTTTCAGAATGCTCTGGGCAAGCAGGGTATCCTGGTGCAGGACGAATACCGACATACTTCTCTTTGATCAATTCTTCATTGCCTAAAGTCTCATCGGCTTTATAGCCCCAGAACTCTTTACGGATACGCTCATGCAAATGCTCAGCAAAGGCTTCGGCAAAACGATCTGCTAACGACTGAACCAAGATTGCTGAATAATCATCACCTTTGGCTTTATATTCATTTGCCAATTCTTCCGCACCAAAGATTGATACAGTGAAACCACCGAGATAATCGGTATTGTCTTTAGAAGTACTAATAAAGTCCGCTAAAGATAAATTTGGTTTGCCTGTGACTTTGTCTGACTGTTGACGAATATGCTCAAAGGTATGCGTAACCTTTTGGCCAGCTTCATCAAACACACTCACTGTATCCGCACCTGTACGTTGCGCAGGGTATAAACCAAATACAGCACGGGCATCGAAACGGTTATTCTCGATAATGTCTTTCAACATCGCTTGCGCTTGGTTATACAAATCAGTGGCTGCTTCACCCACAACTTCATCTGTCAGGATTTTCGGGAATTTACCCGCCAAGCTCCATGAGATAAAGAACGGCGTCCAGTCAAAATATTCAACCAGTGTTGCCAATGGATAGTTGGTAATGACTTGCGTACCTAAGGTATTTGGAATCGGTGGCACATAGTTGTCATCCACCTTAAAACCATTTTCAATCGATTCGGCATAGCTGAGTTTGGCTGCTTTTGGTTGCTTGTTAGCTAAACGCTCACGAATCTTGGCATATTCAGCACGATGTTCAGCAATAAAATTCCCACGCATTTCTTTCGAGAGCAGGGTAGTTGCAACACCCACTGCACGCGAAGCATCGGCCACATAGATCACTGCATCATTTTGATACTGAGGATCAATCTTCACCGCAGTATGTGCTTTCGATGTGGTTGCGCCACCAATTAACAGTGGAATGTCAAAGCCTTTACGTTGCATTTCTTTGGCAACAAATACCATTTCATCCAAAGATGGAGTGATCAAACCAGACAAACCGATGATGTCACATTTCTCATCAATCGCGGTTTGTAGAATTTTTTCCGCAGGTACCATCACACCAAGGTCAACGATGTCATAACCATTACAACCTAAGACCACACCCACGATATTTTTACCAATATCGTGTACATCGCCCTTAACAGTTGCCATCAACACTTTACCTTTAGACTGGCTACCTGTTTTTTCAGCTTCGATGTACGGATTCAGCCAAGCGACAGCTTGTTTCATTACACGCGCAGATTTCACTACTTGTGGCAGGAACATTTTACCTGAGCCGAACAGGTCACCGACCACGTTCATGCCATCCATCAATGCACCTTCAATTACATCAAGTGGACGCTTGGCCTTTAAACGGGCTTCTTCGGTATCTTCATCAATATAAGTGGTGATACCTTTGACTAAGGCATATTCGAGACGTTTTTCTACAGACTCATTGCGCCATTCAAGGTTTTCAGCTTCGCGTTGTGCGCCACTATGACCACGGAACTTTTCCGCGACTTCAAGCAGTTTTTCTGTAGCGTTTTGACCTGATTCACCTTGGTTTTGATTCAGAACAACATCTTCAACCGCATCTTTTAGTTCTTTTGGAATATCGTCATAAATCGCCATTTGACCAGCGTTCACGATCCCCATGGTCATGCCTTGTTTAATGGCATGGTAAAGGAATACCGAGTGAATCGCTTCACGCACAGGCTCATTACCACGGAAGGAGAACGAAACGTTAGAAACACCACCTGAAATCATAGCATGCGGCAAGTTCTGTTTGATCCAACCTGTAGCTTCAATAAAATCGACACCATAGTTGTTGTGTTCTTCGATTCCTGTTGCCACGGCAAACACGTTCGGGTCAAAAATAATATCTTCAGCAGGGAAGCCCACTTCATTGACTAGAACATCATAAGAACGTTTACAGATTTCACGTTTACGTGCAGCGGTATCTGCCTGACCTGTTTCATCAAAGGCCATTACAATAATCGCAGCACCGTACTGACGGCATAGGCGAGCTTTTTCGACAAACTCGTCATAACCTTCTTTCAATGAAATTGAGTTAACAACAGGTTTACCTTGCACACATTTTAAACCTGCTTCAATGATTTCCCATTTTGATGAGTCAATCATGATTGGCACACGAGAGATATCCGGCTCAGAAGCAACCAGATTGAGGAAATGTACCATCGCATTTTGCGAATCGAGCATGCCTTCATCCATGTTGATGTCGATGATCTGTGCACCGGCTTCAACTTGTTGCTGAGCTACTTCCAAAGCTTCGGCAAACTTTTCTTCACGGATAAGACGCAGGAATTTTTTTGAACCCGTGACGTTGGTACGTTCACCGACGTTAACGAACAGAGAATTTTCATCAATGTTAAATGGTTCTAAACCACTTAAACGGCAGGCAGGCTTGGTTTCAGGAATTTGACGTGGCTGAATATCTTTGACTGCATTATAGATGGCGCGAATATGATCTGGTGTGGTACCACAGCAACCACCTGTGATATTGATTAAACCACTTTCAGCAAATTCTTTGATGAATGCTGCGGTTTGTTCTGGAGTTTCATCATACTCACCGAAGGCATTCGGCAAACCAGCGTTTGGATGCGCAGAGACAAAAGTATCAGCAACATCAGCAATGGTTTTTACGTGTGGACGCATCGCGTCTGCACCCAAAGCACAGTTAAAACCAATTGAAAGTAAATCACCGTGACGTACTGAGTTCCAGAACGCTTCTGCGGTCTGGCCCGTTAAGGTACGGCCTGATGCATCGGTAATGGTGCCTGAAATCATCAACGGCAGTTCATGACCGATTTGTTTGAATACTTCTTTGACTGCAAAGATCGCGGCTTTACAGTTCAAGGTATCAAACACAGTTTCGATCAAGAGGATGTCAGCACCACCTTCAATCAAGGCGTGGGCAGCTTCAATATAGTTTTCTTTGAGTTCATCAAAGGTAATATTACGGAATGCAGGGTCGTTAACATTCGGTGAAATCGAACAGGTACGTGAGGTTGGGCCAAGGACACCTGCAACAAAACGTGGTTTCTCTGGGGTTGAATATTTTTCACATGCTGCTTTTGCTAATCGTGCTGCTTCACGGTTGATCTCAGGAACAAGATCTTCCATGTGATAATCCGACATTGAAACACGAGTGCCGTTAAAGCTGTTGGTTTCAATAATGTCAGCACCTGCATCCAAGTAAGCTTCATGGATGCCTTGAATAATCTGAGGTTGGGTTAGAACCAATAAATCGTTATTGCCTTTAAGGTCTGATGCCCAATCTGCAAAACGTTCACCACGATAATCTTCTTCTTCTAGTTTATGGCGTTGAATCATGGTTCCCATTGCACCATCAATAATCAGGATGCGTTGGGCAAGAAGTGATTGTAGGGTGGTAAGCGTGGACATTCAGAAACCCCAGTCGATGATCAAGATAAAAAGCAGGGGCATTGTAACAGAAGCTACGTCAAAGCGCGTATTTTCAGCAAGCTTGAACAGTGATTCATCGGGTCACTTAGAAAATGTCATAAAATGTTCATGAAGTTGTCACAATTGAATTGAATAATGCTTAAAAAGAAAACATCCAGTTCGAAATGTGACAGTTGAATGTCATATTTCGTAGCGTTTGTTGCAAAATCAGACAAACAGTTCTATCGCTGTTTTTGGTTTTATAATGCATTGTTTTTTATTGATTAAAATAAAAAATAAGGTGGATTTATTACTGAGAAATACAAAAAAATGTGATGAAAACATGAAATTTTGGCTTTATGTGACAGTCCTTTGTCATATAATTGTCATAATTTAATTAAACAATACAGGGGATTTTATTATCCTCTAACCGTCTACATGAATTCTAATCTTCCTCCTGTTTCGGATTCACCGCTTGCCAGCTCTCAGGCAAAATCGACGAATGTACATGTACCAACACCGAAATTCTTTATGCCGGTGTTTTTGACAATTATTGTTGCAACACTGATTTATATCGGTTTTCAGCTTAGTGCTGACTTGGCACATGTACCGCCTTTAAGTTTATATTCAGTTATTCTTTTATCGACGGCACTTTTCATTGCTTTAGGCTTTGAATTTGTAAATGGTTTTCACGATACGGCAAACGCTGTAGCGACGGTTATTTATACCAATGCATTGCCTGCTCCAGCAGCAGTGATGTGGGCTGGCTTCTGTAACTTCCTTGGGGTTATGGTGGCGAGTGGTGCGGTTGCATACGGTATTATTGCATTACTCCCTGTAGAAATGATCATGAATGTCGGCAGTGGAGCTGGCTTTGCGATGGTTTTTGCATTGTTAATCGCGGCAATCCTATGGAATTTAGGAACGTGGTTCTTGGGGATTCCTGCATCAAGTTCACATACCTTAATCGGATCGATTTTGGGTGTGGGCATCATGAACCATATCTTAAATGCTTCAGCTGGTGCGACCAGTAGTGGTATTGATATGGATCAGGTGATTAAAGTAGGTAAGGCACTATTATTCTCTCCATTGATTGGTTTTGCATTTGCAGCAATCCTATTCTTGTTGGTGAAGAAAGTATTTAAACGCCAAATGGAGCTGTTTCAGCCACCAGAAGGCAATAAGCCGCCACCACCGGTGATCCGTGCAATTCTAATTTTTACTTGTACGGGTGTGAGCTTTGCGCACGGTTCAAACGATGGTCAAAAAGGCATGGGCCTGATCATGTTGATCCTAATTGGCTTGGTTCCATTGGCTTATTCATTAAATAAAAACTTGGATGCACAGCATTTACAGTCTTTTGAACAGCTTTCTTCAAAAACAGCAACTGTTTTAAACGTTAATCAAAACGAGCTGACAGATGAGAAAGCGCGTGAAGTATTAACTAAATATATCCAAACCAAAGAACAAACGGCTGAAGTTGTACCTGCGCTCGCAAGTATGACAGAGCACTTGGGTACACGTGTTGCTGGCTATGGCGATCTTAAGGCGATTCCTGAGGCTGCTGTTAGTGAAATCCGCAATGACATGTATTTAAGTACTACAACGTTTAAGCGTTTAGATAAAGCTGAAGCTTTGCCAGAAATGGATAAAGACCAAGCTAAAGTTGTGAAAGAATACCGTAGTAGCTTGGATTCATTCCTTCAATACATTCCAAACTGGGTGAAAGTTGCGGTTGCTCTTGCGCTTGGTCTAGGTACCATGGTGGGCTGGAAGCGTATTGTTGTGACTGTCGGTGAGCGTATTGGTAAGAACCACATGACTTATGGTCAGGGCATGTCTGCTGAGCTTGTAGCGATGAGTACTATTGCAGCAGCGGATGGTCTTGGTATGCCAGTATCAACTACACACGTATTAAACAGTGCGGTTGCAGGTACTATGGTTGCCAATAAGTCAGGTCTAAACTTCGCAACGGTTAGAACAATTCTGTCTGCTTGGATCTTTACTTTACCAGCAACGATTACCTTATCTGGTGGTCTATATTGGTTGTTCTTACAGTTTGTTTCATGATCCTGAATACTTAAAAGATCAGATTTAAAGGCTTTGCTTCGGCAAAGCCTTTTTTTATGTGAGTCGGTTTATATGCCGTGATGAATCGGGGCTGATTTCACGCGTAGGCTTGTTGTTTTATGTTGTAGGGGAAATGCATTGAGCTAACCTTAACGTGCAGATAGTGGTTCCTGAAAGCGTATAGGAGGGTGTGATATTCACGACAAAGGGGAAGCTGAAAGTTGTTAAAATAGTCTCAATAAAATAGCTTTATTCCCCAAATGAGGAATAGTTTTTCCATGAGCTTATCCGTTAGTATCAATAGACAGATCGTGCTAGGTTGTGTTGTTTCATTATTATAATAAGTATCAAGCGTTGTTCTATTTACACTCCGCCATTCTCCGATATAGAGAGTGGCTTTTTTTAGTGTTGCTAAAAGCTGACCCATAAAAAAAGAGCTGTCGAAACAGCTCTTTTTGTTCAATCAAAGCAGTTAAGCTTGTTGAATACCCGCAACAACCCAATCTTGTTGTGAGCCAGCAGGCTTCACAAAATGCCAGATTTCAGCAAATGGTTGAGGCAAGCTGTTTAAGTCTTCACTCACAGTACCTGTAAAGCGTACGCTTACGACGTATTGACCATTTTCAGTAGAGCTTTCCACAACCATTGCATTGAGGTTGCTAAATTCAGCAACGTCTTGGTCTTGGTTCGCCATAATGTCGCTATACATTGAGCTATAAAGCTCAGGTGTTAAATAACGACGAATTTCCTCTACATTACTCGCACTGTTTACCGATTGGATATGGTTAAAACGTTGACGCGCAATACGTAAGAATGCAGCAGGTTCAGTACCATCTGGTAATTGGTTGCCGCTACTCATAGATGCAGCACCAAATGGCGCTTGCGGAGCAGCAGTACCGCCACCTACAGACTGACCAAAGATATTGGTGTTGTCAGTTGCTGTTTGACGTGCCGTAGGCTGAGGTGGAGTTTGACGACCAAAGTTATTTTGACCACCATTGTTCGGTGCATATGGATTATTGGTTGCTAATTTTTTTTTGCGCCTAATTTGCGGAAAACAAAGAAGGCGATCGCTGCAGCAAGAAGAACCCAAAGCCAGCTAGGAATGCCACCTTTTTCTTCCTGTTGCTGCGCTTGAGCATTAGCTTGTTGCTCAGTTGCTGTTGGATTGTGTTGCTTGTCATCTGCTAATGCATTGGCAGCAACAGCACCTACTGCAGCACCAGCTACACCCGCAGCAACCATCGTACCTACGCCTGGACCAGATCTCTGTGGTGCAGTTTGTTGTTGAGGTGCTGGAGTTGCTTGACGAGATGGCTGATAAGATTGGCTAGATGAACTAGATCTGCTCATGCCGTGGCTTTTACCGCCACCTGCACGTTTTGCTTCCGCAAGCGGTGCAGCAACCAAAGTTGCCATTAAAAGAGCTGCCATCAAGCCACGCTGATGTACTTGCATCGAAAATTCCTATTTAAATTCAGTTTGTAAATGTATTTATGCAGGTATTTCGATGTAATTTCAACTAGAAAAGTATGTTTTTTTATGTCAATGCATCAGAGCAACTCATCACTCAACTGCATGGCTTCTGTCAATGCTTCATGTAAACGGGCAACCGCAATGATTTGTACGCCTTCAATGGATTTTTGCGGTGCATTACCTCTTGGTAAGATCACATATTTAAAACCATGTTTTGCTGCTTCTTTCAGGCGTTCTTGACCATTGGGTACAGGGCGAATTTCACCAGAGAGTCCAACTTCACCGAAAACCGCTAACTGTTGCGGCAAGGCTTTACCTCTCAAACTGGATGCACAAGCAAGTAAAACGGCTAGGTCAGAACCTGTTTCAGTAATTTTCAAACCACCGACCACATTCACATAGACATCTTGCCCTGAGGTCTGTACACCACCATGTCGGTGCATTACTGCAAGCAACATATTTAACCGGTTTTGCTCCAAGCCCAATGCGACTCGACGGGGTTGTCCATGTGCATCATCAACCAGTGCCTGTACTTCGACCAGTAGGGGGCGAGTTCCTTCGCGACTAATCATCACAATAGAACCCGGAATGGCTTCATCATAGCGACTCAAGAAAATCGCTGATGGATTGGCAACCTCGCGTAGACCTTTATCGGTCATCGCAAATACTCCGAGTTCATTTACTGCACCAAAACGGTTCTTTACCGCACGTATCATGCGATAACGAGAGTCGGATTGTCCTTCAAAGTAAAGTACACAATCGACCATATGTTCTAAAACACGAGGACCTGCCAGCGCACCTTCTTTGGTAACATGACCCACAAGGAATAAAGCAGTGCCGCTATTTTTGGCAAACCGAGTCAGCAGGGCAGCAGATTCACGGATTTGTGAGACACCGCCAGGTGCTGATTGCAGTGTTTCAGTATATAAGGTTTGAATTGAGTCCAAAATTGCAACAGCAGGACGTTCTTGGGCGAGCACTTCGCAAATACGCTCGACACAGGTTTCTGCCATGACTTTAAGTGAATCTGTGGGAAGATCTAAACGTTGAGCCCGTAAGGCAACCTGTGAAAGTGACTCCTCACCCGTCACATAAAGTGCTGAGCTTTTTTTACTGGCCATGTGCGTTGCAGTTTGTAGCAGGATAGTCGATTTACCAATACCAGGATCACCACCAATCAGTACTACAGAGCCTGTCACCAAGCCGCCACCCAAGACACGATCAAACTCACTAATCCCCGTGTGCAGACGGGTTTCATTTGAGACCGAGATTTGATTGAGTGTGGTGATATTTGCGACTTGACCTGCATAACCGCCACCCATTTTAGGTTGACCACGATGGGTCACCACTGGTTCGACACGGACTTCTAGTAAACTATTCCATTCGCCGCATTCAGAACATTGCCCAGCCCATTTGGGATGATCTGCTCCACATTGTTCACATCTGTAAACGGATTTGATTTTTGCCATAAGATAAAATTGAAAACTTTCTTAAAATTAGATAAAAAAGAGTCAGGACGAAAATTTCTAACAACGCTGATCGTTCTTTATAAGGATAAAACAAGAAGACAGTACGGTTTCGTCACTGGTTGGTTAAAGGGAAGTGCTCAGGAAAATAACATGATATACAACTTATAGACAGTGTGTTTTTAGCATTCATTTTTTTGTTCAATTCACTTTTTCCATGGATGGTGTTGGTGTGTTCACTTATTTATTGTCATAAGATTTTGATCGAATGGCATAGATATTGCTCATGCTCAGACGAATGAAAATTTAGCAGTGACTATCTTTTCAAAATATATAATAAAGGTTGATGTCTATGAGTGCAGCAGAAATTGTAAATTGGGTCAATGGGATTATCTGGAGTCCAGCGCTGATCTATTTATGCCTCGGTGCAGGTTTATTTTTTTCTATTTTAACTCGGTTTGTACAGGTTCGCCAAATTAAGGAAATGGCGAAGCTATTGATTAATGGTTCATCTTCAGCACAAGGGATTTCATCATTCCAAGCGCTATCGGTCTCCTTATCTGGACGTGTTGGTGTTGGTAATATTGCAGGTGTTGCGGCAGCAATTGGTTTCGGTGGCCCAGGTGCTGTGTTTTGGATGTGGCTGGTTGCATTTCTTGGTGCAAGTACTGCTTATGTTGAATCAACACTTGGTCAAATCTATAAAGTGGAGTATCAAGGTGAATATCGTGGTGGTCCTGCTTTCTATTTCGATCGTGGACTAGGGCAACGTTGGTTAGGAATTCTATTTGCCATTGCTGCGATTATTTCTTGTGGTTTATTTTTACCAGGTATTCAAGCCAATGCCGTTGGTAATGCATTTACCCAAATTACGGGTGAAGGCGCTATCGTGTTTGGTAATGTGGGTGCGTATAAATTATTAGCGCTTGTTGTGATTGTAACCTTATTGGCTATCATTATTTTTGGTGGAATCAAACGTATTGCGCGTTTTGCAGAGTTGGTCGTGCCATTTATGGCATTAGGTTATATTCTGATGGCTGTCATTATTGTTGGGATGAACATTCAAGAATTACCTGGAGTAATCAAACTCATTTTTGAAGATGCCTTTTCTCCAATGGCAGGCTTAGGTGCTGCAATTGGTTGGGGGGTAAAACGTGGTGTTTATTCCAATGAAGCGGGACAAGGTACGGGGCCACATGCAGCAGCAGCGGCTGAGGTTCAACATCCAGCACAACAAGGTTTTGTCCAAGCCTTCTCGATTTATGTCGACACATTATTTGTATGTTCTGCTACAGCCTTTATGATTTTAATCACTGGTATGTATAACGTACAAGGTACTTTAGAAGCAGGGCAGTTTATTGTACAAAATGTTGCGGCCACTACTGAAATTGGTTCACCTGCATTTACACAAATGGCAGTGAGCACCGTATTTGGTGGCTTTGGTCAAATCTTTGTTGCATTGGCTGTATTCTTCTTCGCCTTTACGACGATCGTCGCCTATTACTATATTGCGGAAACCAATATTACCTATCTGAGTTATATCACCAAAGCGCCATCACTGCTGTTCATCACCAAATGTTTTATTATGATTTCTGTGGCTTATGGTGTTGTAAGCGCAACAGGTTACATTTGGGGGATTGGTGATATTGGCGTTGGCTTAATGGCATGGATCAATATTATTGGCATTATCGTCACTTATTTTATTTGGAAACCGACCATTAAAGCTTTACGTGACTATGAAGAACAACAAAAAGCAGGAGTTAAGGAGTTTACATTTGATCCAATTAAATTGGGTATCCGTAATGCAACTTTTTGGGAGGAGCGTCTCAAAAATAAACAGAAGTAAACTTCTAATGATTGAATTATAAATCAATATTTTCTCAAGTAGAAAAAGAGTGGCTTAAATTGCCACTCTTTAATTTTGAAGTGCCTTTTTATGACTGATGAGTTGCCCTCATAAGTTCATTGTATTGTTTTAACCTTGTGCGTATGATCGAATTCGATTGTATTTCACTTGAAAAAAATACAGGTAAAACATTTCTTAGCTAAAGCAAGCCAACTCATGAATAACGAGAAAAGATACTAAAAATGGTACGAATCGTTGTTCGGCGTTGTTTCAGCTAATGAACTAAAACACTGGAGAGTTTTTGTAAAATGTCGAATCAAAATCTGAGTGAGGCTGCTGAACAAAGCGGACTTCACCGTAGTCTATCTAATCGACATCTGCAGTTGATTGCGATTGGCGGTGCCATTGGAACAGGGTTGTTCATGGGATCTGGTAAAACCATTAGTTTAGCTGGACCATCAATTCTATTTATTTACATGACCATTGGTTTGATGGTGTTCTTCGTAATGCGTGCATTAGGAGAACTCTTACTATCAAATTTAAACTATAAATCTTTTATTGATTTATCGACGGATTTAATTGGCCCTTGGGCTGGCTATTTTGTAGGTTGGACTTACTGGCTCTGTTGGGTCACGATTGGTATCGCAGATTTATCAGCCATTATTTATTATCTTGAATTCTTCAATGGTGGTGAATCCTTCAGTGCTGCTGGTGGCCTGCTGATTAGTACCGTCGCCATTCTATTCGTACTTGGCTTGAATTTGGTCACCGTAAAGCTGTTTGGTGAAATGGAGTTCTGGTTTGCGATGGTGAAAATCACAGCGATCATTGTCTTGATTGCTGTTGGTTTGTGGATGATCTTTACTGGATTTACCAATGCTTCTGGTACTGTAGCAAGTGTGTCTAACTTATGGACACATGGTGGCATGTTCCCTAAAGGCTTAGATGGTTTCTTGGCGGGTTTCCAGATTGCAATTTTCGCTTTCGTCGGTGTGGAGTTGGTGGGTACAACTGCTGCTGAAACACAAGATCCAAAACGCAATTTACCAAAAGCGATTAACTCGATTCCAATTCGTATCATTATTTTCTATGTATTGGCATTGTTCGTGGTGATGTGTGTGA
The DNA here is from genome assembly GCF_009884975.1 of Acinetobacter dispersus. Lineage (GTDB taxonomy): Bacteria > Pseudomonadota > Gammaproteobacteria > Pseudomonadales > Moraxellaceae > Acinetobacter > Acinetobacter dispersus. The sequence continues at coordinate 1,826,827 of NZ_CP041970.1, read as the reverse complement.
CACCTTGGGATCAAATTAATCCTAAAGTCAGTCCATTCGTAAATATCTTCTCGCAAGCGGGGATTGCATCTGCTGCGATCATTATGAACCTGGTGGTGTTATCGTCAGTGATGTCATCAATGAACAGTGGTGTGTTCTCGACCAGTCGTATGTTGTTTGGTTTATCTGGAGATAATCAAGCACCTAAACTATTCGGAAAACTGTCTAAATCTGCAGTACCTGCAAAAGCTTTAATCTTCTCGTCAATCTGTATCTTTATCGGTGCATTCGTACAGTTCGTTTATAAATTACAAACGGGTACTAATGACGAAGTTACAGCATTTACTTTAGCGACGACTTTATCAACGATTCTGTTCATCTGTGTATGGATCATTATCATGTGGAGTTATATTAACTACCGCAAAAATCGTCCTGAACTGCATGCACAATCTACATTTAAATTGCCTGGTGGCGTGTTTACATGTTGGGTTGTGATTTTATTTTTCCTTGCAACAATTTACTTCCTAGCGTTGGATGAAACGACTTTAGAATCATTAAAAGTCAGCCCAATCTGGTTCATTATTTTGGCCATTGGTTATTTCTTTTATAAGAAAAAGTAAGCTTTTAGCTCAATGATGATGAAAACGTCGACTTTAAAGTCGGCGTTTTTTTATGGTTATTGTTTTATTCATTGAAGTTTAGACTTTAGCCAATCTGATGATCACGCTATACTGCTCCGAATTGTAAAAGTTAGGTGCTCAGATGCTTAAAGTCATTTGTTCAATCAGTTTATTGCTCAGCAGTGTCGTTTTAACTGCATGTGGTCAGTCAGGTGCATTGCAATTGCTATCTGATCCAAACTACGACAATCGTGCAAAATATCTGCTTTATAAAAATGAAGCATCTCAGGCGAAAGCATCGTCAGCAAGCAAAGCAGACGATGTAAAAATGGAAAGCCAAGCGACGTCTTCAATGACTCAATCACAGACCATCTCACCTTAAGTTTGTAAATAAGGACATCTTCATGAGTTTCACTCGCATTAATGGAGTATTGCATGCTGAGCAATGTTCACTGGATCAGCTCGCACAGCAATACGGCACGCCTTTGTATGTTTATTCAAAAGCAACTTTTGAAAAGCATTACTTGGATATGCACCGTGCTTTTGATTTTATCGATCATCAAATCTGTTTTGCAGTGAAGTCAAACTCAAACTTGGCTGTGTTGAATGTATTGGCAAAAGTAGGTGCAGGTTTTGACATCGTGACAGGTGGCGAATTGGCACGTGTACTGGCGGCAGGCGGTGAGCCTTCGAAAATTGTATTTTCTGGTTTAGGTAAATCTGAAGCAGATATCGAAAAAGCCTTAAATGTCGGGATTGCTTGCTTTAATGTCGAATCGCATGCTGAGCTGGATCGCATTCAAAAAGTTGCAGCAAAACTTGGCAAAAAGGCACCGATTTCGTTACGTGTAAATCCAGATGTAGATGCCAAAACTCATCCTTATATCTCAACGGGTTTGAAAGAAAACAAGTTTGGTATTCCAAGTGATACTGTTGATGAAACTTATCAATATGCTGCTTCATTACCAAATCTTGAGATTGTTGGGATTGATTGTCATATTGGTTCGCAATTGACCGAGACCAAGCCTTTTGTGGATGCACTTGATCGTGTGATTTTAATGATTGAGCAATTGAAAAGCTTGGGTATCAACCTCAAACATATTGATATTGGCGGCGGTTTAGGTGTGCGTTATAAAGATGAAACGCCGCCAAGTGTTGGAGAGTATGCCAATTCAATGCGTCCAGCTTTAGAAAAATTGGGTCTCAAAGTATATATGGAGCCGGGGCGTAGTATTTCTGCCAATGCAGGCGCATTATTAACCAAGGTGGATTTACTCAAACCGACTAATCATCGTAACTTCGCCATTATTGATGCAGCCATGAATGATTTAATCCGCCCAGCTTTATATGAAGCTTGGATGGATATTCAGTCGGTTAATCCAAATACTGACGTTGAAGTTAAAACTTGGGATTTAGTCGGTGCCATTTGCGAAACTGGTGATTTCTTGGGTAAAGAACGTGAGTTGGCGCTGCAGGAAAATGATGTATTGGCTGTGTTGGGTGCAGGCGCATACGGTTTTGTGATGAGTTCTAATTATAATACGCGTGGTCGTGCTGCTGAAGTTATGGTCAGTGGTGATCAAGCCTATTTAATTCGTGAGCGCGAAACCATAGAATCCCTTTGGGAAAAAGAGCGTTTGTTGCCTGAGGAGTAAATTGAGATGTATTTAGAATTTACCAAAATGCATGGGTTGGGCAATGATTTTATGGTTGTTGACCTTGTTACCCAACGAGCTTATTTAGATACAGTCACGATTCAGCGTTTAGCTGATCGTCATTTCGGTGTGGGTTTTGATCAACTATTGATTGTTGAGCCACCTGATTTGCCAGATGTCGATTTCAAATATCGAATCTTTAATGCTGATGGTTCTGAAGTCGAACAATGCGGTAATGGGGTGCGTTGTTTTGCTCGCTTTGTACATGAGCGTCAATTGACGACTAAAACCAAAATTCGTGTGCAAACCAAAGCAGGTATTGTTGAACCTGAATTGGGTGCAAATGGTTGGGTGCGCGTCAACATGGGGCCACCGAAATTTCTTCCAGAAGAAATTCCGTTTGTTACGCAAGAGCATGAAGATATTGAAGGTTTATATAAACTGGAACTTGCTGATAGTCAAAGCATTAACATTGATGTTGTGAATATGGGTAATCCGCATGCTGTGACCATCGTACCAGATGTGCTAACCGCTGATGTTGAGCGTATTGGTCCACAAGTGGAATCACATGCGCGTTTTCCTGCACGTGTGAATGCTGGATTTATGCAAATTCTGGATGAAAAGCATATTCGTCTACGTGTATTTGAGCGTGGTGTAGGTGAAACTTTGGCCTGTGGTACAGGTGCTTGCGCAGCAGCAGTCAGTGGTATGCGCCGTGGTTTGCTGGCGAATGAAGTTGAAGTTCAGCTTGCAGGTGGTAAGTTACATATCGCTTGGCGTGAAGGGGATGTGGTCTGGATGACAGGTCCAACCACGCATGTTTATGATGCTCGTTTGGATCTTAGATACTTTCAAGGCTGATGATCTAAGATTTAAAAAAAAGCGCGTTTTAATCAACGCGCTTTTTATTGCTTATCGTTTGCTGAATGCGAGTTTGAGTGCAAATAAAATGAAAATACTCCCTGTAATACGATCCATATAGAGAATGAATTTAGGTTGCTTTAAATAAGCTGAAATGGACTGCATCGTTGAGATCAAGAAGATTGACCAAATAAATCCAATCATGACATGAATCATCACCAGTCCCATAGTCCAGATGACTGGAGATGAGGACTGCGGGATAAATTGAGGTAAGAAGGAAATATAAAAAATACCAACTTTGGGATTGAGCAAATTGCCCCAGAAGCCTTTAATAAACCAGTTTTGAGTCGTTGTAGCGTCATTTAAACCCGCGAGTTGGTTGCGAGGTTTTAAAATAAGATTTAAGCCTAACCATGCTAAATAAATTGCACCCATCCATTTTAAAAGGTTAAAGGCAATATCTGAGGTCATCAATAAGGCACCTAAGCCACAAGCCACGATGATTCCCCACACAATACAACCTAGATTAATACCCAAAGCCGCTTGAAAAGCTTTGGCTTTACCTTCAAGTGTTGCGGTACGGATAATCAGTGTTGTATCTAAACCTGGCGTCAGTGTAAGCAGGGTAATTGCAACAAGATAGGGAATAAGCATTGTTGTCATGATGATGGCGCTACTTAAAACTTGAAATTTATTGTATTACACAGGCATCAATACTTCGATATTGGTTTAACGATAAATCGCAGTAAAATTTGCTAGACTGTAGCAGTAGCTATAGGCATAACACTGGAGAGCAATTTGGAAAGCCCTGAAAAACTGTTATCCATGTGGTTAAAAGAACGAACGATTCAAAATCAATCTGAACATACCATTGCTGCTTATCAACGCGATTTAGCGGATTTTTTTAAGTTCTGTGAATATAAGCAATTACAACTGCAAGATATTGAAGCATCGGATTTGAGAGAGTATCTGGCTAATCGGGTTGAACGAGATCAACTGAGTAGTAGTAGCTTGCAGCGTCATTTGACTTCAATTCGCCAATTTATGAAGTGGGCGAAACAAGGTCAATATTTGGAACAAAATCCATCCGAAGATTTTAAATTAAAGCGTCAACCACGACCTTTGCCGGGCATGATTGATATTGAGACTGTACATCAAATTTTAGATCAAGCAGCACCAGAAAAGCCGATCGAACAACAGTTATGGTTACGTGATAAAACCATACTTGAACTATTATATTCAAGTGGTTTGCGTTTAGCTGAACTACAAGGTTTAACAGTTAAAGATATTGATTTTAATCGACAGCTGTTACGTATTACAGGTAAAGGCAATAAAACTCGGATCGTTCCATTTGGTACTAAAGCCAAAGACAGCTTGGTTGAATGGCTAAAAATCTATCGAATTTGGCAAGGTGGTTTTAATGCTGATTCAGCTGTTTTTATCTCGCAGCGTGGTAATGCTTTAACGCCGCGTCAAATTGAAAATCGGGTCAAACTGCAAGCACAACGTCCAGGTGTGAATGTCGATTTACATCCTCATCTATTAAGGCATTGTTTTGCCAGTCATATGCTATCAGCCAGCGGTGATTTACGTTCTGTACAAGAGATGCTTGGGCACAGTAATTTGTCGACTACCCAGATTTATACCCATGTGGACTTTGAACAATTGGCCAAAGTGTATGATCAAACCCACCCAAGAGCGCAAAAAAGCTAAATTTTGATATATTATGTTGCAAATTTGAGCGTTTAATAGTCGACTACTTTTCCGCTTTATTAACGACATCTGTCGAATTGTTGTTCTTACTTAATTGCCACATTTTTGCAAAACCATAAAGCTGTCAATTTTTACGAGAAATGATCCGTTACAGAACATGCGCGAAAGATTGAAAAAGCCTGTTTTAGATCATTGAATTTTATAAAATATTAAAAAAATCAAAGTTTAATATTCATCCTTCTTGTTAACTAAATTTGTAAAATGAATAACTATTTTCAATATGTGAACTGAGCGTTTCATCTTTTTTATAGCCGTAGCGGAAATTGTGACTTGACCGAAATGCCAAATACATTGCAAGATAGGGCACCTAAAAAGTTTCGATCGAAGAGTTAGAATGCTCTTCATTACATTTACTTGCTTAGAACAGCCGAGGATTACATGAAGGCTCTTGTCGCTGTAAAACGTGTGGTTGATGCCAACGTAAAAGTTCGTGTTAAGCCGGACAATAGTGGGGTTGACCTTACCAACGTTAAGATGTCAATCAACCCATTCTGTGAAATCGCAGTGGAAGAAGCGGTTCGCTTAAAAGAAAAAGGAACAGTTTCTGAAATCGTTGTTGTTTCAGTGGGTTCTAAAGACGCTCAAGAACAAATTCGTTCTGCAATGGCTTTAGGTGCTGACCGCGGTATTTTAGTTGAAACTGCTGATGAAGTTGGCGCTTTAGAAGTTGCTAAAATCTTGAAAGGCGTTGTTGATGCTGAAAAACCAGAACTTATCCTTCTTGGTAAACAAGCAATTGATGATGACTCTAACCAAGTAGGTCAAATGCTCGGTGCTTTACTCGGTGCAGGTCAAGGTACTTTCGCATCTGAAGTTAAAGTAGATGGCGGTAAAGTTCAGGTTACTCGTGAAGTTGACGGCGGTTTGCAAACTGTTGAGCTTGCACTTCCAGCAATCATCACCACTGACTTACGTTTGAATGAGCCACGTTATGCTGCTCTTCCAAACATCATGAAAGCACGTAAAAAGCCACTTGATACAAAATCTCCTGCTGATTATGGCGTTGCAACTGGTACTAAACTTAAAACAATTAAAGTTGAAGCACCTGCTGAACGTAAAGCTGGCGTACAAGTGAAGTCTGTAGACGAGCTTGTTGAAAAATTGAAAAACGAAGCGAAAGTGATCTAATACAGAAGGATAAAATCATGAGTATTTTAGTTATCGCTGATCACAACAATCAGACACTTAACGGTGCAACTTTAAACGTTGTTGCGGCAGCTCAAAAAATCGGTGGTGATATTACTGTATTAGTTGCTGGTTCTGGCGCTCAAGCAGTTGCAGATGCTGCTGCTAAAGTTGCCGGTGTGAGCAAAGTATTACTTGCTGACAATGCTGCTTATGCAAACCAATTGGCTGAAAACGTTGCTGGCTTAGTTGCTGACATCGCGAAAGGCGGATACAAATACGTATTAGCTGCTTCTACAACGACGGGTAAGAACATTCTTCCACGTGTTGCTGCACTTCTTGACGTAAGCATGATTTCAGACATCATTGCTGTTGAATCTGCAAATACTTTCAAACGCCCAATCTATGCGGGTAACGCGATTGCAACAGTTCAATCTGACGAAGCAATCATCGTTGGTACAGTTCGTGGTACAGCATTTGATGCAGTTGCTGCTGAAGGTGGTTCTGCTGCGGTTGAAGCTGTTGCTGAAGCGAAAGACGCTGGTATTTCTACATTTGTAAACGAAGAAATCGTGAAACTTGATCGTCCAGAATTAACTGCTGCACGTATCGTTGTTTCTGGTGGTCGTGGTGTAGGTTCTGGTGAGAACTATCACAAAGTACTTGACCCATTAGCAGACAAGCTTGGTGCTGCTCAAGGTGCTTCACGTGCTGCGGTAGATGCTGGCTTCGTACCGAACGATTTCCAAGTTGGTCAAACTGGTAAAATCGTTGCTCCAGATCTTTATATGGCGATTGGTATCTCTGGTGCGATTCAGCACTTGGCAGGTATGAAAGATTCTAAAGTTATTGTTGCAATCAACAAAGACGAAGAAGCGCCAATCAACAGTGTTGCTGACTACTGGTTAGTGGGTGATTTGAACACTGTTGTACCTGAATTGGTAAGCAAGCTGTAATATTATAGCCTGATACTTATTCAAACAAACGCCCTTGTGCTATACATAGCTCAAGGGCGTTTTTATTTTTCATGGTTATGAGTATTAATTCTTCGGCTTCAATACAGGCTGATTATTTACATCGTTCACTGGTTAAATTAGCACACGCAGATATGGCGCGGGATTATTTGTGTATTCGGGCCAAGAACCAGCATGGACTGTCAAATATTAAAGTGAATCAGCTGCACATGGGGATTATTCTGCATGGGCAACAACGCTTGAATACTTATAATAAGCAAATAGAGCTCAACGCAGGCGATCTTTTTATTATTAAGCCAGATACCGTAGCAGATACGGTGAATATCCCAGATTCAGAGACAGGCGAATATTTGACAATTCTGGTACCGATGTGTGAAGAAGTGATTCATGCTGCATAGATGATTTGGGCCAAGCCGATTACGGATAAAACAGAATCTATCTTAAGATTTTCAATCACGGATTTTGCAGAGTCTCTGCTTGAGTGGCAAACGGCTTTATTTCAACAAGATTTGGTTAAGGCGCGCTTATCTATTGCTGCGATACTGGTACAGTTATGCCAACAGCATTGTGCAGATGTACTTATTCTCCCCCCACTGAAACTGGCAACGCAAATTTACCAATGGGTTATAGATGACCCGCAGCATCAATGGCAATCCAGTGAAATTGAAATGCGTTTAGGTCTAAGTAGTGCCACACTGCGCCGTAAACTGAGCCATGAACAGACTTCTTTGAGAGAAATCATTACTCAGGCAAGGCTTGCTTATGCATTGGAGTTGTTGTACTCAAATAAATTGCCTATGAAAACGATTGCAGCAAAATCTGGTTATCAATCTACTGCAACGTTTCGTGAACGGTTTATGCAGCGTTATGAAGTGGATCCCGCTGTTTTATCTTTGTAATAATCTAAATTGAGCGATTCACGTAGATGATTGAGCGATTTTCGTGACTAAAAATAGTTAGATTTAAATCAATCAAATATCAAGGTGATGAGTGTGAAATTATTAAAGCATATCCTAATAGCGTTACTGTTTAGTACCAGCACGACATATGCTGAATCTAATCCACAGGTACAACAGGTTGATGGGTATTTTTTACAGCCTGTCGGTAATCTAAAAGTTACGGCTTTGTTTGATGGGGAGTTGGGATTACCACGCAGTGATTTGTTGGGTATTTCAACAGAGAAAGCCAATCAGCTATTCAAAGAGAATTTTGTACCTGTCGATGAACATAATCATATTGTGACCGATTTTTCTGCTTATCTCGTACAAACACCAACACAAAATATCTTAATTGATGCGGGCACGGCAAAATGTTTTGGCCCGAGCTTGGGCTATGTCCCTGAAAATTTAAAAAAGGCGAGATTACAACCTGAGCAAATTGATACCATTCTAATTACCCACGCCCATCCTGATCATCTTTGTGGAATTACGCTAGATGGAACAATGGCTTATCCAAATGCCAAAGTTTATCTGGCCAAAGAGGATGTGGACTATTGGACATCGGCTGAGAACGAAGCAAAAGCCACTGATTTCTTTAAACCTTTATTTAAAATGACACGTGATGCATTAAAACCTTACCAGCAGGCTGGACAGTTGATTGCTTTCACCAAAGATTCGTTTAAGGTTCCGAATGTTGAATTAATTACGACACATGGTCATACCGAAGGCCATTCATCTTATTTGGTCGATGGTCAGAATGGACAAAAGTTTCTGGGCTTGGGCGATGTGGTGCATTACGCTGCTGTGCAATTTCCTTATCCTGAAGCCAGTTATAAACCTGATACCAATTCTCAACATGCAATTGCGGTTCGTAAAAATATTTTCGAGCAAGCTTATCAAAATCAATGGTGGATTGGTGCTGCACATGTTGCTTTCCCTGGGATTGGTCATATCGGAAAAAATAGTAAGGGTTACCAGTGGATTCCTACACAATATCGTCCAGACAAATGAATGTTAGATTCTAATGGGGAAGAAGAAGGGAGTCTTGTTCTGTCTTTATTCTTTGCTGAGAGTATGGAGCATCACCGTTTCGTTCATACATGGTTATTCGCTGATGTAATAAGTCTGGATATTGTAGAAGAGTTATATGAAACGCCTTTTATTTTAGCCCTATTCTTTATGGCCTTTTATTTTATGCAACATGATCAAGTCGAAGACCGAGTCAGAAACGCTTCCAATTGAAGCTAAGTCAGGTTCTTATTCTTGAGTGATTTAATGTGGCTCAGCTCAATTTTTGAGCTTGGGCCTAATTGAAATTAGTCCATTAAATTCGTTGTTTTTATCTCATCGTTTGACGATCTTTTGCCCAAAATGGGTAAGAATCGATTTTTATCTGTCGTTCTTGCATTTGATAATTTTAAGTTGTTAATTTATATATACTTTTTATTGTAAAAAAATGCTATTTTTCAAAGTTTAAACTCACAGTTGGTTTGTCCTTTATGCTATAATTTTTCGCTGTATTTTTTATTTTTAGTTCAAGCTCTTGAGCTAAATTTTTGCAATATTTAAGACATAAAAACAGGTAGAACTCTCTATCTGTAAACAAGGAGTATGCATGAGCGTATCGGAAATCAGACCGATTGCCATTGAGGACGAACTCAAGCATTCATATTTAGATTACGCGATGAGCGTAATTGTATCTCGTGCATTGCCAGATGTGAGAGACGGTCTAAAACCTGTTCATCGTCGTGTCTTATTTGCGATGCACGAATTGGGCAATGATTATAACAAAGCGTACAAAAAGTCTGCTCGTGTTGTCGGGGATGTGATCGGTAAATATCACCCTCATGGTGACATTGCAGTATACGAAACAATCGTTCGTATGGCGCAGAACTTCAGCTTACGTTATATGTTGGTTGATGGTCAGGGTAACTTCGGTTCAGTCGATGGTGATAGCGCAGCAGCAATGCGTTATACCGAAGTCCGTATGCAAAAGTTAACCCATGAAATTTTGGCAGACTTAGAAAAAGATACTGTTGATTGGGAAGATAACTACGACGGTTCTGAACGTATTCCTCAAGTGATGCCGACACGTATTCCAAATCTTTTGATTAATGGTACGACTGGTATTGCGGTAGGTATGGCGACCAACATGGCGCCGCATAACATGACTGAAGTCGTGAATGCATGTTTGGCTTATGCCAATAACCCGAATATTTCTATCGAAGGTTTGATGGAGCATATTACGGGCCCAGATTTCCCTACAGGCGGTATTATTTACGGTAAGTCAGGTATTGTTGATGCTTATCGTACTGGTAAAGGCCGTTTGCATATTCGTGGTAAATATCACTTCGAAGAAGACCAAAAAACAGGTCGTACCACGATCGTATTTACTGAAATTCCTTATCAAGTCAATAAAGCAAGAACCATTGAGCGTATTGCTGAATTAGTGAAAGAAAAGAAACTTGAAGGAATTTCTGAGCTACGTGATGAGTCAGATAAAGACGGTATGCGTATCGCGATCGACTTGAAGCGTGGTGAAAATGCAGAAGTTGCAGTAAATAATTTATTTTTACATACCCAATTGCAAAACTCGTTCAGTATCAACATGGTCTGCCTAGATAATGGTCAGCCTAAGTTGATGAACCTGAAAGATATTATTGCGGCATTTATTCGTCATCGCCAAGAAGTGGTGACTCGTCGTACCATGTTCGAGTTGCGTAAAGCACGTGAGCGTGGCCATATCTTAGAAGGTTTAACGGTTGCTTTGGCAAATATCGATGCCATTATTGAAACCATTAAAAGCTCTGCTAATCCAGCTGAAGCGCGTGAGCGTTTACAAGCAGGCGAGTGGGCTGGTGGTGGTGTGGTTGCATTGCTTGAAAAAGCAGGTGCGATTTCTGTTCGCCCAGATGAGATTGAAGGTGAAGATCCAGCACGTCCATTCGGACTGGTTGGTGATATTTATCGCTTGTCACCTACGCAAGTTGCAGCAATCTTAGAATTACGTTTGCACCGTTTAACCGGCTTAGAGCAAGACAAGTTACACGCTGAATATACTGAAATCTTAGGTCAAATTGCTGAATTAACTGCAATTTTGAATGATTTCAATTTGTTGATGAATGTGATTCGCGAAGAACTTGCTTTGATCTTGCAGCAATATGGTGATGGACGTCGCACAGAAATCGTAGAGTCTGGTGTTGATTTCTGCCGTGAAGATTTGATCCCTGAAGAGCAGGTTGTATTGACTGTTTCTCAAACGGGATATGCGAAAACTCAACCACTTTCTGATTATCAAGCACAGCGTCGTGGTGGTCGTGGTAAGTCAGCAACTTCAATGAAAGATGATGACATCATCCAACATTTAATTGTGGCATCAAACCATGCGACGGTTTTATGCTTTACCAATGTCGGTAAAGTGTATCGCTTAAGAGTATTCGAAGTACCTCAAGCGTCTCGTGGTGCGAAAGGTCGTCCGATTATTAATTTGCTTCCATTGGATGCAAATGAAACCGTGACTGCAATCTTGCCTTTGACAGAATTCCCTGAAAACCATTATGTCTTCATGGCAACAGCATCAGGCACAGTAAAACGTGTTGAGTTGGGGCAATTTAGTAACGTGCGTTCAAATGGTTTACGTGCGATCGAATTGAATGAAGAAGACACTCTGATTGGTGTTGCAATTACCGATGGTCAACAGCAAATCATGCTGTTCTCGAACGAAGGTAAAGCAATTCGTTTTGCTGAAACTGATGTTCGTGCAATGGGACGTACCGCGAAAGGTGTCCGTGGTATGCGTGTAAGTTTTGCAAGCAATACCATTGAAGCTGATGATGCAGACGTTGAAAATGATGATTCGGATGATAATGATGATTCGTCAGATTCAAATGTGCTTAGCCGCATTGTTTCGCTTGTGGTTGTACCTGAAACAGGTGAAGTGCTGTGTGCATGTGCTAACGGTTATGGTAAACGTACGCCAGTAGATGACTTCCCGACCAAGAAACGTGGTGGTAAGGGTGTAATTGCAATCAAGACCAGCGAACGTAATGGTGAGCTTGTTGGTGCAGTATCTATTGATGAAAGCAAAGAACTCATGCTGATTTCAGATGGCGGTACATTGGTACGTACCCGTGCAGCTGAAGTTGCAACCACCGGTCGTAATGCACAAGGTGTTCGTTTGATTCGTTTGAGCGATGCTGAAACCTTAGTTGGTGTTGTTTCGATTGAAGCTGTAGAAGATGACGAAGAGTTAGATGCTACAGAAGAAGTAGAAACTACCGAGGTTGGTGAGGTTGCAACTTCTGAAGAAGTGGCTGTAGAACCTAAAGATGATACGCCAGAAGCGTAAATATTCTGATCATAAAAAAGGAAGCTAATGAGCTTCCTTTTTTATTTAAAAATTTTGGTTGATTAGAAATACATCATAGTTGCGGTAATGCAGAACTTTAACGTTGGGATGATCTGGTTTGTAGCCGCCAGGGTTACTCACAACAACTACTGGCTGGTTCTGTTTTAACATGTTTTGGAGCTGCTGCTTATTCCATAAATATTGTTTACGCTCAGGTTCAAATAGCAAGCCATCTTTAAGTTCTAAAGATGAGTTATCTGTTTTTACACTATCCCAATCATTGACAATATAAACTGGTTTTTTTAAGTCTAATAAAAAAGGAATGTCGTAGAAGTAATTGTAATAAAAGACCACATCTGATTTGGGATTCATCGATTTTGCAAAGTCGACTTGGGCAGCATTGTTCTTAGTGTCTAGAACGCGCACTGCTGCTGAAATAGACGTACAAAATAGAATTAAGCTTAAGAAAATTGCGGTTAAATAATCTATTTTCTTCAGTTTAAATAACAGCATTAAGCTAAAAGGAACAATGCATAGAGTCGTGCCAATCATGTAAATTTGAATAGCGTGACTGGTATAAAAAGCATGATTATTCTTTATGAAATGTGGCACTAAAATGATCCCAAGCCCTAAAATAAAGATAAAGGTAGCAGGACCCCAGATTTGAAGTTTGCTCTTATCAAAATTATCTAGAATAGGGCGTACTGTGACAGCTAGTAAAATGGCTAAAGGTGGTACGGCAGGGAGGATATAACCAGCTAATTTTGAAGGGGGGATGGAAAAGAAAATACTCACCGATATAAACCACCAGAGGCAGAGAGCGAGCAAAGAAGAAGGCAGTGATGCTTGAAAAATACGTTTTGAGAATCTAAAACGATTCACAAACAACCACGGTAAAAAGCTTACAAATAGAATGAGATAGTAGAAAAACCAAGGTTGCTTATTATTAAATCCATTCGAACTAAAACGACTAAATTGTTGATCAATGAAGAAATAATGTAAAAATTGCGGGTATTTTAATTGAACCAGATAAACCCATGGTGCTGTCAGAGCAAGGAAGAACAGAATTGCAAATGGGTTGAGTAAGGCTGGAATTTGTTTCCATTGACGCGTGTAGAGTAGCCAAGGCAATAATACTAGTCCTGGGATCAAGACACCGATTAGACCTTTACTGAGAAAGCCTGCTGCAGCAGCAAAGTAGCCTAAAAATAGAACGGTTTTTTTACCTGAAAGGCTAAAGTCAACAAAACTCAGAATACAAACGGTTATCCATGAAGCGACTAGTAGATCATGGTTGATATATTCACTACTGCCATAGAACAAAAGACTGGTTGCTAAGATAATAATGGTTAACTGAGCAATATGTTCCGAAACATGCTTTTTTAAAAAGATAAAAAGACTGATCAGCATTATACTGCCAGCTAAAGTAGGAATAAGGCGTAATACCCAAGGATGAAGGCCAAATATCTCCATAAAAGCGGTAGAGAGCCAATGTAATAAAGGTGGTTTGTGCATAAAAGGTAAGCCGTTAATACGTGGAATCAGCCAGTCTCCTGATTCAAGCATTGCGCGACTAATATCCCCATATCGTCCTTCATCTGGTACAGATAGTGGACGAATCCATGAGCTCATCAATAACCAAACGGGTAAAAAGATAAGTAAAAATTTAGATGATCGTAGCCATTGTTGCATATGTTGAATCCTTATTATTGAAATGCAAAATAACGGTTGAGCAAAAAAGTAAAAATTGAAGTAATGCCAATACTAAAAATAATCAGTATGGAAATAGGGGTATCAAGGTAATGGTGGCTGATTAATAAAACAGATTCATTCAACATGAATCCCAGTCCAGCCACGACGATAAACTTCTTCAGTGTTTCCCTATGCTTAAGGTGTATGGCTTGAAAAGTAAAAATACGATGACCAAAGTAGCTGATCCAGAAAGCCGTGAGAAAGGCGAACAGATTTGCATATTTTAGTGACACTTGGTATTGAGGCCGAATCAGCAATATCACAAGAAAATAGTGTGAAAGTGCTGCAATCAAACCAACAATACCAAAACGAAAAAATTGTAGGACATGAGTTTGCATTAGAGAGAAACTACATTATTTTGCTTATCATGTACGAAAGGTTTAGCATGGCTATGTGAATACTCGGCAGAAACAATATATTTGGGACGGTTTTTAACTTCCGCATAAATACGCCCAATATATTCACCTAAAATCCCAATACAGAGTAGTTGGATACCACCTAAAAGTGTCATTCCAGCAGCCAACGTGGCCCAACCAGGTACACGGATACCTTCAATCATCGTTTCAATAATGATCCAGACGCCGTAACTCATTGCAAATAGTGCAAGTAATGCACCGAGATAAATACATAAGCGTAGTGGTAAATCGGAAAAGCCAGTCAATCCTGACATTGCCAGTTGAAGCAAGGCTTTAAAATTAAAACTTGATCGCCCATGTTGACGCTGTTGCTCCGTAAAGTGGATCCCAATACTCTTGAAACCAACCCATGCATACAACCCTTTCATATAACGGTTCTTTTCAGGAAGTTTTCTTACAGCTTCAACGACTTTTGCATCCAATAGGCGAAAATCACCCGCATTTTCAGGGATGTTGACCGAAGAACTTAAATTCAAAACGTGATAATAGCCTTGAGTAAAGACTTTTTTGAGCCATGATTCTGTGCTTCGATCCCGAATGCCATACACCATGTCATAGCCATCTTTCCAGAGTTGAATCATGGTTGGAATGGCATTTAAAGGATGCTGAAAATCGGCATCGATCAATAAGGTCGCGTCGCCTGTAACGTAGTCCAGACCTGCACTTAAGGCTGCTTCTTTACCAAAATTACGAGAGAGGGTGACTATTCTTAACGGGTAGTCCTCAAGCATATGCTGTAAAATGACTACGCTATCGTCCTGACTACCGTCATCAATAATAATGATCTCGTAGCGTAAATTTTGTTGTTCAAGTTGTTGTGCTAAAGCTGGAATAAACTTTTTAAGGTTTTCTGCTTCATTGTAGGCAGGGACTACGCAAGATAGAAATGGACTGTTTATCATAATAATGTATCCATTGGGCTCAGTGAGATGTGATAGCGCTGACAGTCAGAATGAAATTGGGCTGAATTCAAATAATGGAATTCTTGAACGCGTGCAACTGAAATGGGGTCATGTTGATCAATTACTTGCGTAGCAGGGTGGCACATGATCAGTAAGTTATCCTGAGCCTGCTGCAACCACTGTTGATTTAAAAGGGCATAGTTGTTGGATTCAAAATTATAGACCCCTGCAAAATATCGATTTTGCCGAATGTTCTGTTGCTGGCATATTGAGGCTAGCGTAGCTGCCCCTAGTCGTGACAGTAAGCGAGTTTTAATCAAATAGTGCGGAGCTGTGATTGAGTGTTGTAGGTTTCTAATCCAACCTTGAAAATTTTGTTGTTTAAGGAAAGTAACCAAAACATCCCGAATGATGGGAAATTGGTGAATATGTTGATGTCCATCGATAAAGTCAGGTTGTTTCCCCATGGCCTCAACAAATGCATTCCACTGTTGTTCAATACTTTGTTGAATAAGTCTGTTGTCTAGCTGTCGGCTCCATGCTTTAAGCATTAATATTGGCAATGAGAATATTGTGCTTGCTGAGCTAAATCTATGGGTGAAATTTAGGTGTAAGCCGACATCAATATTATTGGAGATTGGCTTGAGCTGTTGTGCTGCAATAGGCCAATGCTCCGCTTGTGTCATGCAAGAAGTTGCATGTAAAGCACCTGTTTTGATGAGCAATAGAATCGCATCTGAAATCTCAGGATTCATTGCGAAGTCATCAGCGCAATAGCATACTTTGGCCATATCCATGCCTCAATTCAGATGGATTAAAAGGTAAGCCCAATTTGGCCTTACCTTTTAATGTCTACGATTGAAGCAATATGCCAAGAGATCCTTAATATCAACTTAAAGCGAAAAATACTATTTTTTAACCAGACGATAATAAGAAATTGCCAATAATATTGCAGCGACTGTCGTAAGATAAATTAGTTTTGGCACCACAATTGCGGTGGGAACACCCATCTGATTAAGTTGTACAAAGAGTTGTACCCCATGGGTTGAAGGCAGTGTCCATGCAAACCATTGCATCCAATGCGGCATGGCTTCATGTGGCCATGCGGTACCAGTTAATAAGAACAATGGGACAGAGGTCACCACAATTAAATGACCAACCCGTTCTGGCATATCAACCAGTGAACCGACCAACATACCCAAACCAATCACACAGCTGACATAGATTGGTACAGCAAGCAGCATGCCCCAAAAATTGCCCCCATGTGGATATTCATATAACCAGAAGGTAAAGCCAAATAAGTACAGGCAACCTAAACAACCTGTAGTAAAGATGGCTGCAAAAGTGGCCCAGAATTCTACAGGTTTTGCTACCCAGTCTTGTTCACGGTAACTGGCAATCAGCATCGCCAGACCGAGCAGAATAGTCTGGTGAATAATTAAACTGGCCACAGCAGGGAAGATATAACTGCCATAACCAGACATTGTGTTAAACAATGGAATTTGGTGGATCGAAAGTTCAGGCTCAAAAGCAGAGGCATTGCCGAACTTTTCTAAGTGCTCTTTTAGCGTATATTCAATAGAACCTGCTAAACCTACACCTACTTCTTTGGTTCGAATGAAATAAGCCGTGCTCAAGTACAGGCCAATGCCGCCCATTTCACCGCGTTTTAAACTATTGGTCAGGTTTTCTGGTAATAACAAAATACCTTCAGCTTGCTGGTTTTTCACCATGCGCTGTGCTTCAAGAAAGTTATCTGTCACAGTGATGATTTTGATATGCGGACTATTAGACGCTTGGCTAATGATTTTTGAGGTCAAAATGCTCTGTTCTTCATCCACAATTACAATCGGAATATCTTCAGCGGTTTGTGCTTTATAGGCAGTTGGATAGAAAAAACTATAGAGCAAGATTGCGGCAATGAGCGTGGTAAACACCGAGCTATTGGCAAAAATATTTTTAAAGGTCTGTAAGTAATAACTGAAAAATGACTTCATGAACAAAGCTCCTGAGTATTTTTCTTTAACAGACGCACGCTCAACGCAAAGAATAACCCTGCAAAGATCAGTAATATACCAAATGGAACCAATGAAACATAAATATCACTGCCAATAATCCATTGCTCGGTCTGCAATTTAGCGTAAGGCGTGTAAGGAATAATCATCGACCAAAATTGAGTAAATGCGGGTGCATTATTGAGTGGTAATGTAATTCCAGAAAAGCTTGGTGATGATCCACCGTAGAGTGCGATAAAACCAAAGGTTTTAGGTAAATTCTGTGTTGCCAAAACCACAGTACTGCTAATCACGGCATAAGCAAAATACAGCAAAAACTGTGCAACAAGGATCAGTGTAAGTGAACCCGCGATAAAGTAACCACGAATATGTGCGAGCCAGAACATCCAGCACCAAGTCCAAGCGCAAAAAATAAAGACATAGAGCAGGACTTTACCAAGTAGGCTAGAGATAATTTGTTTTGAGTTTACCCATTCACCGACAGTCTTGCGTTTAAATTCCTGCCCGATAGCAAAAGCCACGCAACAGCACAGTAATAAATGTAAGACTGCTGGCACCATAAAAGGTTCCAGAAACAGTTCATAACTCATGCTTGGGTTATATAGAGTTGAGATCTTGATATGCGGTGTGGGCATATCTAAATAGGGAATAGTATTAGCTAAATAGCTTTGCCCCATATAATCCGCCATACCATTCAAGGTGCTGATCAACATAGCAGAGGAAATGGTATTACCAATACTAAAAAAGGATTGGTTATAGGCAATGCTGATCTGAGCATCTTGCGCTTTGACCAGGCGTTGCTCAGCCCCCTCAGGGATCATCACGAATCCCCAAGCTTCGGTTTTATTGATGAGTCGTTCAGCTTCATCTTGGCTGGCAGTAATGGTTTTTACTTTCAAGGTGTGATTGATGCTGAGTGCATGAATCACTTTACGGCTCATTTCACTTTGATCTTGATCAATCACCACAATAGGTAAATGTTCCGCTTTACCAGCGGAAAACATACTGCCAAATAACAGAATCACTAGCAAAGGGGCAATGACCGCCATAAAGAGATCAACTTTATGGCGTTTTAAATAGCGCAATTCCCGCAGCATCACTGCAAACATCGCTTATTTTGCCTCTTCAATTTTAAATAACACACTCATACCGACTTTTAAATCTGGAATACTTTGTTCTGGTACAAGGTGAAATTTGAAACTGCGAATATCATAACCGCCTGTTTGGCGTGTAGTTTTGATGGTTGCAAAGTCACCTTCAGCATCAATATTTTTGACTTTGAACGTTTCTTTACGATTGAGTGCAGGAATAAAGCCTTCAATCGTTTTCATTTTATAAACAGAGCTATACATGTCTTCGCGGACATTTAAGCTGACCCACAAATCATGATCTTCGATAATACTGACCACAGGCACAGCTGTCGCAACCAGTTCAGTCGGTTTGCCATAGGTTTTAGACACAGTACCATCTGTTGGTGAATACAGTTTAGTTTCCTCAGTCAAGGCATTGGCTTCTTTCACCGCTGCTTGTGCCATAGCAACCTGTGCATCAGCCGTTGATTTTTGCTGTTCTGTACTGCCACGTTTGGCACGCGCATATTGTTGGTACGATGCCTCGGCTGTTTCACGTGCAGAGGTTTGTGCTGCAAGCATTTCATCTCGACGTTGGCGAGAAATCACGCCTTGTTGAAATAAGGTTTCACCACGCTTGTAGGTTGTTGCTGCTAATTCAGCTTGGGTTTTCATCGCTTGCCAGTTGGCATAGAGCGTATCGATATTTTCTTGTTGTGCGCCACGATACACGGTTGAATGAAAAGCGGTCGCACTTTGTAATGCGGCTTGTGCCTGTTCTTTTTTAGCCTCTAATTCAGGGCTGACAAAACGAACTAAGGCCTGACCTTTTTTAACGGCCTGACCTTCAGACACATAGAACTCCTCAATACGGCTCGGTACTTTGGTGCTGATATGTACAGTTTCAGATTCAACCCGACCTTGTAATTCAATGGCTTGTGGTTGATAGGCTTTCCATAAACCAAAGGCAATCAGACCTAAAAGCAAAATTAAAATAATCAGGCCGATGATTTTTGCCTTGCCTTTTTTTGGTGGTTCTGTCGGAGGCTGTTGTTGATTTGAGTTTGATGTCTCAGCTTGTGGCTGTGCGACATTCTCAGTCGCGCTCACTTGTGCTTGAGGTGATTCAGATACTTGAGTTTCAGTTTTGTTGTCCACTTGATCTGTATCACGTTCTGAATTGGATGATGATTGATCTTGGCTCATAAATTTCTCCAATTAACGGATATAGTCTGTACGTGGTTGATTAACATAAAGCTTGAACTCATCAATCGAACCATAGCTTTGTAATAAGGTGGCTAAAGATAAGATGTATTTATATGAATTTATCGCCATCTCACTTCTTAATGCACTGAATGCATTTTGTGCATCAATCACTTGAGTCGCCGTGCCCATACCTTCTTTAAATGAAAGCTGTTGGATACGTAAGTTTTCTTGAGCAGCTTTGGTGTTCTGCGTTAATAGTTGATGGCTAGTCTGAGACGCGTTTAATTCGCTATATGATTTGTACAGCACGTTTTCGACTTCTTGCTTGGTACGTTCGGTCATCAATTCTGCTGCATATTTTTTCAGTTCGGCAGCACGGATATTTTTGTTGTTATCAATACCCGAGAATAAATTGTATTTCGCCATCACGCCGACAATCCAATTCTCTTTATTGTCTAACCCATATTCACCAAAGGCAAAAACACTTGGTTTCTTCGCAGATTGTTGAACTTTGACATTTTCATTGGCAAGTTGGGTATCCATTTGCAGCTTTTTAATCAAACTGGAGTTTTGATCATAATTTGCAAGTAGTTTATCCAAAGAATGATTTTGTGCATTATTTACAAATAGTGGGGTGGTGAGGTTTAGGCCTTCTTTAGTCTGTAATAGATTTTTTAGGCTAAACTGGCTCGCTTGCAGATTCGACTGCGCATTTTGATAGGTGCGTTCTGCATTATTCCGCGCCACTTCAAACTGCATGCGTTGCCCTTTATTAATAAAGCCTTGCTTCTCTAATTTAAGTGCATTGTTATAGTGTTCTTGCATCGCATTCAAATTAAACAGGCTAGCGTTGAGTAACTGTTGTTGTAATTGCACATTAAAATAGGATTGAATCATCTCGAAGCGTTGTGAATCTTGTTGTTGTTTTTCGCTGATATTTGAGCGTTGTGCTTGAATCGTCGCAATCTGTTTGGCACTACTAATTTTCCCGCCAGTATAGAGTGGCATCACCATTGAAATTGAAGTGCGCACATCATGGTCTTTCACCGTGACATCCAGATTATTGGGTACCTGATTTAAGCCATCTTGGACAGTTTGATCAAAACCTTGGCTGACTTGATCAATCACTTCTGGTGGAAGCACATTACCCCATTGCGACAATTTATCATCAAAGCCCCGCGTGAGGGAGTTTTCAAGCCGACGTTTACTCGATTCTAAAGGTACGCTAGTTTCGCTATGAAATGAGTAAGCACGTGCATTTAAGTCGATACGCGGTAAACCTAAATGCTTGACGGCTTCCATTTCAAGTTGTGAAGCTTGCTGTAGGGCCTGCTGTGCTTGCGTCCCGTAAGCATTTTCCACAACATATTGTTCAGCTTCGCTATAACTTAATGTTTGTGCAGATAATACTGTTGAAAATAGGGCACAGCTGATCAGGCTTATACTCAAGCTTAACTTTCTGGGAAACCGTTGGACCTTAAAACTCGGTCGATCATGTCGTTTCAACATAGGGGTAGGTCGCAATTTAATAATATCCTGAGGTAGTCTAAATTCTTTTTATAAAATTAAAATATTATGTTTTTAATTAAATAGTTATATCGCTTGGTTTGGTGTAGTGAATTTGTAAAAAGTAGAGTTTTTAATCTAATTAAAACGGGTGAAATTATGGTTTTTTGAACGAGTAAATATGAGCTGGTTATTCAACTAAAAATAAATGTAATGACAAAGACATGATAGAAAAATTAATACTATTTTCTCAATCAAATTGAAATATTTACTGGATAAGCTGCTGCAAGCTTCGCCAATCTATGGTTAAATTCCCATTCCAATTTGTTCCACTTTAACAAGGGAAAACTCATGCGTGCTTATAATTTCTGCGCTGGTCCTGCTGCATTACCTACGGCTGTTTTAGAAAAAGCTCAACAAGAATTGTTGGATTGGCAAGGTAAGGGTCTGTCGATCATGGAAATGAGTCATCGTAGCAATGACTATGTTGCTGTGGCAGAGAAAGCTGAAGCTGATTTACGTAAGCTCATGAATATTCCAGAGAACTATAAGGTCTTGTTTTTACAAGGTGGTGCATCCTTGCAATTCTCAGCGATACCTTTGAATCTGTTAGGTAAAAATAATAAGGCAGATTATATCCATACAGGTATTTGGTCTGAGAAAGCACTCAAAGAAGCAAAACGCTATGGTGATATTAATATCGTTGAAGCGGGAACTTTAATTGATGGTAAACATGCCATTACTGAACAAAGCAGCTGGAATCTTTCGGCTGACGCTGCCTATGTACATTATGCAGATAATGAAACCATTGGTGGTCTACAATTCGCGGGAATTCCAGATGTAAACGCACCATTGGTGTGTGATTATTCATCTAGTATCTTGTCTGCACCTTTAGATGTCAGTAAGTTTGGTCTGATCTATGCGGGCGCGCAAAAGAATATTGGCCCAGCAGGTTTAACTATTGTCATTATTCGTGATGACCTGTTAGATCAAGCAAAACCTGAGATTCCAAGTATCTTAAAATATGCCGATCAAGCCAAGAATGGTTCAATGGTGAATACTCCTGCGACTTATGCGTGGTATTTATCTGGTTTAGTATTTGAGTGGTTGCTTGAGCAGGGTGGGGTAGATGCGATCTATAAAGTGAATCAAGAGAAAGCAAAACTGCTTTATGGTTATATTGATTCAAGTGATTTCTATAACAATCCAATTGCCATTCCAAACCGTTCAATGATGAACGTACCATTCACTTTAGTTGATGAAGCACTGGAAAAGACCTTCTTAAAAGAAGCAGAGCAAAATCATTTGTTAAACTTAGCAGGCCACCGCTCAGTTGGTGGTATGCGTGCAAGTATTTACAATGCAGTCCCATTAGCAGGTGTGCAAGCGCTTGTAGACTTTATGGGTGAGTTTGCAAAACGTCATGGTTAAGCCATAATACGTAGCTAAAATAAAAGCCCTCAACATTGAGGGCTTTTATTTTTGAATAGGGTAGTGGTCAAAAATTTAAAAAAAGCCAATTTGATGAAACATGAGTGCTGCTAAAAACATACCAAGTAAAAAAAAGCAAAAAGCACCAACATCAAGTTTAAGACCTTGATCACTCGAGTGAATCAGACTGGTGGTCGTTTGTTCTGGTATAATTTTCATTAGAACGCCTAAAATGCCATTTATGTGATTTTTTGTCACTTATGTGCAGTTTTAGCATAAATATTCGCCTGAATCCATAGGTTACCGCGAATATATTGGCCAATGTTAAAGTTTTTATACAATTCATTCTTCGTTGCAATACGAATCAGGATTGCGGGTAAATCATCTTCTAATACCAGCGTCACATCATAAAGGGTATATTCTTCCTGCATAAACTGCATAGAAGTTTTACCTACGATATTACCTTGGAACCAAGCTTCATCTTCTTGACCTAATGTTTCACCAAATAAATAGGCCACCATTTTAGAAAAGTCGACAGTGACAGGTTCTTGATCTTCTGGTGTTTTTGGTTGCCAGTCATTAATCAATTCTTGTAAATTGTCTGGGGCAATTCCATTATGTTCAGTCAAAATTGCATTTAATGCGCGGTGATGTTTAATTGAAGCTGGATCATCAACAATGATTTTCTCATCAGCCGAAACCGTTTCTAATTCATATGCCCAAGCATTAAATTGAACTTGATAGGTTTGATTTTTGTCATATTGACAGCTATTTACACTGAATAAATTATCAAATGCATAAATAATGGTGTTTTTATTTAAGTTCAAACGTAATACTGCCTGAGTTGAAGAATCACAGGTAATAATTCGCTCGATTTGCGCATCATATTTATATGGGCTATCAAAACTGGGAAATGCTGTTTTTAATGCACGGGGTTTTTGATCTTCAACCGCAATAATTTGATTAATCGAAACAGCTTCGCCACTCGGACCTTGAATCAGCCAGAATGATTGATCCATTTCATGTTCATCCTGACAGAGACCCATCGGCATTACTGGTGCATCAAGAGCCAATCCTAACCATTTGGGAACATCCGTTTCGGGAGTATCTGTCAGTAAGTTCCAATGCTCGACATGATTACCGAAATTTTGATCTTGAATTTTAATGATTTCTGGACTGTTTTGATTTTTCATAAAGCGTAATGCTAAAAAGATTGAACTTACTCTATTAAATCGAGGGTAACTGTCATATTTCAAGTCTGAATCTGTAATTCTCTACAATTAATTTACTTTTTAGCTCGAAATATCAATATGCTGATTAAGTATGTCTTACAAGAACTGTCGATGTGAATAGTCAGATGATCTTCACTCTACTTTTCCAGTAATCTGTTACACTATATTTTTTACTTTCATGAGCTCTTGCCAACGTGCTGCCATTCAAATTGTGGGTAGATGCTGATGCTTTGCCTAAAATTTTACGTGAAGTTATTCTACGTGCTTCTGATCGTTATCAACTTGAAGTTATTTTTGTTGCCAATCAAAATGTTGGCATTACGCCGTCACTGCGGATTAAATCCATTCAAGTGATGAGTGGTGCCGATAAGGCCGACCAAGAAATTGTAGATCGGATGCAAGAAAATGACATTGTCATTACACAGGATATACCACTTGCAGCACAAGTGATTGAAAAGGGTGGGATCGCGATTCATCCGCGTGGTGAGATCTATACCACTGCAAATGTAAAAGCGCGTCTACATTTGCGAGATTTTATGGATACTTTACGTGGTGCAGGTGTGCAAACCGGTGGGCCGCCTCCGATCTCAGAAAGAGACAAGCGCGAGTTTTCAAGTTCACTGGATCAGACCATTTTAAAACAGAAACGTAAAACAGCTTCTTGAGTTGAATATGCCATCACGTATTAACTTAATGTTCACTTATGGATTATTGGTATTCATTTGGGCAACTACGCCTTTAGCCATTGTGTGGAGTGTTTCTGATTTACATCCCATGTGGGCATTGTTGATTCGTTTTTTTATTGCCTTACCTTTGGCTACAACCGTTTTATTGCTATTAAAAGTAAAATTTCCAACACATAAAATTGCCTTATTAAGTTATGCCGCAGGTTCATTAAGTCTGATCGGTTCGCAAATCTTTACTTATGCGGCAACTGCTTATCTCAGTTCGGGACTGATTGCGTTGATGTTTGGTTTGGCTCCGATTATGGCCGGCCTGATTGGTCGATTTGGCTTCCAGCAAAAACTGGCGGGTTTACAGTGGTTAGGTATGGCGACATCCATTATTGGGTTAGCGATGATCTGTCTCAGTGGCAGTCAAAAACATGTGCAACCGCTGGGTATTGTTTTAATGCTGATCAGCGTTTTTTCATACTCTCTATCAATTTTTCTGGTGAAAAAAATTAATGCTGATTTACCTGTGATGGCACAAGCGACAGGTTCAATTCTAGTTTCAACTATATTGGCAAGTATGTTGTTACCTTGGATTTGGCAATATGCACCCACGCATATCCCATCTGCTAAATCACTATTGGCACTGACCTATACGATTGTTATGGCATCTCTGATTGCGATGTTCTGTTACTTTAAACTAGTTCAAAATCTTCAAGCCACGACCTTGTCCCTGACGACAGTGATGACGCCAATGTTGGCAATCTTGATTGGGGCATACCTGAACCACGAGCAATTGTCAGTTCAGGTATTTGTTGGGGCAAGCATTATTCTCTTTGGTTTATTTCTCTATTTCTTTAGAGATCTACGTGCATATCGTCGATTAAAAGTATAAGCGTTAAGTGATCTTAGCTTGCTTGCTGGCTTTGTTGAACGCTGGCAGCCAATTTTGCACGATCTTGCGGGTTCAAAGTAATGAAATAGGCGCCGATACGGAACTTACCTTGTTCATCTGCACTACTATGTGCCACTTGGGCAGTCGCCGCAATATGGAAGAAGTTTTCAGGGTGACTCAAGGTGATATGAATATAAGTACCTTCATTAATATCTTGTGTACTGAAGAAGCTTAATCCGTTCTCTGAAAAATTCACCTGTTCAGGTACTGGCAACAAGGATTGCACGATATTGTCGTAAAAAGACCCTGTAATCAGATTCAATTTCTGGTTAAAAAGGGATAAGATGCGAGCAATTTGTTGATCTTTTTCATTTAATTGTTCTAATTCGTAGCGAAACGCGTGATCAAATTGATCTAATTCTGCAAGTAGTAGAAAATAGCGCGGTAATACGAAATGAGAGTCATAAGGATCATTCAGCGCAACATCATCTGGAATGATTTGATAGTTGATTCTCAACACGGCATCAATACGAGACATCACTCGACGTTCAGTGTTGTCGTCAACAAGATGATGTTGTGAATTTTCCATAATAAATCACCTCGGACTAGATGGTATGTTTAAGCCAATTTCGCTGTATATAGGGTTGAGATACACTCGTGCTAGGCGGAGTAATCATTTTATTTCTTTTATCGCCTTGGTTTCCATGATTGGTTTAACCCTTGGCGTTGCTGTCCTCATTACAGTGTTATCTGTCATGAATGGTTTTGATCGCGAATTAAAAACTCGTGTTCTAGGAATGGTTCCACAAGCCACTGTTTCTTCTACTCAAATTCTAACAGATTGGCCTGAGCTTGTAAAAAAAGTTGAGCATCATCCGCATGTCACTGGGGTTGCACCGTTTACCCAATTGCAGGGAATGTTAACTGCGCAAGGTCAAGTGGCAGGAATCATGGTCACAGGGATTGAACCAGAATATGAGAAAAAGGTTTCAATCATTCAAAATCACATGGTCTCAGGTGATTTAAATGCCTTGAAGAAAGGTGAGTTTGGTATTGTTCTAGGTAAGGACATGACCGATGCACTGGGTCTAGGTTTAAATGATAATGTGACTTTAGTGTTACCTGAAGCAACACCGTCACCAGCAGGTGTGGTGCCTCGCTTTAAACGTTTTAAAATCGTTGGTATTTTCAGTGTAGGTGCAGAAGTGGATTCAATGGTGGGTTATATCGCCTTGAATGATGCTTCTACTTTGTTACGCTTACCTGATGGTGCGCAAGGCGTACGTTTGAAACTGGATGATATTTTTGCTGCGCCAAAAGTGGCCAATGATATTGTCAGCCAGCTGCCAAGTAATTTCTATGCATCGAACTGGACTTATACCCATGGTAATTTGTTCAATGCGATTCAAATGGAAAAAACCTTAGTTGGTTTATTACTGGTGCTGATTATTGTCGTAGCCGCATTTAATATCGTTTCCTCATTAGTCATGGTCGTGACTGATAAAAAGTCTGATATTGCAATCCTCCGAACCTTAGGCGCGTCACCTTCGATGATTACCAAAATTTTCATGGTACAAGGAACTGTAATTGGGGTGATTGGGACCATTGCAGGTACGATTTTAGGTGTTACGTTGGCGCTTACAATCAGCGATATTATTTCTTGGTTTAATACCGTCTTAGGTTTGAATCTGTTTGATGCTTACTTTGTTCATTACCTGCCTTCATATCTCAGATGGCAAGATGTGGTTGTGATTGTAACGGTATCTTTGTTATTAAGTTTCTTAGCAACAGTTTACCCTGCATTGCGTGCAGCGAAAGTTCAACCTGCTGAGGCGTTACGTTATGAGTAAGATTGTCTTAGAAGCAAAAGATATCTACAAGCATTTTGATGATGGTAGAAGCAAAGTTGAAGTGATTAAAGGTTTATCACTTCAAGTGAAAGCAGGTGAGTTTGTCTCGATTGTCGGTTCAAGTGGTTCGGGTAAAAGTACACTACTGCATGCGTTAGGTGGCTTAGAGCAACCTTCACAAGGGCAAGTGTTTTTACAAGGACAGCGTTTTGATAATTTAGGTGAAGCTGAACGTGGCTATAAACGTAACCAATATTTAGGTTTTGTTTACCAGTTCCATCATTTGCTGCCTGAGTTTTCAGCCCTTGAAAATGTGGCAATGCCATTAATGATACGTGGTGAAAGCAATTTTAAAGATGTGAAAAAGCAGGTGGAATACCTACTGGATCGTGTCGGCTTATCTCATCGTATGGATCACAAACCAGGTGAATTGTCTGGTGGTGAGCGTCAGCGTGTGGCATTGGCACGTGCGTTGGTGACTCGGCCTGCGGTTGTTTTAGCAGATGAACCGACGGGTAATCTAGATCGTAAAACAGCGCTCAGCATTTTCGAATTACTGACAGATTTGAAAAAAGAGCTGAATATGGCCATGTTGATTGTGACCCATGATGAGCAGTTGGCACAGTCGGCTGACTCTGTTTTGCATATGCAAGATGGTTTATGGCTTGATCAATAATAAATATTTTGAATAAGCCCTTGTTAAAGCCCTGAAAACGGGCTTTAATTTTGTCTTTAGAATAATTAAAAAATTAATTTAGTAAAATGCTAAAAATTATTTTATTGGGCTGGATTACAGGAATTGCCTTTATGGGGCTGGACCTTCCTTTTGTGGCTACCACATGGTGGATGTGGTTGGTTCTCGCAATTTCAGTCCTTGCTTATGGGTTTTATGACAGACGACTATATTCTAATAATCCTATTTATAAAGCGCTGATTTTAATCAGTGTTGGTTGGGCATTATTTTGTACTGGCTTTCATTATGCCGATACAGCCTTAGAACAACGGCTGAAGTTTAGAGAAGTAAAGGCGCAGCCATTTGAAGCAGTTGTTTATATTAAAAAATTAGATGAGTTAAGCGATGAAGGACAAAAACAAATCGCTGAGGTACTCAATCGACATGAGCAACCAGTGGATTGGTTTCTTTATCTGAGTAAGGAAAAACAACAAGCGATTCAAGAACAAATTTTAGAGTTGGGTCATTATTATCGAATTGAAGGCGTTATCAAACCTGCACATAGTTATGCCGTTGCAGGTGCTTTTGATAAGGAGAAATGGTTTTTACAACAAAAAGTGATGTCGGCATTTTCGGTAAGACATATTCAGCCATTGAGTCGCGATGAAATTTATCGCCTAGGTTATCAGCAGCATCTTAAGCAGCAACAAAGCCTTCAAGCAATGTTGTTATTAAAAATTGAGGCCATGCGACTGTCATTTCGAAACATGTTTCAGGCTTCGGGGCTTCAACATAAAGGTTTACTTCTCGCATTGTTGACAGGGGATGAAAGTCTTTTATCAACTCGTTTAAAGCAACAATTTCAACAGTTGGGGATTTCACATCTATTGGCGATTTCAGGACCTCATGTGCTGATTTTTGCGTTGCTGTTGACATGGCTACTGAAGAATATCGTACAGCGTTACTGTCCAAAATTATATTTATGGCAACCGCGACAGATCTTGCTGTTATCGCCCTTTGTACTTAGCGTATTACTTTATGTGATCTTTGTCGGTTTTGAAATTCCAGCAATAAGAACATTTTTAACTGTCATCATTGCAAGCCTTTTTCTATTATTTCGTCAGTCGATTCAACCCTTATCGCTGTTGGTTTATAGTGCCAGTTTGTTACTTATCTATGATCCATTTAGCATTTTATCGGCTGCATTTTGGCTGTCTTATGGGGCGTGTTTTATTTTGCTGCGAATCTATCAAACTATTCAACAAGTACCGCAAGAATTGATTCTGACACCGGCACAAAAACTGGTTTTGACCGTCAATATTTTCATTGAATCACAGTGGAAGATCTTTATTGCACTACTGCCATTGCTGCTGATATTTTTCCAGCAAATTTCTTGGGCTGCGCCACTAAGTAATCTCATTGCAATCCCATTACTCAGCGGCTTGATTGTTCCCTTGGATATCATTGCAGCTTGTATTTGGCTGCTGATTCCTGCATTCGGGCAGTTTTTGTTTCAGTGTAATGATGTGCTGTTATCCGGTTTAATGTGGCTGCTAAATATACTTCAACATTTTTCACCCAGCTTATATGGTGTGAGTTACACACCTTTGATGATGTTGAGCTTAATTGTTGGTTTGATCATTTTATTTATATCTAGGGGAACAATCCCAAAGATGTGGGCTGGGATTTGTTTGTTGCCAATCATGTTAGGAGTAAAAGCTCAACCTACTATCTTGAATATCCTTGATGTAGGGCAAGGGCAATCGATCTTTTTACAGCATCCGCAGCAGACTTTGATGATTGATACTGGCGGTTCTTATGATGAAACCAAATTTAGTCTAGGTGAACGGGTGGTGATTCCCTTTTTAAGGCAGCAGGGCATCCGCACATTGGATCACGTCATTTTGTCCCATTTAGATCAAGATCATAGTGGTGCATTTCCCTCTATTCAAAACGCGTTTGATATTAATCAGGTTCAATCTAATGAACGGGGCGAGATGCCGTTCAAAGATAATTTTTCATTGTGTCGGCAAGGTCAAAATTGGTCTTATTCAAATCTAAAAATACAAATTCTATCACCCGATCTGGATGGTTTAGCACTTGCAAAACATCAGAAAAATGAACAGTCCTGCGTGCTATATCTGCAATTCCTCAATGCTCAACCTTATCAAAACTTTCTAATTATGGGTGATGCGGGTTGGGAAACCGAATATAAGCTATTACAGCAGTATCCTGACTTGAAAGTGGATGTACTAGTACTTGGTCATCATGGAAGCAAGAATAGTTCTGCATATGATTTTTTGGCAGTTTTAAGACCCAAACTGGCGATTGCCTCAGCAGGGTTTGATAATCGTTATGGCCATCCGAGTCGAGAGTTGCAAAGTCGTCTTCATGCCTTGAATATTCCTTTGCTGAATACAGCACAGACAGGCAGTCTGAGTTTTGTATTTGACCACTACACAGTAGAGTTGAAACAACAGCGCCAGCAGCGGAAATGGCTGCGACGAGAATAGCCTAAGTAGTTTCTCTTTGTTGTGCTTGCTGACGAACTTCTGCCACTTTTAACAGGGCTTCTTTTTCATCAATATCGTAGATTTTCTTTAAATCAGGGTTAGCCCGAAAACGTTTATAGCTCCAGTGATAATGTTCTGGATAACGTCGAATCAACTGTTCGAGTGTCTGATGAATAATTAAAGTCCCATCTTCTGCTGTACCTTCATAAATCTGAGGATTGATTGGTTCGATGTACATATCGAAACCATCTTGATCATTTCTTTTTGTATAGATGAGGAGGGCCTTCGCCTTGGTTTTTTGAATCAGTTTGGCACTGAGACTGCTAGAGGCAAGCGGAATACCAAAATAGTTGATCATGTCACCGCCATGGTCAGGGGTGTGGTCTGGTAAAATGGCCGTTGTTCCGCCTTGTTTCAAGGCCTTAAATATCTGTCGTACCCCACTTTCATCTGTAGGAACTAGATGGGCTTGTTCGCGACTACGTGCATCACGGACAAACTGGTCAGCATCGGGATTTTTAACTGGTTTATAGAGGATTGTCATTTGAGTGTATTTTGATAACCATGAGTTCATGACTTCCCATGTACCAAAATGAGGGATGACTAATACTAAACCTTTCTTTTCTGCGACAGCCTCATAGAAATAATGTTCACCCTGAATGCGATGAATACTTTTGATATTTTTTTCATTTGTTGAACCCCAAATACTCAAAAACTCGAAATAAGAGGTCAGTTCGTTCTGAATAGCTTGTTTGGTAAGTTGTTGTCTTTGTTGTTGTTCCATTTCAGGAAAAGCAATTTGTATATTCAATCTGATAATTTTTGAAAGCTTGGACAGCGGAAATGTATTGACTAAGGTGGCAACCAGGCGTGCAAAGAACCGTCCCAATTGAATTGGTTGACGACTAATAAGCTTGATAAGACGATAATTTGAACTGGTTGTTTTGGGCTGAGTCATGTATTAAAAGTTAGAAAAATTACAAAGGGAAGTATAAAGCAAAAAATAATTATAAGTTAAGACAAGTTATTTAAACAGTTTTGTGTAAATCCACGTATATAATAAAGCCACTTTAAAATATATTGGATTGGAATCTTATGTCCGATTGGCCACCAAAACCACAAAATGAATCTACAAATAGTAATAATGTGACAGGCAAAGAATGGCAAATTTTAGAAAAAGCTGTTTTAGCTTCTGTTGAAGAACAACGCCGTAGTCGTCGTTGGAGCATTTTTTTTAAATGCTTGGGCTTTGCGTATTTGCTGATTGTATTATTGGCAATGACCAAGAGCTGTACCTCGTCATCTGATAAAGCAACAACCAATATTAGTAGTAATCACTTAGCTGTTGTTGATATTGTGGGAACCATCGATTCATCTGCAGGTCAGTCTACAGTGAATAGTGAAGATACCAACAAAGCTTTAAAACGTGCATTTGAAGCCAGCGGCAGTAAAGCGGTTGCGTTAAATATCAATTCACCTGGCGGCTCACCAGTACAGTCTGATGAAATTTGGCAAGAAATCCGTTATCTGAAAAAACAACATCCAGATAAAAAAGTTTATGCCGTAATTGGTGATATGGGTGCATCAGGTGCGTATTATATTGCTTCAGCAGCAGATGAAATCATTGTGAATCCATCAAGCTTGGTCGGTTCAATCGGTGTGATCATGCCGAATTATGGCTTAAGTGGATTAGCACAAAAGCTGGGGATTGAAGACCGCACACTTACTGCGGGTAGCAATAAAGACATTTTAAGTATGACTAAACCACTTGATCCAGCACAGAAACAACATGTGCAGTCAGTGCTTGATAATGTGCATATTCATTTTATTAATGCAGTGAAAGAAGGGCGCGGTAAACGTTTGAAGTCAAATGACTCAGCTATTTTCTCAGGATTGTTCTGGACAGGTGAACAGGCTGTTGCTTTAGGTGTTGCTGATCGTAGTGGTAGTTTGACGACATTGATGCGTGATCTAAAAATCGAGCAAAAAGTGGACTATACGGTACAACGTAATCCATTAGAGTCAATCTTGGGACGCATGGGGGCACAGCTTGGTGCAGGTATTAGTAGTTCGCTTGCGGCACAGCTAGAAACTCAACAGAACGCAAAAATACAATAATATTTCAAAAAGGGTTGTGTTCATCACAACCCTTTTTTTATTCTAAAAATAACTGGACAGTTATCCTTTTAATTTGCAATACATATGTAGAGTAGGATAATTGACCAATCAGTGAAAATAAAAGACAAGCTTATGAAACCTTTGATTCATTTTGCCCATGCCAATGGTGTTCCATCTAAAGTTTATCAAAAGCTGTTTGATCAATTAAAAGATCAATACGACATTATTTATGTGGCAGAAATTGGAAATGACAAACGCTATCCAATTACCCATGGCTGGACGCACTTGGTCGATCAGATTATTGATAGCATTGTGCAGCAAGCACAAGGGCGTAAAGTAATTGGCTTGGGGCACTCTTTGGGTTCAGTTTTGACACTGATGGCTGCTTATCGTCGTCCGGAGTTATTTTCACAAGTCATCATGCTTGATCCACCACTTATTATTGGTAAAGCATCCTTTGTTTTTCATCTTGCTAAAATCTTTAAGCCGAAACTGGTGGATAAAATCACCCCAGCTGGTTTGTCGGTACGTCGTCGTGATCACTGGGATTCGCGCGAACAAGCTGCGGAACTGCTAGGTTCGAGAGGTTTTTATCAGTACTTTGATAAAGATTGTTTCCAAGCCTATATTGATCATGCTTTGACTAACGATCCGCAAAATGGTGGTGTAACCCTTACTATACCTAAAGATGATGAGGTGGCAATGTTTAGGACTACACCATCCATGTGGTGGTTACCGATGCCAAAACCACCAGTACCAGTGCATCTAGTCGTAGGTCGTGACAGTATTTTCTTAAAGGAAAAGTTTCCGCAAGTGGCGAAAAAGAAATTGGGTATTCCTTTTTCCGTAATGGATGGTGGACATATGTTCCCATTAGAGCATCCGATGGAAACAGTAGAGAAAATTAAAAGTTTAGTCGTTTAAATCAATAAAAAACGCATCCTAGGATGCGTTTTATTTTTTAGAATTGTGCAAACTGAATTGGCCGTTCTAAAGGTTTCTGATTGAAATAGGCTTGACCATTCTGCCAGGTCAGTTGACCTGTACAGAACCATTGTGCAACTTGAGGATAGATAAAATGCTCAAGTTCATGCACGCGTTGCGCCAAGCTTGTTACAGAATCATGCAAACCAACTTGAATTGCCGATTGCGCAATACTTTGTCCAGCATCGAGTTCGGCTGTGATAAAATGGACGGTACAACCATGCAAACGATCACCTGTATTTAATACACGTTGATGTGTATTCACACCTTTATAGAAAGGCAGCAGAGACGGATGAATGTTTAACATTTTACCTTGCCATTTGCTAACAAAGCTTGGTGTTAAAATACGCATGAAACCAGCAAGAATCACTAAATCTACTTGCCATGCTAACAATTGTTGATGCATAGCATCGTCAAAACTTTCTCGATTTGGATAATCTTTATGTGAAATAACAGCGGTCGCAATATTGGTTTCCTCAGCACGTTGCAATGCATAAGCATCTGCTTTATTCGAGAGTACACCAATGATTTGCCCTGACAGATTTGCATCTATCAGGGCCTGTAAGTTGCTACCGTTGCCAGAGACAAGGACAGCAATTCTCATTATGCAAAGATCACGCGAATTTTTTCGTCTGCGCCTTCAACTGATTCAGCATTTTCTTGGATATAACCAATTTTCCATGCTTTTTCGCCTTGGGCATTTAAGAGATCAATGGCTTTGTCCGCTTCACTTGCATCAACCGCAATCACCATGCCAACGCCACAGTTAAAGGTACGATACATTTCAAAACGTTCTACATTGCCTTCACGTTGTAGCAATTGGAATAACTCAGACCATTCCCAGCTAGATTCATCAATGACAGCTTGAGCACCATTGGAAGTACACGTGGTAAGTTACCAGGTAAACCACCACCAGTAATGTGCGCCATGGCATGGACATCAACTTGTTTGCAAAGTTCTAATACTGGTTTTACATAAATACGTGTTGGTTCCATTGCAACATCTGCAAGTGGGCGACCATCAACGATTTGAGTTAAGTCTACATTCTTAACATCTAGGATTTTACGCAGTAATGAGTAACCATTTGAGTGAGCACCGCTTGATGCAACACCAAGAAGTACATCACCAGACTTCACTTTAGTCCCATCAATAATTTTGCTGTGCTCAACCACACCCACTGCAAAACCAGCAAGATCGTAATCTTCGCCTTCATACATACCAGGCATTTCAGCAGTCTCACCGCCAACCAATGCACAGCCAGCTAGTTCACAACCTTTACCAATACCTGTCACTACATCTGCTGCAACATCAACATTCAAATGACCAGTTGCATAGTAGTCAAGGAAGAAAAGAGGTTCTGCACCGCAAACGAGTAAGTCGTTTACGCACATTGCAACAAGATCTTGACCGATGGTATCGTGACGATTGAGGTTTAACGCTAAACGTAATTTTGTACCTACGCCATCTGTTCCTGAAACCAATACAGGTTCTTCATAACCTTTTGGAATTTTGCATAGGGCACCGAAACCACCAAGGCCGCCCATAACTTCAGGACGAGTGGTGCGTTTAGCGACAGATTTGATACGATCGACTAATGCGTCGCCCGCTTCAATGTCGACGCCAGCATCTTTATAGCTTAAACCAGTATTTGGGGTAGAAGTTGAGTTGCTCATAGTGAAGTCTCCGCAGTGGCGGCAGATTATAACCTGAATATACGAAACTCTTATGTTATTTATGCTCGAAAATGCTATCTTTAATTAAATTTTTTTTCTTTTATAACGATTACACAAGAAAAGGCTAGATTTTATGCAAGATCAGGTACTACGTCGTATCTTTATCATCGCTGGGCTCGCATTATTTCTTTGGGTGCTCTATCTATTGAAGCCCATTGTGATTCCTTTTGTAGGTGCTTTTTTTATTGCCTATTTATTTAGTCCACTGGTCGATGTTCTTGTAAAAATTAAATTGCCGCGTTGGCTGGCCATCAGTATCGTATTTATTGGTATTGGTGTGACCTTGACCATGGTTTTGTGGTTCCTTGTACCGTTGATCTGGAAGCAATTAATGTATGCGCGGGATAGTATTCCTGCGGGTATCCATTGGATTAATGCAACTTTCTTGCCGTGGGTATCACATACTTTTAATGTTGTACCCATGGAAATTGATACAGAGCAGATTACCAAAGCATTGATGGATTATATTCAGACTAATTATAGTGCTGATAGTATTCAAACCATGGCATTAAAAGTTGCCCAATCTGGCTTGAACTTTATCCAAATTGGTGGGGTCGTTATCCTGATTCCAATTATTTCATTCTACTTCCTGCTAGACTGGGAGAGAATGCTGCAAAGCTTTAGACGTTTAATTCCACGTCCTTATGAAGCTTCAACTTTAACAATCGTTCGTGAATGCCACAGTGTGTTGGGTGCCTTTGTAAAAGGCCAATTCCTTGTAATGCTTTTATTGGGGATTGTTTATGCGGTTGGATTACAACTAATTGGTCTAGAAGTCGGTTTAATCATCGGTATGATTGCTGGTTTGGCAAGTATCATTCCTTATTTAGGTTTTGGTGTCGGAATTATCGCTGCCGTGATTGCAACATTGTTCCAGTTTGGGTTGGACTGGACGCAGCTTCTTCTGGTTGGAGTTGTGTTTATGATTGGGCAAATGGTTGAAGGCTATATTCTTCAACCATTCTTGTTGGGGGATAAAATTGGCTTATCTCCTGTAGCTGTTGTTTTCGCTGTATTGGCAGGCGCGCAGTTGGGTGGTTTCCTCGGTATGTTGATTGCATTGCCTGTAGCTGCTGTCATTGTTGTGCTATTAAAACATGCCCGTGATAATTATGAGAAAAGTCCCTTATATGGATTACCTGCTGAAGTTGTTTTAGCAGAAGGTGAAACTCAGCATATAAATGTTGAAACTAGTCATGTAGAGCTTGATATTCAAATTAAAAACTCTCAAGATACAGATACTTCAAACTCGAATGACTTAAAGTAATTGAGGAACTCATTAAATATATGCGTCAACTACAACTGGATATAGAACCACAACTCGATGCTCGAATCAGTGATTTTTCGGGTCCGGGTTGGGGACCTGTGGTTGATGCAGTCAGACAGTTACATGCAGGCTTAGTCAGCCGATTTTATGTATATGGTGGTGCTGGTACGGGGAAGAGCCATTTGCTTTCGGCAATTTGTGATTCATACCTAGAACTAGGCCGACCAGCAATTAAGGTCTCGTTATTAGAATTATTAGATGCGCCGATTGAAGCGATTACATCGTTAGAGTTTTATGATTTAGTTGCTCTAGATGATATTGACGCGATCAGTGGGGTTCCGCATTGGCAGAAGGCCGTTTTTCATTTAATGAATAATCATGAAGGACAGTTGGTCTTTTCATCTCGTGTTGCGCCAATCGAACTTAAGCTTGAATTGCCAGATTTACAATCTAGGTTAACCCAAGCCGTTAGTGTCAAAGTACCCAATGGTAGCTCGTATATCGATCGACAAGCTTTATTGCAATCGGTGATGACGCGTCGAGGGATTCATTTTGATCAACAAATTGTAGATTATCTACTCAGTAATGGACCGCATCAGGCATCAGTATTATTACAAACATTGGCTCAACTTGAGAAAATGCTAAAAGGCGAAAAAACTAAGCTTTCAAATACAACACTTAAGCAAATTTATGCCTTGATTGATGAATATCGCCAATAGCATAAAATTTCTTGAGTAATTTCGAGAGCTATGACAAAGTACGCACAAAGGAATGTGGTTGCAAACACCTAGTTTGTAATACGAAGAAAAATGAAAAAAGAAGGAGATCGGTATGCTCAAACGGACGCTTGCCTGCGCTTTATTTGCGATTACTGGACACGCATATTCTGCGGATATTCAAGTCACGACGTTACTCGATGAAGAGAATTATACCGGTTGCTCGTTACGAAATGCTGTAGAGTTTTTGAATCAAAGAAGTAAAAAAGAGTTTGAGAATGGTTATCACGGATGTGGTAGTAAAGATTCTTCTTCTGTGATTATTTTAAAGCGTAATCAGACTTATCAGCTGAACTCAGCATTAAATATTAAAGCTACAACAACTATTCAGTCAGAAGTAAGTACTGACTTTAACAGTACTAAAGGGCTTAATAATGCGACAATTAAGATGGTTGGAAAGGATCGTCTTTTTGTTATTGATGATGGTGATGTAGAAAAAGCTTTAATGGTCGTTAACTTTATAGAATTAGATCTGCAAGGTTCATCTACTAAAGTAAATGATGGGGGTTTAATTCTTAATCGTGAAGCATTATCAATCCAATATTCTAGGTTAGCGGGTGGTTTAGCCAATAAAGGTGGCGCAATTTATAACGTTGGTACTTCTGCTGATGTTAAAAATACTGCTGGATATGTTGCGATTAATAACAGTATCTTACAAGGAAATAAGGCTGATCAGGGTGCGATCATTTATAGCGAAATGCCAAGGTATGTGATCACACAATCTGTGATGCGTGATAATGAGGGGGCTGCAGGCCCAGCAGGTGCATTACTATATGTGCAAGAGGGACTTAATAATGACACAATAGGTGGAGCATTATTAACGGGCTTCGCTAGCATAAAAAATAGTACTATTTTTCATAATAAAGGTGGTTATGTTGCTAATATTCGTGAGGGTATGACTCTCAATAATAATACGATTATTAAAAATGCTGCAGGATTATATTTACAGTCGTTAAAGTGGAAGGTGACTACACAAACAGATGTAGATGGTGTGAAAAAAGATGTAGTAAAAGAGTATCCAAGTGCTTATATATCGAATAGTATTATTGTTTCGAATGGGAATAATGATTTTAGTAGCACATCCGATGATACTAGTATTGTACAAAGTAATTTTACAACATCTGAATGTAAAGGCTTTGAAACGACTAAATGTTTACCCAATGTAATCTGGAATCAAAATGATCCAGAGCAAAAATTGATTGCTGGTGGTACAAACGATGAAGGCTTGTGTGCAGCCCCACCTGCCAAAGGGTTACTTTGCCCATATTACACACCAAAAGAACAAATGTTAGGTTTTTTTAAACCACGATTATTAACATCTTATTTAAGTGCGGCTGACTCTCCGATAGTGAATAGAGGGAGAATTTATAGTGATGGAACAACATATAGTTTAGCGGCCTGTGAAGGTTCTGATCAACGTGGTAAGAAACGCAGTGGACTTGATGAGCTATGTGATTTGGGCGCAGTCGAATTACTGATTGATCGTAGCAATATCCCAACCAATGGTATGGATCTTCTTTATAATCAAATTGCAAAATTTAGTATTGTTGATAGTTTGGCTGATGGTGAACTACTTGATCCGGTTTCATGCGAAGCAAAGTTAGGTAAGCGTGCTGATGGGCAACCTTGGCAACCAGGTTGTTTAGAAATCGTTCAGAATCTTCATATACCTTCAAAAGGTAAGTTGACTCTAGATCAAGATGGCAATGTGACATACGTTCCTTATAGCAATTGGCATGGACAAGACATGTTTAAGTTAAGGGTTATGACAACGATCACACGTTTTAACGATGCGACTAGTTATTATATTGATATTCCGACAAATATTGATCAAGCTCCACCCAATGATTTCCAAAGTAAAACAGTAAATGTTGGTAGCTTTGGTGTGGGGGCGATTTTAATGTTATTAGGGTTAGTAGGAATACGCCGTTTTAAATCGTAATCAGGGATGTGATGAGATGAAACAACATTATAAAAAAACATTATTGGCGACGATGATGCTGGCAACAATGCCATTATTAGCTGCAACGAGTAGTATCCCAATAAAGGTCACAACTTTTGAAGATGAGGATGGCGGGAATCTAAATGCTTGTTCGTTAAGAGAGGCAATAAAAACGGCTGCTGAGCGAGTATCCTTTGGTGGTTGTCCAGTGACAGATATGTCACCGACAAGCCAAAAAGTTATTCAACTTGAAAAAGGAACATATACACTTAATAAAGAATTAACTCC
The DNA here is from genome assembly GCF_009884975.1 of Acinetobacter dispersus. GTDB lineage: Bacteria > Pseudomonadota > Gammaproteobacteria > Pseudomonadales > Moraxellaceae > Acinetobacter > Acinetobacter dispersus. The sequence goes on along the minus strand of NZ_CP041970.1, from coordinate 1,787,314 downwards.
AAGTGTCAATATTTCAATTATTGGAGCAAGCCCTGTGGATTGGCAGGGTAAAAATGTTTTATTAAATGATGTTGTGAATCAATATCCTGCGCAGATTCAATTACAAACAACAATTAAAGCTGAGAATAGTCGTATTTTTAATACAACTATTGGAAAGAGTGCCTTAACGTTAAGTAATCTGATTTTGACTGGGGGCAATACCACGGATCTAGGCGGTACAATTTATGCTGGAGCGGATGTCTTATTGCAAAGTACGCAAATTCTAAATTCACGTGCTAAAGAAGGCGGGGCTATCTTTTTAGCAGGACCATCTTCATCATTAACATTATCTAAAAGCTTAGTTCAAGGGAACCAGGCTGAAAATGGTAGTGTACTTGCCATGAGTTGTAAGAACGACCTTGGGTACTCAACACATGTAATAAGCCTTCTTGCGAATAGTTTTATTAATAACGGTTCTACCAACTCAAAAAATATGTTTGAATTTTGTGGAGTAGCTACAGTTGACGCAAGTAATAACACGATTGCTCAAAATACTGTAAATACAACCACTGGGAATCTCATTAAATTCTCAGGCGATACTAAAGCTGGTACAGATCCTAAACCAGATGATCCTTCTAGTATTTTGAGTGGTACCAGTAAATTGACGCTCACAAGTAATACAATTGTTGAGAATAATGCTTTTACTACACTGCTATACGATAAATTAGGTGATAAGACATTAGCATTTAATATCATTGCCTATAATGGAGGAGATAATAGTTATGCTTGCCGATATTTATTGGGTGCCGCAGCGGAACAAGAAAAAGTAGGTCTGAAGGTTCAATATAATGCTCTTGCATTAAGGGAAGAGAATTCAACACCGTTGATTAAAAACATATGTGATATACCAAAGGAATCACTAAAGGAGAATAAAACCAATATTAATTTGACACCAGTTGAGAATATTCGAACTGTATTGGGACCCTTACAAAAACCGACAGAACATACTGCATTTTTGCCTGTGTACTATCCTGAGAAAAATGCAATTCCTGTGAAGGATGGTGATAAGACAAAATTAGTTGGATTGTTAGACACAGGTGTTTCGAATTGTAGTCCAACAGATCAACGTGGTCTTGCTCGTATTACTGATGGGACTTTATATTATGATCCGAATGCGCGTAATACGTGTGATATTGGTTCAATTGAGTTGATGCGATTTGTTGCTGGTGATTTAACGGATTTATCAAATACCTCAATCAGTAATATGATTTCTGGGTATCAGGAACAATATGATTTCTTTGATAATATGGTGAAAAATCCCAATAATCCTGATTTTTTAACTTATTATAAGTCTCGGTTGGATCAATATAAGAAATTGTTGGATAGTTTTAATATTGAGGAAAAAAGAAAAGAGAGTTTGAAATATCGTGCCATTTATATTGGGTTGCAAAACTATCAATTACCCCTACCAGAAGATGTGAAGCAAACTGATGGGAGTTATAAGCTAAGATTTTTTACCCCTGACTTGTATCGTGTTACGACGGAACCATTGGGGAAAGGCCAAGTTAATGATGCTGTTACTGATATAGATAAGGGAGATATTCCAAATTTAGTATGTAAGTGGAATGCAGATCTACAGCAAATTATTTTTTATCGTAAGGATGATAGTATTACTCAAGCTGGGGATAAAATTTTTTGCAAATATACCATTACATTAATTTCAGATAGCAGTGTAAAATCGTCAGGACTAATCAAGGCTGAATTTACAAATATTGCACCTGTGGCAAAAGATACATCCTTAACGTTCAAGTATAAGGAAAAACAAAAGTTAAGTCTGAATTTATTGAACTTTGCTAACGATAATGGCGATACCGGTGAAGGTGGGGTTGGGCCAGAAAAAAATCCAAATAAATCTCAATTTTGGAAGAATCGGGAAGGGATCGAGTTACCAATTCGTTTGACGAATGTACCTAGAGATCTGAGTATCTCTGCTGATCGCCAAGGAGCCTGTCCTGAACCTGATCAAAAACTAACATGTTATGGCGGAAATATTTATGTGCAGGAAGTAAATGCATTTAACCCATTTAATTTCGATTTTAAATATCAGGTATATGATGCTGATGGTCTGTCATCAAATGTAGCGACCGTACGAACTATTAGTACGGCTACAACCACTGATGATACACGCTCTGCTAGCAGCGGTGGTGGTAGCTTTGGCTTTTATTCTGTATTTGGATTATTTGGATTATTAGCTTATCGTCGTTTTAGAAAATAAATATATCAAAGATAAAAATAGCGCCTAAATGGCGCTATTTTTATCTTAAATATGTATAGAAATAAAAAGTTAATGCTCAGCATATTTGGTGAGGTATTCTTCTCTAATATTTACACGTTCTTCAGTGCTGGCATTTTGCATACGTTTACGTAGTGTATTGCGCTCTTGAGTACTCATTTTTTGCCACACATCACGCATTTTCTGTTTTTCGTCTTCTGGTAGTTGTGTAAACCATTCCATGCGTTGTTGCAGTTGTGAGCTTTGATTGGTTGGAATTTCTTTTAAGGTTTGATAGCGTTTAATTAAAACGCGTTGCTCTTCAGGTGATAGGTCATCCCAAGCTTCTTCTGTTGCTGGTTTATTGGGCTTAGAAAATACCCAAAAGCGCTCAGAGCCAGCAAAACTGGTTTGTAATAAGCCGAGTGTACACACAACAAGTGCTAGTTTTTTAGCTGCCATGTGGAACTTTATCCTCACCCAAGACCAATAACATTTCCATATCTTCAACCATTTGTGGTGAAAGCTTTGGATTCACGACAACTTGGTTTTGTGGCTGATCTGCCAATTGCAAGGAACTCGGTAGAACAACAATGCCCATAATTGCAGCGGCAAATGCAAAACCTGTCATTTTCCAAACACTGTAATAAGAAGTTGGTTTCTTCTGGACAGTATCGAGAACATGATTCATCACCAGCATTTTGTTGTGATGCTGCTCTCTGGCAAGTTGGTCAAGTTTAGATGTTACTTGTTTGGTGAATTCATCTTTCTTCATCTGATGATCCTCCCGTATGTGGGTTTAAATGCTCTAGAGCAATTCTGAGTCCCTGAATTGCACGGTGGTAATGTGTTTTTACACTGCCTTCACTGCAATCCATAATTTGAGCTGTAGTCATCGTATCAAAGCCTTCCCATGCTCTTAGCATAAATGCTTGTTGTTGACGGACTGGTAGTTGATTGACTGCTGCTTGAATTTCTTCCATCGTCACTTCTTGATCAAGAAAATCAAAAGGGTTCGGGGTTGATTCATCTACAACATCAATAATTTCCTCGTCATCATCTAAACTAATCTTTTTGAATAATGAGAAGGGGCTCGCACGACGCGCTTCTTTACGTCTCCAGTCTTGGAGTTTGTTATTTAAAATGGTGTAGAACAGGGGGTACCATTCTTCTATATTTTTATCAGCATATGATTTATGTAAGGAAATAAAGGCTTCCTGTACTAAATCCATGGCAATGCCTTGTTGTCCTTGAGTTGCACTTTCCATCATAACCAAGGCACGACCTGTAACGTCTTGCATAAAAAAACGCAGACGTTGTTCAACCGTACTGCGATCAGTACTGGTTTCGGTTCGAGCCTGTTTCGGTGCTAAATCCATAGAGATGGAAAATCCTGTCATGGATACCCACCATTAATTCCAATTCATTAATCATATAACGTTGAAACTGGTGGGCGCGTTGACAACTTAAGCAATTATTTTTAGTAGTGTAATTGATTTTCTCAGTAAAAAAATCGTATTTAAAATAATTTAACGTTTTACTGACGTTGGCGAACCATTTCAAAAAAGCAAATTGATCCTGCAATTGCAACATTGAGCGACTCTTGCCCACCTGGTTGAGGGATGGCAACTGCTTTTGCATGCTCTAATGCATAATCACTTGCACCTTGACCTTCGTTACCTAAAATCCAAACACAAGGTTGTGTTAAATCTTGTGCATACAGACTGGTCGATTGATGTGAACTCGTCACTAAAACAGGAATTTGAAATTTTGGAAGAATGTCTGATAACTGAAAGTTTTCAAAACAATGCAAACTAAAATGGGCACCCATACCTGCTCTAAGTACACGCGGAGACCAGAGCGTTGCTGAGCCTTGCGTACAAATTACTTGTTTGATGTTTGCAGCGGCAGCTGAACGGAGTAATGTTCCAACATTACCTGGATCTTGAATATTTTCTAGGATTAAAGTATCTACATTAAAATCAATTGTCATTGATGTTTTGGGAAGATCAATAATGGCTAAGCAAGGTAAGGTGGTACCTAAAGTACTTAAATCTTTATATAGCACTTCACTAATAACGAAGACATGACCTTGGTGTAGTTCGATGACTTCTTGTAAATCAGGATGTTCTAATGCTTGTTCAGTGGTAAATAAAGAAAATAGTTTTTTCTGTTGTTGTAACCAAGCTAAACAAAGATGTGTACCTTCTAGAACAGTTTGTTGATGTTTCTTTCGAGCACTATTGAGCTCGATTAACCCACGCAAATGTTTAATTTTTGCATTGTCTTTTGATTCTAGAAAAATAACCGCCATAAGATAAACATCCAAAAGGGCATCATAGACTTATGATGCCCTGATTATAAAATTAATTAGTGGTAGCTTGTTACGCGTTCCACTTCGTTTTTAGAACCGATAATGACAGGAACACGTTGGTGTAGTTCTGTCGGTTGGATTTCCATGATACGAACACGGCCTGTTGTTGATGCACCACCAGCTTGTTCGATTAACATGCTCATTGGGTTTGCTTCATACATTAAACGTAAACGGCCTGCTTTTTTAGGATCTTTTAGGTCGTAAGGGTAAAGGAAAATACCACCACGACATAAGATGCGGTGAATGTCACCCACCATACATGCGACCCAACGCATATTGAAATCTTTTTCACGTACTGAAGTTTTTCCAGCTAAAAGCTCATCAATATAACGTTTTACAGGGTTTTCCCAATGACGTTGGTTAGATGAGTTGATAGCAAATTCTTGTGTATCCGCTGAAACTTGAACCTGCTCAGTTGTAAGTACGAAAGTTTGAGTAGTTGGATCAAAAGTAAAGAATACAACACCAGCACCCACCGTAAGTGCTAGCATGGTTGAAGGACCATAAAGTACATAGCCCGCAGCAACTTGTTCAGTACCTGCTTGCATAAAATCTGCAGATTGAGTCACAGCATTTTTAGCAGGAAGGATAGAGAAAATGGTACCAACACACATATTAATATCGATATTGCTTGAACCATCCAATGGATCAAATAATACGAGGTATTTCCCGTTTTCTTGAGCAGGGGTGAAGTCATCTAATTCTTCTGATGCCAAACCACCAACTTGTGGATGAACTTTTAAAGCATCAATCAGATAATCATTCGAGATAACGTCTAATTTTTTTTGTGTTTCACCTTGAACATTTTCATTGCCAGCGCTACCTAAAATCCCTGCCAAAGCACCTTTTTGTAATGCTTGGTCAATGGTTTGGCACGTTGCTGCAATTGTTTCGATAACTTGTGCCAACTCTGGAGTCAAATTCCCATTTTGTTGTTCTAAGTATTGGGTCAAAGTAAGGTTTGACATATTGAATAGCTCCGATTTAGCCGTGTCAAAAAATGATAAAAAAGAATGTGGCTATTCTAGATGAGATCACATAAAAATAAAAATTATCTTACTTTATTTATGTTGCTTTTATGATTACAAGCACGTGATTACATGCTATGTTGGACAGATACTAGACAGGATGTTTGGAGATTAAGATGTCAACCAAGAATTTTGAGGCAACCCCCACGCCAAGTGAACCGATTAGTCTCGACAAGATTTCTAAAGAAAATGTGAAGGATGCTTGGAAAGAGTATGAGGCAAAGCCAGAATATAAAGATTTTAATAAGCACGATATGATTGAGTCGATGCAGTCAGAATCTAAATCCCAATCATCATCTTAATTTAAGAAATAAAAAATGCCCACATGATGTGAGCATTTTTTATTTGAAGCTAAACCATTATTTTAGTAATGGTGGAACTGCTTCGTAATTGATCTCTACACGACGGTTTTCTTTCCATGCTGCTTCATCATGACCAGCATTTACTGGTGATTCTTTACCGTAGCTTACCGCTTCAAGTTGTTGAGGATTTACGCCATTGGTAATCAAGAAGCTCTCAACGGCTTTGGCACGACGCTCACCCAAGGCCATGTTGTATTCACGTGTACCGCGCTCATCGGTATGACCTGTTAAGGCAACACGAGAGTTCGCATTAGCTACGAGAAATTGGGCATGCGCTTGTAGGGTTTGATAATCTTCGTTTGATAAGTCGCTGCTGTCATAGTTGAAGTGCACAACGCGTTTCGCGAGGAAAGCTTTGTTTGCTGCAGTAACACCTTTTGAAGATGCACCCGCTAAGTTTTGTGCATTTAAAGCTGCATCTTCGCTTAGACCATCAGTACTTACAGTTGATGAACCACTTGGTGTATTGCCTGCAGTAATTTCAGCAGCAGGCTTACGGCTTGCACAACCTGTAAAAACAAGCGTTGCGGCAATCAGTGGAAGCGTTAGATATTTAATGTTCATATGATTCTCCAATCGATTAAACTTATTTTGGTGCCCAAGCTGGTTCGCGAACTTCGCCTTGTTCACTTGGTAAATTCATGCGGAAACGGCCATCAGTAGACATGACTGATAACAAACCACGGCTACCTTCACGCGTTGCGTAAACCACCATTTGTCCATTTGGTGAGAAGCTTGGTGATTCATCTAAACTGGTTGGTGTGAGAATATTGGTGATACCTGTATTGATATCTTGGATTGCAACTTTGTAGTTACTACCACTTGGACGATGTACTAGAGCAATCTTTTTACCATCAGCACTTAAAGTACCACGTGCATTGAATGCACCTTTGAAGGTGAGTCGCTTGACTGAACTGTCATCAAAACTATAGCGATAGATTTGTGGTGAACCACCACGATCCGAAGTAAAGATAAAGGATTTACCGTCTGGTGAGTAACGTGCTTCAGTATCAATCGCAGAGTCATTGGTCATGCGTTGTACTTGGCGGGTACTTAAATCCATTTGATACACTTCAGGATTGCCGTGCATAGAAGCGGTAAATAACATTGATTTACCATCTGGCGAAAAACTTGGTGCACCATTTAAACCACGGAAGCTTGCTAGAACTTCACGTTGGCCAGTGGCTAAGTCTTGCAGATAAATCGCAGGGCGTTTGGTTTCAAATGATACATAAGCAATTTTCTTTGCATCAGGTGTCCAAGCCGGAGAGAGGATTGGATCACGTGAAGAAAGTACGGTTTTAGGTTGCTCACCATCCGTATCTGCAATTTGCAAGGTATAGCGTTGAGCAGGTGTTGCCTGATTACGCAAGACATAAGCAATACGACCGCTAAAGTCACCTGCGATACCTGTCAAAGCTTGATAGATGGTATCACTGATCAAGTGTCCTGCTTGACGAACACGTGAACTTGGTACAGTTAGTACTTCATTCAATAAATATTGTTGTTTCTGTACATCATATAATTGGTAATGAATTTCGAATGTATTGGCATCAACGGCTTTCATTTGCCCGACGACGACATATGGTACACCAGCATTTTGCCAATCACCCGCTTGTACCTGATTTAGGCTAGCAGTCGCAGGTAAATTTTGAGATGCGCTGGTAAAACGGCCTGAGCGATTCAAGTCACTTTCCACAATTGGATAGATCGCATTGTCATTTGCAAATGGGATAATCGCAATTTTAGGTGCTTGTTCAGGTGCTTTGGCAATTTCGAGATGTAATTGTGCAAAAGTTGCTGTTGGAACAACTGTGCTAATTGCAGCGAAAACTGCCAACGAGAGGAGGTGTTTACGAGTCTTGTCCATAGTTACAATTACTTGCGTTCGTATTTTTGTGGCTGTTGATTATTTAACATAGTTACAGGCTTTGTGCTATTAAAAGCCTGTAACGTTAACTATTCATTACTATTTTGCAGTAAAACTTGAAGTAAAGCTTCTTGCTTCACGGCGAGCAACTGGATCATCTGGCATTGGATAAGGGGCGGCAGCACGAACAGCAGCTTCTACACTTGCCTTAACATCAGGGTCGCTTGCTGAAACAACAACAGATAAAACAGCACCGCTTTCACTTAAAGTTACACGAGCACTGGCTCGCTGGCCTGATGAACCTGACGGCATATTCCAAGCACGATAGATTTTTTGTTCAAAATCTCGCTTAGCTGTTGATGCAATCCGTTTAGCATCGGCTTTTTTCTGAGCAGCTTCTTGTTCAGCTTTTTTAGCTGCTGCAGCCTTAGATTCTGCTTCAGCTTCCGCTTTACGTTTCGCATCTGCCTCAGCTTTGGCTTTTGCATCAGCATCGGCCTTACGTTTTGCATCTGCCTCGGTTTTACGTTTCGCATCCGCGTCGGCTTTCGCTTTGGCATCTGCGTCAGCTTTACGTTTCGCATCCGCGTCGGCTTTCGCTTTGGCATCTGCGTCAGCTTTACGTTTTGCATCCGCATCAGCTTTGCGTTTTGCATCAGCATCGGCTTTTGCTTTGGCATCTGCATTTGCCTTACGTTTAGCGTCTGCTTCAGCTTTTGCCTTCGCATCAGCATCCGCTTTACGTTTGGCATCTGCCTCAGCTTTTGCTTTGGCATCTGCATTTGCCTTACGTTTAGCGTCTGCTTCAGCTTTTGCCTTCGCATCGGCATCCGCTTTACGTTTCGCGTCTGCGTTAGCTTTTGCTCTCGCATCAGCATCGGCTTTACGTTTTGCATCTGCTTCGGCACGCGCCTTTGCGTCTGCCTCAGCTTTGCGTTTAGCATCCTGTTGTGCTTGAAGTTTTGCGTTTTCGGCCGCTTTTTGCTGTCTTAATTTCGCATCTTGTTCAGCTTTTTGGCGTGCCTTCGCTTCAGCCTCAGCTTTTGCATTTTGTTCAGTTCTACGCTTCGCGTCAGCTTCTGTCTTTGCCTCAGCTTGACGTTTAGCTTCGGCATCAGCACGTTGTTTTTGTGCTTGAGCTTCTGCAAGTTTACGTTGTTCTTCCACTTGCTTGGCACGAGCAGCTTCATCGGCTTTACGTTTTTGTTCAGCTAATTTTGCCTGCTGAACCTGTTCGACTTTTTGCTTTTCAGCTGCAAGTTGTTGTGCGGTTGGTGGTGGAGGCGCTACAGGAATATTTTCAGGTAAGGTCGGATCCACATTTGGACTGACCACTTCTGGTGCTTGTTTGTCAGCCGTGACTTGCTTTTCAGGCTGCTGAAGCGATTGAGGTAAATCTTCTGGCTTCACCAAAATAGTGGTGAGTTTTTTAGGCTCTTCTGGTGGTTTACTCAAGCCTAAAAACAGTAAGCCAACAATTGCGATCGCATGAACGCCGAGTGTAAAACCCAGTGCAATCGCATTTTGTTTAAAAGGTGGCTCTTGAAATTTTTTCATAGCTTATTTTAACGGCTCTGTCAGTAAGCCAACTTGAGTGAGGCCAGCTTCTTGTAGACTCGCCATCAGTGAAACCACTTCACCATATGGACGAGATTTATCACCATTCACCAGAACAGTTAGTTGTTTATTTTCTTGTTCAGCTTGTGTTTGAGCTTCACTTAAAATAGTTTCAAGTTGTTCAAGCGAAAGGGGGTCACTACCTTTATGTTCTTGATATTCAAGTGAGAAATTACCATCTTTACTGATTGTGACCAAGGCTGGCATATCTTTAGATTCAATAGGGTGATTATTGGCTTGAGGCAAATCCACTTTGATACCACTGGTAATCATGGGTGCAGTCACCATAAAAATAACCAGTAGTACTAACATAACGTCGATATAGGGAACGACGTTCATGTCGCTTTTCAGTGGTTTTTTAATCCGCTCAAAACGTCCAGATCGTTGAATCGCCATTATGCATCATCCTGTGTCGTTCCAATCGCTTGACGCTGTAAAAGAGCAACCATTTCTTCTGCAAATAAAGCACGATCTGAATAAGTTGATTCACCTTTAGCAGTAAAATGGTTAAATGCAAGTACAGCAGGAATTGCTGCAAATAAACCAATTGCTGTTGCAATCAGAGCTTCTGCAATACCAGGAGCAACTGTTGCTAATGTGACTTGATCAACTGCAGCAAGGCCAATAAAGGCATTCATGATGCCCCAAACTGTACCAAATAAACCGATATAAGGTGCTACAGAGCCAATACTAGCAAGCGCACCTAAGCCAACTTCTAAACCACTTTGGTCACGGCTTAAACCGACACGAAGAATACGTTCAGTTCCTTCGATGGTTTGGTTGGTATCTGCTTTACGTTTCTGTAGTTTAAAAAACTCACCTAAGCCTTGGTAGAAAATATCTTCAAGGCCACGACGTTTAGAGTTAAGTTGTGCATTATTAAAAAGCGTATTTAATTCGGCACCAGACCAAAACATCTTTTGAAAATGCTCATCATCTTGCTCTGCTTTTTTAAAGCCCATGTGTAATTTAGCGATCAGGTACCAGCTATAAATTGAAGCAAATAGTAAGATCAGCATGACCAGTTGTACAACAGGACTTGCTTGTAAAATTAGGTCAGAAATGTGCAGGGAAGATTCTAAGTTAGTTGCCATAAGTTACGGTGCCAAAAGTTTATTTTAGTCCTGTGCTAATTCTTTTTGAATCAGATCACGAATTTCATCAGGAAGTCTACGTGGCATTAGATCTTTGTTTAAACATGCCAACACAACCTCACCTGAAGCCAGCAAGATTTCACCACGATAAATATTTTGTTGCAACACAAAAGATGCGGCTTTACACGAAATAACACGTGCTGTAACGGTAATTAAATCATCCATTAATATTGGGCGTACATATTTAACCTGAATCTGATGTACCACGAAGCTGTAGTCTTTTTGGTGCCAGTAGTGATCTACACCTGCTGCACGTAACCATTCGGTCCGAGCACGCTCCATAAAACGGATATGATTGGCATGGTAAACGATACCGCCAGCATCTGTATCTTCGATATAAACGCGAATTTTGAACTCAAAATGATTTGCCATGTCTTTATTACCTATTCTTGCGTACTGTGAGCAAGCACGAATGATATTGCGTCAAACGGGCTAAGGAAATAGTAATAAATAACATATTGTTGAGCTAGATAAAAAATAAGCCCTACAAAGAGGGCTTATTTGGGTAAAACTATAATTAATTGCTTAAAACTCGTTCCAGTCTTGAGAAAAAGTTTGTACGAGTTTTCCATCAGCATAAGTATTAACTAATGCGGCGCCATTAGTTGCCTGATGAATTGAGATCGTATTTTTTTGATTATATTGGTCGGTAATTTCGACATTGGCTGAATTAGGCTTAAAATCAAAAAGATCTTCAGCCGTTGAGAAATTGAAGTTAGAAGCAAAATTGACTGAAAAGACCTTACCATTGAACTCTCCGTTTATTTTTCCTTTTGCAAAATCTTCTATACGATCATTTAATATATAGTACTTAGAAATAAATTGATAATTATTTAGGGTGTATAGATAATAATCTTTATTATTATTTTTTTCTACGTATTTGAGCGTGGACTGTTCCGTTTCATATGTGTCACTGAGAAGGTCGCTATTTGGTAATGTGGAAGTATGTATTATTTTCCCATTAAAAAGGAGTGTATCTTCAGTCAAATCAATATTGAGGTTCGACAAGTTTAATTCATTTTTCTTTACAGCAGTCGTGTTATTGTTGTTAGATTGAACCGTACCCGAAATTATACCTGAGAACTGTGTTCCCTGAGAGGGAATCTTGAAGTTTTTACAGTTATTAAGTGTGACACTCTTGTCACTATTAATTTTTACTGTTCCTGTTTCACACAAAAAATCAGAGTTGCTGGTACTTTCATAAATACCTTGTGCCAGCATACCTATATAAAATAATAGATTTTCTGACGAATTTGACAAGTTGACGACAGGCTCGGTAATAATGTGAGTCGTTTCTGTTTTTTTATAATCTAGTTTCTCTTTACCATCAAAGCTGGGCTGGCTGTCATCTCCACCACCTCCACAGGCTGTTAATAATAGTGTCCCAGAGCATATAGTAGAAATTAATAATTTGTTTGACATTTCTTTCACCCTTGATATTAAATTTTGGTTGGTTTGAATGTGTGGTTTAATTTTAAGATGAAAAATTATAACAGGAAATTTTATTTTTAATATCCAGATATTTTATTTTTAAAATATTGAAGTGGTTTTAGAATAAATATCGCATTAATACGATATTTATTCTATTCAGTATTTATTCAGGTGGTGTCATACCAAACTGTAAATACGCCATATTGGTTGCAATTCGACCACGTGCTGTGCGCATCACATAACCTTGCTGAATCAAATACGGTTCAATCACATCTTCAAGTGTTCCACTATCTTCTGCCATTGCAGCAGCTAATGCTTCAACACCTGTTGGTCGCCCTTCAAAGCGTTCCAGTAACATACTGAGATAACGACGATCCAGCGTATCTAAACCTGCTTTATCCACGTTAAGCATGTCTAAAGCACGTTGAGCCATATCTTGAGTCACTTCACCCGTACCTTTGACTTGCGCATAGTCACGTACACGACGTAATAAGCGGTTGGCAATACGTGGTGTGCCGCGAGCACGACGGGCGATTTCAGTCGAACCTTCTTTGGTAATCGGAACATCCATTAAATTGGCAGAACGTGTCACGATATGGGTCAAATCTTCAACCGAATAAAACTCTAAGCGCTGCACAATCCCGAAACGATCACGTAAAGGAGAGGTGAGTAAGCCAGCTCTTGTTGTTGCAGCAACTAAAGTAAAGGGGGGAAGATCGAGCTTAATTGAACGAGCTGCAGGGCCTTCACCAATCATAATATCTAATTGGTAATCTTCCATTGCAGGATAAAGAATTTCTTCAATCACGGGTGAAAGACGGTGAATTTCGTCAATAAACAGAACATCACCTTCTTCTAAATTGGTCAGCATGGCAGCCAAATCGCCAGCACGTTCCAATACAGGACCAGAAGTAGACTTTAAATTACCACCCATTTCTCTTGCAATAATATTGGCAAGGGTTGTTTTACCTAAACCTGGTGGACCAAAAATCAAAGTATGATCAAGTGCTTCACCGCGGCCACGCGCTGCACCGATGAAGATTTCCATTTGCTCGCGCACCACTGGCTGACCAATATAGTCCACCAATGAGGTAGGACGAATCGCGCGATCAAATTGATCTTCAGGTTTTTCTGTTCCGCTTATAAGACGATCTTGCATATATCTATTACTTCATCATTGATTTAAGCGCAGCACGAATAATGTCAGCAGATTCAGTATAGTCTGCTTTAACTGCCGCCACGGCTTTTTGTGCTTCTGTTGGTTTATAACCAAGAGATTGTAATGCGGCTTCTGCTTCTGCAACAGGTGAATTTGACATAAATTGGATTTGCGTTGCTGCTGTAGTGCTTATACTGCCAGTTGATTGTGCTAAGGCTTTGAAACGATCTCTTAATTCAATCATTAAACGTTCAGCTGTTTTCTTGCCCACACCTGGAACTTTAATCAGGGTATTAATATCATCATGTTCAATGGTATGAATCAGCAATTCAATACTTAAGGTAGACAGGATACCTAAAGCCATTTTAGGACCTACACCATTTACTTTAAGTAAAGTACGGAAAATGGTTTTTTCTTGAGCATCGCTAAAGCCATAAAGTTGTTGAGCATCTTCACGAACGACTAAGTGAGTCCATAAAGTAACTTTCTGTCCTTTTTGTAATTGGCAAAATGTCGAAAGTGGTGTGTCTATTTCATAACCCACACCATTCACATTGAGTAATACGGTTGGGGCTTCTAGGGCAAACACTTCGCCAATTAAACATCCGATCATGAGTTAAATTTCACTATTTTAAAAAATTTAGTTTGAGCTTGAAAAAAGTCTTGGTCTAATTTCAACTGTTAAAAGAATCCAATTTTATTGCCTTGCAGCTCTTGCGCCAAGCTATAGGCTTGGTGGTCAGAAAACTTACTAATAATATCCAAGACTTGCATAATATTATTATAGTGGTTGTTTTGTAGATTTACCCCTGAATGTTGCAAAATCGACATTAAACGCTGTTCTTTAAAGCTTAATGTCTTATGCGGCATGGTTAAAGGGATAAAAGCATCTAATATAGTTTGCAAACTTTGATGCGCAATAATCTCTAAACCTGATTTTTGAGGATGTTCAAAAATACGATCTCTGGCAAGATTTTTCGCCGTTTGAATACCTGCTTCAATATCTGGTGAGCAATATTGTAATAAGCTACCTTTGAGTTGGCCGGTTAAAATTTCATACTGATGTTTGGCAAATGCAGTGGTCACTTCATCGACTAAACGTTTCATCACACGACCGCGTAAGGCCGCAATTTTTTGCTGCCATGTGGTATGTGGTAAATGTAATTCTTCTGGATAACCATAATCTGCAATCAGATTCAGAAAAATTGGCTCAACTTCGGCATAGTTCAACATGTTCAGAATAATGCCATCTTCTAAATCAATGAGCGCATAACAAATATCATCAGCTGCTTCTAATAAATAGGTCAGTGGATGACGGCAATAATGATAGTCGCCGAGTTGAATAAGACCGAGTTGTTCTGCCAGTTGTTTTAATATTTCTTTTTCAGATTGATAACAACCAAATTTCGCCCGTTGATGAGATGGCATATCGCCTTGTTCTTCGATGGTTTTGGATAACCACGGATATTTTAAATAAGCACCCAGTGTGGCACAGGTGAGGCGCATACCACCATCATCGGGATGGTAATCAATACGGCTGAGTAGGCGAAGTCCTTGTGCATTGCCTTCAAACTGGCGTACATCGGCTGCTTCTTCAGGTGTAAGTCTGGTCAAGAAGTCACGATGCGATGCATCATCAAACCATTCACGAATCGCATATTCGCCAGCATGACCAAAAGGTGGATTACCAATATCATGCGCCAGACAGGCTGCTTGGATAATCGCACCAACATCTGCTGGGGAAATCCACATCGGTAATTCATCTTTGATTTTTTCTGCGGCCAACATGCCGAGTGAACGCCCAATACAGGACACTTCTAGCGAGTGCGTGAGGCGGGTATGGATACCATCATGTTGTGTAAGCGGGTGAACCTGTGTTTTTCTATTCAGTTGGCGAAAGCTTTGCGAAAATATAATTCTGTCATAATCTTTGTGGAATGGGCTTCGAGCCAATTCAGTACTGCTTTTTTTACTACCTAAACGAATTGCAGATAGCAATTCTACCCAACGCATTTGTTCCATTCATCATTATTCACTATGAGTTCAGGATCATCATGCCAAAAAAAAGATTAAAGCACTAGGGTAGAGCGACACAAGTTGTCTTAATAAGGTAAATAGAGAAATTTCAGGATAAAGTAATGGTAGGTAGAGAAGAGGGAAAGTCTGTCGTGCAGGGATACATTGTGATTTCGATAGCAGAAAAGAAATAAGAGTAATGAGCTATAAATATGAAATGTGATTGCTGTATCAGCTTAAATGAATTGTTACGAATAAAGTAAAATGGATAAAGCTATAAGAAATTAAGCCATTTGCAGTAGAAAACTCTGATTTTTAAGATGGATATAGCTAGCTGAAATGAGCCTTTCACAGTAGAATATGCGCTCTTTCATAAGTCACATTGTGGTAGGTTCGTTAGACCCACCCGTGGAGCCAAAGTCAACATGTTTATCGTGGCCGGTGCATCAGCACATTCTTCTTTCAAGAAAGCTCAACTCTTAAACCGATTAACGTCAATGAGTTCTGTTCAATCTTTTGACAGCCAGTGGGTTTATTTGTTTGATCAAGCGCTCAACGAGCAGCAACATCAATCGGCATTACAACTTTTAAACGATGGTCAATCTTTCGAACTTCGCCAAGCTGCAAGTGATGAAATCCAGATTTTAGTGACACCACGTGTGGGGACAATTTCTCCGTGGTCATCTAAAGCAACTGATATTTTCCAAAACTGTAATACACCTATTCACCGTTTAGAGCGTGGTCTGTTATTTACACTGAAAGGTGTGAAAGAGATTTCGAACGAAGTGAAATTGGCATTACATGACCGTATGACAGAGAGTGTTTTTGCTCAAATTGATGATGCAAAAGCTCTATTCTCAGAAACAGCACCGAAGCCATTGAACTCAATCGATATTTTGGGTCAAGGAAAAGAAGCCTTAGTCAAAGCCAACAATGAGTTTGGCTTTGCTTTATCTGAGCAAGAAATTGATTACTTAACCGAAGCATTTACCAAGCTAGGTCGTAATCCAAACGATATCGAATTGATGATGTTTGCACAAGCAAACTCTGAACACTGTCGTCATAAAATCTTTGGTTCTGAATGGACAATTGATGGTGAAAAACAACCATTATCATTGTTCCAAATGATTAAAAATACCTATAAAGAATCTCCAACAGATGTGTTGTCGGCATATAAAGATAACGCGTCTGTGATCGTGGGTTATGACACGATGCGTTTTTATCCGAAAGCGGATGAAAATGGTCACTTCGTTTATAAATATAAGAGCCAAGCTGCTCATATTTTAATGAAGGTTGAAACACACAACCATCCAACTGCAATTGCTCCATTTGCAGGTGCTGCAACAGGTTCGGGCGGTGAAATCCGTGATGAAGGTGCAACAGGTCGTGGTGGTAAACCAAAAGCAGGTCTAACAGGCTTTACTGTTTCAAACTTAAATATCCCTGGTTTTGAACAACCTTGGGAAGATAACTACGGTAAACCTTCACGTATGGCATCGCCATTACAAATCATGATCGAAGGTCCATTGGGTGGTGCTGCGTTTAACAACGAATTTGGTCGCCCAGCTTTAAATGGTTATTTCCGTACTTTTGAACAGAATGTCAATGGTGACGTGAAAGGCTTCCATAAGCCAATCATGATTGCAGGT
Source organism: Acinetobacter dispersus (assembly GCF_009884975.1). GTDB lineage: Bacteria > Pseudomonadota > Gammaproteobacteria > Pseudomonadales > Moraxellaceae > Acinetobacter > Acinetobacter dispersus. The sequence goes on along the minus strand of NZ_CP041970.1, from coordinate 1,770,403 downwards.
GGTTACGGTAACATTCGTCCTGACCATGTTGAAAAAGATGCGATTCAACCGGGTGACTTGCTCATTGTATTGGGTGGCCCTGCAATGTTGATCGGTCTTGGCGGTGGTGCAGCGTCTTCTGTAGACAGCGGTACTATGGGCGAGAGCTTGGACTTTGCTTCTGTTCAACGTGAAAACCCAGAAATGGAACGCCGTTGCCAAGAAGTCATCGATACCTGCTGGCGCTTAGAAGACTTTAACCCAATCGTGTCTGTACATGATGTGGGTGCAGGTGGTGTATCTAATGCTATGCCAGAACTTGTGAATGATCATGAGTTGGGTGCAGTGCTTAACCTGCGTAAAATTCCATCATTAGAGCCAGGTATGAGCCCGATGGAAATCTGGTCAAATGAAGCGCAAGAGCGTTATGTGCTTGCCATTCGCCCAGAGTCTTTAGAGCAATTTGAAGAAATTTGTGCACGTGAGCGTTGTCCGTTTGCGGTATTGGGTGAAGCGACTGAAGCGCGTCACTTAACTGTTGAAGATCCTTTGTTTGAGAACAAGCCTGTCGATATTCCAATGCAGGTGATTTTAGGCGGTACACCGCGTATGCAACGTTCGTATGAAACGATTGAGCGTACGGGTAACGACTTTGATGCTGCGAAAGTTGATTTAAAAGATGCGATTTTCCGTGTATTGAAAAATCCAACAGTTGCATCTAAATCATTCTTGATCACCATTGGTGACCGTTCGATTACAGGTATGGTTGCACGTGATCAGATGGTGGGTCGCTGGCAGGTTCCTGTAGCAGATGCAGCAGTAACGACTACAAGCTTGCAAGGTTTCACTGGTGAAGCAATGGCAATGGGCGAACGTCCACCTGTTGCATTGTTAAATCCAGCTGCATCTGCACGTTTAGCGGTTGCAGAAGCGATTACCAACATTGCTTGTGCCAACATCGAACAAATTAGTGATATCAAACTTTCAGCAAACTGGATGGCAGCGGCAGGTCAAAAAGGTGAAGATCAAGCCTTGTTTGAAGGTGTAAAAGCGATTGGTATGGAAATGTGTCCTGCATTAGGCATCGCAATTCCAGTGGGTAAAGATTCACTTTCAATGCGTACCACTTGGAACGATGGTGAAGACAAAGCAGTGACTTCACCAATGACCGGTGTGATCACAGCATTTGCACCTGTTCTAGATGTTCGTAAAACATTGACACCAGAATTGAAGAACTTAGCAGATTCAGTATTGGTTCGTATTGACCTATCTAAAGGCCAGTTCCGTCTAGGTGGTTCGATCCTTGCGCAGGTATATAAAGCCATTGGTTCTGTTACACCTGATGTCGATAGTTTTGATGACTTCAAAGCATTCTTTGCCTTGATTCAAGACTGGAACAATCGTGGTGTGATTAAGGCTTACCATGATATCGGTGATGGTGGTTTACTGGCGACTGTTGCTGAAATGATGTTTGCTTCGCGCTTAGGTGTTGCTTTAGAAAATCAATCAACTGAAAGTTTATTCGCTGAAGAAATTGGTGCTGTACTTCAAATCACAGCGGCGGATTGGGCTCAGTTAGAAGTTGAAGTTGCAGCATCTAGCCTGAAAGATGCCATTGCAGTTGTGGGCCGTGTCAATACAACCGATCAATTGGCTGTGAATGGTTTAACTTTAGAGCGTGCTGAATTGCAACAAGCATGGGCAGAAGTATCGCATCAGATCCAACGCTTACGTGATAACGTTGAGACTGCTGATCAAGAGTTTGCATTAATCGCAGACAAAAACCACAAAGGTTTGATTGCACAAGCAACTTATGACTTGAATGAACCTGTTGAAGCGCCGTTTATCAATACACGTCGTCCTAATATGGCCATCTTGCGTGAGCAGGGTGTTAACGGTCATGTTGAAATGGCCGCTGCTTTTGACAAAGTTGGCTTCAATACCATTGACGTACACATGAGTGACTTACTAGCAGGTCGTGTCAGCTTGAGCGACTTCGAAGGTTTAGTGGCGTGTGGTGGTTTCTCATACGGTGACGTGATGGGTGCTGGTGGTGGCTGGGCGAAATCAGTCTTGTTCAATGCGAAATTACGTGACCAGTTTGAGCAGTTCTTCCATCGTCAAAATACATTCAGCTTAGGCGTATGTAATGGTTGTCAAATGATGTCGCAACTTGCACCACTGATTCCAGGTGCAGAGCATTGGGGCCGTTTCCACCGTAACACTTCAGAAGTATTTGAAGCGCGTGCCGTGAACGTTCGTGTAGAAAAATCAGTTTCTGTATTACTTGAAGATATGCAAGGTTCGATTTTACCAATCGCTGTTGCGCATGGTGAAGGTCGTCTGGTTGCAACTGAACAGCAAATTGCTGCTTTAAATGCTGAGAACCAAGTGATCTTACGCTATGTGGATAGTTTGGGTAATCCAACTCAACACTATCCATTGAACCCGAATGGTTCACCTGAGGCGATTACAGGTTTAACCTCTAAAGATGGTCGTGCAACCGTGATGATGCCGCATCCAGAACGTAACTTCCGTGCTTTACAGCATTCTTGGAAGCCAGAAGACTGGGCTGAAGATGGTGCTTGGTTACGTATGTTCCGTAACGCACGTAAATTTATTGGTTAATTAAAATATAAATGCTTGAAAATGCCACTCTCGAGTGGCATTTTCTTTATCTCGATGCATGAATAAAATCATGGGATATTAAAAGAAAAAGACAACAGGACACTCAGAAAAATGAATCAGCTTAAAGAATTAGAGAAACTCAATAACCCAAGTTTTAAGTTGTTAATTTTCCTACCATTGATCAGTTTTATTGGAAGCTTGCTATTGGCTAAATCTGGATTCGACTTTAAGGTAATTTATATTTTTTATCTGGCTGTGGTCGTCTTACAAATTATTATTTTTATACAAGATAGAAAATTTTTGAAGGAAAAACATGCCTTTTGTCCCGCATGGGAGTGGTTTATCTTGCTCCCTATCTATGTATACAAAAGACAAAGAAATAATTTTTTAAACTTAACTTATTTTTATATTAGCCTGCTATTTTTTATACTGAATGCTGTCATAAGCGCCTATGTCAAAACCTTATAGTATTATTCAGTCGGATGAAGTGCCTGCTCGATCATTCTTTTCTGGGAACGACAAACATAAGCACTGATCCCAAAAGAGAAAATGATATATAACGATTTATGTGATTTTCTGCTCTAACTCATCATGCCCAGCAACTGGAAGTACAATGAAATCAAAAATCCATTTCCGCGAATTCGCACTGCTGATGGCATTACTCATGTCCATCGTCTCATTTTCAATTGATGCTGTTTTACCTGCACTGGGTGAAATTGGTCGTGTTTTTACTTTGCAAAATAGCAATCAGGCGCAATGGGTCATCATCAGTATTTTCTCAGGAATGACAATCGGTCAATTGATTGCAGGACCATTGTCAGATGCGATTGGGCGAAAACGGATTTTATTTACAGGCATCGTGATCTACTTTTTGGGCAGTTTATTATGCTATTCCACCCAGAGTTTTGAATGGTTTCTGCTGGGGCGTTTTATTCAGGGTGTTGGTGTTTCAGGGCCTTATGTGGCTTCGATTTCCATCGTTCGAGATAAATACAGTGGTGCCCAAATGGCACGCATTATGTCATTGATCATGATGGTGTTTATGGTCGCACCTGCAGTTGCACCGAGCTTGGGACAGTTGATCATCCATTTCTTTGGCTGGCGCGATATTTTTGTATTGTATATGGTCTATGCCATCGCTGTTGGCACGTGGGTCGCTTTAAGGCTAGAAGAAACTTTAGTGCCTGAAAATCGTTTGCCGATGCGTGTACAAGCATTTAAAGATGGCTTCAAAGAAGTGGTGAGCAATAAAACCACCATGAGTTATTTGCTATGTGCAGGTTTTTGTTTTGGCGGTTTTATTGGATATCTTGGGACTTCACAACAAATCTTTATGCAGCAATTTGGCAAAACAGGGCAGGAATTTAGTGCTTACTTTGCGCTATTAGCAGGTGTGATGGGGATTGCATCTTTTACTAATTCTAGAATTGTCATGAAGTTTGGGATGCGCCCCATCTGTATTTATGGCTTTCTTGGTCTATGTTTAATTTCATTGCTGTTCCTCATTATTCAGCTCGCTGGTGTCGCCGTTTCATTCTGGATGTTTATGCTGTATGCCTGCATTTTATTTTTGTTGTTTGGAACACTGTTTGGCAATCTCAATGCGATTGCAATGGAACCGATGGGGCATGTGGCAGGTATGGCTTCGGCGATTATTGGGGCATCTTCATCCGTACTGTCTTTAATACTCGCTTCGATTATTGGGCAGCTTTATAACGGTACCTTGATTCCGATGACCAGTGGCTTTGTGATTTTGTGTGGGTTAGCCTTTGCGATGACACTATACGAGAGAAGGCAGTTAAAAATATTAAGTTCTGATAGTTAAGTCGTTGATGCTCGGAAGATAAGAAAATATGAAAAAAGTTGTTCCAGTAATTTTAAGACATCAAAAGCATGGCTTGGAAATATTGGCTTTTCGGCATCCACTTGCAGGGATTCAATTAGTTAAAGGGACAATAGAGTATGATGAAAAATATGATGAAGCTGCAATCCGTGAATTATTTGAAGAAGCCGGATTGATTGCTGAACCAAATCCCAAGTTTATTGGAAATTTTAAACTCAAATCTAATCAGCAAGATTGGTATTTCTATTTATGTGAGGTCAGCGCAGATTTAGCTGAAACTTGGATACATCATTGTCAGGATGACGGTGGCTTAGATTTTGAGTTCTTTTGGTTCCCTTTAAATCAAAAGCCAAATGAGAGTTGGCATCAGAGTTTTCAAGAAGCATTGGCATTTTTGAGAGAAGCTAATTATTTAATATGATTACAGAGCATCGATTCTTTATATTGGTATTGCATCTTTTCTAATTGGCTCAATTCTTGCTTATCATATTTCAATAATAAATAAGATATGAGAGAGCAACATGATGAAAAATGAAAACTATTTGAGAGTAAGCCATTCAAAAGACAAAGGCTGGTTTTGGTTTGGCTTAACTGTGTTTATCCAACTGCTTTTTATCGTCGTGAGTTATCTCATCATCAATATTTCACTTTGATTGTTCAACTTTTATAACGTTATGATTGAAGTCTAATTGATTTCGATTTGAGCCATTTTAAGATGTTAAAGCTGATTTATTACGTTCCAGAATCTCATCTGGAAGCTACCAAACAAGCGGTTTTTGAAGCAGGTGCGGGCGGTATTGGTAATTACGAACATTGTGCTTGGCAAGTCAAAGGCATTGGGCAATTTAAGCCCGTAAAAGGTGCAAATCCTTTCTTAGGACAATTAGATGAATTAGAGCAGCTCGAAGAATGGCGAGTTGAAACTATTGTCTCTGAAGAAAAGGCCAGTGCTGTGGCAAAAGCTTTAAAGGCAAGCCATCCTTATGAAGAACCTGCTTTTGAGTTTATCCAGATTTTAGATATTCAATAAACTCTATTCTTTTCTAAGCATACTGCTTTGAATCAATCGAGCAATATCCGTTGTTCGTGCGCTCACCAGTTCTGCTGCACTGGTACAAGCTTCTTCTAGGCTGATTGGGCCTGAGGTTAATGAAAAAGCAGCCGTAATACCGTGGGCGTAAAGTGCTTGGTAATTCTCTCCAAGCGTTCCTGCAATCACAATGACAGGGATATTGGCTGCTTGTGCAATTTTAGCGACGCCAAACGGTGTTTTGCCATTTAAGGTCTGCTCATCAAACTTTCCTTCACCTGTAATTACCCAATCAGCGCCTTGGATTTTGGCAGCAAGTTGATTCAGTTCTGCAATGACTTCAACTCCAGATCGAAACTCAGCCTTTAAGAAGGTTTTAGCGGCAAAACCAAGTCCGCCTGCGGCTCCTGCACCAGCTTCATTACGTTGATCGACGCCAAGCAATTGAGCAGTAACGTCGGCAAAATGGGAGAGAGCTTGATCTAACTCCAACACTTGTTGAGGCGAAGCGCCTTTTTGTGGCCCAAAAATATGTGAAGCACCATTTGGGCCGCAAAGTGGATTGGTCACATCAGCAGCCAATAAAAATTGGGTTTGTTGAATCCGTGGATCGAAATTTTCTAGATTGATCTGTGCCAAGTTTTGCAGAGCAAGACCACCAGCAGGCAAGACTCGATGATCTGCATCTAAAAACTTAGCACCTAATGCAGATAAAAGCCCTGTACCAGCATCATTGGTTGCACTGCCACCCACAGTCAGTACTATTTCTTTTGCACCTGCATCTAAAGCAGCCAGGATCAGCTCACCTGTACCAAATGTACTGCTGATACATGCATCACGATCAGCAGGTTGCACCAACTGGATACCACTGGCTTGAGCCATTTCAATGATGGCGATCTTTTTAGTATCTAACCAGCCCCATTTTGCCAGTACAGGTTGTCCAAGTGGACCTTGTACCATCTGCTCACGCCATTGACCTGAACAAGCCGCTAAAACAGTTTCAATTGATCCTTCACCACCATCTGCCATTGGGCATTGAATGATTTCTGCATTAGGAAAGACTTGTTGCCAACCTAAAGCAATCGCCTGAGCAATATCATGTGCAGATAGGCTATCCTTAAATGAATCTGGGGCTATCACAACTTTCATAAATTCTTTGCAATCTAATTTTAATCTAACTTGAGCTTAGTCTGTCCGATGTTGAATATCTAGATAAATGACGAAAATAAAAAAGCCACTAAGTTGAGTAACTCAGTGGCTTGGTTTAATCAACGACTGTCGCATTAATTAAACTGAGAAAAATCAGGTTTACGCTTTTGCATAAAGGCTTGAACAGCTTCCATCATTTCAGGAGAACGTACACGTTGCATAAAGATTTCAGCTTCATCATCAACACACTGAATGATTTCAGCTAAGTCTTGTTTCATCAGTGCCTTACTTTGTTTGATCGACGCCAATGGCAATGCAGCTAAATGTTGAGCCGTTTGTTGTGCAGTGGCATAGACATCTTCAACCACATCATTGACTAGATTTGCTTTTACTGCAGTTGCTGCATCAAATTTTTTCGCCGTGAATAATAACTCGGCTGCTTTTTGATAACCTGCCTGTTTCACCAATAAACGACTTGCAGCACCTTCCGGAGACAGGCCAAGGCTGACAAATGGAATTTGGAACAGGGCAGTATTGTCTGCGAAAACGAGGTCAGCATGTAATAGCAGCGTTACACCAATACCAATTGCTACACCTTTGACCGCAATGATCAATGGCTTAGATAACCGTGCAGCAGCTTTTAACAATACAAATGGAGGTTGATCGCCAGCTTTACCTTCATGTGGCTTTTGGATAAAGCCCATAAAGTCTTTCATGTCATTACCCGCAGTAAAGTCTTGTTCTGCACCACGGAAGATCACCACACGAACGTCTTTATCCGCATCTGCTTCATCCAAAGCTTTTGCGATCCAAAGATAAAGTTCGCCATAGAGTGCATTTTTTGCTTCTGAACGGTTAATGGCTAAGGTGAGTACGCCATCTTCTAAATTTGCTTGCAAATGTTGATGAGGTTGTTGAATACAGCTAAGTGTCATCGTACTATCCTTGCTTTAATCCAGATTGATTTTTAAGTGCCCTCATTATGTCGCATATTTATCTGAATGACACAACTGATGAGTTCACAAAAAGTGAAATTACGCCTATGTACACATTTGACTATCTTGTTTTTATTGGACGTTTTCAGCCTTTTCATTTGGCGCATATGCAAACCATTGAAATTGCATTACAACAAAGTCAGAACGTGATCTTGGCTTTGGGCTCGGCTCAATCTGAACGGAATATCAAAAATCCCTTTTTAGCATCTGAACGTGAGCAAATGATTTTGTCGAACTTTTCTGACGAAGATCAAAAGCGGATTTATTTTGTGCATGTCGTTGATGTCTATAACGATGAAAAATGGGTTAAGCAGGTTAAAGATTTGGTCAATGCGGTCATTCAGCCCAATGCAAAAGTCGGGTTAATTGGTCACTTTAAGGATGAATCTTCGTATTATTTACGTTTATTTCCTGAGTGGCAGATGGTGGAACTGGATAGTTTGAAAGATTCAATTTCAGCAACACCAATGCGTGAAGCTTATTATCGTGGTGAGATTCAAACTAAATTTTTTCCTGAAGGGACAATCCAGTTTCTGAGTGAATTTCAAAAATCATCGATGTATCAACAATTGCAGCAAAAATTTAAGCACAATGACCGCTCCAATATCGATGAGTCTTAATACAAAGGGAAGATTAGGCATCTTCCCAAAAGATAATTCGATTTGAAAATGGATCGGTGATACTCAGCTCCAATGTTTCCCAATCGGTCTTCTCAATGTGAGGTTTGGCAAATTTATAATCTTTTGCATCCAATTCTGCATGAAGCAAACTGAGATTCTCCCAATAAATACGAATCGCACTATGCGGGCTAGCATCACCGAAATGCTCAGTTAAATGAATGATGCAATCCTCTTTGGAAATCTGTAGATAAAGCGGGAAGTTATCCCCAAAAGTATGTTGCCATTCCAATTGGAAGCCCAAATACTCAAGATAAAATGCTTGCGCAAGTGCAATATCAAAAATACGGAAAATCGGGGTAATAGAGCCAGATTGCATGCTTATTCCTTTTTATCGAACACCAAATTGTTGAGTCCAATAACTTTTTTGCTTGGTTGAGGCATCGACTGTACAGGCTAGCGCATAATCTGTAAATTTTGGATGCATTAAATTATGACAATGCACTGGACTGGCAAGCCATGTGGCCATCACATCATTTAAATTTTTTTGTCCACGTGCTACGTTTTCACCGCCGCCTCGCCCTTTAAATGATGTTTGTTTTAGACGGGTTCTAAAATCTTGACCTGTGCTACTCACATGTCCAAGCACACTGGACTGCGCCATATCTTCGGCATGCGCCAAGGCACTTTGATATAAGTGATTGTTCCATCGAAGTGGTGCAACTGCGGGAAAATACTGTCCACCACATTGACGTGGATGTTGCCGAATTTCATTAATTGCATCAAGAAGCACTTGTTGATATGCAGGGTTTTGTAGGTCTTGGCAACGTATTTCGGTCGCTGATTTTTGAATTTGTGCGACTATGGGAGCAGAGTCTTGAGAAGTCGTAGGTGCATTGGAATTGCATGCAGATACAAACATAAGTAAGGGTAATGATAAGAACACATTGAGATAATTCATTTTTGAAGTCTTTAGCTTATTCTTTTAATCTGTTTATCATACGCCAAGCGCGAAGCTGACAGCAATTTGCTTGAATAAAAAAAGCGAGTTTAGAACCCGCTTTTTTGTTATTACATGTGATTAAGCAGTTTGTAGTGCTTTAAGGTCTTCAAGCACTTGCTCAGCGTGTCCAGCAGCTTTGACTTTGCGATAGCTTTTGACCAATTGCTGGTTATGGAAAATAAAAGTTGAGCGTTCGATGCCCATCACTTGTTTGCCATACATATTTTTTTCTTTGATCACATCGAAATGTTTGCATAACACTTCTTCTTTATCACTGATTAAGTCAATCGTGAGTGCTTGTTTTTCAGTGAAGTTCTGATGCGCTTTGACCGAGTCGCGTGATACGCCAATAATTTGACAGTTTAACGCATCAAATTGGTCTTTTAAGCAAGAAAAGCCCACTGCTTGAGTGGTACAACCAGGGGTTGAGTCTTTAGGATAGAAATAGAGTACCAACCATTCACTGCTAGTCTCAGCCAAATTGATTTCACCTTGTGTGGTTGGGAAAGTGTGATCCGGTAATTGAATATTCTCAGACATTGTTTATCCTTCGATAAAGTTAATTTTGTTCAAGCTCAAGGGGTAAAAAAGCATATTCCTCATGATAAACAATATCGCCATGACGTACAGGAATAGCTTTGTTAAAAATTGGTCCATCAATCACGGTAGTGTGGAATTCACCACCTTCACCACATGGGTCAATGCCACGACTTTCTAATTCCTGAATATAGTCTAGGGTTAAAATTTTACCTAGATCCTCGACTTTCATACCGAGTTTAAGATTGACCGTTACAATGACACTTTTAAATCCTAGATTGATAAACTCTTCTACCACTTCTTTATGTGGGCGTAACCACAGCGGCATGCCTAATTTTAGACCCACTTGCTGAGTCACCTGATCATGCCAACAGCCATGTTGAGGCATATCCAAATCACCTGTTACCAGTACTTCAGCACCGTGTTGTTTGGCTTGATTGAGTAGCGCGATAAACTTTGTTTCATAATCAGCCCAACTTGATGACGTCATATACACAGGTAAACCAATTGCATCTGCTTGCGCACGGATAATATCCAGTGGCATTGCATGTGACCGCGAGCGTTGTCCTTGCTCTTCCAGCATCACAATCAGTCCGATCACTGTACCTGTTTGCATGGCATGGTATAAGGCGAGGGAACTGTCTTTACCACCACTAAAAGAGACGATTGACTGCCTTTGATCCGCATTGGTTTTCCACTGGTCTTGCATGCTGTTATTCAACTTATTCATGATAAAAGAGATTTTAACAAACCCTATAAACAAAGCCTGCATAAATGCAGGCTTTGTTCTGAGCAAGACAAGCTTATTTTTTCGGTGCTTGTTGCTGCTGTTGTTGAGCAGCTTTCATTGCTTCTTCAGTTAGTTTTTCAAGCTTAGTTACAAGCGGCGCACCTAGGCAAGCTTGTAAGTCTTTATTTTGCTGTTGTACAAAACCTAAAGAACTTGGGCTTTTCTTCGCGTTGATTGCACTTTGGATTTCCCATTTTTGTGCTTCAGTTACTTTACCTTGTGCATCAATTTGGCAACCACAGAACTTGCTTACTTCTGCCGCTGTTAATTTGCCGCCTTTCGCAGTTTGGTCTTTACATACATTGACCAACGCTGCTTTTACATTGGTACTTTTATACGCAGTTTGTAATGGGTTATCAGCTGCGTGAGTTGCTGTTGCAAATAATGCAGCAGCTGACATCATTGTAGAAAGAATAAGATTTGATTTAGAAAACTTCATATAATGTACCTAATTTTTTACCCTATATCGGTTATTCAGCGTAACGCGTTGGATCCGCAATACCTGCTTCGATAAAACCTTGTTGACGTAAACGACAGCTGTCGCATTTGCCACATGCACGTCCTTGAGCATCTGCCTGATAGCAGGATACCGTTTGACTATAGTCTACGCCATGTTCGATGCCTAAGCGTATAATATTCGCTTTAGATAAATGTAACAAAGGTGTTTCAATTTTAAGGGGTTTTCCTTCAACACCAGCTTTTGTTGCCAAACGGGCAAGATTGGCAAAAGCGTCAATAAATTCAGGGCGACAGTCAGGATATCCTGAATAATCAACAGCATTGATCCCAATCACGATGGCAGATGCGTCAAAAACTTCGGCTGCAGCAAGTGCATAAGATAAGAAAATAGTGTTACGTGCTGGAACATAAGTTACAGGAATGCCTTCTTGTAATTGTTCTGGGACTTCAATGTTATGATCTGTAAGTGCAGAACCGCCCAAATTGCCCAAATCAATATTAATGACACGGTGTTCTACGCCTGCACGTTGTGCAAGTGCCTTGGCTGCATCAAGTTCAGTCGTTGAACGTTGACCATACATAAAGCTTAAGGCGATACATTCATAATTTGCCTGTGCCCAAGCAAGACACGTTGTTGAGTCTAAGCCGCCAGACAATAATACGATGGCACGAGAACGCATATTATTTTCCATGATTCAACCTAAAAATAAATTTGATAAAAGCCGATCTATTTTGCAGAACGGAGATGGTAAGTATTTTAACGACCAGATTCATCATTCCATAACAGCTTATGCAACTGTAATTGGAAACGAACAGGGAGATGGTCTTCTAGAATCCATTGGGCTAAGTCACGTGCCAAAGCAGGCAGGGCAACAGCACCTTTTTCAACTGCAAAAGCAGGCGAGAACCATACTGTACTCACTTTATCTTGCAACTGGAATTGTTCAAGTTGTTGTTTAGACCACTCATAGTCCGCACGATTACAAATCACAAATTTAATCTGATCATGTGGCGTTAAATAGTCAAGATTGCTGTATAGGTTTCGATGATCTTCTTTAGAGGTCGGTGTTTTTAAATCCAGTACTTTAGAAACACGTGGATCAACTTTAGACACATCTAAGGCACCACTGGTTTCTAGAGATACTTCAAAACCGAGGTCACATAGGCGCTGTAATAAAATCAGGCAATTCGGCTGAGCAAGAGGCTCGCCGCCTGTGACGCAAATATAAGGTGTTTTATGTTGGCTTGCAGTTTCGATAATCTGTTCAAGCGATAAGCGCTCACCACCTTCAAAAGAGTAGGTCGTATCGCAATAACTACAACGTAAAGGGCAACCTGTTAAACGAATAAACACGGTCGGTAGACCAAACGTATTCGCTTCGCCTTGCAAAGAGTAAAAAATCTCTGTGATGCGTAAACCTGCCGCAGGATCTGAGACAGGAATTGCAGAAGAACGTAAGGAAGCCATAAACAGTTACCACAAAACAGTTGCTACACAAGCAGCATGTACATAAAAAACAAAATCTCTACGACCATGACTGATCGTAGAGACGGGGAACGACCAAGTTCCGCAATAAATATTATAAATTAGTCTGCACGCAATAAATCGTTTAGGCTCGTTTTTGCACGTGTTTTCGCATCAACTTTTTTCACGATGATTGCAGCGTAAAGGCTGTAAGTACCGCATTTAGATGGAAGGCTACCCGCAACAACCACAGAACCTGCTGGTACGCGGCCATAATGAACTTCACCAGTCTCACGATCGAAGATCTTGGTTGATTGACCAATGAAAACGCCCATTGAGATGACAGAACCTTCTTCAACAATCACACCTTCAACGATTTCAGAACGTGCACCGATGAAACAGTTATCTTCAATAATGGTTGGGTTTGCTTGTAATGGCTCTAAAACACCACCGATACCAACGCCACCAGATAAGTGAACATTTTTACCGATTTGCGCACATGAACCTACAGTAGCCCATGTATCAACCATGGTACCTTCATCTACATAAGCACCGATGTTGACATATGAAGGCATCAAAATCACATTTTTCGCTTGGAAACTACCACGACGAGCTACAGCAGGCGGTACAACACGTACACCCGCAGCTTTGAACTGTTCTTCAGTCCAACCTGCGTATTTAGTATCTACTTTGTCATAGAAACGAAGATCACAAGCTTCAATTGGCTTGTTGTCATTGAGTTTGAATGAAAGTAAAACTGCTTTTTTTAACCATTGGTGAACAACCCACTCACCATCGATTTTTTCCGCTACGCGAAGTGTACCGTTGTCTAAAGCAGTCAATGCTTCTTCTACAGCTTGACGGATTTCTGTTGGGCAGTCCGTTGCGCTATAGTTGGCACGGTCTTCAAATGCTTGCTCAATGATTGTAGAAAGCTGAGACATGATCTTCGTTCTTCCAAAAAAATTTTGAAGATTTTACACTAATTTGTGGCAAGAATCTTTGAAAAAAGTAGTTACAATATATTGTTTTAAATTTGCGCAACAAAACTGTAATAAAAATGGAGTCCATTGTTTTTTATCTATAATTTAGAAATACATAATTCATTCGAATTTGTATCAAAAAATAACAAAAAGTAATCAGTTTCTGTATAAAAAGTTAGCGAGCATTCTTTTATGCTTAGTCCACAAGCAACAATTATATATTTATTTAAATAAAAGCGTTTTGTGAGGAGACTTCAATGAAAGCTTTGCGTGTTATGTTAGCAGCAGGTGCATTAACAGCGATTGCAGGTACTGCATTTGCAGCAGATGAGCAAGTTGTGAAGGAATCAGTTTATGCATTCCCTTCATACTTAGATCCAGTTTCAGTTCGTGCTGAAGTAGGTACGACAGGCTACGGTGGTGCAATTTCATATAAAGTCAATCCATACGTGAGCTTAAGCCTTGGTTATAATGGTGGCGATATTTCTTGGTCAGACAGTTTGAAAGTTGATGGCACGAAATATGATATGGACATGGATAATAAAACAGCATATTTAAATGCTGAAATTTACCCATGGGGTACTAACCAAAATGCATTTGCTCGTGCTCTTTATGTAGCAGCAGGTGTTGGTTATCTTGACAATACCTATGATTTGAAAAAACGTGTTGGTGGCAACAGTTTGGTTCGGGTTAATGGTGAGCGCTTTACAACAACCAATAGTCAGAGTGCACAAATTGATGGTACGATGAATTATGATAATGATATCGCACCATACGTAGGTTTTGGTTTAAATGCCCCTGTGTATAAAAATATCGGTTTATTTGGTGAAGTTGGTGCTTATTATACAGGTAACCCAACCGTTAACTTAAAAACTTCTGGCGATGATCAAATCATCGGTAGTAACGGTAATACTTTAGAAAGCGCTGTTGATAAAGAACAACGTAATATTGAAAACAAAAGTAAATATGAGTGGATGCCAGTTGCAAAAGTGGGTGTGAGCTTCAAGTTCTAATCCATGCATTCAGCATAAAAAAACGAGCTTAATGCTCGTTTTTTTATGCTCTTTAATTAAGTAAAACAAAAGGCTCATATGAGCCTTTTGTTTTTTTGGATAATTTATTCTTCTGGATAAGCCACTTTTTTTAGTGCTTTAATATCCGTCTCTGGTGAGCAGAGCGAGATAAATTCATAACCATAGCCACGGAGCAGGTGTCCTTTACGTACCGCAATCCATGTCGTATTAACACCAAATATATCTGTTTTGATTTGCTGTAAACGATAATCACGCTCTGCATCATAAGCGACATCGTTGACAATTCCGACGCCCATATTCAGTTCAACATAGGTTTTGATGACATCGGCATCGAGGGCTGACATTACAATGTCGGCATGCAATTGTGCATCTTCAAAAGCCTTATCGATTTTAGAACGTCCTGTGAAACCGCCGTGGTAGGTAATCAGAGGATATTCAGCTAACACATCTAGGCTGATTTTATCGAGCTTTGCTAATGGATGATCTTTCGGTGTAATGATACTGTGATGCCATTCATAATAAGGCACGCTGGCCAAATTATCTTCTGTTGTTAATGATTCGGTTGCAATACCAATATCTGCTTCACCTTGGAGTAGCATTTCTGCAATCTCAACAGGGCTAGCCTGTTGTAAAACCAAATGTACTTTTGGAAATAATTTTTTAAATTGATTCACAATCGGTGGCAGTACATAACGTGCTTGAGTATGTGTGGTTGCAATAGTCAATGTGCCTTCATCAACTTTATTAAAATCATCGGCTAGACGTTTAATATTGTCAGCATCGACTAGCATGCGCTCTACAATGCTTAATAATGATTGACCTGGTTCGGTGAGGCCTAATAAGCGTTTACCTTTACGTACAAATAGCTGTACACCTAATTCATCTTCTAAATCTTTAATGTGTTTACTGACACCAGATTGGGAGGTATAAAGTGCCGCAGATGCTTCAGTTAAATTAAAGTTTTGGCGAACAGTTTCTCGAATAATTCTGAGTTGTTGGAAGTTCATAAAAGTTTTTCCTCATAAGAGGATGGGGCGTGTTTTACCCCATCAATATTATTTTAAGCAACTTGCGTTGTTTGATCTGCGAATAAATGAAGTTGAGCTGCACTGATCCAAACGTTTTGATTTGGTTTGAATTGATGTAAGTTCGCTTCTTCTACACTTAATAAAATTTCGATAGTACGTCCACTACGATCTTGTAATTCCGCTACAACTCTACCTGCAATCCACACTTCACGTAAGAATGTTGCCTCAATGGTATTGGCTTGAGGTTGGGTATGAATATGTAATTCATTTGGTCGTGCAAATGCAATGACTTTCCCTTGTGGCGCATCTAATAGTGTTGGTAGCTGAATACGATCATCGCCGATACGGATAATACCGCCAGTATGCTCACCTTCAAAACGATTTGCTTGACCAAGGAAATCAAAAACAAATGGGGTTGCAGGTTTTTCATACACTTCACGTGGTGAACCAATCTGTTCGACATCACCTTTGTTCATCACGATGATCTGGTCAGCCACTTCTAAAGCTTCTTCTTGATCGTGAGTCACAAAAATTGAAGTGATATGCAACTCATCATGTAAGGTACGTAACCAACGGCGTAATTCTTTACGCACTTTAGCATCAAGTGCACCAAATGGTTCATCAAGTAACAAAACTCGTGGTTCAACTGCGAGCGCGCGGGCTAATGCAATACGTTGACGCTGACCACCAGAAAGCTGAGCAGGGTAACGATCTGCCAAGAAGCCGAGCTGTACCAAATCCAATAAGCGCGTTACGCGTTTTTTGATTTCAGCTTCTGAAGGACGTGTTGCACGTGGGCGAACGCGTAAACCAAAGGCAATATTGTCAAAAACAGTCATGTGGCGGAATAGGGCATAATGTTGGAAAACAAAACCAACCTGACGCTCACGAACATGAATGTCTGTTGCATCTTCACCTTCAAGTAAAACCTGACCGCCATCTGCAGATTCTAAGCCTGCAATGATGCGTAATAAGGTTGTTTTTCCGCAGCCTGAAGGACCAAGTAGGGCAACCAATTCACCTTCAGGAAAGTCCAAAGAGATATTTTTCAGCGCATGGAATGCACCAAAGTGTTTTTCAATATTTTTAACTTGAATACTCATGTGTTTATTCCTTAGTGATTGGGCTGATGTTTATTTGCTTGCTCTTGGCGTATTTCTAGCCATGTTTTCAAAATCAATGTGATGATCGCTAAAAATGCCAGTAATGAAGACACAGCAAATGCAGCACTAAAGGTATATTCGTTATAAAGAATCTCGACGTGTAACGGTAAGGTATTGGTTTGACCGCGAATATGACCGGAAACCACGGATACCGCACCGAACTCACCCATTGCACGGGCATTACACAGAATCACGCCGTAAATCAGACCCCATTTGATATTCGGTAAAGTCACTCTCCAGAAGGTTTGCCAGCCTGAAGCACCGAGTACAATCGCAGCTTCTTCTTCCTCAGTCCCTTGTGCTTCCATTAAAGGAATTAACTCACGGGCAACGAATGGAACAGTAATAAAAATGGTGGCTAATACAATCGCAGGTACGGCGTACAAGATTTTGATGTCATGATCCATTAACCAACTGCCCATCCAACCTTGCGTACCAAAAATCAGGACCAACATTAAACCCGCAATAACTGGCGATACCGAGAAAGGCATATCAATAATGGTGGTTAAAATGGCTTTTCCTCGGAACTGGAATTTTGCAACTGCCCATGCTGCTGCAACACCAAACACCACATTAATTGGCACTGCAATCGCGGCAGTGAGTAAGGTCAGTTTGACGGCAGATAAAGTATCTGAATCGGTTAATGCATTGATATAAACAGTCAGACCTTGTTTAAATGCTTCAACAAAAACTAAAATCAGCGGTAGGATTAAGCAGCTTAGGAAAAAGATCAGTGCAACCCCAATCAAGGTATAGCGAACCCAAGTTGGTTCTCGGGTTGCATCTCTGGCTTGTAATTTAACTGCTAAAGCATTGCTATTGGTATTTAAGCTCATTGTGCAACTCTCCCTGTACGACGACTAGCCCATGCTTGCACCAAGTTAATTAAAAATAAGATGCCGAAAGAGAGGATGAGCATAACCACAGCGATGGTGGTTGCACCTGCGTAATCGTATTCCTCTAAGCGAGAAATGATCATCAATGGTGCAATTTCTGTTTTATAAGGTTGGTTGCCTGCAATGAAGATAACAGAGCCATACTCGCCAACGCCACGCGCAAAAGCTAAGGCAAAACCTGTTAGCAAAGCAGGGAATAAAATCGGCAAAATGATTTTAGTAATGGTTTGCCAACGATTCGCTCCAAGTGCTGAAGCAGCCTCTTCTAGTTCAGTTTCAATGTCACTGAGTACAGGTTGTACAGTACGAACCACGAAGGGGAGACCAATGAAGATTAAAGCAAGTGTGATCCCAATCGGGGTATACGCCACTTCAATCCCAAGAGGGGAAAGATATTGTCCAATCCAGCCTGTTGGGGCATATAAAGAGGTTAATGCAATACCTGCAACAGCAGTCGGTAATGCAAAAGGTAAGTCCACCAAAGCATCGACGATTCGTTTGCCAGGGAAGTTGTAACGAACCAAGCACCACGCGAGCAATAAGCCAAAGACTACATTTACCAAAGCGGCAATCAATGCAGCGCTAAAGCTCAGTTGTAAGGACTTTAAAATTCGTTCTGAAGTTAAGATTTCCCATAAGCCATCCCACCCAATCCCTAAAGATTTGATAAATACAGCAGATAAAGGAATAAGCACAATCAAAGACACGTAAGCGAGGGTGAAGCCTAATGAGAGACCAAACCCAGGCAGCACTCGGGAACGCTGCAACATGATATTTCCTCAAAGAGAAATGTTTGCTAAAACAAGCAAATAAATAATGCGAATACTAAAATTACGGAAAGCTGGGGTTAGGCAAATTTCAAATTAAAATTTGCCTGACTCATTCGGGCAACCAACTGCGTCTTTTTTTCAGGCAGCAGATAGTTCAGGATCTCGGGGAAAGGACCAAATCCAGAAGCAACATTGATATGGCCAACTGGACCTAAATTGATTGGTGTTAATTTCCATGCTTGAGCAAGTTGTAGTGCATCGACATAACCCAACCAAGGGTCATTTTCACTAATCAATAACGTGGTCGGCACGTCAATTTTCAGCTGCTGAAAATACTGTTTATAGTCAGTCAAGCTATGACGAGCGAAGCCTGCTTCACCAAAACGTTCTGGATTCGCGGGTGCAACCAAAATCAGATTTTTAACTTTTGCTCTGAGTTCTGGGTGTTCAGCAAGCGCAGCAACACTGGTTAAGCAGCCAAAGCTATGTGCAACGATTTGAACAGGCGCTGGAGCTGCAACAACAGTTTTGACAAATTGAGCAACCCATTCGTTTAACACAGGACGATCCCAATATTTCTGTTGAACGCGAGAGCTAGACACGAGTTGCTGTTGTAACCAAGACTGCCAATGCTGCGCTTCGCTACCGCCTACACCTGGAACAATTACGGTATGAATCATGTCTATTCTCCTTAACCCCTTAGAATCCCTCCCAACCTCCCTTTAAGAAAGGGAGGAGTAACAAGAATTTAGTAACTAAACTAAAATCTGTGTAATTCCCCTCTTTCAAAAGAGGTGAGCTGCGTTTATAGCAGCGCAAGGGAGATTTTTATTTGCCTGTGCTGTTGAGCTTGACGATTTGGTCAAACACACCGCCATTATCAAAGTGAGTTTTTTGTACTTTGGTCCAGCCACCAAATTCTTGATCAATCGTCACTAATTTAAGTGGTTTAAATACATTGCTGTATTTCTTTAACACTGCCGCATTACGTGGACGGTAGAAGTTTCGTGCAGCAATCTCTTGACCTGCTGGTGAATACAAGTAATTCAAATAACCACGAGCGATTTGTAGATTGCCTTTTTTCTCAGCATTCTTTTCAACGACAGCAACTGGCGGTTCTGCAAGAATCGAAAGAGAAGGTGTGACAATTTCGAATTTGCCTGGTTGCTCACGTACCGCAAGATAAGCTTCATTTTCCCAAGCCAGCAATACGTCACCAATACCGCGTTCAGCAAATGTTGTGGTTGCACCACGTGCACCTGAATCAAGTACTTTGGTTTGTTTATAAATTTGACGAACAAATTCTTGAGCTTTAGCGTCGTTACCACCTTTTTGATGTTTCGCCCAAGCCCAAGCACCTAAGTAGTTCCAACGTGCACCACCCGATGTTTTTGGATTTGGTGTAATGATTTCTACACCTGGCTTAACGAGATCACCCCAATCTTTGATTTGTTTTGGGTTGCCTTTACGAACTAGGAATACAATTGTTGAGGTATATGGCGTAGAGTTGTTCGGTAATTTCTTTTGCCAGTCTGCTGGAAGGAGTTTTGCATTTTCTGCAATTTCATCGATATCTGCTGCAAGTGCAAGTGTGACTACATCTGCATTCAAGCCATCAATCACGGCACGGGCTTGTTTACCTGAACCGCCGTGTGATTGTTTAAAGTCGATGTCCTGACCTGTACGTTGTTTCCAGAACGTACCGAATTGTTTATTGAAATCTGTATACAGTTCACGTGTGGGGTCATAAGAAACGTTTAAGAATTCTTGTGCCGCGAATGAAGAAACTGAGAGTAATGCGGCAATTACGCCGACTTTAACTTGAGAAAAACGCATGGAAAACCCCTTAAAATCTAAATCACTGTTTGGAATATGTACGCAGCATAACGCCAGTTTTTTTGCAAAAAAAATAATTAAAATCGAATTTGTTATGAAAAAAATAGAAATAGATAAAACAGATAAGCTTTGCTGAATTATTGATATATAAGTGATTTTTAATTTTAGGTTTTAATTGTTATACTTGTTTAAAATCAATGGTTTGTTGGTTTTTGATGGTGCTGGTTTGTAAAGTGGGAAGGTATCTAGATTATGCAGTGTTATAAAAATGGACAATTAATTGATTCCATCCCTTTATTAGATCGAGCTTTTCATTATGGTGATGGCTGCTTTACGACAGCTCGTATTTTTCACGGAATTTTTGAACTAAAAGAACTACACTTTGCACGTTTAAAATTGGCATGTCAGTCCTTGCAGCTGGATGCAGATTTATCTTATGTAGAAAAGTCACTTGTACAATTACAGCAGCAATATTCAAAGCTCAATGGCACATTAAAAGTTGTGATTAGCCGTGGTGAAGGTGATCGTGGCTATAGTCTTCCTTTACATGCGGCTGATGTATATGTCTGGTATTACCCAAGAGTGACACAGGCTTTTCAGCCTGAGTGGATTGAAAGTGGCATGTTAAATCATGCTTTGGGTTTGAATATGCCTCATTTGGTGGGTTTAAAAACGCTGAACAGATTAGAACAGGTCTTACTCAAGCAAGAAGCTGATCAGCGTGGTTGGTTAGAAGCCCTCGTCAGTGATGTACAAGGTTATATTGTTGAAGGGGTGAGCAGTAATTGTTTTATTCGTATAAATGATCGATGGATTACGCCTGAACTTCGTTATAATGGCGTCCACGGTGTGATGAGAGCCAAAATCTTGTCGAGAATGCAGCAATATCAGATTGAATGTGAGCAGCGCTGTATCGATATGAATGAGATTGGCCATATCCAAAGTTTATTTTTTTGCAATGCGTTACATCCAATGAAAGCGGTTGTTCGATTTAATGATCGAGCCTTAGCGCAGCAACCCTATCTTGATTTATTTGAAACTTTAAAACTTAGCCAGATTGATTAATATGCCAAAGCCGCCAAATTCCAGCAAAAGTAAGAAAAAGCCCAAAGCGAAACCGAAATCTAGATTTTCTTTTTTTAAAGCCTTTTTGATCGCCATTGTTATTTTTGTATTGGCGATCTTTGGCATTGTATGGTCTAGTTTATTTAAAAATTACCCTGTAGACAGTAAAAAACAGCTTTTGGTGATTTCTTCTGGTGATACCTATTCACGCTTTATTGATCGTTTAGCCAAAGAAAATAAGGTGAATTTTCCAATAGTTTTAAAGCTGTATCAGAAGTTTATGATTCATGACACCATGAAAGCGGGTGTTTATGAAATTACAGAAGGCATGAGTATTCGTCAGGTGATGGATATGTTGTCTGATGCAGATAATGCACAGATGAACCGTATTCTAGTGATTGAAGGAACAACTTTTTCACAGTTGATTCAGAGTCTAAGAAAAGACCCAAATGTCACCAATACTTTGCTTGATCTTCCACACAGTGAATTATTAAAGCAATTAAATATCTCATATACGCATCCAGAAGGCCTATTTGCGCCTGATACTTATTTCTTTGCCAAAGGTGAGACCGATAAAAAAATCTTAACTGATTTGTATCGCCGTCAAATGAAATCGTTGGATGAGGCTTGGGCCAAGAAAGCACCAAACTTACCCTATAAAGATAAGTATGAAGCGTTGATCATGGCTTCAATTATCGAGAAAGAAACCAGTTTAGACAGTGAGTTGGAACAGGTTTCAGGTGTATTTGTCCGTCGTTTGAAAATGGGTATGCGCTTACAAACAGATCCAACTGTGATTTATGGTATGGGCGATAACTATAAAGGCAATATCACCCGTAATGACCTGCGCACGCCAACGGCCTATAACACCTATACCATCAATGGTTTACCGCCAACACCAATTGCTTTGCCAAGTAAAAAAGCGATTGAAGCAGCGATGCATCCTGATGATGCCAAAAATATTTACTTCGTTGCTACGGGCAATGGCGGGCATAAATTTACAGCGTCTTTAGAAGACCATAATCGTGCAGTGCAAGAATATTTAACTGTGCTACGTTCAAAGAAAAAGCAGGGCGAATAATGTTTATTAGTTTTGAAGGTACAGAAGGTGTTGGTAAGACTACGCTGATTCGTAAAATTCATCAGTACTTTGAACAGCAAGGTAAAGAAGTGGTGTTGACCCGTGAACCGGGTGGAACACCATTGGCTGAGCAGATTCGTTCATTATTATTGGCTGTGAATCATGAAGAGCAAATGAGTCATGATACTGAGCTGTTGTTGATTTATGCAGCACGTGCACAGCATTTACAGCAAGTGATTTTACCCGCTTTAGAAGCAGGTAAAATTGTGCTGAGTGATCGTTTTACTGATGCTAGCTTTGCTTATCAGTGTTCTGGACGTGGTTTAAGTCAGGAAAAGTTGCAACTGTTAAATCAAACCTTTGTGGCGAAAATGCCGAATATCACCTTTTGGCTGGATGCCCCAATTGAATTGGGCATGACTCGTGCGCGAGAGCGTGGGGCATTGGACCGTTTTGAGCAAGAGAAATTAAGTTTCTTTGCTAAGGTGCGTGCAGGTTATGAGACCTTGTGGCAAGCAGAACCTGAACGGATGAAGCGTTTAGATGCGACACAGAATGCGGATGTAGTGTTTGAAGAGGCGCTGCAATATTTGAAATAAAAGCAGCTATATACTCAATCTGCATCATCTAAAAAGTTTGTGTGATGCTTTGGTTTTATTCCTTATGCCTTACTTTTCAGGGATGAAAAGTAACAAAAATCCTTTGTTGAGCTGACGGTACATCCTTGATACCGCAGCTCAACGGGCGACATCCCTGTCGCCTACCGCGATAGTAAATATTAACTAAGAGTCTTCTTTGAAAGTATCACTCATTCACCAACGGCTGTTCCACTTTAAAATTCGGTGGTGTTAACACTGTCTTGCGAATTTCATTTGAGAGTTCTGGATAATCCAGTGTGTAATGTAAACCACGTGATTCCTTACGCTCCATCGCACAGCGTACAATCATTTCCGAAACCAGAACTAGGTTACGCAATTCAATCAAGTTTTTGCTGACACGATAATCCTGATAATACTCAGTGATTTCACGCTTCAGCATTTCAATGCGGTGTAAGGCACGTTGTAAACGTTTGGTGGTACGAACAATACCGACATAGTTCCACATGGTGGAACGAAGCTCATCCCAGTTTTGCAGGATCACCACATCTTCATCGGCATCGGTGACTTGCGTTTCATCCCACGAAGGAACGTCTGGTAGTTTAAAGTCTGCATCAAACTTCTGTTCAATATCTTCTGCTGCGCTCATGCCATAAACGAAACATTCAAGCAATGAGTTACTTGCCATACGGTTGGCACCGTGTAAACCTGTATATGAGGTTTCACCAATGGCATATAAACCGTCTAAATCGGTTTGGCTATGTTCATCCACCACCACACCGCCACAGGTGTAATGCGCTGCTGGTACCACAGGGATCATATCTTTGGTGATATCAATACCGAGTTCAAGCAAACGCGCATATAGTGTCGGGAAGTGTTCAGTAATAAATTCGGGTGATTTATGGGTGATGTCTAACCAAACATGACGAATACCTAAACGCTTGATTTCATGGTCGATGGTACGTGCCACAATATCACGTGGCGCAAGTTCAGCACGTTCATCAAAACGCAGCATAAAACGTTCGCCGTCTGGTAGGCGCAAATAAGCACCTTCGCCACGCATCGCTTCGGTAATTAAGAAAGAACGCGCTTTCGGATGATATAAACAGGTCGGATGGAATTGGTTAAATTCCATATTGGCTACGCGACAACCTGCACGATAGGCCATGGCAATTCCATCGCCAGTCGCAATATCAGGATTAGATGTGTAGAGATAGGCTTTCATTGCACCGCCACAAGCAAGTGCAGTAAATGGAGCCAAGAAAGTATGAACCTGTTCGCTGGCTTCATCTAAAGCATAGAGGCCGATCGCACGATTGACTTGGTTTTGATGCCCAAGCTTGTGTAGGGTGATCAGATCAATCGCAATATAATTTTCAAAAATCGTAATATTTTTTCGTTCTTTAGCACGTTCAACCAATGTCGTTGAAATAGCTTTGCCGGTTGCATCGGCAGAGTGAATGATGCGACGTTGAGAATGACCGCCTTCACGGGTGAGATGAAGTTGTTCATCATCATCTAACGTAAATTGCACGCCTTGCTTGAGCAGGAAATCAACTGATGGTTTACCACCTTCGACAGTATGTTTGACAGCATCCAACTCACAAAGATGACCGCCTGCAATCATAGTGTCATTAATGTGTTGTTGAATAGAATCAGTTTCGTCTAATACTGCAGCAA
Source organism: Acinetobacter dispersus (assembly GCF_009884975.1). Classification (GTDB taxonomy): domain Bacteria; phylum Pseudomonadota; class Gammaproteobacteria; order Pseudomonadales; family Moraxellaceae; genus Acinetobacter; species Acinetobacter dispersus. Next base: position 1,745,776 of record NZ_CP041970.1, on the reverse strand, counting down.
CACCGCCTTGCGCATAGAAGGTACTGGCTTCTGTCAGAGCTGCCTTGGCTAAAATTGCAATGTTGTAATGACTAGGTAAAGAGAGTGCAAGGCTTAAACCTGCACCGCCACTGCCCACAATAATCACATCAAAATGGTGAATTGTTTTTAAATCAGGCATGTCGTCGATCTGCTTCAGTTTTAAACGTTCGTTAATGACACCGCTTTTTTATCAAAAAGGCAAGGGCCAATCTGCCTAGAATTGAGTGAATTTTTAGCGAATGCGACTTATTTGCCGATTATTTTTTGCCTCATCTGTATGAATGAGAAAATGATTACGTTTCAGTACATTGTTTTAATCTATCGTTAAGCTGTTCAGGATAAAACCATTTCTATAGGGTAGATTATGGCGTATTTCTCCACAGTTTATTCACATTTCATCATTCTAGATCGTTGTATGCATTGAAAATATAAACATATTTTTACGAAAAGAATGATAGGGGTGTGCTAGAAATATAGACCTAAATTTCATTTTAATTATCAGTATGTAGGTTCTTGCTTCATGAAAAGTCGCTATTTACAACAAGGAATGTATGCTGCGGTATTTACGATAGCAGCGTCTCAAGTCAATGCTGCTGCGCCAGTAGATTTTTCAAACCTCGTTGAGCAGGTCAGTCCTGCTGTTGTGAGTGTCAATGTTGTAAAGAAAATGACTCAGGAAGAGTTATTGCAACAACAAGTCCCTGAAATTTTAAGACGTTTTTTTGGTAATCAAGTGATTATCCCGCAACAACAGGGCCCGCAAGAAAAAACTGCATTCGGAAGTGCATTCTTTATCGGGAAAGATGGTTATTTGCTTACCAACCGACATGTGATTGCAGATGCGTCACGTATCAGTATCACGCTGAATGACCGTCGTGAGCTTGATGCGACGCTTGTGGGGAGTGATGAACGTACCGATATCGCCTTGCTGAAAGTGAATGGCAGTAATTTCCCTGAGTTGAAAGTAGGTGATGTGAATCAACTTCGAGTAGGTGAGCCTGTACTTGCAATTGGTTCACCATTTGGTTTTGATTACTCGGCTTCGGCAGGGATCGTCAGTGCAAAATCACGAAATATGAGTGGGGAAACTTCGGTTCCATTTATTCAAACTGATGCGGCTTTAAACCCAGGTAACTCGGGTGGTCCATTGTTTAACCAACGTGGTGAAGTGGTGGGTGTTAACTCACGTATCTTCAGTGGTACGGGTGGTTATATGGGCTTATCATTCTCGATTCCAATTGATGTGGCGATGGATGTCGTACAACAATTGAAGACAACAGGTAAAGTTACCCGTTCTTATCTTGGTATTATGATGCAAGATATTGATCGTAACTTGGCGGAAGCCTATAAGTTGCCGAAACCTGAAGGTTCGTTGATTACTCAAGTAGCGCCAAAGTCTCCAGCTGAAAAAGCAGGTTTAAAATCAGGGGATGTGATTTTAAAAGCGAATGGTGCGCCAATTTCACGTACCAGCGACTTATTGTATTCACTAAACCGTATTGCGCCGAACCAAACGGTTCAACTAGAAATTCTTCGTGATGATAAGACACGTACGATTTCTGCAATTCTGGGTACTGCACCGGATGATACTGCTGCTGATGCTGAGAAAAATAATCCAACCAGTGGGTTAGGCATGAGTATCCGTGATTTAAGCGCAGCTGAACAAGCACGTTTAGAAGTTCGTGGTGGTATCTTGATTCAAGATGTGAAGCGTGGTGGTACTGCGTCTTTATCAAATCTGATTGCGGGTGATGTGATTGTACAAGTGAATGGCACACCGATTACCAATAGCCAGCAGTTTGCAAAAACTGTTTCTGCTTTGCCAAAAAATAGCGTTGCGCGTGTGACGATTATTCGTCAAGGTCAACGTGCAATCCTTGGGTTACGCCTACCTTAAGTTTTAATTGACATGCTGTAGAAGACTAAATAAAACCACTCTAAAATAGGGTGGTTTTTGTTTTGTAATGCCATTGTGTTTAGATTAGTGTAGCTAGCTGAACTTTGATGAATGAAATACCTGAGATTATGAGTACGATTTTTGATTTGAAAATACAAGTTCAGCCTGAGCATATTGATGTACTGGGGCATGTCAATAACGTCATATATGTCCAGTGGATGCAAGATGTTGCGGCAGCTCATATTGAAACTTTGGGTTTGGGGCTGGCTCAATACTTAGAACTGAAACATGCAATGGTGGCAGTTGAACATCATGTTCAATATCGTAAAGCTGCGCTTGAAGGTGAAGAGGTCATTTTGCGGACATGGTTGGATGATATTAATGCGCTTTACTCATTTCGCCAGTATGCTTTTTATCGACCTAAAGATCAGAGCATACTCTTTGTCGGCAATACCAAATGGGCCTGTATCGAAATTGAAACAGGAAGGCCGAAACGGATGTCACCAAGTTTTACGCAAGCTTATCAGCCGATTGCTGCTGATTTAAACCCAATGGATTTCTCCATTTCATATGAAGCAGTTTAATTGGTTTAAATATAGATAAATTGTTCAGTTGATCCTATTAAAGCTTTTATTATTTTGAATACTTTGAAAGCCTGTTCTGTTATAATCGCGAGCAATTTTATTAAACCATTTGGCCCACTACTTTTTTAAAGTACAGGGCGTTCTATTTTGTTAAGGTAACCCATGGCGCAAGCTAAAAAATCCTTAGATATCAAAAATATACGTAATTTCTTGATTATTGCTCATATAGCTAATGGGATTGATTCAATTGGTATTGATTTTTACGTAACTCTAAAACTTGCTCATCAAGCAATGCGAGCTTATTAGTAATTTTTTTATTCAATACCTCGTTTTCTTCTTTCAGCTTTTTATTTTCATCTTGAATCGTAGTTAAACTATCATTCAATTTTTTATATGAGCTTTGATCACTATGGTTAAATAAAAAATACATTAATAAACCAGAGAGGAGTACGCAACATACGGTTGTAATGAATTCAATTGTTTTATGGATTTTTGTATTAATATTTTTATTAAGAAAAAGAAAAAAAAGAGATATAAAACCAACAATACAGAGCCAAAATGAAAGCATAAAAATAAGTGATTGAGTTACATTTTCAGCTTTTGTAAAAATATTGACATTTACAGAAACAAATGTAAAAAAAGCAGCAAATAATGCAATAGTACCTAAAACAGAATTCCGCGTTTCTTTAAGCTCACTATTGGTATCAGATTTATGTTTATCAATATCTGTAGTTGCATCACTTAATTTTTTTTCAATAGCATCAAGAGCTATTTTCTGCTTGTTAAGTAAATTCTGTTCAATTCTCTCAGTTTTATTTTTTAATATTTCATCTATACCATCAATTTTTGAGAAAGTTTTTTTATTGTAATTTGTTGAAAGATCAGAATTCTTTAAATTGTCAATAATAGTATTGATGGTTGAGTTATTTCTTTCATGTATGGTTGAAAAAGCGTGTTGGAAATCAATTGGCTTTACTTCTTTATTATAAGTAATAGAAGAATTAGAAGTCTTAATTTTTGAAGCTATTCTATCAATTAAATCTTTATTGTATGCAGTTTTAGTATCAATGGTTGAATTCGTGACAGAATTATTATGGGTCGTAGAATTTTTTGAAACACTAGATGAGATTGAAGAATTATTTTTAGGATAAATAACTTCATTCTCATCTGTGTTTTTAACTTTATTACTTTTATTTTCAGACATTTTTATTCACTAATTAAATTAAAGTAATTATTTAGTCTGTCGTGAGGGATGTTATCCATAAATGATTCTAAGAATTCCTTATTTAAAACAGAATTATTTTCTGGAATAGTGTTGAAATCTTGAGTGAGTAATAAAATATTATCTTCTGTTGCTGTTTTAAAGTTTCTTTGTTGAGCTACTTCAATTTGGTAGTTTTCATTGCACATGGTTCCATTAAAATCAGTCTTAAAAACAAATCTTATGTTAGGTTCTTGTAAGTCAGGATCATTAATTTTTAGAAATTTTTCTCTGATTATTAATCCTGGATTTTCAGTTTTAGTGAAATATCTTGTCACATAACCAATTCTATTAATTTCAATTTTTTCTTGTGCGAATAATTCAATAATTTCTAATAAAATACTTTTGAATGTGGTGACGGAGCTATTTAGCTTATTTTTTACAATTACGTCACATCTAGCACCAGAAATAGTTAGATCAAAAATTTGATCTACTGATGTAATTTGGCATCTAGGAAAATCAGCAGGAATTTCAGCAGGGACAGGATAGATAAAAGTGTTTAAATCTAAATCATTGTCTATAAAAATTTGTTTTTTTCTCAAATTAACAGAAAACTCATCGAATCTTAGGTTAATTGGTGGATTTGCAAAAAAGAAAGCAAATTGCAGATCAAGAATTGGCATTTTTTGTTCCGTAGTCATTTGACTGTTTTAAACAAAGAGAGTGTACGTAAATGTTTAAACACTTTAACTAAATTAAGGTGTGAATTTCAATCCCTAATTGAACTAATCTAGTTATAGTTACGACTGCTGAGCTTTAAAGTCAAGATTCATATCTTAGTTTGTGTTCTATACCCAACCAATGGATGGATTTATTCGCCCAAGCAAGCAAAGTCAATCTATTGGCGGCTTCTACATCTAAGGTTTTTATCAAACCCTTACTATATTTTTAACATTGTTGTGCTTATACTGTGCCGAACTTTTCGTACATTTTTCTCCACAGCAATAAGCAATTTTTTAATTGAGTACATTGTTGTGTACATATTATTAAGGTAACCCATGGCGCAAGCTAAAAAATCCGTAGATATCAAAAATATACGCAATTTCTCGATCATTGCTCATATTGACCATGGTAAGTCAACTTTGGCTGACCGTTTCATTCAAATGTGCGGTGGTTTGCAAGATCGCGAGATGCAAGCTCAAGTATTAGACTCTATGGAGCTTGAGCGTGAACGTGGGATTACCATCAAAGCCGCGTCAGTCACCTTGTATTACACGCACCCAAATGGTCAAGAATATCAATTGAACTTCATTGATACTCCAGGACACGTTGACTTCTCTTATGAGGTATCCCGTTCTTTGGCTGCATGTGAAGGCGCGTTGTTGGTGGTTGATGCTGCTCAAGGTGTAGAAGCGCAGTCAGTTGCAAACTGTTATACCGCGATTGAGCAGGGCTTAGAAGTTTTACCAATCTTGAACAAGATTGATTTACCTCAAGCTGAGCCTGAACGTGTGATTCACGAAATTGAAGAAATTATCGGGATTGAAGCGACAGATGCACCTACTTGTTCTGCAAAAACTGGTTTAGGTGTCGAAGGTGTTCTAGAGCGTTTGGTCGATGTCATTCCTGCGCCAGAAGGTGATCGTGATGCACCATTACAAGCCTTAATTATCGACTCATGGTTCGATAACTACCTTGGTGTTGTATCGCTTGTTCGTATTAAACAAGGTCGTATCCGTAAGGGCGACAAGATGTTGGTGAAATCAACAGGGCAAACACATCCTGTGACTTCTGTGGGTGTGTTCAATCCGAAGCATACTGAAACTGACATTCTTGAAGCAGGTGAAGTTGGCTTTGTAATTGCAGGGATTAAAGACATTTTTGGTGCACCAGTCGGTGATACCATTACACTTTCGAATACCCCTGATGTTGCGACTTTACCGGGTTTTAAAAAGGTTAAACCACAGGTTTATGCAGGTCTGTTCCCTATTGATTCAAGTGACTTTGAACCCTTCCGTGAAGCGCTGCAAAAATTACAGATCAATGACTCTGCTTTATTCTTCGAACCTGAGAGTTCAGATGCTTTAGGTTTTGGTTTCCGTTGTGGCTTCTTGGGAATGCTGCACATGGAGATCGTACAAGAGCGTTTAGAGCGTGAATACGATCTTGATCTGATCAGCTCTGCACCGACTGTTATTTACGAAGCGTTAACCAAGAAAGGCGATATCATTTATATCGACAGCCCGTCAAAAATGCCAGATGGCTCGACAGTTGAAGATCTACGTGAACCGATTGCGGAATGTCATATCCTTGTGCCGCAAGAATACTTGGGTAATGTGATGACCTTGTGTATCGAGCGTCGCGGTATTCAAAAAGATATGAAATTCTTGGGTAACCAAGTATCAATCACTTTTGAAATTCCAATGGCAGAAGTGGTCATGGATTTCTTTGATAAATTGAAATCATGTTCACGTGGTTTTGCCTCACTGGATTATAACTTCGTTCGTTTCGAGAGTTCAGCTCTGGTTAAGGTTGATGTATTAATTAATAGCGAAAAGGTTGATGCCTTGGCAATGATCTGCCACCGTCAAGATGCTCGCCATCGTGGTATTGCATTGGTTGAGAAGATGAAAGATCTGATTCCACGCCAAATGTATGATGTTGCGATTCAAGCTGCGATTGGTGCGCAAATCATTGCACGTTCTACTGTAAAAGCAATGCGTAAAAACGTATTGGCAAAATGTTATGGTGGTGACGTTTCGCGTAAGAAGAAACTTCTTTCGAAGCAGAAAGAAGGTAAGAAGCGCATGAAGCAAGTGGGAAGTGTTGAGATCCCGCAAGAAGCATTCTTAGCCGTATTGAAAGTTGATAGATAAAGAATGATGAGGCTGGGGAAACGTTGGTTTTACCCAGTCAAAATACGAGCAGTTACACTGCAAGAGAGGGTTTGTGGATTTTGATTTTAACTTGATTCTGGTGCCAGCAACACTGATTTTCTTTTTGGTGTGGTTACTGGATAAGTTGGTATTGAAACAGCGTGCAACACGTGGGCGTAATCAAGAAAACTTTTTGATCACATGGGCATATGATTTCTGGCCAGTGTTAGCTGTTGTACTTGTATTACGTTCTTTCTTGTATGAGCCATTTAATATTCCATCAGATTCTATGGTTCCGACCTTAGAAACCGGTGATTTTATTCTGGTGAATAAGTTTGATTATGGTGTTCGTTTACCGATTGTAAATTCGAAAATCATTAACGTTGGTGAACCGAAACGTGGTGAAGTGATTGTATTCCGTTATCCACCACAACCAACCATTAGCTACATTAAACGTGTGGTTGGTTTGCCGGGTGATCATATTCAGTTTAAAGCGGGCGAGTTGACAATCAATGGTCAGCAGATTGCAAAAGTTGCAACGCAATTTACGCGTGCAAAAGATCAGCAGGATACGCCGACTGCACTTTATTTCAAGGAAACTTTGGGTGAACATCAGCACTTAATCCGTTACTTGGAAGGACGCAATCCACTTGCTGAACAATTCCAATTTGCGCAATTAAGAGGTGCTGAAGCTTTGGTACCATTTGTTGCAAAAGCGAATGATGTATTTATCCAAAGCAATGGTCAAGATTGGGAAGTAACCGTGCCAAAGGGGCAATACTTCGCAATGGGTGATAACCGCGATCAAAGTGCAGATAGTCGTTTTTGGGGCTTTGTACCTGAAGCGAACCTAACAGGTCGTGCTTTTTATGTATGGATGCATAAAGAACCTGGTTTTAATCTTCCAAGTTTCAACCGAAATGGTAAGATTGACTAATAAAAATATATAGGAAATAGACAGATGCGTAAATCTCAACAAGGGACTTCGTATATTGCAATTTTATTTGGGGTGGTTTTATTTGCAGTTGCTGTGAAAGCGGCAATTGCGATTTGGCCAGCATACTGGGATGACAAACTGATTAATACTCAAATTGAGGGGCTATTAAAAGATAGTCCTGCAAATATCACACCGAGTAAGTTTGCATCTCAGATGGATCAACGTTTCGATATGAACGGGATTCGCGATCTACATTTTAAAGATATTGCGCAAGTGACTTATAAAGACGATCTTGTGGTGATGAAGAAGTATGAAATACGTAAGCCTTTCATGCTGAATATCAGTTTAGTGATGACCTTTGAGAAGACTTTTGACCAAAAATCTGCAAAACAAGCTCAATGATACACGGCTGCAAGGGCGAATAGGTCACCAGTTTAAACAGTTTGACTTGTTAAAACTGGCTTTGACCCATCGCTCAGTCAGCCATAAACATAATTATGAACGCCTAGAATTTCTAGGCGATGCATTATTAGGGATGATCGTTGCAAATTATTTGTATAATGCCTATCCCCTAGAAAATGAAGGTCGTTTAACACGTATGCGTGCGACTTTGGTTCGACAGGAAGCATTGGGGAAAATTGCAAATGACTTACAATTGAGTCGGTCATTAATTTTAAGCACAGGCGAGTTAAAATCGGGTGGACATCACCGTGAATCGATTTTGGCTGATACGGTTGAAGCCATTATTGGTGCTATTTATTTAGACAGTAATGATCTCAACTTGCTAGAGCGCATTGTGTTAAAATGGTATGAACCATATCTTGATCATATCGAACCGACAGATCAACTGAAAGACCCTAAATCACGTTTGCAAGAGTATTTACAAGCACGTAAAAAACCTCTCCCAGTTTACGAGGTTGTAGATATTCAGGGTGATGCCCCTAATCAACATTTCAAAGTGGAATGTGATGTAGCGGGATTGCCAAAAATTATAGGCGAGGGCTCAAGTCGTCGTTTTGCCGAACAAACGGCAGCGGCAGAGATTTTAAAATTATTGGAGCAATAACCTGATGTCTCATTCAGAAGAAAATAAGCCAGAAGCAACTGAACAGCAAGATGGCAATAATGTAGTTGATCAATTTTTTAGTTCTCAAGGAAGTACAATTCCTTCAGATTTCAAAAGCGGTTTTGTTGCGATCGTTGGCCGTCCAAATGTGGGCAAGTCAACTTTGATGAATCACATCCTAGGTCAAAAACTATCGATTACTTCACGTAAGCCACAAACCACACGTCATAAGATCGTGGGGATTGATTCACGTGAGAAATCTCAGGCTGTATTCGTGGATACCCCTGGGATGCATAAAAAAGAAGTACGTGCCATCAATAAGATGATGAACCGTGCTGCACACTCAGCATTGCGCGATGTGAATCTGGTTTTATTTGTGGTTGATGCACAAAAGTGGACTCAAAACGATGAATTGGTTTTGGAAAAACTTAAAAATGCAGATATGCCTGTGATCCTTGTGATCAATAAGCTAGATACCTTCGAAAATAAAAATGAAGCTTTACCGCTGATTCGAGAGCGTGCTAAGTTAATGAACTTTGCTGAAATTGTTCCAGTTTCAGCGTTACGTGGTGCGAACCTAGATCATTTACGTGACACGATTGAAAAATATCTGCCGTATCAACCACCTTTGTATTCATTAGATCAGATTACCGATCGTTCTGAACGTTTCCTTGCGAGTGAAATCATTCGTGAGAAGATTATGCGTCAGTTGGGTGAAGAGCTTCCGTACGATTTAACGGTTCAGATTGAATCATTCAAAACTGAAGAAGCAGCTGTAAATGAAAAAACAGGTCGTTTAAAACCACCTTGTACCTATATTGATGCGACTATCTTTGTAGAGCGTCAAGGTCAAAAAGCGATTGTGATTGGCGACAAAGGTGCGAAGCTGAAAAGTATTGGTATGGATGCACGTGCAGACATGGAAAAAATGTTTGAGCAAAAAATCATGCTGACGCTTTGGGTGAAAGTTAAAGGCGGTTGGTCTGATGATGAGCGTGCACTTAAAAGCTTAGGTTATAGCGATATTTAACTGTCTCGTTGACAATGGAAACAGGTATGAAAACAACAATCCGTTTACTCGCAATCGTGACATGTGTATTCATGTTACAGGGCTGTATTCATAAGCTTGTGACTGTACCTGTGAAAGTTGCTTATAAGACCACTAAAGGTGTTGTTAAAGGGACTGCTGCGGTTGTTGGTGCAGTGATTCCTGATGGCGATGATGAAGAAAAGGATGAGAAAAAGAAGGACTAGTATCGTTCTATGATGCGTAATGAAGTCCTGCATGGCTATTTGATTCATCACCGTAAATATCGTGAAAAAAGCCATATTGTGCATTTATTTACCCAAGAATATGGTCGGGTGGATGGGATTCTAAGGCAGATCCCACCGCCGCAATACCAACCTATTCGTCTGCAAGCTTCGGGTAAATCGGAACTTAAAAATTTCACCAAATTAGAAATCCTGAATCAACCTGTGTTCTTTCATGGTGATGCATTTTTTGCTGGTTTTTATTTAAATGAAATTCTATTGCGACTGTGTCCTTTAGAAGAGATGATGCCGCAAACATTCGAACAATATCAGTTGATTCTCGCGCTGTTACAGCAATTGGCTACACATGAGCAAGCGGCTTTGTTTCTTCGACAAATTTTACGTCAATTTGAGCATGTATTATTACCTGAACTTGGTTATGCCATTGATTTCTCAGTAGATGCGAGCCAAAAAGACATTCAGGTCACGCAGCACTATCAATTTCAGCTCAATGATGGCTTTCTACCAGTTTCACAAGCTTCGCGTTCAACACTTGATGGTGCATTGATTACCTCCATGCAAAGTTACGAAGATGGGCAGGATTTTTCTCACGAACAGCTGCAATTATTGGGTAAACTATACCGTCAAATGATTAGCTCTTTGCTGGGCGATCGGCCGCTGAAGAGTCGGCAACTTTGGATTCAAAGTACACAAAATTGATATTCCTGATGTATTGAAAATAATGATTCAGGGCTAAACCGATAGGATATTTTTATGGCTGCAATCTTGGGTGTAAACATTGATCATGTTGCGACATTAAGACAAGCACGTGGTACAACTTACCCTGATCCAGTTCAGGCTGCTTTGGTCTGTGAACAGGCAGGTGCTGAGGGGATTACTTTGCACTTGCGTGAAGATCGCCGCCATATACAAGATGATGATGTACGTCGCATGCGTCCATTGTTAAAAACACGTATGAATCTTGAATTGGCTGTGACTGATGAAATGGTTGCATTTGCCAAAGAGATTCAGCCGCAACATGTGTGCTTTGTACCTGAACGTCGTCAAGAGGTGACAACCGAAGGTGGCTTGGATGTAGTTGGGCATTTTGAAAAAGTTAAAGCAGCGACCCAAGCACTCAAAGCCATTGGTAGTAATGTGTCTTTGTTTATCGATGCAGATTTGGCACAAATTGATGCTGCTGTAGCATGTGGTGCACCCGCCATTGAGATCCATACGGGTGCTTATGCAGATGCGGAAACGGATGAGCAACAGCAAGCTGAATTAGCTCGTATTATCAAAGGTGCTGAATATGCAGCGGCAAAAGGTTTGGTTGTGAATGCTGGGCATGGATTGAATTTGGATAATGTTGCCGCGATTGCAGCAATTCCACAAATTCATGAATTAAACATCGGACACTCAATTATTGCCGATAGTGTATTTGTTGGTTTGGCTCAAGCAGTAACAGATATGAAAGCAGCGATTCAGGCTGCTGCGAGATAAGTTGATGAGTAGTGTAAATTATGATGAGTTGATGCAACCTGTCATCGCATTTTTGGGTTGTACGACTCCTCGGGCGTGGTTAGATGAAGCCATTAATAATCTGGACATCTTAATGCAAGACCATGCTAACTGTGAGAAAAAAGCAGCGAGTACAGCAATGAACTTGATGTTCCGCTATAGTTTCTTTACGGACCTGCAAGTGAAATTGGCGCAATTGGTGCGTGAAGAAATGCTGCATTATGAGCAGGTTTTGGAATTCATGAACAAACGCGGCCAAGAGTGGAAGGGTTTGAGTGCAGGGCGCTATGCAGGTGGATTGCGGAAAGAGATCCGTACTTATGAGCCTGAGGCTCTAATTGATGTGATGATTATTGGTGCATTTGTCGAAGCACGCTCGTGTGAGCGTTTCTATGCGCTAGCACCGATTGTGGACGATGAGCTGGGGCGTTACTACCGCTACTTGCTTAAGTCTGAATCTCGTCATTTTGAGGATTATCTGGCTTTAGCTTTGGATGTTGCAAAAACAGCGAAGCTTAAAGATCCAGAAGAGACGATCCAGCACCGCATCGAGCATATTCGTGAAGTGGAAAAAAATCTGATTTTAAGTCCAGATGATACGTTCCGCTTTCATAGTGGCGTGCCAGCTCAGGTCGCTATCTCATCGTAATGAGATAGCGAATTGGGGATATAAAAATAACAACTTTGAGAATTATAAATGAGATTTTTATCAAAAATAATAGTTGTATTATTGTGCATTTGGTCCGAGGGTATTCATGCTAAGAGCATTGAATTTATTAATATTGATCGTCATGTCTTAAAATGGAAAAAAATACCGCAAATATTAGTTAATCCTTCTTTATTAAAAGGTAAAGATAGGGATCTGAATATTTTGATATATGTAAATGAGAAAGGGGAAGTAGTTGCATCAAAAATTAAAAAAAGTAGTGGTATTGTTGAGTTAGATACTTTGGTGATGGCTGAAATTAAGAAATCTAGTCTTTATCCGTATCAGTTAAATGGTAAATATTATCCTGTTAGAGTCGAGCAACCCTTCGAATTTTATATTAATGATAATCAGGTGGATGATCCAGCTTTAACAGAAAGTGATAGAAGTAAATTAATAGAAGAGAAAGTTCATAAAGAAATAATGGGCTTATGGGAAGTTCCTACTGGTAGTGCAAATTTAAGTAATATCGTGAGATTTAATATATCAAGAAATAACACAATTGACTCTATACAGGCCCTTCAGAGTAGTGGGAATAGAATTTTTGATCTATCTGCGAGACAAGCAGTTCGTCATTCAACAATTGTAAGAAATTTAACGAATGCTGAGAAGAATGATTTTTTTGGTGGGTTGGAATCAAGGGTAATAACCATAGTATTCCGATCAAACTAAATATTAATTTGTGCGTATAAAAAAAGCCCTGATTAATGATCAGGGCTTTTTAGAATCTTGGCTCTCCCACCTGGGCTCGAACCAGGGACCTGCGGATTAACAGTCCGTCGCTCTACCGACTGAGCTATGGGAGATTAGTAGATTGGCTCTCCAACCTGGGCTCGAACCAGGGACCTGCGGATTAACAGTCCGTCGCTCTACCGACTGAGCTATTGGAGAATCTGATGCGCATTTTAGGCATGAAAAGCAGATGCGTCAACAACAATAGTAAATAAAATTAATCGTTTGCTTGATTAATAATCTTTTTGGTACATCGATAAGACAAACTGTATAAAAAAGACTTAATTTACTTAAAAATTAATCAGTTATTGTGCAACTCTTTAAACTTAGCTAGTGCTTCAATGCGATACTGAATCAGCATTTCACCAATTTCTGGACCAGTGACATGTTCAGGTAAATCTTGCGCGCGAATATTTCTGACAATTTGCATCGCATCTAACATGTATTGCGCTTGCGGGTACGGGCGTTGCTCTAAGCCTAAACGACCTTTGGCATCACATTCACAGGCCTGAACAAAAGCTTCCACTTTTTCAGGTCGACGTAATACATCTAAGCGTTGTAAAAGACGCCATAAAGTGCCAGGTTTCAGATTCTTTACTTGATGGCACTTCAAATGTTCTTTACACACAATTAAAGCTAAGCTTTTTAAATGGGTGGGTACTTTTAAACGATCACAGAGATCTGTCACAGGCTTTATGCCACGTTCTTCATGCATGATATGGCGTGGTAATTCGTCCACTGGGGTGAGTGCCTTGCCAAGATCATGAACAAGCACAGCAAAACGCACATCTAGCGCATATTTTGCTAAACAGGCTTGTTTGAGTGCCATGAGCGTGTGAATACCACAATCAATCTCAGGATGATATTCAGGACGTTGTGGTACACCAAATAGCGCGTCAATCTCAGGGAATAAAATTTTTAGGGCATCACACGCTTTGAGTGTTTGAAAGTAGACATCTGCGTGATCTTCAAGCAATGCACGCGAGGTTTCTTTCCAGACGCGTTCAGGTGTTAATGCATCAAGCTCACCTGATTTGGCAATTTCCTGCATTAATTCTAGAGTTTCATCTGCGATTTTAAAGCCGTAGCTTGCATAACGAGCAGCAAAACGCGCTACACGGAGTACGCGTAGTGGATCTTCGGTAAATGCATCCGATACGTGACGTAGAATTTTTTGATCTAAATCTTGCTGACCGCCATAGGGGTCATATACTGTACCATCATCATCCATCGCCATTGCGTTAATGGTTAAATCACGACGAATCAGATCTTCTTCTAACTTAACTGTAGTGTCGGTAAAAAATTGAAAGCCGTGATAACCCACACCAGATTTACGCTCTGTACGAGCAAGCGCGTATTCTTCTTTTGTTTTTGGATGTAAAAATACAGGAAAATCTTTGCCAACGGGTTGATAACCTTCAGCCAATAGTTGCTCGGGCGTTGCTCCAACCACCACATAATCTTTTTCGTGATAGGGATGGCCGAGCAAATGATCTCGAACTGCACCGCCTACTAAATAAACTTGCATGAAAAAACCTCTATTCTTCACACAATCATGCTACAGAATAGAGGTTTTCTCAAGCGTTAAGCGAAGCTTTTCAAGAAAAGCCAGGCTTAAGTCGACTTAGTTTTGACTTTGCTGAATTTCAGCAACTGTTAATGCTGTCATATTCACCAAACGACGAGTCGTTGCTGTAGGTGTAAGAATATGAACAGGTTTTGCAGCACCTAATAAAATAGGACCAATAGTCACATTATTACCAGAAGTTGCTTTTAACAAGTTGAATGAAATGTTCGCTGAATCAAGGTTAGGCATAATCAACAAGTTTGCTGAACCTTTGAAACGTGAGTTCGGGAATGCGAAGTGACGAATATTTTCATCTAATGCTGCATCACCATGCATTTCACCTTCCACTTCTAACTCAGGTGCTTGTTCTGAAAGCAAACGATAGACTTCGCGCATTTTTTGTGCGCTTGCATCAGTTTGGTCGCTACCGAAGCTTGAATGAGAAAGCAGGGCAACACGTGGTGTAATCCCGAAACGACGAACTTCTTCAGCTGCTAAAATCGTCATTTCAGCAAGTTGTGCCGCTGTTGGATTGGTATTTACATAAGTATCAGCAATAAATAAATTGCGATCTTCAAGCATTAAGGCATTCAATGTAAAGAATGTGCTGCGACCTTCTTTTAAGCCAATGACGTTTTTTACGAAATCTAAATGAATGTCGTAACTTGAGTAGGTACCACACAACATACCATCAGCTTTGCCAAATTTAACCAACATCGCTGCGATAAGTGTAGAACGACGACGTGCTTCACGTTGCGCATATTCAACAGTAACGCCTTTGCGTTGCATGATTTGATGGTATTCTTTCCAGAAATCATCGTACGAAGGATTCTTTTCCTGATCGACGATTTCAATGTTTACACCATGTTGCAAGCGTAAACCTAGTTTTTTGATATTGTCTTCAATTACCGCAGTACGACCAATCAGGATTGGTTTCGCTAAGCCTTCATCAACTACAATCTGAACAGCACGTAATACACGTTGGTCTTCACCTTCAGCATATGCAATACGTTTAGGATCAGTCTTCGCTTGCGAGAAGATTGGTTTCATCAAGAATGCTGAGTTATAAACAAACTCAGAAAGACGTTGACGGTATGCAGAGAAATCCTCAATAGGGCGTGTTGCTACACCAGAATCCATTGCAGCTTTCGCTACAGCAGGCGCGATTTCTAAAATCAAACGTTGATCAAGTGGGCGAGGGATTAGGTAATCACGGCCAAATGATGCAGATTTTTCACCATAGGTTGCAGCATCAGCTTCAACATGTGCCATGCGTGCAATTGCGTGTACGCATGCAATCTTCATTTCTTCATTAATTGTAGTTGCACCAACATCAAGTGCACCACGGAAGATGTAAGGGAAGCAAAGTGCATTGTTTACTTGGTTTGGATAATCAGAACGTCCTGTTGCCATGATCACATCTGGGCGAACTTCATGTGCATGTTCAGGTAAAATCTCAGGATCTGGGTTTGCAAGTGCAAAAATAATTGGATTTTCAGCCATTTCTTTAACCATTTCTTTGGTTAAGATACCTGCAGCTGAAAGACCCAAGAACATATCAGCACCTGCCATAACTTCATGTAATTGGCTGGCTTGAATGTCTTGCACATAACGTTTTTTCGAATCATCCAATCCTTCACGTGATGTTGTGAGAAGACCGCGAGAGTCGGCAACGAAGATATTTGCTTTGTTCACACCTAAAGCGCAAAGTAAATCTAAGCATGAAAGTGCGGCAGCACCTGCACCTGATGCAACGATTTTAATTTCGTCAATTTTTTTATTTACCAGTTGCAAAGCATTGAGCAATGCTGAACCGACAATAATACTGGTACCATGTTGGTCATCATGGAACACTGGAATTTTCATGCGTTCGCGAAGTTTCTTCTCGATATAGAAACATTCTGGCGCCTTGATATCTTCTAAGTTGATACCACCAAAAGTTGGCTCTAATGCAGCAACGATATCAACGATCTTGTCTGGATCATTTTCATCAATTTCGATATCAAATACATCAACACCAGCGAACTTCTTGAACAGAACGCCTTTACCTTCCATCACAGGTTTAGAAGCGAGCGGACCAATATTTCCTAAACCAAGCACGGCTGTACCATTACTCACGACGGCAACCAGATTACCGCGCGCTGTATATTTTGCAGCGGCAGAAGGGTCACGTTCGATTTCCAAACATGGAGCAGCAACACCTGGTGAGTAGGCAAGCGCTAAATCTCGTTGGTTAACGAGCTGCTTGCTAGGTGTCACACTGATTTTTCCTGGTGTTGGAAATTCATGGTAATACAAAGCGGCTTGTTTTAAAGATTGATCGTCCATCTGAGTCTCGTTTGTTCCGATAATAATCAGACATATAGCTGTCTAATTACGATATTAAGATAAGTGCACAAGAATATAGCACTAGTTCATGCTTTCGCACAGTCAAAAAAGCTTATTTTCACTGAACTTCAAGCTTATTGACAATCGATGCTGTGTGTAAAATAAACTGCCAAAAAGCTCAAAATTAGTTGTTAAATGGAATATTTTACAGTTGACTGTTGCATCTGTTTTTGCAGATATTCCGTTGCATGGGCAGAAGTTAATGGCTGTGAAAATAAGTAACCCTGTAATATGTCGCAATTTTGTCGTTTCAAGTATTCGTACTGCTGTTCTGTCTCAACGCCTTCTGCTACAACTTTTAGGCCAATGGTTTTGCCCATTGCAATCATGGCATTAACTATCGCATCTTGTTTGGCATTGCCAATTTTCGAGATAAAAGCTCGGTCAATTTTTAAAATGTCAATTGGATATTCGGTTAAGTAGGCGAGTGAAGAATAGCCTGTGCCGAAGTCATCTAAAGCGATAGAAATATGACGTTCTTTAATGGCATTTAACACCGTTTTGACACTGTCGGTATTTTCAATAAAGGCAGATTCAGTAATTTCCAATTCAAGATTTTTCCCTGAAATGGCATAGGTATTTAACACAGCATCAATGTCATGTAGAAGTTGGCCACGTAAAATCTGCTGCGCCACAATATTGACAGCAATGTTGATATTACTAAAACCAAGTTTTTGCCATGTTTGCAGTTGTTTGGCTGCCTCATGCAAGACGAATTGACCAATATCCGAAATCAGGCTGGTACTTTCGGCTAAAGGAATGAAAATGCTTGGCATGATCAGACCTTTGGTTGGATGCTTCCAGCGGATTAAGGCTTCAAAACCATTAATTTGATTATTGTGTGCATTAATTTTCGGTTGATAGTAAACAACCAGTTCATTGTTCTGAATGGCTTTTCTGAGATCAAGTTCAAGGTCGGTATATTTCGCAACAAAATTGGCTCTTTCATTGGAATAATAACGAATGGTATTGCCACCCAAGCGCTTTGCTTCTGTCAGTGCCTGTTCAGCATGGGTATTTAAATTATCTACTTGGCGACCATGTTCTGGGTAAATCGCAACACCAATTGAAATACTCACGAAGTATTCTTGGTCAGCCAAATAAAATGGCTTGCTGAAGGCTTCAACGATGTTATTACACAGTTGATGAATTGGTGGGTGCAAGGGTGACATTTCGTAAATGATCGCAAAGTCATCTGCACTTAAGTGGGCGACCAATAGCGCATCAATATTACTAATGCGTAAACGTTGTGCGACCTGTTTCAGCAGTTCGTTACCAGCTTGATTACTAATGATTTCATTCAATGCACGGAAACGATCAATATTTAAGCGAATTACAGCCAAATGTTGAATCGAAGCTTCATTGACCAAATATTGATGTAGTTGTTGTTGATAGTAAAAGCGATTTGGCAGATCAGTCAGCGTATCGTAATTGGTGAGGTAAGATAAACGCTGTTCTTGATGTTTGCGTTCAGTTTGGTCCGAGACAATGCCAATATAATTGATGACACGATCTTGCTCATTTTTCACTGCATTGATGTGGATCCAGAGGAAGCAAGATTTTTCAGAACTATAGGTTTCTTGAAATTCACCTTCATATTCATGCTCTTCACGGAGAGTATCGAGAATAGACAAATGGAAATTGTGGTGATGCTGTTTATTTTGTTTGGTGATTTCAAATAACTGTTTATTGATGATGGTTTGTTTATCGATGCCGGTAAGTTGCTCGTATTTTGGATTCACTTCAATGTAGTTAAAGTTTTCATCTAAAATAAAAATACCTTCAGACGCTTGTTCGAACACACTGGCGGCGAGTTTTAAACGCTCCTGATCTTTCTTTTCCTGATTGATATCACGATGAATACCCACCATCCGTAAAGGCGTATCATCTTTTGGATCCCTTAAAATCACTTGACCGACATCGTGAATCCAGGTCCACTCACCATTTTGGCGTTTAATTCTGAAGGTTTCTTCATAACGTTTAGTTTGACCGCAGAGGTGATTGTATAGCGTATTTTTTACCCGCTCGATGTCTTCTGGATGAATAATTTTATGTAATAGGGTGTAGTGATTTTCAGAATTTCGGGTAACTGCATTGCTGTGCGCATTGGTCACACCAACGGTATGATTTTCAAGATTCCAGTCCCAAGGGCGAATGCCCGCAGTTTCATGGGCAAAAGTTAAGTTCTGACGATGTTCTTCTAGACTTTCATTCATTTGTGTGAGGTCGAATGTACGCTCACGAACCTTCTGTTCCAATAAGTGATTATTAAACTGGAGTTGCGCTTCAATATCTTTAGATTTATTCACTTCACGTTGTAATTGTTGGCAAAGTTCTTCTGTCCATTGATTATGTTGTTCAGCAACATCAATCAATTGTTTATTCTTATCCAGTACCAAAGCTAAACGTTTATGAATTTTATAGGTGACTTGAGCACACAGGACTGTTGCAAAAAAAGAAGAATAATAAGCAAGATAGAACAAGGTGTGATCATGATCACGATGTAATAACTGAGATGCGATTAAAGGGAAGATACTTGGAATAAAAAATAAGAAAAAATAGCGAATATGTTGAGTTAAAAAGGTGAGTGCAATGATATGAGATGCCGTAAGTAACAAGGCAGTCAAAGTTAAAACATGCGACCCGACCAGATGAGGGACATCTACCATCAAATAGTGATTAATCACAATGGTATTGACCCCGATCAATAAGCCTGTAAAGAAACAAATCAACTGGAAAATGATGTTGGTTTGTTTGGTATAGCGAACCGAAGAATAGCGTTTTAATAGAAAATGACAGATACAAGTGAAACTAAACAAAAGGATGAGGGTAATGCTCATCCAAGTTGTGAAGATGTTGGATTCAAATGAATAAAAAAGACCAAACAGGGCGTAATCTAACAGACAAATACAAAATACGCTTAATACGAATAAACGTACATGATTTGGATAATCGATTTGATCCGTATAGATAAACTGTGGCAAATTTTTTTCCTGAACCCCTAACATACAAAGAATAATCCTTTTCATTTTTTATCTATATTTACAGTCTTTGTTTTTTTGTAAACAGAGCAGAGTTTTATTTTAAATTAACGCTAAACATAACAGAAAGCAATGCTACTGTTTTAGTTCGATGCAAAGTGATAATTTAAAATTGATAAAGCGACAACTGGCGCTGTTTCCGTTCTTAGAACACGATCACCAATACACCAGTTTTGAAACTGATGTTGATTGGCAGTGTTAATCTCTGCTTCACTTAAGCCACCTTCAGGACCAATAAGTAAGGCTAAATCAGGGGAGCTATTCAGCAATACATTGTTTTGGTCTTTATTGGGTGCGAGTACTAAACGTGTTGTAGGCAGCTCTGAACTTAGCCACTCTGTTAAGGGAATCGGGGCAAGGACTTGCGGAACGCGATTCATGCCACATTGTTCGCAGGCTGCAATTGCAACGGACTGCCAATGGTCTATTTTTTTCTGGTCACGGTCGTACTTTAAACGCATTTCACAGCGTTCGCTGGTCAGGAGTTGAATGGTCGTAACACCGAGTTCAGTGGCTTTTTGAATCGCATAATCCATGCGATCACCTTTACTCATCACTTGACCTAAAACAACTTTGAAAGGTGCTGTACGGTCTGCTGCTTCAAATTGATCAACAGAAACAAAAGCATTTTTTTTGTTGATTTGAGTTAGTGTTACGACATATTCACCACCTTTTCCGTTGAAAAAGATGGCTTGTTCTTGTTCTTTTGCACGTAGCACACGCACCCAATGATGAAATACCGATTCGGTTAATTCAACGGTATTGCCTGTATTTAATTCGGTTTCGATATAAAAACGATTCATGCTTGGGTTGTGCTCGTACAAATTAGTTTAAACCAAGATCGACAACCAGTTGTCGAGTCGGTTCGGTTTGGTTCATTGAATAAAAATGTAGGGTAGGTGCGCCACCTGCGATCAGGCGTTCACAAAGTTTTACAATCACTTCGTGACCAAATGCTTTGATGCTTGCGCTATCGTCACCATACGCTGCGAGTTGCTTACGAATCCAACGTGGAATTTCTGCACCTGTTCCATCAGCAAAGCGGATCAAGTTACTCGCATTGGTAATTGGCATGATACCTGGTGCAACTGGAATATTCACGCCAGCTTTAGTAATACGTTCAATAAAATAGAAATACGCATCTGGATTGAAGAAAAATTGAGTAATACCTGCATTCGCGCCTGCATTTACTTTTTCAACAAAACGTTGAATATCACTATCAAAGGTATCAGCTTGTGGATGCATTTCAGGATAAGCAGCCACTTCAATGTGGAAATGATCGCCTGAATGCTCACGAATAAAGCGGACTAAGTCTTGGGCATAAGGGAGTTCACCCAGACCGACCTGACCTGATGGTAAGTCACCACGTAAAGCGACAATACGATCAATCCCTTGAGATTTATATAAATCTAAAAGCTCAGCAATACGTGCTTTGTCATCACCAATACAAGAGAGGTGAGGCGCAACTGGTGTACCTTTGCCGTTAAAGTCACTAATCGCAGCGAGTGTACGTTCACGCGTTGAACCACCCGCACCATAAGTAATCGAGAAAAATTCTGGATTTAAGAGTTGTAATTCTTGATGAACAAGTTTTAATTTTTCCGCGCCCGCATCTGTTTTAGGTGGGAAAAATTCAAAAGAAATAGGAACACGCTTTGTCATTTCAAATCCTTTTTAAAATCGCTTGGAAATTTTAGAAAAAAGGGCAGTCCGTAAAACGTCTGCCCTGATTTTCTTAGTATTTATAAGCGTCAGATTTGAACGGACCTTCTACAGGAACGCCAAGGTAATCTGCTTGTACTTGCGTTAATTGTGTTAACACACCGCCAAAGCCAAGGACCATTGCAGCAGCCACTTCTTCATCTAATTTCTTAGGAAGAACTTCGACACGAATCGCTGCTTGTTTTTGCTCAGCAGGTAGGTCAGCAAATTTTTCAGCAAATAAATGCATTTGACCTAACACTTGGTTAGCGAAAGAACCGTCCATCACGCGTGATGGGTGGCCTGTTGCATTACCAAGATTCACTAAACGACCTTCAGAAAGAAGGATGAGGTAATTGTTTTCGTCTTCCGAACGATACACTTGGTGTACTTGTGGCTTCACTTCAACCCACTTGTAACCACGTAAGTATGCAGTGTCGATCTCTGTATCAAAGTGACCGATGTTACACACTACAGCACCTGCTTTTAAGCTATCTAACATTGCAGAATCACATACATGGTAGTTACCAGTTGTCGTTACAACAAGATCAGTATTGCCCAATAAGTCTTGGTTAATATCTTCTTTTTTGCCAGTTTGTACGCCATTTTTATATGGAGATACAACTTCGTATCCATCCATACATGCTTGCATTGCACAGATTGGATCAACTTCAGTTACACGAACGATCATGCCTTCTTGACGTAAAGATTGCGCAGAACCTTTACCAACATCGCCATAACCAATGACTAGTGCACGACGGCCAGAAAGTAACATGTCAGTTGCACGTTTGATAGCATCGTTTAATGAATGGCGGCAACCGTATTTGTTGTCATTCTTCGATTTAGTGATCGAATCGTTCACGTTGATCGCTGGTACTTTAAGCGAACCGTCTTTCCACATTTCCAACAGACGTTGTACACCTGTTGTGGTTTCTTCAGTAATACCGTGGATACGTTCTAAAAGCGCAGGGTATTTTTCATGAACAAGTGCAGTTAAGTCACCGCCATCGTCCAAGATCATGTTGGCATCCCAAGGCTGACCGTTGACGTTGATTTGCTGTTCTAAGCACCACACATATTCTTCTTCAGTTTCGCCTTTCCACGCGAATACAGGAACACCGCTTGCAGCAATCGCAGCAGCAGCATGGTCTTGAGTAGAGAAGATATTGCAAGAGGTCCAACGCACTTCTGCGCCGAGTTCAACCAATGTTTCGATTAAAACAGCAGTTTGGATTGTCATGTGGATACAACCCAAGATTTTTGCGCCAGCAAGTGGTTTAGCTGCTGAATAACGCTTACGTAAACCGATCAAAGCTGGCATTTCTGCTTCAGCAAGTTTGATCTCTTTACGACCATAGTCAGCAAGGGAAATATCAGCAACTTTATAATCTGTAAATGAAGCATTCACCGCGTTCATCAGGATCTCCTAGAAAAAATAGTATGGATCATTCTGTTCGCGGATGCCGTTGTTGGTTAAAACGAGTGTCTAACCGATCGTCGAGCCTGGCAAATTGATCTTTAGTGCCAATCAATTGTCGCAGCATCCCTCGACTGGGCATAATGATACTTGGAATTTGCATTTGTTCCAATGAAATTTTGTTTGAAATGGTTAGAAAATGAAGGATTAAATGATAGATACGTTTTAATTATTTTTATGAGCATCAATCAAGGATTCCAAATCCCTTTGAAACCCTGATATCTAGGGAAATTTGCCATTAGGCTTTTAAATGATCTTCAAACTCTTCACCCAGTTGCATTGCTAAAGCATTACCAGATAAATCGCCTGTGACTAAACCATATTCTTTTTTAAAGCTAAATGTGAAGCCACGGTTATCTGTCAGATTTTTAACCGAATATCCTAATTTTTCTAACCAAATACGGAAAGCCAATACGTTTTTTGCTTTAACAACTCTGTTTTTCATGACAGATCTCCTTGTGAACATGTATTTATTAATAAGGGTCGGTTAAATTTTTTTAAAGGGGGATTGCATAGATTTATTTTTCCACATGTAAGTAATGTAAATTTAGCGTAATTTTTATAGATATAATCTTATCTATGCTTTTATTAGTTGTTTGAATTTATTGTGAAAAATATTTTTTATAAATGTGGTGAAAATCAATTTTTAGGAAAAATATTCTTGAATCAAATGTAAAAAATGATTTCATTTTCCACTTTGTGGAGAAAGTAGAAAATGAATCAGTCGAAGCGATGGGATTTAATTAAAATTGATCTTTCAGACTACGAATTCGTGCAAACTCTTCTGCACTTTCAGTCCGCAGGAAGGGGTTGGTTTCAAGCTCTAATTCGATCGTACTTGGAAGGGTAATTTGATCTGCTTCTCTTAGTGCTTTGACTTGTTGCATGCGCTCTTGTAGTGCGACGTTATTTGGTTCAACAGTTAAGGCGAATTCAGCGTTGGCAAGGGTGTATTCATGGGTACAATACACTTTGGTCTGAATAGGTAACGCAGCCAACCGATTCAATGAGTGATACATTTGCTCCGCTGTCCCTTCAAATAGACGACCACAACCCATTGCAAATAAGGTGTCACCGCTAAACAGTGTCTCTATTTTTTCAATAAAATAAGTAATATGACCAAGGGTATGACCAGGTGTTGCAATAATTTCAACTTTAAGATCATTAAAATGAAAATGATCGTCATTTTGTAATGGATTTGAAATGAATGAGATTTTAGTCAACTCATCCCGTGGTCCATACACCAAAATATTCTGATCGGCGAGTAAACCTTCAACTCCACCTGTATGATCTTTATGCCAATGCGTCAGCCAGATTTGTTTAAGTTGTAGACCATGCTGCTCACAGAAATCAGTAACTAAACCAGCTTCTGTTGGATCAATGGCTACGACTTCTTGTGTATCTGTATCTTCCAATAACCAAATATAGTTTTTTAAGGCATTTTTTACGTCAATTGCATGAATCTTATAATGCATAGCCGAATCCTAAAGCTTTGTTTCGTGAGGTTATTGCGGTTTGGGTACCCATATGAGTGCCTATTTCTAGTGTAAGTGCAAATTCAGTCCAGTGCAAAACTCCTACTGATTTATAGTGCTGAATAATGACTTTCTCGGGCATATTTTGACAGCTAAGTTCAGCCGATATCTTTATCGTTGACAAGTGTCATATTTTCAATAAAGATGAGATAAAAGTTTTATAAGTTAATGATTTATCTTTAATCGTATAAAAATATTGAAGTAAAGCTAAATAATTTCAATGATTAGATTTAAAAAGAGAAATACAGATTTTTTACGATGGGTGAAAAGTAATAAATCTGAAAAACAAGAGGGGGCGTTATGTCTGAGCTGATCGATCATGAAGTGGTCGTTATCTTTAAAAAGTATTTATACCCGCTCTCTGCCAAACTTACAGAAATGCTGAATGAGCATTTTAGTCATCAGACTGAACGTCGGGGTTGCGGTTATACACAAGCGACGCGTGTCATTGCAGAGTTTGTTTCTCAAGTTCGAGATCCAATCGGGTTTCAGGATTTGCGTATTTTTGAAGATTATGACAGCAAAGGTTTAAAGAATATCTTGAACCAGAGTGCTTCCTATGGATTGGAACTTGATTCGTGGCGCAACTTAGATGTTAACCCAGCAGTTCAACAATGTTTGCAACGCTTAAATCCGCAAGAAACCTTTGCCCAAAATCTGCAACAGGAAGTTGATTTTCAAGCCAAGTTAAGAACCATTCATCAATATGCAGAACTTGAAGAGAGCCAGCTGATTTGTCAGCTTCTTAGCGATATTATTCTGCCGCAAAAAGCACAGCAGATTGGCATGATTGAGTGTCAGGCTTTAGAGGAAAAGCCCAAGGTCGGCTCTTGTCCAATGGCGGAAAAATTTTTCTTACGTATCGCACACCACCGTTTATTACGGCAGGGCGAAATCAATATTTTTGTGGATGAGCATGATCAACCCATCATGATGGAAAAATTGAATATGGGGGATAATCACTCTTGCATCAGCTTAGTTCCCTTGATGATGAACGGTGTTCGTTTGCCTGCCGGAAGTCTGTTTTCAACACATTATGAAATCGAGCAGCTCGAAAAGCATAAAAATAAGCAATATAAAGGCTATGTGATCCCGATTGCCGAGATGAATGGTTTTTGGTTTTTACGTTTAACAACTTTGGCTGTGTCACCTGAAAATCGTGCTCGGGCATTTGGATATCACTTTAAACAACAGGTCGATAATGGATTATTTAGACCTGATACAACCGAATTGAGTCAGCTGATGGAAATTGCGCGTGATCAGATTTACGTAGGGCATCCATGCTAAAAGCTTGTTATTCTCCACGCTATTTTGCAAAAACGCATACCAATAGCATGGAAAAACTCACTGCTGTTGCGGATGTATTACGTGCTCAACAGATGGTTGAATTGATAGACCCAGGCAGCATTGATGTTGAGCTATTAAAGAAATTGCACAATCCACAATATGTGGAAGCATTTTTATCGGGACAATCAGCATTTGCCACCATACAAGGGTTTAAGCCATGGAATGAGCAGCTGCGTGATGCAATTTTATCAGTTCAGGCAGGGCAATTGGTCGGGGCGGAAATTGCATTCAAAGAAGGTGTTGCTGCCAATATTGCTCAGGGATTTCACCATGCCAGTTATGAATCAGGTGCAGCTTACTGTACTTTTAATGGTTTAGCATTGGTTGCTAAGCAATATCCAGAAAAACGTATCTTTGTTTTAGATTGTGATCAGCATGGCGGTGATGGCACAGCTATTTTCACCAATCGAATGACCAATCTGATTAATTTTGGAATTTTTGGAATCCGTTTTGGCTGTAAGGCCAGTGAGCGGAGTTTGACGCGTTATATTCACCCTAAACAAGGTAATTTCGATTTATATCGTGAAGCGATTTTTGAGGCATTCCAATATGCTTCGCGTTGGGAGGCAGATTTAATCATTTATCAGGCAGGTATGGACTGTCATCAACATGATAAATACGGCTCTAAATGGTTTAGCACCGAGCTATTATTCGAACGTGATCGAATTGTCTTTGAGATGGCCAAGAAAATGAAAATTCCAATACTGTTCGTTTTGGCTGGGGGATATCAGGCATTGGATGATTTAGTGCCATTGCATGTAAATACTTTTAAAGCGGCGAATGAAATCTATTTTCCTTAAGTAAAAATACAAGACATAAAAAAACGCTCAGCTGAGCGTTTTTTCTATTTTTTCTATCGCAGTTTTGCTAACCAATCACCGAGCATTTGTACCATCTGAACCAACAGTAATAACACGATGACTGTTAAAATCACGACACTGGTGTCGAAACGCTGGTAACCATAAGAAATTGCCAAGTCACCAATACCACCCGCACCAACAGCACCTGCCATTGCAGTTGCACCGATGAGCGAGATCGTACCCGTAGTCAAATTCAGAATCAGAGAGCTACGTGCTTCAGGAATAATAAATTTAAAGATAATTTGCCAAGGTGAAGCACCCATTGCTTGTGCGGATTCGACAATGCCTTCATTCACTTCAAGTAATGAAGTTTCAATTAAACGACCTAAATATGGGCCGACATAAATGGTTAAGGGCACAATCGCAGCCCAAGTCCCAATCGATGTTCCAACCAACATTTTGGTCAGTGGAATAACAGCAATCAATAAGATAATGAAGGGAAGGGAACGTAGTGCATTCACAATTGGGTTTAGGAAATAATAAATCGCGCGATTTTGTAAGATGCCACCCGTACGGGTAACCACCAAGGTAATGCCTTGGATAAGTCCCCAAATACAGCCAAACAGCAGCGAGAAGAACACCATTTGGAAGGTTTCTTGTAGTGCAGTAACAAATTGGTCGATGGATAAGGAACTATGCCAAAACGGAGCGGTGACTTGAGTCAACCATTGTACGATTAAATCTCTCATTGGCTAACCACTCCAGACTGTTCAACTTTCACGCCTTGAAGCTCAAGAAATTTAACAGTTTCTTGAATGGTCAGCGGATCACCTAAGAGTTGGATGAACATTTGTCCAATCACGGTGCCATTAATTTCGGTCATGTTCGCGAAAAGAATATTCAGACTGATATCAAATTGCTTAATCGCAGCCTGAATCACGGTTTCCTGCGCTGATGTACCCAAGAATTGCAAACTATAGATGCTATTGTGATGTTTATGCTCAAGATTATTCAGAATATTGATCGGCAACTGTTGTTGTAATACGGTTTGAATAAAGGTTTTAGTGGTAGGGTGTTGTGGCTGACTAAAAATATCCAGTGTCGGGCCTGTTTCAATCACATGACCTGACTCCATTACCGCCACATAATCGCATACCGATTCGATTACATCCATTTCATGAGTGACCATGACAATAGTGATGTTTTGTTCTTGATTGATCTTTTTTAATAGCGCCAAAACAGATTTGGTGGTTTGTGGATCAAGTGCAGATGTTGCTTCATCACAGAGTAAAATCTTTGGATGATTTGCCAGTGCACGAGCAATCCCGACACGTTGTTTTTGCCCACCTGAAAGTTCATCAGGATAGGCATCTTTTTTATGTTTGAGATCAATGAAATCAAGCAATTCAGCGAGACGTTTTTCTCGCTCTGCTTTGCTATGACCTAATAATTTCAGCGGTATTTCAATATTTTCAGACACAGTTTTGGTCTGAAGTAAATTGAAGTGCTGAAAGATCATGCCGATATTTGCACGTTCTTGACGAAGTGTACGCGCATCCATTGCGGTAAAATCTTTTTGATTAATGATCACTTGTCCCTGAGTCGGGCGCTCAAGTAAATTAATCATACGGATAAGCGTACTTTTACCTGCACCACTGTAGCCAATAATGCCAAAGATACTACCGTCTGGGATCTCTAAATTGATCTGATCCAGCGCGTTAATCGTTTGACCTTTCAACTGATAGTGTTTCGAAATGTTTTTAAATTGGATCATGTTCGTCAATACTATGCAAAAAAGAAAAAACAGGCAAAATCACTTTGCCTGTTTTATTTGGGGGTATTATATTACGAATTCGCTTCTGTGAGGTAGCTTGTTGGTTTATTTACGTCAACTTTAGTACCAGCAAAGTGTTCTTGAACATATTTCTTCACTGCTTCCGTATGATAAAGCGCGCCAACTTTTTGGAGTACTGCATCATCCTTACGTGATTCAGCAGTTGCCAATACATTGACATTTAATTTGGTGCTTTGATCAACTGGTTCATAGTAGATTGCATCTTTAAGAACGTTTAAACCGCCTTCCATTGCAAGTGTATTACCCAATAGAATCGCATCAACTTCATCTTTAACACGTACAGCTGTTGCCATTTGAATTGGTTTGATCACGATTTTTTTGCTGTTTTCGATAATGTCAGCAGGCGTGCCTTTTACGGGGTCGAAGTCAGCTTTTAATTTGATTAAGCCAGCACTTTGTAAAAGTAATAATGCACGTGATTCATTGGCACCGTCATTTGGAATCGCAATGGTTGCGCCTTCAGCAAACTCTTCAACTTTCTTTACTTTGCTTGAGTAGATACCCATTGGTTCTAAGTAAGTGGTTGAAACAGGAGCAATCTTGTCTTTATTTGCAGCATTGAATGCAACAAGGTAAGCGTAAGATTGGAATGCGTTCAAATCAACTTCTTTATTCGCGGCTGCAGTGTTCATTGCAACGTAGTCTGTGAAGTTCTTGATTTCGAGTTTAAGTCCAGCGGCTTTAGTTTCTGGTAATGTTGCGATATAACGCCAAATATCAGCGTCTGAACCTGTAGAAGCGATTACAACGGTTTGTAATGCAGCAGCATCACCTTTTTGTTCAGTAGATGCGGTATCTGGTTGTTTACTGCAGGCTGCAAGTAATAACACAGATACACTTAAAAAAAGACTAATCAGCTTTTTCATGTATAAATCCTAATCGGAAAATGTCGAGAAAATCATCATTTCTCTAGCATTAATGATTGCAATAGGTTTGTATGTTGTAAATTGACATCGCACTCAAAACAATCCCTGAATTATTCTTAAAGTTTGAACAAGTGTGATAGATCTACAACATCCGAAAAGTAGATGAATATTCATGTTCCAATTCAGTATATACAGATAGGAACCAACTATTCATCTCATTTTCAAATCAAATTTGGATTTAGCTGCAATTTGTTTTGTTAGGTTCAATATTCTAGACATTTAAAAATAATGAAAAAGAATATACAGTTAACATAAAAACAACATCTAAAATTTCGGCAATCATAGCAATAATTTATGGGCGGTTATAGTGGAACAGCTTGTACTTCGCAGCTTAACAACCTGCTTGCTAGAAGAAAATTATGGCCTAAGTAAATATAAATAAATGATAGTTTTATAAATTTTTCCAAAAATATAAAGAGAGGAATCAGTTGAATAATAAATATATATTTTTCTGAATTTTATATTTAAATAATGAATATAGAATTCATATTTATGCGGTTTATGGAATAAAAAAAGCCTTCCGGAGAAGGCTTTTTTGCTCAACAAAGCTTATTCAGCTTTTTCACGAGCAATTGCGCGGTACCCGATGTCACTACGGTATTGCATACCTGTAAAGGTTACTTGACCGCATACCTCTAGTGCATTGATTTGTGCTTCAAGTACGGTATCACCCAGTGCAGTCACACACAGTACACGACCACCCGCAGTAATCACATGTCCATCAGCACTCATCGCCGTGCCTGCATGGAAAATCTTGGTGTCTTCTGGAGATTGACCAAGACCTGAAATCACATCGCCTTTGCGTACAGTTTCAGGGTAACCACCAGCAGCAAGAACGATACCAATCGATTTGCGCTCATCCCATTCAGCTTCGCTTGGCAAGTTACCTGCAATACCAGCCTCAACCAAATCAACTAAAGATGATTTTAAGCGCATCATGATCGGTTGAGTTTCAGGATCACCAAAGCGACAGTTGAATTCGATCACACGTGGTTGACCTTGTTCATCAATCATCAAGCCTGCATATAAGAAACCTGTATAAACGTGACCATCCGCAGCCATACCATCAACGGTTGGGCGCATCACTTCGTTCATGACACGTTCAAACACTTCTGGGGTTACCACTGGTGCAGGAGAGTAAGCACCCATACCGCCAGTGTTTGGACCTTCATCGCCTTCAAAAATACGTTTGTGATCTTGTGAGGTGGCCATTGGCAAAATGTTGTTGCCATCGATCATACAAATGAAGCTTGCTTCTTCACCAGCGAGGAACTGTTCGATAACAACACGTGAACCTGCATCACCAAACTTGTTACCCGCAAGCATATCGTCAATCGCAGCAAAAGCTTCTTCGTTGGTCATTGCCACGATTACGCCTTTACCTGCAGCTAGACCGTCCGCTTTAATTACGATAGGTGCGCCATTTTTTTCAACATAGGCTTTTGCTGCATCCACTTCAGTGAAAACGTCATAAAAAGCCGTCGGAATGTTGTGGCGTTTTAAGAAGTGTTTGGCAAATGCTTTAGAACCTTCAAGCTGTGCAGCGTACTGGGTTGGGCCCCAGATTTTTAAACCTGCTTCACGTGCTGCATCTACCACACCATTGACTAATGGTGCTTCAGGACCAACAATCACCAATGCAATATCATTTGCTTTTGCAAATGCGATGATTGCTGGATTGTCTAGAATATTAAGCTCTACGTTTGTACATTTATCTTCTGTTGCTGTGCCTGCATTACCTGGCGCAACGAAAACTTGAGTGACTTTTGCATCTTGTGCGATTTTCCATGCAAGTGCATGTTCACGGCCACCGCTACCCAAAACTAAAATATTCATTATTAAGTTATTTCCCTTTTTCAGTATCTAAGAATATACCTGTTCAGAATAAAAAAGTCCCCCTTAACCTCTCCCTTACGGAACTACAATCGTTCCTCATCTCCTGAGAGGAGAGGGAACCCATATTGATATTGGTGTAGTCTCCCTCCTTTTAGGAGGGAGATTTAGAGGGAGGTAAATAAGATGGAATTTTTAAAGTAGTATTAGTGACGGAAGTGACGCATACCTGTGAACACCATTGCGATACCAGCTTCATCCGCTGCTGCAATGGTTTCTTCGTCGCGCATTGAACCGCCTGGTTGGATAATACATTTAATACCAGCCTTAGCCGCATTATCAATACCATCACGGAATGGGAAGAATGCATCAGATGCCATTACCGCACCTTCAACCACTAAACCTGCATGTTCAGCTTTAATCGCTGCAATACGTGCTGAGTTGACGCGGCTCATTTGACCTGCACCTACACCAATCGTTTGACGATCTTTTGCATAAACAATTGCATTTGATTTCACATATTTCGCTACTTTCCAAGCAAAGATCAAATCATCAATTTCTTGTTCAGTTGGCGCACGTTTGGTCACAACTTTAAGATCATCTTTAGTGATCATGCCTAGATCTTGGTCTTGAACCAATAAGCCGCCATTCACGCGCTTATAGTCAAGCTGTGCTGCACGAGCGTCAATTGCTGGAAGCTCACCACACACCAACACACGTACATTCTTTTTCGCACCTGTGATTTCAAGTACACCATCCGCAACGCTTGGTGCAATAATCACTTCAACGAATTGGCGATCTACAATTGCTTGTGCTGTCGCAGTGTCCAATTCACGGTTGAATGCAATGATGCCACCGAAAGCAGATTCAGGATCGGTTGCATAAGCAAGATCATAAGCTGCTTTGATACCATCCAATGAAACAGCAACGCCACAAGGATTTGCATGTTTAACGATGACACAAGCAGGCTTCGCAAATGATTTCACACACTCAAGTGCTGCATCGGTATCTGCAATATTGTTATAAGAGAGTTCTTTGCCTTGTAATTGCTTCGCGGTAGAAACAGATGCTTCTTTTGCATTTTCTTCTACATAGAATGCTGCGTTTTGATGCGGGTTTTCACCATAACGTAAATCTTGTGCTTTATTTAGTTGGGTATTGAAGGTACGTGGGAACAGATCCGCTTCACCTTCAGTTTTGCCAACACGCGCGCCTAAATAAGATGCGATCATGCCATCGTATTGTGCAGTGTGCTCAAATGCTTTTACCGCTAAGTCGAAACGAGTTTCGTAAGAAAGTCCACCATTTGCTTTTAATTCAGCAATCACTGTGTCGTAATCAGCTGCATTCACGATAATGCCTACTGAAGCATGGTTCTTTGCAGCGG
Organism: Acinetobacter dispersus; assembly: GCF_009884975.1. Lineage (GTDB taxonomy): Bacteria > Pseudomonadota > Gammaproteobacteria > Pseudomonadales > Moraxellaceae > Acinetobacter > Acinetobacter dispersus. The sequence continues at coordinate 1,713,127 of NZ_CP041970.1, read as the reverse complement.
CACGAACCATCGTCGGACCACCGATGTCGATATTCTCGATTGCATCTGCAAGTGAACAGTTCGGTTTTGCTACTGTTGCTGCGAATGGATACAGATTTACAATCACCAGATCAATCGGATCGATGTTGTGTTCTTGCATCACTGCTTCGTCCAGACCACGACGAGCTAAGATGCCTCCATGAATTTTTGGATGTAATGTTTTTACACGACCATCCATCATTTCGGGAAAACCTGTATGCTCAGAAACCTCTACTACGGCGATATTGTTGTCTTTAAGCAACTTATATGTACCGCCCGTAGATAAAATTTCTACCCCTAGAGCTACAAGATTTTGAGCGAATTCAACGATTCCGGTTTTATCAGATACAGAGATTAAAGCACGTTTGATAGTCATGATTTTAGTCAACAGTTTGAAGTCTACAGATTGAAAATAAAAGGCAAAAAAAATGCCCACGAGAACGTGAGCATTTTATCAATTATTCACTCATTAAACCGTGAGCTTTTAACTTTTTGCGTAAAGTTCCGCGGTTAAGGCCTAAAATCTCAGCGGCACGTGTTTGATTACCGCGAGTATATTCTAAGACCACAGATAAAAGAGGTTTCTCCATTTCTGCTAAAACCATGTCATAAACTTGAGATGGTTGCTCACCTTGCAATTGTGCAAAATAATGACGAACTGCGCGATCTACATGGATGCGAAGAGCGACATCAGATTGAGCCGTAAAAATAGGAGATTTGCTATTCATGCGTTTTAATCCGAAAAATCAAAATATCACTTGGGTAAAGTGATATAAATGTGGTCTAAATTACTGAGTCCTGTTTTAGATCCTAAAACAGTGACTCTAAAACAATGGGACTATTAGCTTGCCACAAATCCTCGAATTGTGTAAAAAATAAGCGTAACAATAGTTAAATATTTGTTACAGCCTACTTTTAAAAACAAAAAAACCAACAATGCGCTTATGGGATAGAAGCACAGTTCGTTTAACGATTTTATTGTCTATAAATAACGAGGAGTAAGTAGGTCAAAGCATTCGTGGCGCGTATCATACCACTGTCAGCGAAAAAGTGAGCAAATTAACTTCACTTTTTTTTGTTTTTTTGTCACTTTTTTGAGCTTTTAGGGCTGTACAAATTCTAAACTATAGTCATTAAAGCTATTTTTGCTTTTTGGAAGAGTAAATTCGAAGCGAAAAGGGCTGTTGGTTGGAATACGTTGAATCGTTTTCAAACTGTCGACTAAATAATCTTGTGGTTTGAGCATTACGTTAAAAACGGCTTCGTCGTTTTGTTTGAGCACGACTTTAATAGGTGGTAGTGCCACACTATTTTCGTGGTGATTCAACAGCACACCAGAAAAAACGGTTGAATCTTTCTCGGCCTGCTTAATTTTTACTTTTTCAAAGCTGAGGTATTTATATTGCTCAGTACTGGTTTTGCATGAAAAAATGCTGCATGCATAATTAAACATTTGATTCAGTGCTGGGCTTTCATGCATCAGTTTTGGGTTGAACCATAGAATCTGAAATGCAAAAACTAAAATTAAAGCAATATTGCCCATACCCCACAAGGTGTAATACAGCCACCCATGCTGTTTGTCATTGTTCTCATGATCGATCAACAAAGTATCTTCAGATAGATTTAAATTGGGTAGGGCGGTAACGGGTTCGGTATTAAAGTAATTCAGATTATTGAGATAAGTTAATAAATCAATATTTGAGTTTTCAATTTTCTGATCGAAGATTCGCAAAATCTGCATTTGCTTTTCTGCAAAGGAGCTATCAGGTTGAATTGAAGAAAAGAGTGAGCGATTTGTCGGAGTGGGGATATCTTCGCTTTCTGATTCTAATAAATTGGTCAATGCATTAAAGTTAATCACGCATTTCGGACAACAAACCATGCCCTGTGCAACACTGAGTTGTGAAAGGGTCACTTTGTACACAGTTGAACATTTAGGGCAGCGGGTTTGTTTTTCACTCATAAGTAACAATGTTCTCAAATTGTTGTTTTACGTTTTCCTGAAATGCGACACCAGTTTTCTTCACGCTTTTCAATCTCTAATATATCAAAAAACTGTGAGTAAACACTAGAAACATCAGCAACTTGCTCTTCAATTACACCTGCAAGTGCGAACTCACCCTCATTTTTTAATAAAGTTGAGAATTCAGGCGCAAGCGCCATTAACGGTGCCGCTAAAATATTTGCGACAAGGACGTCTGCTTGTTGTGGTTTAAATTCTTGATCAAATTCTTCTGGTAATCCTACATAAAGACGATCAAGTACACCATTCAAATCTGCATTTTGTTTTGTAGCAAGTACAGCTTGCGGGTCAATATCCGTTGCATAAACTTTTTTTGCACCTAATAAAAGTGCCGCAACGCCTAAAATACCTGAACCACAACCATAATCGATTACGATCTTATCTTTTACATCAGTTTTACCTAACCACTGTAAGCATAAAAAGGTACTCGCATGGTTGCCCGTACCAAATGCAAGACCTGGATCTAACTTGATGTTGGTTGCATCTGCTTCTGGCGGTTCTAACCACTCTGGAACGATCCAGTATTTTTCACCAATTTGAATTGGCTCGTAAAAATCCATCCATGCACGTTCCCAGACTTGATTTTCCAAGTATTGGTGGCGCATAGGAACATCTGGAAGTTGTACTTTGAGGAATGCTTCTAAAGTGTCGACATCAATTGGGTCATCTTCTTCTTGTTGATAAATGCCCGTGACGATGACTTTATTCCAAAGTGGTGTTTCTCCTGGAAGTGGCTCTAGCAAGGCTTGATCTTCTGCATCATCCAAAGTAACACTTACCGCACCCAATGACAGGAGTAATGTTTCGGTGAGTTCAACTTGATTTTGATCAACAGTAATATGAATTTGTAGCCAGTTCACAGGAAAACCTAAATAAATGTATTTGTGCGTATTGTAATAGATTAAAACTTATTAAAGGGATTATAAAATAGACAGATTACAATTTTAAGCGCAAATATCTCAGTAAGTGGGTGTTATGAGATTGTTTTTGTAGCCAATAAATAAAAAAGAAGGTCATAAAGACCTTCTTAATGATTATTGCAATTAAGGTGCTGTCTGCTCAACATCTGGTGCAACTGGAGGTGCTGGAGCCACTGGTGGGGCCTCTACAGGTTCAGTTACAGGACGAGGTGCAGATTGCGTTTCTGAAAGACGGCTTTGTGTTTCAGGTGTCGCATTATTGGCAGGTGTTGGTGGTTGGAAGGATAATTTACCTGCTTCATTCGGTTCACATGAACCATTGAAAACAACGCCTTTATATGCAAAAGAAACTGGGTCACCTTGTTTTTTGCCTTTACAAACCTGCTGATATTTCTTGGTTTGCTGATCTTGGGTTGCCTTGGTATCTGCATGTGCAGCTACGCTAAAACATAGGCCACAAATAAGAGATGAAAATAAAAGCTTTGTGTTCATGTCATTTTCCTAAAGTATTTGTTATGCACTTTTTAGGATAAGAAACTGAACAGATAAAACAGTGGTGTTCAAGTTAATAGTGATGATTCGCTGTGTGAAGTCTAAGAGGAAAATGCAACAGAAGGTTTCTTTTTGTGTATTCTGTAGCCAGAACAGTGGCTTGAAACCTACAACAATGTTGATGGTTTTTGCCAATTTAATGGAAAACTCCTATATAATACTCTGTCATTTTTTGAATACACATTTACCACTATGCACTATCCTAAAGTTTACGACGTTATCGTAATTGGTGGCGGTCACGCTGGTACGGAAGCGGCGCTTGCTGCTGCACGTATGGGAAGACAAACATTATTGTTAACGCATAATATTGAAACTTTGGGGCAGATGAGCTGTAACCCTGCGATCGGTGGTATTGGTAAATCACATCTTGTCCGCGAGATTGATGCACTTGGTGGTGCAATGGCACTCGCTGCTGATAAAGGTGGTATTCAGTTCCGTATCCTAAATTCTCGTAAAGGTGCGGCTGTGCGTGCAACACGTGCGCAAGCGGACCGAGTACGTTATAAAGCTGCGATTCGTGAAACTATAGAAAATCAGGCGAATTTGGATATTTTCCAACAAGCAGCAGATGATTTAATTGTAGAAGGCGATACTGTTAAGGGTGTTGTCACTCAAATGGGTATCCGTTTCGATACTAAAACAGTGGTATTGACGACAGGAACATTCTTGGGTGGTGTGATCCACGTTGGTTTACAAAACACAAGTGGTGGTCGTGCAGGTGATCCGCCATCAATTGCATTGGCTCATCGTTTACGTGAGCTCAAATTACCTGTTGGACGTTTAAAGACTGGAACGCCACCGCGTATTGATGCACGTAGTGTTGATTTCTCAGTAATGACGCCACAACCTGGTGATTTCCCATCGCCAGTGATGTCATTCATGGGTGATGCGTCAATGCACCCTGAACAAGTCAATTGTTATATCACGCATACCAGTGAAAAAACCCACGAAATTATCCGTGGTGGTTTAGACCGTTCACCAATGTACACTGGTGTAATTGAAGGTGTTGGTCCACGTTATTGCCCATCAATTGAAGATAAAATTCACCGTTTTGCCGATAAAGATTCACATCAAGTGTTCTTGGAGCCTGAAGGCTTGGATACTCATGAGCTTTATCCAAATGGTATCTCGACTTCTTTACCATTTGATGTGCAGTTCAATTTGGTGCGTTCGATCCGTGGTATGGAAAATGCGCATATCCTTCGTCCAGGTTATGCGATTGAATATGACTATTTCAATCCACAAGCGTTGAAATTCACACTTGAAACCAAAGCGATTCAAAACTTGTACTTTGCTGGTCAAATTAACGGTACGACTGGTTATGAAGAAGCGGGTGCACAAGGCTTACTTGCAGGTTTGAATGCGGCACGTCGTGCGTGGGAACAAGAAGAATGGACACCGAAACGTGATCAAGCATATATGGGCGTATTGGTCGATGACCTGATCACTTTGGGTACCAAAGAACCGTATCGTATGTTTACTTCACGTGCGGAATACCGTTTGATGTTACGTGAAGACAATGCCGATCAACGTTTAACGTCAATTGGTCGTGAACTTGGCCTAGTTGATGATGCGCGTTGGGCTGCATATAGCGAAAAAATGGAAGCAGTTGAGCGTGAAACCTCTCGCTTACAACATTTATGGGCTGCGCCAAACAACCCAATGGGTAAAAAATTCGTTGAAATGACGGGTGCTGATCTCAGTAAAGAATGTAGTGCGATCGATTTGTTGAAACGCCCAAATATCAACTTTGCTCAAATTGCTGAATTAACGGGTTCAGAAGTATCTGAACATGTGGGTGAGCAAATTGAAATTGCAGTGAAATACGAAGGCTATATTAATCGTCAACATGAAGATGTTGCGCAATTAAAGCGTCTTGAAGAAACTAAGATTCCTGCTGATTTTGAATATGATGGTATTTCTGGTTTGTCGCGTGAAATTACCTTGAAGTTAAAAACAGTTCGTCCTGAGACTTTAGCGCAAGCAAGTCGTATTCCGGGTGTTACACCAGCTGCAGTTCAGTTGGTGATGATTACTATCCGTAAAAACAATATGGCGAAGAAGTCGGCTTAAACTTTTATTCGACACATTGAAATAAACATTAAAAAAACACCCTTTATAAAAGGGTGTTTTTTTCTTATAGATGTTCTTATAGGTCGTATTTAATTATGGGAGATGAGTAAATGAACAATTGGATAATTTTATTCATTGCGATTACTGCAGAAGTGATCGCAACATCTGCCTTAAAAAGTAGTGAAGGTTTTACTAAACCTGTTGCGTCTATCGTGGTTGTAGTTGGCTATGTAGTTGCATTTTATTGTTTGTCTTTAACCTTAAAGACCATTCCTGTAGGCGTTGCTTATGCGATTTGGTCTGGTGTCGGGATTGTTTTGATTACCACCGTGGCTTGGTTTGTATTTGATCAAAAGCTGGATATCTGGGGAATTATTGGTATTGTCTTGATCATGAGCGGTGTACTTATCCTTAATTTGCTGTCTAAAACCAGCTCGCATTAATTTTCTAATAATAAAAAACCGAGCTGTATTAGCTCGGTCCTAAATTAAGTTTTCAGAGTTAAATTATCGACCTGCGAAATCAAATATGCCATTGATATGAAAAATACGATTCAGTGTAGGATTCTTTTCATCTTTATAAAGTAATGGTGTATTTGAAAAAGTTACTTTGGTATTTGAGGTATCATAATTAATTCCTTGGCAAGGATGGTTTTTATCACAGCTAAAATTGTTTTCAAAACGTTTTAGTAATCCTGTAGTAATATCAACCCCTAATTTAATTTCTTTAAAGTTAATTTTTTCGATACTGTTATTGAGAAGGGTTACTTGAAGGGTGTCGTTTCCAAACTCCTGTTTATTATTATTGATTGTATCAAAGTACAATGCAGGTTGGTTGAAAGGAGGGATATATGTATTTTTATCATCAGGTGTGATTGTAAATTGTGTAAGTGGCTTATTTACTGTTATTGAACCATCTAACTTAAGATTAGTTGCGATGCACTCTGAGGGTGGATTGTGTATTTGTTGATATTTTGTCTGATTAAAAGTTAGATTTACCTTGTCTATAGTTTCTTGTACTGTAATAGAGAGTGGATTTTGGACAGGAATGTTGGTGTCAATGAGGTCTAGACACCCAATTGTTGGCAGTGCTTGATAGGATTTGGTATAAACAGAGGAATTCGACCCATTGTTGTAAGTAGTTAGTGTGGTAAATAAATCTGATTTAAGACCTTGATTAATTCCATTATCAGTATATGTGTTAAAAGTAACACTTGTGGATTCTGGTTCGTAAATTATACCGATTGGAGAGATTGGTTGACTATTTATTGAAAGATTAACTTCACTTGTTTTTCTGATGTTTTCAAATGTTTGAGGTGGGGTAGATAGTTTTCCTATTAATTTCCCATTTAATGTCATGAAGCGTTTGGTAGTATTAGTCGAACCATCTACAGTTAGGTTTGGAGTAGATAGTTTTGTATTGTTAAATATAATTTCACTATTACCTGTTTTATCATCAAAGTTTAATTGAATGTTTTTGCAAACATCATAGAATGACTTGCTGCAAGCATATTGCATAGATCCTATTTCTAGTTGACCAGTTTTGATCCTTTTACTACCAATTGAAACGGCTAATATTTCTTTAAGTATTGGGTCATAATTAACATGGAGTGTCTTATTCGTATCGTTTTTATCGAAATTGTAGCTCAAAATAATTGAGGTACTTTCTTTGTCAAAATGATGTGTAACTGAGTATGCATTTACTTCATCATTCTGATTGCTACTTCTATTTGAAATTTGAATGATCGGATCTGCATCTTTTTGCAAACTTAACGTACTTTGAAACTCAGTTGTAAAGGGTGTTAAGAATGGGGTCGTGTCTTCAGTTATTTTACTATCATTTCTATCCCCACCACCACAAGCTGAAATTATAACTGCTGTGGTTAAAATGGTAATACAAGATTTAATCTTTAACATTTTTAGTTTTCTACATGGATTATTTTAGAGAGGAATAATATCTATTAATGATGTTCTTTCAAAGTGTTTTAAATAATTTTTGTGATTAAAGCCCAATCAAAATGATTGGGCTCAGTAGGAGGCACAAGAGGATATTTATAACGCTACCTCAATCCCTTGTTTTAAATTCTGTTGATCAAATTGTGTATTGGCATCAATTTGAGCATAGGCTTTCGGTAATAACCGACGTGCTACCCGATTTACTCTTTTTTCCAACCATTTCGGCATGTTGATCGCCAAGGGATTAGTTTCCGTTACTGATACATCAGTCATGACTCGCGTTCCCATAATGTAATCAAACCATGGCTTAGTCACACACCAATTGGCATTTTGATTGCTAGTCATGTGGTGATCATAGTGCCAAGGAATCCGTTTTTTTGCGAATTCTGGGTCTAGGTGTGATTTGGCATGCACTTTCCAATAATTCCAAATGCCATAGTACAAACCTGCGGTAAAGAAGGGTGCAACGGGCAGAAAAATCGTGGATGCAGCAGCTAAGCCGATGAGTGCTGATTTCTCATTGTACATCTCAGAATTTTTAAACATTGACTCAGCATAGCCCTCATCATGAAAGCCATTTAAGCGAGCGCGTTTGTGATGGGCAATATGGGTAAAGAAGGGGCTGTTTCTATTTTTGCTTGGAAATTCATGTAACCATACTTTGTGAAAGTACCATTCCATACCATTTGCAACAAAAACACCTACTGGAAAACCGATCATGCTGGATTACCTCGTCTAACATAGATCGAATTTTAAAAAGAGAAGCGCAAAAAGTTTTGACTGATCTGACAGTTTTAAGCTGCCTATCCAATCAATTTAAGCCTGTTTACGTTGTCGATATGCTGTAGGTGTCTCTCCAGTCCAGCGTTTAAATGCTCTTGAAAATGCTGAAGGTTCGGAGAAACCTGTGAGATAAACGATTTGATCAATACTTTCCTGTGTCTGGGAGAGTAAGCGACGCGCAAGGCGTTCACGATAATGTGCAATAACTTTTTCGTAGCTGGTATTTAACAGTTGTAGATCTGCTCTTAAGCTACGAGTGCTACGTCCCAAATACTCAGCAATGATGTTTTGATCAAATTCTCCAGACTCTAATAAACCACTGGCCAAGATTTTTTCGATTTCGTTTATAAGCTGGTGTTTGTTTAATAGCTCAAGCTGTGAGGCAGCATGATGTTCATGCACTTTTAACAGTTCAGGTTCATGTGCAGCAGAGGGTGTTGTTAATTGTGCTGAATCAAAGCAAATGTAGCCATTATCTTGACCGAGTTTGACAGGACATCCCCATATTTTCTGATATTCCTCTTGATCTGCTCCGTTTAGATACGGCAAACCGATTTCAAGTGGTGTAAATGTTTCGTCACTAATATATTTAAAGAAGTTCAGTAGAATGCCGATTGCACATTCCAGATAATGCCGAACAGGATGATTGAGCCCTGAAATCATTACCCTATGTTCATTTATCATTTCTAAGTTAAATGACATGGCATCGGTGAGTAAGGCCTGATATCGAATGGTTCGTTTGAGACCTTCACCAAATGTTGCGCTACTTAGAAAAAGATATTCAATCACTTGCCCGCGAAAGGGTGGAACATTGTGACCGACATGTAAACCAATATCGGGATCATGACTAATTTGTTCTGCTGCTTGCCAAAAGCGTTGCTGTGTAGCGTTGTCACGCCGTACGAATTTATCAGGTGGCTGATCGGGTAAATGAACACGCGCAAATATGGCAGCGGCATCTAAATTCATCTTTTGCATGGTTTGATAAACCATCCATAAAAAGATGCCTGCATCACTGGTTTTTTTTGAAGTCATAAAACAGGGAAAATACGAGTTTTAAAACAATATACGCTGTTATTTTTAAGATAGAAATGGATTGCAACTAAATCAAAAGGGGAAAGGTACTTATACGCTGATAAGTACCTTGATTAAAAGGCTTATTCAGTCACTTCAACGGTCACGCTGTATGTATAAGATTGAGCGATCGGTTGTTTGGTATTATCTGTATTTGCTTCAGGATAAGCAGTGGTAATGAGATAAATACCTGCTTCATTGAATTTCACTTCAACTTCACCTTTGGCGTTGGTTTTCACATGCGGCTGATCACGTTTTGCATTGGGTTGGTAACTGCTTGCACCTTTAAACACATCAACTTCTAAATTTGGCACTGGTTTACCATCCATTAAAACCTGAGCCTTAAATGATTCACCCGCATACAGTTCATTTGGATGGGTGATAAATTTGAATTCAAAGCCTTTGTTGGTCACTGCAGGTACAGCACTTGGTTTGCCCTTGGTGATAAAACTTTCAGCAATATAGGTATTGATGGTTTGAGCCGTTTTTGCATTTGCAGGAATTTGGTCTTCAGCAATAAAACGAGGTGGTTGATTTGCTGGTGCTTGAGGCGCTTTTTGCTCTGCATTATTACCTTGTGGCGGCATCGGGTTTGCATTCGCAGGGCGTTGAGGGCGAACACGTAACCAACGACCATCAATCAATGCATATTTGGTTGGGTTGCCTGCCGCATTTTGCGTACGAAGACGATAGGTGCCATCTGTGGTTAAATTGACTTCAGCGATATTGAATTTTTTTAATTCTGCTGCTGCTTTAATGGTTTCAGTTTTTCCTTCAGGCGTTGTCACCTGATAATCTGTTTTAAAGTTACGGCTTGGAACAAAGAATTTTTCAACAGTGATTCCACTTTGAAAGCTGACGTTATCTGCTTTGCTGTCAAATACTTCTGGCAATAAAAAAGGGCTTGCTGTGTGAGCAAAGCTGAATGTTGGCAGTGCAGAAAATAAGGCAACAGTAAGTAGATGACGCATGAAGAATTCCTTAAAAGAGAAATAAACAAAAATGCAAAAGAATTGCTACAATCTACTTGATAACGAGTATCAGTTGCAATATTATTTCGATAAATTTTTAATCGTTTTTATGCCATTAGACATCTAAAGATGAACACGTTATTTTTCTCCCTAATGTGTATCTTAAGTGAATGGAATGTTTTTGATTTTATTGAAAATAAAACAGTTTCACTTTCATGTTCTTTTGGTTGTAATTCATGCGTGAGACCAAGCCATTTGCTTTTGATAAAGCGCATGTATTGGCTTAGGTAAATCTTAGAAAAGGAACCTTAACGATGTCATCAACGCAACAAGCTTTTCGCCCAATTCAAATTATATTTCGTTTATCACCGTTGATGGCAGCTATCGCTGTATTCATGTCGCCAATTACAGCAACTCAGGCCAATGAAAATGCTATAAAAGACCCTCAGATATTACAAGCATCCATTCAGACGCCAAGTTATAGCTTTCATCAAGATCATATTTTAGGAACTTCTTTAGATGTTGTTGTAACTACTGTGCATCAAAAAGATGCAGAAAAGGCATTACAGGCAATTCAGAACGAAGTGGCACGTTTGGATAAGATTTTATCGGTGTGGCGTGATGACAGTGAAATCAGTCAGCTCAATCGTGAACAGCAGATCGAAGCTTCTTCTGAACTTTATGAGGTAATTGCTGCTTGTGAACAATGGCGTAGTGCGACCTGTGGTGGTTTTGATGCACGTTTAGGCCAATTGATTCAGCTATGGGAACAAAGTCATCAGGTACAAAATCTGGATGATCAAACCCAAGAAGCCTTATTACGCCAGTTAAAGACACAGAGTATTGAGTTAAATCCAAAAACTAAACAGATTAAGCTTGATTCAGCCGTCAAAATTGCACCAGATGCCTATGCAAAAGGCTATGTAATTGATCGGGCGTTGATTGCTGCTAAACAAGCCGTGCCACATTTACAGGGGATTTTGATCGATATTGGTGGCGATATGCGGGTGTGGGGTCAATCACCACAACAAGCGGGCTGGAAGATCGGTATTCAAGATTCAAATGAACGCTTTGATAATACAGCACCAACACAAGTTTTAAATATTAAAGATCAAGCTATTGCTTTTAGTGGACAAGGCTATCGTTCGTTGGCAGGCCAATCGCATTTGCTCAATCCACAAACAGGTATGCCAATTCAGAACGTAGAGCAATGTGTCGTGGTCGGACAGTGCGCTGCAGATGCGGATGCTTTGGCAACGGCTTTAACAGCAATGTCACCTCATGAAGGCATGCAGCTGATTGAACAATTGGTTGGTTTTGAAGCCCAGTTAGTTGCGAGTGATGGCAGCAGCTATCAAAGTTCAGGTTGGTCTACGCTTTTAGATGCCAATCAACCTGCGATCATGCGACATGTGGCTGCTAATGGTGCAGCAACGGCTTGGCCTAAAGGTTATCAGGCTCAAATTGAAGTGAATATTCCAAAACTTGCCGTTGATAATTATCGTGCACCTTATGTTTCCGTTTGGGTGACAGACAGCGATAAAAAATTAGTTCGTACGCTTGCCGTTTGGGGCAAAGATGAGAAGTGGTTGAATTCAAACTATGTATGGTGGCGCCGTTATGGTCGTCAAATGCCAAACTTGGATGCAGTGGCTAAGCCATCACGTCAACCAGGGCAGTATCGTTTAGCTTGGGATGGTAAAGATGAGGCTGGTAAAGCTGTAGATGCGGGTAAATATTTAATCCATATTGAAACCTCTCGTGAGCATGGCGATCATTCTTATCAAAGCTTCGAGTTAGAAGTAGGGCCAAAAGCGGTAACAAAAACACTTCCTGCACAGGCAGAAATTGGTACGCTGAAATTAAACTTCCAACGTGGTGCTTAATTAAAAGCCCCATTTATTGACGAGGCTTGTCTCTTGTATCAACGTCGTGATTTTTACCGCCATGCACGCTATGTGCATGGCTGGCTCTCTGCATTTGCTTTCATCGTACTGATTTTTTTTGCTGCAACAGGATTGCTACTCAATAACCCAGATTGGTTTAAATCATCCAATGATGAGCAAATCGTAAAACTCACTTTGCCAACTGCTTTTGTGAGTGCTATCCAAAAACAAGAGAATCCAACTCAGGCGATTCTGGATTTTGTTCGCGACAAGCAGCCACTGATTGGACGTTATAAAAGCAGCGAAGTGATTGATGGGGAAGTGATGATCCGTTTGGAGAGTCCAGCAGGTTCAACAGATCTCTGGGTGTTGATGGATCAAGGCGAAGTCGAAATTACCCAAAAACCAGCAACTACCGTTTCATTGCTCAATGATCTGCATCGCGGTAAAAATGTCGGTGCAACATGGCATTGGCTCATTGATATCAGTGCGATCATTATTATTTTATTGTCCTTGGCGGGCTATATTTTATTTCTCACCATTAAAACCCGTTTAATTACGCATTTGCTGCTCACCGCAGCTAGTTTAGCGGCAATTATTTTACTCATTTGGTTTGCCATTTAAGGTGACATCATGACTCAGGCTGTGCTGATCGTTATTGCTATATTGGCAATATTATTGAGTCTGCATCTTTTTGTGATTGTATGGCTATATTGGCAGCAAAGAAATTCAAAATCATCACCGCAATCGTATCCTGCTTATTTGGTGGTCTATGCCAGTCAGTCTGGACATGCCGAAATCTGGGCGAGGCATACGGCTGAGCAATTGCGTTTAGTTGATGATCAGATTGTGGTCAGAAATATTCAAGATCTGAGTATCCATGATTTAACTGAGCAACAGCGAATTCTATGGGTGGTCAGTACCTATGGTGAAGGAGATGCACCGGATAGTGCACAATCTTTTATCAATAAAGCTTTTACTCAAGGCTTGGATTTATCCCATTTATCTTTTGCAATATTGGCTTTGGGGGATCGACGCTATGCTAACTTCTGTCAGTTCGGGCAGAGATTAGAACAATGGTTAGTTCAACAACAGGCACATGCTCTATTTGATACAGTGTTGGTAGACCAACTGAATAGCCGTGATTTGGAACAATGGTTGAGTGGTTTAGAACAACTGACCTCAATGCAATTCAGCGACTTGCCAAGCTCACAACAGATGTTGCAATTAAAATTTGCTCATCGGCAGTGTTTAAATAAAGGTAGTATCGGCGAGCCTATTTATAAAGTTCAATTGATTGGTGATGAGGACTTGGTTTGGTCATCAGGTGATATTTTAGAGATCCAATGCGAAAACAATCTGGATGATATTGAGGCTTTTTTGCAATCACAGCAACAGCAGGTTACTTCTGCTTTGGCGACTCAATTAAGTACCCTGAATTTAAGAAAATTGCCGCCGCAAGCAGAGCAATCTTTTGAACTGTGGATGGCCCAATTTGAGTACTTACCCAAGCGTGAATATTCCATTGCCAGTTTGGCTGAAAATGGTTTTATTGAGTTGGTGGTGAGGCAACAACATACGGAAACAGGTCTGGGTTTAGGTTCTGGCTGGCTGACACAAGGCTTACAGCAAGACCAAATCTTACAAGCTCATATTCGTCATAATCCAAGTTTTCATTTGCCGCATGATGCGAGGCCTTTGATCTTGATTGGCAATGGTACGGGGATTGCGGGTTTACTGGCGCATTTACGTCAGAGAGAGCATTGGGGTTATAAACAAAACTGGCTGATTTTTGGTGAACGACAGCAGCAATTTGATCATCTTTATCAGACTGAAATTCACTATTGGCAGCAACATGGTTTTCTTGATCAAGTCGATTATGCATTTTCTCGCGATCAAGTTGAGAAAGTCTATGTGCAAGATTGTTTAAGAGGCCAATCAACTCGATTACTGACTTGGGTGGCACAGGGCGCAGCAATTTATATCTGCGGTAGCCTTAAGGGAATGGCGGGTGGCGTTGATCAAGCCTTAAAAGAGATTTTAGGTCTTGATTTGGTGGAGCAACTCAAACAGGAACAACGCTATCAACGCGATGTGTATTAATCGGATTCAGCTAAAACCAGTGCTTTAATCTTGCTGGCTTTCTCAAAATGATCCAGTTGATGTCGCATAATCCACCACTCAGCAGCCTCCATGAGAAGTTCTGGATTATCATTTTTATTGGCAAAGAAAGCATAAAATGAAAGTCCTACATTGCTGCCTTTTTTGGTAATTTTTTCATCGCAAATCTGTAGGATTTTAGCTTTTAATTCGGTTCTCATCTTGAGTTCTAAGTGGCTAATCAGAATTGGGTGCAGATCATAGCATCCTAAACATACGCGATTGCCATCATTTAGTTTTAATATTTATTTTGAAATTAAAAAAGTCAGCTTGAGATAAGCTGACTTTCGATGCTTCAATCATTTTAAAGCGCAAGAAAATTAGAATTTTTTCTCAAGGCTAAACTGTAATGATGGGATACTTTCATTGGTTCTCGCCTGATATAAGCTGCCATCGGTTTGGTTGGTAAGGCGTTCCTTATAATTGGTACTCAAGACATTATTGAGATTAAGACTTGCTGCCCAACCATGGCTAAAGCGTTTGGTTGCACTTAAATCTAGACTAAAACGTTCATTGGTGGTGCGATCATAGGGCTGGCCATCTAAGGTACGGCTAAATTCAGGCGTGTAACTGACGTTCACGCTGGTCGATAATTGCCAAGGCTTATAACTATAAGACATACCTGCACTGGCATTATAGGGTGCGACATCACTGACCAAACGTTCATTATGTTGTCCATCTTCAATCTTGGCGCGAATCGTTGACACTTGCCCGTTGAGCATAAACGCGTGTCCAGCTTCAGTTTGTTTTAAAGCATAACGTCCTGAGAATTCAACACCATAAGTGGTTGCTTGGTCTTGGTTTTGTGGGCGCTCTACATAACGTGTGCCTTCAAGTGCAATGACTTTTTCAATGTAGTCTTTAATTTCGCGATGATACGCCGTGACACTCACACCACCACTCGCAGAATCATAGGCAAGGGTGGATTCAGCTGCACGGATTTTTTCAGGTTTTAAATTAGGATTACCACCACGATCAGGATTATTCAAGCTACCTGCATCGCTATCGGTAGAGACAGTCACATTCGGAATCAGCCGATCTGTATTCGGACTTTTAAATGCTTGGCTCAAGTTGGTTTGAATTGACCATTGCTCAGTGAGATCAAAACGATAAGCCAAAACTGGACTTAAATGTTGATCTTGATAATCAACCAAGCCTGAACGATTAAGCCATTCTTGACGCGCACCTAAAGTCACGGTTTGGCGGTCTGTAAAACGCCAGCTACCCTCACCATAAACAGCATAGCGTTGTTCATCCAGACTTTTGCTGACATTACTATCGAGTTCATTACTACGAGTATCAAAACCAAATTTAATCTGACGGTCTTTATCTAATTTACGAACGCCATCATAGGCAAGACCGTACTCATTTACCGTTTCATCGGTATAGATTGTATTTTGTGGCGAGCGTGTGAGCTGTGTTTCCGTTTGACGTTCAACAGACAAGCGGATTTTATCACTCAGGTCTTTGTCTTTACGTTCATAACGCGTGTTTAAGCGAATACTATCATTCTTGTCATCTTGAGTTTGATTAGATGAATAACCATCCATTTTGATATTTCGGTAGAATAATTCTGCAATCAACTTTTGTTGATCATCGAGATCGTATTGTAAACGAGGGGAGAACATCTGCATGGTACGGTTGGTGGTACGAAGTTGTTCGCGTGTTCCCGTTGCTGTTTCAGTTTTGGTGATTGACGTGTTGTCCATCCACATCTGATTGGCTGAAACGCTATATGACCACTGGTTTTCACGACCGTCTGCTTGAATGTTGATTTGCTTGCGTTCAGATTGTTGTTCACCGCTATCACGCAATCCATAGCCGAGTTTGACTGAGCCATTTAAACGGGTATCTAGAGGCTCTTTTAAAATAATGTTAATTACCGCTGAAGATGCAACAGAGGCTTGAGCAACACTTGGTTGCTTGATCACTTCGATCCGTTCAATCATTTCTGGAGTAATGGTGTCAATAACTGACATACCACCACGTGGGCCACCTTGTACAGGCTCACCATTGAGCAAAAATGTGGGTGCACCACCACCACGGAAACGCATGCCTGAAGCACCGCCGCCACCGCGAGGACCTTGACCAAAAGCAGGGATTTGAAAACCAGCAGCGCGTCGTAAAGCATCCATCACAGACTGGTCGCCATATTGCAGCATTTCTTCTTGGGTAATAATGGTTTTAGGTACAGCACTAATATCATCATCTTTTACTTTTTTGGGTTCGGCCGAAGCCTTGAATGAGAGAGTAGGCAAAACCTGAGGACTTGACTCGGACGCTGCGGGTGTAGAACTCTCGGTAGCTGGTTCGGCAGCGAACATTGAAGCACTTATACTGAGTAATGCTGAGCTAAGCACACTGAGTTTTCCACAATAAACAGCATATTTCATTCTAGAACCCCAAAAAATGATCAAATTATTTTCTGTGTAGCCTAATGTACAATTGTGTAGAAAAATGGAATTTAGTGCCGATAACTCAAAGATTTAAAAATATTTTTATCATTAACCAGCTTAATAGAAAAAATAGCTCAAATTCTAAATGAACAATAAATAAGCTTTGAATTTTAAAAATAGTGTAAAAGTTGGTGAAAATGAGAATGATTTTTATTAAAATTGTAGTGTTTTTTTATTTTTAATATTTTTTTAATTTTTGTCTGAGTTTTTTTGAGAAATTTTATGAGTTCTTTACCTTTGAATATGCATCACAAGCCTATTTTTAAATTTAGCTTGTTAACCATGATGCTGTTGCAAGCACAGTATGCTTTTGCCAATGAGGTAGCGGCACCAACAGCAGTGATGCCAACCATTAAAATTGAAGCGATGAGCGAGCTTGATCCAATCAAAAGTTATATTGATTATGATCAGGCAAGTGTGACGCGTAATGGTCTTAAGAAAAAAGATATCCCACAGACTGTCGATACAATTGATGTGCAAAAATATAAAATTTATGGGGCAAATGATCTCAGTGTCATGCTACAGGGGACACCTGGCGTTACAACGACATATGATACGCGTGGCGATGGTATTATGATTCGTGGATTTAGTGCAGATACTAGTGATATTTATCGTAATGGTGTACGTGAAGGGGGACAAGTACGCCGTAGTACTGCCAATGTAGAACGCATCGAGATTTTAAAAGGTCCTGCATCTGTACTTTATGGTCGTGGTGCAGGCGGTGGTGTTGTGAATATGGTGACTAAGTTTGCCAATTTTGATTCAAAAAGCTCTGTTGGTGTTTATGGCGGATCTTATGAGAATATTGGTGGTACTTTAGATATCAATCAAGTCGTGAATGATAATTGGGCTGTACGTTTAGTTGGTGAGAAGTCAGATACGAATAGTTTCCGTTCAGGTATTGGTGCTAAGCAATCTATGTTTTCACCAAGTGTGACTTATCGTAGTGATGATGAAAAACTACTTTGGACTACAGAATACACCTACGATAAATTAGATCGTATTCCAGATCGTGGACCATCATTTTCGGTATTAAGTCGTTTCCCTGAAAATATCTTGAGAGAAACAGGTTTTGCAACCTCATCGGATTTTATTGTTGATGAATTACAAACAGTGCGTACTGATTTAAAGTATGAGTTTGCACCTGATTGGAAGTTCCATTGGGCATTAAGTTATCGACAAGCTAATCAAGACTTTGATAACTTCTTTGGGGGGAGTTATTGTACTGACAATGTGAAAGGCTGCAAACCAGGTTACATCAAGCAATCATATGCTTGGCAAGAAACCATGAACAAAACGACAACTAACACCTTTGATATTACAGGTAAGTTTAATACAGGGAAATTAGAGCACCAAGTGATGGTAGGTGCTGACTGGTCACATGAAGACAGAGAACCTAAGTTGGGTAACTATTCAAGTGGAGATAGTGCTGGGCTCTATTATCAATTAATCAATCCATATAATACAAAAGATTATCAAACCTCTTTTGATCGTAGTCTTGGTCGACCAAATGCAACTTCTTATACTCACCAAAACAATGATAGCCTAGCGTTCTTCGTACAAGATTTAATTTCATTAACCCCAACGTTAAAAATGATGCTTGGTGCTCGTTATGATCAATATGAAGTGAAAACACAGGATACTTTAATTGGTTCAAAAACATATGGACAATCTGTCTCTATGGATTCAGAGACATTTAGTCCAAATGTCGGTTTTGTTTGGCAACCGATTGACAGTCAAAGTTTCTACACATCATATAGTAAGAGTTTTGCACCATTTGGCGGTAGTGCAGGGGTTTCACCATTTACGAATGGTACAGTTGATTTGAGAATGGTAAATGCTGAACCTCAATATAACGAGCAATACGAAATTGGTGTTAAAAGTGATTGGCTCAATGATCGTTTGAACACGCAGTTCTCTGTATTTGATATCCGTAAGAAAAATATTCGCTATCGTCCCGATCCTGACAATCGACCTTTTGATTATGTAATTGGTGGTGAACATCAGTCAAAAGGAGCTGAATTTAGCTTTATTGGTCGTGTACTTGATAATGTATTTATTCGTGGTGGTTATGGATATACAGATGCAAAAGTGAAAGATGATAAAGAGAAGTCAGCAAATACAGGTCATTATTTAGCGAATGTAGCGAAAAATACAGGTAATTTATTTATCCGCTATTTACCCGTAGAAAATATCTATACCGAGGTTGGTGCGACCTATAATGGTTCTCTATATACAAATATTACAAATGCACCAGATACAAAACTTGATGGATGGACACGTCTAGATGCAGCTGTGGGGTATAAAGGAGAGCATTGGGGAGCTACTTTAGCAGTGAGCAATCTTACAGATAAAGTATATTGGCGCTCAAATACAATGCCAGGCACACCACGCAACTTCTTGGTGCGTTTGAACTATCAGTTCTAACCCCTAAAAAGCGTCAATGTAAAGATGAGCACTTTTACTTAGGTAAAAGTGCTTTTTTGTTTTACGTACTGAAAATGAAGCTTTTTTCTATTTTAAAGATGTAAGTTTAATCTATCTTATTGAATTATATAAAATGTCATTGCTAAAAAAACTGGAATATTCTAATATTTGATTGAGTGAAAATTAAGCAAAAAACTTATTGGAATAACTATATAATTGTGATGTGGTTATCATTTGTGATTTTGATATGCGTTTTTGTTCTCCTTTTCAGTCTTTTTTGTTAGCATTAAAGAAAACTTTATAATAGAGATAATAATAATGAAGATTAAAATTGCGATTGTCTTGGCTTTCTCTATATTTATTTTGGGTTATGTGGCTTATGTCGACGCCCAAGCAAAGAAACGTCAAGAATTGATGAAAATTGTTCAAGATGCTGAAAACAGCTTGAATACGATACAGCACAATCCGCATACGCATTTGTCCTCCTATCAGCGTAGTAACTAGTGCTTTTAGGGTTATACAGTATGGCATATTGCTCCAATCATCCAAGATTGGGCATCAAATGCGCTTTTTTTGTCTTGTGGTACTCAAGTTTTGAATAGAATCTGTTAAAATATTTACCATTAAATAAAAAGCTGCATGTTGATATGCGGCTTTTTACGTTTTGATATCGGAATCGAATTTATACATATCCTCGTGTAACAAGTGCAAAGCTGGCATATAGATTGCTTTTAGCCTTGTATACCTTTTTGTGTACATTCAAAAAAGATTGCAAACACAAACGTATAGATTTCACATTCTACGATCTTAGATTTCAACAGGTGCTATGTTATGACAACGCCTAATGCTTCGGCTGGTTTGTTAGAACGCTTATTTAAGTTGAGCGAGAACAAAACCAACTTTAGAACGGAAGTTCTAGCAGGTGTAACTACATTTTTAACGATGTGTTACATCATCATTGTAAACCCACTCATTCTCTCTGAAACTGGCATGGATCATGGTGCTGTTTTTGTTGCAACCTGTTTGGCTGCGGCAATTGGGTGTTTGGTCATGGGGATTATTGCGAACTACCCAATCGCACTTGCACCTGGTATGGGCTTAAATGCTTATTTTACCTATTCCGTCTGTTTAGGTATGGGCGTACCTTGGCAAACTGCTCTCGCTGCAGTTTTTGTGTCAGGTTTGGTATTCCTTGCGATTAGCTTCTTTAAAATTCGTGAAGCGATTGTCAATGCGATTCCAATGTCACTTAAGTTTGCAATTGGCGGTGGTATTGGTTTATTCCTCGCATTAATTGCACTTAAAAATGCAGGCATTATTGTTGATAATCCAGCGACTTTGGTGGGCCTAGGCGATATCAAGCAACCTACAGTATTGTTGGCATTGTTCGGCTTTTTAATGATTGTAGTTTTGCATCAGTTTAAAGTACGTGGTGCGATCATTCTCAGTATTTTGGTTGTGACTGGGATTGCAACTGCAATGGGCTTAAATGAGTTTAAGGGCGTTGTTGGTCAAGTTCCTTCTTTAGCACCAACTTTTATGCAAATGGACTTTGAAGGTCTATTTACTGCCAGTATGGTCGGGGTGATTTTCGTCTTCTTTATTGTCGATTTATTTGATAGTACAGGGACTTTGGTGGGTGTGTCGCATCGTGCAGGTCTGCTTCAAGATGGTAAATTACCACGCTTGAAAAAAGCACTATTCGCAGATTCAACTGCAATTGTAGCGGGTGCTGCTTTAGGTACATCGTCAACTACACCTTATATTGAATCAGCTTCTGGTGTTGCGGCAGGTGGACGTACGGGTTTAACCGCAGTCGTTGTTGCATTCTTATTCATTGGTTGTTTGTTCTTGGCGCCATTGGCTCAATCTGTTCCAGGTTTTGCAACAGCACCTGCATTGTTATTCATTGGTGTGTTGATGATTCAAGGGATCACACATATCGATTGGGATGATATTACTGAAGCTGTTCCTGCATTTTTAACTATCGTGTTTATGCCATTTACCTATTCAATTGCAGATGGTATCGCGATGGGCTTTATCAGTTATGCATTGGTGAAATTACTGACAGGAAAAGCAAAGACAGTTCCTTATATGGTCTGGATTATTGCGGCACTGTGGGTATTCAAGTTTGTTGCATTTGGCGGCTAAGCTAATTCTTTTATCATTTTCTTCTTGAGCTGTATGTGTTTGCAGCTCATTGTGAAGAGAGCCTAAAGGGGCGTTATTTCGATAACACCCTTTTTTCTTTAGACGTGGAGTTAATATGAATCAAATCGAGCTGATTCGTGCTTTACCCAAAGCCGAATTGCATGTGCATATTGAAGGGACTTTTGAACCAGAACTGATGTTTGCAATTGCACAGCGTAATCAGATTCAGATTCCTTATCAATCGGTTGAAGAAGTGAAGCAAGCCTATAACTTCCATAATCTTCAATCTTTTCTAGATATTTATTATGCAGGCGCGAATGTGCTGGTGCATGAGCAAGATTTCTATGATCTTGCTTGGGCATATTTTGAAAAATGTGCTGAAGACCGTGTGGTACATACCGAAATGTTCTTCGATCCGCAAACGCATACTGAGCGTGGGGTTGAGTTTGCAACTGTATTGGCTGGTTTGAAACGTGCCTGTACAGATGCGCAAGAAAAGCTGGGAATTAGTTCTCAGTTGATCATGTGTTTCTTGCGTCATTTAAGCGAAGAAAAAGCATTTGAAACACTTGAGCAAGCATTGCCATTCAAAGATGACATTATTGCGATCGGTTTAGACTCAAGTGAAGTTGGACATCCACCAGCGAAATTTGAGCGTGTATTTGCTAAAGCCCGTGAAGCTGGTTTCTTGATCGTGGCACATGCGGGTGAAGAAGGTCCACCAGAGTATATCTGGGAAGCTTTAGACTTGTTAAAAGTAAACCGTATTGATCATGGTGTGCGTTCTGAAGAAGATGAACGCTTAATGGGGCGTTTAATCGCTGAGAAAATGCCTTTAACAGTTTGTCCTTTAAGTAACTTAAAGCTTTGTGTTGTAAAAGACATGGCTGAGCACAACATCCGCCGTTTATTGCAGCAGGGCGTACATGTTACTGTGAACTCAGATGATCCTTCATATTTCGGTGGTTATATGAATGATAACTTTGTGGCGATTCAGCAAGCTTTAGATTTAAGCAATGATGAATTAAAGCAACTGGCAATCAATTCTTTTGAAGCTTCATTCATTTCGGATGAAGAAAAGCAAAAGTGGATTGCAGAAGTGAAAAAGATCTAATTAAAAAAAACCGCGTAAAGCGGTTTTTTTTAGTCTCAAAATTATTTGGGTTGGCGCAACATGCTGAGCAAGACATTATCTTTATCAATTAGGTGATGTTTAATTGCAGCCAAAGCATGTCCAGCCACGAGTAGGCCAGCGAACCATGAAAGATAAATATGTAGCGGTTTAACAATTGCTAGTAATTCTGGATTGTCTTGTACTAAGCGTGGAATTTCGAATAAATATAAAACTGGTGCAGGGTGTCCAGCACTCCAACTAAATAAGCAGCCAGTAATTGGCAGCGCTAATAGCATTAAATAAAGGAATAAATGACCAACATGCGCCAACATTTTCATTGTTGGTGACATGGTGTCTGGTAACTCTGGTGCAGGGTGGGTATAGCGCCAAAAAATACGGATAACCACTAAGAAAATAATAGTGGTGGCTATATTTTTATGTAGGGTAATCACAGTTCCCTTGAAGCTACCATCGACGTCATAGCTGAGAAAGTTGCCACTGTAAAAGCCAATCAGCCAAGCAGCGATAAAAATTGCAGCCATGAGCCAATGTATAACTTGTGCCGTACGCGTGTAATATTGTGCTGAGGTTGGCATTGCAACATCCTGGCTTTGTTATAGATAGATTTTTTAATTCTAGTTAGCGCTTTTTATTTCGCATATATCGGAAGTGTAACGGAGCGTTTTATGTGTAGAACGTTCAGAGTTATCTAAATCATTTATCATTGTTTAATTATGTAAAGATGAAGCTGAGTCATATCATAAAAGGTGTCATTTAGGCACAATACGCCTGCCAAAATTTAGATATAGGATAGAAATTATGAAAAAGTTGGTACTTATTGTTGCCCCTGTTGTTTTAGCTTTAACAGGTTGTGTTACCCCAGATGGAAATAACTCAATGGGTACAACTTCACAGCAGTTAGGTATGGCAGCATTAAAAGTTGCTGTAAATGCAAAATGTATTAATGAAATTAATACGCTGCCAGCATGGAAAACGGCTACACGTGTAATGACAGCTGAACAGCGTGAAAATATCCAAACTGAAGTTTGTGGCTGTGTCAGTGAAAAAGCACCAAACAGCGTAACAGGCGTTGAATTAGCAACAGCTGCAATTGATCCAACAGCACGTGCGACGATTGTGACTCAAGTGGTTTCTCAAACTGTAAATGCTTGTGTAGCTGAAACATTCAAGAAAGCAGGTTAAATAAGATAAGGCTGAGTCATCAGCCTTTAGAGATTTTTTATGAGAGTTGCTGGTGTAGATGAGGCAGGGCGCGGACCTTTGGTGGGTTCTGTCGTTGCTGCTGCAGTTATTTTGGATCCGAACAATCCGATTGAGGGTTTAAACGATTCTAAAAAACTGACTGAAAAAAAACGGGAAAAACTGTTTTTAGAGATTCAGGAAAAAGCTTTGGCTTGGTCGATTGCCGAAGCAACACATGCTGAAATCGATGAGTTTAATATTTTACAAGCGACTTTCCTTGCGATGCGTCGTGCAGTTGAGGCATTGAATACTCAGCCTGTAAAAGTAATTGTTGATGGTAATCAGATTCCAAAGGGCATCACTATTCCTTGTGAAGCAATTGTTGGTGGCGATGCTAGCCATGCAGAGATTAGTGCTGCCAGTATTTTGGCGAAAGTTACACGTGATCGGCAAATGTATGAGTTGGATCAGCAATACCCTGATTATGGTTTTGCTAAACATAAGGGATATCCAACCAAAGCACATTTTGAGGCAATTGCGGCCCATGGTGTAATTGATCAACACCGTCGTAGCTATGGACCAGTAAAGAAAGCTTTGGGTCTATAAAAACAATTAAAGCGACTAAGAATAGTCGCTTTAATTTTTGGAGAAGAATACTGGGTATTAACGATTGAAGTTATTATTTCGAGGAAAATCGTTATTATCTTCTTCAAAAGAATGTTGAAAATCTTGATCAAGATGTTGCAGATGCTCATGCATGGCACGTTCATGTTGGATACGTTGGTAAATTTCCTCACGATGCACAGAAACTTCTTTTGGAGCATTTACACCAATACGCACCTGATTGCCTTTTACGCCAAGCACAGTAACACTGACTTGATCCCCAATCATTAATGTTTCTCCGACACGACGGGTCAGAATCAGCATGTTTATCTCCTTGCTAAACGCTTAAACTTGCGACAGGGAATTCATTGTTCGAAAGCACAGCTTAATATACAGAAAATTCTAACAGAAATATGTAAAAAACATTTTTTTTCGTAAGTTCTGTGAGAATCATCTTTACAACCTCAAGGCTTAATATAACAGAGCCACTATAAAAAAAACTATAGTGGCTCTGTTTTTTTCTTATTTACTTGCGAGTAAATATGTTTAAGCAGCTATTAATTAAGCACGTACACTGCTTTCGCCGTGTTCACGATCTAAACCAAAAGCTGTATGTAAACAACGAACTGCTAGCTCTAAGTAGTTTTCTTCAATGATCACAGAAATCTTAATTTCTGATGTAGAAATCATGAGAATATTAATGCTTTCATCAGCCAATGCGGTAAACATTTTGCTTGCTACACCAGCATGAGAACGCATACCTACACCAACGATAGACACTTTTACGATGTCATCGCGCGTCACAACTTCACAACCTTCGATGCTGTTGGCTGTTTGCTCTAAAATCGCTTTTGCTTTTGCTAAGTCATTACGATTTACAGTAAAAGTAAAATCAGTTGTGCCATCTTCTTCAACATTTTGGATTATCATATCCACTTCAATGTTTGCATCACTGATTGGTGACAAGATTTTAGAGGCAATACCTGGTTCGTCAGGAACACCCAAAATTGTTAATTTTGCTTCGTCACGGTTAAATGCAATACCTGCGATGATTGGTTGTTCCATGTCGTCTTCTGCCTCAGTCGTAATTAGTGTGCCTACGTTTTGTTTGAAATCTTCATCAAATGCGCCATCGTCATCATTATCAAAACTTGATAATACGCGTAATGGAACTTGATACTTGCCTGCGAATTCAACAGAGCGAATTTGTAAAACTTTTGAACCCAATGATGCCATTTCAAGCATTTCTTCAAAAGAGATACGGTCAATTTTCTTCGCTTTTGGCGCAACACGTGGGTCGGTAGTGTAAACACCATCAACATCGGTATAGATTTGGCACTCATCGGCTTTCAAAGCTGCTGCAAGTGCAACACCAGAGGTATCTGAACCGCCACGACCTAAGGTTGTGATATTGCCATTGGCATCAAAACCTTGGAAACCTGCAACAACAATGACGCGACCAGCGTCTAAATCATTGCTCATCACATCTGTATCAATCGATTCGATACGTGCTTTGGTAAACGCGCTGTCAGTTTTAATACCAACTTGACGACCAGTATATGATTTAGCTTCTACACCAATTGAATTCAGTGCCATCGCTAACATGGAAATCGTTACTTGTTCACCCGTTGACACCATTTGATCTAATTCACGTGGGTCAGGGGTGCTGGTAATGGCTTTGGCAAGCGCAAGTAAGCGGTTGGTTTCACCACTCATTGCTGATACAACCACGACCACCTTGTGACCATGATCATGCCAGCGCTTGACACGACGAGCAACATTTAAAATGCGCTCAGGAGTACCCATAGAGGTACCGCCATATTTTTGAACGATTAATGCCATAGTTGTTCCATATAAGCCATGACCCTGAGAGGCATCAGGGTCAGTTACACAAAAGTGAAGTCTTTATTATTGCTCAAGCCAAGCAGGTAATGCTGCGATGACTTGATCAAACTTCTCGTTAAGTGGCGCGCCACCTTGTGCTAAGTCAGGTTTACCACCACCTTTACCACCAAGCTCTTGAGCTAAGTGTTTGATGATGTCACCTGCTTTTAGAGTTGCAGCGTATTGTTTAGCGACGGAAGCGATTAAACTCACTTTATCACCTTCAACACCAGCTAAAATAATGACTGCATCTTCTAATTTTGATTTTACGCTGTCATGAAGATTGCGTAATGATTTGGCATCTAAACCTTTTACCGATGTGATAAGCGTTTGACGACCTGCAATTTCTTTCACTTGATCTAAAAGTTCAGCTGCTTGGAAGCTGGCTAATTTTTGATTCAATTGTTCGATTTGCTTTTGTAGGCTAGAAGCAGTTTCAACAATTGCTTCAACTTTCTCTACAGTTTGGTCTTTTTGAGCTTTCAACAAACCGTTAATGATTTGGATATCTGTTTCAGCTTTTTGAACCACTTCAAGTGCTTTAGTGCCAGTTACGGCTTCAATACGACGAACACCCGCAGCAACACCACCTTCAGAGGTGATCTTAAATAAACCAATATCACCCGTACGCTTAACGTGAATACCACCACAAAGTTCGATAGAGAAGTTTTTCTCTTCAATAATAGAACCCATAGACAGTACGCGCACTTCTTCGCCATACTTCTCACCGAACAGCATCATTGCGCCTTTGGCTTTTGCTGATTCAATATCAAGTAATTCAGTTGTTACAGGGCTGTTCGCAATAACTTCAGCATTGACTAAACGTTCAATCTGTTGCAATTGCTCAAACGAAACAGGTTGGTCATTGGCAAAGTCGAAACGTAAAATGTCACTTGCAACCAAAGAACCTTTTTGCTGTACATGCTCACCAAGAATTTGACGTAAAGCAGCATGGAGAAGGTGAGTCGCTGAGTGATTACGCGCTGTTGCTGCACGAATGTCCGCTTTAACGGTAGCTTCAACATTTTGAGTGGCTTTGAGGCTACCCATGGTCACGATACCTTGATGGACAAAAGCACCACCAGATTTTTTAGTATCTTGAACTTCGAAAATACCTGTATCGTTTTTGAAGATACCTGTGTCACCGATTTGACCACCGCTTTCTGCATAGAAAGGGGTTTGGTTCAATACGATCAGTGCTTCGTCACCTTCGTTGATTTCATCAACCTGAACGCCATCTTTATAGATTGCAACAATTTGACCTTGGCCTTGAGTTGCATCATAGCCGTCAAATTGAGTTTCGCCTTCAACTTTTACAATGCTGTTGTAGTCAACTGCAAACTTACCTGCATCACGAGCACGTTGGCGTTGCGCAGCCATTTCAACTTCGAAGCCCGCTTCATCAATGGTAAGGTCACGCTCACGTGCGATATCAGCCGTTAAGTCCGTTGGGAAACCGTAAGTGTCATACAGTTTAAATACAGTTTCACCAGCAATCACATTGCCTTTCAGTTGAGCTAATTCACCTTCTAACAACTTCAAGCCTTGCTCAAGTGTTTTAGCGAATTGCTCTTCTTCTTTAAGCAGTTGGGCTTCGATGCGTGTTTGCTGCGCTGCAAGTTCAGGATATGCTTCACCCATGACTTCAATCAGTGGTTGTAGCATCTTATAGAAGAATGAACCTGTTGCACCTAGCTTGTTACCATGACGTACGGCACGACGAATGATACGACGCAACACATAACCACGGCCTTCATTTGAAGGATTTACACCGTCAGCAATCAAGAATGAACATGAACGTGCATGGTCAGCAATGACTTTTAATGATGCTGGATATTCAACTGGTTTATTTTGTGCTTTCGCTTCGGCTTCAATTGCAGTGGTATCTAAACCGATGATTTCAGCGGCTGCTTTTAATAAGTGTTGGAACAGGTCAATTTCATAGTTTGAATTCACATGTTGCAGTACAGCAGAAATACGCTCCAAGCCCATACCTGTATCCACAGAAGGTGCTGGAAGAGGGTGCATGGCACCATCCGCAGTACGGTTGAACTGCATGAAAACGTTGTTCCAGATTTCGATGAAACGGTCACCATCTTCTTCTGGTGTACCTGGTAAACCACCCCAGATGTGGTCACCATGGTCAAAGAAGATTTCAGAACATGGACCACAAGGACCTGTATCACCCATTGCCCAGAAGTTATCTGATGCGTATTTTCCACCTTTGTTATCGCCGATACGAATAATACGATCTGCGTCTAAGCCGATCTCTTTATTCCAGATCTCAAAAGCTTCATCATCAGTATGATAAACCGTCGCATATAAACGATCTTTCGGAAGGGCTAACCATTGTTCGCTAGTTAAGAAATCCCAAGCAAATTTCAACGCATCACGTTTGAAATAATCACCAAAAGAGAAGTTACCTAACATTTCAAAGAACGTGTGGTGACGTGCTGTATAACCTACGTTATCGAGGTCATTGTGTTTACCGCCGGCACGGACACATTTTTGTGATGAAACAGCACGTACATAGTCGCGCTTTTCTAAACCTAAGAAACAATCTTTAAACTGGTTCATACCAGCATTGGTAAACAGCAAAGTTGGGTCGTTGGCGGGAACGAGAGAACTCGAAGCGACACGTGTATGCCCTTGCGATTCGAAATAACGCAAAAATGCTTCACGGATTTCAGCTGATGTCATAAAGCGAGTACTCACAACCAAGACACTCCATAATTTTGAATTTGGCTATATGCAACAAGGTACGTTGTGTCTAATGTTCTACAATCGAACCCAGTGCGTGGCATAGATTTTAAAAGTGCTAAATTATAACGGAAAATACCTGCCTCACCAACGATTTTACAAGCAATATCATATAAAACTGTGTTTAAGCTAAAAATCTATATTCAACAATGCGCTTGATGTTTTACCATATAGCATAGAAAAGATGATGTTTTTATGAATAAGGACCCTACATGCAACGTATCGCTATCAATGGATTTGGTCGAATTGGTCGAAATGTATTACGTGCATGGTTTGAAAGTCCAAAACAGTTTCAATTTGAAATCGTTGCCATTAATGACATCGCAGATGTGCAAACTTTGGTGCACTTGTTTAAATACGATACGACGCATGGTCGTTTTGCTGGACAAGTTCAAATTCAGATTGAAAATGAACATATTTTTCTCAATATCCAGTCCAATCAACGTGAGTTAAAACTACAGGTTTTTAAGCAGGCTCAGCCAGAATTATTACCTTGGGCAGATTTAAAAATAGATGTGGTGTTGGAATGTACAGGTCTATTCCGTTCACGTGCTGATGCGACTCGCCATGTTGAGGCAGGCGCGAAGCGTGTGATTATCGGTGCAGCCCCATTTGATTCGGTCGATGCTGCGATTGTCTATGGTGTTAATCACAATGACGTAAAGGCCACAGATCAAATCATTTCTAGTGTCTCGTGTACCACTCAGGCTCTCGTACCATTGGTCAAAATTATTGATGACGCTTTTGGTATTGATACTGCATTAATGACAGAAATCCATGCGGTTACAGCAGATCAATCGGTATTGGATCATGCGCATCGGGATTTACGTCGTGCACGCGCATCAGGTCAAAATATTATTCCAACGACTTCGAGTGCCTTAGGTGCGTTAAAACAAGTCATGCCAAAAATGGAAGATCGTATTGATGGTTATTCGATTCGCGTACCAACCATAAATGTAGCCGCGATTGACTTAAGTTTTGTTTCGCATTCACCAATTACAGTACACAAAGTCAATGAGGTTTTGAGCAAAGCAGCGCAATATGATTATGCGCAGATCATGCAAGTGACGGATGAGGATCTGGTTTCAAGTGATTTTAATCATTCGCCATATTCATTGATTGTTGATTTAACGCAAACCATGGTTGTGGGACATCAAGCGAAAGTTTTTGCGTGGTATGATAATGAATGGGGATATGCAAATCGCTTATTGGATTTGTGTGAATCTTTTTGTGATTAATTTTTAATAAAATATAAAAAATAATGTGGAGTAATAATTGATGTTGATCTGGGGATTTATTGCTGTTTTATTGGCAGCGGTTGTGTTTTTATTCTGGCTGCAGTTTAAAAATGTAGAAGTACCAAACCAAGACGTTCAAGTTTTGCAACTTGAAGAAAAAGTTGTGCATTTAGAGTTGCATCTGAAAAAGAGTTTGGAAATCATGCAAGATCTGGCCAAGAAGATGCATGTGCAACAAGAGGTTCTAGATCGAACTGTGGCAAATATTGCTGCCTTAGAAAAACAAAATGTTGAAATGGTGAATTTGCTAGAAATCGTAGTAAAAGGCGGGAAAGGAACTGAATAAATATTAAGCTAACTCTAAGAGTCTTTTATAAAAATTCAGATTCGAGATAAGTTCGAGGTATTGAATGAGTCCAGACTTGGAGGAATTGGTGGTTCGTCTCACCACCGAGGAGGATTGGAAAATCCTTAAAACCGTTCGTTTAGAGTCGCTGCTTGATAGTCCAGATGTTTTCGCTGCTAATTATGCGACTACAGAGAAATATAGTGAATCAGAATGGCGTGACCGTGCCTCACAAAAGACTAAATTTCAATATGTTTTAGCAATTAAAGGGGATCGGGCAATTGGGATTATTGGTGGAACTCAAAACGCTGTACATGAATTTAATGTGATCGCGATGTGGGTTAATCCTATATTTCGTGGCAGTGGTATAGCTGATCTGCTGGTTTCTGCGATTAAGAATTTAGCCGTTTCTAAATGTCACTCTAGGATTGTATTAAGCGTATCTCCAAAAAATGAGCGAGCAGTCTATTTATATTCTAGGCATGATTTTGTGTTTATACCTGAATGGGAATCTTTAGCCCTGAGTTCAGGTGAAAGAAGTCAAAAAATGGAATGTGTGATTTTTTAATATGAGCTAACAACAAGACCTTAAGGCGTTTCATTTATTTTGAGTAATCGCTGCTTAAAAGGCTCGGAATTTCGGAAAGGCAGGCTGGCATGTAACTCCCAAGCAATCAATGTTGTAAAAATCAAACTTGATCAATTGCAAGCAGGGCAATAGTTCAGATGTTAGGCAGTTCTTAGCGACAAGAATATGGACTTATACTCTCAGTGATTAGTTTCAATCTATTGAATCTACTCATTAATTTTACCTCAGTGATTAAGTGAATAAGGCATTAAACTAGAAAGATTTATTCAAATTCGAAGGTGCATCACAGAAATCTTCGTGCTACACTACGCTGAATCGGGCATTCACCCGATTTTTTTATGTGGTTGCTTTTTGTGTGGATGCTTCCACATTGAACAGATTTTAGGTTTGGAACATGGCCATTTCAGAGACATGGTTGCTCCCTGACGGGGTAGCAGATGTATTGCCAGAACAAGCGCAAGTTGTTGAAACCTTGCGTCGAGAAGCGTTAGATTTCCTCGCAGTTCGAGGTTATCAATTGGTGTATACGCCATTTATTGAATACATCGAATCGCTCTCGCTACTTTCAGAATCTAATCAAGATTTAGATTTAGTTACCTTCAAAGTTATTGATCAACTGTCTGGCCGTTTACTCGGTGTGCGTGCGGATATGACGCCGCAGGTTGCGCGTATAGATGCTCATGTTCGACCAATTGAAGGCGTAGCACGTTATTGCTATGCAGGTTCAGTCTTGCATACCAAACCACAGAATTTCAATGCAACACGTGCGCCTTTGCAGTTAGGTGCAGAGTTGTATGGTCATGACAGCATCGAAGCAGATGTTGAAATGATCAACGTCATGTTGGCGTTAATTGAGCATACCCATACTTTAGAGGGTGCTCATTTAGATTTAGGTCATGTCGGTTTATTCCGTAGTCTGGTTAAACGCGCTGGCTTAAATAAAAATACCGAAAGTGAACTTTCTGATTTATATCAGCGTAAAGCTTTCCCAGAGTTAGAAGAATTCACTCAAGATTTAGCGATGGGTGCAGATTTTTATGCATTAGGTCGTTATGCAAGTGACCTCGATGCACTAGAAACGCATTTAAGCCAAGATATTTTAAATGATGCGGATTTCAAAAATGCATTAGCTGCTTTGAAATCTACATTAGCGCAAATCCAGTCACGTTGGTCGAATCTGAACATTGGGATAGATGTGGTTGAGTTACGCAGCTATCACTATCATACAGGTTTGATGTATGCCATTTACGCACCGAATCGTGCCGCACCATTGGCTCAAGGTGGTCGTTATGATGGTATTGGTGAGCATTTTGGACGTGCGCGTCCAGCAACTGGATTTAGTTGTGATTTATATGCTTTAGGCGCGACACAGTTTGTAGAAATTGAAACTGTGGTTGCACCGAAAGGCAATGATCAAGATTTATTAAATGCAATTGCAGATGTACGTGGCAAAGGTTCACGTGTGGTGCAGTTGTTGGGTAATGATGATTTAAGCTCAGTGCCTTATGCGACCCATCAGTTGGCGTCTCAAAATGGGCAGTGGGTGATTGAAAAAATTTAATTGCCAAGTTTTTAAGACTTGGTTTCCAATTTTAACAGCATGATGTAATGAGGCTATTATGGGCAAAAATGTTGTGGTACTTGGTACCCAATGGGGCGACGAAGGAAAAGGTAAAATCGTCGACCTGCTCACAGATCAAGCGGCTGCGGTAGTTCGCTATCAAGGCGGACACAACGCAGGCCATACGCTTGTGGTAGGTGGTAAGAAGACTGTATTACACCTCATTCCATCAGGTATTTTACGTGAAAACGTATTGTGCTTAATCGGGAATGGTGTTGTTCTTTCTCCTGAAGCCTTGATTAAAGAAATGGCGATTTTGGAACAAGAAGGCGTACCTGTTAAAGAGCGTTTACGTATTTCTCCAAACTGTCCACTTATTTTGCCAAACCACATCGCGCTTGACCAAGCACGTGAGAAAAAACGTGGTAACGCGAAAATTGGTACAACTGGTCGCGGTATTGGCCCAGCTTACGAAGACAAAGTTGCACGTCGTGCTGTACGCGTAGCAGATTTGATTCGTGGCGGTGCTTTACTTGAAGAAAAACTCAAGGAAATGCTTGAGCTTCACAACTTCCAACTTTCTCAATTCTATGGCGTTGAAGAAGTTAAGTTTGAAGATGTACTTGCTCTTTGTGATGCATGGCGCGAAGTTCTTGCTCCATTAGTGATTGATGTAACGACTGTATTACATAATTACCGCAAAGAAGGTAAGGCAATCATGTTCGAAGGTGCGCAAGGTTCATTGCTTGACATCGATCATGGTACTTATCCATTCGTAACCAGCTCGAATACTACTGCTGGTGGCGTAAGCTCTGGTTCAGGTATGGGCCCATTGCATTTAGACTATGTATTGGGTATTACCAAAGCATATACAACACGTGTAGGTGCAGGCCCGTTCCCAACTGAGTTGCATTACGATGCGGCAACAGATACAGGTGATGCGATTGGTCGTCACTTAGGTACAGTTGGTCATGAGTTTGGTGCGTCTACTGGCCGTCAACGTCGTTGTGGTTGGTTCGATGCTGAGATTTTACGTCGTTCGGTTGACGTGAACTCATTATCTGGTATTTGCCTAACTAAGCTTGATGTATTAGATGGTTTAGAAGAAGTAAAAATCTGTGTCGGTTATGAAGATGTAGATTCTGGCTGTGCAGGTTCTTCTGATGCGATTTCATTTGAAAGCTTGAAACCGATCTATGAAACCATGCCGGGTTGGAGCGAGTCTACTGTTGGTTTGACTCAAATTGATCAACTTCCTGCAAATGCATTGGCCTATGTACGTCGTATTGAAACTTTAATTGGTTGCCCAATTGATATCGTTTCAACAGGTCCTGACCGTGCAGAAACAATCGTATTGCGTCATCCATTTTCAGCATAAGCTGAATCGATGACAAAAAAGCTCTCATGAATTTGAGAGCTTTTTTTATGGGAAATATTTAGGGAGAGCGTGTTAAATGACCTTAAAACTGATTGCTGAAGATTTTATTCAACCAGAACATATCGATATGGTGTTGCCGTTGTATCAAGAACTTGTTGAGAAAACTAAAGCTGAGGCTGGATGTATTGCCTATGATCTTTATCATGACCATAAACAAAAAGGGCATTTTGTTTTTATCGAAGAATGGGTTGATCGTGAAGCACTGGATTTACATGTACAGTCGGAGCATTTCCAAAAATTAGTGCCTCAGGTTGATCAATATCAAATACAGGCTGGGCGTTTTACGCATCTGTATCGCTTCGAAGTTTTATTATCTGATAAAAAAGAAGATGAATAAGTTGATTTTGACGCAAAGATCAGCGATAGCAAAAAATTAGATTTTGATTCCAATCTTTGTTATTTCACAGTCTAAAAAATCCTCGTTATAGTGATTCTACGTTCAAACAAAGAGGGTTTAACCATGACTAAAAAGAGAATCCGCTACAATGGCTATGAATTAGCGTGCCGATGTTAATTTAAATCTAAGCGCTTAAAAAGGTACAAACCAATTTTGATCAAGGCGGGGAGAGAGGTTGGTTTGAACATTTAAAGAATAAAAATAATACTGAGTGTTTGATAATAAAATTTATAAAAAATCGAAGAGAACCGAAAGGTTCTCTTTTTTATTGGGCTTGCTCTTCAATCTCTCTCACTGCGTTATAAACGGCAGCGGGTTCAATATTCAGCATTTTCTTACCAAAACTTCTGAGCCACCACACCAGTTGTGAGGTAAATGGAACAGTTGCAGAGACTTCGACAATGTTTTCTTCTAGATGTTGGATGATTTGATCCTTACTCAGCTGGCTTTCGTAGAAACTCTTGGCTGTACTCTCGGTCATGGTCAGTTTTAAATGAATTTGTTCGGTTGGCTTGCTGTAGTCAACACGGAAACCCAATGCACCTGATTCAATATAATTATCAATTTCAAAGTTCACAGGATGTAAGGCGCGACTTTCCAATACCGTTGCTGCTTTAAAGCGGTGCAAGGCGAAGGTTTGTACTTCAGTTTTATCATTTCGGGTACAGATTAAATAAATCACTGCACCTTTTTGAACCAAAGCCAGCGGATTGAGGATATAGGTCTTATCTTCGCCTTGATGGGTACGGGCGCGATAAATACATTCGATCTGTTTGTCTTGTAATAAACCTTCATAAATCGCTTGTTGTGCATGTTTGTCGACAACAGGCGGAATCAAGGGTTGTGTCGCCGGTACAATACGAACACGGTTGATCCATTGTCGAACATTATTTTGTGTCGATAGGCTACGTTTAGCCAGATCAAACCAAGGTGTCATTTCTTCTAATAAGCTTGGTGGAAGTAAGTGACGTAAATGCTCTTCGACCATCATAAACGTAACTGCTTGCGAGCTGGTCATGTGGGGCAAGCTTTGAATTGGTGCGTCTGAACGCCAACGCCAGCCTTGTGGTACGGTTTTATTACTCTCGATTGGGAAACGCTGAGCAATTTGATTTAAATCACGCTGAATGGTACGCAGACTGATATCAATGCCTTCGCGTTCTAATATTTCTTGTAATTCGCGTGTGCCCATCCATTTCCCAGTAGAAAGGCGGGATAAGATTTGCCATTGGCGATAAAGGCTATTGGATGTTTCTTTTTCTTGTATGGATGACATAAGCGAAATACGTAATTCAATGGTCTAAAGCTGACACAATAAAAAAACTATACTTAATTATCAAGTCCATCCTATCTAGATTACGTATTTACGACTGAAATGACCCTAGTTTTGCTTAAATATTCTAAGTCTGGTTGAAAATTGATCATTTTGTATAAGTGGCATTGAAATTGCTTCCTTTAGATATAAATAAATGATGAGACGAGGTTTCTATGTCAGAACAAGAACACAACCTACATATCAGCACAGATTATTACGCACCAGAACCCAATCCAGCGGCGTCCGTTGATACCTCTACATTTATTTCGCAGCTCAATGTGACCACCAATTTATTTGAGCAACTTAAATCACAATTTTTCAATGAAATGTTAGATGACAAAAGTTTTAACGGTGAAGCGTCCA
The DNA here is from genome assembly GCF_009884975.1 of Acinetobacter dispersus. Lineage (GTDB taxonomy): Bacteria > Pseudomonadota > Gammaproteobacteria > Pseudomonadales > Moraxellaceae > Acinetobacter > Acinetobacter dispersus. The sequence continues at coordinate 1,676,867 of NZ_CP041970.1, read as the reverse complement.
AAAAAATTGAGCAATGGTTGAGTATTCGTAGTCTTGACGATTTAAAAATTCTAGAAGCACAAGCAAAACAGCATTTCTTATATCAAGGTATTACTTTTAATGTTTATGGTGATCAGGAGGGTGCTGAGCGTACCATTCCTTACGATTTGATACCGCGTGTGATTGAAAAGAAGCAATGGGAAAAGATCGCGACGGGCTGTGCACAACGAGTCAAAGCATTAAATTTATTTCTAGATGATATTTATCATGGACAGCATATTTTAAAAGAAGGTTTGATTCCCGCAGAACAAGTGATTGCGCACGAAGCATTTCAGCCGCATATGCTAAAGCACCAGTTGAAAGGCAAGGTTTATTCACAAATTAGTGGCATCGATATCATCCGTGACGGGCAAGGCGATTTCTTTGTATTGGAAGATAACCTACGCACACCATCAGGTGTATCTTATATGCTGGAAAGTCGCAAAATCAGTCAGAAATTGATGCCAGATCTGTGTAGCAGTAATAATTTACAGGGGATTGAGCAATATCCAAGTTTGTTAAGGGCGATCCTCGAAGAAAATGCTTATGTCGATCAGCCATTAATTGTGGTGCTAACACCTGGGCGTTTTAACAGTGCCTATTATGAACATTCATTTCTAGCGCGTGAAATGGATGTACCACTGGTGACCAGTCGAGATCTGTATGTAGAAGATGATAAGGTTTTCGTCAAAACTATTCGTGGTCGCCAACAGGTAGACGTTATCTATCGCCGTGTTGATGATGAATTCCTAGATCCTCTTAGTTTTAGACCTGACAGCACTTTGGGTGTGCCTGGACTGATGTCTGCTTATCTACAGCATAATGTTGTGATTGCCAATGCACCAGGAACAGGGGTGGCAGATGACAAATCGATTTATCCATATGTCGATCAGATGATTCAGTTTTATTTAGGTGAAGTACCTATTTTAAATAATGTGCCAACTTATCAATGTCGAGAGGCGGAACAGCTGGATTATGTGCTCTGTAATTTAGAAAAATTAGTGGTGAAAGAAGCACAAGGCTCAGGTGGTTATGGCATGTTGATTGGTCCTCAAGCAGATCAACAACAGATCGATTGCTTTAGACAGAAACTGATTGAGACGCCACATTTATACATTGCACAACCAACTTTAGCTCTTTCAGTCGCTCCAACAATGACAGCAGAAGGCGTTGCTGAGCGACATATTGATTTAAGACCTTTTGTACTCAGCTCACCTTATCGAACTGAAATTGTGCCGGGTGGCTTAACACGTGTTGCCATGCAAGCAGGCTCTCTCGTGGTGAACTCTTCTCAAGGTGGTGGAATTAAAGATACATGGGTGGTTGAAACCTTACGTTCCTGAACCATATCCACAGCCCGAAGATGATAACAACGCGGGCTGTGTGACTGAATATTAAGAAAAGGGAGGAAATTTATGCTTTTACTTAGCTCAAGCGCTCAACATATTTATTGGTTAGGACGTTATTTATTCCGTATTGGTCATGTGGCAGGACATTTACCTTTTGATGATAATTATCAGGCATCAGAATTTGCACAGGCACTTTGTTTACATATTGATAATGCAGAAAACTTGAATCAATTTATGTTAGATCGTCAGCAGCCTTATTCTTTATTGAGTCAGCTTGAGATTGCGCGGGACAATATTCAGGAGTTGAGGGGATTATTAACCGCACAGGCGTATGCAGAACTTAATTATCTGATCAAAAATGTGGCAGCAGATGGATTGGCCATTCAGGATGTGGTACATAGCTGTTGTGAGATTCTGAAAGCTGAGCAAGAAGATATTTTTCTATTTTTTCATATTGGGCAATGTATTGAGCAAATTGATACCTATTTTCGGTTTCAACACAATACACATGCTGTCTTTGATGCGATTGATCCAACCATTGAGCGGTTATATCATTTGGGATGGCAAGACTTACAACCGTGTTGGGAGACATTAAAAGAACAGCCATATTTAAATCAGTTTTATGCATTTACCTATAAATTGGAAAATCAATTTGAGGCATCCTCATGAAACTTATGGTGAATCACCAAACGCATTATCAATACACTGAGATTGCGCGGAACAGTGTCCAATCCATCAAAATGATGCCACAAAGTTCACGGCATCAGAGTGTAGAGAATTGGCATATCAGCGTGCCAGGACAGTATTCGTGTCAACGTGATGCGTTTAATAACCTATGGATTACCGCAACGCAACGCCATGATTATCGTTATTTAACCATCATGGCACAGGGTGTAGTGGATTTGCATGCGACTGAGTTGGGTTATTTTGAGACAGATGTTTCAGCATTACTGTTTTTACAACGCACGGCAATGACCTGCTGTGACCTGACCATGACGGATTTTGCGCATTCGATTGTTACTGTAAAAGACCGCCACCATTTGATTGTTTTATCAGAAAAAATCTTACAACAAGTTCCATATCAACCTGAAAGCACCTCGGTTACGACCTCAGCTATTGATGCCTTTTATGCGGGTCAAGGAGTGTGCCAAGACCACGCACATATATTAATTGCCATGTGTCGTGCATTACAATTACCTGCACGTTACGTTTCGGGCTATATCTACGATGAAAATCAGCCACACCTCGCCAGTCATGCATGGGCAGAGGTTTTTGTGGATAATGAGTGGTATTGTTTCGATGTAAGTAATCAGATATTTACACCCCAAAACCATATATACGTTGCAGTTGGACGTGATTATTTAGATGTGGCACCTGTTCGTGGTATTCGTGAGCAAGGTGGGGTAGAGAGTATGATGTCTGTGGTGCAGGTTTTGGCGTGTTGAATGTAAAGAGAGAAAGATGACCTATTGTTGCGCATTAAGATTAGAGCAAGGTTTGGTATTGATTAGTGATACCCGAACCAATGCAGGGGTCGATCATATTTCTGTATTTCGTAAGTTGCATACCTTTGGTGTTGAAGGTGAACGTTTTATTGCTTTGCAAACAGCAGGTAATTTGGCGACGACACAAGCCGTGATCGGGCATTTGCAAAATGCCTTGGCTTTGCATCAAGAGCCGAATTTGTATAGTGCCAATACCATGTTTGAAGTGGCTGAATTGGTAGGAAAAACCTTACGCAAAGTGCTTGAGGATATTACCAGTGATACTCAAGAACAGATGAATTATTCGTGTAGCATCTTGGTCGGTGGGCAAATTCAAGGCGAGGAGATGCAGCTTTATAATGTTTACCCACAAGGGAACTTTATTTGTGCAACGACTGATACACCGTATTTCCAAATTGGTGAAAGCAAGTACGGAAAACCTATTTTAGATCGTGCTTTACACTACGATATGCCTTTGGATGATGCACTGCGCTGTTCACTCATTTCTTTTGATTCGACTTTGCGCTCGAATGTTTCAGTGGGCTTGCCTTTAGATGCACTGGTTTACCATAAAGATAGTTTTAAAATTCCAGAAGGTAAGCGGATTGGTGAGGATGATCCTTACTTTACTCAGATTAGTCGACAGTGGTCTGAGACCTTACGTCGTGGTTTACAAGAGTTACCCAAGCCAACAGCGGACTATGGTTTATAACTTCCGCGAATTCCCTCAAAAGCATGTATAGATCCTTTTGAGGTAGAATCTTCCTAAGATGTTGTTATATTTTTGCTTAGAATACGATCGAGCGACAGTATGCTTGGCCGAGATGTAATCAGTATCGCCAGAATGAACATATACAATAGGTCGTGTACATAGAAGAACCAACTCAACCAGCTTATCGGATCTAAGCCGCTTGGAATCGTATGAATCCCAACCGTGTATAGTGCTGTCAGGCAAATCATAAACAAGAAAATACTACTGATCTGAGTCAATAATCCTAAAATCAGAAATAAACCTGCAAGCATTTCAGTCGCTGAAACAAAAGTACTCATGATTGCTGGAAATGGAATGCCTGCATCAATGATTGTTTCCAACATAATCAGTTTATTTTTTTCGATGAAAAGTTTGTTGATGCCTGTAGTAAAGAAAAAAATGCCGATCGAAATTCGGATCAAAAAGAGCACGAATTGCTGGATCGGCATTTTATACAGCTGATTATCGTAAATCAGTTTTAACATGTTGGATGTAAATGGTTAAAACTGTATTAGAGATAAAACCCAAAAGTTGATCAAGTATGGTTTAGTTACCCAGTTGTCGCACAGGTCGTTGAGTGAGGCGGCAAAGTAACTCATAGCCAATGGTTCCATTGGCAGCAGCAACATCATCGACTAAGCGAGATTGACCCCAAAGCTCAACTTTTGTGCCGATTTCTGCTTTAACATTGCTGATATCAATGGCGATCATATCCATGCTGACACGGCCGACCACAGGAACAAGTTGTTGATCGATGGCAACAAAGTTTTGCTTCACATAAGCGCGTGGATAACCATCGCCATAGCCAATCGAAACAATGGCAATCTGTGACGTACATGACGCTGAGTAGGTCGAGCCATAACCGACAAATTCACCTTGTTGAATCTGATTGAGGGCAATAATTTCGGCACTAAATGTCATGACAGGCTTTAGATCGAGTTCATGTACATTGCGATCCGCGAAGGGTGAAGCGCCGTAAAGCATGATACCGGGACGAACAAAATCAAAATGCAGTTCAGGGTATTTATAAATCGCAGCAGAATTACAGCAAGATACCAAGATCGGTTCACAGGCTTGTTTCACCTGTAAGAATTGTTGTTTCTGCTGCTCATTTAAGGGATGGTCTACGTCAGCATTGGCAAAATGCATGGCAAGCACACAGGTAAAACCTTCGGCTTTTAAGCGTTGAATCACGTCAATGATTTCATCGACTTTAAAACCCAGACGATTCATACCGCTATTTAGTTTTACCCAAACCTTTAAACCCAACGCATTATAAGTAGCTTTATGTTGAATCAACCATTCAACTTGTTGGTTGTGATGCACGATGCATTCAAGCTTGTGTTCGATGACCTGTTGCATCTCATCTTCAGCAAACACACCTTCAATCAGTGTAATCGGCTGAGTGTATCCAAGTTGCCTGATCTCCAAAGCTTCTTCTAAACAGGCGACACCAAAAGCATCCGTGGCCTCTAAGGCGGCTAAACAGTTTTTGACTCCATGTCCATAAGCATTGGCTTTGACCATACTGACGATTTTTGAATGTGGAGCAAGTTGTTTAACACGGTTTAAATTATATCGCAGTGCTTCACTGTCAATATAAACTGTTGCTTGGCGCACCCTGAGTTCTCCTTTGGGTCGACTTGGATTGTATATAAAATAGAAATAGTTTGAATGTTATTCGTCATCTTCATACTGAGCATAAAACTCAGGCGAGAGATTACTAAAACGCGTATATTGACCTTCAAATGCGAGACGTACACTACCAATTGGACCGTTACGTTGCTTACCGATAATGATTTCAGCAGTACCAGCTTCTTTAGATTCTTTGTTGTAGACTTCATCACGGTAAATAAACATGATCAAGTCGGCATCCTGCTCGATCGCACCCGATTCACGCAAGTCTGACATTACTGGGCGTTTGTTTGGTCGGTTCTCCAAACTACGGTTAAGCTGAGACAGTGCAATTACAGGACATTGCATTTCTTTGGCCAAAGCTTTTAAGCTTCGCGAAATTTCCGAGATCTCGCCGACACGGTTATCGCCCATGCCTGGAACTTTCATGAGCTGTAAGTAGTCGACCATGATGCAGCCGATTTTACCATCATGCATTTTAGCCACACGACGTGCGCGTGCACGAAGTTCAGTTGGTGGCAGGGCAGATGAGTCATCGATATAGAGATGCATTTCTTGTAGCTGAAGAATGGTCCCAGTGACTTTGGTCCATTCGTCTGCATCGAGATTACCTGAACGTAGATGGCCCTGATGGACTTTACCCATAGCAGAGATCAAACGCATGGCAATCGAGTCTGCTGGCATTTCCATCGAGAATACGAGTGCAGGTAGGCGGTTATATTGCAGTACACTTTCGACCAAGTTCATAGCGAACGTAGTTTTACCCATCGATGGACGTGCTGCAACAATAATCAAATCTCCGGCTTGCATCCCTGATGTTTTATTATCAAGCTCTAAGAAGCCTGTGGTTAAACCAGTAATGTTGCCATCTAATTTAGACAGTTCATCTAGCTTGGTAATCACATCTGCGGTCACTGAGCTGATTGATTTAGGACCTGAATCTTTTTTATTGTTATTGTGCTGTTCTGCTAAAGAGAAAATACTAGTTTCTGCTAAATCAAGAATTTCACTGACTGGACGACCTTTGGTGTCATAGGCATTTTGTAAAATATCACTGCTGATCTTGATCATGTTACGCAGAGTTGAGAATTCCTTGATTTTATTTGCATAAATTTCAAGGTTGTAAAAGCTTGATGGAGAGTCTGCCATCAATTGCATCAGATATTCTTCACCACCAATGGCATCTAACAGGTTTTGTTTAAGCAACCAGTCATTCACCAAAACAGCATCATACGGTGAGTTTTCTTGTGCCAGTTTTTCGATGGCACGATAAATATATTTGTGACGTGTCGCATAAAAATCATTTTCTTTAAGCAAGTCGCTGACTTGTTCAAATGATTCAGCAACTGTCATTAACGCTGCCAATACTGCTTGCTCAATTGCAAGATTATGAGGTGGAGTGCGAAATTCTTTTAGTTGACCTGAGTCACTCACTTTACTCTCTGTGTTTGGAGAATTTTTTGTAAAATTGGCATTCGCCTGTGACATAACAAGACCTAATAAAAAGATGAAACAAAACCGAATGACTATCTTAATCCAAATGGAGGTCATCGGCACAATTTAATTCAGTGAAAATTGTGAAAGTGATGCAATAGCATAATAGATAGTCACTTCTGCTATTGCATTTAGTACTATGGTGCTTATGTATTAATTGAGATGAAAAGACCTTGTTTTAAGGTTTTACAAACCAGTCCTGTACAAATTTTCCATTTTTTAAGCGATAAGCTGAAAGGCCGTAGCGAAGGTTATTCTTTTGGGCATCTTTAACAAAGCCATTGTCTTTTCCTAAAGAATAGAGGAAAGCATCAAGCAGGAGTAGGGTGGTATCGATAAACCACCAAAAGCCTAAACCGCCAAAAGTAATCAATTTTAAAATACCGCTGGTTTTTTTACCGAGATAGAAACGGTCTACGCCAAAGAATCCTAAAAACATAGCAAGCACCAAAGCGATGATACGATTTTTCTTTTGCATACGTGATCCTATAGAGATGAAAATTATAAAATTTAAAACTTAATTAGATTTTTTTTTGTATTTTTTTAGAGATAAAAAAAAGAGCATGTAAAACATGCTCTTTTTCTTTGCAGAAATTACTCAGATACGATAGTAACGAGAACTTCAGCAACAACATCATGATGCAATTGGATTGCGATGTTGAATTCACCAGTGTGACGAAGCGCACCGTTTGGTAAACGAACTTCTGCACGGTCTACAGTAAGACCAGCATGAGTTAAAGCGTCAGCGATGTCACGAGTACCGATTGAACCGAAAAGTTTACCTTCGTCACCAGCTTTCGCAGTGATTACGATGTTAACTTCGTTCAATTGTTCAGCACGTGCAGTTGCAGCAGCTAAGATGTCAGCTTCTTGTTTCTCAAGTTCAGCACGACGAGCTTCAAAAGCTGAAGTGTTAGCTTCAGTTGCAGCTACTGCTTTACCTTGAGGAATCAAAAAGTTACGACCATAACCAGCTTTAACTGATACTTTATCGCCTAATTTACCAAGATTCTTAATGCGTTGTAATAAGATAACGTCCACAGCTCACCTCACTTACTTATGGTTGTCAGTGTACGGAATCAAAGACAAATAGCGAGCTTGTTTAATAGCTAACGCTAATTGACGTTGATAACGAGCTTTAGTACCTGTAATACGGCTAGGAACAATCTTGCCGTTTTCAGTGATGTACTGTTTTAAAGTGTCGATATCTTTGTAGTCGATGTACGCAACATTCTCAGCTGTAAAGCGGCAGAACTTGCGACGACGGTAAAAACGTGCCATTGAGGTTCTCCTTATTCAGCTTCTGGAACTGCTTGTTGTGCTTCTTCACGTTGAGCTTTACGCGCACGTTTTTCTTCAGCACTTTTAGCAAGCAAAGATTCTTCAGTAATTGCGTTTTCACGACGGATAATGATGTTACGAATAATTGCATCGTTATAACGGAACAATTCTTCTAACTCATCAAGAGTCGTTTGACCACATTCCACATTCATAAGAATGTAGTGTGCTTTGTGAATTTTGTTAATCGGGTAAGCCAATTGGCGGCGGCCCCAATCTTCTAAACGGTGAATTTGACCTTCAGCTTCTTTGATCTGAGAGATATAGCGTTCAACCATACCTACAACTTGATCGCTTTGGTCTGGATGTACCAATAGTACGATTTCGTAGTGACGCATTGTCAGCTCCTTACGGTTTAAGCAGCCCCTAATTAAAAAATTAGAAGCAAGGAGTCATAACTAAAAAGTTATGTCGCAAATTGCGAAGCGGGGATTATATGCAAATTGACGCTATAAAGCAAATTTGCCATAGTCTTTGCGATATATTTTTTAAATAAAAATAGGTAATAAAAATGGAACCACAATTTATAAAAACGGTGGCCTTGATTGAGTCGATTTTGCAGTCGAATACAGAGGAGGCATATTCAGATACTTTTGAGCAATATCAAGGTGACATTTACAAACCTTAATGATCGTCGATTGGCGTGAAGAGGATTTACCATTACTGTTTATTATCAGAATCAAACTTTGATTATTCCTTATCAAGGTGAGGGCGCAGATCGAGATACAACTTTAAAAGCACTCAACCAAATTTTGCAGCCTGATTATGAAATCCGGTTTTGTATGGCATCTGATGGTTCGGATACACTTGCGTTTTTACCTTTGCCAAGTTCATTGTGACAACAGTTAGATCAGAAATATACCAATAGGATTTATCAATTGTTTAGGACGTTTGAGCAAGACAGCACTTTCTTTGGTTAGGCGAAAGTCAGCAATGAATTTTCTTATTTTAAAGAAGCAAAAAATTGCTTTGAATATCTATTTATGATGTTTCATTTAGGCAATAAAAAACGCAATGTTTTTATTGCACGAAATGATAAAAATTGGGAGAGCATAAAAAGATAGAGCATTCTCTATCTTTTAAAAAATAGGAAAGAATGGTGCAGGGCTTTTAAAGGTGAAGCTAAAGCTTAAACTGATAACAGTAATGAGGATTACTGAGAAAAGGAAAAAGCGTTTGGCCCAAAGCTGATCATCTTCTGCCTTAAATCCTAAAATAGCAATGTAGAACCAGTAAACGCAAAGTATATTACAGATGACCAAGAACACGATATTGGTGTATCCATATACATATAATGCATTCATCGCTAGAGTAAATAAAACCACATAAATTAGTGATTCGATTTTTGTTCTAAGGATTGAACGGGCTACAGGTAAAATAGGAACGCCTGCATTTTTATAGTCGTCAAAACGATAAATTGCGATCGCCCATGAATGCGGCATTTGCCATAAAGCATATGCAACAAAGATCAATAGGGCCGCCATATCGAACTGATGACTTACAGCCACATAACCAATAACAGGAGGACTCGCTCCAGAAATACTACCGATCACGGTTTGATGGATTGTGGTGCGTTTACTCCACAAACTATAAAAACCGACATAGACTACAAAACCAATGACAGCGAATAAAAAAGCATAAGCATTAACATAAAACCAGAGCATGCTAAAGCCAATCACACCTAAAACCAGCGCATAGCACATGGCAACAGTAGGGGAAATGGTTTTGGTCACAAGTGCACGGTTCATGGTGCGTTGCATTTTCTGATCGATGTCTTGATCAATTACGTTATTGACTACACAACCAGAAGCAACCACTAATGTTGTTCCGAGAAGAGTAAGTAATAATAAGAGACAGTCTATAGAGCCTTGGGCGGCTAAGAAGAAGCCGCCCAAGGTGGTAATAAAATTACCGAAGAGAATTCCTGGTTTAGTCAGGAATAAGTACTTTTTCCACATGACGATCAGTTTAGATCATCATGTTGTAGTGTAGGTAATTCATAATCCACACAGAGCCGACTAAAAGTACAGCGATACATAAAATTGTGTAGATAAATGCAATAAGGTTCCAACGCTGATCAGACGATGTATTCATGTGCAAGAAATACACAAGTTGTACAAGTACCTGAGCAACAGCAGTAATTGCAATTACTGTAACTAAAATGCCACGACTAAAACCACCAGCCATCACCATCCCGAAAGGGATGATGGTAAGGATGACAGATAGGATAAATCCAATCGTGTATTGTTTAAAGTTACCGTGTGACGCACCTGCAGCATTATGGTCATGACTACTCATTAGAGAACTCCCAGTAAGTAAACGACGCTGAATACACAGATCCAAACGATGTCAAGGAAGTGCCAGAACAAGCTTAAGCAAGCAAGACGACGTGTATTCGGTAAAGTCAAACCATTCTTTTTAATTTGGTAGATTAATACCAGCATCCACACTAAACCAGAAGTTACGTGGATACCGTGTGTACCAACCAAAGTAAAGAATGCAGATAAGAATGCACTGTGAGTTGGACCATGGCCTTCGTGTACAAGGTGATGGAACTCATAGATTTCCATACCAATGAACGATGCACCAAAAAGGAATGTAACAAACAACCAAGTGATCACTTGATTTACATTCTTTTTATAAGATGCAAGTACAGCAAAACCAAATGTTACCGATGAAATCAATAAGGCAAATGTTTCAGTTAACACGAAGCCTAATGAATCATGGAACAGGTCATATGCACTTGGGGTTCCTGGCGGGATATGACTGCTTAATACAGCGAACGCAATGAAGAGTGATCCGAAAAGAATCAAGTCACTCATCAAGTATGTCCAGAAACCAAAGACCGTTAAGTCAGTATCATCATGTTCATGATGACCATCGTGGCCGTGGTTGTCGTGATGAAGTACTTCAGCCATTTCCTTAGTCCTTCTTCAAGTGTTTTTCAAGTAAAGCATAGCGTTCGTTTTCAATACGCTCAACTTCAGCAGCAGGAACGTAGTAATCAACATTCTTAGTGAATGAGCTTACGATCAAGCTAACAATAGCTGAAACGAATGAAACAACAGCGAGCCACCAAATATGCCAGATGAGTGCAAAGCCAAGAATTGTAATGAACATTGCAATGACAAAACCAGCAGCACGATCAGTCGGCATGTGGATGTCTTCATATTTAGTGTTACGTGCGTATGCTACACCATTTTCTTTGTCAGTCCAGAAACGGTCAACGCCGCTAGCATCTGGTTCATGCGCAAAGTTATAGAACGGAGCAGGAGATGACGTTGCCCATTCAAGGGTACGGCTATCCCATGGATCGCCTGTATGGTCCATGTTGTCCTTACGTTGTAAGAAACCAACGATGATTTGCATTAAGAAACATGCAATACCGATCGCGATAAGAACAGCACCAAACAATGCAATCGCTAAGTATGGATCCCACTCAGGGTTGTCATATGTATTCAAACGACGAGTCATACCCATGAAACCAAGGATATAAAGTGGCATGAATGCAAAATAGAAACCAATGAACCAGAACCAGAACGCAGCTTTACCCCATGCTTCGTTGAGCTTCCAACCAAACATTTTCGGCCAGTAGAAGATGATGCCGGCAAACATACCAAACACCACACCACCGATAATTACGTTATGGAAGTGAGCGATCAAGAATAATGAGTTGTGTACAAGGAAGTCCGCAGGTGGAACAGCCATAAGTACACCAGTTAAACCACCGATACCGAATGTTACAAGGAAGCCAAGCGTCCATAACATAGGAGTTGTATAGGTGATGCGACCTTTATACATTGTGAATAACCAAGAGAAGATTTTCACACCTGTAGGAATCGCAATAACCATGGTCATGATACCGAAGAACGCGTTAACGTTCGCACCAGCACCCATGGTGAAGAAGTGGTGAAGCCATACAACGAACGCAAGTACAGTAATCGCAATCGTCGCATACACCATAGACTTATAACCGAACAACGCTTTACGAGAGAAGGTTGCAACGATTTCTGAGTATAAACCAAATGCTGGTAATACTAAGATATATACTTCAGGGTGACCCCATGTCCAGATTAAGTTCACATAAAGCATTGGGCTACCGCCAAGCTCATTTGTGAAGAAATGGAAGCCGAAGTAACGGTCTAAAGTAAGCATTGCAAGTGTACCTGTTAATACAGGGAATGATGCAATGATTAATACAGCCGTACAAAGTGAAGTCCACGTGAAAATAGGCATATCCATTAATTTCATGCCAGGTGCACGCATTTTGATGATGGTAACAAAGAAGTTAACACCAGATAAAAGCGTACCTAGACCAGAAACCTGAAGTGCCCAGATATAGTAGTCAACACCCACACCAGGAGAATATTGAATGCCAGATAGAGGAGGGTAAGCCATCCAACCAGTCGCAGCAAATTCACCTAATACAAGCGAAAGCATCATTAAACCAGCAGCACCAGCGAATAACCAGAAGCTTAAAGAGTTCAATAATGGGAAAGCAACGTCACGAGCACCAATCTGTAAAGGTACAGAGATGTTCATCATACCAACAACGAGACCCATTGCTACGAAGAAGATCATGATGACACCGTGTGCGGTGAAGATCTGGTCGTAGTGGTCAGGATGTAAGTAACCTTCGCCGCCGCCTTTCGCGAGGAAAAGTTGTAGACGCATCATGATCGCATCGGCGAAGCCACGCAACAGCATGACTACAGATACGATGATATACATGATACCAATCTTTTTATGGTCTACAGTGATAAACCATTCGTTCCACAAATATCCCCATTTCTTGAAATAGGTGATACCGCCTAATACAGCAATTGCACCAAGTGCCATAAAGACCATGGTGACAAGTACAAGGGGTTCAGTTGGGATAGAATCCCACCCTAATTTACCAAAAATCATATCCATGTCTTATTCCCCTTGAGCAGCGTGTTCTGCTGCAGCATGAGTTTCTGCTGTTGCATGTCCAGCAGAATGGTCAGCACCGTGATAGTTACTCATGTAGTGGTTGATGATTGTTTCAAACAATTTTGGCTCAACTGATGAGTAATAAGTCACTGGGTGTGGCTTAGTCGGGAACGGTTTCATCGCTTCAGCTTTAGCAAGCGCTTCTTCATCACCAGCAGCTTTAGCACGATTCACTAAATGCTCGATCTGGTGTTTAGAACGATCACCATCTTTAAGTGTTGCTAACTCAGCTTGGTCAAGTGTGCCTTTTTGAATTGCTTCAGGGTTGATACTTGTACCATTGCCAGCTTTTACTGCTTCTACCCATTGTGCAAATTCTGGCTCAGTCACGCTATGTGCTTTAAAGCGCATTTGTGAGAAACCGTAACCTGAATAGTTTGCTGAGAAACCACGGAAAACACCTGGTTCATCTGCTAATAGGTGAAGGTGAGTCTGCATACCAGCCATTGCATAGATCTGGCCGCCTAACTGTGGAATGAAGAATGAGTTCATTGTGAAGTTAGAAGTGATCTTAAAGCTTATTGGTGTTTGTTCTGGGAAGCGTACTTCGTTTACCGTTGCAATGTTTTGCTCAGGATAGATAAAAATCCATTTGAACTGTTCAGCGACAGCTTGAATAGTCAATGGTGCTTTATCTGATTCTAACGGACGGTAAGGGTCGTACTTGTGGGAACCCCACCAAGTTAACCAAGCTAAAATACCAATAATAATGACAGGTACACCCCATACAACGATCTCAATTGTCGTTGAGTGTGCCCAAGTAGGTTTATAGTCTGCATCTTTATTCGATGCGCGATATTTCCAACCAAACCATAATGCCATAACGATTGATGGAATCACCACCAACAGCATTAAATAGATCGCAGTCATCATCAGGTTGCTTTGACCTTGACCAACTGGACCTTTATTGTTTAGAAGTACCATATCACCGCCACACCCAGTCAAGAGCGCAGCCATCGTTGATAAAGACAATACAGCTAAAATCGTTTGTCTCATTTTACAACCTCGGTGAAGAGTCCCATTCCCTAATTAAAATTATGGGATAGCGATTAAAGTGTCGCGTGATTGATAAGGATTGGTTAAAAAATGCTTAGCAATCACGCGACACCGCAACGTTGTTGGGCATTATGCCTTATATTGAAAAACTAAGCTACTCATAAAGTCGTGTGAAATACTTGTTTTAAAACCCGATTTATTTTGTAGGGATTGTTATTTGCATCTGTGTTTTTTATATAGATATCAGCTTAATACATAAAAAAAGAGGAATAAATCCTCTTTTCTTTATCGATTTGTGATTACTGCTTAATGACCTTGGTTTTTGCCAATTTATCGTGCAAAGTTTGTCTCTTTTTCCCAAAAGCAAATAGAGATTCTAAAACAGAAATCAATGGGACAGTGATTAGATTCAAAATAATGAAAACAATACTTCTCAACCAAAAGCCACGAATTGTGCTGACGGGTGCTGAGGTTTCAGCATCAACAATTTTGATTTTGGTTAATTTCTTGCCAATACTCTGACCTGATTTTCCAATCAAAAAAGCTTGTATCATGAGCATGATAATAATATAGGCACACATTGCTATCCACGCTTGGGATGGAACAATTGCAAATATTTCTGTCTGAACTTTTTGAGCCAAAGCGATGTCTGATGAACGATCTGCCATGAGTTGTAACAGTTGTTCGTTGAGTTGGGTAAACTTTTGTGCTTCTTCAGCGGTGAAAAAACTTGTGAGTATAAATGTGGCAGGGAGCCACAAAAATATATCAATCACTTTTGCAAGAAAACGTGAAGGTATAGAAGCCAAGTCTGATACTTTTTGCTCAACTTTGATTGTGTAAGTTGGTTCGTTCGTTTCAGTTTTAATTTGAGAACTAAAAGGAGAGTAACCTACAGGTTCGTAGACAAGTTTACCTTGTGTCAATTCGCCAAGTGTTTTCCATTCGGCCATACCTTCGTGCCAAGCCAAATCTGTCAATAAAACTTGTTGACTGGCTAGCATTTGGTTCACTTGTTCTAAACTATAAGGTCCTGCTTGTTGATTATTACGAGCCAAGTAAATTTGCATAATTTTAAAATCTCAATTACAGAAGATGAAAAAAGACCCTGCGAAAGAGGGTCTTTTTCTAAAAAAGACTAGGCTTTCTTGATTTGTTCTTCAGCAAGGAAGAACCAAGTATCAAGTACTGAGTCAGGGTTAAGTGACACAGATTCAATACCTTGTTCCATGAGCCATTTAGCAAGGTCAGGGTGATCCGAAGGACCTTGACCACAAATACCAACGTATTTTCCTGCTTTACGGCAAGCATGAATTGCCATAGACAGAAGTGCTTTAACTGCTGGGTCACGTTCGTCAAATAAGTGAGATACGATACCAGAGTCACGGTCAAGACCGAGTGTTAATTGTGTTAAGTCATTTGAACCGATAGAGAAGCCATCGAAGTGTTCAAGGAACTGTTCGGCCAATAATGCATTGGTTGGAAGTTCACACATCATGATAACTTTAAGGCCATTCTCACCACGTTTCAAACCATTCTGAGCAAGAAGCTCGATTACACGTTTTGCTTCAGAAACTGTACGTACGAACGGGATCATGATTTGGATATTGGTTAAACCCATTTCATCACGTGCTTTTTTCAAGGCACGGCATTCAAGTTCGAAACAGTCACGGAAGTTATCAGAAACATAACGGCTTGCACCACGGAAGCCCAACATTGGGTTTTCTTCTTCTGGCTCGTATAACTTACCACCAATTAAGTTTGCATATTCATTTGACTTGAAGTCAGACATACGCACGATCACTGGTTTTCCTGCAAATGCAGCAGCAAGTGTTGAAATACCTTCAACTAACTTTTCCACGTAAAATTCGATTGGAGAAGAGTAGCCTGCGGTACGAGCCATAACTGCAGCACGAGTTTCGCGCGGTAAGCTTTCAATATTTAATAATGCTTTTGGATGCACACCAATCATTCGATTGATGATGAACTCAAGACGTGCAAGGCCAATCCCTTCGTTTGGAATTTGAGCGAAGTCAAATGCACGGTCAGGGTTACCGACGTTCATCATGATTTTAAACGGTAGCGATGGCATTGAATGAATAGAATTACGTTGAACTTCAAAGTCTAACGCACCTTCATAAATAAAGCCTGTATCACCTTCAGCACATGAAACAGTCACTTCTTGGCCGTCAGTTAGTACTTCTGTTGCATTACCACAACCCACGATTGCTGGAACACCTAACTCACGCGCAATAATTGCTGCGTGACAGGTACGACCACCACGGTTGGTCACGATTGCAGCAGCACGCTTCATCACTGGTTCCCAATCTGGGTCAGTCATGTCAGATACAAGTACGTCACCGTCCTGAACCTTATCCATTTCTTTAATCGACGTTACAACACGCACTTTACCTGAACCAATGCGTTGACCGATTGAACGACCTTCACAGATGACAGTACCGCGTTGTTTTAATAAGTAACGTTCCATGGTGCCGACATTTTGACGGCTTTTTACAGTTTCAGGACGTGCTTGAACGATATAGATTTGACCATCATCGCCATCTTTTGCCCATTCGATATCCATCGGTGAGCCATAGTGTTGTTCGATGATTAAGGCTTGTTTTGCCAATTCATGTAATTCGTGATCATTTAATGCAAATTGTTGACGTTCTGGTTTTTCAACATCAACGACAACAACTGATTTACCCGCAGCGCCTTCTTCACCATAAATCATTTTTTGGTGTTTAGAGCCGAGGTTGCGGCGTAAAACCGAGTGTTTACCCGCATTTAAAAGCGGTTTAGATAAATAGAATTCATCTGGGTTTACAGCACCTTGAACGACCATTTCGCCCAAACCGTAAGATGCAGTAATAAAGACCACATCACGGAAACCTGATTCTGTATCAAGCGTAAACATAACGCCAGCAGCACCAGTTTCAGAACGAACCATACGTTGTACACCAGCAGAAAGTGCAACAACACTATGTTCAAAGCCTTGGTGTACACGGTAAGCAATTGCGCGGTCATTATAAAGTGAAGCAAAAACTTCTTTAATCGCGATAAGAACGTTATCAATGCCACGGATGTTCAAGAAAGTTTCTTGTTGCCCTGCAAAAGACGCATCTGGTAAATCTTCAGCTGTAGCAGAAGAGCGTACAGCAACAGCGATATCTGGGTTACCGTTTGAAAGTGCAGCAAAAGCTTCACGAATTTCTTGTTCTAATGTCGCGGTAAGCGGAGTTTCAACAATCCAATTACGGATTTTTGCACCAGTTTCAGCAAGTGCATTTACATCTTCTACATTTAGCTGAACAAGTTCAGCTTGAATACGAGCGTTTAAGCCGCTTTGATCCAAGAACTCACGATAGGCAGCAGCAGTAGTTGCAAAGCCACCAGGTACCGATACACCAGCATTGGATAAATGGCTGATCATTTCACCCAGAGATGAGTTTTTCCCACCTACGAGCTCGACATCGTGTTTTCCTAATTTTTCCAGACCGATTACGCGCGCTTCCAAAGTATTTACTCCACTTTTTTTGCAGTATGAATGACCATCATTGGTATGAAATTATACGAAAGTGCTTAGAATTAGTGTTTTACTAAGCGACAGTCATGTTAGATGAGTTTACTATAAAGATTATAGAGCACTAAGACAAATGTTTGAGGAGAATTTTGATGCCCGAAAGTAAACAAATTAAACGGAGCGTATTTTTTATTTCAGATGGGACCGCAATTACCGCAGAAACCCTTGGACATTCACTACTTGCGCAATTTCCGAACGTTGATTTTGACATCCATATCATGCCTTATATCACGACGGAAGAGGCTGCCATGAACGTGGCTGTAGAGATCAATGCATGCCAGAGTAGAGATGGGTCTTTACCCTTGGTTTTTGATACTTTGGTCGATCCACATGTCCGTGAAATTATCAATACTGCTAAAGCCGTAAATTTGGATGTTTTTGAGGGCTTAATTAGCAAACTAGAACAAGAAATTGGTGTTCCTCCGACAACCTTAGTTGGACAAACCCACGCGGTAACTGATTCTGAATATTATAAAGCGCGTATCGATGCTGTACATTTTGCACTGGACAATGATGATGGGGCAAGAACACGTCATTATGATAAAGCGGACATTATTTTAATTGGTGTATCACGCTCAGGAAAAACCCCAACCTCAATTTATTTGTCATTACAATTTGGTATTCGTGTTGCAAACTATCCATTAACTGAAGAAGACTTGGATGACAATCGTTTGCCAAAAGTATTGCGTGAACATAAAAACAAGCTGTTTGGTTTGATGATTGATGCTGAACGTTTGGTCGCGATCCGTAACGAACGTAAAGCGAATAGCCGCTATTCAAGTTTCAGCCAGTGTCAAATGGAATTACGTGCGATTGAAGGGATCTATATTTCTGAAGGGATTAAATATTTAAATGTCACGGAAATGTCGATTGAGGAAATCTCAACACGTGTCTTACAAATGACGGGTTTAAAACGTCGTATTGGCTAATCAGGCCTGACTACCTCAGTCATTTAGATGGGGTAGTCTGTCGTTTTTTAGATCGTCTTTATTAAAGAAAGTTTGATAAAGATCGTTAATCTAAAATAAATAATTGATATTAAAAAATAAAGTAAATCTAACTGATCAATGCTGTAATTGGTGATAATTTTATTGCATTTCTGCTATAATACTGTGATTTAATTCTCACTTTTATTGTTGGTGGTCTATGGCTTTTATTGCAACTGAATATCTTGATAGAAAGAGTTCTGTTTGGAACAGAAGTCTGTGAACTTGGCTATTCCCTTTCACTCTAATCATCAACTGAGTGAGGCCCAACAAAGTATTTTTAACCGTATTCCGAGTCTGGTCTGGCTGCTCTCGGAGTACGGAGATGCGTATTTTTTTAATAGTTTAAGCCAAGAGTATATTGGTTTTAATGACTTAGAACATTTTGCAAAAGACTGGATCGATTTAATCCATTCAGAGGATAGATCAATCTTCCAAAGTGAGTGGCAGCAGGCATTTACCGATAAATCCTCATTTCAAATTGAATGCCGATTAAAACATCAGTCTGGTGCGTATCGATGGTTTTTATTGTCAGCAAAATTTATAACGGCAAATTCAGAGGAAAAAGCGCATTGGTTTATCAATAGCGTTGATATCCATGAAACCAAGCAGTATCAACAAAACTTAGTTCAATGTATTAATGCCCAAACCAACATGTTGGATAATAGTGTTGATTGCATAAAACTATTAGAAGTCGATGGCTCTTTACTGCATGTCAATAAAACTGGGTGTATCGCGCTCAATCTCCCTCAAAGCCAAAATAGCTTTGGCATGAAGTGGGCTGAGCTGTTACCTGTGGAAATAAGATCCAAGGCGAGTTATGCCTTAAAAACGGCACTCAAAGGTAAGGCTGCACGTTTTCGTGGGATGAGTGGAGAAGGGAATGAAAGACAATATTGGGATAATTTACTCACGCCGATATTGAATGATAAGGGCCAGACCGTGCAGGTTTTGTGTCTGTCTCGTGATGTGACCACACAACGACAAACTGAAATTCAATTACAGCTTTCGAGTGAGTTGGACGATTTAACAGGATTATATAACCGTCGTTTCTTCAAATTACAACTCAAGCGCGCACTACATCGACATAAAAAAGACAAGAAGTTACTCGGCTTGATGTTGCTGGATTTAGATTACTTCAAGCATGTTAATGATACGCTTGGTCATGCAGCTGGAGATCATCTACTTCGTGTTCTGTCTAAGCGAATAGAAAACACTTTGCCTGAACATACTTTTGTCGCTCGTTTAGGGGGTGATGAGTTTGCTATTGTCGTCAATGGAATTGAGACCCAAGGAGAGCTTGAAAAAATAGCAGTGGATGTTAGTCGACTGTTAGAAGCTCCGATTACCTATGCTGGTAATTTGATTAATGGCAGTATGAGTATCGGTTGCGCGATTTATCCTCGAGATGCCAAAGATTCAGCCAATTTAATGAAATGTGCAGATACTGCGCTCAATGATTTGAAAGCAACAGGGCGTGGCGGTTTTCGTATGTTTAATCAGCAGATGCAAGTTGCAGCTCAAAACATTGCGATTCAATTAAATGATGCGCGCCATATTATTCGTGATGACCTTATCGTCCCATTTTACCAGCCGAAAGTGCGTTTAGCGGATGCGAAGGTGGTTGGTTTTGAAGCATTGTTGCGTTGGCAAACGGTTGATCAACACATTCATTCACCTTGTAATATTGAACAAGCATTTCAAGACTATATTCTGGCAACAAAAATCAGTGATGCGATGCAGAATAAAGTTTTTAAAAATATTGCAGCCTGGATAGCACAAGGGTTGGATGTTGTGCCTGTTTCAATCAATGCAGCACCAGTCGAGTTTCTCAAAGACAATTATGCTGAGCGTTTACTTCACCGTTTAAACGTCTACAACATTCCACATCATTTAGTAGAAATAGAAATTACTGAACATATCTTGGATGATCGTGGTTCTGACTATGTGATTCGAGCATTAAATTTATTGAAACAACAAGGCGTTAAAATATCATTGGATGACTTCGGTACGGGACATTCCTCTTTAACCCGTTTACGGGACTACCCAGTAGACTGTTTAAAAATTGACTGTGATTTTATTCGTCAAATGAATGATGACGAGGCGATTTTAGCCATTGTACAGGCAATCATCGCTTTGGGGCCAAAACTGTCATTGGATATTGTTGCGGAAGGTATTGAGAATACAGAACAATTAGAACTCTTAAAATCTTCTGGATGCTCAATCGGACAGGGCTATTTATTTAGTCGAGCTGTAAACGCAGAACAAGCGACAGAGATGCTCCAAGCTGGAATTTAAATGGATGGTGAATCTACAAGGCTGATTGGGAAATGAACCTTGTAGACTCAAGCTAAAGATTTAGCTGTTTTTAATATCCATCAATAAACTGAAGTTATCTAAGCGTCTTTGCGTATCGTAAATATCACAAGTAAAGATGAATTCATCGACATTATATTGGGCTGCAATTTTATTTAAGCCGGCTTTAACGGTTTCTTGAGAACCAATTTGTGCCATTGCATAAAAATTCTGAATTGCCACTTGTTCAGCACTCGATGCTAGACCTTCAGTTGAATCAATCGGTGGTTTAAGCTTTAAGCTATGACCGCGGATTAGATTCAAAATACGTTGATATGAACTGGTTGCCAGATATTGAGCTTCTTCATCGCTTGCAGCAACGACTGTTGGGACACCCATTGAAACATAGGGTTTATCGAGGTATTCCGAAGCTTGGAAGTTATCACGATAGATTTCGATGGCTTGACCTAACATTCGTGGTGCAAAATGAGAGGCAAAAGAATAAGGCAGTCCAAGTTTTGCGGCCAATTGTGCGCTAAATAAACTTGAGCCGAGTAACCAAACAGGCACATGGGTATTTTGACCTGGAGTGGCGATAATTCTCTGATTCGGTTGCGGTGCTTTAAAATATTGCAGAATCTCCATTACATCTTGAGGGAATTGATCTTCGGTTTCCTGACGGCCGCGGCGTAAAGCACGCATTGTCATTTGATCTGTACCTGGTGCACGACCCAAACCGAGTTCAAAACGATCTGGGTAGAGTGTGGCTAGCGTTCCAAACTGTTCTGCAACCACCAATGGTGCATGGTTTGGCAGCATGATACCGCCTGAACCCAAACGGATATGCTGCGTGTTTGCAGCAATAAATCCGAGTAAAACTGCCGTTGCTGAACTGGCAATCCCATCCATATTATGATGTTCAGCCAACCAAAAACGCTCATAACCTAATTTTTCCGCATGTTGTGCGAGTTCTAATGCATGACGTAGAGAAAACTCGATACTCTTGTCATCTCGAACAGGAGCAAGTTCTAGGATAGAGAATTTTATATCTTGTATTGATTTCATCATGGTGTCTCAAAACTATATATCGAAATAATACGATATAAGTTTGGCTTTGTATATCGTTTTACATCGATATATTGTTTTGATCAAATAAAAAAAGCGCCCGAGGGCGCTAAAGGGGTAAACGTTTTGATCTGATTAACGGTGTTTGTACCAGCCACGATGGCGACCATTGTCATGACGATAACTTTCACGAGAATTGTAATAGCGACGATCATCATAAGAACGACGGTTATCGTAACGACGGTCATAGCGGCGATCATCATAACGTCGATCAGCATCGCGGTCCTGACCCACTTTTTGACCTAAAGCTGCACCACCAGCTGCACCGAGTGCCGCACCAATATAACCACCATTGCTTCCGCCCATATTACGGCCAACGGTATAACCACCCACACCACCTAAACCACCACCAATAGCAGCTTCAGTACGGTCACGTCGATTACTCGATGCAGCTGCACCGCCAGCACCACCGATTGCGGAGCCAATCATTGCGCCAGTATCACCACCCAGTTGTTTTCCTAAGGCGGTACCAACCACACTTCCTAGAGCAGAGGTTGCTGCTACACGCGTTGTATTATCTGCATGTGCAACGGTCATCATTGAAGAGGCTGCTAAGATAACGCTACATAACCACATATTTGATTTCATGGTGAAACTCCTTATCCATTCTTTTGGACAATATTCTTTTTGCTTGGGACAAATGTAACAAGACTTGTGAGTGAAAATATGGAGCGCAATACCTAGATTGAGAGTGTTTGACGAGGGTTTTGTTGGTGTTCTATAACAAATGAAGAGATTGTGAATAAATTATAAAAATAAAGAATGAATAGGCAACGAGCAACAGCCTGCGTTGTAATCGAGTACAATGGGCGCAGTTTCGCTTAGGATTTATTTATGCTGCTGGAAAAAATTTTGCAATCACAAGGCTTTGGTTCACGTAAGTATTGTCAGCAGTTAATTAAAAATGGTTCTGTTCAGATTGAAAATCAGGTCTGTGATAACCCGAAACAGAATTTCAATACAGATCAACTGGTCTTTCAGGTATTTGGTGAAGAATACCAATATCGAGAGCATGTCTATATTGTTTTAAATAAACCGCAAGGCTATGAATGTTCGCATCAGGCGACACATCACAAAAGTGTATTTAGTCTTTTTCCTGAAATTTTGCTGCATCGTGGGATTCAATGTGTGGGCCGTCTAGACCAAGATACTACAGGCCTATTATTGCTGACCGATGATGGACAATATCTACAGGCATTAACTCATCCACGTAAACATGTACCCAAAGTTTATCATGTGACCACAGCAGATCCTGTTACAGCTGAACAGCAAAACGGCTTAGAGCAAGGTGTCGAACTGCGTAATGAAAAAGGCATCTATGCCGCCACCGATGTGCGATTATTCTCGGAACATCAAATTGCAATGACCATTCACCAAGGTGTTTACCATCAAGTGAAACGCATGCTGGCAGCTGTTGGAAATAAAGTTGAGGTCTTACATCGTCATCAAGTGGGTTTACTTGAACTTCCTGACTTAGAGGAAGGTGAATGGATCTACTTAACTCCTTCGCAAAAACAGTTAAGTCAGAATATCGCTTTAGATGAATGATTACTTTAAAAAACAATGAAAGGTTTTGAACTCACTGTCTTGAATAAAGCCCATTTGTTCGTATAGACGGTGAGATTGATAATTATTTTTTTGTGTTTCTAAGCTGATACGTTGTGCATTCTCATGACGCGCGAATAAGATCGCGGTATCAATCAGTTGTTTAGCGGAACCTTGTTTTCGATAAGAGGGAGTGACATAGACATCATCGAGAATATAGTAGGTTTCGCAAGCTACAGAAGAAAAAGCAAGGTAGAGTAGTACAAAGCCTGTAAATACATCATCTTTTACATGAATAAAAATGACACTGTCTTTATTGTCGAAGCGATGTTTTAAAAACTGATACGATTGTTCAATATTTGAGGATGCACCGTAGAACTGACGGTATTCGTCAAACAAGACAGCAAGTTGATGAAGATCTTCCTTTGTTGCTCGCTTAACAATCATTCCTGTCCATCCTTACACTTATTCATTTTATTAGGACTGTCAGGATAGCGAAAAAAATTCAGCTTAAAAAATAAAAACTTGTTTATAAATGCAACATTGTTAAGTTTTGTCACTTTCGCCGAGAAGTGCATTTAGCTCTTCAAACAGGTCTTCATGATCATCTTCAATTTCGACAGAAGATGGATTTTCAGTACTGGCTGCTGCTTTTGATTTACGCAGTTTTAGTAGCTGTTCCATGTTGATGTTTTGATTTTCAATTGCAAACGGAATCGACTTGGTGAGTACCACTTGTTTAAAGAAAAGACGAACGGCTTGAGCAGGGGAGATACCCAACTGTTTAAACACTGCAAAAGCTTGCTTCTTTTCCTGTGAATCGAGGCGAACCTGATAAACTTCTGTTTTTCGCATGAAGAATAAGACCAAATATTTTTAGTTATCGTCATGTATTTTAAACCATTGCAATGTAATTTCAATATTTTTGAAGTGAAAAATAGAATTTTTGTCATTACGTTGTGTTGGCAATGCAAGTTCAAAGGTGGAACTAAAGTGCATTTCCCGATTTGAAATGGGGTCAATAAAGTAAATTTCTTTGGCAAGTAGCTGCAATGGCTGGCTAAAATCATCCTCTGCTTTATGTTCAATATGTGGATAAAAAGAATCGTTAAGTATCGGAATATTCAGATAATTTAAATGCACACGTAATTGGTGCTGCTTTCCTGTTTTGGGACTAAGTTTATATTTAGCATATTGTTGGTCATGCATTAACAGTTCAATTAAAGTCTCCGTATTACTGGGTTTTTCGGCATTGATTTGCATTGTATAAAAAGGCTGACCTTTTTCTAAATGTAGCTGCAAAATTTGCGGAAAATCCAGTTCAGGTCGATATTTTGCAATGGCATGATAGGTTTTTTGCACTTTTCGTTCGGCAAAAAGCTGCTGATATGCGCTTCTTGAGGCGGCTTTTTTGCAGAATAAAACCACACCTGCTGTTTCTCGATCAAGTCGATGGATGGGGGTGAGATCTTCGTAGCCAGTTTGTTTTTTCAGTCTGACCAAGAGGGTTTCTTGTACGTATTGTCCCGTTGGTGTCATGGTCAAAAAGTGTGGTTTATCGACGACAAGTAAATCATCATTTTCAAATAGGATTTCATGTTGAAATGGAACATGTACTTCATGTGCGAGAAAACGATAATAAAAAATATGAGTATTGGCTGTATAGCGGCTTTCTACTGTGAGCTTGGTGCCATCCGCCGCATAAATCAGCTCATCTGCAAAACGCTGTTGCCATTCGCTAACTTGAATATGTGGAAAATGTTGGCAGAGATAATCAAAAATGGTCGACGCAGAAACGTCATGAGGCAAAAAAACTTTACTGGCACTGACACCATTAATGAGCGGAGGCGTAAATTCAATGATTGATGACATACAGCGATATCGACTCGGTATAAACGATGTAAAAAAAGCCAGTTTAAAAGGAGTTTATTAGGCTTTAAAGCAGGGCAATGTTATCATAGCTGCTATCCCAATTATGTTTTATTTGCCATGTCATCTTCAGTGAAATTTACTTTAAATCATGAACAAGACACACAGCGTTTTGCACATATCCTTTCTGAACAGGTACGCTCTGGCATTATTTATTTAATTGGTGATTTAGGTGCTGGAAAAACCACTTTTACCCGTTATTTCTTACAACATCTAGGGCATCAAGGCTCAGTAAAAAGCCCGACTTATACCTTGGTTGAGCCTTATTCAATCCAAGGTAAAGAAATTTTTCACTTTGATTTATATCGTCTGGATGACCCTTATGAATTAGAGCTGATGGGCATCCGTGATTATTTAGAAACGCCCGATGCTTTATTTTTGTTTGAATGGCCATCGAAAGGTGGAGATGAAATTCCAAAACCTGATGTGGTGATTGATATTCAAAAATCGGATGATGAGTTGACACGGTTTGTCACGCTAAGCACTGAATCTGAATCTTTATCTCAAACTTTGCAGGAACAATTGAATGGCGCATGATTCAACTCGTCGTATTCATACCCTTGATGCTGCCTTAGCCAACCAGATTGCGGCGGGTGAGGTAATTGAACGTCCATCATCTGTGGTCAAAGAATTATTAGAAAACTCAATTGATGCGGGCGCAACTGAGTTAATTATCCGTGTTGCACAGGGCGGTTCAACGCTGATTGAAATCATTGATAATGGTAATGGTATTCATGCAGAAGATTTACCTTTAGCGGTGATGCGTCATGCCACCAGCAAAATCCAAACTGCTGATGACTTACATGCGATTGTGAGTCTGGGATTCCGAGGAGAGGCTTTAGCGTCAATTGCAGCCGTATCACGCTTAACTCTGACCAGTAGTCAGGATGAGCAAGGTGTCGGCTATCAAGTTGAAGTGAATGGTACGGCTTTTGATCATCAACAGATTCAGGCAGTCGCTGCACAAAAAGGTACACACATTCGTGTACAGGATTTATTTTTTAATGTGCCTGCACGTCGTAAATTCTTAAAAAAACCAACCACAGAATTTAATCATATTGAAGAAATTGTTCGCCGTCTGGCTTTAACCCATTTCGATATTCGTTTTGTACTGGAGCATAACGATAATATTCGTTTAAACCTGCCTGTCGCTGACAGTGGTGAATTACGCTATCAGCGTGTGCAACAGTTATTAGGCCAGCAATTTATCCAAAATGCGTACTGGATCGATTCAGATAGTATCAATATGCGCTTATCAGGTTGGTTGGGACATCCTTCCGATGCGCGTGCACAAGCTGATATGCAATATGTGTATGTGAATGGTCGTATTGTCAAAGATAAAACCATTTCACATGCGTTGCGTATGGCCTATGACGGAATTTTGCATGGTCATCAACATTCATCCTATTTGTTATTTTTAGAAGTTGATCCTGAAAATATCGATGTCAATGTGCATCCGACTAAGCATGAAATCCGCTTTTTAAACCAGCGTGAAGTGCATGAATTTGTACGTCACTATGCCAAAGCAACCTTGTCTCAATTTCAGACGGCGAGTGCCGATTTAGCACAGGCAATGAAAACAGATGAGGCGGATGATAATTTTAATTATCAACCACAGCCAAAATACCAAGAACAATTCAATTTACATCGTGCGGCGATAGAAGCAGAACCGCAATCAAATCAACCTGCTGAAGTATCGACAGATTTGTTGACTGAATTTAATCAAAGTCGACCACAAGCTGTGCAATACAATTCATCGCAAGCTCAGCAGCCTCGATATAATGGTTCTGCACAGTTGAATAATGCACTCAAAAGTTATTTAGCACCTTTACGCGAAGACGCGGAAGATGGAAATGATCAAGGTCCATCACGAGTGGATGAGTTTCCACTCGGTATTGCGATCGCACAACTGCATGGCATTTATATTCTGGCCCAAAATACTGAAGGCTTGATTATTGTGGATATGCATGCGGCACATGAACGTATCTTGCTGCAACAAATGAAGTCAGCATGGGATAAACCTGAATTTTGGACGTCTCAGCAGTTATTGATTCCAAAAATTGTATCTATCACACGCATGCAAGCGACACGTATCGAAGATTTACAATCACAATTGCAACGGCTCGGTTTAGAAGTCGATCAATATGGTGATGATCAAGTGATTGTGCGTGGTGTCCCAGCGATTTTGCATAAAGCTGATTTTAGCAACCTTATTCCAGAACTGCTGAATGATCTTGATCCAAATGATGAAGCGAGAGGTTTATTGCAAAAACGTGATGAATTGCTCGCTGGGATGGCTTGCCACGGTGCTGTGCGTGCGCATCGTCAGTTAAGTTTATCGGAAATGAATGCTTTATTGCGTCAAATGGAACAAACCGAGTTTGCCAGTCAATGTAATCATGGGCGTCCAACTTGGCGTGCGTTTCCACTCCATCAATTAGATAAATTATTTGCTCGAGGAGAGTAGTTTTACATGTCAAATCAATTGCCCGTCATCAATTTAATGGGGCCTACCGCAAGCGGTAAAACAGCATTGGCATGTGAACTTTATGAGCGTGGAAATTGCGAACTGATTTCAGTCGATTCAGCTTTAGTTTATAAAGATATGGATATCGGCACAGCGAAACCAACCAAAGCAGAACAAGAGCAATATCCGCATCATTTGATTGATATTATTACGCCTTTAGAGGTGTATTCGGCAGCACAATTTGTTGAAGATGTTTGCCCATTGATTGATGATATGCATGCCCGTGGTAAGACCCCGATCTTGGTGGGTGGAACCATGTTGTACTTCAAAGCCTTGCTTGAAGGTCTGGCAAGTAATTTACCCAATGCGGATCAAACGATACGTGATGCCATTCTTCAGAAAGCTGAACAACAGGGGTGGCAATCTGTCTACGAAGAGTTGGTTGAGGTAGATCCTGTTGCAGGAGAAAAGTTTAAAGTATCGGATAAGCAGCGCATCATTCGTGCGCTTGAAGTGTTTCGAATCACGGGTGAACCGATAACAAAACTACAAGCTGAACAACCTAAAAATCAACCATATCGTTACATATTTCATAACTACGCATTAATGCCAGATCGTTTAGAATTACATCAACGCATTGAGCAAAGATTGAGCAAAATGTGGAATATTGGTTTTTTGAATGAAGTAGAGGAATTGATTAAAAAATACGATTTAAATGATGATTTACCGTCTATGCGGTCTGTTGGTTATCGTCAAGCTTTAGATTTTTTACTAAAAAGTGACTTAAGTCTCAAAAATAAAGTAGAAATGGAGAACAAAGCCCTTTTTGCGACGAGGCAATTAGCTAAACGTCAATACACATGGTTACGTTCTTTGCAAGAAATACACGATTTTAAAACTTACGTGACGATAAAGCAGGCGAAAGAAGACTTGCGAAACTTCTTTGGATAAAGCAAAATTCGCAGGCTGTCTTTTTATAATTTTTAGTTGAAAAATAAAGATAGTTTTTTTGCGCTGATTTAAAAATTTTTTGGAGTTAAAAATGTCTAAAGGTCAAACTTTACAAGATCCGTTCTTAAATTCTCTCCGTAAAGAACGTATTCCAGTTTCTATTTTCCTTGTAAACGGTATCAAATTGCAGGGTCATATTGAGTCATTTGACCAATATGTTGTTTTGTTGAAAAACACTGTAAGTCAAATGGTTTATAAACACGCGATTTCTACAGTTGTTCCTGCGCGTAACCCACGTCCTGCTGGTGCTCAAGGTACTGCTGGTGGCTTCCCTGCACAAGGCGCTACTGGTGGCTTCGGTGGTCAAGGCGCTGCTGGTGGCTTCGGTGGTCAAGGTGGCGGCTTCGGCGGTCAAGGCGGCTTCGGTGGTCAAGGTGGGGCTTCGGTGGTCAAGGTGGTGGCTTCGGCGGTCAAGGTGGCGGCTTCGGTGGTCAAGGTGGCTTCGGTGGTCAAGGTGGCTTCGGTGGTCAAGGTGGCTTTGGTCATCAAGGTGGCTTCGATGGCGAAACTAAATTCGAAGATGGTCAAGAAGACGAAAACAATCGTTAATTGATTGATGATCTTTAAGAAAATGCCAGTCTCACGCTAGACTGGCATTTTTTTGTCTATTAAAAAGCTAGAATAAATACTATGGAAATGATTGTTGCTGCGGCATGTTGTAGTGTATTGGTCTCAATTTTGCTGAAATACTTAAAGGCAAAGGGATTTGATGTTTTTCAAATGATTGCGTGGAATTATTTGAGCGCAAGCCTTTTATGTTTTTATTGGTTTAAAACCGATATTACGCATATCTCTTTGAATCATACCCCTTGGTGGTTAATTCTTATTTTAGCAGTGTTATTACCCAGCATATTTTTATGTTTGGCGAAGTCTTTGCAATTTGCAGGTATCCTGAAAACGGAAATTGCTCAGCGGCTTGCAGTCATACTGTCGTTATTAGCTGCCTATTTTATTTTTGGGGAGCAGTTTAGCCAATTAAAATTAATTGGCGTCGTACTGGGCATCATTGCGATTTTAGCGATTATTATCGGACAGGCCACAGAGCAGGCAAGTAAAGGCATGAATTTAAAATCAGCCTTGTTTTTGTTTAGTGTTTGGGCGGGTTATGCTGCTGTAGATATATTACTTAAATATAGTAGTAGTTTAGGCTTGCAGTTTGCAGTCACATTGAATTTAACGTTTATTGCAGCCTTTATTTTATCCATCGCTTATATCGCAATTACTCAACCCAATTGGCAGCCTAAAAATATTTTTACAGGTTTATTTTTAGGTGTACTCAATTTTGCCAATATTGCCTTATATGTCAAAGCACATATGATTTTCAAAGAAACGCCAGCCATTGTTTTTGCTGGGATGAATATTCTTGTCGTGGTACTTGGCGTTCTGAGTGGTGTCGTATTATTTAAAGAACGCTTAAAAGCTTATACCTGGATTGGATTGATCTGTGGTGTGGTTGCAGTCCTGTGTTTAGCCAAAGCAATGATGTAAAGCGATTTGGCTAAATTTGATGGAAGTAAAATTATGACTGGTAAGAGACTAAGTAAGGAAGAGCGCAGACAACAATTGTTGCAGGTGGCTCGTTCAATTATTCGAACTCAGGGTGTAGAAGCCCTAACCCTAGGATATTTAGCAGAGCAAGCTGGTATTACTAAGCCAATTGCATATCGACATTTTATTGACCGTGAAGGGTTACTGATTGCGATTTATCAGGAGTTTGATGATAAACAGACTGCAGAGCTTAATCGGTCTTTAGCTGCCGAAGCAAAAACCTTACAGCAAACCATTCATATTTTTTGCGATGCTTATTTAAGTTGTTTTATCTCAACGGGTCCAGAGGTTGGATTGGTCATTGCTGCTTTGTCTGGTAGTGATATCTTGCAAAACTATTTTCAGCAATGTCAGCAAAAATTCACAGAAATTTTTAAACAAAGCATCCATCCATTTATTCAATTGGATGGAAAAGAGGGTGAAGCAATCGTGATCGCGATCATGGGCTTGATTGAAACGGTATCGACAGCAGCAAGTAAAAATCAAATTGATGCACTGACTGCACAGCAGGTGATGGAAAATTCACTTTTAGTTATTTTACAAGATTATTCAGCGATCTAAATATAGGCAGCAAAAACCGAGTTGACAGCATAAGTTACTATTGGTAACTTGTGTGAATCATCTATTCGGAATGGATCTATGTCTAATTCAAATAAACTTCAGCATGCTTTGATTGTTATAACGCATCCAGATACACAATCACTTTCTCATCAGATTGCACAGCATATTTCTCATGATTTAACTGGAAAGGGTGTTTCAGTAGAAATTGCCGATTTATATAAAGAAGGTTTTCAAACTGCGATGACGCTTTCTGATATTGAAGCTTATCGTGGTCGTCAAGCTTTGGACGCAGATGTCCAATTTGAACAAGCGCGCTTTGATCGTGCGGATGTTGTCTATTTTATTTTTCCTGTGTATTGGTGGTCGATTCCTGCTTTCTTAAAGGGCTGGTTTGAACGTGTATTTAGTCAGGACTGGGCTTACAAATACGATGAACAGGGAAATCTATTGGGTACTTTAAAAAATATTCCAGTTAAACTGATAGGGACTGCAACAGGGACGCAATCTGGGTATGATCGGCATGGTTATACACAAGCGATTCATAAACAAATTGTGGAAGGCATTTTTGCCTATTGTGGGATCGATGATGTTCAAACCTCAATGCTATTTAAAGCAGATTTTATTCAGGCCGATGATCTGAAGGTCTTTTTTGAAGAATTAGACCAGACGGTTTTAAGTCAATCTCAAATCCATACGAATGCATAATGCTAAGCCCTAATAATAAGATGTAATTGGTCATTATTAGGGCAATTATTCAATAAATACTTTTATAGACGAGTAAAAACCACTTCATCTGGTAGTCGTGATTTTGGCAGTTTGGCATTGAAATCACTGTCACTACGATAACCGAGTGCAACAATCACAGAAGCTTTTAAGCCTTTTTCAGTCAAACCAAATTCTTTATTAATGAGTTCTCTATCAAACCCTTCCATCGGTGTTGCGTCAATTCCTTCTAGGCCTGCTGCAAACAACAGTTGTCCGAGTGCAAGATAGGTTTGGTTTTCCATCCATGCAGGAAGATTTTTCAGTTCATTACGATAGAATTCAACATAACCAGAACGTGTGGCACGTTGTCCTTGTTTGGCAGTTTCATCTTTAAAGCGACCACTGGCATCATCTTGCTGTAATAATTGTTCTAAGTATTCAGCAGAAATATCGGTACGCGTGCAAAATACTAAGGTATGTGAAGAATTGAGAACTTTGGCCGCGTTATACACATAATTGCCAGTCAATGCCGATACGATACGCTGCTTTGCTTGATCAGATTCAGCAACCAAGAAGTGCCAAGGTTGAATATTTACCGAAGAAGGGCTGAAACGTAAAATTTCGAGTAGTTTTTCAAATTGTGCTTGAGGAATTTTTTTCTCTGCATCATAAGCTTTTGTGGCATAACGTGTTTTTGCTGTAGCTAAAGTATCCATCCGTCATTTACTCGATTTTAAAATTTAATTTATTTTACTTGATCTAAATTTCACGAAAAGTAGCTAAATGTGATTTCTATATAGATTTAAGTCGTATATGAGCTTTATCAGAGCGACTAAAGCTCTGATAAAGCGCAAGGAGATAAGCGACCGAAGGTTTAGCGAAGTGCAAACAAATGTTTTATAAAAATATTCAGAAATGAGGAAATAGATTAGTGCAGCTGTTAAAAAATGATCAATAGAACCACTGTTTAAAATCTAATTGATAGTTTTCTTGTGGGCTGAGTTCTAAGATCCAAGCTGAATCTGCTCGCCAATCTCCCAAAACAATACGTTGTTTGTTAAGGACATGGTGAATCTCTGGACGATGGGTGTGACCGTGAATTAAATAATCAACGTGTTCGATCACGGATTCTACGGCTTGAGCATTAACATCCATAATGTCATAGCTTTTCAGTTGTTTGGTTTCGCTACTTTTTTTACGAAAACCATTGGCCAGTTTTTGTCTAAAGCTGAGGGGTAAGCTTTTCAGAAAGCCAAGTAATAGAGGATTTCGAATCACTTTACGAAAACGTTGATAAGCAACATCATCGGTACAGAGCGCATCGCCATGTTCCAGTCGGAACGTATGTTGCTGAATATTTAAGGTATAAACGTCAGGCAGTAAAATGCCATCGAATTGCTTTAAGAATTTTTGACCTAAGGCAAAATCGCGATTGCCCACTTGGAAATAAACTTGGTTGTTCGCTGTGGTGAATTTTTGCAAAGCACTGACAATTTCATCTAACCATGGGGCAGTGTAATCATCACCAATCCAAGCATTAAACCAATCACCCAAAATATAGAGTTGCGTGTTTTTATCCTGATATTGTTTCAATAAAGCCAAAAACCCTCGAACGAGTCGAGGGTGATCAGGTGACAAATGTAGATCTGAGATAAACAGGTAGGTCACACTTTTATCCTTTTAAATCTCCCTAAATCCCTCTTTAAGAAAGAGGGACTTTCCTCCCTTTATAAAGGGAGGTTAGGAGGGATTATTATTCAGAGATAATTTTAGCAGATTCAATTACAACGTTCTCTAAAGGAACGTCTGCGTGATAACCACGGTTACCAGTACGTACGCCTTTGATCGCTTCTACAATATCAAGACCTTCAACGACTTTACCAAATACTGCATAACCCCAGCCTTGTGCTGTTTTACCAGTGTGGTTTAAGAAAGAGTTGTTTTTAACATTGATAAAGAATTGAGCAGATGCAGAGTGCGGAGCTTGAGTACGCGCCATTGCAATTGTGCCTTCATCGTTGCTTAAGCCGTTGTCAGCTTCGTTTTCGATTGAATCACGTGTTGCTTTTTCTTTGAAGTTTTCATCCATGCCACCGCCTTGGATCATAAAACCATCAATCACGCGGTGGAAAATTACGCCGTCATAGAAACCGTCACGTACATATTCTAAGAAATTTGCAACCGTTTTTGGTGCTTTTTCAGCGTTAAGCTCAAGAACAATACGACCTTTGTTGGTGTTTAATTCGACTTGAGGAAAACTCATTACATTAATCTCCTAAACATGGGCAAATTGACCATGGGTTTTTGGTTGAGAGAAGCATAAGCAAACTGTAAACTACAAGGCAAGTAAAAAACGTTAAAATCTTTCAGAAAAAGCAAAGATTGCGTTTTTATTTCCCATTTTTAACTGTAAGAAGTGATTTACACCCTATGAAGCCAAATGATGTTGTTTCTGAACTGCCAAAGACCCCGACGCCGAATACCCATGCCTCTGTCGATGCCGCGCAGCAAGAACAACAGGCAGGCTTAGATTTTGTTCGTCAAGTGATTACCGACGATCTTAAAGAAGGGCGTACCCAAAAAGTAGTAACACGTTTCCCACCTGAACCAAATGGTTATCTGCATATTGGTCATGTCAAAGCAATTTGTTTGAACTTTGGTATTGCCGAAGAATTTGATGGTCTATGTAATTTACGTTTTGATGATACAAACCCAGATGCCGAAGAACAAGAATATGTTGATGGTATTGCCAATGATGTGAAATGGTTAGGTTTTAACTGGAATGGCGAGCCTCGTTACGCTTCTGGTTATTTTGATCAACTTTATGCATGGGCTGTTCAGTTGATTGAACAAGGTGATGCTTATGTTGATTTGCAAACACCAGAAGAAATCAAGCTGAACCGCGGTAATTTTGTTGAGCCTGGTAAAAACTCGCCATATCGTGATGCGACTGTTGCAGAAAATCTTGCGCGTTTCGAACAAATGCGTAATGGTGAAATCCAAGAAGGTGGTGCTGTACTTCGTGCCAAAATCGACATGGCAAGCCCGAATGTGCACATGCGTGATCCGATTCTTTATCGCGTACTACATTCAGAGCATCACCAAACGGGTGATAAATGGAAAATGTACCCAATGTATGACTATGCTCATCCATTGTCTGATGCGATTGAAGGTATTACCCATTCACTCTGTACTTTAGAATTCCAAGATCACCGTCCATTCTATGACTGGATTGTTGAGAAAGTGCACTCGCAAGCTGTACCACGTCAGTATGAGTCTTCACGTTTAAACATCGATTACACCATTACCTCTAAACGTAAATTGCGTAAATTGGTTGAAGGCAATCACGTACATGGCTGGGACGATCCACGTATGCCAACAGTTGTCGGTATGCGTCGCCGTGGTTTTACCGCAGAAGGTTTACGCGATTTCTGTAAGCGTGTTGGTGTATCGAAAACTGATGGTATTGTTGATGTGGCAATGCTTGAGTTCTGTATTCGTCAGTCATTGGAAAATGCAGCAGCACGTGGCATGGCAGTACTGAATCCATTGAAAGTGACATTGACCAATTTACCTGAAGAACTAGATCTCACTCATGCACGTCATCCAAACGTGGATATGGGCGAACGTATTATTCCTTTAACACGTGAGCTTTATATTGATCGTAAAGATTTCGAAGAAGTGCCACCTAAAGGCTTTAAACGTCTGATTCCTGATGGTGAAGTGCGTTTACGCCATGCTTATGTCATCAAATGCGATGAAGTGATTAAAGATGCCAATGGTGAAGTAATTGAACTTAAATGTTCAATTGACCCTGAAACTTTAGGTAAGAATCCTGAAGGTCGTAAGGTAAAAGGTGTGATTCATTGGGTCTCTGCGACTAAAGGTGTGCCTGCGGAAGTTCGTATTTACGATCGTTTATTTACTGAAGCTGCACCAGATGCAGATGATGATTTCTTGGCAAATCTAAATCCTGAATCATTAAAAGTGGTTCAAGCGGTGATTGAGCCTGCTTTAGCACAAGCGAAACCTGAGGATCGTTTCCAGTTTGAACGTGAAGGTTACTTTGTTGCGGATCAACATGATCATCAAGCTGAAAAGCCTGTGTTTAACCGTATTCTGGATTTAAAAGACAGTTTTAAAGCAGACAAGAAGTAAGTGTGAAGCAAATTCTCCTCACTGAGTGTTTGGAGAATTAGATTTAGACTGAAAAAGCCCAATTTTAAAATTGGGCTTTTTTATTGAGACTCTAAAAGAATGAAGTTTTAAATATTCAGATTGTCTAAGAACGTTTGAATGACCAATCGGCACTGCTGTTCTAACTGTGCTGCATAAGCCTGATTATCTTGACGCAATTGAGGAATAGATAAACCCGCATGGCGTATTTCACAAGTATGGCCAATCAGCCATTTTTCAAAATTTTCTTCAGCGATTTCAAGATGGAACTGCAAGGCCAAGATATTATTTCCCACAGAAAAAGCTTGATTTGGATAGATCGCTGAACTTGCCAATAAGGTACTATTTTCAGGTAAATCAAAAGTGTCACCATGCCAGTGCAGGACTTCAACGTTTTCTAATGCGGCTAAGGGATTCGTCTCAAGCACTTTAATGTCTAATTTACTCCAACCAATCTCTTTTTGGTGTCCAGCATAGACTTTTGCACCGAGTGAGAGTGCAATGAGTTGTGCACCCAAACAAATACCAATGGTTGGTTTATTGGCTTTTAAGCGTTGTTTTAACCCAGCAATTTCATCCACTAAAAAGGGGTAGTCTTCTGTTTCATAAACACCGATTGGTCCACCGAGAATCACCGTTAAGCCATCATAATTAAGCGCTGGACTTAGATCATCCACACCCGCTTCAAAATAACGGACGCGAAAACCCAATTGATAAAAAATATCTTCTAATGAACCTAGGTCTTCAAAAGCAAGATGTTGAATGGCATAAACGGTTTTTAGGTGAGTGGCGAGGGGCATGACCGAGTACCAATGAGTAAAAATTATGTTGTATCTTAAATCATTTTTAAGACCGATGTGTTGACCTTATGCGTGTTGGACAGCACTGGAAAAATAGGGCTGTCCAATTACTCAGTTAAAAAAGCAATCTGCGTTGATGATGTTCTTCTTCCAAAATTGGAACCACATGTTCATCCTTCAAATCGACACCAGATAATCCTAGTCGTTTGGAGTTATGCATTAATGCCAATAAGCGTTGTGTGGCAATTGGAATACTTAATCCTGCGGGACGAATATTTGAAATACAGTTACGTTGTGAATCTAGGCAACCACTTTGCGCTTCCCATGTGTAGTAGAGCCCCATACTGTCAGGTGAACTGAGACCGGGACGTTCACCGATCAGCATAACCAACATACGAGCCTGAAAAATTTCAGCGATTTGATCGCCCAAAGCAACACGGCTGTCTGTGGCAATTGCAATTGGGGCTAAGGACCACTGTTGTTCTGCAAAAGGCTGGATCAGTGCCTGAATAAAAGGCAGTGCATTTTCTTCAATGGCACGGGCTGATAGGCCATCGCCAATCACAATACAGACATCATAAGCCTGCGAATCTTTTTGCATCTGCTGAAGCTGTTGTATCGAAGCGGTTGAAAGTAAACGTCCTAAATCAGGCCGCTTCAAATACAGCTCTTTATTTTCAGCCTGACTTTGTACATGGATTGGGTTTAAGCCCAATTGTTGTAATTGCTCAGTCAGTAATTCGACATTCAAGGACTGAAAAACCGCATCTTTGGCTTGGGCATGGCTCAGTTGGAAATCAAGCAATGCATGGGTTGGAATGCTGCATCCTGCACGTCC
Source organism: Acinetobacter dispersus (assembly GCF_009884975.1). Lineage (GTDB taxonomy): Bacteria > Pseudomonadota > Gammaproteobacteria > Pseudomonadales > Moraxellaceae > Acinetobacter > Acinetobacter dispersus. Next base: position 1,639,259 of record NZ_CP041970.1, on the reverse strand, counting down.
AATGGCAATACGGGCATCGGTAAACTGTTTTAGTGTTTCCCACTGGTCTTGATGCGCCTGTGCAGGAAATTGAATGTCTTTAGAAAGTTTCATTGTATTCTCCTTAATGCATCAAAAGTTTGGAGAATTGAGCAGGCATCTGTTTAGCCCAATGAATTTGTTGTTGCTGCTGTTTTAAAATCCCTTGTTGTTCTAACCAATGTGAAAATTCAGGGGCAGGCTGTAGCCCAAGCAGTTGTCTGAGATAAAGCGCGTCATGAAAAGAGGTGGTTTGATAATTCAACATCACATCATCCGAACCCGGAATGCCCATAATAAAATTAATACCTGCTGTACCAAATAAGGTCAGCAGCACATCCATATCATTCTGATCGGCATCTGCATGATTGGTATAGCAAATATCACAGCCCATTGGCAGACCGAGCAACTTGCCACAAAAATGATCTTCTAGGCCTGCGCGAATAATTTGTTTTCCGTCGTAGAGATATTCAGGGCCAATAAAGCCGACCACGGTATTGACCAATAGGGGATTGTATTTGCGCGCCACAGCATAGGCACGTGCTTCGATAGTTTGCTGATCAACGCCGTGATGTGTATTACTCGACAGGGCACTGCCTTGTCCGGTTTCAAAGTACATTACGTTGTTGCCAAGCGTACCGCGGTTTAAAGCTAGTGTAGCTTCATAACCTTCCTGTAACATTTGAAGTGAAATACCAAAACCTTCATTGGCTTTTTGTGTACCTGCAATAGATTGAAACATCAGGTCAATCGGAACATTTTTTTCTGCCAGCTGAATGCCAGAGCTAATATGGGTCAGAACACACGATTGGGTCGGGATTTGATATTCCTGAATGACATGGTCGATCAGCTTTAACAGCTCAGAGAGATTATGCAGATTGTCTGTTGCAGGGTTAATGCCAATCACTGCATCGCCATTGCCATACATCAGACCATCTAAAATACTGGCGGAAATACCCAGCACATCATCGGTGGGATGATTGGGTTGTAAACGCGTGGATAAATGTCCTTTTAAACCGATGGTATTGCGAAATTGGGTAATGACCTCACATTTGCTTGCGGCATAAATCAGATCTTGATTACGCATGATTTTACTCACAGCTGCGACCATTTCTGGGGTTAAACCCGCTGCAAGCTGTTGCAGTTTTTCGGTGGTTGCATCTTCACTGAGTAACCAGTTACGAAAATCGCCCACCGTAAAATGCGCAATCGGTGCAAACAGATCAGCGCGATGTTCATCAATAATCAGACGGGTAATTTCATCGGTCTCGTAATCCACTACGGTTTCATTTAAAAAGTTCTTTAACGGCACATCTGCAAGCGTAATTTGTGCAGCAACACGTTCAGTAGCATCCTGTGCAGCAACCCCTGCCAGTTGATCGCCAGAACGTAAAGGGGTGGCTTTTGCCATCAAGGTTTTAAGATCAGCAAACTGATAGTGTTGTTGGGCCACGATTTGACGGTAACGCATGCGCTTCTCCTTAATCTTTCTGATTATTGCTTTTCATCTGCCGTGATCTGTGCAAATTCTTCTTCTGGCGTCCCTTGTATAAGTTGATGACGGCTGTAAAAGATAAAATAGGCAATAAAGACCATATAAATGCCTGCTGCAATACACCACACTTTAGGATTGACCAGAAAACCTGCGACAACTGCAATAGCAGCCAAAATTAAGGCAATGCTCGAGGTGACGATACCACCAGGTGTTTTATAGGGGCGGTGCATTAGGGGACGAGATACGCGCAGCTTAATATGCGAAAGCATCATCAAGACATAAGAAATGGTTGCCCCGAAGACTGCAATTAAAATAAGCAAATCGCCTTCTTTGCTTAAAGACAAGAAGAAGCCAATGATGCCTGGAATGATGATGGCTAAATAAGGGGCGTGATTTTTATTGGTTAATGACAGTGATGTAGGTAAATAGCCCGCACGGGAGAGCGCAAAAATCTGGCGAGAATAGGCATAGATAATTGAAAAGAAACTGGCGATAAGCCCTGCAAGACCGACAAAATTGACAAAGTTAGCCAGCCATGTACCTTGTCCATAGACTTTGACAAGGGCATCGACCAATGGCGCACTGGAGTTTTGTAAGGTACTGGCACCGGCTGCACCTGCGCCTAAAAATAGAATCAATAGGGCAAAGGCGGTTAAAATTAACATCGCACCAATCAGTCCGCGTGGCAGCGATTTTGCAGGGTCTTTGGCTTCTTCAGCAGCTAAGGGCACACCTTCAACGGCCAAGAAAAACCAAATCGCATAGGGAACCGCTGCCCAAATGCCTAAATAACCATAGGGAAGAAAGCTGCTTGCGCCAAATTGTTGCCCTGCAGGAATATCAAACAGGTTCTGTGAATTAAAATGAGGCAACATCGCAACGATAAAAACAGCCAGTGCAATCGCTGCAACCAAGGTGATGGCAAACATAATTTTAAGAGCTTCACCAGCACCTTTTAGGTGAATACCCATAAAAATCAGATAACAAGCTAAATAAACTTGCCAACCACCAATGCCGAATAGAGATTCACAATAGGCCCCAATAAAGACCGCAATGGCGGCAGGCGCAATCGCATACTCAATCAGAATCGCGGTACCTGTTAAATAGCCACCGAGTGGACCAAATGCGATACGGGCAAAACTATAGCCGCCACCCGCTGTTGGGAGCATGGTCGCCATTTCGGACATGGCCAGACATAGGCAGAGATACATCACGGCAACGACTGCGGTGGCAACAAACATGCCACCCCAACCCCCTTGAGCGATACCAAAATTCCAGCCCGCGAAATCACCTGAAATGACATAGGCGACTCCTAAGCCGATCAGTAATAACCAGCCCACGGCACCTTGCTTGAGTTTTCTTTGGGCAAAATAATCTTCAGAAGAGGTTGCAGATGCTGAAAGTGCAGAAATAGGTTCTTGGTTGTTCATACAAAGCTCCGTGTATGGGTCTCATCAGCAAGATGCAAAAGCAATGCCGATGTTGCACACCTTGTGCCAAAATTAAATTTCTATTTGATTGCTTGATCCAGTTTGATTGAGAAAATACGGTGTTTATCGAATCATCAGTACATTATGGTTTAAGGCTGTATAAGCCTATGTCGCAAGGCTTATACAGTATTTGATCCTTCTATCGACTTAGAAAAAGCCCATGGCTTTGGTTGAATAACTCACCAACAAGTTTTTGGTTTGTTGATAGTGGTCGAGCATCATTTTGTGGTTTTCACGGCCGACACCTGACTTTTTATAGCCTCCAAATGCAGCATGGGCAGGGTAGATGTGATAACAATTGGTCCAAACTCGACCCGCTTCAATGGCACGACCTGCACGATAGGCGGTATGGGTTGAACGTGACCAGACCCCAGCACCTAAGCCATACATGGTGTCATTGGCAATCTGAATGGCTTCATCAAAATCCTTAAATGTGGTTACCGACAGTACAGGGCCAAAGATTTCTTCCTGAAACACTTGCATGTTGTTATGACCTTTAAAGATGGTCGGTTCGATGTAGTAACCATTGCCAACCTCTTGGCGACCATGCCCACCCAATAGCACTTCTGCACCTTCCTGTCGGCCTGTATCGATACAACGCAGGATTTTTTCTTGTTGTTCTAAGGAGGCTTGCGCACCGACCATGGTGTCGGTATCGAGGGGATGTCCAAGTTTGATGCGTTTGACCCGTTCAATGGCTTTTTCCATAAACTGATCGGCAATACTTTCCTGAATCAAGGCACGCGATGGGCAGGTACAGACTTCACCTTGATTCAGCGCAAACATGGCAAAACCTTCAAGGGTTTTATCCAGAAAATCATCGTCATGATCCATCACATCGGCAAAGAACACATTCGGTGATTTTCCGCCTAGCTCTAAAGTCACTGGAATGATGTTTTCAGTGGCATATTGCATGATTAATTGCCCAACTTGGGTTGAGCCAGTAAACGCAATTTTGGCAATACGTGGACTGGTTGCTAGTGGGCGGCCAACTTCGGCACCATAACCATTGACGATATTGAGTACACCTGCAGGTAATAGATCCTGTATCAGCTCAGCCACCAATAAGATCCCAACAGGTGTTTGCTCCGCAGGTTTGATCACCACGCAGTTGCCCGCAGCCAATGCCGGTGCCAATTTCCATGCCGCCATCAAGATTGGGAAGTTCCAAGGGATGATTTGCCCAACTACGCCGAGTGGTTCATGAAAATGATAGGCAATGGTGTCTTCATCAATTTCAGAGATACCACCTTCCTGTGCGCGAATACAGCCTGCAAAATAACGGAAATGATCAATGGCCAAAGGGATATCAGCCGCCAGTGTTTCACGGACAGGTTTACCATTATCCCAAGTTTCAGCAACCGCCAGCATTTCCAAATTGGCTTCCATACGGTCAGCAATTTTTAGTAATAAATTAGATCGTGTGGTTGGAGAGGATTTATTCCATTCTTGCTTGGCTTTGTGGGCGGCATCCAGTGCCAATTCAATATCTTCTGCACTCGAGCGTGGGATACGAGTAAAACTTTTGCCATCGACAGGAGAAATATTGTCGAAGTAGACTCCTTTAACAGGGGCAACCCACTGTCCACCAATAAAGTTTTCATATTGGTCTTTAAAATGGATTTTTGAACCAGATTGATTCGGATCAACATAGCGCATATACATACTCCTTTATGTGTTGTGATATTTTTAAATAAAGTACTGGGTACGTTATTGAGAATGACGTTATCGCGTTGAAGGTTGGAAAAAGGTTGGAATTGCATGTAAGGGAATAGGGAAATTACAAATGCATACAAAAAGGGAATTACAGCAACAGCGGGCATTGGTTGAGCAACTCAGGGCACAAAGTAGCCTCAATCCACAACATGCCGAAAAAATGGAACAGAGTATTGCCAGTTCCTGGGAGCGTTCTACACGCGCTGATATTCCTAAAGAACGTTTAGCTGCACCGTTGCTCGATCAAGTTTCGACACAAACAGGTTCATTGGCCTTGGCATTACAGGCTTGTCAACAAGACCTCAAGCATGTTGCAGAACAGTCAGCGATGGTGCTTGCGGTTGGAGATGTCGGCAGTACCATTATTTGGACGGCATCCTGTACCCAAATGCGCAATGCTGCCGAACGTGTCCATTTTGTTGCAGGTGGGCAATGGCAGGAAGAACTGGTTGGCACCAATGCGCTGGCACTTTCGCTCAAGACGCAGAAATCAAGTTGTGTATTTTCCAATGAACACTATATGGCATCGGTACATGATTGGGTTTGCTATGCTGCTCCAATCCTAGACCCATACTCCAAACAAGTCTTAGGCGTAGTAGATTTATCCACCACATGGGAAAACCACAATAGTTTAGGTTTGTTAGCGGTCGAGCGCTGTGCTGCAATTATCCAAATGGCGGTACAACAATTACAGCAACAACATCTGTATATACGTACTTTTAATACGGCGCAGGTCTTGGTCAATGGCAAGCACTTAAGCTTAAGCCCGAGACAAGTGGAAATTCTGGTGATTTTGGCTTTATGCCCGCAAGGGCTGAATTTAGAGAATTTACATCAGGCTTTGTATGGGGAACGCAAAGTCAGTATGGGGACATTAAAAGCGGAGATGTCTCATTTAAGAGAGCACTTGGGGGACTTACTTGGCTCTCGTCCGTATCGCTTGAATGTACCTGTTGAGGCGGATTTCCTGCAACTGGAACAAGCATTGGATGCCGGCTATATCAACACCGCACTACAAGGCTATACCGGCATTTTTTTAGCAAAAACCGAAAGTCCATTTTTATGTGCTTGGCGGGATTGTTTGGAATCCCGTTTGAGTCACGCCATTTTTCAATCAGAGGGCAGCGACGCTTTATTAAAGCATTTGGCTTATTGTCCTGAAGCGGTTGATGCGGCGGAACGCTTATTGGAATTATTGCCTGCATCTCATCCTGCTAAAAATATGCTCAGTAAGTACCAAGACCACTGAGCATTAGGATCATTATAAAAAGACCATCTAGGTTATTTGATTTTTTCAGCTAGCCATGCAAAAAGCTGTTGATACACCTGCTCACGTACAGGTGGTGCAGACAGTACAAGATCATGCAAACCATTTTGAATAGACAGGGTTTGCACATCACCTTTCATTTTCTTGGCATTTTGCGTCATATCATTAACATCCAAAATCACATCACTTTGCTGTGCATCAATACCCCATTTTTTAGGGAATTTGGATTGATGTGAATGCATGATTAGGGTAGGCACATTTAAGGTCACACCTTGATGGATTTCTTTTTGTGCTTCATGAATTGCCGTGACAAAAGAGAGATGTACAAAAGGCATGGTTTTCGGTTTCCAATCCAGATTGAAATCCCATTCACCGTAAAAATCTTTATGCAAGCTTGGTGTGTACCATGGGTTTAGACCACTTGGAAATTTTGCATTCGGTAAGCGTTTACCCACTTCACTGAGTAAGGGAATCCCGACTTTTTTCTCAATAACACTTTTATAGAAGTCATAAAACGGGCTGTTGTTCCAAACCGCTTTAATTAAACGATGATCAGGATAATGTGCAGCATATAAAGTCGCAATTAAACCGCCTGTCGAATGTCCTGCCAATACAACCTGATTGTGATTTTCTTGACTGATCACTTCGAGTGCCTTGCTGATTTCAGCATCGTATTCGCGTAGATCTAAAACGTAATAGAGTTTTTGATGAGGCAGTTTTGAGCGACCATATTTTCTGAGGTCGAGTGCGTAAAAATCGTAACCATGCTGATTGAATTGTTCAGCCATTTCTTTTTGAAAAAAATAGTCTGCAAAACCATGGATATATAAAACTGCTTTTTTGGTCGCTTCAGCGGCCTTCTTGCGGACCAAGGTCGCAACAACTTTTCCATCATAATCATCAGCGAAATTTAAAGTCAGTTGCTGATAATCTTCACCAAGTATATCTGTTTGATATTCATAAAGATTTGAAGTAGTCATTTTTATAGATCAAGTCTGAATTCATTAACAAACACATTAAATGAAAACCCTTGGATGTCAATGTAATTATACGACACCTAGCGTTCGCGAATTGGATTTGCGTTTTTATTTTTGATAAAAAATCGTTAAGCTATGCGTTGTTGTTTTTGACTGAAGAAATTATGAAACAAGAGACTGCACTCAAGTTACTCAAGGCTGGGGAAAATGTTTTTTTAACGGGCTCAGCAGGTGCAGGAAAAACCTATACGCTTAATCAGTACATTCATTATCTTAAAGCGCGTAAAGTACCTGTTGCGATCACTGCATCCACAGGGATTGCGGCGACGCATATGAATGGCATGACTATCCATACTTGGGCGGGAATTGGTATTAAAGACCGTTTGACTGATGATGATCTGAAACGGATGAAAGAGCGTAAATATTTAAAAGAGCATTTAGAAAATGCCCAAGTCTTGATTATTGATGAGATTTCAATGCTGCATGCCAAACAATTGAATTTGGTCAATCAGGTATTGAAATATTTTAAAGAAAGTGACGAAGCCTTTGGTGGGATTCAAGTAATTGTTGCTGGTGACTTCTTCCAGTTACCGCCAGTTGGTAAAAAGGATGAAAGCAATCGCGATAAATTCTGTTTTATGTCGGATGCTTGGGTTGAAGCCAAATTCCGTGTTTGTTATTTGACCGAACAGCATCGTCAGGATGATGAAATCCTCAATCAGATTCTCAATGCGATTCGTGCACAGAATATTCAAACGAATCATCTCACAGCATTACAACAATCACGTCAGCATGATATTGGCGAGACCTTTACTCGTTTATACACACACAATATGGATGTCGATAATATTAATTATCAGCACCTGAATGAAATTGATAATGAAAGTCATCAATTCAATGCGGTTGTCGATGGTAATGAAAAGCTGATGGAAACCTTAAAATCATCAGTGCGTGCGCCTGAAGAACTCACCCTAAAGAAAAATGCCAAAGTGATGTTTGTTAAAAACAACTTTGATATGGGCTATATCAATGGTAGTTTAGGTGAAGTGATTGGTTTTGAAGAAGACGATAAGCAGGGCATTCTGCCTAAAGTGAAGTTGACTGATGGCACAACATTTTTAGTCGAACCTGAAACGTGGTCGATTGAAAATGAAGCGGGTAAGGCAATTGCCAGTTTCCAACAGATTCCGTTGCGTTTGGCATGGGCAATCACCATCCATAAAAGCCAAGGGATGACTTTGGAAGCTGCAGAGATCAATCTCACCCATACTTTTGAGAAAGGTCAGGGCTATGTAGCTTTATCACGTTTAAAGTCACTGACTGGACTGAAGCTACTTGGTTTCAATGATCAGGCGCTTGAACTGGATAGTTTGGCAATTAAAGCAGACCGCCGTTTTCAGGAATTATCGACCGAAGCGGAAGTCAACTTTGAAAATGTAGATTTAACCACACAGCATAATGCCTTTATTCGCCATTGTGGTGGCACGCTGAATGCGACTGAAATTGCCCGTAATGAAAAGAAAATCGCCAAAGGTGCAAAACAGAATTATGCCGCAGCGACCTTGGATGAAACCCGTACTTTATTTGAAGAAGGCTATGAAATTGAAGATATTGCGCATGAGCGTGGTTTAACGCCTGCAACGATCATTAATCATTTGGCACGTTTGCATAAAGAGCAGGGCTTGGATATTTCGGTTGCCAGCCCGGGTGATGAAGTGATTGAAGAAGTGCGCAAGATTTATAAGCGTTTGCATAAACGTAAAAATCCAGAGCACTTTACCGATGACGGCTCAATAAAATTGCGTCCTATCGTTGAAGCCACCAGTCCGCGAATGGCTTATGACCAAGTCCGTTTGGCTTTATTATTTATTGAATAGGAACCATAAAAATGCCGCATTTAATTGCAAACTATTCAGCTAATTTAACTGAATTAGATCCACATCAATTATTAAAAGATGTGAATGTCGCATTAATTGAAACGGATTTATTTGTCGCAAATGATATTAAATCTCGTGCATTTAAAGATGAGATATTTTTAATTGGTTTGAATGAGACAGAAGAAGCTTATATTCATTTAAAACTGTATTTATTGAGTGGTAGAACGCAGGAGCAAAAACAAGCAGTCGGAGCGGCATTGTTGCATCGATTGGAACAAAAAAGCTATATCCAGTCTGAGGTCAGCTTTCCGATACAGTTGTGTGTCGAAGTGATCGATATGCCGAAAGAAAACTATTTTAAGGCAACGGTCTTGGACTGAAATCCGCAATTCTGATCAAGTTTAAAGGATGTGAATCTGGCAAATTAACTTTCATCAAATGATTGAGTTAAATGTATGACGCTATATGATCAGAAGTTGCAGCGCGTATGTGAATATATCCAACAGCATTTAGATGATGAGCTTGATTTAGATACATTAAGCCAAGTTGCATCTTTATCTAAATTTCATTTCCACCGTATTTTTTTAGCAAATATCGGTGTGAATTTGATGAGGTTTATTCAATTATCCAGATTGAAACGTGCATCATTCCAACTGGCATTTTCTGCTGATATCAAGATCATTGATATTGCCTTGCAGTCTGGTTTTGAGAGTCCTGAAGCATTTAGCCGTGCATTTAAACGTTCATTTGATCAAACCCCAAGTGCTTTTAGAGAGCAGCCAGATTGGCTATCTTGGCATCAAAGGTTTGTTTTTTCTTTACCTCAGAGAGGAATCGTGATGAACGTTAATGTTGTAGAAAGAGCCGAAGAGAAAATTGCATTTATATCACACTACGGCGCACCAGAACGTGTGTTTGAAACGGCTGCACAGTTTATTCAGTGGCGCAAGGAAACGGGCTTATCTCCCTTGGCGAAAAGCAAGACTTATGGAATTCCATTTTCTGATCCAGAACAAACCTTAAGTGATGATTTTCGTTTCGATATTGCTGGAACAATCACGGTGGATGTTCCTGAAAATACGTATGGTGTAAGTACTGGTATGCTCCCCAAAGGGAAATATGCTGTAGTTCGGCACTTGGGTAGTCATGATCATATTAAAGACAGTGTTTACTATCTATATCGGGATTGGCTGCCACAATCAGAGTTAGAAGTAGGAGATTTCCCTGTCTTTTTTCATTATCACAATTTTGTTCATGATGTAGATGAATGTGATTTGATTACAGATATTTATTTACTACTAAAATAAGTCTGAGGCTCTGCTGCGAAGCAGAGCTATACAATCTGAATGTCCACATACTGTTGGATTAAATTATCATCGAGCATATGTACATAATCTAAAAATGCCACATTAAAGCTTCCCACCGTTTGCGCATGTTCATATGCAAGTTTACCCGCGATGGCAAAATGTATATGTGAAGCCAGTGCAGCAATACTGGCTGTACTCACTGCATGATAGGCCGCTGTTAATGCGCCTAATGCACAACCTGTTGCGGTAATTTTAGGTTGTAAATAACACCCACCATTGACTTGAATGACCGCATCAAACTGCTTGGAAATGATGTAATCCGACTCACCTGAAATGGCAATGCATTCAGAATGCTGTAACAGACTTTTTGCTTGAGCGTAGACATCATGGCTATTTAAAGTGCTATCCACACCTTTAGACTGGCTTTGGCTACCTGCCAATGTACTAATTTCTGAGGCATTACCACGAATGATTGTCGGCTTAAATTGTAAAAGTTGCTCAACAGTTTTACTTCGCCATTTTAAAACAGGACCATATCCCACAGGATCAAGTATCCAAGGCACTTGATGTTGATGCGCTGTCTTGGCTGAAATTAACATCGCTTGGGTTTGTTCTGTTGTGGGTGTACCGACATTAATACTTAAAGCTGAACTAATTTTTGTAAAGTCTTCTGCTTCAAAAGGGTTGTCGATCATGGCTGGTGAAGCACCCGCTGCAAGCAAAATATTGGCAACATAATTGTTTGCAACACTATTGGTGATGCATTGCACTAATGGTGTTTGTTGTTGTAAAGCACGCCAAGCTTCTATGACTTGATCGATCAGTTGTTGTTTGTGTGACATGACACATCCTTCATAAGTATGATTTTGATATTGCTATTTTTAGCGTGTGAAATAATGATCTTGATGTTTGCAGCGACGACAGATCAAAGAGACATAATCTTTCGCATCATAATCGACAATTAAATCGTTTGAACCACAATACATACAGCGTTTAACTGAATAAAAATTTAATCGAGGCTCGATTTTTCGCCAAGACTTCCAAACAGGCTGAATAAAAATACTTTCGTCATAACCCAAAAACTTAAACAGCAGTACTTCACTCATTTTACTAAATGGGATGGTGTATGGTCTTGGTAGTGTAGTGGTTTCCCAACGTTCTGCGAGTGCGCGCTCACGATATTGTTCCAGTGTTTTTTTCAGCAAATTGGTGTTGATAAACTTATCATTTCTTGGCTGTAAGGCCTTTTGTTTATAGAGATATTCCAATGCGGTTTGGATCAAATAAAAAATTTGGCCTACAGCTAAGCCTTCCATTAAACGATAGCAAAAAGCTTGGAAGCTACGATTTCCTGCAATCTGAATGCCCCAAGTACGACAGTAAAACTGCATAAATTGTACGATTTCTTGATAAAGCACCAAATAAAGCACGTCTTTTACTTCATCTGTGGTTTTAAATGGGACGCCTAAACTGAGATTTTCATAGAACCATTGGCGTAACTGATGCGTGACACTGAACAGGCTCGGGTCTGAATAACCATCGAGTCGGAGATTGAGATAAAAATGTTCAGTTTCCAAATTATCATTTTGTGGCTTAAACACGCCTAATTTTAATAACTCTTGGACTAAATGGTTCTGGAATAAATAGTTGGGAGTAAAATCATGATATTTAATATTTTTCCAATGAATCAATTCGTCATGTTGTACATCTTCACGGGCATAACTGTCCAATAGACTCAATAAGAATAATTTATGTAAAAAGCTGAGTTGATTCAGGCTATAAATTACTTCGTCTTTAATTTTGTATTTGCGTTGTTCTTGCAAAATTGTTTGTTGGGTTTGTTTTTTCCGTTGCGCTGTACATTGCGCGCAATGACAATTCAGCTTGCTGTCACTTTTAAAGACACGATGCTGGCAGTGGCTGCATTCGTGAAATTGAAATTCTTGACTGTATTGTTCGGCTTCAACCCAAAACATGGAGGCTTGGCACAGAGGGCAATGGCTACTTTCATCTAACTGTTTCTGTAGAATCTGTAAATCCATTGATATTAAACCTATGACCATTAAAAAGAGAATTATACATGCTGTGCTAGCAGAGTGATGCAAAGTTTATAGATGGAATAGAACTAAGATCAAAATGTGACTGAATTGGATGAAATTTATATCAAAATTAAAGCAAATGTCAGTAGCAATTATGCATGTCCTAAAATGTGCGGCTAGGTTGGGTTTTCTAAATTTGCTCGCATTGTCACCTAGATTTAAATCTGTAACGTATAGTGGAAAGCATTAATATTAAAATATGTGAACTAATTAAAATTTTATTTAATTTTAGATAGTTAAATATGACTTAGCTATGTTGACTGTTACTGAGCATTAGAATAAAAATGGAATGACAGACGGATCGATTTTGCATTACGGAGCTTATTATGCAAAGAAACTCACTCATGAAAGGATTCATGGGCATCTCCTTGGGATTGTTCACGACAATTAGTTTTGCTTCCACACCTGAAGGGTTTTGGAAAAGTATTGATGATCGTACAGGCGAGCAACTTTCAATCGTAGAAATTAAGAAGAAACCTGATAATACCTATACAGGAACAATTGTATATCGCTATCCTGTTCCTGGTGGTGGCACGGTTTTGACGCATTGTGTGAAATGCCCTGAACCATTTAAGAACAAACCAATTCAAGGGTTACAAATTGCTTGGGGCTTAAAAGAAGATCCGAAGAATCCAAATCAATATATTGATGGACGCGTACTGGAACCCAAAACAGGTAATATCTATAAGGGCAAAGCGCAACTGAGTGCTGATGGTAAGCGTTTACGTATGCGTGGCTATATGGGGATTTCTGCGCTTGGGCGTACCCAAGTCTGGATTCGTACCGATAGTGCCAATCCTTAATTAAATAGTATTGTTTTTTAGAAAGCCTAAACGACTCGTTTGGGCTTTTTTATTTGTACTAAAGAATATATGCGTTGGTGTTAGATTGAGCGGTTAGATCAGTTATTTCTTATACAAATGAACGCTAGCGTACAGTGTAACTTAGATAAAAGTGTGATAATTTCCGTGCATTAAACCTATAAAGATGAATAGGTTACTTTTTTAAGACGGGGTTAATATGCTAAATCGAATGCTCATGAATGGAATCATGGGGCTCACTCTTGCTTGTGCCAGCGCAACGACTTTCGCTGCTTCTATTGAAGGTTACTGGAAAAGCATCGAAGAACGTACTGGTGAACAACTCTCAATTGTAGAAATCCGTAAAGGAAATGACGGCCGTTATCATGGGAAGATTGTTTATCGTTATCCAAACTCTCATGGCATTGCACTCACGAATTGCACCAAATGTGCAGCACCGAACACCAATAAGCCAATTCTTGGACTAGAAATCTTATCGGGCTTTAAAGAAGATCCAAATAAGCCTGATTCATATATTGATGGTCGTGTTTTGGAACCAACTTCTGGTCGTGTCTATAAAGGTAAAGGCGTGGTGACTGGAGAAGGTAAACGTTTACGTATGCGTGGCTATATGGGCGTTTCAGCTCTGGGCCGCACTGTTGTGTGGTTACGTACTGATAATGCAACACCTTAATCGAAAATAAAAAACCTCGAATTCGCTTCGAGGTTTTTTTATGGTTAAAGTAAGTGATTAAACAGGGCATGGTAAGTTTTCGTCCTCCTGACCGATTTTTTTGGCTGCAATAAGTGCTTGGACTTTTTTACTCGGCAGTTTTTCTTTGCCAAGTGCATCATAGGTATTCACGATATTAGTCACTTCTAAGGTTGTCAGTTCAATTCCTTCTGCTGTTAAAAAAACTGAAATTACATGATGATCGACGCCAGCTTTAGCCAGATCATGGATTGCTTTGATATTTTCTAAACGATATAGGTGTGCTTTTAATTCCATCGTCATAACCCTCACTTGTTTTATTGTATTTACCTAGATTGGCATATAGGGTTAAGCAATAACCGTGCACAAAATGTAAAACTCAGGAAAAAAATGTAAGTTGCGCGATAGAACGCAATTGGTTCTGTATTTTTTATTTAAGATTGGAAAACGATGTTGTAATTTTGTCTAAATGATCGGGCAATTTGCAGATCAAATTTGAAAACCTGAATAGTAAACCCAATAAAATTATTAAAACTGATACCGAGCCGTAAAGACAGGTTTTATAAGTTGGCGTATGATCTGATAGAGTTTCACCGATGCTTGTGACAAAAGTGATTTGTCACAAGAATTTAGGCGAAATAAGGCATGATTTGTGCAACCGAATGACTTTAATCAAGAAGTCTTGCCAACAAGACCATCTAAACGACATGATGAAAGATAAGGAATACTGATGAATATTGCGGCACAACCTCCCGTACAAGCAGATCAAACCATTTACCTCAAAGATTATCAAAAACCATCTTTCTTGGTTGAATCAATTAACTTAGATATTCAAGTCTATGATGATCATACGATTGTTGACTCAACCTTAGTGATGAAACGTCAAACGACTGGTGCTTTGGTGCTTTTGGGGCGTGATCTTGAATTAAAGTCGATTCAACTGAATGGGCAAATCCTGAGTGCAGCGCAATATGATTTAGACGATGAGCAATTGGTGATCACAGATGCACCAGATCAGGTCATTTTGCAAATTCAAGTGGTGATTCACCCTGAGTCAAATACGCAGCTTGAAGGTTTATACAAGGCGGGTGATTTATTCGTGACTCAGAATGAGCCCGAAGGTTTCCGTAAAATTACCTTCTATCCTGACCGTCCTGATGTATTGGCTGAATTTACCACGCGAGTAGAAGCAGACAAGAAATATCCAGTATTGCTTGCAAACGGGAACTTATTGGAAACGGGTGAGGCTGGAGAAGGCCGTCATTTTGCGATCTGGCAAGATCCAACCAAAAAACCGAGCTATTTATTTGCGTGTGTGATTGGCGATTTAGCAGTATTGAAAGATCGTTATACAACCTCTGAAGGCCGTGATGTTGCTTTGGAGATTTATGCGATTGAAAAAGATATTCCAAAATGTCACATCGCGATGGAAGCTCTAAAGCATTCAATGCGTTGGGATGAGGAGCATTACGGTCGTCCTTACGATCTCGATAACTATATGATCGTGGCAGTGAGTCAGTTCAATATGGGGGCAATGGAGAACAAAGGTTTAAATATCTTTAATACTTCTTGTGTGCTTGCCGATGAAGAATACACCACCGATGCTGCGATCATGCGAGTACAGTCGGTGATTGCACATGAATATTTCCATAACTGGACAGGCAACCGAATCACCTGTCGTGACTGGTTCCAATTGTGTTTAAAAGAGGGCTTAACGGTTTTCCGTGATCAGTCTTTCTCTGAGGATTTACAATCAGCAGCCGTACAACGAATTGATGATGTAGCGGTATTGAAATCGCATCAATTCCCAGAAGATGCTGGTCCATTATCGCATCCGCCACGTCCAGATCATTTTGTTGAAATCAATAACTTCTATACCGCGACAGTGTATGAGAAGGGTGCTGAAATCAATCGCATGATGGCAACGTTATTGGGGAAAGAAAAATATCGTCAAGGGACTGATGAATATTTCCTGCGTCATGATGGGCAAGCAGTTACGGTTGAAGATTGGGTTGCGGCATTGAGTGCAGGTTCGGGTGTTGATTTATCTAACTTCCTCACATGGTATAACCAACCGGGGACGCCAAAGTTAGAAGCTCAAGGTGAATATGATGCTGCTGCACAGACTTACCGTTTAAGCTTCAAACAAAGCTTGAAAGCACATCCAAAATATCCAAACCTCAAAGCAGTGCCAATTCCTGTGGCTCTGGCATTATTTAATGCCAATACAGGTGAACAATATACCTTGCACAGCACTGATCTGTTTGTGAATGAGGTCAAAGATGGCGTGTACTTATTTGATCAAGATGAAGCAACAATTGAATTTACAGGGGTGACTGAGCAACCTGTTGCCTCGTTATTACGTAATTTTTCTGCCCCTGTGAATTTAGTTTTTGATTATTCTGATGATGATCTTGCGTTCTTGATTCAGCACGAAACCAATGGCTTTAACCAATGGCAAGCGACACAAACCTTATTGGAACGTATTCTTTTAGAAGACCATAAGGTAAATACCTATATTCAGGCAATTAAAAATACCTTGCCAGACTTAGTGAATAAAGATCCGTTATTGGCATCGCGTTTATTTGATGTACCAAGTGAAAACTATTTAGGCAGTCGTATTGATCAAGACTATGAGCCTGAATTGATTCGTGAGAAACGTGAAGCTGTGCTGGATCGTTTAGCACGTGATTTAGGTTCATTCTGGAAAGACACTTATTTGGCCTTAGATCCAGACAAGCAAAAAGAGTTTTCTTTGGCAATGGGCGTGCGTTCATTGAAAAATATCACTCTGAATATGTTGGCTCGTCAAGGTGATGCGTCTGTGTTTGATTTGGCTTATACCCAATATCAACAAACAGGCAATATGTCTGAGCGTTTAGGCGCATTACGTGTTTTAGTCTGGAATGATGCACCACAAGCGCAAGCAGCACTTGCAGATTTCTATAATCGTTTTAAAGATGAAGCCTTGTCTTTAGATCAGTGGTTTAGCATCCAAGCTTCAAATCCTTGTGCGACAGCGGAAACGATTGAGTATCTGACCAAACATGCGGATTATGATCTGGGTACACCAAACCGTATCCGTGCCGTGAGTGGTGGACTTGCTGCAAATCCAGTTAATACGTGGAGCTTCGGTGTTGATCATTTCATTGAGCTTGCCACTTATCTGGATGAGAAAAACCCAATCTTAGGTTCGCGTTTATTACAAGTGCTGTCACGTTGGTACACTTTGGCTGAACCACAACGTAGTCAGGTACAACAAGCCCTTAAAGCATTGCAACCTAAAGTAAAATCGAAAAATGTAGCAGAAACATTGAACAGTCTACTTAGTATTTAATTTAGTGATTGAATGAATAGGAAGAGGATGTCGTCAGACATCCTTTTTTATTTGACAACTGGTATTGTCAGAAATAGTATGGAAATCATTCGAATGTAACGGATGACTGCAATGGAAATAAAAACAATCACATTACCGACACGTCAAATTGAAGTTGAAGTGTATGCACCTGCATCAAGCTCGGAAAAAGCATCAGCCATATTATTGCTACATGAGTTATTTGGTATTTTAGATGTCTACCGCGAAGATGCCCAAGACTTGGCTGATCGGGGTTATTTGGTTTATGTGCCTAATTTATTTAGTGGTGGTGCAGTCAAATATTGTATTCGTGCCATGGTGAGTAAGGCTGGCCGTATCAATGCTGCGAAGAGTGAAGTCAATCAAGAAATTCATGTCTTGTTAGATGCCTTAAAGGCAGATCCTCGATCCAATGGTCGTTTAGGCATGTTAGGGCAGTGCTTAACGGGGGGCTATGTGATCCAGATGGCGAAGCGGGAAGATATGCTAGCACCTGTGGTTTATCATCATTCTCTGGGGATTCAAGGGGCGGGTGTTCCAAACAAAGAGTCTCTGGATGAAGTTCGGATATTACAAGGACATTGGTCAACCGTAGATCCATTTTGCCCAGCAACCAAGCGTAATAAATTGATCCAGCAATTGGGTGATCGGGTTGAAGCTTATACCTATAACATGCCGCATGGCTTCCGTAGCGTGAGTCGGGGTTTGCCTGAAGCCCAAGTGGTGTGGCAGCGGACTGTGGATTTCTTTGAGCGAGAATTAAAACAAAACACAATATAAATCATTGGAACAACAGGTTATTATTTAATGAAATTCATTTATAGAAATAAAAAAGTGAGGGGAATATATGTCTCAACAATACGCATATGCGGGCTTCTGGATACGTTTCGGTGCCGCGATTATTGATTCAATCATTGTGATGGTTGCCATGATTCCATTGACCATGATTTTTGGAGGCGGCAATACCACAGTTGCTTCTGATGGTTTTTCATCATTCCAATTTATGTCTACGGCAGATTGGATTTGGCAAATTCTCGCCGCAGTCTTTTATATTTTCTGCTGGATTAAATTTGCAGGAACACCGGGTAAGCGTCTGCTTCGATTAAAAGTGCTGGATGAAAAAACGGGTGAAAATGTGACTGTCGGGCAGGCTATCATTCGCTACATTGGTTATATCCCAGCAACATTAGTCTTTTTTATTGGTTTAATCTGGGTCGCTTTTGATGCGAAGAAGCAAGGCTGGCACGACAAAATGGCAAAAACTGTTGTGGTAAGAGAGCTTTAATTTAGAGCGAAATCTTATCATGTAATAAAAAATTCATAAGATAGGGCTTGTGAATCAATTCGCATGTCCTATAATGCCGTTGAGTTTATTCACGGAGATCCTAAATGGGAAGTTGTTCGAGGTTCGGGTTTAATAAAGGATTAAGCCAAAGCGAATACTGAGCAAGCGAGCCATTAAGGTCGGCTATCTTGCAATGAGATAGCTTTGCTAAAAATTATCTAAACCCTCCTATAAAATTTTGCTGTATCCACAAAATTTATTGTATTGACTGCATCCTGTTTAGTTTCTCACCTAAAATGGGGAGAAGCCTATGTTTTTTCATGCTTCCATTCAATGGCTTGCTGTTCTTAACGTATTTATTTTATGTGGATTATTGCTGACTCAAAAGAGTAAGGCGGGTCCACTCATCAACACCGATGATATTTCTATTACAGCAGCGCAGCAGTGCCAGCTAGAAAGTACTTA
The DNA here is from genome assembly GCF_009884975.1 of Acinetobacter dispersus. Classification (GTDB taxonomy): domain Bacteria; phylum Pseudomonadota; class Gammaproteobacteria; order Pseudomonadales; family Moraxellaceae; genus Acinetobacter; species Acinetobacter dispersus. The sequence goes on along the minus strand of NZ_CP041970.1, from coordinate 1,620,396 downwards.
TAGCTATAACAAAGACGGCACTTGGTCTTATCAAGTCGTACCTGCCTGTAATCTCAATCAAAATTTAGAAGTATCTTTGGGCTATCACTCAAGTAAAGATCAAGATCAGATTCATGGCTTTTCGGTTCAAGCGAAAAGCATTTTAAAGCCAATGGAGAATGACTGGGGCGTTGCCAGTAGTTTACAGCTATCCCGTGATGATGTTGCTCATCATGGGGATTTAAACTGGTTTTTGAATGTTCCTGTCAGTTTTCAACTTTTAGATCAACGTTTAGCATTGGATACCAATCTCGGTTATCAACGGGCCGATGAGCGTCTCGTTCGCTGGGGAATTGCTTCAACCTATACGCTGACCGAGCATGTCGGTGTAACAGTTGAAACATATAATCAAGATCGCCAAGCGCCATTTTTCCAGACAGCGTTGCAATATAGTTTGATTCCCAATGTCCTTACTTTGGAAGCCTCCTTTGGCGATCGCCTACATCGTTTAAAACAGCATTGGTTTGGACTTGGTTTGAGTTATACGCCGTCATCATAATTGCCTTAAACTCACTTTAGCCACCCTTAAAATGATTGAAAATAAATAGGTGTAAGATGCAATTAAAGTTTTTACAAAATATTGATTTATCAAATATTGCTGACACGTTGGTCAGCCTGTCCGTTGCTTTTATTCTCGGCGCATTAATTGGCTTTGAACGTCAGTATCGACAACGCACGGCAGGACTCAGAACCAATGTTTTGGTGGCTGTCGGTGCTGCAATTTTTGTCGATATTGCGACCAATTTAACGGGTGCAGAAGGTGCAGTCCGCGTGATTGCCTATGTGGTTTCAGGTATTGGTTTCTTGGGTGCGGGTGTGATTATGCGCCAAGAAGGCAATATTCATGGACTCAATACAGCTGCTACTTTGTGGTGTTCAGCTGCTGTGGGGGCATCTGCTGGTTCAGACTTAATTATTGAAGCTGTGTTGGCGACAGCTTTTATCCTAGCTGCAAATACTTTGCTTAGACCGATTGTACATGCAATTGATCGTCGCCCTATTGATGATGATACCGAGGTTTTACATGTCATCTATATTATTTGTGATCGCAGCCAGAGTAAGGCAGTGATGGATGAACTCAATTTAACCCTAAAGCATCATAGTTATCCTGCCAAAGATATTGAAGTAACCCCTTTTGGTGACAAAGAGGTAGAAATTGAAGTTACTTTAATTGCCACATCAATTGATGCAGAAGAAGCGCAGCATATTACTAATCATCTGAATGCCATGCCGCAAATTCGACAGGCATTTTGGGATAAAAATACGATTAATTAAGCCATTAGAAATTTTTTCTATATCATGGCATTGGGATACATTGTCTCATTAATGATATATAAAATGTCTATTGTTTCACATAAAATGACGCCAGCTTGATAACAATGAGAACAGTATGAGTTCAGAAGCACATTCAATCAGTTTAATTGCGCCAGTGGTCTTGCTTGCCGCTGCTGTAATTGCCGTTCCAATTTTTAAACGTATTGGCTTGGGTTCCGTCCTTGGTTATTTAATTGCAGGCCTGATTATTGGCCCATTTGGTTTTGCATTTTTTCATGATTCGGCTTCGATCTTACACATTGCAGAACTTGGGATTGTGATGTACCTGTTTGTGATTGGTCTGGAGATGCAGCCCTCACATTTATGGAGTTTAAGGCGTGAAATCTTTGGACTAGGCACCTTGCAAATTGTTGCCTGTGCTTTGGCATTGACTGGCGTGGGCTTATTGTTTGGTTTTACTTGGCAAGTTGCCTTTATCGGTGCGGCTGGTTTTGTCTTGACCTCAACAGCTATTGTGATGCAGCTGTTGGGAGATCGCGGTGATATCGCTCAACCGCAAGGCCAAAAGATTGTCGCAATTTTATTATTCGAAGATTTATTGATTGTGCCGTTACTGGCGATAGTTGCCTTTATGGCACCTAATCATGTGGTTGAGACGACCTCAACTCGTTTAGAAAGTATCGGGATTGGCTTAATTGCGATTGCAGGCTTAATTGCCGCAGGATATTGGTTATTAAATCCATTGTTTAGACTGTTGGCTGCGGCAAAAGCACGAGAGGTGATGACAGCTGCTGCGCTGCTGGTTGTTTTAGGTGCAGCATTGTTGATGCAAGTCAGCGGCTTATCAATGGCAATGGGTGCTTTCTTGGCAGGGGTATTGTTATCTGAATCAACCTTTAGACATCAAATCGAAGCAGATATCGAACCCTTCCGCGGTTTGTTACTGGGTTTGTTCTTCCTTGGTGTTGGAATGTCACTGGACTTGTCTGTGGTTGCACAGAACTGGCAGCTGATTGTCAGTGGTGTTTTAGCCATGATGTTTGCCAAGGCCCTGATGATTTACATCGTTGCACGTGTCACCAAGAGCCCACATACAGAGGCCTTAGATCGAGCATTATTGATGGCGCAGGGTGGTGAGTTCGCTTTTGTCCTGTTTGCAGCCGCAGTCAGTGCTCAAGTGATTGACAACTCGGTGAAGTCAAATCTCACAGCGATTGTGGTGCTGTCGATGGTCCTGACACCAATTTTAGGCATTATCTTTAAGCGTTTTACTGAAACCAAAGATGAGATTAATTTGGATAATGTAAACATTGCCGAAGGTTTGAGCGGTAGTGTGCTAATGATTGGTTTTGGCCGTTTTGGTCAAGTGACCAGTCAATTACTTTTGGCAAGAGGTGTCGATGTCACCATCATTGATAATGACATCGACATGATTCAAAACGCCGAGAAATTTGGCTTTAAAATTTATTATGGTGATGGTTGTCGTTTAGATATTCTGCATGCTTCGGGTGCATCTTCCGCTCAAGCCATCGTCGTTTGCGTAGACAGTAAAGAAACCACCAATCGGATTGTCGAGTTGGTCACCCATGAATTTCCATTAGCAAAACTGTTGGTTCGTTCTTATGACCGTGAACATTCGCTCTATTTAGTGAAGCATAAAGTGGATTATATGATTCGAGAAACCTTCGAGTCTGCGATTAAATTTGGCGGCGTGATCTTGCAAGAATTAGGCGTTGATGAAGACGAAGTACAACGCATTACGGATGAAATTCGTGATCGTGATGATGAGCGTTTTGAAACAGAAATCGCTGCGGATGATGTCTATGCAGGTGTAGGCTTACAATATACACATTCACATCCGCGTCCAACAGCGCCATTAATTCGTCCTAAAAAAGCAGCACGTATTTTAAATGATGAAGAAGCACAAAAGGATCTAGAGGAAAAGTAACAACTGACTCTATTGCCCAATAAGCCTTGGTCAATCTAAGGCTTATTTTTTGCTTTAAATCTAAATAAGATCAGTACGAAGATACCTAGTAATAAACCCCAAAACGCTGAGCCAATGCCCCAGAATTGGACACCAGAAGCACTGCATAAAAAGGTGAGTAGCGCAGCTTCACGTTCTTCGACATTTGAGAAAGCAACTGCAATGTTATGGCTAATTGTCGCAAATAAAGCGATCCCAGCAAGTGCCACAATAAAGATCTGTGGGAATGACATCAGTAGGCTAACTAAAGTTGCCGCAAAAAGCCCCATTATGATATAGAACAGACCACAGCTAATACCTGCAATATAACGTTTACTTGGGTCAGGGTGAACTTGATCATCTAAGCTGACAGCAGCACTAATTGCTGCTAAATTGATTGAGAAACAGCCGAAAGGCGCAAAAGCAGCATGAGCAACACCTGTCCAACCGACCAATTGATTGACATGCGGGTGATAGCCATAGCTTTTGATCATGGCAATACCAGGTAGGTTTTGCGAAGTCATATTAATCACAAACAAGGGTAAGGCTAACCCTAGTAATGCGGACCATGAGAATGAGGGTTGCATCCAAATGGGTTGAGTCAGTGACCATGAGATTGCTTGTAATTTAAAGTCAATAAACAATGGACAAATGACAGCACCTAAAATCACGGTCAGCACAATACTGTATCGTGGAAATAAGCGTTTAGAAACAAGGTAAATCACCAACATACTTAGTACGAAACCAAGATGGCTTTCTAAGCTGCTAAAAATCTGAATACCAAATTTTAATAAGATCCCTGCCAGCATGGCACAGGTTAAGCTTTGTGGGATATGTGCCAATAACTTCTGGAAAATGCCTGAAAAGCCAACAATGGCAATAGCAATACCACAGATGAGGAAAGCACCGATCGCCTCATAGAGATCATAATGTCCAGTTGAGGCAATGATCAATGCAATCCCTGGTGTCGACCATGCGGTGGCAACAGGGTATTTGTATTTCCAAGACAGAATTAAACCTGATAAACCAATCGCAAGTCCCAATGCCCAAAACCAAGAACTGATTTGTGCTGTATTTGCACCTAAAGACTGGGCGCCTTGGATTACCAAGATTGCGGAAACACTAATCCCGATAAGGAAGGTAATAAAGCCAGCAAAAACGGCAGGAATTGAGAAATCTTGGATGAGACGTTGCATCTATGCATCTATACTTGATTAAAATTTGTTGAAAAGTATATCGTTAATGCGTCTTAAATCGTAGTTCTAAAATGATTGAATAAATTGATCATTCAATCAAAAAACTGTACTAGGTTAAAGTTGAAGTCGCCAGTCTTAAACCGAAACCAAAGAATAAGATTCCAACCAGACAAATTCCTGCCGCTGCCAATTTATAATTATGTTTGAAAAAGCCTGCAAGTTTTACCCCTGAAAAAATCAGGGCAGTTAAATAGCTAAAACTTACAATCTGGACAATCAGCGCTAACATTAAAAAGCTAATTGCGGGGTAGGCATAGTCAGGTTCTACAAACTGTACAAAGAAAGAAAGGAAAAATAAGATTGCTTTAGGATTAAGTAGACTGATACTGAGTGCTGTACGGTATGGATGTACTTGATCAAGTTTAGGCAGATCGGCTAACTCAGCATGATGAGGTGGTTTATTCCATGTTTGATAAGCACCTTGTAATAACTTAAAGCCCAAGTAAGCGAGATAACAAGCACCAGTTAATTTGAGAATAATAAACAGAATCGGGAAGGCTTTGAGTAAAGAAGCTGCGCCTAAGACCGTACACAGAATTAAAATCGAATCCCCAGTAAATACCCCACAAGCTGCAGCATAACCTGTGCGAATACCATAACGAGATGCCACGGACATGACATATAACGAGTTCGGACCGGGTAATAACACAATTAAGATTGTACCAATAATATATGTGGTTAAATCTGTTATGCCGAACACAGTGAACTCATTAAAAAACCGATTTTCGCTAATATAGCAAAAATCGGTTTTTATAGGTGAAAAATCGACTAATTATGGTTTGATTTCAGCATCAATACCAAAAGATTGACGCAGTAATAAACTGAGCTGGTCGCGTGCCTTGATAAAACCATCAATACCGCCTTGCAGTAATTGGAATGCCATCAAATCTTGCTCAAGTTCAGCTTTGAAACTTTCTTTACTTTGTGCAGCGCGTTCTATTTTTTCAGCTTGTTGGGCAGATTCAACACTAAGCTGTGCTTCAATCACTTGTTGATCTTGTTCCAACTGGGCCAATAGATTTGGAGCAATGGTGAGTAAGTCACAACCCGCGAGACCAAGTACTTGTGCAGTACTACGGAAGCTAGCACCCATCACTTGCGTTGCGATGCCATTTTGCTTGTAGTAGTTATAAATCTTTTTCACAGAAAGTACGCCTGGATCTTTGGCAATCGGATATTGCTCAACGCCTTCAGCTTTTTTATACCAATCTAAGATACGACCTACGAAAGGCGAGATAAGCGTTATTTTTGCATCAGCACAAGCCTGTGCTTGATGTAAGCCAAACAATAAAGTCAGGTTACATGGAATACCTTCAGCCTCTAAAACTTTTGCAGCTTGGATACCTTCCCAGGTAGATGCGATCTTAATCAGGATACGAGATTGTTCAATGCCATAACCCTGATAAAGTTTGGACAACTCACGAGCTTTGGCAATGGTTGCTTCAGTGTCATAAGATAATGAAGCATCGACTTCAGTGGATACACGCCCATCGATCAATTTTAAAATCTCAACACCAAACTTCACCGTCAGAATATCAATGGTGCGTTCAATCAACTCATCACTTTGATAACCTTCCTGCTTTGCTTGAGTATATGCATCTTCAATCAATTCTTTGCTTTCTGGTTGTTCAGCAGCAGCAGTAATCAGGGATGGGTTCGTTGTTGCATCTAATGGGCGAAATTTTTCAATCGCTTCTAGATCACTACTATCGGCAACAACTGTGGTTAAATTTTTTAATTGGTGTAATGCGTTCTGAGTCATTGATATCGCGTTCTTAATAAACAATATTATTGGTAATTTCTTTTATAACACAATCCAGACGAAAGCAAAGCATCGCTTTTGTTGGTGGAGTGATTCCTTAAGGTTATCTTTATATTACTGAGCATGTTGACGCTGTTTACGAATATGATCAATCAGGAATCTCGCTGCAGCACCTAACTCACTTTCTCGACTCCACACCAGATCAACATAGTATTCAAATTTTGGTGTGAAATCATAAAGCTCTAAGATTTTTAACTTTTTCTTAAGCTCTGGGTTTTCATTAAACATTTCTAAAGGAAGAACTCCCCAACCTAAATTGCGAACAATCATCATACTTGCAGAGTGATGGTTATCTGTTCGCCAATAGTCTTTTGAATAAAGCAGTTCGGGTTTGATGGTGTTATCACGGCTAGCCACAACGATTTGCCGTGTCTGTACCATTTGCTCAAATGAAACTTGATCAAGTTGAGCTAAAGGATGGTTTTTAGCAATCACGGGAACCAAGGCTTCTCGCTTTAACTCAACAAATTGTTCTCGGCTATCCAATTGCTCTCGTTCAAACATTAGAGCGAGTTGGGCTGATTGATCAAGCAACATCTGTAGGGCATCTTCTTGTGGTGCAGAGAAGATGTTGATGGCAAGATTTGGAAAGTGTTGCCCGAGCAGGGTGATGTAATCCGTCCAGTTGGTGTGTAATAGTTCAGAAACCACTACAATATTCAGCGTAGATTCAAGTCCAGTGCTTAAGGCATGGGCATGTTGTTTCCATTGATTCATTTCGATCAACAGTTGCTGAGTTTTCTCATACAGCACCATTGCTGCAGCTGTTGGAATGGGTTCACGTCCAATCCTTTCAAATAAATTGAGATTGAGATCAATTTCTAAATTGGCAATGGACATACTGACCGCAGAAGGGACCTTGCCTAACTTGCGTGCCGCAGCAGAAAAAGAGCCTGTTTCAATCACGGTTTGAAACATGAGTAATTGTTCTTGATTAATATTCATCTGTCAAAAAAACTGAAAGAACCTGATTGGATTGATCAATATTATAAAAATAAAATAGCGACTATCCAAACAACAGAGTGTTATAGAAATGTTGATTTCCAAAAGAAGACTCGTTCATGCAATTAGCTATGAAGTGATTTTATTGGTCATCATCGCAATTGCGTTAAGTTTTATTTTTAGTATGCCACTTGAAGTAACAGGTATCCTCGGTACGATCATGGCTGTTATTTCTGTATTCTGGAATATGATCTTTAACCATTACTTTGAAAAAATTGAGTATAAATATCAGTGGGAAAGAACGATTCCTGTACGTATTCTGCATGCGATTGGATTTGAAGGCGGCTTGATGCTCGCGACAATCCCAATTATCGCATATTTAATGAACATGAGCTTTATTGAGGCCTTGATTCTAGATTTTGGTTTGACAATGTGTATTTTGATTTATACATTCATCTTCCAATGGTGTTATGACATTGTGGAAGGCCGTTTCTTTCCAAATGCAAAATTAGCATCTTAAATATTAGCTAATAGAAAAGCATTCTTCGGAATTTTCTGAAGAATGCTTTTTTTATTTTTATCAAATTAGGGTGGTTTGATTACAGTATTGATAAAGTCAGAAGCATAAAGTTTATTTAATATCGAAAGAGAAGGTTTTAGAAAAATAGTAAAAAGATAAAGATTTCATCGCGCTAGAGTGTAGGAGAATAAAAAATGCCGAGTGTGCTTATCGAAGTCAGGCAACAATATACAATAGATGTAGAACTTGGGATTATGGAGGCGGTTCATGCGGCACTTAGAGGGGCGTTTAAAATTATGCCCAGTGATCGCAATGTACGACTGATTGTACATGAGCCACATCGATTCCAATGTCCACCTGAAAAAGAAAAACCCGAGTGTTATACATTAATTAGCATTGACGCTTTTCTTGGGCGTTCCTTAGATGCAAAACGACAGCTTTATAAATTGATTGTGGCTAACCTTGAGCCGATGGGCATCCCTAAAGATCATATTAAAATCATGTTAAGAGAACTGCCTTCAGAGAATTTTGGTATTCGTGGTGGGCAGGCAGCCTGTGATGTCAACGTCGGGTTTAAAATAGACGTATAAAATATGATTATTGAAAAGAAAGCTCTGTCAGGGCTTTCTTTTCTTTGAATAGAAAAATAGCCTAAGTAAAATTAAATGATATTAATCAAAAGGCGAATTTCTTCTTTATCTAAAAAACATCATGCTAAAATAGGGGACTTATCTTTTTAGATTGCACGATTTTCTCTATGTTTCAACAAGAAATCTCTCAATTAAACCTACAACAATTCAAAGCGGGTGACAAACGCTGGATCGGTTCCTTACTTGGATCATCAGCGGCACTATTATTCAAAGAAATTGCCACTCAAAGTTCCAATTTATACGTCATTGTTGCAAGAAATAATCAACATCTTGCTCAGTTGGAAAGTGAACTGGAATTCTACGGAATCAAACCTGTAATTTTCCCTGATTGGGAAATCTTGCCCTATGACCGTTTGTCTCCGCATCAAGATATCGTCTCTGAGCGTTTGGCAATCTTATCGAATATGCCTCAAAAGGGTATTTTGTTGGTTTCTGCCAGTACCTTGGCGCAGCGCGTTGCTCCATATTCATGGGTGGTGGGTGAACATTTTGATATTAAGGTCGGTCAAAGACTTGACTTAGAAGTACAGAAAAAGCAATTGGTACAAGCGGGTTATCGCTTGGTAGATACAGTTTATGATCATGGCGAGTTTGCTGTTCGCGGTAGCATCATGGATATTTATGCATCGGGGCAAGATCAACCGATTCGAATTGATTTATTTGATGATGAAATTGAAAGTTTAAAATTCTTCGATCCAGAGACGCAAAGAACCACAGAATCATTAAAAAACTTTACGGTGTTGCCTGCAAAGGAGTTTCCACTCAAAGAAGGGCGTTCTACCTTTAGAGATCGTTATGCAGAAAGCTTTCCAACTGCAAATCCCAAGAAAAATCCAATTTATCAAGATGTGTTAGAAGGAATTGCCACACCTGGTTTGGAGTTCTATTTACCTTTATTCTTTGAAAAGAAGGTGATGGAAACACAAAGTATGCTTACGACATACTTACCAAATAATTGCGTTGTCATTACAAATAATGAAATTGAGAACGATTTAATCAATTTCTGGAAAGAAGTTGTACGACGTTATGAAGATCGTCGTCATAACATTGATCAACCTATTCTGCCGCCAGAAGAATTATTTTTAATGCCAAATCATGTGTTACAGGCATTGAATCAATTTCCTCGAATTTTAGCTTCTGCAGAAGCCTATGATGATAAAGCGGGTGTCTTAAATATTAAGGCTGAACAGCCACCAAAACTGGCGGTTGACCCTAAAAAAGAACAGCCTTTTGCTGCAGTTAAACATTATATTGACCAAGTTAAGCATCCTGTATTGTTGGTCGCTGAAAGTGCGGGGCGTCGTGAAACACTGAAAGATGCGTTACGTTCGATTTTGGGTGATATCCAGAATGTGGATAGCTTTGCTCAATTTCAAAAAGATCAGCTACAAATTGCGATCACCAGTGCACCTTTAGATCGTGGTTTATTACTCACCAATCAACTTTCGGTCATTTCAGAAAATCAGCTCTATGAGCACCGTGTGGTGCAGCGTCGTCGGAAACGTCAGCAAGAAGTTTCTGAAGAGTTCTTGGTTCGTAGCTTAACTGAACTCAGTATTGGCGCACCTGTGGTGCATATCGATCATGGTGTTGGGCGTTATGCAGGTTTAATTACCCTAGAAATTGATCAACAAGATCATGAGTTCTTGCAGCTCGATTATGCTGACGGCGCTAAAGTTTATGTACCTGTGACCAATTTACATCTGATCAGTCGCTATAGTGGTGGGGATCCAGATCTGGCGCCATTACATAAATTGGGTACAGATACGTGGAGCAAAGCAAAACGTAAAGCTTTAGAACAAATCCATGACGTTGCTGCAGAGTTATTGCATATCCAAGCACGTCGCCAATCTAAACCTGGTTTTGCCTTTGAACTGAATCATACGGGCTATATGCAATTCGCCAGTGGTTTTGCTTATGAGGAAACACTGGATCAGGCCAATGCGATTGATGCAACACTGCACGATATGCAACTTGCTAAGCCAATGGATCGCTTGGTTTGTGGTGATGTTGGTTTTGGTAAAACTGAAGTGGCAATGCGTGCCGCATATGTGGCAGTGCAAAATAATAAACAAGTTGCAGTATTGGTTCCAACTACGCTTTTGGCACAACAACATTATGAATCGTTTAAAGATCGTTTTGCCGATACAGCAGTACGTATAGAGGTATTATCACGTTTTGGCAGTAATAAAACCCATTTAAAAATCATTGAAGATCTTGCAGATGGAAAAGTCGACATCGTGGTCGGCACGCATAAAATTCTGCAAGAAAATATCCAGTTTAAGAATCTTGGTTTGATGATTGTCGATGAAGAACACCGTTTCGGTGTTCGTGATAAAGAACGGATCAAGGCTTTACGTGCCGATGTCGATATGTTGACTCTAACTGCGACGCCAATTCCACGTACTTTAAATATGGCATTCTCTGGTATGCGTGATCTGTCGATCATTGCAACACCACCAGCACGTCGTTTAGCCGTTAAAACCTTTGTACAAGAACATACTGATGATTCAGTCAAAGAAGCGATTCTGCGTGAGTTGTTACGTGGTGGTCAGGTTTACCTATTGCATAATGAGGTGGATACCATTGAACGTGCCGCTGAAACAATTCGTAATTTAGTCCCTGAAGCACGGGTGGCTGTGGCACATGGGCAAATGCGTGAACGTGAACTTGAGCAAGTGATGCAGCAGTTCTATCACAAAGAATATAACGTGTTGGTGTGCTCAACCATCATCGAAACAGGTATTGATGTCCCAAATGCCAATACCATCATCATCGAACGTGCTGATAAATTGGGTCTAGCGCAACTGCACCAATTACGTGGTCGTGTCGGACGTTCGCATCATCAAGCCTATGCCTATTTATTGGTACCGTCGATTAAGCATCTCAAAGGTGATGCCGAAAAACGTCTCGATGCTATTCAACGTGCTTCGACTTTGGGGGCTGGTTTCATGCTAGCAACCGAAGATTTGGAGATTCGAGGCGCGGGTGAATTACTCGGTGAACAGCAAAGTGGCTCAATGCAGGCGATTGGTTATAGCCTTTATATGGAGATGTTAGAGAAAGCAACCAAGGCGATTCAAAAAGGTAAAACACCAAACTTTGATGCACCTTTGTCATTGACTGCCGAAATTAATTTGCACATGCCAGCCTTGATTCCTGATGACTATTTAGGTGATGTACATCAACGTCTGTTGTTCTATAAACGCATCAGTGGTACCGATACACAAGAAAAACTGGATAATATCCGTATGGAGTTGATCGACCGTTTTGGTATTCCGCCACAACCTGTGAAGCAATTATTTAGTGTGCATCAGTTACGTTTGCGTGCAGAGCAACTTGGAATCACCAAAATTGATATCAACAGTAATGGTGGCTATATCGAATTTGCCCCAGATACACCTGTACAAGCGTTGAGTATTATTCAATTGATGCAGAAGAATCCAACCTATTATCGAATGGAAGGTGGGCAACGTCTAAAAGTGATGGTGCAATTAGCTGAATATGACAAACGAATACAGTTCATTGTTGATCTGTTGAATAAGCTTTTGAGTGAGCTAGATCGATAGTCTGAACATTATAAAGTGATGGTTAATTGAGCAGGTTCTGTTTTTTGCATGACATCTTGATGTTTTTGATCAGATGTTCATGCAATAAATGAGGAAAATCATTGTTATTTGTAATCAAACGGGTTACTAATAATATTCACATCAAAACTGATGTGATAGTATTGATCATCATTATTTTGCATCATTATAAAGATATGTTTAGTTTGCATCCACAACTTGCTCAAGATACATTTTTTGTAGGCGATTTCCCGCTTTCAACATGTCGTTTAATGAATGATATGCAATTTCCATGGTTGATCCTTGTACCACGTGTACCGGGCGTAACAGAATTATATGAATTAAGCCAAGCAGACCAAGAACAGTTTTTACGTGAATCAAGCTGGTTATCAAGCCAACTTTCACGTGTGTTCCGTGCTGACAAGATGAATGTTGCGGCTTTAGGAAATGTTGTTCCTCAGCTTCATTTTCATCATGTAGTACGTTATCAAAATGATGTTGCATGGCCTAAGCCAGTGTGGGGAACACTAGCTGTACCATATAGCAATGAAGTACTTGCACACATGCGTCAAACGTTAATGCTAGCATTGCGTGGACAGGGTGATATGCCATTTGATTGGCGTATGGACTGATCCAGAAAATAGAATAAATACAGTATTCTATAATAAAAAAAGGAGGATAGAGTGCCACTAGATAGGTTGATTGATAAAGAACCTAGACAGTTTGCTTATTTTCATCGTTTGATGGGATATTCGATTCTGTCACTAATTCTGGTAATTTATACATTTACCTCAACCAGTGCTAGCTATCAACTCTACCTTCTTCCTTTATTACTTATTTATTTTCTGCTTTGTCCCCGTTTAGAAAAATGGCTGCAATATAAATTTGATAAAAAAATAGAAAAAAATGTTCTTTTCGGCAATGAGGCAGTGATCATTGCGCTGGTTCTCGCTGCATTGCATCTTAGTTTAGTTCCCACCTTTACGATTCTATTTGGATTGCTCTATGTGGGATTGAACAATAAAATTTCTCTGCCAGTCTCTTGTTTAATCGGTTTGATTGGCGTCATTGTTTTCTATTTCAGTACTTTTGTGATTTTTGGTGCGGAAGAATATTTCGAACCAACCAATCCTGAATTAACAGTCGTTAGTTTGCTTGGTTTGATGATGTTTATCGTGATTGGTAACTATTATCAGCACCGTCGTTTAAATATTCTGGGTCAGCAACGTCAGCATTATCATAATCAAATGACGCGTTATATCGCTTTTGCAAATCAGCTTAGCCGTTATGCACCACTGCAGTTATGGCAGTCAATCATGCGTGGTGAGGCAGAGGCAAAAATTGAATATAAGCGTAAAAAACTAACCATTTTCTTCTCGGATATTCAAGGTTTTACCGAGCTTTCTGAAACCTTAATCCCAGACGATTTAGCTTTCCTGTTGAATGATTATTTGAGTCATATGACTGAAATTGCAAAACAGTATGAAGCGACAGTCGACAAGTTTATGGGTGATGCGATTCTTATTTTCTTTGGTGATCCAAATTCGCAAGGCGTTGAGCAAGATGCAAAATCTTGCGTAGAAATGGCGATTGCGATGCGTCAACAAATGAAATTATTACGTGAACGCTGGAAGAAAATGGGTTATCCCGCTTTGCATATCCGTATGGGCATTAGTACAGGTTATTGCCACGTCGGGAACTATGGTGCTTCTCATCGTATGGCCTATACCATTGTTGGTCGTGATGTAAATTTGGCGGCACGTTTGCAGTCTGCAGCTGAAGTTGATGAAATCCTGATTGCCGATGACACGCATCAACTGATCAAGAATGAGTTTTTATGTGTACCTAAAGTGCCAATCTATTTAAAAGGCATTCAAGGTCCTGTTAAAACTTGGCAAGTGATGGAGAAATTCACAGGTAAGAAATCAGATACGCAAAAATGGTTTGATTTCGATTATAAAGGCTTCCATTTGGTCTTAAATTTGGAAGAAGTGCAGAACTATGAATATCCTGAACTGGTAGAAATCTTGGAAAATATGGTTCAGCGGATCAAGACCCAGCAAAAAATTACCAATGCACAGGGCATCCCAAAACTGACTTTGGATGATGAAGTCAGATAATCAAAGCGTGCACATATTCTGTAAGTTCATCCTTAATGTGCATGAATCTCATATAAATGATCAAATTCAAGCGCTAAAGAGGCGAGTGTTGTTGCCTTGAGCTGTTGTGTCAGTATATTTTGCGCATCTTGTATTGCATGATCTAATGCGGCATTTACGACACGCTCCACCAAACATTCGGGATTTTCTCTTTCATTGCCAATCGCGAAAATAGTGGGTTCACCCACAGCTTGATAAATATCCCAAAGTGTAATTTTTTCTAAATCACCTGTTAATTGCCAACCGCCACCAGCGCCTTTCTCTGAGTGAACAAAACCTGCCTTTTTGAGACCTGACATCGTTCGTCTGACCACGACTGGGTTGGTGGAAAGCATCTGCGCGATTTCATCAGAGGTAAATATCTTATTTTGTCTTGCCATGTGTAGTAACACATGAAGCATTCGCGAGAGTTTGCTGTCTGTACGCATTGGGTCCATAAGTAAAAAAGGAGTTAAGTTAAATGTAACATCAAAAGTTGCAAATTAAAATGAAAAGTATTAATGTAACTTTTAAAGTTACATATAGGGTTGGAGTTATGCAGTACGATGTTGCAATTATTGGTGGAAGTTATGCAGGCTTGGCGGCAGCGATGCCATTGGCGAGAGCTCGCAGAAAAGTAGTGTTGATTGATGCTGGGCAAAGACGAAATCGCTTTGCGGAGCATTCACATGGCTTTTTAACGCAGGATGGTAGCAAGGCCAGTGAAATTGTAGAGATAGCGAAGCAGCAGCTTTTAGCTTACCAAACTGTAGATTGGGAAGATGGTAGGGTGAAGCGTGTTGAAAAAGTTGATGATGGCTTTGCTGTATGTATTGATGCAACTCGGTTTATCACAGCAAAACGATTGATCATTGCCGCTGGGATCACGGATCAGCTTCCTGAAATTCCAGGTTTAGCTGGGCGTTGGGGGAAAAGCATTTTTCATTGTCCTTATTGTCATGGTTATGAGCTGAATCAAGGCAAGATTGGGATTATTGCTAGCTCTGAGCATGCTGCACATATGGCGATGATGTTGCCCGATTGGGGTGATACTACGCTGTTATTGAATGAGTATCCGATTGATCAGGAGGTGCTTGACCAATTGGCTACTCGAGGTGTCAAGATAGAAAAAAGATTGATTCAAGAAATTGTTGGACACAGCGATGTTTTACTCACGGATGGCTCTGTTATTCAGCTGGATGGTATTTTTGCAACTACAAAATGTACTATTGCTCAGGATTGGATTTTCAAGTTGGGTTGTGAGATTGAACAGAATGCGATGGGTGAGGCAGTAAAAACCAATGCTATGAAGGAAACTACAGTTGCAGGTATTTTCGCTTGTGGTGATGTTGCTCGTTTGGGAAGCTCAGTGCCGCTCGCAGTTGGTGATGGCACTATGGCAGGTGCTGCTGCACATCGATCTCTAATTTTTGCTTAACAAATAAAAAAGCTAGAGATTAACTCTAGCTTTTTTTACCTGACAAAACCAGCTGACTTAATGATTTTCCGAAGCATGGTTGATAGTGTATTTAGGAATCTCGATTTCTAAATCTTCATCAACAATCTCTACTTGGCAAGACAGGCGAGAATCAGGTTCTAAGCCCCATGCGCGGTCAAGCAAGTCTGCTTCTACATCATTCATTTCTTCAAGGCTGTCAAAACCTTTACGCACAACTACGTGACAAGTGGTGCAGGCTGCGGACATGTCACAAGCATGTTCAATTTTAATGCCATTTTTTAATAAACTTTGGCATAAATTGGCGTTATGTTCGACTTCAAATTCTGCACCTTCAGGGCAAATTTGTGCATGAGGAAGAACTTTAATACGTGGCATATTGATCACCTATACCTTTAGTTTGAGTTTGACCAATCTTCAAGTTTCGTACCTTTTAAGGCATGGTCAATATGTCGGTTCATACGAAGCGCAGCAAAGGCATCGCTATGAATTTTAAGCTGTTGAACGGCGTGTTCAATCGCTGCCAGCTCATCTGTTTTAAGACGGGCTTTTAACGCTTCGGCAGCAAGAATTAAGTCACGAGCCTGTTGCTGAGAGAGCAAATCAGTATCTGCTTTTAACGCTTGCTCTAAAGCCTCCAACTCACGTTGTGCTTCAACTTTGGTTTCTTGCAAGTGACGAAGATGTTTATCTTCTTCTGCGTATTGGAAACCTTCAACCAGTAAGCGCTCAGTATCTGTTGAAGATAGGCCGTAAGATGGTTTGATATCGATTTGCGCCTGAACACCAGAAGTGGTTTCTTTAGCTGAAACCGTTAATAAACCATCAGCATCGACTTGGAACGTTACTTCAATACGCGCTTGACCAGCAGTCATTGGTGGGATGCCATGTAATACAAAGCGACCCAATGAACGACAATGCTCAACCAGATCACGTTCACCTTGAACCACATGAATCAACATCGCGGTTTGGCCATCTTGATAAGTGGTAAATTCTTGACGGCGTGCAACAGGAATCGCTGTATTACGTGAAATCAGACGCTCAACCAAACCGCCCATGGTTTCAAGGCCAAGAGAGAGTGGAGTCACATCAAGTAATAATGAGCCATCTTGGCTATTACCAATGAGCTGGTTTGCAGTGATTGATGCGCCAATCGCAACCACTTCATCTGGGTTGATGGTGCAAAGTGGTTCACGTTCAAATAATTCACGTACCGCTTTTTGTACTGCATAAGAGCGCGTAGAACCACCAACAAGAACCACATGTTCAATGTCGTCAAGTTCAAGTTTGGCATCACGTAATACACGTTTGCACACGCTCATGGTTTTATCGAGTGCAACTTGAATAATCGATTCAAAAGTTGAACGATCTAAAGTCAGGCGATCATCCAATAGTTTTAATTCAGCAGAATCATGGTCTGTTAAATGTTCTTTGGCTTGACGTGCAGCCATGATGAAAACAGCGTATTCTTCATCACTTAAAGTATCGATATTGAGCTGTTTTTTCGCCCATTTTACGATTAAGCGATCAAGATCATCACCACCAAGGGCAGTGTGTCCACCTGTTGCAAGAACTTCAAATACGCCTTGCGAAAAACGTAAAATCGATACGTCAAAAGTACCACCACCTAGATCGTAAATAACGTAGTTACGGTCAGTACTTAGATTGGTGTCTTGATCTAATCCATACGCTACAGCGGCAGCGGTGGGTTCATTTAATAAACGTAAAACGTTCAAACCTGCAAGCTGAGCAGCATCACGGGTGGCTTGACGTTGTGCTTCGTCAAAATAAGCAGGAACGGTAATCACCGCACCATTTACCGGATTACTCAGGCTTGCTTCAGCACGATCTTTTAACTGTTTTAAAATTTCAGCAGAAATTTCGACTGGTGTTTTACGACCAACAGCGGTTTCAAATGCAGGCATTTCATTTTCCGCACCTACGAGTGTGTAGGGATGCTGGAATTTGATATCTGCTTGCGAGCGACCCATAAAGCGTTTTACTGAAACAACTGTATTTTTAGGATCAGTCAGCATAAAAGGTTTAGCTTCATAGCCAAACGTGGTTGCATCCTTTGCATAGTGAACAATAGACGGCAGTAATACTCGGTCTTTGTCATCTTGTAGAACTTTCGGTTTTCCCGATAGCACTGTCGCCACTAAAGAGTGGGTTGTCCCTAAGTCAATGCCGATCGCAATACGATGTTGATGCGGGGCAGTAGCTTGACCTGGTTCAGCAATTTGCAAAAGCGCCATGCGTGCGGTATCCCTTGAAAATAATCGGTAACAGCGGATTAAAAATCATCATCGAGGTCGAAGCTTTCTTCTTCGTCCAACATGCGATCTTCAGCTTTATCAATATCATTCATAACACGTTGGAAAAAACGTAATTTACGAACAGTATCACGTGCTTCTGCCCAGTCTTCGTCAGCAAAATCAATTTTAAATTCGCGAACTAAACCATCGATCCACTGTTGAATTTCAACTTTTAGTGTATTTAATTGCTCTGTAGATGTTGCTTCATCTAATTGTTCACGCATTTCGAGTGCAGATTGCAAAAATTCAAAATCACTAATGGATTGGTCCAGATGATGATCTTGTTTTTTTAAGGCAAGCAGATACGCAGCACGACTGTCAACTTGTGAAAGTACTTTAAATGCTTGATTGATTTCGCTCGACTTGATCAATGCGTGATCTTTGTCAGTGGCTTTATCTGGGTGATATTGCTGTTGCAAACTTAAAAACTGTTTTTTTAAAGCTGCTAAATCTATATCGAGTGCTTCGGGTAATTGGAACAACTCAAAATGATTCATGGGAGATGAATTCCGCTATTGATAAATACGTTAAAACAGTGCGGAACACACTGTTTTGACGAAAAGAAAGAGGGGTGTTGCCAGTTAAACAGTAAATGATTCACCGCAACCACATTCACCTTTTTGATTTGGGTTGTTAAATTCAAAGCCTTCATTCAGACCATTTTTGACATAGTCCATCTCTAAACCATTGAGATAAACTAAGCTTTTCGGGTCAACAAAAACTTTAACGCCAAGTTGTTCAAATACTTGATCATGCGTATCGACATCATCGACAAACTCAAGTACATAAGCCAACCCAGAACAACCCGAAGTTTTCACGCCAATACGAATGCCTTCGCCCTTACCGCGGTTTTGCAGGTAATTGCTGATGTGACTCGCAGCATTTTCAGTTAAATGGATCATGAAAACTCCAATGTTATTTCGTTCATCAATTAAGCTTTCGCTTTCTTGCCACGATAGTCTTCAATCGCAGCTTTAATTGCATCTTCAGCCAATACAGAGCAGTGTACTTTTACTGGTGGAAGTGCAAGCTCAGTCGCGATATCAATGTTTTTGATTGATTGAGCTTCATCAAGCGTTTTACCTTTTAACCACTCGGTTACAAGAGAGCTTGATGCAATTGCAGAACCACAGCCATAAGTTTTGAAGCGAGCTTCTTCAATTACGCCATTGTCATCGACTTGAATTTGTAAACGCATTACGTCGCCACACGCTGGTGCACCGACCATACCTGTACCTACGTTTTCTGCATTCTTGTCTAAAACGCCAACATTACGAGGGTTTTCGTAATGATCAATTACTTTTTCGCTATAAGCCATGTTGCTTCTCCAAACCTCGGGGTCAGCCTAATATTAATATGAGGGTGAAAACACGTTTTTCAATTGAGGGTTCAATGAATTAGTGTTCAGCCCATTCAACTGTTGAAAGGTCGATACCTTCTTTGTACATATCCCAAAGCGGAGAAAGTTCACGCAATTTCTCAACTGCAGCTTTGGTAATTGTTAACACGTGATCAATATCTGCTTCGGTTGTGTATTTACCAAAACTGAAACGGATTGAACTGTGCGCTAACTCATCAGATAAACCTAAAGCACGTAAAACGTATGAAGGCTCTAAAGTTGCAGATGTACATGCTGAACCGCTTGAAACAGCAACATCTTTCAGTGCCATCATCAGTGATTCACCTTCAACAAAGTTGAAGCTGACATTTAGATAGTTTGCAACGTTTTGAGTTGGGTGGCCATTCAAGAACACTTGTTCAAGGTCTTGTAAACCATTCCAAAGCTTGTCGCGTAATTTACGGATACGCTCTTGCTCTGCTTGCATCGTTTTGCCAGCAATTTCAAAAGCTTCACCCATACCAACAATTTGGTGTGTCGCTAAAGTACCAGAACGCATACCACGCTCATGACCGCCACCGTGCATTTGTGCTTTTAAGCGAACACGTGGGCTACGGCGAACGAAAAGTGCGCCAATACCTTTAGGACCATAAATTTTGTGGCCAGAAAAACTCATCAAGTCGACTTTCATCGTTGAAAGATCAATTTCAACTTTACCTGCTGCTTGAGCGGCATCGACATGGAAGAACGTTTTATTGGCGCGTGTTAGTTCACCGATTGCAGCAACGTCTGTTACGGTACCGATTTCATTGTTCACCATCATTAGGGATACAAGAATGGTATCAGGGCGTAAAGCTGCTTTAACCATTTCAGGTGTAATTAAACCCGTACGTGGTTCTGGCTCTAAATATGTAATTTCGAAACCTTGTTCTTCAAGCTCACGGCAAGGATCTAACACTGCTTTGTGTTCGATTTTACTTGTAATGATATGTTTGCCTTTTGAGCCATAGAACTGAGCAATCCCTTTTAATGCAAGGTTGTCAGATTCAGTTGCACCTGAAGTCCAAACGATTTCACGTGGATCTGCTTTGATTAAATTTGCAACTTGCTCACGCGCATACTCAGCTTTTTCTTCGGCTTGCCAACCATAAGCATGTGAACGTGACGCAGGGTTACCAAAAGTCCCTTCGAACGTTAAACATTCCACCATACGTTCTGCAACTTCAGGCAGTACAGGAGTGGTTGCTGCGTAATCAAGATAAATTGGACGTTTCATGTCAAATACCTGTAACCGATAGAAGGGCTGAATCTAAGCTTGGTGAATTTTGGCGTAGAGCAACAGTTTGAACGTTGTCACGCGCAATTAAATCAGCAAGCGTGATTTTTGCGAGATAATCGGCAATATGGTGGGAGAGTTCTTGCCATAAGTCGTGCGTTAAACACATTGCACCATTTTGGCAGTTGCCTTTGTGGTCACAACGGGTTGCATCAACAGTTTCATTTACAGCTTCGATAATTTCTAGCACGGTGATTTCACTTGCAGTGCGCGCAAGGTGATAGCCACCATTTGCACCACGAACGCTTGAAACTAACCCATGACGTTTAAGTTTTGCGAATAACTGTTCTAAATAAGCGACTGAAATGGATTGGCGTGCTGCTATTTCCGCAAGCGTGATCGTTTGTTCAGTTGGCTGCAAAGCTAAATCAAGTAGAGCAGTCACTGCGTAACGACCGCGAGTTGTAAGACGCATGATTCGGTACACATGGTTAGACTAGATGTCTAAATTTTATGAATTCCGACTAAAATAGTCAAGTTTTAAATTGCCAATATCAGCGTGAAAAGTGAAATATATTGGAATTATTGTATCCACGTATTATAAACAAAAATGGCGATGAAAATAAAGCTGAATACTGCGAAGCCAATATTGATCAAGCGTTGACGCTTTTGTAGACGATGAATACGGTTCTGATATTGCTTCACTTCCACCAACAAAGTATTAATTTCAGTGCGTTGTTGATCGATTTTATCTAACAAAGGGGCGATACGCTGCTGAGATGCAGCTGCTTCAGCTTCATCGTTAAACAGGCTAAACCATTGTTTCCAGTTTGTGAAAATACTGGTGAGTGTGAGGTGTGGGAGTAAGTCTAGAAATTCTTCACCAAGTGCAGCGTCACCCAAAATGCGCATATTGGCAATGCTACGCTGATTGTTAAACACAAAAATCTTAATCAGATCGATGAGTGTGCTATTAATCTCTAAATCAATCGTCCGATCGAGTGCCTTCATATCAAACAACAAACCCTTTTCGGTAAATTGAATGTAAAAGTCGAAAAAAGGGATGTAACTATTGATTCGAATCGTAATGTTTCGATTAATTAGTTTTTGAGCTTGCAGGCGTAAAGCCGCATCATGTGTGAGGATGAAGGAGAAAAAAGTTTCTAAAACAATGATGACAATGTTTAGCAACAAATGGGGATGTTTATGTCTTTGTTGCGTATCACTCATAGATCTCTTTTTCCTTACCAATAACGTTGTGAAACAATAGCGTCTGTAAACTTGAGCATCCTTACTCAATTGTTAAAAATAATTTACATGACTTTATTGCTTTGTAGAACAGTTTTTTAAAACGATCAAGTCTTAACTTTGATATTATAAAAACATTTTTATGGTTAAATACGACATACTGTTTGTAAAGTGCTTAGGAGCAATGGTCAATGGATAACTCAAATATAGAAAATCCTAACGAAGAAGCTGAGGTAAAAACTAAGCAAAAATCAAAGAGTTCTAAGAAATCTGCGCTGGATTTCAAAAAATATACACAACAAATTTGGCTTGCAGGGTTAGGTGCTTTTTCACGCGCAGAAGAAGAAGGGAATAAATTGTTTGACTCCCTGGTCAAGGTTGGAGAAGAACTAGAATCTAAAACTGTCGATTTTGCTGACAATACGGTTGGTAAGGTGACAGAGAAAGCCAAAGAGTCTGTTACAGATACCAAAGATAAAGTTGAGAAGATTTTAGATACGGGTGTGAATCATTCACTGAATCGTATCGGCTTAGTCACGCCAAAGGATCTTCAGCATATCGAACAGCTTCTTGTACAACTGCATATTAAGGTGGATGCTTTAATCGAAGAAAATAATCAATTGAAGGCCAAATTGAATAAAAAGTAAAAAAAATGCAGGTAACTCGTCTGTTTATGTCGTATTTCAGTATTTATTTTAATTAAAAGGTCTTTCTAGTATTGCGTTCTCCCCCAAAGCATTGCTATAAAGGCGTCATGGCCTTTTAAACTATAGCCTTGGATCTTAACAAACGATATTAAGAGGATATTTTTTATCATGAATAAATCAGAATTAATTGATGCGATTGCTGAAAAAGGGGGAGTGTCTAAATCGGATGCTGGTAAGGCACTCGATGCGACAATCGCGTCAATCACTGAAGCACTTAAAAAAGGTGACACGGTTACTTTAGTTGGTTTCGGTACTTTCAGCGTTAAAGAACGAGCTGCTCGTACAGGTCGTAACCCTAAAACTGGTGAAGAACTGCAAATCAAAGCAAGCAAAGTACCTAGCTTCAAAGCTGGTAAGGGTTTAAAAGATTCGGTTGCGTAATCTTTTTAAATCAATAAACGCACCATTTAGGGTGCGTTTTTTATTTATTGAATGAAAAAGTTAATTTGATCTTTATTCTCCATTCATTCGTCTTTGTTTTTCAGTTAAAATTGCCCCGAAATAAAATATTGGAATTCTTATGGAATCGTTTCGTACTCTCATTAAGGGTTGGCTTGGCAAAGTCCTGTTAGTTTTGTTTTTGACTCCTTTAGCACTTGTCGGTATAGAAGGGTATTTTAGTGGTAGCAATAAAGCAGACGTTGCGAAATCAGTAAACGGTCAAGATATTTCTAATAAAGAATTAGAAAGTGCAACCAAGAATTATAAAGATCAATATTTATCATTGGTGAAAGGTGATGAATCTCTTTTAAACTTGCCTGTTATTCAGGAAAAAGCACTAGATGCACTTGTTGCGCGTAGTTTGTTGCAACAGCAAGCTGAGAAATTGGGTTTGACTTTAAGCGATGTGCAACTTGAGCAAATGTTAGCTCAACAACCAAGCTTTCAAGAAAATGGTCAATTCTCTCAAAAATTATATGAAAACTATTTGCGTTCTGTTGGGATGACCAATCAGGCATTGATTGCCAGCTTACGCCAAGACCATGCACTTAAAATGATTTCAACATCATTGATGGATTATGCATTGGTGAGTAAGTCAGATGTGCAGCAGTTAGCTAATTTACAAACTGAACAGCGTACTTTGCACTTGGCAAGTATCAAGTTAGATGACTACAAAAAAGGTGTAACTGCATCAAATCAAGAAATTACTGATTACTACAACAAGCATAAGAATGAATTTAAGCAAGTTGCCAGTGTCGATGTTGATTATGTGGTTTTAACGCCAGCATTGTTGCCTAAAGCGAATCTAGCAGTGACTGAAGCGGATTTACAGCAGGCTTATACCGCTTTTGTTGATGAACAGAAAAAAGCAATTAAGCGTCAAGTTAAGCATATTTTAATTACCACGGATGCACGTGATGATGCTGCTGCTCAGAAACTTGCCAATGAAGTTTATGCAAAAATTCAGGCAGGTATGACATTTGCAGATGCTGCTGCTCAGTTCTCGGACGATCCAACTTCGAAGACTCAAGGCGGTTTGGTTGACGCTTATGCGCCAGGTGCATTCTCTGCCGATTTTGATAATGCAGTGAATGCATTAAAAAATGGTGAGATTTCAAAACCTGTTAAAACGCAATACGGTTATCACATTATCGAAGCCGAATCACCAATGGTGAAACTGCCATCATTTGAATCGGAAAAAGCGCGTTTAACAGCTGAAGTAGAAAAATCTAAAGCGGCGAATTTATTCAGTGACACGGTCAATAACCTGAATGAGATGGTTGTTGGTAGTGATTCGTTAGATGTAGTTGCACAAGAAGTGAAGGGCGCACGTATTGAATCTGCAAATGATGTGACTTTAACAACGGATAATCCATATTTAAGTGATTTGAGTGTTAAGGCAAAATTATTTAATGATGACGTGAAGAACGGTGATCGTAATGCTTCTTCAAACATCCAGTTGGCCAATGGTGATACAGTTTGGATTAAGGTTCGTAACTATCATGCTGCGGGTGTAAAACCTTTGGAGCAAGCAACAGCTGAAGTTAAAGCAAAAGTGATTGAAGCGAAGGCTTATAAAGCAGCACAAGCGAAAATTGCAACAATCCTTGCTGATTTTAAAACACTACCAGCTGCACAGGTCGTTGCAAAATCACAAGTTACTTTTGAAAATGCAGGCACTTTCGCTCGTTCACAAGGTTTAAAACGTCCAATTGAACGTGCCGCATTCAGTATCCCTGCACCAAGCAAAGATGGTTTATGGTCTGCGACGACTGCTAAATTACCAAACGAATTAGTGATCGTAGCTGTTTCAAATGTGAATAGCAGTGTAGCAAGTACTTTACCAGCAGAACAGTTACAAGAGTTGAATAAGCTTTATCAACAGTTCCGTGGTCAGCAGGTATTGGAAGACTATACTGAATACTTAAAATCACAAGCAAAGATCAAATAAGTTTGTTCTAAGCATAAAAAAGCCAGTTTGTTTAAACTGGCTTTTTTATTGGAGGCTATAAACTATTTTTTCTGAATAAATTTAGCTTCTTCAGATTGTGGGTATTGGCTGAGCAGCTTAGTTTTATATTGATTTGCTAAAGCAGTATTTTTATCGACTTCATTGGCAATGCTATATAACTGATAAACTGCACGAGACGCTTTGGCTGAGTTTGGATAGCGAGTCGCCACAATATTATAGTTCTGCTTTGCTGCTTTATAGTCTACAGGTTCAACTGCTAGGTAAAATTCAGCAAGCCAGAAGTATGCATTCCCGACATAAATACCATTCGGATGGTTTTTAATGAAGTTTTGCATTGGTTGAATGGCTTTTTTTGCACCGCCTTGTTTGTAGGCATCAAGTGCAACGGTGTAGGCTGCTTTTTCTAACTCGATTTGATTGGTGGTGTTGCTGGTTGTTGCTGTATTGGCTGGTGGTCGATCCGCAGCGGGCTGTGCTTTGGCTGGTGTTGTTTGTTGTTGTGCTGGCGCTGTAGGAGCGATTACAGATGCTGCTGTGTCAGTACTGGCTGTTCCAGTTGCAGCTGTTTCATCTTGAGCTTCGGCGTTTTCTTCTGGTGGATCAATCTTTTGTGAAAGCAATTCTAAGCGCTGATCGAGATCGGTATAGCGATTGGTGAGCTCTTTCTTTAATTGCTCGATTGCATTGTCATGTTCTTCAAGTTGACCACGTAACTTACGAATTTCTTCTTCAAGTTTTTGGTTCTTTTGCATGATTTCCCAGTTCAAGCTTGGGGAACCTGCAACAACATTATTGGCTTGTTGTTGGCTTAAAGAGCGCGATTCAATAGGAACATTGGCATATAAATGTGCACTGCTGAGCAGGGCAATAAAAAGTACGGAATGCTTTTTTAGCATAAAAATTCATCCATAAGTTGAAATATAAAGCTGTGGTCGAACAAGTCTTCACCTTTTACTTGCAACACACCAGATATAGATTTTTGATTAAGCCATTAAAACAGCAACTCATTTAAATGCAATAAGCATTTACAATCTTCAAGCACTTTTGAAGGAAATTGGTTGGTTGTTGTTTAATGTTTAAACACAATTAAAATAAATAGATAACAAATATATAGAGATTGATGAGGAATTAGGCAGTTGAGTTGAAAACTCGCTGAAAAACAGAGACAAGGCTTGCAACTCAGATAAAAATCTCTATACTTTGTCAGGCAATGGTAGCCCTGCTGGTAGCTTCGCAATTGTACTCTACGAACCCCGCCAGGACCGGAAGGTAGCAACGGTAGTAGAACTATGATGTGCCGAAGTCATGCTGGTAGGGCTGCCACCATTTATTCCTCTTCGCTCGTTCGAGCAATCGCTTTCATAATTACCCCCATATCAAAACCACGATATTGTAAAAATCGAACTTGTTTTGCTTTGATTTTAGGGTCAGTTGCGACTTCTTCTCCAAATTTCTTGACCTTAAGCTGATAAGCTTGATCAAGCCAGTCTACTTCTTGAAGTTCCTCAGTAATTAGCTCTGCATCCAGTTGTTTTGCTTTTAATGCCTGTTTGATTCGTTGTAAACCTTTACCTTTTCTAATTTGGCTGGCGAGCGTCAGCTCAGCAACACGTTGATCACTTTGATAGTTCTGTTGTGCTAATTCTTCGACAAGGTTGGCCACTTCATCTGGATTGATTGCATAGAGATTTAGTTTGCTGATTAATTCAGCTTTTGAATAATCACGACGCGTGAGTAGGGCAAAAGCATAGGAGCGTAATCGTTGCCCAGTGAGCGTTTTAGGTTTCTCGGTTTGATCTGAATTAAACATGCCTTCCTCATTAAAAAAAAACGCCCCGAAGGGCGTTTCAGTTTAGATTTCTAGTAAATCTGGTTCTTCTTCAATCTCATTTTGAGCTGCTTCATTTTTATTCTTGGTGAGAAGCTGTTCACGAATGATTTTTTCAATTTCTTGAGCCATCAATGGATTCTCTTCAAAATGACGAATCACATTATTTTTACCTTGCCCAATTTTATTACCTTGGTATGAATACCAAGCACCTGCTTTTTGAACGATATCTTGTTGAACGGCTAGATCAACGAGTTCACCCAACTGGTTGGTACCTCGACCATACATGATTTGGAATACCGCTTCTTTGAACGGAGGTGCCATTTTGTTTTTAACAACTTTAACGCGTGTTTCGTTACCTGTGATTTCATCGCCTTCTTTTACTGCACCGATACGACGAATATCTAAACGAACAGAAGCATAGAATTTAAGTGCATTACCACCCGTTGTTGTTTCTGGGCTACCAAACATGACACCAATCTTCATACGGATTTGGTTAATGAAGATCACCATACAGTTTGAGCGTTTTGCATTACCTGTGATCTTACGCAGTGCCTGGCTCATCAAACGAGCCTGTAAGCCCATGTGTGAATCACCCATTTCGCCTTCAATTTCAGCTTTCGGGGTTAATGCAGCTACGGAGTCGACAACGATGAGGTCAATTGCACCTGAGCGAACCAACATGTCAGCAATTTCTAGTGCTTGTTCACCATGGTCGGGTTGTGAAACCAATAGGTTATCAATATCTACACCGAGTTTACGTGCATATTCAGGATCTAAAGCATGTTCTGCATCGATAAATGCACATGTACCGCCATTCTTCTGACATTGTGCGATCGCTTGCAATGTCATGGTGGTTTTACCTGAAGATTCTGGACCATAAATTTCAACAATACGACCCTTAGGTAATCCACCAATCCCTAATGCGATATCTAATGTTAGAGAACCTGTAGAAACAGCTTCAACTGCTAAAACAGTGTTATCACCTAAGCGCATCACGGTATTTTTACCAAATTGCTTTTCAATCTGACCTAAGGCAGCTTGTAGCGCTTTACTTTTATTATCATCCATCTCAAAACCTCAAAACTTTATTTCTTAACGACTAACCCAAGTGGATGTATTGAATCTCAACTTGTTGGGACTTGAGTATAGTGGCAGATTCTAGTTGTTTATTCTACATCTGATCTGTGTCTATGCGACACGAGATGACGCATCCAAAAACAGAAAATATTCATCCAATCTATTCATCATGATAAGACCAGGATTGTACATTTTCTTGCTTAAAACGATTGATATCACGACGATCTTTTTTGCTTGGTCGATGATCTGGTCGGGCTAGATTATGCAATTTTCGTTGTGAGGCATGCAACTCCCTACGCTCTATACTTTCTGCAGTTTCTTCATAAAGTAGTTGTGCCATAGGCGCGCCACCACGGATAGAAGAAAGTGCTTTGACAACTACGGTTTTCTTCTCAAAACCTTGTTGAATGGTCAGTTCCATTCCAATACGTACATCTCTAGAGACTTTGACGCGATCATTATTGTGATGGACTTTACCACCTTCAATTGCAGCTTTGGCAATCGAACGGGTTTTAAAAAAACGTGCGACCCAAAGCCATTTGTCAATGCGCATGGTATCCATGCTTTCTGCTTCATGCTGTTTTGGCATCTGTTACCTGTGTGTTGGTTTCAAGATAATCAAAGAGTTCAGTGAGCTGATCGAGTGCTGGGTAAGGCAATTCAGTAGAAAGTCTTGCTGCTTTGCTGCTAGAAGGTTGAAGAATACTGAACAGTTGGGGGATGCCAAAATCTTCTGCACCTTTTAGTACAGCAACTGTGTCATCAATAAAGACTGCCTGTGCTGGATTAAATGGATGCTGTTGCTGTAGTTTTTGCCAAAAGCCAACGTCCTCTTTGGCATGCCCGAGTTCTTCACTGCTGATCATAAGTTCAAAGTATGGGCTCAGTTCGACATTTTCAAGTTTGAGTTGTAAGCCTGCACGATCTGCATTGGTTAGTAACCAGCAACGATAACCTTGGGCATTGAGTTGTTGCAAGAGTTGATGACAGCCGACACGGGCACGAATTTTTTCGCGATGCTCGTACTGTAGTTGTAATACATCAACTCCAACTTTAGCCGTCCAGTACGCCGAAGAATACCAAGATAGTGTATGCTTATGCTGTTGGTAAAATTGAAATAGTGTTTGTTGACTTTGCTCAAGTGTACATTGGTGAACTTGAGCATGACGTTCAGGCAAACAATGATTCCAAATGAAATCATCAAAGGCTAAATCGAGTAATGTGCCGTCCATGTCGAACATGACGATAGGCTGCTGTAAATCTGAATATGACATAAGGTTGGTCTATGTTTATTAAAACGCTTGCCCCACAAGATCAGTTAATTTCACAACTTGTTCCGATCATGGCGCAGGCAAGTCAAATATTGTTGGAAGAATACCAAAGTTATTGTGCTGGTTGCGAGTTTAATATTCAGGAAAAAAGCGATGATTCGCCTGTAACGCAAGCGGATTTAAAGGTAAATCACTTCTTATTAAAGCACTTAGCGACAGTGACGCCTGAATTACCGGTATTGTCTGAAGAAAGTGATTATTCAGCCCGTGCAGCATGGCAACAGTGTTGGATGCTAGATCCGTTGGATGGTACTAAAGAGTTTATTCATGAGCGGGATGAATTTACGACTAATCTGAGTTTGATTGACGGTCATCAGACCATATTTGCGATTATTGCTGTGCCATGCGAGCAGGTAATGTACATTGGACATACCTCGCAATTACCGTATAAATATAGTTTCAGTCGACAAGAGTGGTTCCAATATCAGCTTGAAGAGCATGATCTGGTGGCTCCGTTGCAAATTGGTTTGAGCCATAACAGTAAAAATCCAAAGTATAAAAATTTTATTGAACCGATTTTGCAGAATCGTGAAGTTGAGCGTCGTGAAGCGGGCAGTGCTTATAAGTTTTGTATGATGTTGGAAGGGGAAATCGATATTTATCCGCGTTTCCATCCAACCTCAGAATGGGATACCAGCTCAGGACAAGCCTTGTTAGAAAGTATTGGTGGTGGCTTGATGACCTTGGATCAAAAACCATTTCTATATAATCAGCGCGAGACTGTGTTGAATGGTGGCTTTATCGCTTATCGTGATCAGCATTGCAAAAATATTGCATACGATGCGCTCAGTCGTTCTGGCATTTTAGATTGAGTGTTATCTGGCTCATGCTATAGTGAGTTAAATTAAAGCCTGTATGTGAATATGACTCTGCATTTATTGCCTAAAAGTATGTTTGAAGCAATTGATTTACTGCCAGATGCTTCAACGCCTGTAACTTTGTTTACGCGCCACTCTTTACGTGAGTTGGTGAATGGGCAAGGTTTGGCAGGTTATGATCTGCAGTTGACTGAGCAAGGTCGGGATTTGGCTTATGCTTGGGGGCAATATTTAATTCAAAATACGGATCGGGCGATTCAACATTGTATTTCCAGCCCGATTCAGCGCTGTGTGGATACTGCTGCTTTGATGATTGAAGGTGCTGATGAAACACGTAAAGCCGTTAATACCCATCAGATTGAAATTGTTGAGCAGCGTCTATTGGTTGAACCGGGCAGCTTTGTTTTGGACATACAGCAGGCAGCGCCTTATTTTCGCAAGCAGGGTGCATTAGGGTTTATTAATAGCTTTGTGAATAATGCTTTACCTGGGATGAAACATCCCATTACAGGGGTATTTGATGTATTGGAATTGCTTTATCATACCCATCCTACACAACAGAATGGTTTAAGCTTGGCTGTAAGTCATGACACAATTCTTGCTGCAATTGTCGCGGTGATCTCAGGTAAAAATCAAATTGAACAAACGGATTGGCCAGACATGATGGAAGGTTTGTTTGTATGGTTTGAGGGTGATGATTTTGCGGAAAGTCAATTAAAATGGATTTGGCGTGGTGAGCGGCAAGCGTTAGAAATAAAGCAGT
Organism: Acinetobacter dispersus; assembly: GCF_009884975.1. Classification (GTDB taxonomy): domain Bacteria; phylum Pseudomonadota; class Gammaproteobacteria; order Pseudomonadales; family Moraxellaceae; genus Acinetobacter; species Acinetobacter dispersus. The sequence goes on along the minus strand of NZ_CP041970.1, from coordinate 1,589,648 downwards.
TTTTGAATCGCTAGCTCTGGTCGACAATAGAAAGATTGCTTTGAAATACTAAAATCAAATCGGATAATAACTCACTAATCAATAGAATTAGATTGTTGTTGATGTGAATCCAAAAAATGATCATTTGGATTCACATATTTACAGGATTGGATTAAAGCCTGATTAACTACATTTTCCAATTTTTTGTCCTTCGATATTACTGAGGTTTGCTTGCAACTTGGTTGAAGCCGAACAGTGAATATTCCCTGAAATTATCGACTTATCTAAACTTAATGTTGTTGCAGCTTGTGCAATATGTATATCACCACTGACACTTGAGTTGATTAATTTGATTGCTTTTGCTTGGTTAGCTTGAATGCTGCCTTGGATAGACGAGCTATTTAAAATCAAACTACCACCTTTCCCGATATTTACATCGCCTTCAATTGAGGAATTGTTGAGTGTGCAATGTGCACCTGCGGGAACGGTGAGGGTACTGAATGTATTGTTCTCGATGGTACTTGTGCAGCTTGCAGCAAAACTTAGACTGCTGCATGAAAAAAGTGCGACTGCGATGATGAGCTTTCCATTCTTATGCATTTGGCTCTCCAGTTTTGTAGATTGATTATTGTTCAGAACCTAAATTTAAATGAATTCTAACGGTATAAAGTAGGTAGTTTGAGTGAGGGAAGTGTAGTGCTGGTGGGGGAGTTCTGTTTAATTTAGAAATCTAAATCATATTGAGTTACGGTAAAAGTGTAATAAATCCAGTCTTTCTTGTTTTTACGATAAATTAATTTCCCTTCCTGCTATTTAAGTTGATAGTATATATAAATACATGATTTATATTAATTTTAACTAATTAACTTAATTTGTCATTAACGATAATTTATCAAGTTTTTCTTGGGGAAGTGTGATGCAATTACAACTTAAACATTTAACGGTTTGTTTGTTATCGGCCATGATCGTCGCTTGCGGTGGTGGTGGTGCAGATCATTCAAATGCAACAAATAATACGGAGCCGCCAAAAAATGATCATGGTGCAGGAGGAAATACCAGCCCTACGCCAGGTGATGGAACCAATGAGTTACCTGGGGATGGAACGCCAGAGACTCCAAATAACGGTTCAGGAAATACAAAACCTGAAACACCGAATAATGGCAGTAATGGTTCGGGTAACACGACACCAGAAACACCGAGCCAAGGTGGAGGAGGCAATACAGAAACACCATCCATTCCACCTGTGGTAGAAAAGTATCCAGAACCTCGTAAAAATATAATAGATGAATCGGTACTTGGTTTTTATGATTACGATAAGCTTGGACTGCCACGTCTACTGCGTAATGATCTAAATGGCAGTTTTGCTGCGATGCTGCAATTTGCACAAAGTCATGTGGTCAATCCTAAGAATAATGAAAAAGACTCAATGCCACGTCTAACCACAGAAAAAGATGCCTTATTGTTGGTGACACCATTGGCAGAAATGGGTGATTTACAGAAGCTACAAGTCGAAATTTATCAAGGTAATCAACTACTCAGAACGGTTAAATTAAAAGAGCCGTCAAGAATTGCAGCCTCTGATCAATCCAATACTGATGGGCGTCCGCCTGTGAGTTACTCTAAAAGAGCATGGACGGTTGCTTTAAAATGGAGCGAAATTCGTGCCGGTTTACATCTCCGCGTGGTTGATCCGCTGAATAATCGTAGTGGCGATTTAACTGCAGACAATATTGATTTGGCTGCACCAGGTGAACTGGTTGTACAAAATATCCGTTTGGGCTTATTAACGGACCCTCCGAAGTCAACAGGCCACTATATGTTGCTTGAACCTGCCAAAGCAGGGACAGATTATTTTCAGACTATTCCTGCTGCACGTATGATCGTGACCAAATATGAGGATTTAAAGCTGAATAAAGTCATGGTCGCAAGTGGGGTGATCTACGACTCGGCAAGTGCAACCACGGGTGATGTTTATAGTGGGGATATGCGTGAAAATACAGCTAAATCAACTTTTGGTGTGGGAATTAACTTGGCCAACTGGGGCATCACCAGTGCTTCAATGGCGAGCCAAGAACAGCCACAAATTACGCAAAGTGTGGTGGCCCATTATGCACGCGGCAAATATAGTAACGGTGAGGCAACTCACGGTCTCAGTGGCGGGAATGGTATGCTGACCTTGATTGACTCTGTCGGCAATGAGTTTAGTCATGAGATTGGTCATCATTATGGGCTTGGGCATTATCCTGGTTCTGTTGGGGATAATATGTTTTGGGCAGCACACCATGCAGACAGTGGCTGGGGCTATATTGCGTTTAGAAATAAAATGCGCGGTAATCTCAATTGGACGACGACCAATTTAGGTGATGGTGCAAATGGTGTACCGAACTTCCTGAATAAATATGCCTATGGTTGGGATGCAATGTCTGGTGGTGCGACGGCAAGTAGCATTTCTAAATATACGCATTACACTGGCTATAGTACCTATTTAAAAATTCAGCCTGCATTTGATCGTTATGTTTGGGATGCAACTTCTCCAACGGGTTATAAAAAATGGAACGCCACAACCCGAGTCATGGAAGTTGCTCAGCCTAAAACACCAAACTCAAGCAATGTTTGGTATAACCGTGCTGATGGTAATTACTTGAAACCAAGAATGTTTGGTGTGCCAGTCTATACCATCTTGGGTGGATATGATCCAGAGGCACAAGTGGGTTTGGTTTATCCAGCAGCCAAAGGAAATTGGGGCAATGTGTTTGATCTACCGCAAGCCAATCCGAATACAGTAACAGCAAGTTGTTGGCTGAATGTGCAGTTTGCCAGTGCAAGTCAAAATATTGCTTTAGCACCGCAACGAATGAATTCGAATAGCAACGCCAATAAGTTCCATGTCAACCTTGCACAAAGTGATGCACCGCAGCAAGTGAATTTGTATTGTAAAAAGGCCAATCAAGCAGCAGTGCTACTTTCAAGTACATCTATTCCTGTGAGTACAGTGGCTCTAGCACCTGCAGTTGAAATTGGTAAAGAGGCTGGATATTCAGCGCTTAGAGCGATTGAGCTGCCTCAATTAGAGCAGGCTTTAGTTGAGAATAAAAACAAGCCAGTTGTAAATCTTTCGACGGATGCAAAGTTACTATTTGATTCATATAGAACCTTTAAAGATCAACTATCGCCAGATGCTCAGAATGAGATGGTGCGTTATACCCAGCAACAAATTAAGCTTTATCGACTCAATCGCTGGATCAATGTATATCGTTCGGACTTGACCAATTTAAATGCCGACGCATTAACTGCGTTCCGTGCTTTTGTTGAAAAGTTAGAACTCAAAGGTGATTTGAATTTTGCATCAAGCACCAGTTTATTAAATAGAACCAATTGTTTAAAAGCTGAGAAGTTGGCGAATGGTGATTTAAATGCATTTATTAGTGGATCAACTGGTTGTGTCGGTGATGACTTAGAGAAATGGATTTATGATGCATTGGGTAAAATCCATAATAAGCAATATATAGATCAGTGCTTAACGACTACAGCTGGCAATGTTATCAACCTGATACCTTGTAGCAGTGCAAGTAGTCAAGTGTGGGAGCTTGATACTACGGCACAAGCGATTAAGCAATCGAATCAGTGCTTCGATTTGGAAGGTGGCTATTTAACTAATAATCGTGCGCGTCTAATTCGCTATCGTTGTACCAGTGGTGCTAATCAAAAATGGAGCATTCCAGTGATGAATAATAGCTTGGTGCTTGCGGGTTTGTCTGCGAAGAATCTGGTATTGGCGGCTAAGGTTTTACAATCTAATCCTTAATGATTTGAGTGTTTTATCTGAAAGTCATAAATTGATGATATGAAGTCCTTCGGGGCTTCATATTTTTTATCTAGAATAGATTTCTTATAACGATAAAAAATATAAAAGTGTACTTTTAAAATGTATGAATTTTCGTCATGATATGAAAATAAAAAGCGAAACTTGACGCAAAATTGGATAAAAAGATGTTATTAAACACAATTTATTTATGGGAACCTGAAATCTTTACAGGCAAAGTCCCAGCAGAAGATGATTCACAACAAGTTGCTTTTGAACTTCATCAGCAATATCGGAATATAGCGAGTCACGGCAAAACATTACAAGCATGGTTGGATCTGTTTTCAGACAAAATTTGTGATCCGCAATATCAACTCTATTTTTCTGAACAGACGCAACAGTGGGTACAAGGAATCAAGGATCGATTTGCTCAGGGTTTATGCGCCAGTGTGCAACTGGATGTGTTAGCACATGAAGCACAAAATGATGCGGTTTATCGGGTCTTTTATGAGGCGGTTCATGAAACGGGAATTGGTTTCTATGAACCGAATTATAATGTATGGGCCATTGGTGAGTTGCAATCGCCTGAAAATGCGGTCTCAAATATGTTGCAGCCGTATTTGTTAGAGCCTTTAAAAATCAAAGAGCCTGAATCAATTTCTGAGCCAAAAAATCAATTAAATCATTTTCAAATACCACAAAGCATGCCTGAAGCGGAACAATTGATTAGTCAATGGTTTGAGCAGCAAAGTTATGCCCAGCATTTAAAGTTGGATGTATTTAATGTTGCACATGATTTTATTTCAAATTGGGGCAATATCGGACGGCCTGAACTGGCGTTGGATACAGGCTATCGTTGTTTTTTACTGACTCAAAAGCAGCTTGGTATTTTCTATCAGTTGAAAATGGTGCTTAGGAAATTAACAGTCAGTCCAATGCTGTCTTTTGCGATGGATTTTACAGATCGTTTTATTCCTGATCAATTGCAAGAGCAGTTGCCTGAACGCCTGATTTTTCGTCTACGTTCAATGGATGTGCATAAAAATACGGGGCAAAAAAATAATGTAGAACCGAGTTTTGCGTTGATGGGGCGCTGGGATACACAAACAGATATTCAGGATTTCTTTACTAACTTGGATGCTTATATTAATTTTATTTTTTCAAATCTAGGGCAAGGTCGGTTAGAAGCATTACAGGCATGGGCTTACGGAGATATGCCAGCAGATATTAAAATTGATTTAGATTTTCGTTTTGAGTTGATGATAATTGCATTAAGCCAAGATCAGTTGTATTTGCAAGAACGTTATCAACAGCATAAGGCTTTGTTGATGCAGAGCAATGCCCGAGCGAGCGATTTGGGCTTGTTGGAGGAGAGTTATATATTATGCCAAAAGCTGCTCAAGATCGTGGCAGAGGCGGGAACGGGCTTACAGCCTTATGTGAAAAATTAAAGGCAATAAAAAAGCCCGAAAAATTCGGGCTTTTTTATGTGCATCAAATTAGTTAGCTAATGCTTTAACTTGAGCGTTCAAGCGGCTCTTATGACGAGCAGCTTTATTTTTGTGGATGATGCCTTTATCAGCCATACGGTCGATTACAGGTACAGCTGTTTTATAAGCTTCTGTAGCAACAGCATAATCACCAGCAGCGATCGCATTTACAGTACGTTTGATATAAGTACGAACCATAGAACGTAAGCTTGCGTTGTGTTTACGTGCTTTAACGTTTTGACGAGCACGTTTTTTAGCTTGAGCAGAGTTTGCCACTCGTGCACTCCTTGAAAATAAGTTGGTCTGGGCGGGCTGAAGTTAAAACCAATAAAACATTAGCAACATTCACCAGCCCGTAAACAAGTGCCATATTTTGAGGAAACTAAGCCGCGAAGTCAAGTCTTGTGATACTTTTAAGTACATTTAACAGGTGAAAACTGTGCAAGAAAACGTTACATTAGCCTTAGATATTGATTGGAATAAATAAAAATGAAAATAGGTGATAAAAAGGCAATCGTCATTGGTGCTACAGGTTTGGTTGGTCAAGCGCTCATTGATGAGTTACAACATTCGGATGACTTCAATGCGATTACCGTTGTTGTTAGAAAAAAATCAGATACATTAAAGACTTACAGTAAGGTTAATCAGCTTGTTTTAGAGGATTTCTTATTACTCAATGATGAGGATGTCAGTACTTATACACATGCATTCAGCTGCTTGGGAAGCACCATAAAACAAGCAGGATCGAAAGAGGCATTTTACGCGATTGATTATGAAATCAATGCCCATTTTGCTGATTTAGTTCAGGATAAAAATATTCATTTATTAATGGTCAGTGCGTTGGGAGCGAATGCTAATTCACCAGTTTTTTATAATAAAGTCAAAGGTGAGCTGGAAAACTACCTCAAAAGCTTGTCAATTTATAAGCTATCGATCTTCCAGCCGTCACTATTAATTGGTAAACGAAGTGAAGTGCGGGTCTTGGAAGATATGGCTCAAACGATTTTTAAGCTCGTTGAAAAGACATGGACTAGACCGTTTAAACTTAAACCTGTAACGGCTGAGCAATTGGCGCATACTATGTTGCTTGCAGCACAAACGCAGACAGCTGCATTCAAACTCTATGACAATTTAAGCATACAACAAAGCAAATAATGGAGAATTTCAGTGACAACGATCCCTTTCGTAACGTGTGATTTGTTAGATGATAATCCTGAAAAAGACCTACAAGTGGTAATACCTTCACTCGATGGTAAATTCTTTAAAAGTTATGGTGCGCGTAAGACCTTTGGTGGGCAAGTGGTCACTGTAAAGTGTTTTGAAGATAACTCTCGTGTGAAAGAGCTCTTGGCAACTGATGGTACTGGCAAAGTCTTGGTTGTTGATGGTGGTGCTTCAATGCGTTGTGCGTTGATGGGAGACTTGATTGCGGAGTCTGCGGTAAAACATCACTGGAATGGCGTGGTGATCTATGGTTGCGTACGTGATGTCGATGCGATTGCAGAATTGGATTTAGGCGTACATGCATTGGCTGCAATCCCGCAAAAAAGTAATCGTAAAGGCATAGGTGAAGTTGATATCACATTGTATTTTGGCAGTGTGACGATCAATTCTGGTGATTATCTCTATGCAGATAATAACGGTATTGTGATTGCAAAAGAAAAATTAGTCGATTGCTAAAAGGATAGCGTTATGTTGAAAATGGTGAACCATCAATTCAAGGTTTTACAATCTGTGCTTGCAAGTGTGATTGAAGGTGGGCGAGGTGTTTCTGGCACACCATTTCCAAATCAACCTGCAAAAGCACTTAAGCTCTATGAATTTGAAGGTTCTCCATTTTGTCGTCGTGTCCGCGAAGTCATCACCTTGTTGAATTTGGACGTAGAAATTTATCCATGTCCTAAAGGTGGTCAAAAGTACCGCCAAATCGTCAAAGCAAAAGGTGGTAAACGCCAATTTCCATTTTTGATTGATGAAAATACAGGTGACCAGTTATATGAGTCACAGCAAATCATTCATCACTTGTTTAAACATTATGGGAACAGTGGGCAGACACCGAAGAAATTTAGTCATTACCCAAAACTCCCTTATGTCTCTACTTTAGCAACAGTTGCCAATGCAGCGCGTGGTGTATGGATTAACCAGCAGATTGTTGATCGTCCTGCGCCAGATGAATTATTGGAGCTGTGGAGCTTCGAGGCCAGTCCTTATACGCGTTTAGTGCGCGAAGTTTTGACGGAATTAGAACTACCTTATATTTTGCATAATGTCTCAAAAGAACGTTGGCAGGACATGGGACCCGCAGCTTTACGTTTAAAACCTGGAAAATATATTCCATTGCCTAATGGCAAACGCGAAAAGGTTGTAGAGGTGATGGGGAGAGATATTCAGGTTCCGTATTTGGTTGATCCGAACACAGGCGTAAAAATGTTTGAATCTGCCAACATTGTGGAATATTTAAAAACGCAGTACGGAAAATAAGTGCTAAGAAAGCATCTCGTAGAAGATGCTTTTTTTATAGGTAGTTGTGTGATGTGAGTGTTGCTTGATTGGTCGTTTTAACGGTTTAATACCAGTGAAAAGTAGAGTGATGTGATTGATCGATGTTAAGCCAGTTGAGCAAACTATTCAAAAGTTCCAAAGAGACACCTGAGCAGTTATTTTTAAAAGAACATGCTTTGGTATTTGATGCAGAGCAGGGCGCGATTCTGAATGGCGTGGTGTTGAATGGGTTGAGCGTTCGTTTGGAATATTTTTCTAATCGAAAATTAGACCGATTTGATGATTTAGAAAAGCTATTTCGGATTGCACCACAAATCAATGAAAAGATTGACTTGGAAATTCATTCACAACGCTTTGTTGAGCGATTAGGAAATACAGAAGAAAATCTAAAAGAGTTGAAGCAAGCGATTAAAGTGTTAAATGACTATTATGTGAAATTTAAGCGGGCTAAATAGCCTAAGTGGGAAGATGGTCTTTAAAGTATAACATCCAAACTATAAAGCTCATAAACCACAGACAAGAAGCGAAAAATATAATAATAGATAAATGCCTTTCTTCACCTGCTAAAAAGTGAAGTAGTACAAAGCATAGCCCTAAAAACAGGAAGATATTTATTATGAATAACCACATCTCTAATACCCATTGGTAATTTGATAGTTTATTTTTCGAGTTGTCATATAGGGTAGAGCAATGCATGAAGAAATGAAAAAGATAAAATTAAAATTAAAGACATAGCTCATCGCAAAAAATAGAGTACTAAAAAATATGCTGTTCATTGTCCTTTTATAGCCTTGTAGGCTTTCCACTGGATATTTAGCTAAAGCTTTTTTAAAAGATAATTCCGCAAGATAAAACCCAAATAAAAATAATAGAACCAGCAAAATTGGATGCCAAGTACCGATATAAAAAAGTTGATCGAATAAGAATGACTGCATAGGATAAATGTTATTTTGAGTTGTTGTTTATATAACCAAAATAATAATAAAAAAAGGGACTAAATCCAAAGATTTAATCCCTTTTTTTGATCAGGTCAGAGATTATTTTTCAATAATCGCCGTTACACCTTGACCACCAGCAGCACAGATCGAAACGAGGATACGACCTGAACCTTTTTCATTTAAGATTTTCGCAGCAGTCGCGATGATACGACCACCTGTTGCAGCGAATGGGTGACCCGCAGCTAAAGACGAACCTTTGATGTTCAGCTTGCTACGATCAATTGAACCTAAAGGCGCATCTAAGCCTAAACGCTCTTTACAGAATTTTTCATCTTCCCAAGCTTTCAAGGTGGAAAGAACTTGTGACGCAAATGCTTCGTGGATTTCGTAGTAGTCGAAATCTTGAAGTTTAAGACCAGCACGCTCAAGCATACGTGGAACTGCATAAGCAGGTGCCATCAATAAGCCTTCTTTCTTACCAACGAAATCAACCGCAGCAGTTTCAGAGAAAGTCAGGTAAGCAAGTACTTCGTGACCATTTGCTTTAGCCCATTCTTCAGACGCTAACAGTACACATGAAGCACCATCAGTTAACGGTGTAGAGTTACCCGCTGTCATGGTTGCAGCTTCGCCTTTACCAAATGCAGGTTTTAATTTTGCTAATTTCTCAGCAGTAGAGTCAGCACGTAAGTTGTTGTCACGGCTTAAACCCAAGAATGGCGTGATTAAGTCATCGAAGAAACCTTCTTCGTATGCTTTTGCCATTTTTTGGTGAGAAGAAGCAGCTAAAGCATCTTGCTCTTCACGTGGAATACCCCACTCAAGCGCAGTAATAGCTTGATGGTCACCCATAGATAAGCCCGTACGTGGCTCACCATTTTTAGGTGCATCCATAAGATCTTTAACATTGATTTTTGCTAAAGCTTTTAAACGGTCTTTACCAGTTTTAGCAATGTTAAGCTCTAATAATGCTTTACGTAAGCCATCACCGAAAGCGATCGGTGCATCAGAAGTGGTATCAACACCACCAGCAACACCGACTTCGATTTGACCTAATGCAATCTTATTTGCAACGAGGAATGCTGCTTGTAAACCAGTACCACATGCTTGTTGAATGTCATATGCAGGAGTTTCTGGAGCAAGTTGAGTATTTAAAACACACTCACGAGTCATGTTGAAATCACGGCTGTGCTTTAATACGGCACCAGCAACCACTTCACCTAGGCGTTGACCTTGTAGGTTGAAGCGCTCAACCAAACCGTTTAACGCAGCTGTAAACATATCGATGTTAGAAGCTGTGAAATAAGCGCCGTTAGAGCGAGCGAAAGGAATACGGTTACCGCCGATAATGGCAACACGGCGCACAGTGTTTTGGCTCATGGTTTTATCCTGTTGAACAGAAGGTTTGGTTGTTTTAGCTGTAGCTGCTTTCGTCGTTGTAGACGCAGCAGTACTTTTTGTCGTACCCGCACTACGTGTTGTAGAGCGAGCACGCGTTGTTTTTGGTGTCGTACTTGCTGCTTTAGAAGATGTGCTTGCAGTTTTACGCGAAGTAGAAGCTGCTTTTGATGTATTTGACACAGTCTCTGTAGCAGAAGTCTCGACTGCTGGATTTTCTTGAGTTGTTTTGCTCATAAGGCTTTTCCAAGCATAATTGCGATATTCTTGCTACAAACATACCATATTTCCAATACTGCTGTATTGACTAGAATGACGCTTGAGACCACATTCAGGTCAAGACATCTAGACATGAACTCAAGTATGATTTGTGATGAGTCAATCAGACATTGATTTCATGCCATATCCCAACATGATTCATGTGTTTGTAACAAATTCATTTGTATGAGAGATAATAACCATGACTGATCAATACCAAGCATTTACACAATCACCTTTAGGTAAATTTGTTGTAAAAAACTTAGGTTTACCTTCGCCAGTTGCACTAGACCGTTTTGAAAGCGCTCAACCAGTTGTAAACGGTGCAGTATTGCTTGGCGCAGCACCATCAAGCACGGTTTCTGCTGCGATTGCTCAAGTTCTTAGCAATATTCATGCAGATAGCTATGTGGGCAATAATGTTGAATTACAACAAACGGCTGCCAAAGTAGGTTTAAATCTTCGTCCTCTTAATGCCGATGACAAAGAGTCTAAATTTAAAGCGGTTGTGTTTGATGCGTCTGGCATTCAAGATTCAGCACAATTAAAAGCGCTATACGACTTCTTTAATCCAATTGCACGCCAAATCTCAAGTTCAGGTCGTGTGATTGTGATTGGTACTACACCTGAAACTGCAAAAACCGTCAAACAAGCGATTGCACAACGTGCGCTTGAAGGTTTTATCAAGTCTGTTGGTAAAGAATTCAAAAAGGGTATTACTGCACAAGTGGTCTATGTGGACCAAGGTGCAGAAGCAAACCTTGAATCAACTTTACGTTTCTTGATTTCACCGCGTTCTGCTTATGTATCTGGTCAAGTGATCCGTGTGTCTAAAGCCGATGTGGTTGATTTGGATTGGGCGAAACCACTTGCGGGTAAGACAGCATTAGTCACTGGTGCGAGCCGTGGTATTGGTGAAGCGATTGCGCATGTATTGGCGCGTGATGGTGCACATGTCATTTGTTTAGACGTTCCACAGCAACAAGCTGATCTTGAGCGTGTTGCTGGTTCAATTGGTGGTTCAGTATTGGCAATCGACATCACTGCTGCTGATGCGGGCGAGAAAATTAAAACTGCTGCTGCAAAACAAGGCGGCGTAGATGTGATCGTACATAACGCTGGAATTACCCGTGACAAAACTTTGGCAAACATGAAGCCTGAGCTTTGGGATCTTGTAATCAACATTAACTTGTCTGCAATCGAGCGTGTTAACGATTACTTACTATCTCATGATGGTTTAAATGCAAATGGTCGTATCGTTTGTGTATCATCGATCAGTGGTATCGCGGGTAACCTCGGTCAAACTAACTATGCTGTGTCAAAAGCAGGTGTAATTGGTTTGGTTAAATTTACTGCGCCGACATTAAAGAATGGTATTACCATCAATGCGGTTGCACCAGGTTTTATCGAAACACAAATGACTGCCGCGATTCCGTTCGCAATTCGTGAAGCAGGTCGCCGTATGAACTCAATGAACCAAGGTGGTTTACCTGTAGATGTGGCTGAAGCAATTGCTTGGTATGCTTCTACTGGTTCAACAGGTGTAACAGGTAACGTTGTTCGCGTCTGCGGTCAAAGCTTGTTAGGTGCTTAAGCATTAGGGTTTTGAAGAGGGGTGCTTGAGCATCCCTTTTTTATAAAAATATTGAAAGGTTTATTATGAATACACGTCATTTTAGTCAGTTGCCAAAACCTTATTTAGCTTATCCAAAAGTCATTCAAGGTCTCATTTTCAAAAAGCCAAAAGGTGAAAAGGTTCTGCCACAAGTTGAGTATGTGGTGGATACACTTAAGATTGATAGCAAACATTTAGAAAGCTATAACGAGATTTGTGGTTTTAAAAATGATGGTTTCGTGCCAGCAATCTATTTGGCAGTTTTGTCGCAAAGTCTGCAAATGCACATGATGACCAGTGAAGCATTCCCATTCCCGATCTTGGGTTTGGTGCATATTCGTAACCAAATCAAGCAAACGCGCAAAATTGCTGTGAATGAGCAAATCACTTTATCGTGCAAGTTTGGCGAGCTAAAACCGCATGACAAAGGTTTACAGTTTGATTTCATCACGACTGCGAAAGTCGGTGGTGAAGTAGTGATGGAAAGTTTAACCACTTATTTATCACGCCAAAAAACTGAGAAAAAAGCGACCGAAAAAGCCAAAGAAGTGAAAGAACCTGCTTACCAGCCACAAGCAGAGTGGAATATTTCTGAAAATACAGGTCGTCGTTATGCCGTGATTTCGGGTGACTTTAACTTGATTCATATCCATGCTGTGACTGCAAAAGCGTTTGGTTTTAAACAGGCGATTGCACATGGGATGTGGAGTAAAGCTAAAGCTTTGGCAAGTATCGAATTACCTGCAGCTTATGAAGCGGATGTATGGTTTAAACTACCGATGTTTTTACCTTCTACGGTAGAGTTTTTAACTGCAGCCGAGCCAAAACAAACAGATTTCTTGATTCGTAATGTGAAATCTAAAAAGCCACATGTTGCGGGTACAGTGAAAGCACTTTAATTACGGTCATGTCGTGTAAATGCTCCCTGTTGTTTGCAACAGGGACATTATAAGAAACATAAATATCATAAGGAATTGAGCTTTGATTAAAGAAATTCTATTTGCTGATACGCATCATTATCATGGCAGTGTTGATGAGCGATTTATTGACTTGGCAAGCCAATTTAGCCGTCTACAAGATGCACGAACCCAGCAAGGTGGCGCTGCATTGGTGGTTTATTTCCAAGGTCAAAAAGTTGTTGATATTTATACGGGTAAGAAATCTCAAGAAGAAGATTGGCAATCCAATACTTTAGCCATGTGTTATTCAACGGGGAAAGGCATTCTCGCAACACTTACACATATTTTAGTGAGTGAAGGTGTGCTGGATTATGAGCAACCGATTGCACATTATTGGCCTGAGTTCGCTCAAAATGGTAAAGCCAATATTACTTTACGTCATGTTTTATCACATCAAAGCGGTTTATTTGACATTCGCAATACCATTGAAACAGCAACGGAAATGCTGGATTGGTCGCATATGCTGGATGTGATTGCCGCGGCGATACCACGTTTTGCTGCTGGACAAAGTTTTGCCTATCAGCCTTTGACCTATGGCTGGATTTTGGGTGGTGTGCTTGAGAAAGCAGCCAAGCAACCCTTAAGTTGGCTGATGCAACGTTATCTGGTACAACCGCTTGAACTGGATGGTGCGTATTTTGGGACGCCAACAGCAGAATTAAATCGTGTTGCACGTTTATTGGAAAAACCGAAAACGGCATCTCAAGCTAAACCGCAACAAAATAAAAACAGTCAACCACGTAAAGCATCCTTATCAGAACGCTTATTGGAGCTCTCTGGGCAAAATCCACAAGATTTCCAAGATGCCATGATTCCAAAAGGCATGCGTCATTTTAGTTTCTACAGTGATGAAGGTTTGCAAGCTGTTATTCCTGCGGCCAATGGGGTATTTACTGCCGATAGTTTGGCAAAAGTTTATGCAATGCTAGCCAATCAAGGGCAATGGCAGGGGCAACAACTGATTCGCCCAGAAGTGTTTAAGCAACTCAGTACGGTACAAAGCAAAGCACGTGATCGCGTGATGCCGATTCCAATGCATTGGCGTTTGGGTTATCACCGTATTTTAACGATGGGTAAACGAGCACCGCATGGCTTTGGACATGTTGGCTTTAATGGCTCAGGAGCATGGTGTGATTTTGATCGTGAACTCAGTTTTGCTTATACCCATAATTTTAATATTACCTCGGCAACAGGGGACTATCGTCTATGGGGCTTGAGCCAAGAAGCGCTCCGCTGTGCAGATGAAATATTAACAGGTCGAAAAGGCTGGTTTTAATTTACCTTAATTTAATAGGGTGGAATGTGGTAAATCACTGCATCATATTTGCTTTCAGTCTTGTATGCAGCAATAGTTCCACCTAACATTTCAGCCAGTTTACGACTTGGTTGATTATCCACTGCAACAGGGTATAGGAAATATTGGGCGGATATGTGAGTAGAGGCCCAACGGAATACTTCTAAAATTGCTTCTTTGGCAAAGCCTTGATTGTGGCAATCTTCCCGAATCCATAATCCCAGTTCAGGTGTTGCTGTATGCATTCGATGCACACCGATGAGACCAATAAACAGCTGATCTTATTTACGACGTAATACAAAATGGCGATCGGTATGGTTTGTTTCGGCGATCAGCCATTGTTGCCCAATTTTTTCTTGGGCTACGAGGTTTTGAGCAGGCTCCCAAGCCATATAACGGGTTAATGTTTTTGTCACGCAAGGGTAGATATCAACAAGGTCATCCATTTTAAATACAAATAAATCGAGTCTTGCCGTTTGTAAGAGTGCTCGTTTCATTGTTTACTCATTTTGATTTCTTAAATAATTCTGCTTGAATAATGGCTTCGGTGTGGCGTTTAAAATCGTTTTCATTTAAGCCAATCAACCCCAGTTTGTAAATCCCTTCTAGGCCACAGACAAATGCAATTAGTCGCCATGCGATGTCATCGCTATTGGTCTCAAAATGAAATTCACCTAATGCTTGACCTTCATTGATCATCCGTACAATTGAACGATGCCAGTCTTGCATAGCAATATTATAGGCCCGTTTTATTTCTTCATCTTGATCAATAAGGATTTCAGCTTCATTCCATAATCTTAAATAAGGTTGGATTTGCTCAATATTTTCGCAACCGAGTAACAGAGAGAGGCGCTGTAAAGCGTTGGCTGTGTTGACCTGATTTTCAATTTCGTCTAGTTGTTGCATCAATTTGATAAAGGCTTCTGCTTTTAAATGCGAGTTGGAAGCAAAGTGGTGATGTACTTGTCCTGTCGAGGTTTGGGCTTCAGTGGCGATACGACGAACTGTCATTGCAGAAAAACCTTCGTTTAATGCGACCTGCATCGCAGCTTGTAAAATCATTTCACGACGTTGTTCGCGGTTTAAATAAGCCATTCTTTTTTAGCACCTATGAGTACATACAAATTAGAGACAAATTAACTCAACTTTAAAAGTTGGACAAGTGTTCAATTTTGGTTATAATAACGCCAACTTGAACAATTGTCCAATTTAGAGGCATTTATGTCACGCAAGTGGTTAATTCTTGCAATCGTTGTACTGATTTATCTTCCTGTATCAATTGATGCAACCGTTTTACATGTGGCGACACCGACGTTGAGTGAGTCACTTTCATTATCCGCAAATGAATTGCTGTGGATTATTGATATTTATTCCTTAGTCATGGCAGGCCTGATTCTGCCAATGGGTGCCTTGGGAGACCGTATTGGCTTTAAAAAGCTGATGATCATTGGTGGTATCTTATTTGGTCTAGCATCATTGGCCGCTGCCTTTTCTTCTACCGCTTATGCATTAATTGGTTCTCGTGCTTTATTGGCTGTTGGTGCAGCCATGATTTTACCTGCGACTTTGTCTGCGGTTCGTAATACTTTTCTTGATGAAAAACAGCGTAACTTTGCTTTAGGTGTTTGGGCAACTGTCGGTGGTGGTGGTGCAGCCTTTGGTCCATTGCTTGGTGGTTTTTTGCTTGAGCATTTTCATTGGGGTTCAGTGTTCCTGATCAATGTTCCGATTATGATTGCTGTACTTGCTTTAACTGTGTTTGTGATTCCAAAGCAGGCAGGGCAACCAAAGCAAAATCTTAACTTATTACAGGCCATTGTATTGGTGGTTGCAATCCTGAGTATGATCTATGCGATTAAGACTGTCATGCATGGTTTTAGTATCTGGTCAGTTCTGATATTTGCAGTTGGTTTTAGTTTATTGATTGGCTTTATTCGTACACAGCTCACATCAACGTCTCCAATGATTGATATTCAATTATTCAAACATCCTGTGATTGCGACAGGTGTGGTGATGGCAATTGTATCAATGATGGCTTTGGTTGGATTCGAGTTGCTGATTTCTCAGGAATTGCAATTTGTTTACCAACTCTCACCGTTGGCTGCTGGGGCATTTATTTTACCGTTTATGATTGCGATCAGTTTAGGCGGTCCAATTGCCAGTATGCTGGTCAATCGTTTCGGTCTGCGCTCAGTGGCATCGCTGGGTATGTTGATGAGCGCTGTAAGTTTGTGGGGCTTGGCAAATACTGACTTTATGCAGGCGAAGATGCAGGTCTGGAGCTGGATGGTTGTTTTAGGTTTAAGTGTGGAAATTGCTTTACTGGCGTCAACTTCTGCAATTATGTCTTCAGTACCGCCAAGTAAGGCGACCGCAGCAGGGGCAATTGAAGGGATGGCATATGAGCTGGGAGCTGGTCTAGGCATTGCCTTTTTCGGTCTGATGTTGTCATGGTTTTATGCCAACTCGATTGTGGTTCCAGCCGATGTACCACATAACATCATTGAACAGGTGAGTAGTTCGATTGGTGAGGCCGTTCAAGCCGCTAAGCAATTACAGCCAATGATTGCTGAACATGTCATTGCAGCTGCAAAACAGGCTTTTAGTCAATCGCATCGTTCTGTGTTGAATGTAGCAGCGCTCTTATTCTTGATCTTGTCGATTTTTATTTGGTTTGCTTTGCCAAAGCGAGTCACTGTAGTCGAAGAGTAATCACTGACCCTGATCTAAACTGAGTTTAGGTCAGGGTGTTTTTAAGGAAGATTAACATCTTTGAATAAATAATAGTTTTGTTCTGTAATTTCTAGATATAAGCACAGAGGGAATGATTGAGAAGTAAGAAACTTTACTTATGTTAAGTTATCCAAATAATTTTAAGTTAATAGAGTATTGACCTGACAAAAAAAATTTAAAATATTTACTTGGCGATATTTGAAAATTAGGGGGCCAAATTAATAGAATTAGAATATTGTGTTACATTGTCTAGAGAAATTTCGAAAAAATTCTTTTTAACCCCTAAATATCAAAGTAATTGCATATGTCAAATTTTAATATTAAGAGTCAACTTAAGTTAATATTGCAGGGTGAAAAACCAAGTGTCGTATTGAACCGTATATTGATAGCGAATGTTGAATTGGATAAGCATGATTTAGCTTCTATTTTTCTTGAGGAATATTTTCTTTTAGATAGCAAAGTTTTACCACTCATTTGGCATTGGAAAAGTATTAAGTCAATTAGGGGAATCTCAAATGAGGAATTTGATGACTCTATTATGATGCAGATGAGAGAAGCAGGTTATTCCATCTAAATATTGATAGAAGACTATTATTTTTTAAGTCATCATAACTATACAACAGCAAAGAAGAATCCTCGAAAAAGATATTAAGGAATAGTTATCCCAAATTCACGTAAGATCTTACACAATTGAATCATGGGTAAGCCCATCAAGGTGGTTTGATCATCACCCACCATTTTTTCAAATAAGCTAATCCCCAAACTTTCACATTTAAAACTACCCGCACAATGCAAGGGTTGGTCAATTTCAATATAACGCTCAATTTCTGGCAATGTCAGCTGGCGAAATTTGACTTGGTAATGTTCGACCAGTGTGGTTTTAAAGCCAGATTGCAAATGTTGGACGCTGAGCGCGGTACTGAAAAACACGGTTTGACCCGAGTTTGCCTGCAATTGTTGAATGGCATTTTCAACACTCAGTGGTTTGCCAATAAAGTCATACGGAGCATGTTCGCGCCAAGCCACTTGATCTGAACCAATCACAATTGCATCAGGATGTTGCTGAGCAATCACACCTGCTTTCTCAAAAGCAAGACGTTTGGCCAAATCATCGGCATGTATTTCACCTGATGCAGATTCATCAATATCAGGGGAAATACAACGATAATCCAGCCTTAAACGATCCATCAGATATTTACGGGTTTGACTGCTGGATGCCAAAATCAATTCATGTTGGTTCATTACACCGCGTATTCCACAAGGATATTCAAGGGAACATAATGCAGTACGGCATTATGGCAAGCATTCAACTTAATCGGTGGTGCTTGTCCTGCTTGATAAGCTTCGACCCAACGCGTCACACAGATACACCAGAAGTCACCTGGTTTAAGACCAGGGAAGCCTACTTCAGGTAACGGAGTAATGAGGTCATTGCCGACTTTTTGTGAGAAATTTAGAAATTCAGAAGTCATTTGTGCACACATCGTATGCTGACCTAAATCGGTGACCGCCGTGTGGCAAAAGCCATTACGAAAATACCCAGTGATTGGGTCATAACAACAACTGGCTAAAGGTTCGCCAAGCACGTTTAAACGATTAATTTTTGGATCTGGATGAATTGACATAATAATAGAAAGATTTAGTGACGGTGATTATCATAATCAAAACTGAAGCTTTCGGCAGCTTTTCTGCAAAAAAACTCACCTTTATTTCAGAGAATCATTTAAAATTATGCCGTTTTTAAAATCAACTAGAGAGCCATCCATGAATTTTCAGCGCATGACTGATCTTGATTTAACAGGTAAACGTGTCCTTATTCGTGAAGACTTAAACGTTCCTGTAAAAAATGGGGAAATTACCAGTGATGCACGTTTACGTGCTGCATTGCCAACAATTAAAGCTGCTTTAGAAAAAGGCGCAGCAGTGATGGTATTTTCTCATCTTGGTCGTCCTGTAGAAGGTGAGCCAAAACCAGAACAATCACTTGCACCTGTAGCTGCTTATTTAAGCAAAGCGTTGGGTCAAGAGGTCAAATTATTCACAGATTATTTAGATGGCGTTGAAGTGGCTGCGGGTCAAGTTGTGTTACTTGAAAACGTTCGTTTCAACCATGGCGAAAAGAAAAATAACGAAGAGCTTGCGAAGAAATATGCTGCGTTATGCGATGTATTTGTTATGGATGCATTCGGTACAGCGCACCGTGCAGAAGCATCAACAGAAGGTGCAGCACGTTTTGCGCCAATCGCAGCTGCGGGTCCTTTATTGGCAGCTGAGTTAGATGCGCTTGGCCGTGCAATGCAAACCCCAGAAAAACCAATGGTTGCAATTGTTGCTGGCTCTAAAGTATCAACTAAACTTGATGTGTTGACTTCATTGTCTACAATCTGTGATCAATTGATCGTGGGTGGTGGTATTGCCAATACATTCTTGGCTGCAGCTGGTTTTAATGTCGGTAAGTCACTTTACGAAGAAGATTTGGTTGAAACTGCAAAGCAAATTGCTGCAAAAGTCAGTGTTCCATTACCTACAGATGTTGTGGTTGCAGATGCAAGCCAAATCAACTTTGAAGATTTCCTTGGTTCATTGGCAAGTGCACAAGCTGTTGTGAAAAACGTTGCTGATGTCACTGACACCGATATGATTTTGGATGTTGGCCCTGAAACGGCTAAAGCATTTGCGGACATCTTAAAATCTTCTAAAACAATTCTTTGGAATGGCCCAGTGGGTGTGTTTGAAGTAGATCAATTCGGTGAAGGAACCAAAACACTTTCATTGGCGATTGCTGAATCCGCTGGTTTCTCGATTGCGGGTGGTGGTGATACATTGGCTGCAATTGATAAATATCAAGTTGCTGATCAAATTGGTTATATCTCAACAGGTGGTGGTGCATTCTTAGAGTTCGTAGAAGGCAAAACTTTACCTGCTGTTGCAGTTTTACTTGAGCGTGCTTAATCAGGTTTTAATTCATTGATTAATCAAAAGATAGTTTTAAAAGAGTCGATTAAAATCGGCTCTTTTTACTTTTGCACAACGTTGTCGTCATCAAAATGTCACATATCTGAAATATGCTTGTCACAACTTAACCAAGTAACTGTGGAAAGCCGTGATGAAATTTAAATTAACCCTTGCCGCTCTAATTATTGCTCCAATCATGCTGACTGCATGTGCAAAGAAAGAAGAAGCGAAAAATGCTGAACAGCAAGATCAAGCAGCTTCTGCTGTATCAACACAGACATCCCCAGAGCAACAAGCTGCAATTGATGCGATTGATAAACCGAATTTAGATGAAAATAATACAGATGTTGCTGAACACAGTGTAGCATCTGAAGTCGCTGCGAGCGAAGCGCACTAAGTGATTGAGAAAATAAAAGCCGATGTTAAAACATCGGCTTTTTTGTATTTATGAATTAGCTTTGCAGTAGAAGGTAAGCGTGGTTTGATAATCATCATCACGCGCCAGAGAAGCATTTTTACCTGTAATTGTTCCGATTACGCCTGCAGCAGCTTCGACCATTTTACCGGTTTGCTCATCGACCACACCTTTTAGTACCCCTTGGTACGCAGTTTTTTCGTCAACAACGACTGGGGCTGTGTTACGGGTACAGGTCTTTTGAGCAGCAGTTACAGCATTGTTTTTTGCAATTAGATTGGTTTTACCAATACCTGTGACTTCGTACTGATTATTTTCTTTTTGAATTGCCAACGTGTTGGTTGGTGTAGATGCACACGCTGTCAATCCGAGTGCCAAGCCACCAACTAAACTCATGATTAAGGTTTTTTTCATTACTTGTTCTCAAGTCGTTACATAATTGTATTATTGGAACATAGAATTTCTGAGCGCTTTTGCAGGTTATGTACAGTTTGTGCAGACACTCTGTAAATTTTCTCAAATGAATGATGAGTTTAGCGATGATGATATTTGTTATTTACTCACGAAATTCAATATAGACGTCTGTGACAAGCATGAATTAAGCATAGTGGAAATCATTCAGATTATGCTAATCTAGCGCCATCCTTGTGTTAGTTAGATTCATTTCAATGACGGACTCAAATATAGAGACAATTCATCAAAATATTCATCAACGTCAATCTATTGGGCAACTGATTGAGCCTGCACCAAATACAGAACAACTCGAAAAAGCAGTGCAAGCTGCATTGACTGCGCCTGATCATCATCGTTTAAAACCAACTCGTTTTGTGGTTGTCACCCCAGAGTTACGCGCGGCTTTTGGTGAGCAATTGGCGAGTGCTTTAGCAGATTTGGGTGAGACAGATTCTGCACAACTTGATCGAGTGAAACAGCATCCGTTTCGTGCACCTTTGTTGGTTTTAGCATTAACCGCGATTCAAGATCATCCTAAAGTTCCACACTTTGAACAGATTTTAAGTACAGGGGCTGCAATTCAAAACTTCTTGTTGTCATTACAAGCGCAAGGCTTTGCAACCATGTGGCGTTCTGGGGCTGTGGTTGAATCGAATTGGTTGAAACAGCAATTGGGATTAAAACAACAGGATCTTATTTCTGGAATTATTTATATTGGAACAGCAGCGAAAGCGATTGCGCCAAGAGCAGAAATAGATAGTCAAGATTTTGTAAAAGTATGGCAATAACCTAAGCTTTGTTTTGCATGATTAAAGAAAGAAATTCGTTTCAGGATAAAAAATGACAGAGTTAAATTTTAGTGATTTAGTTGAGCCAGTTGCCGTAGATCAGAAAACAGCATTAAGAATTACGGTCTTGGGCGGTGGTAGTTTTGGTACAGCGATGGCAAATTTAGCGACCAGAAATGGTTGCGATACCATGATTTGGATTCGTGATGCTGCTGTTGCGGAAGAAATTAATCAAACGCATATCAATAAACGCTATTTACCTGATTATCCATTGGAACCTGCTTTGCGTGCAGTGGCTGACCTAGAGCTTGCTGTACGTGATCGTGATATTATTTTGGTTGCCATTCCAAGCCATTCATTCCGTGATGTACTCAAACAGATTGCGCCGTTTATTACTTCCCAGGCTGTGGTTTCATTGACCAAAGGCATTGAAGCAAAAACCTTTAGTTTTATGAGCGATATTATTCGCACAGAACTGCCAGAAGTGCCGTACGGTGTTTTATCTGGTCCAAATCTTGCCAAAGAAATCATGGCGGGTATGCCTTCAGGAACGGTTATCGCCAGTGAGTCAGAACTAGTTCGTTATGCGGTGCAACATGCTTTACATAGTGCTTTATTCCGCGTGTTTGGTAGCGACGATGTGCATGGTGTTGAATTGGGTGGTGCGTTAAAAAATATTTATGCAGTTGCCATGGGTATGGGTGGGGCTTATAAAATTGGTGAAAATACCAAAAGTATGATCCTCACTCGTGCGTTGGCAGAGATGAGCCGTTTTGCAGTGAAACAGGGTGCAAATCCATTAACCTTTTTGGGATTGTCTGGTGTTGGAGATTTATTTGCCACCTGTAACAGTCCATTAAGTCGTAACTATCAAATTGGTTTCGCATTAGGTTCTGGGAAAACACTGGATCAAGCGACTAAGGAGCTCGGTCAAACTGCGGAAGGGATTAATACAATCGTCCAAGTGCGAACTAAAGCGGAAGAGCTAGATGTATATATGCCAATTACCAATGCGCTGTATGATGTGATTTTTGAAGGTGCGCCACCAATGACCATTGCGTTGTCTTTGATGAAAAATGGTCATCGCAGTGATGTGGAATTTGTTTTACCTCATCATGAAGTCTAGGGGGCTGTTGATATTTCATGCATGCTTGAAATATCAACAGACCTAATTAAAACTGTCATCTATTCGCGTTATGATGCAGCTATAAAAAATAAGGTCGTTTTATGCAGTTAACTTTAGTTCGTCACGGTGAAGCATCTCCAGCCATCAATGGAAATGATATACAGCGTCCACTTACACCACGTGGACATCAACAAGCTGAGCAAACAGGACATTTCTTAAAAGATGTGATTCAACCTGAGATTTTTGTGGTGAGTCCACTGTTACGTGCTCAAGAAACTTTGGCGCATATCAAGGCACATTTTCACGGCATTCCTGTGTTAATTTGCGATAAGATTAAGCCAGATGATGATGCCAAGGATGCGATTGAATGGTTATCCAAATTACCGTATGAGTCGATTGCAGTGGTGTGTCATATGAATGTTGTGGCACATATTGAAGAACAATTGACACACGAAGGCTTTAATCCATTTGCATTGGCCGAAGCACGTATTTATGATCAAGCTGTGATCGCGAATGGTTTGTCGACACAAAAGAATCGTTTTACACCAACATTATAATTTTTATATATCCGCAATAGGATAAGGGTACTGAACACCGATGCTGTATATATGGATGCCCGAAACCAATGGAACATGGTATTGGTCGGCAGGGGAAAATTGGTTGCAGGCACAAAGTCTTGAACAGTTGATTCAGGACTTGCAAGAGCATCATGGAAAAGAGGCTGTGGTTTATTTTCCAAGCCGAAATGCGCAATTATTACAACAATCAATGACCAAGGCGCATTACAAACAATTGGGGCAAGAGGGCATCAAATATCTCTTGGAAGAGTTTGTCACCTTACCGATTGACCATATGAAGGTTGTACATCATTTTCATAATGATCAACTCAATATCTTGGGTGTTGCACAATCTACGATTGAAACGTGGCAACATGCACTGAGTCTTTTGCCGATCCAGATAGCAGCATTTTTACCAGACTTTTTGATTTTACCAGAACCAGAACCGAATCAAGTGGTGTTGCTCAACCTGTACGATCACTTATTGGTGAGAGAAAATGCATGGACAGGTAACTCTGTTGATGATTTAGGTTTGTTCCTAGAGTTTCAGGCTGCAGAAACACAGTATAAATTTGCCAACCTGAATACCAGTCAACTTGATAGCCTCGCGACTGCATCGAGTAAAGATCAGCGGATCGAATTCAGTTATCAATTTGAACAATTGTTAAGGCCTAAACAGCATCCATTTAATGTTCTACCTAAATCAAAAAATGCAGAAGTGCAGTGGTCTGGTTATTGGAAAGCTGCAGCCGCAGTCCTCTTGGCTGTGATTGTGGTGCAATTGGGTTATGATGCTTTACGTTGGTCAAAACTGAAAAAAGTTGCGGATCAAACCGCAAGCCAAGCGATTGAGCAGTATAAATCTTGGTTTGGTGAAAATAGTCGTGTCACCGAACAAAATATTAAAAGCCAGTTTGAAAGCCAATTACGTATGAGCCAACTTGGCGATACGCAAGCACTTTCGCTGTTAAGCCGCGTTGGGCCAATTTTGATGCAAAAACAAATCGTTGCTCAGCAGGTGAGTTATGATGCTTCAACTTTGGCTATGTCACTCAAAGCAAAATCTGCGGATGATTTACAAGGATTAACTCAACAATTAAATCAACAAGGTTTCCAAGCTGAATTAGGCAATGTTCAGGCGGATACGGTTGGCGCAATTGGGGTGGTAAAAGTAAAATAATGAAAGCATTAACACGATTACAAAATAGCTTTGATCAGAAAATTGAAGCGTTAAATGAATATCTACAAGGCTTATCTGTTCGTGAACGAGTGATGGTGATTTTTACCACCATTTTTGTCATTGTGACGGTGATTGGTTTCGCTTTGTGGAAAACGCATGCATTGGCAGATCAACAACAAAAACGGTTAAATGAATTAAAAGATCTAACCGTGTGGATGCAGAGTAATGCGGCGACAATGAAGCCAGCAAATGATGTGGGATTGACTGCAGCAGATAAAATACAGCGAACGGCCCAACAGCAGGGTTTGGCTGTTTCTTCACAGCAAAATGGTGAGCAGATTCAGCTTGTTGCGGAACATCAGAATTATGCTGTACTGGCTAATTTTTTGATGCAGCTGTCTCAAATGGGCATCAGTATTCAAAAAATGGATATGGTCTCTAACAATAATCAGATTAAATTAACTGCAACAGTACAGTAAGCAATTAAAAACCCTATGTCAGGCATGGTGTTTTGATACGCCTATGCCTATAATATGCCTACTTGAAAATCAGTAGACTGTGATTGGTATGTTATATTCATTGGCTCGCCCTTTGTTGTTTACTTTAGCGCCAGAGCGTGCACATGAACTGACACTCTCTATGCTAGATAAGGCCCATAAACTCGGCTTTATGCATCAAAAAGTTGCAGCGAAACCTGTGACCTGTATGGGGATTGAATTTCCAAATCCTGTTGGTCTTGCCGCTGGGTTAGATAAAAATGGTGCACATATTGATGCTTTAGCTGCACTCGGTTTTGGTTTTATCGAGATTGGAACCATTACGCCGCGCCCGCAAGCAGGCAACCCTCAACCACGTTTATTCCGTATCCCTCAAGCAAAAGCGATTATTAACCGTATGGGTTTTAATAATGACGGTGTCGATAAACTGATTGAAAATGTAAAAGCTGCAAAGTTTAAAGGTGTTTTGGGAATTAATATCGGCAAAAATGCGGATACACCTGTTGAAGATGCGGTTTCAGATTATCTCATCTGCCTTGAAAAAGTTTATAATTACGCTTCTTATATTACTGTTAATATTTCATCACCAAATACTAAAAATTTGCGTAGTCTCCAAAGTGGCGATGCGCTGACAGAGTTGCTGCAAACTTTAAAAGAGCGTCAACTCGAACTGGCAAACCAATATAATCACTATGTTCCTCTCGTACTTAAAGTCGCACCTGATTTAACAGCAGAAGATATTCAATTCATTGCTGCACAATTATTGCAATTCAAAATCGATGGCCTGATCGTAACCAATACGACATTAGGACGTGATGGTGTAGAAAACTTGCCGAATGGAAATGAGGCAGGTGGTTTGTCAGGCGCGCCTGTATTTGAAAAGAGTACTGAATGTTTAGCTCAGTTTGCTGAAGTACTGGCGGGCCAGATTCCATTAATTGGTGTCGGTGGTATTTTAGCGGGCGAACAGGCGATTGCAAAACAACAAGCGGGTGCAAGCTTGGTACAAGTGTATAGTGGTCTCATTTATACTGGCCCAACACTGGTTAAAGACTGTGTTGATGCGATGACTGTGTGAAATGAACACGCTTGATATCATCATTCTGGTCATCTTGCTCATTGGAGGGCTGAACGGTTTGCGTCAAGGATTTATCAAAGCCTTTGCGAACTTGATCGGATGGATATTCGCATTGATCGTTGGGGCAAAATACGCTGTGGTTTTGGCACCTGCGATGAGCAGTTTAAGCCAAGACCCTGTTGTGCAAAAAATTGCAGCATTTGCCTTTATTGTGTTGATCATTGTGGTGTGTACATGGATTGTGTCTGCATTACTCAATGGGCTCTTGAAAAGTCTGAAATTGGGCCCATTAAATCGTTTAGCAGGTGGTGCATTTGGTTCTCTCAAAGGACTACTGATTGTACTGATCGCAATGCAGGGTTTAGGGCCTTGGGTTGAGAGTTCACCGCACTGGAAACAGTCTAAATTTGTACAAATTCTATTACCTTATGCACCTTTGGCAACTGAATTGTCCAAAGATGCAGCAAATCAAGCTTTAAATCAAATGACATCGGAAGGCGCGTTGTTACATCGCCCTTCGACTGAAATGGACCAGTCAGAACGTGCTTCAGTGGATCAGCGTTCTGATCATTCGACGAAAAATCCTTTTTATTAATCGCTAGCTTGTCGCGAGGTTGCTATGTGTGGAGTTGTTGGGATAGCCGGTAAATCACCAGTGAACCAAATGTTATTTGATGCCTTAACGATGCTGCAACATCGAGGACAAGATGCTGCAGGGATCGTAACCTGCCATCAAGGGCGTTTATTCCTCCGCAAAGATAACGGTATGGTACGTGATGTATTCCATACGCGTCATATGCGTGCATTGCTTGGTAACTACGGGATCGGACACGTTCGTTACCCAACTGCTGGTTCATCAAGCAGTGCTGAAGCGCAACCATTTTATGTGAACTCACCTTATGGCATTACGCTTGCTCATAATGGGAACTTGACCAACGCTGCCGAAATTCATGACGATCTGTTTAAAACAGATTTACGTCATATGAATACTGATTCAGATTCAGAAGTTTTACTGAATGTTTTCGCACATGAGCTGCAGAAGATCAGAACTTTAAACCCAAGCCCGGATGATATTTTCCACACCGTATCTCGCGTACACGAGCGTTGTAAAGGGGCTTATGGTGTTGTAGCGATGATTACAGGTCATGGTTTAGTTGGTTTTCGTGATCCGAACGGGATTCGTCCTTTGGTGTATGGTTCTCGTGAAACTGAACAAGGTGTTGAATATATCATTGCCTCCGAATCTGTTGCGATTACAGCACTCGGTTTCAAAGTTGAACGTGATATCGCACCAGGCGAAGCGATTTTTATTGATTCAGAAGGGCAGTTGTTTACCAAACAATGCGCTGTGAATCCTGAATACCGTCCATGTATTTTTGAATATGTGTATTTTGCTCGTCCAGATGCCATTATTGATGGAATTTCAGTTTATAAAGCCCGTTTAAAAATGGGTGAAAAGCTGGCTTATAAAATCTTGAAAGAATGGGGCGAACAGCATGATATTGATGTTGTGATTCCAATTCCAGATACCAGTCGTACCTCTGCATTAGAGCTGGCAAATATTTTAGGTGTGAAATTCCGTGAAGGTTTTATGAAAAACCGTTATATCGG
Organism: Acinetobacter dispersus; assembly: GCF_009884975.1. Taxonomy (GTDB): domain Bacteria; phylum Pseudomonadota; class Gammaproteobacteria; order Pseudomonadales; family Moraxellaceae; genus Acinetobacter; species Acinetobacter dispersus. The sequence continues at coordinate 1,562,020 of NZ_CP041970.1, read as the reverse complement.
ACGTACCTTCATTATGCCGGGTCAGCAGCAACGTAAAAAATCGGTTCGTCAAAAATTGAACCCTGTAGAACTTGAGTTTAAAGACAAGAATGTACTGTTGGTCGATGACTCAATTGTTCGTGGTACCACATGTAATGAAATTATCCAGATGGCACGTGATTCTGGTGCGAAGAAAGTATTCTTCGCTTCGGCTGCGCCAATGGTGAAATATCCAAATGTGTACGGTATTGATATGCCTGCGAAGGCTGAGTTGATTGCGTCAGGTCGTACAGTCGAAGAAATCCGTGAAAACATCGGTGCAGACCGTTTAATTTTCCAAGATTTGGAAGATTTGAAAAATGCGGTTCGTACCAGCAAGGTACCTGATTTAACTGAGTTTGATTGCTCAGTGTTTGATGGTGTCTATGTCGCTGGTGGTATTGATAAGGCATATCTTGACGCACTAGAGCAAAAACGTAGTGACGCTGCAAAAAGTAAATCTGATGGCTATATCGATGTCAATATTGATGCAGCATCAGTTGATTTAACAGGGATTAAAGAAGAGTAATCATCTTAATCTATAGAAAAGCGGGAATTTCCCGCTTTTTTATTTTATGATAGTGGGTACGGGAAACTTAACTGAAACAATGTAATCGGGAAAACTTACATTGAGAGAAATGAGCCATTATTTAATTGAAAATAAGAATATTGCATGGTCAGTCAGTTTCTGCCTTATCGCAATGTTATTAACCGTCTTTATTCTCAATTTAATTTTGGGTTTAGTCGTTCATTTCTTTGATTATACACAGCCGATTTGGTGGCATGTTCTTAGTCCTTATTTCATTGTCGTCCTTATTTTCGTCTTGTTTTGGTCTGTAGGTGCAGAGTTATATGTATTACGTGAGGGCGGTCACTCACTGGCAAAACAGTTGAAAGCAAGACGTTTAGTTTTTGATGAAAGTACACCTGAAGAAAGTACTGCATTAAAAGTTGTAGATCAGGTTGCTAAAAGTTTTAATATTGATACCCCAGCAGTCTATGTGTTACCTGATGAGGTTGGGGTCAATGCTTTAACTGCAGGTTTTAGATCACAAGACATCGTGATCATTCTCACTTGGGGCGCACTACAGAATCTGGATGAACTTGAGCTTTATGGTTTACTCAGTTATGAGTTTAATCAGATTTTATCTGGCGAAGCTGTTGAAAATACCAAGCTTAAAATTTTATATAGTGGCTTAACAACCTTTAGTCAGTGGGGTAGTAAGCTTGCTCAAGCAGGCTATAATCCTTATGCAACATCTTACCGAAATAAGTTTGAGACCATCTTTGTTGCAATTGGTGGGGTGATTTGGCTGATTGGTAGCTTAGGTATTTTAATTACACGTTGTATTAAATATCTCACCTTAAGTGGTCGAACTTTCCGTAATGATCTCAAGACTATGCACTTGATGAATAACAATGCCAATGTGCAAACCTTATTACGGATTTATGTGCATCATTCTGGTTCCCAGATTCATAGTGCCTACTCTGAATCGATCTCACATATGTGTTTTGCCAACTCACTGAGTCCGCAGAGCTGGATGAATATTCATCCCAGTATTAAAGAGCGAATTTACGAATTAAATCCAACTTTGTTGCAAGATCTACAATTAGAAAATCTACGTAAGCTTCGTAATCGACCACTGTTCAGCTTATTCCGCTCATTAGAGGAAGAAAGCGCGGATATGACCATACCATGGAGTTCGCCTCAACCGTTGCCGTTATTGCGTTTATCCCCGATCAGTTTTGCTTTGAATGATGCAATTAAACCGCTTAATCCTGAAATCCGTAAGAATAAAAAGCGACCGGAGTTGATTCAACGCGCGATGCAGACAGCCACGGGTTCTCGTGAGGTGATGGTCGCGATTTTGATGATTCGTCAGTACCGTGAATTTATTCCGCAAGAAGCACCTGTCAGCCATGCGATTGTCGATGCATTGTTAAATCTGGATGGTCGTATCCATGTTCAGATTTTCCATGATGCCTGTAAAAATATTGGGCATATGCCAACCAGTATTGCGCGTCAGTTCCTAACCAAGCTGGCTTGTATTATTCAAGAAGACGGCGAAGTTGGTTTACTTGATGCATTGTTATTGGAACGCGTAAAGCAGGAACTGAATTTAATGCCTGCGCATTTGCCTGCGGCTTTTGAAGATGTCAAATCTCAGATCGTACATTTGATCGATGCATTACTGCATGTACAGCAAATTAATAGTCCAAACCAGCTCGAAGTTCGTGAACGTATCTTGCAGATGCTTTTAACTGAAGATGAAATGCAAACCTATGCAGATATTTCAGATGAGCCATTGGACTTGGCAGAAATCTTAAATGATGTCTCTGGTTTGCTGTTACGTGACCGCCTCAATATCTTGTCAATTGCTGAAAGATGTCTCTGGAACGATCGGATTATTACCCAAGATGAATTAGATGTTTTGGAGCTTTTGTATTGGCGCTTAGGTTTCGATACCCATGAAGTGGTCGAACAAATGCAAAAGAAAAACAGTTTGATGATTATTTAAGAGCAGTTGCTGTATTGGTCTGAATCTTTTTGCGAAAACGTTACCTGACAATCACATAAAATGCTCAGCTTTCAGGGTAAGCTTGCCATTTATTTTTATTCTTGTATTACGTACTTTTGAGTAAGTTATGGAACATATTGAAATTTTAAAAGCCTTATTTTTAGGTTTTATTGAGGGTCTTACCGAATTCTTACCCATTTCAAGCACAGGTCATTTGATTTTATTTGGTCATATGATCGACTTTCATTCAGATGATGGTCGTGTTTTTGAAGTTGTTATTCAGCTTGGTGCGATTTTGGCTGTATGCTGGTTGTATCGTCAAAAGATTTTTGACTTGGTCAAAGGTTTCTTTAGTGGGGATGCGGAAGCACGGCACTTTGCTTTTAGTGTCTTACTCGCTTTTATTCCAGCAGTCGTGATTGGTATTTTCGCGGTTGACTTTATTAAAAGCGTTTTGTTTAGCCCGCTTGTGGTTGCCGTTGCTTTAATTGTCGGTGGTTTGATTATCTTCTGGGTCGAGTCTAAGAATTTTGATCATAAAACGACAGATGCGACCAAGATTACTTATAAACAAGCATTCTTGGTGGGTTGTGCACAATGTGTTGCGATGATTCCGGGGACTTCACGTTCAGGTGCGACCATCGTGGGTGGGATGTTCTCTGGTTTATCTCGTAAGGCAGCGACAGAGTTTTCGTTCTTCTTGGCGATGCCGACAATGTTGGGTGCGGCCGTATTTGATTTGGCACGAAATGCAGACGTATTGACACAAGACAATATGCTAAATATTGCAGTTGGTTTTGTAGCAGCCTTTATTTCTGCATTATTGGTTGTGAGTGCATTGGTAAAGTTTGTTGAGCGTCATACTTTACGAGTATTTGCTTGGTACCGTATTGTGCTGGGTATTATTCTGTTATTTGTCTTTTTATAAAAATAAAAACATCTCCCTTTTGGCAACTGCGAAAAGGGAGATTCTCAGTTAAAATTCCCTTTCTTTATTTTAAATCCTTCAGATCTGGTTCGATAGCACGATGACAATAGCGAAAATGAATGCTCGAGACTTAATTATTGATTTGCTGTTAGGACTTCAAGGTCGAGCGATTTCAATTAAACAAATCATTATTGCGGCGCGGCTTTTTGCAATCAGTGAAAATAGCATTCGTGTTGCTGTGACTCGATTATCCAGTGATGGCGTGATTGAAGCGATTGAACGTGGGGTGTACCAATTTAGTATCCAATCACACGAATGGGCAAATGTCATGCTCAATCGTAAGCATGGTATTAAACAAACCAAAGTATGGGCACATCAATATTTAGCTGTTTTTACAGGTGAACTTGGGCGGGTTGATCGTACTGCATTAAATCGTCGTGAAAGAGCATTAAAGCATTTTGGCTTTAAAGAATTAGAGCAGGGCATTTATATACGTCCTGATAATTTGGTCATTACATTTGACCAGCTTATTTCAGAGTTAAAAGCTTCAGGCTTGGAAAATAGTGCCAAGATCTGTCAAATTGGTCATTTTGATGCACATACTTTGGCGCTCATCCCCGCACTTTGGCCCACTCAAACCTTAAATCTTAACTACGAAAAATATAGCCAAATGATTCAAAAATGGCTGTCGACTGTCGACCAGCTTAGTTTGGAAGACGCAGCGCGAGAGTCTTTATTATTGGGTCGACAAACCATTTCCTTATTGATGAATGATCCATTATTGCCAGAAGGTTTTGTTGACGTGCAGCTTCGCGAGCAATTTGCGCAGAGCGTACAACAGTTGGATCAGACAGGATTGAACGTATGGCAGAAGTTTTATGAAAGTAGTCTTGAGTAAATATTCATTACAAATATTACAATAATTTAAATTTTAATTTATTGACAGAAATATTACTAAGTTTAGAATAAAAATATAAATTATGTATTTTTAAAAATAAAACAAATGCAGGATAGGGATATGAATACACGTGTAGTGATTAGTGATTTATTCTCGCGAGAGGAAATTACTGAGTTAACAGCCAAGTCTGATGCGCATGGTAGTTGGGCTGTGTTTTCGACATGGGCAGTTATTGGCGGGACTTTTGCCGCAGTAGCCAGTTCTTGGGAATATTTACCTGCTTGGGGTAAATTACTGATGTGTGTCGCAGCCTTAGTGATTTTGGCTGGTCGTCAGTTGGCACTCGCGATCATCATGCATGATGCTTCCCATCAAAGTTTATTTAAAACCAAATGGTTGAATGATAGCTTGACCGATTGGTTATGCGCGCGTCCGATTTGGAATGATTTACATAAATACCGTGCCCATCATATGCGCCATCATAGTAAAACCTCAACGGTCGATGATCCTGATTTATCCTTAGTTACCGGTTTTCCAACCACAAAAAAATCCTTAATGCGTAAATTTGTGCGTGATCTTTCAGGTGTAACTGGATTCAAGTTTGCAGTTGGTCGAGTGTTGATGGATATTGGAAAAATGGAGTGGACGGTATCAAATGATCGTCGCTGGATTTCTCAGGAAGGCAAACACTGGATTGATTATCCTAAAGCATTCTTAAAAAATAGTGGCGGTGCGATTGCAACCAATGCTGCTCTATTTTCAGCGTTGTGGGCAGCGGGGCATCCTAAACTTTATGCATTGTGGGTTGTGGCATATTTGACCCCATTTCCATTATTCCTCAGAGTTCGTTCAATGGCAGAGCATGCAGGAATGGAGACCAGTCATAGTGCTTTAACCAATACCCGTACTACCAAGGCGGGTTACCTTGCTCGAGCTTTGGTTGCACCGATCAATGTTAACTATCATAAAGAGCATCATTTGATGGCTGCGGTACCTTATTTTAAATTGCCGAGAATGCATCAGATGCTACGTGAACGTGGACATGTATCTGCGCCACCGACGTATTGGCAAGTCTTAAATGAGCTATCGGACAAAGCGGATTAAGCAATGGATTTTGGCTTTCTGTTTTGAATCAAAGCCACTACAACACCAATAACTGGAGAGAACATGGCTGCAAGTAAAGAAGATATCATGGAGTTTTTGGCGCAAGAGTTTCCACAGGCGCTCAAGAAGAGTGTGATTGAAGAGATTACTCCCAAAGGGGCGCAACTGCTGTACCAAGTGGATGCGAGAGATTTAAGGCCAGGTCAAACCGTTTCTGGCCCAACCTTAATGCTGATTGCAGACTATGTGCTTTACATCGCCATTATGGGACATTTGGGGTTGGTTGCGATGGCAGTCACCACCAATATGACGATAAATTTTTTTCGCAAACCCAATGGAAATCGAGATATTCGTGCAGTTTGTAAGTTAATTAAGGTGGGTAAAACCTTGGTCACAGGAGAAGTCTGGTTATATTCACTCGATGATGAGGAACCTGTTGCACATGTCATTGGAACTTATGCACTACCACAAAGTTCAGCATCAACCTTAGGCGGGTAAAACGTTGAAAATACTCGCGCCAATTGAATGATTGGCTGTAAATCCGTTAAAAATAAAAATCTCGTCATAGGATAATTGTTACCAATCGAGTGTGATAAAGGAATAAGTCTTATCGGGAAGAAAGAGATGATAATTAAAAATGGTTTAATTGCTTTGGCATTATTCGGATTCGCTGCAACAGCGCAGGCGAAGCAAACGGTTTGTGTGTTTGATCCAGTTGGTAAATCGGGTGATGCATTTGCACTGGCAAAAGACTATGCATTGGAAGCAAAAAAGTGGGGTGCAGAGATTGATTTGCGTGCCTATGTCGATGAGCGTGTTGCTGCAGAAGATTTAAAAGTAGGACAATGTGATGGTGCAATTATCAGTGGATTACGTGGTCGACAATTCAATAAATATGTTGGCTCATTGGATGCTATCGGCGCATTAACGGATTTAAAAACGGCGATTCTTGCTTATCAATTGCTCTCTAAACCACAAGCGGCAAAAAGTATGCTCAATGGTCCGTATGAGATTGCGGGGCTAGGGACGATTGGTCCTGCGTATTTGTTTGTTTCTGATCGGAGTATTAATACCTTAGCCAAGGCGGCAGGCAAGAAAGTCGGTGTTTTTGCTTATGATGAAGCTCAACCGAAATTGGTTGCACAAGTGGGTGCGCAAGCAGTTTCTGTCGATGTGACCAATGCAGGTGCGAAATTTAACAACCATCAGATTGATATTGTACCCGCACCAATTGTTGCTTATAAGCCGTTTGAGCTTTATAAAGGTCTTGGTGATAAAGGTGGAATTGTCAAATTCCCACTGACACAAATTTCTGCAAATTTTATTATTCGAAAGGATAAGTTTCCGGAAGGATTTGGGCAAAAATCTCGTGAATGGGTCGCTGGGCAACTTGGTCGTACTTTTAATATCATTTCAAAATACGAAAAAGAAATTCCTGCCAAATACTGGATGAATATTTCACCTGAAGAACAAGTGAATTATATGAAAATGATGCGTGAAGCACGGATTTCACTGACCAAAGCAGGAATCTATGATCCTAAGATGATGAACTTTTTGAAAAAGGTTCGTTGTAAACAAAATCCAAATAGTTTTGAATGTGCGCTCAATGATGAGTAAAACATGATTTAAAACGATAAATGAACCCTCTTTATTAATTGTAATTTAGAGGGTTTTTTATGGAATGATGCTATTTAGTTCTTTAAAAAACATAACAACATTTAAGTATGCGAAATAGTGAGAACATGCTAAAACTAACTCTGTTCAAATTCATTTGTTCTGACTGTTTCTTACTTTTATGACGATACCGCTCGACTTAACACCTTTATCGCAAATTGAGTCAAATCAAGAACATATTTTAGCGATTAAACGGAATGACTTATTGCCCTTGGTGAATGATCCGAATCGTCTGAATCATTATGCTGATCATTTGGTACAGGCTCAGAGTGTGTTACTGAATGGCGTTGATCCAAAGTTGAATCAACAGCTCAGTGAGGTCATTACACAGATTATTCAGCAATTATCACTTTCCAAGAAGCATTTAGGTAATCGACGATTTAATGCATTGCAAAAATGGTTAGGAATTGATGTCGAATATGATGCAGGACAAGTGAAATATGTTAAAGATTTAGATCGCCTGATTAATGAGGCAAATTATTTAAGTCAACGCTTGCAGATTGAGATTCAAAAATCCCAGTCTCGCTTGCAGCAGGCACTGGGTTTACGAGAGCAAATGGCTGCCTATATTGTTGCTGCAGACGAGTTTTTAAAGGAATATCCTCAATTTAGCAAACAACAGGTGCTTGATCATTTTGTTGAGCGACTATCTAAAAAAATCAATACATTGCAGACTTTACAGAGCAGTAATGATATTGCGATCAAACAGATGCAACTGTCTCAACATTTATCTTTTAGTCTTTTAGATCGTTTTAAAGAGGCTCAACAAGTATTGATTCCAGCTTGGCAATATCATTTAAAGCAAAGCCGTGAATCAATGTCGAGTGTGACGATTGAGCAGCTAGACAAGAGCCGAGAAGAGTTAATTCAAAATTTGAAAAAATCATTACAGAAATAAGAGGGGAATCTTATGTCCGATTCAGAATTGATCAAATCATCAAACGAAATTGAGCTGAAGCCAGAACAGCGCTTCGAACAATTGAATTTAAAAGAGTTGGGTTTGCAACCGCACGACTATGCTGAAGTGATGGACGCGCATAAAGAACTGGCTGAAATCAGTAGCACAGCTGTCGCAGAATACGGTAAAAATATTGCCAATAAGACATCTACTTATACCGATGAGTTGTTGAATCTGGTACAGAACAAAGACTTGGATACTACAGGGCAAAAACTCAATGAAGTGGTGCAAGTCGCTCAGCAGTTAAATACTTCAAGTATTTTAAATAAGTCTAAAAGTTCAGGTTTTTTTGGTGGCTTATTGAGTAAGTTTAAGAATGCTAAACAAAATTTTGATCAGCATTTTAATACCACCAAAGAGCAGATTGATGTATTGGTCAAAGAAATAGAAAGCTCACAATCAGGCTTGAAAGCACGTGTTGGGACATTGGATAAAATGTTTGATGCGGTGCAGGATGAGTATAAACAACTAGGGGTTTATATTGCAGCGGGCCAGTTAAAGCAACAGGATATTCAACAGCAAATCACGACTCTGACAAGCCAAGAACAAGACCAGCAGACCACTCAGCAGATTTATGATCTCAATCATGTGGCAAATAATCTTGAAAAAAGAGTTAGTGATCTTCATGTTTTACAGCAGTCTGCAATGCAGACTTTACCGATGATTCGGATTATCCAGTCGAATAACTTGATGTTGGTAGATAAATTTTATGCGATTAAAAACATCACATTACCAGCTTGGAAAAATCAAATTAGTTTGGCAATTTCGTTGCAAGAGCAAAAGAATAGCGTCCAACTTGCGAAAGCCATTGATGACACCACCAATGAATTATTACGTCGTAATGCTGAGTTATTGCATCAAAACTCTGTAGATACGGCAAAAGCCAATCAACGTTCCGTGATCGATGTTGAAACCCTTGAACATGTACAAAACACCCTCATTAAAACAGTAAATGATGTGATTCAGATTCAGAAAGAAGGGATGCAAAAGCGTGCCGAAGCAACAACTCGTTTACGTGCTTTGCAAGAGAATTTGAATCATCTGGTGCTTGAGAATAGCCAACCACCTAAATCTTGATATTGCTAATTTTTGAAGGAAAGATCATTGTCACCCATAGAAGACTTTAGTGTACAACCGATTGACCAGCGTTTAGATGTGTTAAAAAAACGTCAGCGCAACTTAATGATCTGGTTTTTTCTGACCAGTGCATTCATCGTTGTTACAATCGCTGGTCTGTTTTTGCAAAAAGAATTTATCTATCGTTTCTTTGATCTTTCTGTACATCTACAGGCTTTAGATTTGCCTTATCATGTACAGGATCTTGTCCCGTTTAAGCAACCTGTTGATTATCTTTTTAATCTATTATCATGGTTTGGCTGGCTGTTTCTCAAACTTTTTGTCTCATTTATTGGTGCTTTTTTACTGCTCAGTTGGGCCAAGAAATTTAAATTTTTTCAGCAACGTTTTCAGGCATGGACACAGCGTATTTTGGCGTGGGTGATTTCATTTATTTTGCTTTGGTCAGGTATGACCTACATCCAGTATGACTGGAAAGATGAAACCAAGCAGGCTTATCAGCAGTGGATGAGCTATCAAAATAATATTGTTGAAAGTCAGATTGCACAAGATTTACAGCAGGCCAATATTTCATCGACTGAAAAAGCCTATGTCTTGGCGCAAGTGGCCTTATTGCATCAACCTGTCGATCGCAAGACCGCTAATGTCTATGTTAATCAATTAATTGATGCCGAGAAAAGCAATCCAACTCAATTTAAAGCGTATGATTTTAAGCCAGAGCAGTTGTGGGTCATGCAACAGCAGCTTTACGGTAAAAGTATTACCTCAATCACACAGCCTTTAGACCTGCGTGCGCAGCAAGCTGAGCGTATTTCTCAGATTGTGAATGTCATTTTATGGGGCTTGATTGTATTGGCTGTTGCTTTAAGCACAATTTTATATGTACTCGCTAAACATTTGAAAAATCGTCGTGTGCGGATTGGTCAAAAACTGGATGTCTCTTAATTTTAAGTTCGGTTTATCCGATCAAACTCATAAAAACATACTGTTTTACCTATTCAGTACTTTTGCGTACTATAGCCTCATTGAATGAATTTAGCCGATTTGAACGTCTTAGAATTTGGAGTAATACATGTTAGATCAAAATATTAAAACTCAATTAAAAGCTTACTTAGAACGTTTAGAAAGTCCAATCGAGTTGGTTGCTGCTTTAGATGACTCCGACAAAGCTGCAAAAATCAAAGAACTCGTGACTGAAATTGCAGAACTTTCTGACCAAGTTACGGCGCGTTTTGACGGTTCAAACGCTCGCCGTCCTAGTTTCGGTGTAGCCAAAGCAGGTGAACAACCACGTGTGTTCTTTGCTGGCTTACCGATGGGACATGAGTTTACTTCTTTGATCTTGGCATTATTACAAGTGTCGGGTTATGCCCCTAAAGTCTCTGATGAAGTACTCACTCAGATCAAAGGTTTAAACTTAACTGCAAACTTTGATGTGTTTGTCTCGTTGAGCTGCCATAACTGTCCAGATGTGGTTCAAGCACTTAACTTGATTGCGATTAATAATCCAAATACCACAGCAACCATGATTGATGGTGCTTTCTTCCAAGACGAAGTTGAAGAACGCAAAATCCTAGCCGTGCCAATGGTGTTCCAAGACAACCAACATATTGGTCAAGGTCGTATGACTTTGGAAGAAATCGTAGCCAAGTTGGATAGCAATTCAGCTGAGAAAGATGCAGCAGCAATCAATGCCAAAGATGCATTTGATGTATTGGTGATTGGCGGTGGTCCTGCGGGTGGTACAGCAGCGATCTATGCGGCACGTAAAGGCATCAAAACGGGTATTGTGGCTGAACGTTTTGGCGGTCAGGTGATGGATACCATGGACATTGAGAACTTCACTACTGTTCAAAAAACCGTAGGTCCTCAGTTCGCTCAAGACATGGAAGCCCATGTTCGTGAATACGGTGTCGATATCATGAACTTGCAACGTGTCAGCAAGATCACAGGTGCAGATCAAACGGCCAATGGTCTGGTTGAAGTTGAATTGGAAAATGGTGCCAAACTTGAATCGAAAACCATCATCCTGTCTACAGGTGCACGTTGGAGAGAAATGAATGTACCAGGTGAAGCTGAATACCGTACTCGTGGTGTAGCGTACTGCCCACACTGTGATGGCCCATTATTCAAAGGCAAGCGTGTTGCAGTGATTGGTGGTGGTAACTCAGGTGTCGAAGCTGCGATTGACCTTGCAGGGATTGTTGAGCATGTGACTTTGGTTGAGTTTGATACCAAACTGCGCGCTGACCAAGTGTTGCAAGACAAATTAAATAGCTTGCCAAATACCACGGTCATCTTGAATGCACTCAGTACTGAAGTAGTGGGTGATGGTTCACAAGTAACGGCATTGAAATACAAAGACCGTGCTACGGATATTGAACACACGGTTGAACTTGCAGGGATCTTCGTACAAATTGGCTTATTGCCAAACACGGATTTCTTAAAGAACAGTGCGGTTGAACTCAGTAATCGTGGTGAGATCGTGATTAATGATCGCAACGAAACCAATGTCAAAGGCGTATTTGCTGCAGGTGACTGTACGACAGTGCCTTATAAGCAAATCATCATTGCCACAGGTGAAGGTGCCAAAGCATCGCTGTCTGCCTTTGATTACATGATCCGTTCTGGTGTATAAATGATTTGACTAAAAAGCCCCAATTGTTTGGGGCTTTTTTATTGTGCTTAATTCTTCGGTTTATATAAACCATGATCCACTAAATGCTGGCGTAAGATACGACGAAGTTCTAACACCGCTTCAGGTGTTTCCTGAATAGAGTGGCCACCAGTGAAAATCTTTTCAGAAACAGCACCATCTAAATGCGCACTTTTATATGGAACAATACCATCAGTAATGACATTTGGATCATCACTCTTGGTAATGTTACCCATAATAGAATGGAACACGAGGTCTTTTTCTGGTGGGATACTGGCAGTTAACTCCATAAACTTAGATTTTTTACTGAGATCGCTTGGACCATTTTGAATTACATCATTGGTCAGAGTTTTGACAAAATCTTTAAGATCCATGTCATCGCTGGTAAGAGTATCCGCTAGAGTAGTTAAGAAGGTTGCAGGAAGTTTGATAATCTTTCGTGCCGCCAAAGTAAACCAACGATCGGCAAAGTCAGTTCCTTTATGTGGAGCAGCCAAGAAAATAGCCCGATCAAAATTAGTAATTGGTTCCATTTTAAGTCGTTCACCAATCACGGGATGCTTACGTAAACGTGCTTGCTGGCGACTATTCATCATGGTCAGAGCCTGCTTAGAGATATCTGCATTACTGACTAAAAGACGGCTGATAATACCTCCCATACTATGACCAATTAAAACCGCATCTTGAGCTGCTGGATCTTTGTTATTCAGCGAGCCAAAGGCTTGTTTTAAGAGTGCGTAAATCTGGAAACGACTTTCCAAGATTGGCATATTGGTTGAGTAGAACACTTGCCAAACTTGGTAATGTTCACGCAGAACGGCATCACCCATAATATCATTGGTGACTGCAATCCATGCCTCAGGGCTGCTGGCAAGACCATGTACCAATACAATCACTTTCTTGTTTGGATTGTAAGGTTCAAGCATGTATAAATGCGGCATGGTGAGATGCTGATCACGATCAATTAAGGTTAAATAGGCCGCTGCACCTAAATTATTTTCAGCTAACCAAAGACCATAAGGTGCTGAGAAGTTCGCGGCAAGTGAATATTCTTTACCTGCAATACTGACTTTCTCTACGCTATAAGGGTCATAAACCTTTACTTCAAAGTTTGGGTTATTTAAAACATCATTAATCGTTGCCGCTGGATTCTTGGGTTGCGCAATGATGGTTGCGGCTAAATAGCGTGCTTTATGAATATTGGGGTTAAGTCCATTGGGATAACTATAACTTAATGGATCAAGAATATATTTATTTTCACCATGAGTGGCATCTGTCGAAGGAAAGACAGCAACGAAATCCGAGCCGAAACCATCACGACGGTTGATTGCCCTTAAGCCTGAAAAGTTCATGTTATAACTAGAAATAAATTTTTCTAGTTTCATATTTTGAAGTCGTTGATAGGACTGAATATCAATCGTATAGATACTTTTTCCAATCTGAATGGTGGGTGCTATGATCTTGGATGGATTTCTAAGACTATGCACATTTACCAATTTGGTTAAGGCTTGATTATAGAAGTCTCGAATCTGAACTTGTCTATTATCAAAAATCCGTTCTTGTGGCTGGCGAGCAGTTTTAAATAAATAAGCATAGCTATAGCGGATACTTTTATCTAAAGCTTCCAGTTCTTGGTCGAGGCATTGCTCATAGGTCTTTTGGATTGCTTTTTGTTGTTCTTCAGCTTTATGTTTAGTCAGCTTACTGATTTTGCATTCAGAGGAATCAGAAAGTGCCATTGCCTTGGAAAGATATAGTTCACTGGCTGTCGATAGCAATTGTTCATCTTGAATCTGTGGGATTTTATGTAAGTCAGCAATACACTCATTTGGGGTCTGCATACAGACTTTAGCTTCTTTGCCTGACATTGAAAGTACATTTAGACTGGCTTCACTGAGCTTCTTTTGAGTCAGAATGCTGTTACGTTCGTTGGCAATTGTGACGTTGAGTGCTTGTTGTTTGATACTGACAACTTGGCAGCCACTCATCACGACAGTGCTTAGGAGAGAGATAAAAAATAAACGCTTATTGGGTGTAAATGCTAGCATGATATGTCAGCAAGTTCGCTGGAAGATTGTAGCTATAATACGAAAATAGAATGTTTTTTCAATGACTGATAAAAAAATAGACTGTACACGACAGTCTATTTTTTAGAGCAAAATTTGCAAACAATTAGTTTAAAACTTGCCACATATTCCAGCGTTTTCCAGTTTCAACTTCTTTGATTAAGCGATCAGTGACTTCCGCTTCATCTGGATAGCTCACTTTATAGTTCTTTAAGGTTTGAATCGCATTTTTCTTTTGCTCTAACCAAAGGTAGTTATTTGCAGCAGAAAGATAAGCTTCTTGTACACCACCTTTCATGGCTTTATCTAAATATGGAATCGCTTCACGCTGACCGCCACCTTCAGATAAACCAAAACCAAACCAGAAATTAGTTTCTGCATCACTTGGGTTGATCGCAAGAATACGTTGAGCATAAGTCAACGATTTTGAAGTATATGAGGTACCCAAGTCGAGATTACGTGCCATTACACTCGCTTTGAAAGCACGTGTTAATACGTCAAGTGAAGCATTTGGCTTTTCAGCTAAAGCATCTAATTTTTGTGTCGTTTCTTTCAACTTCACTTCATAGCCTTTACGTTCTTGACGCTCAGAGAAACGAGGTGGATAGTGACGTGCTTTACCTTCAACCAATTGTAAGAAATCGTCGATTTCAGTCACATCAACTTCATTGTCGCCAGCTAGAACTGCATATTTCATGCTGCGTTGTTTGCTGTCGATTGTTGGAATAATAAGTTTGTTGACATCAAGCGTTGTAGATTTTGAAGGATCACTTTGTAATGACACTACCATCTTTGTTACAGGTTGAGCAGTTGCATCTTTAATCGCAACTTCAAAACTTGGTGGTGCATCATACTTGATTGGATTTAAAGCATAGAAAGCTGGGGTTGGATCTGGTTCCTTGAACACAAATGGTTCAGCAACCTTATCTTTTTTTGCTGGGGCGATGCCACAGGCCGTCAAAAAAGAAGTTGAAAGTACAAGTAATGCCAAAGGCTTAAAATTCATGCTTTACATCCATTAATTCTAGTTAAATGAGAAGTAGATCGTTGGTTTCAACAGTCTAGGAAAAGCAAAACCAACTTGCAATGATAAGCTTGTTACATTTCTTATATATTGAATTATGTTGCTGAAGTTTTGTTCTGTGCTTCGCACTCACGTCTAACTTCTTCAATAATTTTGAGTTCTTCTTTACTCAACGGTTGAGTTTTTGAACTCTGTGAGGTAAAGCTTGGGTCAAGTTCAGACAAACGTTGGCAAAGTACGTTCATGCGTTTTTCGTTCTTTTGCATGCGATCAAGTAAAACACGAATGCCTTCTAAAATAGGATCTGACTGATCCTGTGTTGTCGCATAAGGTTCGAAACCAATACTTTCTGCATAGTCACGGCGACTGACTTCGTCTTGTTCGATTTGACTTTTGTCTTTGAAAATATAGCGGGCAGGGTTACCAACAGCAGTTACACCAGCAGGTACTTCTTTGGTTACAACTGCATTTGAGCCGACTTTGGCACCTTTATGTACTGTAAACGGTCCCAAGATTTTTGCACCAGCACCAACAACAACGCCATCTTCAAGTGTTGGATGACGTTTGCCTTTATTCCATGTGGTTCCACCTAAGGTGACACTATGATAAAGCGTTACATCATCACCGATCTCAGCTGTTTCACCAATCACCACACCCATGCCGTGATCGATAAAAAATCGCTTACCAATTTTTGCACCAGGATGAATCTCAATACCCGTTGCAAAGCGGCTAAAAGAAGAAAGTAGGCGGGCAGTGCCTTTGTATTCTTTTTTCCAAAGCTCATGTGCCATGCGATGCATAATCAGTGCATGGATACCTGGATAGGTGGTCAGGACTTCTAATGTATTGCGAGCCGCAGGATCACGCGCAAATACAGCTTCGATATCTTCTTTTAGCTGTTTAATCATGATTATGATCCTCCGTATTAGTCTTTTTCCATGAACCTTGGGCTAATGCCTGTACGCGGCTAAATATTCCACGTAATAAATGATACTCCATACGATCTAATTGTATCCTTCCGAATAGACGACGCAAGCGTAATGGGAGTAAACGGGGATTATTTGGATCTAAAAACTCAATTTCAGTCAACATTTTTTCTAAATGAGGATAAAACTGTTCCATTTGTTGTTGTGTAACCAATGGTTCATCCCATTCCATGCTTTGTTGTTGCTTCAGTTGCATGTGGTCATCTGGCTTGTCTTGAACCTGAGTGTTTTGTTCAAGCGCAGCCATTCTTAATTCATAGCAGACCACTTGAATCGCTTGCGCAACATTGAGTACGCCATATTCAGGGTTTACTGGAATGGTTAAGTGATAATTGGCTAGGGCTAATTCTTCATTGGTAAGTCCACGATCTTCACGCCCAAACACAATTGCAATATTTTGTTGTTTGGTTGCAGCATCTAATGCTTCTTTTGCAGCGGGTCGAACATCTAGCAATGGCCATGGAATCGTACGACTACGTGCACTGGTCCCAAACACCATATGACAATCTTGAATCGCTTGTTCCAAAGTTTCAACAATTTCAATTTGTTCAATTAAATCTTGCGCACCTGCTGCCAGTGCATCAATATCCGGATGTGGATAGGTCTTAGGTGCGACGAGTACAAGTTTTGATAAACCCATGGTTTTCATTGCGCGTAAGGCACTACCAATATTGGCTGGTAGGGTGGTATTGACCATAACAATACGCACATGATCCAAATGTTTGGACACATTGTTTGAGTCAAACAGGTTCATATATTATCCAAAATTAAGAGTATTGAGAGACTTCAGCTTGATAAAGATCCAGTGCTTCATCCATTGACATATTGTCTGGTGGAGGAGCTACCGTTGCAACTTTAGGTGCCTCAGCTGCTTTTGCAGCCTTCGATTTCACTTGGTATTCGATGAAAATGGTTTCTTTGCCAAAATAATCGCGTAATTTTCCAAGTAATTCATCTAATGGCACAACTTTCCATTGTGCACCTAAATGTAATTCAGCAGTTGCGAAGCTTTGTTCAAGCAGGATTTGCAGACCAATATGCTGACACATATCGATATTACAATAAGGTAATAGGATCGCCTGTAGATCCTTGGCTAAAGATTTGGTCATCAAATCTTGAGGGAGGCGAATTTGAATGCTTTGCGCTCGTTTTTGGCGAATTTCATTCAAATTAAAAGCTTTACTTAATCGTGCCATCGGGCGATCAAAGCCTTCACGCTCGTAAACTTCACCCTCAATCACCACAACCTGTTCTAAACGAACAATATCTTTATAGCGTTGGAAACGCTCATGGTTACAGCTAATTTCAACACGTGCTGTACCATCATCGAGTGTGATCATGATACGGTTCGGGAAGTTGGCAATATCAACCACCAGACCTGCAAAAACCGTAGTTACACCACGACGTGTCGGAGTGAGTTCATTCAGTTTGGCAGAAATGAATGATTTTAATTCAGGGCGGTAAACATCAATTGGGTGACCTGTGAGATACAAGCCAAGTGTGTCTTTTTCACCTTTGAGGCGAACTTCATCTGCCCATGGTTTTACAGGCTTGGCAGGTTTACGCTGAACTTCTTCAACTTCACCAAACAAGTCCATGATACCTGTTTCACGATTACTTCGAGCTTGATCAGCTGCTTGGACTGCTTCAGGTAATTGAGCCATTAAACTTGAGCGTTCAATACCAAGACAATCCAGCGCACCTGCACGAATCAAAGCTTCTAAGGTACGCTTATTGATTTTTTTCAGATCAATACGATGACAGAAATCAAATAGATCTTTATATGGGCCTTCATTAATTCGTGAATCGATGACCGATTGCATCGCCTGTTCACCAACACCTTTAATTGCACCTAAGCCGTAGACAATGGTTTGTTCGTCACTGGCATGGAAGTGATATAAAGACATGTTGACCGAAGGTGGCAGTACTTCTAACTTGTTATTACGGCAGTCGTCAATCAAGAATACGATACTGTCCGTATTCTGCATTTCCGATGATAAAACGGCCGCCATAAACTCAGCAGGGTAATGTGCTTTTAACCAAGCCGTATGATAGGCAACTAGGGCATAGGCAGCGGCATGTGATTTGTTAAAACCATAACCTGCGAATTTTTCCATATAGTCGAAAATATGGTTAGCAGTTGCTTCATCAATATCTTTTTTCGATGCACCTTCAATAAAGATTTGGCGTTGTTTCACCATTTCTTCAGGTTTCTTTTTACCCATAGCTCGACGAAGTAAATCCGCGCCGCCAAGGGTATAACCTGCACAGAACTGTGCAGCCTGCATTACCTGTTCTTGGTAAACCATAATCCCGTAGGTCGGTTCTAACACACCTTCCAATAAAGGATGTAGATATTCAAACTCACCACCATGCATACGGTGGATAAAGTCAGGAATAAGATCCATAGGACCTGGTCGATATAAGGATACGAAAGCAATAATTTCTTCAAATTTGCTTGGTCTTGCTTCCTTAAGCATTTTTTTCATGCCGACGGATTCAAACTGGAATACCGCTGTGGTATTTGCATTGGCAAAGACCAGATAGGCATCTTTGTCATCCAGTGGGACATCGGCAATATTAAGTGGTATTTCAGCCTTGATTCTTTTATTAATATTTTGAACCGCATCTTCAATCACGGTCAGGTTACGTAAACCCAAGAAGTCAAACTTAACCAGACCTGCTGCTTCTACGTCATCTTTATCGTATTGCGCGACACGGTTAGTGCCATCTGCATCACACAATACTGCAGAGTAATCGGTAATTTTACCTGGCGCAATAACGACACCACCCGCATGTTTACCTGTATTACGGGTAATACCTTCAAGTTTGAGTGCCATTTCCCAGATTTCAGCAGCATCATCATTGTCAGGGTTGGATGGATTGGTGACGATATCTTTAAGCTGAGGTTCCATATCAATTGCAGTCGCTAAATCGACACCAAGCGGTTTGGTTGGAACCATTTTTGAGATACGGTCAGCAAGACCATAAGACTTACCTAGGACACGTGCTACATCTCGAATCGCACCTTTCGCAGCCATGGTACCGAAAGTTGCAATCTGTGATACCGCTTGGCGGCCATAATTTTGAGCTACATATTCAATGACACGGTCACGACCTGCGATACAGAAATCGACGTCGAAATCGGGCATCGAAACACGTTCTGGGTTTAAGAAACGTTCAAATAGTAGATCATAACGTAATGGGTCAAGATCGGTAATTTTT
Organism: Acinetobacter dispersus; assembly: GCF_009884975.1. GTDB lineage: Bacteria > Pseudomonadota > Gammaproteobacteria > Pseudomonadales > Moraxellaceae > Acinetobacter > Acinetobacter dispersus. The sequence continues at coordinate 1,542,887 of NZ_CP041970.1, read as the reverse complement.
AAACTGTAGGCAACCAGTGAACCAGCACCCGAACCACGACCAGGACCAACAGGTACGCCATTATTTTTGGCCCACTGAATAAAGTCCATGACGATCAGGAAGTAGCCAGGGAATCCCATCTTGAGAATGATATCAACTTCGTATTTGATTCGTTCATCATAAGGTTTACGAATTTCTGCCCAATCTTCATCACGTGCAGCAATTGGATAAAGATGATTTAAACGTTCCTCTAAACCTGTACGAGACAAATGTTCAAAATAGGTGTCGATGGTATAGCCATCGGGAATAGGGAAGTCAGGTAAGAAATAAGTGCCGAGTTGTAATTTGACATTACAACGCTTTGCGATATGGTAGCTATTTTCTATGGCACTCGGAATGTCTGAGAAAAGTTCAGACATTTGCTCGCCAGTTTTGAAATATTGTTCAGGTGTATAATTCTTAGGACGTTTGTCATCCCCAAGCACATAACCATCGGCGATACAAACACGTGCCTCATGTGCTTCAAAATCATCTTGTTCAACAAAATGAACATCATTATGCGCAACAACACCAATTTGATATTTTGCTGCGAGTTTTACTGCTTGCTGAATGAAATCTTCTTCACCAGCACGTTCAGTCCGTGTAAACGCCAAATAGACACGATTTCCAAACTTTTCAATCCACGCTTCTAATAAAGGTTCAGCTTTTTGTGGATTGGAAGAACAGAGCATTTTACCAACATCACTGTGTTGGCCCAGTAAGACAATCAGATCTTCAGCTTGTTCAAGTACCCATTCTTTTTGTACGCATGGGAGACTGAGTTGCTGGCCTTCAATAAAACCGCGAGACACGATTTCAGTCAGGTTTCGCCAACCTTTGCTGCTCATCGCTAATAAGGTTGTGCGGTGCTCTGCATCATTCAGTCGAATGACGCTGCCCAGAATCGGTTTAATACCTTTTTTTAAACATGCCTCATAAAACTTGACTGCGGCATGCAGATTCGATAAATCTGTGAGTGCCAATGCTGGCATTTCTTCTTTAACGGCAGCTTTGACCAAATCAGGTATGCGAACAATCGATTCCGTAATCGAGAATTCTGTGTGGATACCGAGATGAACAAACCGCATAGAAGGACTATCCTTTTTCAAAGCAACGCATAGTTTAGCATGCAAACCGAAAATGACATGCTTAATATTTTGGCAAACCGTGTCTTTGCTTTGTTATTTTTATAAAATATTAAAAATTAGTCTTTGATTTTTCAATCAATATAAATTTTAGTTTACATAAGGTGTTTTGCAGCTAGAATGTAATCGAATAAAAATGTAGCAATGTGAGCGAAATAATGAAACTAAAAAACATCGTACTTTCAATATTATTAACTAGTAGTCTATTTACCTTTAGTCATGCAGAAGATGTGTCTTTTAGTCAAGAACTTGTACAACAAGCAAAAACGGGGGATGCCACTGCACAGAATAATTTAGGCGATGCTTATTATTATGGAAATGAGGTTGATCAAGATTTTGCTAAGGCCTTGGAATGGTTTAAAAAAGCAGCTGCTAAAGGCAATGCCGATGCGATTTTCTCGGTTGGCTATATGTATGACTACGGTGAAGGTATAGAAGAAGATAATCCAACAGCTTTAAAGTGGTATACCCAAGCCGCGCAAAAAGGACAACTCTATGCGCAATACTATTTAGGTTATTTATATCTTTATGGTGATGATGGTGTGAAGGTAAATACCCCAAAAGGACTGGAGTGGATGAGCAAGTCAGCCGATGCTGGTTTGGATATGGCACAAGCAGAACTGGGACATTTATATAATGATGGTGGTGAAGGTGTACCTCAGGATTTGAAAAAAGCACTGCATTATTACCAGTTAGCTGCAAAACAAGATGAATCTTCTGCAATCAATAATTTGGGTATTTTTTACTTAGAAGGCAAGGCTGGGTTAAAGCAAGATTATAAAGAAGCGTTGCGTTTATTCAGTCTGGCTTCGGGTGCAGGTAATGGTTTAGGTTCTTCAAATATTGCCTATGTGTATGAGGAGGCTAAGGGGGTTGCTAAAAACTATAAAAAGGCAGCGGAATTTTATGAATTGGCAGTGGTGCAAGGTGAGGACGAAGCTCTGCTGGATTTAGCACGTATATACGAAAAAGGTGGTTTTGGCTTAGCTAAAAATTTAAAGAAAGCAAAAGAATACGAAACACAATGGGATGAGTTGCAGGATTCGGATTCTTAAATAAAAAAGCCCCCATAAATTAATGGGGGCTTTTTTATTAACGCATTTTTGCTAAGAAGCGACTCAAGCGATTGATCGCTTCACGCAGTTCATTTTCAGCAGGCAAGAACACCACACGAAAATGATCAGGTGTTGGCCAGTTAAAGCCTGTGCCTTGGACCAACAAGACTTTCTCAGCTTTTAATAGATCCAGCATCAGTTTTTCATCATCTTCGATTGGATAAACTGTCGGATCAAGTTTAGGGAAACAGTACATTGCGCCATCTGGTTTAACACAACTTACCCCAGGGATTTCATTCAGCATTTCCCAAGCGATATTGCGCTGTTCGTACAAACGACCACCTGGACGAATCAAATCATTAATCGACTGATAACCGCCTAACGCGGTTTGAATTGCATATTGCGCTTGGTGGTTGGCACATAAGCGCATTGAAGCCAGCATATCTAAGCCTTCGATATAATCTGCTGCACGCGCTTTATCGCCTGTAATCGCCATCCAACCCGCGCGATAACCTGCAATACGGTACGCTTTTGATAAGCCATTGAAAGAAATACATAGCTGATCGCCAGCCAATGCTGCAACAGCTACATGCTCAATCCCATCGTAAACAATTTTGTCGTAAATTTCATCAGCAAATAAAATCAGGTCATGTTTTTTCGCCAAAGCCACAATTTGCTCTAATACATGACGAGGATAGACTGAACCTGTCGGATTGTTTGGATTGATAATCACAATGCCGCGTGTATTCGGTGTGATTTTGCTTTCCATATCTGCAATGTCAGGATACCAGTAGTTTTCAGAATCACACTTATAGTGAATTGCTGTACCACCCGAAAGATTCACTGCTGCTGTCCATAATGGATAATCAGGCATAGGCACCAGCATTTCATCGCCGTCATCAAGTAGGCCTTGCATCGCCATCACGATCAGTTCAGAAACACCATTACCGACATACACATCATTGACATGCATATCAAAAATGCCTTTTTGCTGGTAGTACTGGCAAATGGCTTTACGCGCAGGGAAAATCCCTTTCGAATCAGTATAACCAATTGCATTTGGAAGGTTTAAAGCAACGTCATTAATAATTTCTTGTGGGGCTTCAAAACCAAAAGGTGCAGGGTTGCCGATATTCAGTTTGATGATCTTATGTCCTTGCTCCTCCATTTCGTTGGCGGCGCGTAATACTGGTCCACGAATGTCATAACAAACATGCTCAAGCTTAGATGATTTTTTAATTTCTCGGCTTGATTGGGTAGACTGGGGAACAACAGTATTTTTTGACATAGCTGGATTCACTTTTGCATATCGGTATAAATAACTTTTAAAGGTTTCAACACTTACCAAATTTAGATCGTGTTGATCTCTCAGCAATTCAACAATTTTTTCATGGGTGAAACCTGATTGTTGATATTGTCTGATGGTTGGTAATAAGTTTTGGAAAACCACACTTTTTTTCTGAGACATTTTTTGTCCTATACAACCGTGCGAAATTAGAATAACACCATATTTGCTTACGCAAAAGACAATATTGTTAAAATTTGCTTACCGAATAAATTTTATTTGCTTTCTTTTTGCTATTTTTGATTTAAATGCTTAAATTTCACTAAATTGTACGATCTGAGACTAGAGTTTTTTTTTCGAATGGCGTAAATATAAAACCTGATCATTAAGATAGTTCTAACATCAGAATAAAAGGTGCAGGTTATGGGAAAAGTGAATAAAACAGACCGGGAATGGCAAAGAGAATTATCACCTGAAGAATACCGCATAACTCGTCAAAAGGGCACAGAACCCGCATTTACAGGACAATATTGGAACAATAAGCAGCATGGCACGTATGTTTGTCGTTGTTGCGGTGCGGAATTATTTTCTTCTGAAACGAAATATGATAGTGGCTGTGGTTGGCCAAGTTTTTTTAGGCCGATTGATGGTGTGGCTATAGAAGAACATGAAGATTTGTCGCATGGTATGGTCAGAACGGAAATTGTCTGCCATGATTGCGATGCACATTTGGGCCATGTGTTTGAGGATGGTCCACAGCCGACAGGACTGCGTTACTGCGTGAATTCGGCATCATTACAACTTAAAACAGAAGAAAAGAATGACGAGGAAACTTATCCATGAGTAACATTTATCAGTTTGAAGCTGAATTGTTAGAGGGAGAAACAAAAGCGCTCGCTGATTATAAAGGCAAGGTCATGCTGATTGTAAATACTGCAAGTAAGTGTGGCTTTACTCCACAATTTGCAGGACTTGAGAAACTTTATGAAAAATATAATGCTCAAGGATTAGAAGTTTTAGGTTTTCCATGTAATCAATTTGGAGGACAAGATCCAGGTACGAATAAAGAGATTGGGACTTTTTGCCAGCGCAATTATGGGGTCAGTTTTCCTATGTTTGCCAAGGTGGATGTTAAAGGGCCAGAAGCCCACGTGATTTTCCGCTATTTAACTCGTGAAGCAAAAGGGCTTCTAGGTAGTCGTAACATCAAATGGAACTTTACTAAGTTCTTGGTGGGGCGTAATGGGGAAGTTTTGGAGCGTTATGCGCCAACGACCAAGCCAGAGGCTTTGGAAGCTGATATTGAAAAAGCTTTGGCAAAATAAAGAATGATAAGCATAGGTTGAGGTTTAAATTATTTTGGACTCAACAGTTGAATTTTGGAGTGATCCAGATATGCCTTATGTTGAAACACGTAAGGCATGTCAAAGTCGAATCTGCTATAAATCCCATAGCCATCCTACTTTTTCAATCGGTGCTGTTGATATTGGAAAGAGCCGCTTTTCAAGTACTTTTGCACAAGAGCAAGTCATTCAAGCAGAGAGTTTGGTGGTTATTCCATCGCATGTAGAACATTCTTGTAATCCTTTACCTGATCAGGCATGGAGTTACCAGATGATGCATTTGGATGCTGCTTGGTTAGCGACCTTGATTGAAGAACTGCACCAAGATATTGCTTTAGAAACTGATAGACAAACAATATATCTCCCTCAATTAAGACCAACTATTGTTGATGATGTAAAAGCCTACGACGCATTTACAACATTGAATCGGCGACTATTTAACGAGCAGATTTCAGTATTCGAAAAAGAACAGTGTTTAATTCAAACCTTAACAGAGATTCTAATACCGAGCTTCCATTGGGAAAAGATCCATTCTTCTCATTATTTTCAGAAGCATCTTCCCGACTTATTGGAATGCCTTGAAGGCAATATTGAGAATCTGTCTTTGTACGAGCTTTCCGAAAAGATGAATATGAGTCGTTATGCGTTAATACGATTATTTAAACATTACTTTGGATTAACCCCACATGCTTATCAGTTGAACTATAAGGTCAACCAAGCTCGGCAGCGTTTAAGAGAACCTGATGGTGATTTAGCACGATTGGCATACGAACTCGATTTTAGCGATCAAAGTCATTTTCATCGCGTTTTTAAGCAACATACAGGCATAACACCCAAGCAATATTATAAGAAATCTTAGCCCACGCAATTTTATACAAGAACAAAGCACCGTACTTTTCTAAGCTGACTCCGATTCATTTGGAGAGCATCTATGCAGCTTTTTCTGACCATCGCCATCGCGCACTTTATTGCATTACTGACACCTGGCGCAGATTTCTTTTTAATTTTAAAAACTTTGTTAGAGAGCCAGAAAAAGGCCGCGAGATTCACCTGTGCAGGCATTGCATTGGGGAATGCCATCATACTGATCAGCATTTATTTGAGTCTATTTATCATTGGTCAGGTGAATACCGAATTATTCATCCTCATGAAGTGGTTGGGTGTTGTTTATTTTGCATATTTGGCGATTCAATGTTTCCGTTTGGCTCAATCAGCACAGAGGGTCAATGACCTTGCTGAGAAACGTGTTCATCAACCGAACAAGAATGCTTACCTCAAAGCGTTTCTCTCGGGATTACTTTCCAGTTTGTTGAACCCGAAGAATTTGTTGTTCTATAGCGTGTTGGTCATCTTGATTTATCCGCAATATAATTTTGTTCAAAATACTTTACTATGTCTTTGGATGGTTGGGTTAGTGTTGATCTGGAATCTCGCTATTGTTCAATTGATCGGTTCAAGTATTTACCTGTCGTGGTTAAATCGGCATCTGCGCCATTTATATTATTTAGCAGGACTCAGTTTTTTGTTATTTATGCTGGTACTGATCATGTATTAAATAAAAAGACGGTCAAATGACCGTCTTTTTTATGCAAGCTTATTGAGTGGGTTCAATAGGTTGATGTGGTGACTTCCTAAAGCTATGGATCTTGCGATTAATATCATCGATAAAGGTGTACACCACAGGAATCACCAATAAGGATAAGAAGGTACTGGTAATCAAGCCACCAATGACCGAGATTGCCATTGGTGCACGGAAACTTGGATCAGTACCAATCCCGAGTGCAATTGGTAACATCCCAGCACCCATGGCCAGCGTAGTCATAATGATTGGACGTGCTCGTTTATGGCAGGCATCGAGTAGAGCATTGAATCGTGAATAATGCTTTTCATTCCTTGCGATAATCGCGTAATCGACCAGTAGAATCGAGTTCTTACTGGCAATCCCCATCAGCATAATCAGACCAATCAAACTTGGCATTGAGAAACTGCTTTTAGCTAAAAGCAGCATCACGAATGCACCACCGAGGGATAAAGGTAAGGCCACCAGAATGGTAATTGGCTGTAAAAAATCTTTAAATAACAATACCAACACAACGTAGATACACAGTACACCTGTGAGCATTGCTAAACCAAAACTAGAGAACAATTCCTGCATCACTTCAGCATCACCAATATTGGTACGCTTCACCGTAGGTGGTAAATTCTTCATGGTTGGTAGTTGATCAACTTTGGCAGCAATATCTCCCAACGGTTGATTATTCAATTCAATATTGAAGTTAATGTTACGTAAACGGTTGAAACGGTCAATTTGTGATGGACCACTTTCGATATTGACGTCTGCAATGGTACCGAGCATCACAGGACCTCGACTACCTTTCACCATCAAGCGTTTCATGAGTTCCTGATCTTGACGGGCAGCCAGTGGAAGTTTAATCACGACAGGCACTTGCCGTTGAGATAAGTTCAATTTCGCAAGGTTTTGATCAAAATCACCCGCAGTCGCGATTCGTAAAGTCTCAGCAATATCGTAAGTGGTCACACCTAAATCAGCCGCTTTGGCAAAATCAGGGCGAATCACTAACTCAGGACGGATCAAGGCTGCACTCGAGGTGATACTGCCTACATTCGGAATGGTACGTAATTCGCGTTCTAGGCTACGTGCCGTTGCCATCAATGCTTCTGGATCATCACCTGATAAAGCCAGTTGGTATTGACTGTTGTTACCCGCTAAACCAACTTGAATGCGTGCACCCGGAAGTGGGGCAAGGCGTTGGCGTAGTTGATCTTCGATGTCTTGTAAGCTGGCACTACGATCAGAGCGTTCCGTGGTTTGAATCGTGAGCGTTGCTTTGCGCGGTTCGCTTGATGCACCACCTGCAAAAGGATCTGTTCCCGCAGCACCGCCACCAATCGTGGTATAGATACTTTTAATTTCAGGATGATCTTTAATCAGCGTACGTGCATATTCGGCAGTCTTAAGTGTATCTCCAAACTGTGAACCCGGGGTAAGCTCCAAACGAACTTGCGTTTGTCCTGTATCGGGTGGTGGGACAAAACCTGTAGGTAGCAATGGAATTAGCATGACTGAACAGATAAAAAAGGCAATTGCACCAGCTAAAGTGATCCAGCGATGATTGAGACACCATGTCACCAAACGCATGTAGCCACGCATAACTTTGCCGTCTTTAGCACGGTCTTTGGTCAGACTGCTTGTGCCTTGATCAGTAGCTGTTTGTACTGTTGCTGATTCATCCTGTTGTTCAACTTTACCGACCCATGGTTTCAGAATATAGGCGGACATCATTGGGGTGAGTAAACGCGCAACAAGCAGTGAGGCAAAGATTGCAAGAGCCGCTGTCCAACCAAACTGAACAAAGAATTTACCTGCGATACCACTCATAAACGCAGTGGGTAGGAATACGGCAATCAATGTGAAGGTGGTGGCAATTACGGCCAGACCAATTTCATCGGCTGCTTCCATGGCCGCCTCATAGGGTGTTTTCCCCATGCGTAAATGCCGTATGATATTTTCAATCTCAACGATGGCATCATCGACCAGAATACCCACCACCAATGACATGGCTAAAAGCGTAACGGTATTGAGGGTAAAGCCAAAGAAATACATGCCAATTAAGGCAGGTAAAATTGATAATGGTAGGGCAGTTGCAGCAATAATGGTGGCACGCCAGTCACGTAAAAATAGCCACACCACCAAGATCGCTAATATTGCACCTTCATACAACAGTGACATCGAGCCCTCATAGTTATCTTCGACTGGCTTTACAAAGTTAAAGGCTTCGTTGATTTTAATATCGGGATGTGCGGCTTTAAGTTTATCTAATGCGATGACGACACCTTTTTCTACATCGACTTCACTGGCACCTTTACTTCGCGTGATTTCGAAGCCAATCACAGGTTGACCATTCAATAGTGCCGCGGAACGCCGTTCAGCCATACCATCACGAACAGTTGCAACCTGATCCAAACGAATATGTCGACCATCACTGAGGGCAATATCCATTGCACCAATTTCATCAGCTGTTTTTACCGTCGCAATGGTGCGGATGGATTGTTCACTGCCACCGATTTTGGTTTGACCGCCAGAAGCATCTTGCTGAATCAAACGTAGTTGACGGGTAATGTCGGTTGCAGTTGCATTCAGCGCCAATAGTTTTTCAGGATCAAGTTCGACTTCAACCTGACGTGTGACGCCACCAACGCGAGCAACCGCACCAACGCCTTTAACCTGCAACATCGCGCGGGCGATATCATAGTCTACGAACCATGACAGTGCTTCTTCATCCATCTTTGGCGATTGAATGGTGTAGGTCAGGATTGGAGAACCTGAAAGATTGATCTTACTGACAATCGGATCTCGTAGATCGGCAGGTAGGTCAGAACGAACTTGTGACACCGCATTGCGTACATCATCCACAGCTTCTTGTAGAGGTTTTTCTAATTGAAACTCCGCTGTGACAGTGACAACACCATCTTGAATGTTAGTGTACTGATTTCTCAAACCTTGCAGAGTTGCAATCGAGTTTTCAATCTTACGCGCGACTTCGGTTTCAAGCTGAGGTGGTGCAGCCCCGGGTAATGCCGCTGTGACAGTGACCATGGGTAGTTCAATGTCAGGGAACTGCTGGATCTTCATCCATTTAAAACAGAGCAATCCTGCCAAACCCAGCATAATAAATAACAGAATACCGGGAATTGGGTTTCGGATTGACCAAGCGGAGAAATTCATATCATTTCTCCTGTGTGGTCACAAGTTGTTTGCTAAGTGGTGTCTCTGGAATGTCTTTGGCGATACTCACCAGATCTCCATCAGCTAAGAAACCTGTACCCGAAGAAACCACTTTTACATTGGCGGGTAAATTCAAGAGTTCGACGCGATCTCCCAAACGGCGACCAACAGTGACTTTCTGCTGGGTGACACGATTCTTGTCATTGACAATAAAGACATATGAAAAACCATCACGTAATAGTAGGGCTGTTTGCGGAACCGTCAATGCGAGTTTCTGACCTAAATCAAATTCACCTTTAACAAACATGCCCATACGCACAGCCTGTGTGGTTGGAATATCCACATAAACCAAGCCATAGCGGGTTTGTGGATCAATCACAGGTGCAATCATTCTGACTTTACCTGTTACAGCAGGTTGCGCAGGGTCAGGTGAAACAATATGTGCGGTCATGCCTTGTTTAAGCTTGTATAAATCCGATGTGGTCACTTCGGCACGCCATTCTAAACGATGATCACGAATCAGGCGGAACAGCTCTTGGCCTGTTTGTGCAAGAGATCCGACCGTTGCTGTACGGGCTGAAATGACGCCATTGTCAGGTGAAACCACTTGAGTCTGTGCTAAGCGTAATTGATTACTTTCAATTTGTGCTTTGGCTGCATCTAGACGCGCTTGAGCTGTTGCTTGAGAGGTTTGATACTGAGTAGACTCTTGCGCTGAAATTGCGCCTGTATTTTTCAGTTGCTGGATACGTTTATTGTTGGTAATCGCATCTGCCAATACTGCTTGAGCTTCTGCATAACTGGCTTTGGCTGCTGCCAAATCGGCACGGATGGTTTCGCTATTAATTTCAGCTAAGACCTGACCACGACGAACTTCATCGCCGACATTGACATTCACACGGGTAAGACGCTGGCCTGAGAGTTCGCTGCCAATCACCACTTCCTGCCATGCCGCAATGTTGCCATTGGCAGTAAAGGTTTGCTCCCAATTTTGTTGTTGGGGCTGAACAATTGTGACGGTTAAAGCGGCTTTTTGTTCGGTGGTATCTGCATTTTTAGCTTTTTCAGGATTCACTGATTTTTTAGCAGTTCCAGTCTGCCAAATTACAACTGCAATAATTAAAAGTACAACCGCAATTGCTAAAATGAGCCAACCCTTTTTCTTTATTTTCTTGGGAGTTTGAGAAGTCATCTTTCCATAGTCATCAAGTTTTGATGGCTAAGTATAGACGAAGATTTCTACAGTTGGTCAATAGCCCATAGACAGATAAAAAAATTAATAAAGTCGCTTATGTTTATTACTTTTAAGCTTAGGAAAAGTGTGAATTGTTTCAATTCCGCACTTTTTATTCTACCCAAAATGATAATTATTGCTTAAAGAGGCAGTAAACGATTTGAGACTACATTTTTCATGACAATGGTTGAAGTTAGACGCTGTACATTGGGCAAGGCAGACAGGCTGTCGTCATAGAGTTTCTGAAAACTGGCCAAGTCTTTAGCAACGACGTGTAGTAGATAATCTGGATTTCCAAATAATCGTTGTGCCTGAATCACATTGGCAATTTCAATGACTTTTTCTTCAAAGCTAGAAAGCGCTTTTTTATCCCCATCTTTTAAGGTGACAAAGATGATCGCCGAGAAATTAAGGCCGATTTTTGAGGCTTCTAGATCAGCGTGATAGCCTTTGATCACACCACTTTCTTCTAATGCTTTAACACGACGATGGCAAGGCGACAGGCTTAAACCAATTCTTTCCGCCAGTTCTGTGATAGATAGTCGCCCATTTGCTTGTAGTTCAGCAATAATTTTCTTATCAATGCGATCCATTTAGAAGAATCTCCCTTGGGGCTTTGAAGATATAGAAGCATTTGGAATAACATTTTCACCATTAAAGCATATCCTTTCTCAACAATCTTCACCAAATGGTGAAAAAGAAAACGATCAAAGGTCGTATTGTCGATGTGGGAAGGGCTTTGCTTATGGAACTCAGTGTCATTTTTGCTTTTTGGTGCGTTTCGATCTTATTCGTATTAACGCCTGGCGCCGATTGGGCTTATGCCATTCTTGCAGGCATCAAAGGTAAATTTATACTGAATGCCGTCACTGGCTTGGTGCTTGGGCATTTCATGGCGATCTTATGTGTTGCAGCTGGTGTGGGCGCTTTGGTGCAACACTATCCAATTTTACTCACAGCGATGACAATCATGGGCGCTTGTTATTTGTTATGGATGGGCATCAATCTATTTATACATCCAGCGACCATTTCAACTGAGACCGATACAACGCAATCGCTTGATTCAGCAGGTTCATGGTTGATTAAAGGTGTGGGGATTAGTGGCTTAAACCCGAAAGTATTGCTGTTATTTTTTGCCTTGTTGCCACCGTTTATTCACCCACAAATGGCATTTTCACCAACCGTACAAATTATTTTGCTAGGGCTCATTCATTTAATCAGTTGTGCTGTGGTGTATATGTTGGTTGGTATAGCAGCCAAGAAATTGCTTAGAAGCAGACCACGTGCAGTAAAAGCAGTCAGTCGTATTTCGGGCGGACTGATGATGCTCATCGCAGCAATCCTATTTATTGGGCAAATTTAAAATAAATGTTCCATTCTGCCTATTTATATAGCTTTAAATTTATCATTATTGAATTCATGATGTTAATTTTAATAGGGTTCGGGTTTTAAAAATCATAAAATTGTACAGTGGCGCATATAGGTAAAAAATAGTGTAAAACGTATCAATTCTCATTTATTATGCGGTTTTTTAAGTCGGCTGATAAAGATCATGGGTAGACAACTTAAACCATTAGTGCTGATGATGGCATGTGCTTCAATGGGGACAACGGCTGTTTTTGCAGATGAAGCACAACAAAGTGCTCAAGCGGATACAGCAGTGACATTAAATACCATTCGTATTACTGCAAGTGCAGATGCTTCGGCTGATGGTCTAATGGAAGCTTTTGCAGGTGGACAAGTTGCCAGCGGTGGTAGGGTCGGGATCTTTGGCAATCAAAAAAACTTAGATACGCCCTTTAATCTGACCAGTTATACCAATGAATTTATTCAATCCAAACAAGCCAAAAGTGTAGGAGATGTTTTACAGGCAGATCCAAGTGTGCGAGTTGCGAGAGGGTTTGGTAATTTTCAGGAATCTTATTATATTCGCGGTTTTATTTTAGGTTCTGATGATATTGCTTATAACGGTTTGTACTCGATTCTACCACGTCAATATATCCCTACAGAATTGTTTGAACGCGTTGAGTTGTTAAAAGGGGCGTCTGCATTTTTAAATGGTGCTACACCAAGTAGTGGTGGTATTGGTGGTGCGATTAATCTATTACCCAAGCGTGCCAGTAATGAACCATTAAACAGAGTTACCGTGGGTACAGATTTTAATGGTGGACAGATTGCGAATGATATCTCTCGTCGTTTTGGCGAAAACCAGGAGTTCGGGGTACGCCTGAATACAGCTTATCGTGGTGGAAATACCAGTATAGATGATGAAAAAGCATCGTTAGGACTAGCTTCGATTGGCTTGGATTATCGCGGTGATCGTTTACGTTTGTCTGGTGATATGGGATATAGCAATAACCGTTTAGATGCGACTCGACCAAATATTACTTTGAGTGGGGTAAGTAGCGTTCCTAAACCAATTGATTCTTCGAGTAATTATGCGCAAAAGTGGACCTATTCCAATGAAGAAGATGTGTTTGGTAGTTATCGTGCAGAATATGATTTAAGTGATGCAGTGACCGCTTATGCCGCCTATGGTTTCCGTCATGGGGAAGAAAGCAATAGCTTGGCTAACTTCACACTCACCAATGCAACAACTGGAGAGGGTACCTCATATCGTTTTGATAATGCACGTGTAGACATGGTCAATACAGGTGAAATCGGTGTCCGTGCAAAGTTGAATACCGGTTCTGTTGAACATAACCTTGTACTATCAGGCTCTGCTTTTCAGCTAAATAGCCGTAATGCTTATGCGATGGATTACGCAAATACATTTGCTGGAAATATTTATCGACCAACACAATATGATAAACCTGCTATTTCATCTTCGGCGCTAATCGGTGGTCAGTTAGATCAACCTACTCTAACGGCCCGTACTCGTTTAAGAAGTTTGGCTATTGGTGATAATTTAAAAGCATTTGATGAACGCTTATCAGTCATGCTTGGAGCACGTTATCAGCAACTCAAACAAGAAAATTATAACTACGATACTCAAATCATTAAATCTGCTTATGATGATCATAAGGTAACGCCCGCATTGGGGCTAAGTTATAAGCTGATGCCTGAATTAGCAATATATGCGAATTATGTTGAAGCGCTTGCACAGGGTTCATCGGCAACGAGTACCGAAAAAGTGATTACCAATACGGGTGAACCTTTAGCACCTTATATATCTAAGCAAAAAGAACTTGGATTAAAGTATGAAAATGAAAAGCTTGGGGCAACCTTAAGTTATTTTAATACCAATCGCCAACGAGGCATGCTGGTTAAAAATGCGAATGAAACCTATACCTTTACCAATCAAGGTGAAAATCTACATCAAGGTGTTGAATTGCAAACTTATGGTCAGTTGACGGATACACTTAAAGTATTGGGAGGCGTGACATGGTTGGATGCAAAACAGAAAGACACAGAAAATGGCTTATATGATAATAATGAGGTGATAGGCGTTCCTGAGTTTCAAGCCAATTTAGGTGCAGATTGGCAATTACCGACTGAGCAGGATATTTCTGTAAATGGTCGCATAATTTATACAGGTTCTAGCTATGCCAATAATGCAAATACGTTAAAAGTGAATGATTGGACTCGTATTGATTTGGGTGCGAGTTATAAAACCCAAGTTAATCAAATTCCAACAGTATTGAATCTAACAATCAATAATGTATTTGATAAAAATTATTGGGGGTCAGTGGGTGGATATGATGATGCTGGTTATTTAAATGCTGGTCAGCCGCGAACCTTTATGCTGAGTGCAAGTTTTGATTTCTAACATATTGATTTAAAAAAAATCCCCGAATATTCGGGGATTTTCTATTTATAAAACCGCTTTCAATCGTTTGACCACTTCTTCACACTGGGCCAAATCGGCAACCAGTGCCATGCGCACATGACCTTCACCCGGATTGCCTTGTTCTGTATCACGAGATAGATAGCGACCCGGTAAAACCTTGATATGCGCTTTTTCCATCAGCATTTTGGCAAAAGTTTCATCATTATCCACTTTTAACCAGTAATAAAAACCTGCATCTGGTTTTTGTAAAGGCAATAAATGACCGAGTTCAGACTGGAATAAATCAAATTTGGCACGATACTGCTGACGGTTTTCTTCAACATGTGCTTCATCATTCCACGCTGCAATAGATGCCAATTGATTCTGTACTGGCATTGCAGCACCGTGATAAGTACGGTATTGCAAATAAGGTTTCAATAAAGCCGCATCACCTGCAACAAAACCAGAACGCATACCCGGTAAGTTTGAACGTTTAGAAAGTGAATGGAACACGATGCAATTTTTATAATCATCACGTCCCATTTCGGCACAGACCTCTAAAAGTCCGATTGGCGCTTGATCAAACCAAAGTTCCGAATAACATTCATCCGATGCAATCACGAAACCATATTGATCAGACAGTGCGATCAGTTTTTTAAACTGTTCTTTTGATAGAACTGTTCCTGTTGGATTACCTGGCGTGCACACAAACAGTAAGGCTGTTTTTTCCCAGACTTCTGCTGGAACTGCATCAAAGTCACCTAGGTAACCATTTTCTTCAGTGCAGTTAATAAAATAAGGTTTTGCACCTGCAAGCAGGGCTGCACCTTCATAAATCTGATAAAACGGATTTGGCATCACCACATACGGTGCATCTTCACGCTTAATCAAAGCTTGTACAAAAGAGAAAATACCTTCACGTGTACCAGAAACAGGCAGGATATGATCTTCTGCACTAATATGATTCAACTTGAAGCGATTGCTGAGCCACTGTGCAATACTTTGGCGCAACTCAGGCAGACCTTTACTGTTCGGATAGGTCGATAGATGAGCAAAATTATCAATAATCGCTTGTTTAACGAACTCTGGTGCAGGATGTTTAGGTTCACCAATTGATAAAGGAATCAACGGTAAATTGGCAGGTTGCACATCTTTAAAAAGTTGATTTAACTTTTCAAAAGGATAGGGATGCAATAACGACAAGCTAGAGTTCATTTAAACAGTTACCAAACAATAAAATTTAAGATGGATTACAAATTTGATTCGATGCTTCATCTAAAGCGGCTTTTAAGCTTTCCGCAAAAGTTTTCACTTCTTCATCGGTGAGCAAGACACCATTTTTCTTGGTGACAAAGAAAATATCTTCCGCACGTTCGCCCAGCGTGGCAATTCTTGCAGAATGGATATCCAAACCTTGCAACATGAACAAACCACCAATACGCGCCAACAGACCTGGATGGTCGAGGGTTGAGATTTCAACCATATGCTGCTGTAGCGTCGGGTTCAAGACAATATCGACAGTATTTTGCACATCAAAATGACGCAAATGACGTGGAATACGGCGTTGCATGATCCCTGGATATTGATCCGAATGACTCAATGCATCGACCAAAGCGGCTTTCACTTTGCGTTCGCGATCAGGGTCGGTCAACAATGTACCAAAACGATCCAGTACCAAGTAGGTATCTAAGCTGAATGAGGTAGAAGCGGTGATAATGCGGGCATCTTGAACATCAAGATTCATACGATCCAGTACTGCAACCGTAGTGGCAAACAAGTTCGGTTGATCACGGGTATAGATAAAGATCTGAACCGCATCATCGGCAGCATTACGATGCGCCCGTAATAAAACCAATGGTTCTGGATTATCGCCGTGTTGTAAAATTGCCTGAGTATGCCAAGCAATTTCATTAGCTGACTCTTTAACAAAGTATTCATCACCCAGCTCTTGCCAGACTTTCTCAACTTCAGCCAGAGAGAAGTCATTGACCAAGAGTTCACTGGCAGCAAATTTGGTATCTTCAATCAGCATTTGATAATCAACCGGACGACCCAAGCCTGAACGAATCACATCACGTGCGTAGGTATACAACTGACGCATCAAAGACGCACGCCATGTATTCCACAGTTTCGGATTGGTTGCGTTAATGTCGGCAACCGTCAGGGTGTAAAGATAATCGAGATGCTCCATATCACCGACTTTTTCAGCAAAGTCTTTGACTTCATCAGGGTCAGAAATATCTTTTTTCTGTGCAGTGAGAGACATCAATAGGTGATTGTTGATCAGCCATGCAACCAGTTTGCACTCACGCTCGGTGAAGCCATGGGTACGGCAGAATTCAATCGCATCCAGTGCACCAAGCTCACTATGATCACCACCACGACCTTTGGCAATATCATGGAAAATTGCAGCCATATACACGATGTCATGGCGGGCAATACGCTGGAATACAGAACTGACCACAGGGAATTCTTTAGCAAACTCAGGCTCTTTAAAGCGACTTAAATTACGCAGTAATAACAGGGTATGCGCATCGACGGTATAAATATGGAACAGATCGTATTGCATCAAACCTGTAATCTGTCCAAAAGCAGGGATGTAATTGCCCAACACACCATAGCGTTTCATTGCCACCATGGTGTCATATAAATGCGGTGAACGAATGATCGACATAAACAGTGCTTGATGTTCTGGATTATCGCGGAAGCGTTGATCAATCCGTTTTGCAGCAAGCACCAGCAGACGCAAGGTACGGGCACGAATACCAGTAATTTCAGGTCGATTTGCCAATAAGTAGAATAATTCTAAGATGGCAATAGGTTCTTCTGAAAATACTTTGTGATGTTGAACAGCCAATTTTCCATCGACAATTTTAAAACGTTCATTAATATCAATAATGTGGCGTTCATAATCAGGTAGACGTGGGGTAATCACTGATTCATTGAAATAGGCGAGTAGCATTTCATTGAGTGTTGAAACTTGCTGTGCGGTACGATAGTAGCGCTTCATAAACTGTTCAACAGCAAAATTAACAGGCTGACCTTCTTCACGCACATAACCAAATTTTGCAGCGATATCACGTTGATATTCAAACAATAAACGGTTTTCATCGCGTTTGGCTAAACGATGTAAATGGGTACGAATTTCCCATAAAAAACTTTCAGCTTCTTCCAGTACACCCAGTTCAAATTCAGTGATAAAACCCAAATGCACCAAATCATAAATACGATTGACGCGGAAGTGACGTTTGGCAATCCAGCCAATCTGATTGATATCCCGAATACCACCTGGGGCATTTTTAATATCAGGTTCTAAATTACTTTCGGTATTGTTGTGTTGCGCATAACGTTTGGCTTGTTCAACCATTTTGGCATCATAGAAGGTTTGATCCGTCCATGTTTGCGCAACGATACGGCGTGGCCATTTTGCCAGCTGCTGATTGCCTGTAATGAGACGAGCTTCAATCAATGTAGTCGCAACAGTTAAATCATTAATGGCTTGTTCAACACAGTTTTGAATGGTACGAACGCTGATACCCGGTTTGAAATTACCGACATCCCATAAAGAAGAAATAAAGGTCGAGATCAGTTTTTCTTGTCCTTCACTGATTTCATCCTCAGACAAAATCATGATATCAGTATCTGAATAGGGCAGCATTTCATGGCGACCATAACCGCCTACTGCAAATAAGCCCAATTCAGTTTGATCTAAACCTGCATGATTCCAAAGAAAGATCAGGGCCTCATCAATAGAGTCTGAACGCGCTCCAATCACTTCACGAATAGGTTGACCATTTTCATAGCTCTCCTGTAATTGCTTTTCTACATCCGTACGCCATTGGTTAATGGCTTGAATATCATGAAGACTGGTGACGTAGTTCAACAAAGGAGAGGTCTTGATCATAAAGCTGGATCTTCTATCAAAGCCCCTCTAAAAAGAGGGGAAATTGTGACGATAATAACCTAAGGTCATCTTAAGCGTTGGTTTGTACACTCACTTGGTCTGCGGCTTGCTGTGCCAATTCACGTGCAAGATCAGTTGTTTCAGCACGGGCAGTTGCAACTCCCATACGGCGACGTTTAAAGCCATCAGGTTTGCCAAATAGACGTAAGTCTGTGTTTGGATTTGCTAAAGCAAGATTCAAGCCAGTGAAACTCAAGTTCTTGGCATCAACACCTGCATAAATCACCGCACTTGCAGCGACACTATGGCGTGTTGTATTGACAGGTAGACCGAGAATTGCACGTGCATGTAATTCAAATTCACTTTGGAATTGTGAAGCTAAAGTGACTAGACCTGTATCATGAGGGCGAGGTGAAACTTCACTAAACCAAACTTTATCACCTTTAATAAACAGCTCTACACCGAAGATACCACAACCGCCTAAAGCAACAGTGACTTTATTGGCAATGCGTTTTGCTTCTTCCAGCGCAGCAGGCGTCATCTGTTGCGGCTGCCAGCTCTCGACATAATCACCCGCATCTTGGCGGTGTCCAATCGGATCACAGAAATGGGTTTCAACTTCGCCTGATTCAGGATTTTTAGCACGAACGGTAAGCAGGGTAATTTCAAAATCAAAGTCGATTTGTGACTCAATAATCACGGTACCTTGATTGACGCGGCCGCCTTGCATTGCATAATCCCAAGCAGCATCCACTTCATCAAAACTCTTCACACGAGATTGACCTTTACCTGAAGAAGACATGACAGGTTTTACAAAGTTTGGATAGCCAATGTCATCACATGCGGCACGGAAGCTTTCTAAGGTATTGGCAAAGCGATAAGCAGAGGTTGGCAGGCCGAGCTCTTCAGCGGCTAAACGACGAATGCCTTCACGGTTCATGGTGAGGTTAACTGCTTTTGCAGATGGAATCACCGTTGCAGTTTGGCTTTGTTCAATTTCAACCAAAACTTCTGTAGCAATGGCTTCAATTTCAGGAACAATTAAATTGGGTTTGATCTTTTCAATCAGTTGTTTTAATTCGGCTGGATCGGCCATATTCAGGGTATAAGCATAATGTGCGACTTGCATGGCAGGTGCGTGATCGTAACGATCTGCAGCATGGACTTCGACACCTAAGCGTTGTAAAGAAATCACAACTTCTTTACCTAGCTCTCCAGAACCTAACAGTAAAACCTTAAATGCAGAAGATTGAAGTGGAGTTCCAAGAGTGACGCTCATGCGAATAATCCTATCCTGAGTAATTTGCGTTTAAGCATAGCAGAACTTTTTGCGGAATTAAGCTAATCTGACACAAAAAACCTGCTTTTTGTTAGACAGAAAATTGCACTTCATCTGCGATTTGGCTGCTTACACATCTACCTGATAATTCAGTTGTAATTCATCTGCATGTTGACCACGGATTCCCCAATTGCATTTCGGTGTTTCAAAAATTGTAATTTCAATATCTTGTGTTGAAATCCCACATTGTTGCTGAATATAAGTGAAAATATTTTGAATCAAACGTTTTTTTGCTTCAGTGCTTCTGCCTTCAAACATCGAAATTTCGATAATTAGATAATGCTGGCTCCGATCATTGGGATAGATAAAGTCTTCTTCCGCTAGCGCAATAAAACGCTGAAATTTCTTTTCGATAGGATAGTTCAAACTTTCAACTAGTGCTTGATGTACGGCATGAGAAAGTTGATTTCTAAACTGTTCAATAGTGGTTTGTAAGGCATAAATCTTGATTTGTGACATTGTTGATTTCTTCCTTGTTGAAGTTTTAATTTTTTATAGATGGACAAGTCTGACAGTATGCTGAACAAAATCATAAAATCAATTACTTAGAATAAAAAGCATTCTGCTGGGTAAATAAGTAACAAGCATTGAGAATTATTCCCAAATTGACTAGCATAATGTCCAAATGTTTCATCGGCGATTTGCTATGTCTAATCCAAACTCTCGTGTAACCGCAATCCTGTTGTGTAGTGCATTTTTATTGGCTGCTTGCGGAAACTCAAATAATGAGCCAAAAGAAAAGGTCGAGATCAAACCTGCGCCGAAACTTAACAATGATGCCACCACCTATGCCAATACAGCATGGAAGTTGATCAATGACATCGATCCGATTGTTTATAATAAACAAGTTACTGAGATTGAAGAAAAAGTTAGAAAACCATTGCGTCAGCTCAGTACCGATTGGCGTATCAATGTCAAAATGACTGATTCCGTGACGGAAGGCAAATATGCATTATGTCGTAAAGCATTGACCAGTTTGGATACATGGGCACGTGATGTAAAAGACAATACCAGTGCATCGACTCAGAAGCAGGCTGATTATGAGCGTGATAAAGCACAATGTAAGGATGCAATTGATAATCCCGCGCTAGGTAATACTTCACCTAAGTAAGCATATACAAATAAAAAAGCGAGATGTTTTATCTCGCTTTTTTATGGTTAAAGTCATCAAACGCTTATGAGGTTTTGGCCGTTTTTGCTGCTTCCTGTTTGGCTTTGGTTGCTGTGGTACTGGCTGCTTTTTTCGTATCTGTTGTCGCTTTCATTGCATCGTGTTTGGCGGTATCTTTCATTTTCGTCATGTCATGCTTTGCAGTATCTCTTGCTTTGGTTGCTTCTTTCTTGGTTTTTACCACACTTGTTGCAACACATTTGCCACCTTTGTGATTTGGTCCTGTACCACCTTGGATTTGAGTTCCTTTCGGGCAGGCAAATGCGCTAGCGCTGAGTACGGTAAATAAGCCTGCTGTTAAAATCGTTGCAATTTTTCTCATGATTGTCATCTGCATCGGGTAAGCGATAGTGCTTAGCTTTAATGTATGCGTGTTGAAGATAGGAAAGCAGACTGATTTTGTGAAATATTTTAGGGCATCAGTAGTATTTTATGGTGAGAGTTTATCTTTTAATTTATGTTTAAGCTTAAAAGCATATTGCAAAAAATGCTGTGCTTATCCATTTAAAATACAATATAGTATACTTACGCTTTTAGGTGACCGACTGTTGCCAATTTTCTAAGCCGATCTAAATCAATGACTTCGATTTTCTTGAAACCAAGCTGAATGACGCCTTGCTTTTCGAACAGGTTGAGTTCTTGATTTACAGTCTGTCTAGATACCGTCAACATATTGGCCAATTGGTCTTGTGAGATTTGAATACTAAAATCCTGAATAAACGAACGATTGCCATAACCCTCTAAAATAAACAATAAGCGTTGTGCCAGACGCTGGGTAATGCTTTGGGTTTGAATCGCAATTTGCTCTAAAAATACATAGCGTAGTTTTTGACTGGTCAGCAGGGCAAAGTAATACCAGTAATACGGATTCTGTAGCAAGAAATCATTGAGTGGTTGTGCTGGTATTTGCAGCACCACGCTTTTCTTCAATGCAATCGCATCATGTGAGCGGGGTTGCTGGTCAATGAGGGAAATTTCACCAAACCACATGATCGGTTCAGCAATTGCAGCAATCGCTTCATTGCCATTGACATCGATATAACCCAAGCTAATTGAGCCTTCCAATACGCCATAAACCCCATCAAATCGATCTTGTGCACTAAAAACGGCTGCATTTTTCTCAACGATATGCTTTTTGCCATGTTCAATAATAAAATTTTGAAAAGGCTCCGCTAGGTGGCTAAACCATGAGTTTTTCTGCAAATGTTGGATATAAATCGAATCTAGCACGGCGGGTTCCTGGGTGAAAAATAAATCCATTTGTCAGCTACATGACAACTTCGCTGCAATATTTCTTATAGATTAATAGCATAAACGAATTATATGAGGAATGAGCAATGACAAATTTGGAACGTCTACTTAGTCAATATGCGGCTTATCACTTAGATCGAAATAATGTTGTGACTCATTTTGTGGGTATTCCTTTAATTGTATTTTCTATTCTGTGTTTAACAGCGCGTGCTGGCGTAGAAATTTCTGGCTTTTCAATTACTTTAGCCATGCTGCTTATTGTCCTAAGTACGATTTATTATATTTCACTGGATAAGTTGTTTGGTATTTTGATGCTGATTTTATTTGTCTTGGCTTATCCATTGGCTGTGAAAATTGCGGCTTTAGCAATGTGGAGTTGGCTAGGTGCGAGTATCGGTATCTTTGTGGTGGGTTGGGTATTCCAATTCGTGGGCCATTATTTTGAAAAGAAAAAACCAGCCTTTGTTGATGATCTGATCGGTTTGGCCATCGGGCCTTTATTTGTTTTGGCTGAATTTGTTTTCTTACTAGGTTTCCGTAAGCCGTTGCATCAAAGGATTTTAAAAGAAGCCCAAATGAAACGCGCAGAAATGGATATGAAGCCGCAAACAGTCGCTTGATGCTCTGAACGCACATATACAAAGCTAAGTTGATCAAGCTTGGCTTTTTCATTGATTAGATTGAAAGATTCTAAAAAACTCGTTCAGTTGCTAAGCTATCTCTATTCAAATGTAGTAGTCAGAATTAAAAAACACATGACAGGAATTTACGAATATTGGTCATTACCTTGCAAATTAAACATTAAGTGTCCCGCATGTCAGGCCAAGGCAGATTTTGAATTTGCCCGATTGGCGAAGATTCCGTTAAAAAAAGATGTCGATTATTTTCAGCAGCATACAGATTTTGAATATGCGCGTTTTCAGGATGCTTGTGGTGGTTTCTGGCATGCTGCATTTTATTATCCGAATCTTTCTAGCGCTATTGACCAGATCCACGACTTACCAGAAGGTTATGGTTCAACAGCTTGGAGTACACGCTATTCCGTGCAAAGTCGGGGTGGGGTGATATGTGCATCTTGTGGT
This sequence comes from Acinetobacter dispersus, assembly GCF_009884975.1. Lineage (GTDB taxonomy): Bacteria > Pseudomonadota > Gammaproteobacteria > Pseudomonadales > Moraxellaceae > Acinetobacter > Acinetobacter dispersus. Next base: position 1,519,544 of record NZ_CP041970.1, on the reverse strand, counting down.
TATCGGCAGAAACATGAATTGAACTGGCCGAATGATGCCTATTATGTGGTGATGTATCGGCAACAGGCCTTATGGGCCTTTCACCGTGAAGCCGCAATTGAGCTCTATCATTATTTGAGTGAAGCTTTGCGTGACCATAAAAAATATCGTTATTCATTCTTTTTATTGCATATTCCGACGATCTTCAAGCAGAAAAAAGCACGGCAGCATGTGACTCAGCAATTGCAAAAATTATTGAATTAATGGGCTATTAAAATTGTAGTTATCATTGTGCAAATAAAAAAACCGCCAATAAGGTCATTACTGGCGGTTTGGAAATCAAAAAACTGATTTATACGTTAAAGCGGAAGTGTAATACATCGCCGTCTTGAACGACATAGGTTTTACCTTCTAAACGCCATTTGCCTGCTTCTTTGGCGCCATTTTCACCGTTATATTGGATGAAATCATCATAAGCCACACATTCAGCACGGATAAAGCCTTTTTCAAAGTCAGTGTGAATCACACCAGCTGCTTGTGGCGCAGTCGCACCGACCTTAACCGTCCAAGCACGAACTTCTTGTACGCCAGCAGTGAAGTAAGTTTGTAAGCCAAGTAAGCTATAACCTGCACGAATCACGACGTTTAAGCCTGGTTCTTCCATGCCCATCGCTTCCAAGAATTCAGCGCGATCTTCATCTTCTAATAATGAAATTTCAGCTTCGATTTGGTTGCAAAGTGGTACAACAATGGCATTCTCTTCAGCAGCAAGTTTTTTTACCGCTTCAAGATGTGGATTATTTTCAAAACCGTCTTCTGCCACGTTGGCAATATACATCGTTGGTTTAAGCGTCATTAAACCAAAACCACGGACTGCTTTACGTTCATCATCAGAAAGGTCAGCTGCACGCGCTGGTTTACCTTCATTAAGTAAAGGTTGGATTTTTTCTAACACTGCTTTAGTTGCAAGCGCTTCTTTATCGCCGCCTTTTGCTGCTTTAGTTAAGCGTAATAACGCTTTAGCAACGGTATCAAGGTCAGCAAGTGCAAGTTCAGTGTTGATGGTTGCAATGTCATCTAATGGGTCAATTTTACCATTTACGTGAATCACGTTTTCATCTTCGAAGCAACGAACTACATGGGCAATGGCATCTGTTTCACGGATATTGGCAAGGAATTGGTTACCCAAGCCTTCACCTTTTGATGCACCAGCAACCAAACCTGCGATATCAACAAATTCCATTGTGGTTGGAATAACACGTTGCGGTTTAACAATCGTTGTAAGTTTGTCTAAACGTGGATCTGGAACAGGAACAATACCTGTATTCGGTTCAATGGTACAGAACGGAAAGTTTTCAGCTGCAATCGCTGCCTTTGTTAATGCATTGAACAATGTAGATTTACCTACGTTTGGCAGACCAACAATACCGCAATTAAAACCCATGAAACCACTCACAAATGTGTTATTTAAAAATTGCTGCTGATTTTACATGAAAGCCATGACAAAGTCAGGTCATGGCGAGTGTGGATTTTTATTTCGAGCTTAAACTTTGCGTTTATCGAGCTGTTTGGCAATATTATCGCCTGTGGTTTGTACCAACATGACCAAAACAATCAGGACTAAAATCACCGCAAGCATCACTTGCATATCAAAACGTTGATAGCCGTAGCGATAGGCGATATCGCCCAAACCACCAGCACCAATCGCACCTGCAATGGCAGAAGAACTGATCATGGTGACAATAGTCACGGTAAAGCCTGCAACTATCCCTGGCAAAGCTTCAGGAAGCAATACATGCCAAAGAATCTGCTTGCGGTTACAGCCCATCGCTTGTGCTGCCTCAATCAACCCTTGATCGACTTCACGTAGACTAACTTCTGCAATACGGGCGAAGAATGGAATCGCGGCGATGGTTAAGGGTACAACTGCAGCTAACACCCCATAACTGGTACCGACGATCCATCGGGTAAATGGAATCAGAGCCACCATCAAAATCAGGAAGGGGACTGATCGAGTGATGTTAATGATCCAGCCTAAGGACTGATTGATTTTCTTGGAAGGATAAATCCCAAAATCAGCAGTACTCACCAAAATTAAGGCAATTGGCAGACCAATCAAAAAAGCGAGAATCGCAGAAACACCGACCATGATCAAAGTATCGGTGGTTCCTGTCAGTAGTAGATCAATGAGTTGATTGTACATAACCGATCACCTCAAGTTGTGTTATTGCAGGATGTTTTTCAGATTGTGAGTGGTTGAGATCAAAGTCGAGATTGCGAATCCCGATAATTAATGAGCCAATGGTACGTTGCTGAATGCTATCAATTTGACTGTAATACACCTGAACGGGACTATTAAAGCCATTCAATAGTTCATATAAATCAGGCACCGATTTCGATTCACTGACATATTTCAATTTTAAAATCTGATGCGTACTCTGAGGCAGAATGGTTTGGCTCAACTCAAAGGGTAAATTCACCTGTTCAAAATTGAGTAATTCCTGTGTGATCTGTTGTTGCGGATTGGAAAATACCGACCAGACTTGCCCGGCTTCAACAATTTCACCCTGATCAATCACGACCACCTGATCACAAATCTCCTGGATGACCTGCATTTCATGGGTGATCAGGACAATCGTCAAACCAAGTTCCTGATTAATCTGTTTCAGCAAAGCCAGAATATTGGCGGTACTTTCAGGGTCGAGTGCAGAAGTGGCTTCATCACAGAGCAGGATTTCAGGTTGCGACACCAAGGCTCGGGCAATACCGACACGTTGTTTCTGTCCTCCTGACAGTTGCGAGGGATAATCATGTCGTTTTGCATCCAAACCTACCAGTGTCAGGACATCACTGACCCGTTGCTCAATCTCAGCCTTGTCATAAGCTGCGATCCGCAGTGGTAGAGCCACATTTTCCCACACCGTTTTGGCAGACATTAAATTAAAATGCTGAAAAATCATGCCAATTTTCTGCCGAGTTTTGATCAACTCGGCATGGCTGAGTTCAGCAATATTTTGCTGATGAATCAGGATGCTACCGCTATCAATTGACTCCAGTCCATTTAGGGTGCGGAGCAGGGAAGATTTACCGGCTCCGCTTTTTCCGATAATTCCGACAATCTGTGCTTTGGGAATATCGATATTAATCTCTTTTAAGGCATGTAAGCGTTGGCCCTGTACATCATAAAACTTATTTAAACTGCGTATTTTCAGATGCGGGACTGAAAAATCGACCTGTGAACCAAAACTCACCATGATTGTTCTCCTTATTTCCAACCTGGGAACCACAACGTTGGACCGAAATCGCTATCTAAGGCCGCTTTAACTTTGGGTGAGTTTTGATAAATCTCGACAAATTTCTGTAGTTTGTTGTCCTTGTCCTGATAGTCATCGCGAACCACAAATAAAATCGCATAACGTTTATTGGTGTTGTCATCAAACAATAAGGCACTTTCAGGATCAGCCGTTTTGGCTAAACGTAAGTAATGTGGATAGCCAAAAGCGAGATCAACATCATCAATCGCACGCGCAGTTTGAGGGCCTTCAACTTCGGTAAATTTCAGGTTCTTCGGATTCGCTGTAATGTCTTTCAGTGCAGAAAGGTGATTGTTGCTGTCTTTCAGCTCAATCAACTTGGCTTGTTGCAATAGCAATAAAGCACGGCCTTGATTGACAGGATCATTCGGAATCGCAACAGTGGCACCATTCGGGAGTTCATCAAAACTTTTATATTTTTTTGAATACAGTCCAACATGTGAAGCCGCACCCGCAGCAAATGACTTTAATTTAAAGCCAGTTTCTTTAATGGCATTATCCAAAAAAGGTTGATGCTGGAAAAAGTTCGCATCAATATCACCATGATTCAAAGTGATGTTAGGCGTATTCCAATCGGAAAACTCGACCAATTTGACATTCAAACCTTGCTGTTTGGCTTCATCCACTGCAACTTGCAATGGATGGGCAAAAGAAGGACTGATCCCAATCACAAGTTCACTGCTATGGTTCTGTCTTTGTTTATTCCAAATCAATAAGGCAATAATCGCAACAACGACGACAAGGCCAATACCAAGCCATTTTTTAGAGGCTGTTTGAGCCATATATTTCTCCAATTCTTTTCTTAAATGTTAAGCACTAATTTCTTCAATTATTTTTAGGTCATCTGCGTTGTTATGCGGTCTACATCGGAACTGATCAGCAGGATGGCTTGCAGCTAAATGATCGCCTTGGGCAAACAGTTTGTTCCGCAGTGAACCTGTGGCATATTCAGTTTTATAACGTCCACGTTGCTGTAACTCAGGAATTACCAGTTGAATAAAATCATGGTGTGATTCTGGTGCAACCGTACGAGTCAGGTTAAAACCATCAATGCCGGTCTGATCAAGCAGTTCAATCAGGTATTCCGCAACTTCAGTGCCACTGCCGACGATGAGCGGATAACGTCCACCTAAAACATGCTGTGCTTTTAAGTCATTTTTACTAATACGCTGTTCTTTAAATTTTTCATTGACAGAAGCAATGCTGTTGCTCTTTTGATAAGGAATCGCTTCATCATCTGCAAACTTGGCAAGATCAATTCCGACTGAACTGGCGTAATGTGCTAAACCTGCTTCAGGGCTGGCATATTGGCGATATTCAGCCAGTTTTTGCTGGGCAAGTTCATGTGTTTCAGCCACCACCACGGTAATGCCGACAAAGATTTTAATTGCATCTTCATCTCGACCTTGTTGCTGTGCTTGTAATCGTATTTTATTAACTTGCTGACGAATCTTTTCAGGCTGATCACCACCAATAAAAATACATTCGGCATGGCGTGTGGCAAACTGTAGTCCTTTCGGTGAAGCACCTGCTTGGAAGAGTGTTGGAGTACGTTGAACGGAAGGCGCAACTTGAAACACACCTTGGCTTTGGTAATATTGCCCTTGATGATTGATCGAGTGGACCTTGTTCGGATCAGTAAAAACACGCTGTTGTTTATCTTTTTTTAAGGCATCATTTTCCCAAGAACCTTCCCAATATTTATAGCAAAGCTGTAAAAACTCCTCGGCTTGATCATAGCGCGCATCATGATCTTTTAAACCTTTTTGCCCAATTAAGCGTTCGGCACTATCCAGATAACCTGTGACAATATTCCAGCCGAGACGACCTTGGGTTAAATGATCAAGACTGGCAAATCGCCGTGCAAATTGGTAGGGCTGTTCATAGCTGAGATTGACGGTCACGCCAAAACTCAAATTCTGCGTGACCAAAGCCATCGCCGAAATTAGGGTAGAAGGATCATGACTTGGTAACTGAATCGATTCTTTCAGGGTGAGATCGATGCCATTCTGATAGACATCATAAACACCTGTAATATCAGCAAGGAATAAGCCATCAAACAAACCTTGTTCCAGAGTCTGTGCCAATTCGGTCCAATAACTCAGCTCATTAAAGCGATGTGATTGATCACGCGGATGCGTCCATAAGCCATGATTGATATGACCGACACTGTTCATATCAAAGGCATTTAACAAGATTTTTTTAGCAGTCATTTGACTCATTACAAAGTCCCCCGACGTGGCGGCAGAATGCCATTCAACACATAATTACCGATAAAGTAATATTTCCAGCGTGCAGCATCATGCAAGGTATGTACACGTGCATTACGCCAATGACGATCCAACCCATCTGCACGTTGACTGCCACGACTACCCGCCAATTCAATCAGTTTCGATGATGCCTTTAATGCTGTTTCAGTACTATGTGCACGTATTTTTGCAACATCAATCGAGGCTTTGGCCAAGGTCTCAGCATTCAACTCATATTTAGCAGCATCAACAGATCGAGCTGCTTGTTTAAGGAGTAATTCGCTGGCTTTGACATCGGTTGCCACACGACCCAGCTCAGACAGGGTTAAAGGGTCTTGAGTGGCGGAATCAATATTGGCATCAATCCAAGGGCGAGCCACACGCACGCGTTGTAGTGTTTCCTCAAATGCGGCACGGGCAATCCCAACTTCAATCGCAGCATGCATGATTTGTGCAAATGGTCCGACTAATGACAACTGCTTGAATGCGGTATCAAAAGGAATGACATCTTCTTTGGCAACAAAGACCTGATTAAATTTGACTGTACCACTGCCTGTGGTGCGTTGACCAAAACCAGACCAATCATCAATCAGCTCAAGGCCTTGGCTGTCGCGTTGTACAAAAGCCAGAAACTCATTACCTGCTTCATCCACCACTAAGGTTGGAATACGATGGGCGAATAGACTGCCTGTGCAATAAAATTTTTCCCCTTGAATCAGATAGCCGTTTTCACTTGGAATCAATGTGGTTTGCTTATGTGCAGAAGTACGGGTTTTAAACTCAGCCAGCGCATTACCAAAACGCGCACCTTGTAACACTTCTTGATAGAGGCGTTTCTTTTGCGCTTCCGTACCAGTATTGCGTAATACTTCCAATGCATAAAAATGGTTTTGTGGAATCTGACCGATTGAACCGTCCGCACCACTAAACAGGGCAATGACTTTGGCTACGGTTAGACTGGAAACCTCTGCACCGCCGTATTGCTTAGGTACCGTAATTGCCCATAAACCTGACTGACTATAGGTTTCGATTTCAGTAAACGGCAAGTTTCGATTGGCATCACGTTCAACCGCCGCTTGTTTAAACTGTTGACTGAGTTGAGTCGCAATTTCTAGAGCTTCGCTATCGCTCTGAATAACATGCGCTGCTTTAAAATTGGTTTTGGCAAAACCTTGTAGTTCTTGATAAGAGGTCATGATGTTTTGCTCCTTAAATCCAGGCATGGCGGGCAGGGTGTGTACCATTGAGGTAATAGTCACCGATGGCATGGAATTTCCAACGCACAGGATCGTGTAAGGTATGTACGCGAGCATTGCGCCAATGCTGATCAAGATTATGTTGGCTCAGGCTGGCACGGCTTCCACCAAGTTCCAGTAGTTTTTCTGAGATATGCAGGGCAGCATCATTGGCATAGATCTTTGCTTCTGCCACTAAAATAGAGGCGCGCGCGGCTTGCTCGGCAGAAATCTTAGCGATTTGATCCAGTTCATCTAGATATTCGGCAGCATCGTCCAGTAATAAAATGGCAGCATCGAGCAGGATATTGAGTTTGCCAACTTCTTGTAAGGTGTAATGTTCTTCACTGGCTTTTTCTACACCTGCATCCACAATTGGACGTGCTTTACGAATACTGGATAAGGTGTCATCAAAAGCTGCTTCGGCAATGCCAACATCAATGGCAACCTGTAAAAGTTGAGAATAAGCACCGCGAACATTTGGGGTGTCGGCAATAATGCGCTCATCAAAAAATAGTGCAGGATCAACGACAACGTTGTGTAGTTTTACCGTTCCACTGGCTGTAGTACGTTGCCCAAAGCCATTCCAGTCATTAATCACTTCAACACCAGCCGCATGTCGATCAACGATCGCCAATACGATATAGCCATCTGGGTGTAGGGCACGAATCGCTAACCAATCTGCAAAGCTGGTCCCAGTTGAATAAAACTTTTCCCCATTTAGAAGGTATTGACCATTTTCAAACTTTAACGTGGTTTGAATGGCTTTGGTGTCTTTAGAGTTTTTTTCAGGTCCACCATTGGCAATGCGTTTACCTGCAAGAATTTCAGCGTAGATAAACTGTTTTTGTGCATCTGAACCTGTAATATTAATAAAATTTAATAACCCAAATTGGTTTTGCGGAATTTGTCCAACATTGGCATCGGCTTTACTTAAAATACGAAACACATGGGCTAAGGTCTTATTTGAGACAAAAGCACCACCATATTGTTGTGGTACACGGATTCCACCAAGACCTTTTTGGCTAAACTGAATGATTTGTTCGGTGGGTAGAACACGATTTTGATCACGATTATTTCGATCTTCTAATGCAAAGTCAGCAACTTGATAGGCAGCATTGATGGCCTGCTGATCATTTGAAATCAGTTGTGTTTGAACTTGAATCACTGATTGATTACTGGACATGTGAGCACCTCTAATAGATAAGAGACACTTTACAAAAGTTTTACTTTTCAACTAAACCATCAGTTATGGCTTGTATATCACAATAATTCCTAAGCATTTTTTATGAGAAAAATAACAGAAAAATTAATATTGAATATTTATATAAAACAATGATTTGAATTTTAAGTTGATTTGTTAAGCAGTATAAAAATTTATTTTCTATGAATGAGAGGAATATTCTCACCATGAAAATTTATAAAGCGACTTCGCCAAAATTCAAAAAGATCGAACGAAAAGGACATTGTATTCATTAACTTTTACTTCTAAAGTAGGGAAAACCTTATGTTTGATCGAGTAGAAAAATAAATTTGGAGAGTTTATGCGGGTTTTATACCAATTTCCTTTGTCCCACTATTGTGAAAAAGCTCGCTGGTTGTTAGATCATAAGGAATTGGACTATGTGGCACATAATTTAATTCCAGGTTTCCATCGTGCGTTTACTTATCTAAAGTCTGGGCAATATTTATTGCCAATGCTGAAAGATGATAAGCGGTGGGTTGCTGATTCAACACAAATCGCTTTATATCTTGATACGACATATCCTGAACATGCGTTATTAAGACGTGATGAGCAGTTACGCGAGCAAGCTTTAGAAATTGACAAATTGACTGATGAACTTGGTGTACATGTTCGTCGCTGGTCATTGGCACATGCACTGTCAGTGGGTGATCATCCACTTGAAATCATGATGGGTGAACAAGGTTATTTACGTCAGTTTGAGAAGATTTCTAAACCAATATTAAAAAGTCTGGTTTCGACCAACTATAAATTGAGCCCTGAAAAAGTTGCTCAATCCAAGTTACGTATGACCGAGTTAATTAGCGATCTGAATCAGCGTTTGATTGATAATCAAGGGCGTTATATGGTTGGTGATCGGCTTGGTTTAGCGGATATTTCAGTCTGTTCTATTCTTGCACCGTTATTGGTGATCAAAGGCACGCCTTGGGAACTCGAGAATGACGATATTGAACAGTTTGATGGCGAACTGAAGCAATATTATGACTATTTATCAGATCTGCCGATTGGGCAATACGTTCAGCGTATTTACGCGACTGAGCGTAATGCACGCGTCGATTGGCGTGGTTTGTAAATCAAATTTTGAGTCGAAAAGCCCTGATGAATAAAATCGGGGCTTTTTTATGGGAAAAAAATAGAAAAATGACCAATAAAATAAAAAACAATGGATGAATAAAATTAATTTTTAAAAGAAAATTCGTTTTAAGCAGAAAATATTAGAAATTATTGCCAAATTTACTTTAAAAAAACTGAAAAGAGGGAAATAATTATAAAAAGGCTTTGTTATCTTATGTTTCAGGGTGTGATGGGGATCGAAACGAGTTGTTCAACTATTGGGAGATCAGTTGAACAGTTGCTCAAAAGGTCTTGTTTCGGCTTTGAGACAAAGATAAACCAAAAGTTTATCGGAATCATGTTTGCGTTATCCATGCAGCATCGTCAAAAGTTAAACGAATGTTTTCCCTTGACCCTTAAAAATTACTGAGTGAGCAGTTCCGATAGAAACATCGATTGAAAGTGAGGACTGTAGAATGGAATTGGATCGTTTTGATAAACAAATTCTTGAAATTTTGACCCATGAAGATGTCAATCTGAATGAGCTATCAGAGCGTATTAATCTTTCGGTTAGTTCAGTGCATCGTCGGATCAAAAACTTAATTGAATCCCAAGTAATGGGACAGCTTAAACGCGAAATTAATTTTAATAAACTCGGTTTTAGCCTACATATTCTTTTGCAGGTTTCCTTGAGCAAACACGACAGTGAAACTTTTGATAAGTTCTTACAAGAAATTGAAGATATACCAGAAGTGACCAATGCCTTTTTAGTGACAGGGCAGAGTGCCGATTTTATTTTGGAATTGGTGGCACGCAATATGGATGACTATAGTGAAATTCTATTACGACGTATTGGTAAGATTGATAGTGTCGTCGCTCTACATTCAAGCTTCGTGATCAAGGAATATAACGTATTTAACTGCTATAAACTTTTAAATAAGCTATAAAAAAATGCATCTAAAAAGATGCATTTTTTTATCATCTGAAAGAATTAAGCATCAAGTTGAGCTAAAACTTCTTCAGAGAATTCAACGTTGGTATAGACGTTTTGAACATCATCAAGATCTTCAAGCATATCAATCATTTTCAAGATTTGTTTCGCTTGATCGATATCGGTGATCTCAGCTTTAGTAGAAGGGCTCATTACAACTTCAGCATTGTCAGATTTTAAACCTGCTGCTGTAAGGGCATCCTGAACATCACCAAAGCTCTCTGGGCTAGTGATCACCAAGATACTGTCTTCATCAATCTCGATATCATCTGCACCAGCTTCTAATGCGATATCCATGATTTTGTCTTCTAAAGAAACATCTTCAAAAGAAATTTCGCCACGCTTGGTAAACAAGTAGGCAACAGAACCATTGGTCCCCAAATTACCGTTGGTTTTGCTGAAACAGTGACGCACATCTGGAACAGTACGGTTTAAGTTGTCTGTCATTGTTTCAACAATAACTGCAACACCACCAACACCATACCCTTCATAAGTGATTTCTTTTAAATCATCATTATCTTCACCACCAGCACCACGTTGAATTGCACGATTAATCGTGTCACGTGTCATATTTACTGAAAGTGCTTTTTCAACAACAGCACGCAAACGAGGATTACTCGCTGCGTCTGGACCGCCTAATCTTGCAGCAGTCACGATTTCACGGATGTATTTAGTAAAAACTTTACCGCGACTCGCATCTTGTTTCGCTTTACGATGCTTAATATTGGCCCATTTAGAATGACCCGCCATGGAAGTAACTCCAAAAAATTAAAACTCAAAAAAGTGCAGGAATATTAGCATAGCGATGGTTTTGTTGAAAACTCTCGAAGCTCATATTCAAAATTTAAAATCTTGATCAAGTATCAAAGATTGATCAAATAGACGGAATAATTTAGTTAATTTTTACGTCTATGTCGTATTCCGCATAAAGCGCTTTGATCTTTTCCAGATCTGATTGTAAATCGCTTGGGTAAATTTTACCTAAAATCCCGCCTTGTTTAGTGCGTGCATTGGCATACATCAAAAGAATTGGCACATTGGCAGCTTTGGCGATATGCCAAAAACCAGTGCGGATGGGTTTGCGTTCTTCACCATCTTTTGCACGTGTTGCTTCAGGCGCAATCACCAGATTAAAGCTGTCATTTTGATTAAACAGCTCAACCATTTGCGTTACGATATCTTTATTGGCTTTACGGTCGACAGGGATGCCACCTAAACGTTCTAAGATTGGTTTTAACGGACCTTTGAATAATTCCTTTTTGATCAGGGTATGAATTTTAAGTTCTAAAATTTCAAATAAAGCGAGGGAGAGGATCGTATCTAGATTTGAGGTATGCTCAAAGCCAATAATGACTTGTTTTTTTCTAAAATGCTTGGGTCAACGTTATATTCCCAACCTGTTGCTTTAAAAATAGATTTTCCTAAAATTTTTCTCATATTCGTCATCAGAGGCAATGAATTGCAGCAGTGTAATACGAGTTTTTAGGAAAATACATATCCGAAAACACCAGATGAAAAGAAATTTGGATGTCTTTTTAATGATCAAAATAGTGCAATATGATCTTTACTCAAGCTGCAAAGATCATATAGAATCAGCGCAGTTTATGATTTTTAACATTATTTTCAGTAATTTGATAAAATCATCTGCTTGTAATTTAAGTTAAATTTGACTAAGATCAGGCAGCATTAATCATACATAAAATATGATTTAAGTTTAGGGCCTATAGCTCAGTTGGTTAGAGCAGCGGACTCATAATCCGTTGGTCCCGTGTTCAAGTCACGGTGGGCCCACCATATATATCAAGCACTTACATGCATTAATTGTAAGTGCTTTTTTAATGTCTGATTCCATGTAATCACTATGTAATTATTAAAACAAGAAAAGGTTAGGCTATGTTTAGCATTGAAAAATCAAAAAAAAGTAAGTTGGAAACTTATAAAGAAATCTTAGTAGAACACTGGGGGGTTTTAATCTTTATTCCTGCAATACTTGGAGGCTTATTACAAGTATTAAAACTTGCCAATATGGATTCTTCATTTGTAAGATTTTTTGCAGTTGAGCAAGTAGTTCCTGACGGTTTACTAGTAATATTTCTCTCATTTTTATCTTATTTGATTTATAAGGGGTTCAGTCAAATAAATTTTAAAGCGAAGAATACAAGACTAGGTTGGAATATAATAAATTTTTTGAGATATACTATATCTTATTTGTTGTTAATAGGTATGTTGTCCTATTTTGTTTATGGAATTTATAAGGGTAATGCTAATTTAGTAAATGTAATAATGAGAATCGTTTTTGAATTTTTAATTGTACAGTTAGTTTGTTATTATTATATCACAATCAATTATCTATATTATTTTAGAAGTAAAAAAGATTATAGTGAAGTATCGGATTATGATTTTAAACAATTTTTTAAAAAAATTATATTTTATGATAAAATTGGAGGTGCTTCGTTATATGGTTTAATTATTTTAATTTTTGTAATGGCATTTTTTTATGAGATAGCTGATGTTTATTCGGAACTAAATAAAATTAAAAACATCGAAAATGAAATTGTATACATAACTAAAGTTAAAAATAAGCTTTCTATTAAAGAAGATTTAAGTGTTGAATATTATAATGGAAAATATATTTTTTTAAAAAGGCATGGTAATAATAACGATAATCAGTACTTCGTCTTAAAAGGTGACGGTTTTGTTAATCTATTAGATGAAAAATAGGAGTATAAGCCCCTATAATATGTCGAATATCCGTTAAGGGTCATCTTGCACCATTTTTCGTTAGTACAGGTAAGATCACCTTCGCCAGTGCTTGCCCAAACTTGAAGCATTTTAGTCTTATAGCCTAGGATTGTTGCAGCATCTATTGAATTTACTAAGCATCTACCAGATTCAATTAATTGTTGTAATTTTTACTATGGTTTTTTCACTCTTGCATCCCACTTTTACATCTTTAGCTTCAAATCAATTATCTCATGCAGTTTTACTACTGTTAGTCAATTTATGAGTTTTTCTGAAGAGGGTGGGCTAATTTTTAAAACATATAGAAAAGTATAAGAAATCGCCTCTACAATTATAGATACTTTTCAATTTTGTCATATTTCATTATTTTTGCTATATTATACTTTTTAATTTTATAGATTATTAAAGTGAAGAATATCTTGGCTTTCACCATCATGTTAGGTTTATTAGGGTGTGAAAGTTTTGAGGATTATAAGAGTAAAGACCCTAATATTGTTGCGGAATTTGATTCTTATATAATTGAGAATGATAATCGAAAAAATGCGAGAGATTTGAGCAAAAGCTCTGCTTATATTCGAAAGTCTGAAATTAACTTAAATAAGGAACAAATGATTGAAAAGTGCAAAAAACTCGTGCTTTCTAATGTAACAAAGAAAAAGACGGTTAGTTTTAATGAAAATTTACGTGGTAATTACTATATAAATCAAAAAAGTGGAGACGTGTATATTTACTTAGAGTTCTGCGCCGAAAATGAATTGGGGAATGCACAAGAATTCAAAGGTAAATGTATATTCTCAATAGATGGGCAGACTCAAGTCAATATTTTTGAATAGATGAAACCGTATCTGAATAGAATAGTTCATTGAGGTTCCTGTCTTGGTACGGCATTCATTTCATGTCGAATTGTACTAATATTCTCATAAATCACTTTTCGTAATCTATTGATCGTACCCAAGGGTCTATGTTCAGGAAGCGCATGCCAAGGTGTAAAAGAAAGATTCTCGCAAAACTCATTTTGCTCAGGTGTATCAAAAATCTGTTTAGGAATATGGATTGTTGCAATTTGATAAAAGGGAGCTTTATCTTCTTTCCACTCCGTCATCGAATCTTCTACAAGCATTTTACTCGTAGTCCTAGGCTGGATCAGAAACTCCATACATGCATCACTTGTTTCTAAATTTTTTCGCAGGGCTTCTCTTAAAAAATCGTGGCTAGGTTTGTTTGGTATCGCCACTTTATTTGGAATACACGGTCTTGCTGAATATTTAACAGCTTGACGATCAGCGCCTAATCCTAATTGATAGGGAACCATAGACCAATATCTGGCCTGTATTGGATTAGAAATTTTTGAATTACTTGCTTTAACCGCGTTTATTGTTCCTTGTAAGCCTAAAGTAAAAGGGATCTGTAATTTTTTTAGCATACTTTTGCTATTCACATCCTCTATAAATGATAAATAGCGCTGTGGTTCGTTCACAAAAAATACAGGATGGTTAATCATAATAAAATCTTGAGTGATTGCTTGATCATCATTCTCAAGGATCTTCCTCCCTGTAACGCCTAGAATTTTGATTGCCATCCTCGAGCATCTTTTTTATTATCAGCTTGTGTAGCATCTCCTGAAGCATTAGAGAAACGAATCCATGCTGAATATGATTTATCAGGAATAAAAATGCCTTTCGCTAGACTTGATGGTAATGATTTCGAGACATGGAATTCTGCCCGAACACAACCATGAGCTTTGGGGTGTGCATCTCTTAACGCATGACCTGCTGTGTACTTTTGAAGGATACTTTGTCCAATCTGCTCAGCAATTTGTTCTGCCAGTATATTCTCGTTTGGCTGTAATTTTTCACCTAATCCCGTATCAATGGTTGGATAAGGGATTCTATGTGCATTGATTAAATTTTTTGATTTTGAATGGTGATAAGCACATCCACTGGTACTGATCAGTATTGGAGTGATTGCAAACAGTAGACTAAAACGTATCAATGGAATGAAACCTGACATTAATATGCTCCTTGGCATAAGCCACTGAGTAACTTGACCGTACCTGTTGAAGGAATGTAAGACGGAGGAGGGTTGATCTAATTGATTTTCTTACTATGATTAGTCATTTAACATACCTGAGTCAGTGAGCATTTGATACATTTTCTAGAATTGGCTATTTAACCATCTTTGTTCTTGGCGATAAAAAACATAACAACGATTTTCATAGGTTTTTAATAATTTGGATCAATGAGTTTAAGACTACGATCTGTTGCATCAACAATCAATTTTATAGCGATTTGTCAGGCTCTGCATTCATGTTTCAGAGATTCTAAGCTATTTTGTCCTTATTATTTTGATCATTTAGAAACTAAAGAAGACTTCCTGGTTGCTTGATATGTGTATAGTGAGATGGGTGAAATAGTTCAAGCATCTAGTTTTAGTTAAGTATTTTAAAAATATTTTCTTATTGATAATCATTTATAGAAACTGAAGCATGACATTCTACTTGTTGATTGTGAATTAATTCTAAATAGATTTGGTTTTTTGTTAAATAAATTTGATCATTAAAAAGATGTGAACTTTTTATAAGTGTTAATTAATTCACATCTTAATAATAAATATATTAACTAGTAGTAGTTTGCAATAATAACAGCATTTTTTTGATCTGGTAACTGCTCAAAGCTAATATCTGTAGTCGTATTCTTTTGTGTTTGAATATTTAAGTCATTGATTGAAATGGATTGTGTTTCAATTTTATCACGTAGAACGTTCAATTGCTGGCAATCACTATTGTCATGTTGCTGTGAACAGGTATCCTCTACAATACTTCCATTCAACTGGATTGTGCTTGCAGCATAACTAACCGAAGCAAATGCCATTAATGATAAAAGTAGGGCAGATTTATAAATTTTTTTATACATGTTTATTGCCTTTTATAAATGTATTAAGCATTAATTAACATGGAACTTATTATTAAGGCAATATTAAAATTCAATATTGATTAAATAGTTATTTAAAGTGTGATCTATTTAAAGTTTTATTTTTAAATTGATAATCAATATAATAAATTTATTTTGTTAATCGTGTCACATATTTTTGTTTTAATGCGAATTTAAAAACCTGACCTGTCTAGTATGCATTATACGACTGTTGTAGCATATTTTAAAACTCAAATATGGAACTTAGGCATACCATTGTTACGGGAGAATTATGGGATTGCTATTTTGGGTAAGAAAAAAGCCTAATCGACGATTAGGCTTTTGTGACACTAAGCTAGACTAAATTACATTGCCACAGATGTCCGTTGTGCCTTGAGGGTAACTGAATTGTAGCGCATTGCGGTCAGTGATCAGCTCAGATGAGAACTCTAGTCCTGTGAGTTTGTCTGAGAATTTACCGTCTTTATCTGAACCAACCCAGCTACGGATATCAAAACCTATATTTTTCAATGGGGCAGGGAGTATTCCTTGATACCCCTGATCTACACCATTGACAATAAAGCCAACCTGTTTGGTATTTTGGTTGATATAGATACCTACGCGATGATATTTACTTTGATAGTCGGTCATTTTATTGTAGTAATAAGCTATTGAATTATATTCAGTATTATCGTTCTTTTGGTAACCGAGAGTAAATAATACAAATGGAGGATTTTCACCAAAATCTGGATCAGCACTACCTGCTGCAAACGAATAAAGGGATTTTACAATATAGCCATTATCGGTTTCACCACTAAAATTGATATCTGTTGAATATGATGACTTAGGTTCGCCATAGTAACCACCGTTAAGTGGGGCTGCGGGAATGTCTATTTGTATTTCTAAAGCAAGAATCCCTGTATTAGGTAAAGGTAGATCACCTGAACTATCTAGAAATGGAGGGCGAAATCCTTCATTGTCGCCTGATGTTTGCAATCTTTTCTTACTTGCTGCTAAGAAGTCAAAATAATTAAGAGTTAAATTTTCTTCGGGGTAATAGTCTGTAAAATAAGGTGGGGCAACAGTGAAGCTAAACTTTTGTCCATTGCTTGTAGGAAATACACCCATCAGATAATCTGAATTTTGATTGTTCCATGAATCATTATAATCTTGCTGTGTAGCGTCAAAGTTATATTGGCATGTTTGTGGTTGGCTAAAATTGCGTAAACTAAAGCTTGTGGTTGTTGCTGCTGTAGGTTGAGTATGGGCATTATTTTGTGAACCATTTTGGTTTTCACCACAGCCTAGCAAAGCTAGGCTAAGTGCAAATATACTCATTTTTTTCATTGCTTATTCCTCTGGTGTGTTATTTACGGTTTTTATCAAAAATTAAATGTGAGTAATCCTGTAGTTATTAATTTTAAAATTAATAACTTATATGTGTTTTTTTTTGAGTTTTATAAAAAAAGACCTCTCGTTTGAGAAGAGGTCTTATAAAAGATTAATCGTATTGAATGGTCACTGTTGCCATCGCTCGAACAGTACCTGCAGTAACATTGGTCGCTGTTTGATAGTATCGAGCAGACAAAGGAATGTTGTATTGTACAGTTTGGTTGGAGTTCACTGTACCAACATCTAATTTATCTCCTCTACGAATGACCTGATTTTTATTTTGATATTTCCAAAGTAATTGAACGCCAACACCATTTGCTTTAGTCGAGTTTGGTGCTGTATTGGACATTACTTGGTTATTTGTACCATCTTGTGGAAAGTCAAAATCTAAACTGATCTGGTTCTTCTCTTCGTATCCAGTTGGGTTTTTACCACCATTACATAAGATATTTAAGTCGAAGGCTTGCTCTCCTTGGGTTGAACCGACACCAGTAAAACCTGATTTCATCACAGTAGGAAGTTGTACCACTTTATTAATATTACCTTGCAGCTCACAAGAGGAAGAGGCAATGGTAATCGCATTACCAAGTACCGTACTTGTAAGGAAGGGACGATCTGCATAACCTTGTACATAGTAACTACTGTATCGCCCAGGCACTAAAGCACCAGAGCCAGTTTGTTCTGCAATTTTAACAATCTCAACCACAAAATAACCTGATGCTAAATTATAGGTTGTTCTAGGTGCCAACCCCCCACGAACATAGGGATAATAGCCAGAGAAATTACTGGCATTCTCAGCTTCACGGTAAAGACGAATACCAATGCCTTGAATATTAGTTGTGTAAATATTGTTTCCCTGAGAGCTAAGAGGATAAGCCTGACTTAATTCCGCGATTAGGCGATCACTAGAGTTACAATTATCTACTACAGTTGCATTTCTACCACCTACAGAACTAATTGGAAAAGTAGCTTTACGCAGAATCTTACCAACTTCATCACTCGGGCGAACAACGACTCGGCCCACTGACATCAGTACATCATTTGCTGTATAGGTGGGCATACGACATGCTGCATTGGCTTCAGTATAGATGCCGAGACCTGCGGTAAGCAAAGCACTATTTAAGAGTAATTTTTTCATTTGCATACGGCCTCAGACATGATCATGCTTTGCTGATCGTTAGAAAGTTGTGCTGTAACATCATAACTGAAATGGCATTGTTCATTGGCTTCATCGCCCCATTTTACATACAAATCACCTTTTGGTTCTTGAGTACGTAAATACACCATGCTGCCTTGTGCCACGATACCAACAGATTCATCCTTAGTATTAAAGACTTGTGCAGCGAATGGTAAGCTTTCACCTGTTGCTGTTTTGGTATTAATGTAGATGGCATAGCCTTTCTTGGTCGAGAAATCAACTTTTGCAATCGCACCAGCAAAAGGTGCAATACGCTGGCTGGTTTCTTCTAATTCAACATTGGTCGACATTTCTTGTGGGTCAAGTGTGATGTCATTTAAACGGTATGGTGTTACATAAGGAATAACAGCATAACCAGACTTATTCACACTGAGGCCAACGGTGTTGTTGACTTTGGCACCTGCCGCATCTGGCGCATACACCAGTACCATGGTTTGACCTTGTTCTGGGCCAAACAGGATGCCATCTGAATGAGCAACAACGCTACCGCTGACACTGAGCATCGCTTGTTGATATGAATCAGCGATACTATAAGAACCACCCACTGTGGCAAAGTTTGTACGATAACGACTATTAACGTTGAAGCTCGGGTTCTGTCTGTCTTGGTGAGATACAGAAGCACCGTAGTTGAAACGATCACCAACCATGCCGCTCATACCAACTGTGCGGTTGTTTTCAGAAGCGTTTGCATTGACGTTAACAGAATTCTTTCTGAAATTGATTGGGAAAGAAAGGGTCATCAAATATTCTGTATCACGTGTTTGGGTGCTACTTGAACCATATTCGATCTGACGATTGGTCGCAGAAAGACCGTAGGTTAAACCATGATAATTGTTGCTATAACCAATTTGATATTGGCGGCTGGTCTCATTACGATTCCAATAGTCATTCCAAGAACCAACCATATAAATATTACCCCAACCTTCAGGTAAACCTTGGTTCAGAGTGATTTGGAATTCACTACGCTGTTTACCTACAGCAAAAGTATTCACGCCTTTATCTTCAAGATCACGAATTAGTAGGGCATCACGTAACTTATAATAGTTTTCAGTCGAATAACGATAGGCCGCTAACGTTAAGTTGGTGTTAGTCGGTGAAATAAGTTTGCTATAACTTAAACGGAAACTTTGACCTGATTGTGAGCCTTGTTTGTCAAAATCTGTATTTGACTGAGTAATATCGAATGAGACAGCACCAATCGGTGTTGCAACTGCTGCACCTAATAACAAAGCACTATAGTCTTCCGCTAATTGAAAACCTGTATAGCCTGTTAAATAGTTATTAATACCGCGTTGGTATTTACCTTGTGTAACCCATGGCGTTAAATCAATATCACGGTCGCGGAATTCACCCGCAGTGACTGAGTAACGGCTGAGCCCAGGACGTAACATTTGCACAACAGATGCATAAGGAACGGCAAGTTTTTGTATTTCGCCATTTGATTCAATAATCGAAACTTCGAGTTCTCCACCAAAACCTGTAGGGTAGAGGTCATTAATTTCAAAACTACCAGGCGCTACCGTAGTTTGATAAATCAACTGACCTTGTTGGCGAACTTCTACTTTGGCGTTGGTTTTTGCATTACCGCGAATACGTGGCGCATAGCCAAGCATACTATTGGGTAGCATACGGTCATCGCTTGAAAAATCTAAACCGCGGTAACCGAATGAGTCAAATAACTCACCATTGGTAAAGCTATCACCTAAGGTTACAACTCCTCGATACTGAGGGAAGGCACGTTGTAAATAGGTACTTGTAGACTCGTAATTTGATTTCTTTTTAGTATTTGAATCTAGTTCACTTTGAGCGCCATCTTGCCATTGCCACTGACCATTGTGGCGAAGTTGCCAACCGGCAATGTTTGCACCAGCAGTAATCGCCATGAAGGCATTGGTGGTTTCTTTATTGTCATTTAAACGGTTAAAGGTTTTATAGGCACTACCGCTATAAGATAAAAATCCAGCATTTACGCCACGATCCCAAATACTTGGATCAACGTAACCTTGCGCATTTTTTTGTAATGCGATTTGTGGAATCGAAATATCAATACGCAAACGTGAAGTATCAAAATCGTAATAGGCGTTTTCGATCCATTCTTCAATTTTGTAACATGCATTTGGCGCAGCGGATTCAGTACGGTTCACAAGAACGTCTTGTTTTACGCCATATTCAAGTAATGAGGTGGAAGTAAAACAGGTAAAGGCATTTTTGTTTTGTTCTGCTGAACGAAACATCATTCTTCTTTTGCCAAACCAGTTACCATTGATATAAACGTCAACGTTATATTCACCAGGCAAAACTGGGTTACCATATTTAAAACGAGAAATATCAAGTTTTTGTGCATCACCGATTAAGAAAACAGAGTCAAATTCTGCTTCCATTGGTGGTGCTTGTTCTGCTGTCTGTTCTACTGCATAAACAGCCATAGGCATCGTGATTGTAACTACCCCTGAAGTAAGGTAATAACAAATACGACGCTTCAAGAATTTAGCTGTTGCATTTTTCTTTGACATAATCCGTTCGCCTATTCAAGGATAGGTACAAAATCATTTATTGATTGGAAATAAATTTGTTTGTTATTGAAGCTTGATCTGGTGTTCGATACGACCACCGTAATCATTAATGTTTACATAGCTCAGTTTTTCAGTATTACCAGCTTTCAATTGGATTTTGTCCTCTGAAAAAGGCGGTAGCATCAAACCTTTAGGCAGCAAGTCAACAGGTTTACCTGCATTTTGCTGATACACCGCAGTCATAGTGACGTGAAACGGCGTTGGATTTTTTACAATCAGTGTTTGACCACTTTTAGCCCATTGTAATTTTTCACCAGCGAGATTGGCATCAGCTTTAATGCTTGCAGGACGGTAGAAAAATTTAATGCGTGAGCGGATTGCAAGCTGTAAAAAATTATCAGGTACAGCGTCTTTACTGTTTGCTGTTGGTCTTGGTGGAATATCCAAAACATTCAGCCAAAAAACAGTTTCTTGTTTTTGATTTAATTGTGCTGCATTGGGTAATGCAGTAATACGAAGAGATTGGCTCTTCGTTGGATCAACACGCGAAATAGGAGGGGTAATCATAAACGGAACTTTAGACTGATCCGGCGTACTTTTAGCATCACCTTCGTCAATCCATGCTTGAACAAGCGATGGCTTAGAACCATTGTTACTGACTTGCAAAGTCACTTCACGAGCATCAGATGGATAAATAACGCGAGTACCATGCAAAATAATTTCTGCATGTGATTGACTTGCGATTAAAGCCGACGACATCGTTAAACCAAGCAAAAAATTGTAACTGTTCAGTGCCATTTAAATTTACTCTATGATTGCGTGAAGTGTACAACTGCGAATTTCTAGAAACCTAGAAATTCGCAACATTTATCAAAGATTACTGATAAATAATAGTGTACTGAACTGAAGTATTTACTTCACCAGCAGTAGACGCGCCAGTTGCATAGTATTCAGCATAGTAGTTAAGGTCAGCAGTACCGCCTTCTACAACGTCAACCCATTGCGAGTTAGCTTGAGCACCGTTGCTACCAGCAGCAAGCACTGGGATTACTTGGTTGTTGTTACCAAGTAATTGAACATCAACGTTTTTCGCGCCAGCAGCGTTTTGGTTAAGTAAACGGCCAGTATTGAAGTCAACAGTTGCACCTGGTTCGAAGTAAGTTGCAACTTTACCTTCTGAACAGTTACCTAAGTTGATTTGGAATGGTGTACGACCAGCAACCGCACCTGCGTTAGCAAGAGTTTGCTTAGATACAGTAGGAAGCGTTACAGTAAAGTCTTTACCCGCTGGAGTAACGATGTCACAAGTTTTGTCTGTTACTAGACCATTAATTGTAATCGTTCCATCTGCAGCTTGAGCGTTAGCGATACCAACAACTGAAAGAGTAGCGATCAAAGCAAGTTTTTTCATAATAATTTCTCGAACACATCGGCTAAAAGTTTGAATTAAAATTACTTCTCAGTTGGATTTTTGCGCTGAACAAGTAATGTGCGAAATATATATCACTAGGTTTTAAAAATGCAAACTGCATCACATTATTTATAGTGCTTTTAATCTAATTTTCCGATGGTTAATAAGTTATTGATATGAAAAGTTTTTGCTTTATGCAAAACTTATTTTACCAATCAGTTTGTTTAAAATTGCTTAAGACTGATTGTTTTTTCCTTTCATAAAAAATGGGCTGTATGGTTATTTTTTGATCTATTTGTGGCGGAAATTGTATTTTTATGTGATTTGATTAACAAAAGTGAAAAAATAATTTAGATGAATAATCAAGTTTTTAGAATGATTGTTAAGTGTGTTTACAAAAAGCTCAAAGTTCTTTTAAGAATCTTTTAAGGTTAAATCCTTAGTTTTTTAGTCATGATTAGATGAAAAAAACGCCGAAAGGAGCTTTCAATGAACATGCTTTATACCCACAAACCAAACTACTATTTCTTTGCACACAAGTTTGTTTTATTCCTAGAAAGTTATTTAAAAAGTCACCCAACGGAACAGCAGACCAGCTTTAATTTGCAGACGATCTATGATTTATTCAGCCACGATCGTGCCTCTAGTACGACCAATTTAGAGGGTATTTTAAATATTGCAGATGAATACGTGCTTGAAACAGATGAAGGGCAGCAGTCATTGATTCAGTCTTATCATGTTCACTTAGATAACCATGTACTGACTTTGGCGTTTAATGCAAAGGCAGTTGAAAGCTTAAAAGCAGGTCAAACGATTGTAAGCCCACAAGCGGCTTAAGTCTTTAGATGTATATTCCCGTTTTACACACTTAGTGAGCAATGTCCTTTACTAAGTGTTTTTTTTACAAGCTGCACTAACGTTATCAATCCGCTATGATGGAAAGATCAAGTGAAGATATAACATAGTGCTATGAATAAGGACTTTAAATCAGAAACATATACTGTTGATGAGAGTATTGCTGATACGATTGCATGGTTGATGCAACATCAAGACATTTTTGATTCATTTCATTTTGATGTGCATAGCCAAGAACTGTCAGTAACCCATGCAGCAGGTGTTGATATCATCCGTATTGGAATGTTTTTAAATGCTAAATATGGCATTTTGGTCACATCAATTTAATCATATCTAAAAAAAGCCTTGTCAAATGACAAGGCTTTTTTTGTTTATGCACTCATGGCATCTACGGAAAGTTCGGCAACGGTTGGTTTCGGTTTTTCTGCAGTTAAACCTAATTTGGCAAATAAGAGCTGATCTTTACCTTCACCCGCATTTGGCGTCGTAAGTAATTTTTCACCAGAGAAGAGTGAGTTTGCACCTGCCATAAAGGCAAGCGCTTGGTCAGAATCACTTAATGATTCACGACCAGCAGAGAGGCGAACATAACTGTGTGGCATGATAATACGCGCTACAGCAATGGTACGGATCCATTCAGTCACATCAAGTTTTTCTACATCAGCCAAAGGTGTGCCTTCAATTGGAACTAGCATGTTAATTGGCACAGATTCAGGGTGTACTGGCATGGTCGCAAGCTCATGTAATAAACCAATACGGTCATTACGGCTTTCACCTAAGCCCACAATACCACCACTACAGACTTTCATACCTGCTTGACGGACATGATCTAGCGTATCCAGACGGTCGTCAAAAGTACGTGTGCTGATGATATGAGAATAGTATTCACGTGATGTATCTAGGTTATGATTGTAATAATCTAGGCCTGCATCTTTTAAGCGTTCTGCTTGAGATTGGTTGAGCATGCCTAAAGTCATACAGGTTTCTAGACCTAATGCTTTCACTTCACGTACCATTTCAAGCACGTAAGGCATATCACGCTCATGTGGATTGCGCCAAGCAGCGCCCATACAGAAACGCGATGAACCAGATTCTTTTGCTGCAAGAGCTTCACGAATAACTTTATCAACGGCAATACGCTTTTCTGCTTCTAACTTAGAATCGTAACGAGCAGATTGTGAGCAATACTTACAGTCTTCTGGACATTTCCCTGTTTTAATCGAAAGCAGGGTACTGACCTGAATCGCATTTGCTTGGAAATGTTGACGATGAACGCCTTGTGCTTGAAATACTAAGTCTAAAAAAGGTTGGTCATATAAGGCTTGGATTTCATCACGAGTCCAGTCATTACGTAAAGTCATTGTTATATCCATGATGATTGATTACAGACATTGAGATTCATCATACAGAAATCGTGCCAAAGCCAAAGGGCAAAAAACACCATTTTTCTATTCAGTGTACGTTTATTTGCTGCAATTGCTGTTGAATTGCCCAATCAATATGTACATTGACGATGTCATCGTGCAACGTTTTTGCATCTTGCAATTGAGTGACGATTTCTGCTGAGTATGGAGCATTTCCCAGACCGATTGCAATATTGCGTTTAAAGGATTGATAACCTGTACGGCGGATTGGACTGCCTTCGGTATTGGTTAAGAAAGTCGCTTCATCCCATTGCCAAATCTCTAACAAGCTGATGTCATCTAAGCTATGTCTCGGGTCGAAATCGGGAATGGACGCTTTTTTGGCAAAGCTATTCCAAGGACAAATCAACTGACAGTCATCACAACCAAAAATACGATTGCCAATGCCAGAGCGTAATTCCTCGGGAATGATCCCTTTATATTCAATGGTTAAGTATGCAATACACTTTCTTGCATCTAGCATATAAGGTTCCACAATTGCTTGTGTCGGGCAAATATCGATGCAGGCAGTACATGAACCGCAATGTGCAGTCGCAGGTTGATCAAAAGGCAGTTCTAAAGAAGTAAACAGTTCTCCTAAAACAAAAAAAGACCCAGATTTTTTATGGATCAGCAAAGTATGCTTACCCGTCCATCCCATGCCTGCGCTTTCAGCCAAAGACTTTTCAAAAATAGGGGCAGAATCGGCAAAAGGACGCGATTCAAAATCACCGACTTTTTCTTTGATACGAGTTGCTAAGGTTTTTAAACGTCCACGCATGACTTTATGATAATCACGACCACGTGCATAGCGCGCAATAATGGCCGAATTTGGTTCAAATGGTACATAACGGGGCTTGGGGGATGCCACAAGATAGTTCATACGCACACAAATAATGCTTTTAGTCCCAGGCACAAGCAAGGTTGGGTCAGCACGTTTTTCTAGGTTTTCTTCTAAATAGTGCATATCTGCATGATAACCCCGTTCTAAATATTCTTTGAAACGTGGCATTTGATCTTGAGCATCTGGTTTGGCAATGACACAATCAGAAAAACCCAATTCTAAAGCCTGAGTTTTTATCCATGCTTTAAGCGCCTCAGGGTCAAGCTGTTGTAGCTCGATTCTTTGAGACTGTGTTTGAGATGGAGTGCTAGAAACCATAAACCGATAATAAAGGGGAAAACATGCAAGCTGTAGTTTACCATAGCCAAAGTATTCAAGCATGGGAGCAACGTTGGTTTGCTCAGCAAAATTCATCTTTAGGACTGATGCAGCAGGCGGCATGGGCAATATCACAGCACCTTATCGAGCAATTTAAGGAGAGCAAAACTCGAAAGATCGCTGTTTGGTGCGGACAAGGCAATAATGCAGGTGATGGATATTATATTGCTGCATTTCTGAAACAGCAGGGGTTTTGTATCACTGTTTATGCAACGGAACTGGGTCAATCTGTAGATTTAAAACAAGCCGTAGATTATGCGCAGTGCAATCAGGTTGATATCCAAAGTGTTGATTATCTTTTATCTGAAAATGCTGTCCATCAGGAACTGCCCACTTTTGATTGTCATATTGATGCCTTATTTGGCATTGGTCTCAACCGAATGCTAGATCCAAACTGGCAGGATATTATTCAACTATTCAATGCACAAACAGGTTTAAAAGTTTCGATTGACATCCCTAGTGGACTCAACGCCAATACTGGACAAGCTTTGCCCTGTGCCGTGCAAGCTGACCAAACCTTTACGATTCTGGCTTACAAAGCAGGTTTATTTACTGGTCAAGGCAAGGAATATGTAGGGAAACTACATTTGCTGAGTTTGATTCCAGTTGACCAAGAATTAAAAGCACTTGCTTATTTGTCGCCTGAAAAAATCGTTTTGCCGAAACGTCAGGCTTTTGGACATAAAGGAAGCTATGGGCATGTGCTGGTTGTTGGTGGACATGCAGACATGGGCGGTGCAGTGATCATGTCCGCTGAAGCGGCCTTCTATGCGGGGGCCGGTAAAGTCAGTGTCATTTGCCATGCAAAACATCATCAAGCCATTTTGGCGCGTGCACCCAATATTATGGTGCGAGATATTAACAGCTTAGATCAAGAAGATATTGAGAAGTTACTTAAACAGGTCGATGCCGTATGTTTCGGAATGGGCTTAGGACGGGATCAATGGGCTGAACATATTTATCAGCAATGGTTTGCGTTACTCAATCAAAACTCTCATTTAGAGGTTGTACTGGATGCAGATGGACTCTGGTTTTTGGCAAAATATCCGCAACAATTAAATAATCACTTATATGCAACCCCGCATTCAGGTGAAGCTGCAACCTTATTGGGATGTACTGCTGCTGACATTGAGCAAGATCGAATTACAGCGATTCAGCAACTGCAACAAAAGTATGCAGGTCAGTGGGTGTTGAAAGGTGCAGGCAGTTTAATTTTAGAAGAACAATTATTTATTTGTAGGCACGGTAATGCAGGTATGGGCACTGGGGGAATGGGAGATGTATTGGCGGGGATGATCGCCAGTTTAAAAGCCCAACTTTATGAGCAAATTGCATTACATGAAATCGTGAGTTTACATGCGCTGGCAGGCGATCTCTTAGCTGAGGATGGAGTAAGGGGGTTACAAGCGCATGATATGGGGAAAATGATTTATAAAGTCGTGAATCAATAATTTTTATTAATAGTGGTGAGGGGAGTTAGATTTTTTTAACTAGATTGCTTTTAGGTTAATCCCATAAATGCTGATAATAGCTTGTAAATAATCTCAAACCTTCCTCGATTTGTTTTTCAGCCTCTGTACTATGATTTCCTGCCAAGACTAACTCAAAAGCAAGAATCATTTTATTTAGATAGTCTAACCAGATGTAATTTAGCTCATCATCACTGAAATCTTGAGGATACTTTGAGTCTAAAACCCATGTAGGTAGAGATATATTGTCTTTTTTAATAATTAATTTTCTATATGATCGTAATATAGGGAGAATTTTGTGGGCAATTTCTTTCTTAGAGTCAGCATAATAAGAAATGGGGACAAAGCCGTACCCTTTAATCAAATTTCCCAACTTTTCTTTAAAGTCTATATAAGGCTTGATAGTCTTATCTAATAGATTACTTTTAATCATATTAGTTTGTTCCTAATTTAACGGCGTCTGCTGCTGGAACGGCTACGGCCGCGTGCCATACCACCTAAGGCATTGAGTACTGCCATTTTACTCATACTACCTGATGCATGAGCATGACAAATTGCTGCGGCAAGCGCATCCGCTGCATCTGCTTGGGGTTGAATAGTTAAATTAAGCAAACGCATTACCATAAGCTGTACTTGTTCTTTTTCTGCAGCGCCATAACCGACAACAGACTGCTTGATTTGACGTGCTGTGTACTCTGCGACCTGTAAATCTAGATTTACCAATGCAGCGATTGCCGCACCACGGGCCTGACCGAGCTTTAAGGCTGAATCAGGGTTTTGTGCCATAAACACTTGCTCTACGGCTGCTTCAGTAGGACCATGAAATTTAACGATACGTTCTACGCCCGCAAAAATACGTTTCAAACGTTCAGGCATTTCTTGTGTTTCAGTACGAATCGTCCCTGCATCGACAAAACGTAACTTGTTGCCATCTTTTTCGATAATTCCGTAACCCGTTATGCGTGAACCGGGATCAATACCAATAATTAATGACATGAAGCACTATATAAATGAAAGGATGTTGATATTGTTACATAATGGGCTTTTTACTGCATAATATTTTTGTAGAATTTTGAATTATAAAGAAATAGTTGTTTTATTGAGCGAATCTTAGTTGATTTATTCCATATCTGAAACTTTCGAGGCCATTTGCAAGTTTGGCTCAATCAGATTAAATGAGAGTGAGTTTTGAACGTTTTGTACGTAATTTAGACATTAATTGATAAATTAAGCGATTTTTATAAAAATAATTTGCATTGTGAGGGAGATGTGCGTATAAAGCTAACTCGTCGGTGCGGGATGGAGCAGTCTGGTAGCTCGTCGGGCTCATAACCCGAAGGTCGTTGGTTCAAATCCAGCTCCCGCTACCAACCGAATTAAATTAGTTATGCTCTGTGATGTATTTAAAGTTACTGTCTAAAAAGAATAGGCAGTAATGAAGTTAGCTGAAATAACCCTAAATAAAGCTAAAAATTATTAGATTCTAGAAATGTAGTTGTTATCTCTCATCTGTCTAGCGTTATAGTAAACAAAATCGATCACTTGAGCTCAGGAATGAGTGATTTTGTGTTAAAAATTATTAATGAATGGCGTGTAGCCAAAGCCAGCAATGGCAATGAAATTTGTGTGAGAATTATCCCATTGAAACGTCAGCAAAATACGTTGAACGGTTCAAAGTGGGTAGAGGTTGGAAAGAAAGTACTGTTGGAATCTGGTCAAGAAATTGACTTTAATTTAGACGGGAAAAGCTTCTATACAGATGTTAATCAGCTTTATCGATTAACATAAACAGTTCTTGCACTTGTAGTATCTATCTAATAACGATAGATTGTGTTAGGTCATTATTGAAAAATTTTGATCTAACTCATAAATGAACAAAGTTTAAAAGGTTTAAAAGTATGTCTGATACAGTTACTGGTACTGTTAAGTGGTTCAACGAAACTAAAGGTTTTGGTTTCATTCAAGCTGATTCTGGTGAAGATGTTTTCGCTCATTTCAGTGAAATCCAAAGCAAAGGCTTCAAAGTTTTGAATGAAGGCCAACGCGTTTCGTTTGTTCTTGGTCAAGGTAAAAAAGGACCACAAGCAACTCTTATTACTGTTATCTAAGTACTTTAGACCAGTGAAAAAAAAGCTCACAACATGTGGGCTTTTTTTGTGATTGAAAATAGGTGTAAAGCATATAAAACGAAACAAAATGATGAAAATGTAGTTTGCTATTTGAGGTCAAAATGGCATGAAATAATATGTTAAAATTTTATATAAGTATCAGATTTTAGAATTTAAAATAGCAGCAGCAATTTTAAACTTATGAAAATTAATATAAAAATATCATATTTATTCGTCTTAAATGCTTAGTCAGGTCTTGGAAAAAGAGGTTTGAGTCGAGATTGAGATTGCGTGAAAAATGTAAAGTCGTGTATAGTGAATGCTAACTAGAAGAATAACGCTGTTGATTCAGAAAATCTTGCATCTCATAGTTGTAGATAAACCTTTCGTTTTATCAGATTTCCTCTCAGAGTTTATGATTCCAAGTTGCTCGCTGCTAAGCGCCCCAAATTTTTTAAAATAGGTTTAAATATATGTCTAATACTGTGACTGGTACAGTTAAGTGGTTCAACGAAACTAAGGGTTTTGGCTTTATTCATGCAGACTCTGGTCAAGACGTTTTTGCTCATTTCAGCGAAATCCAAAGCAGTGGTTTCAAAGTTCTCCATGAAGGTCAACGCGTATCTTTTACGATTACAGAAGGTAAAAAAGGCCCTCAAGCAAGTGGTATCACTGTCGTTGCTTAAAACTAAGCACGATATATAAAAAAGCTCACTTTGGTGGGCTTTTTTATACCTTCATATTTTTGATTCTTAAGGCGCGTTTTTTTAAATTATTCTGTATTAACTGCCGATTTTTGTCATAAATTCACCATTTGGTTGAAAAATTGCACTAGCGAGATATACGACTTTTTGCTAATTTATTTCTATTGATTTGTTAGGCAAATTAATAAGTGTAGTACATTTAATGAGCGTGAGAGTTATGGAAAACTTGGAGCCGTATGCTCAAGGGTTTGAGCAAGAAGTTCATGTACATTGTAAAAGATCTTTAGGTACGTTGTTATTCAGCTTTGTGGTATTGATTGCAACGAGCTTATGAGAGAGAAAAGCACCTTCGGGTGCTTTTTTAAATTTGAGCTCATTCTATTTCAATAAAATTATCAATTCAAAAATTCTTCCTTATATTTTAAAACACAAAAATATGTATTGCTGCCCAATGCTTAAAGTTCTCTCATGTTGTTAACCTATCAAAATTATTGAAAGATTCTAGTTTTATTGTTCATTCTTGCTGGGATAAGCTTTGTCCATTATTGAGTAATAAATTGTTTTTAGGTGAATTTCAAATGTATGGCGATATAAAAAAACCAACGCATTTAGATGATGTTGTATTTAAAGAAAGCAAAGCATATAAAAATTCTAATGAGTGGAGCTGGGTCAACCCAAAGCATGGGCAGTTTGACCATCCTGCAAATTATTATGAAAGTTCTTTAGAGGACTGGCATTGTTTTGATGCTTTAACAGCAGATCAAGAATGTGATGTGGTGGTTATTGGTGGAGGATTACTCGGTGCTTCAGCCGCATTGCATTTGGCTGAGCAAGGTATTGAAACGATTTTAGTTGAAAAGAATCGTATTGGTTCTGCAGCCTCAGGTCGAAATGGTGGGCAGCTTACCCCAGGCCTTGCACGCTGGGAAGCCGAAGAGATGATTAAGCGCTTTAGTTATGAAGATGCAAAAAAACTTTGGCATTTTACCTCTACAGAAGCGATGACTTTAATTGATCAGATTGCAGAAAAGTATGATGTAAATCTAGCACGTAAGCGTGGACACATTACCGCTGCAGTGCATGAGGGGCATCTGATTGCTTTGACTCA
The DNA here is from genome assembly GCF_009884975.1 of Acinetobacter dispersus. GTDB lineage: Bacteria > Pseudomonadota > Gammaproteobacteria > Pseudomonadales > Moraxellaceae > Acinetobacter > Acinetobacter dispersus. Next base: position 1,488,446 of record NZ_CP041970.1, on the reverse strand, counting down.
AGGTGCAGATGCCCGAAAGTATTTGGGGGAAGATCACACTAAAGTAGTCGGTGAGTATGAATTAAAAGCATTGATCAAGTCTGACCTATATAAAGGTGGTTTGGTGGATGATTTAGGTGGGCATATTCATCCTTTGGCGCTAAACCGTGCTTTGGTACATGGCTTTTGTAAAAACGGTGGTCAAGTTTTTGAACAAACCGAAGTCAATTCAGTTTCTGAACAAGCAGATGGTATTTATGTTCAAACAGCGTCTGGTGTGATAAAAGCACGCAAAAGTGTTGTGATTGCTGTGCATCATAATGCATTTAAGTTATTGCCTAAAAAGAAGCAGACTGCGATTCCCTTCCACACTTATATCGCAGTGACGGCACCATTAGATGTGCCCATCACTGAATTATTGCCACATGATCATCCTGTTTACGATACGCAGTTACAGATTGATTATTATCGGGGTGTTTCGAATAATAGATTGCTTTTTGGTGGGCAAGGAACAGGTACAAGCTGGAGTGTAGGGCACATTAATCAATATTTGCTGGGTCGAGTCAATAAAGTGTTCCCACAGTTAAACAATGTTGAGATGGATTTCTGTTGGAGCGGTGTCAGTGATCTAACCATGAACGGCGCGACTGATAATCGTAAGTTTGGAAATAAGTATCCAATTTATGCAGTGCATGGTTGGAGTGGGCACGGTGTGGCGCAAACCGTGCGTATTGGTAAAGCAATTGCTGATGATTTTTCGGGTAAGAATGCGGATTATGCAATGCTCACTAAAATTCAACACAGCGATATTTTATTTGGTCGCCTATTGGCGCCATTGGCGATTCCAATGTCAAAAGGTTGGTATGGCGTTACTGGGATGCTCAATCCTGGCAAAATGGTTTCGTTTTAAATACCCATTTATATTAAAGTAATAAAAAATGCCTCTTAAATTAGAGGTATTTTTACGCAGCTTAGCAATACATGATAATGGCTTATAGAAAATGAGTGAGCCAATCAAATTGATTGATTTGATTTTTTTCTATAGATAGATAAAGATCATGTATTCGAAGAAGTAAAAAGGATGAATTCCATGGATATTGTACAAGTCAAAGATTTTTCTGCGACATTGGGTTACACACAGGCCATTATGGAGATGGATTCATGGGTGGATACGAGACCTTATTTTTATATTATTAAAGAGCATTATTTGGTCGATGAGGCGATTCGGTTGGAATACATCATTGTTCAATAAATTTTTCTCAACTGTTTAAATTTAGACCTGTCAGGTTTGATTGACACTAAATTATGTGGTGATTGAAAATTACCATTGCTGTGTTTCTATGTAATACCTACTATAGCCTATGTTTTTGTTTCAAATCATAGACATAATAATCTAAATAATTTTGTTATCTTTACTTTTTACTTTCTTAGAATTCAAATTATGAAAAAGATCTTACTTTTAGGTGCAATTGTCACTTCATTGGCAGCGTGTTCAGCAACACCAAATAAAGATATGACACCTCCAAAAATCGGTATGCCTAATCCGGCAAGCAAATACTGTGTAGACCAAGGCGGACAGCTGGAAATCCGCAACGAAGCCAATGGTCAGGTTGGATACTGTAAGTTGCCGAACGGTCAAGTGGTTGAAGAGTGGGAGCTTTTCCGCGCGAGCCAACCTAAATGTCTAGCAGATGAAGCGACCAAGTTAATTGGTCAGTCTGGACTAAGCGAAGAGCAAATCAAACAAAAAACCAAGTCTGAAATTGTACGTAGTGTTGGACCAAACCAGCCTGTTACGATGGATTATCGTGAAAACCGTGTGACCGTAACGATTGACCCTAAGTCTAAAAAAATTACTCAAGCAACTTGTGGTTAATTTTTAAAGTAGATTGTCTAAGCTCTCAATTTTGGGAGCTTTTTTATACAAGCTTTCATATTAGACTTGATAAATTAAGAAATGTACCCATCAATTAGTTTATTGAGTTTATTTTATTTGTTGTGTCAGGATTGATTCATCAAGATTGCACAAAGTTTTAATTTTAGAGATTTGACATGAATCTACTTCTTATCGTGGTATTTGGCACAATTGCTGAAGTTTTAGTTTGGATTGGCGTGGGCGACCTCGTTGGAAGTATGTGGTATGTCTTTTTCTGGTTCATCATCGCATTCTTTATTGGTTTAAACCTTGTTCGTTCAAGTACCTCAGGTATTATGCCGCAGTTACAACAAATGCAGATGACAGGGCAATTAGGTGCTGATCCAGCAGTGACCAAAAAACTTGCACTTGCAATGGCTGGTTTTTTGCTAATGGTTCCTGGTTTAATTTCAGATGTATTGGCGGTATTAGTATTAATTCCACCTGTTCAAACGGCATTCCGCAATGCACTGATGAAAACTATGGCAAAACGTCAGCAAGCTATGATGGATAAAATGATGGGTGGAATGGGTGGCGGTGCAGGTGCTGCAGGACAAAATCCATTTGCAGATCTGATGCGTCAGATGCAGGATATGCAAAACCAGCAAGGCGGTGGTCAATATCGTGACTCAACCATTATTGATGGTGAAGCACGTGAAGTGAAGCCTGATCAAAAGAAAATTGAATTTAAAGATGTGAACTAATTCAGTTCAATGTAGATAAAAAAGCACACCGATAGCGTGTGCTTTTTTTATATCTCATCTTTTTTATCTTGCTGAGCTTGTGTTTGTTTTGAAGTCGGAGTTGGGTTAACTTCCGCTTTGTTTTGCGGTTGATACTGGCTTGCTTGAAGTGTAGTGACTTCATTTTCTGATTGTTTGTATTTGCGACTACGATTTGCACGCTCGCGAAATCCACCTTTATTAATTAATTCGGTCATGATGTATTCCACAATTTCAAAAGACTATTTTATCAAATTATGTGAAAGATCAAAATAATATTAACCGCCTCAATATTTTCTTGGGCTTTGGAATCTAATCAAATTGTCATAAAAATTTGTTAATTTGAATGAATAGGTCAGAAAACTAGATTGAATTCTCATTTTTTTTCTCATAGGATAAAAGTGTGACATTTGAAAATGTTGTAAAAAGAAAATAAAAAATAAGTGGTAGGAGGAATTAATGATGTTATATCAATATCATTGTGCATGTTGTGACAAGGTCGTCGCATCAACAGATAAAGAGTGCCCATATTGTGGCTCTCATCATATCCGTAGTCCATACGGGATGTGGATGTTTTGTGTAGCGGCTTGTCTTGCAGTGGTCGTCGTGATTAAACTTGCGCATTTATATATTCAGCATCATCAAGAAGATCAGCCAGTTCAAAGCAATTCATTGTTTGAAATGTTTAAACAAGATAATACCGATTCGAATAAATAATTTTGGGGTAATAAAAAAGCTCGCAATTGCGAGCTTTCTTATGGAAGAGCAGTGTGGATTACAATCCAGCTGCATCTTTAAGCGTTTCAACTTTATCAGTTTTTTCCCAAGTAAAGGCAGAGTCTGAACCTTCGCGGCCAAAGTGACCATAAGCTGCAGTTTGCTTATACATTGGTTGGATCAGGTTAAGCATACGCGTGATGCCGTATGGACGTAAGTCGAAGTGTTCACGCACGAGTTGAATAATCAATTCGTCAGATACTTTACCTGTATTGAATGTATTGATTGAAATCGAAGTAGGTTCAGCAACACCAATTGCATAGCTCACTTGAATTTCACATTTGTCTGCTAAACCTGCAGCAACAATGTTTTTTGCTACATAGCGGCCAGCATAGGCTGCAGAGCGGTCAACTTTCGATGGATCTTTACCTGAGAAAGCACCACCACCGTGACGTGCCATACCGCCATAAGTATCGACAATAATTTTGCGACCTGTTAAACCACAGTCACCTACAGGTCCACCAATCACAAACATACCTGTTGGGTTGATGTGGAACTTGGTGCCCGCATGAAACATTTCAGCAGGAATGATCGGCTTAACGATCTCTTCAATAATCGCTTCTTTAAGCTGAATTTGAGAGATTTCAGGATCGTGCTGTGTTGATAATACAACGGCATCTAAACGAACAGGTTTGCCATTTTCATAAGCAAATGTTACTTGGCTTTTCGCATCTGGGCGTAACCATGGTAATGCACCTGAACGACGCAACTCTGCTTGACGCTCCATTAAACGGTGCGCATAAGAAATTGGTGCAGGCATAAGTACATCAGTTTCACGACTTGCATAACCAAACATTAAACCTTGGTCACCCGCACCTTGATCTTCAGGTTTCTGGCGGTCAACACCTTGTGCAATCTCAGGAGATTGTTTACCGATCATATTGATCACGGCACAAGTTGAACCATCAAAACCTAAATCAGAATGGTGATAACCAATGCCATTTACGGTTTGACGTACAATTGCTTCAAAGTCAACGTTTGCTGTCGTTGTAATTTCACCAGCAAGAACAACCGCACCTGTTTTTACTAATGTTTCACAAGCGACACGCGCATACGGGTCTTCTTTTAGGATTGCATCTAAAATTGCATCGCTAATTTGGTCAGCCATTTTATCTGGATGACCTTCGCTTACAGATTCTGAAGTAAAAACAGCATACTCGCGCATGAACGTCCTATCACTGGTATTTTCAAAAAGACAGAGTATGTTACATCGACTTGGCGGATAGGACTAGCATAAGCTGACTAAAAAGCAGGAATTTATTCTATTTTCATTATGTTTTTATTGATATGTGTATCAGTAAAATTGATATTTGGTGCTTTTTATATGAATAAAGCTGTAATCGACGGTCTAAATTTTTCCTAGATTGCTCAGTGTTCTGTTTATGACTTGAACATTTACCCACAGAATGCCAAATGAATGCGGGAAAAGTAAGAAATATCGTGTATTGCACTTTACCCACTGTCGTTTTTTTAAGACAATAGTCGCAGTTTTTGAAAGATGATTTCTCATCTTCTCTCATATTATTGATTTAATCGGATTCTGACTTATGACAACCCCTTTAAATGAACGTCGTATTGCAAATGCAATTCGTGTCTTGGCAATGGATGCTGTGCAACAAGCAAACTCAGGGCATCCAGGTGCTCCAATGGGGATGGCAGATATCGCTGATGTGGTTTGGCGTGAATTTTTAAATCATAACCCGACGAACCCACAATGGGCGAACCGCGACCGTTTTGTATTGTCGAATGGTCACGGCTCAATGTTGCAATATGCATTATTGCATTTGACAGGTTATGAGTTATCTATTGAAGATTTAAAACAATTCCGTCAATTACATTCTAAAACACCAGGTCACCCAGAATATGGCTATGCACCTGGTATCGAAACAACAACTGGTCCATTAGGTCAGGGTATTGCTAATGCGGTTGGTTTTGCGTTAGCTGAAAAAACTTTAGCTGCTCAGTTCAACAAAGACGGCTTGAATGTTGTTGATCATTTCACTTACTGTTTCTTAGGTGATGGCTGCTTGATGGAAGGTATTTCTCACGAAGTATGTTCACTTGCAGGTACTTTGGGGCTTGGTAAGCTTGTTGCGTACTACGACGACAATGGTATTTCGATTGATGGCGAAGTTGAAGGTTGGTTCAGCGATGATACTGAACAACGTTTCAAAGCGTATGGTTGGCAAGTTCTTCGTGTAGATGGTCATGATGCTGCTGCAATCCGTCAAGCGACTGTAGAAGCGAAAGCTGAAACCAATAAGCCAACGATCATTATCTGTAAAACGATCATTGGTTTAGGTTCACCAAATAAACAAGGTAAAGAAGACTGCCACGGTGCACCATTAGGTAAAGACGAAATCGTTTTAACCCGTGAAGCATTAGGCTGGAAAGAAGATTCATTTGTTATCCCTGAAGATGTTTATGCAGCTTGGGATGCAAAAGCAAAAGGTCAAACCTCTGAAGCAGCTTGGAATGAATTGTTTGCTCAATACCAAGCAAAATATCCAACTGACGCAGCTGAATTATTACGTCGTATTAATGGTGATTTACCTGCTGAATTTGCTGCACAAGCAGATGCATTTATTGCTGAAACCAATGCAAAAGCAGAAACCATTGCAACGCGTAAAGCAAGCCAAAATACTTTACAGGCATTCGGTCCATTACTTCCTGAATTATTAGGTGGTTCTGCTGACTTGGCGGGTTCTAACTTAACACTTTGGAAAGGTTGCCAAGGCGTACAAGAAAACCCAGCGGGTAACTACGTGTATTACGGTGTTCGTGAATTCGGTATGACTGCAATCGCGAATGGTGTGGCTTTACACGGTGGTTTCGTTCCTTACGTTGCAACATTCTTGATGTTTATGGAATATGCACGTAATGCAGTACGTATGTCTGCATTGATGAAGCAACGTGTGATTCATGTTTATACACATGACTCGATCGGTTTGGGTGAAGATGGCCCTACGCATCAACCAATCGAACAAATTGCATCGTTACGTGGTACACCAAACTTAAATACTTGGCGTCCATGTGACACAGTTGAGGCTGCTGTGTCTTGGAAATCTGCACTTCAACGTAAAGATGGCCCATCAGCTTTAATTTTCTCTCGTCAAAATTTACCATTCCAAGCACGTAATGAAGCTCAAATTCAAAACGTTGCAAAAGGTGGTTATGTACTTGCTGAAGAGAAAGGCGAGTTAAAAGCAATCATCATTGCAACAGGTTCAGAAGTTTCATTGGCAATGGAAGCATATGCACATCTTGAAGGTGTGCGTGTTGTGTCTATGCCATGCGCTGAAGAGTTTATGAAGCAAGATGCTGCGTACCGTGAAGCGGTATTGCCTGCGCATATCCGTGCACGTGTAGCGGTTGAAGCGGCTCATGTGGATTACTGGTGGAAGTTTGTTGGTTTAGACGGTAAAGTGATCGGTATGACCACTTACGGCGAATCTGCGCCAGCAAAAGACTTGTTCCAATTCTTCGGTATTACCACTGAAGCGGTTGTTGCTGCGGTTAAAGAACTGACTGCTTAATCGATCGAATTAAGTCGTATAAAAAAGCGCTCTGATTAGGGCGCTTTTTTACATATGTGAATTGAGTTTCTTAAAACAATAGTGATAGAACGTTAAAGAAATTATGAAATACTCTTTGGTTTTATAGGTGAATAAAAATTATTATGAATTACATACACCCACATTTATATTCAATAATTTGTAGAATCGCTGCTAACCAGACTTATTATTTTGAGTGTGATAACTGGCGTTTAAAACTTAGAGAAGCTTTATTTGAACAAAGTACCATGGCTGATCTAGATGTGGGTTTTGATAAAGAAATTCTTTGCACAGAGGATCCAAAACAAAATCTATATAAATATCAATTATTTAAATATACATACAGTTTAATTCAGAGTTTAAACGACGTTGAAAATTTATCTACTTGGCGGGTCTTTGGAGTCAATTGTATTGATACGTATGAAACACATTTTTTGAAGATGGCAAGCTTGGATATGGTTCATAATTTTGAAAAACCAGCATTTTTTCCGCAGTATAAGACCAAAATTATAGAACTGGTTAACATGCTTTTAATTAATAAGTTTGGTTATGAGTTAAGAAGTGTTGATGAAAAATACATTAAGTTGGACCAGATACAGGGGCTTTTCTACTGTCCAGATGACAAAAGTAAAGTGAATTGGTATGACTTAATTTATATGATTATAAGCCCAGAAGCAAAACAGATTATTCCTCCAAATATGTTGGAAGAGTTTGATTGTCAGGAACTGAATTATCAGTTCAAGATTAATTTTTTATAAAATATGGTCTCTAACATAAAGACCATATTTATATCTCTTACCCAATACTTAATTCACTCTGAATCGAAATATTTGACTTTAACAATTTATGAATCGGGCAGCTTTCAGCAACTTTTAATAAACGCTTATGCTGATCCTCGGTAAATTCACCTTTTAAGATAATTTTACGTTCAATATTATTTTGACCTGATTCTGGTTCACCGTTCGGATTTAAGGCTAAATCGACCTGAACATGCTCTAGCTTAATCCCTTTATGATTGGCGTACATTTCTAAAGTAATCGTTGTACAGGCACCTAAAGCTGAAAGTACCAGCTGAACAGGGTTAGGTGCAGTATCTTGACCACCTTTATCTGCAGGCTCATCTGCATACCAAATATGACCAGAAGGATCTGTCAACGTAACGCGATAAGGCGTAGATGTACTAAGTGCTTGTGCTGTATGTGTCATGTTTTACCTTGTTGTTTATCGTGAAGTATCTAAATCAAAATATACCCATTGATCATGTGATCTTGCTGATCAATTGTCCAGTATCGAATGGTCTTATGATATTGATTTTTGATAAGCGCTGTAACGCTTTTATTGTTGCACTGGTGAAACATATCGTTTTATAAAGACTAGTGAATAAAAATACTTGATCTATACACTAATCACTATATCAAACAAGGATACGAAAAATGCAATTTAAAACATTAAGCCTCGGTTTAGCAGTCGCTTTAGCGAGTTCTGTAACGTTGGCTGCACCTGTCGACTATAAAATTGACCCAACGCATACTGCGACAGTATTCAGCTGGAATCACTTTGGTTTCTCTACACCAAGTGCAAATTTCACTGACATCCAAGGTACGATAAAAGTTGATACTGCAAAACCTGCAAATTCATCTGTGGAAGTGACTATTCCTTTAAGCAGTGTAAATACCAATGTCGCTGCTTTGGATAAAGAGTTCCAAGAAGAAGCTTGGTTTAATGCTGCGAAATATCCAAACATTACCTTCAAAAGTACTAAAGTAGAAACCAAAGACAAAAAACACTTCAAAATTACAGGTGATTTAACGGTTAAAGGTGTGACTAAACCTGTGGTATTAGATGCTGTATTGAATAAACAAGGCGAGCATCCAATGGCGAAAGTACCTGCAATTGGTTTTAATGCAACAACCAGCTTTAACCGTTCAGCATTCGGTATTGGCAACTACGTTCCAAACGTAGGGGATAAGATCACTGTAAATATTACAACTGAAGCAACTGCTGCGAAGTAATATCACATGAATAAAAAAGCCTAGATCGTCATCTAGGCTTTTTTATATGAATTTGATGGTTGAAATAATTAAAATACTAATATTAGCTTTGAATAAGAATACTAATAAATAAGCCTTTATCCATTAGCTATGTTTTATCTTCGATCGCCGTTTGGATTGATAGATATAGCGAATGGAGTCGACCACTTCACCGACAAAAATACATTCTTCATCTAAAGGAATGATGTTGGGTTTGAATTCGGGATTCAATGCTTGCAGATATCTTGAATTATCAGTTTCGATCACTAGACGCTTAAATGTTGCATCTTCATGCTTTCTCACCACAATCATGTCACCCGACTGCATATCACTATATTGCACGGTTGGATCAACCAAGATGTAATCACCTTCATGAAAGACAGGGTAATTACTGAGGCCTTGTACTTTTAGATAGAAGCAGTGATCGCAATCATCTGGCAATGGCAGCCATTCTTCAACTTGTGTGATATCAACAGATTCCACATTGGTAAAAACACCCGCTTGGACCCAGGAGAGCACTGGAGCCATATTGGCTTTTACAGGGGAGATATTTGAACTATCTTCATGACCAGATTCTTTCGGTGTGGCATGGCCTTGACCCGTTTGTAACCAATAAGCATCTACACCTAGAAAATTAGCAATCGAAGGCAAATGTGATGATGAGCTTACCAGTCCTGTTTCAAGCTGGCTAAGTGCAGATTGTGTAATGCCGACAGCAGCAACCACATCTTTTTGAGACTTCTTGGCTTTTTTTCTTGCTTCTTTGAGCCGATCTTTAAGCATTTTAATGCACCTTAAATCAATAAATTAAGAATATTAGCAAGCTAATGTGAAGTCAAATTAGTATTCTTATTGAATTAATATTAGTTTGCTAATATAATTGTCTTATTCATTAGGTTAAATGCTGGAGGTGCGGCATGAACAAGGCAATCAATCCAAACATGCATATTAAGCAAAATCTTGATGCGGAAATTGAAGCATGGTTGGCTCAAGGCAACGTAATCACAAAGATCCAAAATACATATGAGCAGCGCTTGAAAGCAAGGCCAAATCATATGACTAAATTTGTATCACCAGAAAAAACCCAAAAAGAATTAAAGAAAAGTATAAGAATCGCCAATCAGGCAACAGATGCCCAAATTCAGATGTTTAGTCAGTGGTTGGATGCGCATAAGGGACGGGCAAAAGCATTGGTGGGTATTTTGGGCTGTGCACATAGTTATATTTCCCAAATCAAAAGTGCAACTCGGCCCTGTACTAAAGCTCGATTTGAAGAAATTCATCAGGCGATGAATATTGTTGAAGCGAGAGAAAAGTATCACTAAACGCAACAAATACAATGATCGCTAAATCACAAAATATATAAATCAATAAGAGGTGAAGTTATGAATACAAATGTAGCAAAGTTTGAAAAATTTGAATGGTTAATGCAGGGACTAAGTTTGCGTTCGCCAAATTTAGAGCCTTTTGTGCGTGGTACAGGCGAGAGAGCCTTGAGTTATGAAGATCGTTTGGGTGTGATTGCCTCAATGCAAAACCAATTGGCAAAGTCGGTCACTGCATTGATTGTGTTCGAACATAAAAGCAAGCAAGACTATGACGATGTCCGCCAGCATTTGGCTAAAGTATTTATTGAACAAGCCGTTCGAGATAAAAAGCGAGAGCCAGAACGTATTGCGATGTACCATTTGGCAGGATTGATAGCACGGATGGTATTGGATTTTGTATTAGATCCTGATCTAGAGGAAAACTATACAGCAAAAGGGCGTCTGGCTTATGCTGGGATCAGCCGCCATCAAATGAGTCTTGATTGTTATAGAAAGACATGGAAATGTTATGAGATTAAACTCATAAATGTGCTTGAAAATGCAATTCAAGAAGCAGAAATTGCAATAGAAAAATATAGGAAAGATACTTATAAAATAATGAAGGCATGATATTTTGTAGATATAATTATCAACTTTGTAATTATATTTATTCTAATTTTCTGTTAAAATATTCTTGATTAAAAGCTCATTTTTATGTGGGCTTTTAATATGTGGATAATATAAATATATCTAAAAAGAAGGAGAATATTAATGTTAAAAAAACATTCACCCATTTTGACTTTAATCGTTATTGTCTGCGGCGGAATTTTCTATTCAATGTATAGCTCGAATTCATTGTTTCCGAGGAAGCCTGTTCGATTAGATTCTAGATGCTATGGCGTCGATGTTCCTAAATCAATAAAATACAATCAGATGGGAAATTTTTGCTCATGTGTCCATGTCGGTGGACATGTAAGCAAAGAGGAAAACTACAAATATTGTGTAAACCTTTTTAATTCTAAATAGAAATGATATCAAAAAACGTATATAAATAATTTAATGATTGAAATTTGATTGGGGCGGTTAATTTTAGTATTCATGTATTGGTTTTAAAAATTAAAGAAAGAAATATTTACAAAGAGCCAGTGATTTAATGATTCCATTTTTGAGGAAACTAAGCTATAGTTTTATTATTCTGGTCGTAATATAAAATTTTCGATCATATATTAAGAAGCTCATTTGATAGATGGGCTTTTTTTATTGCCTAAAACTCGGTTTCTTATAGATGCCGAGTTTTTTTATATCTACGGATTGTTGGTTGCTGTCTATTGATGGCGGCTTAAAGCCAAAAATAACTGAAGGTGATTAAAATGAATTGTACAAATAAAATGATGCTGGGCACTTTCTCCATTAAACACTTAGATATTCTTTCTTATGCCGAGATTGTGCCTGCGATTATGCAAACAACAGCTGATCTCACAGCGACTGCATATATTGAAGGGAATGCTCAATTAGGTTCTGTCAAAGTGAAGGATGCGTGCCAAGTATCTTTATCTGCTTATTTCCAAGCACAGAGAGGTCAATTTTCTTTTAGCGGCGCAAATACAGCGCAACGGTCAATTGTCATTTTAGGTGTGGATCATCAACCTGAACATCAGGTGAAGTTAAACCAAGTTGAGCGTGGATTTGTCATTCATAGCTATTTTTTGGATGATAAATTTGTGGTGACTTTGGGCGAATATAATAGTCTGAATAACGTCACTTTTATTGAAGCTAACCCCTCAGAAAACCCAATTGTGACCTTTGAGATTACTGGTTCTCAATCGATGAAGGTCTATGTTGACTATGAACTTGTTGGAGAGTGGCATTCAAGCAATTCCCTAAAGTTGCCGAAGTATTATCACATTGTTGCACAAGAAGATTTAAAGCAACTGGATTTTGATCTGCGAGAGGCTTATGTCAGCTTGGATTATAAAATGCCATCAGCACTTGAAGACAATATCTATTATCACTTAACCAGTAAAGGCGAAATCTTGGGCTTACAAGTGAATGCAGGTGATTTTGTACAGTTTCATGCTCAGCAAAGTTGGATGACGCATTATCCACAATAGTATGAATTTAAATTAAATAATTAAACAATGGTGATCAGAATGAATTGAGAGTAGTCGGTTATGCGGTTTTGCTTAAAATGTCAATCGAGGCCTTAACTTTGCATAAGTTAGGGCCTTTCTATTTATGGAGGAAAAATAATGACAGAGTTTGTTTCAACGGGTGCAGGGATTGCAGCCGTAATTAAATCTTATGGAGTTTTTTTTATTGTCATGATGGCACTCACTTTTATGTTTTTGGCTTGGATGGTTGTGATTATGACTCGGCTACCCAAGTCTCGACGAGAATGGGTGGTTTCACTCATTTCAACAGCAGTTGGCAGCATTGCAGGAGGTGCTTTTGTGATTCAGCATTTTGGCTTGCAAGAGTGGAGTCAAAACCCGTATGGCGCATTTGCCTTGGGAGGTTTGTACTTCCTTTGCGGTTTACCAGTATGGGCAATTATTCGTTGGACCTTTAATTATATTAATGCACGAGAAGATTCAACCATTTTGGATGTAGCAAAAGAGGTGAAAGACTTTAAAGACAAATTCTAAAGAAAAAACAATCCAATGCCGCCTTCGGGCGGTTTTTTATTATAAAGAGGAAAATGACATGAAAATAACAGAAGACGGTTTCGATATTTTGCGCCACACATTTGGAAAATTAAGTCAGTTGCAGGTAGATGGAATCAATTTTCTGGTTTCAGTGCTTGATGAAGATGGGGCGATCACATCTGCCCAAGCCGCTTATATCTTGGCAACAGCTTGGCACGAAACGGCTAAAACCATGCAACCCGTGATTGAATATGGTTCAGAAAAGTATCTAAAGTCTAAGCAATATTATCCCTATATCGGCTATGGCTATGTGCAATTGACCTGGTTGGCAAACTATAAGCGAATGGGGGATTACTTAAAAATTGACTTAGTGAAAAATCCGAAACTGGCTCTACAAGCAGATATTGCAGCCCGTGTCATGATTGTTGGAATGAAAAGAGGGATGTTTACCGGTAAGAAATTGTCTGATTACATCTGCCAAAATAAGAAAGATTATATAGGTGCTCGTCGAATCATTAATGGAACGGATAAAGCTGAGTTGATTGCTGGGTATGCAGAGACATTTGAGGCAGTCTTGCACGCTTCAGAAGTCACGATTTTGTCTTGTTGAAAGAATAGAAGTTCACATCGAATCGATACGAACTTCTACTTTCATGTGATTTAGTCTGTGAATTTATGCCGTGGCATTAAATGCATCCGCATAAACCACTTCACCTGTCGGGACATCTTCTGTAAATGGCAATATCTGGAAATATTCGGCAGGGACACCAGCTAATACCAGTCTTGAATCTGCTTTGAAACCGAATCGGCCGTAATACTGTGGGTCACCAAGTAGAACGCAACCGACAGCATCTAAATCTTTGAGTGCTTCTAAGCCAGCATGCATCAGTTTAGAACCTACTCCTTGACCTTGATATTCTGGAAGTACCGAGATCGGACCAAGTCCATACCAACCAGTTGTGCCATCCGAAATCTGCACGGGTGAAAAGGCAATATGACCAATAATCTTATTGTTATAATCTGCGACTAGGGAAAGCGTGAGCTGATTGGAGTTACGTAGCGCATTCACAATAAATTGCTCGGTATGGCTTGAATGCTCTTCTGTTGCAAAAGCAACTTTGGTTAAATCAAAAATGCTTTGAATGTCAGATGGGTTTTCATCGCGAATGTGTATATTCATCTTCATTTTCTCTTGTGTTTCCTGATCTAAAATTGCTCGAATTTGTTTGAGTAGTGGAGAATCATTTGTATATTTCTCTCCATAACTTAAGTTAAATTCATAATCAAAATCAGGTGAGTTGATTCCTTGATTGTGTTGAAGGATCGTTTCTAACTTATCTAGTGCCTTAACGATTTTTGCTTCTGGTGTTGTTGCATCTTCATATTCTTGCCAGAGTGATCGAATCAATATTTGAGGTTGATCATCTAAACATTCGGTTAATTGATAAAGATCCTGTTTTTCCTGCTGATTCTTAGTTGGAAATTGATCTTTCAGAATTGCTGGAATATCACCATGAATGGCTTCGCCAAGATCATGAATTAAACACATTTTTAGTAATTTCTCCAAATCAATGTCTTTAAATTGATCTGCAAAAACCACCGCCATTAAGCATAAACGCCAGCTGTGTTCAGCGGTACTTTCCTGACGGCCGTTCGATGTATGCGAAAAGCGAGTCACGTTTTTTAATTTTTCCGCTTCACGTAAAAATGTTAAGCGATTTTGAATTAGGTTTAGTTCCATTTTCTTTCTCAAAAATAAACCATATGTAATTTGGATAGACCCGATTGACCTAACAGTAGGATAGACATATCTAAGAGCAATCATGGGTTATCCAAACCCTATGATTGTTGGTTAACGATTGTCTAACTGAGGACGTACAGATCTAAGCCCATGTAGGTTAATTTGATAGGGCTGCCCATTACAGGATTTGATCAGTCTTTTCTTTCTTAGCTTATTAAAAACTTCCAGGTTGCAATCAGACAGCAAGAAACCTTCTCGGCTATAGCATTCTACAGCGATGGTTTGACCAGCGTCATTAAGAAGTTTTACGATTTTTCCGCCTTTAGCCAAGACGTGAAGTGTCCGTTGTTCGGACTTAGATAAGTTCATGTTGTTATCCAGATATAAGTAATCAGAAGCAAAGTTAGGCTTGAAGCCAAAAAATTCGCGAAGATAACTAATTTCAATATGTGATTGAAATGTAGTTACCAGATTACTGCTATCTCCAACATAAAACCCTCGATATGGATGCGATACGATGTGTATCGCTAGAAATACTAAAGCAAGATAAATTAAAAAGCAATAATTGCGTGAAAAATAACATTTTGAACTAGAGTCAAATCTTATTTTTTCGGTCGTTTTTCTTTGAGACGTAAATAGGCTGGTACAGATTTCTTTGCTTGCCGACGTAGCATAACTTTAATATATAACACGATAGCAAAACATGCGGTGGCAACAGTGAGCATCAGGCTATTCATATAGCTCATAACAGAACTAACGTAACCTATGGTTGCTAAACGACGCTGCATACGCTCAACTTGAGTACTGGATTCAATTCCTGTGATTGCCCATGTGCATAAATGCTCACAGTTATTAATAATGAGGTGATAATGGTTTTCATGCATGCGTGAGCGCATACGCCGTACAACAGCTTTGGCTTTGTAGCGTGGGGCTTGATAATGTCTCGTATAAATTGGCTTACCACGGGCAAAACGCTGGATAGACGTCATTTCAATCGGATGCTTTTTAAAAATATGAGCAAATCCAGAATAATGAATAACCCGTCCACGACCTGCATAGATACCATGATGGCTATAGCCAAAGTGTTTTACGATGAGGTGAGCGCCAATTGAATAGCGCGGGTGTTTTTGCTGCATGTCGATACTATGATGTTTACACTGGTATTTTAGTGAAAAAATGTGAATCAATCGAGCCTATTTGCAGCATCAAGTTCATGATTATGTGTGGTGTTTGTATCTGCTATTTTGCAGTATGCCTTGCTATGGGATAATGAGGTAAATCTAGGCTTAACTTCGTATTTATGATGAAAAAATGGTTTTTCCTATCGTTTGCATTTTTAGCGAGTTCACCTGTACATGCGATGCAGCATGAAACCTTGCAATTGAATCAACAAAAATATGATGTGATTAAAGTTGAGCATCTAAATCAGTTGCAACTATTTTTAAAGCAACCTCAGAGCAATCGTTATTATCAGAAGTTTGCAGCTATCCAAAAAGCGCTACCTGCTTGTGAGGAGCTTAATTTTGCAATGAATGCAGGAATGTATCATGCAGATTTTCAACCCGTAGGTTTGTATATCGAAAATGGCAAGGAGTTGGCTAAGCTTAATGTCGCGAAGGGCTTTGGTAATTTCTTTATGCAGCCTAATGGTGTGGTTGCTTGGAATGACCAACAGGCTGTGATTAAAAGCACTGCTGATTATAAGCATGATCAATTTAAAGCAAAATTTGCAACACAGTCAGGGCCAATGTTGGTCTATCACGGGAAAATCAACAGCCAGTTTATTGCTGACTCGAATTCATTAAAAATTAGAAATGGGGTGGGTATTAAAGGAAATCAGTTATATTTTGTGATTTCACAGCAACGCGTCAGTTTTTATCAATTTGCCCTGTTTTTTAAGCAGCAGTTGAAAATAGACAATGCATTGTATTTAGATGGCTCGATTTCCAGTGTATATTCAGCACAAACCAAACGCCATGATAAAACTTTTAATTTAGGGCCAATCGTTGCAGAAGTGAATAGAGAGAAATGCATGTAATACTAATGACCCTAATCTCTTGATAGAAAGAGATTAGGGGGTCTTATTTTTATTGGATCGGCGGCTTGATCATCGCAAGTAATTCTTTGCGGCTGTAGCCTCGAGAAATCAGTACTTTCTTGATGCCTTTAATGACATCTTCATCTGTTGCTTTCACTAAAGCATCCAACAGTTGTTCATTGGTTTTGCATGAACAATCATTTTCAACGCAAGAAGTTTGGTTCTTGTGTTCGTTATATTGTTCATCTGCATTGAACAGTTTTTGCCAAAAACTCATAGAGCCTTCATATACAACCTAACATAGGTCGAAATATAGCCGCTTTAAAATAAAATACAAGTCAGCTTAAGTGATAAAAGCAGCAGTTAAACTTCAATTTTTTCGATGAGTCTTTTAAAGTTTAACGAAATTATGACATTTGAATGACTTGACCTTTGAAAAATATCATTTTTTTATAAATATACTTCGAATAAAAATAAAGGGTTACTCGAACCCTTTATAAATTACTGTTACGTTGAAATAATTTGTTTAAATCTTTTCAAGCAAAACACCTGATTCCACATGATGGGTAAAAGGGAATTGATCGAACATGGCAAACTTCACAATTCGATGGGTTTGGCTAAGTGTTTTTAAGTTGTCATGCAAGGTATCTGGGTTACATGAAATATAGAGAATACGTTCAAAACCTTGTAATAGTTTGAGCGTTTCATCATCGATGCCTGCACGTGGTGGATCAACAAAAACCGTGTCAAAGTCGTAGCTTTGCATGTCGATTTCAGCTTCTTGTAAACGTCGGAATTCACGTTCACCTTGATAAGCCTGAGTAAACTCTTCGGCAGATAAACGCGCCACTTGAATATTCTCAATCTGGTTTTGCTCAATGTTCCAT
Organism: Acinetobacter dispersus; assembly: GCF_009884975.1. GTDB lineage: Bacteria > Pseudomonadota > Gammaproteobacteria > Pseudomonadales > Moraxellaceae > Acinetobacter > Acinetobacter dispersus. The sequence goes on along the minus strand of NZ_CP041970.1, from coordinate 1,470,851 downwards.
TGCGCCGCGTAGACTGAAGACTTAGCCAGTTCAGTTGCGAGTACACGTTTGAATTTCAACGAGAGTGGTAAGGTAAAGTTACCATTACCACAATATAATTCTAAAAGGTCTTTTTCGGACTTCTGTACAGCATCACAAGCCCATTCCAACATATGTTGACACACTTGCGCATTCGGCTGGGTAAAACTACTTTCAATTTGTTTATATTTAAAGGTGCGACCGTGAACATTAAGTTGTTCAACCACATAGTCATCGCCAATAATCACTTTCTGGCCACGGCTACGGCCCATGATTTTAATATTCAGTTTTTCAGCTAAGGCTTTAGCCGCTGTTTCCCATTCAGCATCTAATTTACGGTGGTAAATCAGGGTGACCAACATCTCTCCACTTAAGGTTGAGAGAAAGTCTGCTTCAAAAACACGTTGCGATAAAATAGGAACTGCTTTTAATTCATCTAATAGACGTGGCATCAAATCATTGATGCTTTGATCTGCAATCGGAAACGCATCCACGCGGATAACTTCTTTTTGTTTACCATCTTCAGCACGTTCAAACATGGCATAGAACAAATCATCTTCGGTATGCCAGAGACGGAATTCGGCACGCATACGGAAATGTTGGTCAGGCGATTGAAACACTTCTAAAGCTGGTGGATTGAACGATGCAAACTGTGTGGTAATACGTTCAACTTTCTCTTGAAGTTGCTGTTGGTAAGATGCGGTCATAAAAAAGAAAACTACAGGTGAAATCTAAACGGGAATGGTATCAAAAAAGCGCAATCAGGTGCAGGAAATTGAGAGTTTCATTTATTAAATATAATTTTTATTAGGTGTATTGAGGTAAAGTATTAGATTTTATTAAATAGAAATTATTATGTTTAGAAAACGAATTTCTTTGCGACTACAGGGCTTGAGAGTATTTCTTTTATGTTTACTTCTTCTTGATTCTAATATTATTAAAGCAGATCAGAATTTCATCGATAATTTTCAACGAGAACTTAAATATTATAAGCAAGTTGAGCAAGAGCTTTATGAACTTGTTGGTGTTGAGGAAGATAGAAAATTTACTTTTTATGAAGAGCTAAAGTTTGCTAATTCTATTTGTAAACTCGTTGAATCCAACAATAAATTAAAGAAGATTTTAACGGATAATTTTGATCAGGCTAAATTGATTTTTCCCGAAGTAACTTCTATGAGTGATTTGGAAAAAGAGCTTGAAAAAGAAATACAACCATTTCAGGACATGATTGATAAAGCTGCTAATACTCCATATGAATGCGGTAAGCAGAATTATAAAGAAATTCTTTAGTGCATAATAAAAAACCCGAACCATGTAAACATGATTCGGGCTAGGAGATAGAAGACTGAAAATTAGTCTTCAGATAAAGTCATTAAACTCGCATTACCACCTGCTGCTGCAGTGTTTACGCTAATTGCTCGTTCAATGACTAGGCGTTCTAAAGGAATTTGTTCATTTGCTTGTAACTGGGTAATCCCGACAATTGCGCCTGAACGATTCGCAACTTTAGTTTGCAAGTCTTGCAACTGTTCAACAGAACCATGATGAAGTACTGCATCAAACGCATCTTTTTCAACACTTGAAATCACAGTGATTGCATCTAAGACATCTTTTGGTAAAGACGCTTTGTGTTTTACTAAGAACGCATTGTCTTTCAACACAGCCGCAGTACTGCTGACGGAGAAAATCGCAAGTAATTGTTGAAGCTGGCTTGCTTCATCATTCGCAATCGAAAGCACACGGTGACGAGGCAAGATAATGTATTGGTTGCTTTCACCTGTAGGGCCTTGCAACTCGTAGAACTTGCCTACACCAAATGCTGGAATCGCCGTAATTGCTTGAGGCATGTTTTGGTTTGCCCAAGCCAATAAGCTTTGATAAGCAACATTTGAAACTGCATCAAACTGAGAGATTTCAGCTTTCACCGCAAATGGGGTTGCCAATACTTTCTCTGAACAATGCTCCATCAAACGGTACATATAAAGCGGACCACCCGCTTTAGGACCAGTACCTGATAAGCCTTCACCACCAAATGGTTGCACGCCTACAACTGCACCAACGATGTTGCGGTTGATATATAAGTTACCTACCTCAGCACGTTGGATCACTGTATTAATGGTTTCATCAATACGTGTGTGTAGACCCATGGTTAAGCCATAGCCTTTGGCATTGATACGGTCGATCAATTGCTCAAGCTCACCATATTTATAAGTGATGATGTGCAATACAGGACCAAAGACTTCACGTTCTAGATCGTCAAGGTTTGGCAATTCAATCGCTGTTGGTGGAACAAATGTACCTTGTGCAAGCGCTTGCTGGCTTACTGCATCGTTAAACATCAATTGATGAACAGGGTAGCCCTTAGATTTCATTTTTTGAATATGCGTATCGATGGTTTGTTTTGCTTCAGTATCAATCACTGGACCAATGTCAGTTTTTAAGATTGCAGGGTTGCCTACGATCAACTGTTGCATTGCACCTTTCAACATTTTGATGACTGTTGCGGCGCTGTCTTCTTGCACACATAAGATACGAAGTGCAGAACAACGTTGACCCGCACTGTCAAATGCAGAACTGACGACATCGAGAACGACTTGTTCAGTAAGCGCAGATGAATCTACGATCATTGCATTTTGACCACCCGTTTCCGCGATTAGCGGAATTGGTTGACCATTTGGAGACAAGCGTTTTGCGACAGTCTTTTGCAAAATTTTTGCAACTTCAGTCGAACCAGTGAACATGATGCCTTGAACGCGATCGTCTTGGCTCAATTGCGCACCAACTGTTTCACCGCGACCTGGAAGAAGTTGAACAACGCCGTGTGGCACGCCAGCTTCCCAAAGCATTTGAACTGCTTGAGCTGCAATTAAAGGTGTTTGTTCAGCAGGTTTGGCAATAACACAGTTACCACTCACCAATGCTGCTGCAATCTGACCAGAGAAAATCGCAAGTGGGAAGTTCCATGGGCTAATACACAATACGGTACCCAGTGGTTTTACTTCTGCATTTGCAGGCAAGTTTTCGATTTGTGTCGCGTAATAACGCAAGAAATCGACTGCTTCACGAACTTCTGCAATGGCATTGGCATAGGTTTTACCACTTTCACGGCAAAGCAATACCATCAACTCTTGAATGCGAGATTCCATCAAATCTGCAGCGCGTTTTAAGCAAGCTGAACGTTCTGCTTTATCAGTAACTGCCCAGCTTTGTTGTGCTTGTACTGCTGCTTCAAGTGCCAGTTGTACATCTGCACTGGTTGCTTCATTGACATGACCAACAACTTCGCTGTTTTGTGCTGGGTTTGTAATTGCAATCGCATTGCTTTGATCGTGAACTGTTGATTCAAATCCAAGTAGCGGTGCACTTTTCCATACGTGAGTACGAAGTTTTTGTGCAGTTGCATCTAAGTCTGTTAATGGTTGATCGTTATTGAGATCAAAGCCATTTGAATTTGGACGTAATGGGTAAAGATCATGCGGAAGTGGAATCGCAGGGTGTTTTAAGCCAAGCTGACCTTCATCTTTCGCAGAAGTTTGAATATCTTTGATTGGAGACTGAATCAAGTCTTCAACTTTTAAAGTCTTATCAGCAATACGGTTTACGAATGAGGTGTTTGCACCATTTTCAAGTAAACGACGAACTAAATAAGCCAATAAAGTTTCATGGTTACCAACAGGTGCGTAAACACGACATGGAACACCTAATTTGCCATCTTCTTTTGAACCCACCACTTGTTCGTACAATGGTTCGCCCATACCGTGCAAGCATTGGAATTCGTATTGACCAGGATAGTATTTGCTTGGGTCAGCCAAGGTATAGATCGTTGCAAGTGATTGCGCATTGTGTGTCGCAAATTGCGGATAGACTTGATCTGGTGCAGCAAGTAATTTTTTCGCACAAGCAATGTATGACAAATCAGTGTGTACTTTGCGGGTAAACACAGGGTAATCCGTCATACCATCAATTTGCGCTTTCTTGATTTCGCTGTCCCAGTATGCACCTTTCACCAAACGGATCATCAGGCGCTTGTTACTGCGTTTTGCAAGGTCAACGATGTAATCAACAACGTAGAAACAACGCTTTTGATAAGCCTGAATAACGAAACCAATGCCTTTCCAATCAGCAAGCTTAGGTTCAAAACATAAACGCTCAAGCAATTCGAGGGAAATTTCTAAACGTTCAGATTCTTCAGCATCGATGTTTAAACCGATGTTGTATTGTTTTGCCAAGCACGCAAGTTCGAAGACTTTGTTATAAAGTTCGTGATGAACACGTGCAATTTGTGCACGTTGGTAGCGTGGGTGTAAAGCAGAAAGCTTGATTGAGATACCAGGGCCATCATAAACGCCACGACCATTTGATGCTTTACCAATGGCATGGATCGCTTGAGTGTAGTCGTTATAGTAACGCTCAGCATCATGTTCAGTTAACGCTGCTTCACCCAACATGTCGTATGAGTAGCGGAAACCTTTGTGTTCGAACGGTTTAGCATGTTCAAGTGCTTCTTCGATGGTTTCACCCGTAACGAATTGCTCACCCATCATACGCATTGCAACGTCGACCGCTTTACGGATGATACCGCGACCACTACGTGCTAAAAGACCTGTTAGTACGCTTGATAAGCTGGTTTGCTTCGGTGTTTCCATTAACTTGCCAGTTAACATTAAACCCCATGCAGCAGCATTTACGAACATCAGGTTGCTTTGACCGACGTGATCTTTCCAGTTACCTTGGTTGATTTTGTCGCGGATCAATAAATCACGAGTTGCTGTATCTGGAATACGAAGCAAAGCTTCTGCCAAACACATCAACGCTACACCTTCTTGTGAAGAAAGTGAGAATTCTTGTAGAAGACCTTGAACAATACCCGCTTTACCAGCCGAGCTTTTACGTTCACGTAAATTATGCGCTAGGCTAAATGCAAGTTCATAAATTTTATCGTCAAGATCAGGAGAAATGCTTGCTGCTTCAGCAAGTACAGCGACTGCTTCAGGCTCAGCACGTCGCCAAGCTGTATTAATGCGTTGCTCAAACTCACTTTTTTCTTTAAATTCGGTAATATAACCGTCGATGTGAGCTGTTTCCATTTGTGCGGGAGTATCCAATGTATTCATACTAAATTCCAATAACAATCTCTAGAACATATTGAGTAGAGAGGTTTAGATAATTTATGATTACAGAATGAATCCCGAGTAACTCACTATAATTTACTTATTTTTTAGAGGAAAATTCAGTTGAATGGCCCTATTTATGCGTTAGATCGAACTGATCTGAAAATTCTGGATATTCTTCAAGCAGATGGGAGAATTTCTAATAGTAAATTGGCGGAATTAGTGAACCTTTCACCGACTGCGGTGATGGCTCGCGTGCAGAAGCTGACCAAGGATGAATTTATCTTGGGATATGAGGCAAAACTCAATCCAAATAAGCTTAATGCCAGTTTTTTGGTCTTTGTGGAAGTGTTGCTCGATAAGACCACACCGCACGTATTGGATGATTTTATAGATGCGGTGACTCAATATCCTGAGATTGTGGAATGCCATATGGTCAGTGGTGGCTTTGATTTCTTGATCAAACTGCGGAGTGCAGGCATGGAGGAATTTCGCCGTATTGCGGGGCAAATTTTATGGCAGCTCCCGGGTGTGAAAGAAACACGAAGCTACCCAGTCATGCAGGTGGTGAAAGACAGCTCTAAAATAAAAATTAAATCAAAAACAAAATTTTAAGCAAAAGAAAAGGGGCTTGAAAGCCCCTTAAATTTTTATCAGGATTATTTCATTTCACGCGCATAGATTTCATCAGCTTGTTCGAAGCGACTTGTTACAGCTGCATTTGGTGCTTTACCAAGTAAGCTCACCACAACGATGCTGATCAAGGCAAAAACGAAGCCTGGAATAATTTCATAGATGCCTGTGTAACCGAAGAAGTTTTTCCATAGGATTACCGTCAAAGCACCAACAACCATACCCACCAATGCGCCGTTTAACGTCATACGTTTCCAGAACAATGAAAGAATAATCAATGGACCAAATGCCGCACCAAAACCAGCCCAAGCATAAGCAACTAAGCCAAGAACTTTACTCTCTGGGTTTTGAGCAAGAGAGAGGGCAAGCATTGCAACAGCAAGTACCATTGCACGTCCAATCCAAACCAGTTCTTTTTGCGATGCATTTTTGCGGATAAAGCCTTTGTACAAGTCTTCTGTCAAAGCACTAGAACAGACCAGAAGCTGGCAGCTTAGTGTACTCATGACTGCAGATAGAATCGCAGCAAGGATCACACCAACAACCCAAGGGTTGAATAAAATTTTGGTGAGTTCCATAAATACAGTTTCAGGATTAGCTGTTACTGCCGCTGCAAACTCAGGATGCATTTGGAAATATGCAATACCGATGAAGCCTGAACCAACTGCTCCTGCCAAACATAAAATCATCCATGTCATACCGATACGGCGAGCTGCTGGAATTGATTTTACTGAGTCAGCTGCCATGAAGCGGACAAGGATATGTGGTTGACCAAAATAGCCTAGACCCCAAGCTGCTGCTGAAAGAATCGCAACAACACTTAAGTTTGTCGCAAAATCAAAAGCGTGCGGGCGAACAGATTCAACTACGGCAGTAAACTCTTCCATACCAATGCCTAAAGACATGTAGGTGACGATAGGAAGAAGTAATAACGCAAAAATCATCAAGCCAGCTTGGAAAGTATCGGTCCAGCTAATTGCTAGGAAACCACCAATACACACATAACCAATCGTCGCAAATGCACCTAACCACAAGGCAGTGCTATATGGTAATTGGAATAATGTTTCGAATAAACGTGCACCAGCGACCATGCCAGAAGCACAATAAATTGCAAAGAATACAAGAATAATCAATGCAGATGTGACGCGTAAGATTTTCTTCTGATCATCAAAACGACCAGTAAAATAATCTGGTAAGGTGAGGGCATTGTTTTGTACTTCAGTATGTACACGTAAACGTCCTGCGACCAAATACCAGTTTAGCCATGCACCAATAATTAAACCGATGGCAATCCACGATTCAGATAAGCCAGTTAAGTAAATTGCGCCAGGTAAACCCATGAGTAACCAACCACTCATGTCTGATGCGCCCGCAGATAAAGCGGTTACAAAACTGCCTAGACTTCGGCCTCCAAGAATATAATCGTCAAGGTTTTTGGTAGAAAAATAGGCGTATAAACCGATGCCAAGCATGGCCAGGATATATACCACGAATACAACAACTGTGGGATTAGAAAAATTCATAATGGATGCCTGTCCTTACATATCCATAATTTGCAATCACACCTGAATAGCCAAAAAAATGATTTACTATTCTTGGGATTGATAAGGTCACAGATTCAAGCACAAATGTTTTTTAAAATACTGTTATGTTTGTGTGTAATAATTGTGTGTTTTATGTAACTTTAAATAAGTGTATGAATCTTAATTTTTTAATTCAAAAAATAGGATTTTTTTTCATCAAAAAAACAGAATTCAGTGGTTAAAAATAAATCACAATGTGTTTGAGAGTTACAATTTATAAAATGTACATCTGTAGATTAAGGTAATTAAGTTAAAAACTAAGCAAAAGTAACGACACATAATGTTACAAAGGCAACAATCCAGAGAAATTCCACTATAAAAAAATATAATGTTAAGCAGTTTTGCTAATGAAAAATTAGTCGGAATATTTCATATTAGATCATTGCACCATAAGGGTGCATTGTCTGAGAGAAATGGAAGTGGAAACGGTTCAAACGGCAACGATAAGAATAGAGCATGATTTGCTCGGTGCGAAAGAAGTTCCAGCTGATTGTTATTATGGAATTCATACATTGCGCGCCATTGAAAATTTTAAAATTTCTTCGCAAAAAGTTGGACAAAATGGCTACTTTATTCGTGCATTGGCACAAGTAAAGAAGGCTTCAGCTCAAGCGAACTTAAGTTTTGGTAAACTCACTGAAACTCAAAGTCTGACGATTCAACATGCTTGTGATGTTTTAATTACTGAAACTGAAAAATGGCAAGACTCATTCCCGATTGATATTTATCAGGGGGGTGCAGGTACTTCAATTAATATGAATACCAATGAAGTGATTGCTAATATTGCACTTGAATCATTAGGCCATCAAAAAGGTCAATACGATGTGATTCATCCAAATGATCATGTTAACAAGTCGCAATCAACCAATGATGTCTATCCAACAGCGATTCGTCTATCAACTTACTGTTCTTTGGATGCTTTATTCACGCAAATGGATAAGTTGATTACTTCATTTGAAAATAAAGCAATTGAATTCCGCTATGTGTTAAAGATGGGCCGTACTCAGTTGCAAGATGCTGTGCCGATGACGCTCGGGCAAGAATTTCACGCTTTTGCGACTTTATTAAAAGAAGATGTGCGTTTGATTAAGCGCACACGAGAAATGTTACTTGAAGTGAATTTGGGTGCGACAGCGATTGGCACAGGTGTTAATACACCAAAAGGTTATGCCATCAAAGCTGTATCCTGTTTAAAAGAGATTACAGGTTTGAATCTGGTCGGTGCTGAAGATTATGTTGAAGCAACCAGTGACTGTGGTGTATTCATCATTTTATCCAGTACATTAAAACGCCTTGCATGCAAACTCTCCAAAATTAGCAATGACTTACGGTTGCTCAGTTCAGGACCACGGACAGGTTTAGGCGAAATCCAGTTACCTGAATTACAGGCTGGTTCTTCAATTATGCCTGCAAAAGTAAATCCTGTGATTCCTGAAGTGGTCAATCAGATCGCATTTAAAGTGATTGGTAATGATTTAACCATTACCTTCGCGGCAGAAGCGGGGCAATTACAACTCAATGTAATGGAACCTGTGATTGCAATTTCATTGAATGAATCAATTGAATTGCTTACACATGCAATTCAAAGCCTAGATGAAAAATGTGTACGTGGCATCAAAGCAAATGAACAAGCTTGCCATGATGCAGTGATGCGTAGTGTCGGGATTATTACGCTGCTTGATCCACTCTTGGGCCATGCATTGTGTGATGAAATCGGTAAACAATGTATTGCTGAAAATAAAACTATTCAAGAGGTAGTTTTAGAGCGTGGCCTGCTGACTCAAGCGCAACTGGATGAGATTTTCTCTTTTGAAAACTTGGTTTCAGAAGTCGATGGCATTCCTATAGATTACGTTGCTTAACGTATCAACCTCAAAAAAAGCCCAGTAAATGTACTGGGCTTTTTAGCCAAATCTCTTGAAGTTTTTGATATTAATAACCAACCCATACAGTGCAATTAGGATAGTGCTCTTTAATAGAATAAATAGCTTGTTCTACTCTAATATTATTTGTATGTTCCAAAGAATGAGTAAAAATTGTGATATCGAACCCTGAGCGACGTAAAGTAGTTATTTCATTACTCGATATAACTTCAGCTGATACCCATAGCGGAATGCTATAGGTATTTAGTTTTATAAAACTCTCATACCCTTGACGGTCTGTTGCTAGAAAAACCGAAGAAGAAATTTCCAAGAATTATAAACCTGATTCGTATTCGCTATTTGAAAGTAATTTTTCAACATCAGCCATATTGTCTGGCTTAATCTTATAGATCCAACCCTTACCATACGGTTCATCATTGACAAAGTCAGGATCATCTTCAAGATCAGTATTCACTTCAACCACGGTTCCAGAAACTGGTGCGTGAATATCAGAGGCAGTTTTCACAGATTCAACAATACCTGCTTGTTCGGTTGCGATGACATGGCTACCCACTTCTGGGGTTTCCACATACACTAAATCACCCAACTCATCTTGTGCATGGTCAGTAATCCCTGTTACAACGAGGTCACCCTCAATTCTTACCCACTCATGCGTACGTGCATATTTCAATTCTGCTGGATGATTCATGACAACTCCTTAACAATCTGTCGTATCATTTTTATTTGGTTTATACATGCTTTTCAATAAAAACAAAAGCTTTCGTGAACTTATAAGTAAGGGTCTTTACGCCAGTTACTCGGGCTACGACCACTCCAGCGTTTAAATGCTCGGCTGAAATTCGCGACATCGGAATAACCGAGTTCATCAGCAATTTGCTCCAAACTGTAATCTGTTCGAGAAAGCAAAGAGGTTGCATGACGATAACGGACTTCATCCACAAGCGTAGAGAAGGATGTACCTTCCGCAGCCAATTGGCGTTTCAAGGTACGATCTGACATATGCAAGCGTTCAGCTACACTTTCAATACTCAGATAATGCTGTTCTGAATTGGTTAAAATATCACGCACGCGCATTGCTAAACGACGACGTTCACCCAGTGCAGAGAGTTCAGTTTCACATTGGTTAATAGCAATCTGGCTGGCAATTGGATCTGCATTGACCATTTTTAAGCCAAGATATTTTTTATCGAAGCTAGAAATCAGATGGGGCTGATTAAAACGCACCGTACTGGTTAATCGATCTTTATATTTTTCAAAGCCAGCGGGTTCGGGGAAGTCCAGATCAACTTCACCGCTGAGGTCATCAATTCCGGTTAAGGCTTTGGCCATGGTCATAATACCAATGGTTAAACCTAAAATGATTTCAGAACGCAATGGTTCAACTTCAATATCACATTGTAGTTGTAAAGTTGCTTTAGGACCGAAAGTAGAGAAATATAACTGTAAAAAGGGAAGGCGTAGCTGAATGAAACGGCTTGCTAGCGCAATCGCATCGGTAATGTCATGCGCAGTCATAATGGCATAGCCAATAAAGCCATGAATGGAAATACGCATCTGCGTACCTAGATGAAAGCCCAGTGTGCTTTCACCCGTAAGGCGCAAAGAATGTTTCACCAATTCATTCGCAATCGGTGTTGGAATTCGATAGTTTGGATCAGCCAGTTGTTCGCTGGTTAAGTGAAACGGTGCAAACAATGTTTCATCGCTATATCCCCAGCGAGAAACTACATCTAATAGCAATAAGCCATAGACACCTGGTATTCCTTGATCTTGACGAGTTGAGGTTGTTTTCATGTGCTTTCCGTGGCGCTCATCAATTTTGCCAATATCTTTTAAACATTTAAGTCTTAAACATCTTTACATGAAAAAAAATAATCAATCATAAAAATTGTTGGACAAAAGAGTCACCGAATATTCAAGAATCAAGTTGGTTTTCTAAAGACCATAATTTTGGTTGTCGATATTAATAGCACATCACCATATTGGTTTAAAGCTTGTGTTACATAGCTGACGATACCACGATCATTTTTTGTTTTAGATGGCACAATTGCAGTAATTTCAATCTCTACGTGAATTTTATCGCCAACACGGGTTGGGCGAGGCCAACGTAAGCTTGATTCAGTGCCTAACAGACCACCTGCAACAGGAAAGCATTCTGTCCATAAGCGCATGGTCACTGCAGAAGTATGCCAACCACTTGCGGCTAATCCTTGAAATATGGGATGTTCTGCTGCTGCTTGCTCATCTAAATGAAAAGGTTGGGGATCGTATTGACCTGCAAATTGTTTCACTTCTTCAAGTGTCATTTCATATTCGCGGCTGCTAAAACGATCACCAATATTTAAGTCTTCTAAATACAACATTATTCTGTGTCCTGAGTCACTCGCTGTTCAACTAAAAAACCACCTGTCTGGCGTTTCCATAATTGTGCATACAAGCCATCATTAGCAATCAGTTCCTCATGTGTTCCTTGTTCAGCAATTTGACCTTGATCAAGGACAATAAGGCGATCCATTTGAGCAATAGTAGATAAACGGTGCGCAATTGCAATGACTGTTTTGCCAACCATCAAGTCATTTAAACTACTTTGAATTGCTGCTTCAACTTCTGAATCTAGCGCACTGGTTGCTTCATCGAGGATGAGAATCGGTGCATCTTTGAGGAAAACACGCGATATTGCAATACGTTGACGCTGTCCACCAGAGAGCTTCACACCACGTTCACCAACGTAGGCATCAAATCCAACACGACCTTTCTGATCTGTTAGTTGGGGAATGAATTCTTCTGCTCTGGCTTTTTTCACCGCAAGTTGGACTTCTGCTTCAGTCGCATGTGGACGTCCATATTTGATATTTTCAGCAACGGTGCGGTGTAATAAAGAGGTATCTTGCGTGACGAGAGCAATATTGGCGCGTAAGCTGTCTTGAGTAACATCATGAATATTTTGACCATCAATCAGAATACGACCTTGGTTGATATCGTAGAAATGAAGTAGTAATTGAATCAGTGTCGATTTACCTGCACCAGAACGGCCCACAACGCCAATTTTTTCACCAGGTTTAATGGTTAAGTTAAAATGCTCAATGACATTTTTTTGGTTATAAGCAAAGCTAACGTCCTCAAATCGGATTTCACCATGCTGAACTTTTAATTCAGTCGCATCTTTCTTGTCCTGAATCTGGATCTGTTTGCCAAGGGTGGTCATACCATCCTGAATGGTACCGACATTTTCAAACAGCATGGTGACATGCCACATTAAAAACTCTGCCATACTGTCTAGCTTCAGTACCATCGCCGTGGTGGCTGCAATCACCCCAATGGCAGCTTGTCCTTGTGTCCATAACCAAACTGAAGTGCCAATGACACCAATATATAGAAATGCACTGAGTAAACGAATGCTGATCTCGTATTTAACCCCTAAACGCATTTGTTTATAAACCGTAACCATAAACTCTTGCATAGATTCTTTGGCATATTGGCTTTCACGGCCTGCATGCGCAAAAAGTTTTACAGTTTGAATATTGGTATAAGCATCCGTTATGCGGCCTGTCATAACAGCACGTGAATCCGCTTGTTTTTTGGAAATTTTACCTAAACGGGGGATAAAATAGCTGGCGATCACAATGAAAAAAACCAACCACAACATTAACGGAATTATAAGTACAGGAGAAATGGAGCCTAGTACCACACTAATCGTAATGAAGTAGATCAGTACATAAACCAGCATGTCACCTAGAATCATCCAGAATTCACGCACAGCCAAAGCAGTTTGCATCACTTTGGCAGAAAGACGACCTGCGAAGTCAGTATGGAAGAAGTCTAGGCTCTGTTGTAATAATAAATTATGAAAGCGCCAACGCATGCGCATTGGGAAATTACTAAACAAAACTTGATGTTTCACCACAGATTGCAGGCTGACAAAGAAGATATTGGCAAAAAGGATGCTAATCAGGGTAGTGAGGTTTTGTTGGTTATTTTCTAAGAATGTACTCGGGTGGCTTTGGGTCAGCCAATCGACCAATTTACCTATATAAGAGAAAAATAGCGCTTCGAAGCTTGCTGCAGCTGCAGTACATACAATCAGAATAAAGAGATAAGGGCGGATGCCTTTGGTTGATTGCCAAACGAAAGCAAAAAAAGTTGTTGGTAATGGTTTGTTTAAGTCTTTCGTTGGGTAGGGATCAACTAATTTTTCAAACCATTGCAGCATGCCGCATTTCCTCTAATTATACAGTACGATTCAGCTCACCCCTGTAGGATATCAGAAAAGCTGCCAGAAGATGGTAAAAGAAAATAAATGATGAGAAAGGAAACAGACAACAGATCAAACTTTTATTTTAAGAGAAGAAAACTATTAGATGAATAGATGAAAGAAAGAGTAATGATCTAGTTTATAACGTTAGGGAGATTATTTTAATCACAATCAATAATTATATTTTTGATAATATATTTTTTGTAAATGAAATGACTTCACTAATAGGTAAGGATAGAAATGAGTAATCAAGACAATAAAATAGCTGAACTAGCACAATTAGAAAATGAAGATAAGCAACAACAGAATTCGATAGCACATTCAATTGATGGTAGTTCGATTGATTTAGCTGAAATTGTGGTTGAAATGGGGAAGGGAGTACTCGATGTGGCTTCATCCATTATAGAGAATATAGATATCGATTTTTGATTGAAAAGTTTTTCTTAAAATTAAATTTGTTATGTTTTAATTTTATTCTATTTTATTTGTTTAGTTATTTTTAATATTTAATTTTATTTTCCTAAAAATATCAGGGCTTGTTTTGAAGGCGATTTATTGATCTCTACTGTGGTATAATAGATGAAAATTAATATATAGAAACGGTGATGAAAATAATATCCATAGTTATATTCATGTTTTTATTGAGTATATCTCGTATTACAGATGCCAAGGGTTTTCAAGATGATTACATTAATTTATCTGATGTTTATTTCAAATCCTTAGATGAGCAAATCCAGTTTGAGTATCGTTTAAGAGGAAAGGAAAAGTCGAAGATTGAGCAATTAGAAGCAAAGCAAAAAGAATGCTTGGTGGAACAGAGTAAATTGAAGTTACATAAGTTGATTATTGAGCATTACTCTGATTATGAACACTATATGAAAGGTGTGGCTGACAGTATCTTGGCTAAAAATGAGTTTAGCTTTACTCAAAATGAAGCAGAAAAGAATTATTTAGCACTTAAAAATGAGTTAAAGAAAACCCCATATCCTTGTTAAATAATGAGGTTTTTCTTCTTGAAAAATTAGCTCAAAACAGGTGCTTTGTTTGAGTTTTGCGTCATCTTCTCAAAATATTGTACTGCTGGCGAGCGAGACATATAAGCCAATGCTTGTTCGGTATCGCCTTCATGCACTGGATTAAATTTTGGAGAGGTCCAGCGCAAAGTTGCCTTCCACAAATACTTGATCGTTGGTAAGTTATCTGTTCGAGTCGCCGTCTTTTCGAATTCACGAATAAAGCTAAAGAATCCACGACGCATCAATTTTTGAATATCTTGATGCTCTAAATCTTGTTGCCCAAGACTACGTGCAAAATCGGCAAGGAAGAAAATAAATAGTGGGAAAACACCCATCATGATCACTTGTCGAGAAACGTAAAAACCCAATTTATTGGTAAGTAAGTGTTCAAATAAATCATAAGCCACACAACGGTGCTCAACTTCTTCGGCAAGATGCCAGCGGAATAAGTCAGTCATCGCAGGATCAGCTTTATCCCAAGACTTGCTATCGAGTGTCCATTGCCCAATTGTGCCAGTAAAGTGCTCGATTGCAGCAATAACACCAACTCGGAACAACAACCAGTATTCCTCCAACTTTTCACCCTTGAGGAACGGTATCCCTAAAGGTTTGTCACCGAGAAGAATATTAAAAATAAAGTGAGCACGATTTAATGGATCTTGGATGTCATAACCATTTTCTCTCAAGAAATCTTGTGCTTTTTCATGTGCACGGGCGTGAGCAGCTTCTTGGCGAACAAATCCGATCACTTCTTGTTTTAGGTTTTCATCAGTTACATAAGGGAGTGCTTTATTAAAAACTCGGCAAAACCAAAATTCACCCGCAGGTAATAACATATTGATGCCATTGGCAATGTGAGAGCATAGCGGATCATTTGGTATCCAACAAACTGAAGACTCTGAAAAATCAAAATGCACTTTTCTTGCTTTTAGTTGATGATTTTCTGTGATCATACCTGTCACCCAATATAAAATTACGAATCAATTTGAATAAGTAGTTTTTAGCATTGAGTAAAATTGTTCACCATGTGCTTATAGGACAAAAATAAGGTTTCAATCGATTTTAAGGACAAAACATCAAGGTTTTTACTTGGCGATGAGTTTAAAACCAGACATAAAAAAACCATATCTATTGAAGATATGGTTTTAATAAAATCAATCAAGCAGTCAATCTATGACTTAGCAATTAACCAAAGATTTGTAAGATACTCTGAATAACTACAACGTTTACCAGATCAATAAAGAATGCACCGACAAGAGGAACAATCAGGAATGCTTTATGTGAAGGACCATACATGTTGGTAATGGCTTGCATATTTGCAATCGCATTTGGTGTTGCCCCCATACCAAAACCACACAGACCAGAAGCCAGTACTGCTGAATCGTAGTTTTTCCCCATCACACGGAATGAAACATAAACTGCAAAGACCCACATTGCGATAGACTGAGCAATCAACAAGATGATCATTGGAACTGCAAGGTCTGCGAGTTGCCAGAGTTTTAATGATACCAGTGCCATGGCGAGGAAAAGTGCGAGGGCAGTGTTACCAAATACATCAATTGAACGATCAAAGATTTCTTGTTTTAAGCCTGTTTCTAACACATTACGTAACAGAATACCGCCGCCTAATGCCCAGACAAAGGTAGGCAATTCAATTGCAGTACCAATCGTCAGGTTCTTCATTGTTTCTGCAAACGCTAGCGCAAATGCAAACATACCTAAGGTGACAATTGCGTTGTCCGCAGTGATCAAACGAACTTTCTGTGGTGCTTCAAATGTATATTCGCTATCAGTAAGCGGGGCATCTTTATTTTCTTCGCGTATTTCAGCGTTTAAAGGTGACGCCAGATTATGCTTACGAATAAGATAACGCGCTAATGGACCACCCATTAAACCACCGACCACCATACCAAAAGTTGCACTTGCAATACCCATTGGTAATGCGCCTTCAACTGCATATTTGGTTTCAAAAATTGGGCCCCACGCACCTGCAGTACCTAAGCCACCGACTAAGGCAATTGAACCTGCAACGACGCCCATCAATGGATCAAGGCCTACGGCAGAGGCAATTGCCATACCAACGCCATTTTGAATGATGACAAAGAAGGAAATTGCAATTAAGAAGATGATTAATGGTTTGCCACCTTCTTTGAGTTTGGCGAAATTAGCACTTAAACCAATGGATGCGAAAAACATCAGCATAAAAGTGTCTTGCATTGGCTTATTTACAGAAATTGTATAACCCGCAAATTGATGGATTAAGTAAAAAATAATTGCGCCGACTAAACCACCTGCAACAGGCTCTGGGATATTGTATTTTGTTAAAAACGGGATGTGCTTGTTTAAAATGCGTCCTACATAGAGGACCAACACCGCTAGCATGAGCGTATATGTTGGATTAAGAATGAAATCCATAGATATCCTTAAAGTATGAACCGTCAAGAGAGTAAAAAGGCTCTCTTAGATCGCTAGAGTAAATTAAAAAAAGCAGCTTTAAAATATGTGATCTGCTTAACAATTAAACATTCTTGTCATGGACTCTGTAATAGTCGATATACCGATTCATAAAGCGTAAAATTCCAGTAAATTTAAGCATTTAATTTAATGATTTTTTATTTGAGATTGGATGTTGCTGCCATGGATTTCACATGAAATTGAGAAAAATTATTTTTTGTCTGAATGGGATCTAAAAGGATACTTTTTATACGCTTGCTGCAGCATAATTTAGAATTTCAATCATGAATACGCTAGAAAAATGCAATATCAAGATGCTCTTATCGCGCAGGAACCATAAAATTGCAGAATTCATAAGAAGTTACATTTCGTAGCTTAAATCCCGCAAAGCGCTCTACAATAAAAACAGAAAACGAATCGTTTATTTTGAAAAAGTGAATATATTTATTGGCTTAATTTTTTATTGGTTGTCTAGGTTACTTAAATGAATAAAAAGCATATTATTTTATCTTTACTTATCGGTTTAGTTGTTGGTGGTTTAATCGGTTCATTCGGTTATTCGAAGACTGCAGCACGTTATGATGCAATGACTACAGCTTGTGTCATGATGAATCAAGCGGTTGAAAATGAATTATTAACGCCAGAACAAGTTAAACAGTTAGGCATACTGACTGGACAAAGTCTTAAGAAAGACTATCAATCTGTCGCTTCCAAATTTCAGTTTTCTGAAAAACAGCTGGCAAATGCTTCTGCAGGTTCAAATTGTAGCCAGTTTATCGTTGGGATAAACGAAGCGAAATAATTTTGGTAAAAAAAAGCCCACTTCATGTTGGGCTTTTTTAACTTTAGAAATATATATGTTGGTTTTATAGTGTAATAGAAAAAGAAAATGCCCTAACTTACAGAGTAGGCGTATACTGTATATACATATTAGAATCATAAGGAACCAAAAAATGCTTGTTAAATTTGCAGTCCGATTCATGGGTGTTTTATTCACAGTATTGGCTCTCGTCGCGCTTGTGATTCATTTCTTCTTTTCTAGTAAGTTGACTACGGATTTATGGATTATCATGGTTCCGATTATTCTTGGTGTTCCAATGCTCACTTCCGTCATTGTTGCTAAAGATGATGAATTAAGTATCCAATAGAATTTATGTTTAATTGTATAAAAGCTTATCAAATGATGGGCTTTTTATTTTTATGTGGTATAAAAATAATTCCAATAATAAAGGAGCATAAAGTGTTTTTTTCTCAACTTGTTCAAAATTTAGATCGTGAGTATGAATTATTCATAAACTCTCAAAGCTATCAATCCTATAAAAACAGTGACATACAAATCAAAGCATTATTTTTGAGAAATGCGCTAAAAGCAATTAAATATCCGCATACTAATTTCATTCCTTTAGGAGCAGGTCTTTATAAGTTGCGGAATTTTGATCATTTTGAACTGGATATTAACTTGTTTAATACACCTCAATTTAGCAATAAAACAGCTTTTATTGATTGGATTTCTAGACGCTTAGATAAAGAGATTTATCGCTAAAAAAAATGAAAAACTTGGTAACGATTTTGCTTTTGAAGGATTAACCAGACCTTAGTTGATTAAAAGTATTCATTTTATCAAGTTTTTTGTGTTTGATTATAAAGTGTAGATGGGTGCCTATCAGAGAATATAGATGACAGATATTACTGTAGTTGAAGGGGATGCCATTTATCTCGACTGCTAGAGCTGTGTGGTTAAATATTTGAACAATGAAAAAATTTATTAAGAATAATGCACCTATTTTTGTTCTTATCTTCATAATTATTGGTGGCTTCGTTTACGCATTTAAAGTGGATGATCGTATTCTTGTTCCGAGTATAGGCCAGACTGATTTGCAATGTGCTGGTGTTGCTGTACCAAATGAAATTAAATACGGTGATGGAAATTTTTTCTGCTCATGTATTCGATTAAGTAACCATCAAACAGCTCAAGAGCGTTATAACTACTGTGTGAATAAATTCACGAAAACGACCAATTAATTTACCAAATATCGGTTTCTCATTTTTATTTATAGTCTTTAAACAAAAAAGATTTTTTAAAAATTAAAAAATAAATTATTCTCTAAACTCTTAAATTTAAATAAAAATAGGCATTAGGATGAAAAAAATATTTGTCGGGGTGATGGGGGTAACTATATATCTCATGGGCGTAAATGGTTGGGCAGATGCTCCTTTACAAGTCAATTATGGCGCACCCCAAGAACTTGGGCAGCGGACAATCCAACCTTTAGATCAGGGTTATCGCAGTCAGACGAGTAGCGGAATTCAGACTTCTGTATTTGCAGAATATTATGGCTCTAGATTGCAGTCGGATGCGATTGATGGTCATGAGAAATTAAATGGTTTTGGTACAGGCGTTACATTTACAGCCTTGGATACCTTAAGTACAACATTTGGATTGAATTACCAAAAAAGTTCAGATTGGCATAGCACTGAAATTAATGTTAAAGGTGGCTATAAATTTTATAATCAAAACAACACTTATGCGAATGCAAGTATTGGTATTGGTTATGCATGGCTTGATGCAGATGACTATGATACTAAACTACGCTATGTAACTCTGCCGATTGATTTTGAATTAGGTCACTATTTTCAAAAGGATATTGCAGGCTATGCAGGGCTTGGATATAAATGGTTATACATCGAAAACTTTGATGACGTATGCACAGGTTATTTTTGTGAAAGCACAGCATCTGATGTGCTAGACCTGGATGGGATCACTTATAAAGTGGGTATTCGTTACAATTTCTAAGAATCCTTTTTTCAATAAAAGAGCTCGTCACAAGATGAGCTTTTTTATTGATCAGATTCAGTTTAGCTTTACATAAAGTCGAAATAAGTGCGTTCTTTTTAATCAATCCTTACTCATGCAAACAGTCAAAAAATCATGATCGCTTAATATAAAGATTCAGTGATTAAAGAGAGCATTTAAAAAATGACAAATACTTTTGAATATAAACAAAAAAATTTAAAAACTACTCCCGCAGTAAGCATCCAAACTTCAATGATTAATCGTTTTAGTCCAAAGTACTGGCGTATTGATGGTCCACAAACAATGTCTTTTGCGATCACCAATTATGGGAATGGCTTTGAAGCATCATTTCGCTCACGTACCACAACCGATCTTGCAGGGATTATTTGGGATTCGTATGACGCGAAAGACCATAAATTTTTGGCTTATGAAACCAAGTATGATTACAGTGGTGTGATTTGGGATTTTGATATTGAACTCTCGGCATCTATGCCGATGTTAAATAATCCAACATTAACACCAACACTTACTGTGCAATACAAAGCCAATGGTGAGGACAAGGTTGCTTACATTGTCTTGTTTAACTATGCAAATCAGCCAGCATCTCGCTCGGCACATATTCATATCGATTGGAATACAGTCAAAGCAGGATTTTCAGCAACAGAGTCTTTTCCAGTCACCAATATTCAGCGAATTTCTTTCTCTGGATTTAGCTCAAGTTACAATGCTCATTCAACTCAACCATTGGCACAAGCTGAAGATGGCTATATTCGCTTAACAAATTCGGTAACCACAGGGCCAAATGCTAAACTTACGCTCAAACGCGTTTCTGTTCCGCAACATGACTACGGCATCTGTACCAGCTACGATGATCATTATGATCTGAATCCACAGCGATTGGTCGATAATATGCAGGCTTTGGGCTATCACGGTTTGATCAATCATTATTGTGGTATGTCAAAGTATCCTGAGATGTCTTGGAACAGTAGTATTAATAAATGGCAAATTCCTGATACGTTGGTGAATAACCAAGCTGTTGTAAATCCGTGTACACGTAAATGGCATGAACGATTTTCGCAGGCTCTACAAAGCGCAGGGATGCAACCTGTATTTGGCGTGAGCTTTGAAATGTACTCGTTGGGTGCAAATGAGTTTTGGGCACAACGCGATTGGAATAGTAATTTAGGTCGTACCGGTTACGAGCCGCCTAGTTATTTTTTCAGCCCTTGTGATCAAAATGCTTTGGCTTATCTACATAAAGCATTTATTGAGTTTGCAGATACGATGGTCGCTGGTAGCTGTCCCGTGAATATGCAGATTGGTGAACCATGGTGGTGGTATAACCAAGGTACTGATTTGCCTTGTGTCTATGATTTTCCAACCAAATTGGCATTTAATGCAGACACAGGTTTATATGCGCCAGATTTGGGAACGATCTATGATGCTGTTCATAAAACTGGTACGCCATATGATGAGTTTAAAGCTTGGTTACGCGATAAACTAGGACAGACATGTCGAGATATCCGTACAGTGATTAAAGCCAAGTATCCAACAGCAAAAGTGTGTCCATTGATTTTCTTTCCAACGATTCGCACCCCGATTGAAACTTTGGCGACAGATATCAATTATCCAAGCGAGCATTATAGCTATCCGAATTTCGATTACATCATGACGGAAGCCTATGACTGGATTTTGGAAGCCCGTTTAGGCTTGGCACATCAAGCTGTTGCAGAGATTCCAACACAAGATTTGAACTATCCAGCAGATAAAGTGGCTTATTTAGCAGGGTTTGTACCTGATACCTCAATTGCTCACCTCTATGGATTTGATAACACCAAGCCTTATCGAACACCAATCTGGCAGCGCGTATTTGGAGATATGAACAATAATAATCCTTTAGGACTGATGAAGCAGTTTATCTGGGCTTATCCGCAAGTAATGCAGGATTCTGTCACTATTGATACTGTACAGGCACCGAACGGATTTTTTGTTGAAAATACACTGTATACGCCAATTAGTGACGATACGCCGTATCCACCTGAAATTTATTTATAATTAATACCTGAGCTGGAAGTGGTTTTTTAAATGAAAAGCCACTTCTATTTTTATCCTTTGCCTAATTTTGAAATAAGATGATTTAAATCACGGAGTGAGTGCTGAGGAAAAATCTATAGAATTTTTTGCTCGATCATCTACGGTTAAATTTTTCTTACCCAACAGGTACAAAACATATCTGCGGTGTCGTACTTTAATGATAAATTAGAACAAATGACCCGCAATGGCGGATTTCTATGAATTTATGGTATGCAGTATTGTTATGAAAATCAGAATTCTATCTCTAGGCTTAATCTCAATCTTATTTGTAGGTTGTAACAAGCAACCCGAAGTTAAAAGTGAGCAAGCACAAGAAAGTTTTGAGGTCGTGGACAATAAAATCTCCGAATACATGGACATTTTGGATAATCCTGATACACCAAAGCAAGAGCAGACACGTGTACTTTGCAAAGATTATCCTAATCTATATGAATCAAAGTATATTCCTGCTTTACTAAAACTGGCACCCAAGGACTATAGCAAAGAGAAGTTGATGTCTGATTTAAAAATATCGACTGATTATTATGCTGAAAAACTGGATATCAATTGTCAATAAACAGCTTGTGAGAGGAGATTTTCCTCTCTCAGTTTTAATCATCAGACATTTTCTAATATTTAGAGTCGGTATTTACGCTCATTTAATTATTTTAAATAAGAATTAATCTCATCTTGTGCTAATATCAGCCGTTTATAAATGCATAGATCTAAAATAATATCATGATGAAGAAAATTGTTTCGATTACATCAATTTTGATGTGCAGTACATATGTTTATGCGCTTGAGTCTGACTTTCAGCAGTCGATTTATATTGAAGCTGCGGATACGCTTTATAGCCCAAATCAAAGTACTTTTTCGGCTTCTAATATCCAAATTAAACAAGGTACGATTGATATCCAAGCGGCTAAAGCCATAGGAACTCTGAAAAATGACCAACCTTATCAACTGACGCTAACTGGAAGTCCTGTCAGATTTCAGCAAAAAGTGAGTGAGGAAAAGGGAATGGTTTATGGTAAAGCCAATCGTGTTGAGTACAACACTACAGCAACTGAAATTTTATTAAAAGGCAATGCGTCCATTATCATGGATGGGTCAAGTATTTCAGGTGAAACGCTAAGATATAATTTAACGATTGGTGATGTTGAGGCTCGTGGTAGTTCGAATAAACGCGTTCAGATGGTTCTTCCACCTCAGAAAAATGTAGAAATGAAACCACTTAAAATTAGTCGGTGAATTGGGGGAGAAGAATGCCGCGAAAGGTTGCTGTGCTTATCAATGTCGATGTTTTTTTATACAGTAGATGCAGGAAAATGGTTTGCGCGCCAAAATCTGTCGTTTAGTTAGCTCAGTGGGCTTGAAAAACTGGAAATAGAACATATTATAATTTTTTTCTTATTCTGATATCACAGGCGGAATACGGTGAACGAAGAAATTTTGTTACCAGCATCAAAAGCGACTGCAATTTCTAATGCAAATGTTAAAAAGTTAACTGTAGATAAAATTCTCTCAAAGATTTCCAGTACGATCAAATTAAGGGCCAATGACGGCGACCGAGATGCATTGCAACAATTTTCAAAACATGAGGTGAGTAGTGAGGATGCGGATATTGTTGTGACTGAATTAAAGGAGGCAGGTTACAGAGTTTTCTTAAATCCTAATTTTACCAACACCAATATTCAGTTTCAGTTAGAGTGGGACTGAGTTAAATCGTCCGCCTAAAGCCCCAAATGTTATTGGGGCTTTTTTAATGTGTTATAGAGTTTTGCGCTTCAAATGAAGAGCAGACTAAAAGCTGCTCAAAATTTTCTTTTACTAGAAGTAGAAACTTATCCCTAAATGTTTAATAAATTTGTTTATAATGTTGAAAAAATAAGCTTAGAGCAATGAATGAGTTTAAAAGGATTGTTCTTTGTCATGTTGGGGATGACATTGGCTTTTGTCTGTTACTTATATTGGGATTATAAAAAAACGGGTGGCTATCAGGAGAATAGTGATGGCTATTATGGTTATTCTTTTCCTAGGGACAATCGATTAAGCAATCCCGCAGATTGTGAGTTAGCTAATACAGAAAATCCAGAAGAGCCACCGGTATCAGAGGAGTGGATGCAAGGGTGTAAGAAGTACTTTGAGTTGAATCATTAAAAAAGCACCCTAAGGTGCTTTTTTAACTTTTTGATTTAAGCTTTTGTTTCTTGCTCTGTAGTAAGCATCTGGAAATCATGACCAGATGGCGCTTGATAAATTCTCAAGCCAAATTCAGGAATAATTGCAATCAAGTGATCGAAAATATCAGATTGGATTGCTTCATACGAAGCCCATGCAATGGTATTGGTAAATGCATAGATTTCTAAAGGTAAGCCTTCACTGGTTGGTTGCATTTGACGTACCAGAATAGTTTGGTTTTGGGCAATCCCGTGATGCTGACGTAAGTAAAACTCAACATAAGCACGGAAAGTCCCCAGATTGGTCAAACGACGTTGATTGTATTGAGACTGATTGCTTAGGTGGTTATTAAACTCTTCAATTTCAGATTTCTTAGCATCAAGATATTGATCTAATAGCAGAAAATCTTTTAATTTTTGCTGTTCTTCATCGCTCATGAAGTGAACACTGCTTTGATCTAGGAACAGTGAACGTTTAATACGACGACAGCCTGATTCGCTCATACCGCGCCAGTTTCTAAAGGTATCTGTTACCAGTTTATTGGTCGGAATTGTGGTAAAAGTCTTATCAAAGTTCTGTACGGTCACCGTATGTAATGACATATCAATGACATCGCCGTCTGCATTTAAAGATGGCATTTCAATCCAGTCACCAATACGAACCATGTCATAAGAAGCGATTTGAACACTGGCAACCAAAGAAAGAATAGTATTTTGGAACACTAACATCAATACTGCTGCCATCGCACCGAAACCAGCAAGCAAGGTGAATACATCTTTTTTCAAGAAGGTGCCTAAAATCATTAGACCACAAACAACGAATAAGATCAGTTTAACCAGTTGTAGATAGCCCTTAATCGGTTTATTTCTTGATTTAGGGTTGCGTTGATAAACTAGATTAAAGATGTTGAGTGCTTCACTGACGGTAAGTGCAAGTGTCAGGAAGATAAAAGCTTGTGCACCCATTTGTACGAAGCTAATGAACTTTTCTGGCAAATGTGGAACAGTCACAATACCATTCATAATCACAAGCGCAGGCACGATATTGGCAAAGCGGCGAGTAACACTATGCTGTGCAAAGATTGCTTGGTTTGGGGATTTAAATTTTGTAATTAAATGGCGGATACCACGGACAATAATTCTTTTAGCTATAAAGTTAGCAAGTGCTGCAAATAAAATCAAAACTGCTAAT
Source organism: Acinetobacter dispersus (assembly GCF_009884975.1). Lineage (GTDB taxonomy): Bacteria > Pseudomonadota > Gammaproteobacteria > Pseudomonadales > Moraxellaceae > Acinetobacter > Acinetobacter dispersus. The sequence continues at coordinate 1,445,662 of NZ_CP041970.1, read as the reverse complement.
GCAAGTGTAGTCTCTAACCATGGATAGTGGCTTAACTCGCTACGCATATAATTTAAATAATCCAAACCCAAAACACCTTATAAATTCTTTGAACAGGAATTGTAAGGTGTAATAGGGTTTTATATGAGTTTGATCACAGTTTACATACGATTTGTAAAGGCATTCTTACATAAGCCTAAGGTGATTTACCACATTAGATCATCTGGAATAACGTATGCTGCGTATGGATCTTCCTCATCTGTGGTTTGATCATTTTTCTCGGTATTATTATTCACTAAAATGAAACCTTGCATTTTCTGATCAATTTTTTCTGCAAGTGCTTTAGGCAGATAAGCATAGCTGCCTTGATCTTTGGCAACCACCAGCGAGCCTGAAACCAGTGCATTATAAACTTGCTGTGAAAGATAGACTTTTTTGATTTTACCTTCATCAATAAATTGATAAGTGATATCACCTTCAATTTCTTTTACTTTATGATGTTTGATCATTTGGATGATGGATGCTTTTAAGGCTTTTTCTTCCAAAATGTTCTGCTTTTCTAAATTTAATGCTTGGTCTTTGGCTAACTTTTCTTGCTTGGCACGATCAATTTCAGCTTTTAATGCCGCATCATCATTTTGTCCAGTACGTTGCCCATGCTGTGCTTGCTTGGTTAATTTCTTTGCTTTCTTATTATCAACCAAACCCGCTTTTAACAATTGAGCTTGCAATGCATTTTTAACCATAATTCAATCCAAATTTGAGTTTGATGAAGAACGAAAATAGAAAATCCAATAGGCCATACTCATTGCTAGGCTTAAGCCTGCAGGAATGAGAAAGGTCTGTAATTTTAAATAAGGATAAAGCACACTCGCAATGAGCCCACCGCATAAAAAGCCTGTAAAGATGAGTAGATGGAGAAAAATGCGACGTTTTTCTACTTTTAATCCACGTGCTTTATAACCTAATGCTAAACCAATATCCGTGAGTACACCAGATAAGTGCGTTGTACGAATAATTGCGCCTTTATAATGGCTCACCATGGCATTTTGTACTCCCATCGCCACACAGGCCCACAATAGGCCATATCGAGGAAAATAGGGAAGTAGTAACCAGGTCAGGAATAAAAAGATCGCAACTAAGCTAAGCGGCAGGCCATAGTGCCGACCAAAGGCAACATTGCCATTGCCAAGAATCAGGCCACTATAAAAAGAACCGATAATAAAGCAAATGACAATCAGACTGAGATAGATAAAATGTTCAGGCTGCCAGTCCAGCAAACTCATTGCGAGCATGCTGACATTACCTGTCATATGAGAAACTGATTGATGTAGGAGCGTAAATAAACCTAAAACGTTTACCATCCCTGCATTCAGTGCAAGTAAGAAAGCACCAAGTTGAATCCAGTTAGGTAAACGTTGAAGTGGCATATCAACCTATGAATTTGAACGGTCTCTGAAATCAACTGCAGCGGTAAATAATACATCTGTTGATGAATTTAACGCTGTTTCTGTTGAATCTTGCAATACACTGATAATCATACCAATGGCAACGATCTGCATGGCAATTTCAGATGATATACCAAATAAGCTACAAGCAACAGGAATTAACAGTAAAGACCCACCTGCAACACCTGATGCACCGCAAGCAGAAACCGTTGCAACCACAGATAAAATAATCATGGTGCTTAAATCAACTGGAATTCCGAGTGTATGTACAGCAGCGAGAGTAAGTACCGTGATGGTCACTGCAGCACCTGCCATATTAATGGTCGCACCCAATGGAATTGAGACACTAGCCGTAGCTTCATTTACACCTAAACGCTGAGCCAAGTCCAAATTGACAGGAATATTAGCTGCTGAACTACGCGTGAAGAAAGCAGTAATTCCACTTTCTTTTAAGCAAGTGAATACCAATGGGTAAGGGTTAGCCTTCATTGTGATTGCAACGAGAATTGGGTTAATCACAAGTGCAACAAATGCCATTGTTCCCACTAATACAGCTAAAAGGCGTGCATAGCTGGTCAGTGTAGCTAGACCTGCATCAGCAAAAGTCACGGCAACTAAACCAAAAATACCAATAGGTGCAAAACCAATTACGGTATGAATAATTTTGTTCACAGCATGAGCAACATCCGTCAGAACCTGCTTCGTTGTATCTGAACTATGGCGTAAAGCTAATCCTAGACCAATGGCCCATGCTAAAATACCAATAAAGTTTGCTTCACCAATAGCTTGTACTGGGTTTGCAATAAAGCTTAAAAGTAAATTCTTTAGAATTTCCGCAAGACTGCCTGGCGCTTGTAATCCAGTTTCAGCTGGCATATGTAAAAACAGCTGGCTTGGGAACATAATACTTGCTGTTACTGCACTAAATGCGGCAAGTAGCATACCGACAACATATAGTACAAGCACAGGTCTGATATTCGAGCTCTGACCAATCTGGAAATTTGCAATTGAAGATAGAACCAAGACAAAAACTAAAATCGGTGCAACAGACTTTAATGCTTTAATGAATAATTCACCCAATAGACTTAAATAGGGTGTAAAGTTAGGAAAGAGAAGTGCTACTCCAATCCCTAGAAAAATAGCGATAATAATTTTGCTAACTAAACTCAAGCGAGACAATACATTAAACATATAAAGGCCTTATAAACCTATGCACGGTTTAAGGTTAAACAAGGGCGGTATTCTATACCTAAGAACCGTGAATAATAAATTTTTTTTTGCAATTCAATTACTTTAAAAATAACGAAAAAATTAACACAATGTTTTTTAAAAAAAATTAGTAAAACATGACACATCCTTTTGTATAAAAAAAATCCAATAAAAGCAGCTCATTCTACAAGCATTTCAGGGGAAAGTGTTTGTATTGCTTGATAATGTGATAAAAATATTTGTCCTGTCAGCTCGTTTATAAGTTGAGACTTAGACAGTCGATCCATGACTGGGCTCTTAATTTCAGACAAATGCATTTGGATCTGGAGTTGTTTTAGTTCTTGATTAAGATATTCTAACATTTCTAATGCACTAAGATCGATATTGCTGATACTGGAGCAATTAATCACGACATGTTGCAACAGGGAGTTTTGACTGACTTCGGTAATTACATGACCTTTTAGAACATGTGCATTTAAAAAGCTTAAATTTTCATCTACGCGAAAGGAAACAATAGCGGGTGTTGTAATGACATTGTAATTTGAGATGTTTCTAAAGTGTTGAGTTCCCTCGATTAAGCCGATAACAGCGATATGTGGACGACTAATCCGCCATAGTAATAAAGCAAAGGTCAGTACAATACCAATAATAAGCCCAGTTGAAATATCCAAACAGGTTACCCCAAAGAATGTGACCCACATTGCAAGACCATCTGCTTTTGAATATTTCCATGTTTCAATAAATGGTGTCAGCGTTACAAGCTTCCAGATAGAGACAAAAATTGTGGCTGCGAGTACAGCCAAAGGCAGGTTTTGAAAGAAGTCAGTTAAGTAGAGACTCACTACAATCATAAGCAAGGATGAAACTACACCCGACATTGGAGTTTTTGCGCCTGCATCTGTATTCACAACTGTACGAGATAAACTGCCAGAAACAGGGAATCCTGAATTAATTCCCGCAGCAATATTGGCTAAACCCAATGCGATCAGTTCTTGATTGCTATTCAAATCATCACGTTTCTGTAGTGCAGTAGCTTGGGCAATCGCTAAAGATTCAACAAAACTAATCATTGCGATCATAAAAGCGCTTGGTAACAATTGTTGAACGAGACTGATATTCCAAGTCGGGAAGTCTAAACTCGGTAAACCTGTCGGAATGATACCAACAGTCCTAATCGCCTGATCATCATTGCCTAAAAAGCTAATAACAGCGATAGAGAACAGGACAAGTAACAAAGGTAATGTTTTATTCAGAAAATCTGATTGGATCAATTTGGGAAGGAAAAACAGTATTAAGACTGAAATAAATCCAAAGCTGATACCGGTAAGACTAATCGCATGAAAATTTTGAGAGAAACTTATAATAAATTCAGGGATATTACTTGTTTGCAGTGGAATATCGAGCAGGAATTTAAGCTGCCCTAGGGCAATCAGCAAAGCTGAAGCAATGATAAAGCTTTGAATAACGGGGTGGCTAATCAGTTGAATTAGAAAACCAAAACGGAATAATCCTAAAAGTAGGGAAATGATACCGACTAATAGTGCTAGTAAACAGGCTGCTTCAATATAGGCTGTCGAGCCCACAGCAAATAATGGGTTGAGTGCTGCGAAGACCATCATTGAGATAATGGCGACAGGTCCAATTGAAAGGGTGCTGCTGCTGCCAGTAAATGCATAGATAATCATAGGTAATATACTGGCGTATATTCCCATAATTGGTGGTAATCCTGCCAACATAGCATAAGCCATGCCTTGAGGTACGAGCATGGCCAATACGATACAAGCTGCAATAAGGTCAGACTTGAAACTCGAAAGTTGGTAATGACCTAACCATTTTCGTGCAGGAAATAGCTTAGCTAGGTTGAGGGGCAACAATTTCATGCACAATAGTCTAAATCATAAATTTATATATATTATGCAGAAAAAATGCTAAAGAAGGTATGGTTAAAACGTTTTCTGCAATATTATGCGTGGGGGCAATAATGCTCATATAAAGTATTTAAAACTACTTTCAATTTTGGATCCAAAATCGAGTAGAAAATTTGTTTGCCATCGCGTCGGGTAGAAACGGCATGGCTCTTTCTTAACATCATCAATTGTTGAGACAACGTTGGTTGAAAAATTTGGGTCAATTCTTCAATTTGTGAAACATTAAGTTCTTGTTTAGCCAAATGACACAAAATAATTAAACGATCAGTATTTGCCAGAGATTTTAGTACATTAACAATTGTACCAGCAGACTCTCTCATTGCTTCGATCTCGAAATCCTTTTGCATGCATATACTCACTAGGTTACAGCCGTGGCTAGTATAAAGTCAGACAACGAAAAAATTGTAGTAAAACTGAATAATTGCAATGGTTTTTAATGAAAATGTATATCAGTAAAAGTGATAAAATGGTGTGATAATGTGAAATATTCTGATTTATTTTAAATTAATGTGATTATATTTGCATTATTGCTATTTTGGCAAAGTTTTATCTAGTGCTATCATCTAGCAAGGGCATTTTAGAAATTTTATTATTTAAAAATACTACATAATAAAATTAAGTAGTTAATATATTTAATGAATATAAAAAAATTAAAAAAAAGATTGCGCTTTAGAAGAAAGCATATATAATGGAAAACAAGACAGAACGATCTGTCTGCATAAGAAGGATCGGAAGTGCGAAAGTACAACCGCCAGAGGGTAATAATATTTATTATTCTTTTTTACACTCAGACGCAAGCGTGAGCCACAATAATAACTATAAATCACGCTTTATTTTTTTATTCAATTATATCCAAATTCTATTTTTAAAAAATATCCCTTTATTATTAAAGGGATATTTTGTATTTATGCGAGCTCTTTTTCAAAATTAATCAAATGTTCAACACGTTTCCAATACTCATCCATCTCGACTGAGTGTTTGTTGACATGTGCTTGAATCGTCATACCATCCAAAATGCTCACAATCAGGGTCGCAAGATGGGTTGGGTTACGAATATCTAGATTTTTAAGTAAATTTTCGATGAGAGCGGTCAACCAAATTTTATATTGGGTAGCAGGCTGCAAAGTAGAAGGATAGATTTTAATCACTTCTTCTAAAGCTTTCTGGAACATACAGCCATTGAAGTCTTCGCTGTTAAACCAAGCAGCATACCAGCCAAAAATTGCTTTGAGTTGACCAAGATAATCGTCTTCATCACATTCTGCCAAAGTTGCATTCAGTGAGGTTTGAAGATTGGTATTACGTTGTATCAGGCATTCCTCAATTAATTTTTCCTTTGATGGAAAATATTTGTAGAACGTCATTTTTGCAACACCAGATTCACTGATGATCCGATCAACACCAATTGAATTATAGCTATGCGAATTAAAAAGTCTTAATGCAGTGCTAATAATATCTTCTTTTTTTGACATACAACGCCTCGAGTTCGCCCATCGCCAAGAGCATCATGTTGCATTTCATTATGCAATTTTGGCAGGGATTTTACATGGTATTTTGAAAATATCATAGGGGGAAATAATATTATTTATTTAAATGATTCTTTAGTCCGCATTTTCAAGTGCGGGGTTTGAAAATAGTGTTCTATATCTATAGAAAATAACTATTAATTAAATCTTAAAATACGATACAAGATTAGAATAATTTAACTTTATTTGATTGGTGATTATTCATCTAATTGTTTTCAAAGGATAACTGCTTTTTGTGATGATTTGGATTTAATAATGGTTTCTATCCTGAGATTTATTCTTGTTTGCAAGTTCGGGTATATTTAAGCAATGCTGTTACTTTTAATGCTTGCTCAGGAATCTATTTTTAAGGGTTGTATAATATAAAAAGTCAGTTAGTTATAGTTAAAATAAATAACTGACTTTAATCGTATAATTTTCTGTTTTAAGACTTGTTTTGTTGGGTTGGTAAGGTTGTGATGAGTTTCACAAAGTTGTGGTAAAGCATCGATTGTTGGCTTGGGGTATAGACCGAACGTTTAATATTACCTTTGTCAGTCTCGATCGAAAGTTCAACATTTTGGGCTTTTTTCAACTCGTAAAGGAATGTGCTTGGCAGAATAAAGCTATTTGATGAACGTCTTGGAATCAGTCGGTTAATGTTTTTTTGTTGTGTTGGACCGACGGGTTTGTAGGCAAAAGTTTTGTCATCAATTAAAAAGCTAATGCCTTTGATGTCATAGTAATCATAACTACTGTTTAATACCGTTTCTACTCGTAATTGCTCTTTGTGTTGTTTGTCCCATTCAACAAAAACATTCGGGCATAGTTCGTTTGCTTTGCAGGTCAAAGAGCCTGCGGTTGCTAGATTTTCTGTTGAAGCGGCAGATGAGTCTGGTAAGGTTGAGCAACCACTCATAACAATACAAAGGCTAAGTAAACATAAAGTTTTATTCATCTTTCAACTCTCTAGTATGTATTCAATATTTCAGTGTTAATGATGTAATTGCGGACCAAGAAATTCAAATGGTTTTGATATTTTAAATTGATCGGTTGCATCACCAGCAAAAGTATTTTGCTGATCTTTGCCAAGGTCAAGTTTACGTGTTAAACCATCTTTAAAGTTAATTTTCTTTAAATCTACCCAAAATACATTGGGTGAAACTGCCGATTCAAAGAAATAGAGCTGTTGTTTGTGATCGGCAACAGTTCTCCAGCGTGTAGAGGAGATATTCGGTTCCTCCGCTGTATTCAAGCCATAGGGTACAGATGCATTTCGAATAACGCTAAAAACAGAAGCTAAAGCATCTTTAGGATTATCATTTTTAGGAATGGCATTGATATAAAACGATGCGCGGGCAAATCGATCAGCTGCACGATTGGTTCCGGGTAACATCACGGTTCCACCAATTTGTTGCCAATAGGTATTGAGTGCAAGCTGTTGGTCGAAGGTAGGTGAATTGGTCATGACTTGGTATTTCTTATTATGATGAATGACTTGTTTGCCACCAATATATTCAATAATTGCACTGTCTCCAGTTTTATCTGAAATCGAGAGATGTAATGTTGCAAGTCTTTGCTCACCTGGAACACTATCAGTAATCAGGTCAAAAGGTTCTTTTTCTAACGCGCTGACTGCCTCTGCGACAGACGCATAATTATCCAGTACATATTGAGCCCAAGCCGAAATGCTCAGTTGAGGTTTTTTTGATTGTTTGGTATCTGGATATTGTGATTCAACTAGCCATAATACATTGGCAACTAATCCTGCTTCATTCATGCCATCAGTCGTTGAAATGTCATAGCCTGTGGCAATCACACTGCCGTATTTGGCTTTCCATTTCAAAGATTTTGGCCCAGCATTACTGTCGCGAAGTACACCACTTGGTAAAATCCATAGATTGGTTCCTACATCGACTTTCCAGTCCATGGAGCGTGCGGTGATGATATGGTCATTATTGCCTAAGTAGACTGTACGGGTACAGGCATGGCTAGTTTGAAGAATGAAAGACGATGCGAGAAATGAAAGGCATAATATTTTTTTAAACACAAGTCGTACTCCTTGTTGTTGTATGGAAATGATTTCTATTAAATATTTTTATAATGACGTCGTTTTAGTCTATTAAAAAACAATTCTTATTCAAGCATTAAAATGTAATCATTACAAAAAGTAGGGTTTTGTTTGAATTCTATATTTTAGATAACTATGGATAGAGAATAATCTCTATCCATATGAGAATGAAGGTTCTAGTTTTCGTTTGGTGGTAATAACATCACAACAGCTGTATTAAGCAGTGTTGTGATATCTTCTAGAATCTCTATTTGATTAAATCGTTCATCTAGCAATAAGCTCTCACCATCTGCAATTTGCTTCAAAAATGGAATAAATGCTTCTGATACGCAAATCGTATCGCCATTTGCCCAAAACTCAAGAGACCCGTCTTGTTTTCTGTAAAGCAATCTAGAGGCGGGCTCTAAAATGATTTGGTAATCAGCACCAATCACTTCAGCTACATCATTGGCATCAACTTCTTCAGGTTCTGGAATGTTATTCGGATAACTTGCTTCACTCATGTAGGCCATGATAGCTGCATCAAATTCAGGCGCTTGCGTGAGATAGTCTAATAATTGAGTTTTTAAGTAAGCAAATTCAGTACTATTAATTTCACCCAAGTGCGCAGTTTGTTGACGTACGATATCGATCAATGGGTTTTTGAGTGAAGTGTTTTCTGAAAATTTATCACTGACTTGATCAATCATTTCTGAAAGGTTTGGCATACGGAAGCCAAACGAAAAGGTTAAGCAATCATCTTCTGCTACACCGTAATGTGCAAGGCCAGGCGGTACATAAAGTAAATCACCAGGTGCAAGTACTTCATCAAATTGCACATCTATTTCAGGCAATAGTTTTAATGGCTGATCTGGAATGAACTGAGTTGATTCATCACACATTTGACCGAGTTGCCAGCGACGGTGACCATGACCTTGAACCAAGAACACATCATAAAAATCGAAGTGTTTTCCAACTGAGCCGCCTTGAGGTGCGTAAGACACCATAATGTCATCACGACGCCATTGTGGAATAAAAGGAAACTTTTTCCAAAGCTCTGAAATATCAAAGGAATAATGATCAACTGCTTGTACTAAAAGTGTCCAAAGATTCGGTAGTTTCTGGAAATCGCCTTTGGTGAGTGGTGATGATTTTACATGCCATTCGTTTGGATTTTTATTTTTTTGACGAATTAAGCGCGCAGTAACATGTTCTTCTAAAGCCAATTCCTGAACGTCAGTTGGCTCCAATAAGCCAATAATTTCTGGCATGGCATTACGGACCAATAATGGCTTTTTCTGCCAATATTCATTAAGAAATTGTTCTGCGGTTATGCCGCCGAGTACCGCTAAAGATTGAGACATGGGAAATGAAACCAACAACATAAAAATTGGTGCGTATTGTCCCTTGAGTTGAATGTTGGCGCAAGTCTTGTGTAATAGTGATGAAATGCTGAGAAATTTCAATTAAAAGTAATGGAATGTATTTAATCTTGATCAATTAGATACGTATTCGTTCACAGCCTTTCAAAAAAACAGTATCCTTAACATGCAAAAAGGAGCATACATGTATCAAGTACTGGCAAGAAAATACCGTCCACGTAATTTCAATGAGTTAGTGGGGCAAAACCATGTTTCTCGTGCTTTAACCAGCGCGTTAGAACGTGGTCGTTTGCATCATGCTTATTTGTTTACGGGAACGCGTGGGGTCGGAAAAACCACAATTGCCCGTATTTTAGCCAAATGCTTAAACTGTGAGACTGGGGTTACTTCGACGCCGTGTGAGGTATGTGCTACCTGTAAGGCGGTGAATGAAGGTCGTTTTATTGATTTGATTGAAATTGATGCGGCATCACGAACTAAAGTTGAAGATACCCGTGAGCTACTCGACAATGTTCCTTATGCACCGACTCAAGGCCGTTTTAAAGTTTATCTGATCGATGAAGTGCACATGCTTTCAACGCATTCGTTTAATGCGTTGTTAAAGACACTGGAAGAACCACCTGAGCATGTTAAGTTTCTATTTGCGACAACGGATCCACAAAAACTTCCAATTACCGTGATCTCACGTTGTTTGCAATTTACTTTACGCCCTTTGGCTGTTGATGAAATTACAGAGCATCTCACCGCGATTTTAAATAAAGAACATATCGAAGCCGATCAAAATGCTATTTGGCAAATTGCTGAATCTGCACAGGGATCATTGCGTGATGCATTATCTTTAACAGATCAAGCGATTGCTTATGGTCAGGGTGCCGTACATCATCAAGATGTCAAAGATATGTTGGGGCTGATTGACCGAACTATTATTTATGATTTGATTTTAGCAATTCATCAAAATCAGCAAGCCCACGTCAGTCAGTTGTTATTGCAATTTAGACAGCAAGCGCTAGACGTTTCTTTAGTGCTAGATCAGTTGGTTTCAACTTTGCATGAATTGGCGCTGTTGCAATATTTGCCAGATCTTGCTTTGAAATATAGTGAAGAAATCAATCAGAAAATTTTGCAACTTTCAAAACTTATTTCTGCTCAAGATTTACAGCTTTATTATCAAATTGCCTGTAAAGGACGTACCGAGTTGCAGCTGGCGGTCACTCAAGAGCAAGGTTTTGAAATGACGGTGTTACGCTTACTTGCGTTTAGACCGATGAGCTTAAATGAAGTTACTGTAAGTGCAACACCTGTTACACAGATTGCAGCACCTGAAGTGCGCCAGCCAATACAGGATTTAAGTACAGAAAATCAGTTTGCAGTTCAGCAAGAAGCGGTTAGTGTTGAACCTGAACCTGAACCTGAACCTGAACCTGAACCTGAACCTGAACCTGAACCTGAACCTGAACCTGAACCTGAACCTGAACCTGAACCTGTTAAGCAAAACCCAGATAGTAACTTGATGGTGTTTGATGCAGAAGCTGGGCAATTGATTGGATTGGAGGTTTCTGCGCAAGTAGAAATCACTCAGTCGAGTATTACAGATTCTGAAGACGTTCTGATTTTTCCTGTCGAGCAGCAGGTTGAAGTACAAGTTCAATTAGAACAGCAGCAGATTGAGCCAAGTTTTGTTGTCGTGTCAGAGCAACATAGTTCTGTTATGGAAGAACCGATTGCAAAAGCACAAGCTGAAGCTCCAGTTGCAACCATCTCATTGGCTCAAGAACCACCAAACAATCTCATGCCACAAGATATTTTAAAGTTACCTGAGCAAGTGTTGGAAGGCGAATGGAGTTTAGAGAAGTGGGAATACTGGTTTAGAACCAGCCAGCTTTCGCCTGCGGTGCAAGAGTTGGCACAACATGGCATTATGCAAGGCCAGATCAATGGCGCATCTATCTTCCTGATTCCTCAGGAATATGAAGGCATGCTGTCACAGTTACAACATGGTTTGGAAGATGCTTTAAAAGCACAATGGCCTCAAACCCATTTTAATGTGCAATATGGGGCGGTGGATTCAAACACGCCGTTGTTAATGCAGAATCAACGTAAGCAAAAAGCATTTAATCGTGCCGTCGAATTGCTACATCAGGAACCGACCATCAAGAGCTTGGTCGAAACCTTTGATGCAGAATTGCATAATATTCAATTGAAACCTTAAGTGTTAATAAAAAGGCAAAGCTTAATCGCTTTGCCTTTTTTATATTAACTTTATTCACTCGGCAGCAAATACTGTTCAAGAACTTCTCGCATCGCTTGCGGGATAGCGGTACTTTTTCGATTTTCTCTATCTACAAATACATGCACAAAATGTCCTTGCGCAGCAGCATGTTGTTGGTCTTGTTTAAAAATTGCTAACTCATATCTGAGTGATGAATTGCCAATTTTGCCAATCGCAACGCCGACCTCGACGACTTCTGGAAAAGACAATTCCTGTAAGAAGCTACAAGCCGAATCCACTACTAAGCCAATGACTTCACTATTATGAATATCAAATCCTGTTTTTTGGATCAATAAGGAATTGGCCGCCGTATCAAAATAACTATAGTAGGTCACGTTATTGACATGGCCATAAATATCGTTGTCTGCCCAACGAGTTTGGATCGGGAAAAAGAACCTAAATTGTTCTCGTTGTTTTAAAGTCGGTTTGCTCATGCATAAATCGCCTGATAAATCTGTAAAGCGTCTTGTTCTGTCATTTCTCTTGGATTATTTTGCAACAGTCGAGTTTGTAACATGGCATCTTTGGCAAGTTGCGGTAATTTCGACTCAGGGATATCCAAATCTTTTAATTTCAAAGTGAGTCCACTTTGGTCTAAATGATTTTGCATATGGTCAATGAAGAGATCACATAAACCATCGGTACAACCTGTACTGCGTGGGTCTAACAGTTGCATTAGCTCGGCATAATGTTGTTTGGCTTTGGGTGCATTAAACTTTAACACTTCAACCAGAACTAAAGCATTGGTATGGCCGTGTGAAAGGTGGAAATGTCCACCCAGTGGATAAGCGAGGGCATGTACTGCTGCGACAGGAGCATTGGCAAATGCTTGACCTGCAAGCATTGAACCGACCAGCATATTTTGGCGAGCTTCTAGATCAGCACCGTTTTTTAATACTTTAGCTAAGTTGTGATTCAATAGTTTCAGTGCATTTTTAGCTAACATATCTGCGTAGAAGTTCTTTTTTATACTTGATGTATAGGCTTCAATTGCATGCACCATTGCATCAATACCTGTTGCAGCAGTGATATGTGCAGGCAGGCCTTGCGTAAAAGTTGCATCTAAAATGGCAACATCAGCATATAAGATTGGCGAGACCACTCCCATTTTGGTGGTTGCACCTGTGGTGACAATCGATATAGGCGTAACTTCCGAGCCTGTTCCAGCTGTGGTTGGGATAAGAATGAGTGGCAAGCGAGGTGCTTTGGCTTGGTTTACCCCGTAGATTTCACTTAAGTTTTGTTGTTGTTCAGGATGGGCGAGTAGCGCGATGATTTTGGCAACATCCATTGAGCTGCCGCCACCAAAACCGATGATCACATCAATCTTTTCTTGTTTCGCAAAATCAACTGCTTCCAACACAATGTGTTCAGGGGGATCGGCTTGAATATCCGAGTAAATAATGCTGTTGAGATTGATCTCTTCTAAAATCTTTAAGATGGGCTGATGTAGTTGATGCTGGATCATTCCTGCATCTGTCACGATAAGTACCTTATGATAGTTTTGTTGAGTTAAAACATTTTTAAGTTCTTGTATCGAACCTAGTCCCGCAATGATGTTAGGGACAGTTTGAAATTGAAACGGGTTCATACATACATCCTTATTTTTTCATAATAAATACAACATTTTTATATCAAGTGACTATAAGTTTCACTGTCTCAATAAATTAGCATAAGACGCTATTAAAAAGTGTAGCTTTGAGGTGATTATGCGGTCCAAAATGCTCTATACGCCGTTGCTTAAGACTATACAAAACAGTTTGGAAGTTGAGGTCACTCTAATTTAAGAACTCGTTATCCTGTTTAGGGTACACAAGTTTTTTTAATGACTCATGAGAAGATGGGCTTTTTGCCATTCTGTGGTAGATTGTTTTTTTTAGAGGAGATTAACAATGAATAAATTTATTGGAGGGTCTTTGGATGAGACAGATTTCCATATTGAAAATTTTGAAGATGAAACATTTCATTTAACGAATATAGATACATTGCAACAAGAAAAATATTTGAAAATAAAGATACATACGAATGGTTTAGCTTACACATTCTGGGTGTATGAGGGACTAGATGAAAGCCTTAAAGCGCAAAGGATAACAGCATATCTCGGTAATGCTTAAGTTCAAATTTCATTCCTGAAAAATAGTTTCTGACTTTATGTGTTAAGCTGCGATTCATAATTATATGGATTATTAAGATGCACATTTGTATTGGCGGTGATTTAGATGGTGAAGTGGTTGCTAGCCGCGAAAGCACTTTTTTTGATGCAAGCGTAATAGATCCTAGCAAAACATCGACTTATAATCGACAAACTTATATTGTGGGTGAAGATACTTATCATTTTTGGCTTTGCGCTGAATTGCCATATTTTGAAACTACAAAGATCGCTAACCAACATCTAGCGAAAAAACATGTATATCTTTCTTAATTTAAAACTCTGAAGACTAAGCTCATCGAATGATGGGCTTTTTTGTTGTCTTGTTATTTTCATAATAGTTTGCTTTTATGGTTGTTCAGATTAATAGGAACTCATCATGAAAGAAGCAATAGAACAATATCGCCAAGAACGAGCAACATTAGAAAATGAGATTTCAGATTTCCTTGAGAAGAAATTTGCAGAATTCAAAGACAAGACTGGAGCAGAAGTCATTCATCTTGAAGTAGAGTTTGATTCAACTGATGATGAAGATGCAGAGTTCTTTATTTCTAGTGTGTTTATTGGAACTGATCTTTAATCAAATCAAGAAATTAAAACCTCCTTCGGGAGGTTTTTTGTTATTGGGTATTTACTTTATTTGTGAAGTAAAAATACTCCAAAATGTAGATATCATTAATAGTCGAGAAGTGGGGTTATGATTTTATTGAATAATCATAAGTTTTTGTTTTTAATATTTAATTTGAAATAATTGTGAAGAAATAATAAAATATACACTTGTCTTTATTTGTTTTGTGTTGAGTGTTTTTTGTGAAAAAATAGTAATTCTTCTTATAAGTACGGTAATTTGTGGTTCGGTGTATAGTGCAGATGATATCTTCAGCAAAGATAAATCACTTTTAATTCTAAATAATGAAGAGCATCACAAAGAGATCCAAAGTGGTGAGCAATTTGATTTCTTTGAGTCGATGAAGCAACAAGAACAAGATCGTATTAATCAACGCAATTATGAATTAGAGCAAGCGCAGGTAGCACAGCAGCATACATCCAATATGAGTCCTCATGATCGATCTCAATATTATCTGGAACATAGACATTTCGATGCTTTGAATGCACAAGGACATGAGCAACAGTTCAACTCAATTTTAAAGGCAAAAAATAGAGGGTTAATGTCTGAAAAAGACTACCAGCAAAGAATTGCCAAGCATAACCCAGTGCCATTGGATCAGAGAAGTAATCAACTTAAATTTTCAATCCCAATTGGAGAATAAGATCGTTAATGGCTAAAGCCTATCGAAAGATGGGCTTTGTATTTTATGGCAAAAATTTTCCCATTATTGGTATTGCTGATTAATTTGCTTGTTGGAGTAAGAATGGGGGCAGTTTCAGGTGGGCTTGTTCGCTGCCGTGCTGTAGAGCGTGAACTGTTCTTAAAAAAAGTAATTTATCAATGCAGGCGCTCGGTGATTCCATTATTTATTAGCACCTGAGGTTGTACAGGGCATATGATTAACAACAATATCCATGTCGGTATATGCGCAAAAGCTCTCTAAGGAGAGCTTTTACAAACATTCATCAGTCTTAAAAAATTGCTTAACTATTCTTCTCTATTCAATGAATTAAGAATATCTATTCTTTTAGGTCACTTTTCCGCCTTGTTCAATTTTTTCTGCAGCTTTCCAACTTGGTAGTAAACTTAAACGCTCTACATAACTTTGAATGTGTGGGAAATTTTTACCTTGTGCCATATTATGAATTAGGGCATGAAGTCCAAATCCCATCATAAAGTCTGCACCTGTCAAACGATTGTCCACCAAGTATTCTTTATCTTTTAGATAATTATTTAAATAACCAAAAACCTTATCAAATTCAACTTGGGTGTAGTTTTCTAGAAATACCAATTGCGTACCATGTTTAGTTTCTATTGCATTAAAAGTTTTCAATAAAAAAGGCAACATGGCAGAGCTTTCCGCGAAATGAATCCATTGCAAGTAATCTGCGTAAGTTGGATCATTGATGTCAGGTGCCAAAGAGGGTGCAAACTTCTGAATTAACAACTCTACAATTGCTCCAGACTCAGCAATGATTTTACCTTGAAATTCAATCACAGGAGATTTACCTAAGGGGTGAATCTCCTTTAAGGACTCAGGTGCCAAATGCGTTTTTAAATCTCTGTAATAGCGTTGCAACTGATACGGTTGTTTGATTTCCTCGAGTAACCACAAAATTCGAAAAGAGCGTGATTGGTCTAAATGAAATAATGTAATCATAATTAATCCTGTGTTTAAATTTTTATGGGAAAATTCCCCAAGTTTTTCGTCATGGTTCGAATGATAGTGAAGTTCTACATATAAATTACAAAAGATCAACTCCGAACTTGGTCTTGAGAGTTATTGCTTTACATTTATTTGAGTGAAAAACCAACAGGAGTGAAAGCTTGCCGTTTTTTACCATGCTACGCTTAATTGCTTTAATATTTTTAATATATGGATGCAATATGAAATCGTTATTGAAATCTGCCATGGCTGTGGTTTTGTTTGGTTCTTCGGTGTCAGTTAGCATGGCTGCCACCCTCGAAGAGCAGGTCAAAACACTATCCGAAAAGGGATGGCAGATTGGTGTATCTATATTAGATATGGATGATAAATTGATTTCTATTAATGGAGATAAACGCTTTCCATTAGACAGCACGGTAAAAGCACTTGCTTGTGCGAATGTTTTAGCAAAGGTTGATGCTAAAAAACTTAGCTTAGATCATTCAAAAACGATTCAGCAAAAAGACCTTGTTACTTATTCGCCAGTCGTCAAAGATTATGTAAATAAAAAACTGACGATCAAACAGGCTTGTGAAATTACAACTGCATATAGTGATAATACGGCAGCAAACTTTGCTATAGAGGCTGGTGGAGGACCAGCAGGTCTAACTTCATTTATGCGTTCAATTGGTGATGAAGTGACAAGATCCGATAGATATGAACCAGATCTTGTCATTAATCCCGAAGGTGATATGCAAGATACAACCAGTCCCAATGCTATGAATGCCAGTATGAAAAAGTTATTGATGGGCAATGTGTTATCTAAAAGCTCAAAAGCGCAATTAAAAGATTGGATGATAGGAAATAAAGTTGCAGACAATATGTTAAGAGCTGTTTTACCTAAAGGGTGGAAAATTGCAGATCGCACAGGCGCCAGTGATTATGGCATCAGAGGTTTAACATCAATGGTATGGTCGGAAAGCCATGCGCCTGTATTTATCAGTATTTATGTGAGAAAAAGTGAAACTTCTCTAGATGAACGCTCAGAAGTAATTAAACTTTTAAGTGATCATATTGTAAAAGAGCATTTGATTAAATAAAGAAGACTATTCATTAGATCAGTCAGATAGTCCTTATTAGAGGGCTATCTATTTCAATAATTGCTTTTGTGCGAACAGGAGCTGATTCTCAAATAAAAGCATATTTTATCCTAAAAAACGGATAAATAGGTTGTAAATTGAGCGTATGTCATTATTAATCCATATTAAACTTGCTTAATTAGCATAATGAGCCTATAAAGCTAACTCATCGGTGCGGGATGGAGCAGTCTGGTAGCTCGTCGGGCTCATAACCCGAAGGTCGTTGGTTCAAATCCAGCTCCCGCTACCAACCGATTTAATTAATTTTGCTCTTTGATGTATTTAAAGTTGCTATTCTGGAAAGAACAAATAGCAATTGAAATTAGCTTATATAATCCTAAATAAAGCTAAATATTATTAAATTCTAGAAACTCAGTTATCATCTCTTATCTGTCTAGCGTATAGTAAATAAAATCAATCATTTGAGCTCTTTAAAGAGTGATTGTGTGTTAAAAATTATTAATGAATGGCGTGTAGCCAAAGCCAGCAATGGCAATGAAATCTGTGTGCAAATTATCCCACTTAAACGTCAACAAAATACGTTGGAAGGTTTTAAATGGGTTGAGGTTGGAAAAAAATACTTTTAGATTCGGGTCTGGAAATTGATTTTAATTTAGATGGAAAAAGTTTCTATACTGATGTTAATCAGCTTTATCGATTGATATAAATAATTCACACATTTGTAGTATCTTTTTTTAAAAAGATTAAATGGATCAAGTCATTACTGAAACTTTGATTTGATCTTTAAGTAAAGTATAAAAGGTTTAAAATATGTCTAATACATCTACTGGTACAGTTAAGTGGTTCAACGAAACTAAAGGTTTTGGTTTTATTCAAGCTGATTCAGGTGAAGATTTATTCGCTCATTTCAGCGAAATTCAAAGCAGTGGCTTCAAAGTTTTGAGCGAAGGCCAACGTGTTTCTTATGTGCCTGGACAAGGTAAAAAAGGGCCACAAGCAACGCTGATCACTGTTATCTAACTCGTTTAGAACAGTAAAAAAAGCCTACTTCATGTGGGCTTTTTTTTTACTCAATTGATTCGAGCTTGAGTTTTCAATGCGTCTAGCAGCCTTGTATTCGAATATTGACTAAGAAATTAAAAAGCATCAGTTTTATAAAGTGGAATGACTACATTCTTTTTTAGCTTTGGCATAAGCGTTTCAATTAAAATGAGCGTAGATAATGAAGTCAAAAGCATCAACAAAACTTCTAGAGAATGACTTAATAGAAATAGTATCGTGTAAAACACAGAAAAGCATAGAAGACTGACCAAAAAATTTTTAAAATACAGTGTGATAAATACAGAGTATAAGAGTGAGGAAAAGAATAAATTAAAGTTTTGGTTCATTCCCATCTTGTCAAACACGATTATAACTAGAGAAATAATTATTACAGAAAGAGCAAAAATAAAAAAATTCTTGATGATATTCATTGTTTTTCCTCTAATTCAAGTTGAAAAGAAAATCCCCACCTTTAAGGGCCTCATCTCAAAGGTGGGGATTTGTATGTACACCATTTTTAAAGTAAGCCTATCTATTGGTTTTGTCGTCTAAAATAATCATGGCTAGAATTTTAAACTCAATAAAAATAATGGATTATCGAAATACTGGTGTATGAGAAAATTATAGTTATTCAAAAATCTAACGGTATAATCTTTGGCTTACATGATCATAAGAAATTTCGTACATTTGATTATTATTTAATCAATAAGTAATTCGAATTAAAATTTAATATTTATTTATATCAAATGCTTAATTTTAATTACTCTGGAGTTGCCAAAATTCCATTAATATTTTTTAACAGAAGTATGGCAGAAGGCATATGTAATGAAGTAAAAAATTAAAATAGTATTAAAAAACAAATGCATGTATTGTATTAGACAGTTTTATTGTAGTCGCTGATCCTATAGACTTTTAACTTTAGTCGGTAGGTTTAGCTTTTCCCTATTATATAATTTTATAGCTGGAAGTGATCAAAATGGAGTTCGTGAGAGTTTTATACGCAAGCAAGGCCACCAATATCTATCCAGATCTTAAACAGGATTTGATAAAAATCTTGGATACAGCTGTAGATTTCAATTCTAGAAATGAAATTACAGGCGTTCTTTACTATGGGCATGGATACTTTGTTCAGTGTTTAGAAGGGCGTAAGAGTAAAATTGACGAGCTTTTCTATGAAAAAATTTTAAAAGATGATCGTCATAAAAACTGCGAAATTTTATTTTATGAAAAATGTGATTTTGGACTTTTTAAACATTGGAACATGAAGTTTGCACCAATTAATAAAAGATTAGGGGATTTCTTCTTAGAAAACCATAGAGATGATTTTAATCCTTTCTTACTTACTACAAATTCAATCCCATCATTCATTGAGCTTCTAGCTTCAGAGTATGCGACAGAGCCATATGTTTTTGAAGTAAATGGCTAGTATCCAATTTTAACCGTGCATCGTACATAAGAGAAGAAAATGAAGATTCAGTTGTGCTATGCAAGTTCACGACAAGGTCTTGCTGACGATCTGATTGATGATCTAAGCAATATCCTGACTGTAGCAAGAGACTTTAATTCCAAGAATGCTGTATTTGGAGTTTTGTATTATGCAAATAATGCATTCTTCCAATGTTTAGAAGGGGAAGACTTTATTGTTTTACCTTTATTCGAAAGTATCAAAAAAGACGCTAGACATAACAGTATTATTGAATTTGAAGTTAAAAAAATTCAGAAATATAGTTTTAAAAACTGGTCTATGAAGTATGTTCAAAAAAGCTCGAAAGTCGATATTTTCTTTAATCGGTTAGGCTGTGAAGAATTTATCCCATCTGTTTTGAATGATCAAAATTTGAATGGATTGCTTGAAGCATTATTGAATGAAAATCAAACTCGCGTTCGTAAAAGAGTGGGTCTAAATCAAAGAGGTATTCACCCATATCTTTGAAAAATTGATTGAAGCTATGAGAGGATAGATTTTAGGTAAATGTGCAGTGTTTAAGTGGTTCAGGAATATCTAATTTTACCTATAGAGTTAATTTCAATGACCTTGTAAAGCTTGTTCTTATAATGAATTACTTTATTGACGTAGGCATTGTCTAGCTCATCCCATATATCAAAGTTAAAAAACTCGGCTGTTTCAGCATAAATCCATAGCCAATTTGAGACTCTATTCTTGTGGGTTGAATCGTACACGGAGTCTTGAACTTTTTGGAGCTTATGTAACTTTAAGTCTTCATCCTGAAGAACCACTGCATTAATCTTCAAAAAAATGCCTCTTAAAAAAGATTGGTAGTGGTAATTTTATACAATTCGAGGATAGAGTCACATTTCAGAATGTAAAATAATTTTTAAGATAAATTAGAAGATGTAACTGTCTATATCGAATTCTTATTTAAGCGCAGCTTTGTACTGTAAGTCTATAATTTGAAAGATCTTAATTTTTAGGAATCTCACATTTCCTCGGTTTCCTTACATTTGAGCTTTGTATACCTAAACTTTAAAATTAAGTTTCTTTATCAATCTGATTGTTCAGTAAGGTTTCTTGCAACGGTTGTGCGTGGTACACATTGTTAATTCCAAAAAAGTACATATTCATACAGAATATTCAAAAGAGACAAACACTATTTCCTTTCAAATCAAAGCAATTTTTGACAAAATAGCTGATGTCAGAAAGGTCAATTCAGGCATAATGACATTTAATCATTTTGCGTTTATTTTGCAGGAATTTTGCATGCAATATTTTAATCTCCTTATAAAACAAAATATTGGGACTTTTCTCTGATGACAGCACAATATAAGGTGTTATGTGTCTGTTTAGGGAATATTTGCCGTTCTCCAACTGCGGAAGCGATTCTCAGACATTATTGTGATGCACATGGCCTAAATGTCATAGTCGACTCTGCTGGAACAAGCAATTACCATCCAAATAAAGCACCAGATACACGCAGTCAGGCGCATGCGGTAAAACGTGGTTATGATTTGTCTACGTTACGTGCCAGACAGATTGTTTTAGCAGACTTTGTTGAATTTGATTTGATTTTAGCAATGGATCATGAAAACTTTGATGATATTCAAACACTCATGTCAAAGGCTGTGCAACAGTTTGGTAGGCATCAGATTCGCGCCAAGTTGGCATTGATGAGTGAACATGATCCGCAGTTTAGTCAACAAGCTGTACCAGATCCTTATTATGGTGGTGCAGATGGATTTAATCGAGTACTTGATCAGTGTGAATCCAGCAGCCAAGCATGGGTCGATATTTTTAAAAAGCAAATGAAAGTAGGGCAATAGGATTTAATTTAATATGCAGCTACAAGCGCAGGTTCAGCTTAAAAACTTAAATACATTAAATTTGAATGCGATTGCTTCACATTATGTGCAAATCAATCATCCAGATGATGTGATTGCGGCATTAGCATTTGCGGAACAGCAGCATTTAAACGTTTTGGTGCTCTCGGGTGGCAGTAATGTTTTATTGCCGCAGCAAGTACAAGCCTTGGTAATGCATTTAAATATTCAGGGCATTGAAGTCCTTTCTGAAGATGAAAATACCATTACAGTTAAAGTGGGTGCTGGGCAAGTATGGCATGACTTTGTTTTGTATAGTACGCAACAGCAATGGTTTGGATTGCAAAATCTTGCTTTGATACCAGGGTTAGTCGGCGCTTCACCTGTACAGAATATTGGTGCTTATGGCGTGGAAGCGGGTGAGTTTATTGAATCGGTACAAGTTTATGATCGTGAACTAAAACAGTTTGATTCGATCTCTGCGCAAGATTGCCATTTTGCTTATCGCCATAGTATTTTCAAAGATCATCCCAATCGTTACATCATTGTCAGTGTGACTTTTAAACTATTGAAACAAGCTGAGCTTAAACTGAATTATGGTGATCTTAAGCAAGCAGTAGGCGATACATTGACCGCAGAAAACTTACAAAATCAGGTGATACAAATTCGCCAAAGTAAATTGCCAGACCCGAAAGAATTCCCAAATGTTGGAAGCTTTTTTAAGAATCCAATTTTGGCACAAGTTGAATTTGATAAAATTACTCAACAATTTCCAAACATTCCGCATTATCCGCAGGCAAATAGCAGTGTTAAAGTGGCTGCAGGCTGGTTAATTGATCAAGCAGGTTGGAAGGGTAAGCAATTAGGTTCGGTTGGAATGTTTCATAAGCAAGCTTTGGTTTTGGTGAATTATGCTGAGGCGACTCTAGCGGATGTACAAAATACCTATCAGGCTGTACAAAGTGATGTAAAACAAAAGTTTAGTATTCTATTGGAACCTGAACCTGTGTTATACAGTGAACAAGGTTTGATTCAAGCGCATAGTGGGTGAAGAAATCTATGGCGAAAGTACATTGGATGGTCAGTTTAGTACGGGTAATTACCATATTATTCGTGCTATTAGGCTGTTTTGTACTTTTTTTATATTCACCTTTTTACTCACAGTTTGTTGTAAAAGGTTTGAATCGTTTTGTCCCTGTCGATGTCAATGAAGTGGCGGCACAAAGTCAACGGCCTGCAGCTTTAAGTGAACATGAAACGCTTGAACCAGGTTCTAATTTGTGGATTGCTCGTCAGGCCTATTTGAAGCTTATGGAAAAAACCTTTCAATCTGAAAAATCAGAGGATTTAAGGTTAATTCAAGCGCGTTATAAATTGCTGCAAGAATTGATTGCTGAAGAGCAAGAAAAAGAAAACCAATATGAGAAAAAGCAACCGAATATTCCATTAATGAGTGAACAGCAGCCTGATCAGGATCAGGAGAGTTCTGCAGTTGTGATCAATACACCATTGGACTTTTTGCAATGGAATACACCTGATAATCAGGCACTCATGGGGAAGTATATTGCCTTTTTAGAAACTTATCCGATCGCATTGCCTGTGAGCGAGGATGACAAAGATCAGACCAATAAAGACTTGATTGAACTCAAAAAAAACAAAGATAGTGCGGCCGAGCAACAAAGTATTTCGCAACCAAATGCAATCGTCGTATTGGGTGGCGGCTTGACGCTTGGGGCAAATGGTAAAGATATTGTTGTGAATAACTACACTCGCTTGCGCTTGGAAAAAACATTACAAGTCGAGAAGAAATATGCATTACCAATTGTACTGAGTGGTGTTGAAGCACCTTATATGCAAGCATGGTTAAAAGAACGTGGTGTTGAAGCGAAGCTACTTGAGAATCGCAGTATGAATACTTGTGAAAACTCTCGATTCAGTTCTTTATTGCTGCAAAAGAAAGGCGGTGCACCAACAGTGATCCTCATTACTGATGAATACCACATGCCGCGTACTCGTCGTTTGTTTGCCTTGAATGGAATTGAAACGATTCCTGTGGTTGCTCCGATGCCAACAACATTAACTCAATGGCGTCCAAGTGAACAAAACTATGATCATAGCCGCCGTGCGAACTATGAAATGCTGGCAACGATACGTGATATGTTATTTGGCTCAAGTGATTGTCGAGAGATACCATAATGTCCGATCTTCCATTTTTAAATCCGACAATTTTAAAACAACTGGATTTACCTGTACCCAATCGAGAGACAACGCCACAGGTGCTTGAACCTCTGGACTTATCTAGTGTCACTGAAATCTCGAAACCATTGCAAGCCTATCGTAAATTATATGGCTTACATTTATTGGATTGTGAGCATTGGCAGGGTTATGTAGAAATGCCATTGTTTCGCTTACATGTCCAAGTATTTCAGCCGAAACAACAAAAAATCCAAGGTAGCGTGTGTTTGCTACATGGTTATTTGGAACATAGTGGTATTTACCAGCCGATTATTAAAGAGATTCTAGATCAGGGTTTTAGCATCGTCACTTACGATCTGCCTGGACATGGTTTAAGCAATGGCTCACCAGCCAGTATTCAGAATTTTGATCATTATCAGCAAGTGTTACATGCAGTTTATGATGCCGTGCGTGGTGCGAAACAATTACCAAAGCCGTGGCTAGGGATTGGACAGAGTACGGGTGGTGCTATTTGGATGCATCACTTACTTGAATATGCAGAACGTAGAGAAGATCCTATTGTTGACCGTGTATTATTGTTGTCGCCTTTGATCCGGCCTGCGAAAACGGCTTGGTGGCATAACTCAGTTGGTCTAGGCATTATTCGTCGGATCAAAAGCCAAGTACCACGACATTTCCGCCGTAATAACCATAATCCAGAGTTTCTACGTTTTGTTCGTTTAAAAGATCCTTTACAACCTCGAATGATGGGCATGGACTGGATTTTGGCGATGTCAAAATGGATGCTGGAAATGGAACAACGACCTGCATGTCGTATTCCTGTGTGGCTCGCACAAGGTG
The DNA here is from genome assembly GCF_009884975.1 of Acinetobacter dispersus. Classification (GTDB taxonomy): domain Bacteria; phylum Pseudomonadota; class Gammaproteobacteria; order Pseudomonadales; family Moraxellaceae; genus Acinetobacter; species Acinetobacter dispersus. The sequence continues at coordinate 1,421,035 of NZ_CP041970.1, read as the reverse complement.
CTTTAGATCAAACTGTAGATTGGCGTTATAACATTGAATATATTCGCCGTAAGTTTAGATTGCAGACGTTATTGATGCTGGAAGAGGGCTCGCATCAATTAATTAATGAACGTGCAGATATTCGTGCGGCATTGACGGGTTTAATTCCTGCTTTCCTGCATGCAAAACCAAATCACCATTACTATTAATTGTGCTTTTTTCGTTATTATTTAAATGATAGAATTTCTCATATCTTAAAAAAATATCAATAAATTAGATGTTTGGGGTAATAATGAAAATAGATACATTAAGGGTTTTTTGTGTCTTTATTTTGTTATGTTTTTCTTTTCCTGTTTTCGCACAAGAGTTATATAAGTGCGTAACCAGTCAGGGAACAACATATCAAAGTAGACCATGTGCAACAAAGACAGCACAAAGAACAGCATGCACAGGCTCAGTTGCGGACGGCTTTTCGGGTGATTGTCGTTCTATGGAACAGCAAAGGCAGCAAGGAATGTCTTATGAAAAAAATGCTTATACACAGGATTTAGCAAATAATAAAACTAGAACAGAAACGAGACAATCCGAGTTTCAACGAGCAATTGTTGAATTCCCTGAATGTAAACAGCGCATTATGGCTTTACAAAGATTTGCTCGTTATTCTGATCGTCGCTCTCAGTTAGTTGAAAATAACAGTCGATTTTATGCCGCAAGAGTTTGTACGGATGATGGCAGCGTATATGTGAGTTGTAATGCAGCCACCAATACATTGTTGACTCAGACTAGTCCGACTTGCCCATTGAAAAGGTAGATGTTTTTAAAGACATACATTGATAAATATTAAAAAATGGTAATTAGTCGTGAAAGCAGCATTTATTGTAATTGGGGTTATTTTTGCAACTTTTTTCTTGTTAAATCGTTGTTCTCATCGCGATGCAACATCAGATCAGTCCATTAATCATAATCCAATTGAACAAAGACAACAGGCTTTAGATCAAATCTCTTTATTGCAGCCGTTAAAGCAACACTTGCCCAAGGATTATGAAACACTACAGCAAACCGCGAATGCTTCAGTACAGCCAGAAGAAATGCTTGCTGCTGTAAGTAGCACATTGTGGTGGAAATTACGTGATATTGTCGAAAAACAAGCGGATGATGAAGGGCAAAGGTTATGGACAAAAGCTTATTTACAACAGCTTTATGATGCCAAACGTAAAGGGAATTGTTTTCCAATTGCTTTCCCTCTCTATGGTAAAACCAGTATAGATGAGCGAAAGGCATTACTGAGTTCAGCTACACAGCAGCAAACTGTAGCGGCATTAACATATATTCTAATGCATCAAGGAGCTCATTCTTCCATTGATCGTATGCAAGCTCCGCAGGCATGGGGACAGATTGCTGATAAATTACGTCAAGATTATGGTCAGGATGCTGACTTACTCAATGCTGGGGAAACAGCACAAGACAAGAATAAACAGTGTGAGGTGGTCATACGGACTTTTGAATATATTTTGTCTCTCCCCCCAGAAGAACAAGCTCCTGTGATTCGTTGGATGTTAAATAGGCATATTTCAGTGAGTGTTTTTTAAATGAAGGTTTTGATAAAAAAATGTATATAAATTTAAAAAACCAATTGGGTACGTTCACACTTCTATTATTCATGATGTTTAGCTTGGCTGCGTGTGGAAAAGTAGCCCATGAGCCTAAAGTTGGTGAATACGGGGAAAGTTTAGTTAATTCCGTTCTTTTAACGTCAAGTGAAATTGATGCATTGAATAAAGCTGTTATTGAAAAGCCAAAGGACACTTTTAAAAGGCCGAACATAGGTATTAGTTTTCAAGCAGATCACAGCAAAAATCCATATCGTTTTGTTATTGTTGCAAAAGGAGCGACTCAGCAACAGGGTAAAGTCGAGTTAAAATGGATCGGGGGTGTGCAGAGTGAATCCTCTAATGGTTATCACCCTGAGGTTTTTCAAAGTGATGATAAGCACTCCTATGATTTAAATGAGTCTCTATTATTGGTCGTTAGTTCCGATCCATTCTCGGTAAATGAACAAAATAACGGCATGATCTACAGTATTCATGCGGAACTAATGGAAGCTTCAAACATTCAGTTTAAGTCCGTTGAGGTTCAGGTCTGGCAGGGTAAAGGCTCGCAATATAATTGGACCTCTTATCTCAAATTTTTAGTGATTTTAATGGTTGTGATTTTCGGTATTTATCGTCTGGTAAGTCGCTAACTTGTAGGTATTAGATTAAAAACAAGCCACCTTGTGGTGGCTTGTTTTTCATTAAAATTGATTGGCATTTGCCATTTTCCACATACGATAGTAGAAATTCTCGTCATCATTTAAATCGCTGTGCAACAATTCATTTTCTTTTAAGAAGAAGTGGATCTGTGCATAGTTTTTGATTTCACGATCATTCATCCGCTGTGCCAAATGATGTGCTTTAATGTCGGATGGATGATGCAAACCTGCAGCAGCAATCATTTCAGATAAGGCGTGTAACGTGTTTTTATGGAAATTAAACACACGTTCTGCTTTGCTTGGAACATCAATCGCTTTTTGGCGATCTTTATCCTGCGTTGCAACGCCAACAGGACATTGGTTGGTATGACAGCTTTGAGCTTGGATACAACCTACCGCAAACATAAAGCCACGTGCGGAATTGACCCAATCCGCACCTAAGGCAAAGGTGCTGGCAATATCAAAGGCACTGATCATTTTACCACTGGCACCAATTTTGACTTGATTGCGAAGTCCTGCACCCACCAGTGTATTATGTACAAAGCGCAAACCTTCTCTGAGTGGTGTACCAATATAGTCACTAAACTCGATTGGCGCTGCACCAGTTCCGCCTTCAGAGCCATCAACCACCACAAAGTCAGGCACAATTTTGGTTTCGAGCATGGCTTTGACAATGCTCATAAATTGCCATGGTTGGCCAATACATAATTTAAAGCCAACAGGTTTACCGCCTGAAAGCTCTCTGAGTTTTTGGATGAAATGCATCATTTCAATTGGGGTGTTAAAACTTGGGTGCTTAGAAGGGGAAACACAGTCATGGTCTCTGGAAATGCCACGAATACGAGCAATTTCTTCAGTGATTTTATGCTTGGGCAAAATACCGCCGTGACCTGGTTTCGCGCCTTGGGAAAGCTTGACCTCAATCATTTTAATATTCGGATTTTTGGCTTGCTGTGCAAACTTGTCTGGATCAAATAAGCCTTCAGCGGTACGGCAACCAAAATAACCACTAGCAATTTGCCAGACAATATCGCCACCATGCTCTAGATGGTAGGGGCTTAGACTACCTTCACCTGTATCGTGGTAAAAGTTGCCTAAATGTGCACCTTTGTTCAATGCGCGAATTGCATTCGCACTCAGGCTACCAAAACTCATGGCAGAGATATTCATGATCGATGCACTATAAGGCTGGCTACATTGCGCATTACCAATCAGGACGCGAAAAGATTCTGGGTTCGCAGGTGGGCAAGGGGCAATTGAATGCACAATAAAGCGATAGTTTGGATCATAGACATCAATAATTGAACCGAACGGTTTATCAGCATTTTCATTTTTTGCACGTTGATAAACAAGGCTGCGTTGCATGCGTGAAAAAGGCAGGGCATCTTGATCTGATTCTATGAAATATTGACGAATTTCAGGGCGAACATCTTCAAAAAGAAAACGAAAATGTCCCAAAATTGGATAGTTTCTTAAAATGGCATGTTTCTTTTGCAGTAAATCGCGTAAACCAACAATGCTGAGTAATCCAGTGACTAACCAAAGACCGTTTAAAAGCGTATCGGATATAAAATAATAAATAGTATGTGGGGTATAGGTAAATTTAAACCAAGTAATGGTTAAAGCAGTAAAAATACAAAGAAACCAAACAGAATGTCTTGAAAAGAAAGTGTTAAGTAATTTATGTCTTATAGCTTGCGCTGGACTAGCCATCGGCAGGAGATTCCCATAATGAAGCAACTGACAAACGATGCCAAGAAGCTCACACAAGCTCAAGTAATGAATTGTTAGATATGAGAATTATTCTCTTATAAGCCTACTTATTTGATTCTTTATTGGAAAGTAACTTTCCTGTTTACAGCGGAAGATTTACTTGAATCCATGTTCCTAACACGATTACTATCTTGAATATTGGTAACTTTCATAAATATAGATGTACTGTATTCGAAAAGAAATTAGCGATATGCAGGTTTTAGGACTTAAAAATGAATAAAAAAGGTTCATCAATTACTCGAGTTTTAGACATTATTGAGGCAATTTCAACTGCAAAACATCCACCATCACCTTTAGATCTTTCGGTAGAGTTAGATATCCCAAAGCCAAGTATCCATCGTTTATTGCAAACTTTAGAACAAGAAAAGTTTGTGAAGACGGATATGTATGGTGGTTATATTTTAGGTGATCGCACCTATAAGCTGCTGATGAATGCTTGGGAGCAGGAACCTCGAAAGATGGAACGCTTGGCAATCCTGCAAAAACTATCTGATCAGATTAATGAAACCTGTGGTATCGCAATACTCAGTGATAATCAAATGCTCTATACCGACAGGGTTCAGGCGAATTGGCCGCTACAGGTTTATTTACCCGTTGGTGCGACAGTACCTTTGTGGTGTACATCGAGTGGAAAATTATTTTTAAGTTTTCAGCCTGTGAATCGCAGGAAAAATATATTAGAACATCTCCCGATTGTGCAACTCACCAAAAATACCATTACCGATCCAGTATTACTTGAAGAAAATCTGGAGCGAATTTTTTTGAATAAACTTGGAACTGATAATGAAGAGTTTATTTCAGGTATGGTGGCGTGTTCAGTCCCGATTCAAAGAGCAGGTACCATTGTCGCATGCCTATATGTGCATGCACCCACAATAAGAAAGTCTCTTGAAGATCTAGTGGCGTATGAGCCTTTGTTACGTCAGGCGGCAAGTGATTTAAATAAACTGATCGATGTATAAAAAGAGTGAGCTGAATGCTCACTCTTTTCTAGTAAGTAAATAAATTAGTTGAGTGTCGGCATTGAAAATTGAGCGCCTTCACGAACATTGGTACTTGGCCAGCGTTGAGTAATGGTTTTACGACGTGTATAGAAACGAGCACCATCTGGTCCGTAGGCATGTAAATCACCAAACAGTGAACGCTTCCAACCGCCAAAACTATGATAAGCGACAGGGACAGGAAGCGGAATATTGATACCTACCATTCCTACTTTAATATTATCGCTAAAATAGCGTGCGGCTTCTCCATCACGGGTATAAATACAGGTGCCGTTTCCATATTCATGATTGTCGATCAGGTCCATTGCCTCCTGCATGGTTTTTACACGGATGACTTGCAGTACGGGACCAAAGATCTCTTCTTTATAGCTGGTCATATTTGGTGTTACTTGATCAATTAGCGTTGCACCAACATAAAAACCATTTTCATAGCCTTCAGGCGCTGCATTTCGACCATCGACAATCACGCTGGCGCCTTGTTGTTCTGCACTATCAATATAGTTGACTACTTTGGCTTTATGTTGCGCCGTAATCACTGGACCAAAATCATTGTCTTTATTGGAATATGGACCATATTTGAGCAAATCGATTTCTTTGGATAATTTTGCAATCATTTGATCGGCAATGTCATCACCTACCGCGACTGCGACTGAAAGTGCCATGCAGCGTTCGCCAGATGAACCAAATGCTGCACCTAATAAAGAGCTGACTACATTATCTAAATCTGCATCAGGCATGACAATGGCATGGTTTTTTGCGCCCCCCAGTGCCTGACAGCGTTTACCTGCCGCAGTCGCGGTTTGATAGATATATTCTGCAATGGGTGTAGAACCGACAAAGCTAACAGCTTGAACACGTGGATCATGCAGCAAGGTATCAACTGCTTCTTTGTCTCCATTCACGACATTCAGTACGCCATCTGGGAGTCCTGCTTCTTTGAGCAGTTGGGCAATAAACAACGTTGATGAAGGATCACGCTCGGAAGGTTTAAGCACGAAAGTGTTTCCACACACAATGGCCATTGGGAACATCCACAATGGAACCATAACTGGAAAGTTAAATGGGGTAATCCCTGCAACAACCCCTAAAGGTTGAAACTCACTCCATGAGTCGATTGCAGGTCCGACATTCTTACTAAATTCACCTTTTAAAAATTCAGGGGCACTACAAGCATACTCAACATTTTCGATGCCACGTTGTAATTCGCCTGCGGCATCATGTCCGATTTTGCCATGCTCTTCACCAATCAGCTGGCAGATTTTTTCAGCATTGTTTTCCAGCAATTCCTTAAATTTAAACATGACGCGAGCCCGTTTGATCACTGGGGTATTGCGCCATTCTGGGAAAGCCGCTTCTGCCGCTGCAATTGCTTCCTCCACGGTTGTTTTGCTGGCAAGTGCGACTTCTTTTGTTTGTATGCCTAATGACGGGTTATAGATGGCTTGCGTGCGTGTATGTGCTGTATTGATTGCACCCTGAATAAAATGTCCAATGAGTTCCATGTGAATTTTTCCTCTGTTATAAAAAATGAAAGCGTTTATGCTGACCAAAGTTGTTGATACAAGCTGACCATTTGCTCAATCGTCGGCACAATAGGGTTATTGGATGGTGAACCTGAGGCAAGTGCTTGCTCGGCCATGGTCTGAACAACTTCATCAAAATATTGTTTGTCTACACCGAACTCAGCCAATGTGGGGACTTTCAAATCTTGATTAATCGCGATTAAGGTTTTTATGAGTTTTTGATTGGCGACCTCAATCGGATCATCTGCATGTGCACAACCTATTGCCTTGGCACAATCGGCATAGCGTTCTGGTGCTGCCTGAATAGAAAACTCTGTGATAAGAGGAAGCAGCATTGCATTAGATAAGCCATGCGGAACATGAAAGAAAGCACCAATGGGTCGGCTCATACCATGTACCAGTGCAACAGAGGCGTTTGAAAAAGCGATACCTGCCAAAGTAGAGCCGAGCATCATTTTTTCTCGTGCTAGTTCATTGTTGGGTTGGTGATAAACGATCTGTAAATTTGGACCAATCAGTTTCATCGCTGCAAGCGCTTGTGCATCGCTATATGGGCTGGCTTTCTTGCTGACATAAGCTTCGATGGCATGGGTAAGCGCATCAATGCCTGTATCTGCGGTTGTACGTGGAGGCAGAGATAGGGTGAGTTCGTAGTCGATAATCGCCGCGATTGGTAGAAAACCGAGCCCAGCACACAGCATTTTCTCACTGGTTTTATCATTGGTAATAATGGTAAAACGCGTGCATTCGGAGCCTGTTCCTGCTGTGGTTGGAATGGCAATGATGGGCAGACCTAGCTCATTGACTTGTCTAGGGAATTTATAATCAGAGATGTCCCCGCCATGTTTGCTTAAGATACTAATCGCTTTGGCACTATCAATCGGGCTGCCACCGCCAATCGCAATAATGGCATCATACTGCTGCGCCTGAATATATTTTACACCTGCTTCGATGGAGCTAGAGGTCGGCTCTGGAATGGTTTCAGCAAAATAGTCACTGTCTATATGTGCTGCTTTGAGTAGGTCTTGAATCTGCTGGATATAGCCAAGTGAAACCATCATTTTATCGGTAATAATCAGTGGCTTGCTTGCACCTAAGCTTTCTAGAATCATCGGAAGCTTAGCTCTCGCATTTTTTCCAATTTCCATAATCCTTGGAAGGTGAGTTGAAAATGACATTTTAATTCTCCGTATTAAAGTCAAAATTGATTGTTTTTAAAATGAACCGAATATTGTTCCCAATGTGATCACGCCACTTAGCGCAATCAATGGAATGATGACGGCGACAATGAACATGTCGTAATAAGATTGTTTATGGGTTAAACCACACAAGGTAATAATGGTAATGACAGCACCATTGTGAGGAAGTGAATCCAGTGCACCAGAAGCCATAGAGGCAACTCGATGCATCAGTTCCAATGAAATACCATGTTGAAAGGCCAAATCCTTATAGGTTTCTCCCATTGTATTCAGCGCAATACTCAAACCACCCGAAGCAGAACCCGTGATACCTGCTAATACATTGATCACGATTGCTTCTGAGATAAGTGGGTTGTTAGGGGCAATGCCGACAAGAAAGTCTCGTAAAATAATAAAGCCTGCCAAAGACGCAATCACTGAGCCATAACCGACTTCTGAGGCGGTATTAAAAATAGGTAAAAAAGATGAGGAAACACCTTGTTGAATTGAGTTTTTGATATCAACAATAGACTTCCAGTTGAGAACAATGATGCTTAAACAAGCCAGAACCAAGGCGCATATAATTGCCCATAATCCAATCACTGAATTAAGTGAGGTATTCCCAAATTGATCCGTTGCTAAATAGGCGGTATCCAGTGAAGGTAAGATCAGTTTAGTGAGGACTAAGTTGCTCACAATCACAATGAAAATTGGAATAAACGCGACCATAAGACTTGGTTTGGCACTCGTTGGATTTTGTTCAAGATGACTTTCGAGATGGTTGCCATATCCTTCGAGACTTAAATCCGCTTTTTTAACTCGCTGATTGAGCCACCACATGCCTGTGATCAAGATAAAGATAGATGCTAAAACACCTAAACCAGGTGCAGCATAGAGATCAGTATCAAAAAAAGGCATTGGAATTGCATTCTGAATAGCGGGTGTGCCTGGTAATGCGGTCATGGTAAAGGTGAGTGCACCTAGCATAATCGCTGCGGGGATCAGGCGTTTAGGAATGCCGAGTTCTTTAAATAATGCCGAAGCAATCGGAAAAACTGCAAAACCGACAACAAAAAGTGAAACGCCTCCATAGGTTAAAATTGCACAAGACAGCACGATTGAAAGCATCGCTCTATGATGACCAAGCTTTTCAACAAAGAAATTGGCTATGGTTTGTGCTGAGCCAGAATCTTCCATTAATTTTCCAAATACTGCACCTAGTAAAAATAGAGGGAAGTATTTGATGATATAACCGCCTAAACCTGTCATAAACACTTGGGAATAAAACCCAAGTAGTTGATCGCTGAGACCGCTCCATGCGACAGCAAATAATGCCAGTAAGGGTGCAAGTACGATTACGCTAAATCCTTTATATGCTAAATACATCAACAATATTAAGGACAAGACTATTCCAATTAGTCCTACCATTTTATACACCTGTTCTTGTAGTTTTGTATAATGATACGAAACGTATCATTATTAATGTATATAATTTAATCTAACTGAAGTCAAGTATCGAAATTAGCCTAAAGTAATTGGAAGGTTGGCTGATTTTATAAAAATAATTTTCGGGAGATGATGAATAGAAAACTTAGAAAAAGATAAAAATGAACTAATCATGTTTCTTTGGTGAGTTTTAGATTGCATGCGGTTTTTTTTCTTAAAAATAAATTAAAAACAAAGCCCTATAAGAAAATTATTGAGGAATCGTGTTTTAAAACTAGGAGTAAAAGAGAGTGATCAAGACCTTAGTGCTGATATGATCTAATTCAATATTTATTATTCACCCCACAACTTTTAATTGTTGTTTTGGTGGGGTGTTATGCTTTATGAAAGAATGTAGGAAAAAGTATTTCTCAAGGCAAAAAAATTACTCTAGCTCAAGCTGATAGTCATCTTTGGTGACTTTTATTTTAATCTTTTTATACTTTCTTTTATTCGGGTTCAAAGCCGAGTCAGTGACCTCCGTGGCAAAACTCGAATTTCCCATCAAGTCATAATAGGCCTTATAACCAATCAAGATCTTTTGCGGTCTACCACCATGTTCATGGCTATAGCTTTCAATGAGTTGAGTTAACTGTTCGAAAATCGAAGTTTGCGTCATGTCTAAAATATCTCATTCGCCTTTGTAAATCACAGGTTTAAGCTAATCGAACTTTGTTAAGGAAATAAGACAAGTAGTCTAATCACAATACATTTATTCGTATCAGCTTGAGACCATGGTCTGATTTAGTGATATTGCCAATTATTCTTTAATAGCGACCTTTATTGGCAGAGCCAAACAGCAATAAAATTACACATAACATAATTTAATTATGTATTGCATAAATTTAGACTTTCTTGTAGCATGAATTTATAGCTGAGAGCCAAGATTAAGAACGATGATTTCTTCATTTGGCTGACTCATGGACGGAAAGGGCTTAAACACGGATGCTTTTACATACTTATAAAAACACCTGTCGCCTTTTCTGATAACGCATGTATAGGTTGATGCTTTTAGACAGCTTTTTAAGCAATTGAAGAATAGGACCTATGCAGAGCATTAAACGGATGAATTTATCTAAATAAGGGAAACTAGATGGACATTTTAGATAACCCATTAGAATTATGTGGTTTTGCTTTTATTGAATTTGTTTCGACGGAAAACGGATTAGATCAGATCTTTGAGACCATCGGTTTTTCTAAAGTCGCAAAGCATAAGTCTAAAAAAGTTTATTTATGGCGTCAGGGTAATATCAACATTATCTTGAACTACCAGCCTGAATCTTATGCTTCATTCTTCTTTAAAGAACATGGTCCTTCAGCCTGTGCAATGGGTTTCAGAACTCGTGATGCAGCCAAAGCATTTAGCAAAGCTGTGGAGCTTGGCGCAGAGCCAATGTATTCACAAGCTGGGCCGATGGAATTAAATATCCCTGCGATTAAAGGGATTGGAGGCATGCCAATTTTCCTTGTGGATCGTGATATCTATGAAAATGACTTCGTTTTCTTTGATGATGCAGACAGAAATCCAAAAGGTGCAGGCCTGAACGAAATCGACCATTTAACCCATAACGTCTATAAAGGACGTATGGAGTATTGGGCGAACTTCTACGAGAAAATCTTTAACTTCCAAGAAATCCGCTACTTTGATATCAAAGGCGAATATACAGGTTTAACCTCGAAAGCCTTGACTGCGCCAGATGGCATGATTCGTATTCCATTGAATGAAGATTCAGACAAAGGTAATGGTCAAATTGCAGAGTTCCTGGCAGATTTCAATGGTGAAGGCATTCAGCATATCGCGTTTATTACCGATGACTTGCTTTCAACATGGGATAAATTAAAAGGGATCGGCATGCAGTTTATGACAGCACCGCCTGAAACCTATTATGAAATGTTGAAAGAGCGTTTACCTAATCATGGTGAGCCAACGGAAGAATTGCAAAAACGCGGTATCTTGTTAGATGGCAATACCAAAGATGGTCAGAAAAAACTGTTATTACAGATTTTCTCGCAAAACATGCTTGGACCTGTGTTCTTTGAATTTATTCAACGTAAAGATGATGATGGTTTTGGTGAAGGAAACTTTAAGGCATTGTTTGAATCCATCGAACGTGACCAGATCCGCCGTGGTGTACTAGAAGCAAAATAATTCAGCTCAACGCTTGAAATTAAAAAAGCCAAGAAGTTCGCTTCTTGGCTTTTTTATATGGATGAAAAATTAACGGGTTTGAATATATTGATTGATTGCTGCAACTTCACGTTTAAACAGTTCTAAGTTCTCGCTGCCTTCATGAACCGAGAAAAACATTTCACTGTCCAATGCCACAATACAAAACTCCATTGAATGATGCGCATTAAAGATCGGTAAGCCAACCGCATTAATCCCGACCAAAAGATCACCCTGAGCAATCGACATGCCATGTTGCAGAACATTTTCTTTTAATACTAAGAACTCATCCCAATCGGTCGGTCTAATCGGGTAATGGTTATGTGCTGCTTTTTCCCATTCCGCTTGCATGAGTGGTTTGATCATTGCTTCAGGCATATAAGAAGCGAACACACGACCCGCTGCTGAATTGACCAATGGCATGATCGAACCGACTTTAGTCACAATCGATATCGGATGATTGGATTCAATCGATTGAACCACTAAAGGTCCTTTAGGCGACCATTTACTGATTTGAATACCACAGCCAATCTTGTTTTGTAATTCATAAATCAGGTGCTGAACCAGCTGTAATACATCAGTATGCTGGATACAGTTCAAGCCTAAACGCCAAGCTTGATCGCCTAATGCATACTGACCATCAGTGAGTTGCTTGGCGTAATTCATGCGAATCAGACTGACCAGATAGCGGTGTACCTTGGCAGGATGCATATCCAGTTTGCTGGATAGGTCTTTTAATATAATGGGCTTGTTATGTTCCAAAAGGGCATTGAGCACGGCTAAGCCGACCTCAAGTGATTGAACCCCACCAGATAACTTTTCTTCAATCATTCAATAACCCTTAAGCTGCGTGCTTTCACGCCGTATTTGTTGCTGTCAATCATGGACAATTTACATCCAGCACATAATGCCTGAGCATTGGGCAAAATAGAAATCATCTTTTTAAATGAATCAAATCGGTGAATTGCATAAGCATACAATTGTTTTTAGAGCGATTGCACACTATTTTGCTGAGCCTACTATGCCTTAAAAACATACAGAATGCTTTAAATTCAGACCATAAAAAAGGCATTAGCATTTTACAATGCTAATGCCAAATTCATTGATGTGGATTTATGCACCGAGTTCATCTTCGTGTAAGAAGTGGGTATGGTGCGGTGCACGTTTGGTGCGACTCCACTCATCCAGCATTTCTAATTTCATTTCTTCAGTAATTCGTGCAATTTTAGCATCGGCATGGACATCATTATAGGTCAATTCCAGACGGTGACCATTTGGATCGAAGAAGTAAATCGAATGGAAGATACCATGGTTGGTGACTCCTAATACCTTCACATCATTGGCTTCGAGATGTGCTTTTGCTGCCATCAGTGCATCTAAGTCTTCTACTTCAAAAGCAATATGTTGCACCCATTGCGGTGTGTTTTCATCACGGCCCATATCTGGTTGAGTCGGCAGTTCAAAAAATGCCAATACATTGCCTTGGCCCGCATCTAAAAACAAATGCATGTACGGATCAAAGGCTTTGGTGGATGGCACATGGTCTTCTGCAAAGGCCAGAATGAAATCCATATGCAGCATTTTTTTGTACCATTCGACGGTTTCTTTAGCATCTTTACAGCGATAAGCCACATGATGAATTTTTTTAATTGCAAAGCTCATGATAAAACTCCTTTTATCTCTATTCCCAATCTGGTTGTTGTTCTGGGGTCGCATTTAAGAATGCGGGAAGGGTTAAGCAATGTTGATATATCGACTCAATCTTCGGAAAAGCACTTAAATCAATTTTAAAGCGCTTGGCGTTGTAGACTTGAGGAATCAAACAGCAGTCTGCAAAAGTCGGCTGTGAGCCAAAACAGAATTGCCCATTGGAATGCTGTAATTGCATTTCTAAGCTGTGAAAGCCTTCTAAAATCCAGTGTCGGTACCACAGCGTTTTTTGCTCGTTACTGATCGCAAGATCATTTTGCAGGTACTTCAACACTCTCAGGTTATTGATCGGATGAATATCGCAGGCAATGCTTTGTGCAAAGGCACGGACTTTGGCACGTTCAACTAGATCTTTAGGTAGCAGCGCTTTGGCTGGATAACGTTCTTCCAGATATTCCAAAATACTAAGCGACTGAGTAAAGGTCTGATCTTGGTCAAGCAGCGTTGGCACCAACTGACTTGGATTGAGGGCACGATAACTTGCCAGTTGCTGCTCATTTTTAACGAGATGCACTGCTTCAGTTTCATAGGGCAATGTTTTCAGGTTAAGTGCAATACGTACCCGATAAGCCGCGGAGCTACGAAAGTAACTATACAGTTTCATAGCGTTCGTCCTTTTGTTCATTAAAACGAAAGTGACGTGCTGGTAAAATGGTATTGGCAACTTCACCAAAGCCAACGCGAATTCCATCTTTTTCACAGTAGCCTTTCATCACAACACGGTCACCATCTTCCAAGAAGCCACGCTTTTCGCCGTTGGAAAGGTTGAGCGGTTTGGTGGTATTCCAAGTCAGTTCCAGTAAGCTGCCATAAGAGTCTTCAGTTGGGCCTGAAATCGTGCCTGAACCCATTAAATCACCCACTTGAACATTACAGCCTGCGATGGTGTGGTGAGTCAGTTGCTGTGACATTGACCAATACATATATTTGAAGTTGGTTTGGCAAATCACATCGGCTTGTTCTGACTGAGGTGTTTGCACTTCAACACTAAGGTGAATGTCATAGCTGTTTGCAGTGTTTTCTTGTAGGTAGCCCAATGGTTTTGGTTGTTGCTCTGGACCTTTAACTTTAAATGGTTCGAGTGCCTCCATCGTCACTACCCATGGTGAAATGGCACTAGCAAAAGTTTTGGCGTTGAAAGGGCCTAAAGGGACATATTCCCATTGTTGAATATCACGAGCTGACCAATCATTCAGCAACACCATGCCAAAGATATGTTCCCATGCGTTTTCAATGGCAATCGGCTCGCCCAATTCAGTTGCTTTACCCACTACAAAAGCGGTTTCTAATTCGAAGTCGAGTTTACGGGTTGCCGAGAACACAGGACGTTCTTCATTGGGTAATTTGATTTGGCCTGACGGGCGCACAATGTCTTTACCACTCACAATCACAGAACTGGCACGACCGTTATAGCCTACAGGAAGTTCACTCCAGTTCGGCAATAGCGCATTTTTAGGATCTCTAAACATGGTACCGACATTGGTGGCATGTTCTTTAGATGAATAGAAGTCGGTATAGCCAGGAACATGAATCGGTAAATGTAAAACTACATCTTTTTGTTTAAACAACACTTGCTGACGTAAATCGGCATGATCACGTAAGGTCGGGTTTTCTGCGGACAATAAGCTTTGCAAAGTGCTGCGAACCGTATGCCAATTCTGTTTGCCTGTTTTGATGAATTTATTCAGTGTTGGCTGATTAAAGCAGTTCGCTGTTGTGAGCTGTAATAAGCCTTTTTGTTCTAATGCCGCAAGGTCAAGCACCCATTCACCAATTGCAACGCCAACGCGTTTTTCACCTTGTGCGGTCTCGCTGAAAATGCCGTATGGCAAATTATGTATTGTGAAATCTGATTGGGCATCAATCTCAAGAAAAGAAGTTAAATGATGTGCCATGATTCGCTTTCCTTGTCTTTAATTCTGTTGGTCTAATCTGGTTGTTTAGGGATTATTTTATCTAAGCGATTGAAAGATAAAATGATGTATAGGTTTTTATCGGCCAATTCTAGTTTGCTTAGAGCAAAAATCCCTGTGTCTTAATTTCTATCATACTGAAAATAATTAATTACGCAATACATAATTTAATTACATTATTCATAATATTTGTTATTTATTGAATTTTCTGTTTATATGCGCGGTTATTCGAAAAGTGAATTAATTATTTTTCGAGTTAGATATAGGCATTTGTGATTAACTTATGATATACGTAATTTTAGACAGAAAAATTACGCGACACGGATGAGAATAATCATATGTCAAAACAGGAGCAAGGAAACCTGAACCCAGGTTTAAGCAATCGGCATATCCAGCTTATTGCGCTAGGTGGTGCGATTGGCACAGGTTTGTTTCTAGGTATCTCACAATCGATTAAGCTGGCGGGCCCATCGGTCATTCTAGGTTATGCGATTGCAGGGCTTATTGCATTTTTAATGATGCGACAGCTAGGCGAAATGGTGGTACAAGAGCCAGTCAGTGGTTCATTTAGCCATTTTGCTTACAAATACTGGGGCTCATTTGCAGGTTTCATGTCAGGTTGGAACTATTGGGTACTCAATGTGCTGGTCTGTATGGCTGAGCTCACAGCGATTGGGTTATATATTCAATACTGGTGGCCTGAAATCCCGACATGGGTTTCGGCATTGGCCTTTTTTATCTTAATTAACGGTATCAACCTTTTGCATGTCAAGTTTTTTGGTGAAATGGAGTTTTGGTTCTCTATCATCAAAATTTTAGCA
The DNA here is from genome assembly GCF_009884975.1 of Acinetobacter dispersus. GTDB lineage: Bacteria > Pseudomonadota > Gammaproteobacteria > Pseudomonadales > Moraxellaceae > Acinetobacter > Acinetobacter dispersus. The sequence goes on along the minus strand of NZ_CP041970.1, from coordinate 1,405,234 downwards.
ATCTTGGCCATGATTGGTTTTGGTTCGTATTTACTTGCAACAGGAACAGCAGGGCCACAGGCTGGTATCAGTAACCTTTGGGCATTGGGTGGATTCTTTCCATTTGGTGTAGAAGGTCTGGTCATGGCAATGGCGGTGATCATCTTTGCTTTTGGTGGCATCGAGTTATTTGGTATTACTGCGGCAGAAGCACGTGATCCTGATAAAACTTTGCCGAAAGCAGTGAATCAAATTATCTATCGTATTTTGATTTTCTATATTGCAACGCTTTTCATCTTATTCGCACTGTTCCCTTGGAACCAAATGGCGCAAGGTGGTAGCCCATTCGTGATGGTCTTCGCATCATTGGATAGCCAAGGCGTGGCAACAATGTTGAACTTTGTGATCTTAACTGCGGCTGTATCTGTTTATAACGGAACCAGCTATTGCAGTAGCCGTATGTTATTGGGCTTGGCTCAACAAGGTAATGCACCTAAGTTCCTTAAGAAAATCAATAAACGTGGTATTCCAACCAATGCGGTTTATATATCTGCATTTGTCACTGTACTGTGTGTGTTGTTGAACTATGCATTCCCTGAGAAAGCATTTGGTTTGTTAATGATGCTGGTAGTTGCTGCGATTGTGATTAACTGGGTGGTGATTTCATGGACGCATTTAAAGTTCCGTAAAGCCATGCAAGCACAAGGGCTAACCACCAAATTCCCAAGTATTGCTTATCCATTCAGTAATTATCTATGCATTATTTTTATGCTTAGTATTCTTGTGGTGATGTCAATGACTGCAGATATGCGTATCGCAGTCATGATGATTCCTGCATGGATTCTGTGTTTGATGCTGGCCTATTTTTTGAAACAGCGAAAATTAAGAAATGCTCAGCCGAGTGTAGCTTTAAATACGGATGTTTAACCTTCAAAGCGATATTTAAAAACAGGGCTGAATTTTCAGCCCTGTTTTTTACATATCGGCTTTGATATTCATGCTGATATTTGGCGAATTGTTTGGTGAAATGAGCTAAAATTCACTTATATCAATCGAGTTTCCTTTCTCTGTTTATTCTTATTTGACACCTTAAAAAAGGCATTTGAATTGCTTCAATCATTAAGTATCCAAACACGATTGGGTGGTTTCTACCTGTTCTACTATGCCATAGTTGGAACTTTCATGCCGTATTGGAACCTGTATCTACAAGATCAGGGGTTCAATTACCAAGAGATCGGCATTCTTTCGTCAATTGCGATTATCACGCGTTTTTTTGCACCGCTGATTTGGGGCTGGATTGCCGATAAATCAGGTAAACGAATGCTTTTGGTTCGAATTGCAACATGGATGGAAGCCTGTATCTGGTTCGCCATCTTCGTCATTCCGAATAGTTTCCAATCGGTGGCTTTACTGATGCTGATTTTTAGCTTTTTCCAAAATGCTATCTTGGCGCAATTTGAGGGCGTGACTTTATTTTGGCTAGGTGAAAAGCGTGCGGAACTCTATGGCAAAGTGCGTAAATGGGGATCTGTTGGTTTTATTGTCGGTGTATTTGTAATTGGGGCTTTGTTGGAGGTTATTCCAATTTCAATGCTGCCAATCTTACTTCTCTCTGTTTCATTTTTGGCTTTTCTTTGGTCATTTAGTATTAAAGAACCTGAACACGCACCGAGCTCTCAGAAAAGGCTTGAACCGCTACTCCCGATTTTAAAACGGCCCATCGTTGCTGCATTTTTTAGTATTGAATTTATTTTGCTGTTTTCATTGGCTCCGTTTTATAGCTTCTATAGTAACTTCCTTAAAGAGATTGGATTTAGTACCACACAAATCGGTAGTTTATGGGCAATGGGAGTGATTGCTGAAATCGTCATGTTTGCTGTGGCACAAAAGCTATTCTTCACTCGCTTTTCATGGCGAACATTGGTGGTGATTTGCTTAGTCTTGACCAGTTTACGTTGGTTCTTGGTTGGTATCTTAGAAACCAATTACATTGGACAGTTGCTTGCTCAGTGTTTACATGCTTTTAGTTTTGGCCTGTTCCACCTGATTGCCATGAAAGTGATTTTCCAAAACTTTACACCAGAGCAGCAAGGCCGAGGACAGGCATTGTATAGCACCATGTGGGGCTTGGGGGTGGCATCTGGAAGTTTGTTGGCAGGGCACTATTGGCAAGTTTTTTCAGGTGCGACCATTTTTTACTGTGCCAGTGTGGTGGTCTTGTTTGGTTTATTACTGGTGCTATGGCTGCCGAATCAAGTGGAAACAGCAGCCAAAACTTAGACTAGATTTGGATGTGTTTATATTGCGGCAACCATGGTTGTGCTTGTTCAAGTTGAGCCGCAAGTTGCAACAAACGATCCTCACGTCCAAACGGTGCAATAAACTGGCTACCGAGTGGCATACCATGTTTGTTCCAATAAAGTGGCACCGACATGGCAGGTAGGCCCGTTACATTGGCCAATTGGGTAAATGGTACCCAGCTTAAATTGTCCTGTACCATTTTTTCAACTAACTTGCCTTGCGCTAAATAATGCGCTTTACCAACTTTTAACAAGCCTTTTAGGATTGGCTTCTGCCAAGCAGGTGTAGCAACTTCACCATTTTTAGGCGCGACTGAGGCCGTGGTTGGGGTGAGGTATAAGTCATATTTTTCAAAGAAAATATTCATCTGGGTGCTGTACAGCCCCCAATTATTGAGCGTATGAATATATTCTGTCGCGGTGGTCTTCGCTCCAAAGGCAGCCAAAGCAATTGAATCGAGTTCGAAATCACCATCTGTTGCACCCGCCATTTGTTTGATTTGTGCCTGCATATAAGAGAATTGGCTAAACCATGTGGTGACAAAATCTTTTGCCAGTTCGAGGCCATCAATTTTAGGTCGGTCTTCAACCACGATATGACCCAATGACTCCAATAGCTTCGCGGTTTGTTGCACAGCTTGGATAGCATCTTTAGAAATTTTGGTACCAATTGGTGATTGGGTACTGAAGGCAATGCGGAGTTTTTTCGGAGTCTGTTGAATCACGTCTAAATAGTTTTGTTCAGGAGCTTCAATACGAAATAGTGAGGTTTGTTCAGGACCTTGTACGGCATCAAGCATTGCTGCACTATCCCGAACGGTTTTGGTCAATACGTGTTGCATCGCTGCGCCGTGCATGGCTTCGCTAAATTGTGGTCCCCATGGTGTACGCCCACGACTCGGTTTAAGCCCAAATAGACCACAATAGGAGGCAGGAATACGAATTGATCCACCACCATCACCAGCACCAGCAATCGGGACTAAGCCGCCTGCAACAGCTGAAGCAGAACCGCCTGAAGATCCACCGCTGTTATATTTTAAATTCCAAGGATTATGGCATGCTCCCCAAGCGTCAGGCTCAGTAATCCCTTTAATACCAAATTCAGGCGTGTTGGTACGACCAAAGGTGACAATACCAGTTTGTTCCCAGCGATTGACAATTTCTGCATTAAAGTCTGGCGTGTAATTGATTTTCTTTAATGCTTGACTGCCATAAGAGGTTGGTACACCGCGGTATTCTTGGAATAGATCTTTGACTAAGAATGGAACACCAGCGAATGGACCTGATAAAGCGTGTTGAGCGCGTTGTTTGGCTTGCTCATACATTGGGATAATGATGGCATTTAGCTTTGGATTGACCTGATTGCTTCGTTCTAATGCGATTTCGAGTAACTCTGATGGGTGAACTTCTTTGTTTTTGACTAACTCAGCTAACCCCAAACCATCGTACTGTACGTATTCTGAAAATTTCATGGCTTTTATCCCTAAAGCGAAAATCTTTATAAAGTAAAAAGTTAAATACAATTTGAAAAATAGGATACCTGAAAAAGTGGCAAAACAAGCAATTAAATTACATGGTAAAAATATTGTGTTTATATGGTTATGAATGCATGCTTTTATCAAAAAATATGCTAATTTAAGCCTATGCACCGTTAAGATGACGACTTAATTAAATCTATGAAAAATATTTATATTATTGGATTATTATGGGCTTGCTCAACATGGACTATGGCAGAGACGGTCGTAAATGACAAAGCAGCAGTAACACCTCAACAAATAGCTAAAGCCAATGCGATTCGGGTCACAACTCGCCCTGAAATTATGGGTCTGTGGGGAATGGAAATTCCGAACAATAAGAAGTGTGTCGAATACTATAACTTCCGTGGTGCAAGTGATGTGGTGATTAAAAGTGGTCAAGAATGGTCGTATGGTTTATATGATTATCAGCCATCAGAAGATCATAAAGAGCGTTTGCCTGCATTGGTTCTGCAAATCAAATATGACAATAATGAAATGGACTGTTCAGGTCAAAAGCAGGATCAAACGGGTGAAGTTTCCCAATACTTTGTAAAATGGGCCAATGATTCAACCATCGATTTTTGTGCCAGCGAGAAAGGTGATAAGTGTTTTGCGACTTTGCGTCGTGTTTTACCTTAATAAGATTGAGTTAGACATAAAAAAGCCTCTTGAGTAAGAGGCTTTTTTATTTATGCTGTTTCAGCTTTTGGTTCAAGCTGCTTTAGCAAATGTTTTTCAAGATAATGAATATCCATTGCCTGTTCACAGAAATTTTTGTCTTTTAAGATCAAATCTTTATGCAAAGGAATATTGGTTTTGATCCCTGTCAAAATCATTTCATCTAATGCTTGGCGCATGCGAGCTAATGATGTTTCACGGTCTTTACCATGAGAAATCAATTTTGCAATCATTGAGTCATAGTAAGGCGGGATGTTATAGCCCTGATAGATGTGTGAATCCAAACGGATACCTGCACCGCCTGGCGCATAGAAACTTTCAATTTTGCCTGGAGAAGGCAAGAACGTGGTTGGATCTTCAGCATTGATACGGCATTCAATCGCATGACCTTTAACTTCGATCTGCTCTTGTTCAAGTTCAAGACCTAAACCAGCTGCAATACGAAGTTGCTGTTCAATGATATCAACCCCAGTCACCATTTCAGTGACAGGATGTTCAACTTGCACACGAGTATTCATTTCGATGAAGAAGAATTCACCATCTTCAAATAAGAACTCAAATGTACCCGCACCACGATACTGCATCAACTTACAAGCATTCACACACGCTTCTAAAATATCAGCGCGCGCTTGTTCAGGTAGGTTTGGGGCAGGTGCTTCTTCTAATACCTTTTGATGGCGACGTTGTAAAGAACAGTCACGATCATAGAGGTGAATCGCATGGCCATTACCATCACCAAGAACCTGTACTTCGACATGGCGAGGCTTTTGTAAGAAACGTTCCATATAAACGGTATCGTCACCGAACCACATTTCAGCATCACGCTGAGCAGCTTGAACAGATTCAAGTAGGGTGTCGACACGTTCTACAATACGCATACCACGACCGCCGCCGCCAGAAGCAGCTTTCACGATCAATGGAAAGCCGATTTCTTTTGCTTCCGCAAGCGCATTGTTAATGGTTACTGCATGGTCACAGCCCGGTACTGTTGGTACGCCTGATTTTTTCATGGCAATAATCGCTGATACTTTATTCCCCATCAGGCGAATATGTTCAGGGCGAGGGCCAATAAAAATAAAGCCAGAACTTTCTACAATTTCCGCAAATTCCGCATTCTCGGACAAGAAACCATAGCCAGGATGGATTGCATCTGCACCTGTGATTTCTGCAGCAGTAATAATTGCAGGAATATTTAAATAGCTTTCGCTACTTGCACCCGGTCCGATACACACTGCTTCATCAACGAAGCGTAAGTGCATTAAGTCTTTATCAGCATCTGAATAGATACCAACTGTTTTAATGCCAAGAGTTTTACAAGCCCGAGTAATTCGTAAAGCGATTTCGCCACGGTTTGCAATTAATACTTTTTGCAACATAGGAATCCCCAAACTGATTAAGCACGGTAGCGGAAAAGTGGTTGACCGAATTGGATCACTTCACCATTTTTCACTAGAATTTCTTCAATTACGCCGCTTTTTGTTGCTTCAATTGGGTTCATGATTTTCATTGCCTCAATGATCCCCAATGTTTCACCCGCAGATACTGTTTGACCTACATTTACAAATGGTGCTTCACCTGGACTTGGCGCTGCATAGAACACACCAACCATTGGTGATGATTCAACTGCACCACGTGGTGTTTTTGCTGCTGGTGCTGGAGCAGCAACCGTTGGAGCTGCAGCTACAGCAGCCGCGGCATAAACAGGAGTAGGGCGAGTTAATGAGATGGATTGGTCGCCTTCCTTAACTTCAATCGCTTGTAAGTCAGATTCAATCATCAAGTCGATGAGCTTCTTGATTTTACGGATATCCATGAGTGAGCATTCCTAAAAAGTCTAAATTAGTTAGAAGATTGAATTTTTTCGATAGCGTAATCGAGAGCAAAGGAATAACCCTTTGCACCTAAGCCACAAATTACGCCAATGGCTTTATCTGATAAATATGAGTGATGACGGAATGATTCACGAGCGTGAACATTTGACAAATGAACCTCAATAAATGGAATGGCAACACCAAGTAAAGCATCGCGTAAAGCAACTGAGGTATGGGTCAAGGCAGCAGGGTTGATAATGATAAATTTCACACCCTCGTTTTGTGCTTGATGGATACGATCGACAATCGCACCTTCCCAGTTGCTTTGAAAAGTATCTAGTGTATGTGATGCATGTTGGGCTTGAGCGATGAGTTGCTGGTTAACATCATCTAGCGTCAGATAACCATATACCTCTGGTTCGCGTTTTCCTAGCAAGTTCAAATTCGGTCCATGAATTACCAAAATGGTTGAGCTCATTCAGCCTGCTCCAATTCTAAATCTGCAAAAGTTTTTTGCAAGATGTCTGCAAAGTTTGCTTATTATGGCACAAAATTCTGCAATTTTTTTATAATTTGTTTTAATCGATGAAGAAATTTGCATGCCAAGCATGGTGCATATAATGAAAACTTTGCAAGGAATTGGCAATGTTAAAATATGACAAAATTTAGCGTAATTTTATTTTTAAACATTCTAAACTGAATTACCCCATTTCGTTCATGGGATTTGTGTAACTCAGCAGTCAAACTATATATATTTTCGTATTTTAGCGCGATTTAAATCCTTAGAAAGGAATCGATTAGAGCGTATTTTGATGAGACTCATTAGGGTAATGGTTTTATACTAACATATTGTTTTTATGTGCTTAAATTATTATTTGTGAAGATCTTAAACCTGTAGTTGCTAAAATATAAATATTGAACATTTTCTGATGCTACTTGGTGATTGCGTGACATTGTGAAGCGCTTGATAACAGCAATGTAAGATGATTAGAGATTGAACACTGTTATCGCTTATTCAGTTGGCAGAAATGATAAAAATTCGCATTCTAGATGGCAGTTAATGACATAAAAATGTCCGAAAAAGATATCTCTGCTTTCAATATGATAGTTATTACTTAAGGGGTTACTTTTGATTGGCGTAATCCCTTTTGGGTCTTTCAAAAGCTGTCTTGATACTTAAAGACAGCTTTTTTTGTCCTTTGTTTTATGTGGGATTCGCAGCAGCTTTATAGGTTTCAAGCAGTAGGCAATTCTGTGCTTGAGTCATATAAGTGTCTCGTTCAAGTTCTACAGCATTCCATTTATGCATTTGTTGAAATAGCCATTCAAAATCTTGGGCTTTCGGTTCAGCATTGTTCTGTACAAAATTACGAATGATATTCTGGATGGTAAAGTATTTTTCAACATGAATGTCTGGCGAGCAATGGAACTGAATCACATCAAATTCAATCAGAAGTTGCCATACAGGTGCAAAATCTTCGAGTTGACGTAATTCTTGTTGCGCTTTGAGAATGGCACTGGTTAAGGCAATCAAGCTGTGTGGATGTTGTTGCGCCCATTCTTGCGTGACCGCTAAGACTTTGTCGGCAACATTCGGGATAATGTGCTGACTTGAACAGACAATTTGGCTTAGACCTTGTAACTCAGCTTGAGTATTCCAAGGTTCTCCGACACAAAACCCATCTATTAAATGATTACTGATCGCTTCAACCATATAGGGAGGTGGCAGGGTTTTCATTTGAATGGATTGCGCTAGTTGAGGGTCGGCCAAAGCAAGCCATTCTCTTAAGCAATAGTGATGAATTGAGTGTTGAAACACATGCGCCAAAGAGATGTTTTGATCTTGCTGGATATAATTCGTCAGTTTCTTGGCTGAACTTTCTGCAGTATCTTGTTTTTGAATATTCAGCGCATAACAGAGCTTTTGGCTTAAGCTAATAAAGGCTCGATTTTCACTCAGCACGAGAGGGGTTTGTAGTGGAATGCCAATTTGATCTGTGCCGGCCGCTGCTGCTGGCAGCATAGCAGACAGGCAATGTGCAGCATCGAGTGAGCCAAAAGCTAAACGATCACGTAAACTGGCCCAAGAAGCTTCCTTGACTAAATTGACATTTAAACCGACTTCTTCAAAAAAACCACGCTGTTTTGCCCAGAGTAATGCGACACAATCAAGTAAGGGAATATAGCCCAGTTGTAATTCGGTTTTTTCTACTTTTGCTAATTCGACTAAATGGCTCATCTATTCATCCTTTAGTTGATTATTTAAAAGTTGTTGGGCATCCAGTAAGCGCCGTGCCATTTCTCCAATGGTCATGCGATGGCTCATGGCATTTTTTCTGAGTAATTGAAACGCAGTGTCTTCAGTTAAGCCATGCAGTTGCATCAGCAACACTTTGGCTTTTTCGACATCTTTACGATCTGCAAGCTTTGTCTTGGCATCTTTCAGGTCACATTCCAGTTTTTTATGCTTTTTATACTGCTCAATCGAAATATCTAAAATTGTGTGTAAGCGGCTTGGGTCGATACCATCAACGATATAGGCGGTAATCCCTGCATCGATGGCTTGTTTGATGGTGTCTTTATCGGTGTTCTTGGTAAATAAGACCGTAGGCAGATCAAAATTACTGACACAACTTTCAATCACATCGCGATGTGGATGATCCATATCAAGCAGAATGACATCGGCTTGAAGATGTTCGAGTTTAAAAATATTGAGATGATCGAGGGTAAAACAAGCCACTACATCAAAGTCATGTTCAATCAAACAGGTTTTTATGTATTCAGCCCGAGCCTGGTCGTCATCAATAAGTGCGATCTTGAGTTTCGGCATAAGTATATAGGTCAAACGGTGGGGTTATGCACAGAGATTAAAGTGCTGTGCGTATTGTTTTTGAAGCAAAAATAGTGCCAGTGAAGCTATTTTGATTTCTTATTCGGTGCAATCGCTCCATGGGGCGTATTGTTTATGCGCTTTATTGTATCGCTGTGACCAAGTAGAAGAAATGAAAAATTTGAATTATATCCTCTAGAATAAAAACTGCACTTTTTAAGTGCATAAAAAGAGTTGTTTTGAAGCAGTACGAATTATGCTTTAAAACAGGTCGTTGTACTGAACTTGCTCTCTTCAAATGAAGTGGTATTTATTTAAAGTAAAGAATAAGTTAATAAAATCAATATAAAACAATAACTAATGTTTTGTTGGTGTGATTGTGATTAGAACTTGGCATAACATTTGCTAACTATTCCTTGAGTCAAAGATGACTTGCAAAATTGTAAGACGGCCAACGATGTCCGATCTGATCGGTTTGTTGATACAGCGTGCTGTATGAACAACACATGATACGTTCAGTATGGGAGATGGCAATGTCTTTAGATTTATCGGCGAAAAAAGCCACATCAATTAAGTTATTCAACTTTTCTGCACCAGCGATGCGGGCATTCCACATGAGTTGGCTTGCTTTCTTCGTTTGTTTCTTTGCTTGGTTTGCTTGTGCACCGTTAATGCCAGTGATCGCAGGCGAGTTCCATCTCACCAAAGATCAGATCGCCAATATCAATATTGCTGCTGTTGCAATCACGATTGTGGTTCGATTAATCGTTGGCCCACTGTGTGATAAATATGGCCCACGTAAAACGTATACTGCATTGTTATTGCTGGGCAGTATTCCTGTATTTGGTGTTGCTGCAGCCAATAGTTATGAATCCTTCCTATTTTTCCGTTTATTGATAGGTGCAATTGGCGCCAGCTTTGTGATCACGCAATACCATACCAGCATTATGTTTGCGCCAAATGTTGTAGGCACCGCCAATGCCGCTTCAGCGGGTTGGGGGAATGCAGGTGGTGGTGCAACACAAGCCTTGATGCCTTTACTGTTGTCTGCCTTGGTGATGTTCGGTGTTGAACAAGCCATGGGGTGGAGAATTGCATTGCTTGTACCTGGTGTGATGATGCTGATCGTGGGTGTGCTTTATTGGAAGCTGACTCAAGACTGCCCGCAAGGTGATTTTAAAGAACTGCGTGCCCAAGGTGTTGTAGTTGGAAGCGACAAAAAAGGTGGCTTAGCCATCCTAATGCACGCAGCGCGTAACTATCGGGTCTGGATTCTATTCTGCTCTTATGCGGCATGTTTCGGCATTGAAATCTTCATGCACAACATCATTGCGATGTATTACGTCGAGCACTTTAACTTTGGTTTAAAAGAAGCAGGACTGGCAGCAGGGGTTTTTGGTTTGCTGGCACTGTTTGCCCGTGCGCTTGGCGGGATTGTTTCAGACAAAGTGGCGCTGAAAAAAGGTTTGGATGGTCGTACCAAAATCTTGTTTCTGTTGATCTTGGGTGAAGGACTGTTCCTGATGTTATTCGCGCATATGAATAGTGCCGTTCTTGCAATCCTCAGTATGACCATCTTCGCACTGTTTACCCATATGGCATGTGGTGCGACCTATGCATTGGTTCCATTTATTGATCGTGAAGCACTCGGTGGTGTGGCAGGCATTATTGGTGCAGGTGGCAATGTCGGGGCAGTCGCAGCAGGATTCTTGCTGAAAGGAATGGTCGATTTTCAAACTTGTTTAATGGTTTTAGGTGGCTTGGTAGTGATTGCTGCAAGCTCAGTAATGCTTATCCGATTCTCGGTGGAGCATAAAGAAAAAGAACAACAGCTGTTCGAACAAGCCATGTTGGAACGTAGCTCAGAACAAAGTAGCGCAGCTTAATCAAAGATTCGATTTGAGGAGAAACACAATGAAATTAGTGATGATTGGTCACGGTATGGTAGGGCATAAATTCATCGAAGCCATCTTGGAGAAAGCTGATGATGAATTAGAAATTACCATCCTTGCAGAAGAACCACGTATTGCCTATGACCGCGTACATTTGACTGAATACTTCTCTGGTAAAACAGCAAAAGACTTATCACTGGCTCGCTTTGATTTTGCAGACGCGCACGGTATTGATTTAAGACTGAATACCAAAGCGGTAGAAATTAATGCAGCTGAGCAAACGGTGACCACCAACTTTGGCGATGTGATTCATTATGACAAATTGGTCTTAGCAACAGGGTCGTATGCCTTTGTTCCGCCAATCTCAGGCAATGATCGTGAAAACTGTTTTGTCTATCGAACCATTGAAGATTTAGATGCCATCCGTGCTGCAAGCTTAAATGCCAAAACAGGTGTGGTGATTGGTGGCGGCTTATTAGGTTTGGAAGCGGCTAAAGCATTGCGAGATTTAAATCTGGAAACGCATGTGGTGGAGTTTGCACCACGTTTGATGGCGGTACAGATTGATGATCTTGGTGGCAAGGTATTGCGCCGTAAAATTGAAAATCTTGGGGTGAAAGTCCACACCCAAAAAGCCACACAATGTATTGAAGCCGGTGATAACACAACGCACATCATGAAGTTTGCTGATGGTAGCGAGCTGGAAACAGATATCATTTTATTCTCTGCGGGGATTCGTCCACGTGATGAATTAGCGCGGGTGAGTGGTTTAGCGTTGGGTGAGCGTGGCGGGATTAAAATCAACGATTATTGCCAAACCTCAGATCAACATATCTATGCGATTGGTGAATGTGCGCTGTGGGATAACAAAATCTACGGTCTGGTCGCGCCCGGTTATGACATGGCACGTATTGCCGCAAAACATATCTTAGCCGAAGAAACCCATTGTTTCGCGGGTGCAGATATGAGCACCAAGTTGAAGTTGATGGGCGTTGATGTGGCATCAGTCGGTGATGCGCATGGGATGACACCAAACTCACTTAGCTATTTTTATGCCGATGAAGATAGCCTTGTGTATAAAAAGATCGTGGTCGATGCAGATAAAACCAAGTTGCTCGGTGCGGTCTTGGTCGGTGATGCCAAAGAATATAACGACCTGCTACAAATGATGTTGAACGGTCTGGCATTACCAGAAACGCCTGAAAGTTTGATCATGCCAGGTTTTGCCGATTCAGGTGCCAAAGCTGGTGGCAGCGGTGTCGATTTACTACCTGATAGTGCAACCATTTGTTCATGTAATAACGTGTCTAAAGCCGATATTTGCCAAGCAATTTGTGATGGTTCAACCTCACTCGGTGCTTTGAAAAAATGTACCAAAGCGGCGACAGCCTGTGGTGGTTGTGCACCTTTAGTCACGCAAGTGTTGAAGTCTGAACTACAACGCCAAGGCGTAACGGTCAATAACCATGTGTGTGAGCACTTCCCGTACTCACGCCAAGAAATTTATCACTTGGTTCGTGTCAATGAAATCAAGACCTTTGATGATTTGATTCACCAACATGGTCATGGTCTAGGCTGTGATATTTGTAAGCCGATGGCGGCCAATATTTTGGCATCCTGCTGGAATGATTTCGTACTAGAACCTAGCCATGCAGGCCTACAAGACAGTAACGATTACTACTTAGGTAATATCCAAAAAGATGGTTCTTACTCGGTTGTGCCGCGTATGGCAGGTGGTGAAGTCACACCAGATGGCTTAATTGCTGTCGGTCAAATTGCCAAAAAATATAACCTGTATACCAAAATTACCGGTGGACAACGTGTCGACTTATTTGGTGCGCAAATCCATCAACTCCCGTTTATCTGGGAAGAGCTCAACGCAGCAGGTTTTGAATCAGGTCATGCTTACGGGAAATCTTTGCGTACCGTGAAATCATGTGTTGGTAGTACATGGTGCCGTTATGGAGTGGACGATTCTGTTGGCTTGGCGATTGAACTTGAGAACCGCTATAAAGGCTTACGTTCGCCACATAAATTGAAAATGGCGGTGTCGGGCTGTACCCGTGAATGTGCCGAAGCGCAAGGTAAAGATGTTGGGGTAATTGCAACTGAGAAAGGCTGGAACTTATATGTCTGTGGAAATGGCGGTATGAAACCACGCCATGCAGAATTATTGGCTTCTGACCTCAATACTGAAACCTTGATTCGTTATATTGACCGTTTCTTTATGTTCTATATCCAAACGGCAGATCGTTTACAACGTACCAGCGTATGGCGTGACAATATGGAAGGTGGTTTGGATTATCTCAAATCAGTGATTGTCGATGATTCTCTAGGGCTAGCTGAAGAGCTTGAAAGCCGTATGAGCCATGTGATTGGCACTTATCAAGATGAATGGCGTACTGCGGTTGAAGACCCTGAGATTCGTAAACGTTTCCAAACCTATATCAATGCCCGTGCGGAAGAGCAAGCTGACCCACATATTCAATTTACCCAAGTACGTGATCAGATTCGTCCTTTGAATGACGCTGAACGTTCAGTCGATCGTATCCCAATGGTTGAAGCATAAGGAGAACTCAAATGACCAGTTTAAAGAACATCGATATGCTGCCAGAAAATCAATGGGTCGAGGTGTGTGCTTTGGAAGACATCACACCAAATACGGGTGTGGGCGCACTGATCGAAGGTCAATCCGTTGCACTGTTTCGTGTCGGTTATGAAAAGCGGATCTATGCCTTAAGTAATAAAGATCCATTCAGCCAAGCCAATGTGATGTGTCGCGGCATCATTGGCGATTTACAAGGTGAGCGCGTGATCGCATCGCCGATTTATAAACAGCATTTTAGTTTAGCGACGGGTCGTTGTTTGGAAGATAAAGATCAAAAGCTCTTGGTTTTTCCAACCAAAATTGAAAATGGTCGGGTGTGGGTCGGGTCTGTTCCGCAAAAGACTTATATTACCAACAATGGCGCTGCGCAAGAAAAGCTGAAACTGGTGCTGATTGGCAATGGTCTGGCGGGGATGCGTTGTCTTGAGGACTTACTGGATATGGCCCCAGATCGTTATGACGTCACCGTAATCGGAGAGGAGCCATGGGGCAATTACAACCGAATCATGTTGTCGCCAGTACTTTCAGGTGAAAAAACCATTGATGACATCATGTTGCATCCACATGCGTGGTATCGCGATAAAGGGATTCAATTTATTGCTGATGATCCTGCGATCAAGATTGATCGTACCCGTAAAGTGGTGCATACCGAGAAAGGCGAAAGTGTTGATTATGATCGATTGATCATCGCAACAGGCTCATCACCATTTATTCCACCTGTTCAAGGTGTAGATCTAAAAGGTGTGATCAGCTTCCGTGATATTTATGATGTAAACACCATGATCAAATATTGCGAAACCAAAAAGAATGCGGTGGTGATTGGTGGCGGTTTGTTGGGTTTGGAAGCGGCCTACGGACTGAAACAACGTGGTATGAATGTCACGGTTCTGCACCTGATGGATCGAATTATGGAGCGTCAGTTGGATGGACGTGCCAGCCGCATGTTGCGTCATAGTATCGAACAAAAGGGGATCAATATTATTACCGAGGCCAATACTGAAGCGTTGATTGGCGAAGAGGGGCATGTCAGTCAAGTCCGTCTTAAAGATGGAACGGTACTGGACGCGGATTTAGTGATTTTTGCGGTCGGGATTCGCCCAAATATTGCTTTAGCTCAAAGTGCTGGACTGCGTTGTAACCGAGGTATTTTAGTTAATGACACCATGCAAACTTTTGATCCAAGTATCTATGCGGTTGGTGAATGCATCGAACATCGTAATCAAACCTTTGGTCTAGTTGAACCACTTTGGGGACAAGCCTTCATCTGTGCAACGCATTTGGCTGAACATGGCAGCTTAACCTTTAAATCACCGACCGTACCAACACAGTTAAAAGTCAGTGGGGTTGATGTATTCTCAGCTGGGAACTTTGAACCAAAAGAAGATTATGAAGACATCATTCTCAATGATGATAAACGTCAGATTTACAAACGTATCATTATCCAGAAAGACAAAGTGATTGGTGCGGTTCTATTTGGTGATACGGAAGATGGGATGTGGTATGCCGAGTTGATTGCAGATCAAACGCCTGTTTCTACTTTTAGAAATAAGCTGTTATTTGGTAAGGATTTTGCAATGAAAAAGGCAGGGTGATGAATCTCCCCCTAACCCCCTCTTTATGAAAGCGGGGGAATGCCACGAATTTAAGCAATGACGATGGTTCGTGGCTTCCTTCCTATATGAAAGAGGGACTGTTTTTCAATTATATTTAAGATATGAATTCGCGCTACTCCTCCCTTGATAAAGGGAGGCTGGGTGGGATTCAAAGGGGCAGTCATGAACAGTATTCAAAATTTAGAACACAGTCGCTCCGATCAAGCAGAAACAATCATTACAAAAACAACATGTCCTTATTGTGGCGTGGGTTGTGGCGTTGATGTTAGTGTCCAACATAAAGCGCATGGTACAACGGTAAAAGTTGCAGGAGATCTGGATCATCCTTCAAACTTTGGACGACTCTGCATTAAAGGCAGTAATTTAGCCGATACTTTAGGCTTGGAAACTCGAGTCTTGCATCCGATGTTTGGCCGTAAAAACCATCGTCAAGTCACGACATGGGATCAGGCGATTGAGAAAATTGCAGACCAGTTTCAAGCCTGTATTGATCAATATGGCGCTGACAGCGTTGCATTTTATGTCTCAGGACAGTTGCTGACTGAAGACTACTATGTGGTGAATAAGTTTGTAAAAGGCTATTTAGGCACTGCCAATATTGATACCAATTCACGCCTATGTATGTCATCTGCGGTTGCTGCGCATAAACGTGCCTTCGGTGAAGATATCGTACCTGCCAGTTATGAAGACTTTGAACATACCGATATGGTGATTCTCGTTGGCTCTAATACAGCATGGTGTCATCCCGTATTGTATCAACGTATCATGCAAGCCAAGAGCAAGAATCCAGATTTATTTGTAGTGGTGGTCGATCCTCGTTTTACCAGTACCTGCGAGCAAGCGGATTTACATTTGCCGATCTTACCCGGTCAGGATGTGG
Organism: Acinetobacter dispersus; assembly: GCF_009884975.1. Classification (GTDB taxonomy): domain Bacteria; phylum Pseudomonadota; class Gammaproteobacteria; order Pseudomonadales; family Moraxellaceae; genus Acinetobacter; species Acinetobacter dispersus. The sequence continues at coordinate 1,389,126 of NZ_CP041970.1, read as the reverse complement.
CTTTATTTAATGGTCTGTTTCAGTATCTTTACCATCATGATTATATCGACCATCATTTTGTAGAGACCTATACCGAAGGTTTAGCAGCACTGTTAGCTGCGAGTGAAAGCGAGCAAGATTTTAATACTTTGGTGAAACGTACAGGAATTTCTGCAGAAAAATTACAACTGTTTTTTGATAAGTTTGCTCAAACAGAAAAAGTAATCACCTTGTTTTCGATGGGGGTTAATCAATCCTCTCAAGGTGTAAATAAAGCCAATAGTATTATCAACTGCCATTTACTCACTGGAAAAATTGGCAAATTAGGTGCAGCACCATTTTCAATGACGGGTCAACCCAATGCCATGGGCGGTCGTGAGGTGGGTGGATTGGCCAATATGCTGGCAGCACATCTGGATTTAGATAATCCGTCACATCAACATCTGGTGCAAAGCTTTTGGAACAGTCCTGTGATTGCCAAGCAAGCAGGTTTAAAAGCAGTTGATTTATTCCAAGCGGTGGAAAGCGGCAAAATCAAAGCCATCTGGATTATGGCAACCAATCCTGTAGTGAGTTTGCCCGATGCAGATCAAGTCAAACGCGCCTTGGAAAAATGTGAATTTGTGGTGGTTTCTGATATTTGTGCGGATACTGATACCACAGCCTATGCAGATGTGTTGTTGCCTGCATTAGGTTGGGGAGAGAAAGATGGTACGGTCACCAATTCTGAACGCCGTATTTCACGGCAACGTGCCTTTTTAAATTCGCCAAAGCAAGCCAAAGCGGATTGGTGGGCGGTGGCAGAGGTTGCAAAAAAACTCGGCTTTACTGGTTTTGATTTTAATCATGCCTGTGATATTTTTAATGAACACGCGGCTTTATCGGCCTATCAAAATGCCAGTATTGATCAACGTGATCATGTTGAAAATTTCCGTTATTTCAATTTAAAAGGGCTAATGAATTTAAGTCTGGATGAATATAACCATTTACGCCCAACTCAATGGCCTGTGTGGGAGAAAGGGCAAAGTATTGCTGTTGAACGGTTATTTGATCGTGGCAGTTTTAGCCATAAAAACAAAAAAGCCAAGCTGATTCCTACCATTGCCATTGATCCAGTGCATGCCATCTCTGAAGATTATCCATTGGTGTTGAATACAGGACGTATCCGTGATCAATGGCATACCATGACTCGTACGGGTTTATCGGCAAACCTCACCACGCATCGTGCTGAACCATTTTGTGAGATTCATCCGAATGATGCATTAAAATTTGGTATCCGTGATAAAGCTTTGGTGGAAGTCCGCTCACAATGGGGGCGTTGTATATTGCGTGTGACGCTGGCACAAGGTGTGCGTCGTGGCCAAATCTTTGCACCGATTCACTGGACTGAGCAAGTCGCTTCTGATGCGCGGATTGGTAAAGTGGTTAATCCAGTGGTGGATGCGATCTCAGGCGAACCTGAATTTAAACATACACCCGTTGCGATTCAGCCATTCCATACCACTTGGCAAGGCGTGCTTTATGTACGTGAAGGCTTTGAACATCATATCAAAACATCTTTACAAAGTTGTGCATGGTGGACCAAGATCAAAACCGCAAAAGCGATGCGTTATGAAATTGCCGATCGTCATAGTATTGATGAGACCCAAAAGAATCTGAAAAGCTTCCTGCCTTTTGTCGATGAAACCTATGAATGGTTAAGTCTTGAAGATATTTCATCACAGCTCAGCCATAGTGTAATTTTAAAAGATGGTATCCTGATTGCCAGTTTATATATTGCACCTGTCGATTTATTGCCAAATCGCGATTGGGTAGCGAGTCTGTTTAAACGTGAACGACTAAGTGCTTTGCATCGTAAAGCTTTGCTGGCAGGGATGCCAATGTCTGCTGCAAATAACGATGGACCTCTGGTTTGTAGTTGTTTTAAAGTGGGTAAGAATAAAATTATCGAAGCCATCAAAACGCAAAATATCACCCATGAAAAACAAGTCACGGCTTGTTTAAAAGCAGGTGGCAATTGTGGTTCTTGTTTACCTGAGATTCGTGGTCTGATTAAAACCTGTCAATTGGAGGCAGAAGCATGAATACAGAATATCCCGCTACAGATCTAGTGATCTTGGCGGGAGGGCAAGCGCGTCGTATGAACGGGACCAACAAACTGCTACAACAGTTTGATGACCAGATTCAGCTGTCAAAAATATGTGAAAGTTTTAAGGCCCAGGTTCAACACATTTGGGTGAATAGCCACCGTGATAACTCGATCTATAAACAGATTGAACCTGATATTCGATGCTATGCAGATGATCAAAATGGTTTCCTTGGCCCGTTGATGGGGATGAAGAGTGCTTGGTCACATCTGCAAGCTGACTATGCTTTATTTATTCCCTGTGATGTGACTTATATTCCTAGTCAGGTTGTGCTTAAACTGCATCGCGCTTTGCAAAAGCAGCCGTTGGCGCAAGTGGCTTATGTCAATATCAATGGTGAAGCTTTATATCCATTTTGTTTACTTAAGCGAGAAAGTTTATCTGTGTTGGAGCAAGCGATTGCTGAGAATAAACTGAGTTTGCGAGATTGTTTTAAACAATTGGATGCACAGGTGGTGGCATTTCAAAAGCAAGGCCTGTTTTGTCATAGTATTAACTCATTAGATGAACTGCAACAATACAAGCAGATGAAGGTTTGTAGATAAGCATTATTCGTATATATTTTTAATTAAAATCTTGAAAAATATATAGAATCTCTTTTTGCCCATCTGTTGCGCAATCAGTTTTTACACGAATAGTTATTGGCTTGTTTGAGATTGCAGCGGATAATACTAATGCATAATATGATTTGGCTAGAGGATTCGTGGCTGAAAACGTATAATATTCGTTTTTTGCGTTTTTTGCGCAAGTATCAGGTCCCTGTAAACGAATAAAGTAGTTATCACCAAAAAGATAAATACGCTGAACTAAACCAATCGCATCTTGATTAGTATTTTGCGCAGCAAAAACATTTGAGATACTTGTTAGAATCAAAAGATTGATTAAGATGATTTTTTTTAATCTTTGCATACTGGTATCCTACTAATATAACGATTGTAACTATTATGGGGAATAATATTCTACATTAAAAAATAAGATCATCGCTACACAAATGATCAAATGGTTTTTATAACTGTTAATACGGCTGAAAAGTACGCTTTTCTAAAAAAAGCGGTTTTAGATGATGGAGCAAGTGATAGCCGAGAAAAAACTGAGTTTGCGAGATTGTTTTAAACAATTGAATGTAGAGAAGACGGAGGTATTTCAAAAGTAAAACCTGTTTTGTCATAGTATTCATTAGATGAACTGCAAAAATACAAGCAGATGAAGGTTTGTAGATAAGCATTATTCGTATATCTTTTAAATTAAGATATTGAAAAATATATAGAATCTCTTTTTGCGCATCTGTTGCGCAATCAGTTTTTACACGAATAGTTATTGGCTTGTTTGAGATTGCAGCGGATAATACTAATGCATAATATGATTTGGCTAGAGGAGTTGGGGCTGAGAAAGAATAATATTCGTTATAGCCATTTGTACTTTTAGCGCATGTGTCTGGGCCTTGCAAACGGATAAAATAGTTGTCACCTGAAAGAATAAATACGTTGAACTAAGCCAGTAGTTGATTGATTAGTATTTTGTGCAGCAAAGATATTTGGAATTCATGTTAAAAAAATGAGGTTTATTACAATAAATTTTTTTAACGAAAGCATTTAAATATTCTAACTCACACTACAATAAGAGAAGTAAGATTTTATACTAAAAATTAGAATATCATTTAAATATATATGATTTATGGATGTTTAAAGTATATTTAACACCCAAATTATTAGTTTTTTACTTCAATTTCTCACATTAAATATAAATATTTATTTTGTGATTTCCTCTGTATCTAACTTTTATAAAATTAGGATAATTCAATGCGGATGAACAACTGAAAATTTCTAGTATATTTGACAAGTATCTAAGTAAAAACAAAAAATTAGGTTGATTTCAGACTAATCACTGCTGCAATTAATAATGCTGTAGCCGCGGTAATCAGTGAGCTATTGAGCGTATGATAGATCGTGAATAGGGCATTCACTACGATTGGGCCGATGATCTGACCTAGGCCATATACCACGGTCATTATGGCAATTAAATTACTTTTGCTTTGACCTGCGATTTGCTGTGCAACTGGCATTGCAATGGTCACTGTTCCCATAAAGGTTGCACCGACCAACAATGCACTGAGCAAATAACACAAAGTTGTTGGCAGAGGGATCGGTAATACAACACCGAAAGCCTGTAAACCTAAATTAGAGGATAAGGCGACTTGTGTGCCGAAGCTGCGGTGGATACGATGCCAGAAAAAACACGAAGGAATCGCACCTAAACCAAAGATTGCCCAGATCTGTGCCGCATCAATATTCGGTAAGGCCTGTTTCACCAATAAAGGTAAATAGGTTGCGGTAATGATGTAGCCAAAACCTGCCAAGGCATAAATCAGAATCAGGGCGTAGGCATGGGGAGCTTTGCGATTTGTGCTTGATATCTCATGAGTTGAAACAGCATTTGGTTGAGCTTGCGATAAACCAAACATTGCAATGCAACCAAGGACTAGACTGGATAGACCGAGTGATAACCAAAGCATTTTGCTGTGCCAACTGAGATGCGTACCGAAAACCAAAAGCTCGGCAGAGAGCGCAATCCCGAGACCAACGCCTGCATACAAGATAGGGGCTTGTTGCGTTTGTTTCTGCTGTTCAAGCAGCCATAATGAAGCAGATACCATGGCAAAAGCACTAAAAACCCCAGCGAAACCCCGAATCAAGATGATCAGGCCAATCGTGTTAATACAACTGAGCAGGATCAGACAAAGTATGGTACCCACAGTGGCAACAATACTACCGAGATAACTCTGCTGGGATTTCATCTTGATCGCAAATAAAGCACCCAACAGATAGCCCGCATAGTTTGCAGAAGCAGCCAAACTGGCATGCTGTAGATTGATGATGCCTTCATCAATCATATGTGGGTAGACAGCAGTAAATGCAAAGCGTCCGAAACCCATGCCAATTGCCATAATCAAGGTGGCACTGATCGCTGATTGCATGGCGTTGTTGCTGTTTTTTGCTAGCTCAGTCATGGCCTGTTCACTCCAACAATTAGTCGCTATGACTCATATGTGCGAGAGGTTGTGCTTTGGCAATAAATTTGTAGTCAAATAAATAAAGTGCATAGCTGAAGAAGCTTAAAATACAGATTAAAAATAACAGCTTAGTACCAGACATTGTTTGAACCATCTTTGGGTGTTGAAATATGAATAAGTATTTAAGCAAGCACTATTAATCATGTAAAATGATTTGAATTGATACAAACTATCTCTAATAGTGATGGTGATGCAGATTAAGTCTTTAGAAATTTTTATGATGGTTGTGAAGTTAAGAAGTTTTTCCGAGGCGGCAAAAACGCTCTATACCGTACAATCCAATGTCACCAGTCATATCAAAAAACTGGAAACAGAATTGAATGTCGAATTGCTACATCGGCAGAATCCAATTCAACCGACCAGAGCTGGGGTGCAGTTGTATGGTTATGCTGAAAAAATGCTGCATCTACAAAAAGAGCTGTTAGACACGTTTTCCCATAGTCAGCTGACAGCCAATTTCTCTTTAGAGATTGGTAGTATGGAAACTACGGCTGCAGTTCGACTGCCATCGTTGTTCCGCGATTTACAACAGCATAGCCCGGATTTTCCTTTTGCGTTATCGACAGCACCCACACGAGATTTAATTGATTTAGTCCATGCATCCAAGCTGGATTGTGCATTTGTAGCACATCATGCACCAATCGACGGGATGTTTAATTTACATGTCTGGACTGAGCAATTGGTACTTATTTCTTCAAAGCATGTGCCTGAACGACTTACAAATGACGATCTGATTCAAAAGAAATTTATTGCTTTTAAGCAAGGCTGTAGTTACCGCAAAGCCATTGATCAGTTTTTATCTGCCCATCATTTACCCGCAGCCAACGTGATTGAAATGGGCAGCCTAGATGGCATTATCAGCTGTGTCAGTTTAGATGTTGGCCTTGCAATTTTGCCGATGAGCTATGTACAGCAATCTCATTTTGCCCAAAGTGTGAAGATTCATCCCATTGACTCGGCTACAGCGCAGATCAATACCTATCTGATTGCACATCGTGATATGAGCACATGGGCAACCAATATGCATCATTTTGTTGAGCATGTGAAAGGTATGAATCAGCAGCTTGAGGAGGAATCCAGCGGCCTTATGTAATCCTATAAAACAATTATGCCGATTGTGTATTTGTCGCCAAAGGTGATGTGCGTGTCGTGTTAAGTAAAGTCGACATTCTCCTGAGTATTGTATTTTTTAGTCATATTGCTTCGGCACTGAATAAAAATACAAGATGGACAGGAAAATGACGTTGAATAAAGCGATACGGTTCTACAGAACAGGGACACCAGAGGTGATGCGTTATGAGGATATCGAAGTCGGCGCACCTGCGGTTGGACAAGTACGTCTACGCCACGTAGCGGTGGGTCTCAATTATGCAGATACCTATTTCCGCGATGGGACTTATCCGATTACATTACCGAATGGAATGGGTGTCGAAGCCTCTGGCATTATCGAAGCGGTGGGTGATGGCGTAACCGATTTTGTGGTGGGTGATCGCGTCACCTATACAGGATTTCTGAATACGCTTGGCGCTTATAGCACCGAACGCCTTATAGCCGCAGATGCATTAATCAAACTCCCTGAAGATATTTCCTGTGAAACTGCGGCTGCAATGACCATGCGTGGTTTAACTGCAGCGTATCTGATGCGTCGTATCTATGACTTTAAAGCAGGCGATCACATTTTATTACATGCAGCCGCAGGTGGTGTGGGGCTGATTGTATCGCAGTGGGCCAAATTGTTGGGCCTAACTGTGATTGGGACCACCTCGACGGATGAAAAAGCAGCCGTCGCACGTGCCTATGGCTGTGATCATGTGATTAATTATAGCCATGAGAATGTGGCTGAACGGGTGCGTGAGTTGACCGATGGTATCGGGGTCAACGTGGTCTTTGATAGTGTGGGTAAAAATACCTTTATGGCCTCATTAGACTCGCTCAAACGCCGTGGCTTATTGGTTTGTGTAGGTACCGCATCAGGGCCAATTCCTGACTTTAACCCTGTGTTACTGGCAATGAAAGGTTCTTTGTTTATCACCCGCCCAGCTTTAGCCGATTATATTGCCGATCCAGAAGAAAAAAGAGCTTTAGCCAAGGAACTGTTTGATCATGTGAGCAGTGGACGCATCAAGATCGAGATCAATCATCGCTATGCACTTGAAGATGCCGTACAAGCACATCGTGATCTGGAAGCACGTAAAACCATAGGTTCATCCATTTTTGTAATTTGAAGGGATTTCTGATGCAAATTGAACAGCTAACTTGCAATATTGGCGCAGAACTGCGTGGTGTCCACTTAGCCGATGCGATTCATGATGACGGGTTATTCGCGGAAATTCGGATGCAATTGCTTAAGCACCGCGTGGTGTTCTTGCGTAATCAGCAGATGACGCGGGCTGAACATGTGGCTTTTGCCGAACGCTTTGGGCCGTTGGAGGATCATCCTGCGGTGGGGAGTCATCCAGATCATCCAGGCTTGGTGCAAATTTATAAACATCCTGACAGTCCGATTGACCGGTATGAAAATGCGTGGCATAGCGATGCCAGCTGGCGCAAAATTCCACCGATGGGATGTGTACTGCGTTGTGTGGAATGTCCACCTGTTGGCGGCGATACCATGTGGACCAATATGGTGATGGCCTATGAAAATCTGCCTGAAGATATCAAGGAAAAGATTGCGCCTTTACGTGCCTATCACAGTATCGAAGCCAGTTTTGGCGCTGCCATGCCTATCGAAAAACGTTTGGCATTGAAGGCACAGTTTCCAGATGCTGAACATCCTGTCGTACGAACACATCCAGAGACAGGTGAGCAGATTCTCTACGTCAATGCATTCACTACCCATTTTAGTAATTACCACACCAAAGACCGCGTACGGTTTGGGCAAGATGCCAATCCAGGTGCAGGAGATCTACTGCGTTACTTAATCACCCAAGCTGCGATTCCTGAATATCAGGTGCGTTGGAGTTGGGAGCCGAATAGCATCGCTATTTGGGATAATCGAAGTACCCAACATTATGCAGTGATGGATTACCCGCCATGCCATCGCAAAATGGAGCGGGCAGGTATCGTCGGTGATGCAACCTATTAAATTCCAAATCCAAGCTTTTTAATTCAATACCGTTTTATAAAATACAAACAGGAGATGCACATGCAATTCTTTGACGATTCTTTGCACCCAGAAAATATGGAAAAAGTGGTCATTACCGTTGCGCCCTATGGCCCAGAGTGGATGCCAGAAGACTTTCCCGAGGATATTCCAGTGACCATGGATGAGCAGATTCAGAAAGCGGTGGAATGCTATGAGGCTGGTGCAACAGTGCTGCATTTGCATGTGCGTGAACTGGATGGTAAGGGTTCTAAACGGTTGTCCAAGTTTAATGAACTGATTGCAGGGGTGCGTGAAGCCGTACCCGAGATGATCATTCAAGTCGGTGGCTCGATCTCCTTTGCACCTGAAAGCGAAGGTGAGGCAGCTTTGTGGCTGAGTGATGATACCCGTCATATGCTGGCTGAATTAACACCAAAACCTGATCAGGTCACGGTCGCAATTAACACCACACAAATGAATATTATGGAGTTGCTCTATCCAGAATATTTGGAAGGCACATCTTTGGCACATCCTGCAATTCAGGAAGCTTATGCTGAAATGACGGTTCCGGCTGGACCTGCGTGGGTTACAGAGCATTTAAAACGTCTTTGCCAAAATAATATTCAACCGCATTTTCAACTGACTGGAATGCATGGCCTAGAGACCCTAGAACGGATGGTACGTAAGGGCCTATACATGGGGCCACTGAATTTGACTTGGATTGGAATTGGCGGCGGATTCGATGGGCCAAATCCATTTAATTTCTTTAATTTTATTCATCGTGTACCAGATGGTTGCACCCTGACTTCGGAGTCATTGCTTAAAAATGTATTGCCATTCAATACCATGTCGATGGCGATGGGTTTTCATGCACGGGTTGGTAATGAAGATACCATTATCGATCATCGTGGTCAGCGCTTCTCATCTGTACAACAAATTCAGCAAACTGTACGTATTGCACATGAATTAGGTCGTGAAGTGGCAACAGGCCCAGAGGCACGAGAAATCTATCGGATTGGTGTGCAATATCAAAGTATTGAAGAAACTTTGCAGGCTAATGGTATGTCACCAAACCGCCAACCAAAACAAAAAGGTGTACCTCAGCGCCATTAAGTCTGAGCAGCAATGGATTGAATGTCACAATAAATGCAGTACGCAGCAAGCGTATTCAAATAGCAAGCCACGTACTGCAATCAAAAATATAAATCATAACAATACAAGGAGGTTGCTATGGGTGCTCATCCATATACCGTACATACGGATCATGTTGATACCTCAACGAATGTCCCGCGCAGTTATGCGTGGCTGGTATTTGCACTGACATTTGGCTTGTTGATTTCAGACTATATGTCTCGGCAAGTGTTAAATGCCGTATTTCCATTGATTAAAACTGAATGGGCCTTGACCGATAGTCAGCTCGGCTTATTAAGCGGTATTGTCGCGCTGATGGTCGGGATATTAACTTTGCCCTTATCCTTACTGGCCGACCGTTTTGGACGCGTGAAAAGCCTAGTCATTATGGCGGTGCTATGGAGTTTAGCGACTTTGGGTTGTGCTGTTGCTGAAAACTATCAGCAAATGTTTGTGGCCCGTTTTATGGTCGGTGTGGGTGAGGCTGCTTATGGCAGTGTTGGCATTGCAGTGGTAGTGGCGATTTTTCCACGCGAAATGCGAGCTACGCTGGCCAGTGCATTTATGGCAGGTGGGGTATTCGGCTCATTTCTCGGGATGGCACTGGGCGGTGTGATGGCAGAGCATTTTGGCTGGCGTTGGGCATTTGGTGGTATGGCATTGTTTGGTTTGATCTTGGCTTTGCTCTATCCCATGGTGGTTAAAGAAAAAAGAGTCAATCTAAGCAGCAAAACATCCCACAACACTCAGAAACAGCAACAGAGCAAACAATGTTTAAGCACGATTTATTCAAGTCGATCAGTGATCGCAACCTATATCGGTAGTGGCTTTCAACTGTTTGTTGGCGGCACCGTCATTGTGTGGATGCCGAGTTATTTAAATCGTTATTACGGCATGAATACTGATTCTGCAGGTGTGCTAGCCGCCGTGATTGTACTGTGTAGTGCGGTCGGGAGCATTCTATGCGGCATGCTCAGTGATCGCTTTGGTCAAAACTGCCCAGACCGTAAGGTGAGTTTAGCAATTGGCTACTGTCTCGGGAGTTGCGTACTACTTTCGATTGCGTTTGCAATGCCTGCAGGAAAATCCCAATTGTTGCTGATATGCATGGGGATGTTTATTGCGCTGGGAACCAATGGCCCATCCAGTGCAATGGTGGCCAATCTCACCCATAACAGCGTCCACAGTACAGCTTTCGCGACCTTAACCTTAGCCAATAATTTGTTGGGATTGGCACTTGGCCCTCTAGTTATAGGCAAGCTCTCCGATGTGATTGGTTTAGATCATGCCTTTCAATGGATGCCTTTGGTCAGTATGGTCGCAGCAGCCGTGTTTCTCTATGCCAAAAACTACTACCACCAAGATATTGCACGGTTAACTGAGCAAGCAGTTTTACCCAATCTAGACAGCACTGGTTCAAGTGGTGCGGAAGAAAAATGATGATGCGTGAATTAAATATCGATGTCTTTTTTGATTTTATTTGTCCGTGGTGCCTAATCGGAAAACGTCAGTTACAGGCTGCAATTGCGCAATTACAGCAAAGTGATCCTGAAGTTGAAGTCATTGTACATTGGCATGGTATGCAGTTACTCCCTGAGATTCCGATAGCGGGTGTCGATTTCAAACTGTTCTATGAAAAACGATTGGGCAGTTTAGACGCTGTAAAACAACGCCAAACCCAAGTGCGTCAGGCAGCCAAGACAGTTAGTGTCGAGCTGCATTTTGAAAAAATCAAATGGATGCCAAATACGGCTCAAGCGCATCATCTGTTTCAAAGCGTTTTAAAACTGGGAACAGCGCAGCAAGCAGAGCATTTATTGGAACAGCTTTTTGCTGCCTATTTTGAAGCAGGTGAAAACTTGGGAGATAGCGCTGTGTTGCAAAGGATTCTCAAGCAATGTGGTTACTCGGTGAATGAACAGGGCCGTGGATGGTCGGAAGTCAACCCGTCTTTTCAGTCGACCTATACAGGAGCAAATGGCGTGCCTTATTTTATTTTTGATGGTTACCTGAACTTGGCTGGTGCACATTCAGTCGATGTGCTCTATCAAGCCATGTTAGAAGCCTTGGTGGTACAAGGATAAGGGCAATGACTATTCGTTTTCAGGTTCCACAAGAAAAAATCCCTGTATCAGGTGCGAGAGCTTTTCTCCAAATTGAGGGGAAAAATATTGCACTGTTTCATATTGGTACACAGTTTTATGCGATTGAGGATCGCTGCCCACATCAAGGTGCGTCTTTATTTAGCGGCAAATTAGAAGGGCAAGCGATTCGTTGTTGTGCCCATGGTTTGGTTTTTGATCTGGCGACGGGATATATGTTGAATTCAAAGCATTTAAAAGTGGCGACCTATCCGGTTGAAGTCGATGCAGCGCAGCTATTTATCCTGATAGATACAGGAGAAAACAATGACTAAATTCATGGATTTTCGTCTGCGTACCCGTGAGTTGATGCCAGGTCTTATTGTCAGTACCGTTGTTGCAGCAGCAGCCTGTTTTCTTTCAGAGCATTATGGTGCACCTGTGATGTTATTTGCTTTGCTGTTGGGAATGGGTTTGAACTTTCTTTCTAGTGAAAGTCAATGTAAAGCAGGCATCGAATTTACGGCACGAACAGTGTTACGCATCGGGATTGCCTTGTTGGGGATGCGGATTACGCTAGGACAAATTACCGCGTTGGGCTGGCAACCGATTGTACTGGTAATGACATTGGTGATCGTTACGATTTCAGTTTCAGTGATCACGGCTAAAATTCTAGGTTTTAAAAAACTTTTTGGAATGCTGACCGGCGGTGCAACTGCAATTTGTGGTGCATCAGCAGCCTTGGCGCTTTCCGCTGCATTTCCTCAACATCCTCAAAAAGAAAAAGCCACTTTATTCACTGTCATTGGTGTTTCTGCATTGTCCACTTTGGCTATGATTGTTTATCCGATGATTGCACGATGGTTAGAACTATCGCCACAGCAGGCAGGTGTGTTTTTAGGGGCAACTATCCATGACGTCGCACAAGTTGTAGGCGCGGGTTATAGCATGTCGCCAGAAACAGGTGATACTGCAACTGTAGTTAAATTGATGCGGGTTGCCATGTTATTGCCTGTCATTATTTGTGCGGCAATGATCACGCGTATGCAAGGTGGAGACGCTACAGGCAAACATCCACCTTTATTGCCTTGGTTTGCCGTTGGTTTTTTAGTTCTTGCCTGTATCAATAGCACGGGTTGGGTTCCAAGCATGCTACAGCAAGGGGTGAATGAATTATCGAAATGGTGTTTAGTGATTGCAATTAGTGCCTTAGGCATGAAAACACAACTGAAGGAACTGGCTTCTGTTGGAATCAAGCCGATTTTACTGATGCTGGGTGAAACCATTTTCTTGGTGGTATTGGTCTTACTATTGATGCATTGGATGTTTTAGAGGGCAATACCTCATCATCATATGCTGTCGAGATCAAAGACAAGTAGTCGGCTTTGATCTCTAAACCTTGTGTTTAGGACTTCATAACTGTCTTGTTATTATTCCGCCAAGTGGTGGGTGACATACCAAATTCGCTGCTAAACCAACGGGTAAATGAACTTGGCATTGAATAACCTAAAATATCCGAGACCTGTCCTAGAGAGTAATTCAGGTTTTTTAGATAGCGAAAAACCAAATTACGACGTACATCGTTGATCAACACACTGAAGTTGGTATGTGCAGCTTCCAGTCGGCGCTGTAGGGTACGGACGTTGATGCCATGAGTATGGGCGACTTGATCAATCGTGGCCCGTCCCATCGGTAACAGCAGATGAATACTTTTACGAATATCAAAAATAATTGAAGATTCACTTTCACGATGCAATAGATCCGTTTCAAGAAAACGTTTGGCATGTGCCAGCATCGTGGTATTGGCATGTGGATTGGTTTTATCTAATTCTGTTGCATTGCAAACAATACCGTTAAATTCGCTGCCAAACTCTAACGAACAACCAAACATACGTTGATGCATCGCCGTATCATGCGGGGCATCATGGGTAAAATGAATACTCAAAGGATGCCATTTCTGCAAAAAAGCAGCACAGAAGCGGTGGGTGATGCCTAAAGCAAGCTCGATGGCTTGACGACTGTACTCTGTTGCTGTCGTAATCACCTCGACTCGAATAATGACGGTATGACCGACTTCTTCAATATACATTTCCAATGCGTTATTGATTAGATTTCGATACTGCACAAGGGTGTATAAGCCATCACGCAAGGTATGTTGATAACTCAATAATAAACTCAGCTCACCAAAATCTGCGAGTTGGCGTTGTTCTGCCATATGTAACCCGAAGTATTCACAACCACTTAACTGTGCTGATTGTTCCAGTAGCGTCACCGCTTTGTCTACGGGAATACGCTGTGCACTATCTTGTAGCTGTGCAGGATAGATGCCTGCATCGGACAACAGTTGGTATGGATTCAGGTCTAATTGCTGGCTGACAGCTAAATAATTTTTAAGCACAGCAGTATGGGCGAGTGGCACCATGCTGATCTCCCGATTTTTTAAAATAACCTTCCTAGTTATGCATTATTTATAACTAAAATATGCTGTTTAGAAAAGCACTAAGGCTTATATAAATTGATGTTGGCATGATGATTATTGTTTTTGAAGCGACTTTTTCTGCTAAGCATATTGATATATATGAGATCGTTTGAAGCGTGCTGTCATCAAATGAAAAGTGCCTGTCGTGCCATGTATATCGGACATTCTATTGGCCCTCTATGTTGAATATGACGTGATGCGTCCCCGTTATTTTTATCAAAACAAGGGTTGATTGGTGTAAAGATGGAAAAAATACAAACAGAGGCGACGGTTTTAATTATCCCTGGTTTGCGTGACCATATGGCTTCGCATTGGCAAACCATTTTAGAAACACGCTTAGCCAAGGTCCGTTCAGTGCCTCCTTTGCAAGAAGATAAGCTCAACTGTGCAAAACGTGTTGCTGCGATACAGGCTGAACTGGAAAAAATACAAGGTCCAGTGATTCTGGTGGCGCATAGCGCAGGGGTACTGATGGCGATACATTGGGCCGCGCGATATCAACACGCTATTCAAGGGGCATTGTTGGTGACACCACCTGACTTGAATGACGTTTGGCCAGAACATTATCCTTCGCCCAAAATGCTCAGACAAGCAGGATGGTCGCCATTGCCTAATCAAGTGCTGCCATTTCCAAGTATTGTGGCTGCTAGTGTTAATGATCCATTAGCGCATTTTAATGCCGTGGCGGCAATGGCGAAAACATGGGGCAGTGTATTGATTAATTTAGGTTCTGTCGGGCATCTCAATCCTGTATCTGGGTTTGGTCCATGGCCTCAGGCAGAACAATTAATTCAGCAACTGGATTGTAAGGTCGATCAACCGAGCCTGATTGCATAATTAATCTTGCTACAAATCAACCTAAAACATTGTCTTATGCCGAACCATGTTTGGCTAGATTTTCTTGATTTCGTATGTAAGTACAGCACGCCTTAAAGCATAAAGACCCATCGGAAGGCGGGGTTTTAGCTTGTGTGCTTAAAACAAAAATAGAATGACCTGAAATGATTGCATTTTGCTGAATGGGTCAGGTGTCAATTATTCATACATCATATCGATATGGAGATGATATGGTTTGTCATGTTAAACATTCAAATGAACAAATAATCGCCAGTGTCTTAGCCCCAATAACTGTGTTGCTGGGACTGCTGTGTTCACTTTCAGATGCTTCAGCAGCCAGTTATCAAATCAATGAAGACTGGCGTTTAGAGAGTAATACCACGATTGCTCTGGGGGCAAGTTGGAGTACCCAAGCGCCATCAGCTGCATTGTTATATAAACCCGATGCCAATCATATTGGCAAAAATGGCATGAGTGTAGATATTAACGGTGATGATGGACGTGCCAACTTCGATCGCGGTGATGCCATTTCACAAATGGTTAAAGGTTTAACCGAATTGCGTTTAAACGGAGCGCAGCAAGGTGCGGTGTTGAGCGTGAAATACTGGTATGACCATGCCTATGAAACTGGGGAAGGTGATTTAAAGCCTTTCGATGATGCTGAGTGGCCTAGTCTGGTTAAGTTTAAGGGGATTGAACTATGGGATGCCTATCTCTGGAAAAATATCGAATTTGATTCCAAGCAGTCTCTCAACCTAAAACTGGGTAAACATCGCTTGAATTGGGGGAAATCCCAATTTTTCCAAAATGGCTTGAACTCGGTCAGCGCCTTTGATTTTGCAGCCATCAATCGACCTGCCAGTGAAGCCAAGGAACGGGTGATTCCGGTCGAGATGTTGTCTTTTGAAGCCGTGATTCAGCCGAACTTAAAATTAGAAGGATTCTATCAATTCAAATTTAGACCGTCGGTGGTAGATGGCTGTGGGACGTTTTTTGCAATTTCAGATTTTGTTCCCGAAAATTGTGGACCGATTATGTTAACCGTGACACCGGGTGACAAGTTAACTGAAACTGCTGCCAAGGCGCAAACTTATATCCCTCGTTCAGCCAGTCATTATGCAAAAGACAGTGGGCAATATGGTGTTGCACTGAAACGAAATTTATCGAGCCTGAATCAAGCTGAATTGGGTGTTTATTTCGCCAATTATCATCATCGTAATGCAAACTTCAATGGGACCGCCGTGACTGCTGCTGGCGTTGATAACTTTAAAACGGCACGGTTTTTCTCTATTTATCCTGAAAATATCAAAATGTACGGTCTAAGCCTGAGTGGAAAAGTAGGCACAACGCAGCTGTTTGGTGAATTGAGCTACAAGCCCAATCAACCCTTACAGCTGAATGGAACTGATATTGTCTATGCTCAGGTACTCTCAAAAGAAACGCCACTCAAACCTGCGGGTGTTGCTGCTGAATTGGGCGAGTATTTGCAAGGTTATGTACGGCTGCCTGTCACACAATTCTCCATCGGCGCCAGTGATTCTATGACAGATATTTTAAAAGCAAATCGCTTGTCTTGGAGTGCTGAATTTGCTGTGAATCATATCGCCAATATTGGCAATCATCGTTTTGGGCGGGTTGGGGTTTTTGGTCGCAGTGAGCTATCAACAGGCTCTTATGATCCGGAAACAGGAAACTTTAAGTGTACGCCTTATGGAACAGCAAACCTGCCTAATGGTGCAGTTGATCGTTTGAATGAACGTTATTGTAATAAAGACGGTTTTTTTAGTGAATGGTCCTATGGTTATCGCCTACGCGCGGCCTTAAGTTATCAAGACCTTTTACCTGCAACAGTAATTAGCCCCAGTTTAACTTTCCGCCATGATCTATCTGGCTATAGCCAGAACTTTCAGCAAGGGCAAATGAGTCTGGCAGCGGCAGTCTCAGCCAATTTTCGACAAAAATATTC
Organism: Acinetobacter dispersus; assembly: GCF_009884975.1. Taxonomy (GTDB): domain Bacteria; phylum Pseudomonadota; class Gammaproteobacteria; order Pseudomonadales; family Moraxellaceae; genus Acinetobacter; species Acinetobacter dispersus. Next base: position 1,372,351 of record NZ_CP041970.1, on the reverse strand, counting down.
AGCAGAAGTGATCTATCAAAACTTTTTTGGCTCAAATGAGTTTAGTACCATTGATGATAGAGACTTTATATCGCTTGCCTTTAAATATAGTTTTTAATTCATTTAAATAGATCATATCAGGATTCCAACAACGCGGCTTTTCACGCTGTTGGAATGCTTTAAAGAGGGCTCTAAGCCTTTGCCAGATAATTTTGCATTTCTTCTGCGGGTACCATCCCGCCACCTGTTCCCCATACAATATGATTAGCGTGCTGTAACTGCTGTTCAGTCAATTGATGTAGATTCTTATAATCTTGATACTTACTGACTAAAACTGGCCCTAGCATACCTGCCAGTGCAGACGGTTCAAGTTTTAGGTTTTCGGACTGGTTAAGCATGCCGAGTAAGCGATACATAGTTTGATCATCCAGCGTATAAAAACCATCTAACAATCGTTGCATGGCACGGCCGACAAAGCCTGACGCACGGCCCACTGCGAGACCATCTGCCGCAGTAATATTGTCAATGCCAATATCCTGAACTGAAATTTCATCGTGTAGGCCAGTCGCGACACCAAGTAACATACACGGAGAATGGGTAGGTTCAGCAAAGATACAATGGACATGATCGCCAAAGGCCATTTTTAGACCAAATGCAACACCACCAGGCCCGCCACCCACACCACAAGGCAAATAAACAAATAAAGGATGATCTTCATCCACAACAATACGCTGTTGATCCAACTGTTTCTTTAAACGTTCACCTGCAACGGCATAACCTAAGAACAGGGTTTTAGAGTTTTCATCATCAATAAAAAAGCACTTTGGATTTCCTAATGCTGCTTTTCGGCCTGCTTCTACTGCAACACCATAGTCTTGCTCGTACTCAATGACCGTTACGCCATGAGCACGTAACTTATCTTTCTTCCATTGTCTTGCATCCGCTGACATATGCACGGTCACATCAAAGCCGAGCTTTGCACTCATGATACCAATCGAGAGGCCGAGATTACCTGTTGAGCCGACCGCGATGCTGTATTGACTAAAAAACTTTCTAAATTCTGGGCTATTCAGTTTGGAGTAATCATCGTGAATACTGAGCAGATTGGCTTGTAGAGCAAGTTGCTCGGCTCGAAAAAGCACTTCATAGATACCACCACGGGCCTTAATTGATCCAGAAATGGGGAGATGGCTGTCTTTTTTCAACCATAGTTTGCCTGTGATTTTCTGATAGAAGCGCGTTTCAAGTGCCTGCTGCATATTCGGAATATCGATCAGCTCTGATTCGATAATGCCTTTGCTTACACTCGTTTCTGGGAAAACCGCCATGAGGTAGGGTGCAAAACGCTGTAAACGGTCCCGTGCATCATCAATATCGGCTTGTGTCAGCCTAACATAGGGCAAGCCTTGCTCAAGTGTAGTGAATGACGGGTTAAACCAGATCGTCTCTTTTAGTTCAATTAAGTCTTTAACAATAGGATATTCTGCTGCAAGTTGTTTGATCTGTTCATATTGCATAAGCGTACTCAAAAAAACTAAAGAAAGTTAATGCTTGACGATATACAGCCTAAAGTAATTTGTCTTTTGGATGTACTGTTTTTCACACTTTAGCCTGTAAAACTTTTATAACCTGCTTGTAAATAGATTCCAAATAATCATTCAATGGCACCAGTGTTTGACCAGACTTACTACGGACGTACTTAAAATAAGGAATCAGGGGATATTCATTACTTTCACATACAATCACTTTGGCAAACCACTCTTGATGAAATTGGTCAGCAGTAATATCAACTATAATGCCATTCACAAGCAGATAGCAGTGAGCAATTTCAGGCGTTTGAGGTGAAATTTGAACCTTGCCAACCCGATAGTCTGATTTGATCGCGTGAACATTGAGTAAGTAGTACTGCAAGAGATCACAAGCATCTGCGCCGCATTCTTTTGGAAACTTGTTAAATGCTCCAGTGATAAAACCATGAGTGACCTGATCTAAAGCTTCGCGAAATGCATGGGCAATATTTGTCAGGGTTTGAATATCATTTTGATAAGCCATTTGCTTTAATTCTTTGCTAATAAGTATTCTTTCAAGTTAATGGTATTAAATGTAAGATTTAACTTAATTTATTTACTGAATTGTTAAAATTATTAGCTGATGTAAGCTAAAATTGTTTTAATTAAATGATTGTTTTACAAATGAAATTTTAGGTGTATTTTTTGTTGTTTGTCGAGTCGAAAATCTGGAATTTAAAAGAGAGTTGCTGATCGTTTATTATTACGAAATGTTAAAAAATTGCATAATGATCATACTTTTTACAAGTTTAAAGTGAATCATTACAAATAAGAATAATTTCCATTTCATAATAAAACTAAGTACATAACTTGAGAGGATGGAAAGAAATGCCTCAATATCTGAAAATTGCTGAAAACATCTATCGAAAATTTGAGCAAAATGATCAGTTTATGATTGATAAACAAGACTGTTTAAATCTGATCATTAAGCAAATTCGTAAAGAGTTGATCGATACGGATCTAAAGTTGATTTATAACTACATCGATTTTGTTGATGGATTTAAAGAACCTGTTAAAGATGGGCGGATCAGTCTAGATATTAGTCTTATTCCTAGTTATAAGCACAAGGATGAGTTTGTTCTATGGCTTGCTGGATTTATTGAAAAAATAACAGAAGGTGGGGTGAAGCGTTTACCACCTATACATAAGGATATCCCTCCAGAATTTACTTTTCAAAGTGACCCAAATGTTATTTTGGATATGCGAAATGAGCATAGCGGGGAAAGAATTATTTCTTACTTTAGAAGTGATGATTTTGCTGATGAAATTAAAGGTATTTGAAATCTATAAAAGATTTCATTACGACTTAACTAAAAACTATCTTAATGAGAAGAAAAAACGTCTTTCAAATCAAGGTGTAGGATATGCCAAAGAGCGATAATGCATTGACAATATTTGATGTTTTACGTGAGAGCCATGAAAAACAAAGAAGTTTTTCAGAAAAGTTAATTAAAACCTCAGGTGATAGCCCAGAAAGAAGAGAACTTTTTGAGCGTCTGAAAAATGAGCTGTTCGCCCATGCTGTCGCAGAAGATCGATATTTATACATTCCATTGATGATGTCAGATGCTGGATTGAATATTACGCGGCATGCTTTGTCAGAGCATCATGAAATGGATGAGCTGCTGGAAAAACTTACAGAAACGGAATTTAGTCATACTGGCTGGTTGAGTATCGCTAAAAAGTTATCACATGTCGTTCATCATCATTTAGAGGAAGAAGAGCATCGTTTTTTTCAACAAGCAGGAAAAATTTTACCTGATCAGCAGAAAAAAGAATTAGCTCAACAGTATCATGCAGAATATATAAAATATTTAAATAAAGACAAAGACAGTCTTACTTAAATCATCAAAGTTTATAAAAATATTCACCCTTCAATATGAGGGGTTTTTATTTTAAAAGGTTCGAAAATTTATCCTATTTCAAAATATTTCTCTATTTACCATAAGTGATAAACATTAACTTAAAAAAATTTGTTATCACTGTTTTTAACAAGAAACTTGCTTATGGTGGAAGTACACAATTCATTTATTCAAATTCCGATCGAGAATTATGTTTCGAGTGAATTATTTTTTTAAAGGAGAATAAAGATGATAAACAATGATGATTATGATCGTGAACGTATTAGAAATGCACCAGATGAAGTTAAACAAGATCTAAATGCAGATCCCATTACAGGAGAGCCTGGTTCACATCCTATTGGGACTGGCATTGGAGCTGCGGGTGGTGCAGCAACAGGTGCTGTAGTAGGGAGTGTAGGTGGTCCAGTGGGTACTTTGGTTGGTGGTGCCGTAGGTGCAGTTGTAGGTGGTCTCGCTGGAAAGGCTGTAGGAGAAGCAATAGACCCTACCATTGAAGATGCCTACTGGCGTGAAAACTACCTGAATCAGCCTTATTATCGCGATGCAAACACCAAATATCCAAATCTAGATTATGATCGAGATTATCGTGATGCCTATAGAGTGGGTTATGAAAAACGTTATGGTTATGACCCAGATGTGGCGTTTGAAGAGGTTGAACCAGAATTGAGAACCAACTGGGAACAGGCTAAAGCTGAATCACGCTTATCTTGGGATGAGGCGAGACATGCTTCACGTGATGCTTGGGATAGAAATCGAAAGCATAGCAAATAGAGATTGCTATTCCTAATACTTGGAACCCTATTCTAAAATGAATAGGGTTTTTTTATGGAAGGGATATTCGCTGTTATTTGTTTTTCTAGAGGCTGATCGTTTTGATAAAGCCAAATAAACCGAATATGAATTTTACCTTCATCTTGTAGTAGATATTTTATTTTAATGAGTGAGATTTAAAATCTATGTCAAAGTCTATGAGTGAAAATGGTTGCACTTTAAGTTTAATACACGTTAATCGCTTGGTTTTTATTTAGATTGAACTTGTTTCCAGATGTTTGTTAAGAAATGTGTTAAAAATATAAGGCCTTATTTTTAAAGCCGTTGCTTCTTTTTTGTTGTGTTTAAGTTTTTAAATTAATTACATAAAATTTCATTATTTAAGAAAATTAAAATAAATGGAAGAGAATGTTACATGAAAAATGGGCAGTATAGGGTTTTTGAAATATATTATGAGGTGTCACATGTTAAAGACAATTATTACTTTAGGAACAGGTGTTGCTTTAGGCTGCTATTATAAGTCTCATAAGGATAAAACTAAATTGTCTGATGAGAAAAGAGAAGAGGATATTCATGTTGCTGATGATGTGAAAGGTAAAAAGGTACTGAGTAAGTTTCTCAAATAGATTAGAAAAAAGAAGCTTGGTTACAAGCTTCTTTTATACTAGCCATAGCCATGCAATATAAATAAATGGAACTAAGCAGAGATAATCGAAAAAATAGTGATGAAATAGCATCAAATAATAATTTTGATGGCGCATAATTTTCTATCTATTTTAGTGAAATCTTAAAAAAGCGAGAGGTAATGAAAATGAAGAATTTACTTTTGAAAAGTATAGCATTAAGTTTTGTTTTCACACTTGCAGCATGTGAAAAGAACAAAACAGCAGATAATTCAGCGCTTAGACAGGAAACAACAACACCTCATTCGATGGAAGCTGAACCTGTGCCAAACAGTAATCAGTTACACGATGATATGCAGCATAATGCTTCAGCACCTGTAACAAACGAACATGGCACATCCGATGCACATACTGGCAGCGCTACCACGCAGCAAACCCCTTAACTGTTAATACTCAATACAAAAGTCTATAGGAAAAGGTTGAAGTTTTGACAATAACTTCAGCTTTTTCAGTCGTTTTAGGCAAAAAAATATAAAGCTAAATTTTGTTTTTTGTGACATGGTTCTCATTATTTCTTATAACCGATATTCTTGGCACTTATCTTGTAATTTTTATGTATACAAATTTTTATTTTAGTAGCATAAGTCAAAACAATATTAACAATTGATTACTTTAAATAGAGCAAAATCGCATAATAGAAAAATTAAAGGAATAATCTCATGCCTCAATATTTAAAATTAGCAGAAAAAATATATTTGAATGTTAAAAATTCAAAAGGCTTTGTAGATGAACCTTTAGAAGATCTAAATAATTTAATGATTGAACTACGGATTGAAATAAAAGAAACAGATTTTAAGATACTTTATAATTATATAAATTTTGAAGATCTACTCATGAATTCAAAAGACTTACCTTTGAGCTTGGATATTAGTATTTTACCGAAAAGTAAAAATAGAACCGAATATATTCTATGGCTTGCCAGTTTTATTGAGAAAGTAACAATATCCAAGAATAAAAAAGCAGCTCACTTAAACAGTAAAGTGATTGTGCCAGACTACCACTATGATGACGTTGGAAACATTGTGAATCGATCAAAAAATAATGGTGAAGCAATTGTTTCATATTTTAAGGATAAGCAGTCAGTCTGATATATGAAATTTTACCCAAACTTTACTAATTTATATTGAAGGGGTTTAAAAATGGGAAAACAATATATGTTGAAAGAAGTCGATGCCAGAAGTGACACAGGTGATAAAATTATTGTCGAGCAAATTTATGAAAAGGAACCTGATACTGATTTAGAAATCAGCAACTTATCATGGTCACCATTGTCAAAAGTGGTCATTAGAGATACGGTGATTCAACTCAATGATGACTTAACATTTATCCATCCACGCACTGGAAAAATTTTTAAAATAGGAACTTAAAGGTGTAGTCGTGAGTGGATCAAATGAGATTTAGCTCGTGTGTGGTGTATGCAGTGATTCAGCCCAGTTTTTGCTTTTGCAACGAGCGCATTCTTGCTCTAAATGATGTAAATGCTCAGTCATACCACAATACATGCAAGAGTATAAAAGCTGAGAATTTAATTTTTCTGCTTTTTGATAATGTTGAGGAAATAAGGGTAAGCCCCATTTGGTTTCTTCTTTGTTATAAAACAGAATACTTAAACAACCATCGGTTTCTAGTAAGGCAACTTTAACTTGCCCCAAATGTTCAACACTTTTCTGACGCATTTCAGCAAAGAATTCATCGTGTGAATATTTTTCTTTCTGCATATCTTGTATCACTAATAACCCATTTTCTACGATGCACAGGGGTTTTCCCTCCAAAAGGATTTCCACGCTTTTACTCTTCATCATTGCCCAAGTGACAAAGCGATATAAAATAATGATTGTGCACATCACTACAAAAGCTTGAGCAATCGGCGCATCATCAATAAACATAGGGTCGCCAGCTGCACTACCAAGACTAAGAATGATGGCAACTTCAAAGATTGATAATTGTCTAATCCCGCGCTTACCAGAAAGTTTTAGAAAAATCAGGATTAGGAGGAACATCACACAACATCGAATGATTATTTCAAGAACCAGAGTCCATGTTGTGTCGTGGAGGAAAATACCTATTAAATCCATTAATTAGATACTCTTTATTATATTTGGTAAGTCTATATATTCTACGCAATAAAAATGAGCTTATGTTTCCAATAAGCTCATTTTTTTGTCGCATTATTGACTTTATATTCGGTCCCAAGCATCTTTGATGGCTTGCTTCGCCTGTTCCCATTTCAATCTCGATTCGGCTTTCAGTTCTTCCCAAGATTCTTTGAGGCTTCCTTCAACATCTTCAAACTGAGTGTTACGGTCGTGTTCAGAACGTGCACGACTGCCCAGCTCATAAGCCTTAGAAAAATCTCGATCATAATCAAGGTCTGGTGTATCAAGTGAAGCTTCTTGATAATAAGGGCGGGTTACATAACTTTGGCGCCAATGATCATTGGGATCGATATTTACACGCGAAGCTTGAGTATTCGTATTGGTTAAATTGGGGTTTGTCATGATAACTCTCCAGCTAACTTTGCAGATTAGATAAAATTTAGGAGAATATTGTTATTATTCTCCTAAATATCTGTGGATCAAAATAATCAGAAGTTATTTCTGTTGATTATTTTGGTTTGATCCTTGGCTGTTAGAATCTTTTTGATGAGATCCTTGTTGCTGACGATTGTCATTTTGCTGTTGTTGCTGCTGTTGACGATTGTCATTGTTTTGGTTCTGCTGTTGTTGCTGTGGATTATTACGCTCATCATTGCGTTGATTATTTGTATTACTCATGATCGTACACCTCATTTGGTTTTAGATATTATCTGAGTAAATCAGATGATTTAATTAAAACATATTTTTTTATTTTAAGAAGAGCTGGGCTGTTTCACTATATTTAAATGTAACTTAATTAAAGTTGGTAGATATTGTTTTTTAAGAACTTATCTTGGTTTTTATTTTTAAATTAAAACAGTATTAATATAACTTTATATATTAATTACATGTTGCAACAGATTGGTTTTATTTATCGTTATTTTAGATATTTTATGATTTATTTTTAAATGATTAATTCAAAACATGAGAATGTAAAGCGTTGCAAAAGATATGGTGTTGATATGGATGGTTTTTTTAGAAAAAATGCTGTTGCAATATTAACCGAAATTAACAAAATTAAAGTAGGAGTAAGGGGGGGAGAAGGTAATGTGATTTTATATTTTCGATTCGGAGAAGGAAAATGCCAGTCGTCGTAAAGAAAAGATTACTTGATTTATTACAGGACGATCATAAAAATTATTACGATTTTGTTAGTTTCTTTTTGGATGGAGATATATCTAATTTTGAAAAAGAAAAGAAAGCCGTTAACTTTTTAACTCATGAATTAGAAGCGGTTAACGTAAATAAATCACAGATACCCAATAATATTGAGGAAATAAAAAATTGGTATCAATCTGAAAATAGAAAAGTATGTCAAAGCTATCAAGAATATTTATCTAAGAGAAAGTCTGGAGAAGAACGTCAGTACTTTAAAAATATAGGACAGGCTTTTGAGTTTCTGGTTAAAGTGGCACCGACCAAAAAAGTAGATGGTTCTTGGTTATATAGTATAGTCAATTATTGGAATGATCCGATATTTCATGATCTTATTGTGATTTATTTGGAAGAATTAGGGCTAGGGCAGGCGAGATCAAATCATGTGTGTATATATGATGATTTGCTTCGTAATTTAGGTTTAGATGACTTTGAATTTTTTCTTCATGATGAATATTACCATCAAGCCGCAATTCAATTGGCTTTAGGATACGCACCACCTGAGTATATTCCTGAGATCATTGGGTTTAATCTAGGATATGAACAACTCCCTTTGCATCTTTTAATTAGCAATTATGAACTCAAAGAGTTAGCTATCGATGCCAAATACTTCAATTTGCACATTACGATTGATAATCTCGCCAATGGTCATGCGTATAAATCCTTGAATATATTGGAAAATATCTATAGGAAATATAAAGATAAAACGTTTTTTATGGAAAAGGTGAAACGTGGTTATGCCTTAAATCAAAATGGCATTTCATCCACACAGGTCATTCAAAATCTGGATCTAGAAAGCTTCGTTCATAAAATCTTAAAGCACAAAGCAATAATTGGCCAATTGGTGCATAACCAGAAGCAATTGTTCGGATGTAAGTCTATTAATCAGTGGTTAGCAAATCCACAGGAAATTAGTCAATTTATTCAGCAACTGGTTGAGAAAAAATGGATTAAATTCGACCTTGATCCTGAAGAAAGTATATTTTGGCGAATGATTAGTCATGAAGATGGAAAGATGTACGGTGTTTTTACTCCCGCAGAAAGACAGATTATTCATGATTGGATTGCTGGCGATCAATACTCGACAACGGTTCTTCCTTATCATCAGAGTATAAATAAAGATCAACCTTTACATGATTTTCTATTTAGCTATGTTTCAGATGGTGAGCTGGAAAATCTACAGAAAATGATCAATCAAACAGATAATTTGGGACTGAAGTTGTGTAAGTTGGCTCCATTCTTGGCACCAGAATCTCATCATAAAAGTATTGGTTTGTGGAGTACCCAAAAATACGTAGAGTTGCTATTTCCCTATTTAAAAAACGCTTTCCCTTAGCCAGTTTTGACCAAAATAAAAAACCTCCTTTTGGAGGCTTTTTATTTGCTTATCCATTGACAATTTCACCGCCATTGACATGAATAACCTGTCCTGTGATGTAACTGGCATCATCAGAGGCCAAAAATAAATATGCCGGAGCAACTTCACTTGGTTGTCCCATTCTGCCCATAGGTGTGTCTTGACCAAATTTGGCGACGGTTTCAGCATCAAAACTACTTGGAATCAAAGGTGTCCAAATTGGACCTGGGGCCACACCATTTACACGAATTCCTTTTTTTTGCTTCATGAGATTATTGGATAAACTACGGGTAAATGTCGTGATTGCACCCTTTGTACTGGCGTAATCGATTAGTTCATCGTGGCCGTGATAACTGGTAATACTTGTCGTATTAATAATATTGTCGCCTTCTTTTAAATGGGGAAGCACAGCTTTAGTTAAATAGAATATGGAGAAGATATTTGTTTGAAAGGTTTTTTCGAGTTGTTCCGTACTGATATTTACAATTTCTTTTTGCTGAAATTGCACAGCAACATTATTGATCAAAATATTAATCTTTTCAAAAGCTTTTATTGTTTCTTCAGCACACTTTTTTGCCACTTTGGGATCGGTAATATCGTGTTTTAACAGTAAACATTGTTGGCCTTCTTGTTCTACAAGCTGTTTGGTTGTTTTAGCATCTTCATCTTCTTCTAAATAGATAATAGCGATATCCGCACCTTCACGCGCAAAGAGTACAGCGATAGAGCGACCTATACCGCTATCTCCTCCACTAATTAGGGCAACTTTATTCTTGAGTTTGTTGCTCCCTTGATGCGTGCTCTTAATAATTTCAGGTTCTGGATGCATTACTGCTTGGCAGCCAGGTTGGTGCTGTTGATGTTGCGCTGGAGCGGAAGTAGGATAATGATTCAATTTATTGTTCATTTTTTAGCGTCCTTTAAACTTAAACACAATAAGTTCAATCATCTTTTAAAAACTTGTTAACTTGAGTAAGGACTATGTTCTGATTGGTTTTATTTGTATTTTTTAGGTAGAGGAAGTAAAGCAGTATAAATTTTCTGGTTATAAAGTTGAGCACAACTTATTAATAAAAAATCTTTATATAATAATCTGCATAATTAAAAATTTTTGATTCATTGCAGCATGTTTTACTGGTTCTCATTTGCTCCCTCAAAATATCTAAAAATGTTTAAGCCTTATTATTTTGTCGTTAAATGCGACCTTAACAAGGAAAAGTGTCGTCAATAACGTCTTATCTACAAAATGTGCCGCTTTATCATTGCTTAGGTCGATAGCAAAATGTTAGGAGGACATATGTTTAAGACCATTAATTTTATTGCATGCCTTAGTTTGATGACATTTGGTTTAAGTGCTTGTGGAAATAACTCAAATGAAGAAGTTGGATTGGTCACGCCACCAGTTGCAGAAACAAGTGACTGTTTTTGGCAAGGACCTTATGTCATAGAAAATCCTGAAACGAATTTTGCTTATCCTGATACGGGAAGCAGCTATTGGAGTGCAAAATACACCCTACCTGAAGGTGCCACGCTTAGAATCAAAGGCGATTTCCCTTATGCACGATATATGTCGATTAACAGCTATAAAACAGATGCATCACCAGCCGATGCGATTAGCGATAGCAGCATTATTCCAAATAAAAATGCAGTAAATCCATTTGTTGATGGGAATATCAGAAATAGTCCAAATCGCGCATATACTTTAACTATTGCTGCAGGTGATGTACCCACAACTCGAACAGCCAATACACTTTATGATGCAGCAAAAGACGGTGAGGCGGCAGTGCTAGCATATCGTGTATATGTACCCAACAAAGGGAAAGATCTTCTCGGTGGAGTGAGTTTACCTAAAATTGAACTTACCACCAGACAAGGGCAAGTCCTAAATGGTGAAGCTGCATGTATGGCATTAAATACCGAGAATAAAATACTCATTATTCCGCTGGTTCCAGCAGATACCTATGCTCAAGCCAGAAAGAACAACCCTGCGAAAGAAATTCCAATTTGGCGATCAAGTTATAATATGGCATATACCTTGCAGTGTGACTTTTACGGTATTTGTGATACCAACCCTGTTCGTAGAGTAGCTTTTTATGCAAATCTTGATAATCAATATATCGCCACTTTCTTAGATCGTAGTATTAAACCGATTGTTGTCATTCGCGGTAAAATTCCTACTGTACCAAAGACATTAAATGGAGAGGAACGTTTTGATAGTAAAAATACGCAGCTTCGTTATTGGTCGATGTGTCAGAATGAGTTCTATTCGCAGAAAGTAACAGATTGTTTGTATGATGAAAATATTACGATTAATCCTGATGGTAAATATACTATTGTGACGGGTTTAGAACGTGATCGTCCAAGTAATGCAACAAAAGCATGTGGTGTTGAATTCTTAAAATGGCCTGAGAATGGTGATGGTTTTTCTATAGTTCAAGGTCATACGGATCATAAAAATGATGCCCGAGTGATTGTTCGCAATATGTTGTCATCAAGTCATTTTCACAATGCAGTTCAAAATACTCAAACACCTGGAGATGAGCAGGCAATCATGGGTGAATATTTACCGCAGGCACAATATTACACTCAAGCAGAATTCGAAGCACTGGGTTGTAATCCGTATCAAAAATTAAATTTCTGATGCGATAAAAAAACGAATTATGGGGTGGGGTTACATAGCCTCGCCCTATATTGTTTTGGAGTCATTCCAAACCAGACTTGAAATGCTCTTAAAAATTGGCTTTTTGCCTTATAACCCAATAGTGCACTGATTTGCTGTGAGGTAAATTGTTGTACTACAAGATATTCAATCACTCGCTTTTTACGGACCTCGAGCAAGATATCATTGAAGGTCGTATTTTCACTGTTTAATCGCCTTTGTAAGGTTTTAACACTCATACTCAATGAGTTTGCTATGGTTTTTATGTTCGGATTCAGGAAACCTAGTGTCGTACAAATGACGAGGTTTATTTTCTCTTTATAAGAGATTTCAGGAAATTGTTTTTCAATAGAATTGATGAACGGATTGATTAAGATGGTTGCATCTAAGGCTGTATATTCAGTGCAATTGTAGATTAATTGATTATTTGCTTGCTCAAAAAGTGGATAAGTCCTAAATGTTTTTAAATAAATTCCAAGATCAATAAGATCAGGCTTATGCTCAAACTCAATTTGATTCGGCCAATGGTTTTGTAAATGGGCGATCATGCGTGTAACGGCAAGCATTGCGCCTTCAACTTGGTGGTAACTGAAAAGCTCGGGGAGGTTTGGTCTAAAAATAATGTGAATACTATGTCCTGTTTCTTGTAGATCAATATCGACAACTTCGGTCAAGATTTTGAAATAATGAACAATTAGTCGTATTAAAAAAGCACTAGGTAAAGGAATATTTTTATTTAAAGCTGGCCCTAAAGAAAGTGTGACGATTTTATAAAAAGGTGAGAGCTTAATATCACCACTATCGATGACTTTCAGACCTAAGTTTGGCTCATTAGCAAGAGTAACAATGGTTTTAATTTCTTGGCTTACAATTTCAAGTGGGATGCGTTCTCCTGAAAAATTTTCGAGTACGACCCAATCTTTTGAAATTGACTCATACAGTGCTAGTTGATCATTTTTCATCGCCCATAAATAGAATCCCTTTCTATTATTCAAAACAACATATTTATGAACGCTAAATCCCTTTTTCATTTTTTGAATATATTTTGGCTAAAAAAGATATATTAGCGATTAAGGGAATTAAAGAGAAGGCATATCAGTTTTCTTTATCAAATTGCTTTTTCAATAGATCTAGCTAACAACGGAATAGAAGTTCTAGGCATCTATTTATTGTTAAATTTATGATGGGTGCACTTGACCTTTATTAAAATGAGTTCTATTTTGGAACTTAATTGATTTTCGACCATGTCAGGCTTGTCTAATCAAGACTCGAATTAACCCAGCTATGGTTTGAAACTGAGAAAAATAAAAGGAACAGGAGTTTCATATGTTTGCGATTCGTTACCAACAGATTCCATTGCAATTTTTATTTGAACATCAGGCAACTTTAACAGGGCTTGGGAAAATCTGTTTGCGTAGTCTCAAAAAGCATAAGCACACGCAACAAGCCGATTGGCACTCATTAGCATCGATGAATGAAGTGATTGACCCACCAAGCCTTGAATTGATAGACCATTATGTACGTTGGAGTGGTGCTGAACTGACTAAATATCAAGACACCATCCCACCACATATGGTGTCACAATGGGGACTGTCATTTGCAACACGATTATTGCTCCAAACTCATTACCCATTGAGTCAAGTCATCAATCAAGGCGTCAGCCTGAAAATTCATGGCAAGCTTCCACGAGATCAAAAGTTGCTGATCCAAGCCAAGATTGCCAATGTCGATGAACGTAATGGACTAGCACGTGTTTCTGTGCAAATTACCACAGGTATAATCACACAACCTGAGTTAGTCGAAACAGTGCTGCATATGGCATTTATTCTGCCGCATTTTGAGAAAACTAAACGTGTAGAAACAGTAGATCATAAAACTTGGCAGCATTTAGGTGAATGGTCTGCGACAGCAGATGATGGTTTTAAGTTTGCCTTATTAACAGGTGACTTTAATCCGATTCATTGGATTACACCATTAGCTAAATTATCAAGCTTTGGTCAAAAAGTGCTGCATGGCTTTGGCGTATTCGCACGTAGTTTTGAATTACTGCCAGAACCAATTCAGCAAATCGATGTCCGATTCCTAAAACCTGTCAAACTTCCTTCAGAACATAATCGAGTGGAAACCTGTACTGAGCAGATGCAAAAGTATGTCCGTGTTGTCGGCTCGGCAGGGCAAATCTGTTTAATGGGTCAATATTCATAAAATAATAAGGTGAGAAAAATGACGACTGCCACAGCAATCAAACAGGATGTAACCGCTTGTATTCTATGTTCACGTAATTGTGGACTCAGTGTAGAAATTGAAGACAATCAGTTCAAGAAAATTAAAGGCGATGAACATCATCCTTTCTCGCAGGGATATATCTGTCAAAAAGCCGCACGTTTACAGCATTACCAACAACATGCTGATCGTTTAACTTCACCGTTAAAACGTCAGTCAGATGGTTCCTATCAAGAGATTAGTTGGGATCAAGCTATTCAGGAAATTGCTGAGCAGCTTGTACAGATTCGAAATACCCATGGTGGAACTGCATTTGCATCGGTTGGTGGTGGTGGACAGGGCAATCACTTGGGTGCAGCCTATGGCCGTCAGTTGCTCTACGCTATGAAAAGCTTCTATGCCTACAACTCTTTGGCGCAGGAAAAAACAGGTGATTTCTGGGTGAATGGACGTCTGTTTGGCAGTCAAGCTTGTCATACCACCGAAGATGTGGAATATGCAGATTATGTGTTGTTTATCGGAACCAATCCTTTTCAGGCGCACGGTATTCCAAATGCCAGAGATACCTTAAAACATATCAAAAAAGATTCAAACCGAACCATGGTGGTGTTTGATCCACGCGTGACCGAAACGGCTAAACAAGCCGATATTCATGTGCAATTAAAACCAGGTACGGATGCTTATCTGATGTCGGCTATGATCGCGATCATGCTGCAAGAAGGGTTATACGATCAACAATTTATTCAGCAGCATACCCATGGTTTCGATCAGGTTAAACAAGCTTTCTTGGCTGTTCCAATTGACGAATATATTCAAAAAGCCGATGTTTCAGTTGAACTGATATACCAGATTGTCCGCGATTTTGCTCAAGCGCAACATGCTTGTGTCCGGATTGACCTTGGTATTCAACACACCTTAAACACCACTTTAAATGGTTATTTGGAAAAGCTTTTATATTTGCTGACAGGAAATTTTGGTAAACAGGGTGGCAATAATCTACATACCATGTTTATTCCGATTTTGACCAACACTGATGAGCGCAACCCAAAGTATCGCCGTACGGTTTATCATAAAATGTTCCCGATTTCGGGTTTCTTTCCACCGAATATCTTGCCCGATGAAATTCTAAAAGCAGGGGAAAAGCGAATTCGTGCGGTGTTTGTGGACAGCTGTAATCCTTTGTTGACCTATCCAGATACCGCAGCATATGAGCAAGCATTCCAGTCGCTTGAGCTATTGGTGGTGGTCGATGTGGCAATGACTGAAACAGCACGTTTAGCGCATTATGTGTTACCTGCACATAGCCAATTTGAAAAGTGGGAATTCACAGGGTTTAATTTGGAATTTCCTAAAAATGGTTTTCACTTACGCCATCCACTTTTCAAAGCCCAAGGCAATAGTTTACCTGAGGCCGAGATCTACACACGTTTGCTTGAAGCTATGCAAGTGATGCCGAAACAGTTTCCTATCCTAAGTAAAATTGCAGAAAAAGATTCGGCCAATACCGCGTATCTTGCTTATTTTGCTGCACTTGGTGCAAACTTTGCGAAAAATAAAAAGCTAATTCCTTATGCGGCATCGATTGTATATCGCACCTTGGGTAAGACTTTGCCAAATGATGCAGCCTCTACAGCCTTATTACTTCCATTGTGTATGCAATATGCGGTTCAGCACTATAAAGCGGTTAAGCAAGCAGGATACGAAGGTAATCGATTTAATCTAGGCGTTAAGTTATTCCAGACCATTTTGCAGCGACGGTCGGGTGTGGTGTTGTCGCAACATGACTATGCTGATGTGTGGAGCCTGATTGCTTATAAAGACAAAAAAATTCGGTTGGCAATTCCTGAAATGTTTATCGAGTTAGCACAGTTAAAACAACAGTCTTTGACCTTAACCGATGCCTATCCCTTTATTTTGCTTGCAGGCGAGCGCCGTAGTTATAACGCCAATCAAATTTATCGTGATCCTGCATGGCGTAAAGTTGATGCCGAAGGTCGCTTGAGAATGAATCCTGATGATGCATTGAGTTTTGGCGTTGAAACAGGTCATGTGCTGCAATGTATTTCTGAGCATGGCAAGATTCAGGTCACGGTTGAACTCGATGAAGGAATGCGCAAGGGCGTGGTGTCTTTACCACATGGTTATGGCTTACGTTATCGCGGTGGCGAGCCAATAGGGCCGCAATTGAATCGTCTAACCTCTACCCAGCATTGTGATCCTCTGTCAAAGACGCCATATCATAAATATGTACCCGTTCGATTGGAACGCTTGAGTACTTAGACGATCGGTGGGTTGATTTAATCAGATATTTGCACCATCTTATTGCATATGAAATAAAACATGCCATGGGATGGTGCAAAGTAATTTGAACAAAAATACTCAGGACAAAACCTATTTTTGTTTATAGATTGAAAGAGTTGCTTGTTTTATTGAATAAGCAGCATCGGCAACACGGATAGGGTAAAACTGGAATAATTATTGCTGTAATAAAAACAATTCACTGTGATGAGTAAAACAAGGACGCACAGAACTTGTGCTAAACCCAGTTCAAAGATTCACAATATGAGTGCATATGATGAAGCATGAAATAGACGACACGAGTATAGCGATCTTACAAGATCAGTATGGTCGTATTAAGCGCAAGTTACGGATTTCCGTGACGGACCGTTGCAATTTCAAATGCATTTACTGTATGCCTGAACATCCTGAATGGATGAAAAAACAAGATCTACTCAGTTTCGAGGCATTGTTTGTTTTCTGTCAATATATGGTTGGACAGGGCATTGAAAATATCCGTATCACCGGTGGTGAGCCTTTGATGCGTCAAGGTGTGGTGCATTTTATCCGTGATTTGCAAAGTTTAAGAGCTTTGGGGCTAAAACGTATTTCAATCACAACCAATGGTCATTATTTGGCGAAGTATGCTGAGCCATTGAAGCAGGCAGGTTTGGATGATCTCAATATTAGTTTGGATAGCCTTGATCCGCTTCAATTTAAACAACTGACTAAAAAAGAGCTTGCCCCTGTATTTGCTGGTATTGAAGCCGCAACAAAAGTTGGTCTGCCATTCAAAATTAATTGTGTACTGATGCAAGGTCAGAATGATGACCAAATTGTGCCGATGGTGAAATGGGCCAAACAGCATAATATTCCGTTGCGTTTTATCGAATTTATGCCGCTGGATGGTGATCAGCACTGGACAGATCAAGCCGTGGTCAGTGAAGCGGAAATCTTAAAGCAGCTCTCAGCGCATTATGATATTCAGGTCTTAGAACAACAGCATGAACCTGCACGCCTTTATCAGCTTGATGGCCAATATAAACTCGGTATTATTTCAACCATTACCCATTCATTTTGTGGGGACTGTGACCGAATTCGATTGACGGCTCAAGGTGAGTTATATAATTGTTTATTTGCAAGACAAGGTCTAAATATAAAACCTGATCTGCAACAGGCAATCAAACAAAAAGCTGAACTCAAGCCGTTAGCATTTCATCAACTTGATCAAAAAATTAAGCCTTATATTTGGAATAAGGCGCAGGGTTATCAGGCAATACAACATCAGCAAGCACGTAAAATTAGTATGCATATGCTTGGTGGTTAGTGAGGAAAGTTGTTTGGAGAAAATATGCAAACCATTGAGATAAAAATAGAAGCCTTTGGCGCAATTGAACGGTTATTACCCAAGGCGCTGGCATTTGAGTTTGCAAAAGATCAAATGGTCAAAGATGTACTGTCACATATTACCAATCTTTATCCAGATGCCAGCCCAGCGATGGAAAAATGTGCTTGTGCGATTGGTGAGGATATCGTGACACGTCAAACCGCATTAGAAACATCCTGTACTTTAGTTTTGTTGTCACCAGTGGCGGGAGGATAAATATGCGTGAATTTGCCCGCGTCCAAGATCAGGCTTTAAGCCTCGATCACTTTGATCCGATTCAATCATTTCCTGAATGCGGTGGGGTTGATATTTTTATTGGAACTGTGCGTAATCACCACGAAGGAAAAGCGGTTAAAGCACTGAAATATACCTCTTATACGCCTGTCGCAGAAAAGATGATTCGCGCAATTGAACAGGAAATCAAAGATAAATATCAGGTTTCTTATGTACGTGTCATGCATCGGATAGGTTACTTGGATGTCAGTGAAACCGCGATTATCGCGATTGCCTATGCAGCACATCGCCGTGAAGCCTTTCAAGCCTGTGAAGAGGCAGTAGAGCGGGTCAAACATGAAGTGCCGATCTGGAAAGAAGAGTTTTTTATGGATGGCACCAGTCAATATGTAGAAGGCTGTTGTATTCGTAAAGATCAAACCGATGATGTTCAAGCGACCCCCCCCTAAGTCCCCCTTTATTAAAGAGGGATTTACCCGTGCATCACCATGAAAATTGTAGCCATGAGCATACACACGAATAAAGCGTCAGGAAGTTAAAATGAAAAATGTTGGGATGAAACCCGAGAGTTATCGTGTTGCAGAAGCGCAAGCGATTTTACATGCACCCGCACATTGCATTCAGTTATTGCGAGACGGTAATACCGAAAAAGGTGATGCTTTAAAAACTGCACGTATCGCAGGTATTTTAGCCGCTAAACGTACCGATGAGCTGATTCCACTCTGCCATCCATTACCGATTTATCGTGCCGATGTCGATTATGATCTACATGACGACCATGTGGTGATTCTGACCACAGTTGAAACCATTGGCCCAACAGGTGTGGAAATGGAAGCTCTAACGGCTGCGAGCTTAGCGGGCTTAACCTTATATGACATGCTTAAACCGCATTGTGAGCCAGAAGAGCTGTGTTTAGATCAGTGTAAATTGCTGAAGAAGAAGGGTGGAAAATCACACTTTAAACGTACTTTACGCCAACCTGTTTCAGCGGCTGTAATTGTACTGTCAGATACAGTTGCAGCGGGACGTAAACCCGATACCGCAGGTAAGTCCGTGGTTGAGACTTTGACTGAAGCAGGCTTTGATCCGATTCATTATCAAATTTTGCCCGATGAAGCTGATCAGCTCAAAGATTTAGTCTTAGAGCTGACCAAATCTTATGCATGCATTATGACGGTCGGAGGTACTGGTATTGGTCAGCGTGATATCACTGTGGATACCCTGGAACCACTATTAGAACGCAAACTCGACGGCTTAATGGAAGCGGCACGTTCATTTGGACAAAAACGCACGCCATATGCAGCCATGTCACGCGGTGTTGCAGGCTTTATTGACCGTTCATTGCTGGTGACCTTACCGGGAAGCCGTGGTGGTGCGAGCGAATCGATGGCGGCAATCCTACCAGCCTTAGTTCATATTTTTGATGTCTGTCGTGATTTACCACATCCGGGAGGTTATGAATAATGTCAGGGTGTGGTGCTGAAAAAGGCTTGATCAGTATTGATGAGGCATTAGCGTTGGTGCAAACCCAACCGAAAGCTTTAAAAGTTGAGACATTGGCTTTATCCGATGGTCTGAATCGCTATTTAGCCAAAGCTGTCTGTTCAAATGTGGATCTACCGAGTTTTTCACAAAGTGCCGTCGATGGTTATGCACTGAATAGTGCTGCTGATCAACTGCAAGATGCAGTCTTTGACGTGATTGGTGAAATTAAAGCGGGTAGTGAATCTGAATATCAGCTCAAAGATGGGCAAGCGATTCGTATTTTTACAGGCGGGAAAACACCTGAGGGCACAACGCATGTTGCTCGACAAGAAATTGTCGTCGTTGAAGCCAATCAAACCATTCGCTTGACTGAACACATTCAGCCTCAAGCGGATATTCGTTTTGTCGGTGAGGAAGTGCAACGGGGGCAGCAATTGGCGGATGTTGGACAAAGAATCAATATTGGTGCACTGGCAGCCCTAAGTATGGCGGGTGTGCAAAGTATTGATGTTTTTCAATTACCTAAAGTGGTTGTGGTCATTACAGGGGATGAAGTTGCTGAAACCCCTGAGGACTTGCAGGCAGGGAAAGTTTTTGATGCCAATGGCCCATTACTGAAAGCTTGGTTGCAAGACTATGGCATAGATGCGGAAATCTTACATATCGCAGATCAAGCTGCTGAGGTGACGCAGTGTTTTGAGCGCTTAAAACAACAATATGATCTGATCATAACCACGGGTGGTGTTTCCGTCGGTGATTATGATTTTGTTCGTCCATGTGCATTTGAAACAGGTTTTGAGCAAATCTTTTGGAAGGTAAAACAAAAACCCGGCAAGCCATTATTCTTTGCCGAATACACACAGCAAGATCATCGTTGCTATTTGTTAGGCTTACCCGGTAATCCTGCCGCCGTGTATGTGTGTATGCAAGTCTATGGCAAAGCTTTGCTTGATGCCTTGCAGAACCAACGCCAACCTTTGCAGTGGTTGAGTGGCGTACTGACCCATGATTTAAAATCGGATGCACGTGAACGTTTCTTAAGAATGCAGGCTTATTTTGATCAAGGGCAGCTCAAGCTACAAAGCTTGGCGAAGCAGCAATCGCATATGCTGAGCAATTTAATGCAAGCAGATAGTCTGGTACGTATCCCAGCCAATACAAAATTGGAAGCAGGACAAATCCTTTCTGGGCTATTCATTTACAACTAAATTGTTTTGATGAATTTATGTAAAATGACTGAATATTGGTATTTTTAGCCAAGTGCCAATATTGCATCTGATGGATAAGGTAGTTTAGTGTATATTTTATATTGTTTAGGTTCTAAACATGACGGTTCAAGACATAGATGTCTTTTAAATAAAACTTTAAAAAAATGACTAGGTGATAATAATGAAATGGGACGAAATTGGCGACCAGCCATGTTCAGTGGCGAGGACGCTTTCAGTATTAGGTGATCGTTGGACAATGCTCATCTTACGTAACGCATTTATGGGTATACGCCGTTTTGATGATTTTCAGCGTAGTTTAGGGCTTACACGCCATGTACTTTCAGAGCGTTTAAAGCGTTTGGTTGAGCATGGAATTTTGACTAAAGTGCCGTATGTTGATCGTCAGGAGCGTTTTGAATATCAACTGACCGATAAAGGTTTAGATCTCTATCCAATCATTCTCTCAATGGTGCAATGGGCCGATAAATGGATGGATTTAGGACTAGGTAAACCTGTTGAATTTACCCATAAAAGTTGTGGTCGGAAAATCAATCCCAAAGTGGTGTGTTCTGAGTGTGATGAACCAATCAAAGCCAAAGATGTTCGTGTCGCGGCTGGGCCCGGTTATTTCGCTTTTATCGAGCAAAAAAAGCAAAGTGCCTGAGTTATAAATTTTGTTGTTCTGTCTCTTGTTGAATGGCATGAGATAGAACCTCAAAAACTTTGGGTTGCAGTGATTGCGCTACATTAAAACGAATAAAGTTTTTGAAATTTTGGCTCTGGCTAAATGCATTTCCTGGCGCCAAAATCACGCCATTGTCTAAGCAGCGTTGTGCAATACGCGCTGTATCGAAGTGGTGCGGTAATTCACACCATACAAATACCCCAGCAGTGGGCTTAACCCAGATTTTGATTTCCAGCTTTTCAAGTTGTTTGATTGTTGCATCCATTGCTTTAGATAAACGGACTTTCAATTCTTCTAGGTATTTACGATAATTTCCATCAGTTAATGCAGCATACAAAATTTCTGAAGATAAATTACTCCCTCCAAAGCAAGTCGCGATTTTGATATCCGTTAAATCCTCAATCCATTCTGTTTTGGTTGCAATATATCCTGTACGGACTGAGCCAGATAAAGTTTTAGAAAAACTGCCGATGTGAATGACACGAGATAAACCATCCAAAGCTGCGAGACGCGGGGCACTATGCAGTTCTAAATCTGCAAAAATATCATCTTCAATCACGATCAAATTAGATTGCTCAACCAGTTTTAACACCTGATAAGCCGTTGATGCCGTTAACACAGCACCAGTCGGGTTATGAATGCCTGAGTTGGTAATGTAGAGGCGTGGATTGTAGTTTTGGATCGCCTGCGAAAATGCTTCAAGATCAGGTCCAGTCGGCGTATAAGGGACACCGATGATTTGTATCTGATGAACTTTGAGTAGGGCATGAAAGTTGAAATAACATGGATCATCAACCAGAACCACATCGTTCGGTTTAAGAAAATAACGACAAATTAAATCGATCGCCTGCGTACCTGAATCTGTCAATAAGATCTGATTTGGACGCGCTTCAATGCCTTTGCTCAAGATTCTTCTTGAAAGTAATTCACGTAGAGGTGCTAGTCCTAAAGGTGTTGAGTAATCAGTCAAAATGTTGGAAGGGGCTTTAGATACCTTGCGAATGGCTTTGCGGATATTTTCGTGTGGCATCCAGTCATCAGGTAACCAACCACATCCTGGTTTTAAAACATCTGGCTTTGCTTCCAAGGCTTGTCTAGAAATCCAGAGTGGATCAATACTGCGATCAATCTTTGGGTGGATTTCAGAGATAGACAAGGGTGCAAGTGGTCCTGCAACAAAAAAGCCCGAACCTGTTTTGGCTTCAATAATCCCTTGAGAGGCAAGACGTTCATAAGCTTCAACAATGGTTGAAATAGATAAATGCAGCAAGCCAGCTAAAGCGCGAACTGAAGGTAGACGAGAACCTGGCAGTAAAGAGCGGGTTTTGATTTGTTCATGAATGTGCTGGATCACGAAATCAATTTTTGTACTTTTCATCTCGATCTATCTTTAAACTGTATGGGTTAGTAAGCCAATACAGTTATTTAGAATTGTACTGTACTGTGTATGGTGCTTAAACCATAGCACAGTTTAAATTCTTCATATAGATTTGGAGAATTTAAATGAAAACTTTCAGTAGTGGTTGGATGAATGGTTTGATCGGTGTGATTATTTTTGCCGGTTCACTACCAGCCACACGCGTTGCGGTTATGGATTTCAGCCCTACCTTTTTAACTGCTGCTCGTGCCGCAATAGCGGGTCTTCTTGGTTTGGCTTTGATTCTATTATCACGTCAGCAATTACCAACGAGAAAAGATTGGTTGCCCTTATTTTATGTTGCGATAGGGGTTGTAGTTGGCTTTCCGCTATTTACAGCCTTAGCACTTCAATATGTCAGTGCTGCACACACTATTGTCTTTGTCGGTTTATTGCCTTTGGCGACTGCTATTTTTGGTGTGCTACGAGGTGGAGAAAGACCGAATTCAGTTTTTTGGTTATTCGCAGTTTTAGGTGCTTCACTGGTTTTTGGGTATATGTTAGTCCAAACGGGGAGTTGGGCCTTTAACTATGGTGATATTTTCATGTTATTGGCCATTATATTCTGTGGTTTTGGTTATGCCGAAGGTGGAAAACTCTCCAAGCATTTGGGAGGTTGGCAGGTGATTTGCTGGGCATTGATTATTACATTGCCGATCATGCTGCTCATTTCATATCTATATATGCCTGTGAGCTTTGATCAAATTTCAACATCGGCAAAACTTGGTCTGGCTTATGTGTCTTTATTTAGTATGCTGATTGGTTTTTTCTTTTGGTATAAGGGCTTGGCACAAGGCGGGATTGCAACAGTTGGGCAACTCCAGCTATTGCAACCAATCTTTGGTTTGGCGATTGCCGCAGTCTTATTACATGAACAAGTAAGCCCAGCCATGTTTGGCGTCACAATTGCAGTGATTGCCTGTGTTGCTTGTGCCAAGAAATTTGCGTAAATAAAAAATTATAAACAATTTGCTGGTTTAGGTACGCCAGCTAAACGACTTAAATGGCGAGCGACTAAACCTGTATTAAATTTCTGCTGCAATGTTGCATTATCAATTTCAGGACTAACGGTTTTCATTAAAAACTTAATCAGTGGCCGTGTTGCTGGTGAATGTCCAAACTGTTGGTAAAACTGGCGGACAGCATGCAGAATTTCAAAATGCCAATCTGTTAACTGTAAATCTAGAGAATTTGCTAACTCCTGAGCAACATCTTGATTCCAAATGGTGTAATCAACCAAATGGCCGTCTTGGTCTAACTCTAACTGCATAAAATAGCCTAACAAAATTTTAGATGAACCGAATAAATATTATTTCAATGAAATACAACGCTTAAATTTTAAGACTAAATCTGCAAATTGCGTATAGTTAATTGCTTGAATCTGATCTTTAACTTCATCGGGAAGAAGACTGTATTCATTGGTTAAACAATAAATGTTGTGATAAACCTTGGTAAGGGATGTCGGTACATGAATCGCTGCTTCACCCATAATTACGATACAGTCATCAGATTGTGCCATTTTTGCTAGCTCAGACCAAATCAGATCAGCTGTAGATTGAACTAAAATGAGTGTTGTTTTTTCCATAGCGAGACACCTTACCAATACAGAATATGATCAAATGATTGAATAAACTCAGGATTCATATCAATAAATTCAATGTCCTGATCGGTATTTTTAACTATGCTAAGTTCTTGATTTTTAGATTCAATTAGAATTGGAGTTAAATCGTAGAACTCGAAACTTTCGACCATATTGGCTGCAATTTTGAACTCGTGTTTAAATTGATCAAATTCTAAATTATTGTTTAATAAGCTAAGAGCCGCAGACTTTAATAATACTTTGACAGAAATACCAAAGGTTGCTAAAACCATAGTTGCGGACAAGCTTTCATTGACTTGCAAACTTGTTAAGTTAGGTTGCGTTAGGATGACGAGTACAGATTTCACACAATTTACCTTTTCAAAGCAACACTCTAGTAAAGAACTTTAATTAAAATTGAATTAATCGAGAACAGCTTTGCACTGCGTCAGCAAGCTCTCCGAGACCAACCAATTCAAAACTATTGGCTAAGTTGTGCTGTTGGAGTGAATGACGTTTTGCATTGTCCGCATCAGTGATTCCCCGAGCAAGGGCAGCACTGACACAGACAGGGAGTCGGATGCCAAGCTTTTGCCATTCTTGTTTTAGATTGCGTTGATCATCAGGAAACCACTGTAAGTCATTCGCGACCTGAACACCATCTTGGTAAAAGAAGACACGAAATTCTTCATGCTTACTTTGTAAAGCTTGAGCTAAACCAAAAGCATGCCAAGCCATAATGGATGTAGGCGCAGAAGTAATTAGCAGTAGTGTACTCATGGAATATTCACTATGGTCATAATTGGCAAAAATGATGATGGACAGATTTAAGGGAAGGTAAGTATACAATGATTTTGGTGACAGGTGGTTTAGGCTTTATCGGTTCACACATTGCTTTGAGTTTATTGGCTCATGGGCAAGAGATTGTCATTGTAGATAACTTAGCCAATTCCACCTTGCAGACCTTGGAACGTCTGGAATATATTTCAGGAATGTATATCCCATTCGCGAAGCTTGATGTTCGTAATACACCAGCCCTGAATAAAGTGTTTGAGCAGTATTCAATTGATACTGTTATCCATACCGCCAGTTTTAAATCATTAGAAGAATCGGCTCTAAAACCTCTTGAATATTATAATGATAATGTTAGCAGCATCATGAGCTTATTAAGAGCAATGCAACGCATGGGAGTCAGACAGTTAATCAATTTGTCTAGTTTAGCGGTTTATGGCCAATCAAGTGCTGAACTTAAGGAAGAGACTGAGTTTAATTATAAATACTCCAATCCTTACGTTCGATCTCAGCAAATGGTTGAAGATATTATTGCAGATACATATCGTGTGGATCCCGAGTGGAGGATTGTAAATTTGCGGTTGTCCAACATTGTTGGTGCATTTGAGCATGGTGTATTAGGCGAATTTGTTACTCAACTGCCTAAGAATATCGTGCCATTGGCTTTACAAGTTGCCGCTATGCAGCGTGAATGTATTGAATTGCAGAATCAGGCTCCGACTATTGATGGAACTGTTGAAAGAAGCTTTCTGCATGTTTTAGATGCATGTGATGCCATTTTAATGACCCTAAATTGGATAAGTTCCCAGAACAACTGTATGGAGTCATTTAATATTGCACATTCACAACTGACCTCGATTCAAAACTTATTAAATGAAATTGAGAAAGTGACTCAGGCGAAAGTGCATGTTCAGCCCGCAGTATTTCAGCATGATGAGATTGCCCAATTAGGTGCAATCATTGATAAGGCAGAGAAAATTCTTAACTGGTCGCCTAAACGACCTTTAGCGCAGATGATTGAAGATGAATGGCGCTTTTATCTAAATACCTTAAAAGGTAATTAGGATAATGATTCTTATTTACAATTATATCTGCTTTGATTAGGATAACGGCAACTAGCCAAAGCATCACTTTGCTTCAGCCCGTGAGAACTTTAACCAAATAGAGTAGAGGTTGTTTATGCAAATGCGAATTGAACACGACACAATGGGTGACATTGAGGTCCCGAATGAAGCCTTATGGGGTGCGCAAACGCAACGAAGTTTACAAAACTTTAAGATTGGTCAAGAACGCTTGCCACGTGCCATGATTCGAGCAATGGGTTTGGTGAAAAAAGCTGCTGCTATTACCAATGCTGAATTAAAACAACTTCCTGAAGATTTAAGCCAATATATCGTTGGTGCTGCTGAAGAAGTGATTGCTGGACAATGGGATTCGCAATTTCCATTAGTGGTTTGGCAAACTGGTTCTGGTACGCAAAGCAATATGAACTGTAATGAAGTGATTGCCAATATTGCCAATCAGAAATTAGGCCAAGTATTGGGTGCACAAAAACCAGTTCATCCAAATGATCATGTCAATCGCGCACAATCAACCAATGACTCATTCCCAACCGCAATCCATGTGGCTGCAAGTATTCAAATTAATGAATTACTCATTCCAGCTGTTGCGAAGCTAAAACATACATTACAGCGTAAGTCAGAAGAATTTGATGATATCGTCAAAATTGGCCGTACCCATTTACAAGATGCGACACCTTTGACTTTGGGCCAAGAATTTAGTGGTTATGTTTCACAATTAGAGCATGGCTTGAAGCGTTTACAGCAAGCACTGTCTGGTTTATATGAATTGCCTTTGGGTGGGACAGCGGTTGGTACTGGATTAAATGCACATCCAGATTATGCGGTTAAAGCAGCGGAGCAATTAGCTGAATTAACTGGTCTGCCATTCGTGACAGCACCGAATAAATTTGAAGCATTGGCTGGGCGCGATGCTGCTGTGTTTGCATCAGGTGCATTAAAAACACTTGCTGTAAGCTTAAATAAAATTGCCAACGATATTCGTTGGCTGGCAAGTGGTCCACGCTGTGGATTCGGTGAAATACGTATTCCGGAAAATGAACCTGGTTCAAGCATCATGCCAGGTAAAGTTAATCCGACTCAAAGTGAAGCGATGACGATGGTTGTTGCTCAAGTTTTGGGAAATGACACAACTATTAATGTTGCAGGTGCATCTGGTAACTTTGAGCTCAATGTATTTATGCCCGTGATTGCTTATAACTTACTGCAATCGATTCAGTTGTTGGGCGATGCATGCAATAGCTTTAACGATCACTGTGCAGTGGGTATTGAGCCAAATCGTGACAAGATCGATCACTTCTTACATAACTCATTGATGTTGGTCACTGCATTGAATCCTGTGATTGGCTATGAAAACTCTGCCAAAGTTGCGAAAACGGCTTATAAGGAAAATAAAACCTTAAAGCAAGTCGCGGTTGAACTGGGTTTAGTGACTGCTGAACAATTTGATGAAGTGGTTAAGCCTGAAAATATGGTGTCACCGAATAGTAAGTAAGCTTTATAGATGAAGTAAAAAATCCTTCTGTTGATAGAGGGATTTTTTATGAGTAGTTTTTATAAAGTGAACTGCGTACAATATAGTTTTGATTTACCTGATTGTTGCTTCATTATGCTGAATATTTATTTAACAGATACCCAAACCAACATCCAATTTTCTGATCTTCCTAATGAAAATCCTGTTAAGTTTCTGTTGAATTTAAAGAAAATCTTTCCGAGCACTGCAGATTTATTATTGCCCGTACTACCTGAGGACAGTAATTTAGAAAATGTAACATGGGAAGCAACATCAAAAGACTTTGAGACATTTAAAAAATTATTGGAAGGTTGGGGAATTATCGAGCTGCGTTTAAGTGCGATCACCACCTATAAAGACAAAAACTTTGCCAATGAACTAGTAAAAAAAGCACAAGTTAGACGTAAGCAAATTACCCAAAGTCAGCCGCAATTATCACTTATTGCTTTGGATTATGTGTTGATGCATGAAATTCATGCGCTGATTGATGCAGAGTTGGTGATGATTGGGGAAAAATTCTATTTACCAACATTGCGTGAACTTTGGAAAGGACAGTTTTCTGAGCAAATTTTGCAATGTAAATTTTAATATTTGCAAGCAGACTTTGAGTCTGCTTTTTTATTGCTTAAGTAACTTGAAATAGAACACTTCTTCACCTACAAACAATTACAAGAATTTAGTGTCGGTATTTTTAGGCGGCATATATATTGCTTATAAGGATATAAATATTATTGCGGGAGAGAAGTTCTTCAATGAACTCGCCGAAGGAGCAACGACCCCGGAAACTCTCAGGCAGAAGGACTGTAATAATAGAAATACAATCTGGAGAGCAGTGCTCAACTTGTAGAAATTAACAATATTTTTCTTCTATGATAAACACTCACCGAAGGGGAAGGCTTAATGATTAATTGGTAATCATCTGCCAAAACTCTCAGGTACCATGACAGATGGGGCTATGCATTGAGAAATGTTATGCATTTCTAGGAGTTTGCTATGCCACATGTTGTTGTCATTGGTGCGGGGATTACGGGTGTAACGTCTGCCTATGAATTAAATAAATTAGGCTATGAGGTGACGGTGATTGATCGTCATCTCTTTCCAGCCATGGAAACGTCTTTTGCCAATGGCGGGCAGTTGTCTGCCTGTAACGCCGAGGTTTGGAATCAAAAGGCAACCGTACTTAAAGGTATTAAATGGATGAGTAAAAAGGATGCACCTTTATTGCTCAATCCATCCTTTAGTGCACATAAATATCGCTGGTTGATTGAGTTCTTAACGCATATTAAAAACTATAAAGCCAATACCATTGAGACCGTACGTTTGGCGCTTTTGGCGAGACAACGCTTGTTTGAGATTGCAGAAAAAGAAAGTATCTCGTTTGATTTGGAAAAGCGCGGCATTTTACATATGTATCACACCAAGGAAGACTATGAGATTGCCAAAAAGGTCAATGATGTGTTGGTTGAAGGAAAGCTTGAACGAAATGCGATTACACCTGACGAAATGAGAGCCATTGAACCCACACTAACAGGTGATTATTTTGGGGGGTATTACACGGCTGGGGATGCAACAGGAGATATTCATAAATTCTCTGTTGGCTTGGCTGAAAAAACTCAGCAAAATGGTGTGAAATATCGTTTTGGCTTAGATGTTGTTGATGTCAAATTTACGCAAGACAAAGCGGTTGTCCACTGCAAAAACAGTTCCGAAAATGTTAATCCAAGCTCGGATGGAATCACTGAAATTATTGCCGATTTAGTTTTGGTTTGTGGTGGTGTAGGAAGTTACCAATTAGCCGATATGCTCGGTGATAGTGTGAATGTTTATCCTGTCAAAGGCTATTCAATTACCGTGCAGCTGAAAGATGAGCGTAGTGTAAAAAATGCGCCGTGGGTGAGCTTACTTGATGAAAGTGCCAAGATTGTGACCTCTCGCCTCGGTGCTGATCGTTTACGTATTGCAGGTACCGCTGAGTTTAATGGATATAACCGAGATATTCGTGCAGATCGTATCCAGCCTTTAATTAATTGGGTCAACCAAAACTTTGATATTTCAACTGAGCATGTTGTGCCGTGGGCAGGTTTGCGTCCAATGATGCCGAACATGCTGCCTGTGGTAAAACAGGGTAAGCAACCACGAGTGTTTTATAACACTGGACATGGACATTTGGGCTGGACTTTGTCTGCGGCAACAGCGGTATTGATTAGCCAAGAGATTGCAGAAAAATTCCCAAGCTGAATCAAAAAAGCCGATGTGAAAACATCGGCTTTTAAATGTTAAGAGCATTAATCGTAGAGGCGGTAGATACCTGTAAATCTGCCACAATCTTTTTGTGCAGATTTAATAATCAATAAGGTTTTTTGAAAATCAAACTGATATTGGCATTTTTTTTCATTATCAATGATTTGGTCTTTTTGTTCAGGCGTACTATATGCCAATAAAGACAAGGTTTGAGTTTCTAGACGATTATTGGGATTGCGGTATGCAGTGCCTTCTATTTTGAGTTTATCCTTATCCAATTGATGGATCTGTAAATGCACAGGTTGAGCTGCTAGTTTACCGTGCTCATATTTCAAATAATGCTGTGTCAAGGTTTGGTTCATTGAGGTATAAAAATTCAAATCATCCAAACGTGCATCAAATTGCTGCTGATAACAGCTTTTGCTTTTGCACTGCTGTACTTGATTCAGCCACAGAGTTTGGGTGTCATGTAATAACTGTAATGGGGCATCGGTCACCAAATAAGCGGTTAAAAATTTGGCGTTGAGCTTCAGACGCTGCTCTTTATATTGCTTAGAGCAGATTTTTTGCGCTTCCAAATCCTTGCTTGTACAGTCAATTGATTCCGCATAGGCAAATGTTGAGCAAAAACAACTCAATGTGATGATGTAGCCAGATTTCTTTAATTGATTTCTTACAGTGTTAAACAGCATAATCACTTATACTTTCAGTCTAATTTGCTCAACGTACTATAGCGAAATAGAAAGCCTGAATACAAGATTTGTTCGGTATATTGTAAAAGGAAAATCATATGGTTGCTCAAATTCGGATTGGACAAGGGATGGATGTGCATGCGTTCGAAGGAGGTGATTTTGTTACTTTGGCAGGTGTCCAAATTCCACATACGCATGGTTTAAAGGCACATTCGGATGGGGATGTGGTATTACATGCGCTGAGTGATGCCTTGTTGGGCGCGTTAGCACTCGGTGATATTGGTCAGCATTTTCCAGATACAGACCCTGAATACAAAGGTGCAGATAGTCGTTTGTTACTCAAACATGTCTATCAATTGATTTTAGATCGTGGCTATCAGCTGAATAATGCAGACATTACGGTGGCTTGTGAACGCCCTAAATTAGCGAAGCATAATTTAGAAATGCGTCAAAGTATTGCGGATGTATTAGATGTGGATGTGACTCAAATTAGCATTAAAGCCACAACAACTGAAAAATTAGGATTTACTGGTCGCCAAGAAGGGATCTTGGCAACGGCAACGGTGTTAATTTCGCATCAAGCAAAATGATTGCTGTTTATTAATGACTGTTCAAGTTCTTGTGTTGCTTTACGACCTTGCAGTTGTAAAGTAATGCTATGAATTAAGCCTGTCCAAGTTTCGTTCGGTTCCCAAATTTGGTGTAAAAGTTCTTGGGCGGTTGGTAGGTCGATATTCATATAGAATTGGCGATAGAGATACATCAAACTACTGACACGCATATTATCGTCGCAATGTAGCCAAATAATTTCATTTTGAACTAGATGATCAATGAGATCTAAAACAAAAAGACATTGTTCAGAGCAAGGTACATCCCAGCCGATTGGAATATGAATGTAGTTTAATCCCAAGTCTAAACAAATTTGATCTTGCTCAGATAGATGGTTATCTGATTTGCTGGTCGCAAGATTAATGACAGTACTGCAACCATATTCTTTGATCTGTTGCAGTTGCTCAGCAGTCGGTTGAGCAGAGCTAAACAGATGCTCATGCACCAAAGAAAAGCTTGGTATTTGAGATAAGGCTTGTTCGAGTGAAGTCATAACATCCGCTGTGTGTTGAGTGAAGTTCTCATATCATGAGAAACTTAATCTAATGGGCTTGTCTTACTATAAGTGTTTTTATTCGGGTGTTCAATTTAGAACACACAAATAAAAACAGCATCGAATGATGCTGTTTTTTAAAACTTAGTCTTTTTTCAGATTCTCATTCAGTAAGAATTCCATCAACGCTTTTTGAGCATGCAAACGGTTTTCTGCTTCGTCCCAAACCACAGCATTTTTGTGGTCTAACATATTTTCTGAAATCTCTTCACCACGGTGCGCAGGCAAGCAGTGCATGAATAAGCAATCAGGGTGTGCCAAGTCCATAAGTTTTTCATTAACTTGGAAATCTGAGAATGCTTTTTCACGTAACTTCTGTTCTTCTTCCTGACCCATGCTAGCCCAAACATCCGTCACGATGAGATCTGCATTGACAGCTGCATCTTCAGCTTTATTGAAGACTTCTACGCAATCAGCAAACTCAGTGAGGAATCTTGCTTGTGGTTCATAACCTTCAGGTGATGCGATTTTAAGCTTAAAGCCCATCATATGTGCCGCTTCAATATATGAGTTACACATATTGTTACCGTCACCAATCCATGCAACGGTTTTACCTTCAATGCTGCCTCGGTGTTCTTGGAAGGTTTGCAAATCAGCAAGCAACTGACAAGGGTGGTGATCATCAGTCAGACCATTGATGACCGGTACCGTCGAGTAAGATGCAAAACGCTCTACAATATCGTGACCGAAAGTACGAATCATGACGATATCGAGCATGCTCGAAATGACACGTGCAGAATCTTCAATCGGTTCACCACGCCCTAATTGCGTGTCGCGTGGTGAAAGAAAAATTGCGTTACCACCAAACTGGCAAATACCTGCTTCAAAAGAAATACGCGTACGTGTGCTCGATTTCTCGAAAATCATTCCCAAAACTTTACCAGCAAAAGGTTGATAGACCGTATTGCTATGTTGCATGCGTTTAAGTTCTTGTGCGCGATCTAAAATACGCTGCAATTCTAAAGAGGATAGGTCTCGTAAAGTAAGAAAATGCCGAAGCGCCATATTTGCTCCCCCAATAATTATTGAATAAAAACAATAATTAAGTGATGATTAATGGGTGTGAAAAAAAAGGAATTGAATACTATACTATACGCGCAAAAAAAAGCAAAAGAATTAGACCTTTTGGTGGGCTTTTAAAAATAAATCTACAGAATAGTTAATATAATCAATGATTTCAGCATCATCTGCTGGTACATCTAAACCCATTAGATTACGCCACTCGACATCACGTAAAATGCCAAAATACATGGTTGAGGAGAATTGGGGTTTCGTACAATAAATCTCACCGCTGTTATGGGCATGCTCTAGTGCAAAAGCAATGGTATTTTGAATGTTGAGTGCACATTGATCATAAAAATAATGCGCGAGCTGTGCATCTTTTTGGGTTTGCTCGGTAAACATCCGCATGAAGGCAATATTTTCAGGTTGAATAATGTGGTGATAAAAACGTTGCAGGGTTTGTGTGAGATAACTTCTTAAATCAGGTTTTTCAGGTGTATAAGGAAAACAAACGCCTTTAAAGAAAACTTCTCTACGATAATCACAAATTGCAGTAAATAGGCCTTCTTTATTGCCAAAATATTTATAAATAGATGTTTTTGAACCACCTGCATGGTTGACGATATCATCCAAAGAGACTGCCTCATAACCTTTTTCTAGGAATAAATCGGTTGCGCACAATAATAGTGCGAGACGACGTTCTTCTCCGCGGCGAGTTTGAGGTTTAGCACAGCTTGGATAGCAAATATCAGACATTATCTACTTTGGGGTGGTTGGGGTGATTCTAGTATAACAAAAACCATATCCATTGTATGGTTATGGAATTGATGAGTGTTCCAAAATTTCTCAATTCAAATAAAAAAGCGAGTAACGTGTACTCGCTTTTTTATAGTCTTTTAATTAAGCAGAACGAATTTCTTCGTCATCATCATCATCGGTAGAATCCATACCGAGCTCTTTGAGTTTGCGGGTAAGGGTATTACGACCCCAACCTAAAAGCTCAGCGGCATGGCGTTTACGTCCACGCGTTTGTTGTAGCGCGGCATTAATCAGCGTGCGCTCAAACATAGGCGTTGCGATGTCTAAAAGCTTCATTTCACCATTTTTAAGCTTTTGGATCGCCCATTGTGCCAATAACTCATCCCAATGATGAACGGCAATGCGTTCAACCAAAGCAGGGCTGGTATTAGACGCAGCTTGAGCATCATTGTTCTTATGCACAGAGGCTTGCTTAAGCTCAGCAGGCAGATCTTCTGGGTAGACTTCACGACCTGTGATCATCACTGTTAACCAGCGACAAGTATTTTCCAGCTGACGCACATTACCCGGCCAAGGCAGTTGTTGCATATAGTCTGTGGTTTCAGTGCGTAAGATTTTAGGACTGACTCCAAGTTCTTTGCCTGCACGTGCCAAGAAATGCTGCGCTAACATCGGAATGTCTTCGCTACGATGAGATAGCTTTGGAATATGAATACGAATGACGTTTAGACGGTGATATAAGTCTTCACGGAAACGTCCTTCATTCACCAGTTTTTCCAAATCTTGATGGGTTGCAGCCACGATACGTACATCAACCTTGACTGGGATATGACCACCGACACGGTAGAACTCACCATCTGCTAAAACACGAAGCAAACGTGTTTGTGTTTCAAATGGCATATCACCGATTTCATCAAGAAATAAAGTACCGCCATTGGCTTGTTCAAAACGGCCTTGATGCTGTGTGTTTGCACCAGTAAATGCGCCTTTTTCATGACCAAATAACTCGGTTTCAATCAAGTCTTTTGGAATGGCTGCCATGTTTAATGCGATAAAAGGTTTGGCGCGACGAGGTGAGTGTTTATGCAGTGCATGGGCAACCAGCTCTTTACCTGTACCAGATTCACCATTAATCAATACAGTAATGTGTGATTGTGATAAGCGACCAATTGCACGGAATACTTCCTGCATTGCAGGTGATTCACCAATAATTTCGGTCGATTGCAATGGTGAAGCAGTTTTGGTTGCTTCTTGTTGTTGCAATTTATTGATATGCAAAATCGCACGATTAACCAAAGCCAATGCTTCATCGATATCGAATGGTTTCGGTAAATACTCAAAAGCACCTGTTTGATAACTCGAAACAGCTGACTCTAAGTCAGAGTGTGCGGTCATGATGATGACAGGCAGATCTGGATGCGTATTTTTAACTTTAGATAAGAAGGTTAAACCATCAATCCCTGGCATACGGATATCGGTTAAAATTACATCGGGCGCATCATCATGTAAACGCTCAAGCGCAGTCTGTGCCTCTTCAAAGTTGGTGACATCAAAACCCTCTTCTTTAAAGGTTTTTTCCAGTACCCAACGCATGGCACGATCGTCATCTATTACCCAAATTTTATTTCGTGACATGGTTTAACTCCCAAGGTAGATATAGGCTAAATACGGTTTTTCCTGGAACTGATTGACACTCAATCATTCCGTTATGTTGATGCATAATATTCTGAGCGATACTGAGACCCAGTCCTGTGCCTTTGGCACGGCCAGTGACTAGCGGATAGAAAACGGACTCCAAGATGCTCTCTGGAACACCGGGGCCATTGTCTTCAATGTCAATGCGAACTGTTGAGCGATTCAGCACACCATTAATGGTGACAAGGCGTTGTATTCGGGTTCTTAAAACCAGCTCTGGTTCTGAGTCGGTAAAGAAGTCTTTATTCTCAGTCATGGCCTGTACAGCATTGACACTGATGTTGAGCATGACTTGAATCAATTGGTCCCGATCGGCCATAACGTCGGGTAAAGAAAGGTCATAGTCGCGTGTGATCTTAATTTTTTTCTTGGTTTGATTTGCAATGAGGGAGCGAACGCGTTCTAAAGGTTCATGCACATTGACATGTTCGTAGCTTGGTAATTGACGTGAACCGAGCATGGTGTCCGCAAGATTGGTCAAACGATCAACTTCACTAATAATAATGTCGGTAAATTCACGATAGTTATCATCACCCAGACTACGGGCAAGTAGTTGTGTTGCGCCACGAATACCTGCTAAGGGGTTTTTAATTTCATGTGCTACGCCGCGAACTAACTGACGAGCCACTTGATGTTGTTGAACTAGGTTTTCTTCTTTCGAAATTTTCAACATACGGTCAATTGGATTGAGTTCAATTAACAGGAGTGGATGATAGCTTTTGCCTGCATTGAGTTGTGATACCGTGTAATCGACATGAATCGGTTTGAAATTCACATTGATCACGGCTTCACGACGGGTATAGTGTTGCCCACTTTCTAAAGTGTTTAATAATGCTTCATGTGTATTAAACGAATCATCATGTGCATGTAGTAAATTTAATACAGGTTGACCCGAAGCACGGAGCAAGCTGATATCAAATAATGCTTCACAAGCAGAATTTAAATAAAAAATATTAAGCTTACTATCGACCAATAAAATGGCAGTGCTCAGATTATCTACTAAGAGTCGATAGTCGATAGTGTTCTGTTGATCCATTTGTGAATCATCCTGTTTTAAAATGGCGCAATAAATATAAATTTTAATGAATAGCCATTAACTTCTAAAATGTACTTTATGCAAAATACAAGCCAACTTTGTATTAACTAAATTTCAATCACTTAAATCTGAAAGAATCGATTTATACGGTATTTTTCACATACATCCGCTTATTTCAATATTTTATTATGTTCCAAATTGGTGCGTTGTTGGATTTTATTTAAAATTTTGGTTGTATTTTGGTGCATTACACAAAGAGATGGCTTTGCAGCTATGCGTAAGCAAAGAAAAGTCATACAATACGCCGATTCTAGTGGAGCGCAGATTCATGAAGACCCCCAAAGTCGGTTTTGTATCTTTAGGTTGTCCTAAGGCATTGGTAGATTCTGAACGAATTTTAACTCAGTTAAAGACTGAAGGTTATCAAGTCGCATCAGATTATGACGGTGCAGATTTGGTTGTTGTTAATACCTGTGGTTTTATTGAATCTGCAGTACAAGAGTCTTTAGACGCCATTGGCGAAGCCATGA
This sequence comes from Acinetobacter dispersus, assembly GCF_009884975.1. Classification (GTDB taxonomy): domain Bacteria; phylum Pseudomonadota; class Gammaproteobacteria; order Pseudomonadales; family Moraxellaceae; genus Acinetobacter; species Acinetobacter dispersus. The sequence continues at coordinate 1,335,186 of NZ_CP041970.1, read as the reverse complement.
GTGAAAATGGTCGAGTAATCGTTACTGGCTGTTTAGGTAAAGACGAAGACAAAATTCGCCAGATGCACCCAAATGTTCTTAAAGTAACAGGTGCAGCAGCCTATCAAGATGTAATGGAAGCAGTACATGAATATGTACCAGCACCGCCAAAACATAACCCGTTTATTGATTTAGTCCCAGAGCAAGGTGTTCGTTTAACACCGAAGCATTATGCTTATTTAAAAATCTCGGAAGGGTGTAATCACCGTTGTACATTCTGCATTATCCCTAGCATGCGTGGCGACCTTGTGTCTCGTCCTGTTGGGAAAGTGATGGATGAAGCAGCTGCACTTAAGCGTGCGGGAGTAAAAGAGATTCTGGTGATCTCTCAGGATACTTCTGCCTATGGTGTGGATACCAAGTACAAGTTAGATTTTTGGAATGGCCAGCCAGTTAAAACCAAATTCTATGATATGTGTGAAGCACTTGGTCAGTTAGGTATTTGGGTACGTTTACATTACGTTTATCCATATCCGCATGTGGATGCTGCGATTGATTTGATGGCTCAGGGCAAAATCCTGCCTTATTTAGATATTCCTTTTCAGCACGCCAGTCCGCGCATCTTAAAATTGATGAAGCGACCAGCTCATAGTGAAAATACTTTAGAGCGCCTGAAACTATGGCGTGAAAAATGCCCTGAATTGGTGATTCGCTCAACTTTCGTTGTTGGTTTCCCAGGTGAAACGGAAGAAGATTTCCAAATGTTGTTGGAATGGTTAAAAGAAGCGCAATTAGATCGCGTTGGCTGTTTTACCTATTCACCTGTTGAGGGTGCAACAGCAAATGATCTTCCAGACCATGTGCCAGAAGAGATCAAGCAAGAGCGTTATGAACGCTTCATGGAAGTGCAGCAAGCAATTTCAGCAGCTAAATTGCAAAAACGTATTGGTCAGAGAATGACGGTATTGGTTGATAGCTTGGAAGAAGAATTCCCTGTGGCCGTTGCGCGCTCATATGCAGACGCACCTGAAATTGATGGTAACGTTTTTGTTGAAGATATTGATAAGAGTCTGATTAAAGCAGGTAACTTGCTTGAAGTTGAAATTACGGATGCGGATGAGTATGACTTGTTTGCAAAGTTAATTCAGATTAAATCAGCTTGATGTTGAATTAAATTTAAGAAAGTTTTGAGATTGGTCGGTTTGGAGAAAAGTATGTCAGCTTCTAAGAATCCACGTTATGCACGTATTTTGCTAAAGCTTTCAGGTGAAGCTTTAGCAGGCAATAAAGATATGGGTATTGATGCCCAAGTATTAGATCAAATGTCACTTTCAATCGCTCACTTGGTTGGTTTAGGCGTTCAAGTTGGTATTGTTGTTGGTGGTGGTAATTTGTATCGCGGTAGCCAATTGCAAAAAGATGGTTTGGTTGGTCGTGTTACGGGTGACCAAATGGGTATGTTGGCAACGGTAATGAATGGTTTGGCACTGCGTGATGCATTGGTACGCCGTAATATCAAAACGCGTTTAATGTCAGCTTTGTCGATTGGTACCGTGGTTGAGCCATATTCAAGCCGTGATGCGATTCGTCACTTAAGCCAAGGCGAAGTTTGTGTATTTGTTGCGGGTACAGGTAACCCATTCTTTACTACGGACACAGCTGCTTGCCTGCGTGGTATTGAGATCGAATCAAACTTGATTTTAAAAGCAACTAAAGTTGATGGAGTTTATAATAAAGATCCAAGTAAGTACGATGATGCGGTTAAATATGATCATTTAACTTTTGATCAGGTTTTAGATGAGAAGCTTGGTGTAATGGATCTTACGGCAATTTGTTTATGTCGTGACCACAATGTTCCATTGCAAGTTTTTGATATGAACAAATCTGGTGCGTTACTTTCTGTTGTAATGGGCGAAAAAGAGGGTACTCACGTTACTAATTAGGGTTTGTTAATATTTCACCATGCATTGCGTTATAGACTAAAACAACACAAACTAGGCATGAAGCGAAAATAATGGCGATACCCTTATTGAGTTTCATAACGACGTTTGTGGCAGTTTTAGTCATAACCCAGAGGGGCAGGAATCTTTTTTGGCGCTACTGCGTTATGTTTAATTTATTTAGAATGGCTAAATTTCATAAAACATGCCTTGTATCGCCTAAAAAACATTCTCTGTCGCAATCATCTGTGAAATGTTAATAAACCCTCATGTACGTGAGCCATAAAGCTCTTTATACTAATGTCTAAATATTTTGTAATACCTATGAATAAGTAAGGAAGATCATATGATTAACGATCTCAAACAAGATGGCGAACAGCGTATGCAGAAGTCGCTTGACTCGTTAGAGTTAGGCTTTGCTAAAGTTCGTACAGGTCGTGCGCACCCATCTATTTTAAATGGTGTGATGGTTTCTTACTATGGCTCTGATGTTCCATTGAATCAAGTGGCAAACGTTGGACTTGAAGATTCACGTACACTATTGGTTCAACCATTTGAGCGTTCGATGGTTGCTGCGATTGATAAAGCGATTCGTGAAGCAGGTTTGGGATTGAACCCAATTACTGCTGATGCAATCCGTGTACCAATGGCGGCATTAACTGAAGAAACTCGTCGTGACATGCAGAAGGTTGCTCGTTCAGAAGCTGAAAATGCCAAAGTTGCGATTCGTAATATTCGTCGTGATGTGTTAGGTGATATCAAAGCATTGTTGAAAGAAAAAGAAATTTCTGAAGATGATGATCGCCGTGCATCAGATGAAATCCAGAAAATGACTGATAAATATGTTGCAGAAGTTGATAAGCGTCTTGCAGCGAAAGAAGCAGAGTTGATGAAGGTCTGATATTACTATGACCTTGCAAGAAGAACCGCTTCTTCCTCAACATGTTGCCATCATCATGGATGGCAACAATCGTTTTGCCAAAAAAAAGCAAATGCAAAAAGGCGATGGGCATCGAGAAGGCAAGAATGTCTTGGATCCTATTGTTGAGCATTGTAAAAAAGAAGGTGTTCGTGCATTAACGGTTTTTGCATTCTCAAGCGAAAACTGGAATCGACCACAGTATGAAGTTGATCTGTTAATGAGATTGTTAGAAGAAACAATTCATGAGCAGCTGCCTCGTATGGAGAAATTCAATATCGCGCTTCGTTTCATTGGAGACCGTTCTCGGTTATCGAATGAGTTGCGTGATTTAATGCGATATGCAGAGCAGAAAACAGCAGTTTTTGATTCAATGACACTCACCATTGCCATTAGTTATGGTGGCATGTGGGATATGGCTCAGGCCGCAAAAGTCATTGCTCAAGATGTGCTTGCTGGAAAACTTCAAGCAGATCAGATAAATGTTGATTTATTTGATAAATATGTCAGTCTAAATGATCTTCCTGCTGTCGATTTGTTAATTCGTACAGGCGGTGACTATCGTTTGTCTAACTTTTTACTGTGGCAAGCTGCGTATGCCGAATTGTATTTTACCGATACTTTATGGCCCGAGTTTACAGTGAAAGAGTTAGATCACGCATTTCGTGTTTTTTCAGGACGTGAAAGACGCTTTGGTAAAACCTCAGAACAGATTCAACAAGCGAAAATAGAGAATTAATAATGTTAGAGCGGATTATTACCGCATTGGTGTTAGTTGCTGTTGTTTTAAGTTGCATGTTTGCAACGCAATCACATTATCCAATGTTTATGCTTATGATTTTAGCTGCGGGGGTTGCAGGTTATGAGTGGTTTAAGCTTATGCCTCGTGCAGTCGCGCCTGTGTCAAAACCTAAAGCGTGGGTATATGGTGGATGTGTTGCAGCAATATCAACACTGGCATTATTCTTTGATGATGTCGCACTTTTACTGTGGGCAGCATCTATTCTTACGTGGTTAGGCAGTATTTATTGGGTTAAAAATTTCCCTGAATCAGATAGTTGGTACAACGTATCCTTATATGTAGTTGGCTTTATTCTGATATCTGCTGCTGTTACCGCACTTTATGCCGTTTGGCATAGTTCGCCATGGTGGTTGATGTATTTGTTCCTGTTAGTATGGGGTGCGGATAGTGGTGCATATTTCGTTGGGCGTAAATTTGGTAAGAAAAAACTCGCACCATTTGTAAGCCCAAATAAATCTGTTGAAGGTTTATATGGCGGCATTGCAACTACAATTATCATTATGTTGGTTGTACAATATTTCTATTTAAATTTAAGTGTTGTACAGCTTATTTTATTTTTAATCCTTTCAATAGTTACCGTGTTTGCATCTGTGTTAGGTGATTTGTTTGAATCTATGATTAAGCGTCGTGCGGGAATCAAAGATTCAGGTCGTGTTCTTCCTGGGCATGGTGGTGTATTAGATCGTATAGATTCTTTACTTGCTGCTGCACCGATTTTTGCGACAGGTATGTATATATTAAAACTTATTGGTGTAGATCTTTAAATGACTCAAGCTGTTTGTATATTGGGTGTTACGGGTTCAATTGGACAAAGTACTTTAAAAGTATTGGAACAACACCCAGATCAATACACTGTATTTGCAGTCTCTGCATATAGTCGTTTAGATGAACTTTTAGAAATTTGTAAAAAATATCATCCGAAAATTGTTGTTGTACCAAATGAAAAAGCATTTGAGTTGCAGCAACGTTTCAATCAAGAAAATCTAAAACAGATTGAAATTTTAACGGATGAAGCAGGTTTGATCACAATTGCTGAACATGTTGATGTCGATATTGTGATGGCAGCGATTGTGGGTGCGGCTGGACTGTTGCCCACACTTGCTGCTGTAAAAGCAGGTAAGCGTGTTCTATTAGCGAATAAAGAATCATTGGTGATGTCAGGCGACATCATGATGCAAGCTGCAAAAGATAATAATGCGCTGTTATTGCCTGTGGACTCTGAGCACAATGCAATCTTTCAATCTTTACCTCATAATTATTTAAATGCAGAAAGAACAGGCCAGCCACAATTGGGTGTTTCGCAAATTCTTTTAACTGCATCGGGTGGTCCTTTTCTGAATCACACCTTAGAACAATTGCATGATGTAACACCGCAACAAGCATGTAAGCATCCAAACTGGTCTATGGGGCAGAAAATTTCGGTTGATTCAGCAACTTTAATGAATAAAGGCTTAGAATTGATCGAAGCTTGTCATTTGTTTTCAATATCAGAACATTTTGTTACAGTTGTTGTTCATCCACAAAGTATTATTCATTCCATGGTGCAATACGTGGATGGTTCAACTTTGGCACAAATGGGTAATCCTGATATGTGTACGCCGATTGCACATGCATTGGCATGGCCAAAACGTTTGGCAACACATGTTCCTGCTTTAAATTTATTTGAAACAGCTCAATTAAATTTCCAATCACCTGATCTTGTTAAATTTCCAGCATTGGATTTAGCACGTCAGGCAATGCGTGCGGGTGGTTTAGCGCCAACCATTTTAAATGCGGCTAATGAAATTGCGGTTGCAGCATTTTTGCAGCAAAGGATTCGATTTACTCAGATTGCTCAAGTGGTCGAAAATACTTTGCAAACTGTACAAAATGCTAAAGCAGAAAACATAGACATCATTTTGCAGACTGATATGATCGCAAGACGGATTGCAGAAAAGTATATTGTGAGTATAGGAGGCTAAATCGTATGAATGCACTATTTATGATTGTTGCAGCGATTTTATTGCTTGGCCCTCTGATCGCAATTCATGAATTTGGTCATTATTGGGTTGCACGTAGATTAGGTGTCAAAGTGTTGGTTTATTCCATCGGCTTTGGTCCAACTTTATTGAAATGGCAATCTAAAAAATCAGGGATTCAATATCAGCTTTCGGCATTACCTCTAGGTGGTTATGTCAAAATGTTGGATGAGCGAGAAGGTAATGTTGCTGAGCAAGATTTGCCTTATGCATTTAACCGTCAATCTCCGTGGAAGCGGATTGCAATTGTCGCTGCTGGTCCTCTGATTAACCTGATTTTTGCAGTGTTTCTGTTCTGGATTTTATTTTTACCAGCACAAGAGCAGTTGAATACTCGTATTGGTAAAGTGATACCAAATACGCCAGCCGCTCAGGTTGATTTAAAAGTGGGCGATAAGATTATCAATGTTGACGGACAAACAACGCCAACATGGGAAAGCTAAATTATGCTTTAGTCAATCGTGTTGGTGAAACTGGGCAAGTCTCGATCATTGTTGATCGTGCTGGAACTGAAAAACAATTTAGTTTACCTATTAAAGAATTTTTAAAAGATCAAAGTCAGTCGCCTTTGGATGTACTGGGTTTTCTACCATATCGTCCTCAGATTCCTGCAGTGGTTAAAGAATTAAGCACTGATGGTGCTGCAATACGCCAAGGTATGAAAGCTGGCGACCAAATTGTTGCAATTGATAACGTAGCAATGAAAGATTGGTTTGATGTAGTTGCGGTTGTTCAAAGTTCGCCAGAAAAGCTTTTAAATATTGATGTGATGCGTCAAGGTCAACTTGTCCATTTGCAAGTGATGCCTCAAGGGCAGCGCGATAATATGGGTAATACGACGGGAATGCTTGGTGTGAAAAGTGATGCAGGTAAAATCACAATTCCGAATGATTATAAGCAAACCATTCAATATTCACCTATAGAAGCTTTGGTTGTTGCATTTGAAAAGACCACACAGCTTTCGGGCATGATTTTTAACTCTATTATCAAAATGGTACGTGGTTTAATTGGTTTGGATAATTTATCTGGTCCAATCACCATAGCAAAAGTCGCTGGCCAAAGTGCTGAAATGGGTTGGCAAACCTTTATTTCATTTATGGCTTTGATGAGTGTGAGCTTGGGAATTCTAAATTTATTACCCATTCCGATGCTTGATGGTGGTCACTTAGTTTATTACTTCATCGAAGCAATTCGTGGTAAACCTGTTTCTGAACAAATACAGATGTTTGGTCTAAAAGTTGGTATGGTACTGCTCGGTAGCATGATGCTTTTGGCTTTATTTAACGACTTCATGCGTTTATAACAACGCAAATGGAATTTAACTTACTGGAAAATATATGGGCATGCGTCACACACATTTATTAATGCCTTTGGCACTGGTTAGTGCGATGGCAGTGGTACAACAAGCATACGCAGCAGATGAGTTTCTTGCACGAGATATACGAATTGATGGCTTAGTGCGTTTAACACCTGCAAGTATCTATTCTATGTTACCAATAAATAGTGGCGATAGAGTAAGTGACCCAATGATTGCTGAGTCAATCCGCACTTTATATGCCTCAGGTTTATTTGACGATATTAAAACCTATAAAGAAAATGATGTTTTAGTCTTTAAAGTTGTTGAACGTCCAATTATTTCGAAATTGGAATTTAAAGGTAATAAACTTATTCCGAAAGAAGCTTTAGAACAAGGCTTAAAGAAGATGGGTATTGCCGAAGGTGAAGTATTTAAGAAGTCTGCATTGCAGACCATTGAAACTGAGCTTGAGCAACAATACACCCAGCAAGGTCGTTATGATGCAGATGTAACGGTTGAAACGGTGGCTCGTCCGAATAACCGTGTTGAGTTAAAACTTAACTTTAATGAAGGTACGGCAGCGAAAGTATTCGATATCAATATTATTGGTAATACGGTCTTTAGCGATAGCGATATCAAGCAAGCCTTTGCGGTGAAGGAAAGCGGTTGGGCTTCTATTGTTACCCGTAATGACCGCTATGCACGTGAAAAAATGGCTGCAAGTTTGGAAGCTTTACGTGCCTTATATTTAAACAAAGGTTATATCAACTTTAATATCATCAACTCTCAATTAAATATCAGTGAAGATAAAAAACATATCTTTATTGAGGTTTCAGTTGATGAGGGTAGCCAGTTTAAGTTTGGTGAAACAAAGTTCTTAGGTGATGCACTTTATAAACCTGAAGAGTTGCAAGCACTTAAATTGTATAAAGATGGCGAAACGTATTCGCAAGAAAAAGTGAATGCAGTCAAGCAATTGTTATTGCGTAAGTATGGTAATGCAGGCTATTACTATGCTGAAGTGAATGTTGTACCTGATATTAATAATGAAACAGGTATTGTTGGTTTAAACTATTATATCAATCCAGGTCAACAGGTTACGGTACGTCGTATTAATTTCACCGGCAACAGTAAAACTGCTGATGAAGTATTGCGTCGTGAAATGCGCCAAATGGAAGGTGCATTGGCAAGTAATGAAAAAATTGACTTATCTAAAGTTCGTTTAGAGCGTACAGGCTTCTTTAAAACAGTTGATGTTAAACCTGTTCGTGTTCCAAACTCTCCAGATGAAGTTGATTTGAATGTGAATGTTGAAGAGCAACATTCAGGTACAACCACGCTGGCTGTAGGTTATTCGCAAAATGGTGGTGTAACCTTCCAAGCCGGTTTAAGTCAAACCAACTTTATGGGTACGGGTAATCGTGTTGCGATCGATTTATCTCGTTCAGAAACTCAAGATTACTATAACTTAAGTGTGACTGACCCATACTTCACCATTGATGGTGTCAGCCGTGGTTATAACGTTTACTATCGTAAAACCAAGTTAAACAAAGACTATAACGTTAATAACTATGTAACTGATAGTATCGGCGGTAGTTTAAGTTTTGGTTATCCGATTGATGAAAACCAAAGTTTGAGTGCCTCTATTGGTATAGATCAAACTAAGGTAAGAACAGGTCCAAGTGTTTCAACTTATATCCGTGATTATTTATTGGCGAACGGTGGTAAGCAAACCTCTACAAGCTCTTACTGTTCAGGTACTTATAAGTCACAAAAAGATATTGATGCAGAAAAAGGAAAGACGCCACCTAATCCACTACCAGATGGCTATGATTTAGCTACCAATTGTGTTGATAAAGATTTCAATGCAATGAATCTAACAGAATATGGTAATGCGTTTGAAGGTACTTTCTTAACCTATATGTTAAATTTAGGTTGGTCTTATAATACATTGAATAGACCAATTTTCCCGACATCGGGTATGTCGCATCGTGTTGGTTTAGAAATTGGTTTACCAGGCAGCGATGTTGATTATCAAAAGTTGACTTATGATGCTCAAGCATTTAAATCACTTTGGGGCGGGTTCGTACTTCGTGGTTATGGTAAGTTAGGTTATGGTAATGATTTACCATTCTATAAAAACTTCTATGCAGGTGGTTATGGCTCAGTACGTGGCTATGATAACAGCTCATTAGGACCTAAATACCCAAGTGTAATTTTCCAAGAGCAAGGGCAAAATGACCCGGATCCTGAAGAAGTTGGCGGTAATGCTTTGGTTCAGTTTGGTACAGAACTTGCCCTTCCTTTACCATTTAAAGGTGATTGGACTCGTCAAGTGCGTCCAGTCTTATTTGCCGAAGGTGCTCAAGTTTTTGATACGAAATGTGACATACCAAAAGGTAAAGTCTACGGTACAAATATTGATATGAAGCAATATTGCAACGATAACAATAAGTTTGATCTCGGCAATATGCGTTATAGCGTTGGTGTTGGCTTCACATGGATTACCATGATTGGTCCATTATCGCTGAGCTATGCATTCCCATTGAATGATAAACCAGGCGATGACACCAAATCTATCCAATTCGAAATCGGTCGTACCTTCTAAGGACGACCTCGTTTAGCGCGGTAAAATATATAAAGGATGCAATAATGAAAAAATTAACAATGTTGATGTTAGGTTTAGGGTTTACGGTTTCTGCAACTGTAAATGCTGCTGGTCTTGCTGTAGTTGATTTAGCTAAAGTTGTTGAAAGCAGTACTTATCTAAAACAACAAAATGCGAGTCTTACTCAGTCAGTAAAACCTACTTCAACTCGACTTGAGCAATTGGGTAAAGAGTTAGAGTCTTTACAGCAAAAAGCACAGACCGACGGTCAAAAAATGAATCAGGCGGATATCCAAAAGCTCACTGCTCAGTATCAGTCGAAGTTAAGTGAGTTTAATAGCACTCAACAAGGTTTACAGACCAAAGTTCAGTCAAGCTTACAAGCAATGAATACAACTTTTGAATCTCGTGTTAAGCAAGCTGCTGAACAATTGCGTAAAGAAAACAACTTTGACTTCATTTTGAATAAAAATTCTACGATAGCCTCTGACGCTCAGTATGATTTAACTGATAAAATGATTCAAAAGGTTAACGCAATTAAATAATCAATGAATAGACGTACTTATCGTTTAGAAGAAATTGCTCACCTTGTCAAAGGTGAGCTTTTCGGTGAAAAAGATTTCCAAATTTCAGATTTGGCAAGTTTTGAATGTGCACAAAAACAGCATATTTGCTTTGTAAATAATGACAAATATTTAGCACAAGCAGAAGCGAGTCATGCGGGTGCATATATCGTTACAGCCGCACTTAAACAACAACTCGCAAGTAAACAAAATTTTATTGTTGTTGACAACCCTTATTTAGCATTTGCTATGTTAACGCACTTGTTTGAAAAAAAGATTTCTCAGCGAGGTATTGAGCGTAGTGCTCAAATTCATCCTTCTGCCATTATTGCCGATGATGCTTATATTGGGCATTACGTTGTTATTGGTGAAAACTGTGTTGTGGGTAGTAATACAATTATCCAAGCACATGCATTCCTTGATGATGATGTCGAAGTGGGTAAAGATTGCTTTATTGATGCACATGTTACGATTACGGGTGCTGCAAAATTAAAAGATCGTGTTCGTATTCATGCCAATACAGTGATTGGTTCAGAAGGGTTTGGCTTCGCACCTTATCAAAATAAGTGGCATCGTATTGCGCAGCTGGGTTCAGTTCGTATCGGAAATGATGTCCGGATTGGTTCTAACTGCAGTATTGATCGCGGTGCATTGGACGATACAATTCTGGCTGATGGTGTCATTATTGATAACCTTGTGCAAATTGCTCACAATGTTCAGATTGGAGAAAATACTGCGATTGCTGCAAATTGCGGAATTGCAGGAAGTGCAAAAATTGGCAAAAACTGTATCATGGGTGGCGCCTCAGGGGTGGTTGGACATCTTGAAATAACCGATAATGTCACTCTTACCGCGATGTCAATGGTCACAAAAAATATTTCTGAAGCTGGAACGTATTCTTCAGGGATGGGGCTTTTTGAAAATAGTCATTGGAAAAAGACAATTGTACGTCTCAGACAATTAGCAGATGTGCCATTGACCCAAATCACTAAAAGGCTTGATCATATGCAAGCTCAATTAGAGTCCCTTGAATCAACCTTTAAGTTACGTAAATAATTTATTATGACTGAGACTACATTACCTGCATTCACGATGCCTGAATTACCCATGGATATTCTTACGATTCGTGAATATTTACCGCATCGTTATCCATTTTTACTCGTTGATCGCGTTACAGAAATTACTGAGAATAGTATTGTCGGTTATAAAAACGTTTCTATTAATGAAGAGTTTTTCCAAGGGCATTTCCCGACCTATCCAATTATGCCTGGTGTACTGATGATTGAAGCATTAGCACAGGTTTCTGGAATTTTGGGTTTTGTCTTAACTAATCAAAAGCCGAAAGCAGGTTCGCTGTTCTTATTTGCAGGTGCAGAAAAAATCAGATTTAAGAAACAAGTTGTTGCAGGTGACCAGCTTGTCTTAAAATCAGAACTTGTGATGCAAAAACGTGGCATTTACAAGTACAATTGTACGGCTAGTGTCGATGGCATTGTTGCTGCGACGGCAGAGATTATTATTTCCCACCAGAAAATTGAGCAGACATGAGTAGTCAAAATTTAATACATCCCACAGCAATTATTGACCCGTCTGCAGAAATCGCATCTGATGTACAAATTGGTCCGTATAGCGTTGTGGGTCCAAATGTAAGTATTGACTCAGGTACAAAATTACATTCACATGTTGTCATTGGTGGATTTACCAGAATTGGAAAAAATAATGATATTTTTCAATTCTCAAGTATTGGGGAAATTTGTCAGGATTTAAAATATCAGGGCGAAGAAACTTGGTTAGAAATTGGTGATCATAACTCGATTCGTGAACATTGTACTTTACATAGAGGCACGGTTCAGGATCATAGCCTGACCAAAATTGGCAGCCATAACTTGTTGATGGTCAATACACATATTGCGCATGACTGTGTGATTGGCAATCATAATATTTTTGCCAATAATGTGGGTGTTGCTGGGCACGTCCATGTGGGCGATCATGTAATTGTTGGCGGTAATGCGGGTATTCATCAATTCTGCCGTATTGATTCCTACAGTATGATTGGCGGAGCAGCCTTAATTCTTAAAGATGTACCAGCCTATATCATGGCTTCTGGTAATCCGGCACGTGCTTATGGTATGAATATCGAAGGCATGCGTCGCAAAGGCTGGTCAAGAGACACTATTCAGGGCTTAAGAGAAGCTTATAAGCTGATCTATAAATCAGGTTTAACTGCTGAGCAGGCAATTGAACAGATTCGTAGTGAAATTCTAGTGAAAACGCCAGAAGCGCAATTGTTTATTGACTCCTTAGAGCAATCAACGCGTGGTATTGTGCGTTAATTGCTAGATTGAAAAAAAAGACACTGAGGTGTCTTTTTTTATGCTTAGTTTTCCTGTTCTACAAATTGTTGCCGATATTGTTTAGGTGAATGCTCAAAAGTACGTTTAAAAGCCTGACTAAAAGCAGTTTCTGATGAGTAACCCACTTTATTGGCAATTTGTTGAACTGAATAATTACTTTTACGTAGATATTGGCTTGCTAGGCGCATACGATGTTGCTGTAAATAAGCGAGCGGTGATTCACCAATCACTTCATGGAATAGACTGGCAAACTTTGAACGTGACATGCAGCATTGTTCTGCCAATGATTCAACCGTCCAAGCATCTTCAGGATGATTGTGAATGGCTGCCAAACTGTTACTGAGCTCAGGATGATTTAAAGCGCTGAGCCAACCATGTTGACTTGAGATTTGTTGAATATGATCTCGAATACATTTGATTAATAAAATATTGACCAAATGATCGATGATGATATCGCGGCCAGCTTGAATATTCTGCGTTTCTAAGGCCAGAAAGTGTAAGCCGATTTGCAGCCATTCAGGTGCATTGGTATCTCCATGTTGGAGATGAATGATTGAAGGTAAGGCCTGAATAAAAGGACGGGCCATAATGGTATCAATCTGGCAACGCACGGTTAGAATGAGGTTTTTCTCAGATGACTGAGTACCGAATTCGATAGCATCTTCTTTATGGCCATCGAACAGCTTTGAAATATCAACGGCATCGACCAGTTTAGTAATCGTATTATCTGCGCCTGTATGTGCTTTTCCTGACGGAATAACCACAATTTCACCCGCATGTGCAGTTAAACTATTTTGTGCGTCAATTTGAATAAAAACAGAACCAACTAAAACAATATGAACAATTAAGGCGGTTTGATCTTGGCAGATAAAACTCCATTCTCCTTGAGTTTTCAAGTAGATATATTCAGTGTGATTTAAATGAATATCAGCAAATATTTTACTTAAAGCATCCATATGATTTTTTAACGATGTATTCATTTAAATTATAGAGAGCTGCGCCAATAACTCAATATGTGTTTATAGGACAAAAACAGGGTGGATGATGCCAAAGACTTTGACATAGCTTTTTTGGACGCTTGCAACTGTCATGAATTTCATAATTCCTCAAAATATACTTATATATACAAAGACATGGATTCGATGATGAATGCGCCAGTAAATGTTGAGCAAGAACTTACGCCAGTAAGCATTCCAAAGTCAAAAACTCAGTTGGATCGGAAACGTTATTTATGGGCGATTAGCCCAGCTTTGCCTGTAATCGGAATTGGTATTTTGGCAGGTTATCAATTTGCACCACGTCCATTGAAAAAAATCTTTGCTTTAGGTGGTCCAATTGTTTTACACATTGTGATTCCAACAATTGATACGATTATTGGGAAAGATGCCAATAATCCAACTGATGAAGATATTAAGCTGTTAGAAAAAGACCCATATTATTCTCGATTGGTAAAAAGCTTTATTCCACTACAATATGCAGCTAATGTCTATGCGTGTTATTTAACCAGCCGTAAAGAAACATCGTTTATGGATAAGATTTTTCTTGGTATTTCAATGGGTGCAATCAACGGGATTGCGATTAATACCGCACATGAGTTAAGCCATAAACATGATCGTATTGACCATATTCTGTCGCATTTAGCCTTAGTGCCAACAGGTTATAACCATTTCCGAATTGAACATCCTTATGGCCACCATAAACGTGCTGCTACACCTGAGGATCCAGCATCTTCACAAATGGGTGAAACATTCTATGAGTTTTGGCCACGTACCGTGATTGGTTCTTTTAAATCTGCAATTGAGATTGAAACCAATCGTCTAAAACGTAAAGGTAAAGAATTCTGGTCAACTGAGAATGAACTATTACAAGGCTGGGGAATGAGTGCAGCTTTTCATGGTTCAATGGTGGGTTTGTTTGGTAAGGGTGTTATTCCTTATTTAGCGACTCAAGCGTTCTATGGCATTAGTTTGTTTGAGATTATTAACTATATCGAACACTATGGTTTAAAACGTCAAAAGGATAAGAATGGTAAGTATGAGCGTACCATGCCAGAACATAGCTGGAACAATAATAATATTGTGACCAATTTATTCTTGTATCAGTTACAACGTCATTCGGATCATCATGCTTATCCAACACGCCCATTCCAAGCTTTACGTCATTTTGATGAAGCACCTGAATTGCCTAGTGGTTATGCAAGTATGTTATTACCAGCTTTGATTCCGCCACTATGGTCAAAAATGATGGATAAACGTGTATTTGATCACTACAAAGGTGATTTAAATAAAGCCAATATTTTCCCGAAACGTCGTGCAAAACTGTTTAAGAAATTTGGTGTGGTTGATCAGTCGCTGACTGAAGTTTCTAGCGAGATGGCAACTACAGCATAATCCAAACTGCTTTGCCAAAGCAGGGCACTGATGAGCAATCGTCAGTGCCTTTTTATTTTCTTGTATAAAAAGCTTAACCAAGTACAGATTTTGAATATTCTTACTGTATATCTATGTATAACTTAAAAATAATCTTGTAATTGGTTTATGAGGCAAAGATGACAAAACATTATGATTATATTGCGATTGGTGGTGGTAGTGGTGGGATTGCATCAGTGAATCGTGCTGCGATGTATGGAAAAAAATGTGCCTTAATTGAAAAATCTGAAATAGGCGGGACTTGCGTCAATGTCGGTTGTGTTCCTAAAAAAGTGATGTGGTATGCCGCCCATGTCGCTGAATCGATTCAGAAATATGGTCCTGATTATGGTTTTAATACTAAAGTTGAGTCATTTGATTGGCAGGTTTTAATCAAAAATCGGCAGGCCTATATTGATAGAATTCATCAATCTTATCAAAGTAGCCTAAGCAAAAATCAAGTCGATCTTATTCAGGGTGCAGCTTATTTCATTGATAAAAATACCATTGAGGTTAATGGTGATCGCTTTACGGCAGATCATATTCTGATTGCAACAGGTACACAGCCCTCTCTACCTAACATAGAGGGAGTGGAATATGGCATAGATTCGAATGGCTTCTTTGGGTTAAGTGCTTTACCAAAAACCACCGCTGTGATTGGTTCGGGCTATATTGCAGTGGAATTGGCAGGTGTGCTGAATGCTTTGGGTTCTCAGGTTGGATTGTTCATTCGTAAGGATTTACCTGTAAGACGCTTTGATTCTTTTTTAAGTGAAACCTTGGTCGAAGTGATGCGAACAGATGGTATTGCTGTACATATCCAAGCTGTTCCTCAAAAGGTTACGAAAAACACAGATGGTAGTGTTGCACTGCATTTGGAAAATGGCGAAACGCATAAAGTGGATTGTCTGATTTGGGCAACTGGTCGAGAGCCAAATACTGCGAGTTTGAATTTGGAGAAAGCCAATGTCCAGTTGGATGAGCGAGGCTATATTCAAGTTGATAAATTCCAGAATACCTCACAGCAAGGAGTTTATGCGGTAGGTGACATTACGGGGAAAATGGAGCTCACACCTGTCGCTGTAGCTGCTGGGCGAAGATTGTCCGAACGACTCTTTAATCATAAGTCAGATGAATATTTAGATTATGACAATATTCCAACTGTAGTCTTTAGCCATCCACCGATTGGCACAGTGGGAATTACTGAGCAAGAAGCAATTGAAAAATATGGTCAAAAAGAGGTTAAGGTCTATAACTCTTCGTTCACTGCTATGTATAGTGCGATTACTCAACATCGTCAACCAACCAAGATGAAACTAGTCTGTGTAGGTGAAAATGAAAAAATTGTCGGTATTCACGGTATCGGTTTTGGGATGGATGAGATTTTACAAGGTTTTGCTGTTGCCTTGAAAATGGGAGCAACCAAGAAAGACTTTGATAATACTGTTGCGATTCACCCAACCTCGGCGGAAGAGTTCGTGACCATGCGATAGTTAATGGTCTGGATATAAAAAGGACGTTATTGCAACGTCCTTTTTTTTGACTCATCAAATTCTTACTTTAATTCACTTGATGATTTACCTAATTCGCGACGGGCAATGATCAGTTGCTGAATTTGTTGGGTACCTTCAAAAATATCCAAAATTTTTGAGTCACGTGCCCATTTTTCCAGTAATTCATCCTCAGCATAACCAACACTTGCAGCAAGTTCGACACATTTCAGTGTGATCTCATTGCATACGCGACCCGCTTTTGCCTTCGCAATCGAAGCTTCTTTAGAGTTTGGCTTTTTATTGTCTGCCATCCAAGTTGCTTTGATCGTTAACAAGCGGGCAGCTTCCCATTCAGCTTCCATGCGATAAATCTGTGCAGCAAGGTTTGAGGTCTGTAAATATGGTGTTTTATAGTCTGCATCAAGCTGATCTTTAAAGAGTTCTTTGATACGTTCCAAAGAGGCTTTAGCACAACCAATGGCCATTGCTGCAACCAGTGGGCGGGTATTATCAAAAGTTTCCATCACGCCTGCAAAGCCTTTGGCAACATCGATTTCTGCATTGCCCAATAAATTAGCAGCAGAAACACGGCAGTCAATAAAGCTAATTACGGCAGTATCCGAGGCTTTAATCCCCAGTTTGTGCTCAAGACGTTCGACTTTCATTCCTGCTGTACCTTTTGGTACAACAAAAGATTTGATTGCAGCACGACCTAGTTTTTTATCCAAAGTTGCCCAAACCACCACAGAGTCAGCACGCTCACCTGAAGTGACAAAGATTTTCTCACCGTTGAGAATGTATTCATCACCATCTTTAGTGGCAGTAGTACGAATTGCTGCAGAATCAGAGCCACAACCAGGCTCGGTAATTGCCATGGCAGCCCATGTATTTTTAAAACGCTCTAGTTGTTCATCATTGGCAACCGCAGCAATGGCTGAATTTCCTAAACCTTGGCGCGGCATAGTAAGTAACAGGCCTGTATCGCCATAGCACATTTCAATCACACCCAGAGCGGTTGACATATTATTGCCATTTTTATTGCCAGATTCAGTTTCACCTCGTTTGCCCACTGCTGCACCAGCATTAATACCTTCACCGCCTTCGTTCATACCATCAATCAAAGAAGCAAGCATATCGAGCTCTTTTGGATAGGCATGTTCGGCTTTATCATATTTGCGTGAGATTGGGCGTAGTACATTCAATGCAACTTCATGTGCTTGATCGACCATCATTTTGAATTTTTTAGGACTTTGTAAGTTCATTGTATTCTCCTTAGGTCGTCAATTAAGCATGTAAGCCAGAATGTAAGACTGCAGTTGCACGTAGATCGCGGTACCAGCGCTCAACAGGATGTTCTTTGGTAAAGCCATGACCACCTAAGATCTGCACACCATCTGTACCGATTTTCATTGATTTTTCTGCACAGAGCAGGCGGGCTAAATAGGCTTCTCGATGAAACGGTTTGCCTACTTCTGCCAAGCTTGCTGCATTGAGCACCAGCATGCGCATGGCATCGATTTCAATGGCCATATCCGCAATCATAAAGGCAACACTTTGACGGTGCGAGATTGGTTCACCAAAGGCAGTACGTTCATTGGCATATTTGATACAGTATGCTTTGATTGCTTCACAGGTCCCAATAGACATGGCACACCACATCAGATTGCCAAGATCAACAAATGCAGTGTAATCAAAATCGCTGTCGCCTAAACGTAAGGCAGGAGTCTGATTGAATTGCAGTGTTGCAGTTTCAGCGGCTTTTAATCCCATTGCAGGGTTGGCTTTAATGGAGATGCTTTCATTAGATTGCACCACGAAAATATCAGGCTGACCATTAAACTCTGCACTCACAAGGAATACATCCGCAGTATCACCTAGAACCACTAAGGTTTTTTCACCGGTGATATAGAATTGTCCATTGGCTTCGGTTGCTGTGGTTTTTAACTGGAATGGATTAAAAGCAGGCGTTGCTTCTTGAAAAGCGAAGCTTGCGGTGACATCAGTATCTTCTGCAAACACAGGTAAATACATCGATTGGACTTGGGTTGAACCCCAACGCGTGATTGCATTAATTATACTGAAACTGCTCAGTAGTCCAGCAGTTAAACTAAAATCTCCCTTAGCAAGACTCTCGGCAATCAGGATATTACTGACAATATTTTGTTCAGCTGCAACACCACCTAAAGCCTCTGGTAATGCATAGTAATTCAAGCCTAAATCGACTAGGTGTTGCCAAAGTTGTTCTGGAAACTGTGCATTATGGTCTGCATCATGCGCCAAAGCATATAAAACTTCTTCAGCAAATTGTGACATCGCGTCAACGGTCATTTGTTGTTCTTCAGTCAGACTGAGATCAAACAGATTTTTATTGACCTGATTTGGCAGACGTTGTTTATCGATCGCTTGTGGCTTAAATGCTTTTTGTGTTTTTGTCAGTACTTTAAAGCCAGTTTTTGAACCTTGATATAATGATTTCTCTACAAATTTTCTTAATTTGAGTTGATCAAGTACTTCGCTTCCTGCGATTTTTGTGATCAAAGATAGCCCAAATCCTTGCGCTTTATTCATCATATTCGACATGGTTTTATCCTAGAGGATGGTTGTAAAATTATGCTGACATGCTCCAATGAAAAAGACTATGTCTTGTTTGACATGCCGATTGGAGAAAGATAAAGGGTAATTTGACTAACTATGCTATTTTATCCATTTGTTTTTTAATGACTTTTAAAAAATAACAAAAAATGAAATTAAAAAAAATTGACCAAACTGACAGACTGCTGATGTTATTGAATCGTTGTATGATCACTGGGTCATATCGGAATGGCTGCCAGTGATCATGATTTCTTCTTAGAAGCGTTTACTATAGTTCACAAACAAACGGTCCTCGCCAAAGTCATTACCGTGTTCCACATCATAGTCAATGCGGATGTATTGCAGTGCAAAGCCTTTGAGATAGGGCTGTTGAAAGGCGTAGTTCAGAATAAGATTGGATTCAGTCTCGTGATTTTTCTCACCATTGGCTGCTTTAAAATCATGACCATAGACATATTTCACCATCGCATTTAGCCCAGGCACGTAGTCCTTAAAATCATAGCCATACATCAGGTGATAAGACTTTTCATTCTTTTTAAAGAAGCCTGTGGCATTCCAGTTAATAAAATAGGTTTCAGGTAGGAAGCCGTCAGGCAGCGGATAAGCGGACTCACCTATAATCTGCTGATAACCTAAACCAAAGGACTGATTATTCGCTTTTAACATTTCCAGAATTCCAATATTTTGGGCATCAATATCAAAGTTATTGCCATCATTTTTGGCATTGAAATACTTGAACTTGGAGTTAAGGCTGAAATTTGGTTGCTTCCATGTATGGTCTAAGCCTAGATAGTGCTTGTTGTATAAGTCTTCTAAATTAGCAAAGTAATATTCTGCTTTAAGGGATGGAGTGAACTGATAGCGTAAATCCAGATAATTTAAACCATCGGAATATTCGGTTTTACCATTGGAAGTAAAGGAGAACTTGCGAAAATCTTCTTCATTGCGAGGAGATACTTTGGTTACTCGGCCTATTTCGGCATAGAGCTGATCAGAAAGTTGTGACTTTAAGTTAGCGCCCCAATAGGAAGCGAGTAACTGGCGGCTGTTGTCAACTGCGGTTACAGGTAGATCAAGCCACAGTTCACCAATACTTAACAAGGTTTTGTCATAACCAAGTTTAAGTGTTGCTCCATATTTTAAAAAGTCAGACGCTTGTGATTGAGTTTGTGTTTCAAATGGTAAGACGGTATCAGCTACATGCTTGTCTTTACTTAAACGCACTGCATATTGAACAGAAGCATCTGCACCAATCGTGATAGGCTTATCTGCGATTTGTAGCGGTGTGTCATGTAGTTGAGATGTATAAAATAACGAAGCTGCCTGTGACCAACTGCCTGTATCTTTAAGGTTTGGGTTGTCATAGTCGCGGTTGATATAGGCATTTTTCAGGGTAAATTTCCACTCTTCCTGAGTAGATTTGCCGTTTTCAGCTGCAACAACTATCGGGCTGGAGCATCCAAGCATGACGAATAAAATTGCTGCTCTTAAGTATAACGGGTTAAATTTATGTACGTGATTCATAATCCATATCCAATTTTAGTACGCCATTCCTCGACGCTATTATTTTAAAATTCAGATTGAGCACCTTCCTTCATACAACTTGAAGGAAGGAGGGTAACAATTTTTAGCCGAGTTGTTCGTGTTTGATACTTTCACGATAATATTTGCAGCCTATGTAGAGCAGAAATACCCCGAGTAAGCCTGCAACTGCATTTACAATTGAGATGGAGTTACCCACCATCAACGTATTTTGAAAATATTTATCCGTTAATAGTGCAACAGCGGTTGTACCTACACCTAAAGCAATCAAATTTGAAACCAGTAGAAATTTCGCTGAGACCTGAGCACGTAACTGGTTTGGGGTAAGCATTTGAGTTGCAGCAGCCGATGCGGGAATCGGAAAGGTTGAGAAAAACATAGCCACAAAAATTAAGGCAAAGGATAAATACATATTATCGACTTGAGTAAACAGCACACTTGGAACAATAAGTGCAGTACAGCCGATCATTCCTGCTCGAATCGCTGCATCGCTATAACCCTTTTTAGAGAAATAATCGATGAGCCATCCACAAAATAGTGCTCCAGCCGTGTTTGCAACCAAAATAATACTGCCGAGAATATAGCCTGTTTGGCTGGCATCTAGGCCAAAGTGTCGCATGTAAAATGCAGGTGCCCATCCAAGCAGTGAATACAACATCATGGTATAGAACGAGAAACCAATAAAGTGACAAAAGAAGGTCTTTTTATGGGTTTTAATAAAGGCAATAGAGTTTTTAAATGATGCTTGGATTACCTGCCCATTTTGATCAACTTTTAAGCCTTTTCGTGTTGGTTCCTTTACCGTTAAAATCATAACTAAAGCGAGTAAAACACCTGGAAGCCCGACGATAAAGAAGGTGAGTTGCCATGTTTTTAATTGACCAATGACTGGCAGGACGACTGAATCAACATTTTTTAAAAGACTAATCACATAACCGCCAATTAAAAAAGCCAAACCAGAGCCAATAAAAGCACCAATCGCATATAGCCCTAACGCACGACCTAGTTTCTCTTTGGGGAATAAATCGGTCACGATGGAGTAAAAAGCAGGGGATAATGCAGCTTCACCAGCACCTACACCTAATCGTGCGAGAAACATCTGAGCAAAGTTTTTACTTAAGCCACATGCGGCTGTTGCTAAGCTCCAGAATGCAATACCAATCGAAATAATCTTAATCCGTGATTTCTTATCAGCGAGTGCGGCAATCGGGATGCCCATAAAGGCATAGAACAAAGAAAAAGCCAAACCTTGCAATAGACTAAATTGGGTGTCGGATAGCATCAGGTCATGTTTAATGGGTTCGATCATCAAGGATAAAATTTGACGATCTACAAATGAAAGAATATAAGCCAACATGCAAATCACGACGACATACCATTGGTAGCCATAACGTTCGCGTTCTAAATGCGGCTCTGGATGTATTTGAATCACTTGTTCAGGCGATAGCTCTGCCTTTTGCTCATTCCTGAGCATACCTTCTGGGTGGTTATCATTCATTCTGCATCTTCCTATGATGACTGTGGATTAAATGATACTAAATAAATTTTATTTTTATAATTTAGTGTCATTTTTAGTCTATTTTATTTTATAGGTTTGATTCAATAGCTATTCTTAAATAAAGCTTAATTTTTAATTTGACTGAAAAAATAGAATGATTTTTACAAGAAATAAGAAATCTATATTTGAGGTTAATTTTATTTTTATTATTGTTATTGTTGTATTTATTTTAATTATTTTATTGAATTTTCATGTTTTTATGAAATGTAAATAAACATGCATTGGCTGTGGGAGATTTTTGGTTTAAAAAAGTATAGGCGTGACTATTTATATTATTGTTAAAATAATTTTTAAAGTGATTCTTAAATTAAATAATTAAAAAAAATATGTAATTTAATTTTGTTTGAATTGTCTAGTTTAATCCTTCAGTCAGAATCACCATATATTCGCCTCCAAGATCTCGGTGTTTTTTAGCTTCTTGATAGGCATCACTGTGATACCAATTTTGAGCTTCCTGCATACTGCTAAATTTAATGATGGCCACGCCGTCGCTTTCGATATTTTCCAAAGCAATAGACTGACCATAAAACACAATCGGTTCAGCATCAAAGCCTTGGCTCGCTTTGCGTGCTAAAGATGTATAGGTTTTCATCTCATCTTTATTTTTCAGTTCTTTACGAATCAAAATGATATATGCGCTCATTTGCTTTCCTGATGGATAGAGACTAAGTGTTGATTTGTTGATGGATACGATGTCATATCCATCAACGCTCATGTATTAAGCTGCGCGAGCGACCAGTGTTAGGATGTCGTAAGTGGCAACCAGTTCGTCGCGTTGGTTTTTCACTTTTATATCCCATACCACCACACCATGTGCAGGTTGTGATAAGTCTTTTTGTGGTTTTGGTGTTTTTTGTTTGCAGGTCAGTTCAACACGGATTGAATCACCAATTTTCACTGGCTCAACAAAGCGTAAGTTGTCCATACCGTAGTTGGCAATCACGGGGCCTTGTGCGGCATCGACGAACAATCCTGCTGCTGCAGATACGATAAAATAGCCATGTGCGACACGTTCACCAAAGAATGAATCTGCTGCTGCAATTTTGTCAGTATGTGCATAGAAATAATCACCACTTAAGCAGGCGAAATTGACAATATCTGCTTCGGTCACTGTACGACGCGCTGTCAGTAAACGTTCACCAATGACCAGTTCATCAAAATCCTTTTTAAAAGGATGTACGCGGTCTTGCTTGATGTTTGAGCCTGCTGTCCATGAGTGGGTAATTTGAGTCAAGCTATTTGGCGAACCTTGAATCGCAGTCCGTTGCATATAATGTTTGACTGCGCGAATGCCACCCAGTTCTTCACCACCACCAGCACGACCAGGACCGCCATGAATCAAATGAGGTAGTGGCGAGCCATGACCTGTACTTTCTTTGGCAGATTCTTCATCCAGAATATGAACTCGACCATGCCAAGGTGCTATTTTCTGAATAATCTGTTCAATGTTTTCATGACTGTTTTTGACAACGGATGCAACCAGACTACCTTCACCACGTGCCACTAAATCGGCAAGCTCATCAATGGATTGATATGGCATAAGCGTACACACTGGACCAAAGGCTTCGGTGGTGTGTACATGCGTGGCTTGCAATGGTTGTTCACAGAGAAGAAGTGTTGGTGGGAAGAATGCGCCATTTTCAGGAGTAGCTGCATTAAATTTAAAATTTGTTGTACCACCAAAAACAATTTTTGCATCTTTAGCCAGTTCTGCAACTTTGTTTGCAACATCCAACTTTTGTTTAGGGCTTGCTAATGCTCCCATTGTGGTGTCTTGTTTCTGTGGATCGCCCACAATCACTTTTTCCAGTTTAGCAATCAGCTTTTGTTGTACTTGCTCAAGTTGTGCTTGTGGTACGAAAGCACGGCGGATGGCCGTACATTTTTGTCCAGCTTTGGTGGTCATTTCTCGGAAAACTTCACGTACAAACAGATCAACTGTGGTTTCATCTGCTTCAGGGCTTAGGATGGCACTGTTGACAGAATCAGCTTCCATACTAAATGGAATTGAATATTTATTGAGATGTGGGTGGTTACGGAGTTTTTGGCCAGTGTAGGCTGAGCCTGTAAAGGTTACACTATCTTGTGGACCTAAATAATCAAAAAGATCATCAATTTGTCCGCAAATGAGTTGTAGTGATCCTTTCGGTAGAAGTTGCGTATCTTCAATCGCTTTAACAACTACTTGGGTGAGTTGAGCACCGTCAGTTGCAGGTTTAACAATACACGGCACGCCAGCCAATAGCGTCGGGGCAATTTTTTCTAACATTCCCCAAATTGGGAAGTTAAATGCATTGATATGAACTGCCACACCCGATTTAGGGCTTAAAATATGCTTGGCGCCAAAAGTGCCATTTTTTGAAAGTTGAATCCAACTGTCTTCGGTAATAATTTTTTCATCATTCAGCTCTCGACGTACCAAACTTGAGTAGGCAAATAAGGTCTGAATTCCACCTTCAATATCAATCCAGGCATCTTTGCGTGTTGCACCTGTTGCATAGGCAAGCTGATAAAAATCTTCTTTATGCTCAAGTAGGTGCTGTGCAATTTGTTTTAAAGCATTGGCACGTTGATGGAAGGTCCAATTTGCCAGTGTTGCACCATTCTGCTTGGCATATTTAACCACTTGCTGCATGTCGATGCCATGACTGCTGACACTATAGATTGGCTCGCCAGTAATGGCATGTACAACCGTGCGTCGATCTTGATGGCTTGAATGCCACGTTCCATATACAAAAGATCCAAGTTGAATCACTTCTGATACAGGCTGTTGTTCTGCTGCTGATTTAGATGTTCCTTCTAAGAGTGCTTGATCAAGCATGAGTAAACTCCATTTTTATGTGATACATCAATTTTTGAAATACTAAAAATATGATTCATAATTTCACGCTGATTGAATAAAAAGTCAACTATATTTTATAAAAAAGAAAGCATGTTGATTTTTATTATTTAAATATAGTTAACAAAAACAATGTCATATCTCTATTTTTTAGAGAAGTTTAAATATGATACATAAAATGTTATTGACTTTATTTTTAATGTATCGAAAAATGGATTTAAGGGTGAGACCTAAAGGGAAGACACAAATGGAAAATAAGTATCAGAAATTTGAGCAAAATATTGCCAATGACATCACGATAGAAGCGAAAGATGAAATGCCAGATGCCTATCGTAAAACTTTGATTCGCCAAATTGGGCAACACGGTCATTCTGAAATTGTTGGCATGTTGCCTGAAGGAAACTGGATTACGCGTGCACCGACTTTAAAGCGTAAAGCGGTTTTACTCGCAAAAGTTCAAGATGAAGCAGGGCACGGACTTTACCTCTACAGTGCAGCAGAAACATTAGGTGCTGACCGTGATGACATGATGGAAAAACTGATTGATGGAAAAATGAAATATTCATCAATTTTCAATTATCCGACGGTGACTTGGGCCGATGTAGCTGCGATTGGCTGGTTGGTAGATGGTGCTGCGATTGTGAATCAGGTAGCGTTGTGCCGTACCTCTTATGGTCCATATGCACGTGCCATGGTACGTATCTGTAAAGAGGAAAGCTTTCATCAACGTCAAGGTTTTGAAGCCATGATGGTACTAGCCGCTGGAACACCTGAACAAAAACAAATGGCACAAGACGCTGTAAATCGCTTTTGGTGGCCAGCACTGATGATGTTTGGGCCAAGCGATGAGCATTCTCCAAACAGCGCGCAAAGTTTGGCTTGGAAAGTTAAACGATTCAGTAATGATGATTTACGTCAAAAGTTTGTCGATAACACGGTTCCGCAAATTTTGCAGCTTGGTTTAGACGTTCCAGATCCTGATTTGAAGTGGGATGAAGAAGCGGGACGTTATATCCACGGTGAAATCAATTGGCACGAATTCAATGAAGTTATTGCGGGTCGAGGTCCATGTAACCACGAGCGTATAGAAGCACGACGCAAAGCTTGGGAAAACGGTAAATGGGTTCGAGATGCAGCTGTTATCTACGCGAAAAAGCAGCAAGCCGTAACGCAAGTCGCTTAAGCAAAATTTATGGACAAAATTGAGGACATCAAAATGGAAGATAAAAATAACTGGTCGCTTTACGAAGTATTTATTCGTAGCAAACAAGGTCTAAGTCATCGTCATGTTGGTAGCTTAAGAGCATCTGATGATGAAATTGCATTGCAACATGCACGCGATGTGTACACCCGTCGTAATGAGGGAATTAGTATTTGGGTGGTTCGTTCTGAATTGATTAAGTCATCACAGCCAGATGAAAAAGCTGAATTTTTCGAACCAGCGCTAGACAAAGTTTATCGTCATCCTACGTTCTATCATATTCCTGATGGCATCGAGCATATGTAAGGGAGTATGGAAATGAATAATCCTATTTTATCTAAGTTCTTATTACATATTGGCGATAGCCAGTTGGTATTTGCGCAGCGTTTAGCGGAATGGTGTGGTCATGCACCAGAGCTAGAGATTGATATTGCCTTGGCAAATATTGGTCTGGATCTGCTTGGGCAATCGAGAAACTTTTTAACCTTAGCTGGGCAATATGAAGAGGCACAGCGTGATGAAGATCAATTGGCTTACTTCCGTTCAGAACGTGAATTTCTCAATTTATTGATTTGTGAACAGCCAAACGGTGATTTTGCTCAAACCATCGTGCGCCAATGGTTAATGGATCATTATCACTTGTTATTAATGACATCTTTAAGCAAAAGTGCAGTAGCCGAGATTGCTGCGTTGGCAATGAAATCATTAAAAGAAGTGAAATACCACATTCGCTTTTCAACCAGCTGGATGGAGCGTCTGAGCTTAAGTACAGCAGAAGCACATCAGCGTGTACAGGTCGCATTAGATAGCTTGTGGCGTTTTAGTGCAGAGTTGTTTGAGTTGACGGCTGAAGAATATGTACTGGTTGAGCAGGGTTTAATCAGTGACTTGTCTGATGAAAAAGCACAATGGGACAAGACAATTGCTGAAGAATTAAAACGATTTGAGCTGACAGTTCCTGTAAATGGTGCTTATCGCCGTGGTGCCAAACAGGGTCTACATACGGAACATTTAGGATATTTGTTGGCTGAAATGCAGGCCATTCAACGCACTTATCCTGAAATGACTTGGTAAGACAAGGAGTTGAGCCATGCAAATGATACGTCATTGTATCGATCAGTGTTGGGATGTTCTGCAAACGGTCAGTGATCCTGAGATTCCTGCTTTATCTGTAGTGGATTTGGGCATGATTCGTGGAGTGGAACTGAATGATCAGCAAGAAATTATTGTTCGATTAACACCTACCTATAGTGGCTGTCCTGCAACTGATTTATTAAAAGCGCAGATTGTCGAGGCGTTGGCAGCAGAAGACCTCACTCCCGCAAAGGTGATTGTTGATTTATCTGAAGCATGGACAACCGACTGGATGTCTGAAATAGGCAAGAAGAAGTTACAAGACTATGGTATCGCGCCGCCAGAGGGTTTAGCACATCAGTGTGGAACACATGTTCATTTAAAAGATGGTGTGGTGTGTCCGCGGTGTAAAAGTCGAAATACCAAGCTGCTCACGGAGTTTAGTTCGACCGCGTGTAAGGCCTTGTACAAATGTCAGGACTGTCTTGAGCCCTTTGATTATTTTAAATGTATTTAAAGTTTTAGATAAGGAAATCAGCCATGAGCCAATTTATTCCCTTAAAAGTAAAAAGTATTACACCTCAGACAGATCAGGCCATTTGTATTGCGTTTGATCTTGTGCCTGAGCAACAAGAACAATTTAAATTTCAGCCAGGTCAACATTTAACGATTCGCCATTTAACTGAGGCAGGTGAGATTCGTCGTTGCTATTCGATCTGTAGTTATGCACCGAAAGAAGATATCAGTATTGCAGTAAAAAAGATGGATCAAGGTCAATTCTCAAATTGGGCCAATGACTATCTAAAAGTCGGCGATGTTCTTGATGTGATGCCACCACAGGGTGTTTTTTCCAAAAAGCAGCCAGATCGGGCGGTCAAGCATTTTTAGGTGTTGCTGCAGGCAGTGGTATTACCCCAATTTTGTCGATTATTAAACAGGTTTTGTTTGAACAATCGACATCGAATTTTACCTTGCTCTATGGTAATCGTTCATGGAAACAGACCATGTTTGCTGAGCAAATTATGGATTTGAAAGATCAATTTAAAGAACGCTTCCAGTTGATCAATATTTTTTCCCGTGAATTCAACGAAAGTGAGTTGATGAATGGTCGAATAGATGAAACAAAATTAAAGCAATTGTTTGATCATGACGTATTAGAAAGCAATTTTGATCATGTTTTTGCCTGTGGCCCAGATGGAATGATGGACACAGTCGAAAGCCTGTTACCGACCTATGGTTTAAGCAAAGACAAGATTCATACTGAACGTTTTAATACCGGTCATGTCCGTAAACGAGCAGTCGATGCCGATGCGAATCGTAAGGAAGAACAAGTCAATATTGTACTGGATGGTCGTGAACTGATCGTGTCAGTGTCTCAAGACGATGAAAGCATTTTAGATGCAGCATTACGTGCAGGTGCAGATTTACCTTATGCATGTAAAGGCGGCGTGTGTGCGACCTGTCGTTGTAAGGTGCTCTCTGGTGATGTTGATATGTTCTTGAACTACAGTCTTGAAGATGATGAAGTCGAAAAAGGCTATGTGTTGAGCTGCCAAACTTTACCTAAAGGCTCAAATGTCCGTTTGAGTTTTGATGAGTAGAGGTGGTTATGCAAGAGCTGATCAAAGCCGAAGTAACAATTGATGGTGTAATGCTATTAACCCTCAATCGTGCTGAAAAACGGAATGCTTTAAATAATGCGACCTTGCAATATTTATGCGAATTGCTCGAAGAGGCAGAACACAATGCCAGAGTCAAAGCCATTGTTCTAACAGGCAATCAATATTGTTTTGCAGCAGGTGCTGATCTTGCTGAGTTAGCAGAAATGGATTCAGTGGCCTTGCAACTCGATATCCGTCCAAAACTATGGCAGAAGATCGATGCGTTTAGTAAACCGATTATTGCAGCTGTGAATGGTTATGCCTTGGGTGCGGGATTTGAACTGGTTTTACACACAGATATCGTACTGTGTGGTGAAAATGCCAAATTCGCCTTGCCAGAAATTGGTTTAGGCATGTTACCAGGTGCTGGCGGCACACAACGTTTAGCACGCTTAGTCGGGCAACAATTGACCATGCGCTGGGCGATGACAGGTGAAATGCTTTCGGCACAACAGGCAGAGCAACACGGTATTTGCAGTGAAGTAGTCCCTACAGCATTAACTGTGGAATATGCCATTCAATTAGCCAAGAAAATTGCTCAACAAGCACCCTTGGCGATTCGGGTAATTAAACAATCGATCAAAAGTATTCATGAAACAACACTGAGTCAGGGATTAAAGCTTGAACGCCAGAATTTTGTTTGGTTGGCGGCAACAAACGATCGAAAAGAAGGAATTAACGCATTCTTTGAAAAAAGAAAGCCTGTATTTAGAGGTGAATGATGGACTATCAAAATATTATTGTAGAAGAAAAGAATGCTGTTGGTTATTTAACCTTTAATCGACCAAAGGCACTGAATAGTTTTAACGTGGATATGCACCGTGAAGTCGCTGAGGTCTTGGGCTTTTGGAGTAAAAACCAAGATATTCGCTGTGTCGTGATTAGTGGTGAAGGCCGTGGTTTCTGCGCAGGGCAAGATCTTGGCGATCGTGTGGTTGATCCAAATGCTGCTGCGCCTGATTTAGGTTACTCGATTGAAACCTACTATAATCCGCTGATCAAAATGATTGTCAATATGCCCAAGCCTGTGATCTGTGCGGTAAATGGCGTGGCAGCTGGTGCAGGTGCAAATATCGCTTTAGCTTGTGATTTGGTTGTCGCAGCGAAATCTGCCAATTTTGTACAGGCATTTTGTCGTTTAGGTTTGGTACCAGACTCAGGTGGAACCTGGTTTCTGCCACGTGCTGTAGGTCAAGCCCGTGCAATGGGTCTAGCTTTGCTGGGAGATAAACTTCCTGCGGAAACTGCAAAAGAATGGGGCATGATTTGGGATGTTGCTGAAGATACTGAGCTGAAATCAAAAGTCACTGAACTGGCAGAACGTTTAGCCAAACAGCCTACCTTTGGTCTGTCACTGATTAAAAAAGCCATCCACCAATCCAGCAATAACAGCTTTGATGAACAGATGTTCTTGGAGCGAGATTTACAACGTATCGCAGGGCGTTCAGAAGATTATCGTGAAGGTGTGCAAGCTTTCATGAATAAGCGTGAGCCTGACTTTCAGGGGCGCTAAGCATGATGAATCTAGATTTGTCTCAAGCTAAAATTGCCGTGATTGGCTCTGGAACAATGGGGATCGGTATTGCTCAATTGGCGATCGTCAATGGTCATTCGACTATTCTCTACGATCTCGATCGTGAAAAGAGCCAGCAGGCGGTTGATGGATTGCATCAGACCTTCGCGAAGTTGACAGAAAAAGGCAAGCTAACCTCTGAGCAGGCACAGCAAGCACTTTCACGTTTGACCATTGCTGATCAAATCGAAGCATTGGCAAGTGTCGATTTAGTGATAGAAGCGGTGGTTGAAAAGCTGGAAGTGAAACAATCTTTGTTTAAGCAGCTGGCGACGATTTGTAATGACCAAACTATTTTAGCCACCAATACCTCATCTATTTCAGTGACAGCAATTGCATCTGCTGTTCCACATCCTGAGCGAGTGGTTGGACTGCATTTCTTTAATCCTGCACCTGTGATGAAGCTGGTCGAAATTGTACAAGGTTTAAAAACAACGGAAGTTTTATGTCAGTCATTAAGAACGCTCATGCTGGCTTGGAACAAAATTCCTGTCTTAACCAAGTCAACGCCTGGATTTATTGTCAATCGTATTGCCCGTCCGTTTTATGCAGAAGCATTTCGAGCCTTGCAAGAACAGGTCACAACCTATGACCAGCTCGACTATGCCCTAAAGCAGTGCGGTGGTTTTGCGATGGGACCGTGTGAGTTAACTGATTTAATTGGGCAAGATGTTAATTTCTCAGTCACTCAAAGTGTTTATGAAGCCTTCTTTTATGAACCGCGTTATCGTCCAAGCCTGATTCAGAAAGAATTGGTTGATGCTGGTACATGGGGACGTAAATCAAAGCAAGGCTTTTATCGCTATGATGAAAAAAATCAGTATGCGACTTTTCAGCCTCAGCTTATTACTGCGCCGTCTTTTCATGCTGATGTTCAAGTCAAAGGTACATGGGCGCAATGTCCGCATTTATTAGAACGTCTGGGCTTAAGTCGTGCTTTAGCAAGCAATGAAAATATCATCCAAATTGATGATGTTGATTTGCGTCTAAGTCATGGAGAATCTGCCAATATCGATTATCCAAGTCGTAAAACGGTATTGATGGATTGGCATCATCATTTTGAACAGGCACAGGCGGTGGTTCTTAGCCATAACCATCTTTGCCAAGCGGATGATCTTGCAACTGTTGAGGATTTCTTTGTCCAATCCCAGATCAAGGTACTTTGGATCAGTGATCATCCAGCACTATTAACCTTGCGTACGATTGTTTTGCTGATTAATGAAGCCTGTGAAGCAAGTCTGCATGGTGTTGCGAGTATGGAAGATATTGATAATGCCATGAAATATGGAGTGAACTATCCTAAAGGGCCGTATCAATGGATGATGCAATTGGGCGCTGAATACGTCTTGGCAACACTTAACAATTTATATGCGATCTATGGCGAAGAAAAATATCGTGCAAGTCTTTATCTCAAACAATACGTGGCGAAGCAGCAGTGTATTCGCGCTGATTATTCAAAAGATTTAAAAGCCTTTGCATAGACAGGAGTCAAAATGGAAGACGTTTTAATTTGCGATTTTATTCGTACCCCAATTGGTCGCTATGCAGGTGCATTAAGTTCAGTGCGTACTGATGATCTTGCGGCATTGCCGATTAAATATTTAAAAGAAAAGCATGCTGATTTACCTTGGCAAGAATTGGATGAAGTGTTTTTAGGGTGCGCCAATCAAGCGGGTGAAGATAACCGTAATGTGGCGCGTATGGCAACCTTATTGGCTGGTTTACCTGAAGCTGTTCCTGCAATCACAGTGAACCGTTTATGTGCATCTGGTTTAGATGCAGTCGGTTTGGCAGCACGCTCAATTAAATCTGGCGAGTCTCAATTTGTACTGGCAGGTGGCGTGGAGTCAATGAGCCGAGCGCCCTTTGTTCAAGCCAAGCCAACAGAAGCATTTGGACGCAGTCCGGAAATATTTGATACCACGATTGGCTGGCGTTTTGTTAATAAAAAGATGAAAGCCGAATATGGCACCGACAGCATGCCGGAAACGGCTGAGAATGTGGCTGAGAAATACCAGATTAGCCGAAAAGATCAGGATGAGTTTGCGATTCGTAGTCAACAAAAAGTGGCAGTGGCGCAACAAAATGGTTTTTTTACAGATGAAATCTTGCCCGTTGAACTGGTCGATCGTAAAAAGAACATCACTATTTTTAGTCAAGATGAGCATCCACGAGCAGAGACTAGCCTAGAGGGTTTGGCAAAACTCAAAGCCCCATTCCGTAAAGAGGGTGGTTCAGTCACTGCGGGCAATGCTTCTGGTGTCAATGATGGTTCGGCATGTGTGTTATTGACCAATCGTCAGTTTGCTGATAGCCACGGATTAAAACCTTTGGCACGTGTGGTCGCGATTGCAAGTGCAGGTGTTGAGCCAAAATATATGGGCATTGGGCCCGTGCCAGCAGTTCAGAAACTTTTAAAACAAACAGGTCTTCGCTTAGATCAAATGGATGTGATTGAGCTGAACGAGGCATTTGCAGCTCAGTCTTTGGCCTGTATGCGTGAGTTGGGTTTAAAAGATGATGATGCACGTGTTAATCCGAATGGTGGTGCGATTGCCCTTGGACATCCACTGGGTATGAGCGGAACTCGTTTGGTGATTACCGCCACCAGAGAATTAAAAAGACGTGGTGGTCAATATGCACTGTGCACCATGTGTGTTGGTGTCGGCCAAGGTGTGGCCCTTATTTTAGAAAATTTAAATTAATGTAGATGGTTCTCGTGTAATAACGACATAGGAGATACGGCAGTGGATAGCCAAATTATAGATAATGTAGAAAAAATGACGCTAGCGGAGTTGCGAGCACTTCAAACCAAACGGTTAAAGGAAACATTGACCTATGTCTATGCCAATAGCCCGGTGTACAAGAAAAAGTTCGATGATGCTGGTGTACATCCCGATGACTTTGTGACATTGGATGATCTCGCAAAGTTTCCATTTACCACCAAACAGGATCTAAGAGATAACTATCCGTTTGGTATGTTTGCTGTGCCGCAGGAACAAATTGTCCGTTTACATGCTTCTTCTGGGACAACAGGCAAACCCACCGTAGTTGGATATACCCAAAAAGATATTCATACTTGGTCGGATATCGTGGCGCGTTGCTTACGTATGGCAGGTCTAAGTGCCAAGGATATGATTCAGGTTGCCTATGGTTATGGTTTATTTACTGGTGGTTTAGGTGCGCATTATGGTGCAGAACGCTTAGGTGCAACCGTGATTCCGATGTCTGGTGGTCAAACCGAAAAACAGGTTCAACTGATTCAGGACTTTAAACCGACAGCGATTATGGTGACGCCATCATACTGTGTGAGCATTATTGAAAAACTAGAGCAACAGTTGGGTAGTGCACGGAATACTTCTTTAAAAGTCGGTATTTTTGGTGCTGAACCTTGGACAAATGAGTTACGTCGTGAAATCGAAGAGCGTTTGAATATCAAGGCATTAGATATTTATGGTTTATCTGAGATCATGGGGCCGGGCGTTGCGATGCAGTGCCTGAATGAAGGTGAAGGCTTAACCATTTGGGAAGATCACTTTTATCCTGAGATCATTAATCCTGAAACAGGTGAAGTGTGTAAGGATGGTGAATTGGGCGAACTGGTATTCACTACCATTACCAAAGAAGGTTTGCCGATTATCCGCTATCGTACCCGCGATTTGACTCGTTTATTGGCAGGTCAGAACATGGCGATGCGTCGTATGGACAAGATTGTAGGACGTAGTGATGATATGCTGATTATTCGTGGGGTAAATGTATTTCCAACTCAAATTGAAGAACAAATTCTTCAAGTGCCAAGTCTAGTGCCGAATTACGAAATTCTGGTTGCGAAGAAAGGGCATATGGATACTTTGCACATACGTACAGAAATGTGTCATAACTGTGATCAGCAAGCACAGCAACTGGCTAAGCAGCTGATGCAACGGATTAAAACCATGATTGGGATTTCAGTCACGGTGGAAGTAGTGAATGAACTGACTTTGCCTCGCTCTGAAGGTAAAGCAAAACGGGTAATCGATATGCGTCAGATTGCTTAACATTATGATCATTCAGGGTATAGAATCTATATCCTGAATCTTAAACGCTAAGACATGGGTATGAGTGTAAAATTACAGCAAATTATTGATTCGATTATTAAGAATGAGACTTTAAGCGGAACTTCGCTGATTTCTACTATTTTTGGAGATTCAGTCCTGCATCGAGGAGGCAACATCAGCCTTGCAAGCTTGATTCAGCTAATGGAGCTTTTTGATTTTAATGATCGTGCTGTAAGGACTTCAGTTTTCCGTCTAGTGAAAAGTGATTGGTTAGGTTCAGATAAAATTGGTAGAACCAGCTTTTATCGGATTACCGATGCCAGTCGAGCAAAATACTTGCAAGCAGAGCAACGGATTTATAATGATCAGATGAAGGAATGGGATCACTCTTGGGATCTGATTCTAATGTCGAGTCTGGATACTGACAATAAAGCATTTTTAAAGAAAGAGTTGGAATGGTTAGGTTTTGCCAATATTTCAACCAATCTTATGGCTTATCCAGGCTTTAATCGACTGCAATTACAAAAGCTATTAATTGATTTGAACATGAGTGAACAGGTGGTGGTGTTTAAGGCAGAGACCTTACAGTTATTTAATAATTCAACTGAAACTATCGCTCGCATGTTAGAGACCAATTGGCCGATTGATGAGTTACGACAACGCTATCTGCAATTTCTAGATATGTTTCGGGAGATTGGCGTGATTTTAATGCAGGACGATGAGAGCATTGAACCGATTCAAGCTTTTCAGATCCGAACCTTACTGATTCATTACTATCGTCGAATTTTACTGAAAGATCCTGCTTTGCCCTTAGAATTGTTGTCAGCAGATTGGCCAGCAGTCAATGCACGTACTTTATCCATGAATATTTATAAGAAGGTATTTGAGGCTGCAGATGACTATTTCTTGTCGGTTGCTGCAACATCAGAAGGACCTATGCCAAATGCAACGGCACATTTTTGGCGCCGTTTTGGTGGTTTGAACCAAAATAATGAGAGAGTGAATGATGCCTTGTTACAGTATTGATGGTGTGATTCCAGTCGTTCATCCCAGTGCATTTGTACATCCTACAGCGGTGTTGATTGGCGATGTGATTATTGAGGCAGGTGTTTATATTGGACCTTTTGCTTCACTGCGGGCTGATTTTGGTCGCATTCATATCAAACAGAATGCCAATGTACAAGACAGTTGCATCATTCATGGTTTTCCGCAAAGTATAACTCTCGTTGAAGAAATGGGGCATATTGGCCATGCTACGACGTTGCATGGTTGTCGTATTGGTCAAAATGCCTTGATTGGCATGAATAGTGTGATACTGGATTATGCTGAAATTGGTGAAAATACCATTATTGGTGCAAATAGTCTGGTGAAAACCAAAGATAAAATTCCTGCCAATGTATTGGCAATGGGCAGTCCAGCAAAAGTTGTGCGAGATTTATCAGAACAAGAACGCGCATGGAAAATCAAAGGGACCCAAGAATATATTTACTTGGCGCAGCGTTGTTTAAACACGATGATAGAGGTGGCACCTTTAGCAGAAGAATCTGCTGAACGGAGGACCTATCAAGCTTTTCAGGCAGAGCATCAGATTAAACCAAACGCAGAATGAAGCCGATATTTCAATGACTTGGCTTATTTATGCTTTCCTGTCAGCTCTAATAACAAATACCGTTTAGTCAAAAAAAGACAACAGCTTCCCATTCAATATCAGCACATGATGAAACTTAAAATATCGTTCAGTGTGAATAAACACAGAGCACTATTAGTAAGAAGCGTTCATCTCATTTTAGGAAAACAAGATGCCTAAATTGAATGTATTGGTTAAGAAAATACAATGAGGTCATGATGTCTATTTTAACAAAAGAAATTTGGGATCAAAAATTATTTCGTGGTACATGGCAATCCGCCAAGAACGGTTATCAAGTGGTTGAAGTTGCAACGGGCGAGTCATTAGGCCAGATCGGCTATGCCTCAGCAGCAGATATTGCAGATGCTGCGCAACAAGCAAAGCTTGCACAAAAGCAATGGTGGGCGCTGAGTTATCAAGAACGTCAGGTGGTGTTCGAACGCGCAGTTCAGATTTTGACGGAGCATCAAGCTGAAATTATTGAATGGTTGGTAAAAGAAAGCGGTTCTCTACAATTAAAAGCAGGTTTTGAGGTTAATATTTCGATACAGGTATTAAAGCATTGTATTGGATTACCTGCGGCTGATCAGGGCACATTATTGCCGACTTCTCAAGGTAAATTAAGTTTAGCAAGACGTGTTCCTCTAGGTGTCGTTGGAGTGATTTCGCCGTTTAATTTTCCATTATATCTTGCACTACGTGCGGTTGCGCCTGCATTAGCACTGGGAAATGCAGTTGTGCTTAAGCCCGATGAGCGCACTGCGGTCTGTAGTGGTTATGCAATTGCCCGAATTTTTGAATTGGCGGGTTTACCACAGGGACTATTACACGTTTTACCTGGTGGTGCAGAAGTTGGTGAAGCACTAACATTGGACAAAAATATTGCCAGCATCCAATTTACTGGCTCCACTCATGTTGGTCGTATTGTGGGTGCCAATGCAGCTAAAACACTGAAAAAAGTATCACTCGAGTTAGGCGGTAAGAACTCTTTGATTATTTTAGATGATGCAGACATTGAACTGGCTGCTGAGAATATTGCTTGGGGTGCGTTTTTGCATTCAGGTCAAATTTGTATGACATCTGGAAAAATCTTGATTCAGGAAAATATCTATCATCAAGTCAAACAACGTGTCATTGAAAAGGTCAAAAATTTTGTCGTGGGTAATCCTTTGCAAAGTGATGTCACGATTGGTCCACTGATTAATGCCAAACAATCGCAACGTGTCGAGCAACTGGTTAAAGATGCGATTGCGCATGGTGCAAAACTGGAAGTCGGTGGGCAGGCGAAAGGGGTTTTCTTTGAGCCAACGGTATTGGCAGATGTAAAGCAAGACAATCCGATTTTTACTGAAGAAATCTTCGGTCCAGTGGCAGTCTTGATTCCTTTTAGCACCGATGAACAGGCAATTGAACTTGCAAATGAAGGCGATTATGGGCTTTCGGCGGGCATTATTACTGCCAATGTTGGCCGTGCTATGCAACTTGGACAACAACTAAATGTTGGTTTATTACATATTAATGATCAAACGGTAAATGATGAAACAGTGAATCCATTCGGTGGATTTGGAGCATCAGGCAATGGTACACGGATTGGTGGACCTGCAAATGCTGATGAGTTTACCCAATGGCAGTGGATGACGATTCAGGCACAAGCACCGCATTACCCATTCTAGATTTTTTAATCTACGAATACACGTTTGCAGTATAAGAGGATTGAGCTAAACATTTGAGTTGGCCAATTTCTAAATGCGCTTATTTGCCCCTTTACACAAGGGGCAAATAGCTGATTCAGTTGATATTGATAAACAATTTAACAGGTGTTAGTTAGAGTCATATTTTGCTTTTTCATCAACTTGTAAATAAATATCAGCAGACCAATAGCCAGCCAACAGCTTCCAAATTTTAAGGCCGATGAGTCTAGATTGATCCAGAGACACAGAATACTGATCACAGAAATAAGAGGTAAAAAGAGATTAAAAAACTTATTTTTAAATCCTAAACGCTGCTTTTCTTTGACATAAAACTTGATGAATACCGAGAAGTTGACCGCGGTAAACGCAACCAGTGCACCAAAACTAATCAGGCTGATTACTTGCGCAAGATTTAAGAAAATAGCGCTTAATGAGATAAATCCGACAAATAATACCGAGAAAAATGGTGTACCTAAAGCCGCATGAAGTGTTCCAAAGTACTTTCTGGGGAAAATATTATCTTTGCCCATGATATAGAGTAGTCGAGATGCACTGGCATGTGATGCGAGTCCTGAGGCCACGGTATTCATAATTTGCCCGCATAAGAAAATCGACTGGAATAAAGCACCACCGACATACAGTACGATTTCTGGAAGTGCCTCAGATGGATGGTGAAAACGGGCATTGGTTGGATAGTACAGTTGAATGAACCATGATGCGGTAAAGAAGATCATGCCGCCAAAAAGTGTGGTGAGAAGGACAGCATAAGGAATCGTTTTGGTGGGATTCTTGGTTTCATTGGAGAGGGTTGTAACTGCATCAAAACCCAAAAAAGAAAAACAGAGTACAGAGGCGCCTGCAACCAGAGGCAATAACTCCTGCGGACCAGTCCACAAAGGATTTAAAGTCAGTACATATTCATAACCTTGCGTATTTCCAATCCCTTGAATGACTAAATACACAAAAATAATCATCAGGATAATAGGGGCGAATACAAAAATCAGGCTGATGTTCGCGAGTAAACGAATACGGAAGCAATTGACTAAAGTGACTAAACCAGCAGATATGACCACCCAAAACCAATAGGGAACACTGGGAATGAGGGCAGTTAAATAAATGGCTGCAAGTAAAACGTTAATTAAAGGCAATAATAAATAATCAAGTAAGGTACACCAACCGACGAACAGACCACTTTTAGGACCAATACTTTCAGTGGTGTAGGTATAGGCAGAACCTGCTTTTTCTGAATGTTTACTAAATCGTGCATAGCTAAATGCAGTTAATAGCATTGTGGTCAGTGCTAATAAATAAGCCAGCGGAACATGGCCGTGGGTGATTCCTGAAACAATGCCAAAGGTATCAAATACGGTCATGGGGGTCATGTAGGCAATACCGATCACAGTGACTTGCCACAATGAAAGCTTTTTAAGAGAGGCAGATTCTTGTTCCATATTCCTTCAACCTGATTTATTGCGCTTTTCTATCCAGAAAAACTTGTAATTTTTAGGCAAAAAACTCCCTTGGCTTATTTTTTTGACAAGCCAAAAAGAAAAAACTTATGCGAAAGAGATGGTTAAGCGTTTAATTTAGAACAAGTGAGTACTAAATCACGACCAACCTTAACGACTGACTGGTAACAGAACTTGTATATTTATCGGTTAAGTTCTTCAATAATGTCCCAGTCCTGATACTGATATCATTTGAGGTAATGACTCGAGCAGTATTATTGGTGATAACCGCTTTTTGCTGGATATTTTTAAGCTTGGGAAGCAGCACTTTCTCCAGTGCAGAGACCAGCACATCAATCGCAATAACGCCAATAAACTGGTCTCGAATCATGACTGGATGGGCCATCGTAATGGTATAAGCGCCGTTACAGATGTAATCGACGTAGGGGCCGTAGAAACAGGGTTGTTTATTCTCGGCAGGTTGATGGAACCATTCAAATGTCCGGAAATCTAAAAAACGTTGCGCGTTTTGGTAGTTTTCGAGTTGTGCTTGCTGTAATTGATTTTCTTTTTTATACCACCATTCTAATGTCCAGTATTCCTGTTCAGTGCTCGTTGCAGCGCTATAACTGGCGAAACCCATACCTTGACAATACTGGCTTTGATGCAGAGCTGCTTTTATTTCCTGTTGGAGCTCTTTACGCTCTGTTGTAGAAAGCTTAATGTCCTTGGTTTTTCCAGCCTTATGTTTAGATAGAATCTGACTTGTTTTATCTGCGAGTATCTCTGCCAGAGAAGTTGTTTCATCTGTTATTTGTTGAAGCAGCTGCTGAAGCTCTTCTATATATGCAAGTTGGGTCATTCCTTATAACTCCTAAAATTCCATATTCTTGCGATCAATGCCTTGATTATCCTTTTATTATTTTTTAATTGATCGATAATTTATATTGCAGCATTTGATCGGTTTGCATGGAAATGATTTTTCTCGTTTGCAAAACGGCTTCATCGCCATTTCCTTGAGTAAATGATGACAAAATTTTGTGGTATTGGCCTACCACAGCTTGATGAAAGTCATCATCTTGGTACAAAACAGCAATAAGTGGGGCCCATTCTGCTTGTAACGCGAGTTCTTGATTTGCCAGCCGTGCGGACTGTGCAAATGAAGTCAAGCTGAGTAAGCAACGCAAATCCAGTTGAGCACGTATATCTGCCTCATGGGCCTGAGTAAACTGTTCAATCAATGTGCTAATTTTATCAAGATCAGCTTCTGTGGTTCTCTGGGACGCCAAATAAGCACTATGACTTAAAATCGCACTATGAAACTCACCTAAATCAGCGAGATACTCTGTCGATGCCTGACGCAATGGATGCAGGCTTAAACGTAAATCAGCAGGTAATTCACAAATAAAGCTGCCACCATTGCGGCCGCGTCGTGTATCAATTAGACCTTTGACGCGTAAAGTTGTTAAAGCTTCACGCACTGTAATCGGTGAAACACCCATTAAACGCGCTAAGTCAGCTTCATTGGGAAGCTGCTCCTGACTTTTGAGCAGTCCTGAGATAATCGCATTCTCTAAACGTTCAACCACTTGTTCAGAGCGAGTTGATTGTGTGATCGGTGCAAAGATTATCGTATATGCTGACATAGCTGGTTCTCTAGAAGCTAAGTTTAAGGACTTCGCTTAATGATACGGATCAGGGATTAAAACACGCCAAAATTGTGAATTGCCATTTCATCCTCTGGAACAGCAGGTATGGCATCCCAGAGCTCGGCAATTTTACCGTTTTCAAGACGCCATAATTCAAAATAGGCGTGTCGATTTCCTGCGATGCTGCCTTCAGAATGAGTCAATACAAACTGACCATCGGCAATGGTTCGGTGTGTTTTGGAGTATACCAAACCTTCTCCTTGATTACGGATTTTGTTCAAGAAATCAATAACCGAGTTTACACCATCACCAATATCTGGACTATGTTGCAAGAATTGATCACCTTCAGTAAAGGCTCTAAAAGTCTCGTATTCTCCATCAATCAAAGCTTTTTGAAAAAAGGATTGAATAATTCTGCGGTTTGTTTCGATATCGGTATTGCTATCAACGAGTGTGGGTCCATCAAGTTGTGTACGGCCACTGATATTTGGCTGAGCTTCGGCAACAAGTCCATCCCAGTGTTCGACGATTTTGTCATCTTTGACGCGGTAAATATCGAATCCAACCAAAGGTGTTTCATCC
This sequence comes from Acinetobacter dispersus, assembly GCF_009884975.1. Taxonomy (GTDB): domain Bacteria; phylum Pseudomonadota; class Gammaproteobacteria; order Pseudomonadales; family Moraxellaceae; genus Acinetobacter; species Acinetobacter dispersus. Next base: position 1,293,731 of record NZ_CP041970.1, on the reverse strand, counting down.
AGTCCAAGAAAACGGCCATGAATTGCAACTAAATCACCATCACCAAGTACGCGAAACGGTTCGTGCTTGATGTTGGGACAATCCTGAATCAGTTGGCGAAGTCCTGCCAGACCATCAGCAACCAGCGGTGAATGTTCGATAAAGTCTTGAGAAAAATAACGATCTAAAGCACGGGGATCATGTAAATTAAATAATACATGATGGGCCTTGCTAACAAAGCGTTTGGCTTCCTGAGAATTCATTCTATGCTCCTATTTATATCTATTTTTATTATTCATTTGAGCTCATGACATGCTTGATACGCGTGTATTCTTCGAATCCATAACCAGATAGATCTTTTCCATATCCTGATTTTTTGAAACCACCATGGGGCATTTCTGCCGCTAATGGGATATGTGTGTTGATCCAAACTGTGCCGAAATCGAGTTCACGAGAGAGGCGAGTCGCACGGGCGTGGTTGGTAGTCCAGACACTTGAAGCAAGGCCATATTCAACATCATTGGCTTTTTCCACAGCATCATCTTCATTTTTAAATTTTTGTACAGTAATCACTGGTCCAAAAATCTCGTTTTGAATGGCTTCATCCTGTTGTTGTAGACCGCTGATTACGGTTGCTTCAAAATAGAATCCTGGGCGATCAGCATGCTTTCCACCTGTTTCAACTTTGGCGTGAGCAGGGAGCTTTTGAATAAATGTCTGTACATTTTTTAATTGATTGGCGTTGTTTAATGGGCCATAGAGTGCATCTTCGTCATCAGGTTCACCAAAACGCGTATTTTTTGCAGCTGTCACCAGTTTTGCTAAAAATTCATCATGCACAGATTCTTCTACGATGACACGTGTTGCTGCGGTACAGTCTTGACCTGCATTAAAGAAGCCAGTTAAGGCAATCATTTCAACTGCTTTATCAATATCAGCATCTGCAAAGACCAAGACTGGTGCTTTCCCGCCTAATTCGAGGTGCGCTTTGGCTAAGTTCGCTGCAGCAGAAGCAGCAACTTGCAAACCAGCACGAACTGAACCCGTAATAGAAACCAGTGCAGGGGTCTTGTGTGACACCACTTTAGAACCTACATCAGCACGACCTAATACCACATTGAAAGCACCTTTAGGGAAAAATGGCGCTGCAATTTCTGCCAGAAGCAGGGTACTTTCAGGTGTAGTGTCGCTTGGTTTCAAAACCACAGTATTACCAGCTGCCAAAGCAGGCGCGATTTTCCAGACCGCCATCATTAACGGATAATTCCAAGGCGTTACTTGACCGACTACACCGACAGGTTCACGACGGATACTTGAGGTCAAACCTTCTAAATATTCACCTGTTGATGAGCCATTGAGTAGGCGAGCCGCACCCGCAAAGAAACGAATCTGATTTGCACAAATTGCCACTTCTTCAGAGGCGATCAAATGCTTTAATTGTCCCGTATTACGGCTTTGTGCTTCGATTAAACGTTCTGCATTTGCTTCAACCGCATCTGCTAAATCAAGTAAAGCCTTTTGACGAACAGCGGGAGTACTGCGACCCCAGATTTTAAAAGCCTGTTTTGCTGCTGCATAAGCGGCATCTACTTCTGCATCCGTTGCATTGGGTGATGCAGCATAAACTTGGCCTGTTACTGGACTAACCAGATCGAAATAATCCGTTCCTTGTGCTACTACATATTCGCCGTTAATAAAATGTTTTAGTTGAATTTTAGACATCTGTCGTTCCTTGTCTTTAGGTTTTAAAATATAACATATAAAACTATATGTATTATGTTTTAAAATTTCTGTCAATTTTTTTTATGCATGGAATTTGAGCAAAGATTGATATTTTAAAAAAAGAGAATGCTAAGCAGCTGATATTTATTTAAATCTAGCTTGGGGATTTTTTTACTAAAAATGGACGCTTTCCCATTTTGCTTAAAAAGGCTTTATTTGATGTATGAGTAATATTTAGACAAGATTGATGATTCCCAAAAAACTTGATTGGGATTTTTATGAGTAAAGAAAGAAGGGGCCTAAGGATTTGATTTTTATATTACATTGCGTAGCTCATTAGCAGTATTACGCAGCAAAGGCAAAATTTGCTGGACTAAATAATCTTCTTGTACACGATTGGTTTGCGACATACAGTTAAGCGCCGCAATGGCTTTACCTTGTGCATTCAGCACAGGAACTGCAATCGCAATCACGCCGAGCTCATGTTCTTCTTTTGATAGACAATAGTCCGAAAATGAGATGCTTTTCAGCACGTCTATAAACGTATCTTCATCGATAATCGTAAAAGGGGTTAAGCGCTTTAAGCCATAACTTTTGACCCAATCGTGTTGAGCCTGTTCAGGTAGCGCTGCCAATAAAACCTTTCCTGTCGAGGTGGCATGTGCAGGTAGGCGATTGCCTAAATGCATGCCATAAGGACTGACCCGCAAATTGTCGTGTTGAGGAAGATAGCTACGGGCAATCGGGACTACTTCATTGTCATCCAAGACCACCAAAGAAAAGGTTAAAGAGGTTTGGGCACACAAAAGATTCAGAAAAGATTGGGCGATTTTAGGTAGATGGGCAGAACTTAGATAAGAGCTAGAAAGACGTAACACGCGATGGGTTAGCCAAAAATAATGCTCATCTGTTTCCAAATAGCCTAAGTATTTTAAAGTTTTTAAATGTCTACGTGCTGCTGTTCGGCTAATGCCAGTACGTTCAGCCACTTGAGTAACGTTCAAACGTTGACGATCAATTCCAAAAGCTTCAAGTAGAGCCAGACCTTTGGCTAAACCTGCAATATAGTCTTCCTGACGAATACGTTCGTGTGAACTTGGGTGCTCTAAAAAAGCATCGGTAGAGGACATCCTTCCTTCCTTGTTATTTTGCATGTTTTGTCCGCTATTCGGACAAGTAGAATGATAAACGGTTATTTTTGATTTGAATACATCGTATACAAAACTTAAAAGCAGTAGTTTAAAAGTCAGGACATATAACAAGGATGACGTGATGGATATTTTAAAGACACAAGTTGCAATTATCGGTTCTGGCCCAGCGGGTTTATTACTAGGTCAATTGCTATATAAAGCTGGCATTGAACACATCATTATTGAGCAACGCAGTGCTGATTATGTGGCTTCACGTATCCGTGCAGGAATACTAGAGCAGGTATCGGTTGATTTACTCAAACAGGCTGGTGTAGATCAACATTTAAAAGAGAAAGGATTACCGCATTCAGGAATTGAAATATTAACCAATGGGCAGAAACACCGTGTTGATTTGTCTGCACTCACAGGTGGTAAACAAGTCACTGTGTATGGACAAACCGAAGTCACTAAAGATTTAATGGCAGCTCGTGAAGCGGCACAACTGACATCGTTCTATGAAGCGGAAAATGTACAGGTCAAAGATTTTTATGAACGACCTCAGGTTTATTTCGAATATCAAGGACAGGTATTGCAAATTAATTGTGACTTTATTGCAGGTTGTGATGGTTATCATGGTGTGTGTCGTGCCAGTGTTCCAGAAGACCAGATTAAAACCTTTGAGAAAGTCTATCCATTTGGCTGGTTAGGCATATTGGCCGATGTACCACCTGTTGCCGATGAGTTGATTTATGTACAGTCAGAACGTGGTTTTGCATTGTGTAGTATGCGTTCAGAAACCCGTAGCCGTTATTATTTACAGGTGCCATTGACAGATCGGGTCGAGGATTGGTCAGATGAAAGATTTTGGGAGGAACTTAAATCGCGTCTAGATGCTGAAAGTCGAGATAACCTAATAACAGGTGCATCTATCGAAAAAAGTATTGCACCGTTGCGTAGTTTCGTCACTGAACCCATGCGATTCGGAAAGTTATTTTTGGCAGGTGATGCAGCACATATTGTTCCACCGACTGGTGCAAAAGGATTGAATCTTGCCGCCTCTGATATTGCTTATCTCTCAATTGCATTGATTCAATATTTTGTTGAAGGTTCAGATCAGGGCATTAACGAATATTCAGAAAAGTGCTTACAGCGAGTTTGGAAGGCTGAACGTTTTTCGTGGTGGATGACGCACTTGTTACATCGTTTTGAAACCGAAACGGAGTTTGAGCATAAAATTAAACAGGCTGAGCTAAGCTACATTCTTGGGTCTACTGCAGGTAAGACGACCTTAGCCGAAAATTATGTCGGCTTACCTTATGAAATTAAAACAATACCAGAGCCTTGTGCTTAAGCGCGGTATATTGTTTTTGGAAAGTCTTTAATTGATCAATTAGCCTCATATAGAAATAAAAAGACCTGCACAATTAAATTGGGCAGGTCTTTTAAAAAAGATTTACGCTGTATCAAGCAAATTGAGGAATCATTTTGCGGACATTGGTTTTTGCATCAATCACAGTCATGAAGGTATAAGCACCAATGAATTTACGGCTAATGAACATAAACTCTTTTGGTGGAACCGAAAAATAGCGAGAAGCCATGGATTGTCCTGCCTGTTGCATTACACGGCTATGCAATTGGCTTTTTTTCCAGTCATACCGATCTTGATCATCCATAATACCCGCAGGCATATCTGGATTATTGCTTGGGCAGCTAAATGCTTCTGTAGCTATCAAGAATACATCCGCCATACCAGGTTTAACACTTTCTGGCATGCCATCAAAAAATTCATAGCCCGTCATGGCTTTAACCATTGCATTTTTGTCATGGTCATAACCTGCATGAATCAAGTTACGAGCCACGGACAGTAAATTGTTATCAAACTGGCGAATTGCACCAAAGTCGAGTAAAACAATTTTGTCTTTTACTTCATTGCCATCACCTAAACGAACGAGGTAATTACCAAAGTTCGGATCGGTCTGCATTTCGCCCCATTCAAACAATTCGCGTACTGCAATCTCTAAAGATGCTTCACCCAACTGGTTGCGGCGTTCTTGTGGAAGAGAGAGCATCACTGGACTATTGACTGGAACACCGCGCTCAAAGGTCATACAAAGAATTTTTTCAGCACAAAATTCGTCAACAATCTGAGGCACGATATAACGTGGATCATCTTTTAAACGTTCAGCAAAACGTCGTGTGGTCGCAGCTTCAATGCCATAATCGACTTCACGATGCATCATTTCACGGACCTCATCAAACCACTGATCAAATTCGCGCGTTTGTGGCACCATACGTGTCAATTTCAACATATTCTTGAATAGATTCATGTCTGAATCAATTGCTTCAGCAACACCTGGATATTGAATCTTAAGAACTAGCTCTAAACCATCAGATTTACGTGTTGCGCGATGCACTTGAGCAAGTGAAGCTGTGCCAATTGGCTCATGATCAATTGTGAGCTCATCTAATTTAGAGCCTAACTGTTCTTGTAAATGTGCTTTGATAGCAGGCCAAGCCAATGCAACCGTCTGATTATTGAGTGTATTTAGGGCTTGAGTAATTTCTTCAGGCAAGAAGTGCTCACCGTATAAAGCCATCATTTGGCCAATCTTGACGATTGAACCTTTTAATTTCCCAATTTCAGAAACTAAATAATGTGCTTGTTCAGCCATGGCTTTTTTACGTTTCTTCTCTTTTTCTTCTTCGCTTGAGAAAAGAGACGTGGCATTTGCAGTCGCCCAACGAGTTCCAGCAAGTAAAGAAGCTTTTGCAATAGATAAGCGACGATCCACCGACGAGGTTTTTAGATTCTTAAGCTTATCGTTCTGATCTGACATGAAAGAAAAATCCTATGCTGAAACCGGAGAGTTGAAAGCCGAGACTTGAATTGTAGCGAATATTACAGCTTTTGAACGTATTAAAATAGTTCAATCTCTTGAATTATCAGTCTAAATTTGTGCAATAGAGCAGTTGTATAAAAATAGCCTAAGTAAAGATTTCACATTTACTTGATATTTGCTATACATCTGTCCTAAATTTTAAACTGAATTTTGAGTGAAGATTTCCGTATCAACGCTGCTCTATTACTATGTATATGCTTCACTAACATTCGTTTAACTTCACTATGATGAAAGCCAACGGAATAAGCTTTGACAATAATAATACTGGGGAGTGTAAAGAAAAAATACTTGGTGTCGTCTAAAGTCGCATCTTTGAAAATACCTTCAGCGACCAATATTTCTCTTAGAAACTGCTTTTCAGCTTGAATGGTCGTGGATGATTCATCATCCCAATAATTCTGACGCATGGCCATTAAATTATTATGCTTATAACTCATATAGGAATTGAGCCTGTATGTTTCACCTTTAGCCAATATATGAGGTTGTTTGAGTAATTATCAAGAATAGAATTATATCTAAAATAGCCTAAGCAAATTTAATCTTTAATTTTTAAATGTTACACTTATCCCACTTTTATTCCGACATCAAAAATACTGAATAGATATGACACCAGCTTGTAAACTATTGGAAAAAAATAAAATAGCATTCTCAATTCATGAATACGAACATGATGTTAATGCAAAAAGTTTTGGGCTAGAAGCTGCAGAAAAGTTGAACTTAAATGTTGAAGAAGTCTTCAAAACCTTGATGGTGACAGACGAAAAAAATTATTTCATTGCAATTTTGCCTGTAAATCATCAACTCAATCTAAAAAAAGTTGCGGCTGCAGTCGGGTGCAAGAAACTACAAATGGCAAATCCTAAAGATGCCGAACGTTTAACTGGGTATTTGGTTGGAGGGATCAGCCCACTAGGGCAAAAGAAACGCCTGAAGACAGTCATTGATTCAACGGCGGCGACATTTGATAAAATTTATGTGAGCGGTGGAAAGAGGGGATTAGATATTGGCCTTGACCCTCAGGAACTTGCTAAATTGCTGGGTGCAGGTTTCTTTGATCTTTTAGATTAAAACAGGGGCTTGCGTATCATTTTTTATAAGTAATTGTTATCTTTAGTTTTTATAAATCTACAAAAGCAATTGTCATCGAAGGAACGATCATTTTATTTAATGAGAATTATTATTATCTTTTTGTATCTTTCTTAAACGCTATTGATCTCTAAAGCAAATTAATTCAACGGATTAGGTCATCTTTTTCAGGTTCTTTTATGGAATTGAAATCTTAAATGATAATAATTATCATTAGTTTTATCTTAATCATAAGTGTTTTGTGGTTAAGACATGTTTGTGGCCAAAACATTCCGAAAAATAAATTTAACTCTCTCGATAATAGGATACAGTCTGATGCAATCACTTGCCAATCGGTTGGCGATACAACATTTCGTCAATGCATATACGCAAGAAACAGGCAAAGGTAACTTGCTAAATAAAAATCAGCAGAGTCCCCAACAACAAGCGTTTAGCCAAGGTTTGACGCTGTTATCAATTCCTATCCAGTCTATACAAGCACAATGTAATTTCCCTTTATCCTACGTCAGTCGAGTCGGACGACATCGCTTAGCTGATCTCCCTCAAATTGTTATCCAAGGTCAAATCAAGCCATTCAGCCCAGTTGCAATTGTTGGGTTATTACTTGAAGAATTAGTTTGTGAATCCTCTGAACCATTAGATGCGGCATCTTTGGTTGAGAAGTGGATTCAAAGTCGTGATGCATTACAGCAATTTTTAATACAGCGTGAAGCCGATTTTGATGATCTTGTAAAAGCAGGTCAGAATTTTATAGAAACAGAGCAAGCTTTAGTTCTTGGGCACAGTATGCACCCAGCGCCAAAAAGTAGAACAGGTTTTGTTCATGAGGACTGGTTAAAATTTTCACCTGAGCATAAAGGGCAGACCCAACTCCATTATTGGTTTGTACATCAAGATTATATTTCGGAAGGTAGTGCTACAGATGAGAGCATTTCCGCTCAGCTGAAGACAGCTTTACAGTGGTATTTGTCTGAAAATGATCTCAACCTATTAAAAACCCATGCCGAATATAAATTACTGCCTTTACACCCTTGGCAGGCACGTTATTTACAAAGCAAACCGTGGTTTGAGCGTTTAAAGCAAACAGGACAATTGCTTGATTTGGGTTTACGGGGTTGGCAATTTTCACCGACAACGTCTATTCGAACATTGGCGAGTTTTAGCGCACCATGGATGGTGAAGCCTTCATTATCTGTGATGATTACCAATTCAATTCGTGTGAATTTGGAGAAAGAATGCCATCGTGGAGAACTTACACATCGTTTATGGCATAGTGAATTTGGTCAGAATATTTTAAAGCAATGTCCAAGTTTAAAAGCAGTCAATGATCCAGCGTGGATGGCTTTAAAAATTGATGGCGAAGTGGTAAACGAAAGTATTTGTATTTTCAGAGATCAACCATTCCATCCACAGCAGCAGGTAACTTGTATTGCGTCGTTGTGCCAAGATCATCCAAATAAAGCTTTAAATCGATTTAATGCACTATTTGCAAAAATTGCAAAAACGAATCATGAGACAAATCTTTCAGAAATTGCCTTAGATTGGTTCAATCGCTTCCTTGAAGTGAGCTTGCAACCTTTAATGCATCTCTATCATCGTTACGGTATGGCATTTGAATCACATCAACAGAATGTATTGCTAGAACTGGAAGATCATTTCCCAAAAACCTTGTGGTTACGTGACAACCAAGGGTTTTATTATATTGAAGAGTTCGCCACTGAAATTTTACAAGTATTGCCTGAGCTTAAAGAAAAAGCCTTTGCTGTGGGTCCAAAAGACTTTGTAGATGAACGTTTTAGCTATTATTTCTTTGGCAATACCTTGTTTGGAATCATCAATGCCATTGGTGCAACAGGTTCTATTACTGAAGATGAACTATTAGAGCACCTGAAAGGTTTCTTGCAAGATTTATTGCAGCAATATCCTGATAGTACCTTGTTACAGGGTTTATTGTTTAATGAAACTTTGCCGTATAAAGGAAACTTACTCACTCGCTTGCATGAGCTTGATGAGCTAATTGCACCTGTTGAACACCAGTCTGTGTATGTTCAGCTGCAAAATCCGCTGTTCGTAGAGCAGAAGGATGTGAGTTATGCTTGATTTTATTGGTGTGGGGCTTGGTCCCTTTAATTTAAGTCTTGCCAGTTTGCTGCAAGGCAAAAGTGATCTTAAATATCAATTTTTTGAACAGAAACAGAATTTCGATTGGCATGCGGGGATGCAATTACCCAATGCCTTGCTACAAGTACCATTTATGGCGGATCTGGTGAGTTTGGTCGAACCAACCAGTCCCTATAGTTTTCTTAATTATTTGAAGCATCATCAGCGGCTATATAAATTTTACTTCCGTGAAAATTTATTTATTCCGCGGCAAGAGTATAACCACTATTGTCAGTGGGTTGTGCAGCAACTCGGCAATATTCAATTTGGTAGTCAAGTTCTTGATGTGCAGGCGATCAAAGGTGGTTTTGAGGTTGTAATATTATCAAACGGTGAGCAGCAAACTCACCGAGCGCGTCAGCTTGTATTGGGTATAGGTACAGTACCGCATTTGCCTGAAAGCCTACAGCAAGTCTATTCTAAAACTACACAGTGTTTGCATTCTGCTGAATATCTAAAAAATTGTCCTGAGAAGCTAAAAGGAAATGTAGTCCTGATTGGTTCTGGTCAGTCGGCAGCGGAAATTTTTCTAGATTTATTTGATCGACAGTATGCACAAAAGCAGGCAATACCAGACTTTAATTTGCACTGGTTAACGCGTTCTGCTGGATTTTTCCCTATGGAAAATACACCTTTGGGGTTAGAGCATTTTAGTCCTGATTATATGCATTACTTCTATCACTTGCCGCCGTCGTTGAAAGCTGAATTACCTGTTCAGCAGGCGAATTTATATAAAGGAATCAGTAGCAAGACGATTCGTGATATTTATGAACGTTTATATCATCGCAGTATTGGTGGTCATGCTACAGATGTAATGCTAGCAGGGCATCATCAATTACAGCACGCCGAAGTTTTAGAAAATCAAAAAGTCCGATTGCACTTCAATCATAGTCAGCAAGATGAGAATTATCTCGTTGATGCAGATTGTGTGATTGCGGCAACGGGCTATCGCTATCCTAAACCTGCTTTCTTACAAAATATACAATCCATGATTCCACTTGATCGAGCAGAACGTTGGCAAGTGAGTGCTAATTTTGAAGTGAATTATCAGGGTGATGGGCGAATCTTCTTACAGAATATGGAAGTTTTCCATCATGGCGTGGGCACTCCAGACTTGGGGTTGGGAGCATATAGAGCAGCGACGATTGCCAATCAACTGCTGAGTAAAGAGTTATTTAGACTTGATCATGCTCAGTCTTATCAGCAGTTTGGTACTTCTGATCAATCTCATCTAGATCAATCAAGTCGAAATCACGCCCAACTGGCTGATTCAGGCTTATCTCGTGCTGTTCATAAATCTGGACAACTTAGACCTATCTCTACGGGTTTTTATTCACAGTTAAAACTCTCAGAACATATCGACTAGGTTGTACAGAGGAAATATGTATGGAGCAGTCTTCTGTATCAGCAGCTCAATCCGCACAAATCGGATTACAGCGTTATGTCTTGCTGACGGTAATGTTAGGGACCGGTACTGTTAGCTTAAATAACAGTAGTTTCAATCCTGCTATTCCCCAACTGATGCAGTATTTCCAGATTGGGGAGATTTGGGCAAGCTGGGTGGTCGTTGCATTTTTATTAGCAATGAGCATTAGTTTGCCACTCGCTGGTTATTTCAGTCAGCGTTTCGGTAAACGACAAACCTATTTAATCGCCTTATTGTGTTTTGCTTTGGCATCTGCAATTGGCGGTTTGTTTAATCAATTTGAGTCGGTCCTTGTTGCTAGAGCTTTACAAGGTTTTTGTAGTGGACTGATGATTCCATTGTCGTTGAGCTTAATTTTTTCAGTAACACCAAGCGAGCAAAGAGGCAGTGCAACAGGATTATGGGGAGCCATGATTATGTTGACATTAGCAGTTGGTCCAATGTTAGGTGCACTGGTTTTAGTCTGGCTCAATTGGCAAGCGTTATTCTTTATTAATTTACCAATCGCTTTGATTGCATTGGTACTTGGATATCTTTACCTACCTAAAGAAAAAGCAAATACCAGTCAGTCCTTTGATTGGGTGGGTTTTATTTATCTTGGTGTAAGTATTGTTCTGCTTTTGGGAACATTAAGCCAGATTCATCATTTGGAAGACTTATACCAACCAGTGTATTGGCTTTTCCTGACAATAGCGGGGTTAACATTTTGGCAATTTTTAACAAGCCAAAAACGTCAAACTAGTCCATTAATTGAACCAGCACTTTTTTCAACACAAGGGTTTCGATTCAGTCTAATTATTTGTGTTGTTCAAACAGTTGGCTTGTTTATCGGTATGTTGCTGATTCCTTTATGGATTCAACATGGCCTAAAGCTCAGCCCACTTTGGACGGGTTTTGCACTGATGAGCAGTGCTCTGGTTACTGGTTTATGTAGTCAACCCGCTGGCAAATATTTAGATCGTTATGGCGCAGCCAAACTCATGAGTTTAGGTATTGTGATTACCGCGTTGTCATTTGCTTTATTGGCATGGGCACCCGTGCAAAATGTATGGTTCATCATTTTTTGTATGTTGCTGCATGGACTTGGCATGGGCCTGTCATATATGCCTTCTACAACAGCGGGTCTCAACAGCTTACGCCAGCAACAGCAGCACTTGGTGACTCAGGCCGCTGCATTGAACAATCTATTTCGTCGGCTTTTTGCTGCGGTTGCCGTTGTACTGGCAGCTTTATATTTGCAATTACGCCAAGATATTTTTCAAACCAGTGTCCATACACATACGGATTCCTTTAGGGCGACTCAGGAAATCTTTATCTTTTGTACTGTCCTTATATTGTGCGCTTTGCCTTATGCATGGCGTTTTCCAGACCAGCACAAAACCAATGAATTAAATAAATAGGATTATTATTATGGGACAATTACATCCAGTTCTATCAAATACGCATATTGTTCAAAATACTTTTCAAGCATGGCAGAAACCACAACCTGAGCAAGCGAAGCAAGTAGAGCAAAGAGTCATTAAACAATTACTTCAAGCACTCATTTTTGAAGAAATTATATCGGCTGATTTTGATGAGAAAAACTTCAACATAGAGGTACGAGATCGTCAACAACAAACGATTCGATATATTGCACCAGGTCAGCGAAAATACAGTTACAAAATGGTCCGCCTTGATCGTCATCAAGATGTTTTACGCCTAGATGAACAGGGCAATCTGCAACCTGCACGTTTAAATCAGGTTATTGATGAAGTCTTGCGCTCTATTCCTGAGGCAGCAAAAGTTGAAGATTTCATTTTTGAGTTAAAACGTACCTATATTCATGACTTACAGTCTCAAGTTTGTTTTGAAAACTATGCATTGCCGGCAATTCAATATCCATACGATGTTTTAGAGTCGTACTTGATGGATGGTCATCCATATCATCCTTGTTATAAGTCTCGTGTAGGTTTTAGTTTACAAGACAATGTTCGTTACGGCGTTGAATTTGCTCAGCCTATCGCTTTGGTATGGTTGGCCGTACACAAAGATATCACTGCTGAAAATCATTCTAACAGTATTGAGACCAAGGAATTCTTTAAGAAGCAGATCAACACGCAGGATTTAATCCAATTTCAGCAACAGCTTAAAAAGCAGGGTGTAGATACATCGCAGTATATTTGGATTCCTGTACATCCTTGGCAGTGGGAAAATCATTTAATTTCAATTTTTGCAGAAGAAATTGTAGACAAGAAAATTATTTATTTAGGGCAAAGTCAGGATCGTTATTTGGCTCAGCAGTCCTTACGCACGGTCACTAATTTGCAGCACCCAGAAAAACCATATATCAAACTTTCGATGAGTTTGACCAATACGTCTAGCTCAAGAGTCTTGGCAAAACATACGGTCATGAATGGGCCAATTATTACAGACTGGCTGCAACGTTTGATTGAACAGAACGAAACTGCAAAACAATTAGATTTTGCTGTTCTACGTGAAGTATATGGCTTGAGCGTTGATTTTACTCGCTTGCCAGCTTCACATGCGCATCAGGCGTATGGCACGATCGGCTGTTTATGGCGTGAAAGTGTGCACCAATATTTACGTCATGGTGAAGATGCAATTCCATTGAATGGTGTCAGTCATATCCAAAAAGATGGTCAGGCGTTAATTGCACCGTGGTTACAACAATACGGCGTTGAACAATGGACACGTCAGCTTCTGAAAGTTGTGGTTACTCCGTTGATCCATTTGCTTTTTGCAGAAGGCATTGCAACTGAATCACATGGTCAAAATATCATTTTGGTGCATCAGCAAGGTTGGCCAACGCGTATTTTATTAAAAGATTTCCATGATGGCGTACGTTACAGTCCAGCACATTTGGCTCATCCTGAGTTGGCACCTGAGCTGGATCAGTTACCGCCAGAACACGCTAAAACCAACAGTATGTCTTTTATTTTAACGGATGATTTAGACGGTATTCGCGATTTTAGCTGCGCTTGTTTGTTCTTTGTTGCTTTGACGGATATTGCAATTTTCCTTAATCAAAACAGTGACGTTGCAGAACAAGATTTCTGGAAATGGGCAGCAGAAGTCATTCAAGACTATCAATTACAACATCCTGAACACAATGCGCGATACCAGATTTTTGATGTATTTGCCGAGAAACTCCGGATTGAGTCTCTGACCAAACGTCGCTTATTCGGTGATCGTAGTATGCAGATCAAATTCGTGGATAATCCTTTGGCACCTTTCAAAGCACAGGTGAAGTGAGGTTATTTATGAATGCACTTCAACCTGTCTATCAGTTAGTAGACAGAACAATTTTACAAGATTTTATCAATGCTTTATTGGTTGAATCACTCATTCCAGCGTCATTTATTGTTGATTTTAAAACAGCACAATCTGAATTTGATGTGTTCGGTTTAGACTTAAAACAGCATTATAAGGTAGCACTTGAACAGCACTACTTTGTACTACTGCCTGAGCAAAATTTGCAGCGGTTGACTATTTTTGAGGTCAAGAAGGGAATTGCTCAACCTTGGAGTATTGTTACTGATTCAGAGGTTTTACTGGTTGAACGAAGCAGTGATCAGAGTCAAGTTCATTCAATTGAATTATTTGAACTGTTTGAATATTTACAAGCCACGGTGGTGTTTCAACATTGTCAGACTGAGAAACTTGAAAAGTTTTCAGCGCAAATCAAGCAATGTTTAAAGCAATATAGTTTGTTGCCGCAACACCAAGTTGAGGCGCACGATTTACTTGATCAAAGTTCTGCACGAGTATTTCGAATTTTAGAACAATATGCGGGCTATAGAGACAGACCTTATCATCCCTTGGCGAAACTTAAGGAGGGATTAAGTCAACAGGAATATCTACAATATTGTCCTGAATTTGCACAAGAACTTTGTATTCACTGGGTTGCAGTACATAAAGACAAAATGATGTTTGGTGCTGGTGTGGAGGATATCTTTACCCAGCAGCCAAGCCAGATTTTTATCAATCGTACTGAGCGGCATCAGTTAAAACAGGAAATGTTTCAACGTGGTTTGAGTGAAACGCATATCGCAATGCCAGTACATCCATGGCAATACCAACATCTATTTCAGCAATTCTATGCAGAGGATGTTGCAGCAGGGATTTGCCAGCCTTTAAACTTCATATCTAAAGGCATGTATGCCAGTGCTTCGATGCGTAGTCTGTTATCGGAGGATATTCCACAAGAGAGTTTAAAACTGCCCATCGGGATTAAGGCCTTGGGATCACTTCGGTTTCTGCCAATCGTGAAAATGATTAATGGAGAAAAGAACCAGAAGTTATTGTTACAAGCGCAGCAAAAAGATCCCGTTTTAAAGCAAAAATTGTGGCTATGTGAAGAGACGCAATGGTGGTCTTATTTGCCTGAAAAACAGCAAGATAGAACAGCGGATAATGAGTGGTTATTTGTGGAAAAACCAACACATCTGGCTGCACAACGCCGTCATATTCCATTTGAATTGTTGCAGGATCCTTATCAACTTATTCCTATGGCAAGTCTAGGACACATTATTCCAGGACAACCTGCGATTTTTGAATATATTCTGCAATTACAGAAACGAGAAACCAATGCGGAAAATGTGCTGAATCAGTTTGCGCAGCTATGTTCATGCTTTTTTGAGGTCAATTTACGCTTATTTCGTCTAGGTCTTATGGGCGAAATTCATGGGCAGAATCTGTGTCTCGTCCTTAAAAATGGTCAGTTCGATGGTTTGATGTTCAGAGATCATGATTCATTACGTATTTACTTACCTTGGGTTCTTCACAATGGTTTGGATGATCCAGATTATTTAAGTCCACATGATTTTAGAAATACGCTTTACCATGATTCAGTCGAAGAGCTACTGTTTTATATCCAGACTCTGGGGATACAAGTCAACTTAGCTTGCATTATCGATACTTTGGTCAGCCATTATAAAATTGCAGCAACACAAGTTTGGCAAGTGCTGGCAGCCGAGTTGCAACATCAACTGGAAAATCTCAATTTTGCAGAAGAAATTCGGGTTCAGTTACAGCTTTTACTATTTGAGTCGCCGCAATGGCCTTATAAACAGTTACTGCGACCTTTGCTTGAACAGGATACCCGCATCGGGAGTATGCCTTCTGGAATAGGGCAAACCCAAAATCCACTTTGGCACGTTTTGGGTCAGTAAAAGTAAATATGAATATGTGTCGTGATGTTCAAGCAGAGTTAGTCACTACTTTCTCAGTTTTACAGCAAAATCTAAAACTGGAAATATCCAATTTCCCAATAGGTACAACAACATTGGTTGATTTGCTGGATGATGAGGTTTGTAAAAACACACTGCAAAATTTTGCGACACGTATTCATGCCAAAAACTTAAGGTGTGCGACATCACTGTTTGTTAAATATTGGTCAACCCTTTGGATATTACCTTCCTTATATTGTCAGGCTGCAGCGTTGCCCTTTGTTCAATGGCAAAGTTCAACATTAGCGGTTGAATTAACTAACAACTGGTATTGGGATAGAACTTTACAACTGATTGATTCGGCTTATTCATCTTTTCAGGTTTTGTCTTTCCATGATATTGAGTTCATGTTGAACCAATTAAGCGTATTGTTTTCACAATTTGCCAAAGTTGGCCGTGTTTCTTATGTATTGCTTTGGGAAAATGCTGCTGTACGAGTCGTGCAATTTTACCGAGCTTTGCAACAGCAGAATTTAAGTAAAGAAATGCAGCAACGACTATTAAAGCAACAAGAATGGTTGAGCGCGAAATCAGCACAAAGTTTTAATTTACAGGAAAATCCGTTTGCAAAGCTTTGGAGAAATTGGCATCCAGAATTAAAAACTTATATGCGACAAAAGTGCTGTTTCTATTTTCAGCTTGAAGAAGCAGGGCAAGAGCTATGTCGAAATTGCCCGTTACAGCCAAAACAAATCAAAGAGATGAGCTTATGAATCAAATCGATAATTTAGCGTTACTGGTCGATGCTTATAAAGAGATTGCAAGCTCTACAATTGGCCATGTTTTAGATTTAGGTCATATCCCACATGTTTTTCCCATGTCACCTGAACAGCAGGTGGTAGGCATTGTAAGGACAGCACGGCTTGAATCAACAAATGCAAGCAAATTAAGACAGGTTCTAATGAGCTGTCAGCCCAATGAAGTACTGTTGAT
Organism: Acinetobacter dispersus; assembly: GCF_009884975.1. Taxonomy (GTDB): domain Bacteria; phylum Pseudomonadota; class Gammaproteobacteria; order Pseudomonadales; family Moraxellaceae; genus Acinetobacter; species Acinetobacter dispersus. Next base: position 1,277,167 of record NZ_CP041970.1, on the reverse strand, counting down.
TGATGCGCGACATGATTTGCAACGCGCATGTTGGGGGGAGCAAAGAAGTGTTGCTGCAATTCATTGCGGTCTGGCTGGAGTCGTTGTACTCGGAGCAATCACAGATCGTCAGGCTTTATTAAAACTGAAGTTACCTATTTTTGCGCATGCGGTTAGTTGCTTAACCACTCGGAACGAAGGAGAAAGTCTTGTAGAGCTAAATGCCGATATCTATATCAATGGATGTACGGTGCAATCAGGTGACTTGTTAATTGCTGATGCTGATGGGGTGTTTGTTCTCAAATTAGACGTTGCTCATGCCTATTTGGAGCAGTTTCAGCTCATTGAACGAGAAGAAAAAAACAAGAAAGACAATTTCTTTTTACATGAAAGGATAGATGAATACTATTTTTAATAAAAATCATTCTCATTAATATTTAAATTTAGTATGATGGCCTGCCTTTTGGATATTTTTTGAGTGATATTAGGGCTCTGGAGAAACGAGAAAATGAAAGTCAATAATGAGTTTAGGGCAAAACAAGTACTGTTTAAAATGACACCATGTTGTCTTGCTGTCATGGCCATGTTTGCGCAGCAAGCATATGCAGAAACTGTGTCGGGAGAGGCTACTGTAACCACAGAATCATCACAGAAACCTGTTGCTCAGTTAGAAAAGATAGTTGTAACTGCGACCCGAACACCAAAGAATATTTCAGAAATTGCAGGGACTGTTCAGACGATTGATCGTACGCAAATCGCACAACAGGCAACGGCTGGACGTAAAGTTGCAGATGTCTTAGCGCAGCTTGTTCCTTCACTTGCTCCAAGCAGCGGTACAACTAGTAATTATGGTCAAACGATGCGTGGTCGTAATGTTTTGGTGATGATTGACGGCGTTTCTCAAACAGGTTCTCGAGATGTTTCTCGTCAGCTGAATAGTATTAGCCCAAGCATGATTGAGCGTATTGAAATTATCTCTGGGGCAACCAGTATTTATGGTTCAGGCGCAACTGGCGGCATTATCAATATCATCACCAAACGTGCCGATACTTCAAAACCTTTAAGCTTTGAAAGCAAAGTCGGAATTACCTCATCAGATACATTTCGTGGAGATGGTTTAGCGTATGAGGTTGGACAGTCAGTTTCCTTTAATAAAGGTAATGTAGATGGCTTTTTAGGCGCTAATTTTACAAGTCGTGGTTCGCAGTTTGATGGTGACGGTAACCGAATTTCTTTAAGTCCTTGGCAAGGTAGTACCATGGACACTGATACCATTGATGTGAATGGGCGGCTGAATTTCAATTTAACGGATAAACAAAGCTTAAGTTTTGGTGCTCAATACTATAAAGATAAACAAGATACGGATTACGGTCCAGATTATTCATATTTGCCTACAACAGGCACAAGTAATGATATGAGTGAGCCTAGCTATAAAGCAATTAAAGGCTTGAAGCTGAGTGATCACTTATTTACAGAACGTTATGCTATAAATTCACAGTATCAAAACCAAGATTTCTTAGGCCAAGTACTGAATGTTGAAGCTTATTACCGTAATGAGAAAGCAAGATTTTTCCCATATGGTTTAACAACAAAAGCCGTAACCTCTGTGAACCAGTCTCAATCGGAAATTAAGGTTGCAGGTTTACGCTCAACTATGCAATCAGACTTTAATGTTGCAGACAGAGATCTAAAATTAACTTATGGTCTTGATTACGACTGGGAAAAAGACGAGCAATATATTGATATTCTTGCGACAAAATACCCTTATTTAGTTTATACACCTACAGGTGTACGTAAGGGATATGGTCCTAATACAGAAGTTCAAAATATTGGTACATTTGTTCAAGGTGATTATGCTGTTAGTGATCAATTGAACATTCAAGCTGGTATTCGTTATCAATATATTCAAGCGGAAACAGATGCCTATATTCCTAGCAGAGAGTCAGTAGCAGTTCCTGCTGGTTCAACGCACGATGATAAACCATTATTTAACCTAGGTGCTGTTTATAAACTTAGTGACGCACAGCAAGTGTATGCTAATTTTTCTCAGGGTTTCAGCTTCCCAGACGTACAACGTATGCTGCGTGATGTATCGACTTATACAGTTTCAACCTCAAACCTTCAGCCGATTACTGTAAATAGTTATGAGCTAGGTTGGCGTTTAAATCAAGATGATGGATTAAATCTTGGTTTAACTGGTTTCTATAACACCTCTGATAAGACAGTGCAGTTTAATAACCGAGCAGCTAAAATCGTAGATACGGATCAACGTGTCTATGGTGCAGAAGCTACGATTAGTTATCCATTCATGGATAACTATAAGGTGGGTGGCACTTTAGGTTATACCAGTGGGCAGTATAAAGATGCGGCAAATAAGTGGCATGAGCTAAATTCATTTGCAGTTTCACCAATGAAAGGAACGCTTTTTGCTGAATGGGACAATGATGAGGGTTATGGTGTTCGTGTCCAAATGCAAGCAATTAAAGGGACAAACAAGGCCTATAATGATGATCGCGAATTAGTCGCAGCAGCGGCTGCAAGTTCAGATAAAGCATTTCAGGCTGCCGTGAAAGCTGATGCGAATACTGCAGCAAAAATTAAGGGCTATGCCACCATGGATGTGTTGGGACATGTCCCTGCATGGAAAGGTCGTGTAGATTTTGGTGTATATAACGTTTGGGGACTTCAATACAATACTGTATTTGCACAGCAAGCTGCAGTATCGAACGGGAACCCATTATTGGCAATCCCAGCTGAAGGCCGTACCTATGGTCTAAGCTACACGATCAGCTACTAATATTTAGCTGCTAATGTAAACGAGGAAGAAATATTTATAATTTAAAAAAGATATTTCTTCCTTTCTATATGAGCTTTCGATATTTAGGGTGAAACCGATGGGTCAGTTAGAAAAACAAGAAAAATTTAACTTTACTTATCGCAGAGTGTTTTTTATCTGTTTTGCAGCCTATTGTTATAGCGCATGGCTGAGTCTGGTTTTGGCTGAATGGTTGCCTTTTCCCAAAGCTGAAAATGTTTATCTTGCCGTTTTTATTAGTTTTATCTTTTTTATCTTCTACGTTGTTTTTACGAGTGCAATCATTTCTAAACGGTGGTTTTGGACAATAAATATTGTCGGTATATGCTTACTTGCAGGCTATTGGTTACTCAACGTATGGGGAGTGACTTAAAATGAATTTTCGTCAAATCCAAGCCATTTTACATAGCTGGTTTGGCATTATCGTGTTGTGGGTCATCTTTTTTATTTTCTTAACAGGTTCAATCGCTTATTTTCGGACAGAAATTAATGTTTGGGCTCAACCTGAAGTACTTAGCCAAACTGAAAAAATCCCCTCAACCCAACACTCAGCGCAAATAGCTTTTAATTATTTAAAGCAAACTGCTCCTGATGCGAAACGCTGGCGTGTGACGGTAGCGAATGAACGTATGCCAGTCAACGTGTTGGAGTGGCAAGATCAGGATGGTAAGTATCAAAAGCTGCAAGATCCAAACACAGGGAAATTACTAGAACCTGTTCGAAACACCTTAGCAGGGGATTTCTTCTTTAAGCTGCACTATACCCTGTATCCACTGCCAAGCAAGATAGGTAGTTCTATTGTTGCAATAGTCTCTCTAATCTTATTGATTAGTTTAATCACTGGCGTAATCACCCATAAAAAAATTATAAAAGAGTTTTTTGTGTTTAGGGCTTTTAAGGGCCAGAGATCTTTACTTGATTTGCATCATATTACGGGCGTGATTACTTTTCCTTTTTATTTGATGATGGCTTTTACAGGCTTATTGATTCTATTTTATCTGGTTTTACCTTGGGGTTTATCACAACAGTATGGTAAAGCTGGAATTCCGCAATTTTATAATGAAATGCAATTTCTGGAGTTGGCAAAGCCAAAGCAATCACAATCTTCAGCAGCAATCATGCAACCTATTGAAAGTTTTATTAAAAAAATACCAGAGACGACCGAATCAGGGGCGATCTTAGATAAATTTGAAGTGCAGAAACCGAATACAGCCGAGGCGATGATTACGTTTGAATATAACTATAAAAACATTATTACCTTAAATACACCCCAGTATATTTTTTCTGCTAATACGGTTGAACTATTGGCTCAACCTCGAAATCTCAGTGCGATCGCACAGTTGGCATCATCTTCATATGGTATTCATCTGGGGTATTTTGCATCGAATTGGATACGTTTTATCTTGGCGATTATGGGGGTGGTCGGTTGTGTCATGTTGGCCGCAGGCGCATTGCTATGGCAGAAAAAAAGGCTTAAGGAGCAGTATCGTTTCAGCTACAAGCTAATACAGCATCTCAACTGTTTTACTTTCCTAGGGTTGCCTCTTGCCTGTGCCAGTTACTTATTGGCAGGGCGACTGTTACCTGCAGCATTTGAACCAAGGGGGAGTTATGAAGTCTCAGTGTTTTATCTCACATGGCTGTTGAGTTTGCTGATCAGTCTGGTATTGAGTACCCGAGCTACTGTAATACTTTTACTGACAGCGACCGTTGCGGTTCTATTCTTGATCCCTCTGAGTAGTTTTGTGATGGTGCCTGAGGCGTCTTTGTGGCAGAGCATCACCCATTCACGCTGGTCGCTGGCAGGAGTTGATCTCTCATGTTTATTGATTGGCATGCTTTATATCGGGGCAATTCATTTTTATCTGTCTCAGTATCAGCCTGCAGGGGCTCCAAAATGAGTTTTGCCGCGCTCTTCTGGGCCTTTTCCGCATTTATACAAGCTTGTATGCTCAGTCAATATGGACAGAAACAACTGCAATATGCTTGGCTAAATACTGCTCGTAGAAAGCTATTATCCTTTTCTGCCCTTATATTCTTAGCATGCTCTTTTGGATTGAATTACTGGCATGAGGGCAGTTCTGTTGGCCCGCTAAGCTGGTTATTTGTCATTTTGCCAGCCGCTTTCTTTTTACAGGTCTTGGGTTTCTATCTGTTAAGAAAATACTTTGTACAGATCTGGTGCGGTGCAATGCTCGCTGCCTTAATTTTTACCGTGGCTGGCAGTTAAATTTTAGATTATTTAATGGCTGTTCGCGATTTTGTTAGATGCGATTCATTAACAAAAAACAAGAAAAAGAATGCTTCCTGTTTTAATAAAATTGATTATCATTATCATCTAAAACCTAGAGCAAGGACCTCCTAAATGCTTACATTGTCACAAAAACTCCCAGATTATTTTGAATATTATGAAGACGGCACTCAATATTACTTACGCCAAGTACAATATCCTCAAGATATTCCTTTGTTACACCAATGGATGCATGAACCACATGTCATTCCACAGTGGCAATTAAATAAATCAGAACTCGATCTACAAGTTTATTTTGACAAAATGTTGGCAGATGACCATCAACGTTTACTTATTGTAGGTGTAGATGGCAAAGATGTTGGGTATACCGAAATTTATGAAGGCAAACGTGATCGTTTAGGTCGTTATTATGAAGGTGATGATAATGACTTGGGCTGGCATTTACTTTTTGGGGATAAATCAGTTTTTGGTAAAGGTTTTTTAAGACCCACCATCCGATTATTAAGCTTTTATATTTTTGAAAATTCTGAAGCGAAAAAAATTGTAGGTGAGCCAGACCATACCGTAAAACCTTATGCAGCAGTGGTGGCTGATCTTTGTTACGAAAGCCAGCGTTTAATTCCGATGCCGGAAAAAACAGCAATGCTGTATTACTGTTTTAGAGAAACGTTCTACGACAAGTTTGGTGAATATTATAGTGCTTCGCAACAACAGCGTATTCAGCAACAGTCTCAAGATTTAAGCCTGACTTAAACAGAATTACAGACTTAAATGCAATATAAACCTCAACGTGTGTTGAGGTTTTTTTATTGAGAATGCTTCACTTTAAAAATAAATAATATATTGATGTGTAGTATTAAAAAGTGTTTGCAGTAACAAAATAAGATATTGTTATAAGTTTAATTTACGAATAATATAATTGAATTACGAATTAAGTAATAATAGGTTGTAAATAATATCTAAGCAACATGGAGAAGGAATCACCATGAAAGAAGTTGCATTAAATGATTTGATTGACCAGCAACGTGTAGGGCCGTATCAAAAATTTATCCTATTTACCTGCTTATTACTGATGATCATGGATGGCTATGATATTCAGGCCATGGCGTATGCAGCCCCAATGATTATAGAAGCATGGGGTGTCGAAAAAACCATGTTGGGTGTGGTGTTTAGCGCCAGTCTGTTTGGATTGTTTGTTGGATCCTTTGTCTTAAGTTCACTCTCAGATCGCTTTGGTCGCCGTCCGATCTTATTGATTTCTACGCTGGTTTTCTCTGTGTTGATGTTATGGACACCGCATGTCGCAGATATTGAACAGCTTGCTGTCATACGTTTTATCACGGGCATTTTCTTAGGCGGAATCATGCCGAATGCTATGGCCTATAGCTCTGAAATTGTACCCAATAAATATCGCATTTTGACCATGATGGTAATTTCTTGTGGCTATACCGTCGGCGCCATGTTGGGAGGTGCTATCTCAGCTTTACTTACACCTATAGGTGGATGGCAGGCTATTTTCTATTTTGGGGGCATCATTCCTTTAATCATTTTTTTTATTATGCTGTTTAAGTTGCCAGAATCTCTATATTTTTTAGATGAAAATAAAAAAAATGAGAAAACAATTATATTCTGGTTGAATAAATTTTATCCTGCATTACAACTCAATGCAGCAACAAAAATAATCGGCAACGCAGGCCCTAAAATCAAAAAGTCGCCTTTGGAGTTATTTAAAAATAAGCGTGCTTTTTTTACCTATTCGATCTGGGTGATCAGTATTCTAAATATGATCAGTCTATATTTTCTTGCCAACTGGTTACCGACCTTATCGAAAGAGTCAGGTCTTTCTTTGAATCAGGCGCTGATGGTTGGCTCAACCTTACAGTTAGGCGGTACTATCGGCAGTATTGTGATGGGTTTAAAAATTGACAAGATTGGTTTTTATAAGGTTTTAGTGCCAGTCTTTATGGTGGCTGCCGTAAGCGTTGCCTTGATTGGTTATTCAGTCAGTCATATTACTTTGCTGTTTGTGGTTATCTTTATTGCTGGCTTCGCTATTGTCGGTGGGCAGCCTGCGATTAATGCGCTATCTGCAAGTTATTACCCAGTTTCATTGCGTACAACAGGTGTGGGCTGGAGTATTGGCATTGCACGTTTGGGTTCAGTGATCGGACCGTTATTTGGCGGATATCTGGCTAAATCTCTGGTCATCACACATTTATTTGTGATTGCGGCAATTCCATCACTATGTGTGATTCTGATGTTGCTGATTCAGGCAAAATATAGGGTAGAAGTTTGAATGTTGAGGCCGCATTCTGCGGCTTTTTAAATTCTGATGTAGCCAATCGCTGATATGCAATTGGATTTTGATAATTCATTAAAAATATTATACTTTTCCACTTTATCTATCTATTTTATGATTGATGATTACTCAGGTAGATTGCATTTTACAAATAGATATTGGATGAAAAACAATCACTGTTTTATTGGGGATGCAAGTAATCTTTACAAATTTAGTAAACTATAGGCTGAAATAAATAATTTAAGGTTGTTTTTTAGTCAAATTTATTTCATTTATTGACGTTTTGGATTTTAACGGGATTTTTTATGTACCCTATAAAACGTCATAACAAGATAGATAAAGGAGTAAAGATGCTTATTTTTCATGATTATCCTGTTCAAGGAGCACTTTTTGACATGGATGGAACAATGTTTGATACCGAGCGCTTACGCTTTCAGACATTGAAACAGGCATCAAAAGAGCTGATTGGACAGGAATTTTCAGATGAATATTTGATGCAGTGTCTCGGCTTAAGTGCCAAAGCATCGGAGCAGCTGGCACAAAAGTTTTATGGGATGGATGTTCCTTATGCTGCCATTCGCAAACGTGCGGATGAAGTGGAATTGGAGTCAGTACGTAAAAATGGTGTCCCGATTAAAAAAGGTTTGGTTCAAGTTTTAGAACGTTTAAGAAAGTCTGGTCTAAAAATGGCAGTTGCGACCTCAAGTCGTCGAGCAATTGCAGAAGAATATCTAATTAATGCCAATGTTTATAAATTTTTTGATTTGTTGGTTTGTGGGGATGAAGTTGAAAAAGGTAAACCGCATCCAGAAATCTTTTTAAAAGCGGCACAAAAACTAAATTTACAACCGCAACAATGTCTAATGTTTGAAGATTCGGAAAACGGGATTTGTTCAGCCTATGATGCTGGCGGTATCACGATTTTATTCAAAGATATTAAAGAACCCAATGATCATATGCTCTCTAAAGCAAATTTTTACTATCAGGACATGTATGAGTGCCTGAATGCTTTGGATCAATATATTCCTGAAATGGGCATGCCACAATTACAAGAATTATTTCCGCAAAGTGTCAATCAATTGACTGTTGGGATCCATGGCTTTGGTGCCATTGGTGGGGGATACGTAGCACAGATTCTGTCTTATTGGGATGGTTACACACGCCCAAAACGGATTCTGGCATCAACCCGAAATCGTCTTTATTTGGAATCAGTGAATAGTTTTGGCAGCTATAGTATCCGATATGGCCAGTCTTCATATGATGAGCGTATTGATAATCTCACTGTGGTTGATGCTGACAATGAACAGCAGATGTTAGAGATGTATACGCAATCTAGCCTGATTGCACTATGTTTGCCAGAACAGGCAATTGAGTCCGAGGCGAAAACGATTGCGAAGGGACTATTGGCCCGTTTTATGTCAGCAGATGCAGACAATAATGAGCCCATTACCTTTTTAATTATTCTGAATAAAGTGTGCGCAAAGTATTTGGTCTTAAAACATATCCGTGAAGCCTTACTTTCCATGACGGATGAAGATATTGCAGAACATATTTTAAGTGAACATTATTTTTGCGATACCGTGGTCAATCGAATGGTGTCAAAACTGACGGATCAGGCCTTATATCGTCAGCTCAATATCAAGCACAATTTATTTAAACAATATCAAAATGATCTCAATCCAGAAACGATTGAACTTTCAGAGGAAACCGCTCTGACTGAAAAGCAAGAACAGCAGATCACTTACTGTTTAGAAGACATGCGTGGGCAGTTCCAAACAGGGCAATTCCTACAAAATATGGACTTGATCCTATTCCATAGTGAAATGGATATGCCGATTTACGTGGAAAATCGCAGTCCATTGTTGAGCAAAATGCGTCAGATGATTTTAGTTGATCAAATTTCTGAGATTCAAATCATTAAAAATCGGCTATGGAATGGCTGTCATGCCATGTTGGCGTGGTATGCCAGTGCACTTGGACATGAAACCATTGGTATCGCTATGGCCGATCCAAAAATCATGAAATATGCAGAGCAGGTGGTCAATGAGGTTAAATTGGGTTTGGCCAATATGATTCCCAACCAAGCGAAAGAACTGGACCGTATAGCGGAAAGTTTTATGCATTCTTGCCGAGCCGCCTATAAAGATCCATGTGAGCGTGTGGCTCGTGATCCGCTTAGAAAACTAAATCTGAATGAGCGTGTTTTAGGCAGTTTAGAATCTCATGTGCAGCAACAACTTCCTTACCAGAAGTTAATGCAAGGTGCAATTTATGGCTATGCCTATGCGCTGAAAATGCTTGAGCTGGACGAGATTAAGATTGTAAAACATGTCCAGACCAATATTGAGCATATGGACATCACTGAAAATCAGAAGAAAGCCTTATTAAACCAGCTCTATCACGGAATTCAGGCGGAACTCAATGATAATGCATTCATGTCACAGTTGGAGGAATTGAAACCTCTAACTGCATAAGTGGCAATGATCACAGTGAAAGTACCTTAACTTCTATCTGGGTTTATGTTTGAATAACACAACGTTAAACAGAATGCTGAAGTTGTGTTATTACAAGCAGAGACCCAATTGATTGCGACCAAAATACGCGATTATCCTGAATGGCATAAGGGTCGCTCAGATTATGGGCTTTGGTATATTGAAATTGATAAACCTGAATTGATTCAATATTTAGATGAAATCCAGACACAATTTTCAGATCTATTACTTCCTGCACAGCAACGCCAATATCACATTACTTTATTTGTTTGTGGTTTCTTGCAGCCTGTTGTTAAGCAATTCGACGATGATTTTCAGATTCAACAATTACAGCAGCAGATCAAGCTAATTGAAGCATTACAGCTCAAACCTTTTGAGCTTGAAATCACGCACATCGATAGCTTTAGTAGTGCTTTGTTCCTACACATTAAAGATCAGCAGGGTGTACTAGCACAAATTCGTCAGCAATTTGCCTATATTTCAGAAGAGATTGCAGCACTTGAATATTGTCCGCACATTACTTTAGGTTTGTATGGTGAAGCTTGGCCGAGTGATAGGGTATTGCAGCGGATACAACAACTTCCGCCAAGAACCATAAAGATTCAGGTCAAAAAACTGACTTTTGGCTATTATAAGGCACAGATTTTACAAGGATTACTGTATCCTTATCAGCAAATTGAACTAGGTTAGATATGTTGCAACTGATTTTAGGTGGGGCGCGCTCAGGTAAAAGTCGTTTGGCAGAACAAACTGCCAAAGAGGCAGGTTTATCGGTCATTTATATTGCAACGGCGCAGGCCTTAGATGCAGAAATGCAGCAGCGGATTGCCCATCATCAACAGCAACGTCCAGCTCATTGGCAAGTGATTGAAGAACCGATTTATTTGGCAGATCGACTATTGCAATGCGATCAAGCCGATCAGCTGATTTTGGTTGATTGCTTAACCTTGTGGCTGACTAATCTGTTATTGGCTGAAGACCCAGCCTTACAGCAACAACAGATGCAAAAACTATTCGAGGTCTTACCGCAACTGCAGTCTCAAATTATTCTGGTCAGTAATGAAACTGGGCTTGGAGTGGTACCGATGGGAGAAATCAGTCGTCGTTTTGTGGATGAAGCAGGGCGTTTGCATCAGACCTTAGGGCAACTTGCCAATAAAGTCATGTTTTGTGTAGCAGGCTTTCCAATGATTTTAAAAGATGAGAAATAACATGACTGAACAAGCACAATGGTTTTTAGCTGCAGTACAACAACCAGATTTAGATGCCAAACAACAAGCTGAACAACGTCAACTGCAATTGACCAAACCTACAGGGGCTTTGGGGAAACTTGAGCAGCTAGCCATTCAATTGGCGAGCTTACAGGGCACAGTACATCCTCAGATTCAACAACCTTGGATTACCATTTTGCAGGCGATCATGGGGTGGTTGCAGAAAATATTTCGGCTTATCCGCAAGCCGTGACCCGTCAAATGCTGCAAAATTTCGCCTCAGGCGGTGCAGCCATTAGTGTCATTGCCAAACATCATCATGCACATTTACAAGTGGTGGATTGCGGAACAGTGGGTGAGGTCTATGATTATGTAGGGGTTGAGCGCCATTGCATTCGTGCAGGTACAGCCAATTTTGCCCAACAAGCTGCAATGACCGAACAGGAATGCTTGGCGGCTTTACAACTGGGTAAAGACAGTGTTGATCGTGCCAAAGCTCAAGCTGCCGATATTTTTATTGCTGGTGAAATGGGGATAGGCAATACCTGTTCAGCTTCAGCACTGGCTTGTTTATTGTTGAATGAAGGTGCCGCACAACTGACGGGTGTGGGGACAGGAATTAATAATCAACAGCTGCAACACAAGGTCTCTGTTATTGATCAAGCAGTGAAACGACATCAAGCAGATGTTGCTGACGATGCTTTAAAAATCTTGGCTGCGGTTGGTGGTTTGGAAATTGCTGCAATGACCGGCGCTTATATCCGCTGTGCACAACTTGGTTTGCCAGTCGTGGTGGATGGTTTTATTAGCTCAGTTGCCGCTTTATGTGCGGTACGCATTCAACCCCACAGTCGCGAATGGATGCTGTTTGGACATCAATCGGCTGAATATGGCCATCAGCGCGTGCTAAAAGCCTTAGAGGCTCAGCCCATTTTAAATATGAATTTGCGTCTTGGTGAAGGCAGTGGTGCAGGAGCTGCATTGTCGATGCTGCAACTGGCTTGCGTGTTGCATAACCAAATGGCCACCTTTGCTGAAGCTGCGGTGACAGGTGATAAAGTTGCACCTTGATTTGCTGCGGCATGGTGAAACCACACTCAGCCACACCTTGCGTGGGCATCTTGATGATGCCTTGACTGAACAAGGTTGGTTGCAAATGCAATCCACCATTCAGCAGCAGCTTGATGCTCAGATACAGTGGGATGTGGTCATCAGCTCGCCCTTGCAACGCTGCCAAAAGTTTGCGGCAGAATTAGCCAAACAACTCGAATTGCCCTTACTACTCAATGCTGAAATCAAGGAAATGTATTTTGGTGATTGGGAAGGTGTTGCGACTCAAACTATTTATGAAACAGCACCTGAGCGATTGGCTAATTTCTGGCAATTTCCAACACAATATCATGCACCGAATGGGGAGTCGTTGAATCAATTCCAACAGCGTGTCATGCATGGTTTTAATGAAATTTATGTTCAAATGCAGCAACACAACTGGAACAAGGCATTGATTGTGACGCATGGCGGGGTGATTAAGTTGCTGACTTGTCTGGCCCGTCAGCAAAAGCTGGATGAACTATTAACCATGCCTGCGGAGTTAGGAAAATTATATGCTTTAAACCTAACCCAAGTTGACAATAAAATTCATTTTTCTGAAAAGACAAAGATCTAGCAGATTCCAGTATTTGCTTGGGTCATGTAATCGAACTGTCATTGCGACTGCCTATGATACATGGCATTTCTTGACCTATAAGCAAATCATTCATGAATATATTATTGAAAAGCAGTGTGTTATGCGCAAGCATTTTATTGGCAGCATGTAATAGCGACAATCACTCAGAATCGAAAAGACCCCCTGAAAATAACGCTGAATCAAAATATTATCAGACCAAAACTCCATACCAACCACAACAAGATCTCAAAAAATATGAAGCCATTCCGCAAGGCTTTCAGCCTGTATTTACTGAACTGGTTGCACGTCATGGCTCTCGCGGTTTATCCAGCATCAAATATGATTTAGCGTTGTATAACCTTTGGAAACAAGCCAAAGCTGAAAATGCACTCACACCTTTAGGTGAAAAGCTGGGGGCAGATTTAGAAAGCATGATGAAAGCCAATATTCTTTTGGGTTATGGGGTAGAGGGCATTCGTCAGTTTGGCTATGGTAACGAATCCATGACCGGTATTCAGGAGCATCGTGGAATTGCAGATCGCTTATTAAAACGCTTACCCAATCTATTTAAAGCTGCCTCGACCCAACCTGCTTCAATTTTAGTGCAAAGTTCAGGTGTAGACCGTGCAGTGGATAGTGCCAAGTTTTTTACCGCTGAATTGATCCAGCAGCAACCGCAATTAAAGGCACACATCACCCCAGTCTCATACACCAGTTTAGCCAGTAGCAGTGTGCCATCAATTGAAGATGGTGGGGTGGATCGTTTTAAGCTTTATTTTCATAGTTTGAATAAAGAGCAAGATTTAGCACAACCCTTATCCGCACAACAACAAGCGATTTACGATGCCAGCCAAGCCTATCAACATTTTGAAGAAGAGGATGCAGATCTGGTCAATAAGTTAAATGAGCTTACGAAAAATATTCGCGCTGAATTAGTGGCAAAGAGTGTATTGAATCCACTGTTCAAAGCCGAATTTATCCAAAAGTTGGGAAGCACAGGCTATGTATTTAGTAATACTGGTTCATACAGCGTCACTTCACCTAAAGGTGAAACCATCACTGAAAAAGGCAAGGGTAAAAACAGTATTGCCAGTGCTGTGGATGCGGCGGCCTATGTATATGAGTTATATTCAATATCAGGTGGTATGAAAACTGAACTGAAAGGTGTTGATTTTGAGCAGTATATGCCTGTAGATGCTGCAAAATTCTATGCTGAATTTAACGATGCCAATGATTTTTATAGCAAAGGGCCAAGTTTTACCGAATCGAAGAACGTCACCAGTGCAATTGCTCAAGGCTTAAAGCAGGACTTATTTAAACAAGTCGATGCGATTGTAGATCAGCAGCAAGCACATCGTGCGGTATTACGTTTTGCTCATGCCGAAATCATTATTCCTTTGGCGACCAGTTTAGAGTTGTACAATATGATGCAGCCTTTACCTTTACGTCAAACTTATAGCTACAACAGCAGCGCTTGGCGGGGTGAGCTAGTGTCACCAATGGCGGCGAATTTACAGTGGGATATCTATCAAGACAAGCAAGGCACAACCTTGGTGAAGATGTTCTATAACGAGAAAGAAACTTTGTTTAAGTCGAGCTGTAACTATGCACGTTATAGCAACAACAGTTTTTATTATGACTATTTGAAGCTTAAACAATGTTATCAAATTCAATAAACTAAGATATTCAGCCTTTTCATTTGGGAATCGCTTGCTATTCCCAATTTTATTTCTTCATAATTCAGGCATGATGAACCCGTTGTCATTGAGAGGTTGCATGACACCTTTTTGGATTGCCTTGCAGTTTTTGACTGTTTTACCCATTGAACTCAAAACGATGCCAAGCGCAAAGCAGAATGCTCAGGCCATGCTGTTTTATCCTTTGGTGGGTGTATTACTTGGTCTCATTTTGTTTGCATCTGCCATGTTATTGGCAAAGCTTCCGATCATCTTGAGCGCAGCACTGATTCTCGTACTCTGGATTTGGCTGACAGGTGGATTACATCTGGATGGTTTAGCGGATACAGCCGACGCATGGGTCGGTGGATTTGGTGATCCTGAAAGAACCTTGAGCATCATGAAAGACCCTGCATGTGGTCCAATCGGGGTGCTGAGTTTAATTGTCGTTTGCTTGCTAAAATTTGTTGCCTTATACGTTTTGCTTGAACAACAACTGGCTGCTTTTTTAATTGTCTTGCCCATGCTTGGGCGCAGTGTGCCAGTGTTTTTATTCCTCACCACGCCTTATGTCCGTGCTCAAGGCTTAGGGCGGTCTATTACCGAGTTCATGCCAAAAAAGAGACTTTGGATAGTTTTTGTCATTACAATAGCATTGCTTTGTGTGTTTAAATGGCTTGGATTAATTGCCTTACTGGTTTTTTTAGTGCTACTTTTTTATATGCGATCAGTATTTATTAAACGAATTGGCGGGATTACTGGAGATACAGTAGGCGCTGCAATTGAGCTGGCTGAAACTGGAGTGCTTCTCAGTGCTGTGATTACTTCGTTCTATATCATTTAAAAAAATTGATCACTTGGATTGGCGTGATCCTCCTGCAAACAGAAGGATCACTTTAACGATTTTAACGTTTACGCAGTTGAACCCAGAAACCCAACACAGCGAGTAAGGCAACCAGTGCTGCAATCGTAGCCAGAATGATATCTCGAAGCGTTTTATCTATCGGCAACCATGTCCATTTGTGTAAATAAGCAAAACTAAATCCTTCTAAGGCATCTTGTTGTGTGACCTGAGCTGCAATCACACCGCTGCTCGGTTCTATATACAGTCTGAGTTGATTCTCTAACAGGGTCTCAACCTTGATCACGGGTAAGCGTTTGTTGATAAACCCATATTCTCCTCCAAAACTTGTCACCCATGAGGCCTGTTGAACTTGTTCTGGTTGTAAAGCTAAATAGCTTGCGGCTAATTGTTTGCTTTGTTCAAGAATATCAAGCGCTTTACCATTACCTGCATCTACAAACTGAATCGCGGGAGCAGCTGCTTTGGTCGCGTGATGATCATGCATTTTGCTTGCCGCCGTCATGCTGCCTTGTAAAGGGCTTTGTCCGACAGCTTGAATCATCCATGCAGCACGAGTATGTGTTTGGCTAAAGGTGGTGGGTACAAGATCCAGACGCTGAATGGGCTGCTGAGTGACCTGCTGCCATGCTTCGGTACTTAGATCAGCTGTATGAAAAACAGGTTGAATGTTTTTAATATCGGGCTTTTTTTGCCAGATATGATAGAAACCACTGAACACCCAAAGCAGAATAAAGACACTTAAACTGATACCTAAATAGCGATGTAGAAAGCGGATCGGTTTTTGCCCTAGACGGTGATTGCGGCGATTATGAATCTTAAAGAATAAGCCAATCCCCATAAAAAGCATGCACAGTATGCCAATCAAAGCCATTTGCATGAGAATAGTTTGACCTGTCCAAACTTGATCACCCCACGTCCAGGTATGACCTAAGCGGAATATTTTTGTCATCCACATCTTTTGATCATTAGACAGTGTGGCCAGTCGTGCTTGTGAAGGGTCTATATAGGCACGTAAACCATTTTGAAAATCAACACGCCAAACAGGCAGTAAACGATTAACGCTCGGATAATCATCACTGAATGTGGTGATAATTTGACTGGATACGATTTCCTGATGAGAGAGACCCGTGTACCAGCGCGCTATACGCTCGGCATCTTGTTGTTCGGCATTAACCAGCAATTGACCGGTCTGACTATCATAGTATTCAGCAATCTTTCGGTTGGGCTGTAATATGCGATAGGCAATCTGCTGATTTTCTAATTCAATCACCTGTAAGGCTGAAAATTGCGCGATTTGATGTTGCTTCAGAACATCCGTTGCTGCTAAGGCATGTGTTAAATCCAGTTGTTGAGATGGAGGTATCCGTTTCACAGGCTGAGGTTGTGTTGCACTCATCATCGGATGCAACACACCTGTTAAAGACCAAAGTAAAACGAGAACGCCCAACACCATCCCAAAACTACGGTGTAAAGACAGTAGTTTTTTCAGTTGTTTGGCATTCATTGCTTATTTCCCAAAATGGTAACGTAAACCTAATAAATAGGTTCGTGGTGCAGCGGGGGTATAACTGACTTGGTTATTACTAAATGAGGTACTTTCCGCATAATGCTGATCTGTGGCATTCAGGATTTGCCCATAGATCTCATAAGCATTTTTACGGTAATTGGCACGTAGGTTGAGCAAAGTATGACCATCATACTTTTCCGTGTTGGCATCATTGATCCAGTAAGCGCCGACATAAACCGCTTCTGCAGAAAGTAATAGCTCAGGTATTGGCTTGATCTGGTATTCAAGCGTACCAAATGTTTTCGGCGCACTCGGCATGGTGTTGCCGCTATAATCTAAAACACTCGACGGTTGAAACTGCTGATACTCATGTTTGGCCACACTGCCTGAGAGTTTTAAGCGCTGATCATATAAATCACTGAGCTTCAAGGTTCCTCCAATTTCAATTCCCTGATGTAAGGTTTTACCTGTGTTGCGTGGTTCGCGTGTGTTATCTGGCTTGGTATAGCTAATCACTTCATCTTCGCCTTCTAAGCGATATAGGGTGATTTCACCGTCTAAGCGATCATCCAATAATTTAAAACGCAGACCTGCATCGATGTTATTAAATGTGGCTTCTTTTAAGTCTGGTGTCACCAAATTTGCACCGTATAAACTGCTCACTTCGGGTGGTACAAAGCCTTGCGACCAGTTGCTATAAAGATCAATTGCTGGCGTGATGTTCCATACAAAACCGACTTGAGGGCTGGCTTTATGAAAATCACGTTTTTCATTCGGTGCGCCTGTGGTTTTTGATGGGGTTAATTTATTTTCATAGTCATAACGAATCCAGTCATAGCGTGCACCACCGACTAAATTTAAAGTCGGTAACACTTGCCAATTGGCTTGCGCATAGAGGGCTTGGTTATTGACGTCTACCTTAAAGTCGCGCAAGCGCTGGCGTTGTTGATAACCGGTATACACCAAGGTATTCGGGTCTCGGAACACCTGAATATCATTGGTTTTGGCTTGGTTGGGTGAATGGTCCGCCATCGCACCAACAATCAGTTTGACCTGATCAAATGTAGCCGAATGCTGCGCATTTAAACCATAGGACTGAAAGGTGTTATAGGTAGTTTGTCCACTATAAGTGCCTGTCGGTTTGCCATTTTTAACATCGGTACGGATGTTATAACTTGGGTTTTGCTCGGTGGCATTGTCTCGATAATATAAGGTAACTTGGCTTTGCTGCTGATCATTCCATTGATGGCTAATTTGAGAAGAAAGCCGTGTGGCATCAACTTCACGATAGGTAAAGGTTTGGTAGCTGTATCCAGGGCGGTTGCGATAATCGTCCAGATTTAAACTACCGGTCATATCCGCTTTTAAATGGTTATAGCTGACAATATTTTTGATTTGTGTGGCATCAGAGATGTGCCAGTCATGTCTGAGCGTCACACTCTGTTTATTGCTTTCAGCGTGGTCTTGCCAGCTATCACCACGATCACTGGCATAGGCAGAAAGTCTTAACCCATGCTCACCCCATTCGCTATCAAAGATATTGGATGCACCGACATCGATACGGCGATATCCTTCAGAACTGGCACTGATGCCAAGATCGGCTGTGGGTGTAGTACTCGGTGCTTTGGTGAGAAAATTAATGGTTCCACCAATCGCATTGCTGCCATATAAGCTACTGGCAGGGCCACGTAAAATTTCAATGCTATCAATACCCGCTAAATTCATTTCATATAAGGCATTGTGGTTAAACACACCCACAGGACGAATCGAAATACCATCTTCTAAATATTGATAAACGGCTGCTGTGGTAATCGGTTGGCGAATGGACATCATATGCTGTTCATTGCCCAAGTCATTCATTAACACGCCTGGGGTTTGATTCAGCACCTGTCCAATAAAGGTTGCATGTTTATCTTCAATGTCCTTGCTATTAATTTTACTTATCGCAGCAGGGGTATTATTAATCGATTCACCTTCACGACTGGCGGTGACAACAATGGTGGCTAAGGTTTCGGTGGTATTAGATGGCACAGTTTCAGCAAAAGTAGCAGAACTATAGCCAACAGACAGGCACGCAGCCGCTAATACAGACAAACGGAATTGAGTATTCATTTTGAACTCTATAAAAAGCAAGAACTAAGGACGTACCAACGTTATTTACGGGGCACGAAGTAAAATTTGCGATTTATAAAGCGAGTGGCGGGGCTTGTTTGATTGGAAAAATATAGAAGATGCGGGCGATGTGCAGATCTTCTGTCCACGTATGGCACAGGCAGCGAACGCGACTGAACCAAGCCAGTAGAAATATAATAATGAATGCAATAAGCGGGACAATCGCAGCGGCATCTAAACCATGTGAGCATAAAGGACAATGCTTCATGATTTGGCCCGCCAGTGCATATACTTGTTGTGCATATTCACTGAGCTGAGTATGTTTGGCGTGTTGTAGCTGCGGTCCGTGATGCATGTCGTGCATGCTATGTTGATGATGACTTGAATGTGTCTGTGACATCAGCGAGACATTTTGAATCTCTGTGACTTGGCAATGGCTTGGCATTGCATAAAGTGCAGGTACGATGCCTGTATGGACCATCGTTGGTAAGAAGATATGCCAGAGTAAACAAAGCAAAGTTATCGCGCCGAAACTGGCACGCCACTTAAGCAAATGTTGACGAAAACTGGACTTCATATCAGCGATACGTCGTAGGAGAAATGTGGCAGCAGTATAATCAAAAAATGACTTATAGATCAAAGCAAAATTAAGGTATTCTGAGACTGCTGAATTCAATAATTTATAGGCAGATCAGCGTGTCAAAAATAGTAAATCATTCCGATTGGATTGTGCGGGCTTCTGATAGTGATCGCTTGGAACGAATAGAAGCTTTCTTTTCTGATCATGCATATGAACCGCACCAACATGATACTTTTGCGATTGGTCGTACCTTGTCTGGTGTACAAAGCTTTCATTATCGTGGTGAGGTTAGACATAGCCAGCATGGCATGACCATGGTATTGCATCCAGATGAAAAACATGACGGTAGTGCAGGGACTCAAGAGGGTTTCCACTACCGAATGATGTACGTTGAACCTGCATTGATTCAAAAGATCATGAAAGGCAAGCCGCTGCCTTTTTTCAAAGATGGGCTGAGTGATGATCCACGGCTTTATCGAGTCACCCACACACTTTTGCAAAATATGCAGGATCCATTGGATCTTTTAGAAGAAGAAGATGCTTTATATGACTTGGCGACAACCTTGTATGAAGTTGCAGGTCAGCCAGTACGTGCGCGGCAACGCTATGATTATATTGCGGCGGAGCGTGCTAGAGAGTTTATACACGCTTCACTGGGTCAGAACATCAGTTTGGATGATTTAGAACAGAATATCCAACGTGATCGTTGGAGCCTTTCTCGTGATTTTAGACTGCTATTTGGCACCAGTCCGCATCGTTATATGACCATGCGTCGGCTAGATATCGTGAAAAGGTGTTTGATGTATGGAGAGTCGCTGACACAGGCCGCCATCATTGCTGGTTTTTTTGACCAAAGCCATATGACTCGGCATTTTAGCAAAGCTTTTGGAATTACCCCAGCAAGATGGAAAGAGATTTATACACATCAGAAATAAGCTGTGCTTGCGACTAAAAATGCTTTAAATAAGATGCATACCTTTTAAGAAATCACTCAACATAAATAGACCTGAAATAATTAAGAAGATACCCAGTATTTTATTCAGATGATTGAGCCAAATCGGATTACTCAAATTTTTGCCAATTACTGTTCCAGCAAATGAATAAAGCAACGGAGCACCCGCTGCACCAAGAGAAATGAGTAAAGATACAATCAGAATCAAGCTGCCAGTAATATGTGCAGCAGGGTACATAATGGTAGTGACAGGTAAAATCACCAAAATTGCTTTCGGATTCAGGCTTTGAATCCAGAAACCATTCCAAAAGTTGAGGCTTTTGTGTTGGGTTTGATCTGTTTTTAATTCTGTATGCGCTGTCATCATTTTATAGGCGATATAAAAGGTATAAAGCGCCCCGATCAAGGCAATAAAATGCAAATACGCATGGGGAATCAATGCTGCACCAGCATAACCAAATACAACAAATAGCATCAGCATAGAACAACCCACACCAGCAAAAAAGCCCAATGTTCGAGTGAGCTGTCCTGTTAGCCCAGCATTTAATCCCATAAAGTTTACAGGACCAGGGCTGTACATCACACTTAATGTATAAAGAAAAATTTCCATGATCAACCTAAATGAATCAATAACAAAGGATGATCAAAATAGGGCAAAGTGCCATGGGCTGTATTGTACGTTTGTGCAAGCTAGCTGAATTGACGAACAAAAAAATAGGCTCATAAGAGCCTATTTTTTTGTGAAGATCGAATTAACGTGTTGGTAAGACGTCTTTCAATGCTTCATGCATTTCGAGTAATGCTTTTTCTGTGGTTTCCCAATCGATACAGCCATCAGTCACTGACTTACCGTATTCAAGATCACAAAGGTTTTCAGGAATATCCTGACGACCACCTTTTAAGTGACTCTCCACCATGATCCCAACGATTGATTTGTTACCATCAAGGATTTGTTCCGTGATGTTTTTCAAAACCAAAGGTTGTAAGTACGGGTCTTTGTTTGAGTTGGCATGACTAGTATCAATCATGATCTTGTTGCTGACTTTAGCTTTTGCCAAAGCTGCTTCAGCTTCAGCAACTGAAGTTGCATCATAGTTTGGCTTGCCATTACCACCACGTAATACCACGTGCGCATAAGGGTTGCCTTTAGTATTGATAATCGCAACTTGACCATTTTCATTCAGGCCTAAGAAGCTGTGACCATGTTTAACAGATTGCATCGCATTGGTCGCAACGGTTAAACCACCATCGGTACCATTTTTAAAGCCAACAGGAGATGATAAGCCTGATGACATTTCACGGTGAGTTTGGCTTTCCGTGGTACGTGCACCAATCGCAGACCATGAAATCAAGTCTTGATAGTATTGTGGTGAGTTTGGATCAAGTGCTTCAGTCGCACATGGCAAACCTTTTTCATTCAAATCAATGAGTAATCCACGGCCGATATGTAAACCTTTTTCAATATTGAAAGAGTCATTCATGTCAGGGTCATTGATTAAACCTTTCCAACCGACTGTGGTACGTGGTTTTTCAAAATAAACACGCATCACCAAATATAAGGTGTCTTTTACTTTTTCGCTGAGAACCTTGAGGCGATCAGCATATTCATGTGCAGCTTTAGGATCGTGAATCGAACAAGGGCCAATCACCACAAACAAGCGTTTGTCGTTGCCATCTAAAATGTTACGTACAGTTGCACGTCCTTGTAACACAGTTTGAGAAGCAGCATCAGATAAAGGGAGGTCAGCTTTCAGTTCAGCTGGGGTAATCAAAGTTTGAATGCTTTTAATATTAACGTCGTCGATATCTGGCTGAGAAACTGGATTTGACTGTAGAGTATTCATTGCTGTCACAAATTCAATCGAAAGAAAAGGTTATTTTGTCTACGAATATAGCATGAAATGCCGATTGATTAACTAGCGAAAAGCATAATTTATGTAGAAATAATCGGCATTACAACGCTTAAACAATTGTTGTTACGTGCTTTGTTTGCTGAACCACAACCGCTTGATGTGTTTCAACTGGCTTTGGCTTCGCCTTAATTGGGTTCACCATGAAGTTCACCCCCAAAGCAAATAGGGTAATGCCTAGAATTTTACGGATTAGTCGTTCTGGCATACGTGAGCTGATGAGTGTACCGACAATAATGGCTGGAATTGAACCCACCAACAGCCACATCAACAGGGTAAAGTCGACATTACCTGAGGACATATGACTTAGACCAGCAACAGCTGTCAGTAATACCGCATGTACCACGTCTGAACCAATGATACGGATCATAGGAAGGTTCGGGAACATAAGCACTAAGGCCATGATACCGAAAGCACCTGCACCCACAGAAGACAAAGTCACAAAGATACCGAGTACAACACCCATAATGACAATGTAATGACGTTTGTGTTGCAATGCATGTTGTTCACTTTCCATATCCGCTTGTTCACGGTTACGGAACTTGTCAAAGAACTTTTCTATCTGTGCACGGAAAACAATTGAAATACCAGTCAAGGTCAACATAAAGCCCAAGACCATGGTCAATACCGCTTTATAATGGGTAGATTGACTTAAATAATGTTCAAGAACCCAAGAGGTTGCGAATGAGGCTGGAATACTTCCCAAAGACAGCCAAAGTACAATTGGCCACACAATATTCAGTTTTTTGGCATGAACGACTGAACCACAGAATTTAGAAATTGAGGCATAAAGTAGATCAGTACCAATGGCGATATGTGGTTCGATCTTAAACAGACTGATCAGGATTGGGGTCATCAATGAACCGCCACCGACACCTGTAATACCGACACAGAAGCCAACCAATACCCCAGCCATAATAAATTCTATAGGACCAAACATCGACAATATGCCTAATTATGCAAAAATCAGCATATCTTATGCTTTTTTTAGATAACTCGTTGTGATGAATAATGATTTACTTATGCAAAAAAAGCTAAAGAGAACCAAATTTTCGGCTTTTTAGATCGTATTTTATTCAGATTAGCTTGCTTTATGCGCTGTAATTGGTTTATTTTGAGATTTATACACGGATTGTATGTCTGATCATTTCACCTTATGTCTATTTTCATTCGAAGCCTCATTTCATTGCTTATTGCTATGTGTTTTATCACCAATAGCTATGCAATGGCTGTGTCTATGAATGAAGAGAGTCAATCTGCCGTAGCGCACGTCATTTCAAATCATGCTGCAATGTCTGATTGTGGAATGCCTACGATGACTAAGCATGACCCTATGGACAGTGGCAAAATGGATACATCACACTGTCAAAAGAGTCTGTGCTGTGTCGCTGCAACTTTTGAACATAGTCATCATTCCATTGAACGAAGCATACAATTAATTAAAACAGTAAATTCAGCTTATGTAGATCAATTGACTTTAGGCATTTATCAGTTACCTTATCGCCCTCCAAATCATGTCCTGGTTTTATAAATTCAAATTTCTTATTTATATTTAAAGGACATGATTATGTTTAATATTAAAACCTTATTGCTTTCAACGCTTCTATTGGCCACAACTGTACCTGCTTTTGCTGCAAGTGATTGTTGTAAGGAAAAAGAGGCCACCACAAAAAAAGAGTGCTGTGAAAAAAAGATGAAATGTTGTGATGACAAAGACAAAACTGCTTCTCAGGAAGACCATAGCCATCACGGGCATTAATTTCTAAGTAATAAAGCTATCCTTGGCAGAAGTTGAGGATAGCTGTTGTCGCAAAATCATTTTAGTTTTTTAGTGGGTCTAAGCTCATTCACTGATAACACCAAGATAAAGGTCACAGGTGTAGCAAAAATCCACCAACTAATGAATCCAATGGAATTACCATATTCTAAACAAAGCAGGCTGCCAGCCAGCAACAAGCAGAAATAAGCTAAGACTTTCAGATGTGTTTGATAGTGAATGAAAATCTGTTGTTTTGCTTTGTTGATCTGCTTGGAACTGCATTTATACAGCAACAGCATCCCGATCAACGTCAGTATAAGACTCAAAATAATCATGCTTTAACCTCATTTTTGGCTAATTTCGCTTTGATTTTTTGAGCAGATTTCACTTGAATCGGCTGAATATTCCTAAAAATAAACACAGCAAATAGGGCGCAGACCAATAGAAATAGATCAATCCGTAAGAATATCCAATAGCTGTGTAAATCGGTGATGAGCTGATGTTGAATTAAGTACACCAAGTTATAAACAGGCAGAGCCAAAGCAATCAAGCCGAAAATGCAGATCTGTGATTTCCATAAATATTGTTTTTTGGTCAATAAAGCGATGATAAAGCTCAGTCCCCATATACTGAAAAAGGTATAAATTTCATAGTTGGGTGTGGTTTCAGTGATATGGGCCAATCGATTGGCGAATAGATAGCCGAGCATTGCCATAGGAAGGCCGACAAAGGCTGCAACATTTAAACGATCCACCAAATAATAGCCAAAGTGGAATTGATCAGATTTGTTTTGAATCTGACGTTTTAAGCTCCAGAGCAATAGGCCAGAAGCAATCATTAAGCAGCCTAAAATTCCCGAACAAAAGAAAGCGAAGCGCAGTATCGGCTGTGCGAATGTTGCCATATGGAGACCATAAACACCCGAGTGTAGGGTTGCAATTGCACTATTATTACGGGTATTTCCTAGAATTTTTCCTGTACCATCAAAGGTAATTTGTGCCTGATTTAATGTGATCGATCGATCTTCTAATTGTTTAAAGGTAATGATGGCTTGGTCGGTATTGGGGTTTTTAACTTCAATTGAAGCCAAAGCCTGTTCACCCCATTGTTGTTTTACTTTTTCTAATAACGTGTTGATTGGCAACATTTCAGCTTTATTAGGAGGTGTGTCGGTCGTTGCTTGGTTCACTGTTCTGATTTCAGTAAAAAATTGTAATGGATTGTCTGGATAGACCTTTTTCATTCCCCAAGGCAAATATAGATAAAAGAAAATCGCCAAGCCTGTGAAGGTAATGGTGAGGAAAAATGGGAGTGCCAACACAGAAGAAACATTATGAAAATCTAACCAAGAACGCTGTGATTTAAAGGTTCTAAGGGTAAAGAAATCGGTAAAAATCTTTTTATGGGTGATGATGCCTGAAACCAAGGCAACTAACATGATGAATGCTGCGAGGCAGGCAATCAATCGCCCAACCATGATAGGCACGCCATAGAGCTGAAAATGAAAATTGTAAAAGAAATCTCCACCTTGAGTTGCAGAGAGTTGAAGCTCTTTACCCGTATTGGCATCTAAACTACGGCTTTCATAGCCACCACTGGCTTTCTCCCAATACATTTTATTGACAGGCTCTTCGTGATTGGCAATATTGAGATACCATGATTTTGCATCAGTCGCATTCTTAGCTAAATAATCCGTTGCTGTACGAATAGCAATGTCTTGATTAACTTGATATTGAGCCAGTTGCGGTTGCATCCATAGATTAATCTGATGGCGATAATATGAACTGGTACCCATTAAAAAAATGGCAAATACAAGCCAGCCAAAAATTAAGCCTGTCCACGCATGCAACCATGCCATTGATTGACGAACGCCTTTATTTTGCATTTTTAATTTAAACCTACAGATAAGCCAAACAAAGCACCTGTCAAAATCAGGCTGATCACAGTGAGTTTGAGTAATGAGTTTGCACAAAAACTAATGATGATGAACCCTAAATAAAAGAGGGTTGCAATAAATGCGGCCAGATAAACGGCTTCCGCTTTATCTAAAACCACTGTTAATAACATGGTTAGGCTAATACTTAAATACATCATACAGAGATAGCCAAGAACAAAGCTCAGCACAAAACGATAGAAAATGCTCAGTCGATAGACAAGCGGAATAGATGCAGATTTAGCCATAAAGGGTCTTGAAGCGGAAGAAGGGAGAAATAAATCACATATGGAAATGATTCTTGTTTATATTAAATCTTCGCTGAATTTCAATCAATTCTTCATTCATCGTAAATCTAGATTGTATTTAGAATAATAAATGCCATCTCAGATAATATTTGCTGTTCACCAATCATGAACAAATTGCATTATTTCTAGTGATTCGGTGTAAAATCATTCTGTTAGAATCATTTAAATATTTCAGTGGGGCGTGGGTCTTGTTAAAGCAAAAACTAAAAATTGGTATCGTGGTGGGGGAAGTTTCTGGAGATACTCTAGGAGTGAAACTCATGCGTAGTTTTCGCGAACAAGGTATTGATGCTGAATTTGAAGGAATTGGCGGTCCGCAAATGATCGCAGAGGGATTTCACAGCTATTATCCGATGGAAATTCTTTCGGTGATGGGAATTGTTGAAGTCCTTAAAGATTTAAAAAAACTGTTTGCTGTGCGTGATGGTCTAGTTGAACGTTGGACAGAGCATCCCGTTGATATCTTTATTGGTATTGATGCACCCGATTTTAATTTACGCTTATCTAAAACCATTAAAGAGAAGCAGTTACCGATTAAGACTGTACAATATGTCAGTCCATCTGTCTGGGCATGGCGTCAAGGTCGTGTACATGGTATTAAGCGTAGTGTTGATTTAGTTTTATGCTTATTTCCATTTGAAAAAACCTTTTATCAGAATTATGAGGTTGCCGCTGCCTTTGTTGGGCATCCATTGGCAAAGCAACTACCTTTAAAAAATCCAATTACTGAAGCCAAGCACCAATTAGGTTTGTCTGCGCATAAAACCCATATTGCTTTATTACCAGGAAGTCGCCGTGGTGAAATTGAACGATTGCTGCCATTGCTCACGGGTGCTGCTGAAATTCTTCATCGAAAACATCCTGATCTCGAGTTTTTAATCCCTGCAATTAATGATGCGCGCAAGCATCAGATTGAACAGGGCATTCAAAACCTAGATACGAGTCTGAAATCTAAAATTCACGTACTTGAAAATAGCGATGCCGAATCAAAAATTGGCCGTATGGTGATGAATGCCAGTGATATTGTGGCTTTGGCTTCTGGTACCGCGACTCTTGAAGCGATGTTATTGCATCGTCCAATGGTGACTTTTTATAAATTGAACTGGCTGACCTATCTGATTGCGAAATTCATGGTCAAAATTCCATACTACTCATTGCCGAATATCATTGCAGGCAAGAAAGTAATTGAGGAACTGATTCAGGCCGATGCAATGCCTCAGCATTTAGCCACTGAAATCGAAAAATTAATGGATCATGAAACGGCGCATATTCAAATGATGCAACATTTGAGCATGCATAAACAGTTGATCTCGGGTAATACCGAAGATCCAGTACAGGCGATTCTCAATTGTCTGAATGCAGGCTAAATAAAAAGGTGGCGATTAGGCCACCTTTTTTATGCATATGCTTCAGGCACGAAGGATTAGTTCATAACCTGTATATTTACGAATATTGATCACACCAATATCAAATAATAAGTATTGACCTTTAATCCCTTGCAACACACCTCGAATTTTTGGGGTTTTATCCAAATTCAGCGATTTAATCTTTTCAGGATAATGCTCAACGGGATAGATAAATTCACGTGGTGTTTCATCTTCCAAGAATTCCAAGCTTTCGTTAAATTCTAGGTTCTGATTGAATTCTTCACGGATGCTTTGAATTTTCGGAGCGAATTCTTCAAGAATTTGATCACGTTGCTCAAGCAGATTTAAAGGTTCAGCTTCACCTTTCAGCAATTTGCGCCAGTCGGTTTTATCTGCGATTTGTGTACCAATTAAAGTTTCCAAATGCCCAGACAAACGACGTGAACCAACTTTCATGATGGGTAAAGCTTGCGTTGCACCTTGGTCTAGCCAACGTGTCGGCATATTGACGATACGGGTAATCCCAATTTTTAAGGCGCTTGAGTTGGCTAAATAAACAATATGTGGCTGGAAACAAACATCATGTGCGAACTGGTCTTCACGACAGGTTCCCAAGTGATAATGGCAGGTTTCAGGCTTCATAATACAAAGATCACATTCAGCTTTTGTTTTAAAACATTTAAAGCAGTGACCTTGTGAATAAGACTTTGGTGTTTTTGCGCCACAAGAGGTACAAAAGATATTGCCAGTCCATTCGATCTCAATTTCTTGACCTAAAACAAAAGGAAGGTCAGTTTCTGAACGATCTAATATAAATTTATATTCAACATTTGCCTTGCTTGTTGATTGATCAGTTACACTATGCGTTTTGAGCGCTGCATGCATTTTATGACAAATGCCTTGTAGTTCCATTAATAAACTCTCATCTTTTCAATCAAGGGTTGCAGTTATGGCTGAACAAAATGTCATCACTTCTATGCTAGACGATTTATCTCAAGAACAGCCCATTCATACTGCACTTTGTATAGGTCAGCAGATTGACCAAAATGCTTCAATTCAATGGCATTATTTTAGCGTAACTGACTTTTTAAGTCTGCCATTTACGCAGCGTTATGATTTAGGTTTTGTATTATTTGATACAGAAGAAATGCAAAACCTCACTGAAACGCAAAAAGCACAGTTGTTGGTGAAATTACGTGACCTGATGGCCAAACGGATTGTGGTGGTTAGCAAATTAGATGATGAGAAGCTATTGCGTTCGCTTGGTTTCACTCAGCTGATTGATAAAACCCAACATGACCGTGATT
This sequence comes from Acinetobacter dispersus, assembly GCF_009884975.1. GTDB lineage: Bacteria > Pseudomonadota > Gammaproteobacteria > Pseudomonadales > Moraxellaceae > Acinetobacter > Acinetobacter dispersus. The sequence goes on along the minus strand of NZ_CP041970.1, from coordinate 1,248,178 downwards.
TTGCCTTGTGGCAATTCAATATTTTAACCTATAAGCATGTACCAGATTGGTTTAACTCCAAGTTCTGGGCAAATCCAGAGAACTGGAATAAATTCCGCTGGTAAGTCCTTAAATGTCTATATTTTAGGTAAATAAAGATTAGGTGCGGATACGTTGCAAGTTCTTGCAAAATTTAACAATTTACCTTTGTTTTGTATTTTCAAAGCAGCGTATGCTTTTCGGATAAATATTCCAAAAGGAAAGTGTAACTCATGACAGATTTAACCAATATTGTTGAAATTTTAGCAAAGCAAGCTTTAGGCGGTCAGCAACAATCAGGACAGGCTGGTGGTTTAGGTGGCATTTTAGGTTCTGTCTTAGGACAACTTGGTGGACAGCAACAAAATACGCAGAACCAACAAGGCGGTTTAGGTGGGATTTTAGGTTCAGTATTGGGCCAATTGGGTGGAGGAAATACTTCAACTCAAAGTAATGCGACGGGTGGCGGTAACACAGCACAAACATTACTAATTGCCGTTTTACCTTTAGTTTTGGCGTGGATTCAAAAACAAGGCGGTTTGCAGGGTGCTTTGGATAAACTGAAAAATGCAGGTTTATCTAATCAAGTACAAAGCTGGGTAGATCCGCAACAGCAGAATGCTGCTGATGTTCCAGAACAGAACATTCAAAGCCTATTCGATGACCAAGATGTTGAGCAAGTTGCGCAACAAACTCAAGCACCTAAGCAAGCTATTTATGGTGCAATTGCTTCTGTTTTACCACAAGTAATTGACTCTTTAACCCCACAAGGCAGTAGCACCAATCCTCAAGAAGCCAATCAAGATATTCAACAAGTGCTGAATTTGGTCAGTGGTTTTTTAAAGAAATAAAAAAACAGCAAAAAATAAAAGGGCAGATTGCCCTTTTATTTTTTGTATGACTTGAACTTCAAATTAGAAGTTATATTCCATACCTAAACCGATTGTTGTTTTCTTATCATCTTTTACTAACCAATCACGTTTTTGTTGACCTACAACACCGTAGAAACGTGTTTGTTTATTGATTTGATAGTCAGCGCCTACACCGTAAAGATCTTGTTTACGATCATCACGACCATTCACTTCAGTTGTAGAAGAGATATATTCTGCTTTTAACTTCACTGGAGTTGATGGGATCGTATAAGCAGCTGTTACGCCATAAGCATCTTCTTGTAAACCTTTGTATGAAACAGCAGGTGTAGTACCGACCACAACTGTATCATCTGTTGGTTGAGCAGTTTGCCATAGAGCACCAAATACCAAACCATTAACGCCCGCAGGTGTTAAGTCTAAAGAACCAGTTACACGGATGGCATCTGAATAAACGCTATTATCGCCACTTAGGTCGCTATACGCGTTGTATTTAGATGCTACACCAAAGTTTCCAGCAACAGCTGCTGCTAAGCCCCAGTCCTTATTTTCATAAGTAAGCGAGGTAGAAACACCATCACCGAAACCATCACGGCTGCCTTTTTGACCTTTCGCATCATTTTTAACAGCAGATGATTCTTCACCTTGTTGGAACATGATGTTAAATGCTAGACCACCTAACAATTTCTTATCAGTTTCAAAACCAATTACGTTCTTTAAGCGATCTTCACCAACTAGAACTTTGGTCATATCTAGTTCGTTGTGATCGTTAAAAATATCTTGGTTGTTACCAGCAGCATTTTTAAAGTAAGAATCGAACTGACCAACTTTTAAAGTACCGATACCGTCAGATTTGATACCTACGTAGCGGTTACGGTTGCTGAATGATTGGTCGCCATCACCATCCGCATTGAATTGCCATTCAATCAAGTAAACTGCAGAAAGGTTATCAGTCAGTTTTTCTTCGCCTTTCACCCCGATACGAGAAGCGTTTGAGTTTACTTTAGTTACGCTTTCATCTTTAAAGCCATTATTATCAATTTGGTCCAAAGTCACATTGAGCTTACCATACAATGTTGGTGCTGCTTGCGCTGCATTCATGGCTAAAGTTGCTACAGTAGCAGCAAGAAGCAATTTTTTCATTGAGATTTCTCCAAAACACTTTTTGTAAATGGCTGATGCCTTAGTTACTGTTATGAGCTTGCTTATGTACATAAAGTTACATAGCTCACTGACTTGTATGCAGTATCGGTAAACTTTGTGACAGAGAAGTGAAAGAAAAATGACAGTTTGATGACGATTCATATTTAGTAATAATTATATTTCTTATTATTTTTCATTTAATTAGAACACAAAAAAACGGAGTAAAAACTCCGTCCTTTTAAAAATCAAAAACTAGAGTGCAGCTTTGATCTTTTCAGCTAATGCTTGAATTTTTTCTTGATCACCCATTTTTGCCGCATGACGACCAAGTTCATGCACTGAACTTGGAATCAAATGGAAGTGGACATGAGGTACAGTTTGCCCAGCAGCTGCGCCAGACAATTGCATCAAAACAATGCCTTTAGCATCTAAAGATGTTTCTATTGCTTTTGCAATTTTTTGCACAATTTGGATGGTATATGCTGCCGCTTCAGCTGGTAGATCTAGCAAAGTTACGGCAGGTGTTTTGGGAATCACTAAAGCATGACCATCTGCTTGGGGCATGATATCCATAAAAGCGAGGACCTGATCATCTTCATAGATTTTGATCGCAGGTAGCTCACCACGAAGGATGCGTGCAAAAATATTTTGGTCATCGTATGCCATGATTCATCCTTTAAATAGGGCGTATGTTTTAATCGGTGAAAGCTCACTCAATTCATATAGAGTGATACGGAGTGGTTAACTCAGTAAAAAACTGTTTATTTGCAGTTTAGCTCTTTTTGGCGAGCCTTGATTTCATCAAGTCGTTGTTGCTCTTTGTCTGAAAACTTAGGTTTCGTAGTGTGGCAGTTTTCATTACCAAATTTTGCTTTGGCATCTGCGTCTTTGAAACAGAAACCTTTAGATGCATAGATCAGATTATAGTCATCCTGTAACTTTTTACATTCTTGTTCTGGTGTTGCAGCTTGTACACTAAAACCTGTCAGGGTAACTAAGCCCGCGAAAACTGCAACCATTAACTTATTCATGAGGTGTTCCTCTAATCAAAAAAGTATAAATCAAAGCTGTATGGAATTTATTCATATGGCACTTGATTGCTACGTATATACCAATATAAGGTTAATTAATAAAATTTCAATGAAACTGTATAGTACGAGTGTAATTTTACTCCATAATTTATCCATATAATACGGAAAAACCTTATATATCAATGGTATTTATTTAATGCCATATAAAACAAGTAATTATATTTATTGCTGTTTCAGATAATGCCAACTTAGTTGTATGGCACTTTTTCTATTTTATCTGGTTATCTAGGCAAATAAGAACTGTACATTTAAATATTGTGAATTCTATCGTGAAAGAAAGATGGCTTAAATGAAATCACTTAGGACATAGACACAGAGGATGGTTATTGGATGAGTTGGGTGAATAAGGAGCTTGTTGGAATTAAAGGTGATCATGGTTTGATGCACGTAGCATGAGTTACTACGAAATAAATTAGATCTAATTGTCGGAAACAAGCTGCATCTATGTCATGAACAGCGTCTAGAGATACTTAATTATTTAGATAATCTTTAGAATAATTGCAAAATAAGCACAATTTTGTTGATTTACATCACACTTTTATCTATATTTGCCGTGTTGTTTGATAATAACTAAACAACAATAACCTTCATTCAGCGCAAAAGAATTAAGGGGAAGCCCACTCATTAGAGTGGGCTTTTTAATTTGGGAAAGTATATTTGAAGATCAAAGATCTCATTTAGCCTATATCCACGCATTAAACTGATTTACAACAAAATTATTTGACAGAGATAACTGTTACGAAGCTGGAGAGTAAAACTGACCTCTTATTCTTAGCGGCAAAGATCATATGAAAAAAAGTTGAGTACCCAATATTGATCACTCAGCCTTTTGAGATCGAGCTTGATGATAACTATGGGCTAAAACAAGAGTGAGGTTAAAACTTCATTTCAATGATCTTAGTTATTTATCAAAATTTCAAAACTCAATGTTAAAAATGACCCTTCAATAGTTTTAAATCTTTCGATGGAAATAAACATTTGTGAATCAACGCACACTATGTAAAATTTTGTAACAGGGAAAATCACTTAAACTAAAAGAATTATGCATAAAATTCAATCATTCAACTCTATTGTATAAAGTTTGTAATAGAATTAATTTATATGCTCTTGAAATTGTGTTTTGGGGAACATGATGAATGATGGGCTGGGAGTCGTTGTCTTTTATATTTTGAATATACTTGGTTTGGTAATTCTTATTGTGGGTAGTGTACTTGGAGATTTAACATTACTTTCAGTATGTGTTGGTCTTATCGCTTGCGCATTCTTAATTAAATATGAGTTCAATGTATCCGTTATTTTTTGGAAGAAAGTCGAATAATTTAAGATTTCTAAAGACCGTACCAAAGAGTACGGTTTTTTTATATTTGAAATTTAAACTTAATTTAAGGTGTTGATTTATATTGTTAAGTTTGGGGTTGTGAAAGGTTGTTGTTGCGACAGTAGTAATAAAAATATATAGAATAAAGGACTACCAATAGAAAAAAATTAAGAATACACAAAATTTATGAAGTCCCGATTTAAATTCAAGGAACATAGTTTTTACGTTTTAAAAATTAAATTGCTGCCAGAAACAGTGGAAGGCTCATAGCAAGTGATGCCTTCTAAGCTTACTGCTTGCTATGTATGTTTATAATGGCAATTCGTTGGATGTCTAGACTTCAACTGACCTGCTGAATCAAGTTAAAACAGTAGAAAATAGGTTGGATGTAGCGTAATTTTGGACTGAAATGATAATTTTTTTGTCATAATATATGTCACAATTTTGCATAAATGTGTGATAATCGCCTCGTTTTAAGGGGTGAAAATATGGATATCTTAAAATTTTTGAAAAGCTTCAATACGACAGGCTCTTATCTAGCACTTGCCACTCTATTGCTGGCTTGTCTTATCGTATATTTTTACTTTATCAATCCAAATTAAGGTTAGGATTGGGGTAAGCTAACACTGCCTTCCATATGCCTTTTTAATCTTGGAAATGTATTAAGTATTTATTCTTAGAATGATGAGAATAAAGTCACTATACTTCGGAAAGCGTTTTTATTGCCAAACTAAAAGCGACATTATTCACAAATCTTATTACTTGATTGATAGTTTTAAGGAATGCTGATCGAAAGTGCTAGTACAATTTGATGATGTGTGCTTTGACCATTATCATTTCATTGAGCTCGTAAGTGATAAAGCTGTTACACAGGAATGATCGATGAAAGCGCTATTTGATTGCTTAAGAAAAATAGCTGTTGGCAGATTAATAAGAATAAAGAAGTACGCTAACGATGAATTAAGCAATATTGCAACAGCAAGCGATGTTGTTGAAACACTAGGTGTTGCCGTCGACTCTAAAATGACAATAAGTGTTGATGGTACTCACCTGATTACAAACTTTGAAGATTTAAAATTACAATCCTATGATGATGGCGTTGGTGTGTGGACTATTGGTTTTGGCACCACTGTTTATCCAAATGGTATTCGAGTTAAAAAGGGTGATTGTTGTACATTAGAGCAGGCAAAGTCCTTTTTTCAACATGATTTAAGACGATTTCAATCGACAGTCAATCATGCAGTAATTGTTCCACTGTCTCAAAATCAATTCGATGCACTGGTTTCTTTGACTTATAACATTGGGCCAACAGCTTTTAAAAACTCCACACTTCTGAAAAAACTAAATGCGAATGACTATGTCGGTGCAGCAGATCAATTCCTTGTTTGGAATAAAGGTGGAGGCAAAACGTTAAAAGGGTTGGTTCGGCGTCGTGAACTGGAAAGAGACTTATTTTTAAAAATATAAGCATTATTTGTATGGCTAAGCGTCATAGCTTTAGATTTTTTCATTAAAATAACTTCATTTTGTTTTTAAATCTAATTTACTAATCGGTAAAAAATGACTGTGTGTTTGTTAATCAGTTCACACTATTTAAGTGATTAATCACCTTTTATCTGGAACTAAAATTTAACGTTTGATAAAAAAATGTTTGTGGTTATATTCGGAAAACATATTGCTAAATCAAGCAATGTGGAATTTCAGGATGAAATACAATGAAAAAAACAGCAACAAAAATTGTAATAGCAACCACTTTACTCACATTAACCCACTTAACTTATGCTCAGGAATTCAAGCGATTTTCTGTTTCGGTAGGTTGGTTACATGTCATGCCTCAGGGTAAAGCGAATCCTTTTAATATTAATACCAATGTAAAAAATGGAACGGTAGCCAAAGTTGGAAGCATTTCAACGACTAGCTTCCTAAATTCGGTTGATCCTAATGCAATGGGAACGGACTTGGGAGGAGAGAAATTTAATCAAAAAGAATTTCTAGATTTGGCTTTAGCTGATCCTTCGATGACAGCTTTACTCACAGATGGGAAAGGCAATATCCTACCTGAGGTCGCAGGGGATGCTAATATTTATGGATTGGAGAACTGGCAACAAAATAATGCAGGTCTAGAAGTTGATGATGTAGACACCTTGGGCCTGATGTTCAATTATTACTTGAATGATAAAGTTTCATTACAGCTTATTGGTGGAATACCGCCAAAAGTTGATATTAAAGGTAAAGGGGAAATCTCAGCCCCATTAACTGGATTGGCTGTTTCGCCGAATGACATTGTAAAAATTCTATTCCCTGATGGAATTACACTGGGTCAATCTGTGCCGATTACTAATTTAGGCAATAAATCTAAAGCAGCAACAGTGCGTGCCTGGACACCCGCAATAGAAGCACAGTATCAGTTTGGGAAAAGTGGCGTAGATAAATTTAGACCCTATGTTGGTGCAGGTTTGATGTACGCTCATTTTAATCAAATTAAACTCAATGATGGTATCCGGTCAGATTTAATCTCTGCTGGGCATATGATTCAAAACGTATTAGATGGAAAAGCCGGGGCTGCATTAGACCGTAAAGTTTCGAGTGGTGATATGGCTGTTAAAGTCGATGCTGATGATGCAATTGCACCCATTGTTTCAGTAGGCTTCACTTATGACTTTAATGATGCATGGTATGGCGTTGGTTCAGTTTCCTATGCGAAGTTAAATAATAAGGCGACGATCAATGTTGTCAATAATACAACTGGAAATACATTAATCCATGCAACAACAAAGATTGATATTGATCCGCTTATTACCTACGTGGGTGTTGGCTATCGCTTCTAAATATTAGATAGAGGCTGTGGAGAAGAGTACTTCGTTGAGTGGTTGCTTTTCTCTACATGATAATTCTCTGTTTTAAGAGATATAAAATACATATTGTTATGAGTAGTAACGCTCAATAATAAATATGCCGATTGCCGTCGCAGGTATTTGGGTTATGTGAGCGACACCAAAAGATAAAGTGCACAAGTGGTTGTTTTTTGTTCAAACAAAACGTGAATCAAAGCTGAATTGTGTGATAATTCTCTTAACTTATCAATAAATTGAGAAATATGACTATTTTAAAATTCTTGAAAAGCTTCAATACAACGGGGTTCTACTTAACACTTGCGAGCATTCTGCTGGCGACTCTTATCGTATATTTCTATTTTATTAATCCAAATTAAGTACGAGATTTAGATTAAGGAAAAATACTTTTGGCTTATCTTGGGGAGGTACACAGAACACTGTTCTCCAAAAGTAATAAAAGCCCTCAGATGAGGGCTTTTATAGTCGTTAAACTAGTGTGTGGTGACCTTCATCAACACAACACCGAATATGATCGATGCAGCTGCTAATAGGCGTAAAAAACCCATTGGCTCGTGTAGGAAAAAAATTCCAATCAGAAATGCACCGACAGCGCCAATACCGACCCAAATTGTATAAGCAGTACCTAAAGGTAAACTTTTCATAGCCACGGCGAGTAAGCCAAAGCTTAAGATCATGAATACAATAGTAATGACGCTAGGGGTAAGCTTGGTAAAACCGTCAGACATTTTCATTGAATATGCCCATACGATTTCAAAAATACCAGCTAAGATGAGATAAGCCCAAGCCATTTCGGCACCTCTTATTAATATTTTTAGGTCGTCCTAAAGCTTGAAATATTGAACAAAGAGGTCGTCCTCTTCGTAAGCTATATAAGCACCACTGCGTAATTACTTCAATTTATTTTTGTTAAATTTTTCCTATTGGTAAAAATATCTTGACTAAACAAATACCCTTTAGTTATATCCCTAAGATGGAAAGCGACTTCATTTACGAAACATAAGCTTGTACATCATATTCAGGCTCACCAGCGAGAACGGAGACAAATTTTTCAACAGTTTCGGCTGTTAACAGATAAGGGTTGAACTCTTCTAAATGATATTTCAGGAAAAAATCTGAAATGTTTTGATTAATAGGTGAAAATTTCATAGACCACTGTGAGAAAAATTGATTCTCACATTCTGTGTAATAGAGGATTTCACAATTGATATGTCGTTCATCTTTCACAATCTTGTTATAAAATAAATCATCAACTATATGCTTTTGGCCTTCTAAGCATTGCACAAAATAACCATGCCCATAATATAAAACACCTCTAATATCATTGCGATAATTAAAATCCACCGCTTCATCTAAGATTTTAATCAGATCGTTTTTTAAGTTTGAGTCAATATTCTTAATTTTACTTACATATAAAAGCCTTACAGACTTCATCATGGGTATGCTCATTTTGAAGGTTGAACACTTGTTATATAGAAAAAACAATGCCTTGTATACTTTAGTCTGTAACAGGAACGATCGATTTCATTAATCATCATTCTCTAAAGTAGGAGATAGAGGGTAGATAAGATCGGGTACCTCACAGATAGATATCTATTACGTTGGATATTGATATCTGACTAGATTTTCATGCCTTGATTGCATTTATGCATTTTGATCGAGAATTGAAATATTATGTGAACTAGAGCAGGCTATCTACATGGAATTACTAATAAAATGTGATTTTTATCACATGTTTATGAGAAATTCATGAAGTATTGAATTAAATTTATAATAAATTAAGGTGCTGATTTATAAAATAAAAAAACCATCACAATATTTTTGGTTACAACCATTTTGTCGACAAGTAATGATGTATTTTGCCATATTGCGTTTGCGAAACTTAGCAAAGGTATTTGTCTATGGTGTCATTTCTGTTTATTGGTTTGATTATTACGATCTTACTAACACCAGGTCCAACGAATACATTACTGGCTTCCTCTGGAATCCAAGCCGGTATTAAACGCTCACTGAAACTGATCCCTGCGGAGGTGATCGGTTATTTTATTGCCATTACAACATGGGGCTTTTTACTTGAGTCCGTTTCACACTATGTACCTTGGCTACCTCCTTTAATTAAATTGCTCAGTGCGACTTTTATTATTTATTTAGCAATTAAATTATGGATTACTTCAACAAAAGACCTAGATTTGAATCAACCTTTGATTACATCTAAGGCGTTATTCGTAGCGACCTTACTTAACCCGAAAGCTTTATTATTTGCTTCAGCCATTTTTCCACATACTGCTTGGCTCAACCTTCATGAATATCTTGTTCATATGGGAATGTTCTTAGCTTTGATTACCCCAATTGCTTTCTTATGGATTGCATTTGGATCTATTTTAATTTCCAACAAAGTTTCTTGGCTGAATCAACGTAATTTGCAACGTTCAGCAGCATTTGTTTTAACTTTCTTTGCGATGCCGCTGGCTTATTCAGCAATTTCATCGTTCTAAATTTTGGTTTTGCTGTTGTATTTAAAATTTAAAAAATTGGAGTTTTTAATGAACACTATAAAAATTAAGGTAAAGGATCAATTTGAAGCTGAAAAGATCGCGACAGCCAAAGTAAAGGCCATTAATGATCAAGAAATTCCTTTCTTTAAACGAATTGAACATATCGAAGTTGAAGGAGAGATTCTTTTGCCCAATATGGATTTACTTTTTGAGAACCCCAAAGACGGAAGTATTTATCGATATGTAGGGGCCGCATAGGCTACTTATTATTTGAAAAATGTTGACCCACGCTCAGGCGTGGGTTTTTTATGCGCACTATCTCCATGAGTAAAATGAAAATGGTATCCATTCATCTGTTTTTACTCACTAATTTAATGAAAAATGTATACTGAACGTTCTATTATAAAAAAGAGATAACCTGTGAAAAAGATATTTTTAGGGATATTTATTAGTGTAATAACAATAGGAAATAGTTTTGGCGAATGTACATATAGCTTAGATGCTAGCTTACAAGATATAAAAAATTGGCAGACTAGTAGTAATAACAGATTCCCCAATTACCCGAGATCGTTTGAATTAATACCGAATATTAATCAAGTTGAACAAAAAGTGAGTGGTCCAATAAGCTTTTTAAGTAATACTCCAGTTGATCATTATGCAACCTCTAAAAAATTAGCAGTTTTTAAAACTCAGTATCCTTTTACTGATAAGCTACCTTCAAACACATCATTTATAGATAAGTCTGTCAGCCCAAATGGTATATTGGTGTTGGAGTCTGTTATTGATATAGCTAATTTAAATGTTGATATGGGAACAATTAAAGACTCTTACGAGTTTGGCTATAGTTTAATGGGAGCATCTCAACAAAAACTGGAACTTGGTTTAGATGTAGTATTTGGAAAATATAACAACACAACGGTATATGCAGATGGAGATTATATTCATGTCACTGGTGGGTCATTCAAACCAGATGGAAATGGTTTTACTACACTAAAAGAAGTTGAACGCAAGACTCATAAGGTTACAATTCCAGCAGATGGGAAAGTAAAAGTAGGAATATATGTAAATCAGACTACAAAGCAAGTGGGCTATATCATTAATGGTGTGAATTATGGTTATTTAAATATTAATCTTCAAAATGCTATTACTTCATTTGGTTATTCAGCAGGTATCAATCAAAATAATAATGCAAACTCACTTTTGATTGGTAAAAGTGTTGGGCTACAGCTCGTCACTGATCACGCTAAGATGCAATTAACATATCCATCAGGAGCAAAAGACATCTGTGGAACAACTCTTTAAATGATGCCTCCTTCGGGAGGTTTTTTTTACTTGCCTAAGATAGAATCTTACTTGGTAATACTCTTAACTTTAGTGTTCAGGGGTAAGCCGAGGCTGCTTATTAGATTAATGGATTATGGGCCAGTTGATCTAAGTGACATTCTTTTTTAATTTATCTTAATGCTATTTTTTCAGTTGTTTTCATTAAAGATTTTCTTAATGACTTTATTTTAACCGTTTGGTAAATTAATCGCACGAATAACAAACGGCTTATAAAATGAAATATATAATTTTTGGAATAATTGCAACTTTAATATCAACAACTACTTTTGCTCGTGACACGAATTCAATGCGCTCCTCATATGAGCTGGTTAATGTAGGGGATAGCGAAAGTGATTTGCTCAGGAAAATGGGAAAGCCACACCCAAGATATTTCATTCACAAAGAAGGTCGTCGCTCATGTGAGGCTACAGAATATGTTTATGAAATTGATATGCAGATCTACACGGTTCTGGTTTGTAATGGAAAAATTTTCAAAATTGATGTGAATACTAAATAAGCTTTATGACTAAATTGATCTTGAAGCACTAGAGGAGACTACTATTTCAATTCAAGCAAATATTGTCGATACTTTAATTGTAGTTGATATACAAAACGCTTTTGTATCAGGTGCGGAAGCAGTGCCTGCATCAAAGCAATTACTTGCTTCAATCCGTATTTTACTTACTAAAGCAAGGTCTGCTCATGCACCAGTGATTTTCCTGCAAAATGATGGGGAGGTTGGAGCTTTAGATGAACCATATCAAGTTGGCTGGGAGTTATTTTTTCCTCCACAGCCACATGAAGTTACTATACGAAAAAGTGAAGATAGTGGTTTTAAAGGAACATCACTTCAACAAATTTTGGATGATCATCAGGTTAAGTCTATAGCCATATGTGGTGTTTTATCTGAAATGTGCGTTGCTGCAACAGTACGTGCCGCTTTAGAGCTTGGTTTTAATGTGTTGTTACCTCATGATGCGCATGCGACTTATGATGTACCTGCAGGGCCAGGATCGAAAGGCGTGCCTGCTGCTATGGCAGCCAGAGCAGCAGAGTGGTCTCTTGGAGATGAAATCAGGATTTGTGCCTCGGTAGATGAGGTTTTCTTTATTGAGCGAAATCATGATTTTATGTAGCAACAGAAAAATGTCTCATTCTGAATTTTTCGAATTATAAAAACGAATAAAAGGCCATCACTAACAAGGTCATGGCTTTTTATACATTGCACAACTTTAATTATTCAATTTGCACCTAATCAATCTTTATAAAATGAAGTACTTCATTTGATTGAATTGGTTGCTCTGCAAAAGGAACAATCACAATACAATTTGCAGTAAGAAACGGTTCTAACTGATATGTGTGCTGTTGTTCAACGATCTTTAATGAATATTGACCATCATCTTGCAACTGATATTTGCCCCATAACAATTTTCTCTTATTTTGATCTGTCTCAATTTTTTGTTTGACACGACCTTCTATGAATATTTTATTGAGAAAATCGGGATCATGTTTATTTAAAATATACTTCACCATGAAATGCATGAGTAAGGCAATATCTTGCATATCACCAGGTAAATTAATGATCGTCGTCTTATCTTCTGTAATGATGACTTTTAAGCCTTTATGGTTACCCTGATCATCGTATAGTTGAACCGTTTCACGTATGGGAGGTGTTCTAGGCATACTTCTAATAATGCTCATTTCATTAGCAGGGATAGAGCGTGTTTGGAAATTTGAGGTCATACTGCCAGGATCAAAGGCAGAAAGTCTACCGATTGAAAATACTGAGCCACCAATGTCCTTATGAGAACATAGAATCATCACATCAAAATTAGGAATATGATCTTCAAAAAATTGATTATAATCCTCCCAATTTGTTGTTAATGAATCATCCAAAGTAGGATCTTGTTCTTTCCTAAGACTATTAAATGCAGAATCATAACGCTGTGGTTTAAGCAGTTTTATCTCGATCTGTTTATAGCCCCACGTTTTCAATACGTCTTTAACATACAAACTTTCTTCACAAAATGAATGCTCATCATCAAAGCTATGCATACTAACGACAAGAATTCGTGGATCTCTATAAATTGTTAGTTGTTTAATTCCAGCGCGTCTGAGCGCAATCAATTTTTCTGGTGAGATTTTCTCATTTTTAGCTAAGATCAGATCACCTTGTTTAATTACGCTTCCTTGCTGGATGACGCCTTGCATTAAAGATATTGGCGATATAATTTTTTTATTATCGTAATCAGAAACATCTAAACGCTCATCGTCTTCTGGAATAATAGAATCAACAAATTCAGGTAATTTCGTATATTGTGGAATTTTGAGTAGATTTTTACCTCTTAGATCTAGTTTATATGGGTTCACTGATCGATAGAGTTGCTGCCCCCAGCAGTATAAGCGATCAATTAATACAGGATGTTGTTGACTTGCAGTTTGAGTTGATTCTGAATTAATTGACCAGCCTGTGTATGCTGATAAGTGATGGGGTGGATAATACTGTAAAGCGTGAACATCATGAGCATTTACTTGATTAAGTGCAGTTTCTAAGTCTACAGTATCCTTTAACTCACCTAGAGGGAGTTGCACAAAAAGGCGATAGTAGATTGTAGTAAGATCATAGGGAAGATTTTCTGGTACTGGAAGTTTACGCATAAATATATAAGTCGAAGAGATAACTCTAATTCGAGAGACCTCTTTAAATTAATAATGAATCAGAAATTAAAAAGAATAAAAGGTCATCTAAGATTTAAAAAAAATTAATGATTAGCTGTATAGACTTTTTTTATTGTCTATTTCAGTCGGTAGAAATTTCATTATTCCCTCAAAAATATGTTATGAATTATTAAAGTATAAGATGAATAATTTTAATTAAAATAAGCATTTTGAACAATCTAAATAAACAAAATGTTGATATAAAAAACCGCTCCAAAGAGCGGTTTTAATGTTTTAAAAAGATTTTTTACACTAAAATTTTCTTATTTCAGTGTAATTTTACTCCAAGATTCATACAATTTAACGGCTGCTGAGAAGTCACTATCAGGTTCAGCAGTGAGGTTAGCCGCCTGAATCAAACTTTGCGTTAATGATAGAATTGGAGCAGGGAGCTTGGCATCCTTGACGAGATCAAGCGCAATCCCCGTATCTTTTGCAAGCAATGGCAGTCCAAAAGTCACAGGAAACTCACGACTTAATACACGTTGCGGAAAAATTGTTTCCGTAACTAAACTTTTGCCACTAGAAGCATTGATACAGTTCAGTGCAGCATCCAGATTGACACCATGTGCTTTTAAGGTACTAAAACCTTCGGCAACAGACCATAAATTCACAGCGAGCAACATATTATTAATGGCTTTTACCGCGAAGCCAGCACCAGACTCACCAACGTGTTGAATTAATTTACCAACTGCTGCCATTGCAGGGTAAGCACGTTCAAATGCATTGACATCACCGCCAACCATGACAGTTAAAGTTGCATTTTCAGCACCAATGGTTTGTCCACTGACAGGTGCATCCAAAAAGTCGACATTTGTAGCTTTCAATTTCTCAGCCAGACGGCGTGCAGCGTCAGGCACACCACTGGTACAGTCAATCCAGATTGAACCTGATTTGATCTCAACATTTTCGATTAATGCTTCAACATCATCGCTAGTCGGTAAACAAGAAAAGATAATATCAGCCTGAACCGCTTGAGTGAGTTCAACTGCTTGAGTTCCAAATTCTGTTGCATGTTGTTCTGCTTTACTAAAATTTCGATTCCAGACATAAACATTTTCGAAATATTTAGGAAGATGCGCTGCCATGCGATAGCCCATAGCACCTAAACCAATGAATGCAACAGATTGAGTCATACTTTACCTTTTTATTTGCGTCGATCGTTCGGCTAACCATGTCGCCAGCGTTGGCCAGAACTCAATGGAACTGTTTTGACTGGACATTAAACCTAAGTGCCCGCCAGGGATAAGAGTAAACGTGACATCTTGGCTGCTTGTCAACTGGGTCAGTGGAAACGCAGACTCAGAAGTCACAAGTTGATCGCCTTTACCTGCGCCCACGAATAGAGAACAATTGATGTTCTTTAATTCAATGGTTTTGTTTTTAAGCTGAATTGCGCCGTTTTTTAAAGGGTTCTGCAACCAAACATTAAACAACATATCTTGGTTCACACCACCCGGATAATCAATCATGTTATTTAAGAAATGGCTAAGCGTCGCATCTTCTTGTACCAGCTTCAGATTATCTAAGTTTTTCAGTAATTGTATATTGCCGTCAATCCAGCCTTTAGGGTCTAACAGCTTGAATCCAAGCGAGTTTAGGAAGCCAGGTGAGTGAATCATTAACTTTGGTAAACGGTTATAAATGTAATCTTTAATGGTTGGGTTACGGGTGGTGAGATACGCCAAAGTTTTATAGAGTTTGCCAATATAACCCGAAGCGTAGCTATCGATTGGGCTACCTAAGACCACAAGGTTTTTCACCACACTTGGCTGATGGCGAGCGGTATAAAGCGTGACAAAAATTCCCGCCATGCTCCAACCGTGTAGTGAAATCTTTTCAGATTTAGAATGCTGCTGAATGGCTTCAATACATTTTGGAATAAACTTATCAATAAAAGATAAGAAGTTAATTTGATAATTTTTATAAGTCAGTTTACCCCAATCAATCAGATAAACATCAAAACCACTTTCCTGAAAGTGTTTGACCAATGAACGGTAAGGATATAAATCATAGATATCCATATTGATCGCTAAAGGCGCG
The DNA here is from genome assembly GCF_009884975.1 of Acinetobacter dispersus. Taxonomy (GTDB): domain Bacteria; phylum Pseudomonadota; class Gammaproteobacteria; order Pseudomonadales; family Moraxellaceae; genus Acinetobacter; species Acinetobacter dispersus. Next base: position 1,232,308 of record NZ_CP041970.1, on the reverse strand, counting down.
ACAAAAACTAAAGGTTCTTTATAACGTTTGTTCTCTGAAGCGTAGAAACGGACACGGGTTTGTTTAAATTGCGCAATCACTTGATATGGTGTCGATTGAGACAAAACCAGTTTGTCGGCATCGAATACACGCATAGCCAGATGTTTAAAATTTATTTTTTGCTGTTCCACAAGCGATTTCATCTTAGAATGTCTCATCATGAGTCAAGATTGCACGAAGTCTAAGCGATAATTTCATCTTACGCCTTGACCTTAAATACCCTAGGCGATCAAAATATTGGCACATTTAATCATTATGATCATAAGGCATACAGAACGATGAATCCAAGCGATGATTTAGAATACCAATTAGAAACACTGGCAATTCGCACAGGGCATGATCGTACCTCTGAAGGTGAGCATAGTGAGCCAATCTTTCTGACCTCATCATTTGTGTGCGAAAGTGCTGCTGATGCTGCTGCAAAATTCTCCGGGCAAATTGCTGGTAATACCTATTCACGTTATACCAATCCAACTGTACAAGCTTTTGAAAAGCGTTTAGCGGTACTGGATGGTGCAGAGCGTGCAGTGGCGACCAGTTCAGGCATGGCAGCAGTCCATGCAATGTGCATGGCCTATTTAAAAGCTGGTGACCATGTCATTTGTTCTCGTGCAGTATTTGGTTCAATCATCGCGTTGTTTGAAAAATATGTGGCGAAATTTGCAGTTGATGTCACTTTCGTAGATCTAGATGATCTAGAAGGCTGGAAACAGGCGATTCGTCCAAATACTCGTATCTTATTTATTGAAACGCCGTCTAATCCTTTGGCACAAGTGGGTGATATGCAAGCGATTGCTGATATTGCACATGCCAATGGCGCGTTGTTTGCAGTGGATAATTGTTTCTGTACGCCAGTATTACAACAACCGATTAAGTTTGGTGCGGATTTAGTGCTTTATTCAGCAACGAAATATATCGATGGTCAAGGTCGTGCGCTTGGTGGTGCAGTTGTTGGTAAAAATGACTTGCTTGAAGAAGTAAATGGTGTGATCCGTACTTTGGGTAACTCGATGAGTCCATTCAATGCATGGATTTTCTTGAAAGGCTTAGAAACACTGAGCATTCGTATGAAAGCGCATTGTGAAAGTGCACAAAAATTGGCGGAATGGCTTCATCAACATGAAAAAGTTGAAAAGGTGTACTACGCAGGTTTACCTGATCATCCTGGACATGAGCTGGCGAAAAAACAGCAAAAAGGTTTTGGCGGTGTTGTATCTTTTGTAGTGAAAGGCCAACGTGAAGGTGCTTGGACTGTGATCGATAACACACGTTTCTTGTCGATTACCAGTAATCTAGGTGATGTTAAGTCAACAATTACACATCCAGCAACGACCTCGCATGGTAGAATGTCGGCCGAAGCTAAACAAGCTGCAGGAATTGAAGAAGGTTTGATTCGTGTGTCTGTTGGTTTAGAAGACATTGATGATATTATTCGCGACATATCACGCGGTTTAGATTTAATTTAACGAGAGAAACTTATGAACATTAATATGCTCATGCAGCAAGCTCAGCGCATGCAAAAAGATATGGAATCAAATCTTAAAAAAGCCAAAGAAGAGCTTGCAAAAACTGAAGTTCATGCGGAAGCTGGCGGTGGTTTAGTTAAAGTAACCATGACTTGCCGTAATGTGGTTAAGCGTATCGAAATTAGTCCTGATTTATTACAAGACGAAGCAGATATGATTGAAGATTTGATTGCTGCTGCGATGAATGATGCCGCACGTCAAGCAGAAGCCATTTCTGAAGAAAAGTTAAAAGATGCGAACACCGGTATGGGCTTACCACCTGGCTTATCTGGTTTATTTTAAATCCCTCCCAGCCTCCCTTTAAAAAAGGGAGGAGTACCCCTCTTTATTAAGGAGGGGTTAGGGGAGATTATGAGAGTTAATTTGTGTTTAGTGAAAGATTTGAACAATTAGTTCAAGCATTGCGTATTTTACCAAGCGTTGGTCCTAAATCAGCACAACGTATGGCATTACATTTGTTAATGAAAAATCGTGAAGGTGCTTTTGCATTGTCACATGCCTTACATGAAGCATCTAGCCATATTCATGAGTGCCATATTTGTCATTCATTAACAGAAAATGAAATCTGCGATATTTGTGCTTCAGCAGAGCGCGATGAACAATTGTTATGTGTGGTTGAATCACCCGCAGATGTAATGGCAATCGAGCAGAGTGGCAGTTTTCGTGGAAAGTATCATGTTCTCGGTGGACACCTTTCTCCATTGGACGGTATTGGCCCTGAGGAAATTGGGATTCCTTATCTCATTCAGCGTCTCAGTGCAGGGCAAATTCAAGAAGTTATTTTGGCGACCAATGCCACTGTAGAAGGACAGGCCACTGCGCATTATCTGGTTGAAGCAACCAAACATTTACCGATTCATATGACTCGAATTGCACAAGGCGTACCTCAAGGTGGTGAGCTGGAATATGTAGATAGCCATACTTTGAGCCAAGCTGTACATAACCGTATGCGAATGAAATAATAGCTTTCATTCGCATTTTTTTATATTTATATTAAATTCATGCTGTTAATTTAAACAAATAATTAAATTTTACATATTGTCTAACATTATCGTAGATCTATTTAGCATGATTTGTGGCACTATGAGCAAGCGAAAAGGATTTTCGTTTTTTGATAAAGGGAAGAGGAGTGATTTCATGTTTTGTATATGGAATACCAGTTATTTTTTTGTATTTGATTTCAGTTGAGCAAGGACTGGTACTTAACAGTTCTATTGCGCATGGTTCTATATTATTTTTATTTGAGCACACATGTTTCAGTTTATCCAACAGCAAAATGATTTAGCTGTTCTCCTCAGCCAGATGGAACAGTGTTCTGTCTATGCACTTGATACTGAGTTTATTAAGGTAGATACCTTATATCCTAAACTTGGTGTCTGCCAAATCAATTTAAACGGTCAGATTGTATTACTTGATGGTGCAAGCTTGGATTTTACCGAGTTTTGGCCAAAAATCTTTGCTGCACAACAGAATGTTTTCCATGCGTGTAGTGAAGATATTGACCTGATCTATCATTATGCAGACCAAAAGCCATTAAATAATGTATTTGATACCCAAGTTGCACTGGCATTTTTGGGGCATGGTTTACAGGTGAGTTATCAGAACGCACTGAAGACCTGTTTGAATATTGAGATTGAAAAAGATCAAACCCGTTCAGATTGGCTAGCAAGACCATTGACGCAAGAGCAGATGTGCTATGCAGCGAATGATGTGATTTACTTGACCAAACTTGCTGATACGTTGAAAAATGATCTGAAAGTAAAGGGGCTGTATCAATACGTATTGGAAGATTGTCAGAATCTCACCAAAGAAATTGCCATTGAAACACCATTGGCAGAACTATATACCGATATTGGTAACTATCGACATTCACGCCGTGAATTGATGCAACTGCAGCAATTGAGTATATGGCGAGAACAGATTACCAAGGCATTGAATCAGCCACGTAGTTTTATTCTTAGAAACTCGACCATGATTGATTTGGTGGAAAAGAATCCACGTAATAATTTCCAATTGGCGCGTATTAAAGATATTCGTCCAAATATTGTACGTGAGCATGGCAAAATGATTCTTGATTTACTCAAGTTCTTGCCACCTGAAGAAGAGTGGCCATTGCGTATCGCTAAACCGATAAAGAGTAATTCTAAAGAAGTTGCACCTAAAATTGATGCGCTGATTGAAAGTGTGGTCCTAAAAACGGGGATACCGAAAGAAGTATTATTGCGCAAGAAGTGGATGAATGCGATCTATGAGCATGTGGTATTCCGTTTAGATGAGCAGTCCTTACCGAGTTATTTAATGGGCTGGCGTTATGACATTCTGACGCAACCATTGATTGCGTTGTTAAAAGAAGATATTGAATATTTAGCGATGCAAATGAAAATTGCACGTTAGAAAATCAAAGAGCTAATTTATTAGCTCTTTTTTTTAGCTTTGATGATGAGCATCATGGGCCGTCTCAATTCATTTTGCCAACCAAAGTTTGCAACCATTTCTGCAGGTGGTGTTGGTTCAATCACTGCTGTAATTTCAAAACCTGCCGTTAATAAAGCTGTAATATGAGTTTCTATTGTTCTGTGGTATTTCACAACTTTCGCATCTAGAAAATGGGTTTCTCTTTTGCCTTGTTCGAAATAGTGATCAACAGGCCAGTGCATCGGCTGTTGCTCTGCATCATAGTACCAATCTTGTTGTGCGCGGGCTGTGAAAATAGGGTGTTCAACCGAATAGTACAATTCGCCTTGAGCCGTTAGTAATGATGCCGCCTTGGCAAACACAGGCTGGATATCTTGAATATAATGCAAAGCGAGAGAACTGATTATGACATCAACGCTTGCTGTATCTGCCACATAGTCTTCGATCGCGGTTTGTTGATAATCTACGTTTTGCGCTGATGTTAAGAGACGTGCTTTTTCAAGCATTTTAGCGGATAAATCAATTCCGATCACTGAACGAGCACCGTGTTCAGCAGCAAACTGACAATGCCAGCCATAGCCACAACCTAAGTCTAAAACTTTTTTGTCTTTTAACTCAGGCATATGTGCTTTAAATGCTGACCACTCACCCGCAGCATTTAGTCCATGCACGGAACGAGGCATTTTTGAGTATTCGGTAAAGAAGTGCGGATCATCATATTTGTTTTGTTGCATCGTTGTTTCATCTAAAAATCATGGTCTGATTATGACATTCTGCGCGGATACTCGGGAATAGGCTGTATTGTAAATAAGGAAAAAAGACGACTCTAGCGTTAACAATCCTTAATGTATCCATTTTTATTTTCATGTATGCTGTCTTTGATTGTTAATAGATGTGAGTAAACATGCACTGCGATATTTATAGATCGAGCAAGAAAGATGAAATGTATATGTATATTGCTCGTCCAAATTATCCTGATGATAAGGAACAAGAAAACCCATTTGAAGGTGTTCCAGAAACAGTTTTACAAGCATTTGGCAAAACCACTTTTGTCATGCATTTAGAACTTCATAATGAGCGTAAACTTGCACGTGCCAACGTTTTACATGTTTTAGATTCATTAAATACCAAGGGCTTTTTTATTCAAATGCCGCCAGAAGGATTGATCAATCCAAATGCGGTAGAACCTGAGGGCTTACGCGGTGCTTGAAACTCTAACAGCAATTTGGTCAAACATTCTTTCAGTACTGGATCAGTTTCCTGAAGAAAATGTTGCGATCATTGTTTATGTTACAGGGACACTGATTGCATTGTGGTGTTGGTATCGTTTGATGTCACGCCTACCGAATCCAATTGGTGGAATTTTGTGGATTGTGGCTTTTGCAGTTCTTGCAACACCTACAATTTCTGAAGGTCCAAACTCGGCCTTAGCACCAGCAATTTTTGGCTTGCTTTTTGGTGTTTTGACTAAAGAGCATGTCTTAATCTGGTCAAACTTATCATTGATTTTGTTTGTCATTGGTTTGGGGTTATTGATCGGCTTTTGCTGGTCAAAATACACTGCAAATAAAACTGCACGTTCAGTTTAGATACGATGTTAAATATAGAAAAATAAGGTTTTTTTAAATGTCTGCTGATACACAACACTTTACTGGTACAGATCAATATATTGCGACCGATAGCTTAAGACTCGCAGTGAAAGCTGCACGTGCCTTGCAAAAACCACTTTTAGTTAAAGGTGAGCCTGGCACTGGTAAAACCTTGCTTGCAGAGCAAGTTGCGGAAAGTCTTGGGTTGAAGTTGATTACGTGGCATATCAAATCGACAACCAAAGCTCAGCAAGGTTTGTATGAATATGATGCTGTGTCACGTTTGCGTGATAGCCAGTTAGGTGATGATCGTGTCTACGACATTAAAAACTATATTAAACCTGGTAAATTGTGGGAAGCTTTTACCAGCGAAGAGCGTTGTGTCTTGTTGATTGATGAAATCGACAAAGCGGATATTGAGTTTCCAAATGACTTGTTGCATGAACTCGACAAAATGTCGTTTTATGTTTACGAGACAGGTGAGACCATTACTGCAACACAACGCCCGATCGTGATTATTACTTCAAATAACGAGAAAGAACTTCCAGACGCATTTTTGCGCCGTTGTTTCTTCCATTATATTGAATTCCCTGATGATGCGACCATGCGTGAAATCATCGCGGTGCATTTCCCGAATATTTCAAATACTTTGGTCAGTGAAGCCTTACAGGTATTCTTTAAATTACGTGAAATTCCGAATCTGAAGAAACCGCCATCAACTTCTGAATTGATTGACTGGTTAAGCTTATTGATGGCAGATGATATGCCTGAAGATGTATTGCGTAACCACGATAAATCTAAAGCGATTCCACCATTGTATGGTGCATTGATTAAAAATGAACAAGATGTGCAATTGCTTGAACGTTTAGCCTTTATGTCACGCCGCTAAGAGTGTTTAAAAATGTTTGTGCGACTGTTTTACACCTTACGCAAATATGGCGTACCTGTAACAACACGTGAGCTCATTGATCTTAATCAGGCGGTAGCTTCAGGTCTTGTGTTTGCAGATCAGGAAGAGTTTTATCAATTGGCTAAAACAGTTTTAGTCAAAGATGAACGTTTCTTTGATAAGTTTGATCGTGCCATGAAAGATTACTTTGACGGCATCGAAACTTTTGACTTGGATGAATTACTGAGACAAGTTCAAAAGTTGCCACAAGACTGGTTTGATCTTGAACTACTCGAGAAGCATCTTACACCTGAGCAACGTGCAGAATTGCAAAAAGCAGGTTCTCTCGAAGAACTGATGAAAATGTTGGAAGAACGCTTACGTGAACAACATAAAAAGCATCAGGGTGGCAATCGTATGGTTGGCACTGGGGGAACTTCACCTTTTGGTGCTTTTGGTGATCATCCAGAAGGTGTCCGTATCGGTGGACCTGGACGTAAGCGTTCCGCAGTCAAAGTTTGGGAACAACGTAAATACCAGAATCTTGATGATGATCAGGTTTTGGGTACACGTCAGATGCAAATTGCTTTACGTCGTTTGCGAAAGTTCGCACGTCAAGGTGCAGCGGAAGAGCTTGATGTCGATGGCACCATTCGTGAAACGGCTAAACAAGGCATATTGGATGTCCAATTGGTTCCAGAACGCCGTAACCGCATCAAAGTTTTAATGTTGTTTGATGTCGGTGGTTCGATGGATGCTTATATCGCTGAGTGTGAAAAGCTATTCAGTGCGGCCAAATCAGAGTTTAAAACCCTCGAATATTTCTATTTCCATAACTGTCTGTATGACTATGTCTGGAAGGATAACCATCGTCGTAGCTCGACACGTATGAATACATGGGATCTGTTTCATACCTATGGACGTGATTATCGGGTCATCGTCGTCGGTGATGCCAGTATGGCGCCGTATGAGTTAAAGTCTGCGGGTGGTTCAGTTGAATATATGAATGAAGAATCAGGGGAAGTTTGGCTCAGACGTTTGCGTCAGCATTTTGATAAAACGGCTTGGCTTAATCCTGAAACGGAAGGTTATTGGCATTACACTCAAACCATTAACTGGATTAAAGAAATTTTCGAAGATCATATGTTTCCAATGACCTTGAAAGGCATTGAAGACATGACTCGCTATTTGTCACGTTAAAATTTTATATCAAGACTTTATAAGAACAGGAAAATACATGGAACATCAAATTAATGGCGTAGCTTTGCCCAATGAAGCAGGTTTCTTTGGGAACTTTGGTGGTCAGTTTATTCCACCACATTTAAAAGAAGCGATGGATGAAATTAATGCAGCCTATGAAGAAATTCGTCATACGGCTGAGTTTAAAGATGAGTTAAACGACTTATTTAAAAACTATGTTGGCCGTCCAAGCCCATTGTTCCATGCTAAGCGTTTGTCAGAACAACTTGGTGGCGCGCAGATTTATCTGAAACGTGAAGATTTAAACCATACTGGTGCACATAAGATCAACCATTGTTTGGGTGAAGCTTTACTTGCTAAATACATGGGCAAAAGCAAAGTCATCGCTGAGACGGGTGCTGGTCAGCATGGTGTCGCTTTGGCAACAGCATGTGCTCTGGTCGGTATTCCGTGTGAAATTCATATGGGACAAGTCGATATCGAAAAAGAGCATCCGAATGTCGTGAAGATGAAAATCTTGGGTGCGACGCTGGTTTCGGTGACACAAGGTACGGCAACTTTAAAAGATGCAGTGGATAGTGCTTTTGAAGAATATTTAAAAGATCCTAAAAACTATATCTATGCCATTGGTTCGGTGGTTGGTCCACATCCATTCCCTAAAATGGTTCGTGATTTTCAATCGATTATTGGCAATGAAATCAAAGTCCAATCCAATGAGCGATTTGGACAAAACCCTGATTATGTGGTTGCCTGTGTTGGTGGTGGATCAAATGCGATTGGTGCATTTACTGCATTTTTAAATGTGCCAGAAGTAAAGTTGGTGGGTGTTGAGCCAGCGGGTCATGGTCTAGATACTGATAAGCATTCGGCAACCTTAACTTTAGGTAAACCGGGTCAAATTCATGGTATGGCTTGTTATGTACTGGAAGATGATCAAGGTGAGCCGCTACCAGTCCATTCCATCGCTTCAGGATTGGATTATCCTGGTGTAGGCCCACAACATAGTTTCCTGAAAGAGTTAGGTCGTGTGCAGTATGACACGGCGACGGATCAGGAATGTTTAGATGCTTTTATGACACTTTCTCGTGTAGAAGGTATTGTACCTGCTTTGGAAAGTTCGCATGCAGTGGCTTGGGCGTTACGTGAAGCACCAAAGTTAGATAAACAGATTAAGATTGTGGTCAATCTTTCTGGACGTGGTGATAAAGACTCGGATTATGTGGCTGAAAAATTAGGCTTATAAGCTTTTTGGCTTATATCTGAGATTAAAAGACCGCTTCTTGTATAGAGGCGGTTTTTTTATTGTTAAATCGACCTTAATCCCGTTAGAATAAAGCGTTTTGCAATTAGCACTTTTGGAGACGCCTAAGTGGAGCGACCTACGATCAGCCCTGAACATATACAAGAAGCGGCTGAAAATTTAGTAACCATTCGAGATTTCATCCGTTTTGGTGTAACCGCAATGCGTCAATATGACGCGCACTTAGGTCAAGGTACTGAAGATTATTTTGCAGAAAGCTCTGCACTTGTTTTGCAAACACTTTCTCTTGAATGGAAAGCGGATGCAGAAATCTTAGATTCAAAGCTATTACCAAGTGAAAAAGCTGAATTTTTGAGTCTTTTAGAACGCCGTATTAATGATCGTATTCCAACGTCATACCTATTGAATCTTGCATATTTCTTCAATAAACCATTTTATGTGGATGAGCGTGTTTTGATTCCACGTTCACCGATTGCTGAGTTGATCGAACAACGCTTTGCACCATACTGTTTAAATGAAAATGGTCAGATGTTAGAAGCATTAAACAACTTACCAGAAAGCAAAAATCCAAAAACACCACAACGTATCTTGGATATGTGTACGGGTTCTGGCTGTATTGCGATTGCTTTAGCTTATGCATACCCAGAATCAGAAGTCGACGCGACTGATATTTCGAAAGAAGCACTGGAAGTGGCTTCAATTAATACAGAGCATCATGATAAGCAATATCAAGTTGCGTTGCTTGAGTCTGATTTGTTCGCAAAAATCCCTGCTGAAAATCAATATGACCTGATCGTGAGCAATCCACCGTATGTGGATGCGGAAGATATGGCTGATTTACCAGAAGAATTCCTACATGAGCCTGAACTTGCATTGGCTGCAGGTCAAGATGGCTTGGATCTGGTACGTAAAATGTTAGCTCAAGCTGCTGATTATTTAACTGAGGATGGTTTAATTGTCATTGAAGTCGGTAATTCTGAGTGGGCAATGCGTCAGAACTTCAATACAGTTGACTTCCATTGGCTCACTTTCCAAAAAGGCGGTTCTGGTATTTTTGCTTTAACTGCTGAACAATGCCGCCGTTATAAAGAAGTATTTCAGCAATCAGTTCAAAACTAAGGGGTTAAAGCATGGCAGGGAATAGTATTGGGCAACTCTTTCGAGTAACGACCTGTGGCGAGTCACATGGTGCTGGCTTGATGGCGATTGTCGATGGCGTGCCGCCTGGTCTTGAGCTTTGTGAAGCTGATCTGCAAAAAGATTTAGATCGCCGTAAACCGGGAACATCAAAGTTTGCAACGCAGCGTAAAGAGCCTGATCAAGTCGAAATCATTTCTGGTGTTTTTGAAGGTAAAACTACTGGAACATCGATTGGTTTATTAATCCGTAATACGGATCAAAAATCAAAAGACTACGGCAATATTGCTCAAACTTTCCGTCCTGGTCATGCTGATTATACCTATACACAGAAATACGGCTTCCGTGACTATCGTGGCGGTGGTCGCTCAAGTGCACGTGAAACAGCGATGCGTGTTGCGGCAGGTGCAATTGCCAAAAAATATCTTGCTGAAAAGTTTGGTATTGATATTCGTGGACATGTCACACAAATTGGTAATGAAGTCGCTGAAAAATTGGATTGGGCAGAAGTACCAAATAATCCATTCTTCTGCGGTGATGTTGATGCGGTTCCGCGTTTTGAACAGTTGGTCACTGCTTTACGTGAGCAAGGGACCAGTTGTGGCGCAAAACTTGAAATTGTTGCTGAAAAAGTACCTGTGGGTTGGGGCGAGCCTGTATTTGATCGTTTAGATGCAGATATTGCCCATGCCATGATGAGTATCAATGCGGTTAAAGGCGTTGAGATTGGTGATGGTTTTGCGGTTGCTGGGCAGTTTGGTCACGAGACTCGTGATGAGCTGACAACAGACGGATTCCTTGCCAATCATGCAGGCGGGATCTTGGGTGGAATATCAAGCGGTCAAAGCATTCGTGTTGCGATTGCATTGAAACCGACTGCAAGTATTACCACACCAGGTAAAACCATTACGATTGAACGTGAAAATACTGATGTATTGACCAAAGGTCGTCATGATCCATGTGTGGGTGTACGTGCAACGCCAATTGCTGAAGCGATGTTGGCGATTGTATTAATGGATCATTTTTTAAGACATCGTGCTCAAAATGCAGATGTAATTCCACCATTTAAACCAATCGAACCTTAATAAAAATATTAAGCCGCACGTATAATTTATTATATCTGCGGCTTACATCACATTTTAAATTACTTTAATTAAATATTAGTTTAATATTCATTTAATAATGATGAATCAATTATAAAGCTTCAGAAATCATATTATCTGATGTTGCAATATGATATTGGTTTCGACCATTACTTTTTGCGATATATAATGCATGATCTGCCTGTGCAACAAACTCAGAAAGACTGTCTCCTACACAAGGCACCATTGTTGCGACACCTACACTAATAGTCACATGTTTTGAAACATTGCTACGTGGGTGCAAAATTCCAATATTACGTACTAGCTCCATCAGTCTTTGTACCTGAGTGATGGCCTGATCTCGATCAGTCATCGAAAATAATAACAGGAACTCTTCTCCACCATAACGTGCGGCAAGATCACCACTACGCGAGGCGATGGAGCCTAACATGATGGCAATTCGTCGTAAGCACTGATCTCCTTGAATATGTCCCAATGTGTCGTTGTATAGCTTAAAAAAGTCGATATCAATCATCATGATGGTAATCGGCATTTCATGACGTGTTGCGCGTTTCCATTCATTTTCAAGCACCTCATCTAGATAGCGTCGATTGGCGAGACCAGTCAAAGCATCTTGTTGAGAAAGAATAGACAGTTGTTGTGCTTGTCGCATCAATTCCAAGCGGTTAAGTTCGATCATACAGTTTTGCAGATAGTTCTCACGGTGCTGCCGATCAGTTGCATAAGCAAGCGCCATACCCAAGAAACTACTGAAGGTATAGGTACGGTTCAGGAAGGTCCAGTCAATTGCACCACTGAACCATGTACTCGCTGCAATACCAATCAATCCACCGACCCAACCTGCAATAATCGCAGTGTAGAAGCGCATTCCAACAAAGCCATAGATGATCACTACGGCATACATCATGGCTGCATGAAACAGGACATTATTTTGACCTTGTTCCAATACGTTAATGATAGTGAAGGAAATTGCGACAGCACCTGTCGAACCAATACAAACGTAATGATCAAACCATTTGTTCATGATTGGCAGAAAAGACAGTAACCATGCCAAGGTAATGATAATACCTACCCAGCCGTAAGTTGCCATCCAAGTAATACGCAAGTCTGTAGGTAAAACTTGATAGATACCGAAGCTAAGAAATAGATATAAACCTAAAATAATAGGGGCGCGATAGCGAAACTCATGCGCAGCCTCATTTCTATACTGATCTCGATAGATCGCTTCTAATTCTTTAGGAAACCAAACTAAATTTAGCCCGCGAGAAATTAACAAGTCGATTTGTTCTTGTCCCAAAATATTGGAAGCTTTCAACTTCATCTTATCTCTCACCACTCCCAAATGTTCTTATAAATGTCAAAATAGGGATTATTTTTTTACTACGTTACACTGATTTAAATAGAATGTGTATTAGATTATAAAAAAATATTAATTTTTATATAATGGTCATTGCCTAATATAATGATTCAAGCTTAAATTAGATTCAAGAAATAAAAACTGTTACAAACTAAATCACAAGCGATTGTATCTTTACAATATTAGGATACAATTTATAAAAAAGCAGCAATCATGGAACATGGTTGGATTAAGTCATACGAAATAGGATGCATCGCAATGACTGCTATGAATCAATATGGAACAAAACTAGAAATTACACCTCATTCGGGTTGGGCTCAACGATTCTGGGATGAATTATTACCCTCAAAAGAACGGGTGAGTAAACATCCTTTATTTTTGGATATGGCCAACGGCTGTTTAAGCCTTGAATGCTTTCGTTCTGCTTTACTCAATTTTTATCCACTCGTCGCACATTTTCCATCATATATGGCAGGTTCTCTTGCAAAAGCGACAGATTTTTCACTTGATGGGGTAACCGAAACCCGTGACTGGCTGATTCAGAACATTAAAGTTGAAGAACGACATTTGAACTGGTATCAGGACTGGGCGGGTGGCTTTGGTCTAACCGTTGAAATGTTGAATAATGTGAAGCCGCCTGTTGCAATGAATGCGGTCAATCATTTCTTGTGGGATGTGAATTTCCGTGGTGGTTTGGCTGAAAGTATTGCCGCAACCAACCTAGCGATAGAGTGGGCAACAGGCGATTGGACCATTCAAGTCTATAAAGGGATTCAAACCTATACCCAACACCCGGAAGTCAATATTAATAAGCGTTCTCTTGCTTGGTTAAGAGCACATGCACATTATGATGATCTTCATCCATACGAGGCAATGGAACTGATTAAGCGCTTGTGTGACAAAGACCCTGTACTGCAAAAGAAAGCTTTCTTGGCGGCAAAGGAAGGGCTTGAATATTATGAGTTGGCTTTGGATGAGTGCTATAAGCTACAGCATAAAAATTAAGAATTCGCTATTCAGTCTGAATTTGGTTTGATTGAGACATGGAATAAAAGTCTCCTTGGTTTTGGAACTAAGGAGACTTAAGTGCTTATTCTGTTTAAATCTTAAACCATCGCAGGGTCACTCACAGAGTCTTCACCTGTTTCTACACGACCAGCAAAACGACGATAAAACTTAGCATCTTGAGTACAAGTCACCGCAAAATCATACCATTGCCAAGCATCTTTCAATTCCCAATGCTGAGTGCTGCTTTGTCCTGCTTTTACGGTCAGTTTCAGAGGAGCATCAGTACGATAAACCACTGGGGTGATCACCAACTCAATATCTTTAGCACCCGTATTGTTCAGATCGACATAGACATTGCCGTTGGCTATATCATAGCAAACACGAATTTCGGGATTGATTTGCAAATCTTGATTACGGTTTAGATCACCCTTGAAGTGTCGATGAAAGCCATTTGGTCCCATCACCCAAAGATCGTATAAGCCTTGATTGTCTTTCTGGGCATTCCATACATCGTCTAGTGTTTTTCCTGCCTCTACAATGTAACGGCGTGGAACTCGACTTAAATTTAATTTGTCATAGACATGAAACACTGCACCTTGTGTCCCTGTATTTGAAAACAATAGTTTGACTGTTCCGTCATTCAGGCAGCGTGCACTGGTATGCAATTCATAAGGTAGAGCTTTTGAACGACGAATACCGCTGGCTTGAATAGGCAACTGCAAATTGCTTGGAATGGGAACATTGGGTAACTTTTGCTGGGAGCTACGCAATTGATCCGCTTGCTCACGGGTTTGTTTACCGTTTAGTGTTGGCAGTACATCTTCATTCGGTGTTTTAAAGTTAAATGCAGAGGTCAGATCTCCACATACAGTACGGCGATAAGGACTGATATTGCTTTCTTTAACGCCAAAACGTTTTTCGAGGAACATCAATACCGAGGTATGATCAAATACTTGTGAGTTGACAATCCCTCCACGACTCCAAGGTGAAATCACAAATAAGGGAACGCGGGGACCGGGACCATAAACACCATTGTCCTTATTCGGTTGGCTGGTACTGCCTAGCGGAGCATCATGCACATAATATTCATACTGCATATCGGCTTGGCTAAGTGTTGATTTGCCTGCATAGGTATTATTAGCTTGCAAAGTCGGTGCTGATGGAGAAGGAACATGGTCAAAATAACCATCATTTTCATCAAAATTGATTAGGAAAACAGTTTTGCTCCAAACTTCAGGCACGGCTGTTAACGCATCTAAGATTTCTTGAATAAACCATGAGCCTTGTACGGGACTTGATGGGCCAGGATGTTCACAGTAAATGGAAGGTGCGTTGATCCAAGACACCTGTGGCAATTTGCCATTTTTGATATCATTTTTAAATGCATCTAGGAATTCTTCGGGTTTATTACCGGGTAAGGTATTGGCAATGCCTTTATAAAGCGGATTTTTGGCATTATCCGTGGTTGCATCATAGGCTTTGTAAGGCAGCTTTTGTGCGGCTGCATTATAGGGACTGTTTGGTGCTCCACCACTTGAGACTGGATAACCCGAATCGATATTGGCTTTTCTAAAAGTGCGGAAGGCACCTAGCATGTTATCACCCCATTCATCGGGCATATTTTGATAACAAATCCAATTGACTCCTACTTCTTCAAGGCGTTCAGCATAGGTTTTCCATGTATAACCAACATCTACCGTTTTTGGATCTCCATCAATCCAGTCCCATTCATTATTGACAAAGGCTGTACTGGTCGGCACTGCACCATTGGTTCCTGTTAAGTGGAATGAACGATTGGCATCTGTACCAGTATGCATAGCGCAGTGATAAGCATCACAAATGGTAAATGCATTGGCCAATGCAAATTGATAAGGGATTTCCTGTTCCTTGAAATACCCCATGGCATAGTCAGTTTTATAGGTTGGCCAGTTTGACATACGGCCATTGTCCCATGCTTTTTGGCTATCTACCCAAGTGTGATTGGTACCAGGTGCACGTTGGGCATTATTGCTTGAACCATCTAGATGAAATGGTGTTAATAATGCTCCATTACTACGTTGTTGTTGCCAAACGGTGCGTCCATTTTGCAAAGGAATGGTGAAACGATCGGCAAAACCACGAACGCCTTTTAAGGTTCCAAAATAATGGTCAAATGAGCGGTTTTCCTGCATGAGGATCACGACATGCTCAACATCTTGAATGGTGCCTGTTTTATTATTTGCAGGAATGGCCAAGGCTTTTTGAATACTGGCTGGAAAGGTGGTCAAAGCGGCAGCGCCAAAGCCCGTTTTAAGTGTATTTGCTAAAAATTGACGACGATTAATCACGATATTTTCCCTATCTAGTTGTTCTTATGTTTATGGTGCACAGCGCATGACTGGTTTTTTGCTGTCATCAGGTTTCGCTGCGACCTGATCGTCGTTTGAGTCATTACACGCGGTGAGTGCGAATAAGAAGGGGAAAACATAAAGACATGCCAACCATCGTTTGGTTTTTTTCAACATTTGCTTCATCCATAACAAAGATGTCAACACACTAGACAGACCGTGTGACAGCTCAGTGTCACCTTTATGACGATTCATTGACGTTTCATATGAAAGTGGGTGTAAAGCGTGCAAATTGATTACTGCAAAAACTAGTTTTAAAAAAATCAATTAATCAACACGTAGATTTCGATTCAGATAGAAAACAGAGGTGATCATTCTCTTATTTTTTGTTAAGATGTTATTAATGATTCTCATTATCTTTTGAAATGTCTGATCCAGTTAATACGCTCTATCGTCAACATCATTCTTGGCTGTACCAATGGCTGAAACGACGCCTCAATCACAGTGAAGATGCAGCAGATTTAGCTCACGATACTTTTATTCGTATTTTAAAGCGTAAAGATCAATTGTATTTTGATCAGCCGCGTGCGTTGTTAACCACAGTTGCCAAAGGCATATTAATTAATTGGTACCAACGTAAGTCGATAGAAAAAGCCTATTTGGAAGCACTGAGTAGTCGACCTGAGTATGATGAGATTAGCCCTGAGCAAAAAATCTCAGCAATTGAATCACTCTGTCTGATTAACCAACTTTTAAATCAAATGCCTGAACGTCAACAGCAGGTATTCATTTGGTCTCAACTTGAGGGGCTTACACAGCAAGAGATTGCGAATCGTTTAAATATTTCTACACGAACAGTTATGCGAGATTTGGTTGCAGTACTGACTCAATGTTTAGCGATCATGGATTGAGATTGATATGTCTCAAACACAAATTTTAAAAGAGGCCGCTGAATGGATTGTGCTGATTCAGGCATCAGCATTAACCGATGCTCAACAGATTGAATTTGAAGCGTGGAAAAATCAAAGCGAAGCGCATCAAACAGCATGGCTTAAAGCAGAGTATTTACTGAGCAGTTTTGAACATTTTCCTGAAAATGGCCATGAAATCATAAAAAAAGGCAATCAAGCTGCACAGTTTCAGTGGAGCAAACATCTTGTCGTGGCTTGTATTGCGTGTCTGGGAAGTATCATTGCATGGAATTCTGATTATAAATATTTGTGGTTGTCTGATTACAGTACGGCCATTGGTCAACAGAAGAATGTGACACTTGAGGATGGAACACAACTTCAATTAAATACTAGTACAGCACTTGATGTTCGCTATACACCACATCAACGAACGCTGCGATTGCACTACGGTGAAATACAGATTCATACTGCAAAAGAGACTCACAGCGATCGTCCATTTTTTGTCGAGACTGAAAGCGCGCATTTACAAGCATTAGGAACAGTCTTTAATGTGCAGTATCTCAAAAATAAACAACAGCAAACCTGTTTAGGCGTGATTGAAAGTGCGGTCAAGGTCACGCTGAATCAATCTAAAAAAATGACAGTTGTGCAGGCAGGTGAGCAGCTATGTTTTGATGATACTGATTTTAAAGCATTGGGGCAGCTTGATCCGAATGTATTGGTTTGGAAAAATCAGATGATCATGGCATTTGAAATGCCTTTAGAGCAGCTATTGCAAGAGATTGGGCGTTATCAGCATCATTATGTTGATATCGACCCTCAATTAAAAGCATTAAAGGTCTCTGGTTCTTATCCTGTTAATAACTTGACTCAGTTGCAGTCTGCTTTGGAATTAAGCTATCCGATTCGTATGCAGCGACATTTAGGCGATCATGTCATTACAATTCAGGCTAAAAATGAAAAAAGAGAAAAATAATTGAAAATTGCTGTCAGCTTTTTGGTCTTAGACGGGTAATACAGTTAAACCTAAGTAACTGGAGAAATCTTATGGCAACTTCACTCGTCCTCAATCAGCTTGCATCACGGTTAAAAAATGAAACCGCGAGCCAGCACCAACAGATGCATCTTTTGATGGAGGAAGCTCAAGTATTTTCTGATACACAGCGTTATGCAAAATTTACTTTGGCTCAATATTATTTTCAGCAAAATGTTGAATATTTATTCAGGCACCCTGAAGTTTCCGCGCTTATTTCTGATTTGGATATTCGCGGTCGCTCCCAAGCAGCATTACTGGATCTTTATGACTTACAGCTCAAACCTGAGGCTCAGGAATTACTTACTGAAAATGTAGGTTTTCCAGAAGCGCTCGGCTGGATCTACGTATCTGAAGGTTCAACTTTAGGTGCAGCATTTTTATTTAAACAAGCACAGCAGCTTTTAGGACTGAATGCTGAATTTGGGGCACGTAATTTGGCTGCGTATCCAGAAGGTCGAGCAAGGGTAAGGGTATGGAAGCACTTCATTACTGAACTTGATACTGCTCAATTGAGTGAGAGTGAACAAGATCAAGTCATTTTAGGAGCCAAACAGGCATTTGATTACTTTGGCAGCTTGCTGAAAAATATTGATTAAGCAGCAATCCTATGCCAAAAATGCTTCTATAAGGTATAAGGCGAAAAGTACAGATTGCAGTGATGTAGATAGTTTACAAGCACCGCAAAAAGAAAAACTCCATGCATCGATCATCATGCGTGGAGTGTGTATCGCTCTAACCATTATTTGTCTGATTTTGGCAGTGCTGGGTATCGTATTACCCGGCGTGCCTACTTTTGATTTCTTATTTCTCGCTACCTTTTTTGCTGCTAAAGGCTCTGCAAAATTGCATCGCTGGATTCATCAGAATCGTTACATCCATCTGCTACTTACCCAATATACGGGTGGATTTAAATCCATTTCCCGTTCACGTAAATATATGATGACACTAACGATTGTTTTAATTTCAATCAGCTTGATACTTTCATCTCTGCATTTGCACATCAAGTTAACTTTCATACTTATTTTACTTTTTTTCGTACTGTGGATATGGAGTAGAGCAGAAAAAATTGAAATTTAATGTCATATTTTTGGAAATCACTGGGTAATGATTATTGAAAATGAAAATCATTAACAAGTGTGGATCTTCCTATGAAATTTAAAAAGCAAACATTAGCAATACTCATACACTGTTTTTGTATCAGTGGAGCTTATGCCGAAATAACCTCATCTGTTCAGATATTAGATAAGCCAGCTGTGGAAAGGACCTATCAAATTGCAGAGAACCAATTGGGCTACGTGCTGTCAAGCTTTGCGGCACAGTCTGGCATTGTGTTGAGCTATGATTCTAATCATTTAAAGGGGTTAAAAAGTAAAGGAATCGCAGGGAAGTACTCTGTTCAACGTGGTTTTGACTATCTCTTGGCAGATCAACCTTATCAAGTCATCAAACAGGGGCAAACCTATCTTTTAGTTCCTAAAAACAGTTCCATGCTCAGTCATTCAGAAAAAATGACTTCTCATACAAATACGCATTCACACTTAGAGCAGGATGCTAAAGCTATTGTGGTCATGCCAGAAATAAAAGTGAATGCCGAACAACAAAAGCAAAAGGTAAATACCACTCATCTTGATCGAGAACAGATTAGCCGATTTAGAGGAACGGGTAATGGGGATGTGTTTTCCGATATTGCAGGGGTACAGGTCAACAGCTTACGTAATGAGGCAGGTGCGATAGATATTGGAATTCGTGGCATGCAGGGTGAAGGGCGCGTCCCCGTGATTATTGATGGTAGTTTACAATCCAGTCATACTTTCCGAGGTTATCAGGGCGAGAGTGACCGTACTTATATCGATATGGATTTGATCAGCCAAATCGAGGTTGAAAAAGGTGCATCTCGGGCTAAGTTTAGCGTAGGTGGAATTGGAGGGATTGTAAAAATGCGAACCCTAAGTGCCAATGACATTTTATTGCCGAATCAAAATGCAGGTGTCATGCTCAAAGGAAGTTTTTATAACAATAACAGAACGCCTCAAACCTCAGATAATGAAAAGGAGCAAATGTCTTATTTGCTGCACAATAAAATTTCATCTAACAATTTTCAAAATGGTGCTGGCACATTGGCACTGGCTTATCGGAACGATATGTTTGACTTAGTCGCTGCGTATAGTAAGCGAGAAGTTGGTAATTACTATGCTGGAAAACATGGTATTGAGTATTACGAAAAGCGGGATATTGTCGATGTTGGTCCAGGCCAAGAGGTGGTGAATACCAGTTATCAAAGTGATTCAGGCATCATCAAAGCTGGAATGAATATCACCGATGAACATCGTGTCGAAGTAAATTTACGTCGTCATGTCCAAAAAGCGGGTGAAGTCATGGCTTTTTATTGGAATCGATCTAAAGTGATTGACCCTAACTCACCACCATATGGATATATCGATGACGAGTATGTTGAGCCTAAATATATAGAAGGTGCTTATACCATGCCGCAGTGGTCTTTAGGTTCAGCAGCCGTTAATGCTTTCAGTACCAGTTATACTTATAAGCCGAAACATAACCCTTTGGTAGATCTCGAATTAGGGGTGTGGCATACCAACGCTAAATATCGCCAGCACAATGGCATGATTGGGATGAAAAATTCCAGTTACGGAGATCAATATTGGGGGAGTTTCCAAGATTATCGTAATGGTTTAAACCTTGAAAATACCAGTAAATTTGATCAGGTCACATTGAATTATGGTTTAACCTACGATGAACAGCGTATGAAGCCGCGTCATCTGGTTGATCATGAAATTGCACGCGATGGATTACGCAAAGAGTCCTCAGTTTTCTTCAATGGCGACTATCTTTTTAATGACTTTAGTTTAAGTTTAGGGAGTAAATGGCATAAAGCCAAAGTGAAAGACTATGGCGATCAGTATCGACCAATGACACCTGTGGCGCATTCAGATTTAAATAACAAGGGTTATGCGGTACGTGACTTTGGCGGCAATATCGATTGGATGTCTCAACTTAACTATAAATTGTGGGACGGTATCGATATTTATGGAAAACTCTCCAATACACATCGTAGCCCAAGTCTGTTTGAATCAACTGTTTCAGGTCAAACCTTTAGTTATGATCCAGACCTGCCGATTAAACCTGAGAATTCACGTCTTATTGAATTAGGATTTATCGGTGAGCGTGAAAACGTGTTTGCTCACGATGACCATTTGAAATTTAACCTGAATTATTTCCGCAATCAAACGAAAGATTTTCTGACACAAGGCGTACAAAGAAAAGAAATTCCGAATCAAATTACGCCTGACTTTATCCTTCCCTATACAAGCTCTTATACATTCGTCAATTACAATCAAGTTGTAATGAAGGGCTTGGAGTTTGATCTTTCCTATAATCATCCGAGTTTCTTTACCAGTTTGAATGGAACTTTATATCAAGCACCTAAAGTCTGTCCTGCAAGTAAAGCGGAATGTAATGAAGTGGGTGATTCTTGGAGTCTGATTTCTACCCGTCTGCCACCGCGTAAGATTTTAAATATTACGGTAGGCAAAAACCTATTTGAAAATAAACTTGTGGTAGGTGCTCGTGCTAAGTACCACTCGGAAAAGACCAACCCTAAAGGCTGGTTGGCAGGTACAGGTGTAAGTGGACGAGCTGTGACTGAAATTTCTTCTGAAACTTTAATTGATCTGTTTGCAAGTTATAAGTGGAATCCAAATGTCGCCCTGTCATTTAATGTCGATAATTTAACAAATCGCTATAACTTTGATCCTGGTACGGTAATTGGTATGCCGATTCCAGGACGTACCATCAAAGCAGGCATTGAAATGAAGTTCTAAGAGATAAAACGATAAGGTTCCTAGCCTAGAGCCTTATCGTTGTTTTATTACAGTGGATTCATTCTATCGTCAAAATTTTCCAGTAACGGGAATTCCAAGGCTTGTAAATCATCTATGTTTTGTAAATAGTGCTCGAAATCACTCACAATCTTTTGTCTATCTTGTTGGCTGATATAAGGCACATGATAGGCAATAAATGGAGGCAGTACCTCAAAGCCAACATAGGCAAGTGTGCCACGTTGCAACGGTGATAAATAATGCTCTATCGGTCCATGTACAGAACCTTCACCAAACATATGTTCACGACCGCCAAGTGTTAAACATAACATGGCTTTTTTCCCTGTCATGCCACCATGGTTATAAAAGCGTTTACCGCCGTAAAAGAGACCAGACACAAACACACGGTCAATCCAACCTTTTAAGATACCTGGTACAGAGGTCCAATATAAAGGAAAGCTAAAAATAACCAGATCAGCACGTTGAACTTTTTCAATTTCAGCTTGGATATCTACTGAAAATTGCTGTTGTTTAAATGCATGACGCTGTTCCAAAGCATAATTAAAATAATCAGGTTGGTTCAGGCTGCCAAAATCATCTTTAGAAGTAACAGGGTTAAAGTTCATTTCATAGAGATCGGAAACCTCGACCGTATGACCTTGCTGTTCAAAGGTTTGCTGTGCTGTATTCTTAAGTGCAGAGGTAAATGATTGCTGTTCAGGATGCGCATGTACGATCAAAATATGCATGATTTCACCAGTTTAAAAGCTGAGTTTTTAGATAGAGCTACTATGCTTAAACCAAGAAAGATGTCATAGTTCATTAACCGCCAATATTTACCATTTTACGCCAAATTTTTACTGTTTCATGGAGACTGCATGAATCCAGAATTACCCGGTACTTATGTCAATCTATTAGTAGATGTCATACAAAAATGGAATGTATCGCCAGAACAGCTTTTGTCTGGAACTGGGATTTCTGCACATACTTTAAATGCGCCGTTTTGGTATGTAGATTTCGATATTTTCAATCATTTATTGGATAAAGCAGCATTACTGACGCATGAACCTGCGATTAGTCTTTATCTTGCAGAGGAAATGCGAGTCTCTTGCTATGGTCATGTCGGCATTGCTGCAACTGCTTCTGACACATTAGGTGATGCAATCAAGATTCTAGAGCAATTTATCGGCTTACATTGTTCTGTGTTTAAACCTAAATTAAAGATAGAAGGTGACTTGGCTTATTTGTATTTCAACCAACCTTCACAAAAATTTAAGTTGAATCGACATGGAATGATGTTTTTGATCTTGGGTTTTTCACAAATTTTAGAAAACTTAGCCCAAAATAAACTTGGAATCCACTTTAAGTTTCAACAAGACAAACCAGATTTTTATAAGAATACTCAAAAATTCAATCACTCAAATATCAGTTTTGAGTGTGAAAAAGATTGTTTAAGCTTCAATAAGGCATTGCTATCACACCCTTTAAAGACTGCTGATGCCTTATTGGCTCGCCTTAGCAAACAACAATGTGAACAAGATGCCGATAAGCTTGCACTGAAAAGAGATCAAAAGAATCGCTTGGATTCACAAGTCAAAGCCTTGCTATATGATGAAGATGTTGGCTTCTTATCGCTGAAACAGGTTGCTGAAAAACTTCATCTCTCAGAACGAACCCTACAGCGACAGCTAAGCACTCAACAAACGTCTTTTCAAAGTCTTGTGGCCGAAGTACGCAGGAACCAAGCGGAGCAATTATTAAAACAGTCCAAGCTTTCGATTGAGCAAATTGCAGAACGGTTGGGCTATGCCGATATTTCCCATTTTTCACGGGCATTTAAAAAGTGGACCAATGTAACGCCTAAGTTTTTCCGTGAAGTCAGCATTGGTCGACTTTCTTCATAGAGATTAGCTCCACCAATATCGAAGGATATGGAAAAAAATTGGCGCAGAGAAACAGATCGAGTCGATACGATCTAACATACCGCCATGACCTTGAATAAGCTGTCCCCAGTCTTTCACACCACGATCGCGTTTGATCGCAGACATTACCAGTCCACCAAAGAAACCAAAAATACAAACAATTAAGCCGATCAGAGCCGCTTGCCAGTAATTGAATGGGGTGAGTGATGACATCAATACACCGAGTGCGGTTGCGAGAACAATGCCACCAATTAACCCTTCAACGGTTTTTGATGGGGAAAGTGTAGGGGCTACTTTATGTTTTCCAAAAAGTTTGCCACAAACATATTGCAGTACATCTGAGGCTTGCACCACCATAATCAGCCAAATCGCCAACCAAATTTTTTCCCCTTTAAATTGCGTTAAATCCAGATTTAACAGCGCTGGGACATGCGAGATACAGAATACGCTGACCATTAAACCCCATTGGATTTTGGCACTGCGTTCCAAGAAGTGTGTGGTATCTTCCAGCTTTAAACTGGCGATGGGGATGAGCAAGAACACATACAGCGGAATGAAAATCGAAAATAAGCCATACCAATTGGTATAGACCAAATAGTATTGATAGGGAATAACAAAGTAGAACGCAATCAGCAATGGCAGATAGTCGCCACGCCGTGTTGGCAATAAACTAATAAATTCCCGTAATGCAAAAAATGAAATAAGGCCAAACAGGACAATAAAAGCAGTTTTTCCTAATAGAATGGCGGCTGCCAAGACTATTAGCATGATCCACCACGCATTGATACGCGCATTCAGGTTATCAATAACAGGAGAAGGGGCTGCACCTGCCTTTTGTTTGAGGATAAAGCCAATACTTGAGGCAATAATCAAAATGACTGCAAAGATGCCAAACAATAGATAAGTTTGTTGTAGGTTGTCTAAACTCATTGGTTCTCGGCCTCTTTTAATTTCAATAATTGCTGCTGAGCATGCTGCAAGAATTGATCTTTGCCCGTGAGTTGATCAAGTGCTAAGGGTTCACCAAAGATGACAGTCGAGAGTAGAGGCAAGGGGATAAATGCGCCCTTAGGCATGACTCGTTTTAAATTAGAAATCCAAACTGGCACAACTTCAACGTCAGGGAATTGCTGACTGAGATGATAAAGACCGCTTTTAAACTGCAGCATCTCGACATCATCATTTAAATTACGTGTTCCCTCAGGGAAGAAAATAATGGAATAGCCTTCTGCCAAGACGTCTTTTACTGGCTGTAATGGATCTTGTTGATCACTACGGTTCCGTTGAATGGTAACACCTGAAAAAGTATCTTGAATCAAAAAGCGTCTAAGTCCATCTTTAAGCCAATAATCTGATGCTGCAATTGGTCGTGTTTTGCGACGGATGTGAGTGGGTAAAGAAGACCATAATAAAATGAAATCAATATGGCTATTATGGTTGGCATAATAGATCCGTTGCTTAAGTTCAGGTTCACAGCCGACCCATAAACTTCGTGCGCCAGTTAACAAGCGTGCACCACGACGGGTTAAGAATGCAATAAAACGGGCAACGGATTGCGTGATTATATTTTTTTTCATTCAACCTTCATCTATGCGCTAATTTATAAAAAAGTACAATAAATACAGAATACTGTATTAAGACAATGGCGATCTGTATTTTTAAGAGTCTTAAACAGCCTTGGAAGCGTATCGACCAATCACGACCCGTTTTACTAGATGGAATCAACTTTAAATTTAACAGCGATTGATCCAATTGCTGAGTAAGACTTTCTACGTCCTCAGGTTGGTCGACCATATGCTGTAACAGGCCACGATCAAATTCAATCCGAATAAATAGATAATGGTGAATCGCCAATAAAGCAGTTACCAGTGAAAGAGGGATCAAGATCGGGATACTTGAAAATAAAAATAAGCTTACAATTGATAAAACAAAGGCTAAATATCCTGACTTTAAAATACTCTGACTTTGCTTTAGCAATTGGTTCACTACGACAAAATTCATTTTCATAGCTGCTTCTCCTGAGTGAGCAGCTGTTGGAAATGTTTAATTTCAGCAATATGTGTCTCACTCAAAACGATCCAAGGTCGTGACTTTTGAATCAAGCCAACAGCTTCCTCTGAGGTATTCACATAGCCGTGTTGTAATAGCCATGCAATCAATACACTACAACTGCGTGAATAGCCAAGCGCACAAAAAATCAATACTTGTTGTGGTTCATTTGCCTGTATTAAAGGTTGAATAAAGTGATCAAGCTTTTTTGTTGTTTCTAATAATTGTGCGCTTTGGATCGGAATTAAATCAAGCGTACTGTATTTTTCATAATGATGAACGTTGTTTGCTGGCAATTCAGCGCAACAATCAAATACACCATGATATTGCTTACTATGTTCGGTTGTTGGGATACGGCCTAGATACAGATCAACGCCGTTTAATTGCAAAATCAATGAGTCTTCAGGATGTCGATAGGTCCAAACACGACTATTTATCCATGCAACTAGAAAATAAGGTGAGAACAATAACCATGCAGCGACAGTCATTTGACCATTTTCTTGCTTTTGGAAAAAATGAGGTCTAACTAAAAAGTATGCTAAAGCCACTAAGAAAAGACTGATTGCTGGATATAACATCCAAAGCCATACACCTTTAAATAAAAATGCAGGGGTTATACAAACTAAGGCTCCAATTAAATAAAAACACCCTAATTTTAAATGTTTGCTCGTCAATTGCTGCAAGCCATTTTTTTGATAAGGTGCTTTAACCGTGAGTGGAAATAGCCATAAACAGAATGCACCAACCAACAGCCCCAAAGGAATATCAATAAAGTGATGTTGCCAGGTGGTTAAGACAGAGAGTCCGATCAGAAAAGACCATAGATGTACCAGCCAACGGTAGTTTACTTTGATATGCCGACGGTAAAAATCCCAAAGAATGACTAATAAAACAATGTGTAATGAAGGTGCTTGATTAAAGGGTTTGTCAAAACCCATCAATACATCAAACCATAATCCAAAGAAACCATGTAATTCAGCACGTTCAAAACTGAATTTTAAGGGAAAGACTAAAAAACAACTGATTGAAATAATCTGGGCTGTAAATAGCCTAAGCGAATGTTGTTTTAATTCAAATCTATTCCAACATAACAATAGAGACAAACCATAAAAAAGGTCAATCGACCAATACGGCACAATAGTCCATGCCCAAAGTGGGATATGATGTTCCCAAGCAAACACAATACTCGGAACATTACTGAGGCTGGATGCATATTGATTTGCAAAACCATAGGTTAAGAAGAAAAAGGGTGCTAAAAGGACTAGGCAGAGTAGCCCCCATTTCCAAGTACCTGATTGACGATCTAGAATATTATTTTGCATACAAAGTCTTTATTTAAATTTTTTGAGCAACCGAAACTGTAAAAATTCCAAATTCATCAATACATTGATCTACTTTTTTAAAGCCTGCTTGTTCAACCAGTGCATCCATTTCGGCTTGCGAGCGTAAACGCATGACCCAAGCATCACCTTGACGATGTGAGGTGAGCGCACGTGCAATAAACTCTTGTTGTGGATGCCAAATTTGTCCCGTGTAAATCAGGAAGCCGCCTTGTAGCATCGCTTGATGAATACCAGAGAGTGATTGTCTTAATAAATCGTTATCGCTAAATAATTCATAAAGCCCAGAAACAATGACTAAATTGGGTTTTGGTTTAACTTTGGCTAGTGATGCTGTATCAAAGGCATCACCTAATTCAAACTGAGCAATGTTTTCAAGATTTCTTTGCTGAATCAATGCGGAACCAGAATCAACATTTAATTGACTATAATCTCTTAAGAGCACTGATTTAGGTGGTGTTGCAAGTTCATTCACGGCATCTAGAATATAACGGCCATGACCCGCTGCAATATCAAGGATGCGAACTTCTTTACGTTGCTTGGTCAGTGCTTTCGCATATTTTGCCAATAACTGCTCAATATGTTGTTTACGCACGCGGATGCCACGCCAACCAATGGCATTTAAATATTGCTGATCGATAATATTGCCAAGAATATTTTTACTTTCACCTTGATTTCGATAAACAAAATCTAAAGTACTGCCTGAGTCATAACCCGTATCTTCACCAATTTTTAAGCCATGCGAGAATTTACTACCGAGCTTTAAATTACGTTTGGTTAGATTCCAGAATAGATTTTTGATTGAAGAAGCGGGAAGTGGGCTACTCAGTTGTTCAGCCGTGGCACAACTTGTACCAATTTTATCGGCATTGAGTACATCTGGTGCCTGATAATCTTCAGCAAAGCTTTGTAAGATAAAACGACGAATTTTCTCTACTGCAATATGGCGGTCTTTTTCACCTAAAGTATCGTGATAAAAACCATCTAGTACATGGAACTCTTTTCGTGGATGAGGAAGCTTTGCATAAAACTGCTGTTGTGGTTTTCGGAATACCACAAAGTCCGACCCAGAACTTAAAACTTGAGTAGGAACAAAGATATTTTGTGCATCATTGACGATACGTTCAGATGCTGCATATAAGCCCAAAAGCATTCGTACAGAAATGGCTTTGGCAATTTGAGGATCTGTATCATAAGTTTTCGCACGTTCAGCATCATGTGTCAGCATATTGGCTTTTACATAACTGGTAATAAAGAAATTACCTTTGAGTTTGCTTAAAACAGTTAAACCTGCTTTTGCAAATGGTACATAGAGTTTGATATCAAACGCGGGTGAAGCTAAGCATAAGGCTCTGATTTTTGGTGCATAATCATGTACCCATGTGGCTGCTAAAACTGCGCCAACGCTTTGACCAATGACGGCGATATTGGTTGATACGATGTTATATGTAGATTCAATATGTTGTACAAAATATTGAATATCTTTCACACATGCAGAGAAACTTGGCGCATCACCACGTAAACCTGGTGAATCTCCATGTCCGCGAGCATCCCATGCAAAGAAATCAAATTCTGGTAGATTGAGCTCATTGACCAAATGTGCCATACGTCCAGAGTGTTCATGACCACGATGAAATAAGATAATTGCTTTTTTTGTCTCTTTTTCTGTAGCTGCTGGCCAATGTTGATAGGCTAATTGGGTATCATCATGACTGGTAAATACATGTTTTTGTGAGCTTTTCATCTAATTTTCCTTAAAGTTGAATACTATTTTTAATACGGTTGTAAATTGTAAAAACCAATAGCGTTGCAATAAGAACAAGCAGACCATTGCAGAAGTAAATTATTGAATTTGTGTAATTATTTTCTATTAAATAAGGGCTGAAACTGACACATAACGCAATTAAACTAAACCAAAATGCACGATCACTTTTACCCATAGGACCATCATAACGGCGTTCTTGACCAATTAATGGAGCCATAACCCCAGCATATTCACTCAGAATCGCTAGAAAGACAACTAGGACCAACAGGAATGGGTTGATGAAAGCTAAGCCTAAAAAACATAGATAAAGTGCTGAATCGGAGATGACATCACAGATTTCATTTAAATATGCGCCAAGTTTTGATTGTTGATTAAATTCACGTGCGAGCATGCCATCAATTGCATTAAAGCCCATACGAACCAACATCCATATAGGAAAGAATAAAAATAGGATTAAAGGCTGTTGGTAAAGATGCAGGCTGTAAAGTGCGATTGCTAACGCGACAGAGATTAACATTGCTAAAAGCGTAACTTGATTCGCTGTAATCTTTTTAGAGTAAAGCCATTGTACAAATGGACGAAGTAAATTCTGAAATGCTGGTTTTAACTGATAAATCGAAGGCATTGTTATTGATATATGCATATTTATATAGTGAATAGCATTGTGTGTAACTTTCTAATGTATGTCAACTGACATTGGGATAGCGGGAAAATGGTAATTACAGTAGTTGCTAAGCATCATATTATTGATAATTAGTTGTTTCGCATAATGTATATTATGTTAAATATAATATCTGAGATTGTAGCCTACACAACATGGTTGTTGCCACAGCTTGGTACCGTATCTCTACGATCATAATTCACGTTGCTGACTTCGAGTTCTATTCCATAAATGGCAGAAGATTTTTACAAGTCTGTTGCCTAGAACCTCCCAAGAATATCTCCTGTTATTTCAGCACACATCAATAGAAGATAAGCTGTAATTTTCTATGTTAATTACGCTTAAATGCTAACCCTCTCATTTTTCAACGAGCTCAGGTTATAATGATGGTCTCCCAAAATATGGTTGATCTATTATGAACGCCTCCAATGACCCTCTACACGGTAAAAAACTTGCTGATATTTTGGATGAATTATTGGATTACTATGGTGGCTTTGAAGGCTTAAGTCGTAAAATTGAAATTAGATGTTTTTGTATCGATCCAAGTGTTAAATCATCATTGCGATTCTTACGTACCACACCATGGGCACGTGAAAAAGTAGAAAGCTTATATTTGTATGTCTTACGCCAAAAAGCCAAACAGAAATCGTAGTTATCATTGATCATAGTACCCATGAGCTGTGTTATTTCTTATATTAGCTATTTTATTAAAAAAGCATTTTTGATAATCATATGGAGTGGCTAAAATGGATGCTAATATTTAAGTATTAAGTTATTGAATTTGTTATTTTAATTTTGGTTTGGTGGCGATTTTTCTCAGATGGTTTTCACCCAAAGTGTTTTTGCATTAAAGAAGCCCATGATTAAGTAACATGGGCTTTTTATATCTAAAATGTTATCTGATGATAGACTTTTGATTTTTAGCGCAATGGTTATAGTTCTAATAAAGGTGGTAATTCCCTTCTTGCAATCTCATAGGCTTCATCGCGATCTACGCCCATTGCGTATAGCAATAACTCAGCAATTTCAGTACCAGCATCTCTCCAAGTTTTATGTCCTTCTAATACGAGAAAAATAGATGTTAAAACTGAACCTGCGATCAAAGACATAATGGAAAGTAGTTGATCCTCACGGAATGTATATCGCTTACTGTCTAAACCAGCCATTACATCTGGCAATGGTGAATCACTACTTGACCATAAGGCCATTAGTGATTTTGAACTGAAAGCAAAACGGCATATAAATCGTCCCCAATCGGACTCTTCATGCGCTCTACGAACATACATACGAATGCCCGTAGCAAGACGGATAGCCGAATCTGATTCATTTCCTAGTGTTTTAATAACACGCGCATTCATTTCTTCAGCGAGTTGAGATGCAATGTCTTCAAACAATGTATCAGGATCTAGTTGATTATTATAAATAGTGCCACGAGCTACACCAGAAGCTGAAGCGAGCTCACTTATACTAATATTCGTAGAGCCTTTTTCAGCAAAAAGTTTTAATGCTGTTTTATGAATTCTTTGCTGTGATGAAGATAAACGCACAATTTAAACCTTTTGAACAAGAATGCAGTATTTGAACAATTTTGACTATTATTATACAGATAATACTATTCATCAAAGCTTTTTGTGAGTTTCTTACGTAACCAGCTCCAATTCTGCTTTTTATCAGTTGATCTATATTTTTTCAATTCTGAGATTTGATCTTCAATAGATTGTGCAACTTGCTCACGAATATGCCATATCCCTTGCTCATCATGTGGAATATCTAAAGTAGATATTCGCTCTCCAAAACTAAAGTAAAAACGTTGTGGCTTGGGAATCGGTAAATATCCTACTCCCGTAGGAATAGGTGGCAAAATATCTCCACCTCTTAACTTATCATTCAGTTTGAATGTTTTAAGAAATTTCTGCGCAGTTGTATTCTGTTGAATATCATTGGCATCTATTACAATATCAAAGCAGTCATCTGCCCCAACAGAAGCAAATGGAATAATATCGTAACCATGTTCTATTGCTAGACGGGCAAAGCCAGTACGTTTTTTCCAGATCAGCTGATACTTTTCCCCTTTCCTACGCATAACTTCACGTGCACCACCAGGAAATACAATGATTGACTGTCCACTCTCCATCAGGGCATGACAGTTTCCTGGCGATCCTAAGACCATACCACCTTTTGTGAGTATGTCTTTCCATACTGGAATATGAAAATGCATACGATCCCCTAAAGATCGTAAGTGAATACCATGTTGCTCCCGTATATGTTCAACAAACAATGGCACATCCAAAAGACCATACAAGGTATGATTTCCAACAAATAACGCAGGTTTTGCCATATTGAGTTGATCCGAGTTTAAAAAGACTGGATCAAAATACCAACGTTCTAAATCACGTCCCCATTTGCCATAGTTTTCTTTTGGGGGTACAAAGTTATCCATTTTATTCTCCTCATCAAATTAAGAAGACGTCCCTGTATTCTTAAAACTTGGTTTATTGTTTTGCCCAATTTAGGCTTTTTTCCCATAGCTCATTGGCTAAATTTATATTCTGAGCAGCATGTGAAGAAACTTTGACTTTACAATCTTCATAATAGAACCCCGTATCACCAGCAAGCTGCGGCTGGGTTGCACAATAAAGTGTTGTTTTAGCACCTTCCTCGGGGCTAATCATAAAGCGACTAATGAGCTTAACTAAAGGTTGTGGCAAACCTCGCCAGACATTAGTTGAAACCACACCAGGATGTATGGCATAGGCTGTGACGCCTGTACCATATAAGCGACGACCGAGTTCTTTCACAAAAAGAATATTTGCAAGTTTGGCCACTCCATACTCTTTCAAGCCACCAAAACTCTTGGTTGTTTTCAACACAGCATTGAAATCAATACCTTGAGCATGACGGTGCGCCTTACTTGAAACGACAACCACCCGTGCAGGTTTTGATTCGATTAATTTTTCAGTCAGTAATTGCGTTAAAAGAAAATGTCCAACATGACAAACACCAAATGTGAGTTCAAAGCCTGATTGGGTCATGCCTTTCTGACCAGCCAAACCTGCATTGGCAATGAGTAAATGCAAAGCTAAGTTTCTTGAAAGAAATTGTGCCGCACACTGACGTACAGAATCTAAATCGGCTAGATCTAATTCAATGAACTCCGCCTTTGCTCGTCCAAAACTGAGGCTTTGGATTTCCTGAAGTACAGCTTGCGCTTTCTGCTGCGAGCGACAGGCCAAAAACACATGATAACCTTGTAATGCCAACTCTCTTGCGGTAACTGCGCCTATACCTGAGTTTGCACCCGTTACTAAAGCCACTTTGCCATTTAATTTAAATTGAGACATGCTGTTATCCTGCCTGTTGCTGGTTTTTTAGAAGGTCTAAAGCGACATCGACAATCATATCTTCCTGCCCACCCACCATACGACGACGACCCAATTCCACTAAAATATCAACGGTATTTAGGCCATAACGTTTAGAAGCCATCTCGGCATGACGCAAGAAGCTTGAATATACCCCTGCATACCCTAATGCAAGTGTTTCACGATCTACACGTACTGGGCGATCTTGCAATGGTCTCACTAGTTCATCAGCAGCATTCATCAATGTAAATAAATCCGTTCCATGGTGCCAACCTAAACGTTCAGCAGCAGCAATGAAAACTTCTAATGGTGCATTACCTGCGCCTGCGCCCATACCTGCAAGACTGGCATCAATACGATCACAACCTTCTTCAACGGCCACGATAGAGTTTGCAACACCTAAACTTAAATTATGATGAGCATGTATTCCTGTCTGGGTTGATGGATCCAATACATCTTTCATCGCTCTGAAGCGTGCACGAATATCATTCATCGACATTGCACCACCCGAATCTACGACATAGATACATTGTGCACCGTAAGATTCCATCAGTTTACCCTGTTGTGCCAATGCCTCTGGTGTGGTCATGTGGCTCATCATCAGAAAACCCACGGTATCCATGCCCAATTCTCTGGCATATTCGATATGCTGTTTAGAAATATCAGCTTCGGTACAGTGAGTAGCAACACGGACAACTCGGGCACCAGCGTTATAAGCCGCTTTAAGATCGTGAATGGTGCCAATACCCGGTAACAGCAAAGTCGCAATTTTTGCATGGTTGAGTACATCAGCAGCGGCTTCAATCCATTCCAGATCTGTATGTGCACCAAAACCATAATTGAAGCTTGAACCTTGTAATCCATCACCATGCGCAATTTCAATACTGTCTACTCTTGCTTCATCTAACGCTTTGGCAATTTCTTGCACATTTTGAATGGAGTACTGATGGCGGACTGCATGACTGCCATCACGTAAAGTCACATCGGAAATATATAATTTTTTGATCTTATCCATCGCTTAGCCCTCATCCGATGCACGTTGTGATTGGAGTGATGCCGCCATTTTCTCGCCTGTTGCCAACGCTGCCGAAGTCATAATATCCAGATTGCCGGCATAGGCAGGTAAATAATGTGCTGCACCTTCAACTTCTAAAAACACACTGGTTTTTAGACCAGAAAATTTCCCTAATCCTGCAATATTGAGTGGGGCAGATTCAGGAATTACCTCAAACTGGACTTTTTGTTTTAAGCGATAGCCAGCAACATATTTTTGAACCTCAGCCACCATCTGCTCAACCGAGGCTTCAACCGTAGCCTGATCCGCAGCTTCAGACAGCACATACACCGTATCACGCATCAATAATGGCGGTTCGGCTGGATTGAGGACAATAATCGCCTTGCCTTTTGTTGCACCACCGACTGTTTCCAATGCCTTTGATGTGGTTTCGGTAAATTCATCAATATTTGCTCGTGTGCCTGGCCCTGCCGATTTACTGGAAATAGACGCCACAATTTCAGCATAATGAACTTTAGCAATTTTCGAGACTGCAGCAACCATTGGAATAGTCGCCTGTCCACCACAAGTCACCATGTTTACATTGGGCTGATCAATGTGTTGTTCCAGATTCACCACAGGAACGCAATAAGGACCAATTGCCGCAGGAGTTAAATCCACCATACGAATATTCGGCTTATGTTGTCTTAATAAGGCATCATTTTTGATATGTGCCCCAGCAGAGGTTGCATCAAATACAATATCAATGTCTTTAAATTCAGGTAAATCTATTAGTCCTTGTACACCCTGATGGGTAGTGGCAACATTCATGCGTTTGGCACGGGCTAAACCATCTGATTCAGGGTCGATACCGACCATTACGGCAATTTCAAGATGCTCACCATAACGTAACATTTTGATCATGAGGTCGCTGCCAATATTGCCGCTACCAATAATCGCAGCCTTGATTTTATTGTTTGCTTGACTATTCATGTTTTCCCCTACACCAATTTGCAACTGACTGAACCAAGACGGCCAATATAGGCGGTCACGCTATCACCAGCTTGTACATTGACCATTGGTCCTAGAGCACCAGATAAAATGACCTCACCAGCTTTTAAACCAATCCCTTTTTCACACATGGTACGGGCCAACCACCAAGCAGCTTTTAATGGATGACCTAAACACGCGGCTCCATTACCTTTTGATGCCACAACTTTATTGTGTTCAAGTTCCATTTTTACTTTTGCTAGATTTAAGCTGCCTATTTCGATTGGCTGATTTCCTAAAACAAACAAACCACAAGATGCATTATCAGCAACCGTATCTTCTAGCGTGATTTTCCAGTTATGAATCGCGCTATCGACGATTTCTAAAGCGGGTAAGGCATAAGCCAATGCAGATATGAACTCACCCCACGATGGCATTGGCCCAACAAGATCTCGCCCAACAATAAAAGCAATTTCAGCCTCAATTTTAGGCTGCATAAGTTGGTTGACAGGAACGGTGTCACCATCTAGGTATTCCATATCATCGAATAAAATCCCGAAATCAGGCTGATCCACACCAAGCTGTTGTTGCACAGCTTTTGAAGTCAAACCAACTTTCTTGCCGATAATTCTTGCACCTTGGCTGACCTTATAATCACTATTGATTTGTGCAACAGCATAAGCCTCATCTAAACCAGAAATACGATGTGATTCAGATATTTGCCCAACTGTTTGACTTGATTGTCTAGCATGGCGTAATGCCAAAGCCGCAGAATTTAAACGTTCTTGATCATTAGTCGTCATACATTCACCCCGCCAATTGTGTGAGAACCAGTTTTATCAGCAGTTAAATCCAATTGATGCTTTAACTGCTGTATGGTTGAATTAATTTCGACTTGATCAACAACAGCAAATGTAAATTTATCAGGACGTAATATTGCAATGGATTGCGATGTCTTACATGCCTTTTTAAACCAACACACCATATCCCCATCAATATCTTCCACTTCAAACACATCAGGATTTAAATCTCGATTGATATGGCCTTGAGGTCGATCAGAATATGGATATAGAGTGATAAATTTACAGCCAATTTGTTCTAAGACTAGTTTAGATGTGCCTGATAAACCTAATGTTGGATCCACTGATAACCCAATCAAAGAATAGTTCTCACCCAATAGAGAATCTAAAAGCACAGGACGACCATCAAAACCACGGACAATAGGCTGCGGAGATAAGCCACCTTCAGGGCTTAAACGATGTTTACGTGCTAAGCCAAAATACTGACCTTTCGTGTAAACAGGTTTTGGTTTAAAACCACCTTCCTGTCCCCACTCTTTGAGTTTAGGAGTTGCAAGAACCCCTTTAATTACACCATCACGGATTTTCCCAATCACTGGATTGGTCATTGAAACAAGGTCTTTTAATAAGACAGAACCCTGAATCATTGCTTTGGCATGATCATGACGCTCACTTTCATAGCTATCTAATAATTTGTCTCCAGCTTGGCCATTGAGTACCGCACTAAGTTTCCAGCCTAAATTACCTGCATCACGGATACCTGAACTTGCGCCTTGCCCCATAAATTGTGGAGTCATGTGAGCAGCATCACCTGCCAGAAGCACACGTTTATCTCGCCATTGATTGGCAACCAAGGCATTAAAGGTATAGACCAGTTTACGTTTTACTTCAAAGTCATCAGGATTTACGAATTTGGATAACAACATATGTACTGTTTCAGGTTGTTCCATATATTCTTTGGTTTGACCTTTTTTCAGCATAAACTCAAAGCGATGGAATCCATCTGGCTGTACACAGCTCACCACTGGCAGATCTGGATCAACTACAAAATTAAAATACGGTAGATGACGTAAGCCCTTATTTCGATCTTTCTGTTTTAGATCCACAACTAGCCATGGCTCTGGGAAGTTTTTCCCTGACATTTCAATACCAAGCTTGGCACGAACAGTACTACGCCCACCATCAGCGCCGACCAAATAACGTGCGATAACTTGTTGGACGTCATTATCCCCCTGCACTTCCGTTTTAACATCAGTCTCATCACTAAAACGATAGACTTGTGTTGCCTGATGGATCACAGTCACTCTGTCTGCATCTTGACTAAAATTAATCAGCTCTCGTCCACGCAAAATTTGAACATTTGGATATTTGGCTAAAGCATTGGTTAAAGAAGTTTCTAAATAAGGCTGATAATAGAAATTCACCACCGACCACCCGAATGGGCGTTTGAGCGGCTTGTATTGTGCAATCACGGTTCCATCTGGACGAACCAGTTGTACAGGCGTATCCAAGAGCATATCTTTTTGCAGTTCTTCCGCCATATCAATCGACTGAAAAATACGCATGCATTCATCATCGGTATACACAGCACGAGCATTGCCATAAAACACAGGTTCACGTTCCAACACCACGACCTGATGTCCACGTTTGCCTAAAATATGAGCCAACACCAATCCAGTTGGTCCTAGACCTGCAATAACCACATCTACATTTTGTGATGTCGTTTTTTTAATTTTCTGACCTGTCATGTTTAGAACCTCTAAAACTAGATGGGTGAATATTCAGGATGA
The DNA here is from genome assembly GCF_009884975.1 of Acinetobacter dispersus. Taxonomy (GTDB): domain Bacteria; phylum Pseudomonadota; class Gammaproteobacteria; order Pseudomonadales; family Moraxellaceae; genus Acinetobacter; species Acinetobacter dispersus. Next base: position 1,195,004 of record NZ_CP041970.1, on the reverse strand, counting down.
ATCACTGTTGAGATTCCCTGTTTCAAATTATTTAAATTGGTTGAAAGCATATAGAGCTTGCCTGGATTCTCGGGCTTGTGTCCCCAAGAACTGATTGCAAAATACTTGGTCGGTTTCCATGTGCTTTCATCTACCACCAATGGAGCCCATCCAAACTCAACTTCAAAACCTGATGGACTAATCACATAAAATGACAATTCCTTGTCATTTGGATGCTGCCCAATCTCATGCGCCATTTCATAACCAAGCTGCTTACATCGTTGAAAGGCATTGGATAAGTCATCTAAAGAAGCACCTTGTAGATTTATGTGTTGCACTTTAGTGCGAATTGGATCTAGAGCGACTTCTCTGGTCGTAGCGATCGCAACTGAATGATGACGTTCATTTAGACGTAAGAAAGTTACATCTAGTGTTACACCACTAATGACTTGCTCAATCTGGTCACTCAGTCTTGCATCAAAGATTTCCTGCCAAAACCGCTGCATCTTCAAAGGCTTTCGTGAGGTAATCGCCACATGTCCCATTCCTGCATCACCAGTCACAAAGCTTGAGGTCAACATATTTAAGGGTTCATCACTCAAGTTGGCCTCAACAAACAGCTCGATATTCTGTTTTTTAGGTCCTATGATGCGCCAGAATTGCTTTACTCCTCTTTGCTCAGCCTCAGCCTGCGTACTTTTCTCAACGGCAATATCACGTTCAGCCAAGCGACCAAGAATGATGTCCAGTGATTTTTGATCTTTAACCTGCCAACCTAGTGCGACAAAATCTTCTGACTTTCCTTTTTGCACTATCAGGCGTTTGGCATGATGATCCATACGAAAGTTAAGTTCATTCATGGACTGTTCTTCATCGTTAAAGTGCAGCCCTAAACCCTGTTGCAGGAACTCTTTCCACTGTTTTAGTTTGTTTGATTCAATCACTGCATAAGCCATACGGACTGAACCAAAAACATCCTGATCTATTGTGGTGCTATTCATATGCTCACCTTTTCAAACGATGGCTTGTCTAGCAAAGAAATCTAGACTGAGTTGATTAAATTCATCCGCTCTTTCCCACTGCACCCAATGCCCTGTGTTGGCAAATAAATAAACATCACAATTCGGCATGATTTTCTGCAAGGTCAGTGCACCACTCGGACGGTTCACTAAATCATTCGCACCCCAAACCACCAAGGTTGGAACTTTACATTTTTTGAGTCGTGAATCACGGGTGAAGTCCATGCGAATAGCACCTTTCAATCCTGTAGGTCGTCTTAATGGCGGTGCTGCAACCACGTCTGGATCAATACTGGCTTGGAAGCGTTCACGGATGACACTTTCAGGCACCTGACTGCCATCAAAGACCAAGTATTCACGGATAAAAGTTCTGAGCTTATCCATACTCGGTCCTTTGCCACCGTAATAATTTAATAAGCAATTCAAACCTTTAGTCGGTAGACCTTTGGTGGTATTAATTCCGCCTGGCCCCATAAGAATCAAGCTTGCAACTCGCTCTGGATGTTCTAGTGCCATGCGTAAGCCACATGCACCACCAAGAGAATTGCCAATAATATGGACTTGCTTGATTTTTAATTGATCCAATAAGCCCAACATTGCATCTGCTAAATCTCCAAACGGATCATCACGATTCACTCCCTTTGAAGACTGCCCATAACCCTGCATATCTGGGATGAGAACGCGATATTTTTCTGCCAATGCGTCAATATTCTTGGAGTAGTTAGATAGCCCTGAAGCACCTGGACCACCACCATGCAACATAAGAATCGGGAAACCTTCACCCTGTTCACTTAAGAAAATCTGTCTCTGACCAAATTTCACCACTTGGGATGTCAATGTATGAGTGTTCGTCATTTTTTCTTTCTCAAATACTTTATATATTTAATTTGAACATAACTGTTCAAATTAATCAATATTTGTTCATTTAATTAAAATCTATATATTTCAGTCAGATATAATTTTTATAAAAAATTATTCGTTAAAAACCCTAAAAAATATAATTTTTACATAGTAATTGCTTTTTGAACACTTTTGTTTAATATTTTATATTCATGTAAATTTCAAGGATACTGTTGTGATCGGACCACTTAAATCAAAATTCATATTTCTTATTGCTTTAAGCCCTGTTTCTTTAACTTACGCATCTGGTGTTTTTGTCGATACTCAGACTGCCGCTGGCGTTGGTTATGCTTTTGCTGGTTCATCAGCGCTTGCACAAAATGCAAGTGTGGTCGCCTATAACCCCGCAGCAATGATGGGCTTAAGTTCAGGCCATTACTTATCAGGTTCAGCATCATATGTTGATGCACAAACGGATTTTAAAGGGGAAAAAAACACATCAATTTCACCCATCGTTCCAACAGGGAGTGTAGAAGCCAGTATTGAACGAAAATTTACCGTGCCAAGTGCTCAATATGTGTATCGAAGTGAGCAGCCTTTTGCTGTGGGAATGAGTGTGTCTCCGTTATATGGAAATAAAGGAGAATGGAACGAGGATTTTGTTGGGCGATATCAAGGTCTTAAAACTGAGGTCACTGGAGTGAATATCAATACTTCATTGGCGTTTGAGATCAATCCTCAACTTATGATTGGTTTGGGGCTAAATTATCTTGATTTTGATGCTACGCTCACCAGAAAAGCGGCACCGCTGATCAATACGAATCCACCTCTTTACTTAGGTGATGCTCAAGGTGAATTGAAAGGAGATGGAGATGGCTGGGCTGGAAATATAGGGATATTCTTACGGCCAACAGATAAGTTAGATCTTGGTTTGACGTATCGTTCTGAAACAAGTTTAAAACTGGATGGTTCTCTGACCGTCACAACACCAGCTGCAAAATTGGTTAATCCAGCGACCGTCGAGATTAAAATGCCACAAAGTGCGAGCTTGGCAGGCGCCTATCATTTTACGCCACAATGGACTGCGCTTGCAGAACTCACTTGGTATGATTGGTCTGTTCTTCCTGCTTTTAGTGCAGTAAATCCTAACAATAATGCTGTCGTATACGAGGAGCAACTCAACTTTAAAGATGGTTTAAGATCAAGTATCGGTGCTCTCTATCAAATTACTCCGTCAACACAACTCCGATTCGGTATGGCTTATGATCAATCTGTGGTTGAGTCATCTTCTGATCGAACAGTACGTTTTCCTGATACCGATCGCATTTGGCTTTCATTGGGTGCAGGCTTTAAAGTAAGTAAAAACCTAAGTATGGATGTTGGCTACTCACATATTTTTGCAAATGAAGCAACAATTGAAAGTCCAACTGTTGTAGCAGGTAAACCAACGATGCAAACACTCACTGGTTCTTTTGACACTGACGCAGATATTTTTTCACTTCAGTTAAATTATAAATTTTAATCACATAGCCCAAGTCGACATCATAAGATCATGTTGGCTTGGGCCATCAAGTTTTAGTCCACTTTCATCCAAACCTGACTTCGTCCTAAGGCTGAAGTACCAATATATCCTCGTAAAATCATTCTTGTAGCATTGGCATTGATTTTAATTTTACCTTTATAAATATTACCACTCATCGGATCAATCACATGACCATCATGGTACTCATCTGGTCTATTCATATTTTTTTTGAATCCATACAGAATCTTCATTCCTTTCAGAGGCGTATCTTTTAGATCACCTTTACAGCGAAAACATTTATCCGTAAATGCTGTACTGTGACCAGGCAACGGATATATCTCCTCAATTCTTCCTTCGTATTGCCCTTCATTGCTTTTATAAATATTCACTTTTGCTCTTGCGTAACCACTTTTATCATCAATCGCCTTCCACATCCCCGTAATATCTTGAGCCCATGTATTTGCTATAAAAATATTGAATAGAAAAATTTGGATAAAAATAGTCCCTATTGACTTCATAAACGTTTTCCCCCGCTCGTTAAAATTATCTTTTCAAAAAACTAAACGTATTCGCAATTAAAACAATACAAAAATATTAAACAATATTGTTCAATTTTAATCACTATTGATCTAATATAAGCATATTGATATTTTGTTGTCTAGAAATACTAGCAACTAAAAACGAACAGCTCTGCTGAGGATCAGATATGACAAATACAATATTTCAGCAAGGAAGAATTGATGTGCATCATCACATTGTTCCTCCAGTTTTTAGAGAGGCAATGCTGAATAAAGGCATCGACAAAGTCGCGGGTGCTCCCTTACCTGTCTGGACACCATCACAATCGATTGACATTATGGATCAGATCGGCACTGAGACTGCAATCGTCTCTTTATCCGCTCCAGGTGTCTATTTTGGTGATGTACAAGAAGCATGTCGCTTGGCTCGTCAATGCAATGAATATACGGCTGAAATGCGTCAAAACTTTCCAAACAGGTTTGGATTCTTTGCTGTTCTCCCAATGCCATTGACTCAAGAAGCTTGTGCTGAAGCAATATATGCATTAGAAGTCCTGAAAGCGGATGGCATTGTCTTATTGGGAAGTACTAATGGTATTTTTCTTGGTGACAGTCGCTTTGAAGAACTCATGTTTGAACTCAACAAACGTAAAGCGATTGTTTTTATTCATCCCAATCTGCATGAGACCAGTGAAAATCTAGGATTGACTACGCCTGGATTTATTCTAGAATTTTTACCTGATACCACACGCGCAGCAGTTAATTTAATTACTTCTGGCGTGATGGAACGCTATCCAGATATCCAGTTTATTCTCGCGCATGCAGGCGGTTTTCTACCTTATATTGCATGGCGAGTCTCGTTAGGCAACCTAATGACTGAAATGAATAAAAATGCGCCTCAAGGGATCATGACCTACATCAAGCGTTTTTATTTTGATACTGCGTTATCACCATCTCCTTACGCCATGTCAGCATTAAAAGAACTCGTAGGGACTGAAAGAATTTTATTTGGTAGTGATTTTCCATTTGCACCTGCACCAGTGTCACATATGCAAGTACAGACCCTTGGCGAATTAAGCATTTTTAATGAAACCGATCACTATAAAATTCAAAGAGGCAATGCGTTAAGCCTATTTCCTCAATACCAAAAAGCCAATGAAGAAGTCAGTCCACGTCCAATTTATCAACAAGAATCTTTCGGCAATAAATTTAAACGTTGGATGACTCAGCCAATTATCGCTATCGCAGAAAAGAAACGCTCAAAATAAAATTGGGATATTTGTTATGGCTTTACATATTGTTCATTTTATTGATACTCAACAAAGAAGACGTTGGGGACTCATTCAGAATGATGAAATTATTTCCTTTCAGCATGACTTTAGAAGCACTCAAGAAATCATTCAATGTGGCATGCTGCAACTGGCAAAATTGGCAACGGAAAGTAAAGAAAAATACTTACTTGCTAACGTGAAATTACTGAGCCCAATTACCAATCCATCTCAGATATTATGTCAGGGTGCGAATTATCGCCAGCATATGCTTGATTCAGGTATCAATCCTGATACCCAGTCATTTAATATGTTTTTTACCAAATCATTGGCCTCGCTTCATGTACCAAATGGATGGATTGAAAAACCAAATCATGTTCATTTATTAGACTATGAAATTGAATTAACACTAGTCTTAGGGAAAAAAACGCAAGGCTGTGTAACAGTCACTACAGAAAATTTACATGAATATATTGCAGGTATCTGTATTGGTAATGATGTTTCAGCACGTGACATCCAGATTCCACAAATGCAATTTTACAAAGGCAAAAGCTATCGTACTTTCTGTCCGCTTGGTCCGGTGCTTTGTTTATTGAATAAGGCAGAAATGCATTATCTCAACAAGCTACAACTTAAATTGAAAGTAAATGGCGAAGTCCGTCAACAGGATTCGACCGTGAATCTAGTCTTTAAACCCGCTGAGACACTGACTGAATTCTCTCAGATTACTAATTTTGAAGTGGGTGATGTACTGATGACAGGTACACCATCTGGATGTGCACTTGGATTACCATCGACAACACTGATAAAAATGACAGGGCTTTTACCTGAAAAGCTCAGATGGCAATTGTTTAGCAAAAGCCAGTCCCGACGCTCCCAATATCTGAAAATTGGTGATCAGATTGAATCTCATATTTTTAGTAGTGATGGCAAAATCAATTTAGGCTATCAAAAACACACTGTTTGTTAAGTAGAGAATCCATTGTTATGAAAAAATATTTGTTTTTATGTTTACTTGCTGCCCATCCTGTTCAGTCATTCGCATCTGACCAGCTCAATGGTACGGTATGGAAAACAATCGATGATCAAACCAATCAACCAAGAGCTCTTGTAAGATTTACTGAAGATAAAAATGGTGCTTTATCAGCGACTATCGAAAAAATTCTGGTTCCTAGTGAAGCGAATAAATGTACCAAGTGTGAAGGAGCCTACCAAAACAAATCACTCGTTGGTCTGACGATCGTCAAAAATTTAAAAAGTTCAGGTGAAAGCAAATATACAAATGGATCAATCTTAGATCCTAAGACAGGTAAAACCTACAGCTTTAATGCTAGCCTATCTCCTGACGGCAAGAAGCTCAGCGGTCGTGGTTATATCGGTATTTCTGCACTTGGTCGAAGTCAAACTTGGTATAAAGTTAAATAAGTAGAATTTTTTTATTTTTGGATTGAACAATAGGTTTAGTCCAAAAATATATTTATTCAAAAATAATAAATCATTTAGTGGAAATGAGGATACCTTGCCCTAGACAATCTACTTCTTGTTGGCATAGCACTTGACGGCTCGTTAATAAACTAACTCACCGTAAAGTCTATTCTAAATAACATAATTTAAGAAAAAATCTTAGAATGCCGTTCTATTAAATTTCAATCTGGCTACCCAGTTCTACCACTCGGTTGGTCGGGATTTGATAAAAATCACTGACTGGACTGGTATTACGCTGCATTGAAATGAATAGATGTTCTCGCCAAGGTGCCATACCATCCCCAACACTATGCATGATACGCTCACGTGAGATAAAGAAACTAATCTGCATCAAATCATATTCGAACTCTAATTGTTCATAGGCCTGAGCCAGTGCACGTGGTACATTGGGCTCGTCTTTAAAACCATAGAAAATCTTAATACGATAAAAATGCTGATCTAAAGCTTCAACACTTATACGTTCTTCTTGTGGAACAAAAGGAACATCTTCAATCACAACCGTCACAAGAATATTGCGTTCATGCAAAACTTTATTGTGCTTGATATTATGTAGCATCGCATGTGGAACCACATTTGGCGTGCCTGTTAAAAATACCGCATCACCGGGAACTTGATGCACATTATTGCCAATACTTCTTAGAAATAAATCGAGTGATAAAGTGTCATGCTCAAGTTTTGCAAAAGTAAGCTCTCGTCCTCGCTTCCAGGTCATGAGAATAATCATTGCAGCAGCACCAATTAATAATGGTACCCAACCGCCTGAGAACATTTTCAGCGATGCAGCAGCAACTAAAACTGACTCGAGAATAAAGAATGGAATAATTAAAAGAAATACTTTTGGTAAGCTCCATTTCCAAGCAGAGTAAATAAAGACTGCAACTAAAATTGTATCGCACAGCATAGTTAATGTTACAGCTAGACCATAAGCACTGGCGAGATTTGAGCTGGTTTGAAAGATTAAAATCAAAATCAAAATTGCGATTAATAGCAACCAATTGAGAAAAGGTACGTAGATCTGCCCTTCCTCTGAATCAGAAGTATGCTTAATACTTAATCTTGGCAAATAACCAAGTTGAATCGCTTGGCGCGCTAAGGAGAAAACTCCAGAAATGACTGCTTGTGAGGCAATTACTGCTGCCATTGTCGCCAAGATAATCATTGGATATAGCGCCCAACTAGGAACTAAAAGATAGAATGGGTTTTCAATTGCTGCTGGATTACGTAGCAATAAGGCACCTTGTCCTGCATAGTTTAAAACCAAGCAAGGTAACACGACACTGAACCATCCAAAACGAATCGGACGAGGACCAAAATGCCCCATATCGGCATACAGTGCTTCACCACCTGTCACGGTTAATACTACTGCACCCATGATAAAGAAAGACTGAATAGGATGGGTAAAGATAAACTGAATAGCCCAATGAGGACTAATCATCCCAAGTACAATTGGGGTCTGTATCACACTGGTAATACCCAGAACACCTAGAGACAAGAACCAGAGTAAGGTAATCGGCCCAAAAAATTTACCTACAAACGCAGTACCATGTTTTTGCATCAGGAACAATGTGGTCACAATGACGATTGCAATTGGGAGAATAAAAGGATCAAGTACATTGGTGGCAATAGATAAACCTTCCACCGCAGAAAGTACTGATATTGCAGGGGTAATGATTCCATCACCAAAGAATAGAGATGCCCCGATAAAACCAATCGCGATGAGATAGATTTTTTTTGTGTCGGATATTTTGGCTTTACGCAGGTTTAAGGCCAGTAATGCCATGATCCCGCCTTCACCATTATTGTCTGCTCGCATGACGATAGCGATGTATTTAATACTGATGATCAGCATTAAACACCAGAAGATAATGGACAAAATACCTAATACATTTTCAGGCTGAATTCCTAAACCATGCGCTGCATGAAAGGATTCTTTTAATGCGTATAGAGGACTTGTTCCAATATCTCCAAACACCACCCCTAGTGCTGCCAACGCTGTGGCAGGTAATGCCGTTTTTTTCGTAGTACTTTGCATAATAGGTATTCTTTAAATGTTATAGGGCAGAACTTTGGTCATTTATTTTATTTAAGCATATGCTCTATTTCTCGTGGAGAATACCCTCTTTCTTTAAGAATCTGAACAATAATTTGCTGTATTTCTTTCGACGCGCCGCTATGCTTTTTAATCAGAACTTCTACCCGATCCCCCATGAATATGTCTTTTTTATTAAGAAGCAGGTTATGAAAACGATTGTTTTGATTAGACGTATTAAAGAAACCCATTAACCTATCCATAAGAACGATTGCAAAGTCTATTTTAATAAACTTAAAAAATTGACCGCGTAAAATTTGCGTAAATTTTTAGGCTATGTCATCTAAACTCAAAATGTTCTGGCTCTTATTAAAGTCATATACAAAGATACCAGTTTAAAGTGACCTATCATGCTTCATAAAAAACTAAACTAAAAAATCACAGCTGAATGAGAGCAGTCCTTTTATTCCCTCGGTCAATAAAGGTTTTTTAGATTGGTTATTTCTATCGCTACTTTACTGTACTTTCATATTTGCTTCAGTTAAATAAGCTTTCTTCGTGGTCTTATTCCATAAACAAAGCTCTTGCCCTGTTTTGTTTTTCATATGTGCTTGGGGATATTTCCCTTGAATTAGGAGTGCTGAATATCCAACACGATCATCAAACAACATCACATTGCCCACTGTTTTGGCATTTTTAAGTTGGCTGGCTTTTATACAGGCCGCTTTTATTCCTTGATCATGTTTGTTCCATGCCTGCTCGGAACTTCCAAAAGTTACGCTGCTTACTGCAGAACTTGCTACCAAACCTAAAGTAGCGAGATATTTTAAAAATATACGATGTCTCAATGCCATGATCGTTGTCCTGTAAATTCGAATGTCTAGATCTATACTGAAATAATCTTATGAGAGAATCTAGCAATTTATACATGTTGTAACAGCACCTATTCAGGATCACACATACTTCTAAAAAGTTGTTCATAATTTAAACTTATAACGGGTTGAGCCTGTAGATTTTCTACTGTATTCACTAAAATTTATCATTTGCCCAGCGCCCTATTGAACTTTAATATTATTTAAAAATGAGTTAAATATTTCGTATTCAGAATGACATTAAGGGTAAAAATCATGGTTGAAAAAGTCGCTATTGTTACAGCCGCAGGAAGTGGTATGGGTGCAGCTGTTGCAAAAAAACTAGCAGCGGATGGATACAAAGTTGCAATTCTATCTTCATCTGGAAAAGGTGAAATTCTTGCGAAGCAACTGAATGGCTTAGGTGTTACGGGTTCTAATCAATCAATCGAAGATATTCAGCGCCTTATTGATGAAACGCTTGCTCGTTGGGGACGTATAGATGTTTTGGTCAACAGTGCTGGACATGGCCCGCGCAAAGGAATTTTAGAATTAACAGATCAAGATTGGCATGATGGTATAGATACTTATTTTCTCAATGCTGTACGCCCTATTCGTTTAGTGATTCCGATTATGCAACAACAAAAGCACGGCGTGATTGTAAACATTTCCAGTGCTTGGACATTTGAACCTAGTTCACTATTTCCGACTTCAGCAGTTGCTCGTTCGGGACTGGCTGCTTTTACCAAGATTTGTGCCGATACATATGCTGTTGATAATATTCGGATCAATAATGTTTTACCTGGATGGATTGATAGTCTACCAAAGACAGACGAACGTGCTAACAGTGTTCCAATGAAACGGTATGGTTCAACAGAAGAGGTTGCGGCTACAGTTGCTTTCCTTGCATCTGATGGTGCAGCTTATATCACAGGACAAAATATCCGAATAGACGGTGGTTTAACTCGCTCTGTTTAATAAAATTCAATCAAAAATTTAAAGGGATAAATTATCTATATGATCCCTTTAATATTAAAACTGATCTCATCAGTATAATTTTTTTTATTTGTGCTCAGTACCTAAATATTCGATACACCACTGCCAAATTTTATCGACTGTGCTATTCGGATGCGAGGTTTTCTTTCTGACCAGATAATAACTTGGTCCAACAGTTTTTGTTTCTGAAATTACTTGTACGAGTTTTCCTGACCTAATATCAGTATCAACGAATGCTCGGCATGCTAAAGCCACTCCTTGCCCAGACAAAGCCGCATCTATTGCCAGCGCGGTTTGATTAAATACAGCTCCAGCTAATTTCGCGTTCGTGCCTAGAAAATTTGGCCAATGATCATGGGCATCGTGTAGCAGTGGCATACTAATCAACTGTTCAAGTTTCAAAGGAAGCATTAGATCCCTAACAAAATTAGGACTTGCTACTGCAATAAGTTCCTGACGAAACAATAATTGGGCTTCTAGATTTTCTGGAAATGATTTTTGGGTGAGCCTTATGGCGATATCAACTTGATCACGGTCAAAGTCTGATACCGATTCAGTCGCAAGTGTACATAGATCTATATCAGGCAGTACTGCATGTAAATCGCCTAATCGAGGAATCAATATTTTGGTCGCAATGGTTGGTGTCACACTTATAGTTACACGATCTGGCTGCTCTAATAGTGATTCTGTTGATTCAGCAAGAATATCAAAGGCACGAGTTATATCGACCAGATACTTTGTTCCTTCAGGCGTCAAAGAGAGTCCCCGAGGAAGTCGTTGAAATAGAGTCAGCTTAAGATGCTCTTCTAATGCTCGAACTTGCTGAGCGATCGCGCCCTGAGTCACTCCCAACTCATCAGCAGCCGCACGAAAACTTAACTTTCGGCCCGCTGTTTCAAATGCACGTAAGGCATTTAAAGATGGAAGTTTTCTACGAGATACCATAAACATATAAGAAAGTAGTTTTTCTACACTCTAATTTTTTTGTTAATCGTATACAAGCCATTTTCGACTAGTCAATCATTCAATAATTGTAGGAGCACGATTTAAAAAAATTGGTGATAGATTGTTATGACTTGGCTCATTCTTCAAGCGAAAGCTCATGATATCTATATCTTCCAGCAAGAATTTTGATATACCGATTTGGACAATGACACAATATTTAAAAAAACTCACCGAAGCGAGTCTTGTTTTACTCTATATAGTAGCTATTACCATCGGAACTATTAAAAACCAAATTCAATGTAGGGTAAATAATTTCACCTTTTATCAAAATATATTCAACTTTGGGACTCTGTACCCGGGTTGATTGAATAGTATTAGTTGTCTTTACTTCGGTGTAGCTTGCTTGTGCTCTTCTTTCTTTACCTTGGAAATCAATAATTGTAATGTCTTTTAGCATCAATCTGCTCCAATTTAATCAATCATAGTATGCCTAGCTGTGCATATATACAAACGTTAAATTATCAGCGGCAGCAATTTATAAGGGTCTGTAGCAATTTAAAGCGCTAATTCCCTTTTACTTTAATTTACCAAGAATATTTTCAACTCGGCTTGTTACTTCATCGACACTCAAATCCTGACAGATCCAAAAACTGTAAACTCTATCGTTTTTTACATAGATCTGTTTAAAGTACTCTGAAGATTTTTTACTGTCGATCTCTCCAGCTTTAAAGTTTTTTTTATTCAAATCTACCGTCATTCCATCTAAATCAGCACCAATACATAATTTCAATATCATCACCACTCAGATTGAATGTCCACCTTATCATATATGTATCTGCTTTATCGGGCTGTTTATGTAGAGCTTTGGCTAGGTCTTAGCTTAACTTCAATAGGTAATATTTGGTTGGTTTTTACCCCACTGTATTGTCCAGCTTGATCTGCAACATTCGCTCAGCTGAGTGAGCTACTCAACTGACTGCGGGCGAATTAGCACATATCAGACAAGATAGCTTTTTGTTTTCGCTAGAAATACTTTTCAATAAATATCACACCTGAGTAATTGGATTTATTTAAAAAATAAGATTTGTGATCTTTGTGTACTTGCCCTTGAAATTCTTGAGGTCTGGTAACGGTTTTTAAGCGATAGCAATCAATAAGTAATATTTATTTGATTTTATTTAAGAAATATTTCATAGATATATTCTTTGATTCATCTACATATCCCTACAAATCGCTCTTAAAGCTGCTGTAGTGTAAGTAAAATAACAGCGTAGTATGAGGTTTCCATAACGAAACAAAGAAGATAAAAATGTCTGATTTTAAAGAGTTTTCTAAAAAAGCGACCCATGATCAATCACCACTATTACAAGCAAATGAACATACTCAGGTAAACACCCCTCAACCTACTCCAAAACCAGAAGACTCTTCAAAACCAGAGGATTCACAAGAGCCAGACCCAAATAACAAATAATTTATTCTTATCAGAGTCTTAAAGCTTATCTTAAGGTGCTGTTCATATAGAGGATAAATCAGTGCACTGATTTATTTTACTATTCATTACTTTTATCACTTTGATTTATCTAGTTGCTTAATTGCATTCATTCATTGATTAAAGAAGATAGAAATAGCCTCTCAGATCTGAGGGGCTATTTTAATTTAAAGATAGCTAAGAAAAACCAATTAAAATTAAAACGTATACTTAGCCATAATTCCAATACGGTTATCGCGATATTTTTCACCTGCAAAGGTTTCGCGCTGAGCATTGATATATTCCAGGCCCAGATCAATTGGTGCTACGGGAGAATATATAAAATTGATCCATGTTTGCTGTACTTTTTCATTGGCTGATATATCTGAGCTGCTACTTTGAGCATAGCCATTTGTATTATCTGCAAAAATTGCACCATAAGCGAGAGTTGTTCGTAAATTGGGGCGAATATAGTAGGTTCCACCGATCTGTACGGCATTAAATTCATTCTGTTCTACATTCCCATTCGCAACAGTAAAAGCGGTATTGCTTCCATAAACATAATGGCTATTGCCTTTTAGATGGCTAATATCAGCAGATAGTTTTAGAGATTCAATTGGCTTATAGTTCACACCAACTGCAATCCCCCAACCTATTTTATCTGACTTTAGCGTTTCAGCTTGATATTGCTCAAGCATGGCCCGTAGCGATGTAGAACCTTTATTCTCAGAAAACTCATGCATCATTTTTGCTGTTAACACAGGCACTCGATATGTAATTGCAGTATTTGATGCCGAATTATTTCCTTTTTCAGCAGCTAAGAAGAGTTGGTTTGTCGGTGTAACCTTGTAATTGTAACGAACTTGTGGATATTGCTTGGTGCCACCACCAATATTGGTTGAAAAGTCCATCATTTCAGGTGCATGATTGGATAGGAAGTTTGAAGTTGTTTGACCAATTAACCAGTTGTTATACGTCAAATAAGCATGACGAATGCGAAGATTATCATTACTTCCTGCAAAATCTACCTCGACTTTAGCGCCAATTTTTGCCTCTTGGGCAAGCGTCGAAAAATCCAAGCCAATACGCGTGGTTTTAACGGTTGTTCTGAGCTTATCTTTGGCTTCAGCTGTACTTTTAGCTGCGGCATTAAAGTCGTTATCTGCGCCTTCAATAATATAATTGGCATCAGCCCGCAAAAAACCATATAGATTGACATGAGTCTCGGGTTGAGTTGGTGAAAAATTTAAAATAGGCGCTGATACAGTCGTTTGATCTGTGTCAGTAGTCTTATATTGTTGTTGAATTAAAGCTCTCAATTCTTTTACCTCTTCCATGAGTTTTTGAATCTCCTCTTGATCAGTCGCTGCATTGGCAGATGTCATCATGAGCAAGCTTATAGACAGTGCTAAACTATGCTGAATGAATGACGGACGATTAGGAAACACACACATGAAATACTCCTGTTATGGCTTGAGCAGTAAATTTAGATAAATTGAATTCAGCATCGAATTCGAATAAATCGAAAACGATGGTTTTTAAAATGATATTTTTTAACGAGATATATATTTACGATTTAAATATAACGATTCCGACCAGACAGGTAGCCAAGAATACCGATCAGTATTGAGAGTAGAACAGCCATCATTAATACAGAATTCCAATTCTGACTGACGCCTCGTAATGCACCGACTAAGGTTGGACACGCTGCCGCCATCAGATAGCCTCCACCTTGAGCCATACCAGAAAGTGCAGCTGCTTGATGTACCGAACGAGAACGTAGACTCAAAAACATCAGTGCCAGTAATATTCCGCCACCAGATCCAATACCAAAACTAAGTACCCAAAATATTGCCCAATGTGGGGCAAATAACAGTCCGAGCATCCCGATACACATTAATAAGCCCATACTAATGGCAACTAAACGTTGGTCTTTCAGACGATTCACCAATGGACCTAAAATTAAACCAGGTACAATCCCTGCTAATTGCATCAAGCCATGTAAAGAACCGGATGCTTTATTGCTATAACCCGCTTCGGTCAAAATTGCAGGCAACCAGCTCACCATTGCATAGAATAAAGCCGCATTACAGCCCATAAACAATGTGACCTGCCAAGCAAGTTTGGATTTCCAAATATTCTGTGAATGTGTTTCTGCCAATGGCATCTGTACTTGTTCTTGAGTTTTATTCTGGAGAATGAGTGGAATCCAAAACAGACAAGCAATGAAGGAAAAAATGCCTATAACCATTAAAGTTGGCTGCCATCCTAAAATTTGAGTAAGAGGTACAACACTGCTCGATGCAAAAGCCCCTGCTACAGCCATCGCAATAGAACATAATCCTGTGACAACGGGTACGCTGTTTGGAAAATCACGTTTGACCAGACTAGGTACCAATACATTTCCAATCGCGATACCAATACCAATAATACTTGTTCCAATAAAAAGCATCGTGGCTGAGCCAATGGAGCGGACTACAGCACCAGCAATAACTACGATTAAGGAGGCAAAAAGAATTCGCTCAAAACCAAATTTAATTGAAAAACGTGCGGTAAATGGAGAAATAACAGCAAAAGCAATCAGCGGTAAAGTTGTTAATAAGCCTGCTGCACTGGGTGAAAGGCCAAACACCAAACGTAATTGCTCAAGTATTGGCCCAACTCCTGTGATTGGTGCGCGTAAAGTCGATGCGACCAATAGCAAAGCGATTAGCAGAAAGATGGAACGCTCTTTATTGAGAATTGGAGGATTAGAGTTCATATTCATTTACCAAACCATATGCTATGCCAGCATGGTATGAGCGTTAAGAAATAGGATCATCAACATTCATACCGTGCAGTGGAGTTGACCGAGTTTCTTTATTAAGACTCGGTCAAAATCAAGTCTTAATTCAGATTAATGGTGACCCATTTCCACTCGGTTAGGGTCTCAACATCGATATCTGTGCCTTCACGACCAAAGCCACTGTCTTTTACGCCGCCAAATGGGACATGCGGTTCATCCAGAATCGTTGGTGCATTGACATGAACCATTCCAGATTCAACCTCTTGAACAAAGCGGAATGCTTTATTGATATCTTGTGTGAAAATCGCAGAAGAGAGACCATAATTACTGTCATTGGCCTGTGCGATCGCTTCGTCTAAGTCAGTAAATGAATAAACAGATGTCACAGGTCCAAAGGTTTCTTCGCGGTACACCACCATCGATTCATTAACTCCGGATAAGATGGTCGGCTTGCAACGATGACCAATCCACTCTCCGCCTGTTAATACCTTTGCACCTTTAGCTCGTGCATCTTCAATATGATGGCGGACACGTTCACGTTGACGTGCCGAGATAATTGGCCCAACAGAAGTACTTTCGTCATATAAATCACCTAAACCTAAGGTTTCAGCTTTTTTGACAAAACGGCGAAGAAACTCTTGCTCAACTTTCTTGTCAACATAGATACGGCTTGACGCCATACAGGCTTGACCCTGAAAGAAGAACTGACCCATTGCCGCAGCTTCTACAGCAGCATCAAGGTCTGCATCATCTAGAATAACCAGAGGACTTTTGCCGCCTAATTCTAAAAGTGCACGTTTCATTCTGGAACCACACAGCCCACCAATATGTTTCCCGACTCGACTTGATCCCGTAAACATGACTGCCTTGACCAAATCATGCGTTGTTAATGCATCGCCAATGACAGCACCATTCCCAGTAACAACATTGACGGTTCCTGGTGGGAATCCAGCTTCGTGGTAAATATCTGCAAGCAAGTTACTAATCATCGGTGCTTGTTCCGATGGCAGTAATACAACGGTATTCCCTGTCGCTAATGGAGACGAGCTCAGTTTCGCACTTTTTAATAGTGGTACATTAAATGGAGTAATTGCTGCCACCACGCCAATAGGTTGGCGAGTCGTCATTGCAAAACGACCTAAACTGTCAGATGGAAGTGTTTGGCCAGAGATACGACGTGCCACACCTGCCGCTGCACGTAAACAATTGGCAGCATAGGCGACTTCGTAACGTGCTTTGCCAATCGGAGAACCCACTTCTTTGACCAATAACTCTATGAATTTATCTTCATATTTTTCCACCAAAGATGCTGCTTTGATTAAATAAACTTCTCGTTCTTTAGCAAGGGTTTTACGATAGTTTTGAAATGCAACATGGGCACTTTGTACTGCACGATCTACATCACTTTCATCGCCATCCGCAACTTCTGCAAAGACAGAGTCATCTTCAGGGTTATGGTCAATAAAATACTGTTGAGATGCTGGAGCTACACGCTCACCATTGATCCATAAATCAATTTTCTTAACTTGGTTTTCAGTTGTTACAGACATTGATCTGTCTCCTGTATTGAGATTTTAGAATGATTAAAAAGAATGACTATTTCGGGCATGATCTATTTGAACTACGCTCTTGGATCAGCTTGGCTCCATCCGTCTTAAACAAGAGCGTATTCTTGGCGTTATTTTGATATTGAGTCCAATTCACCAATGCATCGCCATTTGGATTACCTGTTTTGATAAAGTTGGCCCAATAATTCACCATCGTTTTAGACAGCTCTGCTTGAGATGGATTCAGTTTGGTCAGGCTTCCATTGGCACCACGGAAGTCTTTAAACAGATAAGCCAACTCTCCTGTATGGTATGCACCATAAGCAATAGAAATAGGCTTGATATATTGAGGCGCAGATTTGTCAGCAAATTCATAGCTGTATAAAGCTACTTTTTTAGAGAACAAGTCATTAAACGTTATCGTAGGACATACGAACTTGTATTTGCCGAGATCCTCACTGAATGCTTGCGTATAATCTGTTGATGTATTCGGCTTTTTATTTTTGATGATATGTTTTTGGGTGTTCTTACCGTACAGTCCAGTTAATGAACCAACATAGTCGTCATAATTCATTTTTCGACCGAGTGAATTTTCAATCACGCCAGCAAAGAAACTACCCTCATCCGTATTAAAGCCATTGATCATGCTTGAAATATTGAATTCATTACTTTCTATCGATTGATAGAAAGATTTGTTCAAGGTTGTATTGTCGATGAAAAAACCATCATTGAATAATGAGCTAATATCTGGCGTTAAGAACTGTTCTGTTGGTTTGCTCTTTAAACATGCACTGACCGCAGCAGCATCACCTACACAATTTAGTTTTTGAGCGATGGTATGGGTCACTTGTTTTGCATCAGCGACATTCTTTAAATCCGCATGATAAGAACCACTGGCAGCGATGGCCTTTTGAAAAAGATTTTTAGACAATGGTGAGAAGATGTTGGCTAGGACACTTTGCCCACCTGCTGATTCGCCAAAGATCGTAATATTTTTTGCATCGCCACCAAAGGATTCAATATTCTTATTCACCCATTTTAGTGCGGCTTGTTGATCCATTAATCCTAAATTAATAAATGCTGCATCTTTGTTGGCAACATTGGGATTGTAGAAAAATCCAAATGGCCCTAAACGATAATTAATGGTGACAACAATAATGCCCTTATCAATAAAATACTGAGGATCATACTCATTGGCAGAACCCGTTTGTAATCCACCGCCAGGAATCCAAAATAATACAGGTGCTTTTTGATTTTTATCCAGACTTACATTTTTAGGGGCATAGACATTTAAGTATAAGCAATCTTCAGAATCACTTATTTTACTGAATCCACCCAAATTCGTTGTTGTTGCACAAGTATTTGCCAGATTCCCTGCATAATAAACAGCGTCTAATTTTCTTTTTTCGACAGGTGCTTCCCATCGTCTTGCGCCAATTGGGGCTTCAGCATAAGGAATACCTTGAAATCGTACTAAGTTGCTTTCTGCAACACCTTGAATCTGCCCATATGATGTATCAACGATATCTGATAATTCATAAGCATGGGTCGCTGTTATTGATAATGTAAACAGCGTGCAAAGAGATAATTTAGATAATTTCATATTTAACTCACGATAGAAATTTGAATGAGATATTCAATTAATACAAATTTTAACGACCAGAATTCTGAACAACGCCATTAAAATTTGTATTAATTGCCTTTAATTTCCTATTAATGATTAATGCCTTAGTGTGAATAATCCTGATTTTCAAGTGGGTAAACTGGATCACAATCGCATTAAAGATATTTTTATAATTCGTACTCCCAACTGCGGGAAAAGCCTCTGCCAAAGCACCTCGTCTCATCGTTTGAAACACCTCTATACAATAAGATATGATTGTTCTGCTCAGATGCAGCTCCAATCAGGATTATCAGTGCACTGATAATATTTCTTGTCGGCAAAGGATTCCTTTATCTATGAATGTAACTAAAAGTAACGAAATGTTTGGCTATGATGATGGCTATTTGGGATATCTATTGCGGAAAGCGGCTGGTGCGTATCGCTTAAAAATGGAACGTGTTTTATTAGAATTGAAAGTTACTTCAGCTCAATTCGCTATACTTTCAATTATTTATAATTGTCCTGGCTTATCAAATGCAGAAATTGCTCGTCTATCTTTACTTACGCCGCAGACGGTCAATCAAATTATTTCTAAGTTAGAGTCGCAAAATTTATTAATAAAGAAGAAACACCCGACGAATAAAAAAGTTCAGCAATTAGAACTGACTGAAAGTGGAGTCGAATGTTTTCATAAATGTAATGTCATTATTGAAGATCTAGAAGTAGAGATTAAAGACCAAATGCCACCAGACATTGAAAGTGGCGTTCGTGAATGGCTAAAGAATATTATTGAAAACTAAATGAGACATTTAGACCAAGAGAAGAATTTAGTTATCTTTCTTGGTCTTTTTCTAGAAATCATTTTAAAACGTTGAAGACAATAACTTCTGACTCAGCAGGATTGCTTCTTCTTTCGTTTGGACTTGGTAGAACGACATTTTCCAGATTTTTTGATCCCGATCTAAAAACATGGGATCAACTTTTTCTTCCGCAATCTCAATCCACCCTTTCACGATGGATAGTGCTTGCGTATTTGCTTTGATCCACTGAATGGTCTGTTTCCATTGCGCTTGTGATGGCGATGGTTCATTGAATTTGGATTTTAGATCGCGGATTAATACGAAAGGTTGATTGCGCTGCAGCAACTGATCTAACTGCTGTATAAATTCAGCTAAACTACCTTGATGAAGATGACTCACTTCCACTATCGGGAAGTTTTCTAAATTTAATTCCATGCCATACTCCCAAAATTATTTAGCAGGATCAGACTGAAGTTCGTTAACTAAGCTACGTAACACGATTGATTGTTTTGTAAGCTCGGCATAAAAATTTGCAATCTGGAATGGGAGAAACACCCTATTATTCCACTGAGGATATTCTCTATAAATCGTAGGTGATATCTTTTTAATAATCTGATTTTGGTTAAGCCCTAAATCAATTTGCTGATTGACCAAGCTCTTTACTCGAAGCATATGTTGCTTAAATTCTTGTAAATCTTTAACTGTTGAAAGCTTGCCGTGACCAGGTACGACAATCTTTGGCTTCATATCAATTGTTTGCTGAATCACCTTAATCCATTGACTCCCTTTCGAGTCCTCATCTGGCATGATCGGATAGAACTCTCTCTCGTATAGATCCCCCATAAAAATGACACCAGAACGCTGATCATAAATGATTTGATCACCAGGGGTGTGTGCAGGCATCTCTTGTAGTGTAACCAGTCGTCCTCCCAAATCTAGGACTTGCCGATTTGTGTAAGTTTGATCTGCATAACGGAGCTTTACATTTTCAAGTGCATTTTTTTCGATCTTCCCAAAAGCTCGAAACATTTTTAGGTAGTCTTCCCCTTTATCGATTAACTCATCATTTTGTTTCTTGTTAATGATATAAGTCGCGTCTTTGAATTCAGAAGCTCCAAACTGATGCTCTGGATGAAAATGGGTGGTTGTAAGATAAATCTTTCGGTTTTTAGCCATGTCTTTCGCCACTTGATAGACATTTTGACCATTGCTTTGGCCCATACCCGTATCAATAACGAGGATGGCATCCTTTCCCTCAATGATTCCTATGTTAGGCACATAATTAATATATGGGTCAGGGATAAGCCATACCCCAGAGGCAATTTGATGTTTCTTTTCTACTTCGACAATTGGTGCAGCCGTGAGCTGGTACTGAGTACGACTCTCTGTAATCTGATTGCTATTTGCATAAGCATTAAAACCGCTTAATGCAATGAGGGAAAAAGTGAGAAATTGTTTGATCTTCATTGTTTCAGTTTTCTCAATAATTTGAAGAAGTCATAGGATGAATTCATAATATGAGTAAAAGCTCACATTAGATACTCGCATTTAGCCATGGTCGAAGAGATGGATATAAATTAAATAAAATCAATTAAATAGAATTTATCTCTATTGTGTATTTGTAGGTAATTTCGATATTACTCATATTTTTAGATAACAATTATATTGATCGTTACTAATAAAAGTGAGTTAATGCTCACATTTAGGCTGTCTACTTATGATCATGAAATCAGCACTCAAACCGAGAAAAGCACCAAGCCAAGGTCGATCAAGAGTGACTGTCGATGCAATTTTACAAAGTGCGGCAGAAATTTTAAAAGAAATGGATTATGCAAAATTTAATACAAATTTAGTTGCAGAGCGCGCGGGCATTAGTATCGGTTCGTTATATCAATACTTTCCCAATAAAGACTCACTCATTGTAGCATTGCATAAAAAGCATACGCAGCACATTGGAGATATTCTGCGGACTGTGATTGATAGCCAAAATGCCCAAACTTTAAAACAGCGAATCGAGTCTTTGGTTGATGGTGTTATTGCTGCCCATTCATTTGAACCTGAGTTGCACAAATTGCTTGAAAAGAAACTCCCTTTCTTTGATATCAATAGAGTTGAAGATGAAACTGGGATTCGACAAGAAATCTTCCGTTTAGTTGAATTACATCAAGATGAGATCGTAGAAAAAAATAAACCGCTCATTGTTTGGATGATCTTACAATTATTAGAGTCACTCATTCATGCAGCAGTGCTTGCCCCCCCAGTCAATGTGAAGCCGCAAGAGCTAAGAAACGCCATTATCCAATCGATATATCGTTATCTGACTAAAATTTTAATTAATAAAGAATTATAAATTATTTAAATGGTTTTTATAAATATAATTTACATCTTTGTTTAATGCTCGATCTACCTGGTTTTAATGTTGTCAGATCCACTTAAAATAAATAAAAATTAATCATTTAATCATTTAATCATTTAATCATTTAATCATTTAATCATTTAATCATTTAATCATTTAATCATTTAATCATTTAATCATTCTCTGTTTTTATCATTAAAATGAGTTTTATATAGTCAATTATTCTAATCGATTTTATATATACAGTAATTTCAATAAGACAGGTGTTTTTACAAGAAAAAAATAATTTAAATTCATATAATATTAAATTTTAATTTTTGTGCATGTATTAGCCTTAGGTTAATAATTTCGAAAAACAGTTTATTGATTGGGTATGCGAATAATCATAATTTAAAACTATGAGAGCATCATGGGAGATAAATCTTCATTTTTTAACTCAGGTTTCTGAGTGGTATGAGAATCTGCATTAGGCTATTTAATTTTAATTATTTTTAACAAGTTAAATTGAAGCAGTAATTGGAATTGGAACAATACAAATATTTTCAAGGAATTTAAGTATGAAATCAATGAAGTTAGGAATGGTTTTTGGAACATTAATTTTTTCTCAAGCTGCTTTAGCTCAATATGATTGTAAAAGCTTAGGCATGAAGGATTGCCCCTCACCCGTAGATGCTAAGCTCCCCTCTGCTCATGATATGCTGACTTGGTCACCAAGTGACAGGGTTATTGGTTTCCGAAATACATATCGGCTGTATGATGGAAGTGTTTTTAGACCTGACCCAAAAAATATCCTTCCACTTCAAAAAAGTAGTATTCAAATAACAAATAAGGATATTACATACGCTGTTAATAACAAAAAATACCAGTTAAATGATTATTTAAAAAGCCAAAATACGACTGGGTTAATTGTTTTAAAAGATGGGAAAATCGTTCTTGAATATTATGGTCAAGGTAATACTCCAACCACACTCTGGACCTCTCGCTCGATTGGTAAATCAGTCGTTTCAACTTTAGTTGGTATTGCGATTAAGCAAGGTAAAATTCATTCAGTAGATGATCCAATCATCAGATACCTTCCAGATTTAAAAGGGTCTGCATGGCAAGATGTAACATTAAAACAAATCTTACAGCATGCTTCTGGTGTGGAATGGAATGAAGACTATGCTGATCCTAATTCTGACTTTGCACATATGACCTATTGTGAAGCGCAAGCGAATCCTAATGATTGTGTTTATAAACTTGTGAAGAATGTTAAAGCCAAATATAAGCCTGGCGAAGTATGGTCTTATAACACAGGCGGTGCGTGGCTCGTTGGAAAAGTACTTGAAGCCGCAACGGGACAAAATATTGCACATTATTTGCAAGAAAACATCTGGAAAAAGGTGGGAATGGAACGTGAAGGCGTCTGGCATTCTTATCAGCGTAATGTGACTGATATGGGAGGTCATGGTTTTAATGCGACACTCAGAGATTATGCACGCTTTGCCCTGTTTGTATCAAAAGAAGGGAGACTTGCAAATGGTGAGAAATTATTACCAGACCATTGGTTAAAAGATTTAAGTCATTGGACGACAGCAAAAAACTCGGTCACTTCTGAATATCCTAAAGGACAGTATGGTTACCAATGGTGGAATTATCATCCAACCTCTGGTGCACCACTCCATTCTAAAAACATGGATGCGACCTTTTGGGGCCGTGGAATTTTTGGCCAGCGTATGGCGATTAATCCAAAAAATAATATTATTATGATGCAGTGGAGCACATGGGATTCCGCTCGCCCTTCAGCAGAAATTGAAAACGAAAATGCATTATTCTTTAATGCTGTCAGTAACTATTTAACCCAGTAAGTTTTAATCGCAAGACAATAATTACAATGAGAGTAAATATTGTCTTGTACTATCTTGAGTTTAACTCGTACATATCATCTCTATAACCTGATTTTTCACTTGGTTTAATAAATCTCTATAAAAAATACAATCCCAATACCTAACCTTTTAATATTATCTATATAATTGTTTTTATTATTTTAATTTAGCTCGTGCAATGAAAATAGAAGAAGAACTGACCCTCAAAAAAATCCAAATTTTTTTGGCTTTTATGCGTCATGGAAACTTATCCAAAGCTGCGGATGAGATGCAAATCAGTAATGTCAGTGTACATAAAGCATTGCACTCCTTAGAAAGCGCCCTACGCTGCCCTTTGTTTAAAAATGAAGGAAGAAACCTGATTCCACTGAAAAGTGCTTATGTCTTGCAAGAACATTCACATAAGCTTATTCAGGATATGATTATTACCGTAAATAAAACCCGTGAAGCCGCAGGTTTTGCTGCAAAGATATTGCACCTAGGTTCACTCTATTCACTCACTGTGAATACGATTCCGAATGTCATTAGTGGATTAAAGCTGCGTCGAGGTGAGCTAGATATTCAACTTCTTCTAAGTTCAAATTTAGACTTGGTCACAAAACTAAAATCGACTGAATTAGATGCCATTATTGTTGCACTCAATGACACGACCGATGACTCTGATTTTGAAACACTTCCAATGTTTCAAGATAATATTTATCTAGCCGTCAATAAAAACTCTCCGTTAGCTTTAATGAATGAAGTAGATCTCACAACATTAAAGGACGAAAAGTTTTTAACGCTTTCTAAGGGTTTCGCAACACGTAATGATTCAGATATCTTGTTTGAAAAAGCAGGAATTGATCCAAAAGTATTTTTACAAGTGAGTGATATTTTTACTTTGGTCAGCATGGTGAGTACAGGTGTTGGCTTGGCATTGTTACCAGGCCGTATTTCAACGATCTATGAAAGTTCAGTTAAGCTCATTCCTTTGAAAAAGCCCTTTCAAATTAAACAAGAGATTGGTCTGGTTTTCCTAAAAAGTAAAGAGCGTGACCCAAATCTACTGGCATTAATTGCAGAATGCCGTATGTTTTCCAAAAGATTCTTAGAGATGTAAAAAAGCCCTGCATGTATTGATGAAGGGCTTTTAAAAAGATCAATAATTAGTTACCAAGCAATGCTTTTACTGCAAAAAACAAGATTGTTGGTCCCATCAGGCAACCTAGGCCTGTATGGAATGTTGCGGTTAATGCACCATAAGGAACTAAACGGCGATCAGTAGCCGCCAAGCCAGCAGACACACCACTTACTGTTCCTGCCAATCCACCAAAAATCATTGCTGAACGTGGATTATCGAGGCCCATAAATTTTGCCGTCATTGGTGTTGATACCATGACACAAATTGCTTTCACTAGACCAGTTGCAATAGAAAGCGCTATAACTTCTGAACTGGCTCCAATCGCAGCACCAGTAACAGGGCCAACAATATATGTAACAGCCCCTGCACCAATTGTCGTAATACTTACAGCATCTCGATAACCGAAAATCCACGCAAAGAGACAGCCAACAATGAAGGGTAATATTGTGCCTAAAAGTAGTGAAAAAGCACCAATAAAACCCGCCTTTTTAGCTTCAGTTGCCTGCACTTCAAATGCGGTTGCGACAATTGTAAAGTCCCGCAACATTGCACCGCCCATTAACCCAATACCAGAGAACAAAGCAATATCCGTAATCCCTTTTTCGCCACCTGTAATGGTTCCACCCACCCACGCTAATATCAAACCAATAATGATGGCAATTGCTGAAGCATGTACTCGACCATTAGTTAAATATTTTGACAGTTTGGTGGATAACCACATAATTAAGGCAATCAGTGCAAAGGCAGTGACCAAGCCTAAATGTGTTAAATCTTTTAATAGCATCTCAACCATGAGCTTTGCCTCCAACCCTTGTTAATGTGTTTATTTCTTCTTCTGGTAACGGCGTTCCTTTTTTATAGCGACTTAAGGCTGCAATGGTGATAGTACATACTGCAACAGAAAAAATTGCAGCTAAAACGGCCATATGTCCACTTGTAATCGCAGAGACAACATTCTGTTGTGCCGCCATTGCAACCACGACAGGGATATACATCATGCCCCAAAAGACGACCCCTTTTTCTGTCTCTACATTCATCAGCCCACGCTTGTCCATCCATAAGCGAATACAAATGAGCAAGATCATTGCAATACCGACACCGCCAACATTCGAGGGTACGCCTAGTAGAACACCTAAAGCATCGCCAATAATGACGCCTACCAGCGTACATAAGGCAAGTAAACCAACGCCATAAATAATCATTTTCAATTTCCTCTATCCATTGAGTGACTTCATTTATTTTTGATTTTGTTTATGCAAAATTACCGTGTTTATGCATTTCCATAATCAAATTTTCCAATTTTGTATTTTGAAAAGACAAAACCGTTCCTTCTTTAAATACTTTCCGTGCTAAACCTGTCAGTGTTATGCCTGGCAAAGCTTCGATTTGCAATCGCACACCTCGTTCCCATGCGGCCTGAACAGTGTTTTCCCAATCTATCGTTCGGCTCATATTAAAAATGAGATCATCAAGAATCTGTTCACCTGTTCTAAGCAAACGAGCAGAAGTCCCGCTTAAGTATTTAATGTTTGGTTGATTTAATTGAACTCCCTCCGCCAAATAGGCCAATTGCTCGGCTTGCTTTTCCAATAAACAACAGTGTGATGGCACACTGACGTCTAATCTTTTTGTTACTGCTCCAGATTGAACGGCAAGCGCTTCGACCTGTTGCATTGCGCTATCTGAACCTGAAATCACGATCTGGTTTGGGGCATTAAAATTTGCAATATAAACATCAGATTGATGCTTATGGATTGTTGAAACCCACTCCTGAACTTTAGATGAGTCCGAACTGAGGATTGCTGTCATGCCATAGCCTTTCGGATAGGCTCGTTGCATCAACTCTCCCCGCTTTGCCACCAACGCAAGACCATCTTCAAAAGTAATGACATCTGCGACGGTAGCCGCAGCCCATGCACCAATCGATAAACCCGCAACATAGTCTGGTTCGAGCCCTTGTTCTTTCAGTAGAGATGAACAAATCACGCCTGCAATGTACAAACAAAGCTGAACGGAATACGTCGATTTCAATGCTTCTTTTTGATCAAGCAGCAGTACATCTTGATGCAAAATATCTGATGCTTGCTCTAGATATTCCTTTACCAGTGAATGTTGAGGTAAATCATGTAACATATTTACTTTCTGAGAACCTTGTCCTGGATATACCCAGATTGAACTCATACCTTTTTCCTTTTAATGCCAAGGATTTTTGACTAAAACCGCTTTATCATTTTGTTTTAGCAAAACCTCTCCTGCTGTCCTTGCCCATTCTTTGAGTGCGACGCCGCCTAAAGGTGTTTGTAACTGCACATCAATGTTGATACCCAAATCTTCTAACGCCCTTAACATAATTTTCGCTTCAGATTTTGAGATGCATTGTTCTGTGCGAATTAATAAATCAACATCACTATTTTCGTTGACTGTTTTAAGTCCTGTTGCCAATTCATAACCGACACTTCCTGTGTATCCCCATGGCAAAGAAAAAGTTTGCATGGTTTTATAAACCCGCTGCAGTTTGTATTGTAAATGAGGGAATAAAGCCAAATTTTTTGCAAGCAGACTTTCTGGACTCACCTTTTTGATAATCGCCTGAATAGGCATTTCGGTTGCAAAGCGTTGGCTTCTTTGTTCTCCACGAATACCTACAGTGACCATATGCGTCTTCGTTACTGCCCGCCTAACCACAACAGGCTTTTGCTCAGATAGTACTTGAATGGCCCAATCTGGCGCATTTTCAGGTAACATATGTGGATTCATTCCCCACAATAAATCATGCGCCTGAAAATGATGACTCATGACCATTGCTCACGTAACAGTTCTCGAACCTGTTTCGACGCTTTACGGTTTTTCCCATTTAAGCGATGTTTTAAATCAACATTGCCTTGTTTTTTAATATCTTGAATGGCTTCATTCACTGCGGCTTTAACAGCGATAACATCTGCTACAGTAGGTTGCTCGGCAGCTTCTACCTCAAGAACATCAGATAACAGCCCTAAGGTGCTATAGCTTTCGATATCATAAGCCATGGGTGGAATTGTCGCAGCCAAAGCTTCAAGCTCTTCCACAGTCCTTAAAGTGACACGTGCAGCAGATTCTTTACCCATCGCATGCACCATAACGCCTTGATCTTTAAGTGCCAGAATGCGATTAGCCTGATAGCCATGCGCCAAGAATGCCCCAGACATCGATTTACCAACTAACAGGCTAACGATCGGATGACCAGCTAAGCGGGCCGTTGCATAAGCATCTACAGCGCCAGCAAGGGCTTGATGAATTCCGAGTACTTCTTCTCGTCGTCCATAAGCTTGGCTCGGTACATCGACAATACACAAAATTGCGCGTTTCTTGGTTTTTCCCCAATCAGCTTGAATCAGTTCATCAATTGCTTGTGCCAACGCCCAACCTTCCAATAAACCAACCTCACCACTTCTTGCCCGTGGGTACTTATTCAGTTCATCTGCGACAATGGCAAAAACACGAACCTCCTGAGCATTCCATTGGCCATCAGCAATGAGCAATGAATCAATTGGGGTTTCGACTAAATTTAAATTCTGGGTTAAAGCATTAAACCAGTTTCGTCCACGTAACGAGGCTTGAGTAACATGTGTATTCATTTTAGACCTCTTTTCCTTGATATAAGGCTTGAACTTCAGTTGGTAATATCTGTGCTGTCGTATCCACCTGTTGAATTTTTGACAGGTAAAAAGCAGTATTACGACTCCGATGGATCAAAGGCTGACCTTGCACAATACATTGAACAATCTGTTGTTGGATCTTTTGACGGTCGTCTTCCACATACACATCGACGAGACCACTGTTAAAACGTTGTTCCCCGCCAGTAATACTCCAGATAAAAGGACGATCTTTTGCATCGTATTCCTGCATGCCAGCTTCTTGTTCAATGACTTGAGGCCCATTCAGGCCCAAACGACCTTCTTGCGTCATAATCAAATAACTACACAGTCCGGCTGCAATCGACATCCCGCCAAAACACCCTACACTGCCTGCGATGACACCAATAACGGGTTGATATTGTCTTAATTCGACAATGGCAGATTGAATTTCGGCAATTGCAGCTAATCCCAGATTTGCTTCTTGTAAACGAACACCTCCGGTTTCGAGCAATAAAATTGCTGTTGTAGGGATATCGTTCAGGTTGTCTTCTACTGCTAGTTCTAAAGCCCCAGCAATTTTAGCTCCACCCACCTCACCTAGACTGCCACCTTGGAATATGCCTTCAATTGAAATCACCACAACAGGATGTTGCTCAATACGTCCTTTTATCACAACGACACCATCATCAGCTTGGGGAACGATGTTTTGTTTCGCTAACCAAGGTGACATGATTCTTGCAAACGGATCTAATAATTCCCGAAAGCTTCCCACATCGAGTAAAGATTTAGCCCGATCACGTGCTCCAAGCTCAATAAAACTTTGTTTATTCAATAAGTGATTTAGATCAGCCACCGTTCACCTCCTCGAAAGCTTGTTCAAGTCTCAAACGAACCACACCTGGGGTCGCGCCAAAATCATGGATATCAATGTTGACAGCGGGAGGACGATGAAGTGAAAAAATTCGTTCAAATAAATTTTTCCAGTGTTGTTGACGACCATCGACAGAAGTGACCACTTTTATCGTCGTGGTTTGACCTGAACTGTTCGGTTCCATCAGAATCTCAAGATCACCAGATCCTACACAGCCAACGAGAGCTGATTTTTTGGGAATCTCTGCTGCTGCAAATTCAAAAGTTAATGTTTCCATCGCTATCTTCCCTGAGGTTATTTCCAGTGATATTTTTCTAGGCTATCGAGGAGCAAGAGCGTTGCCAGTAAATCGGCTGCACCGCCTGCAGAGGCTCGAATCGCCAATAAATCATGTTCTAGTTGTGCCAAGCGCTGCTGTCCTTGCGTTGTTGAACAGCCACCAAGCGCCAATACTTGTTGGGCACCTACCTGCATTTTATGTAACCCCTCTAAGCCAGACCGATGAATAACACAGGTGTCTGTCAGTTGCCCCATCATTGCCAATAGCGCATCTAAGCGAGCGGAAGACTCCGACATTCCTTTCACCCGACTACGGTGTAACTGAGCTAAACCATACTCCGTAATAACAGGGAAGCCTTGTTGAGCTTGCTGTTTTGCTCCATTGATGCCAAATTTCTGTCTTGCCTTTTGACCATGTGTCATTGGCTGGATAGGTGCAAATTGATCCTCAATTTTTGCCAGTTCACTGGCTGTTTTGCATAACAGTTCAGCCGTGCATTTTTTCTGATTTATTAAGATCAATGCAGCAGATGTCACGACTAGTCCAATTGACCAAATCGCACCACGATGTGTATTCACTCCATGAGTGACTTGCAACATACGGTGCTCACCATAGCGACCAAGCTGTCCAATATCCTCTCGTAAAGCTGTACAAACTTCGCCATAGAGTTCGGCCGCTTCTGCCATCGCCTTGAACATTGGGAATAAGCACTGAGCAGAACGCTCCATCAACTCAAGCGTTAAATCATCATGAGCACCACTTCCACGCTGATCCACTAGAGCGGGTTTTGGAGTTAAATTAACTTCATCAATTAATGCCTGCACTGCCATATCAGCTATAAGTTCTGCAGTGCTAAAACCTGTCTTTTTTAAAATTACATTCATTACCAACTCCTAAATTTTGCAGGAGGTTGATATAGGCCATCTGACCAAGTCACAAGATCAGCAATATTTTTGGCCGCTAATAATTCACGAGTCGCATCAGTACGGCGGATGCCTAAATCCTCAGGGAAAACCACCAATCCTTCTTGTCGTAATTTCTCAGTTTTTTTAGGATCATGCTTCAGGCCAATATCAGTGACGCCTGCTACAGCTGCAATCATCTCCTGACGCTCCTCCAAGCTTCGTGCTTTATAGAGATACGCAATTCCTTCTTCGGTTAAAAGATGGGTTACATCATCACCATAGATCATGATTGGTGCTAAAGGCATGCCTGATTTCTTCGCGACATCTACAGCATCAAGGGTGTCCACAAATGTTGGTTTTCCACCTTCCTGAAAGGTTTCGACCATTTGTACAACTAATTTTTTACCCCGGGCTAAATATGTATCGGTTTCATTTGAGCCTTGAATACGCATATCGAGCCATGCAGGTGTCGAATGGCGTCTACCACGTGGGTCATGTCCCATATTCGGTGCGCCACCAAATCCAGCCAGACGTCCTTTGGTTACCGTTGAAGAATGACCATTTCCATCCACTTGTAAGGTTGCGCCAATGAAAAGGTCCACTGCATATTGTCCAGCCAACTGACACATCATGCGATTAGAGCGTAAAGAACCATCGCGGCCAGTGAAGAAAATATCGGGGCGTGCTGCAATGTATTTTTCCATTCCCAGTTCTGTACCAAAGCAATGCACACTTTCAACCCAACCTGTTTCAATCGCAGGAATCAGCGTTGGGTGTGGATTTAAAGTCCAGTTACGACAAATTTTCCCTTTTAGACCTAATGCTTCACCATAAGTTGGCAAAATTAATTCAATGGCCGCCGTATTAAAACCAATTCCATGATTAAGTGATTGCACTTGATGACGTTCATAAATTCCACGTATTGCCATCATGGCCATTAATATATGCACGGGTTTAATGTGCTTTGGATCGCGTGTAAATAAGGGTTCGATATAGAAAGGTTTATCTGCAACCACGACAAAATCAACCCAAGAAGCAGGAATATCAACACGTGGAAGATCTTGTACATCATCGACAAGTTCATTCACTTGTACAATGACAATGCCATCACTGAATGCAGCAGGTTCAATTAATGCAGGTGAATCTTCGGTACTTGGACCTGTGTAGATATTGCCATGGCGGTCTGCCATGAATCCTGCCGATAGAACTACATTGGGGATTAAATCAACCAGCAACCTTGAATATAGTTCAATGTATGTATGAATAGCTCCTATCTCAAGCAGTCCATCTTCAAGTAATTGACTAATGCGTAAACTTTGTGTTCCAGCAAAAGAAAAATCGAGTTTACGTGCAACCCCTTTTTCAAAAATATCGAGATGTTCAGGACGACCCACACTTGGCATAATCATATGTAAATCATGAAGTGTCTTTGGGTTGACTTGAGCAAGAGCACGCGATAAGAAGTCCGCTTGTTTTTGGTTATTTCCTTCTAGCACAACCTTGTCGCCTGAACTGATTAATGTTTCCAAGACTTGAATAATATTTTGTCTAGGGATCACAACACCATCTGTATATTTGCGTACTTGTTCTAGTTTCAATTGTTTCGCATGTCGACGTTTTGTCCATAGATTTGCTTTATTTTGAACAGAACATTCCATGTGCTTTCCTTGGTAACGATGACTTATCCTATAAAAAGCTTTTTCTCCTCTGTGATCAATCAACCTGAATTCAACACCATTAACTTAAAGTTAATGAGTTTTGGTTTTTTGAATCTAAGAAAACAGATCGATCTTGCTTAGCAGAAGGATCAAAAATAGAGTTGCTAGAAAAGTATCTTTTGTAATTTAGATATAAGCTTCTGTTTTAATTGTGAATCCTGATACCATCGTTTTTTTGTTTTGTAATAAAAAACCCACCGAAGTGGGTTTGAAAAATGAACGGTATGTTGTGTGAGAATAGATAAAATTATTATTTTTTATATTCTGCTGAGCTCTTTCTTGTTTTTCTAAAATTAGATTAATAAGACTTCATGACAATACAGTGACCAAATCAGGCTCAGCCAACCTCTCTATCCATCAAATATCTTTGCGCGATATGCACTGATTGATCTTGTTTAGGCTGGCATTGTAACCACGTTCCATCTGCTTGAAGCTCCCATGCTCGGCAATTGTCTTTCAAATAATTTTTCAAGCCATCTTCAATAATGAGTTTTTTTAGCTTTTTATCTTCAATTGGGAAACAACATTCAATTCGAGAAAACAGATTACGCCCCATCCAGTCGGCACTGGCACAGTACAACTTAACTTCACCATCATTGTAAAAATAATAAACACGGGTATGTTCTAAATAACGTCCCACGATTGAGCGGACTCTAATATTTTCTGAAAGCCCTTTCACTTGTGGTCTTAAACAACAAATTGAACGGATAATCAAATCAATCTGCACACCTGCCTGCGATGCTTTATAAAGTGCATTAATCAGTTGGGGTTCAGTCAATGCATTTACCTTGATTATGATCTGCGCTTTTTTACCTGCTTTACTATTTTCAATTTCCTGTTGTATTAATTCAATAAGTTGGGAATGTAAGGTGAATGGAGCATGAAAAAGTTTTTTTAATTTTGCCATTTTCCCCATTCCTGTTAACTCCTGAAAGACTTTATGTACATCCTCACAAATTTCATCATCACTGGTTAATAGGCCATAATCGGTATAAATTTTTGCATTGGTCGCGTGATAGTTTCCTGTGCCTAAATGCACATATCGTTTGATTCTATCTTGTTCTCTGCGTACTACTAGAATCATTTTGGCATGGGTTTTATAACCAACAATTCCATATACAACAACCGCCCCAGCTTCTTGAAGTACATTGGCTACTTCAATATTTGACTCCTCATCAAAACGCGCCCTTAATTCAATAACGGCTGTTACTTCTTTGCCATTTCTTGCTGCTTCTGCAAGAATTTTGACAATCTCAGAGTCTGCACCACTCCGATACAACGTTTGTTTAATCGCAAGTACTTTGGGATCATAGGCTGCGTCTCTGAGCAGCTTGATCACAGGAGCAAAGCTATCAAATGGATGGTGTAACAACACATCGCCTGCTTGCAGCACATCAAAAATTGGCTTTTTGGTATAGAGCGCTTTTGGGATTTTTTGTTGGTAAGGTTGGAATCGTAATTCTGGTAAATCGAAATTGGAAATGAAACGAGCCAGATTGACAGGACCATCAACAAAATATAAATGTTCTTTTTCTAACTCAAATTGTTCCAATAGATAATCGGCAATATGCTCAGGACAGTTTTTATTGACTTCTAATCGAACGGCGCGTCCAAAACGTCTTGCTGATAATTCTCCTTTGAGCGCAATCGCCAAGTCTTCAACATCTTCTGATACGGTTAAATCGGCATTACGTGTGACACGAAATTGATAGCATCCCGTTGCTTTCATCCCCGGGAACAAATCCGCTATATGTTCCTGAATAATTGCAGAGAGTAAAATGTAATGTTCTGAATTACCTGAAATTTGATGTGGTAATTTGACCAGTCGAGGTAATGATCTTGGTGCTGGTACGATAGCTAAATCAATTTCTCGTCCAAATGCATCTTTTCCTTCTAAAGTCACAATAAAATTCAAACTTTTATTGACCAATCGAGGAAATGGATGTGCAGGATCTAAACTAATCGGTGTGACAACGGGTTGTACTTCATTAAAAAAATAATCTTTAATCCATGCCTTATGCTTTTCTAGTATGTCAGCATACTGGATGTAATGAACTCCATGACCTTGCAATTGAGGGAGAATGGAATGGTTTAATATTTTGTATTGTTGTTCAACTGCCTCATGAACGACTTTAGAAATTTGTTGTAATACGTCCGTGAGAGCGGTTCCTTCGGGCCCTACCGTCTGAGTCGACAAATTCATTTGTTGTATTAGGCTTGCAACACGGATTTCAAAAAACTCATCCAGATTGCGAGAAAAAATAATTAAGAAATTAAGGCGTTCTAGTAGTGGATGCCCATCATCTTTTGCCTGTGCAAGCACTCGTTTATGAAACTCTAATAATGATAACTCTCGATTTATATAAGTTTCCAAACAGTGTTCCTGACCATTTGTTAGTGCATGCATAGAAGTCATGAGTTACTCTATATTTTATAAAAAGTGATTTTTCTAATACGCGATTAGACGTAAATTTTTCCATTGTTTATTTTGTGCCGATTACATTGCAGATTAATGAAAATCCCATTTGTTTATTCAATTATCTAGAATATATATAAAATCACTTACCAAAATAAATTATTAAAAAATCAATAGCATAAATCAAAACCATTAAATAAGAGTTAAGCTTACTGAATATAAATGTACATACGACATTTCTCTAAAGTTACTTGTATAATGAGCTATGATCTATTTTTAATTCTGATATGAAAAATCCCTTTTCTGACAATACCCAAATTAAAACGGTTTCTAGTTTTTCTGAGCTTATCAATAGCCATTTTCAAGGTGATATGAATGCCCTTTGCTGGTATAGAAATTTGGTTGGTGATTTTGAAGAAGTTGTGAATAAACTTGAATTAAAAGAGAATATTACAGAGGTTTCTGTTGAGAATATTTTGGCATTACAACTTTCAGAAAAAGGCGATTTTGCAAGAGAAAGGATATTAACTGATATACAGCTACTGACTGATTTAGGCGCATCGCCGTGCCTAAATTTACTTAAAAGTTATGAGCGTGACGAAGACCTCGATTTCATTTCAACCGATGTATATTCATATCATGTGGATCGATCACCTATCGAAACAGATACTTTTTTATGTACGTATTATGGTCCTGCAAGTGATATTCTGGCTCATGATCAAGTTGAGCAAAAGATTTTGATCCCAGAAATAAGAGACAAACTCAAGAAATTATATAATGGTCCAGATGCTGAGTTTGAAACGTTCCTCTCAGAGTATTTCTTTGATTTGCATTATCAACCTAAGCCAGATGTAAACCCAGTGAATTTAGGCGTAGGACATCTTTGGCGTTTAGCAGTTGATCATCCAACGCAACAAGTCCCACCATGTGTGCACCGAGCACCTGCTGAGAAAGACGGCGAGTATAGACTGCTATTAATTTGCTAAGGTTTTACCAAATATTGATCTAGATTTTTAAGTGCCAAGCTGATGTTTGATAATAGCACTTGTTCTGAATAACCATCTCTTGCCTGTACAGATAAGCCATGTAAAACCAGCCCATAATATTGCCCTAATTGTTCAGGATCGGCATCATCCCGCAGTTGACCATCCAGTTTAGCTTGCTCAAAACGTTGAATTAGACCTTCAACACGCTGAATACGCTGCTGTTTCATCCAGACGAGAAGTCCTTGATTTTCTTCACTTAATACACTTGCCGAAGAAACAACCATACAACCATACGCATGATTTGTTTGAGTGTATAACTTGATCGCTTCTTGAAATAATTGGGTCATTACCGCTTTGATATTTTGCTGCTGCAATGCTTTGACTGCAAAGCCACCTTCATGTTCTTCGTAATGTTTAACCGCCTCTCTGAAAAGCGCTTCTTTTGAACCAAATGCTTTGTATATACGCGCTGAAGCAATACCCAAAACCTCAACTAAATCTGACATGGATGTTCCTTCATAGCCATGCTGCCAGAAAAAATCCCGTGCTTTGACCAACGCTTTTTCTCTATCAAACTCTCTTGGTCGACCCGCCATAGTGCTTCTTTTTTCAAATTTAGTGTTTTTTATTATTAATCGGAATAATATTTTTCGCAAATAAATCAATATGATTTGTTGTATCCAAACCCAATTATCGACATTCATTTGAAAAAATAAGTTGTTTTTAAATAATATTCAGCCTATTGTTTGTCGATCGACAACCAATTGAGTTTCAAAGATGCAAACAATCAAAGGGCCAAGTATTCATCTCGCGCAGTTCAGTGATAATATTTTTCCATTCAACAATTTAGCAAGTATTGCAGCATGGGTTGCGGACAATGGCTTCAAGGCTGTTCAACTGCCTGCTTGGGATAAACGATTATTTGATGTCAATTTAGCAGCGGAAAGTCAGAGTTATTGTGATGAGATCAAAGGTATTTTAGATCAAAACGGTTTACAAATTAGTGAGTTAAGCACGCATATTTTTGGTCAGTTAATGGCGGTTCATCCTGCTTATGACGCTTTATGTGATGGTTTTGCACCCTCATATTTGCATGGTAAACCAACAGAAAGAACCCGATGGGCTGAACAACAGATGTTCGCTTCGGTTCAAGCGTCTGCGCGTCTAGGGTTACATGAGATGGGAACTTTCTCTGGTTCTTTAGCATGGCCTTATATCTTTCCCTTCCCGCAACGTCCTGAAGGGCTAATCGAAACAGCTTTTGATGAACTTGCTCGCCGTTGGACTCCGATCTTAAATGCCTGTGATGAATACGGTGTCAATCTTTGCTATGAAATTCATCCTGGTGAAGATCTTCATGATGGGATTAGCTTTGAAATGTTTTTAGAACGCACCAATCATCACCCACGTTGTCAGATCTTGTTTGATCCTAGCCATTTTATTCTTCAACAACTGAACTACTTAGAATACCTAGATATCTACAAGGACTTCATTCGTATGTTCCATGTAAAAGACGCCGAGTTCACACCGACAGGTCGTCAAGGCATGTACGGTGGCTATCAAAATTGGGGAGATCGAGCTGGCCGCTTCCGCTCTACAGGTGATGGTCAAGTTGATTTTAAATCGATTTTTTCAAAATTAGCACATAACAACTATCAGGGTTGGGCAACGTTGGAATGGGAATGTTGTCTAAAAAATAAAGATGATGGCGCACGAGAAGGTGCTGAATTTATTAAACAAAATATTATCCATGTGACCGATAAAATATTTGATGACTTTGCTGCTGCGCCCGTAAATCAATCACAAATCAACCAATTATTGGGCATTTAAGCGTAGAACGAGAAATAATGATGACGACGCACACTGAAAAATTATCAAATCAATTTAATCATCACTACATCCATATTGAAGCTAAAAAATTACATTACGTATCCGCAGGCAATGGCCCCGCTGTTTTACTGATTCCGGGGTGGCCTCAAACATGGTATGCATGGCGACACGTCATGGCTGAGTTGGCTCAGCATGGTTATCAAGCGATTGCGGTTGATCCACCTGGAACTGGATATTCAGCTCCATTGGATGGTCATTATGATACTGGACATATTGCAGCCATTCTATCGAGTCTGATGTCTGAACTTGGACATCATCGCTATGCCGTTATTGGGCATGATATCGGGATGTGGGTTGGCTATGCACTCGCCTGCGATTTCCCTGAATCCGTCACTCGTCTTGCGGTCACAGAAGCTGTAATTCCGGGTTTAGCACCACCGCCCCCAATTTTTGTTCCACCTGAACAGAATATTTTTCTCTGGCATTTTATGTTTAATCAGATTAGCGATTTGCCTGAAGCTTTAGTGATGGGTCGGGAAGAAACTTATCTCAATTATATTTTTGATAAATGGTCATGGCATCAAGATAAAGTTGCCACTGAAACCTATATAGAGGCTTATAAGGTTTCAGGACGTTTAACAGCAGGTTTTAATTACTATCGCGCCATCCCTGAAACTATTCGTCAGAATAAACTAAGGGAAGCTAAGACTTTAGATATGCCCGTATTCGCGATTGGTGCAGAGCATGCAACAAATGATGCACCTTATGAAACCATGAAAAAAGTGAGTACTCAGTTATCCAGTGCGATTGTCAAAGATTGTGGTCATTTCATTATGGAAGAACAACCAGAAATATTTTGTTCATTGATTCTTAATTTTTTACAACAGGAAAAAGCAAGATGACGTTACGTATTGAAATCGAAAATTGGCTTAAGTCTCAGTCTGCATTACCCGCTGCAAACACATTGGATGAACTAAGAGCACAGGTAAATCAATCGATTATCCAACAACAAGGCGTTGAACAAGACTCATCTTATCAACACAGCTTTAGGGTGATGACTGAGGATCAAGCAGAAATTGAAGTTCGTGTTTATGTTCCTTATGTTTTAGAACATGTGCAACAACGTCCAGCGATGGTGTTTGCTCACGGTGGTGGATGGTGTCTTGGCAGCCTAGATGCATGGGACCGTGCTTGTCGTTTATTGGCTGAATCAATGGTGCAAGTGATATTCTCCGTCGACTATCGTTTAGCGCCAGAAGTTAAATTCCCAATACCATTAACCGATTTTTTTACTGCATTGTCTTATATTCAGGAAAATGCTTCGGTATTTGGTCTTGATAAAAATCGTATTGCAGTGGGTGGAGACAGTGCTGGAGCAAATATCGCAGCAGTGGCCTGCCTACTGGCAAAACAACATCCTGATATTAAAATCAGTCATCAACTGCTGTTCTACCCAGCATTAGATGCCACCATGAGTAACGCTTCTTATCAAACATATGCACAGGGCTTTGGTTTAACGACGGCGACCATGGCGTATTGTTGGGATCAATATGTTAATGCTAAGGCAGACAAAGTAAATGAGCTTGTCAGCCCTTTGCTTGCGCATTCATTACAAGGCTTACCTGATGCCACAATTTTTGTATGTGAATACGATCCACTTCGACATGATGGTGAAAAGTATGCAGAGAAATTGAGAGAAGCTGGTGTTAATGTGAACTTCCATTTGTTAGAAGGCATGATTCATGGCGCTATTCATATGTTAGCAATCACTTCAGCTGCGAAAGAAATATATGACAAAGTCCGAATCTAAATAATGGTGTGCGTTTAATGATTTAGCCA
The DNA here is from genome assembly GCF_009884975.1 of Acinetobacter dispersus. GTDB lineage: Bacteria > Pseudomonadota > Gammaproteobacteria > Pseudomonadales > Moraxellaceae > Acinetobacter > Acinetobacter dispersus. The sequence continues at coordinate 1,155,549 of NZ_CP041970.1, read as the reverse complement.
TTTTATTTGTTTAATCGTCCTATATCGATGCAGCTATAGGACGATTTACTTTCAACTCATAAGAATAAAACATGCTCTAAACCAGTTTCTTATCTCGATAGTGCTGGATAAACTGCTCAATTTTAGGCGGAATTTCACGATATTGTTTTTTGATTGCCAGTTCCATCAATTCTATTTGAACTTGCTCTTGTGCAAGCATATAGTCTAGAAACTCACGATCTGCTTCCGTTCCTTGAGCATGGACTTGTTTTAAATCCTCCATATAAACTTTGGTTTTTGCATAAACCAGTTTAAGTAATTCACCCAATAAGAAAGATGGCGTTGAACTAATCAGTGATGCTTTTGCCTTAGTCAAAAAAGATGGTGTTGCATCGAGGCCTAACTTCTCTGCATATGCAAAATAATGTGGCGTATTGAATCGTTCTAAACTTTCATAGGCACTCCAGAAAATATATTCTTGTGTTCCCTGTACGCGATTGGCGATACGTGCAATTGCGATAAGCGCAAAGGCACGATTTTGCAATTCATAGTTAATTCTATTTAGAAACTGTTGAGACCGCATATTTATTCCTTACTCATCAGAATGAAGGTCATGTAATTCAAGGTGTCTACTGAACAATCACAGACCTAAGGTCTGTTTGTAAATAATTTCTTTGGCAGCGCGTATACCTGACTGTAAAGCACCATCTAGATAGCCACTCCATTCAGTCGCCGTTTCTGTACCCGCCCAATGAATTCGATCGACAGGCTGTCTGATACAATCACCATAAGTGGTCATCACCCCTGGTGGCATATGTGCAACATATCCCCCTTGAGACCACGCTTCAGTGAGCCAGTCTTGTTCCACATACTCCAAAGGATGTGCTGCTTGTTGGCCAAAGTAATAAACAAAATCTGCAATGACCCGTTGATGACGTGCTTCAACATCCAGCGAACTTAATTCAATTGCATAATCACCTTCGATCAAGCCCAGTAAGACACCATGATTTGCTCCTTCTGGAGATTGATCAAACACAACGCTCACAGCTCGATCTGTCGCAACCACAGCACCATTTAAGTTTTGTTGCTTCCAAAAAGCGTTGCTATAGGCCAAATGGACTTTGATCACAGCACCCATGGTCATACTTTGTAATAAGCGTTCACGCTTTGTAGGTAGCGGTGGTGTGTAATGAATTTTGGATGCAAGTACAGGCGGTGTGGCAATGATGATATTTTTTGCCTTATAGCTTTGGGTTCTACACACAACTTTGACATGATCTGCATGCTGCTCAACAGCTAAAACAGGTGAATTTAAGATTAAATGGTCTTGTAATTGATCTGCAATCAGTTTGGAAATTTGCCATGCACCACCGATGAATTTATCTTGCTGCGCTCCACCTTCAGTTGAGATGAGAACTTCAAGTCCATGCCCTTGTCTAAAATATTCGAGGAAAAACAGATAGGACAATTGAGAGGTATTACAACAGAAGAGTGCCCCTACGATGGTTCGCATAAAGTCTCGCGCACCGTCTGTACGTACATGCTTTAACAGCCAACTTTCAACCGACTCCGCATCCCATTGCTTTGCATGTGCTGCTAACCAAGGTTCACCATTCGGCAATGTTTGAGCTTCTTTATTCCAACGACGTTCAAGCAGCGCAATTTCAAGCAGTGAAGCAATTGGCAGCTTTGGGATATTGGAGCGATATGATTTGACTAAACCATTACGACTAACCAAGCTCGCGCCTTTGATAAATTGAGGATAGGTTTTGACACCCAGTTCTTGTGCCTGTGCCAATAACAGTTTTTGTTGCGGACCAACCCACTGCCCACCCAGATCAATGGTTTCTCCATAGATCTCTCCAGCCTTTGAACGCCCACCGACACGATCACGCGCTTCTAAAAGCAATACATCTTTACCCGCTTTCTTTAATTCCAGTGCTGCTTTTAAACCTGCTAAACCAGCACCGATCACGATTACATCCCACATTTTTTCAGTTGTTTGAGTATCCATCATTATTTCCTGCTATTAAAATTATCATCCATATTTTAATGAACGCGTTCATTAAAATTAAATTTGATTTTATGGAACGTGTTCACTAAAATCAATAGCTATGGAAAATAATCAAACAAAAGCCCCCCGCCGTGGACGTCCTCCGCGCAGTCAGGAACAAATCGAAGCCAATCGAAATGTAATTATTCAGGCGGCCAGAGACCTATTTGCAGCACATGGATACGAAGGTGTATCTATGCGTAAAATTGCAGCCCAAGCAGACTGTTTACCCGCAACGCTCTATACCTTATTTCCAAGTAAAAGACAGTTACTGCACCATATTTGGGAAGTGATTTTTTTAGATTTAATGCTTGAACTGGAAGAATGTTACAACTGCAGTCCTGAATCAAAACGACTAGAAAAGCTGTGTACTGCTCAGGTTGATTTTTGGTTGAATCGACCGAATGATTGCAGAGCAATTTTTTTGATTGAAGATCATCCACAGAATGCTGAGGAACATTATTTTGTCGATGCTTCACAAGCAGTTCCCCAATTAGAAATTTACACGCGTGCAATTAAGGAAGCACAAGTCCGTGGTGAAATACGTGCAGGTGATGCAAACGAAATCAAGAACGTTCTACTCTGTAGTATGTTAGGGATTACTTTAAGTCTGATTGGTATTCCAGAATATCCTTGGGGGAATCCGAATACCTTAAAAGAAATGACGATCAGTGCGTTGATCAAGGGATTGAGCTAAGGAAAAGATCATGGCTAAAGCAACTGCCCCAAAACAAATCCCATATTTATTTCAAATGGCTTGGAATGAGCACGATATGGCTGCGTTTGCCTCGCTATTTTGTGAGGATGCAAGTTTTGTAAATCGCTTTGGGCACTATGTAAAAGGTATAGAAGAAATTGTTGCCTTACATCGTCCTATTCATGAAACCATCTATCGCGATTCGACGCTTCAGAATGAAATCATAGAGCTGAGTCCAATTACCGATGATGTGGTGATTATCCATTTTTGGAGCAGATTAACCGCCGGCACTACCCATCCAGCAGGTCCGCATCAGGTAGATACTTTGATTCTTGCGGTATTGACCAAGCAGCAAGAGTCTTGGCTGATTCGTGCCTTAGAAAATGTGACCCTCACCAATCCGCGTACAGGGGAAGCAATCTTAAGAGATGACTAAAATTTAGAGACTACTGTTCCCATTATCAAATTGTTGGACTCTAAATCATCATTGTGGCAAGGGATGCTGTTTCGCATGTAATTTTAAAATTCGTCTTAACTCCAAAATCGCTTCTGGTTTTTCCTGAATCGAATGCCCACCTTGAATTATTTTTTCAGATAATGCCCCCTCTAAATGTGAGCTGGTATAGGGCACGATACCATCTGTCATTTTATTAGGGTCTTGGCTTTGCGTGAGATTACCAATGATTGAATGGTACGCTAAACCCTTTATTAGTTGAACATCCTGACTCATTTTCATAAATTTGGACTGATAGCTTAAATCACTTGGTCCATTTTCAATGATGCCTGAGGAAAGATTATTTTTCATCTGATGTAAATCAATCTTCTTTTCTTTGACCGCAACCTCGGCTGCAGTTAAAAACTTGCTGGGTAAATGAATAACTTTGCGTAACGCGAGTGTAAACCAGCGATCTGCATAGGCAGTACCTTTATGGGGTGTTGCAATAAAAATCACACGGTTAATTTGATCAATTGGGCGGAAGATAAAGCGCTTACTGACAGCGGGTGAGAAAATAAAATCATGTGCTTTTTCATTATTGATGGCTTCAACAGCCTGCTGACGGATATCACCCTGCCCCATGATCAGACGACTAATAATACCACCCATACTATGTCCAATCAGAACAGCGTCCGACATTGCAGCATCTTTAGGATCATGCATTGAAAATGCCTGTTTCAACAAGGCATAAATCTGGGCGCGGCTTTCTAAAATCGGCATGTTGGTAGAGTAGAAAACCTGCCAAACCTGATATTGCTTACGTAAGTTATCATCCCCTAAAATATCATTCGTCAGAGTAATCCATGCTTCGGGACTACTTGCTAAGCCATGGACAAAGATAATAATTTTTTTATTCGCTTGATACGGCTCCAACATGAATAAATGTGGCATGCTCAACTGTTCTTTACGATCGATCAAGCTCTTGTAGCCTGTACCACCTAAGTTATTTTCTGCTAACCAAAGACCATATGGTGCTGAATAATTCGCTGTCAATAAATAATTCCCACCCGCGACCTGAACCTCATCATGGTGAAAAGGATCAATCAGCTTGATTTCTAATGCAGCATCTTGAAGTAAATCTTCAACTTGGGTCTGTTTCAATGGTTGTGCTACAGCAGTAACAGATAAATATCTTGCTGTGTGAATATATGGATTTTCCTGAGCGGCATAAAAGGTTTCTGGATCATAAACATAATCTGAGTTGAATGGCTGCTTATTCTTTGCAACCAACACAAATTCAGAACCAAAGCCATCTCGACGATTGACACTGTAAAATCCAGAAAAACGCATATTGTAGCTCGACTGCAGTAATTGAATATCTGTCGTTGCTAATTCTGGATAATCATCGAAATTAAAAGAATAACGATGCTGATTAATGAGTAATTGTTTTGGAAACTGAGTGAATTGATAGCGTAAATAAGCCGTCGTGATCAGTCGTGAAAGTGCCACGTTATAAAAAAGCCGAACCTGCGTTTGCCTCTGATCAAAAATACGCTGTTGAGGTGTGTGTTGCGTTTCGAATAAATAGGCATAGCTAAAACGGATACTTCGATCAAGTAAAGTCAGTACTTGATCTAAACACTGATTTTGTTTCGTTGAATGCTGTCTTTCCAACAACGATACATGACATCTTTTTTCTTCACTTAACCGTAAAGCCTGAGCCAAATACACTTCACTGGCTGCAGCATAACGCTGTTCATTATTATCAGTTAGTTTTTTTTCTAAAGTCTGTATACATCTATCGGGCTGATTGATACATTCATTGGCTGGAATACCAGCCAGAAGCAAGGTATTTTGTGAGGAATCACTTAATTGAGGTCTCGTTAAGATGCTTTGAGTTTTATCGGTTAAGGATGCACTTAAGCTTCGTTGTTGAAGTTTGACGAGCTGACAGGCAGATAAGCTGTAAAAGAGACAAAGCAAAACAATGCCCTTTATTAGCGTTTTTCTATTGATTACCATGCGATACCACCTCATACATCACGATTCAACAACAAAGCACTAACTCTGTCCGTTTATGTTTCAGGTTGAACAAAACGATGATGAGCTGCAAGATAAGCCAAATAAAGCACAGGAATGATAAAGAAAGCGACACTCCAAAAATCGAGGTAAACATAAAGAATCGCGCCCAAAAATGCACCCACAATAAAACCAACAACAATGCTTAAACTTTGCAACAATTTCCGTTTATTTTCAGGACTGGTCTGTCTCATATAATTTGAAATATCGATCCCTAACTGGGTGGTATTTCCTGTCATCATTGTACTTGGACTAATGTGTTTAATTAGCGTTTTACTTGATGTGTTTCGAATTGCCAAGGCAATTAAACCCAGACCACCTGTAAGTGCGACTGTGAGACTATTTGCATTGTTGAACGGCTCGAAATAAAGCCCAGAGAGCATAAAGCCCGTTAAAAAAATGGCTTCACCAAGAAATAGATAACTTAGCGTCTTACTCTTTTGAGCACTACGATCGATACAATATTTGGTGATCGCCACTGTCACAATGAACAATGGGATCGCAGCAAGTTTAATCCAGATACCCGACCCACCACTCACCCATGCTGCCCCAGCCAGTACCAAGTTTCCTGTTACATGTGCAGTGAAAAAGCCGAATAGTGCAATAAAACCTATGGTATCGATTGCACCGCCTACGACAGTGAGTAATACAGGATCTCGACAACTATCCCATAAGCTCAAGGGCTGTTTTTTTATAATCTCATCCATCTTCTAATTCCTAAAAAACAAGCCTATATTCGGCTAAATTTCAACTGATTAAATTTCTTAGCGCAGGAAGTAATTGTTCACCGATCACCATTCCTAACAGGCCACACAATGCCACTAACGGTGGTGCTGGTGACTTAACATTCAACAAGTAATATATGACACCGACCAAAAGCCCAGCAGCTAAAGAGATCAAATACATTTTCATCGTGCTTTTCCCTAGATTTCACTTAAAATAAAGTGAAATCTATCTGCGGATCCAAGTTAAAAAGCAAAACAAGAACAGCCCAATGCACCCCAAAAAGACTTTTTGTCTTTGTCATTAATGGGCACATCCAGCATCCATGCATGGCTATGCCCATGCATACCACAGCTACTAGAACACGCACACGCTGCCGAGCTACTTTGTAACGGTGATAACGAAGGTGCATTGCGATTTTCTGACCGTCGCCATTGCCCACCAAAACGTTTGACTGGTGACCAATCTGGTGATGCTGGTGGAATCGATGGATCTTGATTCTTAAATTCTGCCCCTGCATAGACAATTTTGCCATTCATCACTGTCAGAACAGACTCAATCCACTGAATTTCATTATCGTCCACAGCAAAGTAGTCATCTGAAAGCACTATCAGGTCGGCAAGCTCACCTGAACTTAACGCACCTTTATGCTGATGTTCTCCAGAGAACCATGCAGAGCCTTTGGTCCAGAGCTTTAACGCTGTTGTTCTGTCTAATAGATTTTGTTCATCATAAAGTGGTAAACCACCCACTGTTTTGCCTGTACTTAACCAACTTAAACAGACCCACGGATTATATGAAGCAACACGTGTAGCATCGGTACCTGCACCAACAGGCACGCCTAACTCCAGCATTCTTTTCACAGGTGGAGTCGATTTTGCAGCGTCCAAACCATAACGCTGAACAAAGATCTCTCCTTGATAGGCCATACGATGTTGAATCGCAATACCCCCACCCAAAGCACCAATCCGCTCAATATTTCGATCTGAAACAGTTTCAGCATGGTCGATAATGAAACGCGTCGCAAAAGGCTGTCTACCATTGACGCGTTCGAAGACATTCAATAAGCGATTAATACTTTCATCATAGGTGGCGTGAATGCGGAATGGCCATTTCTTTTCAGCCAACAACTCAACAATGCTTTCTAGCTCAGCTTCCATATTTTCTGGTAAATCTGGTCGTGGTTCATAGAAATTTTCAAAGTCTCCAGCTGACCATGTCAGATTTTCCCCTGCGCCATTTACCTTCAGTAATTCATCGCCATCACCAGGGAATATCATCTCCGTCCATTTTTTATAATCATCAAGTTCTTCTCCTGCTTTTTGCGCAAATAGGTTATAAGCAATCCGAACTGTCATTTGATCATGATTATGCAGAGACTGAATCACCTCATAATCATCAGGATAATTTTGACCACCACCTCCCGCATCAATTGCGGAGGTAATGCCTAAACGATTGAGTTCACGCATAAAATGACGTGTAGAATTGACCTGATCTTCAAGCGGCAGTTTTGGTGCCTTTCCTAAAGTAGAATAGAGAATCATTGCGGATGGTGTCGCGAGAAGTAGTCCTGTCGGCTCACCCCTCTCATTTCTCTCAATCTTTCCACCTGGTGGGTCTGGTGTATCTTTATTAAAGCCCAGCACATCAAGTGCTGCGCGATTCAACATCGCGCTGGCATAAAGATGTAAGACAAATACGGGGGTATCTGGCGCTGCTCGATTCAACTCTTCCAGTGTTGGCATTCTTTTTTCCACAAACTGAAATTCAGTCCAACCGCCCACGACTCTAACCCATTGTGGTGCTGGTGTATTCTCTGCTTGCTCTTTTAACAGTCTTAATGCATCTGAAAGTGAAGGAACACCTTCCCAACGCAACTCCATGTTGTAGTTCAAACCACCTCTAATAATATGCAAGTGGCTATCATTTAAACCTGGAATTACTCGACGGCCATTTAAATCAATCACTTTGGTTGTACTGTTTGATAAGCGCATGATGTCATCATCACTGCCCGTTTTTACAACTTTTCCATCAGCAATTGCAATCGCTTGCGCTTCTGAACTCTGTTCATCAAGGGTGGTTATTTTGGCATTTCTTAAAATCAATTGAACGTCTGACATCCGTCATTCCCTCCGAGCCTAGCCTTATTATTTTCAGTTTTAGGTCGTGGAGGCATATCATTCCTCCACAATTTTTAATTATTTCGCTGCAATCGGTGCCAATACTTCGTGTGGTGAAGTGGTCCGTTCTGCTGCTTTATGTACCATGGTATATGCATAGTCGACACCCATGCCATAAGCACCTGAATGTTCCCGAACAATATCCATTACTGCATTGTAAGTATCACGTTTTGCCCAATCACGTTGCCATTCAAGTAAAACTTGTTGCCATGTCACTGGAATGACACCCGCTTGGATCATTCGTTGCATTGCATAGTCATGTGCTTCTTTGCTGGTTCCGCCCGAAGCATCTGCAACCATGTAAATTTCATAACCGCCTTCGAGCATCGCACTTAAAGCAAATGAGTTATTACATACCTCTGTCCATAAGCCTGAAACAATTACTTTTTTGCGTTTATTATTTGCTAAGGCATCACGCACTTTCTGATCATCCCAAGAGTTCATTGAAGTACGTTCTAATAATGGTGCTTGAGGAAATACATCTAAGAGTTCGGGATAGGTATGGCCTGAAAAGCTTTCTGTTTCAACAGTCGTAATGATGCTTGGAATATTAAAAACTTTAGCGGCCTTTGCTAAACCGACTGTATTGTTTTTTAGTACTTGGCGATCAATCGACTGTACGCCGAATGCCATTTGCGGCTGATGGTCGATAAAAATAATTTGGCAGTTTTGTGCAGTCAATAGTTCTAAATTTGAATGGCTCATATTAAATTTCCTTGTTTATCGATGTTTTCTGAACACAGGATTAATATTGCAAATTAAGAAAAGGAACACAGCAGTATTATTAAGACGAATTGTTCTATTTATAAAACAAAAATATTGAATTTACGTGATATTTCATACTTATTGAAACACTGATAAAGATTATTTTTGTATAGCATTAAAGAAAAAGACCAGCTAATAGCTTAACTGGTCTTTTCAAAATATTCGGTTTATCTTTAATAGATAAAGAGAATGTCTATATTTTATAGTAAGTTAGAAATTAACGCTCCATGAAAACTGTGCTGTGCGAGGTGCACCAAGAAATAAGTAATCATCCCCAGCAAAATTACCAACATCTCGCCAGTATTTTTTATTAAATAAGTTATCTACGTTCAGTCTGAGTGTATTATCATAACCATTAGCACGGAAATTATACGCCGTACCTACATTAAATACAGTATAACCAGACACTTTCACGGTGCCTGTTTTCTCTGCATATTTACTACTGCTGTATTGCATCCCCCCCAATAAACGTAAGCCATCAACTTGTGGAAGTTGGTAAGACAGATAACTCGCAAAACGCACAGCAGGTGTATTTTGAGTTTGATGACCTTGATATTCGTTAACCTGTATATCTTTTAAACGTGAACGTATGAGGGCTAAAGTCGATGTAATATCTAAACTTTGTCCTAAACGACCCTGTGCCCCAAGCTCTAAGCCAAGATTATGTCGCTTGCCATCTGTAAGATAGTAATTATCTGAATTGGTATATTGGTTGTCTTGTTTTAAATCAAATACGGCTGCCGTGAAAAGTAAATTTTTCCACTGCTGTTTAATCCCTATTTCATACTGAGTTGAATGCAACGGAGCCAGAGTTGCATAAGCATTGCCTTCAATCCCTTTATCAGGATTGCCTGTAGCATAAGCAGGTGCTTGAGTTCCATCGCTCAAACCTTTGGCGTAAGACGCATACACATGCGTAAGTTCCCAAGGTTGATACATCAATGCAAACTGTGGCAAGAAGCGATTAAAATTAGTATCTCTAATTTTATGCCCTTCAGCATCATAAGCATCTTCATTTAAATGCAGTAATTTCCCACCAGCAATAACTGACCATTCGTGATTAAAATCAATTTGGTCGAGTAAATTTAAGGCCGTTTGTTGGCTCTTTAATGATGTGTAATGATTGCCTAAAGCTTTTTCACTTGGTGTATATGCTTTAGGATCATTATAAATATTTCCTGTTAATTCAGGGTCTCGGAATATAGCATCATATTGCGCATGACGTTTGTAGCTATGTGATAATTCTAAACTGAGCTTATGCTGCCAAGCTCCTGTATTAAATGTGCCATTTAGTCCAGCTTTAAATTGGTTGGTTAAATAGCTATCGTCAGGATTTATATAGTCATAAATATCGTAGTTACCATTTTCGTCAAAAGTACTCCCTTTGGTTTGACATGCATCTGTATAACAGCCCCATGCGAATGAAGAATAATCATCGACCACGACCCGACTTTGAGAAGCGCTGAGATTGGTCGCCCAGTTATTATTGATTTGATAGGTATATTTTAAGCCTGCATTTAGGCTTTCATTGGTGACGGGTTTGCTCCAGCTTTGATAACCAAGCAAACGATTCCAGTCAACACCTGTAGGCACAGTTTTACCATCTAGTAACTGGTAACCCGGTACTGATCGTTGGCGTTGACGTTGAGACTCGAGATCAAACTCTAGTTTTGAGCGGTCTGAAATTTTCCAATCTAAAGCCAAAGAACCAAACAAACGTTTTCCATCTGCATGTTCAACATAGGGATGGATTTCTTCATTGGCCAGATTGATACGATAGCCATACTGCTGATCTTCACCAAATAAACCGCCAAGGTCGGTTGCTACGCGATTACCACCATGACTGTCTACTTCAAGCGTCAGTGAACGAATATCTTTTGGTCGCTTGCTTACATAGTTGACGACACCACCCGGAGTAGACATACCACTTTGAATTGCGCTGATACCTTTTAAAATTTCAACTTGTTCTTTGTTTTCAAGCGCAACATTTTGCTCACCGCGCAGCAAGTTACCATTCAGTAAATAACTAGAGCCCAAATTTAAGGCAAAACCACGCATGACAATATTTGGGTAATAACCAATTGGCGCATAGCCATCGCCTGCCGCTGCATCATTCTTGATAATGTCTGTTAATGTTTTAGCATGTTGATCTGCAATCCGTGCCGCAGTTACTGTGCTGATTGATGCTGGAATTTCAGCAAGCTGTTGTTGTGTAAAACCCGATAAGTTTACTTTTGGTTGATAATAGATCGTTGGTATGGTTTCAGCGGTTACAGTGATTGTTTCAAGCCTTTGAGGTTCCTCAGCATGTAAAAAGGCAGGACTTAGTCCTAGATATGAAAATGAACCAACCGCCAGTAATGCTTTTTGTAAACGAGAAAATGGATACGTTTTCACAATAGTTGCCTAACCCCAAAAGATAATTTTACAGCCCGAATTTTACGGGCTTGAGTATTCCCAATTTTCACAGATTGAACAAGCATTTCTGCAACATATCTGCGATATTTTTAGTTAAACCCATCATTGTGGAAAGGCATTGTATCATTTCATTATTTTATATTTTGAGAAGTGCTCTTTAACTCGAGCCTTGTCTTGTTCTTTTTCCTATAAATATTGCAGCTAGCTCTGCTATTGTTGCTTCTAAAATAATGGATTAGCCGCCATTCTTCCGTCTATTGATGGATTTATACATCTAATAAATAATTTAGCCGAAGCATAAGAGCATTAAGTTTCGGCTAAATGAATTCAATTTATATAATCCCACCATTTACTCGAAGCACTTGGGCATTCACCCAGTTACTTCCTTCGTTGACCGCAAAATCCAAAACTGCAGCAATATCTTCTACGCGACCTAGACGTTCTAACGGCGCGGCTTTACTCAGTTGAGCAAGCAACTTATCACTTTTACCTTCAAGAAAAAGTTCTGTTACCGTCGGTCCAGGTGCAATTGCATTCACGGTAATATTTTTACCCCTTAACTCTTTGGCTAGAATAGCCGTTAATGATTCAATTGCTGCTTTTGAAGCGGTATACATACCGTAGCCTTCAAGTTTCATTCCAACAACACTACTGGATAAATTAATAATTTTACCGCCATGAGTCAGTCGCTTAGCAGCTTCTCGCATGGCATATACAGGACCTTTAAGATTGATTGCCAAAATTTGGTCAATGCTTTCATCATCAATCTGCTCAATTCTATTTAATTGCATAATTCCTGCATTATTAATCAATACATCTACTCGTCCATAAGTTTGAACTGCATAATCAAATAGTCTTGTCACTTCATTTGATTGACTGATATTTGCTTTAAAGCAAGATGCTGTTCCATCAAATGCTAGGATCTTTGTGACTACAGCATTGGCCTCTTGATCATTATTGGCATAATTAACGATGATGGTATGACCCTGCTGCGCTAATAGGTTTGCAGTAAACGCACCAATCCCTCGAGAAGCACCGGTAATTAAAATCACTTTTTTCTGATTTGCATGAACTGTTGTACTCATTTATGGCCTCATTGAATGAAATTTAGCATCTAGTGAGTTGTATGGTACTGTTCAGATATGTCTGGATAATCTAGCTAATTCTGACATCTTTATCCGAATAAACCGAACAAAGGATGCAAGCGTGATGGATAAATTAAATGCGATGTCTGCTTTTATACAGGTTGTAGAACAGAAGAGTTTTACCAAGGCAGCTCAAATTCTGAATTTACCTCGCTCTACCTTAACTGATGCCATTAAACAATTAGAAATTCAGTTGAATACCCGTTTGTTATTTCGAACCACGCGTCAGGTTAGACTCACGGATGAAGGGGAAATTTACTATGAGCGGTGTAAATACATCCTCGCTTATATCAATGAATCGGATCATGATTTTCTACATGCAAAACCCCATGGAACGTTAAAAATAGAAGTACATGGTATTTTTGCCAGCTATTTTATTATCCCCAAACTGCATGAATTCCTCAGTGAGTTTCCTCAAATACAGTTGCAACTGACTGAAAGCGACCGTTATGTCGATGTGATAAAAGAAGGAATTGATTGCGTGATTCGTATTGGACATCTCAACAACAGTGATTTAATTGTCAGGCATCTTGGAGATATTCAACAAATTACCTTGGCAAGCCCAGAATATTTAGAAAAATATGGCACACCACAATTTTTATCAGAGCTCAAAGATCATTTCATGATTGGCTTCTACTCAACAGCTCGACAGAAACCATTACCACTTGAGTTCATCGTTCAACAGCAAACCGAATTATATGATTTGCCTTATATGATTCAAGTTAATGGAGCACATACGTATACCTCAGCAGCTAAACAGCATTTTGGTATTATTCAAGTCCCGCAATACGCTCAAGCGCCAGAGTTAAAGCAAGGAACGTTATGTCAAATTCTTGAAAATTATGCTGTGCCATCACTGCCTGTTTCTCTGCTCTACCCTTCAAAGACACTGGTTTCACCACGACAAAAAGTCTTTATTGAATGGATTGTCCAACTATTTAAGGATCATCCTTTAAACTGATTTTAAGCTTTTAGCTGCTAAATAATTAAAATTATATGGACATTATTACGCGAGTGATAACGCTTGTTTAACACAACTTAAGTGTGCATGAAGTAATATTTTACCTATCTAAGGAATTGGAAGAAAAGCTAAAAACAGAATATAGTTAATTGTATTTATTAGTTTTTTATAATTTATCTCATTTTTTGATATCCTACTCCGAATATTAAAAACATTAAAAATTGCAGTTTTTTCGCTATTTTGTATTTCATTGTTTCGCTTTATCCTGAAATTTAAACTAAATAAAGCATAGAGCCACGCTAGTTTTTGAATTTTTGATTCAGAAAATGGGAGCAATGAATTGAGCAATAAATCACAGTCTAAAATTGATGGAATACAATTCCCCATTAAATCTGGCAAAAATAAGCCTAGTACCACGGACACAGCAAAGAAAATTTTATATGCCGCACTTAAAAGTGTGGATTCTCCGTATGCATCTCAACTTAGGGCTGAAAAAAATTGGAGAAAGAAATATCCAATTTACTTTGAAGAGCTGGTTAAATCTGGAATTACATCGGTACATCACCCTTTATTGATTGCCCAAAACGGATTAGCTAGCGCGAAAGAGCTTTTTAGATTCAATCGAGAGACACAACAGTCTTCTTTAGAACAGGCGATGCTAAATATTACTGATCAGCCTTTTGAAAACTATGTGTTAAAAGGTTCTGGTCCTTCAACTGTTGAGCCATGGTTCATTCCTTTTGATGGCAAAAAATTACAGGGACAAGCATTATTGGATCAAATCGATCGTTGGGAAACACAACGAATTATTGAGCCTAGCCACGCAAAAGCATTGCGGTTGCTACAAGCTCATCCAGAATGGTTTGATCTATCTACACGGACTATGGTGCTATTCGGTGCTGCATCTGAAGCAGGCCCACTTAGCTGGCTGGCAAAATGGCGTGCCAATATTATTGCCATTGATCTACCTCAACCTAAAATCTGGGACAAAATTACTGAAACCATTCAGCAAGGAAATGCCACATTAATCGCGCCACAAATCACTTTGGCAAATGGTGAAAAGCAGCTCGGTGCGAATTTATTGACTCAAACACCCGAGATTGCAAATTGGCTAAATACTTTTGCTGAAACTTTAGATTTAGCGGGTATTGCATATTTAGACGGTGAAAAACATGTGCGTGTTTCGATCGCCATGATTAGCATCATGGAGCAAGTAAGTCGCCAAAAATCAGACAGCAGCATTATGTTCATGCTCACGCCTACAGATATCTATGCGATTCCTAAAGCTGTGGTGCAATCGATACAACAAAAAATTGAACAACGTCCTATTTTAGAAAAGTTACTGACCCGATCTATTCACAATATTTCCTTATCCAATTTTTTCAAATCCAATATTAAGCAGCTGATTGAATCAGATAATGGTCAACAGTACGGTATTTCTGATTGTATGGTGATTGAACAAGGGCCAAATTATGCATTGGCTAAGCGACTACAACAGTGGTTTGCTATCAGTACACGTGCACGAGGTCAAAAGACGGTGATTAATATCGCCCCTTCAACCACGACCCATTCTGTTGTGAAAAATCCAATCCTTAAAGCAGCATTCTCAGGAGCTGATTTGTTTAAGGTCGAAACCTTTAGCCCTGAAACTACCAATGCCATTATGGCGGCCCTTTGGGTACATGACTTAAACAATCCTGATAGCGCAACCAATCCAGAAAAGTCATTGGATCACCCTCTGGAGCTCATTATGGAAAATGCTAATCATGGTGGGCTTTGGCATGTTCCTTATTTAGCCAGAACAGCTTTACCCTTCGCTGCGGCATATGGGTGGATACGGGAAAAGTTTTAGTCTTAACGGATTGCATACTTGAACTAGAGAACAAACATGTTCTCTAGTTCAAGTCGCTTTTATTATTTAATTGCAAATAATTATCATTATCATGCATAATGGGTGAAATTTCACTTAATAATGTTGAGTAAATTGATAATGACGACGCAAAATCAAATTTCGAATGATAAAAATATACTGAAACAAAATGACCATATGAGAAATCTGGAACAGATTGAAATGACTATTACAGCCATATCAAGACCGTTCCCAAGCATCCTCCGTGTATATGGAAAAATTGATACTGATCAACCTGATTTATGGGATAAGCCGAATTTAGCTGTTCGCTTAGGGGTTTCCCAAACCGCTGACAGTACCCTATTAACCCGTGTTTATACGATTCGTTCATTTGATCGAGACAAATATGAAGTTGAAATAGATCTGATTGAACATGAAGATGAAAGTCCTGCTATGCAGTGGGTACATACGGCAAAAATAGGCACAAAAACTCAATTAATTGGGCCAAGACCACACTTTGTCCCAAATTTTAATGAGAAAAAACATGTTGTCATGTTTGCAGATGAAACGGCCCTTCCAGCACTTTATTCAATTCTAAAATTTTGGCCAGATGAGAGCAGTGCTGATATTTTTATCGAGAGTTCTGAGCCGCAGATCCTGACATACCTTCCTAAGTGCTTAAAGGTACAGATGCATTTATTACTTCGCGAACGCCAAGACCAAGCTGGGAAAATGGGTCTGCTGCTTAAAGCGGCCTATCAATTTAAACAGGTGAATAACATTACCGTTTGGGCTGCATGCGAACGCAATGAAGCCAGAGCAATTCGTCAGTTTTTTATAGAAGAAAAATTGCTGCCTAAAAAAGATGTACAGGTCACTGGTTATTGGAATGTCGGTCTTTCCAGTACAGTATTGGATGAAGTGCGACTTGAATATTATCAAAAACATCTTGATGCAGGAAAAACCTTAGAAAGTTTTGATGATTTAGATATGCCCGTTTAGTTTGATCTTGCTTTACAGTTTTTAGCTTTTTAAAGTTTGAATCTGAACAGAATAGAAAAATAGTCACAATTAAGACGATCTTTGTGTCTTCAAAACAGACACAAAGATCGGATTAAACTTAACTTGTGAACCCTATTACTGCTTAGATCTACCAATACGTTATTTGCTAATGCATTCAGATAATTATAGATTTTTAAAATAGGGCTGTTATTTATCAAAGACGGATTTAATAGATTTTTTCATACCCAGCAGGTCTCGTTTTAAAACGACGATGGAACCACATATATTGTGTCGGGTACATTTTTATCTGATTTTCAATCACTAAATTGACTCGCGTAGCATCTTCAACTTCATCAAGACTTGGAAAGTTTTCTAAAGCCGGTTCGAGTAAAACATGATATTGAGGGTTTCTTATATCGCCATCACGATAGAAAAACAAAGGAATTGCCGAAGCTTTTGTTATTTTAATCAATCTTCTGTGGGCCGTGACTGTTGCAGCCTCTATTCCAAAAAATGGTGCCATCACCCCTTGCTTTAACCCAAAATCTTGATCTGGGCTATACCAAATTGCATGTCCATTTTTTAGATTTGAAATTAATCCTTTCATATCATCTTTAGCAATCTGATTTTGATAAATTGTAGCTCTACATCGATAAATCAGCATATCAAGCAGCGGGTTGTTTTGAGGGCGATAAACAACATCTAAGTTGAAAAAACGACCACATACAAAACCGCCAGCATCTAATAGCGTGGTGTGTGTTCCTAAAAGTATTATCCCTTTGTCTTCCGAAGTCTTAAGGTGTTCCAAACCTTTGATGTGTATTCTATTTTTAAACCAATGTGGCTTGTACCAAGCGTTTAATGCTTCAAATAACCCTAACATCATATTAAAGAATACCTGCTTCGCTTCTTTTTGTATTTGGGCTTCACTTTTTTCTGGAAAGCAGATTTCTAGGTTTCTAATTGTAGTCTTACGTCTAGATTTGAGAGATTTCCAAGCCAATTTAGACAGAATGTCCGCAATTCTCCATTGTATTGCCCATGGAAGGATTGAAAATATCATTAAAATAATTAAAGCGACCCATATTGCCCAATATTTCGGTCGTAGAAATGACCATTGAAACTTCCCTGCCTTAGATTTCCGTTCATACGTCATAGCAGCTGTTTCTTAAGAAAAACTCATCAGCCTAACATACCTAGATTATTTGTGTTATTTATTCTCGAGTATTTAACTCTGGTTCTGATTTCAATTTTAAAGTATGAGTAAAACACAAAAATTTAAGATCATATTCTCGATAAGTATTTAAAATGTACACAAGTACAGGTATTTTCATTAAAACGTTAATTATATCTTTAAAAAAGAGATTTCTTTGTTATAGTATTTCTCCAATGATTTCCAGAAAGAGATCAATCGGGTGTTGATGATTGGAAGATTGCTAGCCTTCTATGCAATCTTTTTACAAATCGCTGTGTTCTTACAGCCATTACTGCCAGAGAAATATCAAGTTTCTCCAGTATGTGAAACTATTGCCCAAGTTTTGTTGCAAGCTCCTCACAACTCTTCTTCATTCCATGATCATCATGTGACTACTTCGCACCATAATGTGCCTAGTCCACAACATGATGTGATAGAGCATAAACATCCAACTCTTTCAACTGAAGCGAAGACGACATCCAGCCACCATCATCATGATGCAAACCATCAGTGTCAATACTGTGTGGTGTATAGCCATGTACTACCTTTACCAGATGTTGATCTAAAACACATTCTGGTCAGGATTCAGGTTCGTTTTCTGGCTTTTATTGAAAACTATTTTCATGTTTTTTTTCAGCTTCAGCAACTCTTTCTCACCCCTCAAGGTCGAGCACCACCACTATTACTATCATTCTGACTTGAAGCTCAAAACTTTTTAGTTTTGAAAAACTTATATTCAAGAGATTATAGTCATGTTTTCTATTTCTAATCATACTCTTCGTTGGGTAGAGGCTTTATCAGCCCTCTGTTTATCTCATCAAAAACAAGATGAGGTGCGGTCATGACTTTAGGTTTTACTGCACTCGAATTGGCAAGAATACAATTCGCTTTTACCGTCTCCTTCCATATTATTTTCCCTGCGATTTCTATCGGTTTGGCCAGCTTCTTGGCTGTTTTAGAGTGGCGTTGGTTACGGACTAAAGATCCAATTTATAAGGACCTGTTTAAGTATTGGGTCAAAATCTTTGCTGTGGCCTTTGGTATGGGGGTGGTTTCAGGCGTCGTCATGAGCTATCAGTTTGGAACCAACTGGAGTGAGTTTTCCCGAATCGCGGGGAGCGTCACAGGTCCTCTACTCACCTATGAAGTATTGAGTGCATTCTTCTTGGAAGCGGGTTTCTTAGGCATCATGCTGTTTGGTTGGGGCCGTGTTAGTCCCAAAGCCCATTTCTTTGCCACCTTGATGGTCGCGATTGGTACCTGTATTTCCATGTTCTGGATTCTGTCTTCTAATAGTTGGATGCAAACGCCACAAGGTTTTAGCATTGAAAATGGCATTATTGTACCGACAGACTGGTGGGCAATCGTCTTTAACCCATCTTTCCCTTATCGACTGGTACATATGGCGATTGCAGCCTTTATGGTTGCAGCTTTATTGGTTGCGGCAACTGCTGCTTGGCACTTGCTCAAAGGTCGTCGTGATGCCTTGGTCAAGACCTCATTCTCTATGGCGATGTGGCTTATTCTTGTCTTGGCACCTTTACAAGTATTTGTTGGGGATGCACATGGTTTAAATACTTTAGAGCATCAACCAGCAAAACTTGCTGCGATGGAGGGGCATTGGGAAACCAATTATGATGAAGGTATGCCTCTCTACCTATTCGGTGTTCCTGATATGCAAGAAGAACGCACCAAATACGCGATCGCGATTCCAAATCTAGGCAGCCTAATCTTAACTCATTCTATGGATGGTACAGTTAAAGGCTTAAAAGACTTCGCACCTGAAGATCGACCAAACTCTACCATTGTATTCTGGAGTTTCCGTGTCATGGTTGGCTTAGGTATGCTCATGCTTTTACTTGCCTTCACAGGTGCTTGGCTCAGGAAAACGGGTAAACTTTTTGAAAATAAATGGTTTCACCGCTTTGCTTTAGTCATGGGGCCATCAGGATTTATCGCGGTACTGGCAGGTTGGTTTACGACAGAAGTTGGTCGTCAACCTTGGGTGGTCTATGGCGTGATGCGGACCAAAGATGCACTTTCTCCTGTTTCCGCCGAACAAGTCGGTCTTACCTTGATTATCTTTGTAGTGGTGTACTGTGTAGTGTTTGGAATCGGGATCTATTACATGCTGAAACTGATGCATAAAGGCCCGCAATTTGTTGAAGCTGTGGATATTGAGCCTGCAGGTCATGGGCATTTCAAAACACCAATGCGTCCTTTAAGTGCTGTTGATGAAAGCATTGACCAACAAGACCAGACCAAAGAGGAGAAGCACCATGATTGATTTATCTCTGATTTGGGTCGGTATTATCGGTCTGGGTGTCCTGATCTATGTCATTCTGGATGGTTTCGACCTAGGTATTGGAATTCTGTTTCCTTTCATCAAAAGCCGCGAAGAACGTGATGTGATGATGAATACCGTGGCGCCTGTCTGGGATGGCAATGAAACATGGATGGTACTCGGTGGTGCAGGTTTATTTGCAGCCTTCCCACTGGTGTATTCAACTGTACTGTCTGCGTTGTATATGCCGATTACCCTGATGGTAATTGCACTGATTTTTCGTGGTGTTGCCTTTGAGTTTCGTTTTAAGGCGAATCGCACCAAGCATTTATGGGATCAAGCTTTTATCTGGGGCTCAATTCTATCTAGTTTCCTGCAAGGCGTGATTTTAGGTGCTTATATTCAAGGGATTCAAACCACCAATGGTATTTTCTCTGGTTCAGGTCTGGATTGGTTGACTCCTTTCGCCTTATTTACCGGACTGGGCGTGGTTGCCATGTATGCAGCTCTCGGCTGTGGTTGGCTGATTATGAAAACCGACCATGAATTACAAGACAAGATGTATGGTCTAATGCCTAAACTGATCATTGTTTTGTTTGTGGTCTTTGCGGGTGTCAGTCTCTATACCCCATTGACCCATCCTGAAATTGCAGCACGTTGGTTTGCCTTGCCAAATCTCCTGTACTTTAGCCCTGTACCCATTTTGGTCTTGCTATTTACCTTCCTGATTTTAAAAGCTTGTAAACAACGTCAGGAATTAAAGCCCTTTATCTTTACCTTAGCCTTAGTGTTCTTGGCCTTTACTGGATTTGTGATCAGCCTTTGGCCGAATATCATTCCACCATCGGTCACCATTTGGCAAGCTGCTGCACCATATTCTAGTCAGAAATTCGCACTGGTCGGGGCTGTAATTCTCATCCCGATCATTATCGGCTACACCATCCTATCGTACTGGGTGTTTAGAGATAAAGTACGGGTTGGAGATACAGGTTATCACTAGGAGACGATGTAATGAAACTGTCTAAAACACAATGGTTTATCGTACTTTGGCTCGCTGGTTTTTTAGGTTTATTGGTGATCGCGATGTTCTTTAGAGTATTGTTAAAACTTGCTTATTAAGCTGAACTTTTTTCTTCCAATAAAAAACTATACCTCGGTATAGTTTTTTATTGGCATCAGGAAATTTAGTCTCACACAGTTCAAAGAACAATTTGGTTTCTCTGATTTATCTACGTTTTCCCAAGTTTATAAACGTTGGACAGCTATCGTGCCAAGTCAATTCCAATAAAATCTTGCTACTATGCTCAATCTGAAAATCGACATGACTGAGCTGTATAAAAAAGCATGTGAATTTCCGATAAAGACAAATTCAGAATGGACAAAAAGCATGCTAACATCCAAATACTGACAATTCATTATGTCAATTTGTTTGGAAGGGTTCCAATATGTTAAAAACACAACAGGTCAAGATAATACAAGAATTCAATGCACCGATAGATAAGGTGTTTGCAGTTCTCAGTGAACATGAAAATCTCAACAAAATATTTGCACCTGCAAAAATCACACGCATTAAAAATGGTAAAGATGCTCGAAATGGCGTTGGCTCTGCGCGTAAACTTTCTATTCCTTTAGCTCCGTCATTTGTTGAAACCAACTTGGTTTACCAAGAAAATGAATTGATTGAATATGCGATTACCAGTGGCATTAGTCCAATTAAAGCGCATCGTGGTGTTATGAAATTTACAGATTTAGGCGGTGATCGCACTCGCTTAGATTACACCATTAGCTTTAAAGGCCGTGTTCCTTTGATTGGTCCAATTATTAAGGCTGCACTACAAAACGGTATCAACCGTGGTCTGAAAAAACTAAAATTTTAATGTTGTTTAGGCATTGCTCCTTGACGGTTTCGTTCTTACCGTCAAGGTTTACGCTATGCTTAAAGTGAAGATGTCACTGTGCCTAAAGGTTCTTTCCGAGTAATTGAATGCTCTGGCTTACGCAGTAAAATTAATGCAGAGATTGCAGCCAATAAGATCATAGGAATACTAGAGGCAATTACAACAATCTCACTTTGCCCAGTTCCGAGTAGATAACCTGCAACTAAAGGCCCTGCAAAAGCACCTAAGCGTCCTACAGCAACCGCAGCCCCCACTCCTGTGCCTCGCATTTCAGTAGGATAATACTTGGCTGCCAAGGTGTATAAAATTGACTGGCAACCAATCACGAACATACCACAACATGTAGCAAACAAGATAAAACTCGACGCGCTATTGGAATAAGCTAGACCAATCAATGAAACCAGAATGCCCGCATAAACACTGGCAACGATAAAGAATTTATTCAGTCGATCCAACATTAAACCTAAAATCAATACACCGATAGAACCACCCAAATTAAAGCCAATCTGAATATAACTGGCTTGTTGCTTATTGAGTCCCAGTCCTGAGATTAACGTCGGTAACCAGTTCTGAAACAATGCTAAAACCAGCAAAGTACCAAAAAAGCTGAGCCACAGCGTAGATGTCACCACAACACGTGGTTTCGCAAATAAAACGTCTATCACGCTTTGTTTCTGTGTGGTGGCCTGAGGGATTTTATTTAAATAAGCTTTTGATTCAGGTAAAAATAAAATAAGAATAGGAACTAAAATTAAAGGTGCAATCCCACCAATATAAAAGATATGTCGCCATTCATGATCTGCTGTCAGAGACAAAGCAACCACAGAGGTTAAAACGCCTCCAATCGGCATACCGCAATACATCGCACTGACAGCCGTCGCTTTATACTTTTCAGGTACCGCTTCAGAAACCATGGTAATCACGATGGGCAAAGCCCCACCCATGCCGAGTCCAGTCAGAAAGCGAACTAAAAGTAAAGAGTTCAAATCTTTGGTAAATGGTGTCAGTAAGGACATCAGCCCAAAAATTGCAATCGAAGTGATAAATACTTTTTTGCGACCAATCGAATCAGCAATTCGTCCAGCGATCAACGCACCTGGTAATGTGCCTAGAACCGCGGCACTGAACACCCAGCCCATCTCGGTACTGTTTAACAGCATTTCTGCTTTCATCCGTGGTGCAGCAACACCCATAGATTGCAGATCAAATCCTTCAATAATGGCAAAAATGAAACATAGGATGAGTGTAATCACGATTGCTTGTTTTGAAGTGCCTGCCTCTATATTGGTATCTTTTAACATTCTTATCTTCCCTTTTTTGATTCTTCCAGTTTATCGATCTAAAATTCCAAATATAGATTTAAATATCCATTAAAGTCGTTAAAAAGACTAGCAGAGCGAATATAGTTACGCAATATGTATTAAAATTATGCAATTCATAATTTTCGTGGTTTGAGAGATTTGATTTGAAATATCAGAAAAAGATCATTTTAAAATCGCTGCTATTGGCTCCAATTCCCTTACTCTGTTTTATGGCTGTACTGTTTATTCTCATGAACAATGAGTTTAAACTCGGTTCAATATTTGCAGTTATTGTCGGGCATCTTCTAGTTTATTTGGCTTATTGCCTTTTAACCGTTCCATTTTCATTCATGTTCTCGCTTGTCTTAAACCGCTATCAGTATCTGAATTTTCTGACAATCTGCTTAAGCTCATTCGTCGTTGCGGCACCTTTTTTTACTCTTTTAGCTTGGGCTCATACAGGCCAACTCCCAAAGCAATGGTGGCTGGTTTATGCGGATATTTTTTCCTTGTTTATCGCCCTCATTCCAGCGCTCTGTTACTGGCTGATTTTGATCCATCTAAAATCCCATCAGCCAGATCGCATCGATTTATAAAATCTTTACTAAATCAGATAAATGCTGAATAGAGTGCGTTAGATTTAAATCATAGTGATTGGGTAAATTTTTAGGATTGTACCAACATGTCGAAATTTCACAGGAAGTAGCCCCTTTCATATCAGCCTCTAAGCTATCGCCAATGAATAAGACTTCTTCTTTCGCAATATTACTTCTACGCAGGCAGGTTTCGAAAAAACGTTGATCAGGCTTCTCGTAGCCGATGTCATCTGAAATATATAAATCAGAAAAATGTGATAACAAACCAGCCAAGTCCAAACGTGATTTTTGTTGATTCAGAAAACTATTGGATGCAGCAAATAACTTATATTTTTGGCTCAGGTATTGAATTGCTTCAGTTGCTCCATCCTCAAGGGTATGCTCTTTGGCTAAATTGCCTTGGAAGGTATCCCGAAAATGATCATGATCTAATTCGATATTCAAAGCCAAAAATAATTCTTTAAATCGATAATCAATCACATTCTGTACTGTAATTTGACCTAACTTCTGTTTTTCCCATAGCTGATGATTAATATTTTTATAGGTAGAATAAGTCAAATCATCATGCTGTAAGTTAAACTGCCCAAACGATTTAACAAATGCAGAGCGGTTGGCTACGCTAAAATCAAGCAAAGTATCGTCAATATCAAAGAATATAGCCTTATACATCTGAGTAATCTTACAACCGAAGCAAATAGTGAAATAATTTTATTATACCGATAGATAAAAGAGCAAGCCGTTTAGGCCTGCTCAATAATCGTTATCTTGGTGTTAAATCACTTTCAGTCTTTATCTCTCATCCACATCCAGATCAATACGGCTGCCATACACGCCACAAGAGGATAAACGACCCAAGGATGTGGAATGGTCCAGATCATAATCCCCGCAGCGACACTCATACTGAGCGTCGACATGTATTTTGCTTTTTTGGGAATACGTCTATTTTCTTGCCATTCTTTGATGATTGGGCCGATAAAACGATGATTCAGAAACCATTGATGGAGCTTTTCTGATCCTCTTGCCGCAAAGAAAACAGCCAATAAAATAAAGTCAACGGTTGGTAAACCTGGAATAAAAATTCCAAGTATGCCGAGTCCAATGCATAACCAGGCGAGGCAGATAAATAAGAATCGCCACCAAACTGAGCGTGCTAATTTGCTTGCTGGCTGTGGCGGTTGTGACAAAATATCTGTTTTCATCTCATTATCCATGCGATTAATGACCTCCATACCGAGTTATGCCTTTAGTGCTTAATTAATTATTTCAACTCATCGAGTTGAGTTAATGCTTTACCAAAATAGCCAAATGCATCTAAAGCACCTTGTACAACGCGATCTTGTAAGACTTGATCAAAAGCAGCATCATCGAGTGCTTCAACGAAACGTTTCCACACCTTGGCACGTCCTTCTGGATAAGCTGCCAGATTGCGAGCCGCAAATGTTTCAGAGAAGCCTAAGCTTTTTTGAGCTTGTTTAAATAAAAAAGCAGCCCCCAAGGTTGAGCCTTCTGAAACGTAGATCCAACCCAATGCTTCAGGTAATTTGACATCTCCACTTTGTAAGGATTGTCCTGCTGGCTGAATGCCCAAATCTTGCAAATCTGCAAAAGCTTGCTGAGAACGACCACGGATACCGAGATCAGGAATTAATCCAGCGACACTGTCTTGTTCAAAAAGATGCTCAATTTCCTGTTGAAAATAGTATTGAGACAAAGTGAATTGCGCATATTTTTCTTTGCTTGCAAATACATCTGCCTGTGCCATTAAGCGATGCATTCTTTCATGCTCCGCCGCCGTTTCTTGCTTTAAGCGTTGAGAAAGGCTATTGGCAACCATTTGTTCTGTTGCTGCGGTCATCATCATTCTCCTAAAAAAGAATATTACTCATCGGCTAGTGACTCCGACTGAGTTTAAGTTGCACTGGGAAATCAACGACAATAGCCACTGCTTGGCCATTGACTTTGTATGGTTTAAATTTGGATTGTCGCGCTGCGTTTAGAACACGTTCATCTAAGCTGGAAATACCTGAACTTTGTTTTAATTGGATATCGATTGGCTGTCCGTTTTCATTGATACGTAAACGCAACTCCACCATGCGATTTTGTTGTCTCAGTTCCCGATCATCGTAGTTAAATTTTCCAAAACTGAGCACATCAACACTACTGACTTGAACAGGTTCATCACGCTCAACCTGACTTTCAGGGGCTCGGCTTAGTTCCTGTTGTGCTGTGGGTACTTTTACGCCACCAGAGAACGATTGGTTTTCTCCAAAATGCTCTTTCTGTATTTTCTGGTTTTCATTGACAGCAGTAGATTGTTGATCAGCCTGTATCTGTTTTTGGGGTTCTTTTTTTTCTACAGATTGAGCTGCAACAGTTTGTTTTGGTTGTGATGTGACGGAGTGATCTTTTTGACTCGGTTGTTTTTGTTGTACGGTATTCGTTGCATTTTGACTGATGAATATTTTTTGCTCTATGGTCTCAGCACTTTGTTGTGAAGCAGGAAGTTCAGATTCTTTTTGTAAGTGTTGTTGTTTAGAGGGCTGAGTAATAGCACTCTGGGCGGTAGTTTGGGGAGATACCTGTTCTGATGGTGCTAATGATACAAAGCGTACTTTAAGGGCATTTACTTTCGGCGAAGTGGCCAAAGTATAAGGCTCAATAATATGACTCAGAAACCATAATCCAACTAGATGCAGCACAATGACCAGCAATGCTATGAGTGACTTATGATGGGAATGTGCCAAAACCACAATAGATGGTGGTTTTGCTGTCAATTCATAAAGTGGATACTGAAGCTTTGATTTCATCGTCATCTCCCTAAAAACGATGTTCAAGCTTTAAGCTGACATTGTGTTTATCATAGGAATACAGCCAGTCAACATTGCTACTGTTGTGGTTATAACGATAAGTCAGATTTGGCGTCACACCATAAAATTTAAATCGAGGTATTTGCACCACGAATGTATAATTTTGTTCAAAATCATGACGACGGGCTTGTAGACTTTCGGCATATCGATCAAACTGGCGCCAGCGATATGAACTGAATAACGTTGTATTCAATCCGACATTCCAAGACTTGCTCAATCCTAAACGGACACCTTGTTGTTGATAGGCCGCCATGTACTTTTCTTGCGTGTCATGATCAAGTACATCTAGTCCACTAAATAATGTCCATTGTTTGGGTAGAATCTTCCAAAAGGTGAACATCGCTGAGCTTTCTTTACCATCTAGCGTTTTATATTTTTGATAGTCCAGATCTTTGATTTCAGCTTCCAGCTTGAATGCTTTGTCTGCAGCAATAAATCGCATCCATTCAGCACGTGCCCCCCATGCATTGTATAAACCATCATTGGCATAACGTTTATGTTCAAACAGTGGTGCAATACTGATCTGATTTTTTAAATCAAAAAAACTATAGCCTGCATTAATATTCAAGGTCGATTCGTTATAGTCAGCCTGATCATCATAGGATTGCCCATAGGCTAAACCACGTAAGGAAACGCCATGGTTGCCATAGAGAGAAAAGCGTTTGATTAAACTGGCTTCATAATCCATACCCGTTGCTGATGCTGCTTTGGGGCTGCCACGTCTAATTTCTTGAATGGGGGTCGCATTGCCCTTGTCATCAATGCCATACAAGGTCCATGTTTTGCTTTGTTCAGAAGAACTATTCAGATTTGTGGCATAGGATGGACCTATCGCGACACTGCCTTGCCATGAATCCCGCTGCTCCAGGGCTTTGACGAACAGATTAACCGTTTGTTCTACTTCTGGTGGTATCACCGCACGATCGCTTTGTCCTAACTTGCTCTGAATTGATGTAAAAAGGCGTGCTGCTTGTTTGTTCTTCTGCTGTTCAAACAGCACGCGCGCTAACTCTAGTTCACAAATCAGATTATTCGGTTGTTTATTGAGACTGCTTTGAAATTTTTGCTCTGCTAATTTGAGCTGTCCCTGAGCACGTGCTAACGCACCTTCGGCAAAATCCGTTAAAGCCTGATCGTAGCCTTGATATTGCTGATAATGTTTTAAATAAACCGCAGCATTGCCCCATTGTTTTTGCATAACCGCCAAATATAAGGCTTTCGCGAGGTCATCTTGATTTTTTTCAACTTCAAATACTTGACCATTAATCACAATATTGGGCAGTTCATCCGTGCTCCGAATCGCACCTTGTTGTTGTAGTTGATGCTGTTGTTGTAATAAATTTTGATCTAAGCTTTGATTCAGGCGAAGTTGTGTCTCATCATCTGCATAAAGTGATGAACTCGCCAATAAAATCAAACAGCACAGCAATGTTCTTTTCATAAAAACCGTAAAACACAAAATAAAATCATCAAGTCTTAAACAAGAAAAAGGAATCTACAGTTGTAGATTCCTTTTGCCATAATTAGTTCTTCGCACCGCCAAATGCAGTGTTATAAGAAACATTGTCAAATTTCGCGATACCCGCTAAAGCAGCCGCATTTGCACCAAAGAAATGCCCCTGAACAATACCTGAGTCATTTAAGCCAGCTGTACCATTTGCAATTGCAAATCCACTAAATGCAGCTGAACCTGGATTAAACGTCACACCATCAAGTGTTACGTTTGAAACGGTTGTACCTGTTCCAGCTAATGAGCCTTCCAAAGTACCTGCACCAAAGTTCGCTGTGAAATTACCACTTAGCAGATTAGTTGCTGAGCCATTAATCCCTGCAACGGTATATGTTGCAGTACCTGCAGTTGGTACTGTGGTATTGGTATTGTCACCCGCGTAATAAACCGTATGGCTTGCGCTTGCAGGTGTATCGCCTGCTTTCCACCATTCACCGAAATAAACTTCCTGTGTGCCGACTTGACCAAAATTAAAATTACCTAAAGCACTGTGTGAAGGCGGCATTGCAGATACAGGAATATGGGAGATATTAAATGTCTTGGTACCTACAGTGACATTAGTATTACTTGTGCCTTGCGCAGAAAATGCTTGCGCTAAACCTTTTAGTGAACTAAAGCCTGTAAAAGCGTTATATGGCGCACCTGCAGCCTGCACAGAAACTGCAGCTGCACCACCCGGATGACTGGTACTTGCTGCCGCACCGACTTTGATATTTGCTTCATTGCTAGAAGCACCTTCAATACCTGCATGAGCAAATACAGCAGAACATGCAACGAGACCGATGAACAGTTGAGAGATTTTCATTTATTGTTACTCCATTTTTCTAAAGCTAAGTTGTTGTTTCAATGAAGATAACGATATAGTTATCTTTTTAGTTGTATGAGCAGCTGGGATCTATAACTGCTCTTTGGTTTTGTAAATAATAATCATTCAAATTAATTATTTACGC
This sequence comes from Acinetobacter dispersus, assembly GCF_009884975.1. Classification (GTDB taxonomy): domain Bacteria; phylum Pseudomonadota; class Gammaproteobacteria; order Pseudomonadales; family Moraxellaceae; genus Acinetobacter; species Acinetobacter dispersus. Next base: position 1,126,661 of record NZ_CP041970.1, on the reverse strand, counting down.
CCATCTAATTCCCGCTTTTTAAAAGAGGAAATTAAATTCTGTGTTAAAACTTAGTGGTCCAGCTGACTTTCAGCGTGCGGCCTGGTGCAGCCATTGCACTCCGAGTGAGTGGATCGATATAGAATTGGTTTGAAAGGTTATTTCCGACAAATTCTACTGTGTTATAGGTATCAACTTGATAACGTGCATAGGCATCAAAAATCCAGGTGTCATCCCAAGCTAACGGTACATTGAGGTAATAGCCTTTATTGATACCCGCATCGTTATTTTTACGTAGCGGACTTTCATAGCCTTTGTAGAAGGTTGCTCGTGCGCCTAGTTCCAATCTTTCATCTAGAAAACGTGCGCCCAATAATGCATGTGCGCTGAGTTCAGGTGTCGACATGGTGACAAGATAACCATTAGGAAAACCATCGTCGACACACCGTTGATAAGCATCACGGAATTGGATGCCTTGATCCGTTTGTACCGTTCCACTGTTAATCATTTTATCGATGGCACTATTGGTATCACAGACTTCATTTTTGAGGTTATAAGCCAAGCTCAAATCGCTAAAGAAAGCACCATTATCAAAACGGCTTTGCAGTTCTAAACCAGAAAGCTTCTGCTCATCCATATTGGTGAAAATCAGATTTTGATTTCGCTCAATCACGTTTTTGGTTTTGTTGTAGTAATACGCCAGTTTAATATCGGCATTTCGTGCTGAGCTTAACCAATCACGCATGTCATAGACATAACCCACTTCATAATTAAACGCATGTTCGGGTTTAATCGCTTGATATGGCATCATCGCAGAGAAACCGACCGTACTTTCAAATAAGCTGGGTAAACGATACTCTTCTGCATAACGGACATAGAGCCGATTATTATCAGTTAAGTGAATGGATGCACCGAGTTGAGGAGCCCAACCACTGTCTCTTACTTTCTGCGCTGACTCAATTGGAACCTGTTCAATCACCGCAGGGCTAAGATTGCCATTTCCAGTAATTACATATTTTTGACCTAAGGCATTCAGTCGATCTAATACATTATCAGCCAAAGCCAAATGACCATTTTCATCTGCTTTCCAGGTGAGCGTATTCTTCTGTGTCCAAATGAGGTTATACAACTGTGTTTCCGATGCAGGAACACTTTCTAACTTTCCATCCCAATCTGGATTTTTGGTGGCATAACGCTGTGAGAACCGATCTAACATACGCTGCTGCTGAGCATTGTAACTTTCAGGCATTGTTACATATTCAAAGCTATATTCTTTGAGTTTACTTTTCTTGGTAAATAGTGGGTTTAATGCAGGATCAACCCCATCTCTTAGAGATTTATTTAAGAAATCATCAAAAGCCCAGTATGAGCGATAGCGCATACCTGCATCAAAGCTTAGCCAAGAGGCTGGTTGATAGTTAAAATTAAAATCAAAGGTTTTTTCTTCACGGCGGCCCGCACGCGGTAAAGCCTGAAATAGGCTATACATTGGGCCATATTCACCATAGACATCATCAGAGGTCAGTTTTTCTTTTAAGAAGCTTCCGCCCAAAGTTAAATTGAGTTGATCTGTTAATAGAGCTTTATTGCTGATATTAATGCCCTGACGTCGGTTGTCAGAATGGCTAATGGCCGTATTGATAATGCGATTGTCTCGAAAATCGATGGTTGTTGGCCAACCACCGCGTGTATAGGTCTGGCTTTCTGTATCGGTCTGCCAAATATTGGCGTAGAAATCGACCCACTGATTAGTTTCAGGTTTGAACTTATACTCCAAGCTATAGGCCTTGGAACGAATATCACTAAGAGGCCACTGAGGTACACCAATTTCAGGTGTCAAACCCCACTCAATCCGTGAAGGCATGATCTCACCAAATCTATTTTTGGTATCTCGATAAGTAAGTTTTAGGGCTTGCTCATCAGTTGGTCGATAGTTTGCTTTAAATAACCAAGACTCCATTTGACTAGAGGTATTCGGAACTTCATCACCAGGTTTATAGGAATGTGCAAAATAAGGAATAAAATCGAGGTTATTGCTCGGTTCTGCCCGTTTATAATAGCCCGAACCGTGTGTACCCGAAAAATAGTTGCCACGTTCACGAACAGCATAAACCGCCAGTAAATCAAATTTATCCTGCTTCATTGCCAACGCCAGTCGACCTGCTAGATCATCCCCCGAGAAGTTAGAATTATCATTTTTAGTTCGGTTCTTCTTGTATATGTCGGGATCATACTTTTTACCCTCCACATCATTCCAAGGCGTCGTATCATTATAATTCTTGCCGACCTTGCTCATGTCTGGTAACGATGGGTCAATAGAGTTGGTTGAGCCTTCTACTTTTAATTCTGCACCAAAGGTTTGACCTGGACGAACAATATCATCTGCTTCTAAGGTCTTGACCACCACGCCACCACCGACTGAGGTTGTGGTATTTCGCTCTAATGATGGCCCTTTAATGACTTCAATACCCGCAATTAGATTCGGATCGATATAATTTCGGTTATTTACGCCATTATAGCCACGCCATACTGCAATCGACTGTTCAGTTCCATCGATGGTTAAAGGTACTCGACCTACACCCTGCACACCACGAACACTTGGATCTAAAGCACCACTATTACGGGCATCACCACTATAAACCCCAACCATCCCTTGTAAAACATCGGCTGGATTGGTGCCTTTAAAGCGCTCAATATAGTCTTTTCCTGCATAGACAGAAGACCGATTGGCATCGTAAACTCTATTGCTGCCCTGAGTATCGCGATCTTGTTGACCATAGACCACAAGTGGGGTCAAACGAACCGAAACTTCATCATCCTGAGTCTGCGCAGATGCTGTGCTCACCACTGCATTCGCAGCAACAGAAGCGGTATTGGCACTTTGAGAGGTCTTTTTCGCCAGTGTATAACCCTGTCCGGCTTTGACTGCATAAAATGCTGAAGATGCTAAAATATGTTGAAAGCCTTGCTCTAATGCATAATTGCCTTTTAATCCTGAACTGTATTGACCTTTTAATTGTTGTGCATCAATCGCAATTGAAGTCCCAGATTGTTCAGCAAATTGATTCAATACATTGGCTAAGGTTCCCGCTGGGATATTGTAGGCTTTTGTTCCAACTGTTTCTGCATAAGCCGATTGTAAAGGTAAAGTCAGACTACCAATACAAACTGTATGTATTGCAAATGCGAGTGTTGAAAATCGAAATAAGTTCCGATTACGCATTTGACCCTTTCCAACGTTCTTCATTTTGCCGCCCCAGTAAATGTAAATAAGAATCATTAAACTTGTTAAAATAAAATGATCCCAAATTTATTGCTTCTACTTACTATGACGAACAGCTTTAAAAAAAGTGGAACCTAAATTTTAAAAAAATAAAAACTTTTTAAAATGCGTTCATTTGACAATGAATATACCAACTATTTTTTTAATGAAATAACAATGAGATAAGGTGTAATTTGATATACCTTTAAGTTGGGAAATACTGTTGCTAATAATTTAAGTGCATCCTGTGTTTGGTCTAATGGCAACACCGCATTTACTTGGATATCTTGTAATGCTTCGGCATTAAACAAGATTTTGCCTTTATAGTTTTGATCTAATTCTTTTAACACCTGATCGAGCGGTAAATCTTCTACCATCAATTGATGTTTATTCCATTTTTGTTGTTCATTATAAATATTCAGTGCGGGCAGTGACTGCACGCCATTTTGATTCATACTGACAGCTTGTCCCGCGCTTACAATCACTTGCTGGTTGGCATATTCATTCGCTGCAGCTTGTACACGAACTCGCGAATGCAACATTTTTAACTCTGTTGCCGAAGGTCTAAAAGCCACACTAAATGCCGTTCCAAGCGCTTGTATCTGTCCATGTTTGGTTTTGACTAAAAATGGGCGATTTGGATCTTTGGCAACATCAACATAAATCTGCCCTTGCACCAATTCGACCACTCTTTGCTTTGCTTGGAAATCAATATTGACTGCACTCTTGCCCCGCAGAATTAAGCGCGAACCATCTTGTAAGGTTTGTGTTGTCCACTGCGCCGAATCGCTTTGAATATCAGCGCTGATATAAGCAATAGAAGTATCAGACACATAAAGGAAACTACCACTGATGATAACGAATGCAATCGCAAATGCACTCCCCGCACGAACATGCTTATATGCTTTTGCAGACCCCAAACCTGCTTTAAGTGCTGATTGAACCACTTTTTTATGCTGTGCCGTTTGAGATACTTTTTGGATTGAGCGAATACACTGCTCGATATCAGCTGCAATTTTTTGATGTTGCTGGCTGTTCTGTTTCCATTGATTAAAGTTTAATTGTGCATTTTTTCGGGTCGACTCATCATCTGAACTTAACTGCACAATCCATAATGCAGCCTCTTCAACCAATTGATGATGCACTTGTTTATCGATTGCCATTTAAATGCTGACATCCATTTCTAAACGAATCAGATAGCAGCGCGCCAGACAGTTTGCTAGATATTTCTGAATCATTTTGGTTGAAACACCCAATCGTTCTGCCGTTTCCTTATGAGTATAACCTTCAAGGTAATGCAAAATGAATGCTTGTTGTGCTTTAGCAGAGACATCTTCCAATGCTTTACAAAGCTGGTCCAACGCCTGAATAATCTGCATTTGATCTTCTGGCGAAGCAACCACATCCAGCATGTATTCCATCTGGCTCAAGCCATCTAAATAAGCCTGTTCAATGCGTTTGCGACGGACTTGGTCGATGAGCAAGTTTTTTGCTATTGAAGTAAGATAAGCGCGAGGTTCTTTAATGCCCAGCAGTTCATCGCGTGTTTGCAGTAATTTGATAAAGGTGTCTTGCACCAGATCAGCAGCTTGCTCAGTGTTGCCTATTTTTTGTCTCAACCATTGATGAAGCCAGCCTCTATGGTTTCTGTATAACTGATCTACAAGCATAGGGGTTTTGTTCACAATCATTTGACTCAAAACAAAGTGTGATTAAATGATAATTATTATCATTTATAAAATCAAGAAAGAATCGCACAAACTTTAGTTGACTGTTATTTTTATAAGCACAAGTTCAATATTCCACTGCTCTTAGAATACAGTAACAAGCAATAATTTATTGATTTAACAGTGCTTCTATCCACAAAATCAGTTCATTCATATGCCGATTTCTACGCTTAAATTGTTCTTTGTCTGGAATGTAATAACATAGTTCGGATTGCACACTTTCAGTTACTAATGATTGCATCAATTTTGCCTGTATTAGTCGACTGACCAATGTGTTTGAGCAAAATACCAATCCATTGGCCATCATTGCTTCTTGAATACCAAAAATTTCTTGGTCAAAGTGCTGTACAGTTATATTTTTTTCCTCAAAAGTATTTTTCTCAAGCCATGTTTGCAATGGCGGTTTAGGCAAATTCTTATTTTTCCATTCTGTGTTAAACAGCGTAATCGACTGTTCAGCCCAATTCTCTGTATATAGCCCTATGGCTGCAAATACATTAAATGACTCATGTTTAATAATGTCTGTAGTGGAAACCGATGCAACAGCCCCATAGCGAATTGGCAGTGCATACAGATGATTTTCCAAACTTTCACCTGTAGAGATCTCAAGCTCGATTTCTGGATGGAGTTGTGAAAAGGTCTGCATGGCTGGAATCAAAATCATTGCTGCCAAGGATGACGTTGTGGTGATCTTAATCACTCGGCTGGCGGTACTCACCTCTTCTAAAGCATCTTCAATAGTCCGAAATCCTTTAGATATTGCGATCGCTAATTTTTCGCCAGTCTCTGTTAAGCTGATTTTTCGAACCTGTCGATAAAACAAATCCACATTTAAGCGGCTTTCCAAATTGCTGACGTGATGAGAAATGGCAGTTGGTGTCAAAGACAATTCTTCCGCAGCCAATTTAAAACTGCCTAAACGAGCAGCAGATTCAAATGCTTTCAATGCTTGTAAAGAAACCTGCATTTTCAACACTCCATAAATAAGTTTTATAGATGAATTTAACTCATTCATAGCTGCAATTTACTGGTTTGTCCAGCCAGTTATGATCTCTTAAGATGAATTTATCTTTTAATTTCTAGAGTGACTCATCATGACAACCCTATTACATATTGATGCCAGTGTTCGAGCAGCTTTCAATCCGAATCCAAGTCATAATTCCATTTCCAAAAATATCGCAAAACGCTTTATTGAGACTTTACAACAGCAACAAGTGATAGATGAGTATATTTATCGTGATGTAGGCATGAATCCACCCGCTTTTATTAATCAAGACTGGATTGGTGCTGTGTTTAGCCCTGAAGAAAAAAGAACAACCGCGCAAAAGCAAATCTTAGCCTTATCTGATCAATTGATTGCCGAAGTTGCAGCAGCCGATCTTATCGTGATTTCATCACCGATGTATAACTATGGTATGCCTGCACAATTAAAAGCGTGGTTTGATCAAATTATCCGTATTAATAAAACCTTTGACTTTGACCTTGCGCGCGGAGACTTTCCACTCCAACCTTTACTGTCAGGTAAACGCTTGGTGATTATCACGTCAAGTGGAGAATTTGGTTTTGATGCCGATGGTATTCGCACCAATCAAAGCCATCTTGTGCCGCATTTACGTACTTTAAGCAAATATTTAGGGGTTGAGCATATTGATGAAATTGCATCTGAATATCAAGAATTTGCAGATATTCGCCATCAAAAATCTTTAGACAATGCATTGAATCAAGCAGAAACACTCGCAACAGAATTAGCACTTTTTTCAGCAACGAAAAAGCGCGTTGCATGTGGAATATGAATAATCTCGCTATCTAAAATTACTACAAGATCAATGGATTGAGTTTATGGATAAGGTGATTCTTATCGCTCACTTTATCCATTTTCTGTTTTAATGATGAAAAATTCATGATTTAGCTTCTAAAGCATGAATTATCGAAAATGCGGTAACACGTGCAGAAAATGGATTCTGTCCTGTAATCAGGTTCTCATCACGCACCACATTGGGTAGAAATGGAATGAATTTTCTTTGATAAAGTGCGCCACGTTGTTTTGCCAGTTCTTCAGCATTATAAGGTACTTTCTTTGCCACACCAGCCAATACCTCTTCACACCATGCAAAGCCTGTCAGCTTTTTCCCTTGAATTAAATATTGTCCATTTGATAACTGAACATTGAGCAATCCACAATAACCATGGCAGACACTAGCAACAATGCCACCATGTTCATAAATATTTTTGGTGATGCTCTGCAATTCAGCATTGTCTAGGAAGTCCCACATGACCCCATGCCCACCGGTGTAATAGATTGCGTCATAATCTTGCCAGTTAATCTCAGAGGGCTGTTTGGTGGTTTCCAAGAGTTGCATAAAAACGGGGTCATTTTTACGTTTAAGCACAGAAGCATCGGCAACAAAACGTTCTAATGATTTAGGTTCTATCGGCGAATGTCCTCCGTTTGGGCTAACAATATCTTGAATATAGTGTTGCTTTTCAAACTCATCATAGGCATGCGTCAGTTCCCCTAACCATAATCCAGTTGGACGATCAATACCCTCATATTTAGAGATGTTAGTTACCACATGGAGAATACGTTTTGACATCTTTCACCTCTGCTTTTTGATTTATTTTTAATCTTGCTTTTGCATCACTATAAGCTTAAAGTTTGCTTTAATGTCAAGAGAAAATCAGTAATGAATATCAGTGAATTATCTAAACAAAGTGGTTTAAGCACCCCAACCATTCGTTATTATGAGCAAATCAAGCTATTACCGAAGGCTAAACGCAAATCAAATGGCTATCGGGAATATAGTGAAAATGATCTCAAACAGCTATTCCTGATCCAACAAGCACAGCAAGTTGGCTTTTCTCTGACAGAAATTAAAGCGTTTTTACCATCGAATGTCTCTTCATGGAATCATGACATTCTCATTAGCTTGCTCGAAAGCAAGATCAAAGATATTGAAGAACTAGAGCAAAAACTGGCAGTGAGTAAGCAAAATCTGCAAATGATGATTGTGGCGATCAATAGCAAACCAGATGAAATTACCTGCGAAGAAAATGCACAGCGTTTGCTCAATCTGTACTATACCAATGACAAAGCTTAATACGTCAATTATCAGTTTTTAAGCTGCAATCACAAAGACTAACTCATAAAGAAATCTGCAAAAGTACTTGACCTTAAACCTCACTTTAAACATAGCATTAACCTCAGGTATCAAATGAGGAACCTGTCATGTTTAAAGTTTGGAACTTTGCAAAGTGGTTGATTGGCATTTTTATGCTCATATTCATCAGTAATATGACCTATGCAACCGAAACTGCTCAACAACACGTACAAGCTAAGCCAAAAGGCAAAATTTTGGTGGTGATGACCAACCACTCAGCTTATCCAACTCGATCAGATACGACAGGATTGTGGCTAACTGAACTCACCCATTTTTATGACATTGCACAAGCAGCTGGCTATGACATGGATTTTGTCAGTCCACAAGGTGGTGCTGTACCGCTAGATGAACGTAGTCTTAAGCCAATTTATGTTGATCAATCAGCAAAAAAGCACTTGGCTGATCCCCAATTTATGCAACGCTTAAGCAATACACTAGCACCCAATGCCATTGATACTTCCCACTATAAAGCGATTTATTACACGGGTGGACATGGCACCATGTGGGATTTTCCCAACAACCAAGACCTAAAGCAGATCAGCGAAAAGATTTATCAGCAAGGTGGTGTTGTATCGGCAGTATGTCATGGTGTAGGTGGATTATTGCCGCTTAAAACCCAAACTGGTCAGCCACTCATTGCAGGTCGTACGGTTACAGGCTTTGCTAATGTTGAAGAAACCTTGTCTGGGATAAAATCTCAAGTTCCTTTCTCCTTACAAGATGGATTGGTCACACGCGGCGCAAAGTATAAGCGTGGCTTTTTACCCTTTACATCTTATGTGATTACCGATGATCGAATAATCACTGGGCAAAATCCACAATCCAGTAAAGAAATTGCTGAAGCTGTTGTCAAACGGTTAAAAACTTTGAATTAAAATCGTTAATAAAAAGCCAGCTCAAAACAGCTGGTTTTTTTATCAAATTAAATTGACCTAAAACCCTCTTTTGCCCTCAATTGAATATCTGATCCATTCAGCTTCCTCTGTTGATTGATTTTCTTCCTCTGAAAACGCTTGACCTTAAAGTGGGCTTTAATCTTAGCATTTCATGTAGGTTAATAGGAGGAACATCAACATGTTCAACAATTTTGCTTTAACTCGTAACATCGTTACGATATCCATCGGCTTATTACTCGGCACAGCAAGCTATGCAGCTGAGGCCCCAATCAATGCCACCACGAGTAATATTACTGCTCCAAATGCAAAGCAAACGACTGTCGTTGAATTTGGACCTTATAAAGTCGCTGTACCTAAAGGTGGCTATTATGATCGCTTCCGCATGAATCCAAACTTAGATGAAGTTGCAAAAGATCCTGCAGCAGGCAATATTGATTACTTCCGTACGATTCCTAAAAAGCTGGTTGATACCCGAGTAGGTAAAGTCTGGTCACCTAATTTTTATTATCGGACCAGTAATGTTCAAGTATTGATGTTAGCGCCTATTGCAAAATTAAAAGCTAAGCTCCCCGCTCCACTTCAACCTTTACAGCCACTTCCTGGTTATGGCTTGGTTTCACTGACTTTCTTCTCTTATGCCGTGGGGGATGTCGATCCCTACGATGAGGTTTCTGTTGCCATTGTGGTTCGTCAGCCTGGTGCACATCACTTTAATAGCACTGAATTGTTAAGCTCTATGCGAAATCATACTTATTATGGACATGTACTGGCCTTGCCTGTTGATACAGAAATCGCCCGTGTTCGTGGCGTTTATGGTTATCAACTACCTAAGTGGTTAACCCCAATTGATATGAAAATTGGTAGCCATGAGCTGCAAGCCCATATTTTTAATACCGATGGCAAACCTGATTTAAGTCTAATTGCGCCTCTACCTAAAATAAAAACGGTAAAGCCGCAATCACGGATTGAAACCAAAACTATGTATCAGTTGGTTGATGGTAAATGGCACAGCACTTCTGTGGAATCGAATACCCTTGCATTTGGACAGAAGCTATTTCCTAAAAATGTGCAACTTGTTCGCAGCGGCGGCCCGCTGAGCAAATTACTTGATGACTTAGGTGCAAACAAGATATTACGTTTAGATGTAGTAAAAGATGCTCAATTAGCACTTAATATGCCCGTTCCTTTTCCAGCATTAGATCAAGCTAAAGAAAATACAAAATAGATATATGAGAAAAAAATCCGCTTTCTGAATAAAGCGGATTTTTTATGATCAGAAACCACTTTTTCCTTTCCAATGTTTTTAATTGCTTGCCCATAAAAAGCCAATTACAGATTGTTCTGCAATTGGCTGTTGTTCAATCTATTAGCTAAGTATTGGCAACTTGTTGCTCAGCTTAAGATGCAAATGAATATGTACGCATCCGATTTTTATATTGGCGCGTACGACATGTCATCGCTGATTGTTGCAAAATCAACGCCCAAAGTGGAGAAACTTTTGGATTGGTTGATTTACCAAGACTGAGTTTACGTAACTGGAATTTCACTGTGGCCATATTGGCGAGTGAAGCTAAGGTTTTATTTTCCCATGTAATTGCTTTCAACTCTGGTGCCGTATTTTGCCCCTGCTTCCACTCATTTGGGAGATTTGGATCGATTGCCAAAGCTGTAGCAATCCCAACCATATCGACACCACTTTCAATGACTTGTTCAGCGACTTGTTTACGACGGATTCCTCCCGTCACCATCACAGGCATCTTGGCTACTTTACCAATCTCTTGGGCAAACTCTAAGAAGTAAGCTTCTCGCGCTAAGGTACGACCATCGCGTGCCTGACCTTGCATTGCCGGTGCTTCATAGCTACCGCCAGATAACTCGACCAAATCAACAGCCAGTTCGTTGAGCATCATAACCACTTGCTGTGCATCTTCAGCACTAAAACCACCGCGTTGGAAGTCAGCCGAATTCAGTTTAACCGCCACTGTAAATCTGTCTGAAACCACAGCACGCACCGCTTTAACAATCTCAATCAAAATACGTGCACGATTTTCCAAAGAGCCACCCCATTGATCTTGGCGCTTATTACTGAGTGGCGAAAGAAACTGACTGAGTAAATAACCATGTGCCGCATGGATTTCAACACCAGTAAAGCCTGCTTTTTCTCCTAAACGTGCGGTGTTGGCAAAACGTTGAATGACTTCATTAATCATGTCTTGGTTCATTTCAATCGGGGTATTAAAACGATCTGACATTTTGCCTAGATCTAAAGCGATCGCTGATGGTGCCCAAGTCTCTTGTCCTAAATTAGATTGCATTTGACGACCAGGGTGATTGATTTGCAACCACACTTGCGCGCCCTTCGAACGACCGATTTGCGCCCAGCGTTTGAAGGTATCCAAATATTTTACATCTTCCAGTACAACCCCACCTGGTCCAGTCATGGCACGACGATCCACCATGACATTACCTGTGATAATTAAGCCAACACCACCATCCGCCCAGGCTTGGTATAAACGCATCAGCTCTTCAGATGGCGCATGATTTAAGTCTGCCATATTTTCTTCCATTGCTGCTTTTGCAATGCGATTGGGGATGTGCGAACCATTTGGGAAAACTAATTGTTCAAAGACTTTCATTTTGATTACCTCATTGAGTATGACTTTACTTTAAGATTAAAGTAAACTTTAATGTCAATAGGTTTGATTACACTTTATTAATATTTTCAAATCATCGAAATAAAATCATAAACTTAACAAGTAATACCAATATCAAAAAATCCTTAAATAAAAAATAGAGGCAAATATGCCTCTATTCTTGAATGGGATTTTGAATCAAATCAATACAGCTTATGAGCGAATAAATGCCAATAGGTCTGGATTAATGACATCTGCATTTACGGTTAACATGCCATGAGAAAAACCTTTATAGGTTTTTAAAGTCCCGTTTTGTACTAATTTGGCCGATAGTGCCCCAGAATTTTCATACGGTACCACCTGATCATCGTCACCATGCATTACCAGTACAGGGACTGAAATTTTTTTCAGGTCTTCCGTAAAATCAGTCTGGGAAAAGGCCACAATGCCATCATAATGTGCTTTTGCCCCACCCATCATGCCCTGACGCCACCAATTCCAGATCACAGGTTCAGATGGATTTGCATCTGGACGGTTAAAACCGTAGAAAGGCCCCGCTGGTAAATCATAGTAAAATTGCGAGCGGTTTTTAAATAACTGATTTTGCAAGTCATCAAAGACTTCTTTAGGTAGACCGTCAGGATTATTCGCTGTTTTAACCATAATGGGTGGGACCGCACTCACCAAAACGGCCTTGGCAACATTCGCTTCGCCATGACGCGCAATATAGTGAGCCACCTCACCACCGCCTGTTGAATGGCCGATATGAATCGCGTTTTTAATCCCAAGATGCTGTACTACAGCTGCAACATCATCTGCATAATGGTCCATATCGTGCCCATCCCAGACTTGACTGGAACGGCCATGTCCGCGACGATCGTGAGCAACTACGCGGAAACCTTCATTTAAAAAGAATACCAGTTGGGCATCCCAATCATCTGAGCTGAGTGGCCAACCATGATGAAAAAATAAGATCTGTGCATCGCGAGGTCCCCAATCTTTATAAAAAATATCTACACCATCTTTTGTCGTAACGAATGCCATCGTTGTTTCTCCTGTGTAAGATTTACACTGTCGATTCATGATCTATGTTCTAATTAATTTGCTTATAACTACATTTTTTAAGTACCATCCGTGTGGATAGTGCTTCTATACTAAGATTAAAGTTCGCTTTAAGGTCAATGCTTTTAGTCCTATTCTGATAATAAAAATGTAATTTAATGATTAAAAATAAACGAATGATCAATAGACTTACTCATTGAGATCAATGATTTTTTTCACAAAGTTAAATGTTTTCAGCACTTGTTTTCTTTACATTGTTTCAACGAACCAGCTTTGTACTTATCAAATATCAAATTTTGCTGCTTGACATTAAAGTTCACTTTAATCTTATAGTGAACTCAGATATAAGAAATGTTCTTGTCATTGGCAGGCATTTTGAATGACTTGGTCAATCAAAGGTTTACGAATATGCAAAGCAATAAACAGTTTACTGAAGTTGAGTTTGGACAACATAAAGTCAATGTTCCCAAAGATGGATATTATGATCGGTTTAGAATGAATCCCGATTTAGATCAAGTTGTACAGGATCCTGCCGCTGGCAATATTGATTTTTTCCGTAAAACGCCTAAACAATGGGTTGAATCGAGAGTTGGTCCTGTTTGGGCACCCAATTTTTATTATCGTAGTGGCAATGTACAAGTGCTGATGTTAGCCCCACTTAAACAACTCAAGAAAAAATTACCCGCGCCTTTACAACCTTTACAGGCCTTTCCTGGCTATGGGCTGGTCGCCCTTACCTTCTTTACGTACTCTGTTTGTGATAACGATCCATATAATGAAGTCTCTGTTGCAATTGTGGTGCGTAAGCCCAATGCACATGGTCCTCATGCTTTAGAGCTCATCAACTCTATTCGTCAACGCCATTTTTACGCACATGTTTTAGCGCTACCTGTAGATACAGAAATTGCCCGGGTCCGTGGTGTTTATGCTTACCAACTTCCTAAATGGCTCACTGAAATTAAGGTCGATATCAGCTCCAAAGACGTGAATGTGAGCCTAACGGATACATCTGGCAAAATCGATTTAAGCCTGATTGCACCGACACCTCACTTAAAGCAGGTAAAATCTGAATCACATATGAGTCAAGCGACGATGTTACATCTGGTGGATGGCAAATGGCAGCAAACCTTGGTTCAATCTAATGTCTTATCTTTTGGACAAAAACTTCTGCCTAGAAAAGTCAAATTAGTCCGTCATGGTGGTCCTTTAAGTCAATTATTAGATGAACTTGGTGCTTCGAAGATTCTTCGTTTAGACGTGGTTCAAGACGCACAAGTTATTCTCCATTTGCCCAAAGCACTTTAATATTCAACTCATCAAATCGTTAAGGAAAAACAAGTAATGACAAAATTAAATTATGATCTTGTGGTCTTTGGTGCGACTAGCTTCGTCGGCCAGATTCTAACCCAGTATTTGGCCGAATATTTTGCCACTCAAAAAGAACAGATCCGTTGGGCAATTGCTGGACGTTCCCAGCAGAAATTACAACAAGTCAAAGATGCGCTTGGCCCTATTGGTCAAGCTGTTCCGATCTTGGTCGCCGATGCCAATAATCAAACCGAACTCGATGCACTTTGTGCACAAACACGTGTGGTCGTCTCAACGGTTGGCCCATATGCTTTGTATGGTGAACCGTTAATTCAAGCCTGTGTGAATAACGGAACAGATTATTGTGATCTGACTGGAGAAACCCAGTGGATTAAACACATGATCACGAAGTATGAAGCGCAAGCACAGCAATCAGGTGCGCGTATTGTGCAATGCTGTGGATTTGATTCAGTTCCATCCGATATGGGTGTTTATTACCTGCAGCAACAAGCACAACAGCAGTTTAATGCGCCTGCCACTCAAGTTTCCATGCGGGTTAAAACCTTAAAAGGTGGTGCATCTGGCGGTACAGTCGCGAGTTTGATCAATGTGATTCAAGAAGCTGCGGCTGATCCTGCATTGCGTAAAGATCTACTTAATCCATATATTCTCTGCCCCGCAGGTCATGGCAATACCCAAAGACAGATTTATATCAAAAGCGCCAAATTCGACCCTGATTTTAATGCATGGATTGCGCCTTTTGTCATGGCTGCTGTAAATGAACGTGTGGTACAGCGTTCTAATGCTTTATCGGGTAATGCCTATGGCAACAACTTTCGCTATAACGAAGCGATTTTGACAGGTGAAGGGTTCAAAGGACGTTTAAAAGCCTTAGCTGTGGTCTCTGGTCTGGGGGCATTTATGCTCGCTGCGGTCAGTAAACCGATTAGCCAAGTGATGGAACGTTACCTATTACCAAAGCCGGGAGAAGGCCCTACGCCAGAGCAACAATTGGCAGGACGATTTGACTTACGTTTTGTGGGTAAAACCGATGCAGGACAAAGTCTAAAAGTCAAAGTAACTGGTGACCGTGATCCTGGTTATGGTTCTACAGGAAAGATGTTGGGACAAGCAGCGCTGAGTCTTGCCATTGACCATGCCAAAGATGGCAAAAAATCGACAGCTCAAGGTGGCTTTTGGACACCTGCGACCATGTTTGATGATCGATTTATTCAACGTTTAACAAAACATGCTGGGCTTACTTTTGAGCAGGTTTAAAATCTTCTGTTTTTAACTCGACTTTCTGAGGGAAACGTTTCAATAAGTGAATACTCATTGTTAAAAACAGCATCATAAAACTTATCAGGCCTTAGAAATTAAGGCCTGATTTTAAACCTTAAAGCATGAGACGTTTTCTTGCTGCGAGATACTCTTTTTCAAGTCGGCTCACGAGTTCTTCGACTGAAGTAGTGGCTTTGATTGCATTTAAACCTTGACCACATCCCCAGATGTCACGCCATGGTTTGACCTTATGCTGTGTACCATCTTCATTCGGTGTACTGAAATCCATATCTTTCAGATTACCTTCGGGTAAATTGGATGGATCAAGCCCCGCTGCACGAATACTTGGTGCCAGATAGTTACCATGTACACCTGTAAATAGATTGGAATAGACAATTTCATCTGAATTATGATCGACAATCGCCTGCTTATAAGCATCCTCGGCATTGGCTTCATGTGTGGCAATAAATGCAGAACCAATATAAGCAAAGTCTGCTCCCATCGCCTGTGCCGCAAGAACTGCACCACCAGTAGAAATCGCACCCGACAAAGCCAAAGGTCCATCAAACCATTCACGAATTTCCTGAATTAATGGAAATGGACTCTTGACGCCCGCATGCCCACCAGCACCTGCAGCCACTGCAATCAAACCATCCGCACCTTTTTCTATTGCTTTTTTGGCAAAGGTATTGTTAATAACATCATGTAAAACGACACCACCATAACTATGTGTCGCATCATTGATTTCTGTTCTTGCACCAAGTGATGTAATCACAATCGGTACTTTGTATTTGACAATCAATTCCATGTCATGTTCCAAACGATTATTGCTTTTATGCACGATCTGGTTGATTGCAAAAGGTGCTGCTGGTCGGTCTGGATGTAAGGCATTATGTTCAGCAATTCCTTCGGTAATCTCTTTCAGCCATTCCTCTAGCTTTTCGGCAGGTCGTGCATTTAATGCTGGCATCGAACCAATCACACCAGCTTTACATTGCGCCAGCACCAGCTTGGGCGTGCTAATAATAAATAACGGTGAACCAATTACAGGGAGTCTCAGGTTTTTCATTAATTCTGGAATTTTTGACATTACTTTTATCCTTTAGATACTCATTATTTCAAATAGATAAAGCTTTTTTAGAAATAAGAAGCATTTCACTTTTTTAAAATTCACTTCATCATATCTAGATAAAAGTTTTTATGCAACAAGTTGCATAAACTTTACATTCACGACTGCTTAGTAAGTAAAATGACTAAGCAGTTGAATGGGAAAAACATATTATTTAATTAAATATCAATATATTACATATTTACCGAACTTGATTTTAATCAGCAATGATTCTTGCCTCTCATGGTCATGCCTCAAGTCAGTAGAAAATTCTTTTACTTCGCTGCCATACGATTCCCCTTTTTATCAGCATGATTAAATAAGAATCGTTACCAACAATATTAATGCGCTCGCTCTCAAAGATGGTATGCTTCGTTAATTTTTATTCTTTTATCAATCTCCTGGAGCTATTTTATGAGCGCAATGACAAAGAAGTTGCAACAGATGCGGTTTGCTTCTGTGCTTGAAGCCGTCACTTTATTGTTGCTATTCCTCGTGGCGATTCCACTCAAGTACGCATTTGATTTACCGATAGCGACAAAGATCATGGGGCCGATTCATGGTCTGGCATTTTTATTCTATCTTTGGAACTTAGTCCGTACGGCTTCACTTTGGTCTGGCGTAGAATTGTTTCGATTATTTGTGCTTGCCTTTATTCCATTTGGTGGCTTCTTTAACGAAAAATACATCGCACAACGTCAAGCCAAACTATAAGGCTCTTAAATTGATACTGAAGAAAGGAAATCTAATGATTTCCTTTTTTATTGTTGGAAAAATAAAAAACTATTCATACCAGATCAATGCGTGATTTCACATCGGGTTCACATTCCAAATTTTATTATAATTTTAAAAGGAGTGAGATCATGAATATGAATGTTATAAAAACACTGGCTATCTCAACACTGAGCTTACTCTCCTTAGTTGCTTGTAAAAGCATATCGAGTTATACCGCTGATTATGAGAAAGCAAATCAACAAATCAGTGGAATCCCCTTAAGTGATGCACAAGCTCAAATGATTGGTCAGGATTTTGTTTCCGCATTTAATAGTATGGGCACAGTAAATTTTGTAAAAAATGCAAGCCAACTCTATGCTGATAATTTGTACATTAATGACACGCTCTCTCAATTCTCAACTAAAAAAGAGCTGATGAAGCATTTTGAGGGAATGAATAAACATGTCAGTAAGGTATCGGTAAAATTAATTAGTGCAACCCATAAAAATGACTCGGCTTATATTCACTGGCAAATGACCTATGATTTTAAAATGTTTGGCCGAACAAAAAAAATGTCTTCCTATGGCATTAGCCAAATCAAAGTGAATGCTGAACATCTCATCATATTTCAACAAGACTATTGGGACCCAGCGAATGGTTTATATCGCTCTGTTCCATATATCGGAACAGGCTATTCTTTGCTTCTCCCCTTTAAGAAATAGTCTAAGATTTACGAAAATAAGTGCAGAATAAACTATGAACAATATTTCGTTATTAGAACAATTAAATAAGATTGAAGGTTTAATTATCTTGGCCTTAGTCGATGCTTTTGATGGTTCTATTTTAGAAACTATAGGTGAAGAGTTTTTTAATTTTGATTTCGCGGTGACTGAAGGTGTGAATCTATTTAACTACCAGAAAAAATTAATGGATGAAATTAGTCCTCATGATTTTCTAGAAAGTGTGCTCATGAGTACGGATCATCAATATCACATTATTACGCCACTAGAAACCAACCATAGTGTTTTCCTCTATGCAATTTTAGACCGTACTCAAACCAATTTAGGCTATGCAAGCTATGAAATTCAAAGGATTGAACGTGGTCTGAACTTCTACACTTATTAAATATGACTCTGTATATAGAAATAAAACAGACTGACTAAACATTAGCATCTAGGTGAAAAAAATGAATAATTATTTTATGCAATTGGGATGTATTTTTTTATTTCTTATATTAAATTCTAATTCAGCCTATGCAAATATGCAGAAATGTAAAACAGCACCTTTAGTCGTTACAACAAAAACAGTAGGCACTGTCAGCTACTATGCGGACAATTGCCATCAGAATTGGGAAAGTCAAAATATTCAATTAGATTTTTCTTACGACCAAAATATTCCAGAATGGGCATTCAAAAAAGCAGCCAACTATTATCTTAAAAAAAATATTAGCAATTTTGCTAACGACTCTGTATTAAACCAAATTACTGAACTGTACAAACCTGTAAAAAAAGGTGATTTATATTCTTTAGCCTATAGTCAAATGAACAAACAATTAAAGCTCTCTCTTAATCAGAAATTGTTAGGTTCGATCACAGACCCGCAAGCGAATCAATATTTCAAAATATGGTTTGGAAGCTCACCTTTTAATGCTAAATTAAAGCAACTATTACTAAATCAATAACTTGATCTAATTATTATGAACAATCAATTTATTCTTATGGTGGAAGATCATTATGAACTTGCTGCCACGGTTTGTGAATTTCTAGAACAACATGGCTTTGTGGTGGATCATGCACGTAACCTCGATGCCGCCCGTAACTTTTTAAAAACACATCCTTATCATTTACTTTTGCTTGATATCAATTTACCTGACGGTTCAGGATATGACTTATGTGAATGGCTCAGAACAGATCAAGGCAAAGATATTCCTATTTTGATGTTAACAGCCAGAGATACTCTCGATGACAAATTAAAAGGCTTTAGTGCTGGAACAGATGACTATCTTGTCAAACCTTTTGATTTTAATGAACTGGTCATGCGTGTGCGTGCCCTGATTAAGCGATCTCTTGGTGAAGTATCAAGCAGTAAAATTCAAATTCACGATCTGATTCTAGACAGTGCGACTCAAACCATAACACGCGCAGGTCAATCAATTGAACTCCCTCGTATTCAATTCAAATTATTAAAAATTTTGATGCGAAACTCTCCCAAAGTGATTACCAAACAAGAAATTATTATCGAGCTGTGGGGCGATGAAGAACCTGAAAGCGATGCATTACGTAGCCATATCTACAATTTAAGAAAGATGATCGATAAACCTTTTCAGGAAAAATTGATCCATACCATATCTGGTGTAGGTCTAAAAGTTGCTTTGGATATGACAGCGCATTAATTTATATATACGACGACGATTAAGCCTGTTGTATTTTCCAATTGCAGATGAGGATGTGTATTTAAATAATATTGTCGGTCAAACAGCTCAACTCGCCAGCCCAACTGGGTACATAATTTCTTAACCAACTGTAAACCAATGCCGTGACCTTTGGCGTTAAGTTGAAGTTGTGAACTATTTAACTCCTGAACCTTACAATCGTTTGGCATTGCAATACCAATCCCATTATCGGCAATTAGAATACTATTTTTGCGTTGAATGATATGAATATTAGAACCTTGAGAATAATTCAGTGCATTGCGTAAAATATTGCTCAACACCATTTTGGTCATGGATGGATAAATCCATCGTGCTGATTCCTCAGCATCATCTTGTACAAAAATCTGCACGCCCTTGCCTTGACTGACAGGTTCCAGATCTCTGACTAAATCGTTGATGATATTGGACAACTTCACATGCTCTGCAATCAATGTATTGGTTGTATTACGTGCAATTGCCAGCAAAGTTTCAACCAGTAATTGCATATCATCAATGGTATTCGAAATACGATGTAGTGATTTATCTTCACCGTATTTGACCTGACACAGCTGCACATTGCCTTTTAAAATCGTCAATGGTGTCCGTAACTCATGACTGACATCGCCTGTAAATTCGCGCTCTCGGTTAATAAACTCACTCAATACTTGATGGTATTTTTCTAATGCTTGTTTTAAATATTCAGCTTCCATATTGCCATTGGTACTGATTCCTTGGAATGGAGATACCTCCTTATACTGATGTGCCCAATCAATATGTTCTAAGGCATTTGCTAAACGGGTAATTGGCGAAAAATAACGTTTGGCCCGCCGATTTGACCACCATAAGATGCTATACAGCACAATCAGACTGAACATTAACGGTGCTAAACCAAACATCCAAACGATTTTATTGACATTGCTTTCACCAAAAACCAGTAGCACATGCTGCCCATTTTTTTCACCATATACAGTCATACGATCTTTTCCGTCGACAAAGATTCGGTGAACACCTGGTTTTAGCGATTGATTTTGAAATGCTAAAGGTGGTTTTTCACTTGTCCAACGGTAGCCATATAAGTTTTTAGTATCGGGCAAATCAGCATTTGGATTACGATCAACACGCATCCAGTAATGCTCCATTTCTTGTTCAAGTGCGGTTTTAAGCAATGAGCCTTTGATCACCCAGGCACTGCATGCAATCCCAATAATAATCGAAAGCGCGATCAGTCCAATTTGCAACCAATAATAACGATTAAACATCCGACTCAGTGGACGGTTATTGGCATCGCTTTTATTGGTTTTAAACATAATCTTGCCTATTTACACAACTGCTTGTTTTAATTATACGGCTTTCTTTTTGAACAGGAAGTGACCAACGATCCATTCTTGCCCCTGCTCAAATCCAAACAATTCAGCACAAGCCATAAAAAAGATACGCCAACGTTGCCACCATGCCGCCGCATCTTGCCCGTACACCTTTTCAAAAAGTGGTTTTAATTGTTCAGCATTATGATCCATGTTTTCCAGCCATGCATTTGCTGTTTTTTCATAATGAGTTCCAGACCATTGCCAATGTTGCGACAATTCCAGATGCTGTTGAAAGTGTAAAAATGTCGAACTTGCAGGCATCAATCCACCTGTAAAAAAGTATCGCGACATCCAGTCATATTCACTTTTGATTTCGAAAGGATAGTGTAAGAAACGATGACAGAAAATATGACACCATAACAGTCCATCCGCTTTGAGCCACGATTGAATTTTTTCAAAAAGCTTTTGGTAATTTCTTACATGTTCAAACATCTCAACCGAAACAACACGATCAAATGCGTTTTGCTGCAATTCAAGTACATTGACATCACAGGTAATAACATCAATATTCATCAAGCCATATTTCTCAGCTTTGGACAAAATATGCTGACGTTGCGTCGCTGAATTGGAAACAGCCGTAATTTTTGCATTTGGATAACGCTCTGCCATCCACAGCGTAAACGAACCCCAACCACACCCTAATTCCAAGATATGTTGCCCATCGTTTAACTGGGCACGATCGCTATAAATCTGCAATGCAAACTCTTCAGCTTCATCTAATCCAGTTCGATCATGTGGAAAGAAACAGGCACTATATTTAAGTCGTTTTCCTAAAACCGCCTCAAAAAAAGCCGTGGGCAATTCATAGTGTTGCTCATTGGCTTTATCGGTTTCAATTGCGATCTGGCTATGCTTCAACATATTCAGCACATCCATATAACGTTGAGCACCTTGTTCGGGGTCATAGCGACCTTCTTGAATCAAACGCTTCTTACTGAGAGCACGAATTGCTGCACGAATCGCCTGATCAGGTACTAAACCACTTTCAACAAGTTTTAATGATTGATTAATAATAAAGTCCATGTGCGTACCTACTCTTTTGGTTTCCACGGAATAAACATTGAAGTTCGTTTTTGGTAATCGAGATAATTTTGACCTCGATTTTTTAATGCTTGTTGTTCACTAAATGGAATACCGGTGATGTAATACAAAAATAGCCACATCAAGACTGGATATATCCATAGACTGTATAACCCTGCTGCCAGTCCTATTAGTGGATATGCAAACCAGTGTATCCATTCAAAAAAATAGTTTGGATGACGCGAATAGCGCCACAGACCTTGATCCATGGTTTTGCCATCGTTGTGCTTTTGTTGTTTGAAATGAAACAATTGCTGATCTGCGACCACTTCACCTAGAAATGCAATCAGCATAACAATTCCCGCAATGATCAAAAAAACATGGGTGTGTGGACTCCAGACATAACTCGGCACATGAAGCAAAGTCCACATCGGTATGCTAAATAAGATTGCCAAACCCGCCTGAAACATAAAAAAGGAATAAAAACCAATATGTTGATATTTCCCCATCGCACGACGCATATTGGCATATCGGCGATCTTCTACTGATTCCGCTTGATACCGATGCCATAAATGCCAACTTAAACGTATAAACCAGATTGAACTGAATATGCCAATAAACAATCTAACATTCATCAAAGCATCATCCACTAACCATGCAGTCAGCAGAATATTCAGCGCAATGCAAAAACTCCAAGCAACATCAACGATGCCAGCACGGTGATTGTATGTTGCCCATAACCAACAACCTGTCATTAACACAGCATCAAGTAAAAACAATTGCCACAACATCACTGTCTCCTTGATACGTTAAATCAGTGGATAATTAATAAGGGCTTGCTTCAAATAAAAGCTGTGCATCGCTAATGACCCCTTCTTTAAAGCCGCCCTCGCAATAACACAAATAAAAGTCCCACATTCGAATAAAATTTTCATCAAAACCTAAAGCAAGAACTTGTGCTTCGGCATTTAAAAAACGTTCCCGCCATTGATGAATGGTTTCAGCATAACTTTGGCCAATATCCTCCAGATGTTTCAAGCGTAACTTCTGCTCTGAAGCCGCTTGTGTTAACACACTGATAGATGGGATAAAACTCCCAGGAAAAATATAGCGCTTAATATAATCTACGCTATGCAGTGCTTTTTTATATCGTGCATCTTCAATCGTAATGGCTTGAATCAGACCTAGGCCATTTGGTTTTAATAAAGACCTACATTGATTAAAGTAACCAGATAAATATTGCTCACCAACAGCTTCTATCATTTCGATCGAAACTAACTTATCAAATTTCCCCTCTAGTAGCCGATAATCCTTAAGTTGGACATTAACTCGATGGCTTAGACCAGCATCGGCAACTCTTTGGATTGCTTCATCATATTGCGCTTGTGAGATGGTAATCGTGGTTACTTTACAGCCGTAATGCTGAGCGGCATAGATAGCAAAACCTCCCCAGCCACTACCGATTTCAACCAGATGATCCATGGGTTTAAGTTGTAACTTCTGACAGATCAACTCTTTTTTATAATCAGAAGCTTGCTCTAGCGTCATCTCCTTGTGCTTGTACACTGCACTAGAGTACATCATGGAAGAATCAAGAAATAATTTGAAAAATTCATTACTTAAATCATAGTGCTCCGCAATATTTTTACGGCTGCCTGCCAACGAATTTTTGCGGGATCTATACCATGCTTTTAATAACAATTGGCTGGCTTGTGATATAAGGTTTTGATTGATCTTATCCAAAACGTCGCGATTTCTTGCCAATATTTGAATCAATTCAACCAGATTTTCACTACTCCAATAGCCACGAATATAGCCCTCCGCGGCACCAAGCACACCATTCTTAAAAATTAGATCAATTAGATCTTTGTGATGAATATCTACAGTTACTTCCAGATCAGAAACTTCACCGACAGTTCCATTCCATTCACCACGAAAGTGAATTTGTCCATGTCGAAGTTTCAGCAAGCCGCGTAAAACCAATGGAAGTGTGTCTTGTTCACCAAAAATTAGCGTTTTTATCATCTCGTTCTAAATCCTTATTCTTTTTGGGATGTCGATAAAATGGAACTTTTTTAAGCCATAGTTGAAATGCTTGTACATAAATTGAAGCTAACATTTTGAAAGGTTCAAATATATGTTGAATAGCATAACGACTAAGCTGTGAAGGAAGTGTGATGTGCGCTAATCCAAACCGCATCGTTGCATCAAAAATGAATTGCTGGTTTTGATAAAGCTGCATATGAATCACATTTTGAGTATTAGAGAAGTTAAATTTCCATTTGTATTGAATATCCATTGGCATAAATGGCGAGACATGAAAACTTTTCTCGAAATCAAACTCATAACTGTCATAAGGACTATGATTTTTCAACTTCTGCTGGCAATCATGTACGTAAACCTTGTGTTCATTCCAAGGTGTATTGGTTATCTCGCTCAGTATGAAGACAGGCTGTTTTTGACGATTTAAAATGAAATAGAACACAACCGAATTAAAACTAAAACCCAAGCTTCGTGGTAAAGCCAACACACGGATTTCTGATTGTGGGGTCAAAATCGTGTCTGCTTGCTGCAATAAAATTTTTGTTATTTTCTCTCGCAAATTACCGCTATAGCCTTTAAGGAAATCCTGATCGGATATATTGAGAATATTCCAATGGTTTGTAGAGCATAACCTTGATTGTTTGAGGTTTTCCGCTATTCGATCTGGATCAAAATATAAATAGCTCAATGTCGCCTCAAACTGATGAGGTTTGGGACTAAAACGGCGATGCCTGATTTTAGCTTTCGCAATTGCAAGTTGAGCTTCTAACATCGAGTCCCCCCATATCTTCATCAGCAATTGACATCAGATGGTTCACGACGCGGTCAGCGCTTCTCGCACCATCTTCATGAAATCCCCATCCCCAGTAAGCACCGCAAAATGAACTGCGCTTGTAGCCGTTTATCTCATGCCAACGAGATTGTGCTGCAATCGCAGTTTGATTGAACACAGGATGCCGATAATGTCGTTCAACAAAAATATGATCTTTGGCGATTGGCATATTTGGATTGAGCGTAGAAAAAACCTGCGTCTTACAGTCCAGATTCTGCAAACTGTTCATCCAGTAGCTAAACCCGTAATGAACGCTATCCGCCGAAGCTTCTTTTTGAGCTGTAACATGTACGTGCCAACTGGCCCACTGCGATTGGGATTTTGGCATGATTGATCTATCAGCATGGACGACCATCACGTTATCTTGATAAGCAAAGCACCCTAATATGTCATGCTCTTTCTCGGAAGGCTCTTTAAGCAACTTTAAAGTATCATCGGCATGACTGGCAAAAATCACCCAATCAAATTGCTCTTGCCCATGAGCCGTTATAATTGAAATATGATTTTTACTTCTTATTACATGTTGTACTTCAGTTTTCTTCCAAATCAGCGTTGGGCATTCACGCTGAATCGCGTAGATATAAGATGCTGATCCGCCTTTGACCGTTTGCCATTGTGGGCGATCTTTTAATTGCAACATCCGGTGATGCTGAAAAAAACTAACGACAAACTTATACGGAATCTTGCCAATCTGCTCCACAGGGCTTGACCAGAGTGCTCCGCACATTGGATATAAGTGCTCATCTCTAAAGACTTGTGAATAACCATGTTTATTGAGATATTCTTCAATGCTTAAATTTGTATCAAGTTCATCAACAGCAATCTCTTTATTTTCTCGATAAAAGCGAACTAAATCCGATAACATTAAGCGAAAGTTTTTATTTAGAAAATTTTGTGGTCTCGTTAATAACGACCATTTTTTTGAAGGATTATATTGTAGCCCCGTCACCTGATTATTGACTGAAAAACTCATGTCGCTGTTCTGTGCTTTGACTCCAAGCTCGGCAAGCATCGCACTAAATAATGGATAGTTATGTGCGTTAAAAACAATAAAACCACTGTCTATGGCAACTTTTTTTTGATCAATCCGAAACTCATGTGTATCGGTATGTCCACCAAAATAGTTTTCTTTTTCAAAGATGGTAACTTGATGCTGTTTTGATAACTTCCAAGCCGCATATAATCCAGATATCCCAGAGCCGACGATTGCAATTTTCATAAAACACCCCCGTCACTGTTCTTTTCTATCTTATTTTTCAAACTGTCTAGATGGATTTTATGCGCATCATATATCCGTTGAGGCACAGGCTTGATTGCCCATATGAGTCCACAAAAAGACATCGCTTTCAGAACATAATAAGTGACATCAATTTGCCACCAGAAAAAACCTTGCCGTGTACTCCCTGCATAATAATGATGGTTGTTATGCCAACCTTCACCTAAAGTGATGATCGACAAAAACAGATTATTACGACTATTGTCCTTGGTATCAAAATCCCTACGTCCATAAAGATGAGCGAGCGAATTAATACATAAAGTCGCATGGATCAATAACACCGTTGAAACCACAAAACCCCAAACCAGCAATTGCGGTCCCGATGTACCTAAATTGGGATAAGCAACTGCGAGCCAGTCGCCCAACAAATAAATCGCAGAAGCGGTTATTAAAACAATGACAAAACTAAAACGGTCTAACCAAACAATCTCAGGGAATTTTAGCCAATCTTTAATAATTTCTTTGCGAGTGGAAAAGTTCTGCTGATTCAAGAACCATCCAACATGGCTATACCAAAACCCATGTGTCGATGAATGTGGGTCATGTTCAGTGTCGGTGAAACGATGGTGATAACGATGATGTGCCGCCCACCAGAGTGGACCACGTTGTGCGCTCATGGTCCCAATCAGAAGAAAAATAAACTGTACTGAGCGTGATGTTTGAAATGTTTTATGTGATAAATAACGATGAAAGAATGCTGTAATTGCAAACATTCGAATCATATAGAAGAGAATCATAAACCAGACAGCGAACCATGAAACGCCCACCCAAAACACAGCTAAGCAAGCAATATGCAATAAAATAAACGGAATAATTCGCAACCATTGGATCTGAGTATCTTTGCTGGTTTTAGACGCTTCGAATTCTGTTAATTCAGAAGAATGTGTAATTGACCAACTGTCTATCCATCCCAGAAAAAACTTTAACATTGATTGTTCCTAACCCATCTCTTCTTATGCTTATAATCTTAGTCAATTCGATATGAAATTTATGTGAAGCCCATAGCATTCAGGCCTAGCGCTTATTCTTTATCTTTGTGCAAAAAACTTAAAAAATATTATTTTAGAAATTAATCTCTTATATCCCCTAGAGCATATTAATATAGCCTAAACTGAGTAGTTTAAAAGCTTAATGATCAACATTTTTAAATTGTTTTGATAACACACTTAAAGTTTTCATGTGTTTGCCATAACGACGGCAAGAACGACAAGCAAATAAGTGCAATTGCAGATTACTCTGCTCTCGTAACAGCAATGCTCTATCCTGTTTCTCGGATAATAATTGGGTGGCTTGGCGGCATGTCAACATGAGCAATCCTCCTGCAATAACCATTTATTTTCTAAGCATTCACGTAGTCGGGTGCGGCTGCGATACATTAGTACATTAAAATGTGAAACCGTCAGTTCCAGCTTCTCACAAATTTCATTGGAACTCAGTTCGATCACCTCACGTAGCATAAATACCTGTGCATATTTGGCAGGTAAATGATTAAGACAAGCATCAAAAATAATCCAGAAATCTTGCTGCTCCATCATTTCTTCAGGGCTTTGCCATGCTTGTGGTGCTTCATATTTATGCCAATGTCCAGAAGCATCAAATAGCTCATCTATACTCAGCTCACTTTCTTCATCCTTAAACAATTCACTCATGCTGACTAAACGAGATTTCTGCCGAATCAAATCAATAATCTTATTTTTTAAAATTGCAAACACCCAGGTTTTAAAAGCCGCCCGTCCGCTAAATGAGTCCAGATGTTGAAACGCGCTGGTCAGTGCTTCCTGAACCACATCTTCAGCTTGCTGTATTGAAGACAGTTGTAAAATTGCAAATTTCAGCATCTGTTGTCTTAAATCTTGCAAAAAAGCAGGATTGTGCAATTGATTGAATAGATCATCGTGATTTTTTGCTGAAGCTGAACTCATCCCTGTATCTCATCATTATTATGAGGAATATGAATTAATCTTAACCGAGTTAATAACGCTTTTAACGCATAGATTTGTTGTTGAATTTCCTGTTCATAAAACTCAGGAAGCACAGTCTTGATCAGTTGATAAAGATCTGACTCGGTTAACTTCGCTTGGTTCAGTTGTTCAAGCAACATGGCGAATAAAGGTGACAAAGGTTCAACACAGACCTGATCTAGATCATCTCGCCATGCCATAATAGCACTTGGCGCAGGTTCTACCTGTTCAAGCCTCATTGTCGTTGTCCAGTTATAAACGGGATATTGATAGGCCAATATCCAAACTTGGGTGATCAATTGCCAATTTTTATCTTCTGTCGGAGTAGGACTTTCTATTTCGACTGTGTCCAAATAAAGTTCTAACCATTCATACTGCAATAGCTCTGCCAACCAAGGATATTGCTGCAATAGTGGATGTTGTTGTTCCGTGAGATGTTCCCGAAATTGCAGCGAGATATCGTTATATAACGGCGACTGACACTGTGATTTTTGAAAAAATTCTGCCAATAATTGCTGCCACTGCTGTTCAGGTAAGATGCTACGCGCTACAGGAAAGACCAAGTTGATAAATGAACAGACATTATTAAACAACAAATCACGATAGACCTGCATACGGTGCGCTGCAAAGTTTTGTGGTAGCTCTAATTCAGGATCACGAATCCAGTCACAGAACTGTCGCTGCGTGGTATGAAAGGATATTTGTTTTGCTTTCATCACGACCCTCCTGTTGCATTTTTTTAATACTGGTCAATTCATTTTGTAACTGTTGCCAAGATGGAATATTAAAGTCACGTTCCAGTAAAGTCGGCTTAACCCCACAAACTTGATAGGTATATTGAAGGAGTTGCCAAACAGGATCACTGATTGCTGCGCCATGTGTATCGATCAATAGATTTTTTTCAACTTGCTCATGACCTGCCACATGTAAGTAACGAATCCGATCTTTGGGCATCGCATCAATAAAAGCATAAGCATCACTGCCATGATTAATGCTATTTACATAGACATTATTTACATCAAGCAGCAATTCACAGTCTGCTTTGAGCAGCACTTCACGTACAAATTCCGCTTCACGCATTTCTGCATTGGGCATTAAATAGGTAGAGACATTTTCAATCACCAACCTCTGCCCTAAAATATCCTGTACCCGCAAAATACGCTCCGCCACATAATCAACAGCAGCTTCTGTCATCGGGATTGGTAATAAATCATATAAATAGCCTCCATCATGGGTATAACTTAAATGTTCTGAGTAAATCGGCACCTGATAGCGTTGTAGAAAATTTTTAACCTGATGTATAAATTCAATATTGAGTGGATGAGGTCCACCAATGGATAAAGATAATCCATGACAAATTAAAGGTGCTTTCTCAACACAATGTCCAAGTAGCTTGGCATGCCGACCACCAAAGCCCATCCAGTTTTCAGGAGCAACTTCAATAAAATCTGGATGAGTATCTGCATTTAAAAATGCATCAATAAACTCACGTCTTAAACCCAGACCTACACCAGCCAATTCAGCCATGGTGAAACTCCTATGATTAGAATGATGCCGACCTAAGCTTTAGACCGACATCATCCATGATTGAAGGGATTATTTGGCCCCGCACTTGCCGTCAGCCACTTTTTTATCTGCACCACATTTTGCATCAGCAGCTTTCTTGGCTGCGCCACACTTCGCGTCTGCTGCTTTTTTTGCTGCACCGCATTTAGCTTCAGCAGATTTTTGCTGTTGTTTGGCTTTATTGGCGCCACATTTCGCTTCACCACATTTTCCATCAGCAGCTTTGCTTGCATGGGCCTCTGTCGTCGTTGTCGTTGCTGCAACAGTCACTTGGGTTACGCCAGCAACAGAGAGTGCTAATAACGCTGCAACTGAAGTCATCGAATTAAGTTTGCTCATTTTTCTATTCCTTTTAAGGTAAATGCTCGGTTTGTACAAAGGTACATAAAGTTAGACGGCGTAAATCTCGATTTATTACAGTGCAAATAAAAAAAAATTTATGTAAGAAATTGAATACTCACCCGACTAATGATCATTCAATCCTATTCGGTGTGAAATTATCATGAAGAACTTTTTGTATCCTCTTACTCAGCACTATCAAAACATCTGCTCAGCACTCAAACATGGGGATGGCATCGCGGCACTTGCCTTACGTTGTTATCTCGTTCCGATCTTTTGGATGGCTGGCACAAATAAACTGATGCATTTTCAAGATACGGTGGAATGGTTTGGCAATAGCGATTGGGGCTTGGGTTTACCCTTTCCGCATATCATGGCAGCACTGGCAACCTCGACGGAACTTGCTGGGGCTTTGCTTTTAACGCTTGGTCTTTTGACACGGTGGATTAGTATTCCATTGATCATTACCATGCTCGTCGCCATTTTCACTGTACATCTGCCAAATGGCTGGCAAGCGATAGCCGATCCCAATGCACCCTTTGCCAATGCACAAGTACTCGCCTCTGCTGAAAAACTGGAAGCAGCTCGGGGAATTCTAGAAAACTACGGTAATTATGACTGGCTAACATCCAGTGGCTCATTTGTGATTTTAAATAATGGAATTGAGTTTGCTGTTACTTATCTGATCATGTTATTGGCTTTAATCGTATTGGGTGGTGGTCGTTATTTCAGTTTAGATTATTGGATAAAGCGAAAATTTTCGAAGTAGTTTTGTCAAAATGGCTTCAAGGTGAATAAAGTCAGGAAGCTGACTGCAATATTACAATTTTGTCATTTATAAATATCTGATTATCTTTGACGCTAAAATGACACGATAAAACTTTGGGCTCGATGAAAGCATGCGAATACTTCTTGTTGAAGATGAACAAAAAACAGGTGATTATCTCCAAAAAGGCTTAACTGAAGCAGGCTATGTGACAGATTGGAGTCAAGATGGCATTTCTGGTCTGCATCATGCTGTGACAGAACAATATGACCTGATTATTTTAGATGTCATGCTTCCGAAGCTGGATGGCTGGAAAATCCTCACTGAAATTCGCAAAGTAAACACCTTCCTCCCAGTGCTGTTTCTTACTGCAAAAGATCAGATCGAAGATCGTGTCAAAGGCTTAGAACTCGGTGCAGATGATTTCCTGATTAAACCCTTTGCCTTCGCAGAACTACTTGCACGTATTAAAACCCTATTAAAACGTGGGCAAATTAAAGAAGAGCAAACCTTTTATGCCGTTGCAGACCTACATCTCGACTTGATTAAACGCCGTGTGGTGCGTTCTGGACAACGCATTGATCTGACCGCCAAAGAGTTTTCATTATTAGAACTGTTCATGCGCCGCCAAGGCGAAGTCTTGCCTAAATCACTGATCGCTGCTTTGGTTTGGGATATTAATTTTGATAGTGATACTAACGTGGTCGAAGTCGCGATTCGCAGGCTCAGAAATAAAATTGATACCGATTTTAGCCCCAAACTAATTAGAAACATCCGTGGCATGGGCTATGTCCTAGAGATCGAAGATGAGAACTAAATTATTTCGTTCAATCGGCTTTCGAATCAGTTTTATTTCCACCTTATTTACGATTCTGATCTTGATCGTTATGGGAATATTCGTCAATCAGCATGTGGTCAATTATTTTTATCAACAAAATCAAAAAGAAATTGAAGGTAAAATTCAGCTGATCGAAAACCTATTCCAACAGAAACCAAGTAATTTTAAAGATGGATTAGATGAGGCCTTGATTGGGCATGATAATCTGGTGATTCAGATCAAACTGGCCAATGGTCAAACCATTTATAATAAAAAGAATAATCACACCGATCTCAGCCAATTAATTCAAACTAAAAATGGGCAATGGATTAATTGGAAAAATAACAATCAAAGCTATCAAGGCATCATGGTGAATAAGGTTCTTCGCTATGGCGAAACCAATCAGAACATGCAAATCATTGCTGCAATTGAAGTCACCGATAATTTCTACTTCCTACATTCTTTTAAACAGCAACTACTGATTATTGGTCTTCTAGGTGTGATTGGTCTGATGTTTTTAGGCTGGTTAGCCACTTGGCAAGGTTTAGGTCCGATTCGGAACATGGCAAGACTTTCAGAAAATATATCTGCAAATAATCTGTCCAATCGTCTAGATCTGAAAAATATCCCGATTGAACTTGCACCATTAGCTACAGCATTCAATGACATGCTGGATCGCTTAGAAATTTCGGTAGATAAACTTTCTGCATTCTCAAGCGATTTAGCCCATGAGA
Organism: Acinetobacter dispersus; assembly: GCF_009884975.1. Lineage (GTDB taxonomy): Bacteria > Pseudomonadota > Gammaproteobacteria > Pseudomonadales > Moraxellaceae > Acinetobacter > Acinetobacter dispersus. The sequence goes on along the minus strand of NZ_CP041970.1, from coordinate 1,094,402 downwards.
TCAGAACACCGATCAATAATTTAATGATGCAAACCCAAGTTTCCTTAACTAAACCAAGAACGATTGAGCAATATCAAGATGTACTCTTTTCAAATTTGGAAGAATACGAACACTTAGCAAAAATGATTTCAGATATGCTGTTTCTAGCAAAATCGGATCATAATCTGGCGCTAAAAAGTAAAAAGAATATTGATTTAGCGCAAGAAATGAAGATCCTATTTGAATATTTTGAAGCATTTGCTTCAGATAAGAATATTCATTTAGAGCAATTAGGTCAGGCACATATTGAAGCTGAACCTGCAATGATCCGTCGTGCCTTTAATAATTTGATCTCTAATGCAATTAAATATGGCGAAGCTGATTCTGTTTTGCAAATCCAGTTAAGTGAAGATGCTCAAAACTCTGTGATTCTGATTAAAAATAAAGTGCCCGCTGAAATGCAGACGCTCACATCTTTACAACTTTCACGTTTCTTTGACCGCTTCTATCGTCTGGACTCATCGCGACACAAGGCTGAAGATGGTACAGGTTTAGGGTTAGCCATTACCAAATCGATTATCGAAATTCATGATGCGGCAATTGATGTATTTATTGAAGGTGAAAACATCGTTTTTCGGATTATTTTCCATAAATAAAGGTGGCTAATTTAGCAGCCCAAATACGATAAAGGATCATAAAGCTCATCCCTAAGCGTTATGATCCTACTATTGAAATTCTGTATTACTTTGATGGATTCTGACCATCATTGCCTTGTATAACAGTATTACGTTCCTTATTTTTCTCTAGGAACATTAATCCACCATCTGCGTAGCTTAGACTTGCTGTTGATGCAAATGATACGATCAGGATGAGTTTAACCAATGCTTTCATTTGTATTTACCTGTTCTCTCTTAACTCTCTATAAGATAGAACAGGTAGCCCAACAGCAGCATGACCTGAAAATGACAATTTTGTCATTTTTATCAATGCTTAATACTACAGCGGTTGATCCAATATAGATGATCCCTTAGTTGGATATTAGTGTTGATCTAAAGATGTTAATAAATGAACCACAGCATCACCTGCCAGTTGCATTGACTTTGGATCGACCTGCTCAATCGTGTCACATGCTTTGTGATAGCAAGGTGCGAACTCAAGCTCATCGCCTTTCATTTGCTCATTAAATAAGATCACAGAGGTCACTGGAACTTTACCTAAGAACGGTGCTGTATCACTTGCGGTTAGGGTTGCAACATCTTCTTTAATTTCCAGATTTTTTGCTTTAAAAAATGCTTTGAGCGTATTCTCTAATGCTAAATCACCGCTATGACTTGGAATACTACGTAAACCATCAAGGAGTGGTTTATAGTCCTGTTCCTGCATGCCACGCTCTTTTAACATTTTTTCCATTTCATCTAGAGATGATTTATCACCATCTGCAATCAGGATTTCAGGATCTTTGGTGCCGACCATATCCACATTGATATAGGCTTTAATGGCTTTTAACTGTTCAGCAGTCAGTTTCTCCACATAAGCTTGAGAACCTGCAATCCCTACTTCTTCCGAATCCCAAAATACCAGATAAATGGTGTGTTTCGGTTTTACTTTTTGGCTCGATAATTGTGTCATCAAGTCGAGCAACAAGGCCACACCTGAAGCATTATCATTGATGCCAGGTCCCATTTTGACTGAATCATAATGTGCTCCCAGCAAAATTATGCTTTGTGCTGATTCTCCGGGAATCTCCACAATAATATTCTTGCCTTTGGTCTTTTCCCGATTTTCAAAAGTTTGAAGCTCTGTACTAAAACCTGCTTTCTTGGCTTGATCTAAAATATAATTTGCACTTGCCAAACCGCCTTGCGTACCCACAGCACGATTGCCACCATGCTGTTTGGCAATTTGTTCAAATGCATGTAAATGCGTCATCATCTGTGCCACATCCAGTTTTAAAACAGATTGACTGACATCTTCAACTTTTTCTTTAGAATGTTGCTCGTTTTTTTGACAGCCGCTGATTGCGAACATGCTAGTTAAAATACAAATACCTAAAATTTTCTTTAAAAACATAAAACAAACTTAAACCGTTTTTATAAAGTAAGCCTAATACTAGATTTGCACCTGTGGATTTGCCATTTCAATTTGTATCCTCTGTTCTTATCGATCTAATCAGAAAGATATCGGTGCTTATTTCAAGTGACAGACAAAGCCCATTCTCAATGAAACGGACTTTGTTATAAAACTGAAGTCATTTTAGCGATGATTTAAACTGTTAAAAATCTGCTCTAGTACTTGCCCAATTGCAAGAATGTCATGATCTGTATTCGGTAAACCATCAATTTCTAATCCGACAGGTAATTTTGATTTTGTACCACATCCAATCGGTAAGCTCAGCCCTGGTAAGCCAATATTACTCCCCGGATCGGTATTACGAATCAGCCTTTGAAAGTTTTCAATTGAACTCACCTGCTCATTCGCCAGTGGCGCAACAATGGCTGAGGTTGGAAAAATTAAAGCATTGAGTTGATGTTTATTAAAGGTTTTTTCATAGAGTGAAAGCAACTGTGGTCGCGCCGTTGTGATCGCATCCTGATATAAAGCTTCAACCGCCACAGACTGACCCGTTTCATCTACAATCCGTTCAGGCAAAATATTCTGCTGAAAGAGTTGCTGCACATCTGGGCTTGAAATTTGCTCTACGATAGCGTCTAGATCTATTCCAACTTCATGATTCTTTAAATATTCAATCAAGTCATATTTGCCTTCGTAGATCACCACTGGAAAAGAAATACGATGATTCAGCTGCTCTAACTCAGGCATTTCCACACTAATGATTTCAATCCCAGCATTTTTTAAAAGTTGCAGTGCCTGATCAGCCTGTTGCTGAACATCTTCATCCAGATTTTCCCAAAAATATGCACATAGCCCAAGCCTGATGGGTTGCGTCGATATACGAGCTGGGATTTGTTGTTGAGTAATCAATTGATCAATCAAGATGATATCAGATACCGAATGTGTTATTGGGCCTGCGGTATCCCGTGTATGCGAGATTGGCGTAATACACTCTTGAGCATAGCGCCCAACCGTTGGACGAAAACCAACACAGCCATTCAATGCACTAGGTAGTCTGACCGATGCACCTGTATCAGTTCCCATTGCAATCGGCACCATAGCTGCAGCAACTGCGACTGCACTTCCGGAAGAAGAACCGCCTGCAATATGTAAAGGATTAACCGCATTACGAGTGCCAATCACACCATCAATATGCATCGCGGTATTATAACCTGTCACGCCAAATGCCAATTCATGCATATTGGCTTTACCCACAACAATCGCACCTTGATCAATCAATGCTTGAATCACTGGAGCGGTTACTTTGGGTCTGAATCCAGTTAAGGCAGGTGTTCCCGCCGTATTGCTAAAACCAGCAACATGAATATTATCTTTAACCGCCAACAATACCCCAATTAATATAGGGCAAGGTTTCCCTTCCGCAATAGATTGATCCCAAAATTGAGCCTGTTGACGCGCTGCAGCATAATCAAGACTAATAAAAGCATTGAGTGACTGCTGCGCATCAATCTTTTCGAAATAGTGATCTACTAATTGTTCACAAGAAACTTTTCGCTCAGCAACCAATGCTGTAATTTCCTTGATTGTTGCTTTATCAAGATGAATACTTTGATCTAAAAATACTTTTTCTTTCATATTTAACATTGTGACTTAAAATCCATTTAAGTAATAATGTTTATAATTTGTACCGTTTTCAGTTTATTAGATATCCTCAAAATTGAGGAGACCATTAAGCATGCATCAATGCAGCCATTTCAGTACGATTATGACAATCCATTTTTTTCATAGCACTTTTTAAATGCGTCCTCACCGTGGTGAAGCTGATATCCAGTAAATTGGCAACATATTTATCACTCAACCCCTTACTCACTAGCATGACCACTTCTTGCTCCCGTGGGGTTAAAAAGTATTGGGTCAATAAATCTATCGGCAAAGCTTGAATCATATAAGGTTCAATTAGATTTAAGATTCTTTTCTCTCGTTCACTAAACATCACCGAATCTTGAGCACGCCAAATACGCAAGTCGCCAATATCTATCCCATCCCGAACAAAATAGATATTTAAACCATGATACAGACCATAAGGGCGTAGAAACTCATTGTAATAATCCGTTTTTTTTAGTTCTGATATCGAAATGATTTCATTCACGAAAGTTGCTTGTTGTCGTTCCCGCAGCCGAGACGTAATCGGGTCATCGTGCTGCCAAATACGATCATATTCTAGGATTGCTTTGGGATCGATTTGCCACATAATGCCTTGTTTGGATAGATGCTGTTTTGCATCCCAAATATAAGAAGCAGCAAAATCGGCTCTTAATAGAGTCGCAATATCTACCAAGACTGTTTCACGTAAATTCTCTTGTCCTTTTCCTGAACCTAGTTTCCATAATATTTCTGACAAAAGACTAAATTCGGATCGACTTAAGTCGTGTTCTAAAAGCATGGCCTGCTACCTTTCTATCTTCCTGACACCTGTCCACTCGAATAAAGATGAACAGTTATCCTTTTTGTTTATTTCGCTTTCCTCTATCTTTTATATGCCACTGAATCGTTATTTTCTACACTTTATTTTTTAGTCGGCTTGCATGAGGCGTTTTGCCATACCAGCGTTTATAAGCATGAATAAAACTGGAAGGTTCAGCATAGCCTAACCATTCAGAAATTTGCTCAATTGAAATTTGTGTTGATGACAAATAGGAGTTTGCCATCATTTTTCGGGCTTCCTCCCTGATTTTAATAAATGTGGTTTGTTCTTGCGCCAAATAACGACGTAAGGTGCGAGAGTTTAGATATAAATGATCTGCAACCTCCTCCATCGCTGGAATTTTCCCCTTGCTATTCATAAGGATGTGTTGCACTTGATCAGTATATTTTTTTTGAGATTGCCTCTTATCTAGTATTTCTCGGCATTGTTGCTCAGCTGAATGTAGCACCAGTTCATTTGCCATACTCAGCTTTTGATCTATTTTTTCTGCATTTAAGATAATAAAGCTTTTCGATCCACCAAATTCAGGCATCACCCCAAACAATTCATGATAAGGCAGCCGTTCTCCACAGGACTGAAAGCCAAATACTACTTTTTGGCAGAGATTCTCTGAAATCAAATCATGTTGGACTGTTATCAGTGCGGCAATATCTCGCTCAATAATGAATTGCCGTAATATTTGAGGAATTCCCTCATCTACCTCTATATCAATTCGAATATTATCAGTCTCAGGTAGTTCTGATACCACAAACTGACTAAAAGCAAAAGATAAAGGAAAATAGGCCAAAGCAAAGTTCAAAGCTTCACGAATATTCGCACTACTGATCAAGCCTAAGCCGAGAAAACCAAAGGTGGTAAAGTGATAACGTTGACCAACCTCCAAGCCAAGCGAAGGTCTCTGGCTAAATGTCTCAACTAAATTGCGAATCAGCTGGAATTCCTGTTGCCCAGTTACCAACATATTTGGATCAAGCAACTGTTGCTGCTCCAGTCCTGTTCCCTTGAGGATCTGTGCATGACTCACGCCCAGTTCAGCCGCAAAATCTGCCATGAGACGAATACTATGGATACTACGTTGATATGACCATAAGTAGTTCAAACCTATTTTCTCAATGTCCGCTAATCACAATATTTTGTCCTGATCCATCCTCTAAATCAATGCACGAAACGATTATTCTGCAAGCAATACATGATACTTTTCACTTGAGTCCGTTATGTTTAAACAACAATTATCTTCAAATAAAAATATTCGTATCGCCATTATTGGAACTGGATTTGGTGGATTAGGGCTAGCCATTCAGCTCAAACGTGCTGGATTTGAACAATTTACCTTATTTGAAAAAGCCAATGATGTCGGTGGTGTCTGGCGTGACAATACCTATCCAGGTGCTGCTTGTGATGTTCCGTCTCACCTATATTCATTTTCTTTTGAACAAGATCTTGGCTGGAAAAACCGCTATGGTTCATCGCAGGAAATTTATCAGTACTTAAAACACTGCACCGAGAAACATCAGCTTTATCCGCATATCCAGTTTAATACTGAGATTGCCAGTGCTGATTTTGATGCCACTCAAGGTGTTTGGCAGATTCAGAGTTCAACTGGGAAAAAATTTGAGGCAGAATTTCTGATTGCTGCGGTGGGTCAGCTCAACCGCCCCGCGTACCCGAAAATTAAAGGTTTGGATCGTTTCAAAGGAAAAGCTTTTCATTCAGCACGTTGGGAGCATGACTACGACTTAAATAATAAACGTGTGGCAGTCATTGGGACAGGTGCCAGTGCGATTCAATTTGTGCCTGAGATCGTTAAGCAAGTTGCACATTTAGATATCTATCAACGTTCCGCACCTTATGTTATTCCCAAACCAGACCGTGTATATTCAACATTGGAACGAAAAGCATTTCAAAAACTTCCAATTTTGCAAAGTCTTGATCGTGTATTTCAATATAGTTATAACGAGATTCGCCTTAAGAGCTTTACCGCCACGCTGAATGAAATTCCTTTGGCCGAATATATTTTTCAACGGCATATCCGTGAAGAAATCAAAGACCCGCATTTCCGCCACCGTCTGATGCCCGACTACCCGATTGGTTGTAAACGAATTCTGATTTCAAACTATTGGTATCGAAGTTTGGTTCGTCCTAATGTTGAGGTCATTAATAGCGCGATTCAGGAAGTCACTGAAACTGGTATTGTCGATAAAGATGGCAAACATCGCGAAGTCGATGCCATTATTTATGGAACAGGTTTTACGGCAACTGAGTTTATGGCACCCATGCAAATTACAGGACTGAATGACAAAAAATTAAAAGACCAATGGGTCGATGGCGCAGAGGCTTATTTAGGTTTAACTGTAAGCGGCTTCCCTAATTTCTTTATGCTGTATGGCCCAAATACCAATCTTGGGCATAACTCAATCGTGTATATGATTGAAAGCCAAGTAAATTACATCCTAGATGCACTTCAAGCCCATATCCAAAATAATTTATCCTTCACCGATCTGAAAGCTGAAATCCAAGTACAGTTTAATCAAGAAATTCAGGAGCGTATGAAGCCAACCATGTGGTCTCAAGGCTGCACCAGCTGGTACCAAACCGCGACGGGTAAAAATACCAATAATTGGCCAGGATTCACATTAGAATATCGTCAGCGTACCCGTCGCTTCGATCTGGAAAATTACACTCAAGTACAAAAGTCGGCACAGTCACAAACTCAGATAGACGATGAAGCCAAAAAAATAGCTGTTTAAATCCCCTCATTGAACCATTCTGCATTTGGATTGTCCTTGAATGAAATAAAGGACAATCCATGAGCCTGCCCCAACTCCGTTTGCATAAAATCCTAAAATTTGATAAATCCGCTTGACCTTCCCATAATGTTAAGGTCTATGCTGAAAGCAATCGGATTATCTCTATAGGTATAACTTATGGAAACGCAAACAAAAACATCGTCTAATAATATGAATGTCAGCCTTCAAGTCGAGGGCATGACTTGCGCCAGTTGTGTTGGACGCGTTGAAGCAGCACTCAAAAAAGTTGACGGCGTTCAGTCTGCATCAGTGAATCTAGCCACAGAACGTGCAGATATCACGCTTGCTAAGCCCATAGACCAACAAGTGCTAATTCAAGCCATAGAACAAACAGGCTATGACGTCCCTGCCAGCAAGGTCGAATTGTCGATTGAAGGCATGACCTGCGCTTCATGTGTTAGTCGTGTTGAAAAAGCATTGAATGCGGTTACTGGCGTAAAAACTGCCAACGTCAATTTGGCAACTGAACGTGCCACGGTAACGGGTACGGCTAAGGTCGAAAGCTTAATCGCAGCGATTGATAAAGCAGGTTACGATGCCAAAGAAATTCAGGCATCCATTCCGGATCAAAGTGAACAACTTGAGAAAAAAGATCAAGAAAGAAATGAACTCAAACGTGACCTGATTATTGCAACCATTCTAGCCTTACCTGTGTTTATCTTGGAAATGGGCTCACACTTGATTCCGGGTGTTCATCATCTGATTGAACAAAGCATTGGTATGCAAAATAGTTGGTACCTCCAATTCGTTTTAACCACCCTAGTGTTGATTATCCCGGGTCGTCGTTTTTATCTCAAAGGTCTACCCGCTTTAGTCCGTTTAGCTCCCGATATGAACTCTTTGGTTGCAGTCGGTACACTGGCGGCTTATCTGTTTTCACTGGTTGCAACCTTTGCACCAAAGCTATTACCTGCTGGCACGGTCAATGTTTATTACGAAGCTGCTGCTGTGATTGTGGCCTTGATTCTACTCGGTCGTTTTCTTGAGGCGAAAGCCAAAGGACGCACTTCTGAAGCGATTCAACGCTTAGTCAGCTTACAGGCAAAAGTTGCCCATGTTTCTAGAGATAATCAGATAGTCGATATTCCAATCGATCAAGTGCTTGCGGGCGATTTTGTGATTGTAAAACCAGGTGAAAGAATCCCTGTCGATGGTGAAGTCATTGAAGGCCAAAGCTTTGTCGATGAATCGATGATCACAGGTGAACCGATTCCTGTTGAGAAAAATATTGGTAGCCAAGTAGTGGGTGGAACCATTAACCAGAATGGTACTTTAAGTTTTAAAGCCGTCGCTGTCGGTGGCAACACCATGTTGGCGCAGATTATCCGTCTGGTCGAGCAGGCACAAGGTTCTAAAATGCCGATTCAAGCCGTGGTCGACAAAGTGACCTTATGGTTTGTACCCGCAGTGATGATTGCCGCTTTACTCACCTTCCTCGTATGGCTAGTTTTCGGCCCTTCACCTGCTTTAACTTTTGCATTGGTCAATGCAGTTGCGGTACTGATTATTGCCTGTCCATGTGCCATGGGCCTAGCAACCCCCACCTCGATTATGGTTGGTACTGGGCGTGGTGCGGAACTTGGCATCTTGTTCCGCAAAGGTGAAGCGCTACAACTGTTAAAAGATGCACAAGTAGTTGCCGTTGATAAAACAGGAACATTGACCGAAGGTCATCCCGTACTGACTGATTTTGAGGTGACATCAGCTTTTGAGCGTAATGATGTGCTCAGCCTCGTTGCTGCAGTAGAGTCGCTTTCTGAGCATCCCATTGCCAAAGCAATTGTCGATGCGGCAAAAAATCAAGGTCTGACCCTGCCTAAAGTTGATCGATTTGATTCAGTCACAGGGATGGGTGTTAATGCCACCGTGAATGAAAGCCAAAATATCTATATCGGTGCAGACCGCTATATGATTCAACTTGGTCTGGATATCACTCCATTTTCCCATACGGCACAACGTTTGGGTGATGAAGGAAAATCTCCACTCTATGTGGCAATTGATGGTGCTTTGGCAGGGATTATTGCGGTTGCCGATCCAATCAAAGACACCACACCTGCTGCAATTCAAGCCTTACATCAACTGGGTTTAAAAGTGGCAATGATTACGGGTGATAATGCTCGTACCGCACATGCCATTGCCAAACAACTTGGCATTGATGAAGTGATTGCCGAAGTGCTACCTGAAGGTAAAGTCAATGCCGTGCAGGAACTGAAAGCAAAATATGGCAATATTGCCTTTGTGGGCGATGGGATCAATGATGCACCAGCATTGGCTCAAGCAGATGTCGGCCTTGCAATTGGCACAGGTACAGACGTGGCAATTGAGTCTGCGGATGTGGTGTTGATGTCTGGGAACTTGCAAGGTGTGGCCAATGCAATTGCCTTGTCTAAGGCAACCATTGGCAATATTCACCAAAACTTGTTCTGGGCCTTCGCTTATAACACCCTATTGATTCCAGTGGCTGCGGGTGTGTTATACCCTGCTTATGGCATCTTGATGTCACCGATTTTTGCTGCGGGTGCGATGGCACTTTCAAGTGTGTTTGTGCTTGGGAATGCCCTACGTTTACGTCGTTTCCAACCGCCGTCAGTGCATATAGGCTAATGGAGGATCTTATGAATATAGGTAAAGTTTCTCAAGCTTCAGGTGTGACGGCCAAGATGATTCGTTATTACGAGCAAATTGGTTTGATTCCTGCGGCAGGACGTAGCAATGCAGGCTACCGTTCTTATTCAGAGAACGACGTGGAACGTTTGAAATTTATCAAACGTAGTCGCGAGTTGGGTTTCTCAGTCACGGAAATCACCGATTTACTGGATTTATGGAATAATCGCAATCGGCACTCTGCCGATGTAAAACAATTGGCTCAGGCACATATCCATAAATTGGAAGAGCGTATCCAAGACCTACAGCAAATGGCGCAAACCTTACAGAACTTGGTTGATTGCTGTGCGGGTGATAATCGCCCCGACTGTCCGATTCTCGAAGGCTTAAAAGAGCCAAGTCATGAAATGAAGGACATCCATCATCATAATGATCTGCTCTCACTGTCCCCACTCACTGGGCGCAAGTAGAACAGTATAAAAGGTGATCTTATGATTGCCTTTTATTTTTTAGAAGATTTTATCTCACAAAAAAAGCGGCTGTTTTAGCCGCTTTTGATTTACCCACAGAATTAACGAGGTGGAAAACCTGCTTCAGATAAAGCCTCGACCACTTGTTGCTGTGATGCTGTAGTTTCAACTTTAACACTGCGGTTAGGTGGATCAGTAATCACTTTTGCATTGGCATCTACGGCTTGAATCGCACGGGTTACGCCACGTGCACAACCACCACAGGTCATATTTTCGACATGAAATTCCATCGTAAAACTCCATTCAGTTATTTAAGAAGATAAACACACTATAAAGGTTGCCATAATGGTAAGGTCAAGCCTTTTACACATTAAAATAAACAATATTTCATCTAATCATTCCTTCTTTTCGGAAACATAATTGATCGTGTATTTGGGGATTTCTATTTCTAAAGGCTGATCCTGAATATTCACCTGACAAGACAGTCGAGACTCTGGACTTAACCCCCAAGCACGATCAAGCAAGTCTGCTTCAACATCATCCATTTCCTGCAAACTTTCAAAGCCTTTTCGAATAATGACATGACAGGTGGTACAGGCTCCTGAAAGATCACATGCATGTTCAATTTCAATGCCATGATCGAGTAAAGTTCGACACAGGTTTGCACCCGTTTTAATGTCTAGAATAATGCCTTCTGGACAGACTTTTTCATGTGGAAGCACGGTTATCTTCGGCATAATCGCTACCTTTCTATCTAATTACGAAAAGCTGTAATCCATAAAAGGCTGTTTTGATTCAGCCTTTTATGGATGAAACTATCAAATCAAGAATAAGATCGAAGGCTTTATAATAGATGCCGTTGTAACCAAGCATTGATCACTTTAATTTCAATATCTTGAGCTAAAATAATATTTTTTGCCAACATCCGAACTTCTGAATCATAACAATATTTCAAGGCAACCTTGGCCATATCTATGACCACTTGATGATGTGGAATCATTCCACGCATAAAGTCGATGTCCGCATTACCTGTGTAATTGATTTGCATATCAACATGCATACGGTTGGTTAGTTCCATATAAGCACGTGTAGAGAGACTATAAATATCACTTGCATCATTTGGGTTAGGCATTATTGCCGATTGTTGTTCACTCATTATTGTTTCCTTTCTATTCAGCAGCATCACATTCATTTCAGATGTGATTGACATGCTATATTGATGAAAATAAAGGAAGTGACACCATCAATAGATGAGGGTTTCTATCTCATGTGGCACAGTTACCTTTATGAAAGACACTGTAGTCCTTCCAATAATTGCAAGGTCAAGCAATCAATTTATTAAAATTTTGAGTGACCCAAAAAACAAAATTTTATAGGTTCTAAATAAAAAAAGTGCATGATCAACATGCACTTTTTAAAACAATATTTATTGAGTTTTAGCCATTTAAGCTAACTGCCTTAGCACGTGCTTTATGCAATTTCTTATAGCTGTCAATTAAACGTAAATGACGATCAAGCCCTTCCAGTTTCATACTGGTTGGTGTAAGACCATAGAAACGGACTGTGCCTTCAACAGAACCAACTACAGCATCCATACGCTCATTACCAAACATACGGCGGAAATTGGTTTCGTAGTCTTCAAGCTCCATTTCATCATCGAGTAAAACTTCTAACACCACATTCATGCATTGATAGAACAAACCACGTTCTACCGTGTTGGTATTGTATTGCAAGAAAGTCTCAACCAATTCTTTCGCTTCTTCAAACTGCTCTAAAGCAAGATAGATCAACAGCTTGAGTTCAAGCAGGGTTAATTGTCCCCATACCGTATTGTCATCGAATTCAATCCCGATCAAGGTGGTGATTTCGGTGTAATCATCCAATTCGCATTCTTCTAAACGCTCAACCAAAGCTTCCAGTTGCGCGTTATCTAAACGATGTAGATTAAGGATATCTTCACGGAATAAAATCGCTCTGTTGGTATTGTCCCAAATTAGGTCTTCAACAAGATAAATTTCAGAATAATCAGGCACCAAAATACGGCATGCGGTTGCACCTAAGTGCTCATATACCGCCATGTAGACTTCTTTGCCCATTTCTTCAAGGATGCCAAACAATTCTTCTGCTTCTTCAGCATTGGAGTTTTCACCTTCATTGGTGAAATCCCATTCCACAAAATCATAATCTGATTTGGCACTAAAGAAACGCCAAGAGACCAAACCGCTTGAATCAATGAAGTGTTCAACAAAGTTGTTTGGTTCGGTCACTGCATTGCTTTGGAAAGTTGGTTGCGGTAAATCGTTCAAACCTTCAAAACTACGGCCTTGCAATAATTCAGTCAAACTACGCTCTAATGCCACTTCCAAGCTTGGGTGCGCACCAAATGAGGCAAATACACCGCCTGTACGTGGGTTCATTAAAGTCACACACATCACAGGGAATTGACCGCCTAATGATGCATCTTTTACAAGGACTGGGAAACCTTGCTCTTCCAAGCCTTGGATACCTGCCACAATACTTGGGTATTTGGCCAATACCTCTTGCGGCACATCGGGTAATGCAATTTCACCTTCCAGAATTTCACGTTTAACCGCACGTTCAAAAATTTCAGATAAGCATTGAACCTGAGCTTCTGCCAAGGTATTGCCCGCACTCATACCGTTACTCAGATATAAGTTCTCAATCAGATTCGATGGGAAATAGACAATTTCATCATCAGATTGGCGTACAAATGGCAATGAGCAAATACCACGTGCTGTATTCCCTGAGTTGGTGTCATATAAATGTGTACCGAGTAACTCATCATCTGGATTATAAATTTCGAGACAATATTCATCCAAAATTTCTTTTGGTAATTCGCCATTTGGACCCGGTTTAAACCACTTCTCATCTGGATAATGCACAAATTCTGCATTGGCAATGTCCTCACCCCAGAATTGATCGTTATAGAAGAAGTTACAGTTTAAACGTTCAATGAATTCACCTAAAGCCGATGCCAAAGCACTTTCTTTGGTTGAGCCTTTACCATTGGTAAAGCACATTGGTGATTGTGCATCTCGGATATGCAAGGACCAGACATTCGGTACGATATTGCGCCAAGATGCGATTTCAATCTTCATGCCTAGACCTGCCAGAATCCCTGACATATTGGCAATGGTCTCTTCTAATGGCAGATCTTTACCCGCAATGTAGGTGCTGCTTTCAGAGGTAAGGCTTGGCATCAATAAGGCTTGTGCATCTGCATCAATGCTTTCAACCTCTTCAATGATAAATTCTGGTCCGGTTTGAATCACTTTCTTAACCGTACAGCGATCGATTGAACGCAAGATACCTTGACGGTCTTTTTCAGAAATATCAGCTGGTAATTCAACCTGAATTTTAAAAATCTGTTTGTAGCGATTTTCAGGATCAACAATATTGTTCTGTGATAAACGAATGTTGTCGGTTGGAATATCACGCGCAGCACAATACACTTTGACAAAGTAAGCTGCACATAACGCAGATGAAGCAAGGAAATAATCAAATGGACCGGGTGCAGAACCATCGCCTTTATAACGAATCGGCTGATCGGCGATTACCGTAAAGTCATCAAACTTCGCTTCTTGGCGAAGATTGTCGAGATAATTAACCTTGATTTCCATGCGAGCACCTAAATATTCTTATGTGTTGCAAGTACATAAGATTGAAAATATTAATCTATAAGCCGAATCGTGGATCACAAATGGACTTAAAAAACTGTGGCTAAGGTCGTCTTATGACTCTATCTAAACACTGACCTTAGTATTGATGGGCGCTATTATAGAAGTATTTTGTGTAATTGATAACTTTTGTCTGTTTTTCTAGCCTTTTTATGAACAATTAAACAAGTTTTACCATATTGACCTAAACTTAGAGCTGCACGGCAATCTCAACAAAGGCTTTTGCAATCGGTGTCATCTGTTGCTTGTTTTTGACTGCTAGACCTATTGAACGTTTAGTATTAGGAGATAATGGCCGTTTTACCACATTGGGATATAGCTGAAGAATATTGTTGTCTAGGGCTAAATCCGCCACGATCGAAACCCCAGCACCGTGATTGACCATATTTAAAATCGACAGGATTTGCGACAAGTTATACTTAATCTGCGGCGTCAATTGTGCAGCCTTAAAAAGTTCCATGACATGGTTTTGACTGCCCGCACTGGTCAGGATAAAAGGATGATCAATCAACGCTTGCAATTGCACTGCTGGCTTTTGTGCTATCTCTAAATCCTTTGGCAATAAAGCAACAAAGATATCCTCCAGCAAAGCAAAACTATCAAAGCGGGTTTCAGGCAGCACCACAAACCCAAGATCGACTTTGCGTTCATCTATCCATTGCAATACTTCTTTATCCGTACCTTCCATCATCAACACCTCAACATCAGGATATTGCCGCGCAAACTGTTTTAAAATCAGTGGAATCAGCACATTGGAAGATGATGCACCAAAGGACCCTATCCTTAACGTTCCCGCTTTTAGACCTTTTAGGTCCATTACTTCTTGATGAATAATGTTAGAAACATTCAAGATTTCATTCACATAAGGCAGTAAGCGTTGTCCTGCAGCAGTCAGTTCGACTTCATTGTTATTTCGATAAAACAGTTGGGTTTCCCACTTCTTTTCCAACGCTTTCAGTGCATGCGAAATCGCTGACTGTGAAATATTCAGTTGTTGTGCAGTATGGGTAAAATTTTTTAGTTCCGCGAGTTTTGAAAATATTTCGAGTTGGGTCAGCGTCATCATGATGCATTCATGAGTAAAAGCTCATTTTACTATAAAAATAAATTAGTTTTACGATTTGATTTAATTCTATATTGATTAAGACTTTCATGCGTCATTTAGCCATTTCTCTTTCAAGCTCCACTGTTTATTTTAAGCTGATCTGTGTTGCCATGATGTGGGGTGGTACCTTCATCGCAGGACGTATTGTTGCTGCGGAACTCTCTCCAAACTTATCTGCATTATTACGCTTTGGCTTTGCTGCGATCTTACTGGTCTTGATCTTGTTGAAAAGTACAGGAGGATTTCCCAATCTTTCTGTACAACAACATGTCTATGCCATCTTGATGGGATTGACGGGTGTGCTTGCTTATAATTTATTTTTCTTTGCTGCTCTATCCAGAATTGAAGCAGGCAGAACGGCACTGTTTGTGAGCTTATCCCCTATTTTAACCATCTTAGCCATGCGGATATTCTTTCAGGAAAGGCTTCGAAGCATAAATTATTTAGGTGTATGTCTCGCTTTAGTTGGCACACTGATCGTCGTGAGTAAAGGTGAACTTTTTGCTGCATTCACTCAATCTTTTGGCACAGGTGAAATGATGATGTGTGGCGCGGTCTTGAGTTGGGTCATTTACACAATCTGCTTTAAGCAGACCCATGCACCCGCTTTAACCATGACCACGTATTCAGTACTTTGGGGAACATTATTTCTATTCATCAGTCTTATGCCTGAATTTATGCAGTTTTCTCTGCCGCATATTTCTCTTCGTAGCGGGTTATCAATTGTATTTCTAGGTGCCTTTGGTACTGTACTGACTTTTGTCTGGTATGCCGAGGCGATTCACAGCATTGGTGCATCTCGAACCATCGTATTTAATAATTTAGTACCTGTATTTGCAGTCTTACTGGCATTTCTTATTCTGAATGAACCCATCACTTGGTCAATGCTGGTGGGTGGTAGTCTAAGTTTTATTGGGGTTATTTTAACCAATAAACAAGAAAAATAGAGCGATACAAACGGCAATAAAAACTTAGCTAAAAAGCTAAGTTTTTTATTGCAAGATGAGTATTTTTTGTGCAATACTTAGCTTTATGGCTAAGTATGATTCTAAACTCGATTTGTTATTCAGTGCTCTCAGTGATCCAACGCGCAGAGATATCTTAACGCGACTGTCTTTTGGGACGGCATCGATCACTGAACTGGCTGAACAACATGACATGGCCCTGCCATCTTTTCTAAAACATTTAAATAAATTAGAAGAAGCAGGACTTATTCATTCAGAAAAAAATGGACGAATCAGAACTTGTGCTCTGACACCCGATGCATTCATCCCCATGCAAAATTGGTTAAGTGAGCAACGGGCAATCTGGGAACAACGACTTAATCAATTTGATCGTTATGCACTCGAATTAAAAAGGAAAAGAGAAAATGAAACTGGATCCAAAAACTGATTTAAAACTAGAAAGAGTGATTGATGTGCCACGTGAACTGGTCTGGGAATGTTGGACCAAACCCGAACATATCCAACACTTCTTTATTCCTCGCCCTCACTCAATCAAAGCCTGTGAAATTGATTTACGAGTCGGTGGAAAATTCAATACCATCTTTGATGTTGATGGCAATGAAATCAAGAATGAAGGTGTTTATCTAGAAGTGATTGATGGCAAAAAATTGGTCTTTACCGATACTTATACTGAGGACTGGAAACCTGCTGAAAATCCATTTATGACTGCGATTCTGTTGCTAGAAGATGCAGGCAATGGTGCGACCAAATATACCGCAATTGCCAGACACCGTACTGCTGAAACTCGCCAACAACACGAAGACATGGGCTTCTTTGAAGGTTGGGGAACGGTGATTGATCAACTGGTTGAATATGCTCAAGGACTAAAAGCCTAATCTATTTACATATAAAAAAGCCTCAAAGCCCAATCATTTACGCACTTTGAGGCGTTTTTTATTGCTCCAATCAAATTCGCCCAACTTCTAAATACGGAATTAGACTCTTATCAAAGTTTGGACGTGGATCACCCAGAAAACTAATAAAGCCATGCATGCCTGTTAAGCGTTCACCCTTATAAAACTGATTCAGCTGAAAACGTGGATCTTGATGCGATAAGGTAAAACTGACGATTCCTACACCTCGTTGCTTAGAGAGTTTCTGCGCATCTTCAAGCATTAAATGATGCAGTGCTAACTGCTGCGGATGGCACAACAAGCTGTGTAACACATGATATTTTAAGGAATCACCGAGTTTAGGTAATGGCATAGCTTTAGTGACTTTGGTCAGTAAATTATAAATCGGACGCAGTACACCAATCGCTGAACTGTAATGCAAGATTTTGGTTTGTTTAAGGCCGTGTTGATCCCATAATCCAAACATTCCAACGAGTTTCGCATCTTGAAAATAAAGCTGAAAGTCTGAAAGCTTCAAGCCCGTAAAATACTGATGCCCTGCCTGTAATTCTTCGAAATTATAAGCAGGGATAAAATTATAATGCTGCGACATTTCACCAATAAACCGATTCATTGCCGTAATATGTTCAGGACGCGCCACACAAGATTTAATCTCGCTGACCTCTGTTTCAGTCTTGGTTTTACGATCTATAAAGGTTTTAATTTTTCTTTTGGCTCCAAGATGAGTCAAGGTTAAAGTCTCAATCAGGCCTTCGTCATAATAATCAGGAATTCCTGTTTTTCCAGTTTGTATTGCTGCTCGTGCCGCATAATTATCATTAAAAATAATCATCTGACTAAAATCAGGCTGGTGCATGGTTTGTTTGACATGTACACCCAAAGCCTTGACCAATGATTTACCACGATAGTTTGGATCAACACGCAAATCACTGGCATAGCGTACATTTTGTACCGCTTTATCGACATAGCATGGACGATGGCCATTACTGTAACAGGCGACATTTTTCTGACTTTCCGTATCTTCAATCACCACATGCAGCTTATGCCGATACAGAATATCTGAAGCCTTAAAATAACTTGGTTCACGCTGGAAACTGATTTGCACCCCTTTGGTGGTCATCGGCACCGCAATCAGTTGACGTAAAGCTTGATCATCAGCCAAGGTTGCTTCACGGGTAATCAACGGATTATTTTGAATATTTGGTGGATTTGTTTTCATTAATTATTCACCTGTTCAGTATTTTGTGTAGACACCAAATCATTGAGGTGTCCCATTTGGTCTAAGAGCTGATAAACAAAAACAATTTCATCCTGCTCGTTGACCGTTTTCTGAGTTTGAACATCCAATAACTTTTGTTCAGTATTCAATAAATCAAAAGTGGTTTTGGTCCCCAGCTCAAACTCTTTACGGGTATAAACAAAAGCAATTGAAGCAGCATCAATGGCATTTTGCAGTGCATCTTTGTTCTGACGGATCGTCTGTAATTGTGCATAGGTGGTACGTGCCCGTTGATTCAAATCCAGTTCAAGGCTACGAATCTTTTGATTGGCCAAATCAACATCCGCTTGTGCTTTACGAATATTGGCGCGATTCAAACCATCGTCATAGAGTGGCACATTAAGTTGCACTCCCACCATGTAGTTGTTACTTTCCGAACCAATATAACTGGCCTCATGCTGTGCGCCAGCACGACTGGTAAGCATAACTGTTGGCCATAGCTCTCGTTTGGTTAAAGCATATTGCTTTTCAGAAGCTTGTTTCTCATATTTGGCACGTAGTAAGGCAGGATGATTCTTGGTTTTAGTCAAGATCTCATCCAGATTATTGGAAACCTCTGGTAGACGCTTAACTGCGGTTAAATTATCCGCGTTCAGACCTGTAATTTGGTAGAATTGAGCTTCACTCACCGTGAGATTGGATTGGGCTTGCGTAATATCGGCTTGTCCCTGAGCGACTTGAGCCAGCACTTGCGCTAAATCTGCACGGGTAATCATCCCCACATCAAAACGTCGCTGTGACTCATACAGCGAACGCTGTAAGTTAGACATGGTTTTTTTTCTCAGCTCCAGAATCGCTTTCTTTTTCAGTACATCGGTATAGACCATAACTGTATTCAAAATCGTTTCAGAACGTTGATCTGAAAGACCCTGAGAATGTGCAGAAAGTTGATTTTTAGCAACATCAATACCCAAGCGATGTCGCCCTGATGTGTAGATAGGGTAATCCATTTGTAATTGCAAACTACGACCTTTTCGATTTCCTTCAGTTGGAAACATGACATTAGTCGGGGTCTCGACTCTTTCATAATCGAGTTGCCCAACCAAGTTCACTTTGAGGCCATCACGTTGTTTTGCCTGTTCCAGCATTGCTGTCGATTGATTGACACTTAAACGACTCACCTCCAATTGGCTTTCATGCCTTAAACTGGCGGACAAAGCTTCGTCTAAAGTCATGGCATCCACCATACTGGATGCCAACAACAATCCCATACAGAACGCGTATTGGGAGAACTTAAAGAATCGATGGTTAAATTTCGTCATCCTTTTCTTCATAGTTGTTCCAAACTATTCAAGGTAACTTTCTTAAGTGGTTCAGGCTTAATATTGCCCTCGATGATGCCATCGAACATAACCAGCTTTTTGTAGGCGTTCCAACCATTATTGGCTTGACGAATCTGAGGCTGATCTAACTGACCGAGATTACGAGCCAACTCATAATGAAAGTTTTGACGCAAAATCTGATCAATATAATCATCATCAATACTGTGATGAATCTCACCCTCAAACAGAACACAATAGAACGGCTTAACTAGTTGCTCAGTATCAATTGCCAACAACGAGATTGCTTTAGAGTCGGTTTCATTCAGTTGTGAAAGCAATTGCTGTGCTGTTTCTGGTGCAAGCTTCTCTCCCACTAAATCCACACCAAAACGGCGACCTTGAAACTCAAAACACGGTACTTGTTCAAGAAAACTGGTCACCCGTAAGCAGTCATCAAGGCAATAACGTAATAAACCATTGCCTGATGTGATAATTGGACTGACCACATCTCCGACCTTGAGCTCCCAAGATGGAATGATTTGTCCCGTTTTTTCACCTTCTAAATATTCAAATTCATAGAAATGACTTTGATAAGCCAGTGGATAATGATCGTTATATGGAATGGTGACTACACCTTCGGTGGCCCATAAGCCTTTACCTTCAAATTGTACAGATGGAAGGCGTTGCTTTAGTTTTTCCGCCCAAGCTTTAGATCCTGCGGTATCCCAACTCGATACTAAACTCAGTATTGGCCATAACCTTTTAAAATCAATGTGTTCACCATTTGAACTGTCCATCAGACACTTTGCACTTTCTGGACTGAATGGCGCTTTGACTTCTTTTAATGAAGCTTGGCGCGCTCCCCATCGACCTGTTTCTAAAACTTCAATCACCTCTTGCTGCATAGACTCTAAACGATCTAAAAGTTGCAAAGCAAAGGTCGGACTCCATACTGAAATCATGGCCAGATTGCGGTTAGCGACCAGATAGCAAATGGTGGCAAATAAAGCATCATCGGCATTGGCAGCAAAAGCCACATTACTGGGAACTGCTTGAGTAAATTTAGATAAAATACGCTTACCAATGCCCAGTAATGCACTGTCGTCATTGAGATTTTTATCTTTAAGTACCTCACGTTGGCTTTCTGGCAACCATGAAACTGACCAATAATGAGTGCCTGAACGTAACTGCGGGCATTTGCGATAGAGACTGGCCATCCATGGTGCAATCGCGTGATCTAGTTCATCTAAAAATAGTTTGGTGTAAGGGATAAATTTAATTTGCTCACTCGAACCACTAGTCGGTTGAAAACGAACCAGTTTACTGCTTGAGAGTTGTAATTCCTGGTCTCGATAACGCTGAATATTCTCACGCCATGCACTATAACGCGAAGCAGGAAAAGCCTGTACAAATTGCGCATAATCTTTGACATTGTGCTTTTTGGCAAAATGCGAGCTTTGCAAAATTGAGTTTAAAATTTGTCGTTGTGTCAGCTCTAAGCTGTTCGCATGCTTTTTAAAATCTCGATCAGAAACATCACACCATTGTTTTAGAATCAGGTGTGAACCTGAGGTCAACCATTCAGAATACTTCATTGTAAGACTCCTTGACGATTTGCAGGTGTCTTTAACAATGCTTCGCATCGACCTTTACTGGCAGGTTTGGTCATCAATTTAACTGGAAAACGTGCAATATCTTTCCAGCCTAAACGACCAATACACGGTAGCTCTGTACCTACTGTCCATGTTGGATTCATCTGTTCAAAGAAATGAATATTTGGATTCTTTGCTCTCATTTCTTCAGTAATAGGCGCAACTTCACCTTTCAGCGGTTGATAGTCATTTCCAAAGTTTAATAAACCTGCTTCTTTATCATAGTACTCACCAAAGAAATTCTCACAATAATGTTCAACCACTGTCGACAAATGCTGATTTTCATCTTTGATATTTGGATAGTACACATAATAGTTGTTCGCGAGCAGTAAATAGGTTTTATAACCTTTTGAAATCAGTAACCAATACAGCTCATTAAACGGATATTTCACCCGTAACTTAATCATCAGCTTAAGCATAGTACTTTGCAGTGTACGTGTGCCCCAATACGCTCTTAAAATCACCGTATCGCCACTAAATAACACCGTATAGTCTTTACCATTTAAATAAAAATGTTGAACCACCACTGTAGAGAACCCAACAATTTCATCCGTTTCTGAGTTGAAAATTAAGATCGCACCACTTTTCTTTTTAAAATCATCTACAAAGATGGAAAATTTGGTGTTCTCATAATACTGCTCATAAATGGAGTACATCACTTTTAAGCGGTCAATATCGATTTGTTCCTTCTCGACATATTGGCCATAGGTAGATTCTTTGTTATTGAATCTTGAGATCAGTTTATATGTTGTATTAATCATCAGCTTGTACCTCTAAATTTGGATATGCAAATTCCCCTATCTCATAAAGAAATATAAAAATGCGTATCACTGTTCTTTTTATGACGGGGTATGTTGTTATAGATGCCCCGATTATTTTTTCGTTATATGAAAACCCTCTAGCATTAAATCTCTATATGTCCATTTTCTTCCCCCTATCCATAAAAATGGTTAAGAAAGCCGCCACAAACATAATGATGGCCAACATACGCAATAAATCATTAAAACTTGAAGTAAGTGCTTGGTAGTGAATATCGCGATAAATCACACTCAGGGCGATTTGCTGCGCATTGGCACCGACTTCTTGGTACTGTGCAGTCAGTTGGTCTAACCTTTCAATAAAGATCCAATTTTGCGGTGTCATATATTGATTAATTTGGGTGACATGTAATGCCGTTAGCCAGTCCAGTGAAGAATTGATTAATGCCAATCCCACAGCACCACCAATGTTGCGCATCAGGTTGTAAATACCACTAGCATCAGCAACTTTAGTTAGTGGTAAGGTGCTCATCGCTAAATGCGAGACCACGATCAGACAAATCATCAGGCCAATGCCACGATAGATTTGCGGCCAGAACATAAAGTCATAATCGCTGTGAATACTGAGATGTGAATTGAGCCAAACACCAAAACCCGCCAAGACCATGCCAACAAATACGGTTTTTCGGGTATCAAAATTCGGAATAAGCCAAGCAAGAAATGGCGCAAAACAGAACATGACAATGCCTGTTACCATCATGATATGACCGATTTGACTACTGTTCATTTCTCGGACTTGCCCAAGAAATACAGGAATCATGTAGCCCAAGCCATACAGGGCCATACCAATCACAAAGGTAATCATGCAACTTAGAGCGAAGTTTTTATTTTTAAATACGCTGAGATCTAATAGCGGTTTAGGCTGAGTAAAACTGCGTGAGAAGAAAATCATTCCACCAATCAGGCAGATGATGAATGCAATACGTACACCAGTATCGGCTAACCAGTCATGACGTGCCCCTTCGTCCAAGAAATACTCCAAACCACCCAAGAACATCGCCATACCAATCAAGCTGAACCAGTCCATGGTTTTGATGAGTGAGTAATTCGCACGATCTATATTGGGGCCAGAGTAAATAATCGTCGCGATTAAAATGCCTGGGATGATATTGATCAGGAACATCCAGTGCCATGAAAAATTGTTGGTCAACCATCCGCCAATGGTTGGGCCAATGGCAGGACCTAAGGTACTGATCATGCCGAACATCACCAATGGCAAAGCACGTTTTGCTTCAGGAAACAGCAGGTATAACGCCGTCATTGAGGTTGGAATCATACCTCCGCCCATAAAGCCTTGAAACGCGCGAAATACCAACAGACTTTCCAAGTTCCAAGCCAAAGCACACAGTAAAGAACTGATCGTGAATCCAATGGCACAAATGGTGTAATAGATACGTGTCGAGAGTACCCGAGATACAATACTCGACATTGGAATGGCAATAATTTCAGCAATTAAGTAAACCGTTTGAACCCATGTCACCTCATAACGGCTGGCACTCATGCCTGCTTGTACTTCGTTCAAAGAACTCGCAACAATTTGAATATCCAGAATCGCCATGAAATTACCAAAAATCATGGCAGCAAAAATCAGCCAAGCTGTTTTTGGCGCAAACTTCCACTCATCTTGGTTCGATTTATTCATTTTCTTATACCTAAAACTTTCTGATTAAGTTCTTAGATCAACAGTCGCACTGACTGACATTCCAGGTTTTATAAGATCAATGTGTGGACTCGAATCAATTGCAATCCGTACAGGAATACGCTGTACTACTTTGTTAAAATTCCCCGTCGCATTGTCTGGTGGCATCAGTGAAAAAGTTGCACCTGATGCGGGAGAAAAGCTTTCAATTTTTCCTGTATAGGTCAGGCTTGGATAAGCATCAATTTTTAATTTAACTTCCTGCCCAATATGCATTTTTTCAATTTGGGTTTCTTTGAAGTTTGCTTGTACATACAAACTTTTCTCAGGAATAATCGCCATCAATCGTGTTTGCGGTGAAACGCGCGAACCTTTTTGGATTGCAAGACTGCCGACTTTGCCTGTTACAGGGCTGACCACTTTCGAAGATGAAAGATCGATTTGATAAAGATCTAAAGTGGCGTTGGCATTTTGGATATCAGCCAATAACTGCGCACGACTGGCTTGTAAGCTACCCAACTGAGCTTCAGCAGCATTCACCGTTGCCTGTGCTTTAGAAACCTGTGCTTGTGCAGTTAAGTACTGAGATTGGATACCTTCAAAATTCTGTCGGGTAATTACCCCATCTTTGAGCAAATCCTGATAACGGATGAAATCTTTTTTCAAGCGAGATAAATCCGCTTGCGCTGCAACAACCCCACTATTGGCTTCACTAATCGATGATTTTGCGGATTTTTCATTTTGTTGCTGTACTGCAAGTGCAGCTTGTTTGAGCGTCACCAAAGACTTTGCTTGATCATAACGCGCTTGATAATCACGGTGATCTAAAATTGCTAAAGCTTCC
The DNA here is from genome assembly GCF_009884975.1 of Acinetobacter dispersus. Classification (GTDB taxonomy): domain Bacteria; phylum Pseudomonadota; class Gammaproteobacteria; order Pseudomonadales; family Moraxellaceae; genus Acinetobacter; species Acinetobacter dispersus. Next base: position 1,069,829 of record NZ_CP041970.1, on the reverse strand, counting down.
CCCTTTTTCACAAACTGATTGTCGTTAATAATCAGCTCGACAACTTCTCCTGATATTTTTGGCATCACCCAAGTGACATCAGCTTGCACATAGGCATTATCAGTAGATTGGTAGAATCGATAGACCAAAAAATAATATGCAATACCTAAGATCAGAAATAAGATGAGCACACTAAAAACAGCCCAAGTTATTTTTTTTCGACTTTGGAAATTAGTATCAGTTTCGAGCTGAGCTACGTTATCCATATTTATTCCGCTATTTGTAATAATACAGTTTTTATTTTGAGCCACACTAAAATGGTCATCTTTTCACATAACTATTCACTTATTTTTATATAAATAAATAGTTACAATGTAATAATCGGCGCAAATTATCTTTCTTAAAGTAACAAAGAGTCATTGACCTTTTTTACATCTGATTTTTATTTTTCTGCCAATTGGTCGCATATTATAAAGTTATTGTTTAAGAATCATGAAAGTTTGAAGAAAACCTAAATGATTCGCATTTTCATATGTGAGGATGCAGTATACACCATTGTTAATTATATAAATATTATTTTCATAAATTTAAATTTTGTTTTTACTATTTAGTCAAATAAACTTTGCAGTTTGGTTAATTTACACACAACAATTAGCCAATTAACAAAACTAATAAAGAGTTATAAAATGTAAAAATGCAAAAACTTGATTTTTCTCTTATTAATTTTTCTAAACTCCAATTAAATAAAATGTGATAAATCGCACACTTTGAAATAAAAATGAATAATTTTTTTTAGCTAAAGAAATCATTAGAATTAATAATCTAAATATGTTAATTGATTAGCTAGACAGTAAAAATCTTAAATTTTATGTTAAAACTGTTATTTAGATATGTTTTAAGGTTAAAAATGATATCAACTTAGATGCTGCTAAGTTGTGATTTGATCGGACAAAATCCTATAAAAATGATTGGGAAATAATATTGAATTGATCTAAAAAGGAATAACGAACTATGGATTCTGGACTAATTACACTTTTTTTACCCATCGCTTTGGCAATCGTAATGGCGGGCTTGGGTTTAGAACTCACCCTTAAAGACTTTGCACGGGTGAGTAAGCACCCTAAAGCGGTTTTAATTGCTCTGTTTTGTCAGCTGATTTTATTGGTTGGTATTGCATTCTTGATTTGTAAGATACTGGCTTTACCTCCATTACTTGCCGTAGGTTTAATGCTACTTGCAGCATCTCCTGGCGGCTCTACAGCAAATCTCTTTAGCTATTTATACAAAGGCGATATCGCACTGAATATTAGCTTAACTGCAATCAATGCCATTATTGCAGCCATTTTCTTACCTTTTATTGTGAATTTCTCGATTCTACATTTTATGAATGAAGGTCAGCAGCTTGGATTGCAATTTTCTAAAGTACTTCAAGTATTTGCAATCATTCTCGTGCCTGTAGCTATTGGGATGCTGATCCGACATTATGCCCCTCACACAGCTGAAAAACTGAATCGTCCTGTTCGCATCTTTGCAGTGGTTTTTCTTGTCATTATCATCCTTGGCGCAATTATAAAAGAGCGAAGTAATCTTATTGAATATATTGGTCAAATTGGACTAGCCACAGCGCTATTCTGTGCAATTAGTCTTTGTATTGGTTATTTTGTACCTCGACTATTTGGTATCAGCTCTTATCAAGCGAGAGCCTGTGCTTTTGAAATCGGGATTCATAACAGTACGCTCGCAATGACCATTGCATTGACTATTATGGCCAGTACTACTATTGCAATGCCTGCCGCAGTCTATTCAATCTTTATGTATATCTTCGCAACCATTTTTGGCATTTTGATTACTCGATTTGGACCACAAGAAACAGCCAAGATTTAAAGTCTTTTACATTTACGATCAAAACAGCCTTAGCATAGATCTCAATATGCTAAGGCTTTTATTTTGTTCGTGAATTAGGCAGTTTCTAACACCTTTTTTAGTTCTTTCGCAGACCAAGCTTTAGATATATTTTCTGCCTGCTTAACCAGTTGGATTAACTTACTATTGATGGGTGCCTGTAAGTTGAGCTGTGTGGCTAAGTTAACAATTTCACCATTAATCCAGTCAATTTCAGTGGCTCGACCCGCCGCAAGATCATCAGCCATTGAAGATCGAGCCAGTGGATCAATCGCCAACATTTTCTTGCTGAGTAGATTAAAAATAAAATTTGGAAGACTTAATACTTTAGGCAGAACCTGAGCAGGCACAGCAGTAAGTTGTGCAGGCTTAATTTTAGCAAATTTCAGAAGTTCTAAGGCTTCCGCCTGTGCCATTGCCAAACATTGACGATAGGCTCGAATAGAAAGTTGTTGCTTGAGTGGAAGCTGAGATAAAGCATTGACTGAATTATTCAGATTTAGCAGTAACTTTGCCCATTGAATCGCTTGCATATCTTGTTCAAGTTTAAGCTCAAGATGGGCTGCATTAAATGCGTTCACAAGCTCGCCTAAGGCTTCATGTTTTTTCACATACAAAGCCCCTTCCGTACCTTGATGAAAGACACCATTCCCTAAAGCAGCGACATTAAAAGGAACCATACCTTCAAGAATTGTATGTTCAGATAAAACCTGCTTTAGAATTCCGACATTAGTTAAGCCGTTCTGAAAACTGATGATGATGGTTTTTTTCTTCAGAATATCTTTTAATTCAGCAGCGACTTGCTCAGTCGCTGCTGATTTCACACAGACAAAAATGATATCAGTCTGAGCAGCAATGTTTGGATCTGTACCAAGTTGCAGCTTACTTGCTGGAACACTATTTTTTTCACAGAGATAATCCGAAACAGTCAGCCCATATTGTTCAAGTTGTTGCTGTATTTTAGGCCGAACAATGAAATCGACATCATACCCAGCGACGGCTAATCGCCCACCTAGATAGCATCCGATACTGCCTGCGCCATAAATACATATTTTCATTCATCATCCCAAACTAGTTGTTTTACATCTCAGCATTACTTTAATCAGAATCTTAATCCTGAATTGTCAAATAGCTGACAATTGATCAGTACAATTTATTTAATCATTTCTAATGACTGAATCTTAATGTTTTCTGGCACGAACCCGATTCCACTCTTCGAGTACATAACCCATTCCATAAATATTATGAATAAGCTTGGGTAAAAAGTTGCGATCAATTTTATTTCTTAAACGACTAATTGCCACTTCTACTGCTTTTGTATCACGATCATAGCTCATATCACAGATCTGAGACGCAATGAGGGCTCTAGGCAAAATTTCCCCACGTCTACTCATAAATAGTTCCATCAATGCGTATTCTTGGGCTGTGAGATTAATCCGTTGCCCTGCACGGCTGACACAACGTTTCCATAAATCCAATTCAAGATCTGCAACACTGATCTTGCTACTTTCACTACTTCGTGGCTCTCTGGCCAATAAGCTTTTAATCCGTGCGAGTAATTCTGCAAAAGTGAAAGAAAGACCAAATCCTTTAATACGCTCTCCAATTTGATCATGGGCTATCAAAAATAAAATCGGCATTTTTCTGCCATTTCTTCCGACATCATTCAGTATATTCCAGTCATTTAAACCAGAAAACATCACATCCAATACCACCAAATCATATTCGCCCAAGATGAGTGTCAGATGTTTTGCTGTAATTTCATCTGTCACCCAATCAATCATATAACCCGCTTCTGATAACGTTTGTTTAAGATAACTCCCTGTTTTCTGATCATCTTCGACTAGTAATATCTTCATCTTAAACCTGCTAAAGCTATGCTTAAGATGATAATAGCGTCTCAAAACTGGAAATAGGTTCAAATGACATAAATGTAATTTAGCTGTCAGTTAAATGTTACTTTGTCGAAGATTGGGCATGGAAAATACTGTGAAAATTAGACGGCGAGATAAGCAAATTTTAATCATGCTCATCAGAATCTTTTATATAAAAAAGCCCAACAATTGAGTTAGGCTTTTTACTTTTTCAGCAACTATTTAATTGAATTCTGGATCTGCCAATAAGGTTGTCGCAGCAAGTTTCCCAAGATTATTAGATGCAAGTGGACTATCACCTGTTAATAATTTTCGATCTTGATGTACTTGTCCTGTAATTCCCTTGTTCAAGATTTTGACGCCCAGCTTCTCAAGATTTTCACCAACCAACCATGGCAATTGACCCGGCATGTAACCAATCTCAATATTCGGACCTTTATCCAAAGCATCTGGGAACACACAAATCTGATAATCTTTAAAAATATAATCTTGTGGATTTTCATCAACAGCCGCAGCGAGTAAAGATGCAGGACCATGACACAGCGTAATCACATATTTATCATTTTCAACAGCCCACTTTAGCAGAGCTTTTACTTCTGCACTTTCTGGAATTTTAGCCAGTACACCATGCCCACCTGGAATAAAGATACCTGCATAAGGTGAATCTGGACTTAGGGCTTGTTCCAAAATATCTGCCAACTTCAGTGGTGCTTTGAGTTGCTTTTCATATTTTTTATAAGTATCTAAGACCACTTGTTCTTCATTCGGCATCGCCCACATTTCCAACTTAACTGGATTGCCCGAAAGTGTTGCCACATCAAAGGCAAAACCTGCATTATCCAAGTGGAACATTGGCAATAACATTTCTACTGGGTGATTTCCTGTAGAAAAGAATTTTTCGTTTTGCATCAAGATATAACGTTCATCTGTTGCAATCATTAAAATCCGTTTGTCGCCTTGATATGGGTTTGGATAAGTCGTGCCATCGTAATCTGTTTTTGCCGAGGTGTATTGGCTGAGCGAATATGGCGATGGGAAAAAAGCATTGTCTTCTGCATGGTCTGGACTTGGGTTGCGATCATCAGGATTTGTTGTCATTTTTGAGATTCCTCATCAGGTCGTTATGTTTATATACATACTGCTTGAGTGACCTGTCCCACTCAAGTTTTGAGTATGAACAGGCATGGATTGAACACAATTAGGCAAATTCAGATTTAATTTCGAGTACCACTTTGCCTGTATGTTGACTGCTTTCCAGACATTGATGTGCCTGAGCCACTTCATCAAATGCAAAAGTTTTGTAGATCATTGGCTTGCATTGATCTGCTTCAATCAAGGGCCAAACAAACTGCTCAAGCTCTTTGGCAATTTTAGCTTTTTCAGCATTGGTTCTTGCACGCATGGTTGAGCCAGTCACTACAGCACGTTTTAACATCAACTCCTGTATATCAAAGCCATCGACTTTTCGACCACCCATAAAGCCAATAATCACCAATCGCCCATCACGCTTTAATAATCTCAGATTTTGATTGAAGTAGGCTGCACCAATGATATCCAAGATCACATCTACACCTTGGCCATCGGTTTGAGCCAAAACCTCTTTTTCAAAATCCTGTGTTTTGTAATTGATCACCTGTGACACAGAGGATAATTTTTCAACTTTGTCATCACTTCCAACCGTGGAGAAGTTTTTGATGCCCATTGCATGGCATAAGCTGATTGCTGTGGAACCAATGCCACTGGCCCCACCATGAATCAACACAGTTTCATTCTTATTTAACTGTCCTATCTGAAACAAATTCGCCCAAACAGTAAAATAGGTTTCAGGAATAGCCGCAGCTTCGACAAAGCTCAAGTTCTTTGGAATTTTTAAAGTTTGATTGGCTGGAACTGCACAATATTCTGCGTATCCACCACCATTGGTCAGTGCACAGACTTTATCACCGACTTTAAATTTGCTGACCTGAGCACCCACTTGTACGACTACGCCCGATACCTCAAGTCCAGGAACCAATGTGACCCCTTTGGGCATTGGATATAGTCCTTGGCGTTGTAAAATGTCAGGTCTGTTGATCCCTGTTGCATAGACTTCAATGAGTACTTCGTCTTCTTTTATCTCTGGTCGAGGCCCTTGAGCCACTCGTAAAACTTCGGGACCGCCAGCTTGTGTAATTTCGATATATTTCATTTGTTCTACGCTATTTTGATTCATCTGATCATGACTCCGTTTCAGTATTAAATTCAGCATGTTTCGGTGGAAAACCAAACTGCTTTTTAAATTCTCGGCTAAATTGAGAAGAGCTCTGATATCCAACAGCATAAGCCGCCTGAGCCACACTTTGGTCTGCGTTTTGCAACAATTGTTTTGCCTTATGCAACCGAACCACTTTTAAATATTGCAATGGTGAATATTGTGTGACTTGTTTAAAGGCTTTATGAAATGCAGAAGTACTCATATTAGCTTGCTCTGCCAGCATCTCAACTGTTAATTTTTCTGTAAAATGATGTTGAATATATTCACAAATTTTATAAATCGGTCTGAGATTGCCCTGAGCGACCAAGCCTGTTAAGGCATCAGCACCTGAATGTTGTATCACTCGATAGAGCAACTCCCGTTTAATTTGATCTCCTAAGATCAATACATCCTGTTCAGACGTCAAGGTATTTAATAAACGGATGAGGACATTCGATATCGTTTGGTCATATTGGATCACACTCATTCCTGTGGTGAGTGGCTTAAACTGGTAATTCTCAAAATAGGTTTTAGCCAGTAGCTCATTTACAGTATCTGCCTCTAACTTCATGCTGATCGCAATCATTGGTGCTTCTGGACTGGCAATAGTGTCACAATCAAAGGGCATGGAAACTGAGACAATTAAACATTCGCTTTGCTTGAATGAATAAGTCTCTGTGCCGATATAGCCACGTTTTTGACCTTGCAATACAAACACGAGGGTTGGTTCTTGCAACACCGCAATCGGTGGTGTGTTGTGATCGACACGCATTAGGGTAATGCCATCAATGGCTGTAGCAAAAAAACCTTCTTTATGTACCAGTTTTAGAAATAATTTGATTAGGGTTTGGTCATTCATCATGTGTCATCTGATGATTTGAAATGTGATTTTTATTATTAAATAGCAAACAGATAAAAACTGTTAGTTTTATGCAGAATTAGGCATGGAAAAGAGAGTTTTGTGAAGCCTAGCTTTCATATACTACTTGGCTAAATCATCAAAACTAAAGCGCATGACTTGACCAGAAATCATTTTTTATTATCGGAAAAGATGATAGAAAAGTGACAAAAAAATATCCCAATCTCACTAAAATAATCTCCAAGTTCAGGCACTCTTTCCATACACCTGATGCTCCCCAGTCTTCTCCCTCAAAACCATGATTATTTGACCGTCTCCTAGCTTTCAGATAATTTAAAATATATTTGGTAGTTCTTAAAATATTTATTAATTAAACGGTCTTCCCATTCTTTTACATTATTGCAAGAGGCATCAATAGCTACATTAACACAAGAAAAAGGTGCATCTAGATATTTTGTAAAAACTACAAGAAATCCTTTTTCTTCATAGATATGAGTTGCTAGAACTTTTCCTAAGCCCTCCTCATAAAACTCGAAAAGTTCCAATTTTTGTTCTTCACAAAATTTATATATATTAAGCTCTACAGCTAATATTTCTTGATTGTCCTGCTCAGACCAAATTGATTCCGACATTGTTAACACCTTATTTATGTTATTCGATAATTTAGTTTAGATTCATCATATAAATACTAACACCGTCAATCTAATAAAACTGACTCGAATCCAGCATCTGTAAGGTAATTTTTTTCACTTCATCACGACTTTGCATAATATGCGCTTCAATCGCATTGATCGCTTGTTCAGTTAGTCTATCGAAAATAAAACCTAATATTTTTTGATGTTCCTGATAAGTTGCCTCCACTCGATAATCTTTGGAAAAATCCAAACGGCGGATGATTCGGATTCGCTCACTTAAGTCTCGATGGATCCTTGCCATCTCATTATTGCCTGAAGCTCGGACCAAAGCACAATGAAAATCCTCATCTTGCTGAGACAACTGTTTAATATCTTTTAGATACTCAGAAGGTTGTACTAACCAGAGGTCTTTTAACACCGACAGCTCAACCGAATTGTGGTGGTCAATCTGACAGAGTTTACGAATCGAATCTTTTTCCAAAACAATACGTACATCATAAAGCTCTTCATAGTAACGAAAATTGAGCGGTCGAATCTGCCAACCGCTCCGAAAGCTCACATCAACATAGCCCTCTTGTTGTAAGCGATATAAGGCTTGTCGGATTGGGGTACGACTCACATCATAGGCTTTGGCAACTTCAGACTCAGTAAAGCGTTCACCTGGCATCAATTTGAAATCAAAAATATCATTCTTGATGCGTTGGTAAACCAGCTCAGACAAATTGTCTGAGCCTTTGGTTGTGCTTTTTATGTTGATGTTCGCTTCTTTCATGCAAGCTTATTCCATATAGACCAATGGTTCGCCACTGTGTACAGTTTGCCCTGCTCGGCAAATAATGGCTTTAACAATACCATCCTCTTCCGCATAGACAGGTAACTCCATCTTCATCGCTTCAATAATAGCAACAGTTTCACCTTTTTTGATCTCTTGACCATGTTCCACAAAGATCTTCCAGATATTTCCTGTCATTGAAGCATTTAAAGAAGAAAGATGGCTGTAATCAACATGATTGGTTTGCTCAATATGTTGTTCTGGTTGTGTAGCAAATTCTTCTTTCCAACGACTCACCTCAGTGCTAAAGGCCTGTTGTTGCTTGTCCTTAAATGCCGCAATACTTTCCGCTTCATTGCCCAAGAATTGTACATAGTCTGCATAGTCAAACTCGGTTTGTTCAATCTGAATTTGAGCGCGACCATTTTCAAAATCTGCGCGCCACTCATTCAATTCAGCTTCAGTCACAGGGAAATATTTAATCTGGTCAAAGAATTGCAAGAACCATTGTTTATCACCAAATTGCTTGTTCTTTTTAAACTTGTTCCAGATCGGCAACGTGCGCCCAATCAACTGATAACCACCCGGTGAATCCATGCCATAAATACACATGTACATCCCGCCAATACCGACAGTGCCTTCCGCAGTAAAAGTACGTGCAGGATTGTACTTAGAGCTGAGTAGACGGTGACGTGGATCAATCGGTACCGCACATGGAGCTGTTAGATAGACATCGCCCAAACCAAGGACTAAGTAGCTGGCATCAAAAATAATATCTTTGACTTCATCACGATGTGCTAGCCCGTTAATACGTTGGATAAAATCAACATTATTCGGCAACCACGGTGCTTTGGCGCAAACACTTTCCTGATAACGTTCCACTGCACCCAGCGTCGCACTGTCTTCAAACGCCATTGGTAAATGAACAATACGCGATGGGATTTTCAGTTGGCTTAAATCGCCCATTTGATCTTCGAGTTTAAGCAATTGCTTAATGAGCTCAGCTTGAGGAATCATCAGACCATCATATTTAATTTGTAGTGAACGTACGCCCGGTGACAATTCCAAAACACCTGCAAGATTGGCATCACGAATCATTTGAATGAGTTGATGCACACGCAAACGAAGCGCCAAATCTAAAACATTTTCACCATATTCGAGTAAGATATAGCTATCACCCGCTTGGCGATAGACGGTTTTTGGTGATAAATCAGTTAGTTCACGTTGAGCCAAAATGGTGGTAAATACATCTTGAGCTGGTTCAATGGTTTCAACGACTTTAGCAGCATCGGCGAAGTTCTGGATATTGTCGATTTGCTTAAGTTCTAACTCGTTGGCCTGCTCGACTGTAATCGGATAAAAACGGATTTTGTCATCGGCTTTTAATTGCCCTACTTTCCACAATTCAGCTTTGGCAATCGTCACAGGACAAACGAAGCCACCTAAACTTGGGCCATCTTTTGCCAAAATCACAGGGAAATCACCTGTAAAGTTGATCGCACCAATGGCATATTCACAGTCATGCACATTGGATGGATGTAGGCCTGCCTCCCCGCCATTCTCTCTGGCCCAGCTCGGTGTCGGACCTGATAGTCTGACGCCTAAACGGTTTGAGTTAAAGTGAACCGTCCACTCAGAAGCAAAGAATTCTTCGACATATTCAGGTTTAAAGAAATCAGGTGCGCCATGCGGCCCATACAACACGGCAATTTCCCATTCATTGCTGTATTCTGGAATGAGATCTTTGGATAAGGCTTGTGGTGTCTCGGTTGCCAGTGGCAATTCCGCACTGGCAAGTTCTGCATCGACCATTTTGATCATGTCACCAACACGTAAAGTCCGGCCTGCATGACCACCAAAATTACCCAATGCAAAGGTTGATCGGCTACCTAAATATAAGGGTACATCTAGTCCATCACGTACAGCTAAGTATGTACGGCAGCCTGATGCTACTTGACCAATTTTCAAGGTTTGACCTGCTTTGACCTTAATCGGTTGCCAAAAAGCAATGCGTTGGTCATCCAACACGGCAGTACAGCTTGCACCCGTCAGTGCAATGGTGGTATCTGCATGAAATTTTAATGTTGGCCCAACCAAGGTAAATTCAAAACCCGCTGCTTTGGCATCATTGCCCACAATGCGATTAGCCAGTTGGAATGCATAATCATCCATAGGGCCAGATGGTGGTACACCAATATCCCAATAGCCTGTACGCCCAGGATAATCTTGAATTGAACTAAGTGTACCCGCTTGGATCACTTCAATGACTTTTGGCGAATAGTCAAAATCATCGAGCATACGTGTCCAGATTTGCATGGATTCAAAACGTTGGTCAGAAACAATCGCACGTGCATAATCCAAGTTGGTGCTGATGCCATTTAAACGTGTTTCCGCTAAAACCACTTTTAATTTTTCAATCGCAGTGGCTCGATCCTCCGCATGCACAATAATCTTGGCAATCATTGGATCAAAATACTGGGAAATTTCGGTACCTGTTTTCACCCAAGTATCAACACGGATACCTTCTGGAAATGAAACTTCAGTGAGCACACCCGGGCTTGGCTGGAAATTTTTCACAGGATCTTCGGCATAGACTCGGACTTCAATTGCCGCACCTTGCGGTTGGATATTGCTGAGATAGTCCCAATCCAATGCATCGCCAGCCGCCACTTTGAGCATACACTCGATCAAGTCAAGACCTGTCACCATTTCCGTTACTGGATGCTCCACCTGTAAACGGGTATTCACTTCAAGGAAATAAAATTCATCCCGCTTGGCATCATAAATAAACTCAACCGTTCCTGCACTGCGATAATTGACAGAGCGACCCAATTCAACTGCGGCTTGATGTAGCTTTTTACGGGTTGCTTCAGGCAAGTTTGCTGCGGGGGTTTCTTCAACCACTTTCTGGTTACGACGTTGCAATGAACAATCACGCTCTCCAAACGCAACCACTTGACCTTTACCATCACCAAAAATCTGTACTTCGACATGACGTGCTTTATCAATAAAACATTCAATAAAAACACCTGCATCTTTAAAGAACTGCTCACCTAGGCGTTTCACGCTTTCATAAGCATCGGCCAGTGCTTGTGGGCTGTCGCAACGGGTAAGGCCGATACCACCACCACCTGCGGTGCTTTTAAGCATGATTGGATAACCAATACGTTCAGCCGCAGTCAATGCTTCCTCTAAACTGTCTAGTAAGCCTGTACCAGGGGTCATCGGAACATGGGCCGCTGCGGCCAGTTCACGTGCACGGTGTTTTAAACCAAATTCCAGAATCTGTTCTGCAGTTGGCCCCATAAAGGCAATATTATTTTCTTCACAAGCACGAGAGAAATCTGCACTCTCAGACAGGAAACCATAGCCCGGAAAAATTGCTTCTGCCCCAGTTTGTTTAGCAGCTTGAATCAGTTTTTCGATACTCAAATAAGTATCAGCTGGTTTTAAACCATTTAGTGCAATTGCGACATCTGCATCCTGTACATGCTGTGCATAACGGTCGCTGTCTGAATAAACCGCGACACTGGTGATACCTAGTTTTTTTAGTGTTCGAATTGCTCTAACAGCAATTTCACCACGGTTTGCAATAAGTACGGTCTTAAACATGATGATTTCCCCCTAAAAATTAATTGGCTGCATTTGCTACTTGGTTATTGCGATGTTGGATATACGCTCTCCAACCGCCAAAATGGCTGATATTCTCTGCATCGCCTAAGCCATAGGGTTCACAAATAAAGCCTTTAACCCAACGACCATCTTCAAGTTCGACATTGCCCATGCCCAATGGGGTTGGAATTTCTGCCACAAACTCACCGAAGCGTGCTGTTGGTACATCCCAAAGCTCGACAATGATGCTTTGTCCATCTTGCTGACGAGCCAAACCCGGTTTTGGCGGAACCGTGCCATTTAAGGCATAAAGCGCATAATCCTGAGAAGTTTTGGTGGTTTCAACATGAACGGCACCGCGTGTGGTGAGCTGAAAATTCAATGGCATCCCTGTTAGATGAGCCCCTACAACTGCGACACGAATATGATGAGGTGACACCAAAGTCGGTGTACTTGCTACAGCTAATGTCTTATCTAAAGCGCCAAGTTTGAGTGCTAAATAGTTCTGCCATGCTTTACCAAAATGGACTAAGGCTGCATCGTGCCAAGCAGGTGCAATTAAGGTGATGCCAAAAGGTAGGTTGTCAGCTCTAAAGCCTGCGGGTAATGCCAAGGCACTTAAATCAGCGAGGTTGGTGAAATTGGTATACGTGCCGAAATGCGCGTTATATTCAATCGGATGCTGTTGCATTTGTTCAATGGTATAAATCGTTGGTGAAGTTGGCACGATCAAGGCATCAAACTCAGCCAAGCTGTCTTGAATTTTACGGGTCAAATCCTGTTTTAAATATTCAGCGTTGTAGGCATCCACGGCTGAATACTTTTCACCTTGTTGAATAATCTCTAAAACGGTCGGATCAAAATCAGCAGCATTGGTTTTGAGTAGATCAGCAGCCGCTGCAGTGCGTTCTGCCACCCAAGGGCCTTGATAAAGTTGTGCTGCAAGTTGTTCAAAAGCAGAAAAATCAATGCGAGTAATTTCAGCATTTAAGCTCTCCAGCAATTGAATGGTGTGTTGAAAGGCTTTTTCCGCCAGCTCATCACCAAAGAAATTTAATTGATTCGGAATGGCAAATTTCAATTTGCTGGAAAAACGCGCAGGTACGTTTTTAGGATGTTGACGTGAATAGCTATCTAAAGCGTCATAAGCTTCGACTTGAGCAGCCACCAATTCAGCATCAGTCACTGTAAGAGCAAAGATTGAAATACAATCAATACTTTTTACTGCGGGTAATAGGCCTCGATTAGAAAAGCGGCCTTTGGTTGGCTTTAAACCGACAATATTATTAAATGCTGCTGGCACACGTCCTGACCCAGCGGTATCAGTTCCTAAAGAAAATGGAACTAAACCTCTTGCTACCACACTGGCAGAACCTGAACTTGAACCACCACTGACATATTCAGGTTTAAAACTATTCGGTACTGCCCCAAATGGTGAACGTGTGCCAACCAAACCTGTGGCAAATTGATCAAGATTGGTTTTACCAACGACAATCGCGCCGGCTTGTTTAAGTAAACGAACAGTTTCAGCATCTTGTGTTGCAACAGTATTTAATGCCTTACATGCTGCTGTGGTAACAAAACCAGCCACATCAATATTGTCTTTGACTGCAAATGGCACACCATAGAGAGGAAATTGTTTTTGCAGATTTTCAGCATCTTGAGTCAGTTGCTTTAAAGATTGGATTTGTTGCTCAACTAAATCTGCACTCGCAAGAGAAATCCAAGCAACGTCCTTAGGATCAAGTGCAGAAACTAACTCCTTCAAAATATCGAGTTGAATTTCTTGCTTTAAGTACGCCGTTTGCCATTCAGAAATTGTCCAGCCTAAAGTTTTTATTTCGCTCACTTTATGAATCCTATCTTGTATACAAGTTTGAATAGATAAAAGCAGAAAGTGTGCCAATAATTTTTTTAACATATAAATTAATAGCTTAATAAATTTATTAAAGTTTTATGCGGTTTGAATGGTTTATTGATGGTGCTAAAAAGATCCGACAAGAATATGTATGCGCTATAACTCAGCAAATTTTTATTGAGAAAGAAAAAATCAAAACAAAGATGATGAAATACTGTTTAAATTATTTATATTTATAAGATTATTTATTTACTTTTAGATAATTGGCTAAATCTTCAAACTCAGTTGCAACAGCCTGAATTGCTTGCTGCTCCATTGCTCTAAATTTCTTGAGCACCACTTGCCCCAATTCGGTTACCACTGCACCACCACCATGCGTTCCGCCTGTTTGGGTATCGACCAGATTGGAATGAAAGCATTGATTCATGGTATCAACCAGTTGCCAAGCACGGCGATAACTCATGTCCATAGACTTTGCTGCTTGAGAAATTGAGCCTGTACGATAGATTGCTTCAAGTAGCTCAGCTTTACCTGGACCAAAAGCAATCTGCTCATCAGATAAGATTCGCACATGTAGCTTTAATTGTGCTTTTGACATTGCATATTACCCAAGATTTGATGATGTATTTCACACCATCAAATCCTATCATTTTTAAATTAGAAATGAATCACAGTACGAATCGACTTACCTTCATGCATTAGATCAAAGGCATGATTAATATCGTCCAACGGCATAGTATGTGTTACGAATGGCGCTAACTCAATTTCACCTTTCATTGCATCTTCTACCATTTTCGGTAATTGGCTACGGCCTTTTACACCACCAAAAGCAGTTCCCATCCATTTACGTCCTGTCACCAACTGGAATGGACGTGTTGAGATTTCTTGACCTGCACCTGCAACCCCAATAATAACCGATTGTCCCCAGCCACGATGTGCACATTCCAGTGCCGAACGCATCACATTGGTATTGCCAATACATTCAAAAGAATGGTCAACGCCCCAACCTGTCATTTCAACAATGACTTGCTGAATAGGTTGCTCATAATCTTTTGGATTAAGGAAATCTGTTGCGCCAAACTGTTTTGCCAGTTCAAATTTATCTGGATTGGTATCAATGACAATAATACGCCCAGCTTTGGCTTGACGTGCGCCTTGTACAACTGCAAGACCAATACCACCTAAACCAAACACAGCAACACTGTCACCTTCCTGTACTTTCGCAGTGTTCTGTACTGCACCAATCCCTGTGGTTACACCACAACCGAGTAAACACACTTGTTCGTGATTGGCTTCAGGGTTAATTTTTGCTAGAGACACTTCTGCAACAACGGTGTATTCACTAAAGGTTGAACAACCCATATAGTGATAAATCGGTTGTCCATTATAAGAAAAACGTGTTGTGCCATCTGGCATCACACCTTTACCTTGAGTTGCGCGAACAGCAACGCATAAATTGGTTTTGCCCGATTTACAGAATAAGCATTCTTTACACTCAGCGGTATACAACGGAATCACATGGTCACCGACTGCAACACTGGTCACGCCTTCACCAACCTGCACCACAACCCCTGCACCTTCATGGCCTAGCACTGCGGGGAAAACACCTTCAGGATCATCACCTGACAAAGTGAAGGCATCAGTATGGCACACGCCAGTATGGGTAATTTTAATCAGGACTTCACCCGCTTTAGGTGGTTCAACATCAAGCTCTACGATTTGTAATGGTTCGCCTGCGGCAAAAGCAACGGCTGCACGAGATTTAATCACAATGACACTCCTGAATTTTACTTTAAATAAGATTTAAGAATTTTACTGACTTGAATAAGCTCTTGACTGCGTTGCAACTCAGAAGATTCACCGACAACCAGTGTATCTTTTAAATGAATTTCGAGAAGTTCCGTCATCAAACCATTTAATGCACCACGAACTGCACAGATTTGCTGCAAGATATCAGCACATTCTGTGTCACTTTCCAAAGCACGTTCCACACTCTGAACTTGGCCTTGGATTCGTTTTACACGTGTGAGAATCTTTTTTTTATCCTCTAATTGTTTAGGCATAATGTCGACCACATTAAATCTAAAAATATACTATACACCAGTATAGTACTTAAGCTCAATATTTATTGATCTAGATTCTATTAGGCTGTACTCATTGGAACTTATTTACATATAAAATTAAATTATTAAAATGATAACTTATTGATTATATTTATAATTACATTTCACCCTTGGAACAAACAAACATTTAGATATATAAGAAAATCAATCATCTATACATTACTGTTGGATCCACACGCTTGATCAATAAAATGATAAACAATTCATACCATTTTAAGATAATGACACTTGTTATCATGTTAGGAATTGGTGGTTGTTCTTTGCCACCCAACCAGAACCATGATCGGAGTAACTCCTTGCATACGAAAACAAAGTGGATGAATGATCCACAAGCCGATCTTAATATTGAAAAAGGTTTAACTGCATTTTTAGCATTGGATGATGCCTTCTTAAGTATTGCCTCTCGTATTCATTTAATTCGAAATGCCAAGTATCAATTGGATTTACAATATTATATTTGGAATGACGACGCCATTGGCAACATGATGCTGCATGAGTTGCTCAAAGCAGCTGATCGCGGGGTAAAAGTCCGTTTATTGATTGATGATCAGAATGGCGTAAAACTAGATAAAACCTTAAAAGCCCTAGCCCAGCATCCAAATTTTGAAATCCGTATTTTCAATCCTTATAAGTTTAGGCACTTACGCTTTATTGATTATGTTTTTAGACTAAAACAGATTAATCATCGTATGCACAATAAGCTCACTATTGCCGATCATTCAATCGCAGTGACGGGTGGGCGTAATATCAGTAGTGAATATTTTGATGCCAGCGACCAGTTTCAATTTAGCGATATGGATATTTTGTTCTACGGTAAAGCCGTCGATCGCGCGGAACAGGTTTTCGATGAATTCTGGTCAGATAAGCTCAGTTATTCAACAGAACAATTAATGGGTTCTGGTACACCTCAACAACTGGAAAGTTTAAGAAATACTTATAAAGCCTTAGATCAGGTTGATACACCCACCGAAGATAAACTCGAAGCCGCTCAAGATTATTTAAAATTACGTCTACAAAACTATCCGATCCAATGGGCAAAAGCGCATTTTGTCGCAGATCATCCGAATAAGGCCTTAGGACAAGCCAAAGATCAGGAACTTTTATATGCTCAAGTTCTGAAAATTATGGGTAAACCAGAACAACATATGGAGTTGGTCTCCGCTTATTTCGTACCAACTAAACAAGGAACCACCTACCTCAATCAACTCACCAAAGATAGTATTCAAGTCCGTGTCTTGACCAATAGCTTAGTGGCGAATGATGTCGCCGTGGTACATTCTTTTTATAGCCAATACCGTAAACCACTTTTACAAAGTGGCGTACAACTCTATGAGTTTAAACCGAATATTGAACGTAAAAAACGGACTTGGTATGAAATTGCGACAGGTAGCGTGATTCCTGTAAAAGGCAAAAACCGTTCAAGTTTGCATGCCAAATTTTTTGATGTCGATGGAAAAGTTTTTATTGGATCGTTTAACTTTGACCCGCGCTCTGCTCATCTAAATACAGAAGTTGGTTTAGTGGTGGAATCTGATCATTTACAAGACCAGATCACCGCCATGCTTGATCAGCATTTGTTACAAGTGGCATATCAGCTCAAATTAGATCAAAATGGCAATATTGTTTGGTATGAGCATAAAGAAAATGGTGAAGTAGTTGAACATCATCATGACCCTGAAAGTACCAGATTTCAGCGTTTTACCATGCACTTTGTGTCTTATTTTCCTGTTGAATGGATGATGTAAATTAAATTAGATATGTATCAATTCCTACCGAACTCAACTCATATTGTAGACCTGAAGCTAAAGCAATCAATGTGAGTGTTCCACAAAAAGGAGGAGTTTCACTAGTTAATATCCCACTAAATAATTTCAATTTAACTCCATCGGTGTAACCTCTTTCATTAATAATTGCAAACAATGATCCAATCTCTAAGCCTTTCAAATTAGAGAGGCTATTAAATTCTTTATACTCTTCAAAATTGATCTCTAATTTAGTTTTAAGGATTAATTCAATTTCATCAAACTCTCGATTTACTTGAAAGACCCAAAGCTTAAAATCAATTTCAATCATTAATTGTTCTATAGAAAATGAGTTATCTTCACTATTTCCATCTCTATCTATATAAATATTATCGATCCTTCTGATGCCACTTTCATTCTGTATAGCCTCAAAAACATTACTATGAATCATACTTATATTCCTTTTATTTTATAGTAGCTTATAATCATGATTGGTCATTTTCATAACAACAAACTACACTAAACCAATTTGTCTAAAGAACTGTTGATAGGCTTCTGCTTTCTTATCCAGCGCTAAAGGATAGGCTCTTGATGATGATGGTAATCGGTATAAATTCAGCTCTCGATCATCAAAATTTACCTGTACCGACTGTCCAATCATAGGCTTACTAGCTTGCTCTGGAAAGTGTAGCATCAGCGTATCTGTCGCTTTATCGCCTGTAGTCATAATGGTAT
Organism: Acinetobacter dispersus; assembly: GCF_009884975.1. Lineage (GTDB taxonomy): Bacteria > Pseudomonadota > Gammaproteobacteria > Pseudomonadales > Moraxellaceae > Acinetobacter > Acinetobacter dispersus. The sequence goes on along the minus strand of NZ_CP041970.1, from coordinate 1,051,505 downwards.
GGCACAGTGGAATTTGTTCCAGTAATTTGGATAAATCTGTAGGCGTAACAATTTCTAAAAATTTATCAGATGCATTACCTTGTAATCGTTTCACTTGATAGGCCGTGTCAAAGATTCCTACACCAATTTGAGTTAAGAACTCACGGATCAGTTGCTCTTTAAAATTTTTATTGGGTAAATCTAAAAAATGATTTTTATCTTTAAAGAAAACAAGACCAAATATCCGCCACATGTCATTTTGAAGGTTTGGATAGTAAAAATCCATCTTCCAGCGAGTTTGTGGCGGTGGAAAACTGCCAAGCATCAGCAGCTTTGCAGTCGCAGGTAAAAATGGTTGCAATGGATGTGTTTCTATTTCTATATCAGTCATTTATACAAAGAGCCAATTTTTAAATTGAGTGAAAATTTTCGTTTATTTTATAGAATCTTCTAGTGCTTTGCTTGGTTCTTTTTGTCCCCCAAAATTCATCGCAATAAAATACTCTAAATATCCTTTTTCATCCGACTTAAAATAAGGCCAACTTTGTTATAAGCGAACAAATAAAACCATTAAGCCTAAAAATACAATAATGACGCCAAAAAATCTGTTGATATAAATACCGTTTTTAGAGTTTGATTTGACATTAACAGCAATTTTTTCAGCTAAAAATACTAGAGGAATTTGTATTAACAACATGATAATGATCAACTCAACGCCAAGTATTAACATTTGCAACGTGACACCACCAGCCTCTATTTGAATGAACTGAGGAATAAAGGCCAGTGTAAATATAATCGCTTTGGGATTTAAGAGGTTGGTGAGTAATCCTTCTGCATAAAGCTTTTTATTGCTTTTCTTAGACTTGGTATTATCAATGTTAAGTGGATTATTATTTATAAATATACTAACACCAACCCACAAAATGTATAACGCACCAACAATGACAAAACTTTTATACAATACAGGAGAAGAATAAATTAATGCCGTTACACCAGCAATTGCAAATAGGATATGGAACATCACTCCAGTCACAGCACCCAATACAGTGATCAATCCAGCCTTAGCTCCCTGACTCATTGCATTTGATAATGCACGCAACATATCAGGACCCGGAATAAGCGTTAAGATCGTAGCAGAAATAGCAAACAGCCAAAGTATTGAAATATCCATAAACATCATTTGAAACGTTAATTGGACATATTTTCAATATCTCTAAACCAACAAGATAGAATGATATTGCTCAGCGACTGAAGTTGCGATAATTACGAGGAGTCGTCCCATAAGTAGATTTAAATGCTCTTCCTAAATGAGACTGATCAGAAAAGCCACAGCTAACTGCAATTTCTGCGATATCACGACCTGCCGAAAGCATTCTTTTCACTTGCTGTAGTTTAAGTTGCCGTTGATAACGACTTGGGGACAAACCAAACTTTGCTGTAAATTGGCGACATAGATGGAATTTCGACATACCTGCTGCTTGAGCTAATCTGTCTAGACTAATTCCTTCTAACTGATAATCATGAAGATATTCTTTTGCTCGTATTAAATGTGATGATGCTGAACTCTTTTCGCTTACAAGGTTTTGTACTCCAGCAGAAGAAAATACGTGAAGAAATTCAGCCATGCAGTTAGTCCAAACAACGTCTTTTTCAAATTTATCAGCGTCTATGTTTGTTAAAACTGTGGCAGCCTCACAAAGCTTTTCCGCAAATACAGTTTGTTTTAGGCCAGCCACAATATTCGGAGGTAAATGCATTTCCATACTTTCAGCCGTATTAAATACACTCTCCACCTTTGGATAAAACATAAAATAGCGACATCCTTGCTCGCCAACGACCGTTCCAGCATGAACTTCCCCTGGAGCAATGATGCTGACTTCACCACAGTGGACAATCCCTTCCATTTTTCGCTGTGCACTATTGTTATTTGCCCCTCGCAATACAACACCAACAGACCAAGTATCATGCCAATGCCTTTCAAACTCATGGTCAGAAAAATCTGCGATAAGTAGCTCTAAGCTATCCAGATCATCAAAACAATGTATTCGTGCAGAATTCTTCATATCAACTCAATCTTAAAGCTTTAGACAATTCATAATGAAAGTTAAATTGATTATACGTTTATCTTAAAGAAAAGCTTCATTAAGGAAGAGCCTTTAGCATGAAAACAACCATTAGATTTTAAAAAAAACACCTGCAAGCCAATTAAAGTATTTTAGTAATAAGCTATTAATATTTAATTAATTTAAATCTAAATATTTTGGTTCTTTTCACCCAATATTGAGAACATCAATGGTAATTTTTTGCCAAAATGCTCAATCCTGTATTTTTCATTCTCTTTCATCATATTGGCAAAACAGTTATAGGATGAGTAATCATATTCTTTGAATTCGAGAACATTTATTCCATGATTGATTAAACTTGTAAATATTTCACTCAGGCTATGATTCCAAGTGATTGTTTGATAGTTTATTTCCGCTGATTTATCAGCATAAGAGCCAGTAGATGTTTCATTTATAGGGTCATTTTTGAAGTAGCTAAATGTTATATTTTTAATCTCATCATCAAACATCCATATGACTGGATGAAATTCAACAATCAAAAATTTACCCCCAATCTTTAAAAAATTGGATATCACCTTAGCCCATAAATCTAAATTTTCTAACCATCCTATAACACCGTAGCTCGTAAAAATGTAATCGTATTTTTTGTCTAAAATATTGGGTAGTTCATAAATATCGGAGCAAATAAACTCTACATTTAAGCCTAGTTCATCGTTAAACTCTTTTGCTTTTTTTATGGCTTCTTCTGAAAAATCTATAGCTGTAACATTAGCTCCAAGTTGAGCCAAAGACATAGAATCTTGTCCGAAATGACATTGTAAGTGCAATATGGATTTGCCTGAAATATCCCCTAAAATACCCAACTCTATTGGATTTAGTGTGTTTCTTCCTTTTAGAAAGGAAAAATTATCATAAAACTCGCTGTTGATATGCGCATTTGTTTTTAAGTTCCAAGCATGCTTATTAATACTGATATAGTCACTCATCATTTATCCTTTTAGGAACTTAAAAATTAGTTTTAATTATAAAGAGAAAGCCCTTTAGGGCCTTCTTTTACATCTAACCTAAGCATTAAATTGCGATTCTGTCATTTCACCTAAATAGCAAATCGAGATCGCAAATAAATTCTCTGGTTCAGTCTTGGGATCATTCTTTTGAATCCACTCGGCGCCTATGACGCTTAATTCGTTCAATTTAGATTTAGAAACTGGTGGCAAGAATGTTTCTAGTGGCAGCTGAATGCTGAAATTCCTTGTATTGCCGTTATTACTCTTATCATTAAACGTATAACCAATTAAGTACCAATGATATTTCTGTTCAGACATTTGTTATTCTCAAGTTTAATTATTGAGCTAATCTTATAGCACAAAAAATATAGATTCCTACTCAAAATTCATTACTTTTTTCATATAAATAAAGGACTCACAACACATTGTGACAATCCTTAAATGGCTAAAGATTGTCACAAGTTCAACGAGCAATCAGAAAATTCTTTCAATCATAATTATGATTTTAGTAAACCTCTATCTTTTAAAATCGGTAAAACGTGATCCCTGAAATATGGAAATTCTTGCGTATAATTGAGGAAAGATAAGGTACTGCCTGAAAAACCTGTTTCATGTAACAGTATCAACCCTTCAGCAACTTGTTCAGGAGTACCAACCAATGGAAAACCGCCATGACCTACGGCAATACGTTGGCGCAATTCTTCCCGTAAATCAGCTGGGAAAGATTTACAAAACGAAAATAAGGTATCCATTAATTGCTGTATAGCACCATGATCTGCATTATTTAATTGTCGATCCCACTCAGCTTTCGCTTCTTCTTCAGTTGGCCGACAAATCACATGAGCAAAGGTCAGGACTTTAATTTTTCGACCTAAAGTTTCAGCCTCATCTTTAAGTTCTTTAATTTCTGTCACTGAGCGTGCTAAATCAGCGGCGGGTGTAAATAAAAAATCTGAGTTTTTAACTGCAAACTCGCGCCCTTCTTTTGAACCAGCGGCATTAAAAATGGGTGGAAAAACTTGAGGAGCTGGTTTGCCATAGGTGCCTTGGGTTTGAAAAAATTTACCCTCCCAATTGAATGGCTCAGTACTTTGCCAAGTTTTTTTAATTAATTCATACCATTCTTGTGCATAACCATATCGTGTCTCATGATCATCAGGTAATTGTAAACCCATAGCGTCGTATTCAGGTTTATTCCACCCTGCGACGATGTTTAGCCCAACACGATTATCACTGACTTGGGCCATGGTTGCGATTTGTTTTGCGACGACAATTGGATGATTCAATACTGTATGTAAAGTAGCGAAGATCTGAATATTTTTAGTTTTTGCTAATAATGCAGATGTCCATGTCACTGTCTCTAACACCGTTCCATGAAAATCCTTTTTGCCGCCATGACCAATAAAACGTGCCGCGGATAACATGAAATCAATTCCTGCATCATCGGCCATTTGCGCTAATTCTAAATTTTGGCTCCAACTGGCATCCCAGCCATCATCTAGAGTTGAAGGTGTTAAGCCTCCAGAACAATTAGAGGCAAAAATGCCCAATTTAAAATGATCAGATAAATTGAAGTTATGTTGATGCATGTTTTTTTCCTTTGTTAATATAAATCGTTAAAAATTTGGAATGAGAAAATCAACTTCCCGAAAAAAGCCAACCTTTATCAAAGTAAGGACTTATTTCTCTATGTTATAAAATCGGTGCTACTGTAGTTAAATTTTCTATAAATTATGTGAAATGTAATTTAGCTTAGCAAAATAAATATCAATTATAAAAGCCATTTTATACTAGAATATCAAGCCAAATTTAAAATAATCGTCAGATAATGTAATTGGCATACATTCAGTAATTCATCTATAAATTATTATAAATTTCATATATCTATAAGTCTAGGAATAAGTGCAATGGAACATCAGAATGATCTTCATCCTTTGGTTGCTCCATTAGCATCGCTTAACTACCTGCATGAAGCACATCAATACATCGACAAGAATCTGACAGTGATGCAAGTTTATAACTTAATGACAGGTCATCCACCTTTTTGGCTACGTATCGCCTTTAGGATTAGAGATTTTTTAAGTTTAAAGTTTGGAGGCGTTCAACCGATCAAAGGCTTTAATTCGGTTAAACCAGAAAATGTTACGATCAATGAAAAGTTGGATTTTTTTGATGTGGTAAAAATTACGGACAAGGAATTATATTTACAGTCTACAGATAAACATCTCAGTGTATTGGTCGCATTACAGCTTCGGGAACATGATGAGCTTAAGAATAAGTTAACTGTCACAACCAGTGTGATCACTTACAATCTTTTTGGAAAGATTTACATGCTTCCTGTCTCATTGGTGCATGATTTAATCGTCAAAAATTCATTAAAAAATCTAAATTAATCGTTCAAAAGAACAACCACTGGAAGTCTTTATTGAGTATTTCTTCCAGTGGATAAACTTTAAATTAGAAGATTCAAACAACTATATCTTCATATTAATCCCAAGCTGAAAACCGCGCCCTGGTAGTGGTGCAATATATTTCAAAGGAGAATTATGTGGTCTCGCTTCCTCATTCAGCAGATTTGAACCGTTTAGGAACACGTCAATATCAGAATTCTTTAATTTTAAATGCTTGCTAATCTGCATATCAACCATATTGAAGGCTGGTAAAGGCTTTTCTTCCGAAACATTCTTTCCTAGATATTTAGGTTTATCATAATAAATACTTGAGAGGCGTGCAGCCCAATCTCCGTTGCTCCACTCTACGCTTGCGCCATAACGGCTTGTTGGCATGTTTGGTAAATAATTGCCATCATTAAATAAGCTATATTGATTTGGATTTAAGTTTTTATTTTTTACAAAATCAGCAAACGTACCTAGGGTAAAAAGCCCCAAACGCTGTGTATTGATTTTCTGTTTTAGATCAACTTCAAAGCCTGTGATTTCTGTATCTGTTTGAGTCCAGTATTTGAGAGGTAAGCGGTTCGCCGTTTGCATGCCTGAATGCGTGAGATAGAGATAGTTTTCAAATTTCATCTTATATACAGTAGCCTCAAGATTAAAATCTTGATAATTGAACAAAGCTGTCAACTCTGTATTTTTAGATTTTTCAGGCTCTAACTTTTGATTTCCTTGCTCATTAATCATAATAGAATAATGGTTGCCACTCGCATAAAGCTCATTCAGCTCTGGTGCACGCTCCGATACTGAATATCTAAGCTTCATGCCTAGATAGTCATTCATTTTGAGATATGAACCAAAACTGTAGCTTTCTAAATCGAAATTGGTATCTTGCAACTTGGTATTCGGCGAGTTACGAGATACTTTAAAGTCACTGTCTTTGATCCTGTGATCAATACTTTCTTGGCGATAGCCTGCATCGAAAGATATACGATTCAGGTCAATTTTTTCTTGGATAAAGATCGCATGTGTTTTGGTTTTTACATTAGGAAGATAGCGTAACTTGCCCTGTCCTTCGATGGTTCGATTACTCTGACTCAGCCCAAGTAGACCATTTAAGTACGGCAAAGGTTGATGTCTGAATAGTAACTCAGCTTGTTTGGTATCAAAGCGGTAATCATTTGCAAGCTGCGTACCTAAATATTCACCTGAACGATTGATCACTTGATTCGCTTTGAAGTCGATTCCCTTCAAAAATGGCGTATCAAAATTATATTGACTATCCAATGTATATTTTCGTTGATCCGTCTTTATTCCTACAGGTAGACCATCATCATAAGAAGATTGAAACGACTTATTTTCTAAAGAAAATCCTGGTACGCCGTATGCATTTTTCTGGGAATCTGCACTCAAGCCAATATAGCCATTTTCCAGAAAGTAAGTACTTCCGATCGCATAATGCTGATTTTCCAAATAGCTATTGCCTAGCTTTCGATTGTAATTTGGTGTCACATCGTTATTAATTCTATTTTCTTTAAACTTGGGTGTGTCAGCAATATATTCAGGATTTACTGGGTTGATATATGTCTTACCACTCCAAACAGATGAGGGTTTATCGGTATAGAATGAAAACCTTCCATCTGCCCAATCTGGATTTTCAGTCATAAATTGGTCAATATATTTTTGCGATGCGGTGTTATAAATCTGCTGTATGCGCGTATCTTTTTGACAAGCATCTGCCAACGCTGAATTCACACCACCTGTTGTTGGGAAAACTGCACTATTACAAAGTTCGGCTTTGCTCTGCCCAGGAATCTTATAAGACGAAATGTCCTGTTTTGAAAATAAGAAGTTGGTTGAAAAGTTGCTTTGATTATTTAGATTCAGTTTAAAACCATGCGCATCTGCATTATTCCAACCTTTTCGAGCAGCCAACTCTAAATTATGATCTTTCTTGGGAATTTCTTTGTTAATCAGGCCATTCTCTACATTTACACTACCACCAATTGCATTTCCGCCGTATCGCACACTATCCGATGACTTATTCACCTGAATAGATTGATTAAATAAAGGATCAAAAGGAATTGCAATATTGCCACTGATTGCATTCATTCCATAAGCAGAGAGCCCATCCTCAAGAATTTGTACTCGATTACCACTTAAGCTGCGGATGATAGGTGCACCAGAATTCGGACCAAAGGCACTACTTTGCACGCCTGACACCTGCTTAAGTGCATCTCCTAAAGTTTGATTTTGTGTATTTCTATTCTCTACAACAGTATTGTTCCCGATTGAAAGATCAGTTTCTGCTTTTAAACTGATGTTTGGCAAGATTACAGGACTGTCCTGCTCATTTGCAGATGCTTGATGGTTAATAAATAGAATGGCTATTGCCAAGGCTTTGTAACGCACATTGAACTCCTTATTTTCAATTGTTATGTTATAACATAACAATTAAGTATTCAAACAAAACCTAAGCTTCATTTTTCATTCTCAATGTGCATGAAAAAGACATCGCTCAAATCCTTTTGAGCAATTAAGTATTCTATGATTGATTAAAGTAATTCAGAGGCAACTTTAAGTAGCGGATTCCATTAGACTCAGGTTCTGGCAATCTACCTGCATCCATATTAATTTGAATCGCAGGCAAAATCAGCTTGGGCATCGACAAAGTCGTATCACGTGCTTGGCGCATTTGTACAAAGTCATGCTTGAGCGTTTTTGCATTTAAGTGAATATTGCTTTGTTTTTGCGCGCGAATATCTGTTTCATAAATATATTTATCGCGACCTTCTGGCTTGTAGTCGTGACATAAAAAAACGCGGGTATATTCTGGCAATTGATACAGCTTTTGCACGGAATCAAATAAGATATTTGCACTGCCTTTTGGAAAATCACAGCGCGCCGTTCCATAATCTGGCATAAATAAGGTATCACCAATAAAAACAACATCGCCAATCACATAACTTAAGCACGCTGGCGTATGTCCAGGTGTAGGTATGTTATATGCCTCTAGGTTACCAATACGAAAATGTTCATTGTCCTTGAACAAATAATCAAACACCTGATGTGTATTAAAATACTTCATATCCATATGATAAATTGCACTAAATGTTTCCTGAACAATCGCAATTTTCTCGCTTATGGCAATTTTGCCACCAAGCTTGGATTTCAAATACTGTGATGCCGTTAAATGATCGGCATGAACATGCGTTTCTAATATCCATTCAACTGTAAGGGCTTGAGATTCAATATAAGCAATGATCTCATCTGCGTGCTGTGTAGATGTTGATGCCGAGGCAGCATCATAATCCAACACACTGTCTATAATGGCACAATGCTTTGTTTCAGGATCATGCACGGCATAGCTAAAGGTATTACTGTTTTCGTCGAAGAAAGCTTTGATGATTGGCTGTTGCACTGCATTTCTCCTACTGTTTGGCCCAAAGACGATGAATCAACATACCAAGCAGCATTGCTGCAATAAAATACCAAACCTCAAAATAACCTAGTCCAATCAAAGTCAATGCCGGTGCTGGACAAATACCTGCAATTCCCCAGCCAATACCAAATAATATCGCACCAGTAATCAACTTCTTATCAATTTGATTATTGTTTGGTAAAGCCAGCGGCTCTCCTAATAATGTTTTCGGGCTGCGCAAGGCTTTTTGAAATGGGATAAATGCAACTACAATTGCACCAATCATCACAAACATCAAACTAATATCCCACGCGCCAAAAACATCTAGAAAGCTTAATACTTTTTCTGGATTTGACATTCCTGAAACCAATAGGCCTAATGCAAATATGCTGCCAAAGAGAAATGCAAATAGATTTTTCATTATGCTATCCCCACAAGATGACGCACCACATACACAGTAACAAAGCCAGCAAACATAAATGTGATTGTGGCAATAATTGAACGTGGCGATAAACGGCTAATCCCACAGATCCCATGGCCACTGGTGCAACCTGAACCTAAACGTGTTCCAAAGCCCACCAACAGTCCAGCAAAAATCAAAGCGAGTGGAGACGACTGCATGATAATTTCAGGCTTTACAAACATTTGATAAATGAAAGGTGTAATGCTTAGACCTAAAAGAAACCAAAAAGCTGAACTTTTGAAAAAGGTTTTTGGCTGTAATAATTGTGCGATCAGCCCACTCACACCCGCTATACGCCCATTGACATATAGATAGCCAACAGCCGCCACCCCAATTAACGCGCCACCAAACAAAGCTAGAATAATACTTGTCATCATCCTCTCACCGATCATTATATATTTTTATAATATATTATTATGAATATTAACTAAAGAACAAATTGATCTACAATTAAAAAAAGGCTTAACTACCTTTGGTAATTAAGCCTTCTAAAGATCAAAACTGCACTTAACGTACTAGATCTTCAATACCAATCAATTTTGGTAATTTATCAATTACTTTATTCAACTCAGTGTTTGCTGGTGAAATACAACCTGTGTAATGGCTAAGCTTTGTTACAGTTCCATCAGGCTTTTTCCACGAGAAATAAGCACTTGGTTGGTCTGTTGCTGTTTCTTGACAACCAGTTGTTTTTACATTTGCACCGGTTGCAGGACGATAAGTTTTTAACTCTTGTTGCAGTTTCTTATAAACAGAAGGATCAACTGTTAAATCTTGAGTACCTGTCACCTTGGTGTATTGTTTGCCATCGAAATGGACAGCACCTTCAGGTGTAATCTCAACAGAATAAATTGGGCATGCGCCAAAACAAGGGCTAGATGAATAGCGGATTGTTTCTTGTACAGTATCTTGTGGCTGTTGAGGTGTTGTTGCGCAGCCAACTAAAGAAAAAGTAAAAAGGCCCGCAATTAATAATTTTTTCATTTGTTGATCCGTTATAAAGTATGTTATTCAAATTTAACAAATAGTAGAAATTTTGTCATTTAGAATGGTGTAAAAATAAGAAATTTCATCTAAATTTACTTAGGCTATTTTGCAATAACCCAAAAAATATTGCATCAATTGAAGAAAATTAAGAATGGCTTTGAGATTGCAGAATTAACCGAGCAAGCTCTAAATCATCTGCATAGGTAATCTTGATATTGTCTGAACGACCTTGTACCACTTTTACAGGCTCATTCACATGTTCTAAAGCACTTGCTTCATCTGTAATCACAGTATGGTCTGCTAAGGCCTGTTCAATTGCACTTTTTAACACATGTAATCGAGCCATTTGTGGTGTCTGTGCCTGCCACAAAAACTCACGGCTGACTGTTTTTCCAATCTGATTTTGGCTTACGACATGTTTAAGCGTATCACGCACAGGAATCGCTAAAATTGCACTTTGATTTGAATGCTGGGCAGATTCAACCAAACGGATTAAACAATCCGAAGTAACACATGGACGTGCAGCGTCATGGACCAACACCCAATCATCTTCATGAGCAATGTCAGATAAATAGATCAAGGCGTTTAAAACTGAATGGACACGCTCAGTGCCACCAATGCAAAAATGTAGCTTCTCTTTGTGCTGAAAAGAGAGGGTTTTCGCGAAATTATCTTGCTCACCAATGGCGAGTACACAACCTGCTAAATCTAAGGAATTCAGTCGACTAACCGTATGTTCAAGTACAGTATGATCTTGAATATACTGATATTGTTTTAATTCAGTTTTTGAAAAACGACTGCCCGAACCTGCTGCTGGTACAACCGCCCACAGCTTAGTCTGGGTTTTCATTTGTTGCTGTATCTTCTTTTGCGTTTGGATCGATATAAATTGGTTTGTAATGGGTACTAATGGTACTCATTTGCACAAAAGTTTCATTCGGCTTGACCAAACCTAAATCTAAACGGGCATGCTCTTCAATGGCTTCACTACCACTTTTTAAATCAAAAACTTCAGCGGCTAAAATACGATTTCGCTCTTTGAGCTCAGTATTAATTTCTGCTTGTTGGGTAATTTGTTGAGTCAAAGCTTGGTGAGAAAAATACCCTCCCTCACCTAGCCAAAATTGGTACTGCAAGCTTGCCACCAAAAAGATGACAAGCAACAGAATCAATTTACTCGAGGTCGATCGAAACATATCTAGCATGAAAAAATCCCTACATCCTTCTTACAAGGAAGATCATCTGCAAATTCTATATGATTATGAATTTGCAGAGTTTCTGTCTTTTGTAAAGAAAGACGATCAGAAGTATTCAACATAGATAAATTGACCTTAGTTTAGACCTTTGAATTCAGCTTTACCGCGGTAAGCTGCATTCGTTAATTCTTCGATACGAAGCAATTGGTTATATTTCGCTACGCGGTCAGAACGGCAAAGTGAACCTGTCTTGATTTGACCAGCTGCTGTACCTACTGCCAAGTCAGCAATCGTTGAATCTTCAGTTTCACCTGAACGGTGTGAAATTACAGTGCTATAACCATTTGCTTTCGCAAGGTAGATTGCATCTAGAGTTTCAGTCAATGTACCGATCTGGTTGTATTTGATCAGAATCGAGTTACCAACTTTCTCATTAATACCACGTTGTAAAATCTTAGGATTAGTTACGAATAAATCGTCGCCAACCAACTGGATTTTGTCACCAAGGATTGAGGTTAAGTAGCTCCAACCTTCCCAGTCAGATTCATCTAAACCATCTTCAATCGAAATGATTGGGTATTGGTTTACAAGACCTGCTAAATAGTCAGAGAACTGGTTACTTGTGAATGCTTTATTGCCTTCACCAGCAAGAACATATTGACCATTTTTGTAGAATTCTGAAGACGCGCAGTCAAGTGCCAGCATAATATCAGAACCAGCTTTGTAACCCGTTTGACCAATTGCTTCAAGAATAACAGTGATCGCTTCTTCATTTGAACGCAAGTTTGGTGCAAAACCACCTTCATCACCAACAGCAGTATTTAAACCTTTTTTGTTTAAAACTGATTTTAGAGAATGGAAGATTTCAGCGCCTGCACGTAATGCTTCGGCAAATGATGTGAAGCCTACAGGCTCAATCATGAATTCTTGAATATCAACATTGTTGTCTGCATGCGAACCACCGTTGATGATGTTCATCATTGGTACAGGCATCGTCAAAGTCGTTTGACCACGAAGATCTGCGATATATTGGAAAAGAGGGATTTTCTTTTCATCTGCAGCGGCACGAGCAGCAGCCAATGAAACAGCTAAAGTTGCGTTAGCACCTAGTTTTTCTTTGTTTTCAGTACCATCAAGCGCAATCATCGTATTATCGATGTCTTTTTGCTCAAATACTGATTTGCCCACTAAAGCATCACGGATAATGGTATTTACGTTATTAACCGCAGTTTTAACACCTTTGCCCAAATAACGTGCTTTATCGCCATCACGAAGTTCTAAAGCTTCACGAGAACCAGTTGAAGCACCAGATGGTGCACATGCACGACCAACAACCCCAGATTCTAAAATAACGTCTGCTTCGATGGTTGGGTTACCACGAGAGTCCAAAATTTCGCGTGCACGGATGTCAACGATTTGGCTCATGAACAATTCCTCTGTTGAATGAAAAACAAGATGCAAGTTATTGCATCAGTGGGTGTCTAACTTTTTGAATCCTTTAACTAAAGTATCCAATTCTTTTAATTGCGCCAAGAATGGCTCAAGCTGAGATAAACGCAATGCACATGGTCCATCACATTTTGCGATTTCTGGCTCAGGATGTGCTTCCAAGAATAAACCTGCCAATCCTGTTGCCATACCTGCACGCGCTAAAGTCGTGATTTGGGCACGACGACCACCAGCAGAATCAGCACGTCCGCCTGGTGTTTGCAATGCATGGGTAACATCAAAGAATACTGGCACATTCATTTCTTTCATGGTATCGAAGCCCAGCATATCAACAACCAAGTTGTTATAACCAAATGCTGAACCACGCTCACAAAGAATGAGTTTGTCATTTCCAGCTTCTAAACACTTATGCAAGATATGACGCATTTCATGTGGTGCTAAGAATTGTGCTTTTTTGATATTGATAATGGCTTGAGTTTTGGCCATTGCTTCAACGAGATCAGTCTGACGACTTAAAAAGGCAGGAAGTTGGATGATATCAGCAACTTCAGCAACAGGTGCTGCTTGGTAAGGCTCATGAACGTCAGTGATAATGGGCACATTAAAATGCTTTTTAATGTCTGCAAGCCATTCAATTCCTTTTTCTAAACCTGGTCCACGGTAAGAGTTCAGACTTGAACGGTTTGCTTTATCAAAGCTCGCCTTAAATACATAAGGAATATCTAAGCGCTTGCAAATATCAACATAAGTTTCAGCAATTTCAAATGCTAAATCTTTTGACTCTAATACGTTCATTCCGCCAAATAATACAAATGGCAAATGATTTGCCATTTGTATATCGCCTAAACGTACAACTTCTTGTGGTTTTAATTGTGACATTTAAACTTTCCCAGTTTATTTAAAACTCAGTACTTACTTTTGGTGCTGATTTTTAGCAGCCCCGATAAAACTAGCAAATAATGGGTGTCCATCACGTGGTGAACTTGTAAATTCTGGGTGGAATTGTACAGCAATAAACCAAGGATGTTCAGGGATTTCTACAGTTTCAACCAAATGTTGTACTGATGAATAGCCTGAAATTTTCATACCTGCTTCTTCAAGTGCTGGAATAAAACGATCATTCATTTCATAACGGTGACGGTGACGTTCAGTAATTTCAGCTTTACCATAAACTTCGCGAGTCTTGGTACCTTCAACAAGCTCAGACTTTTGCGCACCTAAACGCATGGTACCGCCCAAATCAGACTCAAGACTACGTTGTTGTAGCTCACCACGTTCATCCAACCATTCAGTAATTAAACCAATCAATGGATATTTTGTTGAACGGTTAAACTCAGTTGAACTCGCTTCAGGCATTGCAGCAACATTACGCGCATATTCAATTACCGCCAATTGCATGCCTAAACAAATACCAAGGAATGGGATCTTGTTTTCACGTGCATATTGAATGGCTTTCATTTTGCCTTCAGTACCGCGCTCACCAAAACCACCTGGAACCAAGATCGCATCAGCAGTACTTAAAATGCTAATGTCTTGCTGTTCAAGCTCTTCAGCATTGACATAGTCAATCTGAACTTTGACACGGTTTTGGATACCAGCATGTAAAAGTGCCTCATTCACAGATTTATAAGCATCTGGAAGTTCAACATATTTACCTACCATCGCAACACGAACTGTGTATTCAGGGTTCAGTAATGCTTCTACAACGTTATCCCAATCTTCAAGGTTTGCTTCTGGAAGATCATTAAAGCCAAAACGCTCACAGATCAAGTCATCAACATTTTGCTCGTAGAATGTACGCGGAATTTGATAAATCGTTTTCGCATCTTTACATACCACAACGGCACGCGCTTCCACATTCGTGAACAATGCAATTTTACGTTTAGTATCAACGTCAACATCATATTCAGTACGACAGATTAAGATATCTGGCTGAATACCAATTGAAAGAAGCTCTTTCACAGAATGCTGAGTTGGCTTGGTTTTTAACTCAGCCGCAGATTTGATATATGGCAACAAAGTTAAATGCATGAGCATGGTACGTTTATGACCAAGCTCTACCATCAATTGACGTACTGATTCCATAAATGGAAGTGATTCGATATCACCAACTGTACCGCCAATTTCAACGATTGCAACGTCGTAACCTTCACCTGCGCGAAGTACACGTTCTTTAATGTTGTCTGTAATATGTGGAATAACTTGAACCGTACCACCTAAGTAGTCACCACGACGTTCTTTATTTAAAACGTCTTGATATACGCGCCCACTGGTAAAGTTATTCAGTTTGGTCATTTTCGCACGACGTAAGAAACGTTCGTAATATCCCAAATCTAAGTCAGTTTCAGCACCATCCTCTGTGACGAAAACTTCACCGTGCTGAAATGGGCTCATGGTACCTGGATCGACATTAATGTATGGATCCATTTTTACCATAGTGACTTTTAAGCCACGAGCTTCCAAAAGTGCAGCAACAGAAGCAGCAGAAATACCTTTACCTAGTGATGAAACCACACCACCAGTGACAAAAATAAAATGGGTCATTGAGTTTCTCGTACAATCGAGCCGAAATCGGCCTACAATGTTGGGCAATTTTACTGTACTCTGCCCCTATAAAGCAAAGTCAAACCGCATCAATTCAAAGAACTATAAACAACTGGCTATTCTATCAGCATTTTCGATAAAAATTTACGGGTTTTGTGGATTTTTCATCCATAAATTACGTTTAACAGGCCAAAATCAGTTAAAGCGACACCTAAAATATTGCATTCATCACTTTTAAATTCTTTGCTGCTCGTCTGTTTAATTGCAAGCATTTATAAAATATAAACAAACTCAACAATTCACAGGGATTTCTTCACATAGATTTACTGTTATAATTGCTGCTGTCCTAATTTGATATGTTGTTTTAGCAATGGCGAATAAAAAACTTTTAATTTGTGCAGCACTTGCGACTGGTCTTTTATTAACTGCTTGTGTGAAAAAAGAAGAACCAAAAAACGAAGAGCAGCAAGAACAGGCAGCAACTGAGACTCAAACCCAGCCTGAGCCTGAAAAAATCCAAGAGTTCGAGTCTTTAGAAAGTGTTGATAAACACGAAGCTCCAGCGCCTGTTGTAGAAACAACGCGTGAAGAAACACAGAATACGACGACTGAGATTCGTCGTGAGACTCGTCCTGTTCAAACAGAAACCCCTGCTGCAACACAAACACCAACTGAAGCTCCACGTGCAGAAGAGCCGAAACCTGTAAAAGCTGAACAAAAACCAGCAAAAACAGAACAGCCTAAAGCAGAACAACCTGTGAAAACTGCAAAACCATCAGCACCAGCTCAAAGTGAAGATGACGCTGTCGCTGCTGCAATTGCCGCTGCAACGCCTGCTTTGAACAACTAATTGATTCGTGAATAGCAAAAAGCCAGTTGCTTTCAACTGGCTTTTTGCTATCAATAGATTCAGTAATTCTTAAAAAAATCTGCCATCAAACGTGAAGCCCACGACTTCACACTTAAGCTTTCATAAAAACCGCAATGGCTACCCTTTTTGGTCGTGACCACCGCAATATTCTCCATATGCTGGATCTGATCTTTATAAGGTTCCAAATTTTTAATTGAACAGACTGGGTCATCTTCTGAGTTCAGAATCATCAGTGGAATTTTGACATTCTCAAATACATAAATCGGGTTAATGGCTTGGCAGTAACTCTGATAATCCTGAAATCCAGCCATTTCAAAGTATTCTTTCTCAAATTCTTCAAGACTCGTTGTCGTCAACACTTTTTCTACAGAAGAAATCTGGCCCCATGTATTCTGATACGGGTAAATAAAATATTTAAATAATTTCTTGGTCATCATTTTGCTATAAAAAGGATGCACATTTTTAAAGCCGATCTCTGTGTTATAACCTGGGCACATAGCAAAAGCAGCTTTAAATGGCGTATTTTCACCCTCTTCACCCAAATATCGAACCAATAAACCCGTTCCTGCGGAAGAGCCAACCGCATAAAGATCAGATTTTGGAAACAAGTTTTGAATGTGACTAAGCTGTTCTTTCAGGTCACTGGTCGATCCAAAAAGTGAGATTCGAGGGACAGGCATCGGCAGGCCCGCATGACCACGGCGTAAACACAGTGCAATTCGCCAACCTGTATATTCATGCAGATCTTTGACCAATTCACGCATACTTTCAGGTGTCCCTGTAATGGTATGCATAATCACAACAGTTGGTGTTTCAGCAGGAAGATTATATCCATACCACGCAACTGCTGTAATACCACCATCCTGCATAATCAATCGATCAACACGGTCATATTCAAGCTTGATCGATTTCTTACGAATCACATCAAAATATAGCAGATGGATATGCGTGTTACTCAACCAAGGGGTTGGACGATATTTTTGCTTTAACTGTGGTAGTTTTTCCAAAACATCTTTAATTTTCCCTTTCGGGTCATAGTACATTTTGGGTTGCTCAGCACCGAGCATTGAATCGAATAACTCCGAACCTAACACTTTGATTTTATCTAAAGCAGATATACCCATATTCAATAACCGCCTCTATCTAAGCATGAGTAAATGTTTGTCGCACCAAAGTTGCGACCTGTTGTCCCCAAATGGCATAAATTTCTTTGCTTGGATGAAAACCATCGCTTGCCATTGGCAAATCCATTGCTTGAAAAGCTTCAATATCATATTGAATAAATCGAAATTGCGATTGTGGTGCTAGCCATTGTTGTAAGGCCTGATTCATTTGTTCTGCATACTTTCCAAATAACCAAGCCAAAGGATTTGGCAAAGCGGGAAAATGCTGCATTGGTGGTACACCCGATACAATAATAAGTTTAGGTTGAAAATGTCTTTGAATATAACTGAATAGCTGTTTTTGTTGTTTAAGCCAAGATTTTGCTGATGTTAGTTTAGTCACATCATTGACACCAATTGAAGTGATAACAACATCATAGCACTGCTGATCTAACTGTTGTACTGCTTGAAAAACCTGTTGAGTGGTATCACCTGTTTTAGCATGCAATTTCCATTGCAACTGATATTCATGTTGTAGCTCAGAGATAATCGCCCCAGATAAAGCCTGTTGCTGTGTTTCAACCCCAACACCCGCTGCTGCCGAATCACCGAGTATAAGTAAAGATAGTGGCTGACCCTGCCCAACAATACCATTGCGGTCGCCACTTGCTTCTAAAAGACGTGGTGTATTGTTACGAACTTTCATACCTTGTACGAGTAATACAGGTAATAAGGCAAAAGTTGAAAGCTTTAACCACATTCTAATTCTCTCAATATTACTTAGGCTATTTTATAGCCATTAATTCGGTTGGTATTTGGCGAATCGTGCACCCATTTTCTCTGCCAGTGCTGCCAAACCGCTCATTGGGCGAATCATCACTTCAAAATCAATGATTTTGCCTTGTTCATTAAAGCGAATCATATCGATGCCCTTCAATGATTTACCACTCACATTGGCACTGAATTCCAACACCACATTTTCACCATCTTCAGTGTAAAATTCACGGTGATAGGTAAAATTCTCAAAAACTTGAATCACATTGGTCAAAATAAAAAAAACCACATGTTTTCCCTCATAAGGGTTATAAGCAACGGGTGAACGAAACACCACATCATTAGCCAGTAAATCGTTTAAATTGGATAGATCACCTGTTTTAATCATCTGATGCCAATTTTCTAAAGCTTGTTTTGTTGTTTCCAGTGTCATTGTTTGCTTCCTTGAGATTTAATCGATATGTCCATGAGCATTTCCTCAATAGAAAATGCTCACGGTTTATTTATAGCGTTGCTGCTAATTCAGCACCTTGGCGAATTGCGCGTTTAGCATCCAACTCACCTGCTTCTTTAGCACCACCAATTAGGTGAACATTTTTACCGTCCGCTTTAAGCTGATCAAACATCGCGGTATAAGACTCTTGACCTGCACAAATCACCACGTTATCGACCTCAAGCACGCGGCTTTGCCCATCTACAGTGATATGCAAACCTTGATCATCCACTTTGTCGTAGCTTGCTCCAGCAATCATTTTCACATCACGATGCTTTAAGCCTGTGCGATGAATCCAGCCTGTAGTTTTACCCAGACCAGCGCCAACAGATGCACTCTTACGTTGCAATAAGTAAATTTCACGTTCTGACTTTTCTAACTCAGCTGGTTTTAAGCCACCCACATGCTCATAAGAAGTATCAATCCCCCATTCTGCATAGAACTTTTCAGGATTTAAGCTGCCACTATCACCTTCATGGGTTAAATATTCTGCCGTATCGAAGCCAATACCACCTGCACCAATAATGGCAACACGCTTACCTACAGCTACACGCTCTTTCAACACTTGGATGTAGCTCAATACTTTTGGATGATCAATCCCTTCAAATTGCAACTGACGCGGTGTCACGCCTGTTGCAACCACGATATCATCATAGTCAGCTTGGCTAAGTTCTTCATAAGTGGCTGTGTGGTTCAGTACCAGCTCAATATTTGGCTGTAATTCAATTTGACGCTTGAAGTAACGTAAAGTTTCGTAGAATTCTTCTTTACCTGGAATGGTCTTGGCAATGTTGAATTGACCACCAATTTGATTGCTTGCATCAAAGACTTTAACTTTATGACCACGACTTGCAGCATATACCGCAAAGCTCAAACCTGCTGGACCTGCACCAATCACCGCAATATTTTTTACCACATTCGCTTCTTTAAAGATCAGCTCAGTTTCGTAACAAGCACGTGGATTGACTAAGCAAGTGGCAATTTTCATTGAGAAAATATGGTCTAAACAAGCTTGGTTACAACCAATACAGGTATTGATTTCATCGCTACGACCTTCACTGGCTTTTAATACAAACTCAGGATCGGCCAGCATTGGGCGCGCCATAGACACCATATCTGCATGACCAGAAGCCAATACATGTTCTGCCATTTCAGGCGTATTAATACGGTTCGAGGTAATCAATGGAACTGAAACTTGACCTTTCAGCTTTTCAGTCACCCATGTAAATGCAGCGCGTGGTACTTTGGTTGCAATGGTTGGAATACGTGCTTCATGCCAGCCAATCCCTGTATTGATAATGGTTGCGCCAGCTTTTTCAATTGCTTTCGCCAGTTGAATGACTTCTTCTAAGCTTGAACCACCTTCAACCAAATCCAGCATCGATAAGCGATAAATAATAATAAAGTTTTCACCGACTAGATCACGGGTACGCTTTACAATTTCAATCGGGAAACGGATACGATTTTCATAACTACCACCCCATTCATCATCACGATGGTTGGTACGAGCCGCAATAAATTCATTAATTAGATAGCCTTCCGAACCCATGATCTCAACCCCATCATAGCCCGCGTACTGTGCAAGCTTGGCACAGTTGGCAAAGTCATCAATGGTTTGCTGTACTTCGGCAGAGCTTAATGCTTTTGGTTTGATTGGGTTAATCGGTGCCTGAATCGCAGAAGGTGCAACAATCTCAGGCTGATATGAATAACGCCCCGTATGTAAAATCTGCATCGCGATTTTACCACCTGCATCATGTACCGCTTGGGTGATCACTTTATGTTTTTCTGCTTCAGCAATACTATCTAATTTAGAAGCATGTGCAAATGTAAGACCTGCATCATTTGGAGCAATACCACCTGTGACGATTAACCCAACATCACCTTTGGCACGTTCCGCGTAAAATGCAGCCATACGTTCATAACCTTGTGGCGCTTCTTCTAAGCCAACATGCATAGACCCCATAAGGACACGATTTTTTAAGGTGGTAAAGCCTAAATCTAGTGGCTTTAGTAAATGTGGATAAGCTGACATGGTTTCTCCTTTGGCTCGCACTCTGCTAGCTAATGCAACTTGTTGCATAAAGTTATAAACAAGATTTGATTTTTATGCAACATATTGCATAATTCTGATGAGTCATTTTTTTATTATGGAACATCATGTCACTCGCCCATGTTTTACTGACCAGCTTATTGGAAAAACCAAGTACAGGTTTTGACTTGGCTCGTCGCTTTGACCGTTCAATGGGCTTCTTTTGGAATGCGACTCATCAGCAGATTTATCGTGAACTCAACGGTATGCTTAAAAAAGGATGGATTTCTACATTAGAAGAACAAGCTGCCAACAGCCGTAAAAAAACCTATCAAGTTGAACAACTTGGAAGAATACAACTGGCATCATGGATTGAACAACAAAGTGAACCTGCTCAACTCCGTGATGATCTCATGGTCAGGTTAAGAGCTGAAGCTCAACTCGGTGGCAATAATATTTTGCCCGAATTAGAGCGTCACTTAGTATTGCATAAGGAAAAATTAAGACTTTATCAAGCAATTCATGATAAAGATTTTAAAGATAACCAACCAACCAATCGTGTTTTGTTTATCCATAAGATGATTCTGGAACTCGGTATCATTAAAGAAAATGAATGGATAAAATGGTTGGAACAAATGATTCCTCAACTGAAAAAGTTTGAAGAAGCCAACGATAGTGGAGAAAAATAATGCCGTTTTATACCATGCCCGATCAAGAAAAATTATTTGTACGACGTGTTGGTGAAGGCGAACCTGTGCTTGTCTTATCCGGACTGGGCATGCAAAGCTGGCAATGGCTCCCTTTCTTATTTGCTAACCGTAAACAATATGAATTTATCATTCCCGACTGGCGTGGTTTTGGTGGTTCAAAGAATTGTGCGATTCCAGAGCTAGATGCGATCTCAAGTCATTGGAATGATGTAGATTCACTGATTAAACAATTAAAGCTCGATCAATTCATCCTAATGGGCTATTCCATGGGTGCAACTACAGCTATGCATGGTATGAAGCATGGTGGCTTAGCTGAGAAACTTAAGGCCTATCTGCATATTGATCAAACCCCTAAAATTGCGGTTGATGATTCTTGGCAATATGGTTTATTTGGCCCAAAACATCCTCAATTTAAAAATCTATTACTTGAGATTCAAACGCTATTACTTGACTATAAACATGCTCAGCAGCTAGAGGATTTACCCGATGATATCCGCTACAAGCTGGTCAGCTTATGGGGTGATTTTATTGAACTGCAAGGTAGCAATAATTATAGCCCTAAAATCCTTAAACTTGCCCTGCATCGTCCCTTCTTACAAAAATATCTACTACCGATTCAGCGTTTAGATTATTTACTGTGGTATGTAGAAAACTACCTAAACCATAATGAAGATTATCGTGAAGCCATCGGTCAACTCAGTTGCCCAACCACCTTCTTTATTGGTCGCGAATCGACACTCTATCCAGAAACGGGACAAACCCTCATTGCGAATAGCTTGAGTAATGCTAAAGCCGTGTATTTTGAACGTTCTGGGCATACCCCACTGATTACTGAACCGAGAAAGTTCAGCCAAGAGATTGGTCATTTTCTTGCAGCTCAATCCATCCAAGCTGCTTAGTTCTAGCACAAGAAAAAAGCCAGTCTTAAGACTGGCTTTTTTATGTCTGGTTTATTTTTTATGTCGCATTTTCTCAACAACATCCAACAACACTTGTGCTGTTTTATCCCAACCTAGGCAACCATCCGTAACCGACTGGCCATAGGTCATGTCACAGGAAATTTTTTGATTACCATCAATCAGATGACTTTCAATCATCACACCACGCACTTTCGACTCAGCACGCTCTGCAATAATTTGCTGTAAAACCTGTGGCTGTAATAAGGGATCTTTACCGCTATTACCATGACTACAATCAATCACCAATGCCGGTAATTGCTTATGCTTGAAATGCATCGCTTGAATTGAAGCCAAATCATAGTTGGTACCCTGATTTGAACCACGTAAAATTAAATGTGGTAACGGATTACCTTCACTATGCAAAATTGCAGGCAAACCTTGTTGAGTCATTCCTAAAAATTGATGACCATGCAGTGCTGACTGAATCGCATCCAAAGCAATTTGGATCGAACCATCTGTACCATTTTTGAAACCAATGCTGTATGGCATATGGCTGGCAATTTCACGATGAATTTGAGACTCACTGGTACGCGCACCAATTGCCCCCCAAGCCAATAGGTCATCAAAATAACCTGTCGCCATTGGACTTAAAATTTCGCTTGCGATTGGCAAACCTTTCTCGATTAGCTGCAAGTAAAGCTGACGAGATTTTTCTAAACCCAGTTGTAAATCTGATGATCCATCTAAATTTGGATCGTATAAGAAACCTTTCCAACCCACAGTCGTACGTGGCTTTTCAATATATGCACGCATCACCAAGAATATTTGATCTTTGACCTGTTCTTGTAGTTGTTGTAGGCGATCAGCATATTCGAGTACTGCGATAGGATCATGAATCGAGCAAGGACCTGTAATCACCATTAAGCGATGATCATGTCCAGATAAAATATTCTGAATCGTTTGACGATGTTTTGAAATTTGCTGCGCTAAAGTTGCAGACAAGGGATACTGCGCTTTGAGTTGTGATGGCAAGCTAAGCATTGATTCTTTTGTATGTGTTTGTGGTTGTGTCAAAGCAGTATTTAAAGCATTCATTTTCAATTCCTTTGGACTGGCCTTCTTCGCAGTCCTATCATTTATTTGAGCAAGTGTGATCTAAGCGATGTTGATTTTTTTGCAAAGTAAAACCAAGAAATCTTGCTAAAATATGAATAGTTAAATGTATACATGGTATTTCTCCTAAAATGATGTTTGTTAAAGCATAAAAAAACCTGATCGGTGTTGCCGATCAGGTATTAACTGGTTGGGCAACCCTTTTTGCTGCCCGAAACGCATCAGGCAACTAACAATATTGCCAAAAATAAAAGTATGCGTTTGTGTTTACAGTATGCTTTAACATGTTTATTTCAAATATCTAAAAAACTGTTCCTAACTCCTAAATTACGCACTATTTCAGCATTTGACAAGCACTTTTTATGTTTTTTTAATCAAAACTTGAAAATAGTAAAATTTGACCTTTATTGTTTTCATCCATAGAATAGCTGAAAAATAAACCATTCTGAGATTACGCCAATGAAGTAAGCCCTATTTTTATCATCAAAATCCTTTTTCTTTTTGATGTGCAAAATAGACTTATCTATCATTTAGCAACACCTACTAAAATTATCTATATTTTTCTATTTTGCATATCCTGTTTATGAGGTTTCTTATGACTCAACAGGCATGTATTGTTTCAAACCTATCACTCGAATTAGCCCAGCAAAAACTCTTCGATCAGCTTGCATTCCAATTACCCTTAAATCAGTTTTGCGGATTGATTGGACGTAATGGTCAAGGTAAATCACTGCTGATGTCTATTTTACAAAACCAATTCGCTTCTGAATTAACCTATTCAGGCCAAATCTCATGGCAATGTCCACATCAGCATCTTGCTCAACTCCAGCGTGTCCAAGCAAACACCATTGCTCAAGCCTTGGAGATTGAAGATTTGCATGCATGCTTTGAGCGCATCCAGCAAGGTACTGCTTCATTTAGCGATTATGATCAGGTTGAACATGTTTGGCACTTACCAATCGAATGGCAACAATTATTAGAAAGTGCGGGATTACCTACTGCACTGGATACACCAACTCAACATTTGAGTGAAGGCCAAAAAACCAAACTCGCACTGTGTCGGCTATTTCTACTCAAAGATCATTATCTATTACTGGATGAACCCAGTAATCACTTAGATACACGGGGACGAGAATGGTTAATCAGCCAAATGATACAGCATCCTACAGGTGGGCTTATCATTAGCCACGACCGACAGCTTTTGGCTCATGTACAGGGCATTTTTATGCTCAATCAGTTTGGCATACATTATTACGGTGGTAACTACACGCTGTATCAACAACAGCATCAAACACAAGTCGAAGCATTATCACAAACTGTTCAACAAGAAAAACGCGAGCTAAAACAGCTCAAAGAGCAACAGCTTCAAAGCCAGATGAAAGCACAAAAGCGCAAAAAAACGGGTGAAAAGTTAAGAGCCTCAGGATCTCAAGCTCCTATCTTATTGGATGCCAAGAAAGAACAATCTGAGCAATCTCTTTCTCACCTACGCAAACAACAGAGTAAACAGCTTGCAGATGCAAAAGATGAGTTACAGCAAAAACAAACGAAACTGGAATATCTTAAATCACAGTCTTTTGAATTTACTCAAACTACTGGTAAATCGGGTGAAATTTTACGCTGCCAGAAATTACAACTTGCTTATGTAAAAACAAGGCCGATTGACCTTGCGCTATCGACTGGTGAAAAATTACATTTAAGTGGCGCAAATGGCAGTGGTAAATCCACCTTACTTAAGACGATTCGAGGTTTAATTCCACCACTTGCTGGAGAGATTTATTGCAAAGTAAATTCTGTTTATCTAGATCAAAATCTTTCCTTACTCAATGAAAATCTATCTGCCGTTGAATATTTATGTGGTATAGATTCAAATCTGACCGAGCAACAGGCACGTACACTGTTAGGAAATTTACAAATCCGTAGAGACAAGGCACTTAGTCTTTTAGGAAATTTGAGCGGCGGTGAACGACTAAAAGCCGCCTTACTCGCTTTAAAACAACAAGCAGTAGATTTATTACTTTTGGATGAACCAGAGAATCATCTGGATATAGAATCTCGGGAGTTACTTGCACAAGCGATTCGCTCTTTTAATGGTGCTGTGATACTGGTCTCGCATGATAAAACTTTTGTTGAAGAATGCGGGATCAATGAAAGCTATGTACTCAGTTAGTTTTTATATGGTTTATATCAGCATGGATAAATAGCACCATGCTGATATCAATTTAACGAACCAATCCTTGTGGCTGTAAAATAATCAGGCAAGCGCCACACACAACCACAATACCACCTAAGATATCCCAACGCGTTAGCATAACTTGATCAACATAACGTAACCACATCAGCGCTGTAAAAATATAAATTCCGCCATAGGCCGCATAAATACGACCAGATGCTGCGGGGTGCAAAGTAAGTAACCACACAAAAACAGCCAAACTTAAAGCTGTAGGAATCCATAACCAATGTGATTTTCCTTGATTCAAAATCAAATATGGAAAATAACAACCTAAGATTTCAGCAATTGCTGTGACGAAAAATAACCCAAATACTTTAAGTACTTGGGTTATCGAGAAAGAAAGTTCAAACATTAAGCAGGTTCAGCACTCGGGTTAATATGATCTTCAAAGACTTCCAGTTTTAAGCCAACCTCTTTGCCATTTTCTGTTTTCACAGAAACCGCAACGTTACCACCATGCTCAGCAAGCTCACCAAACAGAATCATCTCAGCTAAAGGCTTTTTCAAATGCTCTTGAATTAAGCGTTGCATCGGACGAGCACCCATGAGGCGGTCATAACCATTGGTAGACAACCAATCACGTGCACTTTGATCCACCTCAAGCACGACTTGTTTCTCATCCAGCTGCGCTTGCAACTCGGTTAAGAATTTGTCTACCACTGAATCGATAATTGTGGTTGGAAGTGATTTGAATTGAATCACACCATCTAAACGATTACGGAATTCAGGTGAGAATGCGCGTTTCATCGCATCTTGGTTATCGGCACTGTGATCTTGCTCAGTGAAACCAATACTTGCACGGACAATACTCTCTGCACCAATATTGGTGGTGAGCACAATAATCACATTTCTGAAATCAGATTTACGACCATTGTTATCGGTCAAAGCGCCATGATCCATCACTTGCAATAACAAGTTAAATACATCTGGATGCGCTTTTTCAATCTCATCCAGCAACAGTACACAATGCGGATTTTTATGGATCGCATCGGTCAGCAAACCACCTTGATCATAGCCAACATAACCTGGAGGTGCTCCAATCAAGCGAGAAACCGCATGACGTTCCATATACTCAGACATATCGAAACGAACTAGCTCTACACCAAGCAATTTTGCCAGTTGTTTAGTGACCTCGGTTTTACCCACACCTGTTGGACCAGCAAAGACAAAACTACCTACTGGTTTATCTGGTGCTTTCAGACCTGCGCGAGATAATTTGATCGCTGATGCTAGTGCTGTAATCGCTTCATCCTGACCAAATACCACACGTTTAAGATCACGTTCCAGATTCTCAAGTACAGACTTATCATCTTTAGAAACAGTTTTCGGTGGAATACGGGCAATCTTAGAAACGATATCTTCGATATTCTCAACTGAGATGGTTGTACCATCGACTTCTGCTTTCAAACGGCGTTGCGCGCCAGCCTCATCAATCACATCAATCGCTTTATCTGGTAAAAAGCGATCATTGATAAATTTAGCTGACAGCTCAACAGCAGCAACTAAAGCTTTATCGTCGTATTCCACATGATGGAAATCTTCGAACTTGTTTTTCAAGCCACGTAGAATTTCAATCGTTTCGCCAACGCTTGGTTCATTCACATCGATTTTTTGAAAACGACGCGATAAAGCATGGTCTTTCTCAAACACCTGACGATATTCTTGGAAGGTCGTTGAACCAATGCAACGCAAGCTACCATTTGCCAATGCCGGCTTGATTAAATTCGATGCATCCATCGTACTGCCCATACTTGAGCCTGCACCAATGATCATATGAATTTCATCAATGAATAAAATCGCATTTGGATTTTTCTTCAACGCATTTAACAGTTGTTTTAAACGTTTTTCAAAGTCGCCACGATATTTAGTCCCTGCAACCAATGCACCGATATCTAAACTATAGACTTCAGCATTCGCAAGTGGTTTAGGCGCTTTACCATTCACAATTAACCATGCCAAACCTTCTGCAATCGAGGTTTTACCCACACCTGGGTCACCCACTAATAATGGGTTGTTTTTACGACGACGACATAAAATCTGAGCCGCACGCTCAATTTCTTTTTCACGTCCAATTAAAGGATCAGTTTTACCCTTTTGTGCTTCGATGTTTAAGTTAAGCGTGTATTGCTCAAGTGGTCCAGCATTCGCTGAAGCTGCACTTTCACCTTCAATATCCTCAACTTCTTCTTCAACTTGAATCTCATCTTTACGTGTGCCATGAGATAAATATTGAGTCAAAGTCAAACGGTTAATTTGATGACGCTTTAATAAATAAACTGCAAAAGAATCTCGTTCCGAATACATCGCAACTAAAACATCCGCACCTTCAACCGTACGATCACCACCACTTGACTGAACATGGAAAATTGCACGTTGCAAAATTCGATCAAAGCTCTCAGTTGGATGAGGTGCCTGTTCGCTATTATCACCAAGTTTTGGGGTATGTTGCTCTACATATTCCTCTAATTCTTTACGCAAAGTAACGATATCTGCACCGCATGCTTTTAATGCATTTACGGCTGAGTCGTTATCTAGCAAGGCAAGCAACAAATGTTCAACTGTCAGAAACTCATGTCTCTTTTGACGAGCCATGCTAACAGCCAAACGTAACGATACTTCTAATTGACGACTGAGCATGTAACCCCCTTATCTCTTGGGCTTAATCATAAAAGAGAAATCTTTTCATGAAAAAGCTAATTATTGACTTGATCCGCTGAGCTTCTGTAATCGTTTTAAAGACACGTCTACAAGCCTCTTTGCTTCATATCTTACTGTTAGCATTAGTTGAGTATCTTGGTCAAGATTCAAAACAAAGTATTGTTGTAAAAATTTAATTACAAAGAGAATAAGACTTATCTAATCGTTCAAAAAGCCAGCAAACCTGTTCTTTATTTATGAAAGCGTATTCAACCTATGAAAAATTGTAATACACCACGATCTTAATTAAAGCCTAACAAATCATTTATAGGTTGAATATAAAGATAGTCAGTATATTGATTCATATTTTTAGCATAAAACAATATATGCCTTAATTTACCGCTGAAATCACATATCGAAAGATAGCCTTATTTTCTAAAGACCCATTCGCAAGATATGATTGTCCAAAGTGATATTCAGCAGCTTTTCTTACGCTTTCACTCGTAATTTATAAGCCATATAGGGCGTAAGGGCTTGCGCATGAGGAAAATATTCCGCAAGTGCATTGCTTTTCTTAACGCCTTCACTCACAGCATAGCTGTTCGTCAAATAGATTCCTGATCTTAACGCTGTTACTCGCAACATAGTTGCTCGTCTTGCGCTCGGAACAAAGCTTCGCTTTGTTTTATCCTCGCTCAGGTTCGATCTGGCACAACAAAGGATGACCCTGAGCTCGTGCATAGTTATTCACTTGATTTGCTTTTGTTTCAGCAATATCACGTGGGTAAATGCCAGCAGTACCTTTACCTTCGTAATGAACTGTCAGCATGACCTGACTTGCTTGATCAAGGTCCATTCCGAAATAACTTTGCAATACTTCAATAACAAAATCCATTGGCGTGTAATCATCATTCATTAAAACAACCGCATATAAAGGCGGTCGTTTTAATTCTGGAGGGGCAGTTTGTACAACCACCTCACCCTCATGATCCTCTTGCGAATCACTTAAACGTGGACTTAAGTGCCAATCAACATAACCGGATTGATGAAAAGAATTTTTCACTTCACTTAAATTCATTTGACGTTTATATCTTCGCATATTGAGTTCTTAATCTAAAAAATTATTGAGCGTTAGCTTCAGCTTGCGGTATTTCTGACACGAAAGCAGAGCCAACATCGACAGGCTTGCCACGTTGCCAACTAAAACGTTTGATTACAGGCGTACCAGCCCCGGTTAAACGCACTTCGATAAATTGAGGCATAAAGCCCTTAGGCATTGTCCAACGACCTGTTAAACGTTCAAAATCATCAAAGTTAAAGTTTTTGTCTTCTAAAGGTACAACCAGAATTTCTGTATCTTTAATTAAGCGCAACTCAACCGAACCAGATGCACGGCGTTTATTTGGGCTGACTTGAACTAGATCAATCTGATATTCAAAAGCATTTTCTGGCAAAGACTTAATTGCCATATTTTGAATGGTTAGACTTACACCACCACGTTGTTTCAAAATGTCACGATAAATCGTATTCATTCCTTCAAACTGTGCTTTATCTGCATTAGCTTGGTTTACTGCTTTAAATAAATCATCAGCATTGCCTACCGCCATATCACGCTCTTGAACAGCAGCATTCAAGCTCTTCGTGACAGAATCCAACGCAGTCTTTTGTTTCTGAACAACATCTACCAATTGCTCGGCATCTGCATCATACCCAACCACAGTTAAACCCTGACGATGACCTATAGTATAACCAAGCGTAAAACTGCCGCCAATTAGAATTACGGCACCAATAATCAAAGGTAAATTCGTTTTTAAGAATTTATTTTTTTCAACGGAACTGTCTGGTGAAGTAGTCGGTTCAACGTTTTCCATCATCATCTCTATCTTTATGATCTACATCAAAGCACACATTAGAATCGAAATTTAAATGTGTGTGAAGTAAAAAAGCGTTTTTTATGGTAATAAACCAATACCTTCCAAACCAGCAGCTTCATCAAAACCGAACATTAGGTTCATATTTTGAATGGCTTGACCTGCCGCACCTTTTACCAAATTGTCTTGTGCAACCAAAATAATCAATTTATTCGGTTGTGGACGATATAGTGCAATTCTTAACTCATTCGCACCACGAACACTACGTGTTTCTGGTGAGCTATTTGCTGGCATAACATCAACAAAACGTTCATTTTTATAGAATTCTTCGTATAATGCTTGAAGATCAATTTGTTGAGCTTGTTCAGTAAGGTCGACATAAATTGTGCTCAACATGCCACGAATCATTGGGACTAAATGCGGCACAAAAATCAGTTGATCAAACTGCCCTTTTTGTCCTGAGATATTTTCAAGTGCTTCAACAATTTCAGGATGATGACGATGTCCTGCAACACCATAGGCTTTGAAATTATCGGCATTTTCGCTGTAGATCATGCCCAAGCTTGCTTTACGACCAGCACCAGACACACCCGATTTAGCATCAATAATAATAGTTTGTGTATGAATCAACTGATCTGAATTTTTAAGTAGTGGTGCTAAACCTAATTGTACAGTCGTTGGATAACATCCAGGATTACCAATCACTTGAGCTTGTTTAATTTTTTCACGATTTAACTCAGTTAAACCGTATACAGAGTCTTTTAACACAGCTGGACAGCTATGTTGCATGCCATACCATTTTTCAAATTGAGTTAGATTCTGTAAACGAAAATCTGCAGCGAGATCAATGACTTTTGTACCCGCAGCAATAAGCTCTTCTGCATGTTGCATTGCTACACCATGAGGTGTGGCAAAGAATACGACATCACATTGTTTTAATTGGTTTAAATCAAAATCTGAAAACTCAAGTGTGGTATGTCCACGTAAACTTGGGAACATATCAGCAACGCGCTTTCCTGCTTCTGTACGAGAAGTGAGAATACGAACTTGAACTTGTGAATGTCTTAATAAAAGACGTAATAGCTCAACCCCAGTGTATCCAGTTCCACCAACTATACCAACAGAAATCACGTGTGACACCTCAAGCGTTCATTTAGGCAAATAGTATGGCAGTTTGACCCGTTTTACACAATCTTCAAGTACCTAACTTTTAACAAAATAAAAGTACGGGCAATCCTGATGAAATGACCTAAATTCTAAAAATACAGACCAATGGATTTAATATATTTAAATTGATTCTACCATTGGTCAAGAAATACTATTGAATCCTTTCACTATTCGAATAGAATAAAAAAATGCGGTAATAATAAATTTCATGGATGCAAAATTTTTCTGGAGAGCTGGAATGCCTTCTTTGATGTCAAAACAAAGATTACATCATCATATTTGCTTAGGACTAAGTACGCTTTTACTCAGCTCAACATTGATTGGTTGTGGAAGCGGTGAAAGTAAAGCAACTAAAGAAACCACTCCAACGGTCTCTGTCCCCAAACCTAAAAATTTCAATATCAAAACCCCAGTTGAAATGCGCAATGTCACCCTAAAAGTTTTTGATAATTTTGATAATAGCTTGGTCTTAGAACGAGATTTAACAACAACTTCAGAAATCGATATTGTATTACCAAGAATTTTGGATAAAGATCGATTGTATCGAATTGAAATCTCAACAACTCCAAACTCATTGATCTATGACTATCAGAGTGGTCAATATCAAAATATTTCTATGACATTACACAGTCTCGTTGAAGTAAACACCAATTCGCTCACTCAAACGATTTATATCAATCCAAGTTCAGAAGCAATTTATCAGCGTGCCTTAATACGTTCTGGTATATTACCAACGGACACAAATAGTACTCCAATAAAAATCAGTGCATTACAACTAAGTCTTGCAACTACCGATGTAAACACGGCCTTAACAAATGCCTTTCATTATTTAGACATCCCAAATATTACCCCATCTTCCATTTTAAATGTATTCACACTACAAAATAATAATTTAAATTTATATATCGATACCTATCTAAGTTTTGGCTTTATTCAGCAATGGGCAGATGTCTATCCGAATAGTAGTTATGCTGAATTTACCAAGAACTTAGCCATCGATTTAAAAGATGGTTATCTTGATGGGAAAAAAATACGCGGTGATCAAAATACTTTAATAACATTGGTGACCCCCCCTCCAGATAATGTTGATTCCACTAAGAATGATGCGATATCTATTGCAGCAAATCAAAAGAATACGAGAGATACCTTTGCGATTTCTTTAAAACAATCTGTACTACAATTAGCCAATCGTTTTAATCAGGCAACAGAAAATCCACAGGGCTATACGCTATTACAGCAAAAAGCTTATGCTGGTAGTGACCCCACAAGCAATGCAGCTACCTCTTTCCGTATATTTGGCGCTGGTGATTATCGCCCTGCTGTCGGTTTTTCAGATACAACTCAAACATGTAATGGCTCAATTTATCCGTGTAAGCAAGGCATTACAGGAATTAATATTGTAAATGCTAGCTTACCTTCGATTGAATATTTAATTGGAAATTACAAAGATTCAACCAGCAACTGTCAACTCAATATTCGTGGCGATGGTTGGCTAGAGCTCACTAAAGATGGTAAGACCTACAGCTCTAAACTAGACGGTGACAGTACAGATAACTTATTACAAGTTGATAAAACCAATTTTGAATATTTATTGAATAGCAGTTCTACTGAACCAAACAATAGTACTTTGCAATATAATTTTGTCCAACTTAAAGTTAAAGCAAATCAGGTCTTAAGTGCCAGTGCTGGTTTAGATAGCCGCAAAGCACCTGATCAACTGCAAACAACGCAGTTACAGTGCAATTTCTAAGACTTAAGTCACACATGCAAGCAATGGATCAGCAAATTCATTGCTTGCAATAAGTACGCAATGTCATTATGAAAAAATAATCTGAATATTTGCGATTACTATGAAAGACTGTTGTTTTTTATAAAATATGTATTTGTTATCTTGATATTCAATACTGACTGCTATACTCAAATTAAACCGTTTTAATGTTCTTGATTCATGTCTTTAAAATATAAAATTCCAACTTTACTTGTTTATTCCAGATTACTCTTAGGTTTTCTGATCATTGCTGTGACCTTGCTACAACCACAATTCTATCCTATCTATACTGTGGTATTTTTAACACTGGGACTGATCAGTGATATCTTTGATGGCATCATTGCAAGACATCTAGGTGTTTCCAATGAAAAATTACGCCGACTCGATTCTAACGTTGACCAAGTCTTTTTTATTTGTGCAATTGCCTCAATTTATATGCAACAACCTGATTTCTTTAAGCAACATCTTTGGGCGATTGTTATTTTAATTCTGTCAGAAGTTGCAATCTATATTGTAAGTTTCATTAAATTCCGAAAAGAAGTCGCTACACATAGTCTAGGTGCTAAAATTTGGACCTTATTTCTTTTTGCTTTATTGGTACAAGTCACATTAACAGGTCATGCACAAATTTTATTTGTAGTCGTTTTCTGGCTAGGAATACTGACACGGGCTGAAATTATTGCAATTATCTTAGTACTCAAACAATGGCAAAATGATGTCCCCAGCCTAAAACAAGCCCTACGTATTCGAAAAGGTCTAGCTGTATAAAACAATCGCTTGTTTAATGGTTAAGGCAAACCTACACTTTATTATTTTTTATAATACCAACTCGGCAATTGAGTCTGTTTCAATTGCTTTCGATGCTCAAGGTAATTGGCATCATGCTTTTCCACTTCATTCCAAAACGCAGCACTATGATCAAAATGTTTGGTATGTGCCAACTCATGTACACAGACTGATCGTACAATATATTCTGGCATCAGCACCAATGCAGCATGTAACATGATGTCATGCTTAGAACTACAACTACCCCAACGCGTCTTTGGCTTACGGATACTACACTGTTGGTAAGACAAACTGATTTGCCGGCTTACTTGAGCTAAATATTCAGGTAAAAACTGTTTTGCATAAGCCATGACAGCAGCTTGTAAAGCCTGCTCGGACTGTTCATGCCGAATCAGTAATTGTTGTCGCTCGAAATCAAACTTAAAAATATGTCGTTGCTGTTGTTGAATAATCCTAAAAGGCTGCACATGGTGAAACAATGTCAACGATTCAGGAAATGCCGTCGTTTGATTAAATTGCTGTTGTTGTTTGCCCCACGTTTCTATCAACCATTGTTCAGACTGATGCAGAAACTGCTGAATCTGTCGTTTGCTACAGAACAAAGGAACTGTGAGGCGAATACCTGTTGGCTCAACACGCAAGCGCAAATTTCTTGCCCTTGCATGTCGAACAACTTTAATTTCAGGTAACAGCGTTTCTAATGAAACTAATGGCATTATTGTGCTGTACGCTCTTCGATACCACTGTCAGTTGCAACAACAGCAATGGTTGCTGCATTTAATGCAAAGATACCATTGGTCACAACGCCCGGAATATCGTTAATGGTTTTT
Organism: Acinetobacter dispersus; assembly: GCF_009884975.1. Classification (GTDB taxonomy): domain Bacteria; phylum Pseudomonadota; class Gammaproteobacteria; order Pseudomonadales; family Moraxellaceae; genus Acinetobacter; species Acinetobacter dispersus. The sequence goes on along the minus strand of NZ_CP041970.1, from coordinate 1,016,716 downwards.
TCCAACTCAATCGCATTTAGAATATTCAAATTAAATACATCTAAAATCACATTCCCATTATCAGTTACAACACCTTCGCGATAAACAGGATCACCACCTAACGCAACAATTTTACGAGCCACTGCAGAACGCGCCATTGGAATCACTTCAACAGGAAGTGGGAAATCACGTCCTAACTGATCTACCCATTTTGAGTCATCTACGATACATACAAATTTCTTTGCAATTGATGCCACAATTTTTTCACGGGTTAATGCCGCACCACCACCTTTGATCATATGCATGTGACGGTCAATTTCATCAGCACCATCAACATAAGCATCTAAACCACCGACAGAGTTCATATCGACCACTTCAATGCCCAGTTTTTTTAGACGATCAGCTGTTGCAGTTGAACTTGCTACTGCTGCTTCTAATTGCAATTCAGGCAATAAATCAATTAAAAAATTAACGGTACTTCCTGTTCCTACGCCCAAAATGCCGCCTTTAGGCAAATGTTTCAAGGCTGCTTTGGCCGCAGCTTGTTTTTTTTCATCTTGGGTTGCATATAGACTCATGACTTCACTCAACTATTTTGACATTTGCTTTAAGAAAACAGCGCAAATGCACAGGGGTTTGCTACAATGATTGCCTATTTTAAACTGTTATAGGGAAGATGAACATGCTGTCTCGTGTGGTACGACAAATTTTACAAGCAACGGTTTATGATGTTGCGATTGAAACACCGCTTGAAGCAGCTCCACGAATTAGTCAAAAAATTAATAATAACATTCGATTTAAACGTGAAGATCTACAACCTGTATTCTCTTTCAAGCTACGTGGTGCCTACAACCGCATTAGCCAACTACCAAAAGATCAACTCGATCGTGGTGTCATTTGTGCATCTGCAGGCAACCATGCCCAAGGCGTTGCACTGTCTGGAAAAAAATTAGGCATTCCTGCCATTATCGTCATGCCAAGCACGACACCTGACATTAAGGTTCAGGCGGTTAAACGCTTAGGCGGTCAAGTTGTATTACATGGCGATAGTTTCGATGTTGCCAATAAATACGCAAAACAACGTGCAGAAGATGAAGGTTTGGTTTTTATTCCACCTTATGACGATGAACTGGTGATTGCGGGTCAAGGCACAATCGCCAATGAATTATTGCGCCAATGGCGTGATGTTGAATATGTTTTTGTTGCAGTCGGCGGTGGCGGACTCATTGCTGGTGTTGCAGCATACTTGGGCGAAGTTGCACCACACGTCAAAGTAATTGGTGTTGAATACGAAGAATCTGCATGTTTAAAAGCAGCTCTTGAATCAAACGAGCGCGTTGTGTTGCCGCATGTAGGCCTATTTGCTGATGGTACGGCTGTTGCTCAAATTGGCGAATTGCCATTTGATGTAATCCGTTTACGGAAGTCTGATAATTCAGGCCCAATCGTTGAACCAGATATTGTCACTGTAGATACAGATGAAATCTGTGCTGCGATTAAAGATACTTACGATGAGAATCGCAGCATTGTTGAACCTTCTGGTGCTATGGCCTTGGCTGGGATCAAAAAATATGTTGCAGAACATCAAATAACAGATAAAAACATGGTCTCTATTGTTTGTGGTGCCAACATGAACTTTGACCGTTTACGCTATATTGCAGAACGTACTGAGTTGGGTGAACGTCGTGAAGCGATCTATGCGGTGACGATTCCTGAGCAAAAAGGCGCCTTCCTGCATTTCTGCCGTGCGCTACAAGGTCGTAACATCACCGAGTTTAACTACCGCGCCAGTGATAGTAATCTTGCTCAAGTCTTTGTCGGGATTAGCCTCAAAGGCGGTGAAACTGAACGTCATGAAATTCACGACATGTTAAAGCAACAATATGAAGTTGATGATTTATCTGATGATGAAGTTGCAAAACTCCATATTCGCTATTTGATAGGTGGCCACGCCAATATTGAACATGAGCGTTTGTTTCGTGTTGAATTCCCTGAACGTCCTGGTGCGTTATTGACCTTCCTAGAACGTTTAGGCCCAACACATAACATTACCCTTTTCCATTACCGCAATCACGGTGCGGCAGAAGGTCGTGTACTGGTCGGGCTTCAAGCGACTGATGCAAAGCAAAACCCTGATGGCTTAGTCGAAACTTTAGAAAAAATCACTTATCCATATGCTGAAATCAGCAACAATATTGGTTATAAGCGTTTCCTTAAATAAGCAGCATAACAACTTAAAGCCGACATGATGTCGGCTTTATTTTTGAGAGAACTCTGACAAGTCTAAATATTATTTGAAATTTTAATCATCCATTTGAAAATAGATTATTACTTAATAATAATTTGTTTAGCCCCTGTTACATTTTGTAAGTCTTCTTTTCCATTCAAAACTCTTACATTTACATTTACACATATTTTTCTCCCTATTAAATCAATGCCTCTCGTATCTCGATCAAAATCATCTTTCCCAATTTCAAAAATAAGCTGGCCATAATTTTCAACATTTATTTTCACTTCAAGAACTTTACCGGCTCCTTTCATCGAAGTTTTTGGAGAACTAATAGCATATTTCCCACAAATATTTTTCCTTATATAAGTATAATTTTCAGAAGACATTTTTAAATTGTATAAATATATTGTAAATGAGATTACGACTAAGAACATTCCCCAATAAAAAAATTTATTTTTCTTTGAAATTATTAAAAACAATCCCACAAAAAACAACACCTTATAGGCCAACGACATAGCAAAAACAGACATCCTCACCCCTTAACAGTATTAATTTTGCAATAAAAACAGTAATAACAAAAAACATATTTTTTCTTTTCTTCTCCATATGATCTTTATCCGAATTTCAAGGCTTCATCACTCCTCTTTTTATTCGTTATGCCGTTAAAGCCCCAAATGATTAAATTCCTACCTCAAATCTAACCCCTCCAAAGTACTACATACTTATCTCCTATATCATCCGTTATGCAGTGTAATCTAACGAAGCAATATTCCTCATACTCAATATGTTTGCAACAAAAATATTTTGATTGAGGCAGCTTTTTATTTTTATCAAAACAATAACTGGCGTATCTTTGCCAACCCAAACAAAATCATTACAAACTAAAAAATTGATCCATCTTAAAATGAATAAAAAGACATTTTTATCATTTAGTTAAGGACAGTTATGGCACAGTTTGCAGTCATTGGTTTAGGTAGTTTTGGGGCAACTGTTGCATTAGAGCTGACTAAATTGAATCATGATGTCATTGGGATTGATACGATCAAACGTAATGTCGAGAGCTTGGCTGACCGTATTACACACGCAGTGATTGCCGATGCTACCGATGAGCATGTCCTAGAAGAACTGAATATCCAAAATTGTGACGCTGTTGTTGTCGCAATTGGTGAAGATATTGAGGCCAGTATTCTCTGTGTTTTAAATCTCAAGAACTTAGGGGTTGAGAAAATTCTGGTCAAGGCTAAAACCAAAGCACATCACACCATTCTTTCTCATTTAAATGTCAGTAAGATTATCCATCCTGAAGAAGATATGGGTGTGCGGGTTGCTCAAGCTTTAAACTATCCAATGGTGAGCCGTTATATGGCTTTAGATGATGATCATTACATCGTTAAAGTTCCAGTTAATGAAAAACTCAACAATGTAAATTTATCAGGCATCTTAAAACAAGAGCCAAATATCAAGCTACTGCTACTGAAACGAGATCAACAGATTCACTATGAAACAGATGCAAATTTTACCTTGCAAACGGGTGATGTCCTGATTTTAGAAGGTTCACTCAGCCATCTTAGAAAACTTTCAGGATGTTTCGCATAACATGGCATTCAAAATAAACTCCCAGAAGATTTTCAATCTAAGCCCGCCATCTTTACTGGCAATTGGGTTTCTTAGTTTTATTATCATTGGCACGATACTGCTAAAAATGCCGATTGCAAATAAAGGCAATGTCAGTTGGATGGATGCCTTATTTACAGCAACTTCAGCCGTGACCATTACTGGCCTATCCGTGGTTAATCTGAATGAATCATTTAATCATCTCGGGCAGTTTATTATTCTTTTGCTAATTCAATCAGGTGGTTTAGGCTTTATGACCTTTGCCATCTTGGCAGCATTGAGTCTCGCACCTAAACTCGGCTTAAAACAACAAATGATGGCGCAAGATAGCTTGGGTCAAACCAGCCTATCCAAAGTGACCTTCGTTGCCAAAGGTGTCGTGCTATACACCCTATTTTTTGAGTTGATTGGCGTCATTATCCTGACAGCCTCCTTTGCGCCAATGTATGGTTTTGGTCGCGGGCTTTATTATGCTGTTTTCTATAGCGTCTCAGCTTTTAATAATGCAGGTTTTTCCTTATTTGATAACAGTCTGATTAACTTTCAAAGCCACTATCTGATTTGTCTCACCATCAGCATGTTATATACCCTAGGCGGGATCGGCTTCTTGGTTCTGATTGATGTTAAGCAAAATAAACGTTGGAGTAAGTTGACCCCAAACAGCAAACTGATTCTGAGTACCATCGCAATTTTAAATCTTGTTGCATTTATCTTAATTTGGTTATTAGAGTCCAACAATCCTCTCACGCTCGGCTCAATGGGCCTTGGTGAACAAGCCATGAATGCTTGGTTCCAAGCGACTGTGCCACGTTCGTCAGGGTTTAACACCATTGATACAGGTTCAATGGAACATAGTACCGCTTTATTGACCATGTTATTGATGTTTATTGGTGGTGGTTCTCTCAGTACCGCAGGCGGTATTAAAGTCGGTACTTTTGTAATTTTATTACTCTGTGTGATTTCCTTTCTACGCCGTAATGAAGAAATTCGGATTTTTAACCATTCAGTTTCACAAGAAACGACTTATAAAGCACTTGCAGTGACTGCCATTACAGGCATGCTGGTTTTTGTGGGGTGCTTTATTGTCTTTCTGCTTGAACCAAAATTAGATGTGCTCGACCTGATGTTTGAAGTGGTCTCTGCCGCATGTACTGTAGGGCTGTCACGAGGTGCAACAGGTCAGCTGCATGATGGTAGTTTGTTTGTGCTGAGTTTGCTGATGTTTACAGGACGATTGGGACCGTTAACACTGGCCTATTTAATTGCGACTCCAAAGAAGAGCCGCTTAAAACACGCCAATGCCAATATTCAGATAGGATAATGATCAACAGGCTGTTGAATCACAATCACTTGTCGACAAATTTCATCGCTTTGACGTTGTTGTTCAAACACTGTTTTAGACATCACGTCAAAATGATCACAAAAACTAATTTCGTGTTCATCGATTGAATAAATCAAGGACTGGTTCCCCATACCTTGTAATGTGTCATAAAACACGATCACGAAGTGGCCTTGTTCAAAAGCTTTCTGAATCTCTGAATATGTTAAAGCAGCCTGAACTGGGATCTGAAGACGCTGTGCATCAAGATAACTTTGCTTTTCCTTTTCATCAATATGAGGGTCAGGCGCCGTATAGAACGATACCTCAAACCCTAATTTTTTCAGTGCCACAGCCAAAGCAATAGTGAATGTCCCGTCTTCTCGATCATGGCCAGACAAACGAATCAGGTCAGCAATATCAATATGGGTATGATATTGCTTCACGATTAACCAGAGTGCAAAGACACCACAATTTGCTTCAAGCTGTAATAAGGACTCTGGAATATTTAAACTCATTTAGTACCAGTTCATTAAAGATACACCCAAGCCGACATAGGTTGCTCGGTGGTTATAATCAATCAAGCTCTCGCCATAGCCATCAAATATTTGCAAATGACCACGTAATTTATCTTTAATTGGGAAAGCCCAGTCAAACTGAACCGCTCCGTGCGAACGATCTCCACCTTTCAATGAATGACGTAACATCAGAGAAAAGTCGTTATCGCCTTTACGGTAGAATGCGGTTAAATCACCACGACCGATATAATCTTTAATATCTGGATTATTATCATCTTTGGCTTCTTCCTCTACCCGATACCAAGGACGAACCATCAAGGCGAAATTATCTTTTTCAAATCCAAGATTGAAAATGACACGGTTCCAACTACGTGATAATGGATCTGAACGACCATTAGACTGATGGTTCAAGGTCACACCAAGCAAACGGGCATTGAGACCTAAAATCTCATAGTTGGTCCTAAACATCAAACTTGCTTCAGGCTCATAATTGGTCTCGCGAAATGGTCGCGACTCTTCCGAATTATAGACTTGCCAACGAGATGACTGAGTATAACCCAACCAGAGATCACCATTATCACCAAAGATATTTTCCCAAGCCTTGGTCTTAAAGGAAAGCTGAAATTTGGCTTCACTTGACGTTAATTCTTGCTTCTCTTTGACCGTATTTTCTGGATTTGGGCTACTTGGAAATTCGTTTTTGTCACTGGTCCAAAACACTGGAAGCAAATAAACAGGTTGATAGGCACGAATGTTCCACACCCCGAGCTTGCTTTCTTCCGACAACTCCCAACGACGATCTAATAAAGAAACATTTGGATCAAATTTCGGTGCAGCCCCTAACAAATGCAAATCACTTACTTTTTGAACCACTTTATCTTTTAAAGATTCTGGCTTGGCTTTTTCATTAGACTCAATCACAGGCATCGCGGCTGCAACCACTGGTGCGGCATCCGTCTGAGCTTGTGTTGGAATAATGACAGGTGCTTTATACAGGCTATCATAACAAGCCAAGCGTTCAGCATTTGCAGCCAAAGCCACACATGCTTCAACACTCGCAGGGCTTGTCGGTGCTGTAGATTGTGCATTCGCCAACGATGTCGTTAAAGAGCCAAGTATCGCCATGATACTGAGCTCCAAATGACTACGTTCAAAAGATTTGAACGCCATAGATTTCTCCAATTTTTATTTTAATTGACTTGCTGAATACTAAATCCAAGTTTCTGCAATTCTTCACGTTTCGCAAATGGCGCAACCACGGCTTTCACAGGTTTTTGAGCCAATAGATATTGCTTCGCAACACGCTGTAAATCATCCAAGTTCACGTTGAGTAAACGCTCACGTAAAATTTTACGGAATTTTGGTGTGCGTGCGTGTAACAAGGCATAACATGCGGTAATTGCTTCCCCAGCCGGTGAACCTGGTTTATCCATACCTGCCACTAAACCTAAAATTGCTTCCTCAAGTTGATGTGGCTGTTGTTCGGTATTCAATAACCATTGCACACTAGCTTCAAAATCATTAAATGTTTCTGCTAAACGCGGATCACGATAGCTATAGAAACGGAACGAACACGCATTGCCATCATAGCTAGCTCCACCACCATATGCGCCGCCTTTTTCACGAATCGCACTGTGTAAGAAGCCGTTACGCAAATAAGCAGCCAATACCATTAAAGGTGCTGCATCAGGATGCGCGACATCGACTGCTTGATAAGCAGATGAACAGAATTGGACATTGGCTTGAATCAACCATGCTTCATCGTCGTTGGTATTGACCTGTTCTACTTGCGTTAAAATAACAGGTGCTTTATCAACAACCAGCTTATCCCAAACTTTTTGCACTTCTTCAACCAAACGATCAGATTGATGTTCTTCACATACTAACAAGAATTGTTTAGGTGCTTGCAGCAACTTACGATGAATCGACTGTAATTCAGTAATCAATGCTTGATAAGCGCTATCATCTTGATCAATTTTCGCAACCAAGTCACTGAGCCAGTTCAATGCACCTAAACCCGTATTGTGATAATCACGGCGCGCAAGTGCACTCATTTGACGTGAAGCCGCTTGCATCGCATAACTATGACCAGAACCAGACAAACGTGACTGCCAACGCGTTTTACGTTGCTGTAATAACTCGATAATGCGGTCTTTTTCATCAAAACGAAGTTGCTCAAATGCCAATTTTAATAATTGAATGGCATCTAGTTTTTGCGTCAGTGATTTGGTCGTTAAAGTCAGCCATGCACTGATACGGTCTTTATCATCGACCTTACTGCGCAATGATGCCCCCATACCTAAACCACCACTTACTGCGGTTTGGATTTGCTGGAATTCCAAATAATCATACTCACCTGCACCAACTTCTCCCATTAGAATTGAAAGTAAATTGAAGTATGGAGATTGTACGATTTCATCTGGAATCTGAATCAACACTTGTTGGTAGTAAATACCATTGGTTCCTGCATGATATAGATTCAATGGTGTATCTAAACCATTGCAAATAATTTCACGTAGTTGACCTTGCACAATTTGCAGTTCAGCAGGCACATCTTCCAAACCAACTTTTGGTAACAACTCAAGATCATCTGGTGTGTCTTGGCGTTGCTTTAATGCAGCCGTTTTTTCTTGGATTTCAACTTTCTGCGCATCAGTGAGATGAGCTGTAATCTCAGCCAAACGTGCTTGTTCAGCCTGTTGTTCTTTCACTGATTTGGTTGCGTCAGGTACCAAAGTCATTTGTACACGGTGTGGATTATCCAACAAGTGAGTTTGAATTAAGTTTGATAACCACATTGGGTCTTTTAACTCTTCTTTCACCTGCTCAATCGCAGAGTCCACATCCCAGACATGAACTGGATCACTGTGATGAATCGCACTACCTAACCCATTCAGAATCAGACTGAGACCATACGGTGTACCATCACCATTGATTTCACGTTGATGTAATTCAATTTGATGAAGAATGGCATCGACAAAATCAGTATCTACTGGCTTAGAAGCAACATCTTTCAGAATATCGAGAATGCCATTTTTAAATGTTTCTGCATGTTCAGCATTAGAACCTTGAACACCACAATAGAAAGTCATTTCAAAGTTGCTGTCATCAACACCCATTAAAGGACCTGTTGATTGTGCATAACCACAAGTTTCTAAATAATGGCGTAAAGGTGAAGCAGAGTTTTCTAATAGAATTCCCTCAACCAAACGCATACCTAGACGTAATTTAGTATCACTGGTTTCAGGTAATAACCACGACATGACATGGTAAGTCTTATCTTTCAGATCTTCACTATCAACCGCATAGCTTTCAGTCACTTCTACAGGTGCAGTTAAACGCTTTTCTGGTTTTGAATATAAAGTTGTTCCTTGAGAAAACTTATGCAGAGCTAGTTTCTCAAATTGCTCTTGCAAGTCGTATGCACTTTGATTGCCAAAGGTCACGAATACAGCATTGCTTGGGTGATAGTGAACTTTATAGAAATCCACCAATTGCTCATAGCTTAGGTCAGGAATATCTTTAGGATCACCACCAGAGTTGTAGTGATAGGTCGTTTCTGGGAATAAATGATGCGCCAGTTGATGATATAACTGATCTGAAGGAGAGCTCATTGCTCCTTTCATTTCATTAAACACCACACCTTTATAAACCGCTTGATCATTTTCCAGCTCAATACGAATACCTTCTTGCGCAAAATCCAAAGGGTTTAAATTCGCGGCAAAGGCAGCATCTAAATACACCGACAATAGGTTTTGAAAGTCCTTTTTGTTCTGTGTTGCAAATGGATAAGCCGTCCAATCCGCTGCTGTGAATGCATTCATAAATGTATTCAATGAACGGCGGATCATTAAAAAGAAAGGATCACGTACAGGGAACTTTTCAGAACCGCAGAGTGCCGTATGTTCTAAAATATGTGCAGCACCTTTGGAATCCATCGGCTGAGTTCTAAATGCCACCAAGAACACATTTTCATCATGCGTTGTGGCCAAATGGTAGTGAACTGCACCAGTCACTTTGTGCTTATATTCTGAAACTTGAATATCGAGTGCTTCTACATGGTGTTGACGTAATAGCTGAAACGCGGGATGAGTCGTTTGATTAATGCTTTCAGTAACATCGACAGTCATGTGATCTCCAATTTATCTATTTAAATCATTACAATTGATTATAGAGAGTCTACCGAAGAATACGTATGGATATCCATGTAAATTACTATGTTTTTGTAGAAAAATGCAGCGGCTAATCAAAACACACTTTATTCAAAAACTTTTCGAAAATTAGTATGTGCCCAGTTTATCCGTTCATACCCCATACTTTGATAGAAAAAAGCGGCTTCCTCGGTATCAGTAAACAAATGAAGCCTTTCAAAATAGGCTTGCGCATATCGTTCGATATGCATCAATAAGTAAGTTCCGATTCTTTTTCGACGATAATCTGGATGAATATAGAAACGGCGTAAACGACCCACTTTATTTGCGTAATCAAAAGGATCTTGATTGAGTCCACCTATCGCAATCAAATGATTTTTTACATATACAGCAAATAGAGCCTCTCCAACTTGATCAAAACGATTTCGACCTGTTTGAAAATCTTGTTTTAAACGTTGTAGAAAAAGAAAATCCTCTTGCTGGGCAAACTCAATCAACAAATCCAGCTCTGGCGGTAAATGATAAATACGTTCTGCTCTCAATAAAATGTCTTCCACGAATTCTTAAACCCTATTACTAATTGAGAATTATTATCAAAACAAGCCCATCTTATTTAATTCTTGTTATTGTCCTTTTTTGTTGTATATCTTTGGTTTTTAGAATAAATAAGATGGATTTCTTTCAACAAACTACTGTATTCCTGAGCATTAGTGTAAACTTTGCTTTTTGATTTTTACTGTGATGACAAACATGGCAACTGTTGATCTTTTTGCAATTGGTAATGCACTCATTGACCAAGAATTTAAGGTTTCAAATGAGTTTCTAACGCAACAGGGATTGCCAAAAGGCACAATGCATTTGGCCGATGGTGAAACACAGGCAAATTTATATCAAAAATTACAAGATACTCAAAGCTACAAGGGCCAAGCAAGTGGTGGTTCAGCAGCGAATACAACCGTTGCTTTTAGCGCCTTAGGTGGTACTGCATTTTATGGCTGTCGTGTAGGTAATGATGAACTCGGTCGCATTTATCTCGATGGCTTAAACGAAGCTGGCATTACAACCACAACACAATCAATCAGTGAAGGTGTTACAGGTACTTGTATGGTTCTGATCAGCCCAGATTCAGAACGTACCATGCAAACCTATCTTGGTATTACCGCTGAATTATCCGACGAACAAATCGACTTTGAACCGCTTAAAACCGCAAAATGGCTGTATATCGAAGGTTACTTATCAACCAGCGATACCGCACGTGTTGCAGTTAAACAGGCACGTGAACTGGCTAAAGCACACGGCGTTAAAATTGCATTATCACTCTCCGATCCTGCAATGGTGCAATATGCACGTCAGGGTTTGGTCGAACTCTTAGATGATGGGGTAGATCTGTTATTCTGTAATGAGCAAGAAGCGCTCATGTTTACCGAAACAGACAATCTTGATGCTGCAATTGAAAGCCTAAAATTAAAAAATCAACATATTGTGATTACACAAGGTGCAAAAGGTGCTGTGATTGTTGATCAAGTACACCACTTCCATGTTAATGGTCGTGCAGTTGAAGCCGTAGATACCAATGGTGCTGGCGATGCATTCTCTGGTGCATTTTTATATGCAATCAATGCTGGTTTAAGCTTGGAAGCAGCGGCACAACTTGCTATTTTGATCTCAAGTGAAGTGGTTGCTCAATATGGACCACGTTTAAGCGTAGACAATTACGCTAAACTCTTTGAACAATTCCAGAAAGCTCAACAGGAATGTGCATAACATGGAAAAGATTTGCATGACTGAAGAAGTCCCTGAGCGTGAGTCTCGTGCATACGACACCATGAAAGGGACCACGATTTTTATTACTCAAAAAGATGGCAGCTTCTATGCCTATCAAAATGTTTGCCCACACTTGCAAACTGAACTTGAGTATTTAGAAAATCAGTTCTTGGACCAAGATAAAGAATATATTCAATGTTCTACTCATGGTGCACTGTTTTTAGTCGAAACGGGTGAATGTATTTCAGGCCCATGTCTAGGTGAATTCCTTGAGAAAGTAAATTTGGAAGTCCACTCAGATGGTGGTATCTATATTGATTAAGCCCTAGATCATGAATTCTGCGATGACTGAGTTTTTCCTCAATTACTATCTGATGCCATTTCATATGAGTGTCGTGGCTTTAATTGTGCTCAGCATTGCAGAAACCATCGGGATTGTCATTGGCTTACGACCGAGTCAATTGGTTCAAAAGCTCACCCCAGATTGGTTACTGAATTCACCTCTACTCGACGTGAAATTTTCTAAATACCTGATCTTTGTTTTTTTACTGATTAATTTTAGTTTTGCAGGCTATTTTCTGGAACTCTCGTTCTTTGCTTTGCAGCACTACTTCATTTCACCTTACTATTTATTTGTTCCAGCATTGATCATCGATATTTTCTTTACCGTATTTATGATTCATTGCCTAGATCAGGTGATCAAACCCAAAGTCACTCATACACATACCAATTTGGTTGGCCGTTTAGCCACAATCTCAACTGGAAATGCACGCCCTGGTTTCTCAGCTCAGGCGCGTGTGCGTGATGAATTCGGACAACTCTATTATGTACAAGTTGAACCTGAGTACGGTGAATTGGAATTACAGTCCCAAGTGTTGTTAATTAGCCAAAAATCAAACTCACACTATCTGGCGAAAAAAATATCTCTCTCAAATAACTTATTCGCACCAGACTGATTTTTGTCTCAAAATTGCGATTGAGTAGTGAAAAACAGTAATTTTTACATTTTATTACAAATATATCCTGCAAAAGTTTTGAATTTAGCTCTTCCCTTCTTGTTGTTTTCATGATCTCACTGGCACAAAAAACACAACAGTGATACCTATCACATTTTTTAGAATAATCTCTACCTATACACTAGGTTTTGTAGAGACTTCATTGTAAGAATTATTTAATTATGTAATTAAAACGATAAGTCACTGTATCTATTATTAATTTTATATTCATACTGTTTTAGTTGGTTTAATATTTATTTAATTCAGTATAAACCTTATCTTTTTAATCAGATTTAAAAATATAAATACAACCATTTTGATCAGGTTTTAAAATTAATTCATATTATTTTAGTTGGTTAAAATAAATATTTTAAATATTTCAACAAAAACATTGCATCACATTGATTTAAAACAATTATTTTATTTTATATTATTTAAAAATTCTAAAGGTTTATTTTCAATGAATTTTATTTAATAATGTTTTACATCTTCTTTAAATATGAGGCTAGGTTCTATGAACACGAGTTCTCAAGATCCAAATCGGCGACTCATCAGAGAAATCACGATTATTCTTATTATTAAAGTTGTACTTCTCTTGGTGATTAAACACATCTGGTTTGATGCGCCAACGATTCCAAAAGATTTTAACAATGAAGTTGCCGAGCGTATTGCTGGTGACATGTCCAAAACTCAGGAGACACGTTGATGATTTCTGAAAGCGTGGTCGATCTTTCGCGGTTCCAATTTGCAATGACCGCAATGTATCACTTTCTTTTCGTCCCTCTAACTTTAGGTCTAGCTTTTATTCTCGCCATCATGGAAACCACCTATGTGATTTCTGGTAAAGAAATTTATAAAGATATGACTAAATTCTGGGGGAAACTCTTCGGGATTAACTTTGCCTTAGGCGTAACCACTGGTCTGACTATGGAATTCCAGTTCGGTACCAACTGGGCTTATTATTCTCACTATGTAGGCGATATTTTCGGGGCACCGCTTGCAATTGAAGGCTTGATGGCTTTCTTCCTAGAATCCACCTTTATTGGTTTATTCTTTTTTGGTTGGGATCGTCTATCGAAAGTACAGCACTTAGGTGTGACTTGGTTGGTGGCGATTGGCTCGAATATGTCAGCCTTGTGGATTCTCATCGCCAACGGTTGGATGCAAAACCCTGTCGGTGCTGCATTTAACTATGAAACCATGCGTATGGAACTGGTGGATTTTGGTGCACTGATCTTTAACCCTGTGGCACAAGTAAAATTTGTACACACAGTTTCTGCAGGTTATGTCACTGGTGCAATCTTTGTACTTGCCATCTCAAGCTATTACTTATTAAAGAAACGTGATTTACCTTTTGCGCGTCGCTCATTCGCCATCGCTGCAATCTTCGGTTTAGCGTCAACTTTATCTGTGATTCTTCTTGGTGATGAATCAGGTTATGAGTTGGGTGATGTTCAAAAAACCAAACTTGCTGCAATCGAAGCAGAATGGCATACCGAACCTGCACCTGCAGCATTCACCTTATTTGGCCTCCCAAATCAGCAGGAAATGCGGACCGACTATGCAATTAAAATTCCTTATGTGATGGGGATTATTGCAACACGTTCTACCGATAAAGAAGTGACGGGTTTGCGTGACTTGATGAAAGAGCATGAAGTGCGTATCCGTAACGGTATGGCAGCCTATAGCGAGTTAGAAAAACTGCGTGCAGGTGATCGCTCTCCAGAATTGTTAGCTTCATTTGAGAAAAATCAAAAAGACTTAGGCTATGGCCTACTTTTGAAAAAATATTCTCCAAATGTGGTTGATGCGACTGAAGAACACATCCAAGCTGCAACTAAAGATACCATTCCAAACGTAGCGGCACTGTTCTTCTCTTTCCGTGCCATGGTTGCTTCTGGCTTCCTCATGCTGTTGTTATTCTTGTTCGCGACTTGGGCTGTGGCAAAACGTAATGCCGAAGATAAACCTTGGTTACTCAAATTTGCTTTGTTTGCTCTCCCTCTCCCATGGATTGCAGCTCAAACAGGTTGGTATGTAGCTGAAGGTGGTCGTCAGCCATGGTCGATTGGTGAAATCTTACCAACACACCTCTCTGCATCAAGCGTAAGCGCTGGTGATGTGTGGGGCTCGATTATTGCGCTTGCAGCGTTCTATACCGTACTGCTGATTATTGAAATGTACTTAATGATCAAATTTGCTCGTTTAGGTCCAAGTTCTTTACATACTGGTAAATATCATTTTGAAAAACTAGAAGCAAAAACTGGGGAGGCTCAATCATGATCGAATATGAACTCCTAAAAATTATCTGGTGGGTGCTCGTTGGTGTACTACTGATTGGCTTTGCACTTACCGATGGTTTCGATATGGGCTCAATGGCACTGATGCCATTTGTAGGTAAAACTGACTCTGAACGCCGTGCTGCAATAAATACCATCGCGCCTCACTGGGATGGGAACCAAGTCTGGTTTATTACAGCAGGTGGTGCACTCTTTGCTGCTTGGCCAATGGTCTATGCAGTTGCCTTCTCTGGCATGTATTGGGCCTTACTACTGGTGCTATTTGCCCTGTTCCTGCGACCTGTCGGCTTCGATTATCGCTCTAAATTAGAGAATACCCAATGGCGAACCTCTTGGGATTGGGGCCTATGTATCGGTGGTGCCGTTCCTGCACTGGTGTTTGGCGTAGCATTCGGTAACTTGTTCTTAGGCGTACCATTTAGCTTAGATGACACTTTACGTTCGCAATACACAGGTAGCTTCTTCGCACTATTGAATCCGTTTGCACTGATTTGCGGTATCGTCAGCTTATCAATGCTATGTGCGCATGGTGGTGCTTGGCTGATGTTACGTACCGATGGTAATTTACATAACCGCTCTGCCAAAGCAACACAAATCATGGCAATCGTGTTCCTTGTGTGCTTCTTGGCTGCGGGCGCATGGTTAGTCTTTGGCAATATCTCAGGTTATAGCTATGCAACTGCGATCAATACCAACGCTGCGCTGAATCCGCTTGCTAAAGATGTGGTGACCAATGCCAATCATGGTTGGTTAAACAACTATGCAACATATCCGATCACCATGGCTGCACCTATCGCTGCAATCTTAGGTGCATTATTGGTGATTGTCAGTGCAGCGAAACATAAAGCGGCTGTGAGTTTTACCGGTACAAGTCTGATGATTGTTGGTGCAATTCTCACTGCTGGTTTTGCCTTGTTCCCATTCTTATTACCATCAAGCATTGATCCAACTTCAAGCTTGACTATGTGGGATGCGGTTTCTAGTCATAAAACCCTTGGTGTAATGACCGTTGCTGCATGTATCTTCGTTCCTCTCATTTTGATCTATACCTCTTGGTCGTATTACAAAATGTGGGGTGTCATCACCAACAAACATATCGAAGAAAATTCACATAGTTTGTATTAATCAGGAGATATGACATGTGGTATTTTGCATGGATTCTAGGTGTCTTGATGGCATGTTTCGCAGGCGTACTCAGTGCGCTGTATATCGAACATCATCAAGATTTAGATGAGGAATAATAGAATGGCTGAAGCAATGACAACACCGAAGAATAGTAAAGCGCAAGTACTTGCAATGACCATTTCGTTTTTGTTGGCATTGCCGCTTGCTGCTATTTTACTGGTCCATCCATCGCTGATGTTGGATGCCAACGGACATTACAATCATAGCTTACTGATGTTGGTGATGATTGGGATTTCTGGTGGCTTCGTGCATGGGGTTGGGTTTATACCAAGATTCTGGTTATGGAAATGGTTATTTAGTCCTTATATCGCTTGGCCATTAATGGTATTGGGATATTTCATTTGGATTGGAAATTAATTTCTGAGAAATCTAAAAAAGAGGAAGCAATATTGCTTCCTCTTTTTTATCAACTTGATATTAAAACTTAAAGGATACAGAACCCGTTACACTACGCGGTGCACCAAAGGTTTGATTTGAGGTATTCAAACGATAGCTTTTATCCGTAATATTATTGAGATTTAAACCTACGGTTAAATCTGGGCTGAGTTCATACTTCGCCATTGCATCAACCAATGTAAAAGCTTTTTGACCATTGCTATCACGGGCAAAGCCGTCCATATCATAGCTGTTATAAATTTTACTCTGCCATGTCACCCCAGCCCCCACACTCAGCTTGTCTAAATCACCAGAAAACTTATAAGTAGCGAAGAGCTTAAACTGATCTTTTGGAATATCGGTATTGATACGATCGCCTTTTTCTTTGGTCTCTGAATAAGTATATCCGCCATTTAGATTCAGATTAGGCAGCACTTCTCCTGAAATCGCAGCCTCAAAGCCTTTTGTTATCGCCCCTTTTGCTGAACGGTAATATGTCGTCCCTGCAACGGCACCAGGCACTTCTTCGCTCATTGTGTATTTGCCTGCATCAACAGCAACATTATCCATATTCGATTGGAATAAAGCCAAACTGGTGTTCACACGACCCGCAAATAGTTCGCCTTTAGCACCTAGCTCATAGCTATCACCTTGTTTAGGATCCAGCAATTTCATTTGATAGTCTTTATTCGCTTGTGGTGAGAAGATACTGGTATAGCTAGCATAAACCGCCCATTCAGGTGTGACATCAAAAACGATCCCTGCATAAGGCGTAAACTGATCATCAATTTTAATTTTTGTTCCACTATTTTTATTACCAGACTCGGCATAATAATCAATGCTCGAAACACGCCCACCCAATATAACTTTCAAATGATCGAGAAGATTTAAACGAGTTGCCAAATAACCGCCATATTGTCTAAATTGCAGCACAGAATTTCCTGCACTTGACGCTGTATATAACCCAGCAGGCTGTGCGGTATAACCATTCCAGCTTTTGATATTAATTACGCCTGTTTCACCCATTACCCGATTGTAGTAAGGATCATTTTGGTCTACATCCTGAAAGTTTGCACCAAGCATTAGCTCATGTTCACGACCAAAAAGTTGATATGGTCCAGTCACACCCAAATCAACAGAATGCTCAACAGGTTTAGTGTGCTGATAACCAGCAGTCACAGTTGATGTATTTTTTTCATAATCAGTGTAATAAATAGGTTTGCCATCAGCGCCAATGACCTGTACACGCTTGCCATCTTGCATCTTATAAACGCCAGATGTATTTGATCCAATCACACCATAGATGCTTTCTGTATCGGTTGTCGCAAAATTATAATTTGCATTCAACTTCCAACGATTTTCAAACTCATGCTGCAACTGCGCAAATGCATTTAGACTATCGGTATGAGTATAAGCCCATCGTGGGGCTGAGTTGTCGTTGCGTCCCATTGGAGAAAGAATATTCTTCGCATCAAAATTTGCGTAAGCGTGGATACTTTGGCCATCACTTTCATTACGGCTTAATGACGTACCAATACTTAAAACTGTTTTATCACTTAAATCAGCATCCACTACACCATATAAAATGGTTGATGCAGCATCGCCCCATTTCTGCCAGCTATCACCTTGTTGATGTGCTGCGACAACACGACCACGAATACTCCCGGATTCATTCAATGCTTGAGAGGCATCAATTTCACTACGCCAGGTATTCCATGAACCATAACTCAGCTTGGCAGATGATTGAGCATTTGCTGTTGCATGCTTACGGTTAAAATTAACACTGGCGCTTGGCAAACCACTACCATTTAACAAGCCAGTTGCCCCCTTAACAACAGTAATATTTTCAAAAATAGCGGTATCAATATTACTGAGAGCGGTGTTACTACGGCCTTCTATCGCAGGACTCGACAACAATCCATCAATCTGAAAGTTAATAATTTTAGAGCCACGCGAATAATACGAAGTATATTCACCACCCGTTCCCCAAGCAGATGCCGCACCATAACTTTGACGATAAATACCAGGAACCTGATCAAGCACTCCAGATACGCTTGTCAGATTTTGATCTTTCATTTGTTGTTCGGTTATCACACTCACTGACTGTGGCGTTTCTTTTAAAGACAGCTCCAGTTTAGTTGCCGATTTTGATTTTTTAATGGTATATGCAGAAGCTTCATGATCCGCTTTAAGATGAATAACAGGTAAAACATCCGATTTTTTTAAGTCTTCTAATTGATCTTCTGCCCACGTCATTGTTGTAGAAGCCCCAAATAGGCTAAACATAATCGCTATATATAAGTTGTGATGCTGCATTGCTCCCCCGATATGAAATATTTTTTTACATAGTACACAAATGATAACAATTATCAATAGCATTTGAATCATCATGTTCTGACTAAACCAATTAAGTTTTTGAATATAAGCTTTAATTTTTGTTGAATTTAAATAATAATTATTATCATTATAGTTAACAGATTAATAACATGACTTTAAAACTCTTAGGGATCATGGTTTCACTGCTTGCCTGTATGAGTGTCTATCTCAGCCACACCCATCAAATTTTTCTGAAAAAGCAGTTGTCTCGACCATTCTTCTACCTCGGACTTGTTGGCTTATTCGTCGGGTTAAGCATCTTGATTTATTGCTTACCCCTTTTGGTTGCTATTTTAATTTGGCTGGCAGTTGCTACGCTGGTTTGGTCATTTACCCCCTTCATTATGCTCATGAAAAGGCCAACTTAAATGAACATGCTTAAACAAAAACTACAACCTGATTGGTGGACCAAAACATTTGTTGGTGCCGTTCTCGGTCTCAGCTTTGCAATGGCGATGGGAGCAATCATTCTTTTACTCAGTAAATCCAATGCTGATTCTTCGATTGCACCACAATTGGGAATGTGGTCAATTCCTTGGATTTGGCTATGCGTCTTTTTTATTGTCTATTTCATCCCGAAAGGCTGGCAAAGCTTAGTGATCTACAGTATTGCCAATGTCCTTGCTTATGCCCTGTTATTTTGGATAAGAGCTTAAAATGAAAATTCGTGCGGATATTATTAAAACAGGCAAAAACCTCCATACATGGGTTGGCATAAGCGCAGGTATTTTATTATTTATCTGTTTTTTTGCTGGTGGGCTAACGATGTTTCAACATCAACTTAGTCAATGGGCAGCGCCTCCTCAGCAAAAGTTAGCAAAAATTCAAACCAACCAATACAACCAATTGGTCGAGCAAGTTCAGGCGAAGTTCCCTGAAACACAAAAGGCATTCACTTTAAGCTTTAACTGGCCAGAAGGACATAATGCACCTATCCAATGGGAAGTAGCGCATGAGGAATCTGAAGATCACCATGGCGTTGATATTGCTCAAACAAGCATGATGGCAACACTCGATAACAATGGACAACTGATTGCCAAAGAGGAAAATGTATCTAAATTAGGTTGGCTGATTGAACAACTGCATGAAACTGCGGGTATCCCTGGCATGATGGGACACCATACCACAGGTGTAATGGTGATGGGCGTTGTGGCTGTTTTATACTTTCTTGCCATAATGTCGGGATTAATCGTGTTACTCCCCACGCTGATCAGTGATTATTTTGCTGTGCGCAAAGGTAAAAACAAGAAACGCTTTTGGTTAGATACGCATAATGTCATTGGCATTACCAGCTTACCTTTTCATATCATTATTAGCGTTAGTGTCGTGGTTTTTGCTTTTCATGATATTTTTTATGGTGCACTCACCCAGCTAGTTTCGAAAGATAAGCCATTATTTGAACGTCCACCAGCCGTTAAGATTGTAGAGCCAAACCCACAACTCGATGTAGAAAAAATTTTCCTCAATATTCAAAAAGCAGCACCAGATTATCGTATTGATGGCATTCGTTTTAACCAACTTGATAATCCAGAACGTGCATCTGCCTTTGTTGCTTTATATCATCCGGATCGTATGCTTCGTGGTGACACTTTTGACTATATGTCATTTAATCCATATCAAAGTACACCTTATCCAACCAAAACCCTATCAACTGAAGAAAGCTCAGCGGCCTCACTGATTCGTTCAATGTTTGCCTTACATTTTGGTAATTATGGTGGTGAACCCATCCGCTGGATCTATTTGATCTTTGGCTTAGGTGGGGCTTATCTGTTCTATTCAGGCAATATTCTGTGGATTGAAACTCGCCTGCGTAAACAGAAGAATCCCAACCTGCCAGCACCACAACAGCGTAAAGACGTCATGTTTATTGCCAATCTGACCATAGGTGCTTGCTTAGGTTGTATGTTAGCGATATTTACCAGTATGTTGATTGGCCGATGGGCCTATGTCATACCATTGCAATTACAAAGTCATAACCATGTGTTTATGTATAGCTACTATTTAGTCTTTATTGCTTGTATTTCATACAGTTTTATTGTTGGGGCAGCAAAAGCTTTAGCTCAACTGTTCTTCGCCATTGCACTGGTTTTATTACTGATTCCTGCGACTTCTCTGCTTGCTTATGTGTTTCTAATCCAAGGACTTTGGTATTCAACAGGCCATTTGATTTGGATTGATATCACGGCTTTGATTTTTGCTTTAATATTTATACGTTTTTATCAACAAGCCAGAGATCGTGCACAGGCCGCGCCGATTGGTTCTATTTGGTCTACACAGAAAGTTGAGCAAACATCCACTCTTACTGAAAACCAAACTTAAACCGTTGTCGATAGAGCCTTGACTGTTGCAATCATGGCTCTTTTATATATTCAAGATTCAATCAGCTCAATAGGTACGATGGGTTGCCCGACTTCGGCCTCAATTGGATATTCGCTTTTCCGTCCCGTTATTTGGTAACCACGGCGCTGATAATAGACCAACAGCTCAGTTCGAACATCTAGAGCATGCATGACTAAATCACGAATCGTTGGATAATTTTGAGCAATCTATAACTCAGCATAATTGAGTAATTTACGCCCATAGCCTTGATTCTGTATGCTTGGATCAATCGTAAAAGTACCTATCTCGATACAATCAGCATTCAAGCTTAATCCGATGCAGGCAGCAATCTCATCATTATCTTGCTCACCCACTAATCATTCGAAATTTGCTTGCTGCAATATTTGCTCTAATTTAACTTTAGCAATGCGATCACCTTGAACATACGCTTTTTCAGTTGTCCAACTACGTTCTGATTGTTCTCTATAAGCGATATTAATCAGCTTAACCAATTGTTCCAAATCACTATTCTTTGCTTTTCTAATCGTTAAAGACATTTTTATTTTATTCCACACAAAACAAAGCCGATGATAACATCGGCTTTGTTATTAAATTTTAGATTAGTTTGTTTGACCAGCTAACCAAGCCATAAATTTTTGGCGTTCAGCTTTAGATGCTTTCTGCCACAATTCTGCCAATTGTTGATCTGTGGTTTTTGCTGTACCTACTGCCGCTGCTGTTGTTACTGCTACAGGCGCAGTTGCAGCTACTTGTGATGTAGTTCCTGCATAAACAGGTGCAGGTTGATTCGCAACATTATTCTTATTCTTTTGCGTTAAATCCAGAGTGCGGCTTAATAAATTATTGCCAGTAAACCATGGCTGTGCTTCATTATTTGCACCAGTTTGCTGGACCACCAGTTTTTTATTTTGATCATACAAAGCAACGGTAGGTTGATCTGCATATTTCTTTGCAGCATCGAAGTTTTTAGGTGCATTGACCAAACCTAGACTATAAGACTGATTGTCTTGTAAATCTTGTGCTTGAATGGTTACAACACCTGATTTAACGATGTCATGCTCACCATTTAAATGCTCAAAATATTCACGATAGCGAACATTAACAGTTAAATTGCCTGGATCTACTTGATAGTTATTCTTCTTTGATGGAATTAAACCATTATTTACTTCTTGACCATTTACAGCAAGAATCACGATTTCTTCAGGTGCAGTGATTGTGACTGCTGAAAAAACTGAACTACTTAATAATAACCCGAAAGCAGCAACACCAACTCTTAAAGACATTAGACTCTTCTCGATATAAACAATTTATGAAATCGTATGCACTATGCAATGCGATTGTGACTATTTTATGACAGAAAACAAAACTGTCTATTCCATCAATTCGGCTTATTTAAGATATATACAGCATTTTTGATTATAAGTGCCATACTTCTTTTGGCGAATATCCTATCCAAATAAAAAAAGAGCACTAAACAGTGCTCTTTTTTTCTACTCGTTTTAACTTAGTTAAAAGTTTTGAAACGTGCAGAATCATCCATATATGTTTTCTCGCCTGCCGCTGCTTCGATTGAACCGAATACAAGCTGAGCACGTAATTTCCAGTTTGCTGGAATATCAAAAGTTTCTGCAACTTCGGCATCAACAATTGGGTTGTAGTGCTGTAATGATGCACCTACACCGATTTCAGATAAAGCAGTCCATGTTGCGAACTGAGCGATTGCACTTGAATGTTCTGACCATACTGGGAAGTTATCAGCATATAATGCAAATTGCTCTTGTAAGCCTTTTACAACATCTTGATCTTCATAGAATAACGCTGTACCAAAACCAGCAGCAAAGCTATCAATTTTTGCACTTGTATTTGCAAATGCTTCTGCTGGTACCATTTTACGCAAAGTTTCACGTACGATTTCCCAGAATTTAACATGAGATTCACCGTACAAAGTCACAACACGTGATGTTTGTGAGTTGAATGATGATGGGCTTTGTTTTACCGCTTCACGAATGGTTTCTTCAACTTTTGTTTGGTCAACTGTAAGGTTTTTACCAATCGCATAAATGGTACGGCGTGATTTAATGCTATTTAAGAAGTTGCTCATGTTGTTATTCCTACCTTTGTGCCCTTTGGGGCGTTATCTTGGATTGAATGTAGTGTATAACGACGCATTTTTTAGGAATAGTCTAAAAAACATGACAGATCGTTTTATTTTTGAAACAGTCTTATTTTTTATTCGAAATAAAAAACTCCACATGTCGTGGAGTCTTTTTTAACACAATTTAATTACTTATCGGTTTCAAATAATGCAGCAACGAATGATTTAGCTGAGAAAGGACGTAAATCATCAATCTTCTCACCCACCCCAATATAACGAATCGGTACATGAGTACGACTTGCAATATTAAATAACACGCCGCCTTTTGCTGTACCATCAAGCTTGGTAATGGTAATCCCTGTTAAGCCAACCGCTTCATCAAACAACTGAACTTGGTTAATTGCATTTTGACCTGTGCCAGCATCAACGATAAGCATAATTTCATGCGGCGCAGTTGCATCAATCTTTTGCATCACACGCTTCACTTTTTTCAGCTCTTCCATCAAGTTGGCTTTATTCTGCAAACGCCCTGCAGTATCCGCGATCAAGACATCAATGCCTTTAGCACGCGCACTTTCAAAAGCATCAAAAATAACCGAAGCACTATCTGCACCGTGACCTTGAGCAACCACAGGGATGTCATTACGCTCCCCCCAAATTTGCAGTTGTTCAGTCGCTGCCGCACGGAACGTATCACCTGCAGCAAGCATGACTTTTTTGCCTTCGCCTTGTAAACGCTTCGCCAATTTACCAATGGTTGTAGTTTTACCCACGCCATTTACACCGACCATGAGAATCACATAAGGCGATTTGTTAGGATCGATATGCAGCGGTTTAACACGCGGTGCGAGTAAAGCGACTAATTCTTCTTGCAGTGCTTTGTACAACGCATGGGAATAGATCAAATCACCACGAGCTGTTCTTTCAGTTAAATTGGCAATAATGGTTTTGGTTGCATCTACACCAATATCAGCAACCAACATTTGCTCTTCAACTTCTTCTAATAACTCGTCATCAATCTCTTTGCCACCGATCAAGATATTGACCATACCATCGGTGAAACTACGACGTGTTTTAGTCAAACCATCTTTCATGCGGCCAAAGAATCCCGTAGCTTGGGTTTCTTCTTCAACAACAGGTGCTGTTGCTGCGATTGTTACAGGTGCTGGGGTCTCAACTGTAGTTTTTACAACTGGCTCATCAATAATGGGAACATCGACAGCAGGTAAATTCGGTAATGTGACATCATCATCACCAATGTCAGCATCTATCAAGAATTTATTTTGCATATTCGATTGCTGTTGCATGTCGATTCCTTGAGAATAAAGCAGCTTTTAAAAAAGACCGCTAGTCTAGCATAAATTGATTTCTTTTTTCCGACAGAGGCAAACCATTCATTTATAAATAAAAATGAATCGTTTAAAACTCACTCATCTTCTTTTGCCATTGCCGGGTATTGTTTAATACGATTCGATTCAAATTGGTAAGCATTTAAAAGCTTTAGATAATCTACACGTCGAATTTTAGCCTGCTCCAAAGTATCTTCGGCCAAATGCTGTGTTCTTGGATGGCTGGCCTGTTGTGCATACTGAACAACTTTTTGGTACTGCGCTGTGTTAATTGGACGTTGTAATGCGTTATACGCAAGTATAAAAATAGACAAAATAATAATACCGACCAAAACATTGTAAAATTGGTCCAACTTAAATCCTAATTTGGATTGCATAACCTTCTGTTTAAAAATTATAGACAACATAATCTACCTCGAATTAGAGGTAGTGTAAGTCTCTGATTCGCTAAGGACAAGCACAACGTTCAATAAGTCACAATTCCACAACTTATTGAACGCACACTACTTTAGCAATGATTAACTGACTAATGTACGAACAAAGGAAAAGTACAAAATAAATGCAATGATGACTAAGGTAATAAAAATGGCAAACATACCTACACCACTTTCAGCATCTGCAGGATGCAAGTCATCATCATCGGCAATATTTTTCAACTCTCCATCGTAGATCCTATAAAACTGATCTTTTTGTTCAGGACTTAAATGACTGGCAAAGTCATACACGCGTTTACGTTGTGCTAAGCAGTAATCACCCAAGTGGATTTCTTGATGGAAAATGGCTTCATCAAGTAATTGACGATGATGATGAGCTAACGCAATAATTTGACTTTCTAATGGTGGGACATCCACAGTTACGCCATCAATGACATTGGACATGTTATTCTCCTTTTCTATTATTCTCACTTTGATTTTACTTAAAATTATTTGCGACAAATGTTTAATCGTGTAAGATTTTATTTACGTAATGACACCGAATATATTTGACAATTCAATCAATTTTGTCATAATAATTTAACAAATCTAAGTTAAAGTAGCTTAAATTCAAAGTAGAGTAACTTTGAATAGAATTTGCGGTAATCATAATTAAAATAAGGAGTTATATATGATTCAACAATTTACACAACATGAACTAGAGCATGTATATGCAAATGCAGTAAATACAATTCAATCGCAAAAAAACTTCCAAGATGCAGTGAAAGAGCTTGAAGAAGTAGCTAAAGCAGGTCACGGTAAAGCGGCATTATTTTTAGCAGAGTTGTATTATCAAGGCTTCCGAGTAGAACGTGATTCCTTGAAAGCACAGTATTGGCAGAAGATGGCAACCTTACAAGCATAATGAAACGTCACTTAGGTGGCGTTTTTTAATACCTGCATAAAACGAATCAACATAGTTCTTTCATATTCCTAACTTGCGCTGTGCCAAAGCTTAATCGCTTTGTCTTGCTCAGGTGGCGTTTTTTAATACCTGCATAAAACGAATCAACATGGTTCTTTCATATTCCTGACTTGCGCTGTGCCAAAGCTTAACCGCTTTGTCTTGCTCAGGTGGCGTTTTTTAATACCTACATAAAACGGATTAACTTTATTCTTTCACGTTTCAGACTTGCGCTGCACCAAAGCTTTAGTCACCTGAATGAGATACCTACAATATTTGCTTACGATTTAGATCAATTGTTTAAACATAACTGCCATCTATCTTTCTTATAATAAAACATAAGTTTAAGAATATTAGTTTAATAACATGTATCGTTTTAGCCATTTCCAGCCAGTCTCACGTGAGTTGATGTTTAAAATTTCAATTCTAAAAACAATGATGTATTGTGGCGTTCTTTGGGGTTTATACCATCAGGGTTGGGCAATCAAATCGGATCAAGATGGTCACGTATTCCCCTTTTGGCTGAACGGCGTACAAGCTCATCGCTATGCTAAAGCACACTGGAAAAACTACACACCACGTAAGATTACGCCGAAAGATTTCCATGAATCCTTACTTCCAACTTTAACCCGTTTACAAGTTGAACCTGCTTTATTTAACTCTTCGCATCGTAAATTTAAACTTTCAACTCAGCAAATGCAGCATTTCTTCTTTATGCCACATCAATCAGTAGTGACGGTTTAATTATTCTTTCTACTCCAGTGATGACTTTTTAGGCACTCATGAAGAAAAGTTATCATTGGAATGAAATTAGGGCTTTGCATTTAAAAAAAATACCGTTAAGTTAAATGAAAATGACAATACAACACAGGTGGATAAACAATGACAATCGTTGCTCAAGTCATCAAGAATAAAGCAGTACAATCAATTTTTACCATTTCACCGAATGCGACTGTACTTGAAGCAATTAAAATTATGGCAGAAAAAGGTGTTGGTGCTTTAGTTGTCGCTGAAAATGAAACCGTGGTAGGTATTTTTTCTGAACGTGACTATACCCGTAAAATTGCCTTGATGGAGCGTTCATCAAACAATACACCTGTGTCGGACATTATGACATCAAAAGTAATTTCTGTAGGTTTAAACCATACGGTCGAAGAATGCCTTAACCTCATGACTGACCGTCATTTACGTCATTTACCTGTGCTTGATCAGGAAAAGTTAGTGGGATTCATCTCTATCGGAGACTTAGTTAAAGCTGCGATGGATGATCAACGTATTCTGATTGAGCAGCTTCAACAATATATTTCTGGCTGATACCCCATACAAATAAAAAAGGGCAAATGAATTGCCCTTTTTTAATAGACATTGTTTCGTTAAGCTTTAAGGAAATTTTGAATAGCAGGCACAAGACGTTTTAACAATTCATCTGCTTGTGCTTGTGTCATGTTTAATGGTGGTAATAAACGTACCACTGAACCTGCCGTTACATTGATAATCAGCTTATATTCATCACGTGCAATCGCAACCAGTTCAGCACAGTCTTTTGGTAGCTGAATCCCAATCATCATGCCAAAGCCACGCACTTGAACATTGTAATCGGCCAATTGCGCTCTGAGTTGATCGACAATATATGCACCCACTGTAGCAGCATTCTCAACTGCATTCTCCTTTTCCAGTGTATCAAGCACGGTATATACCACACGTGAACCTAACACTGTTCCACCATAAGTTGAACCATGACTGCCTGCACCCAGTAAACCCACAGCTTTACCTTGTGTCATCACCGCACCAATTGGGAAGCCATTCCCTAAGCCTTTGGCTGTAGTCATGACGTCAGGAATAATGCTGGTATGTTGATAAGCAAAGTATTTGCCTGTACGACCATTCCCTGTTTGAATCTCATCTAGCATCATCAACCAATTATGTTGATTACATAGCGCACGTACATCTTCTAAGTAACTAAACCCTTGTGGTGCTGTATTCACGCCACCTTCACCTTGGATAGGCTCAATCAGGATGGCAACAATATCTGGGTGGTTGATGGCTGCTTCTTGAATTGCTTCCACATCACCAAACGGCACACGAATAAAACCTTCAACCAAGGGCGCAAAGCCTTCCTGAACCTTTTTATTGCCTGTTGCAGACAAGGTTGCCAAGGTACGACCGTGGAAAGATTGTTCCGCGACTAAAATTTTAGGGTATGCAATGCCTTGTTGAGCACCAAATTTACGTGCAATTTTGATCGCACCTTCATTTGATTCAGCGCCACTATTTGAAAAGAAGATCTCTTCCATACCTGAAACTTCTGCCAGTTTCTGTGCTGCAGCTGTTTGCCAAGGA
Source organism: Acinetobacter dispersus (assembly GCF_009884975.1). Taxonomy (GTDB): domain Bacteria; phylum Pseudomonadota; class Gammaproteobacteria; order Pseudomonadales; family Moraxellaceae; genus Acinetobacter; species Acinetobacter dispersus. The sequence goes on along the minus strand of NZ_CP041970.1, from coordinate 988,410 downwards.
ATTTCATATAGGTTACTGGTATGCACCAAAGTCGCAGCTTGTTCAGCAATCGCTTCTGCAATAACAGGGTGTGCATGTCCTAAACCGCACACAGCAATCCCCGTTAACGCATCTAAATATTCTGTACCCTCTGCCGTATATAGATACGCCCCTCGTCCTCGTACAAAGCTGATCGCTTGGCGACCATAGGTTGCCATAAGATGTGATGGTTGATCAGGTTGCACAGGAGCAAGAGTGATATTAGTCATAACAAACTCAATCTATCAGTAGTTGTGGTGAAAAAAGTTATATAAGCAAAAACTTGCGTAGATTGAAAGCCTAAAGTCACATTTATATAAGAAAAATCTTTCGCAATCCTCCGCCACGCTTTTTTTTAGGTATAATGCAAGGAGATTAGTTGAGGATCTATCTATGACGGAACAAGCGCGTGATACAGTAGCGTTAATTCGTGATCAAATTGCGAAACACCCTGTTTTACTTTACATGAAAGGCACTCCACAATTCCCGCAATGTGGTTTTTCTGCTCGTGCAGTAGAAGCACTTAGCCAAATTGGTCGTCCATTTGCCTATGTAAATATCTTGGAAAATCAAGATATTCGTGCAACTTTACCTCAAATTGCGAACTGGCCTACTTTTCCACAATTATGGATCAATGGCGAGCTCATTGGTGGTAGCGATATCATGCTTGAAATGTTCCAAAATGGTGAGTTAAAACCATTAGTTGAACAGTACAGCCCAGCACCTGAAGCATAAGCTGTTAAGCAAAAAGCCAATCAAATGATTGGCTTTTTTATTGGAAGGATTTTAATGTTGACTAAATCCAACATAGCGGAATAACCCTTCCACACCTAAATCTGCTTTATAAATGTGCATGTCGGCATAGTGAGCTTGAGTAACACTAGCAAAAATATTCATATTTGGATCTTCATGAATTTCATCTACTGACTGGGGTAAAACTTCTTCAAAACGATCAGCAATAAATTCAAAACCTAAATCCATTGCCATAAATAGCGTATGTTCACAAGGTTGAATATACTGCTCTTGATCCCAGTCGAGGACAGCATGCTGACAAAAAGGACATACAATGTTTTGAGTCGCATCGACAATATTGATAAGTTGATATGACATAATACTTAAGCGAAAAAAATTTCAGCCAGTTTAAAAGAATATGACGCGCTAATCTATCTTGAAGCGGAGGATTTAGCTGATGGCGACATTAGAACAAGCGATTGCATTTGCCGCAAAACAACATTCAGGGCAAGTAGACAAAGCCAATGCCCCCTATATTTTACACCCACTCAGAGTGATGCTGAATGTACCCAGTATGGATCATAAAATCATTGCTGTTCTGCATGATGTCTTAGAAGATACCGAAACAAGCATTGCAGATTTACAAGCTTTAGGATTCCAGGCACACATTATCGACGCAATCGTTGCACTCACAAAACAAGATGGTGAGTCTCGAATCGAAGCCGCTCAACGCACTGTACAAAACCCTTTGGCACGTGTTGTGAAATTGGCTGATATCACTGACAATATGAACTTATCTCGAATTCCATCGCCAACCGCAAAAGATTTTGAGCGAATGGAACAATATCAGCAGGTTCGGGCTATATTATTAGCCCACAATGTTTAATAATCACTTTTATATTCACTTAACTTGATCACAATAAGCTGGAGTTTATAGCGTAATGCTAACGGATTTAGATGATTTTTATTGCTTCGCGCTGGTTGTAGAACATGGTGGCTTTAGTGCTGCTGAACGTGCAACAGACATTCCTAAATCTAAACTCAGCCGTAGGGTTTACAATCTCGAAGAACAATTGGGTGTACGTCTAATTCAACGCAGTTCGCGCCATTTTGCCGTGACTGATATTGGGATGGATGTTTACCGACATGCACAAGTGATGATGAATGCAGCCCAAGCAGCGCATGATGTGGTCAATCATTTAAGTAGTCAACCACGCGGTGTCATCAAAGTCAGTGTACCAGTCGATATTGCTCAAAATCAGATGGCGAAAATCCTACCGGCATTTTTGAAGAAATATCCTGAAGTTCGGGTACAGATGATGATCAGCAACCGCCGTATTGATGTCATCAATGAAGGTGTCGATCTAGCGCTGCGTGTTCGTTCTAAATTAGATGATGATCCGAACCTAGTATTACGTCAATTTGAAGCAATTGAACAACGTCTTTTTGCCAGCCAAGCCTATTTAAATGAGTTTGGTAATCTTACTACGCCTGAACAACTGGCAGAACATCGTATTATCAGCATGGCAGAAGATCATCTCGATCAACAGTTCTTGTTGACAGGCCCTGATCATCAGCAGAAAAAGATCAAAGTAAACCCCGTGATTATGGGTTCAAATTTACTGATGCTGGCGGAATTAGCCACTCAAAACTGTGGGATCGCCCTGCTTCCCGATAGTATTGCCCAAGACTTTGTAAAAACAGGGCAACTTGTGACTGTCTTACCCGAATGGACGGCACCACACGGTATTTTCCACGCAGTTTATCCATCGAGACGCGGTCTATTGCCCGCTGTTCGTGTTTTTATTGATTATTTGGTTGAACAACTTACCCAATGCTCAACTAAAAAAAAGCGCGATTAGAAATCGCGCTTTTTTTATCGGACAACTTAAACGGCTGGATAATGTCCTGTGCCATTCGGCCATGGCGTTAATAGCTCAAAGCCATCATCCGTTACAGCAACCATGTGCTCCCACTGAGCAGACAATGATTTATCTTGTGTCACCACAGTCCAACCATCATTCAGCTCTCGGACATGGCGTTTTCCAGCATTCACCATCGGCTCAATGGTAAACACCATGCCTTTTTTTAGGACCAAACCTTGACCTTTCTGACCGTAGTGCAAGATGTTCGGCTGTTCATGGTAAATACGGCCGATACCATGTCCGCAGTATTCACGCACAATGCTATAACCTTCACGCTGTGCAACAGATTGGATGGCATAGCCAATATCACCTAAAGTTGCCCCAGGTTTCACTGTATGAATACCCGCTAACATCGCTTCATAAGTGGTTTCAACCAGTTTTTTTGCTTCAGGCTTTGGCTCACCAACAAAATACATTCGGCTGGTATCGCCAAAATAACCATCTTTGATCACAGCAACATCGATATTTAAAATATCACCCTCTTGCAAAATCTTTTTCGCTGAAGGAATGGCGTGACAAACTTCTTCATTGACAGAAATACAGGTCGTTTTAGTAAAACCGTGATAGCCCACATTGGCTGGAATCACCTGCAACGTATTCACAATATAATCATTGCAGATATCATCTAAATATTCAGTTGAAACGCCAGGCTTGATATAAGGCCCGATCATTTCTAACACTTGTGCCGCTAAACGCCCAGAGATACGTAATTTCTCCAGATCTTGTTCAGTTTTAATGGTCACAGTAGAAGCTCTCATTCGAGATTTTCCTTATTCATCAATCAGATTAAAATCACATGCAGAAAAATTAATATGGGGACTGCATAAAGTATTTCAATATTTGTACGCCTTCCTATTGAAATCTTCAATCTATTTAAGACTAAAAGAGCATTTTATTTTTGATATTTAAATTCAGTTAGGCCAATACGAAAGAATCTATACCCTTCTGCATTTTTCGAGTTTTGGAAAGCTTTTCAACACATTAGCTTTACCATTACTAATTATATGATTTTCATCATTTCTTTTTAGTCAAAAATCAACCAAATTTCACATAAATTAGTTTCAAAAGAACGCATTTTTGTTCTAAACTTCGCACTTTTATTTTATGCCTCCCTCTTTATGAATCAACTTCGTACAGGAGATATCATTGCTTTAGGTTTTATGACCTTCGCGTTATTTATTGGCGCAGGCAATATTATCTTTCCTCCAATCGTTGCTCAGCAGGCTGGTGAACATGTCTGGCTTGCGGCCTTCGGTTTCTTAATTACCGCAGTTGGTTTGCCTGTCATTACGATTATGGCCTTATCTCGCATGAAAGGTTCAATCGAAATCATCAGCTCTCCACTTGGACGCTTCTTTAGCTTACTGCTCACCATTGTTTGCTATTTGTCTGTAGGTCCACTGTTTGCAACACCACGTACTGCAACAGTTTCTTATGAAATTGGCTTCGCACCGTATTTTGGTACATCAGGTAGCAGCCTTCTTATTTATAGTATTGTGTATTTTGCATTTGTGACTGCAGTTTCACTGTATCCAAATAAACTACTCGATACGGTTGGTCATGTACTGGCACCTTTAAAAATCATTGCCTTGGCAATCTTAGGTATCGCCGCATTTGCGATCCCTACAGGTATGATTTCAGCACCAATCAACAACTATATCGCAAGTCCTGTTTCTGAAGGTTTCGTTAGTGGTTATTTGACCATGGATACCTTAGGCGCACTGGTATTTGGTATCGTGATTATTCAAGCGATCCAATCACGTGGTGTGACAGATACAAAACTGATTACCAAATATGCCATTATCGCAAGTTTGATTGCGGGTGTTGGACTTACACTTGTGTATATCAGCTTGTTTAAACTTGGCTTAGGCAGTCATGAGGTCGCGCCTAATGCAGCCAATGGTGCAATCATTCTACATGCGTATGTACAACACGCGTTTGGTGATTACGGATCGTATTTCTTAACTATCTTAATTTTCCTTGCATGTATGGTAACCGCAATTGGTCTTACCTGTGCTTGCGCTGAATATTTTACAGAATTAACAGGCTTATCTTATAAGTTACTTGTTTTTATCCTGACTGGCTTTTCTTTGTTGATTTCTAATCTAGGTCTAACAAAGCTGATTGCAATCTCAGTTCCTGTGCTCAGTGCAATTTACCCGCCAGCAATTGTCGTGATCATGCTCAGCTTCTTCTGGAAACGTTGGAACAATCCGTCCATCGTGGTTGGATCTGTGACTGCTGTTGCTTTCCTTTTTGGGATTTTTGAAGCAATTAAAGCGGCTGGTTTTACTGCGCAATTACCAACTTTTATTCAGCATTTGCCATTGAACGAACAAAATCTCGCATGGTTACTGCCATCGCTGATCGTTCTTGTTTTTGCAATTGTGGTCGATCGCGTATCAGCATCTAAAGATTAAAATGATTTGTCGTTAAAATGATGTTTTACCCAAACATGATTTTAGCTATACAAGAAATGTTCTTTTATCCAACGCTCATTTTTTGTTTACGACAAATCTTTCTTTTCTTAACTTAAAGCTGACGCTGTCAAATATGCCTCAATGTCTTTATTTGTGATCTAAAACAACTATTTCAATTCAATTAGTTGATTGGCAAATTTTTCAAAATGTAAAAATAATGGCTAATATTTAACTAAAAAATAGTATAAATCAATATAAAAAATACTTAAAAGTTATATAAATCAATACATTTAGAAATTTATTTTCAAAATAGTCACTATCCCTATTGAAATGCTCAGAAAATAGCAGTACAACTTAAAAAACAATTCAGACAAAAACACATGGTTTTGTCGTCACAACAAGGAGGGATGGAGATGTTATCAATACATTTCAGCAAGCAAGTCTTCATTAACACTCTGAAGGCAAATGATTCAATCGTATATGCAACTACAACGCTTGCCTTAATGGTTACGTTGTTATTTCAAGGCACAATTAAAGGTAATTTAAAACCCGAATATTTTGCATATGCATTGATTGTATCTCTGGCCTTTTGTATGTGGGCGATCGTCGATCGAAAGTTTCGACAGTTAAGCGCAGTGCGCCAAAAAAATTCTTTAGGAAAAATGGATGAGTGATCATCCATTTTTTTAATGTAAAAATTGAACAATTGTTCCCAATACTAAAATCCCAGTTGCACCCAACTCTACAATAATTAAACTCAACATCATCAACGTCATACACCATGCTGGTAAAGTCCATTTCCCCACTTGATGTGGTTGTTTGAATTGATTGGTTGTATCTCTTAAGAATCCATGCAAAATATAAATTAAAATCGACATCGCAAAGAAAAATAGATTTGCAACAACACAAAATAATGCGATTGAATCAGATAGAACTGTAAAAAAACTTAATGCTGCTAAAATTAAACTGGCTGCCGCGTAAAGTAGGCTGCTGCGATGTGCAATATCCACATAATAATGTGCTCTTGCCTGTGCTGTTTGTCTGATCTGATAATATTTCCAAACTCCAGTCAGCATCCCCACCCATAAAAAAATCCCACTAAATACAATAGCAAGCTGTGTTGCAGCATTTAAAACAAACATACAATCCCCGAAACTAAAAAATTCCTTTTGTGTGCGTATATTACATAAAATTTGACTTTTAAGTCATTTTTTAAACGAGTTTCTTTTTGGAACTTGTGTAAAGTAATACTATGCACATATAAGAGTATCTTTCTAATGAAGAGTTATGAATCTTTTTGGATGAGCTGCAAAGATGACTATCAACTTGCCGCACAATTTTATCCTGCACAAGATCATACCAACCCCTACCCGATCTTGATTTGTCCAGCGACAGGCATTACCAAAAATTTCTATCATGCTTTCGCAGAATGGCTTAACCAACAAGGTTATAGCGTTTTAAGTTTTGATTTTCGCGGTATTGGTGAATCGCTTCATGGCCCGCTCAAGAATTCTACGGCCAGTATAAATGACTGGGGAATTTATGATATTCCAGCCGCAATTGAGACCTTATTAGAGCGAACTCAAGCTGAAAAAGTGATTATTGTTGGGCATAGTGCTGGTGGGCAATTACTTGGGATTACTTCGAACTATAACAAAGTTGCTAAGGTTTTGGCGATTGCCGGCTCAACAGGTCATGTCAAAGGCTTGAAAGGTAAAACTAAAATCTTTGCGCCCGTTATGTTTAATGTTATTTTCCCAGTTTCCAGCTTCTTGAAAGGTTATGGCGCAACTCAATTTATTGGGATGGGAGAAAACCTCCCTAAAAATGTTGCAAAACAATGGGCTGAGTTTTGCAGTAAACCTGGTTATGTCATGAATGCAATTGGTAAAAGTATCTTCGAAGATTATCATCAAGAAATTCAATGCCCGATTACTTCTTTTTGGGCAACTGATGATGAAATTGCCACCCAAGCCAATGTCAAAGATCTACTGCGCTTATACCCCAATGCACCAACCAAATTGATTGAACTGAATCCACAACAACATGGCTATAAACAAATTGGACATATGTCGATGTTTAAAAAGTCACATCAAAAACTATGGCCCCTGATGGAAAGTGAACTTAAGCTTTAAGAAAAACATCAGTCATCACAATTTTGCACTTTACGCATCCAAACCTGTAATCCTGTTTAGATGCGTCTTTTTATCTATTTAATCTCCGAAGCTCGATTGTTATCCCTTTCATATCTCATTTTGATTTCCTGCGATTCGCCTTACACACCAAATTTATATATAAATTGACCCATCAAAATCTATTCAAAGCTGCAAATTTTAAAATTTCATCGAAAAAATGTGATAAAGAATGTATTTATTCAACTTTTTTAAAAAACTTTATGTGCTATATTTTAACCAATTGATTAATTCAAATAGTTGTATTATCTATTTTTTTAAGCGTTATTTATTTTATAAATATATTGATTTCGTATATTTATGACATTTTAGACAGAAAATATTATAAAAATGTCACGTCAAAAATCGTATTTTTTTTCTACAATATGATTATTCTACAAATAAGCAGTAATGCTAGGCTGTAGGACAACCTTGAAGGAAAGACGACTGGATAGTACATCATTAATAGCTGATTTATGTGAATTTTATGATGACTTATTCGTTGAGAATAAAGATAATTTCACCGTTATCTTTGAACAGATTTGTTAAAAAATGGAATGCTAAAAAAATCAGAGGATCGATTTTTTTAACAGGCAAGTTATAGACATTTCATGGAATCTAGGAGCGACTAGGAGTGGCTCCTTGTGCAAGTATAGGAAATAAGTGATGCCAAAAAAATATGCGCGTTTTTTACCTACAGCCGATTCATTTAACCTGGAAGACTTTCCTTTTTACTGGATTTCTCAAGTAAATGCTCAGTACGTTCAAAATATCGATAACGTGCTCAAAAAATATGGCTTAGACAATTCTCGTCGCCGTATTCTCATTGCCTTGCATGTCAAACCTCATGCCAGTGTGTCAGAGCTTTCCGACATGGTCATTTCCAAAATGTCGACCACAACCAAGATTGTTTATCGCCTCAAAGATGAAGGTTATATCGATACTTATTCGTGTAAGGAAGATGGTCGTATCACTCGCGTCTATCTAACAGACAAAGGTCAGGAAATGATTACCAAAATCAATGATCTTACCTCAGTTATCCTCGAACAATCATTTGATGGCTTAACGCCATTGCAAATTGAGAAGACAATGGAAATCCTGCGCCATATGTTTAAAAACCTTGCTCGCTAAGCAACTGATTAAAAAAAGGCTTCTAATAGGAAGCCTTTTTTTAATCTCATTAACTCAAATATTAAGCTCAATCAAACATATTCAGTTGCGGTGTTATTTTTACAATCTTTGCTTTAGGAACGTGGGAACACTCAAATTCCTCTACAGGAAAACCCCGCATAAACTCATAGAGCTGATGTGGTTGTTTTAAGCTTAACCATTCATCTAAACGCTCATGTGGAATAACCACCACTGACCGCTTTACATCTCCCGGCTCATGAAAGTCTTTCATCATCGGATGGTCTATCGCGTCCATCGTAAGCATGGTTGCCGAACGGATCACCTGATCGCCCAACTTTCTGATCTCATATAAAGCCGCGATAAAGAAAGCCTTTCCATCTTTACGGCGTACACCCCATCTTTGAGGCTTATTATCAATGTATTTACTTTCATAGAACTCGGAAACGGGAATAACACCAAATTTGCACTTTGAAGCCGCCTCCAAGAAACTAGGTTTCTGAAAAATGGTTTCGTGCCGAGCATTATAAGTATGCTTGGAAATATTGGTATCTTCCGACCATTTTGGTACCAAACCAAACAATACTTCCCGCCACTCCAGCCCTTGCTCTGATTTAAATAGTAAAGGCGTTGTATAACTTGGGTAAACTTCTTCCCCATATTCAAATGGAATCAAAGGTAAACCAAGCTGTTGAGCTTGCTCGACTGTTAATGGTTTATAGTTGGCACACATAGTTTTTTGCGTATTTATCCTTAAAAACAAAGTTAAAAAAAGGAGGTATCAAGCCTCCTCTTTTTAATTGCATAAATTAGCCAAATAACTTTTTCATTTTTGCACTTAAACCGTGGATAAAGCGGTGCTTGGCATTGGCTTTATCGCTGGTTAAAAAGTTAATTTGAATTGACTGACGCTGTCCTTCAAAAGGTACATAACCATGCCAACCATTATCAGTCACTTTAAATGCAACTAATGTACCAGGACCCGCATCAATTTCTTCGACGTAGTCATCCATGTTCTTTTCATCATTCAATATACGTAGACGACCTGTAGGTGCATCCCAAGACTCATTTAGATAAATCAGAATAGTCAGAAGTTTAGTTTTCGAGTCAGAATGAATGCGACCATCTTTTTGGCGTGAATAACCACGTAAGGTGATCATCATCGGATGTTCCATCACATCCACATCAAATTTTTCAGTCAAAATTTGACGGAATTCTTTGGTATCTAATGATTTTAAGAAACGATCAAAATTAGGTTTAATTTCAACATCTTCAATGTTGTAGCTACCACCCTGTTCAATCTTTGGAAAATCCTGAATAACAGCTTTCACTTCGCTGTCTATGATTGAATTTTCTACAACAAAGTAAGGATACGGCGAAGTAGAAACTTGCGCTTGTTTTAAAGCATCTAATTTTAAAATTTGTGACATCGTTATGATTCGGCTAAATGATCAAACTGCGAGAATTATAACAAAAATTTCATCAAGATGATGTTTTATCCTGTTCTAGATGAATTGGTGCACTTAAATTGAGCCTATATTTTTACAGTTAAAATCCATACGCAACATACAAAATAAAAAAGCCTCCGAAGAGGCTTTTTTATTTTAGATGAACTTAATCACCTGTATAACCTTTTAATTTTAAACGTGCAGCATGTAACAATGGCTCTGTATAACCTGATGGTTGCTCTGCACCTTTGAAGATCAAGTCAGAAGCAGCTTGGAATGCAATTCCATCAAAGTTTGGTGCCATTGGTGTATACAATGGATCGTTGGCATTTTGCTGATCAACAATCACAGCCATACGCTTAAGCACTTCTTCAACTTGTGCACGCGTTACGATACCGTGACGTAACCAGTTTGCAACGTGTTGAGATGAAATGCGTAAAGTAGCACGGTCTTCCATCAAACCAACGTTATTGATGTCTGGTACTTTAGAACAACCAACACCAAGGTCTACCCAACGAACCACATAACCCAAGATACCTTGACAGTTATTTTCAAGTTCGTTGTTTAACTCTTCCGCAGTCCAATTAGTTTCAGGTGCAAACGGTGGTGTTAACAAGTCATCTAATGACAACATGTTTTCAGCAACCAACTCATCTTGACGTGCTTTTACATTAATCTGATGATAATGCAATGCATGAAGTACCGCACCCGTTGGAGATGGAACCCATGCACAAGATGCACCTGCATTTGGATGTGCAGTCTTCGTCGCCAACATGTCTTTCATGCTGTCTGGTTTTGGCCACATGCCTTTACCAATTTGCGCTTTACCTTGTAAACCACATGCTAAACCAATTGCCACGTTACGGTTTTCGTAAGCAGCAATCCATTTTTGTGTTTTAACTGCTTCTTTACGAACAACTGGTGCAGCTTCCATAGATGTATGGATTTCATCACCTGTACGATCCATAAAGCCTGTGTTGATGAAGATGGTCCGATCTTTCGCAGCAGCAATACAGTTCTTCAAGTTTACAGAGGTACGGCGCTCTTCATCCATGATACCGATTTTGAGTGATTTTGCAGGCAAACCAATCGCTTGTTCAGCACGCTCAAATAATTCAACCGCAAATGCAACCTCTTCTGGACCATGCATTTTTGGCTTAACGATATACATTGAACCCTTACGAGAGTTTTGGTTTTCGTTTTGACCACGAATATCCGCAACTGTCAGTAATGGAGTCACTAGAGCATCCATGATGCCTTCAAACACTTCTTGACCATCAACAAGGATGGCAGGGTTTGTCATAAGGTGACCCACGTTACGAAGCAACATCAATGAACGACCATGTAATTTAGTCGTGCCACCAATCAGGTTCTGAACAGTACGGTCTTTGTTTAAGGTACGAGTAATGGTCTTACCATTTTTCTCGATTGACTCTTGTAAGTCACCTTTCATTAGGCCTAACCAGTTACGATAACCTTCAACCTTCTCTTCAGCATCAACTGCAGCAACTGAATCTTCCAAATCCTGAATGGTTGTTACCGCAGCTTCAAGTGTTAAATCTTTCACACCAGCAGCATCTGTCCTGCCCACTGGGCTGTTCACATCGATTTCGATAATCACATGCAAACCATTATTTAATAAAACAATCTCAGTTGGGCTTGCAGCTTCGCCATTAAAACCAACAAATTGTGATTCATGTGCCAAAGAAGTGGTTGAACCATCTTTTAAGGTTACAGCTAAACCGTTATTCACCACTGCATATTGAGTTGCATCTGCATGCGAACCTTGAGCCAATGGGAAAGTTTGGTTTAAAAAATCTTTTGCGAAAGCAATAACTTTATCACCACGAACTGGGTTATAACCTTTGCCTTTCTCTGCACCGCCTTCTTCAGAAATAACGTCTGTGCCATACAGTGCGTCATATAAAGAACCCCAACGCGCATTCGCAGCATTCAAGCTATAACGTGCATTACGTACAGGTACAACCAATTGTGGACCTGCCAATAAAGCAATTTCTTCATCCACATTTTCAGTTGTTACTTGAAAGTCAGCAACTTCTGGAACCAAGTAGCCAATTTCAGTTAAGAATGCTTTATAAGCATTTAATTCAAATTTATTATTGCGGTGCCATTCATCAATCTTTGCTTGAAGATCATCACGCTTAGCCAATAATGCTTTGTTCTTTGGGCTAAGGTCTACAACGACTTGCTCGAAGTTTTTCCAGTAAGTTTCACTATCTAAACCAGTGCCTGGTAAAGCTTCATTTTCGATGAAATCGTAAAGTTCTTTAGCAATCGCTAGCTTGCCTTTTTGAATACGTGCAGTCATTGTCTTTCCTGATGGTGCTAACTTTTTATAACAAGAATTCTAGTATACTGATTTATACTAGCCTGAATAGTAATATCACATTCCTAAATAGTAAGCATTTTCCCCATTAGAAGTATTGACAAACACAATTTTTTATACTTATCAAAATATCAAATAATGAGTTTTTACTATCGTTATGTGACACACTCCCTTTTTCAAACTCATCTAGTTATAGCAAAATTTGACCAAGAATAAAGCCTTATCCATGTAAGTTTATAAAAAAAGGCATTCCGAGGAATGCCTTTTCATTTATGAAGTCTGTGCGACCTGAATTTGTCGATGCTCCGAATGTAGATAATCATCCGATTGCATTTCTAATAAACGTGAACGCGTCCGTTCAATCTCAAAGGCCAGTTTCTCGCCTTCATACAGATCAATGATTGAATCTTCAGAGGTAAGAATCAGTTTTACACCACGGTCATAGAATTCATCGACCAGATAAATAAAACGGCGTGTTCCTTCTGACAGGAAATCGGTCAAATGCGGAACATTACTGACCAAAACCGTATTGTAGATATTCGCGATTTCAATAAAGTCGGCTGGGCTACGTGGCTTAAAGCATAACTCTGAAAATTCACACCACAATACGTCTTCCGTATGCCCTAAAGTTTCTACCACACGATTATTGATCATGATTGGAGAATTTGACTGTGTCTGGGTTTGTGTCAAAGCTTTAAAACGACCAGATAACCACGCTTGAGCATCATCGGTTAATGGATATTTGAACAATTGCGCCTGCTTCAATACACGCAAACGATAATCCACCCCAGCGTCAACATTCAGAACACTACAGTTCTTCTTCACCAGCTCAATCGTCGGTATGAAACGATCACGATGAATTCCATTTTTATATAGACCATCTGGTGCAATGTTTGACGTTGCAACCAATGTTATTCCACGCTCAAACAGCTTTTGGAACAGATCACTTAAGATCATGGCATCGGTTACATTCGATACGAAAAATTCGTCAAAACAAATGACAACGGCATTCTTATAAATTTGATCAGCAACCAAATCTAAAGGGTTACGTTGGCCAGAAAGTTTATTCAACTCTTTATGTACATGTTGCATAAAATGATGGAAATGCATACGTGTTTTACGGCGGAATGGTACAGATTCATAGAACTGATCCATTAGCCACGTTTTTCCACGACCTACACCACCCCACATATAAACGCCTTTAGGATAAGTCTGACGACGGAAACGTCGAAATGCTTTCTTTGAAGCCTTATAGCGAGTGTGTAACTCTTTCCATACTCGATCTAACTCTTGCACAGCCTGAGCTTGTGCTTCATCTGGCATGAATTGTCCTGACTCAATTGCTTGAGCATAACGCTCGGCAGGTGATGTTGGGATAAATGCAGTGCTATGTGAGTCTGGTTTAGAATTTGACATAAGGTGTTATTGCAATTTTAATTGGTGAAAATTATATCGAACATTCCGTTCAATGACATTAGATTTTAGGCTTAATTATCATAGAGTTTAAACATCATAATGTACCATTTTTAATCATTTAATGATTTCGATTATATTGACGAGGGCTCAGTCCAAACCATCTTTTAAAGGCATGATTAAATGCTGCAGGCTCAGAATAACCCAACATTTCGGCCACCTGTTCGATTGAATATGAACTGTTTTCAATGAACTTTATTGCCTTCTGTTTGATTAATCTTTCGCGAATTTCTTTATAGCTGGTCTGCATTTGCTGCAATTGATGCCGCAAAGTACGCTCAGGAATATCCAATGCGCAGGCTGTTTCCGCCATACTTGGAATCACTCCATTTTGCATTTCCAGATAATCCTCAACATACTCAACCACCGTCAATTTGAGACTGGCAGTTTTTTCTAAATGTTGAATATCCTGTAGGCATTTTTCTTCATAAATGCGATACGTCAAAATATCGGCAGACGGAATTTTTGTGTTTAAAATTTGTGTATTTTCTAAAATAAAAGCAGCTTGCGCACATCCAAATTTGACATCTTGCCCATAGTAATCTTGATATGCTGCAAGCAGTGTTAAGTCTTTAGGCCGATGAAATGGCAGTTCAATTTGAATTTGAGGAACTTCAAGTCCCATCATCTTAAAGATATCTTGTAAAAACTTATAAGTGCCCGAGATTTCGCATTGTGCTCTCAATTGACCTAAATGCATACTTAAATCAATCGGTCGATACAGTAAATGGATCAAGTCATCTTCGATCTTTAGCTGCAATGAACCAAAAAGATGAGTCAGTTGCTGATACTGAACCCCATTTAATAGGGCCTTATGCAAAGTATCACTCGTAACCAATAGCATCAGGAAAGGCCCATAACCCGCTAAGGCATAATGTTGTCCGATAAATAAACCTTGTTCAGGTGAAATATCCTGACTAATATGCTGCAAAATATCCCATTCAATCTCATCTGGAATAATTGAACTAGGATCTAAAGCATCGGCCTGTATTCCCATATTGGCTAAACGTGCATCCACGTCGATCCCGACATGACGCATGCCCTGAATCAAATACATCAATCCGAGGATAGATCTCTTCATAAGTCCGAATGCAGTTCTCAAAACTTTAATGTTTTACTATAAAACCTTGTGCAAATGAATTGCCGAAATGATCAAGTTTTACGTCTATACAATCATATTTAATCTCGTCAAAACCGTTAAACTTGCACAAAATTTAGCTGTGTAGGACGTAGACTATGCGTGATGTAACCAAAAATGCGATTCAAAAAACAAAAGTTGCAATTATTGGTGCGGGCTTTGGTGGCTTAGCGATGGCTATTCGACTATTACAAAGTCAAATCAATGATTTTGTACTTTTAGAAAAAACCAACGATGTTGGCGGTACATGGCGAGAAAACCAATATCCTGGCGCAGCGTGTGACGTTCAATCACATATGTATTCCCTTTCATTTGCACCCAAAACAGACTGGTCAAAACGCTATGCTGAGGCAGATGAAATTTTTGATTATATTCAAAATATTACCGAACAATACCGTCTTCGAGATTATTGCAAATTCAATCACGAAGTGACCAATGCCGAGTTTGACGAAAACCGCAATGTGTGGACGCTAGATTTTAAAAACCAGACAACTCTTGAGGCTCAATTTGTCATCTTTGCGTCTGGCCCTCTACATGTGCCACAAATCCCCCATATCAAAGGCATTGAGAAATTTAAAGGTAAAGTGTTCCATTCTTCACAATGGGATCACAATTACGATCTAAGCGGCAAAGCAGTCGTTTCAATCGGTACTGGTGGTAGCGCGATTCAATATATTCCTGAAATTGCAGCTGAAGTAAAACAACTTTATGTGTTCCAACGCACCGCAGCTTGGGTCATTCCACGTGATGAACGTAAATATTCTCAGCTAAGTAAAAGCTTATTTAAAGCATCGAATATTTATCGCCAGATTCATCGAACCCGTCTCTATTGGACTAATGAATCGCGTGTTGTACCAATCGTACAACCACAGATTATGAAATATGGTCAAAAACTTGCTGAAGCCTTTATTCGCTATCAAGTGAAAGATAAAGCGCTTGCGAAAAAATTGACACCAGATTTTGTCATGGGCTGTAAACGTATTCTTATTTCAAATAAGTACTTCCCAACCTTCAATCGTAAAAATGTTGAATTGGTGACAGATGCTATTCAGGAAATTACAGCGAACGGTATCATCACCAAAGATGGTAAAGAACGTCAAATTGATTGCTTGATTTATGGTACTGGCTTTATTACTGATCCACGCATTTACTTAAAGCATTTCAATTGCGTTGGCCGTAACGGCATAGAACTTAAGCAAGCATGGAAAGATGGTGCGGAAAGCTATTATGGTGTGAGCACCAAGAACTTCCCGAATTTGTTCCAGTTACTTGGACCAAATACCATTCTTGGCCATAACTCTGTGATTTTCATGATCGAGTCTCAGGTCAACTATATTCTACAATTGATCCAAACCGTTGATAAAACAGGTACACAAGCGGTTGAGATCAAGCACGAAGTTCAAGACCAGTTCAATGAACGTGTTCAAGATCAGCTCAAAGGTACCGTTTGGCAAGCAGGTGGCTGTAGCAGTTGGTATCAAGCAGCAGATGGTAAGAACTTTTCTTTATGGCCAACATATACATGGAGATATTGGCTAGAGACACGTAAAGTCAATGTTGCTGATTATAATTTTATCAGCGCAGCGGTTAATTCAAAAAACCATGCTGCTTAAGCAGAAATAGCTGAATTTTTCCAAATATCAAAAACACCTTTAAAAGCTTAAAGGTGTTTTTTTATTTCAACGCTTTATGGACCTGATTTAAATCCCTCTGTTCTCCTCTATACAAGTCCTAAATAATCATGCTAATATTTTAACTACCTACCGTTAGGTAGTTAAAATAAATATTGTTCCCCTCGAAAGAGTACACAAAACATGAACGCTGCTCCTCCCGTCACAAAGATCAGTTGGTCTTTGTTACTATTGCTCTCCCTTTTTACCGCCTTGGATGCATTGGCGATTGATATTTATTTGCCGGCATTTCCACTACTTGCAGAAAGTTTTTCGACAACGCCAGGTCATATACAACTCACCCTGTCGGTATTTCTGATTGGACTCGCCATTGGTCAAGGGATTTATGGTCCATTGCTTGATCGCTTTGGTCGCCGTAATCCATTACTGATCGGAATTGCTGTTTTTATCTTAGGATCAATATTGGCAGCCATCGCACCAACGATTGAGTGGTTACTGGCTGCACGTTTCTTACAAGCAATAGGTGCATCAGCAGGTCTCGTGGCTCCAAGAGCAATTATTTCTGATGTATGCGATGCTAAAACCAGTGCCAAAAATTTCTCTATTTTGATGCAAGTCATGATGATTGTACCGATTCTTGCCCCCTTACTGGGTAGCTTGATCCTACGTATTGGCTCTTGGCACTTGATTTTCTATACATTGGCAGTGCTTGGTTCCATCCTGTGGCTATGGGGAAATCAAGCCATTCCAGAGACATTGAAACCTCAATATCGACAAGCATTACAATTCACTGCGATCAAAAACAGCTATCAAACACTTTGCCTGAATAAAAGCTTTATCAGTTATACGCTTGCTGGTGGATTTATCTTAGGTGCTTTCTTTGTTTACCTCAGCCAATCGCCTTTTATTTTTATTCAGCACTACCATATTCACAATGAAAGTTTTAGTACCTTATTTGCAGCGAATGCGATTGGCTTAATTATTCTAGGACAAACTTCAATCCTGTTACTCAAACGTTGGTCAGCTCAACAATTGCTCGTCATCGGTATGTGTCTATTCAGCGGTTCTAGTTTTATTTTGATGCTCAGCCTATATTTTTATGACTTAAGTTTATGGCAATACATTGCACTTTTAGGATTAAGCATCTGGTCGACTGGATTCATTTTTGGCAATTTGACGGCATTAACCATGCAGCAAAGCCCACAGCATTTAACGGGGGCTGCATCCTCATTAATGGGCTTACTACAATATGCTTTCGCGGCACTGATCGGCTTTGTTGTGAGCTTAATAGAAATCAATGTCAGCCTACTTCCAAGCAGCTTGTTTATTTGTGGTGCTATCGCTCTGGGCTTATGTCTTTATGCTGCGCTAGAACAGCGCGAATCATTTGCTAGAGTAGAAACAGAATAAAGAAATTACACTTGATCAGTGTCTGAACTTAGGCGCTGATCAGAATATTTAATGCTTTTAAGATAGCATCCAATCTGAGGTGAAACTTCTCTCGCCCACCATAGATCAATTCACTTTGTAAGGCATCGACAAAGCTCATGCATACACGAGCCAGAGCAACACTATCCAGTTGATGCTTATTTTTCATTAAAATTGAGCCTTGAATGGCTTGTGAAAATACATTTTCCAGTTCCGCCATAAAGACATGCATCGGTTCAATTACCTGATCATATAAATGTACAGGCGGACTAATTAATGCATTCATCCAAAATTGAACACCGTATGATGCATCAAAACGCTGTTCGATACTTTCAAAGTAATGCAGTAATTGCTGCTGGATTTTTTCTCCGCCTTGCAACACAACCTTGGCATGTCCCAATTCTTCATCAATCATGATTGGAATCAAGCTCAGATACAATTCGTCCTTATTCTTAAAATGTGCATAAATCGAAGGCTTTTTTATCCCAACATCAGTCGCAATCTCGTTTAACGATGTTGCTGCAAAACCCTGTTTTGCAAAACGTTCTAATGCCACTTTTTGAATCTTAGCTGCTGTCACAAATCATCCACCTCTTTTACTGCTAAAAGTATATTTCAGCTAACAGGATATTCATAGCTGTATAAGATACTGTATTTATATGCCATCTATCTAAGTGACAACATAATCATCTACCCAGCAGCCCCCAAGTTTATTGTTATCCGTTTATCTTCAAAACTTTCTATATCAAATGATATATAAATCTATTCAAGTATCGGATTTCCCTGCATAATAAATCAGCACTTTCAACTTTCAGATTGTATGACCTCTCTTGTTTTAATCTTACAAATTTTTGCCTGCCTCAGTTTAGGCTATTTTTTAGCTCCCCATCTTTCACAACTACTAAAACAATTCGTATTTAAAATTCTGCCTTATTTTTCTTATATCTTACTCATCAGCGTGGCTTTTGAACTCACTCAAGCGCTCAACCATATTGAGAATCCAACTGCCATTCTTCCGCCTGCATTACTGATTGCCTTTACTACATCGGTGGGTTCATTCTTTATTTGCTTGATCACCTACAAACTGATTGATCGTCAAAGCGTACAAGGCAAAATTTCATTACACCTATTTTTAAATGCCCTAAAGAATATCGGCAAAGCATTTTTAGCTCTAGCAGTCGGGATTGTTTTAGGTATGCTAGTGAACGCCTCAGAACTTCAAATGACCTTTAATAGTTGGTACTTGTTACTGGTTTTTATCTTTTTAATTGGAGTCGAATTGGCTTTTACCCAATTTGATCGTAGCTGGTTAAGCTGGAAAATTTTGCTGGTTCCGGTGGCTGCATTTGTTGGTTCATGCTTGGCAGCTCTGTTAAATTATTTCATTTTATCCAATGATTATGGTCTCAATGAAGTCATGGCCCTAGCCCAAGGTTATGGCTGGTATTCAATGTCAGGGATTTTATTCACTGAGTTACACTCAGCCAAACTGGGTGGGATTGCTTTATTAACGGATTTGTTTAGAGAAATTTTTGCGATTTTATTGATGTATTGTTTGGGTTGGCGTTTTCCACGCTCTGCTATTTCAAGTGCAGGTGCAACGTCAATGGATGTGACTCTTGCAATGGTAAAACAATCATGTGGCACACATTATGTCCCACATGCCATGATGAGTGGATTGATCTTGTCACTTCTCGCACCACTCTTAATCAGCTTATTTTTAAGTATGAAATTTTAAAATCGTACTTTATTAGATTGAGGCCAAGATTGATTTCAACATCTCAGTTGGATTCTCAGCCTTGGTAATTGGGCGACCGATGACTAAATGCGTTGATCCATCTTGCATTGCTTGCTTTGGCGTTACAATACGTTTTTGATCATCTGCATTTGAACCTTCGGGGCGAATCCCCGGCGTAACCAATGCAAACTCTTGTCCTAACATTTCACGAAGGATCTTGGCTTCTTGTGCTGAACACACGACACCATCTAATCCGCTCTCTTGAGTAAGTTTTGCTAAACGCTTTACATGTTCAACAGGTTCTATATCCAAACCTAGATCACGTAAGTCTTCCCGCCCCATTGAGGTCAGAACCGTTACTGCGATCAATTGAGTTGAATAATTACCCGCTTTAAGTCGCTCTACACAGGTTTCCATCATTTTACGACCACCCGATGCATGCACATTCACCATCCATACACCGAGGTCTGCAGCAGCACACACTGCTTGAGCAGTCGTATTCGGAATATCGTGAAATTTTAAATCAAGAAAAACCTCAAAACCTCTGTCCTGAAAGTTTTTAACGATTGATGGACCTTCATGAGTAAAAAGCTCTTTGCCTACTTTGACACGACAAAGTGACGGATCAAGCTGATCTACAATTGTTAAGGCGTCATATTGGCTTTTTGCGTCTAGGGCAACAATAATACTCACGAATCTAGTTCCATCACATAAAAATCGGCTAATTATAAAGTGATTAGTAGAATGAACAAAGCAAGAAAATCATCATAATACAAAAAAGCTTTTCCAAAATGATGAAATGATCTTTATCTTTGCTCCGATATCAAGATCGCTCTGGTATCTACTTCCAGAGCTTCAAAGATATGCGCTTGATCTGCGGGATAACAAATATAATCCCCTTCATTCAACAAAATAGGTTCTGCAACCAACCCGACTTTTGCTCGCCCTTTCATAATAATAATATGTTCAACACTACCAATTGGATGTGGCTGACTGCAACGTGGTTCACCCGGTTGTGTCGTTAATATATATACATCCCGTCTAGCGCCGGTTGGACAATTGGCTAATAAAATTGCCTGATAATGTGCGATTTCAGAACTGACCGATGGTCCTTCACCAAAACGAATTACTTGAGTTTGTGCAATATTTGATTCCATCAATTTCGCAAATGGAATATCTAAAGCAACACATAAGGCCCATAAAGTTTCCAGACTTGGATTACCTTGAGCTGCTTCCAGTTGAGACAGCGTCGATTTCGCGATACCCGCTCGACGGGCAACTTCTGCTAAAGATAACCCAGACTTCTGTCTTTCTCTTTGCAATCCTTTTGCGACGATTTCAATTGGCAAACTCATATAACACCATAAAAAACGAATGTTCGTTTTGACGAACGATATAAAATTAATCTATTATATCGTACGTTCGTTTGATATAGAAACCAATGATGCAAGATAAAGAACAATTTAATCTAATCAAAGCCATCGTACTGATTTCAGTTGCAACAGGAATTGTGGGCATTTCCTTGGGTTCAGTTGCTGCAAGCTTCGATGTACCGATGTGGATTCCTTTGCTGCTATCACTCACAGTACTCGCTGGCGCTGCAGAATTTACATTTATTGGTATGGTTGCAACGGGTACCAATCCTATTTTTGCAGCATTGACTGGTATATTGATCAACCTACGCCATCTACCATTTGGTTTATCCGTTGCAACATTTATTGAAAAGAATGCTTATCGATTTATTGCCTGCCATATTATGAATGATGAAAGCGTCATGTTTGGATTGAGCCAACAAGAAGATCAAGCCAAGCAAAAAGCATATTGGATGTGTGGATTAGGGATTGCTATTCTCTGGCCAATTGGTGTTTTTATAGGTTATCTATTAAGTAAAAACATTCCTGATATCTACGTATTTGGTATTGATGCTGCATTTCCTGCCATTCTTTTCGCATTAATCTTGCCTATGCTTAAGAATAAAACCACACGACACCGTGTATTTTTAGGCAGCTCATTATCTCTGGCATCAATTCCCTTACTGCCAACAGGCTTACCCGTACTTATTTCCATGTTAGGTCTACTATTAAAAGGCAAGTCAAAATGAAATATAGTGAAAGTTATATCTTCGTTGGAATTGTTGTGCTTGCGCTTGGTACCTATTTGATTCGCTACTCAGGTTTTTATTTAGCCAATCGGATGACATTCAAAGAGCATCATAAACAACTACTGGCTGATTCTGCTTGTGTCCTACTGTTTACCCTAGCAGTGTTTAATACACTTTTTACTGAAACCCATTTTAGTGGCATCAGTAAAATCATTGGCGTTTTCGTTGCAATCATTTTTGCGTGGAAAAAATATTCACTCATCGTTGTTATTCTCGTGGCCATGCTCATTACTGCTACTTTAAGATATTTAGGCTTTCCATAAAAAATGGCCCTTTAAATCCAATAAAGGGCCATTTAATGGGGTTCTAAAATCTTCAGACTTTACAACCCTATAAATATTCTTAATTACAGTGGCGTACGAGTTTGACTCTCAGGATTAATATCCAACACTGTTTTTTCATGTCTTACACTTGCAGCAGCGTCTGCGGCAGCTTGTTGTGCCAACTGAATTTGCTCTTTGCGTAGATAGTCAATGTCTTTACGAAGTCGTTTAATTTCCCAGCTAGTTTGGAAAACTCGGAAAACTTGAACACCGAGTAATAAACCAACCACAATACCTAATGCTAAAGTCAATAAAAGGAGAAGACCTAAACGCATTGCTGGAACTTGGGTAAATAATAAATCTACTTGTAGTTCAGCTGGATTTTGAAGAACCAGAGCGAGTGAATAACCAAAAATGGCAACAAGTAATGCAATTAATACATAACGCATAAACACCTCAATTCTTATTCACCAGATTCGTTTACTGCATCACGAAGTGCTTTACCAGGTTTAAAGTGTGGAACTGCTTTCGCCGCAACATCAACAGATCGACCTGTTTTAGGGTTACGTCCTAAACGTGGCTCACGGTGATGTAAAGCAAAACTTCCAAAACCACGGATTTCAATACGATCACCACTTGAAAGTGCTTCGATCATTTGATCAATCATAATCTTAACTGCATCTTCAACCAAAGGCTCAGCTAAGTGTGGGTTTTTAAGTGCAATCCGTTCAATTAAATCAGATTTATTAAGTGCTTCAGTAGTCATTGATGACCTCTTTAATTATTGCTACTTTTCAATGTTTTTAATAATAACCTGTTTAAATACAAAACGGTAGCGCAGTATATAATTACTACGCTACCGTTTGCAGTATTTTTGTATAAAAAGTACATCTCTGTTACAAGAAACGTACCTTTCAACAAATTACTTCATTTGAGCTTTAATTAAGTCACCAATAGTCTTAGGACCATTGCTGTCTGCTGGTTGAGTTGCAGCAGCTTGACGAACAGTGTTCACCGCTTCTTTCTCTTCAGCTTCGTCTTTCGCTTTGATAGACAAGTTGATAGAGCGAGATTTACGATCAACATTGATGATCTTCGCTTCAACTTCTTGACCAACTTCTAAGAATTTAGTTGCATCTTCAACGCGATCACGGTTGATTTCAGAAGCTTTAAGAGTCGCTTCGATGTCATCAGCTAATTTAACTGTAGCACCTTTAGCATCAACAGCAGTCACAGTACCTTTAACTAAAGCACCACGTTCATTCGCAGCCAAGAAGTCATTGAATGGATCGCTGTTTAATTGCTTGATACCAAGGCTGATACGGTTACCTTCAGCGTCAACAGATAAGATAACTGCTTCAACTGTGTCACCTTTCTTGTAACGACGGATAGCTTCTTCGCCTTGTTCGTTCCAAGAAATGTCAGATAAATGTACTAGACCGTCGATTCCACCAGATAAACCGATGAAGATACCGAAATCAGTGATTGATTTGATCGTACCAGAAACTTTTTCGCCTTTTTCATTTGCTTTAGCAAACTCTTCCCATGGGTTAGCACGAGTTTGTTTGATACCCAATGAAATACGACGACGTTCTTCGTCAACTTCAAGAACCATAACATCAACTTCATCACCAATCTGAACAACTTTAGATGGGTGGATGTTTTTGTTCGTGTGGTCCATTTCTGAAACGTGTACTAAGCCTTCAACGCCTTCAGCGATTTCAGCAAAACAACCGTAGTCAGTTAAGTTAGTAACACGTGCTTTAACGATAGAACCTTTAGGATAACGGTTCATGATCGCTAACCATGGATCTTCGCCTAATTGCTTAAGACCTAAAGATACGCGGTTACGCTCGCGGTCAAACTTAAGTACTTTAACTGTAACTTCTTGACCAACTTCAACAACTTCTGAAGGATGCTTGATACGCTTCCAAGCCATATCTGTGATATGTAGAAGACCATCAATACCACCAAGATCAACGAACGCGCCGTAATCTGTAAGGTTCTTGATTGTACCAGTAACTGTTTGACCTTCTTCAAGTTGAGCAAGCAATGCTTCACGGTCAGCTGAAGATTCAGCTTCCATAACTGCACGACGAGATACAACAACGTTGTTACGTTTAGCATCAAGTTTGATTACTTTGAACTCTAACTCTTTACCTTCAAGGTGAGTCGTGTCACGGATAGGACGAGTGTCAACTAAAGAACCTGGTAAGAATGCACGTACAGGACCGATGTCAACAGTGAAACCGCCTTTAACCTTACCAGAGATAACACCAGTAACGATTTCGCCGTCTTCAAAGATTTTCTCAAGTTTAGTCCAAGTTTCAGCACGTTTCGCTTTTTCACGTGATAAAACTGTTTGACCCATACCGTTGTCAAGCGCTTCAACAACTACGTCAACAGTATCGCCAACTTGAACTTCAAGTTCACGTTGTTCATTTAAAAATTCAGCACGGTCAACTACGCCTTCAGATTTAAGGCCAGTGTCAACAGTAACCCAGTCAGAATCGATACTAACAACAGTACCTTGGATGACTGCACCCTTTTCAACGTTGAGGTTTAATTCACTTTCTTCAAAGAGGGCTGCAAAAGATTCGGTCATGATATACCTGATAAAGTCCGCGGTCTTGGATCAGACAAGGCCGGTTTAGTTAAGTTGTTACATTGTCCAAAAAATCTGATCAAGCAATGCTTCAACTGATAAAAAAATTGTGTATCTATTTTATACGGCTATTGATATAGTCAACCATCAACTGAAACACTTCATTGATGCCTATTGTAGAACTATCAATGACATAAGCATCCTCAGCGGGCTTAAGTGGAGCAACTGTACGCTCCATATCTCTTTTATCTCTAGCCTGTATGTTAGATAAAATGTCGCTTATTTTAGCATCAAGACCCATGCCCTGCAACTGTTTTACGCGTCGTTCAGCACGAGACTCGGCCGAAGCCGTTAAATAAATCTTGGCTTGAGCTTCTGGAAAGATCGAAGTTGCCATGTCGCGCCCATCTGCCACTAAGCCTGGCGCTTGTATAAATGCACGCTGACGCGCAAATAATGCCTTTCTTAATTCAGGAACAGTTGCAACTTTAGACGCATACTCTCCCACTTGTTCAGTGCGAATTGTATTGGTGACATCAACACCTTCCAGAAGAATCTTTGTCACAGCTTCTGAGGACTGAAACTCGATATCCAAATGTGTAGCGCATTCAACACATTCATCTAAATGTGCATCAATCTGATCCAGTAGACCACGTTGGAACAATGACAATCCAAGTAAACGATATAACGCACCAGAATCTAATAAATTAAAACCATAATGTGCGGCAATTTTTGCAGCCAATGTTCCTTTACCTGAACCACTTGGACCATCAATCGTAATTATATGAACTGTCATTCCCATCTCTTATGTAGCAACTGATTTGGCTAATTTTGAAAAACCTAGTGTAATCGCTGCTTTGAGTTGTGCAAGAACTAATTTGCTTACTAAAGGTGCTTTTGCTGTAAATTCAATCTTATACGTCACCAAAGTAATAAAAGGAGTGATTTCTTTAAAATCAATTTGCCCCAAGTGATGTTTCACCAAAGGGTTGTTGATTAATTTATACTCAATACGTTTATTTTCTTCCAATAAAGTAATTTCTTCTTGAAGTGGTTTGATTGGACCAAAGCCCATACGACGAACTGAGCCGATACCATCAGGACGTTTTGGATCAGCAGAATCTTTGACACGTACAACCTGTAAAGGTGCAAATGCCTTGTTATAGGTGGCATGTTTTGACAGCAAGTCAAAAACTTCAGAAATCGGTGCGTTAAATTCTTTTTGTACGGTGATTGCATTACGCATAAGTTCGCCTTTTGATGTGACCCAAAATCATCGGAGGCTTAGTTTGCCACAACTCATATGGCATTTTTAATCATTTAAGGACGTTTTTGACGAACGGATTTTCTTCTTTTCATTTCTTCTTTGTTTGAAAAAATTACTCAACTGCAATGAACATTGCGCTTGCAGGCAGCCTTGTTCAAAGACAAATTTATGATTGTAATAACCACTTTCAAGCAGTTGTCTAGCACTCACCAATGAACCTGCTTTGGGTTCAGTCGTAGCAAAAACCACACGCTGTATCCGTGCATGAATTAATGCACCCACACACATAGTACAAGGTTCAAGCGTTACATAAAGTGTTGTATCATCGGGCAAGCGATAGTTATTCAAAGACTGACAGGCAGCACGTAAAGCTTGTATTTCTGCATGCGCGGTTGGATCTGACAATTTAATTGGCGCATTATATCCAGCACCGATTACCTGTCCATTGCTGACCAGAATTGCCCCGACGGGTATTTCCCCCTGCGCTGCTGCTAATGCAGCCTGCTCATAGGCAAGCTGCATCCAATATTCATCATTAAAATTTTCAGAACTCATAACAATCAGGCAATTACACCGTATTGCTTTAATAAAGCATTCCAGCTCTCAATATTGGTCACAGGAGCACAGTCACCTAATATACTTTTTAAGCTTAATTGCTCAGTTGCTTTCCATTCTGGCGACAAGTCTTTATCAACCAAACGAGCACGAACACCTTCAACAAAGTCAGGATGACGAATCTTCCAATCAGAAATCTGTGCTTCTAATGCAAACACCTCATCCCATGCATGACCTTGTTTACCCCATTGCCATAACAGCCATGTGATCGCAGCTGTGCTTGGAGAGCCTTTTTGCAAGTTTTCACTAGCTTGACGCAACCAATCACTACTTGCATCACTCAAACCAATAATGGATTGATAATCATATTCAAAGCTTTGTCCACGACATACGCTATGAATTACATCAATTGAGTTTTGTAATGGACCAGAAGCAACTGGGCGATGCAAACTATTTAAAGTGTCATCAATGGCTCTGAATGCACCTGCTGGATAATGGTTCCAATCGACATTCAAGACTTTTTGAAGCACATTATCACGCTGCGCTTCACAAATATGTGTTGCCCAACCAATGCTAAATGCACCCGCTGCCGTCATGATGGAACCCGTCAAGCCAGTAAACAAACCAATTTGACCACGATCAGCCAAGAAACGGCTTGCCCCCACATCAGGGTATAAACCGATATTGATTTCTGGCATTGCCAAACGTGAATATGGTGTGACTAGACGGAATGGCGCAGCCATAAATAGACCAAGCCCACCACCCATGACATAACCTTCACCCCAAACGACGATTGGTTTGGCATAATTATGCAACAGTAAATCAAGCGCATATTCTTGCTGGAAGAACAAGTTCGCTGCATCAACTTCCTGATTAATCACCAACTGGCGTAATTTACGTACATCTCCACCTGCACAAAATGCTTTTGGTGTTGTCGAATCAAACCAAATTGCTTTAACAGTTTCATCTACGTGAAAATCTTCAAAAACTTGAAGTAGAGCACTTACGATTGGCTCATCTAAAGCATGCAAAGATTTAGGTCGATTAAGACGAATGATTCGCCAACCATTTTTTGCATGTTCAATAACTAAATCTGGATGATAGCTATTTAAATCAGGAGAAGTCATTATGCGTCCAATTGCCAGTCTATAGGCTCAATGCCATGTTGTTTCAAATATTGATTGGTTTTAGAAAATACTTTACAGCCGAAAAAACCACCACGATTCGCAGCAAGTGGTGATGGATGTGCTGCCGTTAGCACAAGGTGTTTATTACGATCAATGCGTTGACCTTTACGTTGAGCATAAGCTCCCCATAAAATAAAGACGATATGTTCACGCTGTTCATTTAATACATCAATGACTGCATCAGTGAAGTCTTCCCATCCCTGTTTCTGATGTGAAGTCGGTTGTGCAGCTTCTACCGTCAGTACGCTGTTAAGTAACAGCACACCTTGCTCCGCCCATTTGCTCAAATCACCATGACGTGAAACAGGCACGGCTAAATCCGTATGTAACTCATGAAAAATATTACGTAAAGACGGCGGTAATGCAACCCCTCTTTGTACCGAAAAACTCAAACCATTGGCTTGATTCGGACCATGATATGGGTCTTGTCCTAAAATCACGACTTTAACAGCGCTTTGCGGCGTTGTATTCATCGCATTAAAAATCTGTTTACTTGGTGGATAAATCGTTTTCTGTGCAAGTTTTTCTTGTTGTAAAAACTCACGTAAGTTATCCATTTTTTGACTAAGTAAAAACTCTGACAATGAGATTTTCCAAGACTCGTCCAACTGAACTTTACTTAATTTGTCCTGTTGCTGTTCAGTAAATTGCATCCATATTCCTTGAAAAGAAGTTCACTCACTTGGGTGAAAAGCACTCAAATATTAACTTGTAATTCTACGTTTGGATTTTGGAACTTGATTCCTTTTTTCAGGTTTTCATACATCTGAACATCACTCCATTCAGCCTGTACTTGCTCTGAAAATACGATTTGATCTAGGCTCAACGCACCCATTTGCTCATTATCGATATCTTCTTGAAAGCTTTGAGCATAACCCGTTTCTGTCTCATGTACGATCACAGAATAAACTTCAACATCACCCTCACCATTTTGAGTGGTTGTTGAGTTTAATACCTGCTGAGCAAGATAAAAGAAAATACGTGAAAACTGTTCTGCCGATGGTGAAACAGGCAAACCGATCCAACGCGCACTGAATGTTTTACATGCATCAATATAGGCAGGATCATCTTTCTGCCAAAAACAAATTGCATGATCAAAACTATCATACAACTCTTTGATCACGCCTTTGAGTAAGCCGAAATCATAAACCATTTGTCCGTGATCGAGCTTTGACGCTTTTAATAATAATTCAACTTTATAACTATGCCCATGAATCGAACGCTTACAGCGATCCGATGTACAGTTACGTACAATATGAGCATTTTCAAATTTAAACAATTTACGAATTAACATGCACCAAGCTAATCTTTATCTGCAAACGGATTTTATTATAAAGCAAAAAAACGTGCATTGGGATTGATTTTAAATCTTGTCACCATTTGATAAACCAATATCAAAACTCAGTAAAAAGGCGAAAGACTTCTTGAATATACAAAGACTTGCTTATCTTTCCGAACCAAAGCGCTTGTAAATTGTCGTTTCCGTTCGCTTAAAACAACTTCAATTTGTGCAGTAAAATAATTAGACTTACTATCCAACAAAGCAGCAGCATCTGTTTTATTTTGCTCATCTATGCCAGAAAAAGCACTTAATTTCCATAAATCATCAACATTATTGAAATAGGTCAAATTCACTTGCTTGGTTTTAAGCTCTTGTTCAACTGATTTAACATCAACTTTCGGATCAATACTGGCAAGCAATAATGCTGGTGCCGTATTCATATTTACTTTGGTTTGTTCTGGCAACGCTGTGACATAGGGCTTGATCAAATCGTAATTTTTTCCTTCAAAGCCTCTGACTAGCTTCAACTCTTCCACACTATGAAACTTGGTATTCGGCGCCAAATATGCAGGATCTAATCCTTGGTAATAATTACTCTCAGCACCCATTGCCCCAGTCGTTTCATCATCGACATCCTGCCAATCAATTACCGCTTGACTCAATTCTGCTGGCAAGCCAACCCGTTGTAGCAACTTCTCAAACCAACGACGGGCAGAGTCATCCACTTGACTTCCATCTGCTTTAACCAAATTATTAAGATTGAACTTGCCTGACTCATCCATTAACCGTCCAGAAACAGAGCCATCTTCAACAGGAAATGGAGGCATAGGTTTGGCCCAATTTTCTTGCAGATGATCAATACTGCTTCCATTATCACTATCTTGAATCAAGAGTTCAGAGAAGAAGGCCTCAGCACTTTTTGCATACAGTAAAGATTGATCTTGACGCATCAGATACCCTGTATTTTCAGAGGTATTGGTTTGTCGTTTAGCAATGGTCGCAGCAAGAATCGTTGCCAAAGCAACCATCACCAGAATAGTTAATAATGCAATGCCACGC
This sequence comes from Acinetobacter dispersus, assembly GCF_009884975.1. Classification (GTDB taxonomy): domain Bacteria; phylum Pseudomonadota; class Gammaproteobacteria; order Pseudomonadales; family Moraxellaceae; genus Acinetobacter; species Acinetobacter dispersus. Next base: position 958,434 of record NZ_CP041970.1, on the reverse strand, counting down.
TGAGCAACTCCATAACGTTGAGCTTTTCTAATCACTGAATATGCCTCTTGCTCATTGGGTTGGAAGTTGAGTAGGATTGGATGAATTTGATCCATCTTTATTATTTGGTGGATTTGTACCTCCACCCGTGGCATTTGAATTTCCTATCGCCTGCAAATACGCCTGCGTATTCAACAAGCTATAAATCCATTCATAGTCTGTACCTGCAACGGTCAGCTGTATCTTGATACCCAGCGGCAATTTTTTAAGCTCAGCAATATTGTTTGGATCACTATTTTCTGGCCATTGCGTCAATTCTTGTGGGTTCAAAACCAGTACTTTAAATTGATCTACATTTTCCAGTAAGGTGCTTGAAACAGGCTGTACACGATTCGGGATATTGAGATTCGAATATTTCAGTCGATATACTTTCTTCTGTGCAGAATCATAACGATATTCTATACGCTCATAGGGTGACAGCCCTTGCTTTAATGGATCCGAAACACCTGCCTTACTAAATACAAAACTTCGATCATTTAATAGCAAAGCTGCTTGCAGTTGTCGTCCATCATTCGCTGTAAGTGGAATAATTTGCAGACTATCCCTTAACACCTGCTGATAGGCATCTTGCAATGCAAATAAGTGCAACTCATGCTCCGCATTACGGTCTTTTACTTTTAATAAATAATCAAAAACCTTCCAACCCAACATAGAAAGTACCGCAAAAATTGCAATCGCAACCAGCAATTCAACGAGGGTAAATCCTGAGCGTGTATATTTCATTGTGTTCTAGCCTTTGCTGGATAGTTAAAGAACACAAGATTGGTAATACCCGCCTCAACCTTACCTTGCTCATTATTAAATAAGCTGACTTGCAATTCGATACGCTGTATCTTGGGGCTAATGGTGGATTGGGCTTTTTTGTCAATTTTCCAGGTTTCACCTTGAGAGGTGACTTGCTTTGATTGCGTTCCTTCCAACCATTCCTGATTAATTTCCATCATTGCGACTTCATTCATTCCCACAAATTGTGCTTTGGTCCGCAAGATCGCATTGGATGTTGACTGTGTGTACTGCATGGCAACTTTAGTTAAGGCAATTGCCGCAACCGCAAAGATCGCCAAGGCCACCATCACTTCGAGTAGGGTAAATCCTGAAGCAGGTCTCTGCCGAGCACCGCTCGGCCCTGCTGCAAGACCGAAAGCTATGCTTGAGGTGTGGTGTTTCAAATCTACTGCAAGGCGAGAAGCTATGCTTCGAGTTGCAGGATTAGTGAAACAACGTTTCTCCCTGAGAAGCACAGCTCCGCAAGAAGACAAAGAGCTATGCTCGAAGTGAACAGGTCTCGGTCCTTCTGAAAGACGAGAAGCTATGCTTCGAGTACAAAGGTTAACGTTGTAAGAACGCAAAGAAAGATCTTCTGAGTATTTAATTTTCATCTATTTTACCCAAGTGATCTAAGGCAAACTCGTGGCCAATCGGTTGCTGCTCATAATAAAACTGGATCCGGACAGGTTTCACCTCGCCATTCCCAAACCAAATCAGCTGAGGCGCTCTGCCCCCCAATAAATCTTCATTTTTTGCTTTATTATAATTTTCAACATCTAAGCTTTGAATACTAAAAGAGACACGATCTGGTAATTGACGTGTTTTAAACTCTTTATAAAGTTGCCAAGTACGATCGGCCTGCTGAATTTGTTCACGGCTTTGATCATGATATTCAAATAAATTATAACTAAATGGTGCAACATCAGTAGCGTTTTGAGTATTTAAAGCGAATACCTTGGCTTGATCGGTCGCTTCTTTATTAATTTTTTTGAGATCCAGAATAAACATCTCTCTGGCTTGCATCGCTCGGCGTTGATCGACTCCACCAATATTCAAGACGACCAATGATGCCATAATTGTCATAATGACAATCACCACCATGACCTCAATAAGCGTAAAACCTGTTTGTAATCTCTGTGGTGATTTCATTATATTTTCGACTATGGAACAGGTTGTTCAAGTAGCTTTGGCAATGCTAAAGCTTGCTCTATATAAGCGACACGCAATGTATCTCTCGAACCCAAATAACGCTGATAGAAACTTGAGTTCAGGATAACCGCAGCCCCATAGGTCAACGACCAAACTGATGCAAGATAATCACGTGTTGTCATCGTACTATTGATATCGAGCAAATAACTTTCAGTCATTCGGATAATAATACGCAAACGCTGTCTTCGTACTTTATACAACTCACTAAACAGTAATTGAATACCCTGTCCAGTGGTCGAGAGACGTTCTTCAATTTGGTGAAATAACGCTGTACGCTCAGGATGATGTAAATGATGCAGCATAAAGAAAGCCAAATGCTCTGGAAAAGCCTTTTCGGTATCTTGAATCATCTCGAGTAACATTCGCTCATTACGAATGATGAGTAACATATACAGCTCATCCTTACTCTGAAAATGCTTGTATAACGTACCCTTGGCAAGATCCAGCTCTGCTGCCAAAGCATCAAGCGTCATGCCAGCTTCACCATTTTCTAATAGGAGTTGCTCCGCGATTTGAAAAATTAATACTTCTCGTGCTCTAAACTGAGCTTGACGATCCATTTTCACGTAATAACTCTCTTTCCTAGTACAACTAAACCGTTTATTTCAAATTTAAGAGATTCTCAAAATTTTGCGTTGTAATCATGCCAATCTCTTCAACCGATTTATCATATACATCACTTAGCGCTTTTGCTACAAAAGGAACGTATTTCGGTTCATTGGTTTTACCACGATATGGTACTGGTGCTAAATAAGGGCTATCCGTTTCGATGAGCAAGCGATCAAGCGGTACCTTTTTAGCCACATCACGCAAGTCCTGCGCATTTTTGAAAGAGACAATACCTGAGAAGGAAATATAATAGCCGCAATCTAGCACAGCCTTTGCCGTTTCCCAGTCTTCGGTAAAACAATGCAAGATGCCATGTGTAGATTGTTCCGCTCGAATGATATCTACAGTATCGTGTTTTGCTGCTCGCGTATGAACCACTACAGGCTTTTTAACGATTTTCGATGCTTCAATATGACGTGCAAAGCAGCGCTTCTGTTCATCTACAAAATCAGTACTGTGATAATAATCTAGACCGGTTTCACCCAAAGCCCACACTTTGTCTGACTGAGCAAGATTAACGAGATAATCCGTTGTAGCACGTGCCATGATGTGCTCATCTTCGCATGGATGCACCCCTACAGAATAACCAACATCCTCATGTCGGGCTGCAATTTCTGCCAATTTAATATGATCTTCTAGATCAACTGAAATCCCCATGAATTTAGAAACACCTGCAAGTCGAGCTTGTTCAAGTGCTTGATCCAAATCCCCTTGATAAGGACTTAGATCTAACATGGTTAAATGGCAATGCGTATCAACAAACACTCTTTCTTCCTATTCTATTTACAACTACATCGTATAACTTGGACGATCCAAGCCTTTCATACCCGCTAATAACTTTTCAGCTTCATTTTTATAATACACACCTTTTTCACCAACAAGTTGGATTGCAAATCCTTGTGGCTTAAAATGTGTCTGCTTATGCGAAATCCAGATCACTTTACCTGTTAACGGAATTTTTTGTGATTGTTCAGGTAAGGTAGCCAATACAAAAACTTCCTGTCCCATTTTAACGGCTTGTTTCGTCGGTACGAACAAGCCACCGCCTACAACAAAAGGCATAAAACTAGATTGTAATGTTGCTTTGTCTGGAATATTGACCTGTATAATTCCGCCCATCATTTGTGGTTGCATAACATTCCCCTGTTAAATACTTAAGCGATTAAAACACTAATAATTTTATACCATTGATAAATCTAAAAAATATCATTCATTTTGATAAAATTTATAGAATTTCAATTGGTGACCGTTCAATAAAGATCTATACGTTATTTATGACCTGATTATAGAAAACAATCAAGCAAACAACAAATGCTGTTTCAGCAAAAGCCTTGTAAAACAACCCAAATAGCTACAATTAGCGTAAATAGTGCATTGTATAAGTCGTTATTTAAAATCTTATGACAGCACTATGAATGATTAGGATAATAGAAAGGCCCGCAATATAGACGGATATGGGTTTTAATGCATCTTTTGCTCGAATTAAGCAAAAAACAAACCCTGATCACGTAAGTTAAAATCTCAGTGCAATTTAGATAAACCAATAAAAAGATCGATCAGCCTAAAAACGACTTGACCTGAATAGAGATGAATGCTTTAGCGGCTAGGTAAGGCTAATATGAAACTTGACTTAGCCTGCTCCAATCGCAAAAGCTATAGAACTCGATAACAACATCCCAATTAGATTGCGAATGAAAGAGATATAGCAAAACTGGCTTGCTATATCTCTTTTAAACTATTTTGTCGCCTTTACAATTTCTGCCTTATCAAATGAGAACCAGCATTCGCCTTGGGTCGCCCACTTTGATTCTGTTGTACCTAATACACCAGTGACGACAATTCGATCGCCGACTTTTAAATTACTGATTTTGTCTGTATTTACTTTCAAATCATCTCGGGTAAGTCCTTGCCCTTTGCACTTCCCATTGCTTGGATCTTTAAAAATAATCGCAATCTGATTTTGAGAGATAATCTCACCCGTTTTAGTAATACGAGTAATAATTCCCGGTACTTCAAGGCGTTGTGAATCCCATTTTCGTTTTGCAGTGATTTCATTTTGCTGCCAGTCTTTCCATATTTCAGATAAGGTTGCCTTCTTTGCTGGCCCTAAACCGCGAAAGTCACCACTCAAAATATCTCCAGTTTTATTCAGTATCCCATCTGTTGCAGACATGGCCGAGTCTAAAGTCTGACAACCACTCAATGAAAGAAAGCTTAAAGCGACTAAAAATGTTTTTATTTGCATATCAAAATTCCCTAAAGTACATAGCAAAGCGCCATGTGAAAAAATAACATATTTAATAATAGATGTGAATTTTTAACATTCTTCGGAGTGGAAATTTTTTGCCATAAAAAAAACCGCCCTTAAGAGCGGTTTTTATCTAATCAGATTTCAGATCTAGACATTTCATTTTTCAGTGCATTTATAATCAAAGTTTAACTTACTAATCATTTGATCTGTATTTCGTGTAATCACTGAAATATTGTTGACTCCAGCCTCAATATAAAACTTACCACTAAACTGATTTCCAGCAGAACTTTGAGGATGATTAAAGGAGTAGCTATAAACACACTCGTATGCCTGTGCCCCAAAATTTGAAGCATTAATTTCAAAAGATGAGCCATTAATATTGGATACAAATTTTGGTTCAGCTTTTGTAATGCTTGGTATCATGGTAAGTGATAAAGCAATCGCGATAAATGTTGTTTTCATCTCTATATTCCTTATTTTTTAATATTATTGTGAAGTAACTCACATTTTATATGCTTTTAATAAGGTTTAAAGAGCCCCGAACAATTTATATACAAAAATTACATAAACTCAATAAAAACAAGCATCTATTAAGATTTTAATAAAACTTATTTAATAAAATCTAAATTAATTCTGTTTTTTAAAATGACTTAAGCAACATTCATAAGTTGAATGAATAACTCATCGAGAACCAATTGTGTTTGCACATTTTGTTCCACCATTAATTTCTTTTGCTGCAAATCTGAATAAAGTGTAAATAGCGCTTCCAAACTATAAAACTCTGCCAATGCGTTAAAATCTAAATCATCATTTTTTAACGATTGATTCAATTTTAAATTCACAATATCCGCTAAAAGATATTCAAACATGGTGATAAATTCAGAAAAATTCAGTTCTTTAGACCACTTATTTGAATAATTTAAAGGCATATTTTTTTCAGCAACCAACTTAAGCCAATCACTCAAAAATAAAGCTCGTTTTTGCAACCACACACTCTTTTCAATCTCAATGGCTGTCAGTGGCATATCATTGGCAAGATTTAATAATAGTTTGACCTGTTCCGTTGCAAGCTCCGGGATCTGTTGTTGTACAAATGCTTGTGCATCCTGAACTGTCATTCGGTCCAAGGCAAAATGCTGTAATCGACTCCGAATCGTTGCAGGAAGTTTTAAATAATGATCTGCAAGCAAGATCAAGACAACTTTTTCACCCGGTTCTTCTAAAGTTTTTAACAATGCATTTGCGGATGCGGTATTTAACGCTTCAGCAGGTTCAATCATTACAACGCGCCAGCCTTCACCAGTCTGCTGAACAAAAGGCAAAAGTTCTCGGATTTTTTCAATTTTAATTTTGGCGTTTTGTTTTTTATTATCTTCATCCGTGGTGATATGCACATAATTTGGATGAGTATCTGACCGTAACCACTGACAACTCGAACACTCACCACACGCCTGATGAGGCTGTTTATTCAAACACAATACCCAAGCGACAAACCGTTCCGCGAATTCTTTCTTCGCACAGCCCTTCTTTCCGTAAAATAATAGGCCATGCCCAAGTTCTGGAAATCGGGTACTTAACAATTCCCACGTTTGTGCATGCCATGGGTAAATCACTGTTGATTGAGTATCGACCATAATATTATTCAAATAAACTCACAGACATTGCATTTAATCGATCTAAATCCGCTTGCGTATCAACACCAGGAGGCAAGTTTGCTTCTGCCACAGCAATGGCAATACGATGACCATTTTCTAGCACACGAAGCTGCTCTAAGCTTTCCAATTTCTCAAGCTGCCCCTGTTCCCAAGTGACATACTCTTGTAGCAATTTGACACGATAGGCGTATAAGCCTAAATGACGGAAAGCTTGATTATGCAGTTGCTGTTCAGCCTGTTTAGCGCCATCTCGATCATACGGAATGGTTGCACGGCTAAAATACAATGCCTCATTGCGATTACTCATCACGACTTTAACGATACTATCGCGTTGAAACTCTTCAAGCTGATGAATGGGTTCACATAAGGTAGACATCGCACATTGTGGATGATCAATCAGGAGCTGACTCACCTGCTGTACAAGTTGTGCGGGAAGTAATGGTTCATCTCCTTGGACATTCACAATAATATCGCCTGCTGACCAACCTTTGATACGTGCGACTTCACTTAGGCGATCTGTACCCGATGGGTGATTTGGGTTTGTTAGAACCACATCAACACCTTCAGCACGACAAACTTCTGCAATACGCTCATCATCCGTAGCAACACAAAGGTCATCAAAACCAGCAACTTTTTTTGCTTGATCGACAACACGGAGAATCATTGGGCGACCATGAATGAGGAGTAATGGTTTTGCAGGTAGACGAGAACTCGCAAAACGAGCTGGAATGACGATATGTTTCATGGTCGCTCTCTAAGAAAATTGAATACCGAGGTGCTGTAATTGTTGTTTTAACAGGTCATAACAATCTGCTGACAAAACAGCTTCAACGGGTACGACCCAAATTGGGGTAGTAAACTCAGGATGTTGCTTTAATAAAGTTTTAAACTTTACGGCATCTTTTTCCGTGGTAATAATGGCATCATGATTTTCGAATATTAAATCATCAATTTCATAATCATGATGGTCTGGAAATTCATGTGCCTGATATTGCTGTACAGTCAAAGATGCTAATGTTTGATAAAAGCGCTGAGGGAAACCAATTCCAACAACAGCATTGAAATATTGATTGGGATCAAACCAATTTGTATCTGTATTTGCATTTAGAAGATAAGGTTGACCAACCGCTAAATGCATATTTCTTTGTGCTTGCGCAATTTTAGTATGCTCAATCACAGTACTTTCGCTTAAACGTGACTTAGGCTCGCGTAGATAACCTTCTGGCAATAATTTCTCATTTCCTAAACCACGATTTTGATCCAATACAATCCATTCAATCTGACGTGCCAAAGCCCAATGCTGCAAACCATCATCGCTAATGATTAGATCTAGCTGCTCATTTTCCAATAACAACTCGATAGATGCTTGACGATTGGGACCCACAGCCATTGGCACATGGGTAGATTGAACAATCAAACAAGGCTCATCACCAGCAGCATCAGGCTCAGATCTTTGAGTGACCAAAAGTGGGAATGGACCTTCACCACCATAACCTCGGCTAATTACACCCACTCGGACATGATGTTGTTGTAAATATTTGACTAATTGAATTAGCAATGGGGTTTTGCCACTGCCACCTACAGTAATATTTCCAATTACCATAACAGGTACAGGCGCTTTATATACAGGTTTAATCCCATGTTGATAAAGCGCTTTATTCGCACAAAACCCGAATCGGTATAACCATGACAATGGGCGCAACACCACCAACCACGAAGCTTGTTCATTCCAAGCATCCTGAAGACGCTGCGCCATCGACATACTTAGTTTTCCTCGAAATTACGTTGATGCAATTGGTAATACATTCCATGTTTTGCTAAAAGCTCAGCATGTGTACCTTGCTCAATAATCTGACCTTTATCCATTACTACGATCAAATCCGCATTTTCAACTGTAGATAAACGGTGTGCAATGACGATCGTTGTACGGTCTTGCATTGCTTTATCAAATGCTTGTTGAATGAAGTATTCCGATTCATTATCAAGCGCACTTGTTGCTTCATCTAAAATCAGGATTGGAGAGTCTTTTAAGATTGCTCTTGCAATTGCGATACGTTGACGCTGACCACCAGAGAGATTCAAACCTTGTGCACCAAGAATAGTGTCATAACCTTGTGGCAAGTTCATGATAAAGTCATGTGCATAAGCAGCTTTAGCCGCGGCAATCACTTGATCATCACTTGAGTCTTGTAACTGACCATAGGCAATGTTATCTCGTACCGAACGATTGAATAACACAACTTGCTGATTCACTGTCGCAATTTGTGAGCGTAAATAAGCCAGCTCAATATCTTGGACTGGAATGCCATCAAAATAGATTTGACCTTCGCTCAACTCTTGAAAACGTGGCAACATATTCACTAATGACGTCTTGCCTGCACCCGAACGGCCAACTAAAGCAACAGTTTGACCGGCTTTAATATCTAAAGAGAAATCTTTGATTGCATGCGTACCATCTTCATAGCGTAGGTTTGCATGATCGAATTGGATATTTCCCTTTAAGACCGGTCTAAGCTGACCATTATTCACTTCTTCAGGTGTATCCAACAATTCAAATACTGAATGTGCTGCGGCTAAACCACGTTGTAACTTTTCATTGATATCAGTCAAGTTCTTTACAGGCTTAGAAATTAAGCCTGCAGCAGTAATGAATGAAATGAACTCACCCGCAGAGGTATCACCAAAAACCTGTGGACGTAACGCAAGCCAAAGAATAATCGCCATTGCCATCGACAATAGCAGCTGAATGATCGGGCTATTAATATTTTGCACCACCACCATTTTCAAACCGCGACGTAAATTCTCTTCAGACGATTTATAAAAACGTTTCTGTTCGAATTCTTCGCCAGTAAAGCTTTTTACCACCGAGTTTGCAGTAATGGTTTCTTGTACCACATGGTTTACATCACCCATGGTATTTTGTACTTGGATCGACAATTTACGCATTTTCTTAGATGCGATTCTGACCAATATCCCAATAAAAGGCATGAAAACCACAATACACAGGGTTAATCGCCAGTTGGTATAGAGTAGATAACTCAATAAACCAACAACGATCAAGCCATCCTTAATCAAGGTCTGTAGAGATTCAGATGAAGCCGCAGTTAACTGCTCAACGTTGTACATCAACTTTGCGCTGATATGACCCGCACTGTTATCCAGATAATATTGCGCTGGCAATCTTAACAGTTTTGCATACACTTCCTGACGAATGCTAAACACCAAGCTACGTGAAATAACCGCGGAAAAGTAACCACCGAGAAAGAGGCCAACACCACGGAAAAACATCAATAGAACAATCAGTGCTGGAAACCAATCCAGATTGCTACGGCTACCTTCTTGAATAGCGTCAATGATGTATTTCAATAGCTTTGCGACGGAAACCTCTGTCGCTGCGTTGATTCCAAAACCAAGTAAGACTAATAAGGCAACGCCCCAATAAGATTTTAAATACGATATTAAACGGACATAAACCTTAAAATCCTGATTCACTCAGTAAAACCTCTCGTTGGAACTTTGGTGCTGATATTGACGTTAACAAAACCGAGTTGACCTGCGACATCCATCACTCGAATCACATCCTGATGTGCAGCTTTGGCATCAGCAGCAATAATAAACATAAAATCACGACGATCTTGTGCAACTTGCTTAATCGCTGTGCTTAAATCCGCGATATCTTTGCTTGATAACGCTTGACCATTCACAGAATAATGCCCAGTGGAGTCTACCATGATTTCAATTTTGTGATCGAATTGTTTAGGTGGAACACCTTGCGCATCGGGCAAAGTCAGGTTAATACGACTTTGTTGACTAAAAGTCGTTGATAATAATAAAAACACCAAAATAAATAACATACAGTCAATCATTGGCGTCAAATTGATATGAATATCTTCAACTTGAGAACGTTTAAACTTCATGATGCCACCTCGGCTTAGCTTGCACGACGGTGTTCTTGTACATGAGCCGCTTTTTTATAGAAAAGTGCAGCATGGAACAAGGTAGACTGTTGCTCTAATTCAGCAATATATTCATGTACAACACGCTGGAAATAACGGTATGCAATCATAGCAGGAATTGCAATGAGCATCCCGACAGCTGTTGTAATTAAGGCCTTAGAAATACCTGGCATCATCATACTGGCATTACCAGCAGAGCCAACATCAATCACCAAAAATGACTCAATAATTCCCAAAACAGTACCAAGCAATCCCAGTAAAGGTGCGATTGCACTCAAAGTTCCAAGGAAGTTAATATTTTTTTCGAGATAACTGATTTCTTGAGACGCGGTTGCTTCCATTTGAGCGCGGGCAAATTGCTCACCTTGTTCTCGCTGATCAAAACCAGATTTAAGAATACGTCCTAATGGGCTTTTTTGAGCATCCTCTTGTTCTAATCGTGTAATGACTGCATCCACATCAGAACCACTCACAAGCAAGGCTTGTGGTAACACTTGAGACCGTTTTAAACGAATGTATCGTTCAATTGTAATGGCAACCGTAAAAATTGATGAAAGAATAAGGGGCAGCATTAACCAACCGCCCGCTTTCACAAGTTCCCACATATTATTCCCCAATAATATCTAAAATATAAAAGGATGCACCCTCAATATTAGTTAGGTAAGCAAATATTGAGGATTCCATCCAACTCATCCAATGAGTGGTAGTGAATGACCATTTTCCCTTTACCTTTTTGGTTATGGTCAATTTTAACATTCGCTCCGAAACGCTCAGATAGTTTCTGAGTCAACTGTTCAATATCTGGAGATATTTGAGCTTTTTCCTTTTCAGGTTTTGGTTCACTCCACTCACGAACCAACTGTTCAGTTTGACGTACCGACAAACCTTTTTCAATTACGATTTGCGCAACTGCAATTTGATCTTTTACTTTTAGCGTCAGAATCGCACGGGCATGTCCCATGTCAATCTGACCTTGCTGTATTAACTCTTTAATCGGATCAGCCAAGCTCAACAAGCGCAACAGGTTACTCACCGTGGTACGTGCCTTGCCTACCGTATCTGCAATTTCTTGATGGCTTAAACCAAATTCATCATGGAAGCGCTGTAAAGCGACTGCTTGATCGATCGGATTGAGATCTTGACGTTGAATATTTTCAATCAACGCCAAAGCAATTGCGACTTGGTCATTTAAGTCACGTACAATCGCTGGAATTTCAACCAAACCAGCTAATTGGGCAGCACGCCAACGACGTTCACCCGCAATAATCTCGTAAGGATGTTGCTCATCATCCACAGGACGGATCACAATCGGCTGCATTACACCATGCTTTTCAATCGATGCTGCAAGCTCTTGTAAATCTTGTTCTTGGATAAAACTACGTGGTTGGTATTCACCACGTTTCAGTAAATTGACATCAATTTGCTTGAGTTGACCATGATCCAAGGCTTGTGCTTCAAGTTGCAATTTCTCTTTTTGAATTGAACCTAATAGCGCATCTAAACCACGACCTTTAGCCAATCCGCGTTTTTTGATGCTCATACAGCACTTCCTTTTTTCACTTTACTTTTCTTCAACATTTCTGCGGCTAAATTCAAATATGCAATTGCACCTTTTGAACTCTTTTCAAAATAGATTACAGGTAAACCATGAGCTGGTGCTTCTGCCAAACGAATATTTCGAGGAATCACCGTTTCATATAATTTTTTACCAAAATATTGCTCTAACTCTGCTGACACATCACGTGTCAACGCATTACGAGCGTCATACATGGTACGTAATACCCCAACAATTTCCAAGTTTGGATTAAGGGCTTTTTGTATACGATCAATGGTCTGTGTCAGATCAGCCAATCCTTCCAGAGCATAGTATTCACATTGCATTGGAATAATCACACCATTCACGGCAGCCAAGGCATTGACGGTAATTAAACTGAGGCTTGGTGCACAATCAACAATGATATAGTCAAATGCAGCATCTACTTCTTGTAAAGCATTCTTCAGAATGAACTCACGACCGTCTTGCTCAGCAATCGCAAGTTCAACCCCAGCAAGTTCACGGTTTGCACCTAAAACTTTATAACCGACTTCTGCTTTTTGAATAGCAGTTTCAATTGGAACTTCACCCAATAACACATCTGTGACTGAATAAAGTAAATCATTCTTTTGAATACCAGACCCCATGGTGGCATTCCCTTGTGAGTCCATATCGACCAACAAAACACGTTTTTTCAAGATCGCCAAAGAGGCAGCAAGATTGACTGCTGTCGTGGTTTTTCCCACACCACCTTTTTGGTTTGCAATCGCAATAATTTGAGCCATGACTACCCTTAATATTTTTTATTGAATACGTTGAAGTAAAAGTAAATGACGCTGTTCATCCAATCTTGGCACACGCAGTTCAATGATCTTACATGAATACTGATCTTTCATCTGCTCAACTTCATCCTCTGGGATTAAGCCTTTCATTGCAGCAATGATACTTTGTTGATGCATATAAGGTTGTGCTGCATCTACAAAATCGGTCAATGAAGCAAATGCTCGACTTGTAATGACATCGAACTGACCAAGTTCTCCAATGCTGTCTTCATTTTCAACACGTGTTTGAACTGCAATTACATTCTTCAGCTTTAAATCAGCAATAAATTGCTTCAAGAAACGAATCTTTTTCCCATTCGAATCTAATAGTACACAAGAACGTTCTGGTTGGCATAATGCAATGATCATGCCCGGCATACCACCGCCTGTGCCCACATCTAATAAACGACCTTGGGGCAAATCATTTAAGATACTTAAACTATCTAATAAATGTTTAACCAACATTTCTTTCGGCTCGCGGATCGCCGTTAAATTGTATGCCTTATTCCATAGCACTAGCGCATCTTGATATTTCAATAAGAGTGTTAGGGCTTCTTCACTTAGGTTAAGACCTAAAGCTTGGCTACCTTGCTTTAATTCTTGAAAAAAAGGATGCATAACAGTGCGACATCTCGATAAACTTGCTGTGCAGTATACCGATTTCTGATACAAGGCACAGCAGGACTTGTTGAACGATTATGCAGTTAATCATTTACAAGCATGATAAACTGCACAATCCTTTAAGTTTTTGTCTTTTCTTATGCAAATCACAGATAGACAAAGCATTTTTTATTATGCGAATGCGCCCTGCTTGATTTGTTGATCAAGCTGCTCCAAACGCTCAGGCGTACCAACATCGACCCAAATTCCTTGCAACTTTTCAGCTGAAACCTGCTGCTGCTGCATGGCTTGTTTCAATAATGGCGCTAAAGGTCGTTTGCCATTTTCCAAACCGGCAAACATCTGCGGTGCAAAAACAGCCACACCACTATAAGTTAAAGCTTCACCCAGTTGCTCTTGCTCAAAAGTGTAAGCTAAATCATGCGCTAGGATAAAGTCACCTTTTAAGTGCTGCGGTGGATTTTCAACCAACACTAAATGTGCCTGCTTATCTTCTAACTGAACATTTAACAATGAAGAAAAATCCATTGTGGTCCAGACATCACCATTGACCAAGATAAAAGGTTCATCACCCAACAATGGCAAGGCATTAATAATACCACCTGCTGTTTCCAAGCCTTCGCCTTCGTGTGACCATAAGATGGTTACACCAAATTGAGAGCCATCACCTAAAGCAGCAGCAAGTTTCTCACCCAACCAAGCCGTATTAATAACAATCTCGCTAATGCCTATTTTTTGCAACTTCTCAATATGCCAAACAATCAGTGGCTTCCCACCGACTTCCAGTAAAGGTTTTGGCGTATGCAATGTTAATGGTCGCATACGATTACCAAGACCTGCAGCAAGAATCATTGCTTTCATTATGCTGCAACCTCGTAATCACCATATTTTTCAATAAACTTCGGCATCACGATGTCACGAATGAACTGCATAAAGTCATTGAGCTCATCATAACCTTGGCTTTCTTCAAGCAAATACCACATCACACGCGGTAAATCTTTTAAATAGCCTGATTTGCCATCACGTTCAAATAAACGCACGAAGATACCCAAAATTTTCAAATGACGCTGGATCGCCATTAGATCTGCATCTCGCTTAAACTGCTCAAAACTACGATTTTCTTTCGCTGCTGCTGGCAATAAGTTATAGAACACTTCAAACCATTCGTAGACGCGCTCAGCATTCCACTGCACATAGGCATCACGCGTGATTGAAATAAGATCGTAAGTATCAGCACCGATCACTGCATCTTGGAAATCAATTACACCAAGCTCTTGTTCATTTTCGATTTTCATCAAATTACGACTGTGAAAATCACGATGTACAATTACTTGCGGTTGATTAGTCGCCTCGATCGCAAGGAAATCAAAAGCCTGCTCAATCGTTTCCAACTGCTGCTCTGTCGGCTGAATCTTCAATGATGGCAACATCCAGTCTGTCAACAGACGCATTTCCGTCATCAACTTCTCATAAGAATACGCTGGCAATTGTGTATCACCGTTGATCTGCTGTAATTCAATCAACTGCTTAAAACTTTGTGCATAGTATTGATCAACTGTTTGATCATTTAATAAGGTTGATAAAACAACATCACCAAAATCTTCTAACAGCAACAATCCTAAAGTTAAGTCTTTCGCAACGATATGCGGTACACGCACACCATTTTTATCAAAGAACTCATCAATGCTAACAAATGGAATACAATCTTCTTTTTCAGGAGGCGCATCCATGAGCATATATGTTTTGTTTTGTAACTTAATTCGCGCATAGCGGCGAAAGCTTGCATCTCCTGCCAAAAAGTTGATCTCAAATTGATCAGATTGGAGGGTGGCTTGAAGCCAAGTTTGTATCAATTGTTCACGTTGTGTATTCATTTGCAATAAAATCTAAAACTAGCTGAGATTTTGAAAGCTTAAGTGTAGCCACTTATCAACTTTTTCTCTATGATGCGACAATAATTAATTGTGAATTAGCGTATTGGTTAATGAGACAATGAAACATCAGTTTAAATTTAATCCTTTAGCAACAGCTATTTTGACACTCTTGTGTGGCGGCTCGATCCAATCAGGTTTCGCGGCACCAGCTGATGCTGTCTCTACGCTTGACAATAAACAGCTTAAAGCAGCGATCCCGAATCAGGGACAGCAAAATCAAGAAAGTTATCCTGGGGAAAGTTTTTTCCAGCAATATTATGTAGACAAATCTGCACCTGAAGCACAGTTACGTGATAATCGTTATTTAAGTTCTTCATTTTGCCAAGGAACTTGGGTCACCCCGATTAATCCTGAAGCAAAAGCGGGTGATGCAAATACAACCACTTCAGTACTCACCGCCGATTACGGGCATTACAACCCAACGGGCGATTCTGTTCTGCAAGGCAATGTTGTGATTGACCAAGAAGGTCGCACTATCCGTGCTGACCAAGTCACAATCGACTCGACACAAACTTATGCCAATGCCGAAGGTCGTGTCCAACTTGCTCAATCTGGCCTGCTTTCTCAAAGTGATGCGATTAACTATAATTTAAAGACACAAACAGGTGATTTAAATAATAGTTTCTATATCTCAGAGCAGCAGCATGCACATGGTCATGCTAGCCAGATTAAACGTGCGAATGAAAATTTAGTTATTTTTAAAGATGCAAGCTACACCGCTTGCCCGCCTGAGCAAAAGCCAGCATGGAAAATTCAGGCCAAAGAAATTGAACTCAACCAAGATACAGGCCGCGGTGTAACGCGTAATACCAAACTCTACATCAAAGATGTACCTGTACTGGCTGTACCTTACTTCAATTTCCCGATTGATGACCGGCGTACCACAGGTCTACTCAGTCCAAATTTTGGTTACAGCAATGATGGTGGTGCGCAATTAATCACCCCTATTTATCTTAACCTTGCACCGAATTATGACCTTACGCTTACACCAAGCTATATGAGCAAACGTGGTCCAAAGTTAGATGCAGACTTCCGCTATATGACTGAAAACTTTGGTGCGGGTCGTATTTGGGGTGGCTATATTGCAAGTGACAACCAGTATGGCGATGAAGCGCGTGATGACCTTCATTTTATTCACAATTGGCGAATTAGCGACCAGTGGTCAACCAATTTAGAATACAACTATGCTTCTGATAAAGATTACTTTGCAGACTTTAATAATAATCCAAACACACGAACGGATCTGAATTTACGCCGTGCTTGGGAACTCAATTATCAAAATGGAATTCCCGGTCTTAGAGCACAGTTAAAAGTTGAAGACTTCCAAACACTGGATAAAACGGTTAAAGATGTCGACAAGCCATATGCTCGTCTTCCACAATTTTTATTAAATTACGTTACAGGTGATGCACAAGGTCTACAGTACGAGTTTAATAACGATACGGCTTACTTTAAAAAGTCTGTAAATGATGGTTCAGCACTCGAATCGAGTGGTACCCGTATCTATAACCAGTTTGCGGTTCGCTACAACTACTTGACCCCATCTTGGTTCTATGTGGTTCCAGAAGTTTCTGTACGCAGTATTAATACGTTCTATGATCAAGACTCAAAAGAAGGTCGCGGACTCTCTAGTTCTGATGATTTAGAGAAATCAGTCGTTGTGCCTCAATTCACACTTGCGACTGGTTTAACATTTGAGAAAGAAGGCAAATACTTACAAAGTATTTCTCCTCGTGCCTTTTATGCATATTCACCTTATAAGAATCAAGACGATCATCCAAACTTTGATTCAACCACCGCATCAATCAACTATGATCAACTCTTCAACCCATATCGTTTTTATGGGCATGACCGCTTAGATGACAACAACTTCTTATCACTCGGCGTAACTTATAGTTTATTAGATACTGAAGGTTTAGAGCGAATTAAGGCAAGTGTAGGTCAAAGTTATTATTTTAGTGACCGTCGTGTAAGTTTAAATGAAAAGCTTGACGAATTTGATACTCAAAATCGTACAGGTCCGATCATTAGTCTATCAAGTCAGCTTAACCAAAACGTGACCATCACCTCAAACTCCGCGTGGATGTCGAATGGCGATAATGCACAAAGAGATTTTCAGGCTTATTACACAGGTGATAAAGGTAATCTCTATAACTTAGGCTATTTTTACCGTAAAGATATCCCTGATCGTCAGGATTCTTACGATCAAGTTGTTGCATCCTTTATACAACCTGTAAAAGACAATTGGCGTATTATGGGCCATGCTCAATACGACATCGACAATCAAGTTATGCGTGAATATTTACTTGGCGTAAATTATGAGTCTTGTTGTTGGGCTGTTTCGGTATATGGCCGTTCTTACTATAACGATCTGGATGATCCAAATGCTCCAGACGTTCGTAAAAAGAACGCAGTTATGGCTGAATTCACCCTAAAAGGTCTTGGTGCTTTAAACAACAAGCTTGCCTCTCTCCTCGAAAACAGAGTTTTAGGTTTCAACAAAATTAATCAATCTTGGACACAACGTTAATGAAGATAAAACCTTTTCAACATATCTTTAAAGCGACTGTTCTCGCTGCCCTAATTTCTTCATCAATGCAAAGCTTTGCACAACCTACGGATGAGGTTGTTGCAGTTGTGGATAGTAGTGTTATTCTAAAAAGTGATTTAGAACAAGGGATTGCCGAAACAGAACATCAGTTAAAAGCACAAAATAAAACTGTTCCACCACAGCAGTATTTACAAATGCAGGTGCTTGATCAACTGATCATTCGCCAAGCTCAATTGGAACAAGTTAAACGTTATGGTATTAAACCAGACGAAAAAAGTTTAAATGCTGCGGTGTTAAAAGTGGCAAACCAATCAGGTGCCAACAGCTTAGAAGCATTTCAACAAAAATTAGATGCAATTGCACCAGGGACTTACGAGAATTTGCGTAATCGTGTTGCAGAAGATTTAGCGATTGGTCGCTTGCGTCAACAACAGGTCATGTCGCGTATCAAAATCAGTGATCATGATGTTGAAAACTTTTTAAAATCGCCAGAAGGCCAAGCTGCACTAGGTACGCAAGTCCATGTGATTCACATGCGTATCGCGGGTGAAAACACAAACGATGTACAGCAAATTGCTCAACAAGTGAAACAAGCACTTTCAACCAGCGATGATGCCAAAGCAATTAGCTCAAAATTATCAACTGCAGCAGTAAAAGTTGATGGCGCAGATATGGGTTTCCGCTCATTATCAGAGATTCCAACTGAACTTTCTGCACGTATTGCACCACTGCAAGTTGGACAAACCACTGAACTAATCAATGTTCGTGATGGTGTGCATGTATTAAAGTTGCTTGAACGTAAACAGAATGAGCAAAAAGCATTAGTTCCACAATATCAAACTCGCCACATTTTGATTCAATCATCAGAAGTGGTTAGCTTGGATCGTGCAAAACAAATGATCGATAGCCTCTATAATCGCGCTAAAGCTGGCGATGATTTTGCAACATTAGCAGCAACTTACTCAAATGACACAGGTTCAGCACGTGATGGCGGCAGCTTAGGTTGGGTCAGCCCAGGTGTGATGGTACCTGAATTTGAAAAAGTAATGAAAGAAACGCCTGTTGGACAAATCAGTAAACCGTTCCAAAGCCAATTTGGTTGGCACATCCTACAAGTTCTAGGTACACGTGAACAGGATATGACCAAAGAAGTACAAGAACGTATGGCACGTCAAATTTTAGGTGAACGTCAATTTGATACTGAAGTTGATAGTTGGATGCGTGAACTTCGCGCCAATGCTTATGTCGAAATTAAAGATGCAAGCCTAGATTCAAAGGCACAACAAAAATAAGTAAATTAAAAATGCCAGCGATTGCTGGCATTTTTATTCTCTAGGATATAAATAAAAAAATAGCGGCTATTGCCGCTATTTTTTCTGCATTACAAATTAATTACTTGTAACGATCAACCATTTTCTCTAAAGAAATTGGGCGAATCTTATCTGCATTACCTGCTGTACCGAATGCTTCGTAGCGCGCAACACAAATTTCTTTCATTGCTACCACTGTTTCACCAAAGAATTTACGTGGGTCAAATTCACTTGGTTTTTCAGCCATCATGCGACGCATTGCGCCAGTAGAAGCTAAACGTAAGTCGGTATCAATATTAATCTTACGTACACCATGCTTAATCGCCTCTACAAGCTGATCAACAGGCACACCATAAGTTTCTTTAATATCACCGCCATACTGGTTAATCACCGCCAACCACTCTTGTGGTACAGAGCTTGAACCATGCATTACAAGATGCGTATTTGGTAACGCAGCATGAATTTCTTTAATGCGGTCAATTGCCAAGATATCGCCTGTAGGTGGACGCGTAAACTTGTAGGCACCGTGTGAAGTACCGACAGCAATCGCCAAAGCATCGACATTGGTATCAGCAACAAATTGTGTTGCTTCTTCAACTGATGTTAACAATTGAGAGTGGTCAAGCACACCTTCTGCCCCCACACCATCTTCTTCACCAGCCATACCAGTTTCAAGGCTACCTAAGCAACCAATTTCACCTTCAACTGAAACACCACATGCATGCGCAATAGACACTACTCGACGAGTTACATCAACATTGTAGTCATATGATGTTGGTGTTTTACCATCTTCACCCAATGAACCATCCATCATAACTGAGCTAAAGCCCAACTGGATAGAACGCTGACAAATATCAGGGCTAGTACCATGATCTTGATGCATTACCACTGGAATATGCGGCCATTCTTCAATCGCAGCCAAAATAAGATGACGTAAGAAAGGTGCACCTGCATATTTACGCGCACCAGCCGAAGCTTGCACGATAACAGGTGAATTGGTTGCATCCGCAGCGAGCATGATTGCACGCATTTGTTCTAAATTGTTTACGTTAAACGCTGGTACGCCGTAGTTATGTTCTGCAGCGTGATCCAAGAGCTGGCGCATTGAGATTAGAGCCATAATATCCTCCCAGGTAATGCGGCATATTCTACATGTTGATCTATTTCAATTCAGCAACTAATCACAGTAATTCTAAAAAAATCTTTAATCTTTTGTGTAATTTGAGTAGTAATTCCAACTAAATAATCAAAAAGGCCAAATCACAAAGTAATTTGACCTTTTCCAAAACAAATATCTAAGCCCTACACAGCTCAAATAGAGTCATTTAAGACTTAGCAATAACCCTCTAAACGAGTTAATGGCAATTTTTTACCAATCGCTTTTTCAATTTCTGGCAAATAGAACGCATCATCTTCCGACAAGAAACTAATACTCACGCCTTGTGCACCTGCACGTCCTGTACGGCCAATACGATGCACATAATCATCCGACTGCTCTGGCAAGGTAAAGTTAATCACATGTGAAACGCCATCCACATGAATACCACGACCAGCAACATCTGTTGCAATCATAATATTATTCTTACCTTGCTTGAATTGGTCCAACATTTTTAAACGCTTATCTTGTGCAATTTCACCCGATAGCATACCAACTTTATAACCATCACGTTTCAAATGATCATACAAGCGACGAACCTGATCTCGACGATTCGCAAAGATCATCACCTTATCAATTGGCTCTTCACGTAAGATTTCTTGTAACAGCTTATATTTGTCTTCTTTCGCTACGACGTATACACGCTGCTCTACATCACTATTCGTTTTTTGCTCTGGCTCAATTTCTACCGTAACAGGTTCAAATAGCCACTGACGTGCAAGATTTAAAACATCATAGCTAAATGTCGCAGAGAACATCAAAGTTTGACGTTGTTCTTTAAATGGCGAAAAGCGAACAATTCGTTTAACCGATGGAATAAAGCCCATATCAAGCAAACGGTCGGCTTCATCAATCACTAGGAATTCAATTTTGTCTAACCAAACTTCTTTCTGTTCAACAAAATCAATCAAACGCCCTGGTGTTGCAACAATAATATCGACGAAGTTGCGATCTAACATTTTCTTTTGCTTTTCAAAATCTACACCACCTAACAATGTAACAAGGTGCAAGTTTGAAAATTTCGTGAGTGCCTGAGCATCACTTTCAATCTGTAACGCCAACTCGCGTGTTGGTGCTAAAATTAACGCACGTGGCTCACCACGAAAACGTTGCTCTTGAACTGGATTATTTAATAGATCATTGATCACACTAATCAAAAAGGCAGCTGTTTTCCCAGTACCCGTTTGCGCTCGACCAATGGCATCATGCCCTGCTAATGTATATTTTAAAACCTTTTGCTGAATTGGGGTCATTTGTGTAAAACCCAAAGCATCAATCGCTTTCTTCAACTGCGGATGTAAATTTAAGGTTTCAAAACCAGATGTCATATATGCACTCGAACCATCAATGAGCAAAATAAAGTCGCTATTATAAACTATAAAAAACAAAAACGCCCCAATCTTATTGGGGCGTTTTTTATTGCGTTAAGGCAACAAATTAGTCTAAAGGCTGAACGTTTTCAGCCTGAAAACCTTTTTGTCCTTGAACAACACTGAATTCTACGCGTTGGCCGTCACGTAAAGAACGGTGGCCATCACCCATAATTGCGCGGAAATGAACAAATACGTCATCACCACCATTACGCTGAATAAAACCAAAGCCTTTAGTGTCGTTAAACCACTTTACTACGCCTTGTTCACGAGCTGTCATAAGTCAATCCTCAGATATTGAAAGATAAGGACCTTCCGGTGTTGCAAACAGCAGAGCCAACAAGGTTTTAAAATATTTATAATTTTAAAGCTTGTAATCATTCTGTAAAACTATCAACAATTTCCGGTTACATCCATTTGTTATAGAGTTTAATATAATAAAATTTAATTAAACACTTTCTAAAACGCATCGAGCTTATCATGGGTTTATCACAATTAATAGAAGTTTTTTTAGTTATTTCCGATATTTCTATCTGTTTTTTTCAATAATTTAGCTGTTTTTTTAATGGAATTTTTCTCTCAAAAATTACGCAAAAATTTGTTAAGATAAATTTGAAAAAATCGATTTAGATGAATATGAGCAACACACACAACTCGCCTATCATTATTGATGCTTTAGGACAACCATGCCCTATGCCACTATTGATGTTGAAGCGTGCTTTAAAGAAAGCCGACGGCATACAACAATATCTATTGAAATCTTCTGATCCACATAGTGAAATTGATGTAACACGATATTGCCAAATTCAGCAACTTCAATGTTTAACTCAAAAAATTTCAGACACTGAATTTCACTATTTAATTGAATCTATGTGATTCTTTGCTAAACTCTAGCTAAAGATAAACTAGACAACTTTACATTTTTATACTCAAATTTCCTTAGTGATGAAGAACATTCGCATTAAGATGAAATTGTTGACTTAAATGCCATCCTATAAGGAGACTCCATGACTACTGACAGCAGCAATCAATTGATGCCCCTGTCATTGTCTGCGCCAGGTGTAAACCTTGGTGCATATATCAGTACTGTCAATCAAATTCCAATTTTAACGGCCGAGCAGGAAAAAGAACTTGCTGAACGTTATTATTATGATCAAGATCTCGATGCTGCCAAACTATTGGTAATGTCGCATCTGCGTTTCGTTGTCCATATTGCACGTAGTTATGCAGGTTACGGATTGCCACAAGGTGATCTCATTCAAGAAGGTAACCTTGGATTAATGAAAGCAGTTAAACGCTTCGACCCCAATATGGGTGTTCGTTTGGTTTCATTTGCCGTGCATTGGATCAAAGCTGAAATTCATGAATACGTGATTCGTAACTGGCGTATTGTCAAAATTGCGACCACCAAAGCACAACGTAAATTATTCTTCAATTTGCGCAGCCTTAAAAAATCAAGCAAACGATTAACGCTAGAAGAAGCGAAATCAATTGCTAACGATTTAAATGTAACACCTGAACAAGTGTTAGAGATGGAAGGCCGTCTCACTGCTTATGATGCTGCTTTTGAAGCTCAAGGCGATGATGATGATGACACACCTCACACTGCACCTTCGCTTTATTTAGAAGATAATCGTTACGATCCCGCGCGTTTAGTTGAAGAAGAAGATTACGAACAGCAAAGCACCTCTGCTTTGCATGAGGCAATGGATCAGCTTGATGATCGCTCACGTAATATTTTACAACGTCGTTGGTTAGATGATGACAAATCAACGTTGCATGAACTTGCTGCAGAATATAACGTTTCAGCAGAACGTATTCGCCAGCTTGAAAAGAATGCGATGGAAAAAATAAAAACCGCAATGTCTGCGAGTTAAAATCAAACATAAACATAAGGGCTGCAATGCCCTTTTGTTTTATCTAGCTTTGTTTAAGCACCCGAATATGTTAACTTTGTTCATCAAATCTCTAGTTCCATTCTCATTATGTGGATAGCAATTTCTGCGCTTAATCTTGCGCTTGCAGTCATGTTAGGTGCTTTCGGCGCACATGGCCTCAAATCGTTTGCAACACCCGAGCAACTGGCTTGGTGGGGTACAGCAACTCAATACTTTTTCTACCATGCGCTTGGCTTACTGATTTTAGGTGTACTCCATAAAACCACACCTACTTTCCCAATAAAAATTCCTTTTATTTTGATGCAAATTGGTATCATCTTTTTCTGCGGTTCGTTGTACATTATGGCGCTTGGTTTACCTCGAATCTTAGGCGCAATCACGCCAATTGGTGGTGCATTTATGATTGCAGGTTGGCTGCTACTCGCATGGCAAGCAATTAAACATGCGAAATAAGGATTGATCATGCACATCTATTTAAACGGCGAGTCACTCGACACGCCTTGTGAAAACCTACAGCAATTGATTCAAAGCTTAGCGCTTGAAGGCAAACGCTTCGCTGTAGAAAAGAACCAACAGATTATTCCGAAAAGTAGACTTGAGCAAACAGCTATTGCTCCTGAAGATCGTATTGAAATTATTCAAGCTGTTGGTGGCGGCTAATCGGCTAAAAATGGAGTAAGCCCATGCAAGATTCCCCTTTAATTATTGGTTCACGTACTTTCCAATCTCGTTTATTGGTCGGAACTGGTAAATATAAAGATCTCAATGAAACTGATTTAGCTATTCAAGCCAGTGGTGCTGAGATTGTCACAGTGGCAATCCGTCGTGTAAATATCGGTCAACATGCCGATCAACCCAACCTTCTTTCAGTCATACCACCTGAGAAGTACACAATCTTGCCAAATACCGCAGGTTGTTTTGATGCTGATAGCGCGATTCGTACCTGTATGCTGGCACGTGAACTGCTTGATGGTCACAATCTGGTGAAATTGGAAGTGCTCGGTGATGAAAAAACATTATATCCGAATGTGACCGCAACGCTTAAAGCAGCTCAAACCTTGATTGATGATGGCTTTGAAATCATGGTTTACACCTCAGATGACCCAATTGTTGCGCAAGAACTTGAAAGCATGGGCTGTGTTGCCATCATGCCTTTAGGTAGCTTGATTGGATCTGGTCTTGGCATTTTGAATCCACATACCATTTCCATCATCAAAGAAAATGCCAAAGTCCCTGTTTTAGTGGATGCAGGTGTTGGTACAGCCAGTGATGCGGCGATTGCAATGGAACTCGGTTGTGACGGCGTGCTAATGAATACAGCAATTGCTGCTGCTCAAAATCCAATTTTGATGGCTTCTGCGATGAAAAAAGCAGTTGAAGCAGGTCGTGAAGCATTCTTAGCGGGCCGTATGCCACGTAAGCGTATGGCAAATGCGAGCTCGCCTGAGACTGGGTATTTCTTTAAGTAATTTGTTTAACGAAGGGATAAATTCTACTACCCCTTCGTTACTTTTCTCTTATGAACAACACTATTATGACGAAGCTGCATTCAACTTAACTCTAGTGAAATTAACTCATTAGCTAAAATTTTTTGCCCAAAAAGTCAAACTCTTTCTTATTTTATAATGCTGATATCCAAGAGTATAAAATGAAGTTGAATATAAAAAAAATTCTAACTTTTATAGTGTTAGCAATTTGCTTAGCATACTTTTCTAATTACATGATAAATAGGGATTATAAGAAAAATGAGAGAAATATTGTCCAAATATTCCAACAAGATACTGAATTACATGAAAAATATGGAACTATAGAAAATTATAAACTAAGAAAATCTGGCTGGTATTCTGGAGATAGTCAAGAACATACACCATATTATTACTATCATTTCTATATAAAAGGAAATCTGAAAGATGGAGTGATTGAATTAAAAATTTATGAAAACCAAGAAAAATATGCAATAAAATATATTCAATAAAATCTCAGATTAGGTATATCCTTGAATTTAATTATTTATTCAGAATATCCTTATTAAATGGCGATCTAATTTTCAACAACCTCTCTCAAATTCCCTTTCGCCCTTTGCTCAAAATTCTGTTGAAAATATTCAGTTTGATACAGCGGTTCTGTCTGATAAAAATGCGCTAGCACTTCTTTTCTTTTAATAGAATAGATATCTGGATCAACCCACGCATACTCTTTTTGAATCTGTTGCTCATATTCCGCAAAACGCGCTGGCGAAGCCGCTAGAATCGCCAAATCAATATCCAGTAAAAACTGTAAATCCAACTCATCTGTAGAAGCATGCTTTTGCGTCGCAATAATCCAGCGCTTTATCTTCTGAACATTATCTGCGGATAAATCTTGAACCAAATACTGCTCGAACAGCTCAGCACTTTTCATTTCATTATCTTTTGCTTGGGGATCGTAAACCGCATCGTGAAACCAGAGCGCCAAAGCAACCGTATACGCATCATTTAAATCAGCCCGAATCGATTCAAGCAAAACCAAACATTCATACAAATGCTGAACCGTATGATAAGCCCGCTGCTTTTCATTATAGGCGGCAATCAACTTATTAAAAACTTTCTGCGGCTCAGAAAAATTATAATACTGATGCAGCTCAAACCATGATTTTTCTAATGTAGATAAATACTGCTGCATTGCTCATCCTCATTGGATTTCTTTATTCAGCCATTTTGCCAATGATTCAGCATCTTTACGCTCTAAAAAAAGCTGATACAAGGTACAGGAACCAAACTCATGTTTTAGTTCCTGTTGGCGCATAGGATGATTACCAAATCGGAATCGTCGAGTACCATCCCGATCAAGCGGCAATGCATACACCCCATAACTACGAGGTTCTGTCAGGTGCCCTTTGACACAAACTTGATCAGACGATATCGCGTGTTTTAATAAATATTCTTTGGTTAACATCCCACCCTGCCTAAGGCAAACTAAGCTGCGTGTTGCTCATCTCGCTTAAAGACCAATTCTTTATTCGATGAACTTTCAGCATCAAAGTAATACCCTTCACTATCAAATGCTTTTAATTGTTCTACTTGGCTTAATTTATTTTCAATCAAGTATCTTGCCATCAGACCACGCGCTTTTTTTGCATAGAAACTGATGACTTTATATTTTCCGTTCTTCTGATCCAAGAATACAGGCTTAACAATTTCTGCCTGAATTTTCTTTTCATTCACAGATTTATAATATTCGTCAGAAGCTAAATTTACCAATACTTTTGCATCAATTTCAGCTAAATCTTGGTTAATTTGATCCGTGATAATACTACCCCAAAATTCATATAGATTATGACCACGTGTATTCTTTAGTTTAGTGCCCATTTCCAAACGGTACGGCATCATCAAATCCAATGGGCGTAATAAACCATAAAGACCAGAAAGCATACGTAAATGCTGTTGGGCAAAATCAATATCTTGATCTTTTAGATGATAAGCATCTAAACCGGTATACACATCACCTTTAAATGCAAACAAGGCTTGACGTGCATTGGAAAAATCAAAATCTGCATTCCAGTCACGGAAACGTTCTACATTTAAATTGGCAATTTTCTCACTCACGGTCATCAACGATGCAATTTCTGTCGCAGAAAGCTTGCGACAAACATCAATCAATTGTTGTGATTGCGCCAACAAACGTGGTTGGGTATGTGTATCTGTAGGAAGTACTGTGGTGTAATCGAGTGTTTTAGCAGGAGAAATTAAAGCAAGCATAATCAATCAAAATAAATTTATCTTGGTGAAACTATAACAGTTGATAATTTTTAATGCCAATTCGTGTTCTCGTTCAGTTTTATCGGTAAAATAGTGGATTCTTCCATTATCCATTGCGTATCTTATGTCTGAGCAATTATTCATCCAAGGTCCTGTTGGTCAAATCGAAATGTTTGTTGATCAGCCCCAAGGTGAAATCACAGGTTTTGCTGTCGTCTGCCACCCACATCCTTTGCAAGGTGGTACACCGCATCATAAAGTCCCTGTTTTACTGGCTCAGATTTTTAATGAAATGGGCTGTGTGGTGTATCGTCCTAGCTTCCGTGGTTTAGCTGGCAGTGAAGGTACTCACGACCAAGGGCATGGCGAAACTGATGATATTATGGCCGTGATTGAATATGCCCGTGCAAAACATGCAGGACTTACCTTCTATGCAGGCGGTTTCAGTTTTGGTTCTCATGTGCTCGCAAAATGCCAAGCGCAACTTAGCAATGAGTTACGTCCAAAGCAATTGGTATTATGTGGCTTACCTACAGGTTCTGTGGTTGATTTACGCCACTACACAACTCCTGCAATTGACGGTGATATCTTATTTGTACATGGTGAGCAAGATGACATTACCCTGCTCTCAGATATGATCGCGTGGGCAAAGCCACAAAAACATCCGATCACGATTCTGCCTGGCGCCAATCATTTCTTTACTGGTTATCTAAAACAATTACGTCAAGTGATTGCTCGCTTTTTAAAACTGTAGACTTAACAACAAATTACTAAGAAAAATATACGTGTTTTGAATCCAATGTCTGTTATATCAATATAGATGTACAGACATCAGGTTCTTTAATAATGAAATTAAATAAAAAACAGGGACTTTTTTTAAAGCAAACCATTGAGCAATGGCAACAGCAAGGCACGATTACACCTGATGTAGCCAATGAACTAGAACAGAGCTTTTCGATTCGGCCTTTTGATTGGGAGCGACTGGCAAAATATTCATTCTGGATTTCCATGATTTGTGCCGTGATTGCGGTTGCTGCAATTACTGCCGACAAATTCTTGATGGAGCTGATTGAAAAAATCTTTATTGATTCAAAAATTATTCCTTGTCTGATTTTTGCTGCAGTTGCGGCGGCCTTTTATGGCTTTGCATATCGTCGACGTAAAACCAAACCACTGCATCAATTTAGCAATGAAGCCATTATTTTTGCAGGTGTGCTCTCTACAGCAGCATCTGTGGCTTATTTCGGACAAGCGATTGATACAGGCAGCGGACATTTCTCTTTGTTATTCCTGCTCTCCACCATCATTTATGCCGCTCTTGCCTTCTGGTTTCCATCCAAACTGATTTGGGTATTTTCATTAGTTTCATTGGGTTTATGGTTCGGAACTGAAACAGGTTATATGTCTGGCTGGGGTGCGTATTATCTAGGGATGAACTTCCCTTTACGGTTTGTCTTGTTTGGTGGTGTACTGATTGGATTAAGTCTTCTCTTTGAACGTTATGCACATTTTAAAGACTTTGCGCACTCAACTTATGTCATGGGATTGCTTTATCTATTTATTGCCTTGTGGCTTCTATCAATCTTTGGCAACTATGGTGACTTAGGGAGTTGGTATAGCGTCAAGCAATATGAGCTGTTGCATTGGGGTGTTTTATTCGCATTTATTGCCATCATTGCAATTGTCTATGGTTTGAAACATGACGATGCCACCTCACGTGGTTTTGGTATCACCTTCTTATTTATCAACCTATATACCAAGTACTTTGAGTTCTTCTGGAATGGTATGCATAAAGCCATTTTCTTTATTATATTGGCAGCATCTTTCTGGTGGCTGGGTCGGTATGCCGAAAAACTCTGGAATTTAGAGTTTCTAGCCAGCCCATCTCAAAATAAGAAAGATAGTCTAGGAGAATGATTACTGGAAGTCACTCCAACTCAAGCCAAACCGAGCCAAATACTTTTTGACTCGGTCGCTGTCATTGGTGGTGTTACGTTGCTGGCGTGAAGCAGCAAACAGTTGGCGTCCAGCATCAGCCATCGATTTGGCATTTTCACAAACTTGAAGTACGCCACGCAGCTGAATCTGATCAAACTCATCGATATCGCCCAACTGGGTTTGATCTAAATATTTGAGGAGAATATCTACGTCTTTAGAGTGGTTTTGTGTAGTTTGAATAGACCACAGTTGCTTTAAACGCTGAATCTCTTTTTCCACCGTTTCTGAACGGATCAACTCCCCACTGGATAATGTTGCCAGCCGTGTCACACTAGCAGTCAAATCACGAAAATTTCCCTGCCATGATGCTTCCTTCGACTTGGCAAATTTCAAATACACATCAAGTGCATCACGTTGAAAACGTAATTGTCGCTGGTGATTTGCCGAAAAGCGTTGCAACTCGAACTCAACATTAGGGGCAAAATCTTCAATTCGATCTTTAAGATTCGGTAAAAAGAAAGTCCATGTATTCAATCGTGCCCATAAGTCCTCACGGAAACGCCCTGCTTGCACTTCGGTTCTTAAATCTTTATTTGTCCCTGCAATCAGCTGAAAATCGGCCTGAACCTCTTTGTCACTTCCGACAGGAAAAAAGGATTTATCTTCAAGTGCTTTAAGTAACATCGCTTGCTCATCCAGCCCAAGCTCACCAATTTCATCCAAAAACAGAATCCCTTGATCAGCACTTTTTAATAAGCCTGTTCTTGAAGCCGCTGCCCCTGTAAAAGCCCCTTTGATATGCCCAAACAAACTCGACATGGCACTATCACCACGAAGCGTCGCACAGTTCACATCAATAAAACGCCCACTTAGATGAAACTTGTCTTTCTTTAATTGAAAAATTTGTTTGGCTAAATGTGATTTACCTACACCTGTTGCACCCATAATCAAGATCGGAGCACTGGAACGCGTTGCCACCAACTCAACCTCGGTGATCAGTTGATTAAATTCATGGTTATAGGTTGAAATATTGGCTTTTAACTGTTGCCAGTTTTGTTGTTGCTCATCTTCAAAACGTTGCTTTAAAACATCATAGCGAGATAAATCTAAATCAATGATGCGATATTCACCTTCTGGCGTTTTCTGTTGATTTGGTGCACTTTGAATCAATTTGGCAGGTAAATAATTTGTATCGACCAGTAAATACCAACAGATTTGAGCAACGTGTGTGCCTGTGGTGATATGCAAAAGATAGTTATTTTTTTCAATATCAAAGGGATAGCTTTTCACAAAGTCATATAGCGCACCATAGACCTCGGCAAAATCCCAAGGATCACGAATACTCACTCGTTGACCTGATACTGTGGTTGATGGCGACACATCCTGAGCATCTTCAGCAATAAATTTGACTAGATTATGATGTTGTCGATCATGTAATAGTACCAATTCATCTACAATCATATCTTCATGCATCAGAAGGCTTAATGTCGGACGCCAGCGTTGCCAACGATCAGGACGCTTTCCTTGATCTAAAGTAGAGCCCACGAAGCCAATTACGACAGTTTTCTTTGCATTCGCCATAATTTCTATAATATTTTATATATATCTATCATATACAATACGCAATTCAATGAAAAATTCCAACAATATGCTTCATTTTACTTTTTTAGGCACATCTTCTGGTGTACCCACACTCACACGCAATGTTTCAGCTTTAGCGATCCGGAATAGCAAGAATAAAGATTGGATATTGGTTGATGCAGGAGAAGGTACACAGCATCGTATTCAACAAGCTAAACTCTCATTACAAAGCCTAGTTGCCATCTGCATCACCCATGTACATGGTGATCATTGTTATGGATTAGTCGGTTTATTGGCCAGTGCAGGAATGAATGCACGTACTGCACCTTTAACCATTATTGCTCCTAAGGAGATCCAACAATGGATTGACATGACTGCTCAACTGACGGATTTACATTTGCCCTATCCCTTAAACTTTATCGATGTGAATAAAGCTACTCAAATTCAGCAAATAACAGATGAACTTTCGATTCAAGTCCATCGACTCAGTCACCGTGTACCGAGTTTTGCATTTAGTATTATTGCGCAATACACTCAAAAGAAATTAGATACCCAGACTTTAATTCAACTCGGTGTAGCAAAAGGTAAAGTTTGGGGCGATTTACAGCGAGGCTTAGATGTCCAGTTTAATGAGCAAACCTTAAACGCGGTTGATTTTATTCAAATCCAAATGCAACGTGCACATGCAATTGTCGGTGGAGATAATGATCGTCCTGAGTTATTGGCACAAGCTTGCCAAGACGCCCAGCTCTTGATTCATGAAAGCACCTACACCCAAGCCATTTTAGATAAAGTGGGGTCAGGCCCTATGCATAGTTCAGCAAAGATGGTTGCAGAATTTGCTCAACAACAAGGTCTAAGCAATCTAATCCTGACGCACTTTAGCCCACGGCATCAAGATAATGCTGGACAACAAGCCATCGCTGAAGAAATCCGACAGTTCTATCAAGGCAACTTTTTCTTGGCTCATGATTTTGATCAATTTGGCTTAGACGAGACAGGCCGACTTTCAAAAATCGATAAACCCTAATAGATCACCTGATATATGATCTATCAATAAAATCCAAGGATAGATCATATATCATTTAAGATATTTAAATATCTTTTTAGATATATAAATATCAACAAAATTACCAACATACATGCTTGTGAAAAATATTTAAAAATTTATTTTAATTAATTATCAATATCTTAAAGTTATTCAGATTTGTTTTTTAAAAAGTTGGCACAGTCACTGCAATAGTATAAGCACACAATATCATTGGGATTTTGTGAATATCACCTGCCTGCAAACGCTTGGCAGGCAGGCTTTGAAAGGAAAATGAAAATGTCTGTCGTTGAACAAATCAACCAACAAGCTCAATTTGAACAAGAACAGCAACAACGTGCTTATCAAGTTTTAAAAAATGAAACGAGTATGCCAGTAAAAATGTGGACCAATGGTGTACTTGTTGATGACAACTCAAAAAGACAACTTTTACAGACAGCACAAATGCCCTTTATTTATAAATGGATGGCAGTGATGCCAGATGTTCACTTTGGTTTAGGTGCAACGATCGGAAGTGTAATTCCAACCAAAGGTGCGATTATTCCTGCTGCCGTAGGTGTCGATATCGGATGTGGAATGATGGCGACTCGTACTAGCTTAACCGCTTCTGATTTACCAGATAATTTGCATGCTTTGCGTACTGAGCTTGAACGGTTAATTCCACATGGAATGACCAAACGTGGACGAGATAAAGGTTCTTGGGAAACACCACCTGAAATGGTAGACCAAGCTTGGGCTGATTTAGTTGCAGATTTTGATTTCATCTGTGCGAAGCACCCTCGCCTAAAAAACACCAACAATCGAAAACAGCTAGGTACACTAGGTACAGGAAATCACTTTGTCGAAGTTTGTTTGGATGAACATGATCATGTTTGGATTATGTTGCACTCAGGTTCTCGCGGTGTGGGTAATGCCATCGGTAATCATTTTATCGAACTGGCGCGTAAAGATATGCAGAAGCATTTTATTAATTTACCCAATAAAGATTTGGCTTATTTAGTCGAAGGAACAGAACATTTTGATGATTACTGGTTTGCTGTGGGTTGGGCACAACGTTTCGCGATGAAAAATCGTGAAATCATGATGCAATCTGCCATTAAAGCCTTAGCAACGATTATTCCCAAGCCGTTCCAAGCACGATTAGAAGCCGTAAATTGCCACCATAATTACGTAGAAAAGGAAGAACATTACGGCGAAGAAGTAATGGTGACCCGCAAAGGCGCTGTTCGTGCACGTTTGGGGGAATATGGAATTATCCCAGGGTCAATGGGTGCCAAGTCCTTTATTGTTCGCGGGCTTGGAAATCAGGAATCGTTCTGTTCATGTTCGCATGGTGCAGGACGCGTAATGAGCCGCGCTGAAGCAAAACGACGTTTTACCGTGGAAGATCAGATTGCGCAGACTGAAGGTGTGGAATGCCGTAAAGATGCTGCTGTAATTGATGAAATTCCATCAGCTTATAAACCGATTGAAGATGTGATGAAAGCACAGCAGGATTTGGTTGAAGTGGTGTATACATTAAGACAAGTAGTGTGTGTTAAGGGGTAATAAAATGAATTCAATAGCCACAAAACTATTTAACGATTACGCTGAAATACTTAAAGCACAACTAGACTTTAGTGGGGTTAAGCTTATTCATAATAGAACCACACCAGAGGAAATTGTTCTTGCTTACTACACTTGGGAAAAGAAATTAATTTCCCAAAAACCAAGAAATATTTATATATCTAAGGAGTTTAATTGTCCTGAACATCTAAAAATACAACTAGACGAAATTAAAATATTATTAATGAGTGGTAGTGATACTTCAGGATTCTTGAGTAGAAATGTTCAAAAATCGGATAAGCATGATTTTCTTTTATATGATTGGGGTATACATCATCTTCATTTTTATGACTATAAATTATCAAAAAAAAGAAGTAGTGAATTACTATATATATTCATCACAGATGACACTGTGTATTTTTTAGATATAAAGGATCATAGTGCATTTGAAGATACAGATTTACTAGAAATAATGTATTCAAATTGGTTCCATTTAATAGAACCATTAATATTAAAAAATATTAATGGTTCCACTCACCATATAACCGAAGGAGATCGAAGAAAGTTAAGAAAACATAAGATTAATACGCCTGTTGTATTAAAAGATGGTACAGCAGTAATATCTATGTTACTTGGTGGTGGTATAACCTCTTCAGGTTATAGCTCAGATGCTGCTGATAGACTAATGAAAACACAAAGAGACATTAGTTTTGTTGGAGAATATCTTTTTAATGCTATTATTGAATTTCCAGTTGATGATGTGTTGTTATGTCTATTTACTAAATATAGTAAATTTAATCTAAGAGTTGAAATATGTACACAAGGATACCTAGAATTTGTAATATGCGATGAAATTACAGGTCTAGGAGCTACTTTTAATTCTATATTTGAACGTGCAAAATTAATGACTTCTTCCAATCAAAAAGTTTCTTAAAATAATAGGGCAAACAATGAAACTCGCAGAAGCACTTTTACTTCGAAGCGATCAACAAAAAAAGCTCGCTTCATTAAAACAACGGATCAACGCCAATGTATTGGTGCAAGATGGTGATGAACCGAGTGAAGATCCAAATGAACTAATCAAACAGGTATTTGCTTTAACCCAAGAAAGTAATCAGTTGATTTGTCGTATTCATTTGACCAATGCGCAAGCCAAGTTGGAAGATGGAAAAATTCTGCTGTCCCTACTAAGCTTGCGTGATAGTTATGCTGAACAGCATAAGATTCTGGTTGATGCGATTGCCAATACCCATCGTGAGTCTGATCGTTATAGTTCACGAGAGATTAAATGGAAGAAGGTTATCCCTGTTTCTAGCTTGCAAAAACAAGCCGATGATATCAGCGCGAAACTACGCGATTTAAATATCAAGATTCAGGCTGCCAATTGGCAGATTGATTTAGTCGAATAGACAACAGATTTTGTGAATTTAATTCACAATCACAGTTTGGACATACTGGGCGGGTACAAGATCCTGCATCCGCTTGAGGGATTGAAAATAATTCAGGCGGCTACGGCAGCATGTGAGCCGTGCATGAATCTTCACAGATTAGGCTCAGCACCATGTACCTCGTAAACCTTTGTTAAAAGCAAAGTCACGTGTTACTTCGCATTACCATGTACTGACAGTATGTTCATTAAATTAGAAAACAAGGAAAATAGACGTGAATAAAGCTTTGGCAAATATGCCAGCAACCATCCAGATTGATGGCTCACAAGGTGAAGGTGGTGGACAAATTTTAAGAACTGCCCTTGCCCTTTCGATGATTACAGGTCAGGCATTTGAATTAATCAACATTCGTGCTGGGCGAAAAAAACCAGGCTTAATGCGTCAACATTTGGTCTGTATACAAGCATCTCAACAGATTAGCCAAGCCTATGTGGAAGGTGCTGAGCTCCATAGCCAGCGTTTGTACTTCGCACCACAGCATGTACAAAGTGGAAAATACCAGTTCCAAATTGGTTCGGCAGGAAGCACAACACTGGTTTTACAAACGCTCTTACCGGTTTTGTTATTACAAAATGAAGCGAGTGAACTCACGATTTCTGGTGGCACTCACAACCCGCTTGCGCCAACGGCAGATTTTATCGAGCATTGCTTTTTGCCAGCATTAGAAAAACTTGGAATAGAGGTCGAATTTAAGTTAAATAAAGCAGGCTTCTTTCCGATTGGTGCTGGTGAAATTCAAATCATGATTCAGCCATGGCAACATCGAAACAAGCTAAGTTTGTTAGATCGTGGTGCTTTGCAAACGACTGAAGCTTTTGCGGCAGTATTAAACCTTTCCGAAGAAGCGCAAATCGCACAACGGGAATTAGCAACTTTAAATAAAAGACTAAAACTGGATACACAGCAGCAATTCCATTTAAGTGGGATCAGTCAGGGCAATACGATGTATGTCAAAGTTGAGCATAAAAATCACGTTCAGCTATTCACGGCTTTAGGTGAAATGCGGAAAAGTGCAGAACAGATTGCCAATCATTTGGCTGAACAAGTGAAGCAATATATTGTTTCTCAAGCTGCGGTGGATGAATATTTAGCGGATCAGTTGTTATTGCCTTTGGCATTAGGTCAAGGCGGTGAATTTACGGCACAATGTATTAGCGAACATACCCGTACACAGGCAGCGATGATTGAAAAATTTATTGATTGTGAAATTGAATTTATCGAACTGGACAAAAACCTATTTCAGGTCAAAGTAAACGTAGAATAGTGAATATGAAAGAACATACTCAAATAAGCAAATTTTTAAGCCTCATATTAAGACATAAGCCTGAACAAATTGGACTTCAGCTTGATCAAGAAGGTTGGGCAAAAATTGCTGAGCTTATTGAAGCTGCGCAACAACACAATGTTCTTCTAGATGAAGCATTACTCCAAGTAATCGTAGAACAAAATGATAAAAAACGCTTCCAGATCTCAAACGATGGTTTGATGATCAGAGCTGTGCAAGGCCACTCAACACATACAGTACAACGGCAAATGATTGCGCTTGAGCCACCACAATATTTATATCATGGCACAGCGAGTCGATTTATAGATTCAATTCAGACGCAAGGCCTAATCGCAG
This sequence comes from Acinetobacter dispersus, assembly GCF_009884975.1. Lineage (GTDB taxonomy): Bacteria > Pseudomonadota > Gammaproteobacteria > Pseudomonadales > Moraxellaceae > Acinetobacter > Acinetobacter dispersus. The sequence continues at coordinate 921,834 of NZ_CP041970.1, read as the reverse complement.
GACAGCGCCATTATGTACATCTAAGTGAAAATAAAGAAACAGCCTTGAATGTAGGCCAACGCTACGGTAAGCCTGTGCTCTTCTTAATCAATACGGTACAAATGCATAAAGATGGTTTTGAGTTTTATCAGGCAGAAAATGATGTTTGGCTAACAATACATGTACCAACACAATATTTATCGTTGATTGATCAGACCAAGACAGGATCATTGGTCTGATCTGATTCTAAGATTCAGTTAACGCACACTTTCCAAAGCTGTCACCAATAACTTCCAGCATTTCTCTACCGTGTCGACTTTAACTCTTTCACCGGGTGCATGTGCGCCCTGAATATCAGGACCAAATGACACCATCTGTAAATCAGGATAATGTTCCGCAATAATGCCGCACTCCAAACCAGCATGAATCACTTTCAAGTTTGGCTCAATCTTAAATGCAGATTGATACGCTTGTTGTAGACATTTCAATGCAGCCGATTCTGGATTCGGTGTCCAACCTGAGACTAAGGGCGTTAATTCAGACTGAATCTGGAAATGAGCAAAGTGCTGTTGAATATTCTGTGCAAAGGCTAACGCCTGCTGATTTACCATCGAACGAACCATGATCAAGGTTTTTGCTTCTTCTTTAGTGAGTTTGACTACACCAATATTATTCGAAGTCTCAACCACATCAGCTAAAGCAAGGCTCCACTGTGCAATGCCGTATGGACACGTTGCCAGTGCCAGCAACCAAGCGTGTTGCTGCTGCAATGTCATAACTTCATTTATCTGATTAGCATTTTGCTGTACGGTTATTTGCAACTGATCATCAACGCCCTGTAGCTTTTGTTGCCATTCAACCTGTGTTGCTGCGACGGCTTTTTCTAGACCAGTCAATTGATCTATTTTAATTGCAATGGTTGCCACAGCTTCACGTGGGATGGCATTGCGTGCTGTTCCACCGACAAATTCAACCAGTCGACCATTGGATTGTGTTAAATAGTCATTGAGGAAATTGGCTAAAATCACATTGGCATTACCACGCCCCAAATGAATATCAACCCCTGAATGGCCGCCTTTTAAACCTGATACCAGCACATCTACATAAATCAAATTTGCAGGTGTTGTTTCATATTCAGGTGATTGTCGTACTTCCAGATCAATACTACCTGCACAGCCAAGATACAACTCGCCCCATTCTTCGGTATCGATATTAAAAAGCCACTGACCAGTTAACACACCCGACTCAAGCAAACGAGCACCACTCATTCCTGCTTCTTCATCAATGGTGAGAAGAACTTCAATCGGTCCGTGGGCGATATCGCTAGATTCTAATACAGCAAGCGCGAGTGCAACTCCAATGCCATTGTCTGCACCTAGTGTGGTATTTTCAGCAATCAGCCAGCCGTCTTTTAATACAGGTTGAATTGGATCTTTAAAGAAATCATGTTGCGTGCCACGGTTTGCCTGAGTCACCATGTCTAAGTGTCCCTGCAAAATCACTCCTGCAACTTGCTCCTTACCTGCTGTAGCAGCTTTTCTAATAATTAAATTACCAATGTCATCGACATAGGTTTCCAAATTGCGCTGTTCAGCCCAATCTTTTAAATGTTGTCTGAGTTGTTGTTCATGCTTGGATGGTCGAGGAATCGTACATAAGGTCTCAAAATGTTGCCAAACTGCTTGGGGTGATAATTTAGAAAAATCGACCTGTATCATGCACCTATACTCTCAAATAAAGCGTTTAAATAAATATACACCATACACCCAAACGGTCATGATGTTAAATCACTTCAATTAAGATTTAATGCGCAAAATTGACTTAGCTTTTCCAGACAAATTGGGAAAAACTATGTTCCGCTTTTAAGCTATTTTCAACAGCCTGAGCCAATTGGCGGATAATACTTTGTGTCTCAATACGCTCAAACCAAGCTTGTTCTTGCTGTGGATTGGCTGAGATTTCACAGAGAATATGTCCTTCGGTATCCTGTTGTGAACATAGAATTGAAAGCGGTAATTGATGATTGTCGATACGCACTTCAATCTTTTCATGCTCATGACGAATATGTTGTGCATCAAAACCATATTGTTCTAATTGTTTATACAGCAATGCAGCCACGTACTCTTGCGTGATATAGCATTCATTCGGTGGATGATCAACCACCCCATGTTTTGGGCAATCTGCTATAAATTGCAACGTTTTCATGCTATTCCCTCTATTTTTATGTTTTAACTCTGGATCACAGAGTAAATCCGACGCGAACGGTAAGAATTATTATATATACAATTGTCTTTAATAGATTAGCTGATTGTCTTAGTTCTATTGCTAAATTGATAAATTTAGACCCGATTAGATATGTACATCTACAAACTCAGCATTTTTATTATTTAAGCGTTTTCGCCTTATGTTTAGCCAATTGTTTTTCTGAATATGCTTATAAAAAAAGCAGCATTTAACTCATTAACCAAGCTAAACACTGCCTTTTCAGATCAATCTATGGATTCACAACTTGCAAGTCCAAACCTGCTGTATTTGCAAGTTCTGTAAAAGTTGGGAAGCTTGTCGCCACAGTTTCTGTACCATGAATGGTGATGTTACCCGAAGTACGCAAACCAGCCATACTGAAACTCATGGCAATACGGTGGTCATGATGTGATTCAATTTCACCGCCAGTGAAAATGGCTGACCAGTCACCAGACTTACCCTTACCTTCAATGATGATGCCATCGTCGGTTGGGGTACAGTCAATGCCCATGGTTTTTAAACCATCTGCCATTACTTGGATACGGTCAGATTCTTTAACACGAAGCTCAGCCGCACCTGTCAGAACCGTTTGACCTTCTGCACAAGCCGCCGCTATAAATAATGCAGGGAACTCATCAATTGCTAATGGTACTTGGTCTTCTGGCATATGAATGCCTTTCAACGTTCTAGAACCTTTGATATGAATATCTGCAATGGGTTCACCACCTGCAATACGTTCATTTTCTACAGTTAGATCAGCACCCATTTGCTTCAAGATTTCGATCACACCTGTACGCGTTGGATTGATTCCAACCGCTTCGAGGATCACATCAGCACCTTCAGTAATCGCAGCACCGACCATAAAGAATGCAGCTGATGAAATATCAGAAGGTACTTGAATATCGGTACCGACTAATTTGCCACCACCTACAAGCGAGATTTTATTGCCTTCGGTTTTCACATCATAACCAAAAGCACGCAACATACGTTCAGTATGATCACGGGTTGGTTCTGGCTCAGTCACTAAAGTTTCACCCGCAGCCCATAAACCCGCCAATAAAATGCCTGATTTCACTTGGGCAGACGCCATTGGTAAATCGTATTGAATCCCTTTAAGGGCTTGGCTACCTGTAATGCTGACTGGAGGTGTGCCTTTCTCACCTGTGGTTTGGATGAGTGCACCCATTTCACGAAGTGGTTTAGCAATACGCTCCATTGGACGTTTAGACAATGACGCATCACCGGTCATCACTGAATCAAACTTCTGCGCTGACAACATACCTGACAGCAAACGCATACTGGTGCCTGAGTTACCCATATACAAAGCGCTTGCTGGTGCTTTTAAGCCTTGCATGCCCACGCCATGAATGGTCACCTCACCATTCTTTGGTCCTTCGATGCTCACGCCCATGTCACGGAAAGCTTGCAAAGTTGCGAGTGCATCCTCACCTTCCAAGAAGCCTGTTACATGTGTTGTGCCTTCTGCAATCGCCCCAAACATGATTGAGCGATGTGACACAGATTTGTCACCCGGTACGGTGAATTTACCTGTAAACGTTTTCTTTCCCGGTAAAATGGTAAATTGCTGTGTCACCTTGTTTTTCTCCATCAAAGGTTTTTTGGCCAACATATGATTAAAGTGCTGACGTGCTGCTTGAGCATGCCCGAGCAGTCCCATCAACGCTTGCGAATCTTCCTGTGCAATCAATTTCTTTAAAACGGACAATTGCTGTTCAAAGCCATCAACAGCATTCAGAATTGCGGTTTTATTGGCAAAGAAAATATCATGCCACATCTGTGGATCACTGGCTGCAATACGTGAGAAGTCACGAAAACCTCCTGCAGCATAGCGGAAAATATCTAAATTATCTTCACGATTAGCCAATTGCTCGACCAGATTGAATGCCATCAAATGCGGTAAATGACTGGTATGTGCCAACACTTCATCGTGTTTGGTAACATCCATGCAAATCACTTCTGCTTTTGCTGCAGACCAAAGTTGAATTAGTTTTTCAACTGCCCAATCGGCACTGGTCGGAAGTGGTGTCAAAATCACTTTATGATTGACGAATAAATCAACTTTACCTGCATGTACGCCTGTATGCTCGGCCCCTGCAATCGGATGTCCTGGTACAAAACCAACAGGTAGCTTTTCACCAAATACAGCTTTTGCCGCTTCAACCACATTGCCTTTGGTACTACCGACATCGGTAATAATGACATTGTCTGCAAGATAAGGCTTGATCTGTTCCAGCACTTTTTGTGTCGCACGCACAGGCAATGCTAAAACAATTAAATCCGCATCCTGAACTGCTTCTTCTGGCGTTGCATAACCGTGTTGAATAAGGCCGAGTGCCTTAGCATCTTCTAATGTTTTTTTTGAGCGTGTTGAAGCTACAATTTGAGATGCAAGTTGTTCTGCCACAATCACACGAGCAAGACTCGACCCAATCAGTCCAAGCCCAATAAATGCAACTTTCTTAAATAATGGTTGAGACATAAAACATATTTGCCTAATGAGACGACATTGATATGGATAGATACCGAAGTCATCTATCCATTCGATAAAACGGGATTATAAAACAGCGATTGGATACGAACCGAGTACACGTAACTCTTTCACCATTGGACGGATTTCTTCCAATGCCGCTGCAACATTTTCCTGACCGATATGTCCTTCTAAATCGATAAAGAATACATAAGCCCATTTTTCAGGTAATGCTGGACGTGTTTCAATGCTAGTCAAGCTGATTTGATGCTTCGCAAACGGTGCAAGAATTTCCAATAAAGCACCAGCACGATCATGCGCAGAGATCAATAACGAGGTCTTGTCATTACCACTTTGAGGAATCTTCTCACGACCAATCACAAGGAAACGTGTGGTATTTTCAGGATTATCTTCGATATTGCTATGTAAAATCTCAAGATTGTACATGCTTGCCGCAATATCAGATGCAATAGCAGCTGAATGCCATTCGTTACGAATACGGCGTGCCGCTTCCGCATTTGAGTTTAGTGCAACACGCTCTACCCCAGGATAATGTGCATCTAACCATTTGCGGCATTGAGCTAAGGTTTGCTGATGCGCATAAATCTGCTTAATACTATCTTTACGCGTATTTTCAGATACAAGGAACTGATGATGAATACGAAGTTCAACTTCGCCAATTACATTAACAGTCGATGATTTAAAGCAATCCAGCGTATGGTTGACGATACCTTCAGATGAGTTCTCGACTGGAACAACACCATAATGTGCGCTGCTCGCTTCAACTTCACGGAATACTTCATCAATGGTTGGCAATGGACGTACAACAGCATCTTTACCAAAATGCTTTAACACAGCCGAATGGGTATAGGTCCCTTCTGGTCCGAGGAATGCGATGCTTTGTGGTGCTTCAAGTGCCAAACATGCAGACATAATTTCACGGAACAAACGTGCCATGGTTGCATCAGACAAAGGTCCCTGATTACGCTCCATCACTTTACGCAACACTTGAGCTTCACGTTCAGGGCGATAAAACAGCGGATTCTCTTCGGATGCAAATTTCGCTTTGGCTACAGCTTCTGCAAGCGTCGCACGGCGGTTGAGTAACTCTTGGATTTGTTGATCAACACTATCAATATCGTTACGAATTTGTTCTAAATTAAGTGAATTCGATGTGTTTTGTCCATCGTTTACCATTGAATGCAGCCTCAGCAAAATCATCTATAAGAATGGATTACAATTCATCTGTGAATTGATTATCCAAGCTAGTATAACAACACTTTAAGCTATTAAACACGCTGAGTTTTAACTCTTTTTATTACCGAACTTTATTGATAATGATTTTCATTATATATTGCTAGCAAAATTTCAATGCTTGCGAATAAATTATGTTTAAACCACTTGGTATTTTGACTTTTTCTCTGCTCATAGGAACACCATTGGCTTTTGCTCAACCAACTACGTTGAGCTCAAATAAAGCGCCTCTTAAATCACAAACCAATATTCAACAAAGCTTTGTAATCGCATCCAAATATACAAAACATGATTATTTGATTCAGATCTCGGTTCCTGCTGGTGAAGTCCCAAGTGAAGGTTTTCCTGTGCTGTATGTATTGGATGGCAATGCCGCATTTGATAGTGCTGCCAATATTGCTAAGTCGGTGGGTGGTGGTGCCAATCGTTTGGGCTTGAGTCCAGTCGCTATTGTTGCAATCGGCTACCCACAGCAAAACAGTTTTGATGTAGAAAAGCGTGCTTTAGACTACACACCAAAAGCATCGGCTGAATTTCAAAAACAAGCCAAGCACACTTATGGTGGTGCAGACCAATTTATTCAATTTATAGAAAAAGAGCTAAAACCTGCGATTCAAACCAAAATTAAAGTTAATCCACAGCAACAGAGTTTATTTGGACATTCCTTTGGTGGACTATTTGTTTTACACACTTTCTTTAGCCGACCGCAAATGTTTCAACGTTATATTTCGGCCAGCCCTTCACTCTGGTTTGATAATTATGCGTTGCTCAATCGGCAGGCAGATTGGTTAAAGAATCAAAATAAAACTCAAGATATCATGCTGATGACCACAGTGGGTACACATGAACATGGTCGAAGTCCAACACCAGACGCTGAATCCTTACAGAAGCAGAACAACTTCTATCAAAACTTTAATCAGCAACGTTCAAAGCATTTCTTGTTCTGGAATTACCGCCATCCTGCTGAACAGCATCTCACCAATATGTATGCCAGCTTACCGAAAGCGATTATGTTGGCAGGTTGTCAGCCACAAAGTTGTTCAAAACTATTTGATGAACCGACACAACTAAGTGCTGAATAAACTCAGCTGAATTTAGGCGGACGATTCGCTCCGCTTAAATTTGAACATTTCAATAGAATAGATTGGTTATACTGCGAGAAGATATCATAACAACAGTTAATACAATGAATAAGATTTTCAGCTTAGCTTTACTGAGCCTAATTAGTATCGGTTTAACGGCATGTAGTGGCTGCCCCATGATTGCAGGTTGCAATGGCACCGATCGCTCGCCTTTCTTTATCACCCCAGTGGACAGTCAAGTTCGGGGAATAGCTGTACCGCCTCAAAGCAAACTCACTTATCAATCACAGCACTTTAAACAAGAATTTCAGCAAACTCATGCCTTAAAAGAACAAAACTTAACCGGCATCGCCTTGCCCGAAAACACTACAATCCTTTGGGGAGGTATGCCCGTTGAGCGGTTTATTCAATTTTCTAATCCCAAAATGACAGGCTTTACGGTTTACCCTGCAACAGGATTTAAATCAGAACAATCCAATGCATTCTTAAATTTATGGAAAAGTTGTGAAAGTGACTTAGATATCAACTTAAAAAACACCAATGACTGGTCATTTAATCCATCTAATATGCAAATACGAGGCTGTGGCCGCTTTCAACAACGCAGTGAATATACGGAAGATATTTTTCGGCAAGATGAAGCCGATGAGTTTCTACGCAAGATCAATCAGGCCTTACAGCAATTGCCTAAACAACAAAATTATCCAGTTCTTCAATCTAGTAAATAGTGAAAACAAAACAGCCTGCTCGAAAGCAGGCTGTTTGACTAGATAAATGCGGATTAAACTTTACCGATAATGCCACGCGCCACAATTTCTTTCATGATTTCGTTAGTTCCGCCATAAATACGCTGAATACGCGCATCCACAAAGAAACGTGAAATTGGATATTCAGTCATGTAACCATAGCCACCGAATAATTGAAGTAAGTTATCTGCCACTTTCATTTGCATATCGCTACTAAAGCTCTTCAATGCTGCAGCAGTCTCTACATCTAGTTTACCTTCATTATATAAAGCCACGTTTTGGTTATAGAAAGCGGCTGTTGCCAACTCATCAATCTTCGCTTGTGCCAATACAAAACGTGTATTTTGAAATTGCGAAATTGCCTGACCAAAGGCTTGGCGTTCTTTTACATATTGCGTGGTAATATCAATCGCACCACGGATTGCACCCAACGCCGTTGAAGCAATTGCTGTACGTTCACGTGGAAGCTCCTGCATCAAGTAAGCAAAACCTTGTCCTGCTTGACCCAACAATTGATCTTTCGGTACTTTGACATTATCAAAGAATAGTTCTGAGGTGTCTTGTGAATGCAAACCGATTTTGTCGAGGTTAGTACCCTTTTTAAAGCCTTCTAAATGCGTGTCAACTAGCATCAAAGACACACCTTTCGCACGTGCTTGCGGATCAGTTTTCACTGCAAGAACCACAAGATCCGCATGCTGACCATTTGAAATAAAGGTTTTTGAACCATTTAACACATAGTGGTCATCTTGCAAGATGGCACTGGTACGCATCGCCTGTAAATCTGAGCCAGCACCCGGTTCAGTCATACCAATGGCACCGACTACTTCACCTGATACCATTTTTGGCAACCAATACTGTTTTTGTTCTTCTGTTGCAATGTGTTGGATATACGGCGCTGCAATTTCAGAGTGACATGAAATCGCGGTTGATAATGCACAGTAACCTGCACGTGCAGACTCTTCAACCAACATCAATGAATAATGCGTTGGTACACCATAACCGCCATATTCTTCTGGGACATCAACACACAAGAATCCATTGTCACCCAATGCGTTCCATACTGAACGCGGCATGATGCCTTCACGTTCCCATTGCTCATAATGCGGTGCAATCTGCTCGCTCATAAAGCGTTTAAAGTTATCGCGGAAGAGTTCCAAATCTGAATCGTAAGCTAACATCATTATTTCCTTTCGCTTTCATTGTTCTTAAAAATTCGTTCGCAGTCATGCTAATAACTTTTAGATAGGTTGTCATGTCCCGTTTACATCAAATCACTAGACTGATTCGGTCAATAATTTTGTTTGCATCGCTGATCTTTAGACAACAGTTGCTTATTGATTAAACAGCTTGTTGGTTTTTTTATGCTACACAGCTCTGTTTTATGTCATATTCGTTTTATTCTTTGTGACAACCTTCAATACGACCATGAACACAAAACGTAATATCTATAAAACCGCTGAACATCCTTTTGCTCAATATGTGCGTATTTTAGGTAAAGGCAAAACAGGTTCCCGTTCACTTAGTTATGAAGAAGCCTATCAAGCCTTTAGCATGATTTTAAAAGATGAAGTCTTAGATGTGCAGCTTGGCGCATTCTTAATGCTATTACGAGTGAAAGAAGAATCTGTCGATGAACTGGCAGGTTTTGTCCAAGCCACACGTGATCAACTCAACTTTCAACCGCTTGATGTGGATCTAGACTGGTCTTCTTATGCAGGCAAGCGTAAGCACTATCCATGGTTCTTATTGGCAGCACTGACTTTAGCGCATCATGGTTACAAGATTGTGATGCATGGTGCATCAGGTCACACCATTAACCGTGTCTATACCGAGCAAGTTTTACAATACTTAGGCTATTCGATTTGTCAAAATCAACAGGATGTCCGTGAACAACTTGAACAGCACAATTTTGCTTATCTACCACTTGAAGCCATTTCACCAATTTTAAGTGAATTGATCTCGCTAAGAAATGTGATGGGACTACGCTCTCCAATCCATACTTTGGCACGCTTAATTAATCCATTTAATGCCAAAGCGACCTTACAAGCGATCTTCCATCCAGCTTATCGTACTTCACATCAACAGACTGCGTTCCGCTTGGGTTATCAAAACAGTGCAGTGATTAAAGGTGAAGGTGGTGAATTTGAACGTAATCCTGATGCCAAAACGTTAATTTGTGGCATTAAAAATGGTGAGTTGTACGAACACGAACTACCAAAGTTAACCCCTGACCGTAGTCCGATTGAAGAAGAGCTTGATTTAACTGTGTTTAAAGCAGTTTGGCTTGGCGAACAGTCTCATGAATATGGGGAAATGGCAGTCATTGAAACGATGGGAATCGCGTTGTATGCCATGGGTGTAGTCCATAGCTATGATGATGCAATGGAAAAAGCAAAAGAGCTTTGGGAAAGTCGTCTTTAATATGAATGACCGAGGTTACAATTATGTAATCTTGGTCATAATTAATAATCAAAATTTAAAATAATTTTTCGACTTCGCTACTCTATAAAAGGCAGTATACGTTAAGTTATTAAAATTAAACTCTACTATGCAAACCACATAAAGTTATCTTAATCTTCAACAGTCAAAGTATATTCTTTATTTATTTCAGCACTACCACCACCATAAAAACCAGCAAGCACATGAATTTTAAAGATACCTTTATACTTTGGTGTTCCTTTAATTTCGATAATATTATATCCATCCAAATCATTAACAGGCTGAACGGTAATACCTAAATTTTCCGGTATCTCAGTACTTGATAGGTTATCTTTATCAATAACTTTCCCCCCCAGAGATTATTAAGCTCTGCTGATATGGTTGCCCTACTCTAGCATTAAGCAACTCGTTAGGCTCTATTTTATACCCTTTACTACAACCAACCAAAATATTAATAAAAATGAGGACGTAAAAAATACCTTCCTTCATCATCTACTTACCAATCGATTCAATCATCACATCATTCTTATACATAGTTCTTCTAATCCTCAACTTTTAGAACAAAATCCTTATTAAAATCTTTCAGCCCATCCCTAACAGTGCCAGAAATATTTATCTTATAAACCCCAGATCTTTTGGGTGTACCTTTAATTATTGTTAAAGCATGAGGGGCAAACTCTTTTTCACCTTGGTCTGATGAAACGATCAGACCACTCTTTTGATCGATATTTGACTGTACGAGAAAAGTATCCTCAATAACACGATATTCCTTCATTTTTATTTCTGCAAAATAAGGACTTCCAACTTTTGCTACTGGAATTTCTTTTGTCAAAAACACATCATTGTTTACATTAGAACAACCTAATAGAAATAAAAATGTTAGTGCCAAAAATTTTTTCATCTATTTTAACTCTCTTTTTACAACAATAACGGCCCAAATAAAACGACTCAAAGTTTTTAAGCTAACAGATTTAATTCTATCCTGCTTACCCCAGTTAAAACATGTAGCATTAACGATAGTATCATCAGAGGTAAGTTTATTAACAACCCCTGAGTCTGTCTTTAAATCTGAATTAATTACGATATAATGTGAAGGGCCTATTGCTACAGAAGGTAGATCTGAACCACCTTGTGTTATCGCTCCAACAGTTAACAAAACGTAATAATAATCTTGTGATGGATAAGATGAAAGACTTCTCAAGACATCAAGCCAATTAACATTTCTTGGAACCTTTTGGCGAATAAAACTTTGGTATAAAGGAACACTATACCCTATCGAAGAAAACCAATTTTTTATTTCATCTGGCATTGTAAATGCTGTTAAACCATTTAGCTTATCTGCTATCCACCCAACTGCTTCTGCTTGATTGTACTTTGTAACCGAATTAGAGCTATCTCTTAAACTTCCCATTGTAATCCAGTCAACGGCAGATATTCTTGCAACCTCTTTATCATCATAAAAATTATGAACAAGGCGTGCACCATTTAGATCAGGTTTTATATTTAACCTTCCAATTAAAACTTCTCCTTTTTCCCATAAAGCCTTAACAATTTTTTTATAAATTTCTTTATTACTATTTAATACACAATAAAAAAAAGCAGCCGGACCACATAAATAAGTAAATCTTTGATCAGGATAAGGTTCTTTTAAACGGCTAAATAGACTTGCTTCTACTGCCTCTTTTGTAAAAGGGTCTTTTTTAGAACCTGGCGGATGCTCCACTGAAACAAATATTGGTGTCGTAGAAATATTAACTACAACAGTATTTGGATTTTTAGGCTGTACAACCTTAGTTGCATCATTTTTTTCAGAATATTTAACAATATCTAACTTAACATTTCCGACAATACTTTTTTCAAACTCTTCAACCATATTATTTACGTAATAATTTTTTATTACATGGTGCCAATTTCCACCATTATCTGACCTATAAAGATTAAAAATTAAAACATAATCTTTCAAAACTTCAACTCTTGAACGATTATTTTTCAAAGTTATCATTGCAGTCCTAAAATTAGAACCAGATTTTTTAAAAAGATACTTAACATTATAATCAGAGTTTTTATATTTTTGATTTACAGTATCAAATATAGATAAAGTATAGCTTAATTTAGTAATATCCACTTCAGTTTTTAACTTCACATATAGAAGATACTCTTTTATATTATTGCTCAACATCTAACTCCTTATCCAAGAAAACATGAATTGATACATCTTCTTTTTGTATGGTTCTTATTTCATTGGTAAAACCATTGGAATCAGTTATACCTTCAGCCGTTTTCCCAGAATCCAAAAAAGCAATATATTTTTTATTTATCAAAGGATTACCACTATCATCCAGCATTTGGTATTTTAAGCTATATTGATTTTTTTCACCAATTTTAGGTAGTGAATATTTTGGTATAGCTAGCTTACTTCCACCCATAAACAAATGCTGCCCCGCCTTCGCCTCAAACTTGCCACCTGTGGTCGGGAAAATCCCTGAGCTATTCAGTTTGATCTGAGAGCCACCCGCAGTAATCACAATCTCTTTAGAGCTGGTAATCTCAATACGGTCTTCGGTCGAGATAATCTGAATACCCTGCTTGGCAAGTAAATCCATTCCATCCGACTGGGCATGGGCTTCATACTTGCCTTTTGCAGCAACCTGCTTGATCCCACCTTGCGCTGCAAACAGACTGATTCGGTTTTGAGCATGTGTAATCAGGTTTTTTTGTGTGCTGAGATTAATACTGTCGCCCGCAAACTGATTAATCTGTCCATCAGCAGATAAATGAATATCTTCATTGCTACTTAAACCAATACCTTCAGGAGAATTGAGTAATAGGACTGCCTTGTTAAATTTGGCAATATTAGACTCCAGCGATTCAAAAAATGCTTTCAGCTGATCCAGCGATTCAATTTCATCAGTCTGCTGATTCTTCGCAACTTCACTGAGTGCCTTGGCATTGCTTTGGTTGCCTTCAAGCTGTTGCTTAGCAGGTTGTGCATCAAGATGTTCGCCTTGGGCTTGATCCTGTTTATGCGTGGAAAGCAGTAAACCCTCGCCTGCACGTACTGCACCCCATTGGTCGGTGCGCAGTTCAAAGCCTTCACCACGATCTTCACTTTCTGCCTTGTCTTTCGGATGGCTCAGTTTTCCAAGGTTCAACTGGCTGGCAGCGTGACTACTTTGGAGTTGTGCACTGATCTGCCCTGTAGTGTCATCAAAGCGCAGTTGGTTAAAGCCTTCGCCTTGGTATTCCTTGGACTTGATCCCTGCCAGTTTTTTGGTGTCTGGCAGCTTACCTGCATTGTCGAACTTGGTTGGGCTACGATGGGCTTCGTGAATTCTTCCCACCACAAATGGACGGTCGATATTGCCATCAAAGAAGTCGATCACTACGATTTCATCAATACGTGGCAAGAAGCGTGCGCCATAGCCTTCACCTGCCCAAGGTGTCAGTACATCCACCCAAGCTGAATCAGTGTCATTGTTATTGGCCCCTGCACCACCATCGTGGCTGTGATCATCATTACGGGTAAATAAGAAACGAACTTTAATCCGCCCCCATTCATCCACATGTATTTCTTCACCGCTTGGCCCAACCACTTTGGCACGTTGTGGTGAAGCGGCTGGGCGGTGTTGTAATGGGTTAAATTCAGGAACGGTTTTAATGCTACGGCGTTGCAGCGTTAGTTGATTGGCCTGGCGTTCTTCTGTGCTGCTTTGCTGGGTTGGCTGCCAGTTGCTTTGTGCTAATAGTTGATTGATCTGTTGATGTAGATCTTTAGGCAAGTTATTTTGGTTATAGAAGTTTTTGCCTGTAATCAGGAATTCTTTGTCTGCACCATCGTGTTGATCAATTTCAGGATGTTCGGCTAATTCAAACCAGTAACCCACATGGGTGTCGCGCACGGTGGTATTGGCAACGAACTGCTTGGATTGCAGGTCGTAGTATTGACCGAGATTCTGATTCAGTTTTTCAATCTGTGCATTGCCCGATTGGGTTGCCCCATCTTCGCCATTTAAATCTTGCATCCAAGCAGGTGAAAAATGCCATGCCTGCTCTAAACCAAGACTGGCATTGTCATGCTGATCACTGTGCTTATGGGTGCTCTGCACACTACCTGCACCATCTTCTTGTTCTAGTGCATCGGCTTGCCAGCGTTGTACATGGACACTACTAGGTTGCAATGAGCGTTGTCCCACCAGACTGGTCATGCTGTCGTACTGTTCAGTGGCACTGCTGCGGTGGTAACGAATCTGTCGACGATTGAGCGCTTGGTATTGGCTATTATCATCAATCAAACGCATTTTTTGTGCTTGGATAGCGGCACTGCTGAGAGGAACTGTGCGCTCCGCTTCATCGATGAGCCAGTTAATCCCTTCACTTCTCATCAAGCGGGTGAGAAAGTCATAATCACTTTCATTGGACTGCATAATGAATGGGCGGACATCATAGTCTTGACTGAGTCCGCTTAAATCTAAACTTAAGCTTGATGCAAAGAGTGGACTCTTTTGTTGCCATTCCTTGAAGATGGTTTCCACCACATCGCGCACACTCTTATTCATAAACACGCGGCTGTTACGGCGTTGTTTCCACAATGCAGTTGGGTCTTCTAAAGTCAGCTTATATAAGGTTAGGCTACCGTCGGATTGTCCCTGTAGTGCCTGAGTGATAATACCTGTAACACGGCTGAGTTGCCCCTGATCAGTCACGCTATCTATCGCTGCTTGGCTACCAATAAATTGCTTTAGTGGAATGGTGGCATTGGTCGATAGGCAAATCAATTCTGCCTTAAATCCATCATTCAGTTGATGCTGGCCATCAATACGTTGCAGAAAAACCTGCGAATTTAAATTTTGATTAGAAAATTGAATATGAATCGCACGTTTTTGTGCTGTAAGGCCGAGACTTTCTAACGCTTGAAAGATGTTGTTCAACATTTTTATAGGTTTTTTTGCTTAAATTTACGGCATTTTACCGATAGCAATACGCCTCTGTCTATACAGCATTGTCTGTTTATGACATTTTTCGTCACTTTTTTAGTACCATCTAACTCAATATTTTTTATTATTATGATCATTTTCAGGCAATTACCTTCAAACATAGAGTAATAAAAATGCCCTCAAAATTGAGAGCATTTTAAATATTTCAATTCATTTTAAACAAACCGAATTGGCTTAAATTCAGGTTCATTTTTGTGATGATCATCATCACATTCCTCACCTTCTTCTTTAGTACCGCGATCAATATAACCGCTACGCTGCTCTTTTGGTAAATGTTCCATTTCCCATGCGTACACCGCTTGCATACAGATTTCACGCTGTTCTTTGGTTAATGCAATCCCATTTGGCCATTTACCAATTTCAACAGCAGTACGAAGACGCTCAACAATTTCAGGATTTAAAATAGCGAGCATTTGTTCAATATTCATGAGTCATCCTGTTGAAAAGATTCAAAATCTTGATTCCACCCTAATTTGGTACGACATGCCATATAGAAATCATAACCTGGTGGATGTAATAAGCTTAGTTTAAACGGATGTTTGCGAATATGCACCGTATCACCGACATTTAATGCAACACTATGTTGACCATCGGCACTGACCATCGGCAAAACACGGTTTTCACGAATGGTAATTTTAACTTCACTGTGACCACCCACCACGATCGGTCGTGACGACAAGGTATGTGGATGCATCGGCACTAAGGCTATCGCATCCATACTCGGATGCAAGATTGGCCCACCACCTGACAATGAATATGCAGTTGAACCTGTTGGGGTTGAAACAATTAAACCATCACTGTGCTGACGATAGACATATTGCCCATCGATATTCAGCTCGAAATCGATCATATGAACCGATTTACCTGAGTGCAAAACCACATCATTCAATGCAATCGCATCGTAAATCGTTTCGCCATTGGTACGAACTTCCATTTCCAATAAGAAACGGCGATCGAGTTGAAATTGACCTTGTAGCACCTGATCAAGTTTAAAAATAGCTTCAGCAGGCTTAATGTCAGTTAAAAAACCCAATCGACCACGGTTAATACCGATCACTGGCGTGTTATGTCGTACTAAGGCACGTGCGGCATGCAGCAATGAACCATCACCACCAACCACAATCACTAAATCAACGACTTCACCCAATAAATTTCGGCTTACCGTCTGCCCATGACCATAAGGCACTAATTTCGCTGTTTCCTGATCAAAAACGGGGTTTAAACCTAAAGTGATCAAATGATCATGAATTAAACATAACGTTTCTACTACAGAATACTTGTCTGGTCGTCCAATTAGACCAATATTTCGAAAGGATTTATGTGAAATTTGCACGAATAATTCAGCTCCGTCGCGATTACCGACTATCATATCATTAACAACCAATGTTGCGTTGATGATTGATTAAAAAGTATAAAAATGTCTATCCGTTGTTTTTTTATACGTTTAATGTCAACACATTCTTAAAGTTTTTATTGCATGTTGCTATTTATTCACAGTTTTATGATTGCAAAATGACAATAAGCTATCGCATCATTACCGACATTGTTTTGGTTTTAACGCAAATCTATGAAGTTTGAACGTGGTATTGGTTTTCTAGCACTCATTTTCTCAATGTTAGTGATAGGTGTCTTTGTTGCTTTTAGTATCTATCTGATCCGCTTGGATAATATTATTCGTGACAAATTTGAAGGTCAGCGTTGGGACATCCCTGCCAAGGTGTTTGCTCGCCCATTAGAAATCTATTCTAGTGCACCGATTACTCAAGAGAATTTTACCCAAGAGTTAAAATTACTGGGTTATAAAAACACAGCGAATTATGACAAGTCTGGTAGCTATGTAGTACAAGGCAACCAGATGTATGTACATACCCGCGGTTTTGACTATGGCGACAGTAATGAACCTGAGCAGGTACTAGAACTTGCTTTTGCCGATGGTCAGGTGAGTGAAATCCGGTCAACCAAACCTTCGAATACAGGTGTTGCTCGTTTAGAACCTTTATTGATTGGTGGTATCTATCCACAACACAATGAAGACCGCGTTCTTATCAAATTAAATAAAGTACCAAAAACCCTGATTGAAGCACTAATTTCAACAGAAGATCGTAATTTCTATCATCATCATGGTATTTCGATCCGTGGTACAGCACGTGCCTTGGTCAGTAATGCCACAGGTGGTCGCCGTCAAGGTGGTTCAACTTTAACGCAGCAGTTGGTCAAGAATTTCTATCTATCACCAGAGAAAACGCTGAAACGTAAAGTTAATGAAGCCCTAATGGCCATATTAATTGAATTACATTACAGCAAAGATGAGATTCTGGAAGCCTATTTAAATGAAGTGAATCTAGGCCAAAATGGTAGCTATTCGATTAATGGCTATGGTCTAGCATCACAGTTTTATTTTGGCTTACCTCTACGTGAGCTGAATATTTCACAGCAAGCATTCCTTGTTGGTTTAGTTCAAGGCCCTTCTATATACAACCCTTGGCGCAACCCAGAATCTGCAAAAAAACGTCGTGATGTTGTGTTAAACAACATGAAAGTGATGGGTTATTTAACTGAAGCGGAATACCAAGATGAAATTGCTCGTCCATTAAATGTGGTGAGTAAACCAACCTTAGGTCCTGCAAAGTTCCCAGATTTCTTGGATATTGTGCGTCGTCAACTCCGCACTGAATATCAAGAAAGTGATATTACCAATCAAGGTTTAAGAATTTTCACTACGCTTGATCCAATTGCACAAACACAAGTGCAAAATGCATTTAAAAGCACTGTCGATCGTTTAGCCAAAGCCAACCCTGCCCGTTTGAAAAACTTGCAAGGTGCGGTTCTAGTTGCTCATCCTGAAAATGGTGAACTGGTTGCGGCTGTTGGCTCAACTCAAGACTTTACAGGCTTTAACCGTGCCTTAGATGCTAAGCGCCAAGTGGGTTCATTACTGAAACCAATTATTTATTTAAATGCAATTGAGTCTGGCCGCTATACATGGGCAAGCCCGATCGAAGATAGTGCTGTAAATATTCCGATTGATGGCGACAAGAGCTGGACACCGAAGAACTACAGTGGTGGTGAACATGGTGTTGTGCCAATGCAACAAGCATTGGCTAACTCGTATAACCTTTCTACGGTACGTTTAGCCAATGAATTTGGTTTATCTGCATTCAGTAATAAGCTCAAACAGTTCGGGGTAAGTTCTGATATCCCTGCCTACCCTTCGATTTACCTTGGTGCTGTAAATATGTCACCAATGGAAGTATTGAGCATTTACGGTAATTTTGCGACGGGCGGCTTTAAATATCCACCACGCTCAATTCGTACCGTTGTCGATGCCAAAGGACATTTACTTGAGCGTTATGGCCTGAATGTTCAACAAACGATTGACCCTGCTGCTGCATATATTATTAATTATGGTTTACAGCAAGTGATGCGTTCTGGTACGGGTCGTTCTGCATATAACAGCCTACCAGAATCACTGAATTTAGCAGGTAAATCAGGAACCACAAATGACACCAGAGATTCATGGTTTGCAGGTTATTCAGGTAACCATGTTGCAGTAGTTTGGTTAGGTCTGGATGATAATAAAGTCACTGGCTTAACAGGTTCTTCAGGCGCATTACCTGTATGGATCAATGTGATGAAACAACTCCGTCAAGAACCTGTCAATCTGCGTCAAACTGATAATGTTCAATGGCAATGGATTGATAGTGCCAGCGGTGACTTATCTGCTCAAGGCTGTGATGGTGCGATGTATATTCCATTATTGCGTCAAACCGTACCACGTCGTGCAACCTTGTGTGGTCAATCTCACTATGAAGTTGAACCGACTTATATTCCACAGTCAGATGAAACACCTACTGATGATCATAACGATGGTATCAGCAACTATATTCGCGAAAGTGAAAACCAAATGGATACAGATTTATCCAATCACACCCCAACCCGCGTTATCTCTAGTGGCAGCTATAACGGTGAAAATTAAGTTTAATAAGGATAATTGGAGATGATGAAAAAAATCACGGTTATTGTTAGTGTATTGCTGATCGCAGGTTGTACTGCAACACCTGAAAAAGTGGTCAATAAACCGACCAGCAATCCTCCGCCAAAAAAGAAGGTGACTCAGCCTTCTTCTGGCGTGAAAATCACGCCATATGAGCAAAAAGAAATTAAACGTCAAAGTGTTCCTGTTGTTGTTCCACAACAAAAGGTTCAGCAAAAGTTTAATGATGGCAGCCAGTTACCTGCATTTAAAACTTTAATGCAGAAAACTCAAGTGGCTTATAAGCAACAGCAACTCGCAGAAGCTGAGCGTTATGCCTTACAAGCACAACGTATTGCACCACAAGCCACAGAAACTTATTTGTATTTGGCGATGATTGCTGATCAGCGTAAAGAATATGCCAATGCCGAAGCATTGGCACGTCGTGGCTTAAGTTATGCGCAAAGCAACGCGATGAAAAAGCAATTATGGACCATTATCCTCAAAGCGAGCGAAGCACGCGGTCATACCATTAAGGCCCAAGAAGCACGTAGAACGATTCAGACACTTTAAGTTTAATCAATTGAACTAAATTGACGAATCCCAGCAAGCCCATAAGCATGATGTTTTTGGGCTTGTTCTAAATCTGCAGGTGCAACCCCACCCAATGCGAATATAGGGATATCACTGTTCTGTGCCAATTCCTGAAAACGATCCCACCCCAATACTTTCGTATCTGGATGCGTCTCAGTGGCATGTACAGGACTCAAAAGCACGGCATCACACCCAATCTGCTGAGCGTGTTGTAAAGACACGGCATCGTGACAAGCAGCAATAAAGCGCTTCCCTACAATCAAACCACCTTTGCTTAAACTCATCAGCTGCGATTGCTTTAAATGAATGGTCTGTATCTTGTTTTGCAGCTCTACATTCAATTTTTTCCACAGATCAAGATTGATAATGAGTTTTCTCAATTGATCATCCTTCAAAGCGTCAAGCTGTTGCTCAATTTGCTGAATATCATCCGTTTGTATACGCCAATACAATAGCACCTGTTGTTGAGGCAAAGCGTCGATTTGATCACTAATCTTAATCAGATGTGGCCAACTCAAACGTTGCAGAATTGCGGCATTTGCTTTCGGAAAATTTAGATCAATCAATTGATCACGACTATACCAAGCCCAAGGTTGATGAATAAGATTGAGTAACTCATCTGGAACGAAAGCATGGAATAAGTGTAAATTGACAATGATGTCTTCATATTCATGTCGAATCACATCAAAAGCATGCCACTCTTTTAAACCAATCCCAACTTCCTCATAAATTTCTCGACGACAAGCTTGTTCAGGTGTTTCACCCGCCTCAACTTTGCCACCAGGGAATTCATGTTTGTTGCCCTGATGCTGGTTTGCCTGTCTCCAACCAACCAAAACTTTTGCTTTATGTAATAAAATTGCGATTGCAACATCAACTGTAGCTTTTGCCATAACAGTTTAAAATCCCTCATTTTTCTATAGCCATTTTAAGGAAAATGTCACCGTATTCCCATGTCAAAAAACAAAATTAATGAATGATTTTGTAAATTCTTAAAATTTCCGTTGACAGGTCTATTCGATAATGATTATCATTTAAAACATTAAAAAACACACCACGGAGCATAACAAATGAACGCACCATTCAGCCTATTCACTCGTAGTACAGATGCAGCTCAATCATTGCCAATGTTGCATTCAAACAACCTTTTTGCCTTAGGACGCGAGATCCGCATCATGCATGCTGGTGAGGAATATCGCTTACGTTTAACCCGTAATAATCGCCTGATTTTAACGAAGTAATATAATAATAATCGGACAACAATAAAAAACGTGGGAATAGCAGTATGTCAGCGCATACTGCTTTTTTAATATGGTTGCGGAATAAAAAATAAGATCAAATTTTGAAACTTATCGTGACTTTGAGACCACCATACTCAGATTGCTCAAACGCCATTCTTCCATGATGCAGTTCAATAATTTTTTTACAAATCGAAAGCCCTAAACCAGAGCCTTGTGTTTTCGTCCCCAAAGCACGATAGAAACGTTCGCCCAACCGTTCTAAAATTTCAGTACAAATACCATTCCCATCATTTTCAATACACAGCTCTAGCCCATCAGAACGCTGATTTAACGCAATATAAACTGTTCCGTTTTCTGGTGTATATCGAATCGCATTGTCTAAAATATTGCGTACACAGGTAAAGATCAGCTGTTGATTCGCTAAAACCATAGTGTCTTTTAGAATCGACGTTTGCTGGAGTTGAATTACCTTCTCATGTGCAAATAAGCTTAATGCTTGGGTTGCCTCATCTATCACTAATTGCAATGCAAAATGAGTTTTGGGAAGATTGTCTGAATGCTCAGGGTCCAATCTTGCCAGTAACAACAGATTTTCTAAAGTTTGGATTCCACGGCTCACGTCTTGCTGCATTTGCGAAAAATCTGCTGCACGTTCTGGATATTTACGCTGCAACAATTGTAAGCGCATCTGGATTGCGGACAATGGTGAACGTAACTCATGTGAAGCATCTGCCGTAAAGCGTTGCTCTGCCTGCAAAGCATGATCTAGTCGCTGTAACAGTCGGTTTAACTGACCCAACATCGGTTGTAATTCTTTTGGTTCAACTTCACCTGCTTGAATCGGTGACAAATCATCTGCACTCTTGGCAGAGATTTCCGTAGATAATTGATGGATAACTTTGAATTGGCGTTTAATCAAAAAATGCAACATGATCCATTGCATCAACCACACCAAGATTAAAATCAGTGCATAGCCCGCAAAACTATTCAGCAAGTCTTTAAAACGTTCGCCTAACGGCTGTAAAATCAACACCTGCATAGGTGCATGCTCACCTTCACCAGCATAGCTCCGCCATAGCTGCCCCTGCTGCCAAATCAGGCCAAAGTCACCCTGTGTTGCATTAATCAAAGTGTAATACTGCGGATCAAGATGAAAATCTTCTGATTGAGTTAAGGTTTGCTGTGCATTGCTCAAGCGGTATTGAATATCAAATTGCTCACTCAACTCATCAATCTGCTGCCCTGAGGTTGTGGTCAAATCGGTAATTAGCAGCATATCTGCAATCTCGTCCATGATTTCATCTTGCACTTGCATGGTTTGATACACTGAAATGACGGCGAATAAAAGTAATGCCACGCAACCAGCCAGAATTGAACTGATCAAAGAGGTTTTCACCAACTTGGTTTGCAAAGACACCACTTTCATTGTGCTATTCCTGATGCATGCGGTAGCCTAAACCACGGATGGTTTTAATATATTGGCCGCCAATTTTCTTACGAATTTGATAAATGAACACTTCAATTGCATTACTTTCGATTTCATCACCCCAAGCATATAAAGACTCTTCCAGTTGCTCACGTGTCAGAATATGATCGGGCTTTTGCATCAATTTATGTAAAATTTGGAACTCTTTTGCAGTCAGGTTAATGGTCTGTCCTGCTTTGGTGAGTGTTTTCGCCTGCGGGTCCAGTTGTAAATCCAAGAAACTAAGATACTGCCCAGCTTGAGCTTGATGCTGACGCAACTGTGAACGAACCCGGGCTGATAATTCTTCCAGATTAAATGGCTTAACCAGATAATCATTAGCACCAAGATCCAAGCCTTCAACTCGGTCGTGAATATGGTCTTTAGCGGTAATAAAAATGACAGGCGTTTTCGAGTTTTGACGACGAATAAATTTCAAAATGTCATCCCCAGAAGCTTGCGGCAAGCCACGATCGAGTAAAATGCAATCGTATTCATGCTGTTCGACCGCCAAAATTGCATGATCGCCTCGTTCGACCCAATCGACGCTATAACCATCCATTTCTAGCCAGTCTTTAATACTTTCTGCCTGCGAAGCATCATCCTCAGCCAATAAAATTCGCATAGAACCTTACACCCATCAAACGACTACGATTAATCATGCCTTTAAACAGCACAACAAGCAAAAAAACCACATGATCAATCATGTGGCTTTTTGCTATAAATTACGGCTTAGAACTTCACTTCATTGACATCAACTTCAACACGTTTGGCTGGTTTATAGTCGATGTCAATTTCACCAATAAGGGTCACAGGTGTTTTTGCTGAGATTGGTTTGCCCATCCATAAGTCATCATCAATATCTACCGTAATGCTGCCTGTTTGATCGCTAAACTGATATTTCTCATCACCTGTTGCTTTCACCACATAGCCTTTTAATTGCACTGGCGTATCATCTTTCAATGTTAATGCTTGTTTAACTGTGGTGGTTTGTGTTGGTGCTAAAGCTTGTTGATTCACAGCACCTGTATTTGCCACTGCAAATGTTGTAACACCAACCAAACCAGCGATTACAGCAGCTTTAGAAAAAACGTTCATCTTGATACCCTCATTGTTGCTTCTTCATTTCGATGTAGGCATTAAAACAAATGAAGATGAGGTGAATCTGAAGATTAAATTTTTCTCATTAGCTGAGTGGCACCACACGCAAGACTTCCTCTAATGTGGTCACACCTTCAATCACTTTACGTGCACCAGCAATACGCAAAGGTTCAATCCCTTCCTTCTTGGCTTGCGCCCTTAAATCGTTGAGTGTGCCATGAGCACTGATCAGTGATTTTGCCTCTAAGCTGACAGGCATAAACTCATAAATTCCAACACGACCTTTATAGCCAGTATGGCGGCAAGCTTCACAACCGACAGCCTTATACATGCTGGTTGGCATATCCATCATATAATCAAAGGTCAAATGCTCCCATTCATGCTCATTCATTTGTGTTTCTTGTTTGCAATGTGGGCAAAGTCTACGCACTAAGCGTTGCGCCAAGACACCGAGAATGGTTGCTGCAGTCAAGAAAGGCTGTATTCCTAGGTCATGTAAGCGGGTTAGGCTTGATGGCGCATCATTGGTATGAAGCGTAGAAAGTACCAAATGCCCCGTTAATGCTGCTTGAATCGCCATATTTGCAGTATCGTGATCACGAATCTCACCGACCATAATAATATCGGGGTCTTGACGCATTAAAGCACGCACACCATCCGCAAAGCCTAATTCAATATTCGGATTGACCTGCATTTGGTTAAAGCTTGGCTCTAGCATTTCAATCGGATCTTCAATAGTACAGACATTGACCTGCTCGGTTGCCAATTGCTTTAAAGATGAATACAGCGTGGTGGTTTTACCTGAACCTGTTGGGCCTGTTACCAAAATGATGCCATGGCTATGCTGGGTCAGCTGCTGCCAGCTCTGTAATAAATGCCCTTCAAAACCGAGTTGCTGGAAACTACGCACCAACACTTCTGGGTCAAAGATACGCATCACTAACTTTTCGCCAAAGGCTGTCGGCAAAGTCGAAAGACGTAACTCAGTCTCCTGTCCTTTCGGTGTACGCGTTTTTAAGCGACCATCTTGCGGTTTACGCTTTTCTGCCACATTCATACGACCAAGAATCTTAATACGCGAAATCACGGCTGTAAGTGTATTGGCAGGCATGTTATAGATGGTATGTAACACACCGTCTATACGGAAACGCACCTTCCCTTTGTCTTTGCGTGGCTCCAAGTGAATATCACTAGCGCCTTGTTCAAAAGCAAATTGCAGCACCCAATCTACCAGTTTCACAATATGCTGATCGTTGGCATCAGGATTTTGCGCATCGCCCAATTGCAATAATGCTTCAACACCCTTGTTTTCACGGTCATAGACACTTGCATTTTGCGATGAACTAACCGCACGGCTAACTTGATAATATTCGATAATATAACGTTGTAGCTGTTCTGGATTGAGTAGAACTTTTTCAATCTTCTTCGGTGCTAAGCTACGCTCCAGATTATTGAGCCATTCCGTAGTAAAGGGTTGATCTGTACCAATCAAAATTCGATTAGGTTGAACATCTACGGCTAAAATGTGATTACGCACCGCAAATTCTTGTGACATGACACTCGTAAGAGCAGCCACATCCGCTTTGAGTGGGTCAATCACAAACAATGAAATCTCTGCTTTTTCTGCAAGCCACAGACACAACCGATTCAGCGTCAAGGCTGAGCCAGCATTGAGCTGATCTTTTAAATTAAAATTGGCAATCCATTGCAATGGGTGCCATTTCAACTGTTCTTTTTGACGATGCGTGGTTTGGACGAGTAATTTATCCCGTTCAGTGATACGACCATCTTTCAGTAGCTGTTCTAAACACCACGTCACATCAATGGTAAAAGAAAAATTTGCAAATTTTGCCTGCGCTTGCATTACCGTCAGTTCCCCAAATTTATAACTCAATTATATTTTTTAAAGTTTTTTAACTTTGCTCTACAGCAAGCACTGTGACATTCCTATCATCGAGTGTAAAACGAATATTCAATTCTGAAAAACACATGCCATAAACCCGCTCAGCGTCATTTTGATACGCAGGTCTTGGATCTAAAGATAACACTTGTTCGAGTTCATCGAATATCTTTTTATCTAAAATCCTCTGCTTTAATAGCTGTTGCTGTTGTGACTGTGCAGTTTCCGTCCAAAGTACTATTTTACGGATTGGCTCTTGTTGTGCATAGCCACTCTGTGAATCTGCAATAGAATCGGAATATTGAATATACGGTTTGATGTCTAAAATCGGTGTGCCATGCAGCAAGTCGCTGCCCATAACATAGAGTCGAACTGACTTAGCCTGCTTTTCAATACGTAAAAAACGTACTACAGACAAGCCTATTGGTGATGGACGATACATACTCCGCGTTGCAAAAACACCGATTTTTTGATTGCCGCCTAGTCGCGGCGGACGTACTTGTGAACGAAATTTAGACATTTGATTCAAAGAGTTATCTTGATTTTTGTTTTCATGAAACTGCCAAAGCAACCATAAATGACTAAAATTTTCAATACCGTCAAAAGCCAGAATATCGTTATAAGGCTCCGCCATCTCTATATAGGACTCGACTTGAACCAGATTTGGCTGTCGCGGAATACCAAACTTCTCACGATAAGGTGAATGCATATGGCCAATGATCGGCATGACTACTGAGTTGCTCATCACTTTTTCTTATAAACACAATTAAATATATTCAGTTTATCGAGAATGATTTTAGATTAGAATAGCCATCTGTTTCTTTTAACTGTGATCGAGACCTTTAATGGCTGCTTTTAACGTTGAACGCATTACTCATGTTCACCACTGGAATGACACGCTTTTCAGTTTTAAAACTACACGCGATACCAGCTTACGTTTTAAAAATGGTCAGTTTGTGATGATCGGCCTTGAAGTGAATGGTAAGCCTTTAATGCGTGCTTATTCGATCGCGAGTGCGAATTATGAAGAAGAACTCGAATTCTTCTCTATTAAAGTACAAGACGGTCCATTAACTTCTATTCTACAAAAAGTACAAGTGGGCGACGAAATCCTGATTTCTAAAAAGCCTACAGGCACATTGGTCCATGACGACTTATTACCTGGTAAAAACTTATACCTTTTATCTTCTGGTACAGGCCTTGCACCATTCCTTTCACTCCTTCGTGATCCAGAAACTTACGAAAAGTTTGAAAAAGTGATTATGGTTCATGGTACACGTTATGTATCAGAACTTGCTTATCAAGATTTGATCTTAAATGAGCTTCCAAGCCATGAATTCTTTGAAGAGCTAGGCATCAAAGATAAACTGGTTTACTACCCGACTGTGACACGCGAACCGTTCCACACTCAAGGTCGTGTAACAACTGCAATTGAAACTGGCGAACTGTTTGAAAAAATTGGTTTACCTCGTTTCAACCGTGAAACTGACCGTGCGATGCTATGTGGTAGCCCTGCATTCCTTAAAGATGTTGCAGCGCTTCTTGATGAACATGGTTTAGTAGAATCTCCACGTATGGGCGTTATGGGTGATTATGTCATCGAACGTGCATTCGTAGAAAAATAATGCTGATTAAATAAGCAGAAGAAACCGAGGTTTTATCCTCGGTTTTTTCATTTTAATAATTTTAAAATTAGGTTTAAGATTTTATTTATATTAATTTTAATAAAGCTATTATTTAACAAAACTAAATATATTATTTTAAGCTGCCTCCAAATGAATTAATCGCTCAATATAATACCAGCACTCTTCTATTTGGGCATGATCCTTATTTACTTTTGCATAAGCCGTCATACCATCCAGTATATTGATATACATGGCTGTAAGTACGTGCGGTTGAAATACCTTGGCTTTTTCGAATAATTCCTCAACCAACCCCATTAACCATTCTCGATATTCTACAATCGGTCTAATAATAGATGGATATTGTTGTAGGATTTCCAATGAAGCCTTTTGAAACATACACCCATGAAAATCATCTGAGTTGAACCAGCCTAAGTGCCAAAAATAGACGGCTTTAATTTTCCCCAAATAATCATCTTCCTGCTTCAGGTTAACTTCGTGTTCAATCGCCTCCTGAATACTTTTATTCCTTCGAGATAGACATTCTTCAATCAGGTTCTCTTTGGAAGGAAAGTATTTATAGAAAGTCATCTTCGCAACACCTGACTCACTAATAATTCGATCCACACCCACAGAGCTGTAGTTATGGCGGTTAAAAAGGTCTAGAGCCGTTGCAATAATATCTTCTTTTTTTGACATTTTATTATCCTTTTAGAATTCTATCAAAAAACTTAATGCATTATTTAGACATAGTTTACATGCTGGAAAGTTCTGGCCACTATGTATGTTTATGTTATTTTAAGAGCATTATCGAAAAGTCGTATTTTCTTTATTGTCCCTCTTATAGGGTATGTAAAAATCTGTCTATACACAAGATCATTTGTAAAAAAATCTTTCTATTTTTAAAATAAAAAAATATATCGTGAATCAATTCACCTTTTGTTTACAGTTAAGTTAATTGATAAACTTTCTTATTATTTTTTAGCCGACTTAATAAATTGATTTCACAAAAAAATCATTTTATATTTAAATCATCCAATAAAAAGATGTTTGGTTGAACCAATAGTTATATTCATAAGCAACCAAAAAAAATCTAACTAAATAATTGGAAAAGCAATAATATTATTAATCCATCGAGTATAAGACTATGCCAAAAAAATTTGAAAACTTTAACAACCCAAGACAGAAAGCTATTGAAGGAATGAAGAATAGTATTTCTGCAGAACAATGGAACAAGAACCTGAACTTTCTAAAACAATTACGTGAGGAAATTTCAAATCATCCTGTTTCACGTCACCCAGCCATTCAACTTTTAAATGACGGTGTAATTGATAAAGAAACCTTAAAACACATTCATTTAGAATATCGCCACGCTATCGTACAAGTATTTACTGATGCGTTATTGATGGCGCAATTCCAAACCAAACAACTTGAGCCACGCTTACTCTCTGGTTCAAAAATGTTCCCGCGTTTTTTACTTAATCTTAATATTCTAGATGAGTTTGGATTCCGCCCAGGCCTTGATGAAGAAGGATACTATTCTGGTAACCCAGAATATGCACACTATCCTTTGTTTGAAGAGGTGTTAAATGACTTTGAACTCAGTCAAACGGAACGAAATGACTATCAACCGTCACTGATCTCTCAACGTGTTCGCAATTATCTGGAAAACTCATTTCACAGTTATCAAGCCGTTTCTGCCCTGTTAGCAGTGGCAGAAGAAGAAGTCATTTTGTTTAGCCCTGCATTACGTCAAGCAACCAAAGCTGTCGGTTTTGATGTTGATAGCGGTTATTACTATGTTCATGGCGTTTCACATGATGCATCTGCTGAAGCGGCTGATGATGACCATGAAGATGATTTATGGTTCGTATTGGCACAAGCGTGTGTCGAGTCTGAATATGCATCGATTCGCCAAATTTGCCTTGAATATTGCGATTTGTGGGAACAATTCTGGGATGAACAAATTGCATATTATGGAACATTTAAAAAATTGGCTTAATTTCCCTACAACAAGGAGCCATCTTCAACATTTCTGTTGAATGATGGCTTTTTACAAATTCAGAAAAACAGAATATCGATGAGCTAAAAAGTTCAAATGCTAATTTAGCCAAAGTCAGCTGGCAATTTACGATATAATTCAACTTTCTTTCCCGCAAATATTTCGCGCATGTTTTCACAATTTGATGTCAACTTATTGGTGCTGCTTGTTTTATTAGGCTGCGGTATCTTTAGTCA
Organism: Acinetobacter dispersus; assembly: GCF_009884975.1. Classification (GTDB taxonomy): domain Bacteria; phylum Pseudomonadota; class Gammaproteobacteria; order Pseudomonadales; family Moraxellaceae; genus Acinetobacter; species Acinetobacter dispersus. Next base: position 892,474 of record NZ_CP041970.1, on the reverse strand, counting down.
AAACACAGCAGTAACGATAGCCGCAGCTTGCCTGATCTTGGTTAAGCTCACACCTTTAAATCAGTTTTTCCCTTATATTCAAAATCATGGTTTGAATATTGGCATTATCATCCTAACCATTGGTGTGCTGGCACCGATCGCAAGTGGCAAAATCAGCGGTGAAAGCATCCTGAAATCATTTATAAGTATTAAATCATTAGCTGCAATTGCGGTTGGCTTACTAGTCGCATGGTTAGGCGGACGCGGTGTGAAATTGATGAGTAGCCAACCTGATGTCGTTGCAGGTTTATTGATTGGCACAGTTGCAGGTGTGGCATTGCTAAGAGGTGTGCCAGTTGGACCACTGATTGCGGCAGGAATATTATCCCTTCTCATTGGCAAGTCTTAACTATTGGATGCTTGCAATGCATTATCTTATTGCTGAAAGGTAGAAGGCTATTTCCCTCTACCTTTTATAAATTGCAATCAAAACTCAATTATTGCTCGTAATAAACCGTTCGCATCTTAGAAAACTTTTCAAGTTGCTTAATAAAGCCCTCGAAATAGTTCTTTTCCTTATCTTCTGTTCGATAACCTGCATATAAGGTACGTCTCAATCCTTGTGGTGAAACACAGGTTAAACGACGACTCACGACCCAGCCTTTTTGCTCATATTCGTTCACGACCCAATCAGGCAAAGCTGCTATACCACGCCCACTCGCCACCAATTGAATCAACATCTGAGTCAAATCAGTAGTACGAATATGCTTAGGTTGAATATTTTCAGGAATAAATAAATGCGCCATGATATCCAAGCGATGCTTATCAACTGGATAGGTAATCAAGGTTTCTTCAGCTAAATCTTGTACTGAAACCTGCTCGGCACGTACCAAAGAATGGGTATTTGATAGCACCAAACGTGATTCATATTCAAAAATCGGGAAGTATTCAATCCCTTTTAATGCAATTGGATCTGCCGTAATCAATAAATCAAACTCAGCATTTTGCAAGAGTTCATGCGGGTTGGATTCAAAGCCCGCTGCAAAATCCAAATCTACATCAGGATATTGCAGACGATATTGATTGAGTAATGGCATCAACCAATCAAAGCAGCTATGACATTCGGATGAGAAAATAATTCGTCCAGTTTGCCCATGCACAATACGGGTAATATCGGTTTGCGCAATTTGCACCTGTGGCAATACATCATCTGCCAGTTTCAATAAGCGCTCGCCCACATTGGAAAAACTCACAGGGCGGCTACGGCGGTTAACCACTTCTACCCCATACCAATGATCAAGTTCTTTTAATTGATGTGAAATTGCCGATGGCGTGAGACATAAATCTGTTGCAGCAGATACCAATGAACCGTGCTCTCTTAAAGCAATTAAAGTTTTTAAATGACGAAGTTCTAACATAGTAATGGCCTAGCAGTTAAATCCTCCAAATTTCTCTTTTTAAGGGAAACTTAGCACCACACATCATCAGATTTTGAATACTGGGTTATCCATCCATTTAAAATGGTCAGAAAGGATTTTGTTGAATATAATTCATCTTAGCATTAAATTAATGAGCTTGTCTCAACATTGATTTTAATTCCTTATTTTTATATTAAATGCGATCTATCGATCTTAGCTGATGCAAACATTCCCGTATGGATAGAAAATTGAAACCCAAACAAGAAAAATAGTGTAAAGATTGAACCAATCTTTATTAAAAAATTTTCAGCATGAACTGAGAACATTTCATTTAATTCAACCGCTACAGGCTTTTAAAACTTTTACAATATACAATTACCTGCTGCAGACCATGCCTACGATGACCCAACAAAGTCAAAAGACGCTTGAACGCCAAATACTCAGCCTACCTGAAGGACACGATAAGCTATTGCTACATTCATGCTGTGCACCGTGTTCAGGTGAAGTCATGGAAACATTGATTGAGTCAGGCATCGACTTTTCGATCTTTTTTTACAATCCCAATATTCATCCAGTCAAAGAATACCTAATCCGCAAAGAGGAAAATATTCGCTTTGCTGAGAAGCATAATATTCCATTTATCGATTGTGACTATGACACGGATAACTGGTTTGCACGTGCCAAAGGCATGGAAAATGAGCCTGAAAAAGGCATTCGTTGCACCATGTGTTTTGATATGCGCTTTGAACGCACCGCGTTGTATGCCTATGAAAATGGCTTCAGCTTAATTAGTAGTTCACTGGGCATTTCACGTTGGAAGAATATGCAGCAAATCAATGACTGTGGTCTGCGTGCAGCGGCGCATTATCCAGATATCCAATATTGGGATTATAACTGGCGTAAACATGGCGGCGCAGTCCGTATGTTGGAGATCAGCAAACGTGAAGAGTTCTATCAACAGGAATACTGTGGCTGTGTTTATTCGCTCAGAGATAGTAATCGCTGGCGTATGAGCAATGGTCGAGATCGAATTAAATTGGGCGTTAAATTTTATAGTAATGCAATGGATGACGAGTCAAATCAATAAAAGTGACATCAAAATAAAAGGCTAATTCAGATGAATTAGCCTTTCCGCTTCTTAGTATACAGCAACACTGATAATGCTATAGAACTGACTACTTGGTTTTTGCTTCACATCCACAGCTTCACTGACTTCAATCAGATACTCGCCTGCTTTAGCAAAGACTAAATCAGCACTGCCATCTGCGGCTGTCTTCAAACTAATGCCTTGCTTATCAGTTGCACCTTTAGCACGAATAACCACATTGGCATTGGCCAATGCTTGATTGGTTTTTGATACTTTGATTTTCACCGTTTGATTGGCCTTTAGCTCACTTGGATGGGTTAAAAATTCAACTTTAATCGGTGCTGTGCTTGCTTGCACTGGCGTATTCTTCTCTTTAGACACATAAGTCAAAAATGTCCATTCACGGGTAATTTCAACAGGTGTAAATTTTTTCGCTTTTAAATCTGAAGGAATGACAAAATCACGCTCAGCTTTTGCAGGTGCTTTATCTGCTGGCATATCAAAGAACATTTTCCATTCTTTTTGATCTTGCACATATTTTAAAGGATAACTGGCACTGGTTTTGACCGTATAAGTCCCAGCTTCAGGCAGTTTCAAGTCAAATACAGTTGCCGAACTGAGCTTAGAATCTGGCTCAATTGTGGTTTTGGTATTATTGGGTGCGGTAATTTCAAACTTCGCATTTTTTAATGCATATTCACTTTGTAAAGCTTCTTCTGCATAGCCTGATATAACAGTCACTTGCGTTTGTTCCGTTGTATATGCAAGCGGTGCAACATAGGGTTCATGAGCAAAGCTATAACCTGACAACACAACCAATGAACTGATTAATAATTTTTTCACTTTCTTCCCACCCTTTATAAAAGCTCAGCTAAAATGAGTAAGAATAATATAACTAGACAGGAATGTTGAGATAATTGTGGGATTAGTTGGGATATTGTGGGACTTAGTGGGATGAGATTTGAAAAGGCGTTTCAGATTTTGAAATGAGAAAGCGGATTGTGAGTCCGCTTTTTTTAATCGCTGAATAAATCAAGGTTGGGGCTTTCATGGACGCTGAGCTTCTCTTCTGAATTAATGACACTGCGGATCGTCCGTAATGTCACGCTGAACTTTCGAGCGAGCTGGGGTTTGGTCATTTTGGCTGCGTGATCTTTACGGATCGCTCTATTTCGCATAGCAACGGTGATCGGTGTCCCCATTGGAATCTCAATAGTTTCGTTGCCAAGTTGATCTGCTAGCATCTGGAGCTTGCTCAAGCCTATCACTTGAGCAAGTTCTGAATTCACGTTTAATGCCTGCCGTCTTGGAATAAAGATTTTAGTCCCACCAAAAGCATCAATTAAGTTCAGTGCATTTTCAACCTTGATCAAACGTGCAATGAATATGAAATTTTTAGGCATCAAGTTAATGATCTCATCGTCTGAGAAAACCTGTTGGGCATCTGTAATGTGTGGACGATAAGCCATAATCTAAATCTCCTATGCTTCGATTGTGAGACGTTCAATGCCGCAACGTTTACACCACTCACGCAAATGATTGATGATCATATCGGCATGTTTAGTACTCAGAAATTGTAATGCACTCACATGGACACGGTTTTCTACAAACTTTGCCAATGCTTGCTCACTACCATTTTTGACTACACCAGCCTGATGAAGTTGCAACCATAAATGACGGATCAATTTACTTTGCTTATCGCCAGCTAAGTTTTTAACACCAGTTTTATCTTTTGACTCAACTGCAAAGCCAAGTTGTTTTAAACGTTCCAGCACAGCTTCAAGTTGTGCTGGTGTCAAAAGTTTAGAACTGTCTTTTCCAGTAGTACTTTTGAGAATGTCACGATAGATTTCATCATCTAGACCAAGCTTCGTCTTTGCGACATGGATCAGCTTGATCAGGTTCGCTTTATTATTGAATTTCATTTTGATGATCTCCTTTCAGATTCCAAAATTACCTGTGGAATAGATTTATCTGCGTCATTATTTTCGATAGCTATGCATTTAAATGTACTGCCATCAACAAAGAATCCGCCAAGTCGTCTGCACTCTTCAGCAATCATAAGATGCACATATCTATTGCATAGAAACCAAGCAAGGATAAAACCTAGTAAAAATTTACCCATTACCAGAACACTCCCTTAGCTGCGTCTGCAAGACCGATCAAAGCAAGTACTGCAAGGCTTAAAGATGATCCTGCTTTGAGACCATAAGCTTTACGCTCAAAGACTGTCTGACCAGTAATTTTGCGTGCCGCCCAAGCTTTTTTCGCTTCAGCACAACAAGTAACTAAGCCGATGGCAAAAACAGCAAATAAAGCTAAGACACTCAAGCAATTCATAGTTTCACTCATGAATTCGCTCCTAACTTTTCAAACTCTTGCCCACCATTCATAGCTTTATTGAGTTGAGCGTTTCTTCCAGCTTTTAGACCATTTCCATAATCATTTTGGTTACGGTCACTATTCATATTGGTTTTTTCATTACGGTCTACTGGTGCAAATGTCGTAACTTCATGCTTTTTGGAAATATAAGCGTCAATCTGTTTGATTTTGTCTTTATTAGGACTAATGTTGCTAATCTGTTTAATAGCCTCAATCACCCAGCCTTCACAGAATAGGTCAGCACGTTTGGTTTTATTTGATGTGATTTTGACTCGATTCAAAGATGTATCGATAAACTCTTTACGCGCTTTTTTTAGTTGACGAAACAGTACATCAAAAGCATAAGTGGCGATTTCTGGTGCAGGATCAAAACCGATAAACTTCCAGTGGTTAATTTTTTTGAAGGAGAATTTTTCGTGATTGAACTCAATTTTTTGGGTAAGTAAAACTTCGCAATCCATCATTCTTGCAATTGCAGTTGCAAGTCGCGATTCATAAATCGTTGGCTTCCGTGAGCCACTGCCAATTATTATTGCTTCTTGAATGCCTAGAAGTTCAGCATCATCTACATCAATATTAAATTTTTCCATCAATGCTTGGGCTTGGCGTAAAGCAGTTGCTGCTTCATGTTGATTGGCTGATTTACTCAATGCCAAGCACTTTTTGATTTTTTCGATAACTTCTTTTTTATTCACGATGTCTCTCCAATACTTATTACAACTTCAGGGGGTAATTTTTCTAAATCTTCAATTGCTACCATAAGTATCCAGCTCCGTAATCGTTCATTTTTATTACCTGTTCGTCAGTTTCAGGATTCGACTCAATACCTAAAGTTTCAGAACGTCCTTCTGGTAGTAAATTAAGTGGGCTAATTGATCCAGCAGAGTGAATCGTGCAGTCCTTTAAAACTTCCTTTTGCAAGGCATCAGCTATATCTTTATGCACTAACTTATTAGGGAAAATGACTGGTATAAGCTCAACTAGATCGTTAATTTCTTTTCTAAACATGATGTATTTCATATAAACCTCGCTGCTCGTCAGTACCAGTCCACGACGACTGGCAGACACAGGCATGAATGCCTGTGTTTCGCTTATGCTTGAAGGGTGTTTAGTGCTATATCAATCGCAAATTGTTGAACGGTATTCTTTGCAATTGTTTGATTTGCATCGTTCAAAACGTGCCACTCAAAAAAACCGCAGAGGTTCAATTTCCGCTCAACTCTTAGTCCATTCATTCGCAGTTCACACTCAGAATGTTTAGTATTGGTCGCCATTAATTAACAGCATCCTTCAAGCCTTTACCTGCTTTAAAACTAGGTACTTTGCTTGCTTTAATTTGAAGTTCTTCACCCGTTTTAGGATTGCGACCTGTACGCGCTGCGCGTTCTTTAACACTGAAAGTACCAAAGCCTGTTAATGCGACTTGACCACCATTTGCCAATGTATCAATCACACCCGTTTCAACTGCTTGAAGAGCTGCTGTTGCTTGAGTTTTAGAAATGCCAGCTGCTGCTGCAATATGGCTAATTAATTCTGATTTATTCATGATTTGAATCCTTTGTTTCTAATGATTGGTTAAGTGCTGCACATGAAATTTCTGCATGTTCAGGATGGTAAAAGTGACCGACTAAAACTCCATCTTCACGTTGGATAGCAAAGAGAGCTTGTGGATCACCATTTAGTTTTGGTTCTGTTGGAGTAACGCTGTACATAATCAATTACCTTTTAATTGAGTTGAGCTAGCTGACAGCAGTGCAAAAAGCACAAAAACAAATTCAGTAAAGCCAGTTGCGTTTAAGCTTCCTGCGATGAATCCACAGGTGATAATTGCAATAGATAGTTGTTTCATTGCTTGAGCCTTTAAATAGAAGCGATGTCGAGTGATAGTGGTAAGTAACCACCAGTTGCGTCATCACGGTTGTAAAAACGTAGGTAGGCTTTGCTGCCGATAATGTTGATGCTGTCTGAAATGGCTTGCATTGCTTGCTTCCATTTCGGGTGGTTGATGTCATGGCGTTTTAAGCCAAGCACTTTAGCTGTACTAATTTCTCCTTTTTTATCCACGTTAAATGCTGCGCTGATAATGACTTTAATTTCATCGCGGCTGCCTTCTGTCCATTCTTCAAGACATTGATCAATCAGTTCTTTAGCTGCTTGAAGACGTTCATCAAAGTTGATGGTCTGTGCGATATTGCGTTGAACTTTTAAACGCCCGTCGAAGCTATGAAGGGTGACATTGCCTTTACTGCCTCCGACGGTTACGCCATATTGGTCTGCTGAAATGGCGCAAAAGCTGGCTACTTCTTCAAAGCTTTGAATTTTGAAATCTTTTAAAAGCTCATGGATTTCATTTACTTTTTCAAAAAGCTTACGAACTGTTTGATCGCGCAATTTGTCAATTTCTTTGACGTTGGCTTCAGGTACAAGAGCACCTTGTGAGTTTTCCCAATAGCCTTCGGGAATAGTGTGAATTGTCATTGTGTTGCTCCTAAAGTAAGTGGCTTGCTAGCTTGTAGCGTGAAATTTGTTTTTCTAACTTTTCAGCAGTAATGTTGCTGATAGTGTCCTTTGGGGTTAAATAAATGATGTTTTTGAATCCATTGTCTTTAGCTCTCTGTAATGCTTCCTGTGCTGCGTCAATACCGCCAAGACAAATAACAGCCATGCTTCGAACTACAGGGATTTGCTGAGTCCGTATCATTCTGTGAATAGTTGCTAAAACTGCACATTTAGAACGATTTGTTGCCGCTGCAATTTCTGTTGATGGCTTACCTGCGAGGTACATCGTCTTAAGAAGCTGAAGCTCTTTATTGGTAAAATATTTGTAGTGTCTGAGAGCTGTCATTTCGAAGCTCCTTCAGCTGCTGCACACATCGTTTTAAAAATTTTGATTGATAGAAAACCGCCACCAGCACTCATGCCAGCTCTTTCCATTTCAACAGTGGGTTGCTTAGGGACAAGGACATAGTCACCACTCAGTAACTTGTCTAAATCCTTAATAAAGTTAGAACGTTTGCTAGGCTTTAATTCGTTAATCCAATCTTCATAAGCTTGTTGAACAGTTGAAATTGCAAATTTTCCGTTGTTCATTTCAAAAATTTCCATGATTGGAAATTGAGAGTTCAACACCTCAAAAGTTTGAGTTGATGCAAACTCAATTTTGAATCTTTCATGACGATATGATTGACGTTCAGCCATGCCTTTTTCTACTGGAGTCATTGTTCCCATAGGGCTATCCTCGAAAATGTTTTTGTTTTGCTTCGAGTGCAGACTGGCAATCAATACATAAAGTCACACTGCCAAGTCTGCGTCGTTGTTCTGGAATTTCAGTGCCACATTCACACTCGAAGTAGCTGGTAAATTCCACACGCTTTGCATTTTGCAAAGCATGGTCTAAATCTGTTTGAGCGATGTCTGCTGCTACGTCTGCAAAATCAGCCATGAGTTACACTCCCATGATCACGTGGCGGTCAATCACTGGCACATGAAGTGCAGCAGCTGCATTCATCGCGCCCGTAATGAGGTTGCCGACAGCAAGTGGATATAGAAGTGAAGTCTTTGCATTACCCGAACCATCGAATTGAACTAAACGCTCCACGATTGCTTGAATGCCATCGTCTGTGATGATGTCTGAAAGCTTTTTGTCTATAGACTGGGCACGATGTTGTAAGTACTGCTCAAGACCATTTAAGGTGAGTGGTGAAAGCGTGATGTTCTCGCAACGTTGAACCACTTCACGAATGTGTGGATTACGTTCACTGAGCTTGGTTGCCAACTCTGTCTGTCCGATCAAAATGATAGACAATAGATTTTTGAAGCCACTTTTCAGTTCAAAGAAACGTTTTAAATGTTTAAGGGTTGGGATAGGCAAGCTATGAGCTTCTTCAATCAAGATGACATGACTATTGCCGCCTTCAGCTGACGCTTTTAGCAATTGATGGACTTGGCGAAATTTAGCTTCAGCTGATTGCTTGGGTTTATCTTGACCCATAGAAATTGTCGAAATGATTGCTTCAGCAATATGGGCAGACTTTAGGGTTTTGCCTTTAATATCGTTATCTTCAGCAGCGATGATGTAAGGTTCAATCAAAATGATTGGTAAACGTTCACGTGCAATTCGATCCTCAAGATCAAGTCTTAAAGTTGTTTTACCTGAACCTGATTCACCCGATACGGCAATGAAACCGCCATGCTTTGCAGTTTGGTACATTGCCTGACGAACGTAGTTGATGTCGTCATTGACGAAGAGCTGGTCATGTGACTGCACATCACCAACAAAGGGATTGATAATTAAACCAAACTGTTTTTTAGCTTGCTGTGTTAGTGATTGTTTTGCGAGTAACATGATTTCTTCCTCTTCAGGTACTTCAATTTTTTTGGGTTGTATTGGTGTTTGAGTTGGTGTCGGTGTTGGGTTCATTGCTTTCAATAAATTGAAAGCAGCCGTGATGCTTAATTGATCAATACCTTTTTCGAGCAATATTTTTGTGATGATTGCTTGAGCATCTTTCTGTTTCGGAAACCAGCCTTTTAGAACGAGTTGGTTTAATCCAGCAGTACTCATTCCGACCACTTTTGCGAATTCACGTTGGCTGTGACCAGTTGCTTCAATGAGTTGTTTAAGTGTTTTAGTCGTTGCATCGGACATGTTTATCCCCCCACAACTTTGAGCGCAGGACGCTTATTCTGATTTTTGATTTCATTGACGATCTCTCGAATGTCATCCGCTGGCACTTCGCCATTCGGATATCTTTTTTGGAGTAACTGGTAGGTTTCTGCGGTGTAGAGTTCACCTAGCAAGCCACGCAATTCGCTGGCTGCTTCAAAAATAGATACAGGTGCAGAAATACGACGCTGTTGTGGCGTTGTAAGCTGTTGACCAGCACGTGGAATATAGGTAGGGACTTCTGTCGCTTTCACATCTGCCATCACATCAAGTGAGCCTTGATATGCTGTGTGCTTTTTAGCAATTGCTTTATCGACTTGTTCTAGCGTGTCAGCGTCATACGCTTTTTTCATGATGCTTTTACGCTTGGCATCGATAGTACTTTGAGGCATTGCTGCTGGTGTTTCACCAATCACCGTTGCATCTACACTGAAGCCGACCCAATCGGTCTGCATTGGTTCGCATGTATAAGCGATTTCTTCACCATGTTGGTTGATAACCAATACATCCACACATGGTGCGCGGTATGGGTTTACCACGACTTTAAGCTTGGCTTTTACATACACACCTTCAATGTGTCGTACATCATATTCATGTGATCCATAGCCTTTGATTGCATATGTAATACTGAGATTTCCAGTAACTGTACGTTCAACAGGTACAGTTGTGAGCAGCTCTTTGCATAGCTCTAAAGGCGGTGCAATACGCAATTGTTGGGTTGATATAGTTTGCCAAACAGCATTGCGAGAGCGACCAGTGCGACTATGATTTTTGGTTTCATTCCAATTTTCACGCCAAGCCTTAGCTAGCTCATTTAAATGGGCTATGTCTTTGACTTCGACAAAGCGCAAGCGACCTTCAAATTGTGTCTCAACAATATTTTGAGCATTTTCAACTTGACCTTTGGCACGTGAATTACCAGTAGCGTGAGCTATAAAAGTCACATCCAAACCATTCAATAAATTCTTGAATAGCCCTGATGTGTTGGCACATCCTTTATCTGTTGAAAGGATAAAAGGCACGCCATGCATTGGCTCTTGAGCAGACCGTTTTTGAATGCAGTTTAAGAAAATCTCTGTTAAGTTCTCCGCACTTTCACTGCCGTAGACATATTCAACATAGACTGAACCACTAAAGTGATCTGTGATCACGTAGCGAATCACACGGTCATTTTCAATTTTCTTTACATTGGCTGGTTTGTTCTTATAGAACTTTTTCTCGTCCATGACTTGAAGACCAGCTTTTGGCAAATAGAAGATGACGCAGATTGATGCATCAACTTGCCAAACATGATTCGGGTGCAATGATTTTTGTTGAGTGTGAGCGGTTGGAGTAGCTAGTTGCTTGGGGTGGCACATGTTGTTTTTCATGACACGTGCAATCGTTGCAGCTGATACTTTTGGTGCTTGACCGCCAGCAACCAAAATCTCCAAAGCCGTCGTAACAGGTAAGGTTTTTTTACCATTGGCGCGTGTTGCGACATGTACCATGCCACCAATCTTTTCAGCCACATCAACCGATACAACAGACTTGCCTTTGTCAGAACGTTGTTTACGTCCAGTTGTATATCCAACAGTTTCTAATTCTCGGTAAAGTTGAGCATTGCTGATGTTTAAGAATTCACAAGCAGTAGCGACAATTTTCCCCTTCATGCCATGACCAGCATTCTGAAGCTTTGTTGCTACTTCTCGTAGATAGTCCTGAATTGCAATCTCTGGGGTTGTCATGGTTACTGCTCCGTAGTTGTTTCGACTTCAAGAGCAGCTACTGGTTGAACTTCAGCAATTGTTGCTAACCATTCAGGCGTAACCATTTCTTCAAAGTTGATTTGAATACCGAACTCGGTACTTGTTTGTGCGATCTGTTGGAATGCTGCATTTACGTTTGATTCAAGTGACTGCTGAATGTCATAGAGACCATGTGTGTCAATCGCTTCGATTACGCTGTTGACTTGATTTCTGAAACGCGAAGTCGCATTGAGTATGAGCTGACATGCTTCATGTAATTCTCTGATAGCAGATGCTGCTAATTGTTGATGCTCAGATTCAGCACGCTTTTGGATTGCAGCTGGACTTTCAAGCTTGGCAAGCTTGCTGTCGAGTTGATTGATTTTTTGGTCTTTCTTTTGAAGAAGCTGCTCTTTGGCTTGATCATTAGATTTAAGCTCAGCAACTTCCTTGTTCAATATTTCTTTGTCCTTGGCGTGTTTTGCCGACATCTCTTCAATAAGATCAATTAAGCTCTCACGGTCTCCAGTTTTGACAGACTCGCCATTGATCAAGACCTCACGGTCTTCTTCAGGAAGCTTGCGAAGTTTACGTAAGTCGCGGTAACCCAAGCCCATACGCTGGCTTGTTTCTAAGAAGTCTTCACCAAACGTTCCAAGGTTGCGAATATCTTCATCAATGTGTTCGCGACTTTTACCCAAATACTGGCAAAACTCCTCAAAAGTGGTAACCGTCACCAGTTTTCCAGCAGAGTCAAGAACCTTTAAACCTTTGTATTGTTTAGATTCTTTGATTTCAGCGATCAACTTAATTTCGGTGACCGTCACCAGTTTTTTAATAAAGTTGGTCGCTTTAATTGCACCAAGCTTTTCTGAAAGTTGAATCTGTTCAACAGAAACTGATTGCTCAATTTGAGCGAGTTGATTTTGAGTTACATCCTTCATTATTTATTCCCCGAATTGATTTGATTCACACCTGCAAACACTCGTTGTAAATGCTCTGATAATCTGCCTTGAGCTTTTTCAATCTCTTGTGTATGTGCATGTGCAACTGATACAAAACGATTACCTAGCGCGTATGTGCCATCATCAAGCTGCTGCGCTAAGCCCTCAGCTGCGAGTGTTTGTAAAGCACGAGTGATTTGTGCTGGTGGTTCATCTAACTGCTTTGCTAGCTCTTGATTGGTCACACCAGATAAGCTGTGTCCAGTTAAGGCTTTTAAAACTTTGAGAACTTTTTCTGCTGATTTAACGGTGCTCATTTCTCATATCCTGTAGTTGTAGGGATAAGATTTTGTTTTCTTGAAGCAACAATTCGTTGTCATTTTCTGCAAAACACCAGCCCATAAATGCAACCACCATTAGTGCAAAAATGATCCCTGTTAATATATTCATGACACTTTCTTCCTAAATTTATAAAAAAAAGGGTTAAAAAAAGGTTAAAAAGCGGTTAATCTATATCGGTTGGTTTTGGAATAACTTTTAAACCCAAAGCAACTGCAATCTCGTGACCTTTGCCATAAAAGCCTTTTCGAGCACCTGTCATTACTCGATAGACATCATTTGGATCAAAGTCATTCTCGATTGCGAATTGTTTAAGTGTTTTGCCTTGAGCATTTAGGTTCTTTTTGACCTGTGCTTTTGTAAGTGCAACTTCACCAGCCATTTTATGGACTCCTATCAGTGTTGATGTGGTGCATATATGCACCTTATTAATCCGATATTAGTTCATATATAACCTTATTTCAACTTATTTAAGGTCTATTTATGCCGATTCTGACTTCTGAAAGATTTAAATCTGAGCGAAAGAGGTTAAATCTGAGCCAAGAAAGCTTGGCTAAGCTCATTGATGTAAGTGAATCGACTATCAAACGTTGGGAAAATGGTGCGTCCATTCCAAGTGACAAACTTGCACAATGTGCCAATGAGGGGTTTGATATTGTTTTTGTTCTGCTTGGAAAAAAAATTGAAGAAGTAACATTTCCTAGCTCACATTTTGAAGATGAGTTTGCACTTGTTAATGTTTTCGATGTCGATATTTCTGCTGGTCACGGATCAATTTGTGCAGGTGATGCAAAACCTGTTAGCCGTTTAGCTTTTAGAAAGGATTGGCTTTCTAAAAATGGTCTATATTCAAAAGACCTATTAATTGTTTATGCCAAGGGAGATTCAATGCTTCCTACCATCCAAGATAAAGAAAAGCTGTTGGTTAATTCTGCTGATAAAGAATTAACAGATGGATTCATTTATATAATTCGTAATAATGAAAATTATTGGGTGAAACGTGTGCAGCGACAATTTGATGGATCGTTGCTTTTAATCTCTGATAATAAGTTGTATCCACCTATGCAACTTGATTTGAATGAAGCAAATGATGTAGAGATCATTGGTCGTTGGATTCCACCAAGCCGTGCAACTTTCTACTAACTAGGTCATTAGAAATGAAAAAGTTTTTATTGTTGGGTGTAATTTTATTGGGTGCTTGTTCAAAGCAAGAGCTACCAAAAACTGATAATCAAGATGGAAGCAAGATAAAGTCCTATATCAATAAACATTATGGGGAAAATGACCCAGCTGCTGTAATTGATTTTATACAACTTGCAGAGGTCACTATTAAAAGCCTGCCTAATGCTCAGGCGAGCTATAATCCCAATGCAACAGAAGTTAAATTGCTACCAAATAGCACACCCTCTGATAGTAAATTTGAAAAGTTTAATGACTGGTATAGCGTTAAAATAATTAGAGATGCTGATTCAGTAAAATGGAAAAGTTTTCTAGTTGAAGTTTTAGATAAACAAGGATATGTACAGTCTAAAAAAGCTGCTTTTAGTGCTTGTAAGGATGTTTGGAAGAACATTGATAATCGTGTGCCAGCCGTAATTGATGAGCTTGCTGCAAAAATTGAAGGTTATGAAAAATCAGAATCAACGGCAGCAACTATACAAGTCCGAAACGGGTATAGATTTAATCTTGATGCAAGTCATTTCCAAGAAGGATATCCAGTCGTTTGCGCCATTGCATACGAGAAAAATTAAAATAAACGGAAGCCTTTCCGCCTAATATAAAAAGTACCAACTAGACAAACTAGCCTCATCATTTGATGAGGTTTTTTGTTGTGGCTAAAACATTTCAAGACGCTCTAAAACGAGTGCTTCAACATGAAGGTGGTTATATTAATCATCCTTCAGATCCTGGGGGTGAAACCAACTACGGTATCACTAAAGCAACAGCCCAAAATTATGGCTACAAAGGCTCAATGAAAAACATCCCAATGGATGTGGTTGAACGTATCTATAAAAATCAATTTTGGGATGCCTTGGATTGTGACAACTTTCCATATTCTTTTGCATTTCAATATTTCGATGCTGGTGTGAATCATGGCTTGAGCAATGCACGAAAGATTTTGCAGCGTGCTCTTGGTGTCAAAGATGACGGCATTATTGGCTCAATTACTCTAAACGAAGTACGCAAACAGCCACAGTTCGCTTTGATCAATCTATTCAATGCTGAACGTATTCAATTTTATACACGTATCAAAACCTTTAGCACATTTGGTAAAGGCTGGATGAGCCGTGTCTCTGGCAATCTTAAATATGCTGCGGATGATATGCGATGAAAAAAACTCAATTTAAACGCCCACGTAATCTTGTACCTTCAGCAACGACTATTGGCACAATCGCTGTCGTTACTGAGAAAGTAGAACAGCCTGTAGTCGAAAATACTGAAACGGTTAACGAGTTAAAACAAAAAATATTGGATCAAGCTAAACGCCATCAAAAACGCGTTGAAGAACTCCAAACTGAACTTGCCAACAAAGATCAAATGTTGAAACCAATTCTGGGTGTATCGAACTCTCATGAGGGCTTTTTAGTTAAGAACTGGCATACCGCTTGGAAGTGGATCTCGACTTGGGCATTCGGATTAATCGGATACATTTCTTTGTTCGGTATTCCTCAAGAAGTCCTTGCATTAGTTCCTGAAACTTACCAAGTGAAAGTCATGGGCATTCTTGCATTAATTGGTTTTCTAGGTCGCTTTATCAATCAAAGCCGAGGGAAATAATGCAGCCCAGCTATATCGGTATAACTATTACTTTGATCAGCTTCCTTTTTAATTTTGGACTTGCTGCCTATGTCTATATTTCAAATAGGCAGGCGGCAAAAGATAAGGAATTACAAGAGACTAAAGAGCGATTAAGTCGATTAGAAGAGCGTGTCAGCAACATGCCTGATCATAAAGTGATTAGTGATATGGCTGGTGATATGAAAGCCCTCAAAGAATCTGTAGCGGGGTTAAAAGAAGTTATAGCCCCTTTAGCTAAATCAGTGGATCGTGTGAATGACTATCTGCTGCACCACAAGGATTAATAATTATGAGTTTCGCAGAACATTTAAAAGAAGATATGCGCTTGGTTATGCTTCGTACCTTGGCTGAAATGCCTCAGTATCGATTGAATTCTTCAGTGCTGCATAATTTTGTTATTCGATATGGGCATAGTTTAAGCCGCGACCAATTGCGTACAGAACTACATTGGCTTGCAGAACAAGGCTTACTTGTGATTGAAGAAAACTTGGGGTCGGTGCTGGTCGTTAAGCTCACTGAGCGTGGGGCTGATGTTGCACAAGGTTTAGTGGTTACTCATGGCGTTAAACGTCCATCTGCATCATAGGTGAAATATGTCATTTATGAGAAAGATTTCTGACGATGCCCGAAAGTATCTTGAGTCTTTATTAAGAGAAGACCGCTATACGATTGACGACCTCATGGACATGTTTGGTGAGAAATTTCCTGACGAAGCCCCAGCACGTTCAACGATGGGACGAACTAAAAAGAAATGGGACGAGGAAGCACAAGCCTTACGCAATTTTGCTTCAGCTTCTGAAGTGTTGGTCAAAGAGCTAGGTCACGACATAGATGATAAAGGCGGCATGCTTTTAGCTCAGGCAGTTCAAGCTATTGTCACCAATGTAGCTTTGAATGAATTGACCAATAGTGGTGATGATCCCGAAAAACCCAAAATGAATATTGATGATGTCGGTCAATTGGCGCGAGCTGCACGTGCAGCAATGATGACAAAGTCAAAAGCTACAGAAAACCGTGAAGATATTCGTCGACTAGCTCGTGAAGAGTTGCTGAAAGAACAAGATGAAAATCTTAAAAAAGCGGCTATATCTCAAGGGTTGGGTGCAGAACAACTTCAGTTCTGGCGTGAGAAAGTACTGGGAATTAAATAATGACAGCATTGAAGGCTCGCCAAGATACGGTTCGCGTCATTGAATGGGATGAGCTTCCTGAACGCGCACGTAATATTCCGAATAATCTAAATCCATTTGAGGAAGGTGTTTTGATGAAACACCAAGTCGAATGGTTAAAGATTAAAACGGATATAAAAGTCTGCCCCAAAGGTCGACGAACTGGTATTACATTTGCCGAGAGCTTTGATGCTGTATTAACTGCTGCTGCAAGCAAGGAAGCTGGCGGCATGAGTGTTTACTATATTGGTGACACGAAAGAAAAAGGTTTGGAGTTCATTGGCTACTGTGCCAAGTTTTCCCGTGTAATTGCTGAAGCGCAAGGTCAAGGCATATCACAAATAGAAGAATTTCTATTTGATGATCAGGATGAAAAAGGCGAAACACGCAAGATCACAGCCTATCGTATTCGATATTCAAGTGGCTTTCAGGTTGTGGCTCTCTCAAGCCGTCCTGAAAACATTCGCGGTCTGCAAGGTAAAGTTGTAATTGATGAAGCAGCCTTTCACCCGAACGTACAAGGTGTGATTGAAGCTGCCACAGCATTGCTGATTTGGGGTGGTCGTATTGTTATCATTAGTTCTCACAATGGCAAAAACAATGCCTTCAACCAGTTTGTTAAGGATATTGAAGCTGGTGTATTTGGAGAAGATGCTCAAGTTTTGACTGTTACTTTTGATGATGCAGTAGCCAATGGCTTGTATGAGCGTGTCTGCTTTATGCAGGGCAAAGATGCAACTATTGAAGGCAAGCAGAAATGGTATAAGAAAATTCGCAAAGCGTATGGTAGCCGTAAGGCTGCTATGCGTGAAGAGCTGGATGCTATTCCACGTGATGGATCGTCAGTGTGCTTACCAACGCTTTGGGTTGAGCGAGCCATGACTGAAGTAAGGACAGTTCTTCGATTATCCCTTGGCGATGATTTTACAGCACTTACACCAGATGAGCGTGATGCGTACATTGATGACTGGATTCAACGATATTTAGAGCCTGAGCTGCAAAAGCTTGATAAATCCAAACAGCACTGTGCTGGGCAGGATTATGCACGTCATCGGGACTTTAGTTTTATTCTACCATTCTACATTGCTCAGGATTTAAGACGGATTGCACCTTTTGTGATTGAGATGCACAAAGTGCCATCACGCTTACAGCAAAAAATTCTTTGGTACATGTTAGAGCGATTGCCGCGCTTTGGTGGCATTGCAATGGATGCCACTGGTAATGGTGAAACCTTAGCGGAAAATACAGCAGAGAAATTTGGTGAGCATATGGTGCATCAAATCAAACTTAGCCGCGCATGGTATGGTTTATGGACTCCAAAACTGGTCACAGCCTTTGAAGAAGATATGATTGACTTGCCAATAGATGCGGACTTAAAAAATGACTGTTCTGCGATTGAGGAAGTTGACGGCATTTACATGGTTTCAAAAGTGCGTGCAAAAGATATTAAAGACCCTGAGTTATATCGTCATGGTGATGGTGCAGTGGCAATGATCCTTGGATGGTTTGCCAGCCTGCACCTATCGAGTCCTATTGAGTTTATGGCACTTCCAACTCGCGAAGAGTTGGAGTTGAATCATGATGATTATGATGGGTGGTTTAGTGAGACTGGGTGTTTATAGTTTTGAAATACCCTAGATTGCTTTCACCCCTATGAAACTCTGTACTATATGAATTTCCGTTTTCATCTTGATATGAAATAGTTAAAAAATCTACTTTAAAGTCGGTGTGAAAATTTGTATTTCCATTTTTTTGTAGAGATGAAATCTCAATCTTAGGTCTTGTACATTTAATATACTTAGCATTGCCACCTAAATTTTTTATATTGAAGGTATCGCCCGTAGTACTGCTAGACCTACGGTTCAAGGTAAATTCTGGTTTTGCCTTTAAAGTTTGTAATTTGTGATCATGTAAATCTTTTTCTTGGTAATATCTGAGTTGTTCATTAGAAATTTTCACTAATTCTATTTGTTGTTCTACATTGTTTTTGAGTTCAATAGCTTGTGCTTCAAGTGCTTTATTACTTGTTATTAATTCCCGTGCTTGAATGTCAATTGCTTTCGTATTTTGCTTATAACCTAAGTATAAAAATAAAAAAGCTAATGGTGAAAAAACACCCGATAAAAAGTCACCTAATTCATTTAGGGGCATTATTGTTTTGTTACTTACAAAAATAAGCATGTAAAAAAGATATATAAATAAGTATGAAAAAATGAAAAATAAGTATCCTGAAACTAATAAAAATAAAAAGGGTTCATTTTTTTTTACTTTTAAAACTTCTAAGCAAATTTTATTCATTTGGAAATTACCATTCTAATTGAAGAGGATGAGTTAGCTTGGAATTTTAATATCAACCACACGGTCATTACATCTATTTTTATATGTTTCACAAGTTCAAAAACTTCACAAATTTTCAGGGAAAGAGTTCCACCTTACAAATAAATAAAAAAAATAAATAATTAAAAGCGAGGTGACGATCCTTGCTCCAACAAGAATCGCCCCCTTTGGTATGACGCTACCGCAGGCTAAGCCTCGCTACTGTGCACACAGTCATAGCAGGCTATCAAAAATGAAAAGCTTTTGCAGTAGGTGAAATCATGAAAACCAAGCCAATTGTTCCGTGGTTAGGTGGTAAACGTCGTCTGGTGTCGCAATTGATTGAAAAGATGCCTGAACATAAGTGTTATGTGGAGTTGTTTGCTGGTGGTGCAGCATTGTTTTTTATGCGTGAGCAGCCATCAAAAGTTGAAGTCATTAATGATGTAAATGGTGAGTTGGTGAATCTGTATCGAGTTGTGCAGCACCACCTTGAAGAATTTGTCCGTCAGTTCAAATACGCAATTATTAGCCGTCAGATGTTTGAATGGTTGAAAGCAGCAAGCACTGACTTGATGACTGACATACAGCGTGCTGCTCGGTTTTATTATTTACAGCACACTGCTTTTGGGGCAAAGACCTCTGGTCAGTCTTTCGGTACAGCGACCACTTCAAAAGCTCCAAGCTTCTTGCGTATAGAAGATCAATTGACTGATGCGTATTACAGGTTATCT
The DNA here is from genome assembly GCF_009884975.1 of Acinetobacter dispersus. Taxonomy (GTDB): domain Bacteria; phylum Pseudomonadota; class Gammaproteobacteria; order Pseudomonadales; family Moraxellaceae; genus Acinetobacter; species Acinetobacter dispersus. Next base: position 872,914 of record NZ_CP041970.1, on the reverse strand, counting down.
GGAGTCACTGTTGAGAATCTAAGTTGGGAGGATTGCTGGCTGAAGTATGACCGCCCACATAGCTTTATGTATGCTGATCCACCATATTGGAAATTAGCTGGTTATGGTGTTGAGTTCGGTTGGGATCATTACTTGAAGATGGCTGAGATGATGCGAACGTGCCAAAGCAAAGTCATGCTGTCGATTAATGATCATCCTGATATAAGAAAAGCATTTGCTGATCTAAATTTTAGTACCACTAAAATTAATTACTCAGTGGGTAAAGTTGGAGCTAGCCGTGATGAAAAACAGGAATTAATCATCACCAATTATTAATCGCACTGATTTATGGATTTATAAACGTTCATGAACACGTTTTTAGCGATTTAAAGACAATTCTGCATCAATGAGCCGTATTTGTTTTTTGATCGCTAAAAACGCCCATTCTGTGCGAAATAAAAATTCTAAAATAAATGGAAGTCTTTCCGCCTAATTTTAAAAAAGCCAAAAAACAATAATGGTGCAAAATCCTCAAATTGTGTTTGCGCTATGTCTAAGAAAAAAACTCAATCCAAAACTCAAGATCGTACTGCACTGGAGCAGAATCAGACTGCCGAGGTCGCTTGGTTAGCTAACCAATGGCAAGACCACCCTGTAGTTGGTTTGACTCCACTCGCAATGCATCGATTATTGACTGATGCTGAACAAGGAAATTTACAGGCTCAAGCGGACTTATTTTCTGATATGGAAGAGCGTGATGGTCATATCTTCAGTGAAACGGATAAACGCAAAAAGGGATTGAATGGCTTGTCTTGGGGAGTCAAACCACCTAAAAATGCCTCTGAAGCTGAGCGCAAAATTGCTGAAGAAGTTGCTGAGTGGATTGATGACATCAAAGATTTTGAAATGTTCTTATTCGATGCAATGGATGGTGTCGGTCATGGTTATTCATGCCAAGAGATTGTATGGCATCAACTCGGCAGCTTGTGGCTGCCTAAAAGTTTTGATCATGTAAACCCTCGTAATTTCATGACTCCATACAATAAGCCTAACGTATTGAAGCTAAATGATGGATCACCAGAAGGCGCAGATTTTTGGGACTTTGGTTGGTTTATTCACCGCCATAAAGCCAAGTCAGGCTATATCGCTCGCTCTGGTTTGCATCGTGTGCTTGCATGGCCGTTCTTATTTAAGAATTATGGCATCCGCGATGTGATGGAGTTTTTAGAGACTTATGGCTTGCCGAGTAAAATTGGTAAGTATCCATCTGGTGCAACTGAAAAAGAAAAACTAACCTTACTCCGTGCAATTATGAGTATTGGGCGAAATGCTGGCGGTATTATTCCTCAAGGCATGAGCATTGACTTTCAGGCTGCAACGGATGGCGACACTAAAAACCATTTTGATCTAGTCAAATGGTGTGAACAGACACAGTCAAAAGTGATTGTGGGCGGAACGTTACTTTCTCAAGCGGATGGCAAAACCAGTACCAATGCCCAAAGCCATACCCATGAGCTTGGGTTTGAAGCCATTAAGAAATCTGATGCCAAGCAGCTTGCTCGGTCAATCACGGATTGCTTAATTCCGAATATGATGCGACTCAACTATCCGAATGTTACCCAAGACCGTTATCCAGAGTTTTATTTTGATACAACAGAAACCGAGGATATTCAGGTCTTCAGTGAAGCATTACCTGAACTTGTAAAAATTGGTTTTAAAATCCCACGTACTTGGGCGCATGAAAAACTAGGCATCCCTGAGCCTGCTGATGAAAAAGAAGCAGTACTGGCATATACACCAGAGCCGACTACAACACTTCCTAATTTGGCGGCTAATACTTATATTCCACAGCTGCTAAATGGATTGATTGCAGCCAATAATCAAATACCACTTGAAGAGCAAGCCATTCAATTATTGCTTAAAGATCAAACTGATCAAGCACAAAAAACTGCTGAAGAATGGATGAAAGATTTAATAGTAAAAATCCAAGCTGGGCAAAGTGATGAAGAAATCTTAGCCGTTTTGTCTGATCTTTACCCCACTGATGAAGAGCCTGCACTTCAAGATAAATTAACCAAGCTTTTTTTTGCAGCTGAAGTATTTGGTCGTTTGAGCGCGGAGGCTGAAGCAGAAAATGGCTAACATACCACAGCGTCCTGAACTTAATGCTTTGTTTAATTCTCCGCCTGAAGATGCAATTGCTTATTTAAAATCAAAGGGTTTTAAAATTGGTTGGGATTGGCATGAGACTCTTGATGAGGCACACAGCCGTGCATTCACGGTTGCCAAAGTAGCAAAAATTGATTTGTTGCAAGACATTAGAAAATCTTTAATTACAGCATTGGAGCAAGGACAAAACCTAGAACAGTGGAAAGCTGGCATTACACCTGTGCTTCAGCAAAAAGGTTGGTGGGGAAAAAAGAGTGTCATTAATCCAGCTGGTATCGTGCAAACGGTGCAGCTTGGAAGTCCGCGACGTTTAAAAACCATCTTTGACACCAATGTGCATAAGAGCTTGGCGGCTGGTCGCTATAAAGCACTTATGGCGACGGTAGATACTCGCCCCTTATGGGAGTGGGTTCATATTTCAATTTCTAATCCAAGAAAAGTGCATCTGGCTCGTAATGGTGAGACACGTCGTTATGATGATCCATTCTGGCTTTATGCCTATCCACCAACAGAATTCGGCTGTAAATGTAAAGTAAGAGCGAGACGTGCCAGTGATGCAATTGCTTTAGATTTACATGTTGTAGAGACAGCTCCTGAAGATATTGAACAGCATCAAGTTGTCATTGGTAAAAGTAGCTTTACTGGTCAAGATGCTATTGCAACTCAGACACGTATTCGAATCAAACAGGCAGATGGTCAAGTCACATATTTTTCACCAGCTGCTGGCTTTAATAGTCACCCAGCTTCAAGTTATTTAATCGATGTTGAGTTGGCTAAGCGAGCAGCCGATCTGCTTGGTGCTGAGAAGGGTTTGCAGCAAGTTCAAGAAATGTTATTGAGTCCGCCTCGACTTAAAGCGCATGAAGCTTTTGTTAAAAACGCCATCAGTTTTGGCAAACAGCAAAATAAGACCAGCACTGTTGGTGTTATTGATATGCGTGATATTAAATTTTTGGCTAAAAAGAATGTTGCTGTAGAAAGCCCAATTCTTACTATTTCAGATCATTTACTTGTAGGTCAAAAAGCTAAACGTCATGGTGCGGCTGGTAATGCACCCACATTGGTTGAATGGCTTGTTTTACCAACAGACATCATTCAGCTTGACCGTGTTTTGTGGGATGTGAGTAATGAAAGCATGTTGTATCTGTTGCCTGTAATGAAGGAAGACCTAACAGAATACACAGATGAATTTTTAAAGCTTTCAATACGCTCAAAAGATGGTGTGATGGAGATTGTGAGTATTTTTAAAGTTCAGAAGAAAGCAATTGTTGATGGGCTTAATGCTAATTTTTATGAGGTTATAAGATAAAGGCGGTGGACGACTTGCACGTCATAATACTGAATGAACCGTAACCTTTCTATTAGGAAACTACCGCCTTGTTAGGAACAGTATAATTTATGAGCACTATCAAAATCAATGATCAGGCGTTAATAGATCGGCTACACCAAGTAGCTGAGCGATTGTTTGATACAAGCCCATTGGCTGCTGCGATTGCAGGAACATTTGCAACCGTAACGGATGATAATTTTGAAAAAGGTGGTCGCCCTGAATGGGCTGGACGATCAATTACTACGCTTAAAATCTATGAATACAAAGGTATTAAATACAGTGGTGTTTTGCAGGCTTCAGGAAATTTAAGAGCCAGAGTTGTGACCAGCCATACTCAAGATGAAGCAATAATCAGCAATAACATGCCATATGCAGCAGCAATGCATTTCGGGATTAAGCAAGGCGCATCGGGTAAAACAAGTCGCGGAGCACCAATACCATTCGGTGATATTCCTGCACGTCCATATATGCCAATGGATACAAATGGCATTCTTCAACCTGAAGCTGAACGTGAGGTTTTTTTAGACGTAGACCATTATTGGCAGAAAATTTTTAACCCATAAAAAATAAACGGAAGTCTTTCCGCCTAATAAAAAAAAGCTGGTGGTGCGATTCTGCCAGCATGAAAAAGAACTTATTAGTAGCCGCGTGCTCATTCGCCCTAGATGCGACATCGACTTATCTTGTTTTGATTCCTGAAGGAGTCTTTCGTGGTATCGATGGTCGCCCCATAGATGCTCCACACTGGATTTTGACACCAGAACGTGGTCGTCAAATTGCTGCCGCATTAAGTCAACGCTCTATCGATTTAGTGGTGGACTATGAACACGCGACTTTAAAAGCTCAAGAGTCTGGTGATCCTGCACCAGCATCTGGCTGGCTCAAACCAGCTGGATTCCAATATGTTGAGGGAGTCGGATTATGTAGTACTCAATTTGAATGGACAGAAAAAGCAAAAGGATATATCGAGGCTAAGGAATATAAATACACTTCGCCTGTTTTCTTCTACAACCAAGCTGGTGAAATCCTCGGACTTCACAGCTTCGCCTTAACCAACACCCCGAATTTAGACACCTTGCCCGAAGCACGTCTTGCTGCTGCGGCTCAGGACTTTTTGTCTCAACAATCCAATGAGGACACAACAATGAACGAGTTTTTAGAACTCATGCGTAAATGTCTAGGGCTGCCCGAAACAGCTACAGAACAAGAGTTATTAACTGCTGCAAATAGTGCATTTGCCAAAATGGATGGTGCATTTGGAACAACATTGATTGCTGGTCAGGCACTTTCAATTGCGATTGATAAGGCGATTGAAGTAAAGACCGCAGCAAATAGTCAAACGCCTGATCCATCAAAGTTTGTGCCAATTGAAATGTACACCGAAGCTAAAGCACAAGCTGCATCTGTAGCTTCTCAAGGTCAAGAAAAAGAAATCAATGATTTGATCACGGCAGCTTGTAGTGATGGTCGCTTGACTGGTGGTAAAGCCACAATCGCTTGGGCAAATGATTTTGCAAAACGTGATTTCGATGGCTTTAAAACGCATATGGAAGGTATTCCCAAAATTGCCGCTTTAAGTCAAAAGCAAACGTCCACTGTCAACCTCACTACTCAACAAGAGAAGGTTGATGAATTGCAAGATGATGTCTTCAACATGTTGGGTGTGTCAAAGGCTGATATCGAAAAATATGGAGCAATCTAATGACTAAAGCTACCGCAGGAATCAATACCGAATATCGTGATGGGATTAAGTTTCCAGTCGCATTACTTGCTTCAGCAATCGTGCTTCAGGGGACATTTGCAGTTGTTGGCTTGAATGGCTATGCAATTTCGTCAGCAGATGTAGGTGGTGATGATCAAAAATGCATAGGTATCTGGGACTTTGACGCTGTAAACACTGGTGCAAATGGTGAAGCATTTGGTGTGGTTTGCCGCAATAAGCATTTTCTTGTTGCCAACTCTTCAACTGATCCAGTGACTCAAGCTGAATTGGGATCATTAATTTATATCGAAGATAACCAGACTGTTGCTAAAACGGATGGTGCTGGAACTCGTTCTGTTGCTGGCATCTTTATGGGCTTTGACACTGAATATACAACCCACGTTTGGGTGGAGATCGCATAATGAAATTTACCGCAGAAAATGCAAAGCAGGTATTGGCGCATTTATTTACTGGCTTTAAAACAACCTTTAATAAAACATTTACAGAAACAGAAACTACTTGGCAGCAAATCGCCACAGAAGTCCCTTCCAATAGCAAAGCAGAAAATTATGCTTGGCTAGGTAAGTTTCCAAAGTTGCGTGAATGGATTGGTGAAAAAGTCATTAAACGTCTTGAAGGTTATGGTTACACCATTACCAATAGAAATTTTGAATCAACCATAGCCGTCCATAAACATGAAATTCAGGATGGCGACATTATTGGGCTGCCAATTATTTTCTCTTCAATGGGTGAAGAAGCAAAGCAATTTCCACAAGATATTGTTTTTGAGGCTTTAACTACAGGGTTTAAAAATAAATGCTTTGACGGCAAAACTTTTTATGCAACTGATCATCCTGTTGGGGATAAAGGTAAAACGACCTTTTCAAATAAACTAACTGAAAAATTGTCATGGGCAAGTTTGGCAGATGCTGAGGCAAGCTTCGGTCAAGCTAAAACCATGATGACAAGTTTAAAGGACGAAAATGGTCGTAGTCTGAAAATTAAACCTACTTTGTTGGTTGTACCTCCAGCACTTGAATCGATTGCTACAGCTTTAATGACCGCATCAAAGTTTGCTGATGGTACAGAAAATATCTACAAAGGTAATGCTGAAGTATTGGTTGATGCAGGATTGGCTACTGATACGGAATGGCATTTGTTGTCAACCAAAAAAGTCATTAAACCGATTATTTACCAAAACCGCCAAAAGCCTGAACTCATGTCAAAAACTGATATTCAGTCTGATGATGTCTTTAAGCGTGGTGAATATCTATTTGGTGTTGAAGCACGTGGTGAGGCTGGATACAGCTTACCTCATCTTGCAGTTGGCTCGACTGGTACAACCTAAAGGCAGGTGCTGAAATGACTTATGTAACGGCAGATGCGATGCGTGAACGCTTTGGTGATCAAGAGCTTGTTGAGTTGACAGATAACCGCGAGCCATACCTAGGCGAAATTAACTTTGACAAGTTGAATGCTGCACTAAGTGAGGCAAACAGCGAAATCGATGGTTATGTACAAGTCCGCTATAAACTGCCGTTATCTATCATTCCGCCTTATCTAGTCGCTATTGGTTGCCATGTCGCTCGTTATCATCTTTGTACAATGGTTTTGACTGAAAATGATCCAATCAAAATCCGCTATGACAATGCATTAAAAACCCTTAAAGCTATTTCTAAAGGTGATATGGCTTTAGGAGGTGCGCCTGCTGGTGAATCTGCACCTATAGAGTCCTCGTCTAACAACGTCATGATTACTGTAGGTCGTAGAGATTTTGGAGGTAATGCATGGTAGACCTAGACCTTTCAATTGTTGAGCAAGGCATCAAGGATGTTTTAGCTCAACAGATTAAAGAAAAAAAGTGGAACTGGATTCGAGACATCAAAACCTATGGTGGCGAGTTTGATGACGGAACACTTGCATGGGTTAAAACGTTCCCAGCAATTTGGGTGACGTTTCAAGGTTCGGGAACACCTAAAAAAATTGGTCATAGTACAACTGAGTACCCTGTGACTTTCGTTGTTTTAGTTGGTGCACGTTCTTTGCGGAATGAAGAAGCACAACGTCATGGTGCATTAAATGACATTGGCACTTATTTAATGCTCAAGCATGTGCAGAAGCTTTTAATTGGCAATGACTTGTCATCGAGAAAAGTCAAAGGTCTTGCTCCGCTGAGTCTTGGACGTACTAAAACCATTTTTAATGGAAGAACCCAAGGGCAATCAATCAGCGTTCTATCACAAGAATTTCACACTCAATACGTCATTGAAGCTTCAGATCGCGTGCGCGAAGAAGAAGAAACTGAAGCTGATCTCATCAAAATTAATGTCGACTATCACTTTGAGCCAGATGATGGCTTTAAAGATGAGTCTGATTTAATTCAATTAAAGGAAGTATAAGCAATGCCTATTCCTCAAATTAAAACGCCAGGTACTTATCTGGATGTAAATATCAATACTCAGCGCAGTGGTTTGCCAGCAAATACTCAAAAAGTTTTATTTATCACTAACGATGTGCAATTTCAGCCTGAAAATGGAGCTGTACCACTCGATATTTATGATAAAGCACAGGCGGATGCACTCTTTGAGAATGGACCAAATCCTAGTGAAGCTGGTCGAATGATTACTGCTGCGATTAAGACAAATCGATTTGTGAGTGTTCAGTGTTTGGGAAAGCCTCAATCGGAAGCGTAATTAGTTGTGCTGGGGCAACCTCAAGTCTTAAGTGGGCTTATGCTGTAAAAGACGAGACATCACAAGCAATTGCACTAATAACTTTAGTCGATGGAATCCAAGTCGATATTATTAACAATGCTCCAGTTTGGCTTTCTAAAGAGTTATTGAATGAGATGCCAACTGGCGAAGTTCCTGATGGCTTCTCAATAAGCAATGGTGTTTATAAGTTTACAAATAATGATTCCATGCCTCATCGAATAGAGTTTGTAATTCTTAACCCTGAATTCTTTAGATCAGTTGTAAGTGATAACCCAACAGAGCTTCAGATGACATCTATAGTTGGTGAGCGCATTGGTGCTTGTCTTTCACCACAGCAAAACCAATTTATTTGTACACCTGAAACCGCATCAACATCCGTTCAGTTGTTCAAAGCTCGAGACACGCTACCATTTTTGACGTTCGCCAATGTAGCTTTCAATATTTATGAAAATGGTACAAAGGTCGCGCATGAACAGAGCCTATTGAATGTTGCAGCAATGAGCAGTATTGGGCTTGAGGTGCTTTTTTTGGATGAAACAAACCGTCTTATTAATATCTCTAGTAAGGATGGATTTAATAGCCGTGCAATTGTCCTGCAACCAACAATGGCAATTATTAATGACATTGATATTTCACAAGGCGATGCCGCTGTAAAGAATGCGGACTCAATCTTTATGTGTCTTGCTAAGAAACCTACATAATTTAAGGATTAATCGTTTATGACTACCCAACAAATAATCGCCCCACTCGGGCACACCATTATCGCTTTATCTTCAGCTCCAGAAGATGAAGTAGGTGAAAATACAGTTCAAGCATGGATTGAACACTTAAACTCTGTAAGTGATGCAATCAACCAAAAACCAGCAATTTTAATTGTTCCATTTTCAGATATTGATCAGGCTGAACTTTTTGCTGCCAATTCGCAGATCGAAACGTCATATCGAGTTGTATGTGTTTGTTATCATGGTGCTCATGGTTTCGAGCCTGAGCTAGCTGGGGCTATGGCAGCTGCATTGGCAGATTCGAATGATCCAGCATTACCGTTTGACGGTGTCAATCTTGGTGGTATTCCTGCTGTTGGCGATGAATATAAACTCACATTTGAACGGATTGAAGCAGCACTCAATAAAGGTGTTTGTATGATCGATACTGGAGCGGATGGGCTACCTGAAATTGTTCGTGCCGTTTCTACTTATCGAGTCAATCCAGACTCTGGTGCAGATGATGACTTGATGCTCGATATTAATGGTGCATTGATTGTTGATTACACACGTAAAGTCATTCGTTCTGATTTGGCAAAGGAACGTCGTCGCAAGAACACTGCTGCCCAGCGTCGTAATGTACGTTCAATTATTCTGAGACGTTTAATTCAATTGGATGATGCGGAAATATTGCAAAACGTTCGTGCAAGAGCTGACCAGCTTATAGTTATTGAAGATGCGAATGATCGATATCGAGCAAATGCTAGAATCCCTGCGGATTGGGTGCGTGGCATGCATATTATTGATGGGACACTTGATATCTACTAGACCATTAAATTCCACTTTTGAAGGCTGCTTATGCAGCCTTTAATATTTATGGAAGTCTTTCCGCCTAATAAATAAAAATAGTTATATGCACAATAGCCTCATGATTTTATGAGGTCTATGAAAATGGCTGAAGAAGCAGTAAGTCTTATCATCATGAGTGTTGATGGTCAGGACTATGATTGTATTAAGTTTAATGTGTCAAAGACAAATGGTAGAAAGCGAATCCCTACAATGAATCGCAAACTACGAGCGAAATATAAGTCAGATGGGATCAAGCTCTATGACATCACATGTTCGGTAGTAATCCCTGATAGTAAAGATAAAGTTGATTGGGAAAATATTGAAGATGCACGTATCTCTATTGAGTCACCAAGCGGAGGTTTTCGCGAAACCTACATCGATTGTAGTGTGACATCATCAAGTGATTCTTATGATGTTAATGGTGAGACAATGCGTGATTTGACTATATTCGCAATGGATTGTTTAACAGAAACATTTTAAGTGAGTGAATCATGGAATTAAGTATTGTAGACACTCTGCCTGTTGCATTAACGGTAATGGTGAAAGGTAAGCCACTCAGTTCAAAACAGATTGAATTCGCTGATATTAACTCTTCTGATTTGTTAAAGGCTCGTACCAAAGCGGTGGCTGGTGATTTTTTACAGATTCATGAATATTGCGCCAAGATCAAACTCATTGATGGCAAAGGCAATAAACATGCTGTGCCTTATGATGTATTAGCATTTACCACAAGTGCTAACCTGAAAAAACTTGAAGAGCTTGATTTTGATTTATTGGTAAAGCTTCAAGCCGAGAGTTCAGAGACCCCATCAATTTAATAACTGCGCTTCATAATGTGGGCGTTGAATTATCAACTGCTGAACAAATGCCAGCGCACTATGCGTTGGCATTTTTGTCTGAAAAGTTGGAATCTCTAAAAAAACTCAGGCATGAGCGGCAAAACAGTACTCATGCAGCCACCACAGCAGAATCATCAAATATAAAATCTTATGTAGCGACTGAACGTAAACACTCAAAACCTAAGACTGGAGATAATGAATGAGCAATAATAACTCTACCGTTTCTTTGACGCTTCAGATCAAAGGTCAACAAGCTGGTCAGGAGATGAAGAAGTTCTCAGACCAGCAGATAGCTGCAACTAAACAAATCAATCAGCAATGGACACAGATCGGCAATGCTCAGGCGACTTCAGTAAGCAATTCTAAAAAGATTGCGGATGAGCTAACCAAGCAAGGTCAGGCTTTAGGCGGTCAAAAAAAAGAAGTTACCGCAATTGATCTAGCGCGTAAGTTAGGTATTAGAACAGAACAACAAATAAAAAATGAGATTAAGCAAACTCAGAGTACATATGCTCAGCTTGGTATTTTACAACGTCAAGGTTTGGCAACAACAAAAGATATGGAGCGTGCCTATGCTTCCATGAATAGCAAGGTTGCTCAATTAAACCGTGAACTTGGGAAAACGGTTGCAACCGAAAAGCAAATCCAGCAAATTCAAAAAAGTAATGGTGGTGGATACAGTGTTTTGCAAAGAGGCTCAGCTGCCGCAATGGGAGCTGTTGCTGGTGGTGCGATATTCTCCAATGCTTTGCAAAAACCCCGTGATTATGATCAGCAACTAACCTACATTGCTGCCACAGCTACAGGTGGTCAGAATATGGCTGTTGCGGATCGCTTGGCTGCACGTTCTCAATTGAATGATTACATTAAGTCTGCTGTTCGAGCTGGTGGCGGTACGCGAGAAGATGCAGCTGCTGCCGCAAACACGCTGATTGCTTCAGGTAAGTATGAACTGAGCAATGTTGCCCCTGCATTAAATGCAGCGGTAAAAACAGCATTTTCAACTGATGCTGCTGTAACAGATGCCGCAGCTCTGACCGTGCGAATGCAAGATTTTGGTGTAAATAATTTACAGCGTGGTCATGATATTGCTGTACGTGGTGGTCAGCTTGGTAGCTTTGAATATAAAGATCAAGCGAAATGGCTAGCGCAGCAAATGGCTGCTGCACGTGCGTCAGGTTATAGCGGTGAAAAAGGACTCATGGAGCTAGTCGCAATGAATCAAGTTGCGATGTCTACAGCTGGAACTGCGGATGAAGCTGGTAATAACTTGGTCAACTTATTGACCAAGCTCTCCAGTCGCGAATTTAGCAAGGCGATTGGTGATTCTGTTGTGCCTGTTGCTGGCGATCCAACAAAATCGGACGGCAAGAAAAAACCTAAGCAAGTTTTTGATTGGAGTACTTACTCAATCCAACAGCGCAACCAAGGCGTATATGGAGTTGAGGCATTTGTACAATTGCTTGACCGTCAGCTCGCTGGAGATAAGCAATATCAACGATTACAGGCTATGGCAAAAAAAGGCACTTCAGCAGAGCGTAAAGCTGCAATTGAGGATATGAGCAGCATTGCAATGGGTAGCCAGCTTGGTGAAATTATTGCAGATCGCCAAGCATTAATGGCTGCATTAAGTGTGGTTTATAAAAAGGATCAGTTAAATAGCATTCGCCAAGGTCTTACCACTGCTGGTGGTACAGTTGACGCTGACTCTGCAATGGTACGCCAAACGGAATGGGCAAAAGATATGGCAATGGAGCAAGAGAAACTTTTTGCTCAATCCAAAGCCTATGATGCAGTGTCTGATTCATTAAGTACTGCCAAGGATAAGATTGTTGAATGGTCGCAAGGTAATGAACAATTGGCTGCCACAACCTATGGTGCAACAGTTGCAATTGCTGGACTAGGTGCAGCAGCTGGCATTGCAGCATTGGCTGTTGGCGGTAAAGGTGTTCTAGGCGGTGCTGTTGGCGGTGCAGGTACTGTAGCTGGTGGAGCTGCGGCTGGTGGTGTAGCAAAAACTGCTGGAGTTGCAGCAGCTGGATACTTGGGATATGAGCTGTTTAAGCCATTAGATGACTTTTTCTATGGAAAAATTGCAGGCTTGTTTGGTGCTTCAGAGGATCGCCCTGATTTTATGCAAATGGCAATTGAAAAAAGCCAAGAGCAAAAAGCAGTACTTGAACAACAAAATCAGCTCATTGAGAAACAAACTCAAATGAGTGGTGATGTAGTCAATAAACTAAATACTTTGATTTCAGTTACTCAACAAAACAAGCCAATGATGATGGGTGGCGGTTTGATGGATCAAATCACACAACATGCCCAAGCAGAGCAAAAACGACATGGTCTTGATTTGTTGTCTTATGGGCAAAAATAAAAGGAAGCCTTTCCGCCTAATATAAAAGCCTTACTTTTCGCACAATAAACCTCACTAAAGTGAGGTTTATTGTTATGGGCTGGAAAGACGAATTACAGGATGCGAGTTTTCGTGGAGTGCATTTTGAATGTACGACAACCAATGAGTCTGGCTCAAAATCTTTAGCTATCAAGCAAGGACCTTATTCAAATAAAGCATCAATTGAGGATATGGGGAACAATCCTCTAAAAATCAGCATTGATGCTGTCTTTACTGGTGAAAACTACAAAGTTGAAATGGACGCTCTTTGGGCGGCTTTGGTAGCAACAGGCTCAGGCGAGCTAATTCATCCAATTCATGGTGTGATGCAGGTCAATGCAGAAAATTACAACATTGTTCATAAAGCTGAAGACGTAAATGCCTGCACAATAGCCATTGAATTTATTCAAGCTGAAGACAAAGAACGTCCTTTATTTATTCCAGTTGTAGCACCTACAGCCATTGATACCAAGGCAATCACCGATACACCAGCTCGTTCGCTTCAGGCTGCATTAAATAAGCTTGAAAATACTGATCCGAATAAGTTTTTTACTATCGTCAACAACATCCGTAATGGCGTGAATACTGCGTATCAATACCTTGGTATTGTTAAAAATGCAGTTGAGTCAGCACTTTCTCCTGCTGATGCCATTGTTGGTTTGGTCGATGATGTGACCAAGATTGCGGCATTCAATACCAATATTTCAGCGATTTCAAAATGGCGTGATTTATTCAAACGTGTACAGCGTTTTGAAAGGCTTTTTCAAGATGATGATTTGCCTGAAGTAAAGCAAACATGGCGAGCAACAAAAATTGCAAGCACCGTTGCAATTTCTCAAAACGTAGTCGTAGCTGTACGTAAAGAAATGGCTGAGAAAAAGCAACCAAGCTTTACGCCTGTTGATCTCGCGATCATTCGACAACAGACCAGAACTCAACTACAGCAAGCAATTAAAGCTGAACGCGAACAAGCAACCACTGCTTTAGACTTTGAAACTGTAAACCAAGTACAAGTCTTTAAAGAGGTTGCAGATCAGGTTCATTTGCAAATTCAAGAATTAATTGAAGTACGTCCCCCAATTACTAAAACTCAAATTGTTGTGCCATGTACGCTTCATTCGCTTGCTCACATGCTGTACGGGGACATGGATCGTGCTGAAGAAATTCGTCATTTAAATCCTGATTTATTTAATCCAGCAGTACTTCAAATCGGCATGGAGTTGACCGTCTATGCAAGATAATTCAGGTAAAGATATTCGGCTCATCATTGGTGATATAGAAATCAATGGTTGGGACAATGTGAGCTGTGACAGTCAAATTGATACTCCAGCAGATAGCTGGAATTTAACCTTGTTTCGTCATGATGGTCAGGCTCTGCCAGCAAGTGTGCAAGGTGCAGCAAAAATACAATTGCTTTACGGTGATGAAATTATCCTGACTGCAATTACTGACCGTATCTCTGAAGGCGTTAAACGTGAAGGTTATGGGCTTCAGATTTCAGGTCGTGATTTAGCAGGTCAACTGATCGATTGCTCTGTGCCTATTTTTAATGGTCGCCAAGTCACTTTGGGCGAGTTGATGGAACGCTTTGTTCTCGCTGGTGACTTTGCCTCAATCATCCATGATGTGCGTATTCAAAATGATAGCTGGCTGAAGAACAAAGTGTCGGTAGAGCCTAGTGAGGCACTTTGGGACTCAATTATTAAAGCAGCTCAGGTCACTGGCCAGCACGTGTGGTTTGATCCAGATGGCAGCTTAAATATTGGTGATCCGTTTGCTAATCCATATCAAGTGCAGCAGCCTTTACGGTTAATTAAGCCGCTGAATAATGAAAATAATGTGCTTAGCCTTCAGTACGACAATGATGTGTCCAGTGTTTTTACACAGCTTCAAATATTGAGCCAAAACTCTGATGCAAACAGCTTGCTTGCTCAAACCTTCGCTCAAACTCAATACAGTTTTAATCGTCTAAAAATAATCACTTTAAGCGATGTTGAAAGCCAAGCTGAAGCTGAAGCTGCATTGTTGAAAATCAAAAAAGACAATGATTTAGAGGCTTATAGCCTGACTGCAACAGTGGATGATTGGGTGATCGATGGCAAGGTGTGGCGAGCTGGTTGGTATGTCAATGTTGAAACCAATGCATTGAGCCATGCAACTGGCAAATGGGCTGTTATGGGACGCACTTTAATGCTGTCGCGTGCTGAAGGGAAAACCACACGTTTAAACCTCAAACGCCAAGGTGATTGGGCGCAACCCCTTATTTATAAAGAGCCGCAATCTACCAAGAAAAAAAGAAAAACCACCAAGGGAGCTAAAGCATGATCAGCATGGCTCAAGTAAAAAAAGCTATCGGAAAATTGCGATTTCCACTGTTTGGAATGGTCGCTCGTGGTGGCTCAAAAGCACTTCAAGTTACAGGCTTATCAAATGAAACATTGACTGATGTTGAGCTACTTCAGCAAATCGGCTTCAGCTCACATATTCCAGAAAATGCAAAAGTTGTACTTATTCCCCTTCAGGGAACTACAGCTAAATCAGTCGTTATTGCCACTAAGGGTGGCGCGATCTTAATCAATGTCGATGAAGGCGAAACCTGCGTTTATGACCAATTCGGGCATTCAGTCTGGCTTCAGGAAGACGGCACGCATGTTAAAGGCGGTGATCTGATTATTGATGACGGCAATGTACGCGTACTCAATGGCGATGTCTTTGATCAAACAAGCTCAATGCAAGCCATGCGTGATGTTTACAACGACCATAAGCATGGCAACAGTCCACCAGCTGCACCACCAATGGAGTAACTCATGGGAATTATTAATTTAGAAACAAAAGACTATGTTCTCACTAGTCTTGATGCTGCCTTTAATGACGATGTTGTTCAATCAGTTTGCTTACGATTGAACATTCAACGTGGAAAGTATTGGGCTGATCCTAATTTAGGTAGTCGTTTTTATCTATTACGTCGGTCAAAAGATGTACCACGTATGATCCAGACAGTTAAGCAATATGCTGAAGAAGCATTGGCAGACTTAATACCTTCACGTCTGGAGTCACTGGTTGTTTCAGCGACTCAAACAGTTAAAAGCCGTATAGACCTAAACATAGAGATCACTCGTTTAACTGGTGAAAAGCAGTCTATTCCTTACTTTGTCGCGGTAGGTGGTTGATATGGCTTATCAAATTAAAACCTTTGCACAAATCCGCAATCAAATTGCACAGGAAATCCGTAACTCAACTGGTTTATCCATTTCAGATGATAGCGACGCTGGTATTCGTGCTGATGGAACTGCGGCAACTGTAGAAGGTCTATATCACCATCAAATCTATATACAGAAGCAGCTTTTTGTTGCGACTGCTGATGAGCCTTTTCTTTATATTCATGCTGATGAGTTAGGTCGACCACGTCTTGGTGGTACTCAAGCCTCTGGTACAGTTTTGGCAAAATCCAATGTGAATTTGACCATACTTGCTGGTAGCAAATTAACAGATGGTAAAGGACATTACTGGACAGTAAGCAGTGATACAACTCTGGTTGCCAATATAGCCAAAGCTGTTGATGTGGTTGCTGATCGTGTAGGTGCTAGCTGGAATTTTACAGGTACTTTGCTTTGGGTGAGTCCATTGGCTGGTCTCAGTGGCACTGCAACGGATGTATCGATTGGTGGTGGTACTGATGAGGAAGAACTAGAAGATTGGCGTGCACGTCTATTAGAACAAAAACAGTTGGGGCAATCCCGATATCGGGCTGAAGATTTAGAAGCCTTGGTTCGGTCAGTTCCTAATGTGAAAGATGCTTATATTTACCCTAAACGTCGAGGTCTTGGTTCACTTGATGTAGCGATCACTGCGGTTGGTAATCCTCCAACATTACCAAGTGAGGCATTGATAGCAACAGTTCAAGCTGTGCTTGATGATTATGCTGGCTTCTGGGCGGATTGTAGAGCCTATTCACCGACTGAGCAGCTTGTGCCCGTCACAGCATTGATTTCAGGTACAGCAAATTTAAATGTTGTACGACAAGTTATCCGTGATTACTTTTCTGAAATTGCACCTGTTAAGCCTTATCAGGCAGCAATTTTAACTGCTCGCATTGTCGCTATTGCTGGAGTTACTGACTTAGTTTTAAGTCCTTCAGTGAATATTGTCCCGACAGTTAATCCATTCCATACCTATTGGCTACGCCTTGGCACATTAACAGTGAGTGCTGCGCCATGACTTTAGAAGAAACAACAAAATTGTATGAAATATTGCTGCGATCATTACTACCAGTTGGTGGTTATGATCAAGCACCAAACACCAATATTGCTGATGACATCTATGGTCATGCTAAAGCTTTGGCTCAAGCCGATCTTGACGCTAAACGACTGCTGAACGTACTCGATTCAATTCCACCTGAACTATTAGAAGAATATGAGCGTGAGTACGGTTTACCACTGAAATGTCAGACCAATGTGGGTCAAACCTTTGAAGAACGTTTGGCTGTAGTGAATTGGATCAGAAGTACACGCAATGTTTTAAATACTGCTTATCTGGAGCAGCTTCTCACGATTTTTAATGTGAATTTGATTGATTTGGTGACTTATAAGCCAATGCAATGTACAGCTCCATGCAACGCTCCAGTGAATACCGATTTGTTGAGATTCAAAGTCAAATTGAAACTACAAAGTCCCGTTAATGCAGATATGCAATGCATTATTCAAAACTATTTACCAGCTTTTCTGCGCTATGACATAGAGGTGATCTAATGGAACGTATCAATACTATAAATGCTCGACTTGATGTCAATGGAGTTGGAAAAGCAGGCTTTCATGATAATGCTGATATTTCAGGACAAGACGCAACTTATATCAGTCCTGAATGGTGTAATCATGTTCAGGAAGAAATTGCCAATGTAATTGAAGGATTTGGCGAGGCTTTAAATCCTGCACAAAAGAATCAAGTTTATATGGTTGTTAAAGGTATTAATGACCGTACTACAGCAATTGAGAACTTCATTGAAAATATTGTCGATTACTTTTATCCAGTTGGAGTAATTATTGATTTTGGTATCCCTGACTTTAATCCAAACGTCAAATACGTTGGGACAACGTGGGTTCGACATGGTGAAGGTAGAGCATCTGTAGGTTTGGCTACATACCCTGACGCTCCACCTTGGAAAGCGGTAGTTGGTAGTCTTTTTGGTAGTGATTTCCATACATTATCACTTGCTGAAATACCATCACATGCCCATAGTGAGCATCCATTTAATAAGTTTGTTGCGAAGGCTGCTGATATCGGTGGTGGAGATTGTACGCCTACAGACTATGATTACACGCCATCTGAGGTTGTAGTCGCCAATATTACGCCAGAACAATGGATTTCTGCTACTGAGAAGAGCGTTGGTGGCGGAGAACCCCATAACAACATGCAAGAATCTATCATTGATGCACGTTGGAGACGCACAGCATGAATCAAATAATTAAAACAAGTAACAGCTTTGAAATGGTCTTTATTGCTCGGAATGGCAAAACTCGTGAAGCATTATTCATCACTGAAAACATGCATTTCATTGCAAAAATCGTCGATTCAGCATCAAAAGTGATTGCTGAGTGCCAAGTGACTGTTTTAGATCAATCTCTATCTAAAGGCGGTGTGCTAATTGAGGTTGATAAGTCTATTACAGCGAATTGGAAAGCTGGTACAGCTCGAACCGATATCAAGCTTGAAATAGATGGGAAGGTAAAAAGTTCAAACACCTATTCCTTCACAATTGAAAAGAGTATTAGCTAATGATCGATATTGTTTTGGAAGTGCATTGGTCTAACAATCCAATGCCAATCAATGATTTGATTGAAAACCCTGAATTTGTTTTTGATTTGCCTTTAGGCTTCTTTACTGGCTTAGATGCACCAGTTACTTCAGTACAAGGTAAAACAGGTTCAGTTGAATTAGATGCTGAAGACGTAGGTGCAGAGCCTGCTGGATCGGTTGCACAGGCTATAGATGAATTACAGCCTCAGTTTGCCGATATCAATGATGATTTAAGCTCGATTCATCTTCAGATTGATAGCCTTAGTGATAACAAGCTTGATAAGGTTGATTATATCCAGCACTGGCGTGGTGTTCATGGAAGCTATGCTGAACTTGTTGCAGCTATACCCATTGGTAATGATGGTGATTACGCTCATATTGAAGCATCGCAAAACTTTGGGCGATTATCAGCAATATGGAGCGGTATTGCTGGTGTCTGGAATATTTCAGGAATCAATGTCGGCTCAAATACGGATGAAATGCCTGAAGGCAATTTGAATCTGTATTTTAAGACTGACCGTGTCTTGTCAACGTTGCTTGCAGGCTTTAGTCCTGTTAATAGCGTTATTAGTGCAGCTGATACGATTGCTCAAGGGTTTAGCAAAGCTCAAGGTCAGATCAGCAATATCATCAATACCTTTGCTGAGAATGTCAGAAATACATTGCTGTCAGGGATTGTTTTCACTGACAAAACTAAAGTTAAAGCAACGGATTCAGTTGAGAAAGCTGTTGGGAAGTTACAAGCGCAACTGGATGATTCTCCAGCAGCAGTCACTTGGTATAATGCAAAAACGATTGGTACTATCCATAGAGATATTGATAATGCTTGGACTAATATCGAGTTCGCCAAGATCAATGGCATGCTGTGGATACGTGGTCGTGTCTATGGTGCTATTTCGCCTTCTATCCCTTGGGTTACTATTGCAAATTCAAGTTGGTACTTGAATGCACCATTAACACCAACTTCTGGTAATTCGATACCCGTTTCATTTTTGGGCGTACAGCAAGCAACTGGTGGTCCATTGATACATCATCAATTCTATGGAGCGCAATCAACATTCTATGGTTTGTCTTTTACGATCACTTCGTCATTTACAGACAAATATGTTTTTATCAATGCAACTTGCTTGGGTCAGTTAGCAGTCTAGGACTAAGCATGCAGAACAATTTGTTTTGGATAATGTTTTAAAAGATAAAAAATTGAAATTTGTTTTCAACACATGAAACTGTTTAAATCGCCAATTATCTCAAAATTATGCCGAAATTATCTCGGCGCGCATCACTAAAAAATCTCTGCTTTGCATTATACATAAATGAAAACAATTATCATTCAATTAATCAATTTTTATGCTGCATCTCCAAATCAATTGATATAAAAATCGTGTTCTATTTCACCTTTTCCAAAGCGAGTCGAATATAATACGGCGGTACTTTTAGACCCGAGATATTATGTCCTCGCCAAGCTCTCCCTTGCACTCATCTCCCCCACACAACTATTCTTTATTTCTGGTTATTTTCTCCCTTGCGGTTGGTAGTTTTTGTATTGGTACTACTGAATTTGTGGCAATAGGATTGATTCAGGAAATCGCCACCGATTTAAATGTCAGTGTGCCGCATGCAGGCTATTTCATCAGTGCCTATGCACTCGGTGTTATGGTAGGTGCACCGATTATTGCGATCTTGGGGGCAAAAGTACCACGAAAGACGCTATTGCTCAGCTTGATGCTTTTTTATGGCTTGGCCAATGCAGCAACCGCGTTTGCAACTACACCTGAAGCCATGTTGCTGTCTCGCTTTATTGCTGGTTTTCCGCACGGTGCTTACTTTGGTGTAGCGGCATTGGTTGCGGCTGAACTGGCAGGCAAACAACGCCGTGCCACAGCGATTGCACAAGTGATGATGGGTTTAACAATTGCCAATGTCATTGGTGTGCCTATTGCCACATGGCTGGGTCAACAATTTGGCTGGAAAGCAGGCTTTGAGTTTTCTGCGGTAATTGCGTTTATTACCCTAATCGGTGTCAGCCTATTTGTTCCAAATATCCCATTGCAGAAAACCGCCAGTATCAAAGCGGAATTGGCAGGTTTAAAAAATATCAATATGTGGCTAACCCTTGCCGTTGGTGCAATTGGCTTTGGTGGTATGTTCTCGGTTTATAGCTATGTCTCACCAATTCTAACCGAATATACCCATGCCGATATTCGAGTGGTGCCTGTGGCCCTCGCAATTTGGGAGGTGGGTATGGTGATTGGTGGCTTGGTTGCTGGCTGGTTGGCAGATAAAAATCTATTTAAAACCATTATTGGCATTCTGATCAGTTCTGCACTCGCCTTTGTTGCAGCCAGTTTTATGATGTCCAACCTTTATACAGCAATTGCAGCCCTATTCTTGATTGGTTTTACCGTGATCGGTCTGGGCGGTGCTTTACAGACACATCTGATGGATATTGCAGGTGATGCGCAAACTTTGGCGGCCTCACTGAATCATTCAGCTTTCAACTTGGCCAATGCACTTGGTGCTTTCTTGGGTGGTTGGGTCCTCAGTCATAATATGGGCTGGTTAGCACCGATTTGGGTGGGTTTTGTATTAAGTTTAGGCGGTCTAGCGATTCTATTGATTGCTCTGGCTTATGCCAAATATTCACAAAAAAATGAATCTGCCGCGCCTTAACGGTAGATTCGTTGCTTTAAAAATTACGCCATTAACTTTGCAATTTGTCGATCATGCCATCGAGAGAATAACAATAAGGCTGTGATCGACCCAATCAAGGCAAAAAACATATCTGACTGTGTATCCCACTCATCCCCTTGTGTCCCCAAAAATTCTTCTGCCCCTTGCCCCAAAGACAATGCTGCCGCCCATTCAATCAATTCATAGCTGGCACTGATTGCCAATACAATACAGATCACAATGAAACTGAGCATTTTGCCTTTGCTTAAAATATGGTTGCGGATCAGGATTTCACGCGCAGCTATGGCAGGCACAAAGCCCTGCATAAAATGTCCAATTTTGTCATAAGGATTACGTTCTAAACCAAACCATTGTGCTATTTCAAAACCCAACGGCACACGTGCATAGCTATACGCCCCGCCCACAATCAGCACAATGGCATGTAAGAAAATAAGTCCATATAACAGAGGGCTGAGCGGAAAAGCTTTATAAGTGGCAAATAATAATGGGACCACGATCAATACAGGTATTACTTCAAGCCACCACGTGGTCCGATCGAAAGGTTGAATCCCAGAAATTAGCAGCAAAATGGCTAGAATCGCTGTGCCCAAATACAGTAAAGAAATACGCATGCTGTTATAAAGTCGTGTTTATTTTCCTTTATCATATAAAAAACCCAAAGGGAGTCCTTCGGGTTTTTGTTATAAAATTAGTAGATTAAGTTTTTATTTCACAGCATCTGTCACTTCTTTCAGCATCGCCTTCATGCCATCCAGTCCATTGTTCATTAAATACCAGTTACTTGAATCTAGATAAACAATATTGCCATTTTGCGCTGCTTTGGTCTGATTGATAATCTTATTATTCAAGACCTGTTTTGCTCCTTGCTGATTTTCAGTAATCGCTGCGCCACGGTCGATCACAAACAGATAGTCTGGATTTTTCTGAGCGATAAATTCATGCGAGATAGCCATGCCGTGCAAGCCCACTTTGATTGAAGGATCTGCAGGGGTAAAACCATATAAGTCATGAATATTACCGAAACGTGAGCCTGGGCCGTACGCTGCAATTTTGCTGTTATTCACCAAAATTACTAATGCTGTTTTACCTTTGGTTTTGGCTTTTAATGCGTTAATGTCTTTTTCTAGAGTTTGCAACTGCTGCTCAGCATCCTGTTTTTTTCCAACCATCTCTGCAATATTCAGGGTTTGCTGTTTAAAGGAATTAAACTGATCGTTATAGTCCACATCGACAAAATAAGTTGGCGCAATCTGTTTGATTGGATCAAGTAAATTTTCCATGCGTCCACTCATCAAGATCAGCTCAGGCTGACTAGCCGCAATTTTTTCCAGATTCGGCTCTTTAACTGTACCTACATCTAGATATTTACCCTCATTAAAATCTTGCAACACTTTCGGTAATGGTGTGCCTTTTGGCAAAGCAACCACTTTATCACTCGCACCCAAAGCATGAATGGTATTCAGGGCATTGGTATCCAGTACTGCAATACGAGACAAGTTTGCAGGAACCGTGATCTGACCAGCCTTGCTGTTAAAGCTCAAACTATCCTGTGTCGCAGCAGCATTTGCATCCTGTTTTGCCGAAGGTGCTTCGGAATTACTACATGCAGCCAAGACCACACTCAGCATCATGACTGGCAATGTTTTTTTGAAAAGCATAACGAACTCCTAACTAATAAAATACAAACCTAATTTGTGCTGTTGAACCTGTTGAATCGGGATATGAAAATCAAAAATATCGTTGAGAATGCGTTCATCCATCATCTGTTGTGGATGTCCTTGATAGACCAGTTGCCCCTCTTTCATGGCAATGATGTGGTCGGCATAAACTGAGGCAAAATTGATGTCATGAATCACCACAATGATCGACTTACCGTGATTCTCAGCTAAGTCTTTTAACACCTTCATAATCTGCGAAGAGTGTTTCATGTCTAGATTATTTAAGGGCTCATCCAGCAAGATATAATCAGTGTCTTGTGCCAGAATCATGGCGATATAAGCACGTTGACGCTGGCCACCCGATAATTCACTAATTTGACGATGGCGTAATGCCTCTAAATCCATATAGGCAATGGAACGGTCAATCACCTCACGATCTTCTGCGGTCAAGCGTCCTTGTGAATATGGGAAGCGACCAAATGCCACTAAATCCTCAATACTCAGTCGTAACTCGGTATGGTTGGACTGTTTTAAGATGGCCAGTTTTTTTGCAATCTCGGCACTTTTCATTTGGCGTAGATCCTGTCCATCCAGCAACACTTGACCTTGATCAGCCTCAATTAAACGACTCATGATCGAAAGCACGGTACTTTTACCCGCACCATTCGGGCCAATAAAAGCCGTAAACTGACCCTTGGCAATACTGAGTGAAAGCTCTTGTACCACCTGCTGTTGCTGATAGCTTTTGCTTAAATTCTTTAGCTCTATTGCCATTTTTTATTTTCCTTCAGTAATATCCAGAAGAAATAAATTCCACCGACAAAATTAATGATCACACTGAGCGTGGTTTTAAGATTCAATAGATGTAATACGATGAATTGCCCAATCATCAGACACAGGATGCTGACCAAAATAATGCCGAGTAATAAGATGTGATGTTGATGGGTCTTGAACAGCTCAAGGGTAATGTTGAGAACCAGTAAACCAAGGAACATCATCGGGCCTGCCAAGGCTGTCGCAGAAGCGAGTGCCAATACCACCAGAATCAATAGCAAGCGGCTAGTCTTGTCATAATCCAGACCCAAATTCAGAGCATGATCGCGTCCCAACGCCATCACATCCAACTTGTGATAGTGCTTTAAGCTGTAAAACAGAATCGGCACAATAGTCAGTAAAGACAGTCCCACCGTTTCCATTTTCACCACATTAAAACTGGCAAAACCTGCATAGGCTGCGATTTGAAATTCATCAGGATCAAGTAAGACCTGAAAGAAGGTGGTCATGTTGTCAAATAAGGTTGAGCAGATCAGCCCCACTAACAGCAGGAAGTAAATATTTTGCTGCGCAACTTTTTGGAAAATAAACCGATACAGCAGTAAGGCAAAAGTCACCATGAGCAGCAGACTAATCAGATAGTCTGTCACAAAGTTAAGTGACAATAAGGTCGTGGCACCAAAGAAGTAAATAATTGCCGTCTTAGACAATTCATATAATTTATCTAGCCCTAAAGCTTGTGGTGTCACGACCCGATTATTGACAATGGTATGGAAGACCAAGGTCGACACACCTACAGCAACGCCTGCGACGATGATCGCAGCAACAGTTTTCAAGCGTAGACCGAGTGCATATTGCCAAGCTACACCCAAATTCCAGCCCAAATACAAAGCAATGCTGAGGATGACTAAAAAGGTTAAAACAATGAGCTTGGTTTTATGTGGCATAACGATATCTCCTGAGTAATAACCACAGGAAAATTACACTTCCCACCACACCCATAATTAGACTCACCGACACCTCATAGGGATAAATCACCACTCGGCCAAATACATCACAGAGTAGAACCAACAAAGCGCCAAGTAATGCAGTATGTGATAAGGTTCGACGGATATTGTCACCTAGATATAAGCTAACCAAATTCGGTACGATCAGGCCAAGAAAAGGAATCGCGCCAACGGTCACAATCACCACACCAGTAATCACCGAGACCAATAACAAGCCAAGAAATAAGGTCTGTTTATAATTCAGTCCAAGATTGGTGGCAAAATCCTGTCCCAAGCCTGCCAAGACAAAACGATTGGCAAAGATATAGATCAGAATCAAGACAGGAACACTGAGATAGATCAGCTCATATTGGCCATTTAAAATGGTCGAAAAGTCTCCTTGCAACCACCCTGCCAAGTTCTGCAATAGATCCATTTGCAAGGCAATAAAAGTGGTAAAGGCTGAAATAATACTGCCGAAAATCATCCCCACCAGCGGAACAAAGACGGTATCTCGATGCTTGAGGGTCGCCAAAATGCTCATAAAGGCCATTGCCCCGATCAGTGTCACAGTTATGGCAAAACCAGTTTTCACAAAGATTGAAGCACTCGGCAGCAAGATAATCGAAACCAGTACGCCTAAACGTGCACAGTCATACAAACCTGCTGTGGTTGGGGAAACAAAACGATTGCGGCTAAGTGATTGCATAATCAAGCCACAGACACTCAGGCCCGCACCTGCCACAATAATTGCCATGAGACGTGGTAAACGGCTGGTCCAGAACAATTGCCAGTCCTGTGGATTGCCTGCCCACAAACCATCAAGACTCATGTCTCCTACACCGACAAATAAAGAAATAAATGCCAGTGGAAGCAATAATAAAATTAGATAACGCCGCTTAATCATGTTGGGAGAACTTCATCAGTTGCGTAAACTTAAAATAAGCTTAAAAATTACAAAACATTAAACAAGAAACTATCACAAATGATAAAGATTATTGTTAACTTTTTTAAATGAAAGACTGCTTATGTGAAGCACAACTTAATGAAGTGGACTTTTAATTTTTAATAGAAAAGCTCTAAGTCTCAGTGTTACCGAGCTTTAGAGCCAAATTGAGTGTCGTCTAATGAGGATAAATAACTAAGCAAGGCGAAATTATGCTTAAGCCTTAGGCTACATTTTTATAATAAATTTCAAATTATTCTGAAAGCTTTTCACCGCAATGCGGACAAAAACGGTACTGCTTCTTTTCCTGCTCCTGATCTTCAAGCAGCTTTTCCCTGACCAGTTGCATAATAATTTCATGGGTCTGCTCTTTGGGTAAACCGACCTTTTTACGAATTCGTTCAATTTCCACTTGATCATGCAGTAGGTCCAAACCTTTGGCCTGTAATACTTCTCTAAACTCCTGTTCCAATCGCTGATTACGCATATTTAGTTCATTGGCAAGACCAGAAGCTAAAATACCCGCTGGTAAAGCGGCAATACCGACACCAAGAATGGTAATAAATGCACCAAGTATCCGCCCCAAGTTTGTTACAGGGGTCACATCGCCATAACCAACCGTGGTTAAGGTGACCACTGCCCACCACATCGATTGTGGTATTGAACTAAACGCTTCAGGCTGAGCTTTATTCTCAACCACATAAATCGCTGATGCGGTCATCACGATCATAATGACCAAGATAAAAATGACCGCTTGGAATGAGCCTTTCTCGCGTTGAATGACACGCAATAAAATTTGCAGGGAAACAAAATAACGGGTTAACTTGAGTAAGCGAACCAAACGTAAGACCCGCAAGAAACGTAAATCGATCGGAACAATGAAATTGAGATAAGCTGGCAAAATCGCCAATAAGTCGATAATTGCCCCACCACTTTTCATCCAGTGAATCCGCTGTTTCCACGCAGCCTCTTGTGGTTCTTCCTCAACAATACTCCAGAGCCTGAGCAGATATTCCCCACTAAAAATCATGATCGAGAGATTTTCAAAGATATCGAAATAAGGCTGATACAGTTGATAAAATTCGTTGACAGACTCCAACAGAACCGCAGCAACGTTGCCAATAATCAAGGCAATCAATAGATAGTTTACGCAGGTGCTGACCGTACTTTTATAGTCATCATTGTGCAGATTGTCATAAACAAAGCGTCTTAATTGCTGCCATGAAAATTGAGTCATACCATACTTATTGTTTGATCAAGCAAGCTGAAAATGTAGCATGATGCTTTCATATTTAATAAGAGATTTTAAGTGAATACCCTATTTTTCTCGAATTAAACAAAATCATTCGCCAACTCATTGCCCTATATAACGCTGTTTCAACAAAACTTTCTTTGCAGTTTGACGCTCGCTTCAACGATAATAAAAGCTTAGTGGTTATTTTCTTTAACGATTCATTCATAAAGAACTATAAATTTTATTAAACCCGTGACAACAAGGGGAATTTACATGGGATTCAAAGCTCTCCCGACGCTGATCTCTTTATTTATTGCATTGATTATCTGGTTCGTGATTCCTGTACCTGCTGGCGTTGATCCTGATGCATGGCATTTACTTGCGATGTTTGTCGGTGTGATTGCTGCCATTATTGGTAAAGCCATGCCGATTGGTGCAATTGCGATTATTGCGATTACTTTGGTCGCCGTAACAGGTGTTACCAATGACAGTCCAAGTGGTGCCATTCAAGATGCGCTCAGCAGTTTTGCCAACCCGCTGATCTGGTTGATTGGTATTTCGATTATGATTTCTAAAGGTTTACAAAAAACTGGACTCGGTGCACGCTTAGGCTATTTATTTATCGCGGTTTGGGGCAAGAAAACCATTGGTATCGGTTATAGCATGGTGCTGTCTGAACTGATTCTTGCACCTGTTACCCCAAGTAATACCGCACGTGGTGGTGGGATTATTCACCCGATTGTACGTGCAATTTCCACCAGTTATGACTCTGACCCTGCCAAAGGCACCGAAGGTCGTATGGGGAAATACTTAGCTTTGGTGAACTACCAAGCCAACCCGATTACTTCTGCCATGTTTATTACTGCAACCGCCCCTAACCCTTTGGTGGTTGATCTGGTAGCAAAAGCAACCAATAGTGAAATTTCATTGAGTTGGAGTACTTGGGCACTAGCAATGTTATTACCTGGTTTAATTGCCTTGATCATCATGCCGCTGATTGTGTACTGGATGTATCCACCTGAAGTCAAGGAAACCCCAAATGCAGCTCAGTTTGCCAAAACCAAGTTAAAAGAAATGGGGCCTGTCAGCAAAAATGAAATCATTATGCTTGGCGTATTTGGTATTTTACTGCTGTTATGGGCAGGTATCCCTGCCATGATCTTCGGTTCAGCTTGGGCGGTTGACCCCACCACGACAGCCTTTATTGGTTTGGGCTTACTGTTAATTACTGGTGTATTGACTTGGGAAGATATCCTGACACAAAAAAGCGCATGGGATACCATCACTTGGTTTGCTGCTTTGGTGATGATGGCGACTTATTTAAATAAACTCGGTTTAATCACGTGGTTCTCAGGTGTGCTAGAAACAGGGATTGGTCATTTAGGTCTCAGCTGGATGCCTGCCTGTTTACTATTAATGCTTGCTTATCTGTATGCACACTATATGTTCGCCAGTACCACCGCACATATCACTGCCATGTTTGCAGCCTTTTATACAGCTGGACTAGCGTTGGGTGCGCCACCGATGTTGTTTGCCTTAATGATGGCGGCGGCTTCTAGCATCATGATGACCTTAACCCATTATGCAACAGGTACATCGCCTGTGGTGTTCGGTTCAGGTTACACCTCACTGGGTGAATGGTGGAAAGCTGGCTTTGTCATGAGTGTCGTTAATATCATTATCTTTGTGGTGATTGGCGGGCTTTGGTGGAAAGTGTTAGGTTATTGGTAGGATTGGTTAGTTAAAAAAAGCCCCTTTCAAAGGGGCTTTTTTCATATACATATTTGAAATAAATACTAAAATGATATTATTTTACTAATCAGGCTTAATGTCATAAACCCAATTTCGTGCTTGTTGCTCTGTTGTCGTTTCGCAGACGTAGTAATCTTGATGCCACGAGTCTTGGTGGAAAATTTCCTTTTTGTGGTAGCTGACTTGTTTGCCATTTTCAATACAGATAAAACTGTCACCTTGATCTTTCACAGCTGAACCGTTAAGAAATCCACCGATACATAAGAAGCGGGATTGTTTTGCCATTGAATTGAATCAACTTTTTAAATAGTTACTATATAGATTTATACATTAATTAATTTAAGTGTAGTACATCACCCCCTTAACTTATGCGTACTAAACTCAAAATAATCACTCACAAAATTAACGACCGTTAATTTATATTCATTTCTTATTAATTTTTCATTAGCTTCAGCCATTTTTTTAATTTCACACTCCATATCAAACCAAAGATCTTTTCTAAAAAAGTCTTTTGGGATGTTTTTCACCAATTTATATTTAACAATATACTTCTGCCAGTCTTCACCAAAAATACTAACAGCATTCACAAGCAATAATACTTGTTCAAATGTATTTAATTGCACTCTAAAGTTTTTAACATAGGAGTTTTTCTGCTCAAAAGATAGCCCCTCATCTGAATCTATAAATTTCACAATATGAAACATATTTCTAAAATAATGTCCCAATCTAGACTGATGTCCGCCAAATAACTTATATTTAAAATTATAACTTTTTTGAACTTTATTTCTAAAATCATTATTTGAAAACAATTTAATTATTTCATTCACATTAAAATAATCTTCAAACTGCAATAAGTAATTTCTTACTATCTTGCTTGACCTTTCCCCACAACCTAAAAACATTATTAAAAAAGCTACTTTTACATTTATTAATTTTTTATCAAAATTTTCACCATTTTTTTCATTATATACCACCCCTCCCATTTCTTTAATTGTATTAAACAATTCCTCATCACGTGCAGAGACACCTTGTATCTTAAAATTTGCTACTGATTTATATTTTTCACATATTTCTTTAATATTTAAAATTTTAATAATTACCTCCAATTCTCTAAAAATATTTAAAATAACTTTAGAGCTTTCCAACCTTCCAACTTTTAAATCGATAATCATTCCTTCTACATTATCTCTATGCATTGTTAGCAAGTGGTAAAATCTATCCTCTAATCTCTGTTGTTTGACTCTCCTTACCTCCTCCTTATATGCATTATATGAGTATTTAACAGCTAAAATTGTAAGTACAACTATGACCAGAGATGTAACACCTGATAAGTAACTACCAATATAGCCTATATTTACAATATAATTATCCTGAGAATAGACATTGAGGCGACTTATAGCAGTAATAAGTCC
The DNA here is from genome assembly GCF_009884975.1 of Acinetobacter dispersus. GTDB lineage: Bacteria > Pseudomonadota > Gammaproteobacteria > Pseudomonadales > Moraxellaceae > Acinetobacter > Acinetobacter dispersus. The sequence continues at coordinate 842,990 of NZ_CP041970.1, read as the reverse complement.
ATCAAAAATAAATCCACCTATTATTATGGATAAAAGTATTAAAACTCTTTTTGTATATTCATTCATCTAAAGTTAAGGTAAGGACTAATAATTTAGCCCTTATTCTCATCTAAATCAATAAATTAAGTCAATCAATAAATCGATTAAATTTTCAGAGCCGTAAATTTATCTATAATTCAAACTTCCCTTACTACACGGAAACCCCACATGGTTGAACGTGCCTGAGACGAATAATAAGCATTGCGATAAGCAGTACGGACATTATGTACGTTATAAATCCATGCACCGCCACGCAATACAGGAAAATTACACAGACCATTATTTTCTGCGCCCCAACGTACTGCTGTTGCAGGCGCACCTTGATAATTGGCATGCCAACAATCATCTACCCATTCACGCGCATTGGCGAGTACGTCATACAGTCCAAAGGCATTCGGTAAAAATGAGCCTACAGGTGCAGTATATGCATAACCATCGTTACAGTTAAATGCTCGCCATGTCGCTGTATTGGTTTCTGTGGTTGTCGTACTTACATCCAAAACATTGGCGTACTTGCAGGCTTGATCACGATCTGGATCATTACCCCAATAGAATGCCGTTGATGTCCCTGCCCGCGCTGCATATTCCCATTCAGCCTCAGTCGGCAAACGATAGGTTTTTCCTGTCTTTTCAGACAGCCATGCTGCAAAAGCCTGACCATCTTCACGGCGTACACAAACGACGGGATCTTGAGCAGTTTGAGTAAATCCAGGATTGCTCGGGTTTAAGTCATTTCGGTACCACATATTGTATTCACCATCACGGACCTCCCAGCTTCGGCATCCTTGCACTTCCCAGCCTGTTTCTTTCTGAAATTGCTGAAATTGACCAACAGTGGTTTCATACGATGCCATAGCAAATGGTTTCGTGATATTGACTTGATGCTGAGGCAATTCATAAGGTCTTGCCTGTGCAGGTACGCCTTCTCTTTCATGCTCTTCCAATGTGCCACCCATTTGATAGCTTCCTGCTGGAATCACTGTCATCTCTGGGCAAAAGCCATCCGAACAGTCTTTAAATTTGAATGCCGCAACGGTGTCTGTATTAACCTCTACATTGGTTAAACGTGCAGGCTTAATTGATACATTCATTTGTGGCGGCTTATTGAGCTGTTTCGTTAATAAATCAATGGTTCCTTGCCATTCATTCAGCATTTCACGCAGCATTGCTGGACGCTCCATACTCACACCCGTGCCATCATAATCAGGTGTATTGCAACGTTCACGGATAAAAGTGGCTTCTGAATCAAACTGAGTGAGTTTAGGTAACATGCGCTGATCAATAAAAGCAGCTAAATTGTTTTGTGAGGTAGTTAATGTAGCTCTCAAATCTTGCATAGCCGCTAATGCTTTATTATTTTGTTCTATCGCATCTCGATATACCGCATCACATTGGTTATTTTTCCAAACAAGACTCCGACTTAAAGCGGTTAAGGCCATTGTTGTGGTTTGCAATTTTATTTCAGAATTCATATTTTTCTTATCATCATTACAAGCGACTAATAGGCATCCTGTAAGAACAAGAGTTACTGCTTTAACATATGCTTTGGGTAAAGTCCCCATCATCTAGCTCCTTTTTATATGATTGAATAAAACCCTTTATATTTAAGTTATAGAACAGCAGACACTGCCCTTGTGCATAAACACAAAAGTTTATTGTTCATGGAATAATTAAAATTTATGGATGTTTTAATTAGCATAAAAAAGAAGCAAACTTGAGATTACCCAAGAAAAAATACAGATTAAAGTTATTCTGAAAAGTAAATCTTCATTTTTAATACATTGATTTTGCCTAAATTGTTAAGTCACATCTGGCATAACAATCAGATACAGCATCAAAAAAATAAGGGCTGATTACTCAGCCCTTATTTTTAGCTCACTAACAGATTAGGTCAATTGAGCAGCTTGGATTTTCTTGGTATCAACTTGATCAGCTTCTTTTGTATATTCGCTCATCTTGTCGAAGTTCAAGTATTTGTAGATGTCAGCAGAAGCGCTGTCGATTTGCGACGCGTACTGTTGATATTCTTCTGGGCTTGGTAATTTACCAAGAACCGCAGCTACAGATGCAAGCTCAGCAGATGCCAAGTAAACGTTTGCACCTTGACCTAAACGGTTCGGGAAGTTACGTGTAGAAGTCGATACACATGTTGTATTCGGTGCTACACGTGCTTGGTTACCCATACACAATGAACAGCCTGGCATCTCTGTACGTGCACCAGCACGGCCATAGATGTTATACAAGCCCTCTTCCATCAATTGATGCTCGTCCATACGAGTTGGTGGAGCCAACCATAAACGAGTAGACAATGAACCACCAGGTACTTTGTCTAGTAACTGACCCGCTGCACGGAAGTGACCGATGTTGGTCATACAAGAACCGATGAATACTTCATCAATCTTGTCACCTTGAACGTCAGAAAGAAGCTTCGCGTCATCTGGATCGTTCGGGCAGCAAAGAATTGGTTCTTTGATGTCAGCAAGATCGATTTCGTAAACTTTTAAGTATTCTGCATCAGCATCAGCTTTCAACAAGCTTGGGTTATCTAACCACTTCTGCATGTTTTCAGCACGACGCGCCATTGTACGTGCATCGCCATAACCTTCTGCAATCATCCACTTCAACATGGTGATGTTAGAACGTAAGTATTCAGCAACTTTCTCTTCAGAAAGTGTGATTGAACAACCAGCAGCAGAACGCTCAGCAGATGCGTCAGAAAGTTCAAATGCTTGCTCAACAGTCAAGTCATTTTCCATTTCTGATAAATCGATCTCAAGGATACGACCAGAGAAGATGTTTTTCTTACCTTTCTTCTCTACAGTTAAGTCACCCGCTTGAATCGCGTAGTAAGGAATTGCATGTACAAGGTCACGTAAAGTGATACCAGGCTGCATTTTACCTTTGAACTTAACAAGTACAGATTCAGGCATATCAAGTGGCATAACGCCAGTTGCAGCTGCGAACGCAACAAGACCAGAACCTGCTGGGAATGAGATACCAATTGGGAAACGTGTATGTGAGTCACCACCAGTACCAACTGTATCTGGAAGTAACATACGGTTTAACCAAGAGTGGATAATACCGTCACCTGGACGTAAAGATACACCACCACGGTTCATGATGAAGTCTGGTAATGTATGGTGAGTTGTTACGTCAACTGGTTTTGGATACGCAGCAGTGTGACAGAAAGACTGCATTACCAAGTCAGCTGAGAAGCCCAAACACGCCAAGTCTTTTAACTCGTCACGAGTCATTGGACCAGTTGTATCTTGAGAACCAACAGTTGTCATCTTAGGTTCACAGTAAGTACCCGGACGGATACCTTGACCTTCTGCTAAACCACATGCACGACCAACCATTTTCTGAGCTTGTGTAAAGCCTTTGCCAGTGTCAGCAGGTTGTACTGGAGTACGGAACAATGTAGAAGGTGCAAGACCTAATTCTTCACGTGCTTTCGCAGTTAAACCACGACCAATGATCAGGTTAATACGACCACCCGCACGTACTTCGTCTAAAAGTACAGGCGTTTTAAGGTCAGCTTCTGAAATTTGAGCGCCGTCTTTAAATGCAGTTACTTTTGCAGCAGCGTGATCAATTTTCAATACAACTTCGTCGCCCATGTTCATGTTAGCAACGTCGATTTCTACAGGTAATGCACCTGCATCTTCCATTGTATTGAAGAAAATTGGCGCGATTTTAGAACCTAAGCACACACCACCATCTTTTTTGTTTGGAATGTGTGGAAGTTCGTCACCGAAGAACCAAAGAACCGAGTTAGTTGCAGACTTACGAGAAGAACCTGTACCAACAACGTCACCTACGTAAGCAACTTGGTTACCTTTCGCGATGAGTTCTTTAATTTGGCTTAATGGACCAACTTCACCTGGTTTTTCAGGATTGATGCCATCACGCTCGTTTTTCAACATTGCATTCGCGTGTAATGGGATATCTGGACGGCTCCAAGCGTCTTGAGCTGGAGACAAGTCATCCGTATTGGTCTCACCTGTTACTTTGAACACAGTGATTTTGATTTCTTCTGGAACGTCAGCACGGCTTGTAAACCATTCTGCATCAGCCCAAGATTGTAATACTGCTTTAGCAGCAGCATTGCCTGCTTTTGCTTTGTCAGCTACGTCATGGAACGCATCAAATACAAGAAGTGTTTTCTTTAACGCTTCAGCCGCTAATTCAGCAAGCTCAGCGTTGTCTAGAAGTTCAACAAGTGGTGCTACGTTATAACCACCAAGCATTGTACCTAGTAAATAAACTGCACGTTCTTTAGATACGAGTGGAGAGGTTGCTTCGCCTTTTGCAACGGCAGCTAAGAAAGCAGCTTTTACATATGCAGCTTGGTCAACACCTGCTGGAACACGATTTTCTAGTAAATCTACTAAATAAGCTTCTTCACCTGCTGGTGGATTTTTTAATAAGGCTACGAGTTCAGCAGTTTGAGCATCATCAAGCGGCTTCGGTGGGACTCCGAGTGCGGCACGTTCTTCAACGTGTTGGCGGTAAGCTTCTAGCACAGTGTTATTCCTCTTTTTTAAAAAATTACTTGTAAGTTCCAGCTTGCTACAAGCTTTACAAGTAATGTGGACAGCAAAATTTTACTAGACTTCGCGTTAAATGTTAATGCAACTACCGTATTTCTACGTGATGCCCATTATTTTATAGCGAAATGTTCATCCCTTGGAAATACCGCTTTGGTCTTAGGTTAAAGTCTAATAAAACAATAAATTACATCCATAAAAAAAGACAAACGGTGTTGTCTTTTTTATATACACATTAAAAAAGTTTATAGTTAGGCAGCTTGTCATGTGGGGTAACCAAGCATTCTTCCATAAACTGTTTCTTTAAATTTTCACGTAATGCTTCTGGATCTTTTTTCAGTTGATCGGCAGGAAGTGCATAAACCGTGTCCAAAATTTTAAAGATAAACTTACGCGTAGTCTCATCTTCAATCTTTGCCGCATACTCCGTTGCTTGTTTTTGCTCAATTCCATTTTGACGATCCAATGTGATCGAACGTGCAGCGTTACCCACACTGACACAATAGCCATGCCATTGTTCTTCAGGGGTTAACGGCTTTTTCTCAGCACAACCAGCCAAAACTAAACCTATTGCAATAAACAAAACTTTTTTCATCATCATACTGCGGCTAATTTGATGCACACATCATACTGAAACTTGTTGATTTTGCAAAAGGAAGCCTTTAAAACAGTGCTTCCCGTAATAAAAACATACAAATCATTTGCTACAGCGCATGTTATTGCCTAACTTTTGACATTTTCCTCCATTGGCAGAGAGATATGTCGTTCCTGCAACGAGATTATATGACTTGTCTTTCATATCCCAGCATCTAACCCCATTACAGTTTTTCACAGGGATAAGCACTTCACTTACGACTGTGAGATTGCTTGTGGCTGCTGTGGACGCCGTTACAGGCTTAACTGTTGTTGCGGTAGTTGCCGTCACTGTTGTGATTTTCGCTTCTTTTGGTGCAGTTACAGTTTGTACATTTGCCTGTTGAACGACTGCGGTATTGCTATTCTTTTTGACGGGATCGAGTTGAGGTTCTTGTCTTTGTACAGGTTGTGGCGTTGCTGAATAGGTGGTAACGCCTTTGGCATCGACCCATTTATAGTATTCCTTGGCATTGACTTGGAGTATCGAACTGAGTAGCACTAAGCCAAGCACTGCCCAAAGCTGACCAAAAGTGACAGGTTTCATTTATTTTCTCCAAAAAATGTCATAAATTCATTAATTTTCAATAACTTATATTAATTCTATCACAATTCTTATTCTCTAAAACCATCAGTTATGACATCTGTTTAAAAATTAGCTCAGACCATTAACACATCAGCCCTCATTAATTTTTATGTGAATGGTTTTTTTTGGAGCTTCAGGCAGTGTTACATCCCTAAAAAAAAGAGGAACTATTTCATCGAAATAATTCCTCTTTCTGATTCTAAACCCAATTTAAAACAGGGTTAGAAACGCCAGTTGTAGAATACGTCAATCGCACGTTCTAAAGACTGACTTGCTTCCAGATATAAACGACGGTTCATCTGATAACGCAAGGTCAATTTATTCACTGGGGTAAATACACCAATACCATAACGAATAAACAGATCTGGCGTGATATAGCCTGTCAGACTCACCTGCGTATCATCACCTGTACCCTGTGCGTCCAATGCCAAACCACTCAAACCAAAAGTACGACCGATCTGATTGGTTAAGGCACGAGTTCCACCCAAGCCCATACTAATACCTGCAGCAGCAATGGTGTTATTGACGTCAGATTTAAAGCCCTCTGTATTACTTAAACCCGTGTTACCCTCATTGATACGTCCAGTAAGTAATGCATTCAGCGCTTCTTGTTCAGACAAGCCTGCATCGTTATAAATTTGGATATTCGGCACGGTGGCTGTACCTGTTACTCGCACCCCAACCATACTGCCTTGAACTGGTTTATTAGCATCAATATCAAGTGTCGGGTTCGCCAACGGTCCATTAAAACGTGCAATCGCACGATTCAAATCAAGACTTTGACCATAAGCCTCGATCTTCACTTTTTGACTGACACCAATCGCACCATTGGCACGCATTGCTGTTTCTAAACCACGTTGAGATAGATGTAAGCGGCCAACCAATGGAATGGTACTTTCAAAGCCTTGGAAGATCACTTGATTACCTAAGGTTACCGTCATATCTGCACGGATATCCCAAGGTTTAGCTGCTTTTAATGTTGCAAGCAGGTCTTGTCCTTGTTGAACCACACGTACATCTGGTGACAGATTCACAACCGTAGCAGAGCTTTCCGGCATTGAAATACGCGCACGCGGAACATCAATCTTACCTTTTAAGCTTAGACGCTGATTAAATGGATAAACATCCAACGTCAGGTCAGGTTCCACAATTGCCGTGATCATTGGTGCTTGACGAACCAATAAGTTATCGCCTTTCAAAGTCAGATTTAAATGTGGATCATTCTGCCAGTCAAAATTACCTTTTAAGCGCCCTACACCTTGTCCACTATTGAAAGCACCATCAATACTTGCAGACTGTTGTCGTATAGACGAATACAGCTGAATATTGCTTAAATTGACAGGCAACGAGATCATTGAAATTGCACCGTTTTTCAAGCGCATTTCACCAGCGAACTGAGGCTGAGTCAAAGTACCATTCATTTTACCAGCCAGCGCTAGCGTACCCGACATTGAGCGTACATCTTTAATAAATGGCTTAAAGACTTTTAGCTGTACATCATCAAATGCCACTTCACCACGCATTGGCATATTAGCTTGGAATGGATTGATAATGACATTGGCATAACCTGTCCCAATATCTGGTGTTTTCACATCCACACGTAATAATAAACCTTCGCTGATGCTTTTCGCGATAAGGCTTAGCTCGTCATAGGTGACCGTCGTTGCAGGGTCTTGTGGATCATCTGCAGCCAATCCAATCTCACCTTTACGTGTCACCAAACGCGCATCTATTTTTGGATGACTGCCTTTTGCCCATGACGCTTTAGCATAACCATTCAGTTGACCTGTCACAGCCAAACCTTCAGGCATAAATGCAGTAAAATCTTTTAAATCCAGATTTTTGGTAATAAAGGAGAAACTACCTTTTTCTTTGCTGATACGTGCAGGTTGATCCAAACATAATTGGCTATTTGCACTCTGCCAACAATGTTGGCCTACATATAGCTCAGTCTGTGCAGTTGAATAAATAATTGGCGCATTTTGATTTTGTACCAAATTAATATTACGAGACTTAAAATTGCCTTTTTGAACTTGTCCTAACCAATCATTTTTTGGGTTAAAACCACCCGCAAGTTGTACATAAAAGTTAGATTGACGGTTTTTACTTTCTACTTTTAACACATGTGCTTTACGTGTTCCCGCCAAATTCACAGTTGCATGTTCAATTTCACGATTGCCATTACGCAGTTGATCTAATGTTGCGGTAAGTTGTGTTGGTGTCGTTTCAGAGGTCGGTAACTCACCTTGTACCCGCAATGAGCGGATACTGACGAGATCATTAAATGCGAAATTATCGACCATCATATTCGCCGTCGCTTTTAAGCGCGGTTTCGACTGTACATTTAGGCTTCCGTAAGCACGACCACGTAAACCTGGATAAAGTTCATATAGTGCAGGAGCATTCAATTTAATCTGTAAATTTTGCGCATTACCTGTTGCTTGTAACTGGTTTTGTGCATAAGCAAAGAATAGATTATTGGCTTCAAATTGTTGTGGTAAGAAACCTTCTTGATTTGAATCAAGCAACAAGCTTAAATTTCCACGGCCACGAATTGGCTTATTATTGATAAAACCTGCTGCATTAAGCTCACGAATATCAATACGTTTCAGCTTATCTGACCATACACCTTGCGATTTAACTCGTCCTGAGACTTCACCTTTGACACTGGAAACAAAATACTGTGGCTTAAAACGTACCAAAGAAGCATCAATATCCCAACCAAGTTTATCTTTGAGATTAACAGCACCGGTTGCATAGATTTTTCCAGCAACACCATCATGATTTAACTCATTAATCTTAATGTAATCAGGTGTCCCTGCAACCTTGATTTTTAATACGCCGTTACCCTGATTCAAAGCATTTAAAGAACCATCATAATTGACTGCAAAACTCTTAAATCCACCACCTGCTTTTTCATCATTAAACATCAATGCAGCAGTACTTTTACCCTTTAGGGCAATCGTTTCAGTTTTATTTTCTTGTGGCAATTGTCCTGTTAAATCAATCTGCTCAAGCTGAATAATTTGTTGATTTGGTTTGGCAAAGCCTGTGGCCTTAATTTCCCCATTCAATAAATTTACAGGCGCTGCCGCAGCTACGGTTTGCGGATTGAAATCCTGTGCTTTAAGCTGTGCTTGCCACGACAGTTGTTGCTTTTCGGTCGGTAGCTTAACTTTAGCCTGTCCAGACAAACTGCCTTTTTCCGCCTCATAACGGAAGCTTTCCACATCTAATAGATCGCCTTTTACATCTAAACGCGCATCATATTTTCCAGTTGGTAATAACGCTTGTTCATGAGGACGAATCGTTGTTGTGAGATAGATGTCTTGCTGACCTTCTTTTAAGGTCAGATTGGTATGACCTTCTTCACTACTGAGCCAACCAATATACGGCATGGCACGATCAATCCCTTTCCAAGAGACATCTAATAGCATGGGTTGTGCTTTATTGTCTTTCTCTTCTGCTTGATTTAGCCTAACCGCCCAAGTTTCAAATTTATCAAACGCAAGTTGTGCATTCAGCACCAAGCCTTTTTCCATTGAACCTGTTGAGCTCAAGCTCGCATCCAAATTCGGTGGTAAGAAATCTTGTGCAATTTGCGGTACAGTCTTATCTTTTGGATCAAGGCGATCTAAACGACCTTTTACATCCCAAGAAACATGGTCATGCCAATTGACAAAACCCAGCAAACTCACTGCACCACCCATCAATTGACCATTAAATTCGCGAATATTTAATTGATGGGTTAGATCAGTATCCATCTGTGCTGTGTATTGACCCTCTGGCACTTGCTCGCCTTTTAGGTCTGTATCCAAAGTTAAAATCAGTTTTTGGATATCGCCATTAAATTTCGCAATACCGTCCTTAGCAAATAGCTTTTGATCTTTCAATAAAGGTAAATGATAGTTTTTAAAGAACAGCTCACCATTCATCGGCACATGTTCACGTACAGGATGCACAATTGCCCAACCTGTCAGTAAGTCTGGGGTACGTGTTGCAACTCCTAGTTTTAAGGTATCTAAAGAGCCTCGTGCCGCAACTTTAATAATATCAATATCTAGGCTTTTTAGTGATGGAATGATCAGATCGGCAGTCGCATTGAGTGGATATTTACCACTAAAATCCATTTCTCCTGTTGCCTTATTTACTGCCAAAAACTCCATCTTCATGCGTGAATCTTTGAACTTTAATTTGGTTTCTGACCACAAAGCATCTTTTAGATAAATATCGCTGAAATCAACTTTAGATGTGGTGGTTTGCAGTTGCAAATGGTCTAGACTGGCTTCATCGACTCGCAATACAAAAGGAAGTTTGATTGGATCAAACCCGAACGGCTTACCTGATGGCGGTTTCTTATCAAGAATTTTTAGATTACGTACATCAGCATGACTGAGATGCACTTCTTTTTTAAGGATGGCTCTCCAGCCTAAAGACACGTCGGCACGGTCTAAGGAAACATCAATTCCTTCCAATCTTACCAACACATTTTTTAAAATAATGCCTGAGATTAGATTACCACTTTCATATTCGTATTTAATGGTTTTCTGGCTTTGAAGTACACGGTCTAGTAGAAAACGACTACCTTTGTCGGTTGACATCATCACAGCAAGAGAACTGACCAACAATAAAAGAATGATCAGTACAATCAGCAGAATATTTCGTAAAATACGCCGCTGCTGTCTTGGTTCAGTTGGAGGGGTAAGTTGCTGTTCTACTTCCGTCATAATCAACCCGAGATTGTTTTGCCCTTATAAAGTAAAGGGCTCAATAAAGTTTTAAAGCTGTGGACCAATAAAGAAATGCAAACGAATTGGATTGTTATCATTCGAAATACCAGATGCGATATCTAATCGAATTGGTCCAATTGGTGATCTCCAGCGGATACCTACACCCACGCTATATTCTGTTGGGTTGCTAAATTGTTTGTCATAGGCATTACCAAAGTCCGAAAACACTGCAGCACGCCAGCCATCTTTAAACTGATAATTATATTCCAATGAGCCAACCCCTAAGGCTTGACCACCTAATTTATAGCCATTTTCTTCAGGTGATAAACTCTTATAGTCGAAACCACGTAAAGACTGATCTCCACCAGTAAAGAAACGCAAGTTATAAGGGACTTTATTAAAGTCATCGGTAAAAATATAGCTTGCATCACCACGACCAACAAATTGATGATTGTCGTTTTCGCCCAATGAATAGATAAAGCGCCAACCTGCACTGACAATTGCCATATTGGCATCTGAGAGTAAAGATTCTGTACCCAATTCAACTTTATAAGTTTGTTTAAAACCTCGGGTTGGGTTTAAGCGGGTATTGGCATTGGTTTTAGATGCTTCATAACCTAACAGCAATGATTCCTGCTCAGAATCAATCCCAGAGACTTTAAAGGCATCTGGAAGCTCATTGATATCCACATCACCTTTTTTGGTTAAACGATCTAGACGATAACGCAAGCCAAAGGTATGTTGCCAATCCCCCAATGGGTTTTTAATAACGCGTTCACCCCCCAAAACCGCTGATTCAACCAATAGATTGATATCTGGACCAATATCATCACGGGTTTCACGTTCATAACCACCCACAAGGTTAAAGTAGTCATTCAATGGGTGTTTATAAGGAATACTATAACGGCCATCAATCGATTGACGGATTTCTGAAACCTCAACGTTGGCATCGAAAGAATGCCCATATTTATTCACAATGGCACGACGATACTGAGTACGAATACGTGCCCCTGTATCGGTTCCATAACCAATACCTGTCTCTAAACTATTAAGACGATCAGCATTGAGTGTCACCACCACAGGAATTTTACGTTCTACGCGTGTTTGTTCTTCAAGCTTTTGACGTTCTTCGTCGTCATCGTCATGTACAGGCGGCATCGGCATTGAACGAGCCAAAGCAGGTTGTGCAGGTTCAGCACCCGAGAACTGTGATTCATCAACCACATCCTGCGTCACCTCTTGTGCCGAAGTAATTTTGGCACGCGCAAGATCCGCTTTCTGTTGGCTACTCATCAATTGTGATTCTTGCACACGCTGCTGATCAACTAAGGCTTGTAAGTCGGGCGGTAAATCAAGGGGTGGCTGAATGGCATCCGGCTTGATCGTATCCACTAAGGTATAGTTAAAATAACGCGAGTTGGTTAAATTATTCGCCAATGCATTGACACGCCAGAAGGCATAATCATCACCTTCTTTCCATGGTGCCAAACTATCTAAAACCTTCTGAGTGAGTGGCAACGGCTTGCTCGGATCACTCATCCGATACTCAACTTGCTTTAATTTATAACGCTCGCCGGTTTCATAATTTAAATTAATTTCAGCGGTTTTTTCAGGCTGACTAATTTTGACATCATGCAATCGCCAAAATGCATCAAAATAACCATTGTCTGAAGCCACCGTGGTGATTTTAGTTTTGGTTGCTTCATATGAACCATGATTAAAAATATCGCCTACATCTTGTTCTGGAATTAAGCGAATGACTTGGAACTGTGGTGTATTTGCACCTGCACCAGTGAATTCAATATTTTGTTCTTTAATTTTAACGGGTTCATTTGGAACCACAATCACCTTAACTTTGCTGTCGCTCTCTTTTACAAAAGTATAAGTTGCATTGTAATAACCGACCGCTTGTGCTGCCTGATTGGTCAACGCACGGAGTTGTGGTAAAGCGACATTAAATTCCTCAAATGATTCTTGAGTAAAACTTGAGAGCTTTGCCTTAATATTGAGCGCAAGAATAGGCGGTGCACCGCTCACATCAGCTGTAATACGTGGAATTTTATCGGTATTTAATAGGTTTTCTGGTCGGAAGCGATTTACAATTCGCTTAAAGAATCCAACTTTTTCCTGTGGTTGATCAGACTTAGGCTGCAAATCAGCTAATGTTTTACCTGTTTCATTGGCCTCAACCACAATTTTACTGTCTGCTTGAATCTCACCCATCAATTGGTCAATATTCAGCGGCGCTTGCTTGATTTCAGTCAGTTCCGTCTGTGATGCATCAGTGATGATTGGTTCTGGGTTTCTTGCCGTATTTTCGCGATATGCTTGTGCTTCATTTTTCGCATCTTCAGCAACACGGAAGATTTCATTTGCCATACCTTGATCCACAGGAATTACAGGCAAATTTTCTAAATTGTCATCCAACTGAATCGGTTTTAATTCGTTAATTTGGTTAGTGGATTGTTCTTGTTCTTTTAATGCTGCCAAACTGTCCTGTCCAGGCAATACCCCTTGATCGGCAAGATTAATTGCTGGAACCGTCGGCGCTGCCGCTGTAACTGGCAATTCGACCGGTTGTTCCGTCTGTTCAACTGCCTGATTTTCAGGCACAGTTGAATTTTGTTCTTGAGCATAAGCAACTGATATACAAGAACTAATTAAAAAACCACTACAAATAAGTTTAGGAAAACCCTGCATTTTAAAAATTAAATGCATAGAATGAACCAGTGTCGACTGTTTAAACTTCGTTTTAGATGGCATGTAAAACTCTAAATTTGTTTTTTAATTTATCGTTTTTGATGGGTGAAATAACTTCAAATCTTTGATTTTTCATCCAATCAGACATAGGTATCATACATGCATTTCATCACATTTTTACAGTTCGTCACATTTTTTTATAAATCACAATGAAGTGAACACACGATGAAACAAGACGAGCACTTAATGACTTCGCGTCGGTTCGCCCCGATGTTTTTCACTCAGTTCTTTGGCGCACTTAATGATAATGTTTATAAGCAAGCGTTGCTGTTAGTTATTACCTATGGCTGGATTCAACAACAAAGTGCCCCTGTCAGTACTCTCAATAATTTAGCTGCCTTATTATTTATTTTGCCCTACTTTTTCTTTTCAGCGACTGCTGGTCAAATTGCCGATAAATACGAACGCTCGCAACTAATTCGCTTCATTAAAATATTAGAAATCGTGATCATGTTGATTGGTACTGCTGGCTTCCTGCTCGGGAATTTGTGGTTACTGCTGTTCGCCTTATTTTTAATGGGTACTCACTCAACCTGTTTTGGGCCAATCAAATATGCCATTTTACCTGAGATTTTAAAGCCGCAAGAGTTGATGTCAGGCAACGCCTTGTTTCAGTCAGGTACATCGATTGCGATTTTACTGGGGATGATTTTAGGTGGTGCCGTGATTGCCACTTCTGAAGGTAACTTACTTTGGATTAGTATTACAGTTGTGGCAATTGCTTGCTTAGGCTATTTATGTAGTCGTTTTATTCTGCCTCAAAAAGTTGCTGCACCCGATTTAAAAATTGACTGGAACTTTATTCGTACTAGTTTTCAAACCATTAAATACGCCAAAAGCATCCCGGTCGTATTTGTGATTTTGCTAGGCAACTCATGGTATTGGTTCTATGGTGCAACCTACCTAACCCAGATTCCGCAACTGACGCAGCAAAACCTACATGCTTCGGAAAATGTGGTGAGCCTATTACTCACCTTTTTCTCGGTCGGTATTGGCGTCGGTTCCTTACTCTGTCGAAGAATTGGCGGTTCGGATATTAATATCAAGATGGTGCCTTATGGTGCAATTGGCTTAACTGTTTTTGCGCTATATCTGGCAGCAAGTCTAGCCTTTGTACCTGAGCGTACAGGTGACTTACTCAGCTTAAAAGATATGTTTACACTCGGTGCAGTCTATTATCATGTGATGTTGGCAGTGACTTTGCTCGGAATTAGCGGTGGATTCTATATCGTTCCACTCTATGCCATGATGCAGGCCTATTCACCACGCTCACACCGAGCGCGTGTTGTGGCAGCAAATAACATTTTAAATGCTGTATTTATGGTCTCTTCCGCAGTTTTCTCGATTTTAATCTTAAGCATTTTAAAAATTGATATTAAAATCTTATTTACCATTACCGCTGTTTTAAGTGCAATTTTTTCATTTTGGTTATTAAAACGCCTAAAACCTTTATTGGAAAATGCTCCCAATACTTTAGAGGATTAATCTATGCGTCATTACACAGGTCTCGATAAAATGATTCATTCGTTTGATCAAGCCTTACGTAGTTTGGTACCAGGTGCAACCAGTGCACAACGGACGAATCCTGCCAGTGATGAACCATCACAACTTTGTGTCAGTGATGCCCGTCATGTTGCAGGCTTGATGCGAGTTAATCATAGTGGTGAAGTCTGTGCTCAAGCGCTTTATCATGGTCAGGCACTCACTGCAAAATTACCGCATGTCCGTGAAGAAATGCAGCAAGCCGCGATTGAAGAACAAGACCATTTAGCTTGGTGTGAAGATCGCTTAAAAGAATTAGATAGCCACACCAGTGTATTAAATCCAATTTGGTATGGCTTGTCGTATGGTATGGGTGCGATTGCAGGGATTGCAGGCGACAAATATAGTTTGGGGTTTGTGGCAGAAACGGAACGTCAAGTTAGTCAGCACCTACAGGAACATATCCAACAACTTCCTGCACATGATGAACGTTCACGTAAAATTTTAGTCCAGATGAATGAAGATGAATTGCATCACCGCGATACCGCCTTAGAAGCAGGTGGTGTGGACTTACCAGCACCTGTACGAATTACCATGACTGCCATTTCAAAACTCATGACTAAAACCAGTTATTATCTTTAAGTTATCTAAGGGAATTATTGCAAGGTAATTCCCTTTTACTTTGCAGCACTCAATTAAGCTTAGCGAAATACAATTTTGCCTTTATCGGTTGAATAACGGTCACTCCAAAAGCTCTGTGACTGCTTGTCCAAATCGGTAAAAATCGTGTAGTCGATTTTACCTTGTCTAAAACTTAGCTGATCATTCTTCTTTACTGCAATAACACGTGTGTCATTGACCCAAACCCGCTGCTGTTGATCAATTTTAATCAGAGCCAATGTTGAACCATCCGATCTCTCAGCAATCCACTGTGGTTGCTGTGTTGTTGCTGATGCACTCGGGCTTGATACCTCTACCGTCTGCTCGACAAAACCCGCCTTGCTATTTTCCTCTTTGCTTTTGCTAATATCACAACCCTGTGCTTCACTAACTTGGGTACAACCCGATTGTTCTAATTGTTGTCGATACTTGGCATCAATTGCATAGGCTGAGTTCATGCTGCCATAGAGAATAATCCCCAAGGCAATAAGTAACTTGGCTTGCATAAATAATTCCTTCATTATTCGCTTGTTATCTATTTAAACATCCCTGTATACATGCGTATGTAACTCAAGTGTGTTTCGTCACAAACAAAAATCCATGGACGCAACCATGGATTTTTTTTAATCATCACTTAAGCATCACGGCTTAATACAAACCATGTTCGGCCTTAAAGCGTTCTAGATTTCGAACAGCTTGATGGTAACGTGACTGTACCCAGCTGCTATTGATGCGCAAATCATATAAACGTTTTTGATAATCATCCCGTACTTTGCTTGAAAGATCCTTACGTTCCAGCTCTTTCAAATAACGGTTCATATCATTTTGAGAACGATCAAACTCTGAATCTGCTTGATAGTATTCATTGGCAACTTGATAGTAGCTGCGCAAGGATTCACGTTTTTCGATTGGACAAACACGAATATCGCCACGACCTTCGAGCGCTTCACTAAAGATAATTTCTGGTCGGCAATAATAGCCTAGACCTTTTTGATAACCTTGTTCATAGAGCTTTTGATTGGGCACAATATTGGCTTTTTGACAGGAAGAATAGTATTTATCTAAACGTGATTCATGCCCATCGGAGCCATCTCTTTCGCCCACATTAAACCAATTTGCAGTTTTACATTGTTCGACACTCATGGCCGCACAACCCGAAAGTAAAACCGTTAAAGTCGATAAAATCAAAATAAGTTTCATAAAAAACTTCCTATTATTATAGTGTTACTTGATTAAAGTATTACATTGTAATGACAGGATACTGCATGCTTTGAAGATGAGCTAAATCCGCATGCTGCCATAAATCATATAAAGGAATTTTTACATCCAAAGCCAATGGTAACTTTTTTGGATTAAATTGCATATGATCTAAGGTTTCACCCCATGCGATGACATCAATATCCAAACTAATATGATGTGACGGGCGAACTCGACCTGATTGTGCTTCTAATTGTTTAAGGATTTCTGTCACTTCATCAACACAAAGCCGACTTGTTAATAGGCAGGCAGAATTCCAATAATCAGCCCCGATCCCATCTCGACACGGAATTTCATAAATTGGAGAAAATTCCACTGCGCCCAAACGTGAGAGCTGCTCATAGGCAAAAGTGAAATTTTGTTGTTGTTGGACATTACTCGCCAGTGCGAGCGCAAAAATTGTTTCTGTTGCGTTCAAGGCGAATTCCTACTGCATTGGCTTGTGCAATGATGGCGGGTTTGCGAATGGTGATACTGATCGATTCGATCGAGGGGAAAGTGGTAAATAGACATTCAAGTACCAATTGTGCGGCGTGCTCAATCAGTTTCGGTTTCGCCTCTTGTATAACTTGGGCTGCAAGCTCACAAAGCTGCGCGTAGTTGAGCGTATCTTCTAGCTCATCCGAATGGGCAGCTTGTGATAGATCATTATGAATGGTGAGATCTAGCATTAAAGGTTGAATAATCTGGCGTTCCCAATTGAAACAGCCAACCACAGTATCAACCTTCAACCCTTCAATTATAATGGCATCCATAATGACCTAATGAACCGATAAATAAATTAATGCTTTAAAAACGAAGCAGGTTCAATATTGTGAACCATTTTTAAACGTTGGTCAGCATAAATATCGGTATATGGTGCGAGAACACGCATGAAACGATCAAAATATAGCATTTGCTTGAATAACAAAGCGAAGTCGCGTGGGAATTTGATGCCGTGACGCTCACCTACAGCTACCATATCCATCATGATGTCATTCAAATCTGCAGGATTGGAACTGAGAATTTCTTGTGGATCTGCCAATAACACACCACTAAATAAGCGCTCTAAATCATCAGCCAATACTTGGGTATCAATTTTCTGATGAGTCATGCCCATTTTCAGCATATTTTCAGCCATTGCGTTGTAATTGGTGTGCTGTAAAGCATCCATAAACGCCATACATGCTGTCCATACTTCAGGGTTTAGCTGCCCAACAATACCGAAATCAATAAAACCAATACGCCCATCTTCCAGCAGCATCAGATTGCCTGCATGTAAATCCGCATGGAAACTCTTACATAGCATTAAGCTACCAAACCAAGTATTCATCGCAGTAATCAATACTTGTGTTGGGTCTTTGGCGTACTGTTTCACCACATCAAAGTCAGTCAATGACACACCATATAAACGCTGCATAGTCAGCACACGGCGAGTCGAAAACTGGTGATAAACTTTTGGCGCAGTTGCCGCTTGGTTACCAGACACATTCAAGTACTGAATGAAGTCATCTAGGTTCTGAGCCTCTTCAATAAAATCAACTTCACGTACCATACGTGTTTTGATCTCATCGACGATTTCAGAAAGCGATGCAAACTTGATTTTTGGCACAGCTTTTTCTAAAAGTTTTGTCGCCCAATGCACTACATTTAAGTCGGTATATAAAATGGTTTCGACACCAGGTTTTTGAACCTTTAATACCACATCTTCGCCCGTGACTAATCGAGCAGCATGGACTTGTGCAATTGAGGCTGAAGCCAAAGGTTTTTCATCAATAAAACTGAAAATCTCATTGAGATTGCGACCTTCAAACTCTTCTGCCAATACTTTTTGAATATAGCTAAATGGTAAGGTCGGGGTTTGATCTAAACAGCCTTGGAATTCCTGAACATATTCGCGGGGGAATAAAGACGGCGTACTGGCAATAAATTGCCCCAGTTTGATATAAGTCGAACCAAGCGACTCAAAGGTCTCACGCATAAGTTTGGCGTTGCTTGGTTTTTCAGTTGCATATTTCACACCTGCTTGTGCTGCAACCACCACTGTTTCACCAATACGTGCAACAGATCGTAATCCATCGAATAAAATATTTCTTTTCATAATCTTTCTTGCCTCACAGATGGCATTAGTTTAGCAAATTTTGCTCAATTTACCGATCAAGTTGCCTGACAAACTGGACAATTTACATCTTTTTCAAATTTAAGAATGCGTTGCGATAGATTTAAGCCATTCCAAAGCAATAATTTTTGCTTCAATGGCGTCAGACCAAGCCCTAAAAACAACAAAGTGTGATGTGCTTGTAATGACGCTATCATTACAGGCGTGGTTGCCAATACGCCAGACTCTGCACAACGCAGCCCTTCATTGGCATGCTCTTCTTTTGGAAAGAGGCATTCATAACAGGCTGAATCTGCTTCCACCATAAACATCTGCCCTTCAAAACCAATCGCTGAAGCACTAATGAGTGGTACTTGATGCTTTTTACACACCGCATTGACCAGATAACGGGTGGTAAAATTATCACAGCCATCTAAGACTACATCTTGATGCTGTACGAGTTCATCAGCATTCGTTTCATCGAATCGTATATTTTGATAACTGGCCTGTATATGCGGATTAATTTCTTTTAGATGCTTTGCCAATATTTCGGCTTTGTATCGACCTAAATCATTTGCTGTAAATGCGATTTGTCTTTGTAGATTACTTATTTCAATGGTATCAGCATCGACAATGGTAATCTTGCCCACACCTGCACGTGCCAACAGCTCCGCACTGGTACAGCCAATTCCGCCAGCTCCGATAATCAGCACATTGGCGAGTTTTAATTTTTCTTGTGCTTCGATATCCCAACCATCTAATAAAATCTGACGACTATAGAGATGCATTTCCTCATTACTTAGCTCAAATTCGTTTTCTAAATGGTCTGACACGTGACTAACTTCTTTATCATCAAGGGTAATGCTGATTTTAAGTCGATGTAGGATTTGAGGAAAGAGAAATTCAACTACAAATCCTTTTGTTTTAACAACAATCTACTACCAGCCCTTTAGCTTATCACATCGGTTCTTGCTCATGATCCACCCTAAATCCTCTACGACAGATCTGAATTATCACATCACCCTATTGATTTACTTTCGATCATGCATCATTTCATAAGACTGAGCTCTTAATAAATCTTCTTTAGTTCCAAAGGATTGATTACGTAATTGATTAATCGACTGTTGTTTACTTGCATCACTTGCATCACTTTTTAAAATTTGGTCACGTTCAGCCAAATATCCATTTACCTGCGTTTGCCATCCAGCTTCTTCTTGATCAACCTTTTCCAAACGATCCGCTGCTTCAGGCCCTAATAAACTTTCACGCATATTACGAAGCTCTTGTGCAGAACCGCCCTTTTCCCGTACCTCTTGAGTCAGTTGCTGCAATTCAGCAAATTGCATCGAAACCCGAACACCATCAGCCAATGTCGCAGGAAGTTGATCAATCAATTTCGCCAACTCAGCCGCCTTTTGCTGAGCGGTCAGGGTTTTATTGGCATGAATACGCATTTGATCGATATTAAACTGGTTCAAATTACGTTCATTGCCAAATAAAGCATTGATCTCAGCCGCATTAAAAAACTGCTGTTGTACTTTGTACATTTGCTCAATCACTTTTTGATAACCGTCAATATCACCGGTTTTAAAATTACCGGTCGGTTTTATATTTTTTAAGGCGTGTGTATAAGCAACATATTGATCTAGCAGATAACTGGCATAACTTGAAGCTGTGTCAGGTAATGTCGCAGTGAGATACTGTCGAATATCAGCAATCAATTCCGTTTCAGTTTTTTCACCTAAACTGGAAAAGAAATAATCAAAACAGCTGCGAATACCGACCGTTAAAACTAATTTACCATTGGCATCGACCTGAATTGGACAATCAATTTCAGTGCCTCGTAATGAAGAGGCTAGGACTGGCATTTTGCCTTGTTGATTATTTTGCGGACCTGCCTCTAAGCCATTTTCGGAGACCTGTGATTGAGCCTGCTGATTTGGTGCTTGCTGAGTATTTTGAGGATCTGGTTTAAATATCCAATAGATTAAAGCCAACAAGAGCAATAAACATGCGATTAAAACTATACTAATGGTTTTATTATTCAAAAATTTACCGTTCATCATCCCTTGCTCTATTTATCATTCTTTCTTTGTTTGAACCGTTAAAGCCAAAGGAGCAACGGATTACTCCTTTGGTAAATGGATTATAAACCTTGATTTTTTAAACGATTTGCTTGAGTACGATAAGGTGTTACTGGGTTCTGTAAGAATCCAACTAAACCAAGGATCTGATTCACCTCATCCAAATGGTTAAATGCATAATTGTCACGAATCACGGTGCCCAAATGACTCGAACAACGCGGCACTAAGCCATCATTTTCACCAGAAATCAGTAAAGAAGTTGCTGTTAATGCATAATCCATTGGATCTAAAGCATTGGTAAACGGACTGGTTCCACTCCATGAATAATAACGTACACCATTGACCAGTTCTGTTCCTGAACCACAAGCTGTGGTTGGTACACCTGCTGGAAAACGTTGGTTAAAGTTTGCTGAACCGCTAGTGGTTAATGAATTTAAGCCCGCCAGTGCATCTTGATCATAATAATGACCTGAACCAATCCCCACCAAAGAGAAGAAGGCATTCACCCCTGCTGCGATCACGGGTGCCAATGCTGGACCCACAGGTGACTTAACCACTGAGTCAACCACATCTGCAACATCTGAACCTTTGGTTGGACCACCTACTGCTGTGACTGACGCAATTTTATTCGGCAACAAACTTGCGACATAACGAACTGATTGAGAGCCATGACTATGGCCAATTAAGTTAATTTTCTCCGCACCTGTAATCGCCAATACTTGCTTCGCCTGTAGCAATAATTGCTCACCGCGTACTTCTGATGAATTAAAAGAAGCTTGCTGTGCAACAAAGACATTCGCTCCATTGCCCACCAAATCTTCGGTGATGCCATTCCAATATTGCAAAGGGCCAACCGCAGAAAACCCAGCCATCCCGTGTGCGAGTAGAATTGGATACTTGGTTTTTGCATAGCTTGATGTAACACTGGTGCTACCGCCGACTGAACAAGAGTTCACATTACAGTTTTGCCATGATGCCTTTGGTGCAAAAAAATCAAACAAACCTGCATGTACCACAGATCCACTACTCACCAACATGCCCGCCATTAGCGCCATGACATTTAAATATTTTTTCTTCACGTTCTGCTCCTAGCATTTTTCATTTTTATTACAACGATTTAGTCTTTTTTCTTCGTATCTGGAATCATTCCGAGCATACAAACGACTGGCAGAAATTATACTCCTTCGAAATATTGTGTGATTTTTAGACTAAAACAAACTGTGCCAAAATCATAACAATTCGTGCCAAAATTACGCTGGATTGATAAAATTCCGATGAATGCACATTTTCAAATCCATCACTCTGCTTTAATTTCAGAATGAATTGGATCAGCTTTAAAATGGAATTTACTTCGCACTATGAGTATTCCCCGTCTCCATAATCAGCATTTTATTAGCAGTTCTTATGCTCACCTACTGAGTGAAGTGGTTTCACAATGGAATATATCTGTTGAAACATTATTTTGGGGCACTGGCGTTGAGATCGATAAACTACATGATCTGAATTATAAAATCAGTCTGAACGCCTTTAAAAAAGTGATTGCTCGAACTATTGAACTGACACAGGAACAAGGCATTGGTTTCTATGCAGGCACACAGTTAAAAATCAGTTCGCATGGCTTACTCGGTTTTACCGTTGCCATTTCAAAAAATGCCTTAGAAGCGATTGAAACCATTAATCAATTTGTCAGCTTGCAATGTTCATTTGTCGAGTTAAATTTTAAAGTTGAAAATAAGCTCGCCTATTACAGCATTGCCTATGATCGTTCCTTGCTGAATTTTAATGATGAATCAGATACACAAGCCTACGAATTTAGCTGTATTTTCTTTCTGACTGGTTTTGTGCATTTGGTCCGTTTCTTTATCCCATACTTCAAACCTAGCATCGACCTACAATGTAAATACCCTGACTATTTTTCTCGTTTTGCAGAGATATTGACATCGACTTTTGCAGAGATACGTTATGAACAGCCCTATACCCGCTTAATTGCTGCTGCAACTTTTCTAGACGCGCCACTTAGTATGGCCGACCCACTCACCGCAGAAAAATTTAAATTACTGTGCCAAAAAGAATTGGATGAACTACTTGCAACCCAAGATATTTTACAACGAGTCAAATATCTGATTGATGATAAAACAGAAGGCTTACAGAGTATTGATCAAGTTGCTCAAAAGCTAAACCTGACCAAAAGAACCTTACAACGGATGTTGCAAGAAAAAATGATCAGCTTTCAAACTTTATATGATGAAGTAAGAAAGGAAAAAGCAAAAAAACTGATGTTGAATCCTTTTATCACCAAAGATGAACTTGCTAAAAAATTGGGGTATTCATCTCTCTCAAGTTTTAATCGTGCCTATAAACGTTGGAAAATTGAATAAAGTTTTACAGAATTTTATGTAACAATGGAGCGATGTCTCAACCTTGTGGATGTTATATGAGTCAGCCAGAAATTACCGCAGTTGAACTTTCCAAAGCTTATCGCCTGCTCAATCATGGCCCGACAGTCTTGGTTTCTGCTCAATATGGGCAAGAGCGCAATGTCATGGCAGCAGCTTGGGCTTGCGCACTGGAACTTACACCTGCCAAAGTCACAGTGGTTTTAGATAAAACGACCAAGACTCGCCAATTGGTAGAGCAAAGCGGTTATTTTGCCTTACAAGTGCCCTGTTATGCGCAAATTGATATGGTGCATCAACTTGGAACCATCAGCCAGTTTGATCATCCAAGCAAGTTAGAAGAATGCAAAACTGAATTGTTTTACCAAGATGATTTTCCTGTCCCACTGGTAGCAGGTAGTCTGGCTTGGCTGGTCTGTAAAGTGATTCCAGAACCACATAATCAACAAGCACATGATCTATTTATCGGCTCAGTGGTGGGTGCTTGGGCTGATTCACGGGTATTCTGCGATGGACATTGGCACTTTCAAGAGGCCAGTAAAGCGTTGCGCAGCCTGCATTACATTGCAGGCGGTACATTTTATTTGATTGGGGATGAAGTTAAGGCCAAATAGTCTTTAATATAAGGCAAGGCAAAACCAGCTTTGCCTCTTTTATTGATCATTGATTTTCATCAACTCATGATACATAAGATCTAAAAACTGCTGCTGTTCTTGGTCATTTTTAAAGTAGCGTTGATAGTTGGTACTACAGCTTTGCACATCGGCAATATTGACTTTATTAAATGACCAATCCTTTCGATCTTTGATACTGATGCCTAGATCATCATCACAACTCTGCCATAACTGAGAAAATCTGGTTCGCTTAGCTGCATCTAATTTTTTAAAGTCAGGATACAAAGAATAGCCGCGCATAGCTGAATTAAAAAACTGTGAAATCATGGTGACTGGTACACCACCCCAATCGATGCTTTGACCAATGGGCAATCGAATATCGGTCAGTTTATTTTCTGACATAATCTGGTCTTGTTTGCCTTTTTTAAAGTACTGTTCTTTATAGACCAAGGTGGTTCCTGCGGGAACATGAATTTTTTTAACCAACATCGGTTGCTGTGTCACATAGTAGGGATAATTCGGTCTTGAGTTGCCACCTGTCGGGTTCATATTCCCCACACAACCTGCTAAAGACACAGTCATAGCAGATAAAAAGATCTTGGTTTTCATCGTTGTTATTATCATCCATATCAATATTCTGATTCGACCTTAAAACGAAATCGATTCGGACACAATATCAAATACCAAAGTAAAAACCGCTGTGACATCCACAACGGTTTTAAACAAAATCAGAGCATAATCTCCGAATTAAAGTAAAACTTACTTGGCTGCCATACGGATTGCACCATCCAAACGGATCACTTCACCATTCAAATAAGAGTTTTCAGCAATATGCGCCACTAAACGCGCGAACTCTTCTGGACGACCTAAACGTGATGGATAAGGCACCATTTGTCCCAAGGCATCTTGCACATTTTGAGGCAAACCTTTCAACATTGGCGTTTCCATAATTCCTGGGGCAATGGTCATGACCCGAATACCATGCCGCGCTAACTCACGTGCAATCGGTAAAGTCATCGCCACCACAGCCCCTTTTGAAGCTGAATAAGCCGCTTGTCCAATCTGACCATCAAAGGCAGCCACTGACGCAGTATTTACAATTACGCCACGATCTTCATCACCTTCTGCTACGGTATTTTTACTCATGGCATCTGCTGCAAAACGCAGCATATTGAATGTACCCGTCACGTTGATATGCAAGGTTTTAGAGAACATTGCCAAATCATGTACGCCTTCTTTACCGACGACTTTTGCAGATGGGCCAATGCCGGCACAGTTGATCAAACCATAAACGCTGCCATGTTTTGCCAATACATCTTTAAAGAACTGTTCTGCTGCCGCTTCATCGGTCACATCCAGTTTTACAAATTCTGCTGCTGCACCCAATGTTTGTGCTTGTTGCTCCCCAGCTTCGATATTCATATCAACCAAAGTGACAGAAGCCCCCTTTTCAACTAAATATTCTGCTGTTGCTGCACCTAGACCTGAACCGCCACCTGTAATAACAAAATGTTTTCCCTGAATTTTCATTTACGTTTCCTATCAAATTAAAGATATAAATTTTTATAACTAAGCCTAAAGGCAAGTATTTTCCGATACAATTTCAAAAAGTAGCAAATTTGCTGCGGCTTTTGAGCATTCGATTTCATTTTTCTCCTGTATTTTATTGATATATGAACAAAAACCTCAACCTCGATCTTAATTCGGCTAAGGACACCATTTCAAATGCTTTAATCCGTGAGGCGTTGAGTGTTGCTGCAAGTCGTGGGTTGAATATTGTCAGTATCGCCAATCGAGCAGGTATTTCAGCTGAACTATTGACCTCCTCCAAGGCACGAGTTCCCGTGGCACAATGTGCGCAGTTATGGGTCGAAGTTGCTGAAAGTATGAATGATGAGTTTCTTGGTATGGATACTCATCCCATGCGCCGAGGCAGTTATAGCCTATTAGCAAAATTAGCTTTTAATGCTGAAACCCTTGAGCAAGCCATTCAAGAAATCTTAAAATTTTTAAGTTTGGTACTGGATGATATTCGGGGTGAACTGATTCAAAAAGGCAGTAAAGCCTATTTGATCTTGCATGATCGTGAGCACCCGAAACGGATGTTTACCTATTCAACCTATTTAATGTTGGTACACAGTTTGATGTGTTGGTTGAGTGATCAACGCATCGGATTCCACAAAATGAGTTTCAGATGCCACCCACCTGTGGAAATACAAGATTATCGGGTACGGTTTTGCGAGAACATTCAATTTAATGCCGAGCAAAATCAAATCGAGTTTGACGCGCATTATCTCAAGCATAAAATCAAAAAAGATAAACAAGCGCTCAAAGATTTTCTTAAACACACACCTTATAACCTGATTGTACGCTTTAAAAATGAGAACTCGTTAAGCTTGCAAATCCGCCGTCAACTGCTGCTACAGCCACCATCGCAATGGGATGAACTGAAAGAGATTGCCCAGCAACTGAATATGTCGACTGCTACCATTCAACGTCGTTTAAAGCAAGAAGGTGTCAGTTATCAACAGCTTAAAAATGACATTCGCTGTGATATAGCCATTGAACGACTGAGTAAAAGCAATGATTCAATCCAGAACATCAGTGATGATTTGCATTTCCATGACCCAAGTGCTTTCCACCGTGCCTTTAAAAAATGGACGGGAGTCAGTCCCGGCAGCTATAGGAAGTCTTCACCCAATAAAAAGAAACGGTTGGGTCATTTAGAATAACCGAAGGAGTAGACAATGTATTTGCCTGAAATATTTGAAGAAACAGATCTTGAAAAATTATACCAACTGATTCAGGACTACCCTTTTGCCACACTGATAAGTCACAGTACTGAAGGTTTAGAAGCCAATCATTTACCCTTTCATTTATTGCGTGATGAGCACAGCCAAACAGCGACACTGATTGCGCATATTGCCAAGAATAATCCGCTACACACTCAAATTGAAAATGGCGCAGCGGTTTTAATTATTTTTCAGGGTGAACACGGTTATATCTCACCGAATTGGTATCCGAGCAAGCAACAACACCATCGACATGTGCCCACCTGGAACTATCAAGTGGTTCATGTCAAAGGAAGCATCAATTTCTTACATGATGAAAAAGCACTACGCGGCATCTTGGCCAGACTGACACGTACCCATGAAGCCAAACAAGCAACGCCTTGGAAAATGTCGGATGCACCAGATGACTATATTGCTCAAGAACTGCAAGGCATTGTCGGGATCGAAATTCCGATCTCACAGATCACGGGAAAGTTTAAACTCAGCCAAAATCGGGAAAAGCCAGATGCTCTGGGCGTGGTGGATGGACTACAACAACAAGATGAAAGCCGTTTAGCCAATGCAGTACAGCAATATATCGAAGATTAAGCTGAGGATATCACTATATTTTCAATAGCAGCCCAACGTAATAATCAACATTGTTCATGAATAAAAACAGTGTCTTGAGACCAATTTGATTTTTATCTATTATCATGATTTCTAAATCAAAATAACTCAGTTGGGATGCTCTGTGATCCATGTAAAGATCGCTGATATTTCATTATACGGCGCTGATTTAGCTCATGTCTTTCCTTTCTAAATTACCTCTCTCTAAGAATTTATTCGCTTTAGGCTTCTCTACGGTATTTATATCCTCCAGTTTTGCTGCCATTCCCACCACACTTAAACTTGACTATGCCTACTATGCGCCAACCAGCTTGGTGGTGAAAGATCAAAAACTGTTAGAAAAAGCCCTTCCCAATACCGAAATTAAATGGGTATTTAGCCAAGGTAGTAACCGTTCTCTAGAATATTTAAATAGCAATAGTATTGATTTCGCTTCAACCGCGGGTTTGGCTGCAGTACTCAGTCGCGCCAACGGCAGCCCAATCAAGACGGTCTATATTCAAAGCCAACCTGAATGGACAGCATTGGTTGTTCCTGCAAATTCTCCAATCAAAAACCTCAAAGACCTCAAAGGCAAAAAAATTGCTGCAACCAAAGGTACAGATCCTTTCCTGTTTACGCTACAGGCATTGGATACAGTCGGATTGAATAAACGTGATGTTCAATTGGTTCATTTACAACACCCAGACGGCAAAACTGCATTAGAACGCGGTCAAGTAGATGCATGGGCGGGACTTGATCCCTTAATGGCATCTGCACAAATCCAATCTGGGGCTAAATTGCTTTATCGTAATGTTGCGTTTAATAGTTATAGCGTCTTGAACGTCAAAGAAGAGTTTAGTAAACAAAGCCCAGAAGCGATTGAGGCGGTAATTAAAGCCTACGAACAAGCACGAAAATGGGCCAAAGCCAATCCAGATAAAGTTGCAGCGTTGTTAGCAAGTGAAGCGAAACTGCCTTTACCTGTTGCAAAATTGCAGTTGAGCCGTACCAATTTTGAACAAAACATTCCATCTGCTACACAAGCACAGGCACTGAAACGATCAGGAAAAATCCTGACGGAAGAAGATTTGGTCAGAAAAGGAACTGATGTCAATCAAGTGGTTGATCAACTACTTGACCCACGCTTTGCTCAAAAAGTTGTGAAATAATCCATGCGCAATTCAAGTCACAAAGCAGAGCTAACGGATTTTCTAGCTCAGCAAAGCGCACAAACAAATAAAAAGCGTTTTAGCCCAAACCTCATTCGTTGGCTAAAAGCATTGCTACTTCCTACTCTGCTGTTAATACTCTGTGAATTTTTAGTCAGAAATGGCGATATCGATGCATATTTACTTCCTGCACCCAGTAGTTTGTGGCAATCTTTTTGGGATTTGGCTCAAACTGATTTACTGCAGCACATTTACATCAGTACACGGCGGGTACTCATCGGTTTTGCAATCGGTAGTGGTTTCGCTTTAATTTTTGCGATTTGGGTCGGCTTAAGCAAAGAAGTAGAAGCCTATTTAGAACCCACTTTTTCCGCACTCAAATCCATTCCAAGCCTTGCATGGATTCCATTATTATTACTTTGGTTAGGGATTGATGAATCTTCTAAAATCACGCTGATTGCGATAGGTGCATTTTTCCCGACCTATACCAATACGGTCGCAGCCATCCATAATGTAGATCGAAAACTGATTGAGGTTGGAAAGGTCTATCGCCTCAATGCATTGCAACGGGTTATCTCCATTGTGTTGCCTGCTGCTTCTTCTGGAATCCTGACCGGTTTACGCAATAGCTTGAGCTTATCGTGGATGTTTATGATTGCAGCGGAACTGATTGCCGCAACTCAAGGAATTGGTTATCTACTCAGTGATGGACGAGAAACTTCACGCCCAGATATTGTAATTATTGCGATTATTTTATTGGCTTTGCTTGGAAAAATATCCGACAGTTTGATGAAACTACTGGAAAATAGATTATTAGGTTGGCGTGATAGCATCCACAAACAAGCTTAGATCCAACAGGCCAAGGTCACGCGGTCATTTTGTCCGTAGTCCTGAATTGTTTTAATCTGGCTAAAATGATGCTGCTCAAAAATATCACGTACTGCTTGGCCTTGGTCATAACCATGTTCAAGCACAATCCAGCCATTCGGTTTAAGCCAGTCTTTACCTTGGGTGATGATAATCTCAATATCTGCCATACCCTGCTTATCTGCAATCAATGCACGCTCAGGTTCAGACTTGAGCTTTTGCATATGCACATCGTCAGGATCAATATATGGCGGATTCGAGACAATCAGATCAAACTGTTGCTGTTCTAAAGCCTCAAACCAAGCGCCACAAGCAAACTTGACCTGCATGAGACCATGTCGAACGGCATTGTCCTGCGCCACCGCCAAAGTCGGTGCATAGATATCAGTTGCAATTACTTGCCACTGTGGACGCTCACACGCGAGTGACAAAGCAATCGCACCTGTGCCTGTACCTAGGTCAACAATATTGGCTTGTGAACTTAAAGGCAGTTTTAATACCGTTTCCACAAGGATTTCGGTATCGGGACGCGGCACCAAAGTGTCATGGGTGACTTTTAAATCGAGCGTCCAAAACGGTTGTGAACCTGTGACATAGGCCAACGGTTCACCTTGTTCGATACGAGCCAGCCCATCTAAATAAGCTTGCTCCTGCATTTCAGTCAGTTCTTGCTCAAGTCTTAATTTAAGTTCTAAGGCATTGATCCCCAAAATATGTTCGAGTAGCCACGCCGCCTCTTGACGTTCATAGCTATCAATTTCACCTTTGATCTCTAATGCTTGAGCAATATTCATTAGCCGCCATTTTCCTGTGCAAGCATCGCCAACTGATCCGCTTGATATTCACGGTGTAAGCTATCCAGCAATTCAGTTAAATCACCTTCCATAATTGCATCTAACTTATATAAAGTCAGGTTGATACGGTGATCGGTCATACGACCTTGCGGATAGTTATAGGTACGAATACGCTCTGAACGGTCACCCGAACCAACCAAGTCACGGCGCATTTCTGAGGTTGCTGCATCTGCTGCCGCACGTTTGGCATTTTCTAAACGTGAAACTAATAAAGCCATCGCTTTGGCTTTGTTCTTATGCTGAGAACGCTCTTCCTGACATTCCACCACCACACCCGATGGAATATGGGTAATACGCACTGCTGAATCAGTTTTGTTAATGTGCTGACCACCCGCACCTGATGCACGGTAAGTATCAATACGCAAATCGGCAGGATTGATTTCAACAGTGGTATCTACATCGACTTCTGGCAGAATCGCAACCGTACAAGCCGAAGTATGTACACGGCCTTGTGATTCAGTCGCAGGGACACGTTGTACGCGGTGTGCACCACTTTCAAATTTCAAGCGACCATAGACGCCTTCGCCATCAATACGGCAAATGATTTCTTTATAGCCGCCATGCTCACCTTCATTTTCAGAAAGCACTTCGATACGCCAGCCTTGTGTTTCAGCGTATTTGCTATACATACGGAATAAATCACCCGAGAAGATCGCAGCTTCATCACCACCTGTACCCGCACGCACCTCAAGATAGGCTGCGTTGGCATCATTTGGATCTTTCGGAATCATCAACACGTTTAACTGCTCTTCAAGCGCAAGCAAAAGTGCTTTATTTTCTTTGATTTCTTCCTCGGCCATGTCTTTGAAATCAGGATCTGATTTCATCATTTCAGCCGTTTCGATATCTTCTTCCGCTTGACGATATTTGCTCCAAACCTCGGTGATTTCAGTTAAATCATTGTGTTCACGGGACAGTTTACGAAAACGTTTATTGTCCGAAATTACTTCTACATCAGCGAGTAATGCAGTCAGCTCTTCGTGACGATCACAAAGTTGATCGAGTCTTAAACGGAGTGATGCTTTCATGGGCGGAATATCTCAAAATCTAAAGACTCAGTGCCAATGAAGCACGAGCAAAATCAAAAAATTGCGCATAGTTTACAGACTCTACTGCTTAAAAGACATAGAGAATCAGGGGAACTTACTATTCCTCACCCATTTCATCACAAATTGTTCAGTTTTAGTTTTCATTGCTTGTTCTCTGATCAAGGCTTATATATAAATAATGAAAGACAAATAGAAAGATAAAACAATAGGATAATCTATGAATAATTTTATAAACCGCCCCACCTCAGCCTTTATTGCTGCGAGCTGGGTGGCCTTACTTGCAGGTGGCGTTGGCTTTATGATTGGTCTATGGAATGCCAATATGCCCTTGCATGAAAAAGGCTATTATCTGGTGATCTTGCTTTATGGACTTTTTTCTGCGGCTTCTTTACAGAAAACCGTGCGTGACCAACTCGAAGAAATTCCCGTTACGGCGATTTACTATGGGCTATGTTGGGCTTCGATGGCACTTTGTATCGGTCTTTTATTGGTGAGCTTATGGAATGCGGATCTGAGCATGAGTGAAAAAGGCTTTTACATCATGTCTTTCTTATTAAGTCTGTTTGGCGTAGTCGCAACCCAAAAGAATATCCGTGACTTAAATTATCTACGTTTGCAAACTGAACTGAATCCTCGTCAGCTCAAACTTGAAGAACAAGCTGTAAAAGATGATCAATTAGATTAATTAAAAAATGAATGAAACCTTAAAACAAGGTTTCATTATTTTTGTGCAGTGATTAACTATCTTATTGTTTAATCGAACTTAACCCTCATTCTTCGATATTCTTAGCAACAAAACACTACAATCCAGACACTAAAGAGTAATAATTCAGGAAAGCTTCTCCACACTTTCATATGCAAATTTTGTTACATTTGCAGCCATGAAAAAGAGGTCCGCCATGTTTCGGACACGGAGTCAAAAATGAAATTAAATGCTTGGTTATGTGCTGCTGTTTTTGCGAGCTCATCATTGGTTACTGCTGCTCATGCTGATAATGCAACCCGTGTTGCTGCGACGTCTGCGCTTGGTAGTGTTGTAGGTACTGCAATTGGTAAAGAAATGGGTGGAAACAGCGGTGCAATGATTGGCTCTGCACTCGGTGGTGCTGGTGGTGCAGCGGCTGCAAGTAGCAAACGTACCCGTACTGAAGCTGCCATTGGTGGTGGTTTAGGTGGCGTGGGTGGTTATACTGTCGGTAAAAACCTCGGTGGTACGACTGGCGGTTATATCGGTGCTGCTGCTGGTGCGGCAGGTGGTTCTGCTCTAGGCCGTAAAGTAGGTCAAGACCGTGACTATGACAATTACCAGTCTAAAAAATACAAGAAGAAAAGAAAGCACCGTCATCACTAATTCTAAAAAGCACCTTCGGGTGCTTTTTTATGGCCTAGATTTTTCCTAAACATCTATAAAATCCTGAGCAAAATGCTAGGTTGAATCCTTGTACTGAACTTTCTAGAATAATTCCTTATTTTTTATATGCCTTTTATGCTGCATCATGAATACTGAATTACTCTCTCCTGCTGGTTCACTTAAAAATATGCGTTATGCCTTTGCTTATGGTGCCGATGCGGTCTATGCAGGCCAACCACGTTATAGCTTACGCGTGCGTAACAATGAATTTGACCATGACAATTTAAAAATCGGGATTGATGAAGCCCACACCCTAGGCAAAAAATTTTATGTGGTGGTCAATATCCAGCCACATAACAGCAAGCTCAAAAACTTTATCCGAGACATTGAACCGATTATTGCCATGCAGCCAGACGCATTGATTATGTCTGATCCTGGTTTGATTATGTTAGTACGTGAATATTTCCCCGAGATGCAGATTCATCTGTCAGTACAAGCCAATGCCATTAACTGGGCCACAGTAAAATTCTGGAAAGACTATGGTCTAAGTCGCGTGATCTTGTCACGAGAACTTTCGCTCGAAGAAATAGAAGAAATCCAGAAACATGTCCCTGAAATTGAACTGGAAGTGTTTGTACATGGTGCACTATGTATGGCCTATTCAGGACGTTGCTTGTTATCGGGCTATATGAATAAACGTGATGCCAATCAAGGGGCCTGCACCAATGCATGTCGTTGGGACTATAAAATCCACTCAGCGCAAGAAGATGCCAATGGTGATGTCATTCCTGTTCAGCAAGTCGATACCCAACAGCAATGTTGCTCACAGACATCAAACAACAGCACAATTACGGCGCAAACTGTTTTAGTGCAGCGTAATGATGAAGACATGTTTGCCGCCGAAGAAGATGAGCATGGCACCTATTTCATGAACTCCAAAGACCTACGTGCAGTACAGCATGTCGATCGTCTGACTCAAATGGGTGTTGCTTCTTTAAAGATCGAGGGTCGTACCAAATCTTATTTTTATTGTGCTCGTACTGCGCAGATTTACCGCAAAGCCATTGATGATGCACTGGCAGGCAAAGTCTTTGACCCAAGCCTGATGACTCAACTGGAAGGATTGGCCAATCGTGGTTATACCGAAGGCTTCTTGCGTCGTCATGTGCATAGCGATTATCAAAATTATGCAGACGGATCATCACATTTTGACTATCAACAATTTTGCGGCGAAGTGATGGGTCGCAATGGCGGCTATATTCGCATTGAGGTTAAAAACCGCTTTGTGATTGGTGATTCGCTTGAATTGATGACACCCAAAGGCAATATCAACTTCAAATTAGAACAGATGCGTGATCTTAAGGGCAATGCCATTGAAAATGCCAAAGGTTCAAGTCATATCGTAGAAATCCCACTCTCCGCTGAGATCGATATTGAATATGCCCTATTGATTCGTAATTTGCCGCACGCCACAACCGAGTTGCAATCTGCAGCACTTGCCTATTCGGCAGATTGATATGGCACTCATCATTACCAATGCATGTATCAATTGTGATATGTGCTTGCCTGAATGCCCCAATCAAGCGATTAATGAAGGTGCAAAAGTCTATGAAATCGACCCACAACGTTGCACTGAATGCGTCGGTTTCTACACAGCACCCACCTGCCTCGCTGTCTGTCCCATCGATTGTATTCAGTCTGACCCAGCGTGGGTAGAATCTCCTGATCAACTGCTTATAAAATTCAACAACCTGAATCTATTCAAGCATTAAGGACTCACTTACAGATAGGCACAAACACATTAAAAGCATTACAAAGTGCCTATCTCGCTTTTCATTGAATGCACTTCATCCTGATTTTGCGATTCAGCATCTGCACTGGCATCAAAATTGCTAATTAGTATTACGTTTTATTCAATTAGTATTACTACGGGTGTGCACCTATGCATCATTCAGTATTGTCAAAAAGGAAAAAGCTCTACTTGAGTTTGGGATCTTTTCTGAT
Source organism: Acinetobacter dispersus (assembly GCF_009884975.1). Lineage (GTDB taxonomy): Bacteria > Pseudomonadota > Gammaproteobacteria > Pseudomonadales > Moraxellaceae > Acinetobacter > Acinetobacter dispersus. Next base: position 808,448 of record NZ_CP041970.1, on the reverse strand, counting down.
TCCCATCTTAATCTGGAGCTGTGTCAGTTACTTACCTTTTATCTGGCATCCACAAGTTCAAATTACCAATGCAGGCTCAGCCACTTATCTACAGGCAGGCACCCGAATAGATAAGCAGGCTTATTATGCAGAGGCTCAAGATGCCGTCAATCAAGGCAAAACACCGCCTACAGGTATTCTGGTCAATCCAATTTATTTGCCTGCACCGCATCAAGTGGCGAAAGCACTTTTCACCTCGTTTACCACGCCCCCACAACAGGCCGATGCACCTTGGTTACATCAAAGCCTGTGGCACAGTATCAAGATTGTATTTACGGCGTTTTTTATCTCTTCATTGATCGGTGTGCCACTTGGTATTCTGTGTGGCTTTTCCAATACCATTTCCAAGCTAACTGAACCCTTTGTCGAGTTTTTTCGCTACCTGCCTGCACCTGCCTTTGGGGCATTGGCGGTGGCGATTTTAGGCATTAATGATGCTCCGAAAATTGCCATTATCGTAATTGGAACCTTATTTCAGCAAATTCTGATCATTGCCAATACCACTCGAATGGTTGATCGCGGCTTGGTTGAAGCAGGCTATACACTAGGCACCAATAACCTTAAAAGCCTGTTCCATGTGGTAATCCCAGCGGCACTGCCTGATATTTATCGAGATCAACGAGTGTTGCTGGGTTGGGCATGGACCTATTTAATTGTGTCGGAACTGATTGGTGCTACCTCAGGAATTACTTGGTTTATTACTCAACAAGCGCGTTATCAAAATTTCGATAATGTTTATGCAGCTATCCTGATTATTGGGGTGATTGGACTGTTATGTGATTTGATTCTAATGAAACTCGGCAGTTCCCTGTTTAAATGGAAAAAAGGAGTATAAATATGACGGATAATTTTGATGCCAAATCCTATTTTGAGCATATTTATACGCGTCCCGTGATGCTGGAAACCAAGCAACTGACGCAAATTTTTCAACATGGTGATTCAGAACGCACCGTGCTGAACCAAATTGATTTACGCATTCATAAACGTGAGTTTGTCTGTGTGATTGGTCCTTCAGGATGTGGAAAATCAACCTTAAGCCGTGTGGTAGCAGGTCTAGATGACTACCATAGTGGTGAAGTTCTGGTTGAAGGGCAAAAGATTAAAGGCCCGAGTTCAGAACGTGGCATGGTGTTTCAAGGCTATACCTTATTTCCATGGAAAACCGTTAAAGAAAATGTGATGTTTGGCCCTTTGATGAAAGGCATCAGTCAAACCCGTGCCGAAGAAATGGCGCGTGAATGGATCAATATTATTGGCTTAGAAAAATATGAAAATCAGTTTCCACATGAACTTTCAGGGGGGATGAAACAGCGTGTCGCCATTGCCCGCGCCTTAGTCAATGAACCCAAGATTTTACTCATGGATGAACCTTTTGGGGCACTCGATCCCTACACCCGACAAAAAATGCAAAAGCATCTCATGGACTTATGGCAAAACATTGATATCACTATTTTATTTGTCACGCATGACATGGATGAAGCCATTTTACTGGCAGATCGTATTGTGGCTTTAAAAGCCAATCCGGGTGAAGTCAAAGAGATTATCGAAGTCGATTTACCACGTCCACGAAGCATGGAACTGATGCATTCACCTGAATTCAAACAGCTACGGCAGCGTGTTGATCTATTGGTGCATCACCAAGAGGAAGCCCTAGATCCCGCGTTGCAGGATTTACCTAAAATTCCACGTATGACCCAAATGAGTACACAGAAATAAAATAGCGTTTGGGACGACCCAATCTGCTTCATTTATTGCTGGACGACCAGCCAATGGTGAATCTCATGAACCATGATTATGTGTTGCCCTTAATTGATATTTCACTCCTCAACAGCGCGAGTTTAGAAGATCACAAACAAGTAGTGAAGCAACTTGATCAAGCCTGTAAAGACGTCGGCTTCTTATACATTCAGGGGGAGCAATTTCAACCTGAACTGTTCGATCAGTTAAAACAAACCGCGCAGCAATATTTTAACCAAGACCACACCACTAAAATGCAGCATTATATTGGCCTTTCAGAAAATCATAGTGGTTATGTGCCAATCGGTGAGGAACAATTTAAAGCCAATGTCTATGATCTAAAAGAGTCCTATGACATCAATTATGACTATCTCGGAGAGCTGCATCGTCGTCCTTTGCTTGGCCCAACGCTATGGCCTGAAGATGCCCACTTTAAACACACTGTCTTAAATTATTATCAACATATCAAAGCCATCGGCAATCAGCTATTTAAAGCTTTTGCTTTGGCACTTGATTTGAATGAGGACTTTTTTGAACCACATTCAAAGCATGCACCGAGCCAATTGAGGCTGATTCACTACCCTTACAATCCCGAGGCTGAAGATCAATCGGGTATTGGCGCACATACCGACTATGAATGTTTTACCCTTTTATTTCCAACGGCTGAAGGTTTACAAGTCCTTAACAAACAGGGTGAATGGATCGATATTCCCTTAATCGAAAACACCATGGTGATGAATATTGGTGACATGATGGAAATCTTATCCAATGGTCGTTATCTAGCCACCAAGCATCGTGTTCGACGAGTGCAGCAAGAACGTTTCTCTTTTCCGCTGTTCTTCTCCTGTGATTATGACTATATGATTCAACCACTGATTCAAAATGAAGCGCCGTTATATCCGCCAATGAAAGGTGGTGAGCATCTATTTAATCAAACCGCTCAAACTTTTATGTACCTCAAGCAACGCATTCAGTCGGGTGAGCTGGTACTTGAAAATGCCCGTCCGCTGTACTCTTTTGGTTTAAATGAGCAGGGAGCAAGCGAATGAATCTAATCAACTTATTAGCGCAACTTGAGCCAACAGTAATTGATGATCACTTCCCCTTACCACGCTATTTACTGGGATGCTTTAGACGTAAAAGTATCAGCTTCTTTAGTGGCATGACCGATGAAAAAACTATTGTGTATTGGTTTCAGTCCAAATCTTTTAGCATTGATCTACGACTGATCGATGCCAATCAAACTGCAGTGCATGAGCGACAAGGATGGATTGGCGATACTTTATGGGATTCAGAGCGCGAATTACTCTCTTGGCAGGTTCATCAGAACTATCAAAATCATATTCAATGGCCTGAACCCGCCAAGCTTTACCCGATCGGCAATAGCATTTTAGAGTTCTCACCTTCCCATGCCTACGTAGAGGATTGGCGACAACAGGCTCAGCATGGCTTATTGCTTGGTTTACGTCTATTTCAAATGCAACATGTGGCAACACAAAAGATTGTACCTATGGATGGGGGCTTGATGATCTGCGATCAACACATGGCTTATGCACAATCACGCCTTCCCCAACAACAAAATCAACTGAGGAATGGTCCAATTGATCATCCTGAAAATGATCTCAAAGCCATTGAAAGCTATGAAGTCTCGGTTGCATTAAATGGTTCTTCTATTGGTTTTAGTACAATCACCAGTCGTTTGCAGCAATCAATTTCACTGGATGATTTTGAAATAGAAGATGCCAAGACCCTGACTCAACTGAAACAGATTGAAAGTGAACTGTATCGGCTTTATTTTCATTTGGATATCTATCAGCCTAATTTTGTATTTCATACCACAACCGCAACCACCACGGATACACAACAATGGTTGGCTGCTGAACAAAAGCATTTATTAAAAAATGCCACACGGACTTACTAATCCTGTTTCTATCTGATTGATCTAGACAAGGACGATTGTGATAAAGGGTTCTATCACAATCGTCCTGTTGATTTAGAATCTGAGAATATAAAAAATCGCTCATTAAGAACGATTTTTTATACCAGAAAATATCTATTTCAACTCATCCACCAAAGCCGGATAGATCAAGCCATCTACATCCACTTCAGTTTTATAAATACCATTACTGACATTAAATTGATTGACGTGATAAGTCGAACCGTAAATTGAGTCAAAACCTGTTCCCTTCTGGAACACTTTCTTATTCGCAGCAATATTCAGTAAATGCGTCCCCTCAATAAATTGCTCATATTGTTGAGGATCAACACCAACACGATTGGCCATGATTTTTACGGCATCCGCGTGTGTGGCAGGGTCTTGGATATATTTCACCGTTTTATCCCACACCTGGATCAGCTTTTTCCAGTCTTCTCTATGCGCCGATAAATGAGTTGGATTTACCGCCAAGGTATCGTAAATCAAGCCTGGTTTATCTTTAGAACTATAAATAATCTTGGAACCTGCGACAGCTTTTAGAGCTTGATTGGCAACAGGTTGCCAAACTGCAATTGCAGCAACATCCTGACTGCCAAATACTTGAGGAAGTTCATTGGTCACCGAATTGACCAGTTTAATATCTGAAAAAGGAATCTTAGCGTCGGTTAAAGCCGTCGATAACAACAAGTGATCGACCAATCCTTTTTCTGTAGCAATGGATTTGCCTTTTAAATCCTGAAGACTATTGATGCCATTCTTGGCAATAATCACATCATTACCCGCAGAATAATCGGTCACCATAATGATCATACCCTTGCTTCCCCCGGAGGCATTGACCAAATTATCGCCATTGGTAATAAACACCGCATCCAGTTGATTGGCGGCAAAAGCAGAAATTGATGCTGAATAATCAAACCATTTAAATTCGACATTTAAGCCTGCGTCTTTTAACCAGCCTTTTTCAATCGCCACTTGCCAAGCCACCCAGCCCGGCCAATCACTATACCCAATCGTCATTGGAGTCGTTGATGTCGCATCTTTGGTGTCGGTTGCCTTCTCCGCCGTTGGTACCTTAGCCGAATTATCACACGCTGTAAGACCCAGTCCCAACAGTACAGAAACGGATAAAGTTACTATTGTTTGCTTCATAATCACCCCATATCTTTTTTGAAAATTTTGCCCACATCTAAATCATGTATTTAGCGACAATACTGACGCTTGCTAATCGTTTTGCTGTAAAGGTGGCATTACGGCATCCATGAGTTCCAGATGCCCTTTAATCACCCCTTTTAAGGCAGTAAATTGTTGGCTAATCTGTTTAAGGTCATTGCTACCACCTTGTAACAGCATGACTTCCAATATTTTTTGTTGATCCAGTTGAATATGTAATGAACTGATCACCTGTTCTAAAAACTTCTGCTGTAAGTCTAAGAGTTGCATACGCAGTGGCATACAACTGGCGTCATACAACAATGTTAGTGTGCCGACCATGACTGCATTTTGCTGTGCCTGTTCAGCAATGAGATGCTTGTTGATCATGTCGACAATAGCCTGAGAGCGACTTTCATAATGCTCTTCGACAATAGTTTGATCTAAGGCCTCAACCGTTTTTTCAGGGACGGTAATACTGATTCGAGTTAGTTTAGGACGAGCATTCATAATGATCAGACTACTGTTTAGGAAGCTGGGTTTGCTTTACATACAGACCTGCTCGGACGCTCAGTAAATTGGCAAAACAGCGCGCTGCAACTTTGAAATACTGAATTAGGATTGATTGCGTTTTCATAACCACCTCAGCCTTAGTAATACCAAATTTATAATTCGTAATATTTAATGCAGTATCTATGCCAGTTTTTTAGCCAATTAAAGTAGAAAAAACCGTGTGAATTGCTGAATAAATGCACATAAAAAAAGCCCTATGTTTCATCATAGGGCCTTTTCTGCATCATGAATTTAATCGTTATACAGCAGGTGCAAGCGTGAATAATGCCTGTCCTGTTTTTACCGTTTGCGCTTTATCAATCAAGATACTATCAACTTTCATTTTTGCAGGCGCAAGGATTGGGATTTCAATTTTCATTGCTTCAATCACTGCCAAAATTTCACCTTCTTCAATAATATCTCCCACGGTACATTCAATTTTCCAGACAGATCCTGGCATATGTGACTCCACGATCATGCCACCGTTTGGAACTGTGATCTCTGAATCATCTAGGACTGCATCTAGACTTTCAGAAACATATTCAGCTAAACCCGCTTCGTGCCATCGACGGCGTTCCTCTTCAAAATTGCTTTGCTGAACCTGTTTAAAAGCCTGAATACTACTCTCATTTTCTTTCAAAAAGGCATTATAATCCTTCAGATTAAGCACACCCTCTTCAATTCTTAATTGCAAACGACCTGCTTTAAAGTCTTCACGCATTTCCAATAATTCAGACTCAGATACTTCATAAAAACGGATTTGGTCAAAGAACCTAAGCAACCATGGCTTGTGCTGTTCAAAATTCGGATTTTGACGATAACGACTCCACACCTGTGTGGTACGTCCTACAAACTGATAGCCACCCGGCCCCTCCATACCATAAACACACATATAAGCCCCACCAATTCCGACCGCATTTTCAGGCGTCCATGTTCGTGCAGGATTATATTTAGTGGTGACTAAACGATGTCTTGGGTCAAGTGGTGTGGCAACAGGTGCACCCAGATAGACATCACCCAAACCCATCACCAAATAAGCGGTGTCATAAACCACATCTTTTACCGCTTGCTTCGATGCAAGACCATTGATACGGCGAATGAACTCGATGTTATCTGGACACCACGGTGCATCAGGACGAACCAATTGCGTATATTTTTCGGTTGCAAGCTGCGTTTGTGAATCTTCCCAAGCTAAGGGCAAATACACCGTTCTAGACGGTACCTGCATATTTTCAATATCAGGTAATTCACTTTCAGCCACCTGTAACAAGCGCAGTAAATCCAGTTGCTCTAGAATCATTGAATTATAATGAATCTGTAATGAACGAATACCTGGGGTTAGATCAATGATGCCCTGAATATTTTGTTGCTGTACCCATTGCATCAGGGCATGAATACGGAAACGTAAATTAAGATCCAGAACCAGTTCACCATATTCGACTAACAGATATTGGTTTCCAGCGGGGCGATAGCTCACTTTGGGTTTATCAGCACCCTGATCCAAAGTCGCCAACACCGCATTTTTTAAAGTAACAGGATCAGCTTTGAACACAGGTGAAAAATTAACCTTCGATATCGTTTCATCCTGTAAAGCCGATTGATAGCGTTGTTCTAACTGTTGCGCCTGCGCATAGCTAACAGGAATAAATCTGACTTTATCGCCTGCTTTCAGTTGCCCCAACTTCCACAACTCTGAGTTAATCACCACCGCAGGACAAACGAAGCCGCCTAAACTCGGGCCATCAGGTCCTAAAATAATCGGCATATCCCCAGTGAAATCAATTGCACCGATGGCATAGGCATTGTCATGGATATTCGATGGGTGTAAACCAGCCTCGCCTCCATCAATCCGCGCCCACTCAGGTTTAGGACCAATCAAACGAATGCCGGTACGACTCGAGTTAAAATGAATCTCCCAGTCTTGATCAAAAAACATGGCAACGTCATTCGGCGTAAAGAAATCTGGTGCACCATGCGGGCCATACATGACCGCGATTTCCCATTCGGTTTTAAAACGTGGGATTTGTTCAGGCTTTAATGCAACTGTTTGCTCGATTTTCGCTTCAGTGATTGGCAATATATCACCAATCAGTAAGTTACGCCCTGCATGACCACCAAATTTCCCCAAGGTAAAGGTGGCTAAACTGCCTAAATACGCAGGCAGATTAAATCCATGTTTAATCCCAATATAACTGCGACAACCTGTACTGATACGACCACATTTTAACACCTGCCCTTTACGCACATTGATCGTTGACCACATCGCGACAGGTTGACCATCTAGGCTAGCCTCCATCTCACCGCCAGTAATGGCAATTTGACTATCACAATGAAATTTTAAAGTTGGCCCGAGTAAAGTACATTCTAGCCCCGAACTATTAAACGTGTTGCCTAATAATTGATTGGCTACATTCAGGCTCAATGCATCCATCGCACCTGAAGGCGGAACACCAACATCCCAATAGCCCAAGCGACCTGTGACGTCTTGCACTGCAGTTTGAATCCCTGCCTGCAACACCTCTACTTTTTGAGTTTTCCATTCAAAATGATTCAAGAAACGCGTGGTCTGTGTGCCTTGCTGAAACACCTCACCCGCGATAATTTCCTGTAAATACTCGAGATTGGTTTCAATCCCTGCAATTTCGGTATTGCTTAGGCTATTTTGCATGGCAGCAATGGCCTGTTCACGATCTGCTGCTGTGACAATAATTTTTGCAATCATCGGGTCATAGAATGAAGAAACATTTGAGCCTGTTTCCACCCAAGTTTCCACCCGTGACTGAGGGTCAAATTTGACACTGGTCAATAAGCCTGCGCTGGGTTGAAAGTTTTTGATCGGATCTTCGGCATATAAACGCACTTGAATCGAATGAGCTTTGGGTGGCGCAATCTGTTGCGGTGCTTGCCAATCCCCACTGGCCAAATTCACCATCCATTCAACCAGATCAACGTCATAAACCTGTTCCGTCACCCCATGTTCCACTTGCAAGCGTGTATTCACTTCTAAAAAGTAGAACTGTTGTGTATCGGTATCCATCACAAATTCCACCGTACCCGCGGAACGATATTGCACCGACTGCATCAATTGAATCGCAACTTTTTGAATATAATTACGTTGCTCATCATTCAAATGCGGTGCAGGTGTTTCCTCAATCACCTTTTGATTACGGCGTTGCACTGAACAATCACGCTCACCAAGCGCAATGACATGGCCTTGACCATCACCGAAAATCTGTACCTCAATATGGCGCGCATTTTCGACAAACTTTTCCAGATACAGTCCTGCATCTTTAAAATTCGCTTGTGCCAGATAGGAAACGGTTTGATAGGCTTCTTTTAATTCCTGTTCATTCCAAACCAAACGCATACCAATCCCACCACCACCCGCGGTGCTTTTCAGCATCACTGGATAGCCAATCTGATCGGCCTGAAACAAGGCATCATCCAAGTCGATGAGCAACTGACTACCTGGAAGTAAAGGTACATTGTTTTGAATTGCCAATTCACGTGCGGTATGTTTTAGACCAAAATCACGCATTTGCTGTGAGGTTGGGCCAATGAAAGCTATACCGTGTTGCTCACAGAGATCACAAAATGCGGCATTTTCCGATAAAAAACCATAACCAGGATGAATCGCTTCAGCCCTGTGTGCTGTGCTGCAGCAAGGATTTTTTCAATATTTAAATAGCTTTGCTGTGCAGCTGAATCACCGATAAAAATCGCTTCATCTGCCAAACTGACATGTAAGGAATCTCGGTCTGCTTCGGAATAGACCGCAACCGATTGAATCCCAAGTTTCTTTAAACTACGAATGACGCGGCAGGCAATCGCCCCCCGATTAGCAATCAGTACTTTTTTAAACATTATGCCACCTCACGCGTCACGTATAACAAGCTGGATTTTGGTCGGATTGTAGGCATTGCACGGATTATTCAATTGCGGACAATTTGAAATCAGCACGATCAAATCCATTTCGGCTTTGATCTCGACATATTTACCCGGTGCAGACACCCCATCTTCAAACTTTAAATGGCCTTCAGCTGTCACGGGTACATTCATAAAAAAGTTAATATTGGGTCCAATATGACGGACATTGAGCTGATGCTTTTTGGCAATTGGGTGCTGTGCCAAGGCGTACATAAAATTATTGCGGCAACTGTGCATCGGATATTTATCGTGTGCATAACGTACCATATTGCTTTCACATGAACATGCGCCGCCTAAGGTGTCATGTCTGCCGCAATTGTCATCGATAATAGTGGCAATTGGACGGGCAAAATTACTAAATAAGGTCGTGCCTTTTTCCAGATAAAGCTGCTGATTTTGCGCCAAGGTATCGGTTGCGCTATAACGCTCTTCGACATTGTTGGCACTGATAAATAAGGTATCAACGGCTTGGTTGCCTTCCAGATCAATAATGCGGAAGTACTGACCTTGCTTCACCTCACCCATCCATGCTTCGCCTGCAAGGCAAATTTCGTCTAAAACAATCTGTTCAATCTTTGCTGATGCTGTCATTTTCTCGCTCCCCACCTTAATTCGACAATGCGTAATAGCGTGCGTTATTGGCAAAACCACGCTGATTTTGCGCGCATGAATCCCGACAAACGTCCTGTTCAGTTAAGGTATTGGCTTTGAATAGGCGAAGTTGGATATCGGCGGGTTGATAAGGTGTAGATGAGTCGAGTGGATGTGGTGCTGCAGATAGAAAAACCAGACAATCCATTTCAAAGCGCAGTTCAATCTTTTGCTGTTGATTATCGTCTGTTACGTAGCTTAATCGGCCATGATCATCAGGCTGGACTTTTGAAAATAAATTTACCGTCGCACTCAAATCCGCTTGGCCTAGACCAAATTTGGTCAATTCCACCAATAAACTATCTAGACCATTTTGATGCATGTCATTACGAGCATCCTGAAAGTTTTTCTGGCCAAAATGTTGTGCAATTTGCTGTGCGGTACTCGGACCACAAAACACATCATTCCAGCCATGTTGATCTTGAACAATGGAAGCCATTACACGGCCCAGATCAGAATACAGAACATGCCCTGTCGAGAGAAAAGCCGTGTGTTGGGCTTTCAGACTATCCGGCATATTAAAGCGCTCCAACTTGTCATCGGCATTGACACAGAACAAAGACACATTGGCACGATGTTCTAGTGCTTCCAGTTGTAAAACTGCACCACGTTGAATGCGACCAGACCAATGATGACCACCGGGTAATGTTTCTTGCCACAGTATTTTATTGTCGTGATAGAACGATTGATTCATAACAAACCCCTTGCGGATGCTTAACCTCGTTATGGCAATATGCCTGTCCTCCCGGGCTTTTATCCCTCCGTGTAGTTCTATCGAACCGTTATCTCTCGGACCAGTCATGTCTCCATACGGACACATCGGAACCCTAGACAACTTTATCTGTATTGTCATGAAGCAAAAGACATGCCAGTTTAGTAATACGATTTTTCATATTCGTAATACCAGAATGATCATTTTTAGAGTGTTCAGAGTGCACTTTTAAAAACAAAGCACCAATTTGATGCTGTGGGGATTAGAATAATTGATATTTTTAGATTTTCTTTATCCATAAAAAAAGCGCCTTACGGCGCTTTTTTAGATATACAAATTAGTTTGCATACACAGGGAATTTTGCACAAACAGCTTCAACTTTAGCTTTTACGTCAGCGATAACTTTCTCATCACCTTTGCTGTCGATCACGTCAGCGATCCAACCTGCAAGTTCACGTACTTCAGCTTCACCGAAACCACGAGTCGTCACTGCTGGCGTACCAATACGGATACCAGAAGTTACGAACGGAGAACGTGGGTCATTTGGAACCGCGTTTTTGTTTACTGTAATGTGAGCTGCACCTAACCAAGCATCAACTTCTTTACCCGTTACGTCTTGTTTAATCAAAGACAATAAGAATAAATGGTTTTCTGTACCACCAGAAACAACATCAAAACCACGTGAAATTAATACTTCAGCCATAGCTTGAGCATTTTTCACCACTTGTTGTTGGTAAGTTTTAAACTCATCAGACATTGCTTCTTTGAAACAGATTGCTTTAGCAGCAATTGCATGCATCAAAGGACCACCTTGATTGCCTGGGAATACAGCTGATTGAAGTTTCTTTTCGATTTCTTCGTTTGCTTTTGCAAGAATTAAACCAGAACGTGGACCACGAAGTGTTTTATGTGTCGTTGTTGTAGTAACGTCTGCAATTTGCACTGGGTTAGGATAAACACCCGCAGCAACTAAACCTGCAACATGCGCCATATCAACAAAAAGGTATGCACCTACTTTATCTGCGATGTCACGGAAACGCTGCCAATCAACGATTTGACTATATGCAGAAAAACCAGCAACGATCATGCGTGGCTTATGTTCCAACGCTAGACGTTCTACTTCTTCATAATCAATTTCGCCAGTTTCAGTATTTAAACCATACTGAACAGCGTTATACGTTTTACCAGAGAAGCTTACTTTAGCACCGTGAGTCAAGTGACCACCGTGAGCCAAACTCATACCAAGAACAGTATCACCTGGGTTAAGAAGCGCTAGATAAACCGCAGAGTTTGCTTGCGAACCCGCATGTGGTTGAACGTTTGCATAGTCAGCACCGAACAACTCTTTTGCACGATCAATTGCAAGTTGTTCAATCACATCCACATATTCACAACCGCCGTAGTAGCGTTTGCCAGGATAGCCTTCTGCATATTTATTCGTAAGTTTTGATCCCTGTGCTTCCATTACAGCTGGTGAGCAATAGTTTTCAGATGCGATTAACTCAATATGCGCTTCTTGGCGTACGCCTTCAGAAGCAATCGCTTGAGCTAATTCTGGATCAAATTCAGCAATAGAAATATTGGCAAACATTAGCGGAGGGTCCTATATATTAGGGCTTTTAAGCCGTGCTAAAGATTGGCACATATTGTAGCATGAAGTTTATGGTTTCAGAGATTGATATTTATTTAATTATTCGTGAATTTTATTCATCACTGCATTGGCTTTCATGGACTAAAATCAATAAGCTATTTTTTATACATTTTAATTTTACCCTACCACCGATGGAGTCTAATTCTTTATTAATAAGAGAATTAGACTCCATAAAATTTACTATTTCACTGGCATTAAAATATTCACATCTTGCACAATTTTTGCAAGATTTGTCGTATAAGCCGTTGTATGGTCCCAAGCACCAACACGATAGTTGGCATCAGGAATTAATGTTCCCACTGTTCTTGCCGATGACACAAGAATATCCGTTACCTGTTTAGGTACAGTTTCATCTCCTGTCCCTTGATAGATGATCACAGGCATAGTTACTTTTTTCTGTAAAGGCTGTGAGTCAGTTGTCAAGAAAGTATTTATACTTGGTGTTGCCATAAAGTTGGTTTTGGTTCTTGGGTATCCATTAAGCGTTTTATTATCACCTAGATATTTGAACATAGCTCCTCCTAAAGCCTGGCCCAAACCATCATAACAAACAGAATTTGGAGAGGAAGTTTCTGCTGTTGCTGCAATTAGATCTGTCGGTGAGTTAAACACATCACTAAATCTTAGATTTGGATACTGATTTCTTAGCCCTGCTGTAATTAATGCTGTAAACGTATCAAGAGGAGCTAAAATGCTTATTTTCTTATTTGGATCTGGTTCATTATTAGCTTTATTCTCTCCTCCAGCCAAAATTAACGCCAGATTAGATGCAGGCGCAATTGCAATAGTACCTTTATAATCCAACTTTGCTCGGCTTTGATATTGTGCAGCACCAAGAACAGCTTGTCCGCCTTGTGAATGACCGACTGCAAGCCATTGTCCATTGGTTTTCTTACCTAAACTTGTTAAATAAGCACGGGCTGCAACCACGGCATCGGTAATTGAGTATGCTTCACTTTTAACATTTAAAAACGGATGGGCTTCTTGACCACTTGGCTCACCCAATCCTTCATAATCTGGTGCCACAACGACATAGCCCGAAGCCAAAAGTGCTTTTAGGAGATATTCATTGCCTTTTAAACCCTGTTTACTTGGTGCACATTGATCTGCTACCCCTGTCGTACCATGGGCCCAAACAACAATTGGCCAACCATTTGCGGGTGCTGGTGATTGTGGCGTAAAGACAAGAGCTGTGGCCTGTACTTCTTTACCATTCACCCCGAGCATTTTATACGTCATGACAACACTATCTGCTGATACAGCAGCCATTCCGTCTAATGTATAATTAACCGGAATACCAACCACAGGATCTTTGATATTGTTCTCTGGAACCTCTGGTTTAAAGGTATAAGTTGTATCACCATCACCGCCGCCACAGGCAGTTAATAACAGGCTAGAGCCTAACATCGCAATTGTTAGTAATTTCATATTCATTTAGTTTTTCCTTAACTATATTTCTTGTCATTTTAATGCTTAGCATTTCTTTTACTAAGGCAATTACTTACATAAGAATGCGCTTAATATCAAATTGTTCAAGTATTTTTTTACTTTGCTGCTTATTTATTCAAAGTCCGTTCCAAATTTCTAAAAAATAAAATTGATACGACCTCATTCAACACAGCTTGCGATAAATTTCTTGTAAGATATTCAAACTCTCAACCAAGCTAGGCCAACTTTATGCAAGCAATCATCTTAGACACTGAAACACATACGCTGAATGGTTTGCCAATTGAAATTGCTTATGCTCCGATTGAAATTGAAAATGGAAAACTCAGTCTCGATAAAAAACAAATTTTTGATCAGCTTTATCAGGTTGGCCAGCCTATTTCCTTCGCCGCAATGGCGGTACATCATATTTTAGAATCAGATCTCATTGATCAACCTTTTTATAATGAGTTTAAGCTTCCTGCTCAGACCACTTATATCATTGGGCATAATGTTGATTATGATGTTGCCGCAATTGCACGTTGTGGTGTTGACACCTCAAAATTGAAACCAATTTGTACCTTAGCTTTAGCACGTCATGTTTGGGAGGATGCCGAAGCACATAACATTTCAGCCTTAATTTACTTGATCTCAAAAGGCAGTGACAAAGCACGCGAAATGTTAAAAGGTGCACATCGTGCCGATGCTGACATTATCTTAACCGCCAACATCTTGATGCATATTATTCATCAACTCAATATTCAAAATATCGAGCAACTTTATCTTGCCTCAGAAGAAGCGCGTATTCCCAAAACGATTACCTTTGGCAAGCACAAAGGTACAGCCATTCAAGACCTCCCTGCTGACTATATTCAATGGCTGATGCGTCAAGAAGATCTTGACCCGTATTTACGCAAAGCATTAGAAGCAAAATTAATTAAAAAAGGATAAAGTTCTCAGTTTGTAAGTTATTTGCCAGTTACTTTAAACAAGGCAATGATATTTAATAAATTGTTAACATTATTGTCATTTTTTAACCTTATCTTAATCTCCGTCTAGATCTTGATTGGGGGAGATTAAGAGATGTCACATTTTTTTAAAACACAGCTTGGGCAAACTGCCCTACAAGAACGTAGTATTGCATTAACTGCACGCCAACGTCGTCTATTGCTTTTAATTGATCATGAAGATTTCAAAGAATTAGATCAAGACTATAAGGAAAGAATTGCACCAACCGAACTTGTTCAACAACTGATTGATATGGGGCTACTGGCTGAACAAGCAACACCTATTATCCAAAAAGAAAATTTAGCGTCAGAATTAAAAGCTAATGATCTAAAAATGACATCAGAGCCCGTTACAGCACTAGAAGTAATAGCAGTTGTACAACAGCCTATTGAAGCTGAAGCAAAACTAGAAATAGAACCTGAAATTATTGAATTAGAAAAATTGCCTTTTGTTGAAATCCAACAAGTCATGATTCAGACACTAACCACTTATTGTGGTCTTATGGCTAGACCTTTGGTACAAAAAATTCAATCGATTAACTCGCTACAACAACTTAAAGCCTGCCAAATGCAATGGATTACCTCACTGCAAGAATCACGGATTCCACCTGCTCAACTGAATCAAACTTTAAAATTGATCAATTATTCAGTGCAGCATTTATAGTTAGATATGTAGCTTCGCGATAAGTCGAGAATAAAATTGATGTTTTAATAAACAAGAAGTAGCTTTATTGAGAGGTATATATTTACCTGCCTGTATTTTTTGCCTATGATGTGGCACGCATGCGCTCATAGCTCAACTGGATAGAGTACAGGTCTCCGAAGCCTGTGGCGTGGGTTCGAGTCCCGCTGAGCGCACCACTTTCCTTCTTGCAACACCTCTTACTCTATAATCGTTCTGTTTTTAACACGCCATAAACCTATTTTTCTACTTGGTTTATTTTTTCATATCGCTCAAAATACCCGTTCTATTTAACAACGTGAGACGTTTATGACTGATGCTTTGGTGTTGAGCGATTTGTCCAAAACCTATCGTAATGGTTTTCAAGCGTTAAAAGGGATTGACCTTACCGTTCCGGAAGGCGAATTTTATGCATTATTAGGACCTAATGGTGCAGGCAAATCAACCACAATCAGTATCATTAGCTCTTTAACCAAAAAAACATCTGGTTCAGTTGAAATTTTTGGGCATAACTTAGATACCCATCCTTCACATGCAAAACAATGTCTTGGCGTTGTTCCTCAAGAATTTAACTTTGGTCAATTCGAAAAAACTTTCGATATTTTAGTGACCCAAGCGGGTTATTACGGCATTCCGAAGAAATTGGCCGAACAACGTGCTGAACATTATTTAGAAAAGCTCGGTTTATGGGAAAAACGTAATATTCAATCGCGTATGCTCTCAGGTGGTATGAAACGCCGTTTAATGATTGCACGCGCAATGATGCATGAACCCAAACTACTGATCCTTGATGAACCGACTGCTGGCGTTGATATTGAGTTACGTCGTTCGATGTGGGACTTCCTCACCGAAATGAATGAAAATGGCACTTCAATTATTCTCACCACACACTATTTAGAAGAAGCAGAAATGTTGTGTCGTCGGATTGCGATTATCGACCGCGGTGTGATTAAAGAAGATACATCAATGAAAGGTTTCCTCAATCAACTGAATGAAGAATCATTCATTTGTGACTTAGCTGAGCCAATCGAATCTTTTGACCTAAATATTATTGGTTTTAAATTTAACCTGATTGATTCAGTGACCTTAGAAGTGACAATGGATAAGGCTCACAGCATGAATGACCTATTCTTGTTATTACAGTCGCAAAATATCCAAGTTAGCAGTATGCGTAACAAAT
This sequence comes from Acinetobacter dispersus, assembly GCF_009884975.1. Taxonomy (GTDB): domain Bacteria; phylum Pseudomonadota; class Gammaproteobacteria; order Pseudomonadales; family Moraxellaceae; genus Acinetobacter; species Acinetobacter dispersus. The sequence continues at coordinate 791,800 of NZ_CP041970.1, read as the reverse complement.
CGAATCGCTTGGAAGAACTGTTCGTGAAAATGGTTGAGAAAAATCTTGCAGGAGCAGATCAATGAACTTTAATCAATTAAAAACTGCGCTGTGGACTTTAGTTGTTAAAGAAATTCGTCGTTTTATGCGTATTTGGCCACAAACCTTACTTCCACCAGCAATTACCATGAGTTTGTACTTCGTAATTTTTGGCAACTTGGTGGGTTCACGTATTGGTGAAATGGGTGGCTTTAGTTACATGCAGTTCATTGTGCCAGGCTTGATTATGATGGCCGTGATCACTAACAGTTACGCCAACGTTTCTTCAAGTTTTTTTAGTGCCAAATTCCAGAAAAGTATCGAAGAACTGATTATGAGTCCTGTGCCATTACACTTAATCCTGTGGGGTTATGTGATTGGTGGTGTCAGTCGTGGTGTATTGGTCGGCTTGATCGTAACCATAATGAGCTTATTCTTTACTCATCTAGAAATTTATAATGTGTTTGTGACTATATATACAGTCATTATTACTTCATTATTATTTTCATTGGGCGGTTTTATCAATGCGGTTTATGCCAAGTCGTTCGATGATATTTCAATTATCCCGACTTTCGTATTGACGCCACTCACCTATTTAGGTGGTGTGTTCTATGCCATTAGTGCACTCAGCCCATTTTGGCAAAATGTCTCTTTAGTCAATCCAATTGTATATATGGTCAATGCCTTCCGTTACGGTATCTTAGGCCATAGTGATGTCAATGTATCCTTCTCGTTAGGCATCGTGACGCTGTGTTGTGTTGTCCTCTATGCAATTGCATATCATTTATTAGCTCGTGGTTCAGGAATGCGTGAATGAGTGTTGAACATTCTTTATTGGGTAAAGACACCCAATACCCAACTCAATATCAGCCAGAGGTTTTATTTCCAATTGCCCGCGCTGAATCCCGTCAGCAGTATTTACATATTGAAGGGATTACACAAGGTAAAGACTGGTGGCATGTTTTTGAAATCTCATGGTTGAATCAACTTGGCTTACCTCAAGTTGCGATTGGTCGTTTGACATTACCAGCCAGTTCGCCCAATTTAATTGAATCAAAGTCACTTAAACTTTATTTCAATGGTATGAATTTCACCCAATTTGAGTCTCAGCAAGCTTTTGTTGAAACCGTTGAACGTGATTTATCTAATGCTGCTGGCTCAAAAGTTGAACTACAACTGTTCCAAGTCGATGATTTAGAGATTTCTAAACCTAAAGGGATTTGTATCGACGATCTAATTCCTGAGCGTTTATCAGAACATCCTGATTCTACTTTATTGCAGCTAGATACAATCTCAGAAGATGATGTTGAAATTGAGTTGTACTCGCATTTATTAAGAAGTAATTGCCCTGTGACGGGTCAACCAGACTGGGGTACTGTTTTTATTCGTTTGCAAGGTAAAAAACCTTGTTATCGCAGCGTTTTAGCTTATATTATCTCGTACCGTCAGCATAATGGTTTCCATGAACAATGTGTTGAGCAAATATTTGCAGATATTTGGCAACTTCTAAAACCAGAAAAACTGATGGTCTATGCAACTTATACTCGTCGTGGGGGCTTGGATATTAACCCGTGCCGAGTATCCGATTTGTCATGGATGCCCGAGCCAATTCGCTTGGCACGACAATAAAACGAATAAATTTGATATAGAGGACGTTCTTCAATGACCAGTTATTTCGGTATTCTTCCGTCAGCAAGTTTGAGTCAGGACATTCAACTTGCACAAGCCAATCGTGATAGTAAAGAGCCACAATACCCTTTACGTGACAAAATTTCTCTACAGCTTACCGATGAGTTAATTGACACCATGTTGGTTCACTTGGTTCAACAATTTCCACCAAGTGACAAACGAGATACTACCGAAGGACTTGCGATTAAAATTCGCGGCATTGTTGAAACCTTAATGAAACAGCTTCTTGGTAAGGCATCAAATGAACAAGTGCTTGAATCATTAGCATTCATGGAAAAGAGCTTGTTCATTGATAATGAAGGTAAACAACGTATCGGCACAGTATTACCAGATAGCCTTGTAACTGAAATGAAGAAAAGCTTTGCTGAAGTTGCAGCTGGAAATGGCAAAGAACAACGTGATGCTTTAACAAAACAGTTTAAAACTTTTGCTGATGCCCTAATCCATCACTTTATGACTGAATTCAACAAAACCCTTGGTCTAGGCATGGTAAAACGTGGTGTTGCCAGCGTTGCAACCAGTGGCGTTGAAACAGCAGTCCATATCGTGATTAAAAAGCTTATCCCAAGCTTGAGCCAAGTTGAACTCGAAGTATTTACCAAGCACTTCGATCAGTTATTGGTACAAAAATAAGTTCTAAATAATGAGAAAGCGACGATTGTAAAATCGTCGCTTTTTTTATGCCAAATTAATCCCTTATAAATGTCACAATTTCTAAATTTGCATTGTCTAAATCAGCGTTTATGTTAGCATTCGCGAAGCGTTGATTTACCTGATTTAGAATCGCATGTCTCCAAGCCCACAATACAAATTTTTACGTCAAGCACCTCGTGATGGCTTAAGCACAGCCAACCAGCCTTCTCGTTGGCAACAACTGCACATTGATCCATGGCTTTGCTTATTTTTAGTGCTCAATGCAGCACTTGGTTTAACTGTTTTATATAGTGCTTCAGCACAAGATGTCGGACTTGTCACCAAACAGGCAATGAGTTTCGGGATCGGCTTTGCAGTTATGTTTGGTTTGGCCCAGATTCCACCAAAAGTCTATCAGGCATTCTCTCCTTACTTTTATGTATTTGGAGTATTGTGCCTGATTGCTGTGATGGTATTTGGTGAAGTCCGTATGGGAGCACAACGCTGGATTGATATTCCTGGTTTCGGGAGTGTGCAGCCGAGTGAGTTTATGAAAATCGGCATGCCGATGATGGTGGCATGGTTCTTGTCACGCAAAGCCCTACCTCCAAGCTTCTCACAAGTGATTCTGTCTTTAATGCTGATTGTGGTGCCTTTTCTACTCATTGCAGAACAACCAGACTTAGGTACCTCCTTATTGGTACTTGCCAGCGGTATTTTTGTGCTATTCCTTAGTGGATTGTCTTGGAAGTTGATTGCGGGTGCTGCAGGTGTCGCAGGTATTATTATTCCAATTGCTTGGGAATTCTTGCTACATGATTATCAACGCCAACGCGTTTTAACTTTATTTAATCCAGAGGCCGATGCTCTAGGTACAGGTTGGAACATTATTCAATCTAAAACTGCAATCGGTTCTGGCGGCTTTTCAGGTAAAGGCTTTTTAGAGGGAACTCAATCCCACTTACACTTTTTACCCGAAGGTCATACTGACTTTATTATTGCAGCCTATTCGGAAGAATTTGGCTTGATTGGCGTTACCCTGCTGATCTTGCTTTATTGTGCAATTATTTTCAGAACATTCCAGATTGGCCTACAAAGCTTCCATAACTATGGTCGTTTGGTTGCAGGTGCATTTGGTTTGTCATTTTTTGTTTATGTATTTGTAAATGCAGGCATGGTCAGTGGTATTTTACCTGTGGTAGGTGTGCCTTTGCCGTTCATGAGTTATGGTGGAACTGCAATTATTACTCTTATGTCAACTTTTGGACTGGTTATGTCTATTCATACACATCGATAATGAGGAATTTTATAAACTTATGTTTCTTCCTACTTTGAATAAAACTTTTAAATTTTTAACTTTAAGCGCTGGTTTATTCTTGAGCAGTAATTGGGCACAAGCCAATGAATTTTATAACCATCCTAATTACTTTGCGTTTAAACAAAAAGCAATGACGACCTATGGCTTAAGCAGCGAACAAATCGATGCTGCCATGAGTGGTGCGCGCAATTTACCCAACATTTTAAACATCATGACCCGCCCTGGTGAAAGTAAACCTTGGTATCAATATCGCTCTATGTTTTTAGTCGAAGGTACCATTCAACGTGGTGCGCGTTTTAAAAGCCAATATGAAGACGTACTGAATCGTGCTGAACAGCAGTATGGTGTACCTAAATCAGTGATTCTCGGTATTTTAGGTGTAGAGACTGGCTACGGTGCCAATAAAGGCTCTTTCATCACCAGAGATGCCTTAGCAACGCTTGCCTTTGGTTATCCGCGTCGAGCTGAATACTTTAGTGATGAATTGGCTGCATTAATTTCATGGACATATAAAGAAGGCTATCCAACCAACAGTATCGTGGGTTCCTATGCAGGTGCGATTGGTTACCCGCAATTCATGCCAAGCAATATTCAAAAATTAGGTGTGGACTACGACGGTAATGGTCATATCGATTTAAGAAACTCTGCTGCGGATGCAATTGGGTCAATTGCTAACTATTTAGCTCAACATGGTTGGGAGCGAGACCGTCCAATTGGCTTCCCTGCTCGTTACCTTGGTAACAACCCTGATAGCGTGATCGCTAAAGATTTGACCCAGCCAGTTCCTTATGGTGAATTGAAAAAATTGGGGGTGGCGCCAATTGACCCATTGGTAAAAATTGATGATCTTGATTTAGTCAATGTTATTCAATTACAAGACCAATTTGGTCCGATTTACTATATCACTTATCCAAATTTCCAAGTCATTACGACTTACAACAAGAGCCGTATGTATGCGACAGCAGTATGGTTATTAGGTACGGAAGTAGCTAGCCGATAGGCTAGCTTTTTTTACAACATTATGAAAAGTCAATAAATTTTTTATTTAAAAAGTACATATATTCGGCAAAATTCATAAAATGTTACAATATTGATTATTTATTAACCAGAAACTGTAAGTTTTTGCCCTTTTTGTAACTATTTATCGTTAAAGACTAGACACACTTCGTAAGCGATGAATATTATCGCCCCAAGTTAAAAGTAATTGCAAAAGTGAATAATTAGACATGTGCACTATATTTCAAGGTTTTTATTGAAATAGAAAAGCATGTTCTCTAGGAGTTTATACAATGCAGTTTTCGCTAAAATATATTCTAGCGCTGACGGCAGGCTTAAGTTTAAGCCCGTTACATGCTGAAATGGTACAGTCTTCATCATTAACCAATGATGTGGAAGGTTCTAATTTGGCTGCCCGCGTACTAAGCAAAGATTCTCAAAATTTTAATTCTCGTTTTTCAAACGTTAATAGTCTTTCAATCACTGAGAGTTCTGGTGACAAAGTACGTCGCCAAACGATCGCTGCTAAGATCGATATCCCAGCAGAAGAGCCTTCAGTGATTGAAAAACTGAATACTGTTGCTTCGAACACCGTTCGTAAATTCAGCCAAAATGGCGTTGCATCATGGTATGGTCGTCAATTCCATGGTCGCAAAACAGCAAGCGGTGAAACATTCGATATGAATGCAATGACTGCTGCACATCGTAGCCTTCCTTTGAACTGTTATATTCGTGTGACAAACAAAGACAACGGCAAAAGTGTTGTTGTAAAAGTTAACGATCGTGGTCCTTTCCATGGTAACCGTGTATTAGACTTATCTTATGGTGCTGCAAAGCAACTTGGTATGTCTAGCTCAGGTACAGGTAATGTGAGCATTGAACGTGTTGATGGTCCTAATTCTTAATCATTAAGACCATCACTAAAAAGCCGCTTATTGCGGCTTTTTTATTTTTATCTATTACATTTGTTAATGCTTTACGCCTTATCCTATTCTTCGGTATATTGAATAAATAAAAATGAATACTGCAAGGAGAGCAATGTGAAATCGATAGACGAATGGTTTGATGAATATAGTGACAGCCACCAAAACCAAACCAACAAGAAAATTCACTGGGTCTGTGTCCCTGCCATTCTATTTTCTATTATTGGTATTCTGGCGCACTTTAGTACGCTGCTCACCGCGCTATTGCTGGTTTTAACTTTAGTCTTCTATGCACGCTTGGATATTGTTTTAGCAGTGGCGATGGCTGCTTTATTAGCCGTCATGGCGTGGCTAATCGTGATCTTACCTGTGGGTGTTGGGTTCTATATCGGTGTTTTTGTGATTGCTTGGATCGGACAATTTTACGGGCACAAAGTTGAAGGTAAGAAGCCTTCATTCTTTAAAGACTTACAATTCCTTCTGATTGGCCCTGTATGGTGCATGGACGCTTATTTAGCTAAAGTCCTACCTAAATGGAAAATTCGTCAAAAATCAGCGATTACAAGCTAATTTAGCGCACATCTTGCAAGCAACCAGCCAAGGGAAACTGTTATTGATAGATTTTCCCTTGGTATTTCAACCAACCATCGATGTGTTTTCCACGCGGATCATGATGGGTCCAGTGAATCACTCCACCTTTTTGGCTGTATTCATATTCACCATAAAACTCCACCGTAGCGCCCTTTTTCAGCCCTTCGATTCTTGGTGCTAAATCAATGTTGTGTGCGATCAATACGGTTAAACCATTCTCCAGTTTAAGAATTATTTTCTGATGTCTTGAACCTTCATTGTCATCCGGCAAAATCGCCTTTACAACACCTTGTGCTTGAACTTGCACATTACTTCGCTGCTGCTGATAGGCTTGCATGATCTTATGCTGATCATCCACAGACACATTGCTATTTGTAGTCGGTGATTGACTGCTTGTATTTTGTTTTTGCTTTAAGTCAAAGCCGAAATAAGCTGCAATCAACACAATGATCGCAATAATGATCAGATTATTTTTTTGAGTTTTCATACTTACCTTTTATCAGACACAAAATAGCAAAATGCCAATCGAATTGATTGGCATTTTGATCATACAACGTCTATCACATTTAGAATAGTCGATTCATACCATTCAAAGCCGCAACACGATAAGCTTCAGCCATGGTTGGATAGTTGAATGTCGTTTCTACGAAATACTTCAAGGTATTGTTTGGACTGTGCATCACCACCTGCCCAATGTGAATAATTTCTGCTGCATTGTTACCAAAACAGTGAATACCCAATACTTCTAAAGTATCACGATGGAACAGAATCTTTAATTCACCAACAGTATCACCGGTAATCTGTGCGCGCGCCAAATGACGGAAAGAAGCTTGCCCTACTTCATAAGGTACTTTCTCTTCAGTCAGTTCTTGCTCAGTCTTACCAATTGAAGAAATCTCTGGAATGGTATAAATGCCTGTTGGCACATCACGGATTGGCTTCACATTCTTCTCGCCTACCATGTTTGCGCCTGCGCAACGACCTTGGTCATACGCAGCAGAAGCAAGTGAAGGCCAACCAATCACATCACCTGCAGCATAAATATTTTCTGCTTCAGTTTGATATTGATCATTGACCATCAACTGGCCACGACCATTCGGTACTAGACCCACATTTTCCAAGCCTAAGCCATCAGTATTACCTGAACGGCCATTACACCATAAGATCGCATCTGCCTTGATCTTCTTACCACTGAGTAAATGTAAGACCACATGATCATCAAAAGTTTCTAAACGATCAATTTGCTCATTGTGACGAATCAATACACCTTGTTCACGTAAGTGATATGACAATGCATCGGCAATTTCATCATCAAGGTAGCTTAAAAGCTTTTGCTGGGTGTTGATCAAATCAACTTTATGATCAAGTCCGATGAAAATAGAAGCGTATTCACAACCAATTACGCCTGCACCATAAATGATGATTTTCTGGATTGAATAATCAAGATCAAGAATCTTGTCCGAATCAAATACGCGCGGATGATTGAAATCTAAACCTTTCGGTTGGTATGGACGGCTACCTGTTGCAATCACGATTTGCTTGCAAATAATGGTGTCTTTAATGCCATCCTGACCAAAAATCAGTACGGTGTTTTTATCTTGGATATATGCACGACCATGGAAAACTTCGATTTTATTGCGATCATAAAAACGTGTATGCGTATCAACTTGCTGTTGAATGACTTTATGCGCATTGCGGAGTACCTGTTTCATGGTGAATTGTTTCCACTCACCTACTTTTTGAAACATTGGATCACGTTGATAACGAATAATACTTGAAACTGTTTGACGTAAAGCTTTACTTGGAATTGTGCCTACGTGTGCGCAGTTACCACCGAGTTGATCACGAACATCAACGATTGCAACACGTTTACCTGCTTTTGCAAGCTTCATTGCCGCGCCTTCGCCAGCTGGGCCAGAACCGAGAATTACTGCATCATATTTAACAATATTCCCACCAACGACCTCTTTCTTACGTGGCATTCAAAGCTCCTTTGTCTCTTAACCGTTTTGCTATATATATGATAACCAATATGCAGCCAGATGATGTATTTCACAACTATATATTTTTATATATTTACATTTTCAAAATGAATACCACTTTTCATGCTTTATTACGGTAAATTTGACTATAATAACAGGATATCTCAAGTCAAAGGCTGTAGAAATTATATGTCTGAACACCGTAAACCTGAACAGGGTATAAAACTTCGTGGCGCGGAAAAAGTCGCGAGAATTCCTGTAAAAGTTATCCCTACGGTTGAAGTACCTCGCAAACCTGACTGGATTCGAGTCAAGATGACCGCTCCAGAAGAAGTTCAGCGTATCAAAACAACCTTGCGCTCGCAAAAGCTACATACCGTATGTGAAGAGGCGGCTTGCCCCAACCTACCAGAATGTTTCGGTGGTGGTACAGCAACTTTCATGATCATGGGTGATATCTGTACCCGTCGTTGTCCATTCTGTGACGTTGCACATGGTCGTCCAAATGCACTAGATCCAGATGAACCACGCCACATGGCAGAAACAATTTCCAATCTCGGCCTCAAATATGCCGTGATTACCTCGGTTGACCGTGACGACCTTTTGGATGGTGGTGCGCAACACTTCGTTGATTGTATCAAAGAAGCCCGTGCATTAAGCCCAAAAACCTTATTGGAAATTCTAGTACCTGACTTCCGTGGTCGTATGGATATTGCCTTACGCATCATGACAGAATGTCCACCAGACGTTTTCAACCACAACATTGAAACTGTGCCACGTTTATATAAAGCGATGCGTCCAGGTTCTGATTATCAGCACTCTTTAACGCTGTTAAAAATGTTTAAAGAATACTGCCCTGATGTCCCAACTAAATGTGGTTTGATGGTCGGTATCGGTGAAACTGAAGAAGAAGTGATTGCCCTACTCGATGATCTTAGAGCACATGATGTTGACTACATTACCATTGGTCAATATCTACAGCCATCTAAGCAACATGCACCAATTGACCGCTTTGTAACGCCAGAAGAGTTTGAGCGTTATGCTGAGCATGGTCGTAAACTTGGTTTTAGAAATATCTGGTCTGCGCCAATGGTTCGCTCAAGCTACTTTGCTGATCGCCAATACCATGGTGAACCTGTTCCAGCGGTACGCCGTAAAGTCGATCCTGCCAAGAAAATTGCAGTTCAGGCGATTGAAGCTTAGTCTTAATAAGCAATAAAAAACACCACAATTGTGGTGTTTTTTATTATAACTTTTAACGTTTAAGCAATATGCTTCTGCACTACAATCGAACCGACAGAATAACCAGCACCGAATGAAGAGATCACAGCATATTCACCGTCATTGACCTGCTCACCAGTACGGTGCATCGCAATAATCACACCTGCAGACGAGGTATTAGCAAACTCATCCAGAATGATCGGTGCACGCTCTAAATCAGCCTCTTTACCGACCACCAATTTCAAAATCAGTTCATTCATATTGGCATTGGCTTGATGTAACCAGAAACGTTTGATTTGTTCAGCGCTTAATTCAAGTTTTTCCAATTGTGCGGTAATGATTTTCGCAACCAGTGGACAAACTTCTTTAAAGACTTTACGACCGTCTTGACGGAATAGCTTGTCATCAACAACTGCATCTTCACTACGATTTAAGAAACCAAAATTGTTACGGATATTATTTGAGAACTGCGTAAACAAATGAATATCTAAGATTTCATAACCCGACTTAGTTTCAGTTTCTTCAATAATTGATGCCGTCGCAACATCACCAAAAATAAAGTGTGCATCACGAGTACGATAGTCTAAATGACCTGATGTAATTTCAACATTGAGCAATAACACACGACGTGCACCACATTTCACTGCATCGTAGGCTTGTTTCAAACCAAACGTTGCAGCAGAACATGCCACATTCATGTCATAGGCATAGCCTTGAATGCCCAATGTAGACTGGATTTCAATCGCAACTGCTGGGTAGGCACGTTGCATATTTGAACATGCCAAAATTACAACATCGATATCTTCTGCGGTAACACCTGCATTTTCCATTGCTTGCTTAGCAGCAATAACGCCCCACTCCGCTTGAAGTGACAGTTCATCATTACCTCGCTCTTGCAAACGTGGGCGCAAACGAGTTGGATCAAGAATACCTGATTTTTCGACCACATAGCGGCGTTGAATACCTGATGCTTTCTCGATAAATTCAGGGCTTGAACCACGAAGTGCTTCAATTTCGCCAGCTTCAATTTGCGCTGCGTTATCTTGGTTATACTGTTCTACATAAGCATTTAAACTTTCAACCAATTCTTCATTGGAAATAGATTCGGTTGGGTGGAATAAACCTGTACCTGTTATACGGATGCCCATGTAAAACTCCTGTAAAGAATGCTTCTAACTTTCATATTTCTCAGTTTAACCGATTGCTAATCGATCCCATAGTTTTTGTAATCTAGTTGGTGAAATAGGCAGCTTTGTTTTCATCGGCTGAGAAAACAAAGAAATTCTGAATTCTTCCAACATCAAATACAGTTCTTTGATTTTAGGATCATTTTTAAATTTAAATACTTTGTCCATCCATGGATCGACATCATCAATTGCAGCAAGGTCTCGTTGTAGATTATTGGGCAAACGATCTAAACGCAATAGCAGCGCTTTTAAATAACGCGGGTATTCCTGCCAAATTTCAGCAGGACGGCTATAAACAAAGTTTGCTAATGACATTAAATCAAGTTGATCTTCAATATCATCTACACTTCGACCAAAGATAGTCTGATCCAACACCAATAACTCACGGCGGATCTGCTGCCATTGAGTAAATATTTCAGTTAAATCATTTAATGTCTGTTGACCATTTGCTAAAAATTGCTTTTTAGTTTCGGTCAGTAACTGCTGAAACTCAGCCGCATTTTTTGGTAGATCTTGAATTGAAACCTGCAAGGTTGCATAGATCAGCATTTGTTCCAGTTTTGCTCGATCACCTAATGGTGAATAAGCCAAAGCCAAGGGCTTGGAAATCTGTTTTTTCAATTGACGGATTAAATCCCCCAACTGCATATGCACCAAGCGAATCACCCCTTCTCGATGTTGCTTAATCGCTTCATCTTGGTCATTAAAGGTTTGAATCACCACGCCAGATTCATCTTTGGCTTCAAGCTCAGCAAATAGTTTAGTTGGAACCAAAGCCTGATATTGCTTGATCACAACACCTGTTACTTTTTGCGATGCTTCGAATACAAAATTTTCAGGGAAGGTTTGGAACTCACCTTGTTGCTGTTTGACTGGACGATGGGTTTCAACATGGCAACGTGCTTTCAACTCATCCAGATCACGACCTTGTGCGATTAACTTACCTTTTTCATCTACCACCTTGATAAACGGAATCAGATACTGATCAATGCGCTCAAAAGAAAAATCTTTTTCCGTAATCTGCTCACCGCGTAAAGCAAACGCCAAGTAGCTAAATAAATGTTCACGCAGATGAACCGCATCAATCCCCTGCATGAGCTTTTTAGCAGTATCTGGGATCGGCACCAAATTGCGACGCTTGTCTTTTGGTAGTGCTTTTAATAAAGCTTCGATTAAATCCTGACGCCACCCTGGAATGCCCCATGACCACTGCTTTTCATCCACTTGCGGTAAAGCCTGCACAGGAATTTTAACTGTCGCACCATCTTCATCATGGCTAGGGTCAAAACGATAGCTGGCAGCAAGTCGCAGTTGTCCATTATGCAAATAATCTGGGAATTGATGCGTCGTTGGACGATCATTCATCCATAACGCATCATCATCTACAAATAAATAACGCGGATGCTCTGACTCAATGGTTGCACGCCAATCTTCAAAACTGCTGCGACTGGCAATTTCTTCTGGCACTTTCGCTGCATAGAACTGGTAAATAGTCTCTTCATCCACCACCAAATCACGGCGACGTAATTTATCTTCAACTCTTTCAACTTCTTCAAGTTTGAGTAAGTTATGTTTTAAGAATGGCGGCGTAATACCTAAATGACCTGTCGTTAAGGCATCACGTAAAAAGATTTCATGTGCCGCAGGTTGGTCCACTTTTTCAAAATTGATTAATCTTTTCGGTTCAATAATCAAACCAAACAGAGAAATCTGCGCATAAGCATTAACAATACCCGCTTTTTTCGACCAATGTGGTTCAAAATAGTGATATTTCAATAAATCACGCGCAGCCAATAGAATCCATTCAGGATCAATTTTTGCCAAAGCCCGTAAATACACCTGAGAGGTTTCCACCATCTCAAATGCCATGACCCAAGCGGTATTGGTCTTGTGTAAGGTACTCGCAGGAAAAACTTTAGCCTTCTGCTGGCGCACCGCCATAAAGGTATTTCGTTCGTCTGTTTTATTCGCAATAAATGAAAGCAAACCAGTTAACAGCGCACGGTGTAAGTTTTCATAATTGGCTGATTTTTCATTAAAACTGAGCTTTAAACCTTCTGCCAATTCAACCAATTGCTGATGGGTTTGTTTCCATTCACGAAGACGTAACCAACTTAAAAAGTGCTGACGTGCAAATTGACGGCGCTTATTTTCAGTTTGTGTTTCAGGACTGGTTTGCAGCGTATTCCAAAGTTTTAAATAGAATAAAAAGTCTGAGTCAGCTTCTTTAAACAGTGCATGCTTTTGATCTGCCTGCATTTGCTTGTCCGCAGGACGCTCACGTGGATCTTGAATGGCTAAGGCACTGACAATAATCAGAGTTTCTTTGAGCACACCAAAATGAGCCCCGCCAACCAACATACGTGCTAAACGTGGGTCAATTGGCATACGCGCCATCATTTGACCAACTTTGGTTAAATCATTCTTACGTTCGTTTAATGCACCTAACTCAACCAATAGCTTACGTCCGTCATTCACCAAACGGAAATCAGGTGGCTCAATAAAATCAAAATCTTCTAGATTACCTAAACCTAAGCTTTGCATTTGCAAAATAACAGAAGCCAAGTTTGTCCGTTTAATTTCAGGTTCAGTAAACTCAGGACGACTTAAAAAGTCTTCTTCACTGTATAGACGAATACATACACCCGCAGCTATACGACCACAGCGGCCTTTACGCTGGTTGGCTGCAGCTTGTGAAATCGCTTCAATCGGTAAGCGCTGTACCCGCGAACGGTAGTTATAACGCGAGATACGAGCAAAACCACTGTCAATCACATAGCGAATATTCGGAACCGTCAATGCAGTTTCAGCCACGTTGGTCGCAATAATAATGCGTCGACCTTTACCGCCTGGACTAAAAATCTTTTGCTGTTCTGCTAGAGCCAAACGCGCATATAAAGGCAATACCTCAGTATGGCGAGGGCCATATTTTTGCAGCGTTTCCTGCAATTCACGGATTTCCTGCTCTGTACTGGCAAAAATTAAAATATCCGCATATTCAGGATGACCTTTTGCTTCAGCATCGGCAAAACACTCTTCTACTGCTTGTACTACAGCGCGCGGTAAATTTTCTTCAAAATCATCAAACTCGTCGTCATCACTGCCGACAATACTCAGCTCAGAGATAGGACGATAACGCAGCTCGACAGGAAAACTACGGCCTTCTACTTCAAAAATTGGTGCGTCATAAAAATACTGGCTAAAACGGTTTACATCTAGCGTAGCCGAGGTCACGATGACTTTTAAATCAGGACGTTTTGGCAAAAGCTGCTTGAGATAGCCCATGATGAAGTCAATATTGAGTGAACGTTCATGCGCTTCATCAATAATGATCGTATCGTATTTTGATAAAAAACGGTCATTGGTCAATTCAGCCAACAAAATACCATCTGTCATCAAACGGACGATTGAATCTTGCGAGCCTTGTTCATTAAAACGAATCTTAAAGCCAATTGATTCGCCAAGCTTCTCGCCCACTTCTTCCGCAATACGTTGTGAGACACTTCGAGCCGCCAATCGACGTGGCTGAGTATGACCAATCATCCCAGTGAGTCCACGACCTGCCAGCATGGCAATTTGTGGAAGCTGTGTGGTTTTACCAGAACCCGTTTCACCAGCAACAATGATGACCTGATGCTTTTGAATCGCCTCAATTAAACGGTCTGCGTATTGGGTAACAGGCAGGTCTTGATTCAGCTTGATCTTTGGAACACGTGCTAGCCGTTGTTTTACCTTATGATTCGATTGCTGAATCAGTTTTTCAATTTCCGCTGTTTCTGTTTTTTTATCTTTGCGCAGTCGATTTAAACGGTGACGGTCACGAGCCATAACCAATTGATCTACATTTAAATGACTCTGCACTGAACAGCTTTCCTGAAAAATTAAATAATCGGCTATTTTACGCCTTAAGCCCTTGCTATGCAAAGAAACCTTTTCAAACTGTTTGAGATAAAATCTAAAACCACACTTATTCGCCCAATTATACTTTTTTATTCCCCGATCATTTTACATATTCATCTGATGTAGAATATTTAATCGTATATCTTGGTTTTTTATATATTTTTATCTTTTTTCAATTTTACCCTTGAATTTTGCTGGCGTAGACTTCATGTTGTTATGCACGTTAGTTTTCAGATATTTTGTCATTTTTACTTCATCTGCATGGAGTCAAATAGAGAAAATATCTTTGGGTGAAAGTCGTTTTTGATTGAGTTATTCAATTTTCCGATTTTAGTAATGTAAAAATACTATTTCCCCAATAACTAAAAATTATTTATTCTTTATCTCGTAAACAAGTAAGGCGTTAGCCTCTCAATAAAACCTCAATCATGGAGACAATGATGAGCTTAATTAATACTGAAGTTAAACCATTTAAAGCAACTGCGTACCACAACGGTCAATTTGTTGACGTATCTGAAGCTGATCTTAAAGGCAAATGGTCTGTTGTATTCTTCTACCCAGCTGACTTCACTTTCGTATGTCCAACTGAGTTAGGCGACCTTGCTGACAACTATGCTGAATTCCAAAAATTAGGCGTTGAAATCTATGGCGTGTCTACTGACACTCACTTCACGCACAAAGCTTGGCACGACACTTCAGAAGTTATTGGTAAAATCCAATACCCATTGATCGGTGACCCAACTTGGACACTTTCAAAAAACTTCGACGTATTAATCGAAGCTGCTGGTCTTGCTGACCGTGGTACTTTCGTAATCGATCCAGAAGGCAAAATCCAAATCGTTGAAATCAACGCTGGTGGTATCGGCCGTGATGCATCTGAACTTCTTCGTAAAGTTAAAGCTGCTCAATATGTTCACGCTCACCCAGGTGAAGTATGCCCAGCTAAATGGAAAGAAGGCGAAGCTACGCTTGCTCCATCTATCGACTTAGTTGGTAAAATCTAATTATTTAGATTAGACCGATAGGTTTGAAACCACCCTTTTTAGGGTGGTTTTTTTATTGATTATTTTTATCAATCCAAGCCCTATTCCACACCGAAATTTTTTAGCTAATTTTTTACAATTCTTATACTTATAAGTTTATAGCAACATTCATTTATGAATTGTCAGACGGTTTCAGTTGGAGTACTGTCAAAGAATAGAACACCAGAGTTATTAACCATGTACTAAAAGATCAAATCAAAATGGGGACGAATATATGGAAAAACCAGTTGTTGTAACCTCTTGGAAATACGATGTTTCTTCACGCTATTTAAAAATTTTCTATAGCAATGGCTCAGGTGAGCTTTATCATCCCGTTCCAGAGTTTATCTACAATAATTTACTTCGCACCAATGATAAAACAGCCTTTGTGCATAAATATCTTGAGTTTGATCTACATTTTAAACGACTCTGTATTTCAGCCTAATTATAAAAAATCAGCCCGTTGGGGCTGATCTGTTTTATACCTTTCGCTTATTTAAGCCGCATCATTTTGCTCAATATATTTCTCGAGCATTTCTTCCTTCACATCAGCATGCATATTAATTCTACTGAGGTCACCTTTATAATGCGCTACAACACGGTCATCCATGATTTTTGACCACCAAGATGGAATAAACGCTGGCAGAATCATGGCGCCATAACCTGCGGGTAATTGCGGTGCATCTTGAAAATGACGTAAGGTTTGAAAGCTTCGGCTCGGATTGGCGTGATGATCTGAATGGCGTTGTAATTGATACAAGAACAAATTGGTCACGACATTATTATTGTTCCAGCTATGCTCTGGCAAAGTACGCTCATATTGGCCATTTTCTTTCTTTGCACGCTTTAAACCATAATGTTCAATATAATTCACAGACTCAAACAAGGTAATTGCATAAGCAGCTTGCGTGACTTGGAATGGTACTGAACGCATACCAAACTTGCTAAACATGGCAGCATGATATACAGCTGACATTGCCCAACCATGAATTAACTCATTTTCCTTACAGAAGAAAGGCAGTTTTTTACGTTCTAAACGGTTTTTCTCAATTTCGATCGCCGATTTGAAGCTACCAATCACAGTACGCGGTAAAAATTTCCAAAAGCTTTCGCCAAATTGGGACGATGCTGGATCTTCAGGTGTTGCAACGCGACGATGATGTCCATAAGGATGTTCAATTCGGAAATGGTTATAACCTGATGGTACTAAAGCCAAATGCGAAAGATAATGCTCTAAACGTCCACTTTTATGGCTCAGTTCATGTGCAGTATTAATGGCAATTCCATTGACCATGCCCACCAAAGTTCCCAATAAGACTTGATCTGCTACTGGCGTATCTTTACGACTGGCTAAATAGGTTCCATAAATATTGGTTGCATATTGTAATGGAATAAAAAGTTTAACAATTCGAGCGTAATACGGATCGGCTTCTAAATCAGCGATTGCATCTAATGGTGGGTTTTCGGTGTCTTCACCAATCAATTTATCCAATGTCGGAATAACGCCATGAATAAATAATGGCCCAAATGAAGCAAAGAACTTTTTCGTTTTTTTAGGGCCAAACTGATAGCCCGCCAAACCACCCATCGCAATGGTCGGTACAGCCAAACCCAATAGCCATAAATGACGTTTTTTATCCTTAAATGTTGTTGTCGCTTGCTCGACATCCAGTTGAGTATACATATTCATTAGAAACCCCTCAATCAAACACAAAATGTTTTGCTTGAGTTGATTGTGTCTCTTCACCGGCCCTCTATATTATCATTTTAAGACTTGCTATTATCATTTTAAGACTTTACTGAGTTTTTCTTGTGCAAAAGCAACAGATCCCTGTTATTCCATCACGTTATTATTTACGACTGATTGAAATTTTAATCGGTACGCATCAATACGATAATGATTTGTTGATGGCTGTGCAGCAAGAACTGGCAAAAACAGAATTATTATCGATTCAGCAAATTGAACAATTCATTGAGATTGGTTTAAGTCTGCCCAATACCCAAGACTTGGCCTTTGAACTGGGCAAAAATATCAAGCTCAGCTCACATAGTCTCGTTGGCTATGCACTCATGACCAGTCCGAATCTGGAACATGCACTTAGGCTGATTGCACAATATTTTAGACTGATTATGCCAAGTTTTAAGCTCAGCATTCAGTTTCCAACAGGCTCACAAAAAGTTGAACTGTTATTTGAACCAATTTTGCAGATGAATAAGCAATGTTTGGCCTTTCATATTGAAGCGATTGCGGTGGCGTTTTACTACAGCCTGTTAGAATTGGCAGGCCAGCAATTACAACGCTACCAAGTATATTTGAGTGTTCCAGAGCCAAGTTATCAAGAACGTTACTTAGCTTTAGTGAAAGCTAATTTCCACTTTAACTATACTTGGCTTTCAGGTATCCGCGTGGTGATTGATCAGCAGCAATTAGCACTACCCTTGCCTTTGGCAGATGCACACAGTTTAAAAATAGTTGAGCAACGCTGCCAGGAGCAAATCCAGAAGATTTATCATCAAGGTGAAATTGTTGAATGGGTTAGCATGATGTTGCGACAAGCCAATCAAGTCCCAACCCTCATGGAATGTGCCAAAGTTTTAAACATTTCGACAAAAACCTTGCAGCGCTATTTACAGCAACAAGGTGTTGAATTTCAAGCTTTAAAGCAGCAGATCAGTACTGAGCGAGCCATTGAGTTATTAGAAAATTCTAGCTTTACCATTACCCATATTGCCTATGAGCTGGGTTATTCTAATCCTGCCAATTTCACCCGTGCATTTAATAAAGTGATTGGCTGTAGCCCTCAAGCATATCGACTACACCATCAAAGTAAAATAAATTCACTTCAACACCACCATACATAAACCTGCACCAATCGGCAGAATGGTACTCATGTAATCTTCATCATCTTTAATCAGTTCGAGGAATTCCTTCACTTCTGCTGCATGAGAAATCACATTATCAACAATTAAGGTACTTCCCGAAGACTGCAATAAACGCTTTAAGTCTTGCCAGTAGCTCACATAACTACCACGCTCGGCGTCCAATAGAATCAGATCATAAGGTTTAGTCGCTTGGTCCAGATAATCAGCAGCATCCCCCACCCAAAAATCAATAAAAGATTCCAAGCCAAATTCTTCCGCATATTTTTTTGCTTGCGCACTGCGAAATGCATTGATTTCTAGAGTATGTACCTTCGCTCCCACGACTTTCGCAGCTTCCGCCAGCCAAAGCGTCGAATAGCCTGTAGAGGTACCTATTTCTAAAATCCGTTTTGATTGTTGAGTACGAACCAACATCGCAAGTAGCTTTGCGGATTCCGCTTCAATATTTCGGTAGCGCCTTAAGCGATCAGACTGTCGAGCATCATGTTGTTTAAACTCATCATATAAATCAGAGATACGTTGTAAAAATACTGTGCTGGTCATGTCTGATCCCTCAAGTGCTTAAATTAACAGCGCATTGAATTTAGGTCGTTTGTATCAGTTTAAAACGTGGCAAAATTTGACCATCGTCAAGTTGAACGGTTTCGATAAACATCGTCAATGGACGTAGCCACATCGAATAATCACCGTATAAACATTGATAGACCACCAGCTCTTCTTCAGTTTCACTATGTCTTGCAACATTAAACACTTGATATAGCTGTCCTTTATAGTGCTGATAGATACCACGTTGTAACGTCATATTACTTACCCTTTATTTATGCCACGAAATGATTGCAGTTATATAACAACTTTGATTGTACTCAAATTTTTTATGAAAGATATGTTTATAAAACTACCAACACAATTAAAAATTCAAAAAACCGATCAAACTCATAAAAACATACTGTTTTACCTATTCAGTACTTTTGCGTACTATAGCTTCATTGAATGAATTTAGCCGATTTGAACGTCTTAGAATTTGGAGTAATACATGTTAGATCAAAATATTAAAACTCAATTAAAAGCTTACTTAGAACGTTTAGAAAGTCCAATCGAGTTGGTTGCTGCTTTAGATGACTCCGACAAAGCTGCAAAAATCAAAGAACTCGTGACTGAAATTGCAGAACTTTCTGACCAAGTTACGGCGCGTTTTGACGGTTCAAACGCTCGCCGTCCTAGTTTTGGTGTGGCCAAAGCAGGTGAACAACCACGTGTGTTCTTTGCTGGCTTGCCGATGGGACATGAGTTTACTTCTTTGATCTTGGCATTATTACAAGTGTCGGGTTATGCCCCTAAAGTGTCTGATGAAGTACTCACTCAGATCAAAGGCCTCAATTTAACTGCAAACTTTGATGTATTTGTCTCATTGAGCTGCCATAACTGCCCAGATGTGGTTCAAGCTTTGAACTTGATTGCGATTAACAATCCAAATACCACGGCAACCATGATTGATGGTGCTTTCTTCCAAGACGAAGTTGAAGAACGCAAAATCTTAGCCGTGCCAATGGTGTTCCAAGACAACCAACACATTGGTCAAGGTCGTATGACTTTGGAAGAAATCGTAGCCAAGTTGGATAGCAACTCGGCTGAGAAAGATGCAGCAGCAATCAATGCCAAAGATGCATTTGATGTATTGGTGATTGGCGGTGGGCCTGCGGGTGGTACAGCAGCGATCTATGCGGCACGTAAAGGCATCAAAACGGGTATCGTGGCTGAACGCTTTGGTGGTCAGGTAATGGATACCATGGACATTGAGAACTTTACCACTGTTCAAAAAACTGTAGGTCCTCAGTTCGCTCAAGACATGGAAGCCCATGTCCGTGAATACGGTGTCGATATCATGAACTTGCAACGTGTCAGCAAGATCACTGGTGCAGATCAAACGGCCAATGGTCTAGTTGAGGTTGAACTAGAGAATGGTGCCAAGCTTGAATCGAAAACCATTATCCTGTCTACAGGTGCACGTTGGAGAGAAATGAATGTACCAGGTGAAGCTGAATACCGTACCCGTGGTGTAGCTTACTGCCCACACTGTGATGGTCCATTATTCAAAGGCAAACGTGTTGCGGTGATTGGTGGTGGTAACTCAGGTGTCGAAGCAGCGATTGACCTTGCAGGGATTGTAGAGCATGTGACTTTGGTTGAGTTTGATACCAAGCTTCGTGCAGACCAAGTGTTGCAGGACAAGTTAAACAGCTTGCCAAACACGACAGTGATTTTGAATGCACTCAGTACTGAAGTGGTGGGTGATGGCTCACAAGTAACGGCATTGAAATACAAAGATCGTGCTACTGATGTAGAGCATAGTGTTGAACTTGCAGGGATCTTCGTACAGATTGGTTTATTACCAAACACGGATTTCTTAAAGAACAGTGCGGTTGAATTGAGTAATCGTGGTGAGATCGTGATTAATGATCGCAACGAAACCAATGTCAAAGGTGTATTTGCTGCGGGTGACTGTACGACTGTGCCTTATAAGCAAATCATCATTGCCACAGGTGAAGGTGCCAAAGCATCGCTGTCTGCCTTTGATTATATGATCCGTTCTGGCGTTTAAACTGAGCTAAAACATGTGCACGCCCTTACATTTTCCGATGTAAGTGCGTGTTTTTACAAGTTATCAACAAATTTTCAACTTTATTATTCATCAAGTTTATGTTTATATTTTCGGTATCCATATCCTATTGGATGCCACAAAGAAAAGGAAATAAACAATGAATAAATTACTTGTTGCATTAGGTCTTGCTGCTACTGTTGCGCTTGTAGGCTGTAATAAAGATAAAGCACCTGAAACAGGCGCAACCACGGGTGAACATTTAGAACATGCTGCTAGCCAAGCTGGTGCTGATGTTCAAAATGCTGCTGATACTGCTGCGAACAATGTTGCAACTGCGGTAGATACAGCGGGTGATCAAATTGATGCTGCTGCTGATCACACTGCGACTGCAACTGCTGAAGCTGCTGCTAAAACTGAAGCTGCTGCACGTGATGCAACGGCTAAAGTTGCTGGTGCTGTAGAATCAACTGCTGCTGATGTGAAAGAAAAAGCGCAACAATAATTGAGTTGAAATAAAAAAAGCCTCTGTAAACAGAGGCTTTTTTTATTTGTCTGGATTAACTTAATAAACCTTCATCACGCATCGCAATTTGCACAGATTGACGTTCCGCCACTTTGTTACGTAACGCAATCACATTGATATAAGGTGTTAAGTCATGTTCGATATGGTTTGACCAGTTGGTGAGCACAAATAAGTACGCATCCGCAGGGCCAAAATTATCATCGACCAAATAATCACAATCTGATTCAGCTAAATAGTTGTCGATATATTTAAGCAAACGATCAACTTCTGCATAGGCCTTGGTTTTCTCATCATCAGTCAGCTTCCCGCCAAAGAATACTGAATAAGCATCATGCAATTCTGAATTCAAGTAGCCTAACCACTCTAGGACTTTAGCACGTCCCATGCCTGATGGTGGAATCAAATCCTGTTTAGGATCATGCTGTGCCAAAAACGGTAAAATTGCCACATTCTCAGTTAAAATCAAACCTGGATTAATTTCCAAAGCAGGGACATAGCCTTTTGGATTAATCTCGTAATAATCTGCACCTTTTGAAGTTTTATGTGTTTTTAGATCAACTCGTTCTAAATCAAAATCGACGTTTATTTCATTTAAAATAATATGGGCTGCCAATGAGCATGCACCAGGTGAATAATACAACTTCATAATTGATCCTTGTTATCTAACAACTTATGCCCTAGAACGTTCCTACGAAACTCGAGAACAGAAATAACCAAAATTTATAATAGCTTTCATGCTAAGAACATCTACACCACTACTATTAATGAATTTTTTTCTGCCTTGCAAGTTATATTCCGTGACGATTGATTAATTTATGAAAAAACAAACCAAACAATGTCACGGAAATCAGATTACGCTCGACCAAAAAGTTTGCCTAACCATTCAAATAATGAGTTTAAAAATTCAACAATGATATTCTTCGGATTATGTGGTTCAAGTTGAGAATCCGAGCTTTTCATATCCAAATCTACAATCACAGGATCATGATCTGAAGAACGATAAGCATCTGCCGAGAAGAATAGGGCTTTTTGCTCATCGGTTTTATATTCTTCGTTATAGTCCAATACCGTTGGCTCATCGGCATTGATATGCCATGCAAAAGTTTTGATCACACGCTTATATAGGTTGGCATCGGCAATGGCATGATCAAGGTTACCTGCACCGCCATAACCATCTGCATCGCTGGCGACACCAAACACATAGCTATAAGCCTGATTGCCCTCACCCACTTTGCTATCATTCAGCAATACTTTGTAGTTAGCTTTCTCAAAGCTGAGGATTGGATCTTCTTTGGCATAACTATTCATATCGCCTAACAGCAAGATATTCGGATTCTTCACTTGGGTTGGATTCTTGGCAATCCATTGGGTAAGTTGCTCAACCGCCTTAACTCGGGTTGGGTTCCAACAGCCCTGCCCATCACGTTGATCTGCATCGAGAGAGTTTTCATCGACACCGCGACAGCTCTTCGATTTAAGATGATTTGGAATCACTGTAAAGATTTGTCCGCCCTGTACAGGCTTGAAGGATTGCGCAATAGTAGAACGGCTTTTATCCCCCAAATCCAACACCGCAGGTTTATTCACTGGCTGAACACGTTTGCTATTATAGATAATCGCAACTGCAATCACATCTGTACCGAGCTGATTCAGCCCTTCAGGAATCACATATTTCCAGTCTGGTCCTAAAGCCTTAGTCAAGTTAGCAACTGCACTATCACTGCCATAACCATTATTGGCAATCTCCATCAAACCATACACATCTGCATCGATTGATTTTAATGCATTGACGATTTTGGCATGTTGCTTATCAAATTCAGCCTGACTGTTGGCACCACGTTCGGTTGGGAAGCCATTCTTGCCATTGTCATAGTTCAGCACGTTAAATGCCGCAGCACGAATATGTTTGCTTTGTTTAGTCGTAATCGTTGTACGCGGATTGGTGGTGCTCACTACTTCTGGCAAGTTTGCACCTGCAATAGGTTGTACACGCCAAGCATTAAAGCGGTATTCCAAAATACCTTGTGCATTTTTTAATTGGTAGCCCGAACGCAGTGTATTTAAAGCACTAAAGTTTTGTGGCAACCACGGTGCACGGTTTTGATTGTTATAACCATCATCAAAGATAATCTTAGAAAGTAAATTTTGTTGCGCTAAAGCCTTGGCTTCATTTGAAAGTGCAGGATAAAGATTGGTTGGAATGAATAAGCGACCAAGGCTTAGAGAAAGTTCACCATAACGACCAAAATTATAGTTTTCGCTCACCGTCAATGTTTGCGGTAATTTTACCAACATCCCTTGATAACGCTTCGGTGAGTTACCTGCTGTATCGGTCAAACTGCTAAATGGCAAGTTTAAGTCCAGTGGTTGAATCAGCGATGCCATATTCTGGTTACAGGTCTTAATATCCTGCTGTAACTGATCCAATTGAAGTTGGTTTTGATAACTGGTTAAACGACCACGTAGGATGACTTCATCACCAACTTGTCCACCTTTGACTGCACTACTTGCAGGAATATAAACAAAAATTGCATTGCTGACATTTTGCGTGGCTTTGCTATCAGGCGTTTGTACATAGAAACCTGAGAAGCCATTGCTATAGCGATAATCCGCTGTGATCACACCACGAATGGTATAGTTTTGATTCTGAGCTGACTCGGCTAAACTGGCAATTGGTGTATCACTACTGCTACAGCTGACGGCATCTACAGGTGGTGTGGTGGTTGAACCGGTTAAATTCGAAAAATCATTTCGATCTGTCCATGCCTGCCAAGATTGGTCGAGGTCAAATGGACTGGTCGGGTCAACACTCACTACAGGATTATCTGTTTGAATGCGTTTAAAGCTGTTCGCAGTACTAAATACCGTTGTGCCCCAACCTGCCGTTGGACGCTCACCGATTCGACCAAAACGATCTACGGGTGTACCACGATAAAGCAACACAATGGCATCGTCGCCATTAAAAGATAATCCCGCAACTTGATTAACCTTATCTCCCAATTGCGCCTGTAATTCTGAACGACCAATCAGAAATTTTTGTTTACTGGCTAAGCTACCTTGTAATGGGAAAGCTACAGTTTTGACTGTACCACCATTATTGTATTGCTGGATTTCATAATCGGCTAAATTCACCGTTGTGGCATCGGGGTTATAAATTTCCAGTCCTTTTTTATTGCTGCTGCCATCGACATACTGGCTAAACATGAGTTGTGCATGTGCAGCAGAAAAGAGTGAAGATACACCTAACAGGCCTAAACAAATAGCGATCGAATGGTATTTAAAATTGTTCATGGTTTTTTACTTAGTGTTAAAATTGTAATTAGGCTATGCAATTTCTGTGACAGCTACATGAAGATTTTTTGACAAATTTTAAGCAATTTCATAAATGATCGGCTAAATAAAATCACTTAAAGTTTGACTTGACCACCTGAACACTTAAAATACGGCATTTCTATATTTATATCTCCAGAATCATGTCAAACGATCAGTTAGAAACGCAAATTACGGAACTCGACAATTTGCCTGAGCACCGTGAAATTGTGACGTTTATGCGTCGTTCAGCTCCGCTCAATACTTCACAACGTACTGCTTTAGAAAATTATCGTGATTTAATTTTGGAATACCCTGTTGGTGATTTACGTCAGCATTTTGAACATCCTGAACGCCCATTAACTGTTGAAATCGGTTTTGGTATGGGTCGTTCATTGGTATTAATGGCAAAAGCCAACCCTGAACGTAACTTTGTTGGAATCGAAGTGCATGTGCCTGGTATCGCACAGTGTGTTTATGAAGCCGGTATGGCGGGCTTAAAGAACCTGTTTGTACTGGATGCCGATGCAATCCAAGTGTTACGTGAAATGCCAGATAACAGCATTAACTGTGTACAGCTGTATTTCCCAGATCCGTGGCAGAAGAAACGTCACTTTAAACGCCGCTTTGTGATTCATGAGCGTATGCAACTGGTTGAACAGAAGTTAGAGCTTGGTGGTACCTTCCACTCAGCAACTGACTGGGAACCGTATGCAGAATGGATGCTTGACATCCTAGATAACCGTCCAGATATGGAAAACTTGGCAGGTAAAGGTAATAGCTACCCACGTCCAGAATGGCGTCCAGTGACTAAATTTGAGCGTCGTGGTCTAGAATCAGGTCACAAGATCAATGATTTTATCTTTAAGAAAATTAAATAAGCTGATTTAGTTTTTTAAAGAAGCCACTAATTATTTAGTGGCTTTTACTTCTTCTCATTTATTTATAGATTTTATATGACTCAATCAGTTCTTAAATCTACTAGTGGCTGAGGATCATAGTTTAAAAATTCAGTATAATTATGAACATCATCATAGATACGATTAGTTTCTTTATCTTCGTATGGCTTCAGATGATTCTTATTAATTTCTGCATTTAAAGCATCAATATCATTAATACCTAATATTTTATAAATTCGTTCTGATTCCTCTGCATACCCTCTAAATTGTTTCTTAACGCTATAACCTATAGAAAAAACTATTATAAATGACCCTATCAAGCCAGAAAGAAATAAAAACATTTTAAATTCAAAAAAGAATAAAACCAAAGTTGTAAAAATATTAATTCCTAAAAACAGATATAATGCATTACGATTGTGAGTCTTGTCAGATATTTCTACTGTATGCCCAAAAGGTGCTACCATTCCTAATAGTTTAGTGTTTTTATTCATAACTGCTAAAACATTAAAGTTTTGTTTTATTTCTTCATCATAAACCACAAAGATATCTTCTCCTTCTTTGAAAAATAGACCTGTAAAGGCTGCATAAAACTCAACATCATCAATATAGAAATGAATATAGTAACCTGGAAACCCATTTACCCCAGCTAAAGTTGCTGCTGCCCCCATCCCTCCAGATTCTGCAAACATCGATACTAAAGCCGTCGCTGCTGCTTGAGATCTCAGCTTTGGTAACTCACCAACAATTGCATCAACAAATTGGAGTTTTTTAATTGTCCCATATTTTACTTTCATATTTACACTCCAACGACCTCTACAAATGCTTGATTAAAAACCTCAAGCTCTTTTGCTTCATTCTCAAAATTCACTACATTAATACCAAAGGCTGATTTTTTACACCAATCTTCAAGTGCATTATCTGCAAAATAAACTTTATAAATAATTTCAACTGCTGTTAGCCCTAGAATAATGATATTAAATCTAGCCAACCAAACAACAGAACCTATACGTGTAATCATTAGGTAAAAATTTGATTTAACTAATAATTTAGAAAAACTAATCAGAGCTGGTCTTTTTAACGCATTCCCTGCACTTTGTAGAAAATCAATGGAGATTTTCGTATAGCTTAAAGCTAAACCAAAATACACACCACCACGAACAAAATAAACAACCGCGAGGAAACTATCATTACTGCTCATTGCTGCTCTAAGATCGTATAATGAAAAGAATGCACTACCAGCTATTGCAAAACTATTTGCGGCGAATTTAATTAAGTTATGTGTAGCAGTTTTGGTTGTTACTGTAATAACGCCAACCAATTCCAAACTGGCGGTGATTAAGCCACATGCTCCTCCTAAAATTTGCAACTGCTGCTGAGAATCTATAGTTTTATTTAATTGGAACATTAAATTAATTGCTTCTAACACCATGACAAAAGATGCAACCCGTGCAGTTCCTTTGTTTTTGCTGTCATTTAAAATTGAATCTAAAGTTGCATTGCTGACCTTTGGATCTCGCCGCTGCGGATCTAGTCCCGGAGTTGCAAACAACATCAGTGAATGCAAATTTACACCTTTACTAAATACACCCGTACGAGCATATAAAAAGCAGCAAATTTGTGTGGCAATTAAACGGTCGAGACTGGTACTTCTGGCTTTTTGTGCTGCTACACGAATAAACTCTGCGCTCCAACGCCCTACACGACCCACAAAAGTCTTATCAAAATCGGGCATATAATGCTTGTTGGCATTATTAGATGCCCATTCATCCCATGCCGCATCTAAAGCAGCAATAGTAACAATCAACTGCTTATAGGTACTCTGTCCTGTTGTCCAATCGGTATAATTTACAACGGATGCAAAGAAGCTTTGCGTACCATCATTATAATAATCAATAGCAGATTTCTGGTTATAAAGAACCGCTCGCATAAACACATTATCAGGCTCGACTTTACGCTTGGTAATCCAACCATCCATCTGAGTCGCGCCTGCCTTTGTTACGCCTGTACCAGCAACGGCCTGCATCATGTATTCATAAAAAACAAAGCCACTTATTTTATCTTCTGGATCAAAGGCGTGTAACTCTTGTACTAATTGAGACGATTTCAGCCAAATCAAATGATCAGCACCCACCACATTTGCGTTGTCCATTCCACTTTTAGTCTTTGTAGCAACATTCGATTTAAATGTCTGCATCTCATCATATTTGACTAAAGGCTTATATTTATTCTCCCACTGATTCATTGCAAAAGCGGTATTGCTTTCAATCTTTGCCTTTTCCAGTGCTTTTGCCTTCTGTTGAGCGATTTCCTTTTGCTGTTCATAAGCCTGTTTGGCAGAGTTTGGTGGGGTCATACCATATTGTGCAAAATAATCCTTACGCGCTTTTTCGGTAAACTTGTACTGCTCAGGATTTTTTCTTTTCATCTGCTCAAGGTTCTGTTGATGCATTTGAAAATTACGTTCGCTATAAGGTTGGTTCAATTGGGCATCGATTGATTTCATATCAACATTTTTAGTGTGTTCTGCCCAATTTTTTGCACTTTGTAAGGCTTTTCTTTTTAAGCCTTCTTCAATCGATTCAATTAAAGGAATGCTATTAAAGCGCTGCTGATTACTAATACCATCTTTATAGGTATTCATGAATTTTGTTAATTCAATAAATTGATCATTTCTTCTTTCATTTAAATCAATGGCAATTCCTAAAGCATCATAAATAGCAACGCCACATACCGCTTTTGGAAACTGGGCAAATTTACCTGAAATTTTTTGCTTTCTGGTTTGATTGGCCTTACCAAATTTTGCAAAATTAGGTGTAGGAACATGACGATCAAAAATTTGCTGGTTATAACAAAAGTTTGATTTTTGCCCTCCTCGCCAAGTATTTAAATCAATCT
The DNA here is from genome assembly GCF_009884975.1 of Acinetobacter dispersus. GTDB lineage: Bacteria > Pseudomonadota > Gammaproteobacteria > Pseudomonadales > Moraxellaceae > Acinetobacter > Acinetobacter dispersus. Next base: position 763,212 of record NZ_CP041970.1, on the reverse strand, counting down.
TCTGCCATTTCTTTTCATTGGCATAACTAACACGATTTGCTTGGTAGAGTTTTAATCTTGCTTGTGTAAGAAATCCCTTTGAAAATAGAAGATAGGCAGTTTTTGCCTTTGACTTCTGAAAAGGCGCAAGACAAATCATTGAGCTATTTGCAAAGTGTTTTTCATTGGTACAACCATAAGGCGTCGGTGCACAATTCGGGTCAAAAATATTCTTGAGCTTTGCTAGAAATCCTTCTTCATTGACACGATACCCCAACCATCGGGTTGCTCCATTCTCATACTCAACAAAGGCATATAAATAACCTGTATTTAAATATTTTAATGTGTACTTCGAATAAGCAATGGTCTTCTCACCTACATAACTATTCAAATGCACAGGTAGAGAAACCGCTTGGGTATCCGCTTTCTTAGCGATAGCATAGCGTGTCGGAAATAGAAAAAAACTATCATCTTCTGCATGACAGAATGGGCAATCCTTTTTTTGCTCATTTACCCCTTCTGAAGAAAGCTGTTTTACTGCAATTGCTTTGGGTGCGCCTTTAGATTGATTGGCAGGTAATTCAACTTTCTTTTGTTCAATCTTGGCTAAATCGTATTTTTTAAGATTCTGTCCCCAAGAAACAGTTTTATTTGCTTGATTGTTTTGTGCATTCTGTAAATAAGGGGGAAGTTTTTTAGTTGAATTATTATCCATTTACACGATCTCTTTCTAAAACATTGGCTTGCAAAGTTGAATCTGTATTGAGCTTTTCAAGCATTTGCTCATAATCTTCTCTATGCCATAAAGTTTTAATGTCTTCATGCTCAGTCAAAGTTGAACCGACTTTATAGAACCAATATACAAGCTCACTCATCACATTAAACTCAACATTGGCTGAATTACCTTTAATCAAAATCAGGTGTTCATAGGTCAACATAGGCTCGATTTGATTTGACGGAATATTTTTATTAACTAGATATTTATTAATGCTGTTCACGTCTTCACACATCATTAAAAAATCAATTACCTGTTTTGGAAAAATATTATTAAATTTAAACGTATAGGCTACAGGTGCTTTGGTGAAAATTCCCTTAGGGTGGAGGTACTCCCAAATTTTATAATCCGCCAAATAATGATGATAAAGAACCTCTGGCGCCATATTTTGAAAAACATACTGAACCCGAGGATCATACCAACGTAGAACAAAGGCTTGGGCAGAGCCTTCTGACTTAGCAATTAAATTTTTTTGAAATTTGATTTTTAAACCATCTAATGAATGTTCACTATATCCCCAACCGCAAATAATCTGACGTGTGGATGTATAAGCCAGTTGTTCTAACAATATTTCGACAATCTTACGCGCATATTCATAGAATTTAATATCATTTTTAAGCCTTAGCAGAGCAAGAGGCTGTTTTGTCCCCCGTGTAATCGGCTTAGCGATAAAAACTTTTTCTACCGAAATGAGAGGATCAAAATCATCAATAATTTCACTAAACAAATCAGGTTCAACAGTCCGATCTATAATGAAATCAATAACTCGATTCTCTTTATAAATATGTTCAAATCTAGATAGCAGTAAATCTTCATCAACTACTTCAATCGGTGTATCTAAGTTAAATAAATCTGACATTTTATATCTCAACCAATGCAGCACCATTGGTCGCAGCTGTGTGCTGTTTCGCAGAACAATCTGGTAAATCAATTGCAGGGACATTCACCGATGCCCCACCCATAAACAAATGCTGCCCCGCCTTCACCTCAAATTTGCCACTTGTGATAGGGAAAATACCTGAACCATTCAGCTTGATCTGAGAGCCGCCCGCAGTAATCACAATCTCTTTAGGACTGGTGATCTCAATACGATCTTCAGTCGAAATAATCTGGATGCCTTGTTTTGCTAATAAGTCCATTCCATCGGCCTGTGCCAACATCTCAAACTTACCCTTTGCCGCAACTTGTTTAATACCATTTTGCGCGGCAAATAAACTCGCTTTACCACTGACATGGGCAATCAAATTCTTTTGCGTACTCAGATTTATGCTATCACCCGCAAACTGGTTGATCTGTCCATCCGCGGATAAATGAATATCTTCATTAGTGCTTAGACCGATCCCCACAGGTGAACTTAATAACAGCATTGCCTTGTTAAACTTAGCAATATCAGACTCAATTTCATTAGCAAATGCTTTAAGTTGCTCAACGGATTCAATTTCATCGGTCTGCTGATTCTTGGCAACTTCACTGAGTGCCTTGGCATTGCTTTGGTTGCCTTCAAGCTGTTGCTTGGCGGGTTGCGCATCGAGGAGTTCACCTTGCGCTTGATCCTGCTTATGCGTGGAAATAAGTAACCCTTCTCCAGCTCGAACTGCACCCCATTGGTCAGTACGTAGTTCAAAACCTTCACCACGGTCTTCACTTTCTGCTTTGTCTTTCGGATGACTGAGTTTACCTAAGTTAAGTTGGCTGGCAGCATGACTGCTTTGGAGCTGGGCGCTGATCTGTCCAGTGGTGTCATCAAAGCGCAGTTGGTTAAAGCCTTCACCCTGATATTCCTTGGACTTGATCCCTGCCAGTTTCTTGGTGTCTGGCAGCTTACCTGCATTGTCGAACTTGGTTGGACTACGATGTGCTTCATGGATACGTCCCACTACAAATGGACGGTCAATGTTGCCATCAAAGAAGTCGATAACTACGATTTCATCGATACGTGGCAGGAAGCGCGCCCCATAGCCTTCACCAGCCCAAGGCGTCAGTACATCGACCCAAGCTGAATCGGTGTCGTTGTCATTAGCGCCTGCACCACCATCATGGCTATGATCATCATTTCGGGTAAACAGGAAACGAACTTTAATACGGCCCCATTCATCTACATGGATTTCTTCACCACTTGGTCCGACCACTTTGGCACGTTGCGGTGAAGCGGCTGGACGGTGTTGCAATGGGTTAAATTCGGGTACAGTTTTGATGTTGCGGCGTTGCAGGATTAACTGGTTAGCTTGGCGTTCTTCTGTGTTGCTTTGTTGGGTTGGCTGCCAATTGCTTTGTGCTAATAGTTGATTGATCTGTTGATGTAGATCTTTAGGCAAGTTATTTTGGTTATAGAAGTTTTTGCCTGTAATCAGGAATTCTTTGTCTGCACCATCGTGTTGATCAATTTCAGGATGTTCGGCTAATTCAAACCAGTAACCCACATGGGTGTCTCGCACCGTAGTATTCGCAACGAACTGCTTTGATTGTAAGTCATAGTATTGACCCAAGTTTTGATTGAGCTTTTCAATCTGCGCATTGCCCGATTGGGTTGCTCCATCTTCACCATTGAGGTCTTGCATCCATGCAGGAGAGAAATGCCATGCCTGTTCTAGTCCTAGACTGGCATTGTCATGTTGATCACTGTGTTTGTGCGTGCTTTGCACACTACCTGCACCATCTTCTTGTTCTAAGGCATCGGCTTGCCAAAGTTGTACATGGACACTACTCGGTTGCAATGAACGTTGTCCTACCAGACTGGTCATACTGTCGTACTGTTCAGTGGCACTGCTGCGGTGGTAACGAATCTGTCGACGATCGAGCGCTTGGTATTGGCTATTATCATCAATCAAACGCATTTTTTGTGCTTGGATAGCGGCACTGCTGAGAGGAACTGTGCGCTCCGCTTCATCGATGAGCCAGTTAATCCCTTCACTTCTCATCAAGCGGGTGAGAAAGTCATAATCACTTTCATTGGACTGCATAATGAAAGGTCGGACATCATAGTCTTGCCCGAGTCCACTTAAGTCAAGCGTTAGGCTCGATGCAAATAAAGGGCTTTTGCTCTGCCATTCTTTAAAGACAACTTCCACCACATCGCGCACGCTCTTGTTCATAAACACGCGGCTGTTACGGCGTTGTTTCCATAGTGCGGTTGGGTCTTCGAGTGTTAGCTTATATAAGGTTAAGCTACCGTCAGACTGGCCTTGTAAGGCTTGGGTGATAATGCCTGTGACACGGGTCAATTGACCTTGATCGGTCACGCTATCTATCGCAGCTTGGCTACCAATAAATTGTTTCAGTGGAATGGTGGCATTGGTCGATAGGCAGATCAGTTCTGCCTTAAATCCATCATTGAGTTGATGCTGGCCATCAATACGTTGCAGAAAAACCTGCGAATTTAAATTTTGATTAGAAAATTGAATATGAATCGCACGTTTTTGTGCTGTAAGACCGAGACTGTCTAAAGCTTGAAATATATTAGCCAACATCTTTTTATAAAATATTAAATAAAATTTTAGGCATGTTATACAAAATAGACTAATTTGTCTATTTTGTATCATTATTGTTAAGCCTGTTTAATGATGTCGTTTTAAAATGGATTCACTCATTAAACGATATATATCCTGTAGGTCAGTTCGATTCGAATCTACTAATAATTGGCGATGCATATTTAATATATTTTGGTCACCTCGCATCGCAGGACCTGTTTGCATATCCTTGGGATTATTGGTCGTCGCTTTATTTGCAGTCTCTAGAATCAAAGGATATAACAAACTAAAATCAACCTGCTCGGCATCGACCACTTGCTTAGCCATGTCATAACAATAATTACTAAAATTGCAAGCAAACACTGCCGCCAAATGTAAAGTTAAACGCTGTGTTGAACTATATTGATAAACACGTTGGCTTAAACTGTTTGCCAAATCAGTTAATAATGTTAAGTCTTGTGCTTGAACTGCTTCGACAAACAAAGGGGTTTCAGACCAGTTCACTGCTCTTTCAAAACTAAAGGTCTGCAGTGGATATAAAACCCCAGCTCGCGGATGTTTCTGTTCAAGTATCGCTAAGTCTGTACTACCTGAAGTATGAACGATGAGATTGTCTGGCAAATATTGTGTAATCGCTTGAATGACACTCGAAATTGCTTGATCACTCACCGCAATAATCACTAAATCGGTTTGCGGATCAAGCTGTTGAAGCTCAGTAATTGCTTGCGCATTAACCTGATCTGCAAGTGTTTCTGCGCGTTGTAAATCTCGGCTGAAGATCTGAACAATTTGATGCTGTAACTGCAACACCTTGGCTAAATGTGTCGCCACACGGCCTGCACCAATCAATGTAATACGCATAATTTCTATCTATTCATCATGACGGCTTAAGCATGCCAATAAAAAAAGGACGAATCAATTCGTCCTTTTCTTTACTGCTCACTTAATTGACATTATTCAGATAGACAATGCGCTCGATAGTACGTTGCGTAAAGCATTTAGTGTACTGCATCTCTTGGTCTTGCTTACGCATTGCATCATTCCAATAGCTGGATTGTTTCTGGTAAGTCTCACGATCTTTTTCAGGAATGTCATATACATTTTTCTGTGACAATACCTTACAGTCAACATCACGCTTTTCAAACCAATCTGCTTGATCTTGCTGCAATTGTGCCTTTTGCTCGGGACTAAATTTATCCCATGTTTGGTTTAAGCGCTCAACCTGTTTCAATTTTTCAGCATCTAGCTCTTTCTTGCGAATATCCATCGCTTTTTGCGCCAACTCCATTTGAGCAGAAGACTCTGCATCATATTCTTTTTGTGCCTGTTCGCTGCTCTGTTCCATTAAACGATTTTGTTTTAAGTAAGCGACATATTGCACGGCTTTGGTCGCCATAAAGACCACGCCATCGATCACAGAATTTTGATCTGGAATATTGAATACCAAGCCATCTTTATCAGTCTTAGTCAAATTATAAGAAAACTCACCACGTAACTGATCATTTTCGAGCGTTAATGGATAATCCCCATCTGAGAAGTAATCACTTAAGGTATACGTTCTTGGGTCTTCATCCTCACCATCGTGTTGATATTTTTGTTCCTCTAGGTAGGCATTCTCAGCACGTTTCTGTAAGCCTTGAGGAAAAGAAACCACCAACTGACTTTCACAACTTAATAACGTCTTAGATGTCTGTTCAGTTTCACTGGCATCTAATGTACGCACATTTTTAATTTCGAACTTTAAACCTTTATTAATGGTATCTAAAATTGTATAGTCCGCCTGATATTCACTGTCACGCAAACTACGCTCGATTTGTTTTAAATATGCTTTCTTTAACGCAGCCTGAATATTATTAAGGTTGTCCTGATTGGTACAACTCCACTCCGCAACCACTGCTGCATCAGTTTCTTCAACTTTATCTTTCGGTTTGAACTTATCACAACCTGTTAATAAAACAGCGGCTGTTAAAGTAGTGAATATAAAAAGCTTATTCATATTAATACCCTATTATCTTGTTTTTTTCGGGCGTATTCTACTCAATTTAAATCTATACTTTCGAGTCTTTTCTTGGATTTTATTCACTCAAACGGATCTAGAATCTTATTAACCCGAATAAATAGTTAAAATAAAAGGAGTTATTACAAAATAACTCCTTTTTAAATCATATCTGAATCATGAATTATGGTGTCACTGAAAACTCAATACGGCGGTTTTTAAAACGGCCTTCTTCGGTTGCATTATCTGCAACTGGGTTATCTGCACCATGCCCTACAGCAGTCAATTGAGCTGCATCAACGCCTTGACTCACAATATAATCAACCACGGCTTGAGCGCGTTTTTGTGATAAGGCTTTATTACTATCAGCATTACCTGTCGAATCAGTATAACCAGCAACGGTTAGTTTTGCGTCTTTGGCTGTTTTCAGTAAAGTCGCAGCTTTATCTAAAATTGCTTTATTTTCATCAGGAATCTGATTTGATCCTGTGGCGAAATTAATAATTTGTAAATTAAGTGCTTTAATCACCTCATTAATATCAACTTTATTGGTATCAATATTGGCCAATGCATCTTGAGCGGCATTTAAACTATTACTGACTGAATCGGCTGCGCTCACTGGTGCTTCTACAATCACCTCTGTGTTTGGCACAAGCCCCTTGATTTTGCCAAGCAACTCATTCAGTTTGGCTGTATCGGCACCTTTCAAGGTGATTTTATCGCCAACCCAATCCAGTGAAACATTGGGAACACCTTTCAGCAAACCCAAAACACCAGCCAGACCTGCTTGATCAGTAAATGTTGCCGCATGCGTTGATGCCGTATCTACACTACAGTCTTGATTGGAAGAGAAAATCTCTTTGACTTTGGACTGAATACTTGCCAAAAATCCTTGATCGCCAACACCCACCTGACATTGTGCAACCTTACCATTGGCATCAGTACTTAAGGATAAGCTTGCAGGCGCCACATCAGCACTTACTTGTGATGCAGAAGAATCCTCATTATTGACTGGAACAGCCATTTGTTTATGTTGACATGACTTCCATAACCACGCGACCAACAACGCTAGAATAATCACAGCCACAATAGGTAACCATTTAGTCCCTGTCGTGGTGGCGGTATTTGCCAAATTAGAAACTGATGCCGAGCTACTAGAGACCAGCCCCAAAGGTGCAAGTAAACCAACAGCCCAAGCTGGTAAAAGTGAGCGAATTGAATCGGCATGCTGTTTTAAATAATTCACAATACTTTGTGTATCATTTCCAGCCTCATTGGTTAAAGCAACTAGGCTCTTTGGGATTGCTTGATTTAAAGTATGCTCTACCTCAGCAGGTGGAATCTGCCCCCCTGCTAGATTAGACAAGAGTGCATTTTTAACTTGATCATTGTGACCAAATAAATCGAGTAAAGAAGGTGAGATTGATTCTTTGAGTTTCTGAATAAGTTCAGGTTTTGCTGCTAATACGGAAAGAAAAATCGGATAGAACCTAGATAACAGCGCACTTTTTTCGTTCGCCAAACTGTCCTGACCACTGACAACAACAGAGGTCACTTGTTGCTTTAACAATTCCATTGGGTTTATTGACATTGTTATTCACTCCAACTCATTAAATTTATAATATTCAGATCGCTTAAGAAAAATGCGAACTACACGCAAACTAATGCTGTTTCATTCTAATCACTTGTGTGTTTTTTATTCGTTTTTATATAATTTAAATACAATACTTACATCACACTTTACAAAGTGGAGCACATGATAGAAGCTGCTTATCTACAATGATCCATTCTTTCACTTGCTGAGTTGATATAAACAAATCAATGAAAAGCTTGCAAAAATCAGCGTTAGAAATGGAAAAAAACGATAGGGTTTCTTCGCAGGAGGCAGATCAAGTTCTATTGGCTCCTCCTGAATAGACTGTACTGGAACAGCTACTTCATTTAGAAGCGAAAGTACTTCATCAGACCACGTTGGCAATAATGCATAGATTGATTGTTTATGTTCTCTCAGATAATAAATAATACTGATTGCATCATTTCCAACCTCATTCGAAAGCACAGCCAAACTTTTTGGGATTGCTCGATTTAACGTAAGTTCAACCTCTGCAACCGAAACTTTTCCTGCCGCCAACCTCAAAAGCAATGCATTTTTTACCCGTTCATTTCCTTCCAACAAGTCAAAGATAGATGGGGTAAGCTTTTCTTTTAATTGATCGACCAATTCAGGCTTTTCTAAAAAGCGATGCAAAAAACAGGATAAAACCTTGATAGGACATCATTTTTTTCATTTACCAAACAAGTTTGGTCGTTCACAATCACAGATGAAACTTTTTGTTTAAGTAACTCCATTGGATTTATAGACATGTTATTAAGCTCCAATTATTTAAATAATTTATTTCTCGTTTTTATAATTTTATGTAAGGTATATCTCATTTATTTTATTACTTTAATCTAATTCTTTTATTTTTATCTACATTTGTAAAATTTAAATACAATATCTACATCACACTTTACAAAGCAGAATAAGACTTTTGTGTCTTATTCTGCTTATTTCACATTCGTTTATGCAAAAGTCGCCAATACTTTACCTGTCAACTGCTGACCAAGTAAGGGTGTATTTTTGCCTTGAGAAACAATGGTTTCTTTAGAAACAGTCCATTTGAGTTCTGGATCAACCAAGACCCAGCCCGCTTCTTGCTGCCAGCGTTCCGTCATATTGGCAACTTGTGCTGGAATTGACGTGACTTTTTCAACCCATTCTAATGGCTCAAATACACCTTCTTGAATCAGCTGTACACCGAGACCGACATAAGTATCAAATGCAGTAATACCCGGTTGCGTTTCAGCGAAAGGAGCCATTTTAGCAGAGCTACTCAATGGTTCGTGATGAGTACAAATCGCATCAATCACACCGTCTTTAACACCTTGGCGCAATAAAGCTTTATCTTGTTCAGATCGCAACGGCGGGCGCACATGTGCAAGTGAATTAAAACCGTCAGTCAATTGCTCTGTTAAATGCAGTTGATGCATCGCAACATCGGCAGTCACAGGCAAACCTTTGGCTTTGGCGATACGAATCAGTTCAACAGATGCGCCACAAGATAGGAGACCAAAGTGTGCTTTTACACCTGTCACTTCAATCATCAACAAATATTTTGCGATTGCGACGGTTTCAGCAATCGCAGGAATCATTGGCAAGCCTTGGCGAGACGCAATAAAACCTTCATGTGCGCAGCCATCTTTGGCAATTTGTGGTTCTTCCGCATAGAAGATCACCGTCAAACCTAACCCAGCAGCATATTCAAGTGTACGAATCACCACATCATCATTTTCAAAAGCAGCATTGGCATTTGAAACCGAAGTACAGCCGCCCTTCTTTAATCCCGCCATGTTGGCAGGTTGTTTACCATTCAAACCTTGGGTTTGCGCGCCAATAATCTGTAGATAAATTCCACCATCTAATTGTGCTTTTTCAATTAGACCATGAATTAAAGCACCGTTGTCTTGAACAATCGGCTTAGAATCAGGTGGTGTAATCACATGCAAAATACCATTGGCACGTGCCGCTTTACCTTCTGATTTTAAAGTCCCATGTTGTTGCTGGCCAGGTTCACGCAATCGCGCGCACAAGTCCACCATGGTTGGCATTAACCATTTACCTTGCCCATCAATACTTTCATCGACTTGATCTACTGCATCAATCAATTTACCGTTTTCAAGATAAACCGTTTTGACTTGATCAGTTTTTTGAATTGGATCGAGCACACGGACATTTTCAATTTTTACAATACTCATGTGTTCTATCCCTTACAGTGCAATCGCTTCAATTAAACCTTGTTCTTGTAACTGGCCTTGCATCGCAAGTGCAAGTACTGCCATACGAACTGCAATACCATTGGTGACCTGTTTCAAAATCACCGATTGATCACCATCCGCAACACTTGAATCAATTTCAACGCCTCGGTTCATCGGCCCTGGATGCATCACGATACAATCAGGTTTAGCCAATGCAAGGCGCTCTTTATTTAGGCCATACATTTTGTAAAACTCAGCCTGTGAAGATAAAGCTGGTGAATCAATACGCTCATTTTGAATACGCAATGCAATGATCACATCACAGTCTTTCACACCATCATCCATTTTGTTAAACAGACGCACGTGCTCACCATATTCATTAAAGCCCACTGGCAAAAGTGTATTCGGTGCAATCACACGAATATCTTTACAACCCAATGTTTGTAATGCTGCAACATTTGAACGAGCCACGCGTGAATGTTTAATGTCACCGATAATCGCAACGGTTAATTCTTCAAAAGGCTTTTTAGTTTCACGACGAATGGTCAACATATCCAACATTGCTTGGGTTGGATGCGCATGACGACCATCACCCGCGTTAATAATCGCAACTTTCGGACACACATCTTTAGCAATAAAGTGTGCTGCACCAGATGATGAATGGCGAACCACAAAAATATCCGCGGCCATTGCTTCCAAGTTCCACAGTGTGTCACGCAGAGTTTCACCCTTAGAGGTACTTGAACGTGCAATATCTATATTCAAGACATTGGCAGACAAACGTTTTGCAGCTGCCTCAAAGGTGGTACGAGTACGAGTGGAGTTTTCAAAGAATAGATTCATGACCGTCAGCCCTTCAAGTAACGGACGGTTGATCAAATTATTATTTTCATCTAAAAAGCTTTGCGCTGTATCTAAAATCTTAGTTAAAGTTTCTTTGGAAAGACCTTCAATTGTTAAAAAGTGTTTTAGATTTCCTTGTTGATTGAGCTGGATCTGACTCAAAGTATGCAATGCCGCCAAGTGCATAAGAGATTCCTAACACGTTAAGTTAACGCATTATACAGACTTTAGATTTCATTCGTAGTTGAAGTTTTCAGCACTTAAGTAAAAAGGATGTAATTCCCCTCTTACATCCTTTATTTTCTATTCTTTAAAAGACTTAGCGCTTAGCGTAACGCGCCAATATAATGATGATGAACCTGCGCCTGATATATTTCCTCTTCAGTGACTTCTACTGAATAAGTTTCTAAAACCTCAGCTTTTACTTTTTTAGCTTCGGCTTTTACTTCTAGTGCGGCAAAACTTGGCTCGGCATATAGATCAATCAATGGACTTAAACGAGCTACAAATCGTGCCAATTCTTGATCCTCAGTTGCTAGGGCAACTTCAAGCACATGTTTAGCATAATCTTGATTATTGACTAAATACATTACATCAATCACACGACCACAAACTCGTCTTAAACGGACATACATTTGAGTTGCAATCGTAAAAGCTTCAGCATTGACCGATACTTCGCTATTCATGCTTTCTTTCATAACATCCTCACAGCCATCAAATTAAAATTCTTAAATTTCATCAGTTTTAAGTAAAATCGTTCACTGATGTGCTGCAAATTTAAAAGCAAAAGATGTACCAACTATTTAATAAAATAGTTGATAAAAATGAAATACATCGCACTTGTAATACCGTGTTATCTAAGCCCAATAGCTAAAAAAGTGTAATTATTAGGTGATAAACCTGACAATCAAACAAATATGCACCGACAGAACCAATAAAAATCAGTTAAAATAGCCGATTGCTAAAAATGTTTTGGAAATTTGAATGAACGCTAAACCACGTCTAACAGACTATTGGGTCACCTGTGCGGACGGGCTTGAAACCTTACTACAACAAGAGCTTGAAGATTTAGGCATTCAAAATATCCAGCGTTTTGCAGGGCGTTTAGTATTTAAAGGTACATTGGAAAATGCATACCGCATTTGTATGTGGTCTCGTTTAGCCTCTCGAGTGCTCTTACCGATTCATACACATGAATTGGAACACACGCACGATGCTCGTGATGTAGCCGAAGAACTCTATGAAGGTGCAATCAGTTTTGACTGGTCACTCATTTTTGCACCACAAAGTACCTTTGCAGTTCGCTTGCATATAGAACGTGACATTAAGGTAAATTCACAATTTGCGACCTTGCGTGTAAAAGACGGTGTTGTAGATTCCTTTATGGAAGCAGTCGGTAAGCGTCCAAGTATTGATATTAAGCAACCAGAAATTACACTGTACGCATTGGCAGGTAAAACCGAACACACCTATTGCCTAGATCTCTCAGGTGATTCTTTACATAAACGTGGCTATCGCCGTTTTATGACTGAAGCACCAATCAAAGAAAATTTGGCGGCTGCGATTCTACAAAAAGCACAACTCGCGCAATATCAGCCTGACATTATCCTTGACCCAATGTGTGGTTCAGGTACATTTATTATTGAATCCTTATTAATTTTGACTGATCGTGCACCCGGTTTAGTTCGCCGTTTTGGTTTTAATGGTTGGCATGGACACGACAATGAATTGTGGATGACACTCAAAGCTGAAGCTGCTGAACGCCATGAAAAAGCATTACAGCAGCCACTACCACAGTTCTATGCTTATGATGCAGACTGGGAAGCAGTAAAAGCTACACGTCAAAACATCATTGCCGCAGGCTTTGAAAATTTACTGGATAAGATCCAAATTGAAGAACGCACTTTAGCAGACTGGGATGACTTCCATGCTGAAGGTAAAAAAGCCTTTATCGTGACCAACCCACCGTATGGTGAACGTTTAGGTGACAAAGCGTCTAACCGCTCACTCTACTTAGGCTTATCTGCCCTATTACAAAAGAATTTCCCAAATCAACGCGCAGCCATTATTGCTGCTCAAGTTGAACAAGCTGATGTTCTTGCTTTTAACGATCCACAAATTTTACGTTTGATGAATGGTAAATTACCAATTTACGTTCGTTTTGGTACAGTGAAGCCTGCAACAGTTACCCAACCATTTTTAGCTTCTTGGCAACCACAACAATTTGAAAAAATTGAAGGTGCTGAAGACTTTACCAATCGTTTGCAGAAAAATATGCAGGCATTGAAAAAATGGGCGGTGAAAGAGAACGTCTACTGTTTACGTCTTTATGATGCAGATTTGCCTGATTTCAATATAGCAGTCGATTTATATGGCGATCGTTTGCATGTGCAAGAATACGCACCACCGAAAACCATTGATCCAGAAAAAGCTAAAAAGCGTTTTAACCTTGGTCTTGCTGCAATCCGTGCTGTAACAGGCTTAAACCGTGATGCTATTTTTATCAAAACACGTGCAAGGCAGGCAGGTACGACGCAATATACCAAGCAAAGTACAGCTTCTAAGCGCTTTATTGTTCAAGAAGGTGACGCACGAATTTTAGTGAACCTGACCGACTACTTAGATACGGGCTTATTCTTGGATCACCGTCAAATTCGTCTGAGAATTGCCAAAGAAGCACGTGGCAAGCATTTCTTAAATCTTTATAGCTACACCTCTACAGCAAGTTTACATGCTGCTTTAGGTGGCGCAGCAAGTACGACCAGTGTCGATTTATCCAATACTTACTTAAATTGGTCAAAAGAAAACTTTGTGCTGAATGGTTTAACTGTCGATCATGCCGATGAACAGCATATGTTCTTTGCAAGTGATTGCTTTGAATGGTTAAAAGAAGGCCATGAACAGTATGATCTAATCTTCATTGACCCACCAACCTTCTCGAACTCGAAAAAGTTTTATGGAACTTTTGATGTTCAGCGCGACCATATCTCCTTACTTAAACGAGCAATGAACCGTTTAACCAGCGATGGGACTTTGTACTTCTCCAATAACTATCGCGGTTTTGAGCTGGATGAAGAAATTGAGGCGATGTATCAAGTTGAAGAAATTACCTCTGAAACGATTGGTCTAGATTTCAAACGCAATCAAAAGATTCATCGTGCTTGGAAAATACAACACCCAGCTATTTGACAACAAGCTCAATATTAGTTTCATCATTATAAGTCACATGGACATTGCCTGAATCGAATTCATATACTCTGAATCGATCAGGTGGTTGTTCATGTGGCTTAATCGTAGCCTCTCTCTTATCCTTATCTCTTGTATCAACAGCCAATATTTTCTTTTGCTCCTCGTGAGAAGAAAGTACCCCGTCTAAAATCGTATTGACTCGAATATCACCTAAATATTTATCACTTAAGATACGCTGTGAACGCCAACGTTGTTCTTCAGGTTTTAACGCATCTTGCTGAGCTTTAATGATAATACTGGGGAGCGCATTATTCAGCGCGCCAGTTTGTAAGGCGAGTATTCCCTCATTCAATGGCTGTGCAGCATTCGCCATTGAAGATAAAGCGGTTATCAACAAAATTACACAAGTATATGCGCAATGATGTCTGCTATTTTCCATTGCAATTCATCCTGAATTTTTTTCTTATTTGCTCAAGAAACTATCAAGTTTTTCATCAAGTCGCAATGTCATTGGTAATATTCCTGAAAAAATCAGACCAGTTGCACCAATATAAAAAAAGATGGTGACTTTCATCACCATCTTTTTTGGTCAAACATAAAAATTTCTGCTTAACTCAGTTTCATTTTATCGAAAATCAGATGACCATTTTCACCTTTGATTAAAATGTTATCTCCAGCTTGGAATTCACCAGACAGGATTTTTTGAGCCAAACTATTTTCCACTTGTTGCTGAATCGCACGTTTCAAAGGACGAGCACCGTATATCGGATCGAAACCAGCATCGATCAATAGATCGAAAGCAGTGTCATCCACAGTTAAGCCCATATCTCGATCACTCAAACGTGAACGTAAGCGATCTAACTGGATATCGGCAATACCACGAATCTGTGCTTTTTGCAGTGAATGGAAAATCACCAATTCGTCAATACGGTTAATAAACTCTGGACGGAAATGCTGTGTTACCGCATTCATAACCACAGTTCTCACCTCATCATCAGTCGCCCCTTCACCCAGCTCACGTACATCTTGTGAACCCAGATTAGAGGTCATTACGATCACCGTATTTTTAAAGTCGATCACACGGCCTTGCGAATCAGTTAAACGACCATCATCCAAGACTTGCAATAAAATATTGAACACATCTGGATGCGCTTTTTCCACCTCATCAAACAACACCACACTATATGGCTTACGACGTACGGCTTCAGTTAGAACGCCACCTTCTTCATAGCCGACATAGCCTGGAGGCGCACCGACCAAACGACTGACAGAGTGTTTTTCCATAAACTCACTCATATCGATACGAATCATGGCATCATCACTATCAAACAAGAAGTTTGCCAATGCTTTGGTTAACTCAGTTTTACCGACCCCTGTTGGACCAAGGAACAAGAATGATCCACTTGGGCGATTTGGGTCAGATAAGCCAGCACGTGAACGACGGACTGCATTAGACACTGCAACCACAGCTTCATCTTGTCCCACCACACGATTATGTAAAAACTCTTCCATTTTCAGAAGTTTTTCACGTTCACCTTGCAGCATTTTCGTCACAGGGATGCCTGTAGCCGCGCTCACGACTTCAGCAATCTCATTTTCAGTGACTTTGGTCCGAATCAACTTCGGTTCTTCATTTTCTTCTGCAACTTCAGCTTGCTCTAAGCGTTTCTGTAACTCTGGAATAACTCCATATTGCAAACGTGCAGCTTCAGCCAAATCGCCTTCACGTTTGGCTTTTTCCAAAGCACTACGCGCTTGATCCAGTTCGACTTGTGCTTTTTTATCACCTTCAACCAGTGTTTTTTCAGCTTTCCAAATCTCTTCTAAATCATTGTACTCTTTTTGCTTTTCCGCAATTTGCTGTTCAAGATGATTGACTTCAGCTTTACTGCCGACATCTTCATCTTTTTTCACCGCTTCGAGCTGCATTTTTAATTGAATCAAACGGCGATCTAATTTATCTAAAGCTTCAGGCTTAGAGTCGATCTCCATCTTGATACGTGACGCAGCTTCATCAATCAAATCAATTGCCTTATCTGGTAACTGACGATCAGTGATATAGCGATGTGACATTTTCGCAGCAGCTATAATCGCTGAATCTAAAATTTGTACACCGTGATGGGTCGCATATTTCTCTTTTAGACCGCGTAGAATCGCAATGGTATCTTCAACACTTGGTTCATCCACCAACACTTTTTGGAAACGACGTTCAAGTGCAGCATCTTTCTCGATATATTGACGATACTCATCTAAAGTCGTAGCACCAACACAACGAAGTTCACCACGCGCCAAGGCAGGTTTAAGCATATTGCCTGCATCCATCGCGCCATCACCTTTACCTGCGCCTACGAGTGTATGAAGCTCGTCGATAAACAGAATGATTTCACCTTCATGTTTTGCCAAGTCTTTAAGAACTGCTTTTAAACGTTCCTCAAATTCACCACGATATTTTGCACCTGCAAGTAGTGAACCCAAGTCGAGTGACAGTACACGCTTATTCTTTAAGCTTTCTGGTACTTCACCATTGATAATACGCTGCGCTAAACCTTCTACAATCGCAGTTTTCCCAACCCCTGGTTCACCAATCAGTACAGGGTTATTTTTAGTACGACGAGATAGTACTTGAATAGTACGACGGATCTCATCATCTCGGCCAATCACAGGGTCTAACTTCCCAGCCAAGGCACGCTCAGTCAAATCGATGGTATATTTATTTAGTGAGTCACGTTGATCTTCGTGATTATTACTCATGACTTTGTCATTTCCTCGAATATTTTCAATTACCTTACGTAAACTTTCTGGTGACACACCAACACTATTTAAAATAGTTTTGGTTTCGCCCGTTTCTGCCAGGCTAAGTAAAACCCAATCCGTAGATAAAAACTCATCACCTGCTTTCTGTGCATAGCGGTCAGCTAAATTGAGAGCCTTGACCGCTTCAGGATTCAGATTGATATCACCTGTCGGATTTGCCAAAGTCGGTGCATTTTGCACCGCTTGTTCAAGTTTCTGCTTTAACTCTGGTAAACGTGCACCCGCTTGTTGCAATAAACTCAGATTGGCTGGCTCTTCTAATAAAGATGTTAAGATATGAATCCCTGCTATTGCAGTGTGATCTTTACCCATAGCCAATGATTGTGCATCTGAGAGCGCTTGCTGTAAGCGGTTTGTAAATTTTTCAAATCGCATTCTTGTTATTCCTCACAACAAATTTTTAACTTATCACTTAGATGGGAACACTTTTTAAAATTTCAAATAAAATTTATATATTTTCAATATTTTATATAAAATAAAAAATATAAGACTCGACATTAATATGGGTACAAAAACAATCTATTTCAAGTATATTTTGTATAATTTTGCTACCTAATCTGTTTTGCACAGCAGCAAACTTGTACATTTAAGCAGAACCTTTTAGCTTACAGCTTTCTTTATTCATCATGATGACCATGTATTTAAAAAAAATTTATCTTGTCGCTACTTGTCTTCTGCCGCTTCATGTTGCTTATGCGCAACTGCCACAAGATTCGAGACGGGCTGGTGGAATCGCGGTTATTCCTCTAGAAGCACATACCACTCAAGTTTTTTATGAACAAAATCCTGTACTCATTACACAGGAAGGTTCCCAACGTTATGCGGTGTTTGGCATCCCTTTATCCGCGCCTTTAGGGACACTCACCTTAAAAACCAATAATAGTCCAATTCAAATTGAGCTTAAGCCATATCCATATGCTGAGCAGCGTTTAACCGTCAAAAACCAAGACTATGTCAATCCAAAGCAAGAGCAACTGGATCGTTATGCACGTGAAGCAAAAGAGCAAAATGATATTTATAACTCTTTTAGTCAAAGTACATGGAACAGTTTCCCAAACTTTATCCGCCCTACAGCAGGTAAATTTAGCAACTCTTTTGGCCGTAAACGCTTTTTTAATGGTGAAGAGCGTGCTCCACACTCAGGTTTGGACATTCCAGCCCCAACTGGTCAAAAAGTAATTGCACCTACTGATGGTATCGTAGTGCAAACTGGAAACTATTTCTTTAATGGCAATACAGTCCTGATTGACCATGGGCAAGGTTTAATCAGTATGTTCTGTCATCTAAGTAAAATTAACGTAGAAAAAGGACAACGCATTCGTCAGGGTGAAACGCTTGGCTTAGTGGGCAATACTGGACGAGTCACGGGGGCTCATTTACATTGGGGTATGAGTCTAAATAATGCTCGGGTAGACCCACAATTATTTCTAAAATAAAAAGAAAAGCTTATAAAAAAAGTGATCTATAAAAATAGATCACTTTTTAGAAAAACTTAATAATTTAAGCTTTATGCAGCTTCAACAATTTCAAAATCATGGGTAATTTCAACACCACCGTCCGCAAGCATTTTGCTCGCCGAACAATATTTCTCCGCCGAAAGTTCAACTGCTTTTTCAACTTGCTTGGTTTTTACCGCTTTACCTGTCACCACGAAATGTAAATGAATTTTAGTGAACACGGCTGGAATCGAATCTGCTCTTTCCGCTTTTAGCTGACATACGACACCCGTCACATCTTGGCGAGATTTCTTTAAAATGGTCACAATATCAAACGAAGCACACCCACCAAGTCCCATTAAAATCAATTCCATAGGACGTGGACCACGGTTTTCACCCCCATATTCAGCAGAACCGTCCATCACCACAGTGTGGCCACTTTCTGATTTTGCCTCAAAAGCAACATTCTCTAACCAATGTACACTTGTTTGCATTGCAACTACCCGAAAAACGTTATAAATTTACTCTGTTCTTGTACACTAACATAAAATGAGTTGATAAGGAATTTCATCTCTTCTGTGTAGAAAAGGCTCTAGCAAGGGCCTGTGCGATCGGTTTTATCCAAATTCGGAAATTTTAAGCATGACTTCAAATTTTTCACAACTTAGCACTGATGCTTTGTCTCCAGGTCAACTACCTGAATCAGTTAAAGCATTGCTAAAACGTGCTCATATTAACAGATACCCTAAACGCACCGCGATTGTTGACGCTGGAACTGAATCAAAATCACTGTATTTAATATTAAAAGGTTCAGTGTCAATTATTTTACGTGAAGATGATGAACGTGAAATCGTCGTTGCCTACTTAAACCCAGGTGACTTCTTTGGTGAAATGGGGCTTTTTGAAAAGAACCCTCAGCGTACCGCAGAAGTACGTACTAGAGATGTATGTGAAATTGCAGAAATTTCTTATGACAATTTCCATGAGTTAAGTAAACAATACCCAGATCTAAGTTACGCTGTGTTTGCTCAACTGGTACGTCGCCTTAAAAATACAACGCGTAAAGTCACAGATCTTGCATTCATCGACGTATCTGGTCGTATCGCTCGCTGTTTAATTGACTTATCTGCGCAACCTGAAGCAATGATTTTGCCGAATGGTCGTCAGATTCGTATTACACGTCAAGAAATTGGTCGTATCGTGGGTTGTTCTCGTGAAATGGTTGGACGCGTACTCAAAACGCTTGAAGATCAAGGCATGATTCAAACTGATGGTAAGGCAATCTTAATTTTTGATGCTTCTTTGGAAGAAAATACTTTTACTGAAGAAGAATATGATGAAGAGGATTAATTTGATCTAAGATTAAATTAATTCGAACTAAAGCCAGTGCCCGTCACTGGCTTTAGTTTTTCAATCAAGCAGATAACTGTTGCTGATTACATAATTACAATGATTATAGAGGTATTCAGAATGTTAACTGCTGTCAACATTTTTTATAATCCTCCCTAATTACGACTATATTCATAAGATACTGATTTGGAGAGAATAAGTATGAAGAAGTTAGCTTTGAGCCTTTGTGCTGTTACTGTAATGACAATTTCTGGCTGCGCATCTTTCGCAGATATGGCAGGTGCTGACAGTGCAACCTTGAATGCTCAATCCGCACAAGGCTTCGCTAAAATGACACAAGAAGCGCGTGCCAAAAACCAACTGGATAGCAGCTCAAGTACTTATCAACGAATTAATACTGTCTTCCAACGCTTAAAGCCTTATGCAGACCAAATGAACCAGACTGGTCAACGCTTTGACTGGCAGTTGGCTGTATTAAAATCAGATACCGTCAATGCTTATGTTGCGCCAGGCGGCAAAGTAGTTTTCTATACAGGTATTGTCAACAAGCTGAATTTAACCAATGATGAGATTGCGGCAATTATGGGTCATGAGATGACGCATGCTTTAGAAGAACACGCAAAAAGTAAAATTGGTGCTCAGGCTTTAACAAATCTTGCGATTGGTATCGGTAAATCATACGCAGGTAGCAGCATAGGTGATCTAGGCAGCGCGGCAATCGATTTGGGCAGCCAAGTGGGTGTTGGTCTACCTTACTCTCGTAACTTGGAAAGCCGTGCTGATTACGGTGGTTTAATGTTGATGGCGAAAGCTGGCTATAACCCAAATGCGGCGATTAGTCTTTGGGAAAAAATGAATCGTTTAGATGGTGCTGGTGGTAGCTCGTTCTTATCAACGCATCCATCAAATACGCAACGTATTAGTGATATGCGTAAAAACTTACCAGCTGCATTAGCGCTTTATAATAAACGCCGCTAAGCAATAAGCCCTTTAATTCGCAGTATAGAATTAAAGGGCTGTTTCTTTCGTACCAACAGAATAAAAAATTAAGCTTTGATCAATTGCAGATGCAACATATGTGTCGCAACAGTATGGCGGATATGATCTGACCGTGCATGAAAATAACGTTCAGTTAAGCCATCCCCTGATAAATCCTCAGTGACGATATACCCCATTTGTTCTACTGCCTGATGCAGTGTCTTTGGTCTAAATTGCCCTTTTAGTGGTTCTTTTAAAAACCGAGTAAATTGCGACACAAACAAGGTGCCTAAACGCTCTATACCCTCCAACTCTCGATAGTCAACCGAGTAATCCAAGACCACTTCACTTCCCTGTGCTGCTATCTGAGAAATACTTGCCAACGTATTTAAGGTTGTTGCTGGTTCTAGATAATGTGTCGTCCCCAACCATGAGAAAAAAGCAGCTTGATCCTGTTTAAAAGTACTTCGTGCTAAAGCATCTACAATTGATTCTTTTTCAAAATCAATCGCAACAAATTCAACATTCGCTGGAAGTGCGCCATATTGGCGTAGTTTGCGTTGTTTTGCTGCTTGGGTATCTGGATGATCTACTTCAAATATTTTTAACTGTGGGTATTTCTGGGCCTGTCGTAAGGTAAAAGAATCCAGGCCTGCTCCTACGAGCACATATTGTTGAATCCCCTGCGCCATTGCTTTCTCAAGTAAATCTTCCGCATATCTTGAACGCCCAACCACCTGTCCAGTCAATAAACCAAAAGTACGGTTAAACACAGCGGAGTTCATTACTTTCACAGTTACCGAAGTGGTTAACAGTTTCTTCCAGCCCTTACTGGTTAATTCAAATGCAAAAGGGTCAGAAAAGACTGGATTTTCAGCATTTTGAAAATGATTGGCACGTAATGCTGCGGCTGCTTCTGCTGTGCGACTCGATTGTCCTTCTTTCATTTTGATTCCCCATTTTTATTGCTATCTTGCAAAAAATAAGCAGCAAACTCCATCGCTAGACAAAATTTACTGCTTATTAATGACTAAATTAAAAATTATTTAGTTTTTTCAGTTTGATAGGTCACTTGATAATCATTTAAGTCCATACGTTTCAAACGTTGCTTTAACTTTTTCAATGACCACGGCCATGCAGCAAAGTTACGACCATTGGCATCCAAGTAGTAACTCTTACATCCACCCGCATTAAACACCGTAGTTTTAAGATGTTTTTGCACCAGTTCATTATGATGCTTGATCACTTCAGGCTTGATGTTCAGCTTGGCGATGCCTTTTTCTTTGATTTTCAGTAGGCCATCAACAATATAATCAAGTTGTGCTTCAGCCAAACCAATGAATGAGTCATACACCAAGACATTTGGTCCTAAAACCAAGAAAGCATTCGGGACATTCTCAATACTGGTACCTAAATACGCTTCTGGTGAACTGCTTTTCCAAAGATCATTCAGGCATTCGCCTTTCTCATTTGAGACACGTTTGCCAATAGGAGGATGCGATACTTCGAAGCCTGTTCCCCAAATGATCACGTCCACTTCATGACGTTCACCATTCGCAGACACCACAGTATTACCTTCTACTTTTACCAATCCATGTGGAATCAGTTTGGTATTCGGTTGTTGTAATGCTGGATAGTAATTGTTGGCGAACAACAGACGTTTACAGCCGATAGTAAAGTTTGGGGTTACGTTTTTACGTAACTCAGGATCTTCAATTTGGAAACGTAAAATCAATTTCGCCAATTCTCCAACAGGCTTGAGTACTGCTGGGTTACGTAAACCAAAATTGATCGCATTTAAAGACTGAGCAACAGTTTGACGCCACGTCTTTTGAATCAATGGAAATTTTTCAATCAGGGCTTTACTAACATCACCTAAATCAGTGTCGGGCTTTGGTACCACCCAAGGAGCTGTACGCTGATAGACATACAACTCTTTCGCCAAAGGCTGAATCTGAGGAACAAACTGAATCGCAGAAGCTCCTGTTCCAATCACAGCAATGCGCTTGCCAGTTAGATCGTAATCATGATTCCATTTTGCTGAATGGAACATTTCACCTTTAAAGGTTTCCAAACCCTCAAGTTTTGGAATTTGTGCCTCAGTAATTGGACCCGTTGCAAAAACCACAGTTCTCGATAAGTTTTGACCTTTATTGGTATCAATCACCCATAGATTGCGCTCTTTATCCCATGCTGCATTCAATAGCTCTGTACCAAATTCAATTTTTGAGCTGACGTTAAAGTTTTCGCTCACTTCTTCTAAATAGCTCAGAATCTCTGGCTGGCGAGCGAACAAATGACTCCATTTTGCGCTTGGTGCAAATGAATATGAATACAACGCCGATGGTACATCACAGCCACAACCTGGATAGGTATTTTCTCGCCAAGTTCCCCCTACGCGTGTCGCTTTTTCAATGATCTTGTAGTTGCTATAACCCACTTGATCAAGACGAATTGCAGTTGCAATACCCGAAATCCCCGCGCCTACGATAAAACTATCATAGATGTGTTGTGGTAAAGCCTTTCCTTCAGCTGAGTTTAATTTTTTTGCTTGAGCTGTCATTTAAAAATATCCTTTATTCATTCAACTGAAATAAGCCTTTCGCTAATCGAGGTTCATCTTATTTCAGTGTTTAAAATCTTTTATCCGAGGCAATTACTTCATAAATCGGTACGATGTACCTAAGAATTTTGCATATAAATTTGGTGCAGTACGTTTCATTAGCCAAAACAACTTGGCATCGATTTGAGGAATGGTATAAAGCTCACCTTTATCCAAACGATCCAAGGTCAGTTTGGCCACCTTGTCACTGGTGGTAAAAGCCAAATTGGTGAGGGCATAATCTAAAAGCCCTTTATGCGGGACTTTGCCATTTTTAATGATATTGGTCGGTACTAAGGTTGGACAAAGCACATTGACCTTGATATTCGATTTTCGCAGTTCAGCTGAAAGTGTTTCTGACAAAGCACGAACACCTGCTTTAGATACGTTATAGACAGTCATTTCTGGTGCAGCAGTATAAGATGCAGCGGAAGCCACATTAATAATTGCACCATGTCCAAGTTGTTTAAACTTCGGTACAAAAGCACGGCAGCCGTGGATTACACCCCATAAATTAATATTCATGCACCAATGCCAATCTTCAGAAGACATTTCATCAAACTTGCCTCCTAGACCAATCCCTGCATTATTAATCACCAATGTGACTGGATTCTGCATCAATTGTTGGGCCTGTTCTGCCAACTGATTGACTTGCTCTTCTTTGGCCACATCACATTGCACAGCAAAGGCTTTGGCTCCAAGTGCCTCAACTAAACTGACAGTTTCTTTTGCTGCATCAAGGTTAATGTCCGAACACACCACTGTGCCG
Organism: Acinetobacter dispersus; assembly: GCF_009884975.1. Classification (GTDB taxonomy): domain Bacteria; phylum Pseudomonadota; class Gammaproteobacteria; order Pseudomonadales; family Moraxellaceae; genus Acinetobacter; species Acinetobacter dispersus. The sequence continues at coordinate 739,219 of NZ_CP041970.1, read as the reverse complement.
CCACGTTTTGCCAGTTCAAGTGCAAAACTACGACCAATCCCGCTTCCTGCGCCAGTCACCACAGCAAATGCTTTTTGGCTTGGCTTGGATTTTTTCCCGAATAATTTCATCTTTGTTTTCCAATCTTTTCGTATGGATATGGACCAAGTTATGCAGTTGCTGCACGTACAGGTGGTACAAACTCTTTAAGGAAATAAGGACTTAATAAACCAGTTTCAGGGTTTAATAAACGTTCTTTGTAATACGCCATATACGCAGTAGTATCATGGTCATTGGGATGAAAACTTGGACGTAAATATTCAAGAATGTGCATAAAGCTACTTCCAAATACCCCACGCTCGCTACCGAACAGTAAAGCTGTGCTTTCCACAATATCTTTCATATAACGAGGATTAATCAGGTTGCTTGGCTTACGTACAAACGGCATTAGATAACCACCCAATGACACACCACCTAGGATGGTTAAGCTTGCCAACAAGAAACCTGTAATTCTGAGCCAGTAATTACCGGATAACTCAAGGAAGACATCGTACGCAATATCTTTATGCTCAGACTCTTCCAACATGTGCCACATCCACATGGCACGCTGTCTTTCGTCTTGAGAACCCAACAGGTATTCTTCGTGCTGCATCATGAATTCGGCAAGTACAGCGGTATAATGTTCAATGCCTGCCATCAATGAAAGCTGTAACGATTGTGGAAGTTTATAGATGCCATATTCGAAAACCTTCCCTGCAATAGCACGCAGCAACTCAACTGGATAACCATTTTCTTTCAAGACTTCATCATTAAACTGATTGTGGATTTTTGAATGAATCGCTTCTTGTCCAATCAAAGATGTGAGTCGTTGTTTTAAAATCGGATCTTCAATAAAGTCACGATGATGACGTGCAGTATCAATTACTACATCTTCACCAAAAGTGAGAAAGATGGATAAAGCATGAAAATAAGAGGTGGCAAGCTCTTTATTTAAAAAGAATCTTTCATCCAATTCTGCTGGGTTGAATTTGAAATCAAAATGGCGAATTGGAATCGGTGACTTATTCGCAAGATTTTGAATAATGCCCTGATATTTGCTACTGAGTTTGTCTGAGAAGACATTTCGAAGAACTTGAGCGACCATGTCTTAATTCCCATAGAGAGTAAAAATAAAATCAGACAGCAATGCATCCATCAAAAATCGTAACGTTGTCTATAAGATTATTTCTGCAACGTTAACGACTTCAATTCTTCAACTTTAAGTTGGGATGCACCCCATACATGGGTCAGCTGAGAATGGTTATTTGCATAGTGCATGAGCGAAATAACAGCAACAAGAACCAAACTGCTCATAAGACATTGAGCTTTTTTGCCAACTTATTAGCTTTATTTCACAACATACGGCTTGCCTATGATTCAACATTTAAGCCGCTTGCACCTTAGGCGTGAACTCTTTCACAAAGAATGGATGCAATGCACCGCCCTCGGATAAAAGTTTCTTTTCGTAGTATTCAAAATAAGCTGTCGCATCATGATCATTTGGATGAAAATCAGTACGTAAATAATCAAAAATACGACCCTGAGTACTTCCAAAAACACCATCCTTCGGACTAAAGATCAGCTTGACGCCACGTCGTGCATCTTTCCAGAATTTCGAAGTCAACATTTCTTGTGGCTTACGTAAAATAGGTACCATGGTTGCCGAAAACGGGATCAATCCAAGAATAGTAAAATAAGCCAAGAAGAAGCCTGAAATACGTAATGCATAGTTACCATTCAGTGTTTGATAAACATCATAGGCAACATCTTTATGCTCTGATTCTTCAAGCATATGCCACATCCATAATGCACGTGTTTTCGCATCATCAGAGAAATAGAAATTCTGCTCATGCGCCATCATGTACTCTGCCAGTACAGCAGTAAAATGCTCAATCCCAGCCATCAATGACAGCTTCAAAGGTTGCGGGAATTTCAAAAAAATGTGATCAAAAAATTGTTCACCCAAGAAACGATAGAGTCTTACTGGATAATCCAATTCAACAATTGCATCATTAAACTCATTATGTAGTTTGGAATGGATCGCTTCCTGACCAATCAATGAAGTCACACGTTGTCTTAAGATCGGGTCTTTCAATTGATCACGGTGGTGACGTGCTGTTTCAATTACCAAGTCTTCGCCATAAGTTAAAAATACTGAAAGCGTCGCGAAGAAAATCGTAGCGAATTGATTATTCATATAGAATGAGAGATCAACTTGTTTCCCTTCAAATCCGATGGCCAAGTGACGAATTGGAATACTTTTTTTACTCGCAAAATCGATTTGCTCAGTTATTGGGTTAGATTTAAATAAACTTAAACCTTTCTTTAATGTGCTGCTAATCATGGCTACACCTACCTACTTCACTTGAGCGTCATTTGCCCTTTGACATGCGTTGCATCGGGTTCATCTCTTTTCATCCTTCTTTTCACTTGAGAAGTCTGAAAAAATATTCGGGAGATTTTTTTGAACCTGATCCTGATATGAAATTACTTTAAACCGATCTTATGTTCGGATTCAATTCGGGTAATTCTCGAGGTTTTAACAGGTAGATTTTTCATAAAACTTGTTCGTTGTTCATTTTTAAAAATAGAAATAAGAAAAACTTAATTTTAATTTTTACATTTATTATCAAATAGATAATTAAAATTAAAAACAAAGATTATTGATGTAAATCTGTATCTGTCTTTCAGAAACCAGATTTTATTACAGATAAAATATAAATATTAAAATGCATGTAATTTTATTTGTTCGGATTAATTTACACGGACTTCCCCTGCTTTCAACCGCATGTTAATCTGAAGTTATGTTCGGATTTTAATAATAAGATTTTATGGCAACTCGTAAACCACGTCAGTCACGTTCTAAAGTCACCGTAGACACCATTATTGAAGCAGGCTTTATTGCAGTAGCAACCAATGGTACCAGCGGCACCACCACGCGGCATATTGCTGATATTGCAGGGGTCAGTGTTGGCTCGCTGTACGAATACTTTAAGAATAAAGAAGAAATTTATGATGCGATGGCCAGAACTTTTGTCAAAGAAGTCTTGGATATGGTGAAAGAACTCACACCGATCATGATTGAGCAGGAACTCGAGCCTTTATTTGAGATGATCTTCTATACCTTCCGTGATCTGCTGACACGCGATGATGACCGCTATCTGATCTGTCTACGCTATGCGACAGAACTCAAATATGAAAAATATATAGGTCAAATTGAGATGGCACTGATGGAAGTCTTGATGAAGTATATGATTCGCCATCCTCGTTACCTAAAGGTCAATAATCTTAGCGTGACAGCGTATATCAGTATTAATAGTAGTATTTTCAATGTGGCTCGTCATTTAATCTTACCCAATCCACAGATTAGCTTTGATGAAATGGTTAAAGGTTTAAGTACCATGATTATTAGTTATATCGAAGCAGAATTGGCAAAAGCAGGAAATTAAAAGCCAGCTTTCGCTGGCTCAGCATAACTTTAGAATGGTCTGGCACCCGCCAAGCTAACACGTTTCAATAAACGACGTTGCTCGGCTGGAAAGGCTGTGCGCGAATGTAAGGTCAGTTGGTTATCCCAATAGACAATATCCCCAATTTCCCACTGATGTTCATAACGATATTGAGGTTGCACAATATGGGCTCTTAAGCGTTCGATCAATGCAGCACCCTTTTGATCGTCATAGCCTACAACTTCAACTTCGGTTTGCGCATCCAGATAGATACCACGACGACCACTTTCAGAATGGGTACGAACCAATGGATGCGGGAATGCAGCACCTAATATCGGTTGATCAGAAAAGCGATATTTTGGAATTGGGCTTTTATCCTTTAAGCGTAAAAATGGATTATACGTAATCAGTTGCAGCCCTTCGATTTCATCTTTGGTTTCCTGATCTAGGTCTTCATAGGCCTGAACAGTATTATACCAACTGGTCGCGCCGCCATCTTTTGGAAGTTCAATTGCGTAAAGCAAGGATCCACTAGAAGGCTGCGGTGTCCAGTGATGGTCACTATGCGGGGTGAGTTCGCCATGACCGGTATAATCACCTTCTCCAACCGCATTGGATACAGGCACGATATCAGGTGGTGCATTGGTATCGTTGCGCGTTGCCAATACAGGTACATCTGTTGGTGGACGGAAAATTCCGCCAAAGTAACTGGCAAAAGCAAGTAAGTCATTGTCTTGCAAGTCTTGCGCCTTGAAAACCAGAATTAAATGTTCATGTAATGCCTTTTTCAGCTTGAGAATCACTTCCCCGCTTTGTGGTTTGCTGGCATCTAATCCAGTTACAATCGCTCCCAATGCGCCTTCGATTGGTGTGATTTGCACGGTATCTAAACTATGTTTCTTGTATTCATGCCAACGCGGTGCATTTTCGATCGCGGCTGAAAGCTGTGTGAGTACGGTCATTTTCTTTCCTATAGATCATTCATTATATTTTTCAAAGCATCGAGCTTTATTCATGATTCCCCAATCACAAAAAATAGTGATTCAGTTAAATATATGCAAACCGTGAAATATAAGAACCAATATTTTTATATTAATTTATTTATTTTTATGATTATAAAGTTCAGCTTACCTGGGATTACCAAGCAAACTGAAACTGATTAAAATCGTTAACAACAGGAATAACTAAATGATCTTCGGCTGCATGACTAAAATCAGTCAAAATATCATTTCTAATCGCAGCAAGTCGGACATCTTCACGAACACGTGGGTGTGGCAAATGAATAGGAACAATCCGCTTGATTCGACCTGGATTGGGTTGCATCACCACAACACGATCACCGAGGAAAACCGCCTCCTCCACATCATGCGTCACGATAATCATGGTAATTTTTTCGGTTTGCCAGATCCGTTGTAATTCCTTTTGTAGATTGGCGCGAGTCAGTGCATCCAGCGCGCCAAAAGGTTCATCTAGCAACAATATTTTGGGTCGATTAATCAGACTTCTCGCAATCGCAACACGTTGACTCATGCCCCCTGAAAGCTGTGCTGGATAAGCGTCTTTAAACTTAGTCAAACCTACCAATTCAATATGTTCATCAATCAATTGATTCTGTTCAGCAACCGTTAATTTACGATTTAACAATGCAACCCGAATGTTATCTTGTACGTTCAACCAAGGAAATAATCGATGATCTTGAAAGACAATACCTCGCTCTAGACTGGTGCCTTGAATCGGTTGTCCATCGACTAGAATCTTACCTTCAAATTGATCATCCAAGCCGACGAGTAAACGTAATAAAGTTGATTTCCCGCAGCCACTACTGCCAACGATACTGACAAATTCCCCCGCTTTAATCTCTAAAGAAATATCATCCAATACGGTTAAAGCATGTTCTTGGTACTGTCCATATGATTTATTGAGATGATTAATTTTTACTGAACCAACATTTAATGATGTCATTTTAGCCCCCTAAAATAGAAATCAAAAATATAATAAGATTAATCTTTACTATATTTTCGATATGACTTCCTATAGTTTTGCCAAAGCAACTTCTGTAGACTTAATTAAAACAATGACTTCACTACCTAATTCTAAATTTAGATTTTTCACTGATCGTGTCGTAATCACTGAAGTAAAAACTCCCGCAGGTGTTTCTACATCCACCTCAGAAACTACACTTCCTTCAATAATTTCTTTAACCACACCACGAAATTGATTACGCACATTAATTTGAGGAATACTCATCTTTCACCACTTTGCATCTGTTTATTAAATTGTGTACCACCATATTAGGCAAAGCATAAATATTTAGAACTATTATTTTTGAATATTTTTTGATTAAAAAATTATATTTATTTTCAATCATTGATTATTATTTTTTTAGCAAAGTAATTTCCAACCAATAAAAAGGTGAACTTCTGTCACCTGATTATTGAATACAACTAGCCCAATAACTCTTCCAACATAATATTGACTACTTTATCGTTTCCCACTAAGCCGTATTTGACCAATCGTGCACGCACGATATTACGACTAATCCCTAAAAGCTTTGCTGTTTGTACTTGATTGCGATGGCAATATTCATAAGCAATACGAATCGTGGCTTCCTCAATCAAGCGATCAAGATTTTCATTTTTCAAGGCATGGGAGGACTCAAATAAATTAAGAAGCGCATGCTGCAACATTTGTTTAGGCAATAAATCTGTTCGTGGAATGGTTTGTGTACTTTTTTCCAAGTCAGAAATTTGTCGTAAATTCAAACTACTGGATAAGGATGCAAAGCAAAAATCTGTAGGTTGAATTTGATGGTTCTTGCAGACCAATAAGGCATGATGAATGGCATTTTCCAGTTCTCGAATATTACCCGGATAGCCATAGGTCAATAGCTTCTGCACTGCACTTGGACTCAAAGTCGCAATGGGGTAACCCAAGCGTTTGCAATACTGTGCTATAAAAAAATTAGCCAACGGCAGAATGTCCCCGGGACGTTCGGCCAAAGGTGAAACCTTAAGCAATGCCACATTCAGTCGATAAAATAAATCCTCACGAAATTTACCAGCTTGAACTGCCTCATCCAGATGGACATTGGTTGCGGCAATGACACGTACATTCAGCTTAATTGGCTTGAGTGAACCGACGCGAACAATTTCACGCTCTTGCAAGACCCGTAACAATTTCACCTGCATCGCAGGAGATAAATCACCGACTTCATCCAAGAACAGTGTGCCGTGATTCGCCGCTTCAAACCAACCCGCCTTGCTATTGATTGCACCAGTAAATGCACCTTTTTCATGTCCGAAAAGTTCACTTTCCGCCAATGATTCTGTAAATGCACCACAATTTACTGCCACAAAAGGACCACGACTACGCTGGCTCATCATATGCACCTGACGGGCAACCAGTTCTTTCCCCGTCCCAGTATTGCCAATAATCAGGACGCTGGCCTCGCTTGGTGCAATCTGTTCGATACGATCCAGCAAATCTCTTGATTTTTGATCTTCAAAAACCATTGCTGTGGCACGCTCAGTACGCGTTAAAGTCTGATTTTGTGGATAAGTAATGAATGACATGCATTTACTTCCCTATTGTTCTAAAAGAGAAGTTATCTTGCATGACTATTTGCTTAAATAGAAATCAGTAATTCACCTTTGTTATTTCCATTTATTAAAATAGAAATAAACGCCATTTAATCAAACTAAAAATATGATTTAATTTTGGCTATATTCATTATATTGATTGCTATATATCTTTTTATAATCAATCTGATTTTGTTTTAACTGACCTTCTTCAATTAAATTATCCACCCATATTTTAAAATCATCATTTTTAAATTTTCCAGCAGTACTTGGAATTCCCCACTGTGTCCAATATTTTAACATGGCATTATTTTCAGGGCGTTTACGCTTTGCTAAAATCTGCTCGAAGCGTGCGATCACCTGATCCCTCGGTTGTTGCCTAGACCATTCAATCGCTTTGGCAATGCCTGTGACCACTTTACGGGTAGTATTCGGATGTTCAGCTATATAGCGATTTGCCATAACATAAGTTCCTGTTGTCAGATCGCCAACGAGATCATAATCACGATAAAGACGACGTACACCACCCCGTTCGATTGAGGGGCCTGTCAATGGTGCTAAATCTACATGACCATTTCTTAGTGCTTGCTCTGAAGAACCTGGAGGCAAGACCACCAGCGTGACCTGATTGATTTCTTCAGGGCTGAGTCCTCCTTTTTTTAAGTACGTCTTGAGCATATATTCCACTTGTGCACCCAAAATATTGGTGCCGACTTTTTTACCAATTAGGTGTCTGGCTGAATGAATTGGACTATTTTCAAGAACATAATAGCCAGCAAAAGGATCATCGAAAGTACCATAGGCAGCAATCACAACAGTGCCGGGTACGCCACTGGCGACCATTTTAACCGCTGAACCTGCAAAACTTGGACTACTAATATCACTATCACCTGACAAAGCAGATTGAATACCTTGTGGCCCGCCTGTAGAAACACCCTGATAGCTCAATTTAATTGGTGCAAGATAACCCAAATCTTCAGCCAGCTCTAAGGGAGTAACGATGCCTGGCGAACCGAGGTATTTAAATTCTAAAGATTCGAGTCCATCCCCTGTGGTCAATTTCGATGCTGGTTTTGTACATCCCAATAAGATGAGTGACATTGTCACCATACAACTCAGATCAAATAGATGCTTTCTCCAGCCTTTCCTATACATCATCTTCTCCTGACTAACGTTCGATTTTCCAAGCGGTCAAACGCTTTTCGATCGCAAGCAGACTATAGTTAAACAGCAAGCCAATGGTGGTAATACTAATGATGCCAAAGAACATTTCAGGGATCTGGAAGTTATATTGTGCATAGTTAATCAAATAACCTAAACCTGCTTTTGCCCCCACCATCTCAGCCGCAATCAGCATCAATACTGAAAAAGACCCTGCCAAACGCACCCCCACAAAAATCGTTGGAATTGCAGCAGGCAAAATCACTTTACGGAATAACTGAATTGAGCTCAGTCCCATGGTCCGTGCGGACTTGATCAACAATGGATCGACATTACGAACACCGCTAATCGTGTTCAGCAAGATTGGCCATGTGCAGGCATAGGTCACCAATGCAATTTTCGAACTTTCACCAATCCCAAGAAAAAGAATAAACACGGGTAATAAAGCTAATGCAGCCGTGTTGCGGAACACTTCTAATAAAGGACTCAGAAATTCGGAAAAGCGTGTGTACCAACCAATTGCCAGCCCCAAAGGAATTGCGATAATGATCGCAAAAATAAAACCACTGAGAGAACGGATTAAACTGGCTTGCAAATGCGTCAAGAGTTGTCCATTTTGAATTAAGCCCCAACCACTGAGCAACACGGTAGAAAATGCTGGCAAGAAAGCGGAATCGACCAAACCAATCCGCGGTACGATTTCCCAGATGGCTAAAAAGAGTAAAATCGCAGCTGATCGTTTAAAACCTGTAGAAAGCCAGCTTAGATTAAAACCATCCCCCAAAGAACTGATCTTAGGTTGAGAAGAAATTGAACTAGACTGAATTGTTTTTGGAAACGTTAATGTCTCTTTTGTACTCGACATAATCACCTCTGCTTCTTGTTAATATTTTAAAATGTTTGGTCCTTAGGCAACCAACTGCTTCTGTTTTTCCTGCTCTTGGGCCTTCAATACTTCTTCACGTAACAAGCTCCAGATCTGATGACGCAGTTGGCTGAATTCTGGGCTGGAACGTACATCCTCCTGATCGCTTCGTAGCTCAGCAGGAACTTCAATCACCTGTTTGATTCGCCCCGGACGTGAGGTCATGATGGCAATGCGCTGCCCCAAATAAATGGCTTCATCAATACTATGGGTGATAAAAATGATGGTCTTCTGAGTCTGTTGCCAGATTTTGACCAATTCAGCCTGTAAGGTTTCACGGGTCTGTGCATCGAGTGCGGCAAAAGGTTCATCCATCAATAGAATGTCTGGGTCATAGGCCAGACTACGTGCAATTGCGACCCGCTGCTTCATGCCACCTGAAAGTTCATTGGGATAATGATGTTCAAACTCCGCAAGCCCCACTAAATTTAGGAAATACTTTGCCGTTTGATAGCGCTGTTGTTTATCAACACCTTTTGCATCCAAGCCAAACTCAATATTTTCTAGGGCCGTTAACCACGGAAATAAAGCGTATTGCTGAAAGACGATACCGCGATCCAATCCCGGTTTTTTAATCGCTTGACCATCAATAGTGATCTGACCTGAACTTGGTGTGGTTAAACCTGCCAGAAGATCCAACAAAGTTGATTTTCCGCATCCACTCGGACCAACAATGGCGACAAACTCACCCGCCTTGACATCTAAAGACAGATTTTCAACCGCTACAAAATCTTCTGCTTGGACTTTTGCTCCTTTGACTTTTTTGGCAGCAAAAGACTTATAAACATTTTCAATTTTTAATTTTGTGCTCATTGGCTATGCTCCTTGTTGCGCTGATCATCAGCTACATTTTTATTTTCACTTGCGTAGGGATTAAATTGGTTGGTGAATAAAGTATCTGCCTTAACCTGATTGGGTTTGAATTCACCACGTTTTTCAAATAGGTCAATCCAACGTTGATATTGCGCTGCGTTTAACAATCCACCTTGGCTTACGACGCCATAGCTGCGCCAGTACTGCATCAATACATCGCTTTCATTGCGTTTTCTTTTTTCAATAATGCTTTTAAAGCGGGCTAAGACTTGTTCACGAGGCGTTTGCTTAGTCCATTCCACAGCTTTGGCAACACCTGTGACAAATTGCTTGACCACTTCTGGATGCTGCTGAATGAATTTCTCGGTAAAGACATAACTGCCTGCGGTAAAACTGCCATACAGATCCGTATCTGAAACCAGTTTTCTTAGACCACCGCGTTCCAAGGCCTTGTCTTGGAAAATAGAAACCAGTGCGGCAGCATCCACCTGCCCAGCACGTAAAGCTTGTTCGGTATTGGTGGGAGGCAACACTACGAATTCAACTTGATTGATTTCATCATTACTTAAACCTTGGCGTGCCAAATAGTCTTTTAAAACAAATTCGTAATGTGCACCCAAAGTGTTTACTGCCACTTTTTTGCCGATCAAATCACGCGCTGAATGAATCTGACTATTATTCGGGACGTAATAACCGACCCAGCTTTTGTCATCACTGCCATAAGAAGCAACCACTGCTTTGATCTTAATCCCTGCCGCAGCAAGCTTAATGATTGCACCGTCAAAAGCAGTTGCCACATCTACATCGCCCGTAGTTAATGCTTGTAAGTCCTGCGGCCCACCTTGCACACTCCCCACATATTTCAACTTTAAATCACCTAAATAACCCAAGTCTTCAGCCAGCTCAGGCAATGACACCACACTGGTTAAGGATTGATAGCGTAGTTCATGTACCTGATTGGCTGGAGTGTCAGATTGTTTACTACATGCAATAAGACTGAGCGTCATTAAACTTAAAACACTGAGCTGCCTAAGCGATTTAAAGAGACGTTTGAAAAACTGCCGAAAATTCTGTTGTTTCATTTTATTATTCTCCTAACGTCGCCAAACCAAAATACGACGCTCAGCTAAATTGGCTAAGCTATTCCACGCCACACCGATAAAACCAATCACAATTAAACCAAATACAATCAGACCAACATCTAAAGCAGCCCGCCCACGAATCACGATATTTCCTAGTCCAACACCATAGTTAGCTAACAGGAACTCTGCCCCGATGGTCGCTACCCAAGCGAAAATCAAACCGAGTTGTAATCCTAAAAAGATTTGGCTGGCTGCCGCAGGTAAAATCAATTTGCTCAAGGTCTGCCAAGCATTGAATTGATAGACTTTGGCAACTTCGTATTGATGCAATGGAATTTGTCTTACTCCATCGATAGTATGTAAGGCCACGGGATAAAAGACGGAAAGCACGATAAATAAGATTTTTGCGCTATTGCCATAATCCAAAAAGGTGGTGATTAACGGTAACCAAGCAAACAAAGAAATCTGCCGTAATACATTAAAACTAGGTAAAAATAAATAATTGGCCCAGCGCGAGACCCCCACGACAATGCCAAAAGTAATGGCTAGAATGCTACCCAATAAAAAACCAGTCAGATCACGGAACAGACTTGCGCCTAAACCTGTCCAAAACTCTTGCTGCTGAAAATGATGAATTGCGATCTGCACCACCTCAAATGGTGCTGGAATGAGTTTAGGATTGACCCAATCCAACTTGGATGCGATCGCCCACAATACAATGAACGTAATCGGGAGCACCAAGCCGTAAACGTTTAAATAATTAAAATTAAATCTTGGTTTTGATGTAGACCTAATAGACATATTTAATCCCCCTTTAAAATGCACTGCGCTGCCAATGGCTAAACCAGCGTTCAACCCAACCCAAGATATGATCTAAAACAAAACCAACAATCCCGATCACAATGACAGCCATAAAAATAATGTCTGGTTGGATCAACTGCCGTCCCCACACGATGAGGTAACCAATTCCTTCACTACTGGCTAATAGCTCGACAAAAACCAGTGACAGCCATGCCTGCATAATCCCTTGGCGTAAGCCACTGACAATATTTGGCAAAGCAGAAGGCAAAATGACACGGCGAAATCGCTGCCACGCACTAAAGCGATACACCTGCGAGACTTCTAATAAATGCGGAGGTACATTCAAAACACTGCGATAGGTCGCAACGAGCACAGGAACAAATACCGCAAGTGAAATCGCTGCAATTTTTAGGCTTTCATCAATACCCAAAAAAATCATCAGTAATGGAATCCAGCCAATCACTGGAAATTGCGCAATCAGATTAAAAGTGGGGTAAATAAACTTGTGTGCGATACGTGATAATCCAATCAGGAAACCCAAGAACAACCCGACGCTGCCCCCGCCCAAGACACTCCAAGCAACCCGTTTTAAGCTGATCCATAAATTATCCTGTAACTCATGCGTATCAACCAGCTCCAACGTGGTTTGCCAAACTAAGTCTGGGCTAGGCAAAATTTGTTCAGGTAACCATTGCTTCTGAAAGGCATAATGCCAAACCGCCAATGCAATCGCAGGTAAAACCAAAGCCAATACAATACGAACTGCCCATAGGCCAATTTGCTTGAAATAAGGGGCTAAATTGATTCGCTGCCAAGTGTGTTCATTTTCTAATTGAGTTTCGATACTACTCATTTTATTGACCCTCTATTTCTGAATACATTTCAATCTCTAGCGGCGGTGCTATAAAAACTTGTGTAAGTTGCTGAGAAAAACCGATCAGCCCGCCAAATAAAACCGCTGAAATAAGAAACATCGACTGTAAGCCCCAGTAATGACCCAACCAGCCTCCCACAATACTTCCCAATAACGCACCTGCAGGTCCTGCCATCGCGGTTAATCCAGACACCTTTGCCATTCCCAAGCGTTCACCCACATTGGCAAACATGGTGAAATTGACGATATGCAGCATCGCGAGACCCAAGCCTAGAATCACAGCACCCACCCAAAGCAGCACGGAAATTTTAGGTATGCCCAACATCACAGATGCCACCGCAACAAAAGCAAAACCCGTTTGATAAAAGCGTTTTATTCCCCATCGTGTCAGCAAAGCTCCCGTCGTAAATAAGGCTACGACAAACATAGCTCCCTGTAGCGTCACCAAACTGGCAGCAATCGTTTCACTCAAACCAAAATCCTTGATTGCAATAACAATAATGAAAAAGCCGTAGTACGCCATCACCGCATTGCTCGCCATTTCAATCAAACTGGTGCGACGTAAAGCCTGATCTTGCTTTAATAAAACCAATTGCTTGGCAATAACAGCAAGGCTAAATGCCTCATCCCGCTCTGCCTGACTAATTTCTGTTGGGCTTGCGCCAAAGGCCAAGGGTGCAAATAATATCGGTAAAAGAAAAAGTCCAGCAATCCACCAAAACGCACCTGAGAATCCCACCGCACTTACCAAGCTTACTGCCAGTAAAGGGCCAACCAGAAAGAACCCCATCATATGTGTGCCTCTAAACCATCCCGCCCGAGCAGCCCCTATGCTTTTTAAATGCTGCATATAGACTGTATTGAGTGAAACAAACCGCATCGGCATGCATAACCCAACCAAGAAAGTAGCTAAAATCAGAGACCAAACAGCTGGATAAAATGGCACGGTGACATACACCAGCGCTGCCAAAAAACTTCCTAATACAAACATTGTCTTAGGTCCATAGCGTTGTACTAAGAGACCAATTGGCAATCCGATCAGCAAAATACCTAAACTCTGTACTGCGGCAATCAGTCCCATTTCAAACTCATTCGCTGCTAACTGTACCGCATATAAAGAAGTGACGATTTTCGCAATTCCAATGCCCAAGCCTGCACACAATGCCAAGCCAATAAACCCCAATACAAAGTGCCTTTGACCCAATTCAACCTGAGCAACCGATTCCTGACGCATAGGTCATTCCTAAAATGGTGGACAAATAAACTGGCTTGCCAAAGGCATACACACCTTTGGCCTAACCCAAATTGCAATTACTTTTTACGGTTGCCATTTACATCAAATTTTGGCCAGAAGTTTTCTAGTTTTAGTTCTTGAATTGCGGTGTTCAGATATTTCGGTTCAATCCAAGAATCCACATCCACTGGACGGCGAATCAGCTTGTAATCAATTGATTGCTGAACCGATTTCTTTAAAGAATTCACTGCATAATCATCAAAATAAGGTGAGTTACGGTCTTTCAGCGAGTAATCATCCCAGTCTTTTTTATAGTCTAGGTAAGGCACGCCACTTTGCGCCCAGAGTTTATATTGGGTATCACGATTCTTTTCATCGGAACTCCACACGTTATCTTTAATAAATGTGGTCACAACGCGTTGCACAATTTGTGGGTATTTCTTCTCAAAATCCTCGCTTACCCATGCCACCAATGGACCATTCAGATTGGGATCTTTACGTACTTCTAAAATACGCTTTGCCACACCACGTGCTTCTAATGTCCAAGGACTGGTAATCAAACCATCAATATCACCCGTGGAAAGCGAGGTTTGAGCTGAATAAAAGTCCTGACTGATCACACGGAAATCTTTTTCAGTGAAACCATATTTCCGTAATAAACGACCGAGGATTAGCTGTTGATTGGTGCCTTTAAACACAGAAATGGTTTTGCCTTTTAAATCCGCCAGACTTTTAGCACTTGAATCAGATGGCACTGCAAAATACACAGGTCCAAAGCGTCCAGTCACAAATAAAAGTTTGGATTTCAAACCCGTTGAACGTCCAACAATCGAAGGTAGATCACCATGTCCAATACCAAAATCGACCTTTTTATTGGCTAAAGCTTCATTTAGCGCGGGTCCCGCACCTGGAAAAAATGACCATTTCACCTTGATACCGTCTTTGGCAAATTCTTTTTCCAAAATGCCGCGTAGATTGGCACTTGCATAAGCACTTCCTCCGACTTTTGGTTTTCCGCCTACACCAGCACCGGGAACCCCTAGTCGAATTTCAGTGGGATTGGTTTCAGCAAAAGCTGAGAAACTGGTGGCAACCAGCAAACCTGCCGCTGCACCAATAAATAAATGTTTCGTCAAAAATTTCATTGTGTCATTACTCATATTGGAAAATTAAAAGGTGTATTGGAATTGCGCTTGTACTTCCGAGAAGTCTTTCTGCGCAGCTGTCTCGTGGTCATAGCTCCAACGATTCAGCCCTAATTGGAATTTGGTGGTTTGTGCGAAGAAGAAATTTAGCCCCAAGGTATGAATATCGACTTTGCCAAGTCCATGCCCAGCAATGCCGATCACATCTGCGCCTTTATTTGGGTTGTAGCTGTCATAGCGATAGAAGCTCTGAATTGATTTCGGCCAGAAGTCATCAAACTTCGCGACGGATTTCACGCTGTTATAAAATTGATCGCCAAAGGTATAAAACAAAGTTGCAGTATGCCCTTCAGACTTTACTTCTGAGGTTGAACCTGTCGCAGTTGCATAATCACTGAGTCCTTTGACATATTCATAAGTCACCCCAAATGGTGCATGGTTGTAGTAAATATCGAAACCCAAACGATCATTGCGACCGTTACCATCGAGAACATTACTGCCTGCAATGACGTTTTTACTACCTTTGAGATACGAAGCACCAAATTTCAACTCACGGAACCAACTGGCATAATCAACGGGTAAGGTGAAAGCCACCCGTCCGATATAATCTTTCTTGTCATTGTCATCGACTTTATTGGTGCCATTGCCATTGACCACACCTAAAGCATATTCAAATAACGGTGCACGATAGTTTGATGAATAATCAACAAATGGTTTGACATCACCACGCACAATCAGACCTGTCTGACGATTGAATAGACCCAATTGCGCCAATCCTGTTGCAACATTAATGGTTGGTCGTAAATCCTCTGGAGATTGTGGGTCTAAGCCAAATGGAATCAGTTGTTGCCCAAGCGTCACGTTTAAACGTGGGACTTCAGGACCACCATTGGTTGAAGTAAAGTTATAGCGTAAAAAAGCATCGGCCAAGTTCAAATCACTGGCACTGCCTGCTGTACCCGTACGCTTGCCGTAGCTAAAAGACAATTGGTAATCTAAGTTTTTGCCTTCCTTATAATCTCGATATAAATTTCCACGTACGCCAAATAAAGCCGTAGGGATATCAAACGTATTACGTCGAGGTGTAACAGGCGCTGGGTTCCCAGCAGAGGTATCTCGACTTTGTGTTTGTGCGCGAACTTGTACCGTGCCATACAAGGTTGTATCTCGGGTTGATTTCACCGAAGTACGCTCATATTGGCGTGATTGATCATATTTATAGTTTTCTAAATCACTTCGGAAACCTGCCAGCTCACTTTGAGTCGCAAAACTATGTTCCGTATTTTCTTCCTGAGCCTCTGCCGATGCATCATCTTGGGCTGTAAGTTGCGCTGTCTCGCTCGCCTCCGTTGAAGCTTGCTTCTTTTGCTTTAATGCATTGACCTGCTGCTGTAGAGCAGTCAATTGCGCCTGTAATTGCGCTAACGTGGTATCAATATCTTCTGCTGCTTGAGCTGTGCCGCTTCCCAAAAGTGTTGCAATGCTCAAAGCAATCGATAAAGAGAGATAATGTTTTTTCACCAATAAAACCCCTAAAACTAAAACCATAAAATTTGAGTAAAAAATCCTGTGTGTGACTGAATAAGCAATCACACCGAAAAAGATTCGAACTAAATGAATTAAAAAATGAGAGAGAAATTAATTTTCCATACAACAACGCAACATCTTCATCCTGTGCTCCTCAGCCTGCATAAAATCAATCTTTGATTTATATACTTTGATCTTTGCAAGCAGCATGCCAAGTATTAAGAAATTGTTTTATATTAATATTTATAAAAACACATCCACTTCTCTCTGTTGAAGCACTGTTGATTTTCCAACACCCTGCTTATACAAAAACAGCACATTTCAAGGTTTCTATTTCTTATTTTTTGATATACAGACTCAGTCGCTTTGTTCTAAAAATAAAAAAAGACAGTTGGATTGACTCAACTGTCCTGAACAAAACGAAGATTAAATTGTAGGAGATTAGCTATGCCTTAAGGTGCGGGATTAGGATGGGTTTGATGGATTTGCTCAATTCCCTGAATCACCTCATCAGGTAACTGTAGGTCAATACTCTCAATATTGGTTTTGAGCTGATTGAGATTGGTTGCCCCAATAATATTACTGGTGACAAAACGACGACTATTCACATAAGCCAAAGCCAATTGGGCAGGATCTAAATCATATTGTTTAGCTAAGGTCACATAACGACGAATTGCATCTTCAGAGGCTTGACCTTTATAACGTGCAAAGCGTTCCCATAAGGTTAAACGTGCGCCTCCTGGTTGTGCGCCATCTAAGTATTTACCTGTCAAAGCACCAAAAGCTAAAGGTGAATAAGCCAGTAATCCTACCTGCTCACGGATCGCAATTTCAGCATTGCCAATTTCAAAACTACGGTTCAATAAGTTATATGGATTTTGGATAGAAACGACCCGCGCTAAGCCCAATGATTCGGAATACTTTAAAAACTGACTGACACCCCATGGTGTTTCATTGGATAAACCAATATGTCGGATCTTGCCTGCTCGAATCAGATCAGACAAAACTGTCAAGGTTTCTAAAATTGGCACCGTGTCTTCATTTTCAACATGGGTATAGCCCAATTCACCAAAATGATTGGTACTGCGATCAGGCCAATGAAGTTGATATAGATCAACATAATCCGTCTGTAAACGTTTCAGGCTATCATGTAGCGCAGTTTCAATATTGGCTCGATCCAACTTGGTTTGACCTGAACGAAAATGCGAGGCTTGAGTTAATTTCCCTGAACGGCCTACCACTTTGGTTGCGATCAGCACTTGATCTCGTTTCTGTGACTGCTTTAACCATGTCCCAATATATTGTTCAGTTAAGCCTTGTGTCTCTGGTTTCGGTGGAACCGGATACATTTCAGCCGTATCAATCAGATTTACGCCACGCTCCACTGCATAATCCAACTGCTCATGCGCTTCGGATTCAGAATTCTGCTCGCCCCAAGTCATGGTGCCTAGGGCGATAACACTAACATCAATATCAGTTTGACCTAATTTTCTATATTGCATTTTTCACTCAATTCAATTGTGATAACACAAGAGTGACGCTTAAAAGTCACCCTTGTTACTTTGATTCATGATTTAGTTTTAACATGATTTTAACTGGCTTTGTTTTTTTCAGCCTGTCGAGCAAGGACATATTGATTTTCTGGACGTGCCAAACCTAGGTTTTCACGTAAGGTCGTGCCTTCATATTCAGTACGGAACAGGCCTCGGCGTTGTAGCTCTGGCACAATCAATTCAACAAAATCATTTAACCCAGCAGGTGTACTTGGCGGCAAAATATTAAAACCATCCGCGGCTTCATTTTCAAACCATTGTTGTAATTGATCGACAATCTGCTCAGGTGTACCAATCAGTTGCCAATGTCCACGTGCACCCGCCACCCATTCATACAGCTGACGGATACTGAAATTGTTTTTCTTGGCAATATCTGCAATTAGAGCAGGACGACTCACCATGCCTTGGCCTTCACCCAATTCTGGGAATGGGCCATCTAGATCATAACCTGAAAAATCAAAGCCGCCACTTAACCCACTCAACAAGGCAAGCCCTGCATCTGGGTGAATCAGGTCTGTAAGCTGTTGGTATTTGGCACGCGCTTCTTCTTCAGTACGACCCACAAACGCAGAAACGCCCGGTAAAATTAAAAGTTCATCGGCTGAACGCCCATATTTGGCCAAACGACTTTTTACATCACGATAAAACTCTTGCGCATCTTCCAGCTTTTGATTGGCGGTAAAAATGACTTCGGCATAACGCGCTGCAAGATCACGTCCTGGCCCTGACTGTCCCGCTTGTACAATCACAGGATAACCTTGTGGTGTACGAGGCACATTCAAGGCACCTTTTACCGCATAGTACTTGCCTTTGTGATTCGGATTATGAACTTTTTCGGGATTATAGAAAACACCTGATGCCTTATCATGAATAAAAGCATCATCTTCCCAGCTGTCCCACAGTTTTTTAATCAGATCAACATATTCCTGCGCGCGCTCATAACGCTCTGCATGTGGAATTTGTTGCTCATAACCGAAGTTAGCTGCGGCAGCTTCCGAAGCAGAGGTCACTACATTCCATCCTGCTCGACCATGACTGAGATGGTCCAAAGAAGCAAACTTACGCGCCAATAAATACGGTTCTTCATAGGTGGTTGATGCCGTAGCAATAAAACCAATATGTTTGGTCACCGTTGATAAAGCCGCAAATAGTGTGACAGGTTCAAAGCCCGCCACTTTATCGCTATACCCTGTTTTCTCAGCTTGTCCGAAATTAACGGCGAGACCATCTGCCAAGAAATAAGCATCAAATAAGCCTTTTTCAGCTAGCTGTACCTGTTCTTTAATAAAATCAAAATCCACTGCTTTGGTGGGTTGCGATTCAGGATGCCGCCATGCAGCGACATGTTGTCCAGTTGCTGGAATAAATGCACCTAATCGAATTTTTCTACTCATGTTCTGCTCCAAATTTGTTGTTAAACACAATTTATCTTTCACTGTGGTTAATACAAATTGAATGCCATGTTTTTTATTTATAAATATCAATTAATTAAAAATTATTAATTTTATCAATGTTTCAGCAACAGCACGATTCTGTTGAGGAGGTGGTGCTAAATCAACACCTCTTCTTTTATTCATAGCAGATATTTATGAACGTAGTCGAACGCTAACAATCACCTAAATCACTTAGATTAAACGTGAACAGGCAGATGGATCGTAAATACACTATTGTGATTCGGGTTTTTATATTCGATTGCACCTTTATGCGCAATGACAATCGCATGTACAACCGCTAAACCTAAGCCAGTCCCACCAAACTCTTTATTTCTAGACTGTTCCAATCTAAAGAAAGGATCGAATAAATCCTGTTGATAATCCTCCGCAATACCTGGTCCTTCATCCTCGATTTGTAAGATCCATTCATCCGAGACTTGCTTTGAGGAAATTTTTAATGTGCCTGCATTGGCATAGCGAATTGCATTTTCAATCAAGGCAATCAGAACCTGCTCGATACGCCGACGATCACAATTTATAAATGTGGCGCTGACCTCCAATACAGGAATAAGTTGCGCTTTTGCCAAGCGATCTTCGAACAGTTTTAAAACTTTCTCCGCATGCAATTTAAAATCAATCTTTTCATAATTTAATCTCAGCTGCTGATTTTCCACCAAACTGAGTGTCCGCAGGTCTTCAACCAAATGTGATAATCCCTCCACCTGATTGAGCAAGCTTTTAAACAATGCTTCATCAGGTTGAAACACCCCATCTAAAACGCCTTGTAAGCGGCCTTGCAAAATCGTGATTGGTGTTCTCAATTCATGTGCAATTGCGGCATTCCAGACCTGTGCATTTTCAACCGAGCTTTCTAGTTGCTGCGCCATATGATTAAAATTCTGCATCAACTCAGCTATTTCAGTGGAATGAATTTGACTATCATCTGCCCGTGCGGAAAGATCACCCTGACTGATTCGTTTTGCTGCATCCGCCAAGAAATTAATCGGCTTAATAAAACGTTGCGCCAGATGCATCCCGATAATGATCGAAATAACACCACCACAAAAAATCACCGTAGATAGCCAAATCCAATCGACAAAATGAAATTCGGTCCAATCTTCCTGTAAAGAACTTAACGTAATCCAACCCACATCAATGGCATAGTTATAAATAAAATAGCCAAGCAAAATAGAAAACAGCGTTACGCTTAAGTTCACGATACTTAATGCGATAAACAACTGTTTACTAATACCTGACTTATTTTTCATTGGTTTTTTCCAATCAATTACCCTAAATTTTTCACATGATACGCTGATTTTTTTAGTGATTTACACACTTTTTCCACACATTCAAGATCATTCCTCATCAAACCTTTCCAAAAATAGCAGCATCAAAATTTTATTGATGTGACCGAAATGCATAAATCAAAACTCAATCTACGTAAAAAAATTGGCTTCGTTCTGTTGAGCATTGTCATCGCTTACTGGCTTGCCTTTCCCATCATTCCATTCTTAGACATCCCGCATAAAGCGTTGATCATGACGGCAATGGCGATTGGGGGTGAAATTCTACTGTTGATCGTGATTGCCTTATTGGGTAAAGAATATTGGGCAAAGATTAAAAATGGATTTAAACGCTTGTTTAGATCGTTCAATTTGCAGAACATGCTCATTCCACAGGATGATCGAGGCGATAACCGACCCCACGCACGTTAATCAACATATGTTGCAAACCGTGTTCTTCCAGTTTTTTTCTGAGCTTACTGACATGGCTATCAACTGTGCGCTCTAAGGCATCACTATCAGGCAGGCAATGATTCAGCAGTTCACTTCGGGTAAAGACTTTATGAGGATGATCAATCATTTGTAGCAAGATTTTATATTCAGTCAGGGTTAAATTCAGCATCACTTTCTTATGCTGCTGATGAATATAGACACTATGAATATCGGTATTAATTTCAATATTTTTATAACTTAGATTTTTACTGGCTACTTGCTGGCTTTGCTGAGCGCGTCGCAGCACTGCTTGAACACGCGCCACCACCTCATTCGGATTGAATGGTTTGACAACAAAATCATCGGCACCGATCCGTAATGCCATGACTTTATCAATTTCCTGATCCAATGCGGTGAGCATAATCACGGGGGTTTGCGCCTTTTGACGAATTTTGCTTAATACTTCCCAGCCATTCAGTTCAGGTAATTTAATATCCAAGACAATCAGATCGATTGTTTGTGCAGCATGGATTTCAATCGCCTGTTTACCATTCATTGCCCGAATCACGCGCATCCCTTCACGCTTAAGATAGTGCTCAATGATGTCCCCAATATCATACTCATCCTCTACTACAAGAATAAGTTTGTCATGGCAATCGAAAGAAAAAGAGTGCTCAAACATAAGGATTTAGATCAATAAAACAATCGATTCATCATACGATGATTTATCTGTTGATCTCCACACTTTTTCCACACTTCTGCGATGATCGTTACACAAAGTTCGAAAATAATGCCAGCATCAAAAACTCCCAAGGTTTGGACAGAATGCAAAAGCATCTATTACTTCCATTATTTTTATCTATCGGACTTGTGCTACAAGGCTGTGGTTCTGAGGAGACAAAGCCAGCAGAAACACCTCCTGCCAAAGTGAGCGTTTTAAATATTCAGCCGCAATCGGTGAACTTTAGCGAAAACTTGCCAGCACGGGTACAGGCTTTCCGAACTGCTGAAATTCGCCCACAAGTCGGTGGCATTATTGAAAAGGTGCTATTTAAACAAGGCAGTGAAGTTAAAGCAGGTCAAGCACTTTATAAAATTAACGCGGAAACTTTTCAGGCTGATGTGAATAGCAATCAGGCCTCCCTCAATAAAGCCGAAGCCGAAGTGGTCCGTTTAAAAGTTCAACTAGAACGCTATGAACAATTACTTCCAAGCAATGCAATCAGTAAGCAAGAAGTCAGTAATGCACAAGCTCAATATCGTCAAGCCTTAGCAGATGTTGCGCAAATGAAAGCCCTGCTTACCCGTCAAAACCTGAACCTTCAATATGCTACTGTTCGTGCCCCGATCTCGGGTCGTATTGGGCAATCTTTTGTGACCGAAGGTGCATTGGTCAGCCAAGGCGATGCCAATACCATGGCAACTGTACAGCAGATCGATAAAGTCTATGTGGATGTAAAACAGTCGATTAGTGAATACGAACGTTTGCAGGCTGCACTACAAAGTGGTGAGTTATCTGCTAATAATGAAAAAACTGTGCGTATTTCTAATAGCCATGGTCAAGCTTATAACGTCACTGCCAGAATGCTATTTGAAGACATCAATGTTGACCCTGAAACAGGTGATGTCACCATTCGTATCGAAGTTCAGAATCCTGAACGAAAACTTCTCCCAGGCATGTATGTCCGCGTCAATATCGACCGAGCTTCAGTGCCTCAAGCTTTGCTTGTCCCTGCTCAAGCAATTCAACGCAATATCAATGGCGACCCGCAAGTTTATGTGATCAATGCCAAAGGTTCCGCTGATATTCGCCCGATTGAACTGGGACAACAATATGATCAGTTCTACATCGCCAATAAAGGCCTTAAAACAGGCGACAAAATCGTTGTGGAAGGTGTTGATCGTATTCAGCCCAATCAAAAACTTGAAATAAGCACGTGGAAAGTACCTGCAACACAAGGAGCTCAATGATGATGTCACAATTCTTCATTCGCCGCCCTGTCTTCGCATGGGTGATTGCGATTTTCATTATTTTATTTGGGGTACTCAGTATCCCCAAATTGCCGATTGCCCGCTTTCCAAGTGTTGCACCGCCACAAGTCAATATTAGTGCGACCTATCCAGGCGCGACACCCAAGACCATCAATGATAGTGTAGTTACCTTGATTGAGCGTGAAATGTCAGGGGTCAAAAACCTGCTGTACTATAGCTCAACTACAGATACCTCAGGTACTGCGGAGATTTCTGCGACCTTTAAACCGGGTACAGATGTGGATATGGCACAGGTTGATGTACAAAACAAAATCAAAGCCATTGAAGCACGTTTACCGCAAGTGGTTCGTCAACAAGGCTTGCAAGTTGAGGCGTCGTCATCGGGATTCTTGATGTTGGTCGGAATCAATTCACCCAATGGACAGTATTCTGAAGTTGATCTGAGTGATTATCTGGTCCGTAACGTGGTGGAAGAGTTGAAACGTGTTGAAGGCGTTGGTAAAGTTCAATCCTTCGGTGCTGAAAAAGCCATGCGTATTTGGGTTGATCCCAATAAACTGGTGTCTTATGGTTTATCAATTAGTGACGTTAATAATGCTATCCGTGAAAATAACGTCGAGATTGCACCAGGACGATTAGGTGATCTCCCTGCAGCAAAAGGTCAATTGATTACCGTCCCACTATCGGCACAAGGTCAATTAGGCGATGTTGAACAATTTAAGAATATCAGCCTAAAAAGTAAAACCAGCGGTAGCGTGATTAAACTTTCTGATGTGGCTGAAGTTGAAATGGGTTCACAGGCCTACAACTTTGCGATTTTGGAAGATGGCAAACCTGCAACGGCTGCTGCGATTCAGCTCAGCCCAGGCGCCAATGCTGTCAAAACAGCAGAAGGTATAAGAGCAAAAATTGAGGAATTAAAACTCAATTTACCTGAAGGCATGCATTTCAGTATTCCTTATGACACCGCACCTTTTGTAAAAATTTCGATTGAAAAAGTGATTCATACCTTACTTGAAGCCATGGTACTGGTTTTCATTGTGATGTATTTATTCTTGCATAATGTTCGTTATACCTTGATTCCAGCCATTGTTGCACCGATTGCACTACTCGGTACATTTGCGGTGATGCTGCTTGCAGGTTTCTCGATTAACGTCCTGACCATGTTTGGTATGGTGCTTGCGATTGGTATCATCGTCGATGATGCGATTGTGGTGGTCGAAAACGTTGAACGAATTATGGCGACTGAAGGACTTCCTCCAAAAGAAGCAACTTCCAAGGCTATGAAAGAAATTACCAGTCCGATTATTGGGATTACCTTGGTCTTGGCAGCGGTGTTTTTACCGATGGCCTTTGCCAGTGGTTCGGTCGGTATTATTTATCAACAATTTACCTTAACCATGTCAGTCTCAATTCTGTTCTCAGCATTATTGGCATTAATCTTAACGCCTGCATTGTGTGCCACGATTCTTAAACCAATTGATGGCCATCATCAGAAGAAAGGCTTTTTTGCATGGTTTGATCGCAGCTTCGACAAAGTCACTAAAAAGTATGAATTGATCCTGCTTAAAGTGATTAAACATACTATTCCAATGATGGTGATCTTTGTAGTGATTACAGGCCTTACCTTTGCAGGTATGAAGTATTGGCCTACAGCATTTATGCCAGAAGAAGACCAAGGCTGGTTCCTGACGTCGTTCCAATTGCCATCGGACGCCACTGCTGAAAGAACGCGAGGTGTGGTCAATGAATTTGAAAGCAGTCTAAAAGACAATCCAAATGTTAAAAGTAACACGACCATCATGGGTTGGGGCTTTAGTGGTGCAGGTCAAAACGTGGCTGTGGCTTTTACCACATTAACCGACTTTAAAGACCGTACTTCGACAGCAACTGAAATGACCAATGCGGTTAATGCCACGATGGCACACAGTAAAGAAGGTGCAACAATGGCGGTACTACCTCCTGCCATTGATGAACTTGGGACTTTTTCAGGCTTTAGCTTACGCTTGCAAGACCGTGCCAACTTGGGCATGCCTGTACTTTTAGCTGCACAAGACCAGCTCATGGAAATGGCTGCCAAGAACAAAAAGTTCTATATGGTCTGGAATGAAGGCTTACCGCAAGGCGACAATATTTCTTTAAAAATTGATCGTGCAAAATTGAATGTTCTGGGTGTGAAGTTCTCTGATGTTTCTGACATTATTTCAACTTCAATGGGTTCGATGTATATCAACGATTTCCCAAATCATGGACGCATGCAACAAGTGATCGTACAGGTCGATGCCAAATCACGTATGCAACTCAAAGATATTTTGAATCTGAAAGTGATGGGTTCAAATGGGCAATTGGTCTCTCTGTCTGAAGTGGTGACACCTCAATGGAATAAAGCGCCACAGCAATATAACCGCTATAACGGTCGCCCATCGTTAAGTATTGCAGGTATCCCGAATTTTGATACCTCATCAGGCGATGCTATGCGTGAAATGGAACACCTGATTGCTAAATTGCCAAAAGGCATCGGTTATGAATGGACAGGTATTTCCTTGCAGGAAAAGCAATCAGAATCGCAGATGGCCTTTCTGCTAGCGTTATCAATGCTAGTGGTATTCCTCGTACTCGCTGCACTTTATGAAAGTTGGGCAATTCCGCTTTCAGTGATGCTGGTGGTACCTTTGGGTATTTTTGGCGCTGTGGTTGCGATTATGTCTCGTGGCTTAATGAATGATGTGTTCTTTAAGATTGGCCTGATTACCATTATTGGTTTATCTGCAAAGAACGCGATTTTGATTGTCGAATTTGCCAAGATGCTAAAAGAAGAAGGCATGAGTTTAGTCGAGGCCACTGTGGCCGCAGCCAAACTCCGTCTACGCCCTATTCTGATGACTTCGTTAGCCTTTACTTGTGGTGTGATTCCATTGGTTATTGCCTCAGGTGCAAGTTCAGAAACGCAGCATGCCTTAGGTACAGGTGTATTTGGCGGCATGATTTCAGCGACGATTCTGGCAATTTTCTTTGTCCCAGTGTTCTTTATTTTCATTCTTGGTGCAGTTGAAAAGCTGTTTTCCTCGAAACAAAAAAATCCATCTTAAATGATATAGAGCAGAGGGAATCAACGGGTTTCCTCTGACTCCGCCTCTGCATTTATTCTTATTTTATT
Organism: Acinetobacter dispersus; assembly: GCF_009884975.1. GTDB lineage: Bacteria > Pseudomonadota > Gammaproteobacteria > Pseudomonadales > Moraxellaceae > Acinetobacter > Acinetobacter dispersus. The sequence goes on along the minus strand of NZ_CP041970.1, from coordinate 712,762 downwards.
TGGAGAAGACCATGTCTAAAGCGACTGTCTTATCTCGTGGCCTACTTGTCTCTACGCTCTCAATTGCCTTGACCGCGTGTATGAATATGCAGGCACCAAAACCTGTGATTCAATCGGATATTCCACAGAATTTTTCTCAAACCACAACTGGAAATTCGATTGCCAATCAAGGTTATCAACAATTTTTTTCTGACCCACGCTTATTACAAGTGATTGAAATCAGTTTAAATCACAACCGTGATTTACGTACTGCAACACTGAATATTCAACGTGTACAGCAACAATATCAAATCAGCAAAAATGGCCAGTTACCGACCATTGGTGCGACTGGCAGCGCTGTAAGACAGGTGAATCCATCTGCGAACCCAAACAATCCTTATTCAACTTTTCAAGTCGTTCTAGGAATGACGGCTTATGAGTTAGACTTTTGGGGTCGTGTACAAAGTTTAAAAGATGCTGCCTTAAATAATTACTTTGCGACCCAGAGTGCAAGAGAAGCCACACAGATCAGTTTAGTCAGTCAAGTGTCGCAAGCTTGGTTAGATTATGCCTATGCAAAAGCCAATTTAAATCTGGCTGAGCAGACCTTAAAAGCACAGCTCGACTCTTATCATCTGAATAAAAAACGTTTTGATGTCGGAATTGATAGTGAAGTCCCGTTACGTCAAGCACAGATGTCGGTTGAAACTGCTCGAAATGATGTTGCTGCCTATAAAATTCAAGTGGCACAAGCACAAAACTTACTGGATCTATTGGCTGGTCAATCGGTTCCTCAAAAGCTCTTGCCGAATCAAGCCGTAAAAACGATTAGTGCTGAAAGCAACTTTGCAACGGGCCTAAGCAGTGATTTACTGAATAACCGTCCAGATCTAAAAGCTGCTGAATATCAATTGCTTGCTGCTGGGGCAAATATTGGCGCAGCCAAAGCACGTATGTTCCCCACCATTAGCCTGACAGGTTCAGCTGGCTATGCATCGACAGATCTTAAAGATTTATTTAAATCAGGGGGATTTTCTTGGTCAATTGGGCCAAGTATCGACCTGCCCATTTTCGATTGGGGGACGCGTAAAGCCAATATTAAAATTTCAGAAACTGAACAACAAATTGCACTGGCAGATTATGAAAAAGCCATTCAATCCGCTTTTCGTGAGGTCAATGATGCATTGGCTGCACATGCCCATATTGATGAGCGTTTAGCAGCACAACGTCGTTTAGTCTCTGCTACAGAGACCACTTATAAATTATCCACGGCCCGATTTAGAGCGGGTATTGATAGTTATCTGACCGTATTGGATGCACAACGTTCTGCTTATGCAGCACAACAAGGCTTACTGATGCTTGAACAAAGCAAGTTGAATAATCAGATTGAATTGTATAAAGCTTTAGGCGGTGGATTATCTCAGCCAGCGGCTTAAAATTCTCCTTTTACGCCCAATATCTAGTTAAGACATCTTACAGTTTTCTTGTATGTTGTATTGAATTAAGCATCTTGTTTTAACTAGAAAATTTAATTTACATACTATTCCAATAGTTTAATTCATTCGGAATATTAGATGGCGACGTATGGTTAGGAATATGCAAAGCAAGGCCGTCACCTGTTTTACAGGACTGGATATATAAATCAAATGAAGTCGTGATACTTGGGTCAATTGACGCATGTGTCACGAATATTTCTTTGAGCTTAGAAATGTAGTAATCGATAAACTCTTGTTGTGTTTCAAATTCTGCCATAGATTTCAAGTTACGTTGAAAATCTTGTAAAGAGCTCATATCAGGTGGAATATTAAAACATGATATATCCACCTCCCAATCCTTGATTTCATGCAAATATAAGGGAGTTTTATTCCCTGAGCCACCATCAATAACTTGCTGGAAAAATGGCTGTAGAGGAATGGAATATAATAAAGTTTTCTCCCCATTAAACATTGAAAATATAATTGTATTATTTTTTAGACATTCTATCGGAACCCCCTCTAACAATCTTCTTATGATTTCTATGTAAGTTATATTAATATGATTGATCTCCGTGTCACTTTCTTTAATATTTATAAAATATTGTGTAACACGATTTAAAAATGTAGTTTCTCCCGAACTTACAACTCCACCTCTATACCATAACTTTACTTTTTGTTCATTATCATGAAATAAGGATATCCTTCCTGTTTCTAAATCACATTTCATAGCGCGTTTATCTGCTGCAATGAGCACACAATCGCCCAAATGGGCTGATAGAATCATCGTCATAGCTCGTCTAAGACTCCTTTTTTTATGATATTCTCGGCAAACCATTTCACATAACAGAGGGATAATAATGGCAGGTGGTTCACGGATTTTAATCAATGATAAAGGTATAACAATATCCACCGGTGGACAAATTTTATATCAAGCTGGACAACATAAATTTGAGGGTGGAGGGAAAGTTAAGGCTGAAACTCTAACTCTTCCTCTAATCAACCCAATAAACTCATTTACCAATAAATGGGATTTTTATGATTTATTTTATGAAATAGATTTTTCAAATGTAAAATATAAACTAATTAATAATAAAAATAACACTTTTACTTCAGGAACATTAGATGCTCACGGTCGAACTCAACGAATGAATACTCATAATCATGAAGACTACGATATTCTGATTGGCACAGATGAAGATTGGACAATTTCAATAGATGATGAAAGTGACGATAATGATTTTCAATATAACTGTAGCTGTGGATCACATGAAGATCATGGGGACGAAATATAATTATGGATTGTTTAGCAAATATTCGTTTCTTAGATGCCCTTGATCAACCAATCAATGGTTTAGTTCACCAACTTTGGGTAGGCCCTACACTTATCTCAGATTATGTCACCCCTGCCAGTGGTGAATCTATATGGATTAAACGTCCTGTAGGTACTATTGTTGACGTTCGGATAAGAAGTATGGTCACTGGAGAATACAATTCTCAAGTTAAAATACAGCTTATTGGTGAAAAAACTGTTTTTATTGTACGAAGCCCTAAAATCTTACTTAAAGGAGTAAATCTTTCAGCTAAAGATGTCGCAACTGGCACATATGTACGATCAACATATATCGTTGCCGAAGGAGACTATTTAGGTCGAATTGCAGATGATAACGATACGACCACTGATGAATTAATTAGAATTAATAACTTAAAAAGTGATACAGATATCCACCCGGGGCAAGTTTTAAAAATTCCTGTCAAAAAATCTAAAGCACCCGTGCCAGCACCTAAAGACAAGCCAAAACCACAAACACCAAAGCCAAATCAGCAAGAAAAAACAAAAATTATTGTTGTCCAACAAACGGATACTTTACCATTAATTGCAAAGCTTACAGATAATACAGTTGATGAAATTAAAAAATTAAGTGGTCTTACTAGTGATAGATTGGGCCATAATCAAAAATTGAGAGTTTATGATCGTCATGTAGAGTCTACAGCATCACAACCTACGTCCTCGAGGAAAAACACAGAGAAAAAGTCAGCTATACCACCAAAAGTTACCCAAGATGCTTCTAAAAATAAAGACAACACACCTATTGCTAAAGTTGAGTCTGAAAATACTGTAAGTTCAAAAGTTTCTCAAAGAAATGAAAAAGCAATAGCCCGATTACATCCTCAAGTTAGAGATAAAATAAGAAAGTTTATCAATAGTGTTTATCAAAAGCATCAAGTACAGTTAGTGATTGTTCAAGATTATCGCACATATGCACAACAAGATGCTTTATATGCAAAAGGTCGTTCTGCTGGTGGCCGTGTAGTAACCAATGCTAAAGGTGGTCAAAGTAATCATAACTTTGCCTTAGCTGTCGATGTCTTTCCTATATGGGAAGATGGTCTGTTACATATGGATGGCAAGTCAGATAAGAAGAATATCGAAATTCTAAAAAAAGTTGCCCCTATTGGAAAAGAGATAGGATTAGAATGGGGCGGAGATTGGAAATCAATAGTTGATAATCCTCATTTTCAACTTAAAACAGGTAAAAGTATGGCTCAATTGAGACAATTGACTAAAGATGCGGGTGGTGATCCCCTAAAGGTGAAATATGATGTTCAATAAATTAGCAAAAAAATCCTGGTTTTTCTTATTAACTTTTTTAGTAGCATGTAATATTACAGAAAATCAAAATGTTAAAGCAAATGAATCAAATATATTTTCTTTGGATTTAACCGATGAGGGTATAAGTTCAGAAGGAGGAGGAATAGAATTACATAAAGAAGGAAAATTCTGCTTACTTCTCTTAAATGTCTACGAAGAGTCAGGACAAGAAAAATATCGTTTTAAATTTAAAAGAATAATTTAATAGAAACGTCCTATTTTAAATATAGATACCCAAATGGTTTATTAGTTAATGATGATGATTTGAAAGATCTTATCGCTCATGATGAAAACGCTAATCCTAACAGCAAAGATGAAATGGAACTTGTTAAAAAAGACTTAATCATTGGGCAAAAGAATAAAGAAATTTTGCAAAAGTTTTTTTTATATAAACAAAAAGTTCCTAACGATCTTTTAAATAAAAATTGTAATTAACATTTATAAAGAAAAATCTATGTTTACACTTTCGATTACACCAAGATTCTATGAAACTGATGCTTTTGGACATATCAACAATACCGTGATTACAGGCTGGTTTGAAACTGCATGTGAACCTGTTTTTCGCTTATTCAACCCAAGTATGGAGATCAAGAATCTGCCTTTGATTCTCGCTCGGGTGGAAGTCGATTTCGTTGCTCAAATCTATTACGGCGCTGATATCGAAATCAAAACATGGATTGAGCATATCGGCAATTCTTCTTTTATTGTGGCGCATGAAGCTTGGCAAAATGATCACTGTGTTGCACGAGGCAAAGCGGTTCAGGTGTATTTTGATTTCAGCACGCAAAAATCAGGTCGTATCCCAGATCAATTCCGCGACCAGTTACAACAATATTTGATGGGCCAATAAATATTTTCCGCTGAAATAAACTAATTTATTTCAGCGGATTAAACTTATTCGCCTAAATCTTCAAGAAAATCAAAAGTAGGTACAAAGAATAAGCTGCCTGAAACTGCGGTACTAAAATCAAGTAAGCGATCGACATGTCCAGTTTCTTTACCTAAGAACATATTTTCAAGCATGGTTTTGGTGATATTAAAAGAACGAGAATAGCCAATAAAGAAGGTGCCATATTCCCCTTCAGTTGGATTGGAAAAGGGCATATTGGCTCTTAAGATTTTAAGCTCGTTGCCGTCCGCATCATGGGCCTTACTCGCCACATTATGTGCACTTTGTGGTTTAACGTCATCGCCAAGTTCAACATCATCATATTTCTTTCGACCAATCACTTTTTCCTGTTCTTCGGTGCTTAGGCCCTTCCACATCTCCATGTTATGTAGGTATTTTTGTATGAACACATAACTGCCACCAAGGAACTCGACATCTTCTGGACCAACATAAGCGATCTCTTTGGCAATTTCATGTTCAGGATTTTCGGTCCCATCAACAAAGCCAATAATGGCGCGACCATCAAAGTATCTAAAACCCTTGGTCTCGCTAATTGGGTAGGTATCTTCTTTTAATTGCTCATGCAAAATCGAGGCAAGTTCATAGCAAATTGCCATTTGATTAGCGCGAATATGAAAGAATAAATCGCCTGTTGTCGCGACCGCAGTATGTCTCGGCCCTTTGATCTCTTGAAATGGTGCCAGTTCTTTCGGCTTATTTAAATCTGGGAACAGCAAATCCCAAGCATTTGAGCCAATCCCCACCGAAGCACTGAAATTACTGTTTGGAAAACGATTGGTTAGACTGCGGACTAAGGCTGAAAAATTGGCGAGAAAATCAATCACCCCTGAATGATCAGGATTACTATTGATTCCGAGTACGATAAATAAAGCATTTTCACCTGAAAGATTATTGATCACAGGCTGAGGTCTTAAAGGTGTATTCATAATATTTGGGAATAAAAAAACTTAATGCTCATATCCTACACAAATCAATGCATTAGAGATCAGACAAATCACAAATTTTTACTATTATTGCGTATATAAAACAAAGCTCTCACCACGGCAAAAACTGGCTAATGTAAGATTCAATTGTTTTGCCATCTCAATCGCCATACTGGTGGGTGCAGAAATAGTCGCCAAGAGACCAATATTATATTGCGCACATTTACGAATCAGCTCATAACTGGCACGACTGGTCATTACTACAAAACCATCTGCAACATTCATTTTCTGTTCAGCCAAGTAACCCAATAATTTATCCAAGGCATTGTGCCGACCAACATCTTCAAATAACGCTACGATTTGCCCTTTCACGACCCATGCTGCGGCGTGTGCTCCACCAGTGAGTTCACTGATTTTTTGTCTGACTTTTAATTGTGCAATTGCATTAGGAATTTGGCTTAACCATATTGAAGAAACATGGGTACTGACCGCAGGTAGATTTGCATAGAGTTGCTTTAGACTTTCAATGCCACATAAGCCACAACCTGTACGACCAACCATCATACGTCGATGCTCTTTTAAAGCCATGAAAGCACGGGATGAAATGGTCATATCTACTTCAACCCCCAGTTCATTTTGACGAATCTCGAGTGAATATAGCTCGCTTAAACTTTGTAATATCCCTTCCGAGAGACTAAAACCTTTGGCAAAGACCTCAATATCCGATGGTGTTGCCATCATCACGGCATGTGAAATACCATTATAAATTAAGGCAACAGGATACTCTTGGACAATATAATCCAGTTCATTTTCAGAGACATCGCGATGGAAACGATGCACTTGCATCGTTTCATAACCTCGTGTTTTTGTATCCACACTTACCTCATTTGCATCACTGATTCGAAAAAATAGATTCCTATAAGCTATACGTTACTGACACGTTCATTGGCATGCTCAGGGTCAACTTCAACATTCAAATTAAAATGTGCTGGTGCATTACCTGCATGCAAAATCACAGGAATGCTTTTTGACGCTGGAATTTTGGCGTATTTATCATGGCTACCCAAAGCCACCAATGGATTGGTTTCTGGATAATACGCTGCCAGACTGCCTTGCGGAATGTTATACGGCACAATACGGAAACTATGTACAATCCGTTTCACACCATCCGAGAATACACTCTCAATATCGACCCATTGGTCTGCTTCAAATCCTGCTGCATCAATATCTGCTTGATTCATAAACAACACTCGGCGTTGCCCGAATACACCGCGATAACGGTCATCCAAACCATATAAAGTGGTGTTGTACTGGTCATGCGAACGAGTGGTCATCAAGGTATAAACCTGCTGTTCACTATAAGCGGCTGCATATTGGTTTTCTTTATCTTCGTAAACTTCGGCCAGTGGTGTAATCAAAAACTGGGCTTTACCACTTGGTGTATTCCACACATGCTGATTGGCAGGATGTTCTAAATGGAAACCACTTGGTTGATAAACTCGTTGATTGAAATCATGAAATTCATCAAAACCTCGGCAATCGAATCACGGATACGGTCATAACTTTCGATATACCAACGCCATTTCACCTTAGTCTCAGGCAACGCTGCTTCCGCCATACGCGCCACAATATCGGGTTCAGACAAGATATTTTCAGAGATCGGTGGATTACGTCCTGCTGAAAGATGCACATTCGACATCGAATCTTCTACTGAAATCGCTTGTGCACCATGCACTTGCATATCAACTTCAGTACGCCCTAGACACGGTAGCATCAACGCATCTTTGCCACAGACCAGATGGCTACGATTCAACTTGGTAGTAATATTGACGGTTAAATTACAACGGCGTAATGCCTCTTGAGTATAAGGTGTATCAGGGGTTGCAACTGCAAAGTTCCCACCCAAACCAATAAAGACTTTTACATCACCTTCATACATCGCCTTGATGGTATCGACAACGCCAAAGCCATGTTTACGTGGCGACTTGATACCAAATACCCGATCAATACTATCAAGTAACTTATCACTTGGGTTTTCATTAATCCCCATGGTTCGGTCGCCCTGCACATTACTGTGCCCACGTACTGGACAAAGGCCAGCTCCCGGACGACCGATATGTCCCCGTGCCAGCATCAGGTTCGCCAACATATGAATATTGGCTGTACCATGACGGTGTTGGGTAATTCCCATCCCCCAACAGAAAATAGCGGTTTTTGCATCCAGATACATCTTGGCAATCGATTCTAAATGCTCAGGTGAAAGTCCAGTATGTTTATGAATTTCAGACCATGCTGTACCATCAATCTCAGCCAGCATCTCATCAAAACCAATGGTATTCATTTCTATGAAGCTACGATCAAAAACGCTTGCTTTTCCTTTCGCGAGTGCCTTTTTATCCCACTCCAATAAATGCTTCATCACCCCAAACATCAGCGCATAGTCACCACCAATTTTGGGTTGGAAATAATAACGACTAATTGGGGTACTGCCATTGGTCATCATTTCTAACGGCGCTTGCGGATCTTGGAAACGTTCCAGTCCGCGCTCCTTGATTGGGTTAATGGCAACAATATTACCGCCTCTTCGAGAGACTTCTCTTAAGGTTGCCAACATCCTTGGATGGTTGGTGCCTGGATTATGCCCAAAGCTAAAAATGGCATCTGCTTGATCGAAATCATCCAAAATGACCGTCCCTTTACCTAAACCAATCGCATCTTTTAAGCCAACACTGGTGGTTTCGTGGCACATATTGGAACAATCTGGAAAATTATTGGTGCCGAAGCTGCGGACAAATAATTGGTACAAAAAAGCCGCTTCATTGCTGGCACGACCAGAAGTATAAAAAGCAGCCTGATCAGGATGATCGAGTGCTTGTAGATGTTTGGCAATCAACTGGAAGGCTTCATCCCAAGAAATCGGCACATATTTATCTGACACAGGGTCATAACGCATCGGGTCAGTTAAACGGCCCAAATCTTCCAGATAGAAATCATTCTGTTCAGCGAGCCAGCTCACGGTATGCTGTGCAAAAAATTCAGGTGTTACCGTTTTACTAGTTGCTTCGAAAGCCACAGCCTTAGCACCGTTTTCACAGAAGTTAAAGGCATGCGCATCCTTTTTCTCAGGCCATGCACAGCCCGGACAGTCAAAACCAGTCGGCTGATTAATATTAAGTAAGGTGATTGAACCTTTTTTTAAAATATCTTGCCTTTTTAGGTTTCGGGCAACGCTCAGCAATGCGCCCCATCCACCCGCAGGTTGGGTATAGGGTTCAATTCTTGCAAAACTGGTATTTTCTTGCTTATGAATGGGTTGTTCTGAGTTATCCATCACGCTGCCCTCATCTGAGCTATTTTTAACATTGGCTACAGATAGGATTAACATGAATTTTGCTTCTTTTCTATTCTTGATTTGTCTTATGCCTGTATTTTTTGACATCAAAAATAAAGCCTAGATGATCTAGGCTTTATTGATCATTTGATAAAAATTATTAAATTACTCTCCTGCCAAAGCACACTCAAAGTTGGCTTTATCCACTGAGCAACGCGCTTTCTTTAATACAGACATCATACTTGCGTCATAAATCCCACGTTGAGTCAATTCAATACGCCCATCACGCATCATTTTTTGATATTTTAATTTATCTTCAGGGGTCAAATTCATCTTATATTTTGCAGGAATCTCGGCTTCTAAACGCTTAATGGTTGCAAATATTTTCGGTAGTTGCTTAACCGACCAATCACGGGATTTTTGCCCAAAACCAGCAGGGAATTTTTCAGGCCGAATGACCACGTTTGCAGTGACTTGTAATACAGGAAAATTGTACATGACTCCATTGCTGCCTAAACCTTTGCTAAGTTCCAAAGGTTTATATGCATAAGCTGGTGCGCCAATCATATCGACCTGACCATTGTTAAATTTAGCAGCAAAGTTGGAAATATCAGAAAGTACAGCTTGCGCACCAACACGTTGTACAATCAATTTTTGTGCATCGTCATAACCCAATACTGCAAACTTTTTACCTGCGGCTTTTTCAATTGAATTAATACTTTTGTCACGAACAAAGATATAAGCTGAACCTAAAGGGGAAATTCCAACTACTTCATATTTATTGCCACCAAGATTAGTGGTCATTTTCGCTGCGTTACGCGGATCAGATACAAAGGTAATGGCTCGTTTTGCAATCTCGTCATTGGGTACACCCCCTAAAGAATCAATTGAACCTACAAATTTATTGTATGGACGGGCACGCATTGAAGTCATTGCCACGCCCGCACATTTCCCTGCTTTAAAATTATTGTCAGCGACCTGTTCATCTGTGATCGCCAATAGGTTGATATCTGCACCCCAGCCTTTGGCTGCCAATGCCCAGTCTTGCATCATTTTATAAGCCTCACCAGACTTACCTAAAATATCAAAAACACAAACATCAATCGCTGCTTGAGTTGAAGCTGAGACACTCAACATTGAAGTTGTTACGATAGCTAATGCGATTTTTTTCATATGTCCATCCTTTTACAAACCTTATGTTTGTTTTCCTCATAAGACACTCGATGTGCCTTCTTATTTATAACGATTCAAAATCATCGTTATTTAAAAATACTGAATCATAAAAAATTATAATTACAGTCCCTATTTCAATGCTTGAACGGCAGGTGATCGTGCCAAATAATCTAAAGCTTGTTGGGTATTCCCTTCCGTTTCTGGATGAAACTTAGGTGAAATCCAACGAATTGTTGCTTTGGTTATAAACGTCAATGTCGGTCCATTATCTGTTGCTTTGGCTTGTTTGTTATAGGTAGATAAAATGCCAAATAAACTCTTATGTGCAATCTTTTGTACAGCTGGATCTGGGTCTTGTTTACCTAAATGTCGACCAACATCTGCCAATACATAAATAAAAATCGGGAAAACCAATGCCATTAAGAACTGACGATAAAGATAAAAGAGAATCGGATTTGGCAGTATTTCCTTAAATAAATCAAATGCAACACAACGATGTTCGACTTCCTCTGCCAAATGCCAGCGGAACATGTCGGCAATAACTGGATCAGCTTTGTCCCATGATTTATTGTCCATACACCATTGCCCAAGCACACCCGTGAAATGTTCAATGGCAGCAACTACCCCTATTCGTGTAATTAACCAGAAATGCTCTAATGGCTTTATTTCCAATTGTTTAATGCCTAAAGGACTTTCACCGAGCAAAATACCAAAGATCCAGTTGATCTTTTTGAAAGCGGGTTCCAGATCGTAATCATGCTGTTTCAGAAATTCCTGAGCACCTTGATGCGCACGTGCATGAGTTGCTTCTTGTCGAATAAAACCTTTTACATCATCCATGAGAATAGGATCTTTTACATAAGGTAAGGCCTTGTTATAAACACGACAGAACCAAAATTCTCCCGCGGGTAAAATCAAGTTAATCCCATTGATTAAATGTGAGCATACAGGATCATTAGGAAGCCATTGCACAGGAGAGTTAGAAAAATCAAACTTTACAGGCCGAGCAACCAGTTTATGATGATGGGGAATGGCATTCATATTGACCTCAACTTTACAACCTTCATTTATCACATCGTTAATATTTGAATAAGCTCAGTGAATAACTGCGCTATTCACCACTCAATGAACATTCAAAATTGGTTCGTTCCACCGTACATCGTGCACGCTTTAGTACACCCATCATGACGGGGTCATAGACACCCAGTTTGGTTAATTCAATTCGGCCATCGCGAAGCATCTGTTGGTAACGACGCTTATCTTCAGCAGAAAGACTCTGTTTGTACTTTTCAGGAATTTCAGCTTCTAAACGTGCAATCGTGGCAAAGTTTTTAGGCAATTGCTTGGTGGCCCAAGCACGAGATTTCAGACCAAAACCAACTGGAAATTTTTCAGGACGGATAATGATGTCACCAGTTAAATTGATCACTGGAAAATTAAACATTGCGCCATTACTCCCCAAACCTTTGGCAATTTCTAAGGGTTTATAGGCATATGCAGGAGCCGCAATCACATCAACTTGCTTGTTATTAAATTTTTTCGCAAAATCAGAAATTTCTGAAGGTACACCCACCAATTCCAATCGATCTACAATCATTTTTTGAGCTTGGTCATAATGTAAATAGGCGAATTTTTTGCCTTTACCTTTCTCAATGGTATTAATGGTTTTATCTCTCACAAAAACATAAGCCAAACCAATTTGAGCGATGGCAGCCACCTCAAACTCACCATCATTGATGTTTGTCACCAGACGATGTTTATTCCGAGGATCTAATACATAAGTAATAGCTTTCTGGGCAATCGAATTACTGGTGATCGCTCCTAATGCATCAATCGATCCTGCAAATTTATTGTATTTACGTGCTCGCATCGAAGTCATCGATACCCCATCACATTTGCCTGCTTCAAAATCATTTTGGGCTTTGGCTTCGTCTTGGTATGCAATGAGATTCAAATCCGCTTGCCAAGCCTTTGCAGCCAACGCCCATTCTTCTACAATTTTGTAAGACTCACCTGCCTTGCCCAATAAATCGAATACACAGATATCAACTTTTGCTTGTGTTGTGGTTGAAAATGCAGTGAGAAAGGCTGTAATCAAAATTCCTTTTTTCATTACGGGTCCTAGTATTATTTTTAAACGATTTAAACACGCTCAGTAACAGTTAATGCTGAAACATTAAAGCTTTGCCTCAGTGTTAATGTGCCTATTTTTAAATAAAAAAAAATGTTGTAATAGTTCCCAGTAAGCCATTTTAGTATCATTTTCCGACGATCCCTGTTATGCCCTTAAATAAACAATTCGAAAGAACAGTACCTGGCACTTATATTGCGCTCATGGTTGATGTGGTATCACGTTGGGATATATCAGCGGATGAACTACTCAGCAACTCAGGCTTCACTCAAGAGCAATTGGTGCAGCCTTTATGGCGAGCTGATGCAAAAATTGTGATGTCAATCCTACGACGGGCACTTGAACTGACTCAAGTTCCTGCACTCGAATTTGGTTTTTATCTAGGTATGCAAATGACCATTACCTGCCATGGTTTAATGGGGATGGCAGCCATGCTCGCACAAGATGTAAAACAAGCACTCAATATTGCGCAGGAGTTTATTTCACTTCAATCCAGTATTCACACCATCAAACTTGATGTTGTCGATACGCATGCAGTCATTATCTTTGAACAGACCGAAGCCTATTATTTGGATGAAGTTATTCAAATTGCGTTATTGCTTGGTTTTGCACAGATGGGGAAAAATATTTCAGGGCAAGAATTGACTGGTTTTGCCGATGTACAATTTAGTAAACCTGATTATTTTGATAAGTTGCTGCCGTTAATTCCTGGGGAAGTGCGATTTAATCGCCCCTCTACCCGTTTAGAATTTAAAAGAGAAATATTAGATCTTCCTTTACTGCATTCTGATGCTATTGCAGAGCGTCTGGCACGAGAGGAATGTAAATCACAGCTACGTAAGTTATTAAAACAAAATAGTTTTAGCAGTACTTTGCAAGATTTGATCTATGATGAGGCGATGGGAATAAGCCCTTTAACTGAAATCTTAAAGAAAGTTCAAATGTCTGAACGAGCCTTGCAACGAAAACTGGAAAGTGAAGGCACAAATTTTAGAACATTGGTCGATAAAGTAAGATGTGAAAAAGCCATCCAACTACTCAAAAATCCAAATTTATCACTTGAAAATATTGCAGCTCATCTTGGCTATACCAACACCAAAAATTTCTCTCGTGCTTTTAAACGCTGGACTGGAACCTCTCCACGTCGCTATTAGCTTTTTCGTTGGCATCCCAATAAGCCAAGCTTTAGCATTAAAAAAACTTACTGGCAAGTGCTCAAAATCACCAGTAAGAGAGAAAAAAACAAGCTTCGGATTAAAAAATAGTTATTTATTTGATTGAACTGTTGATTGTACATGGGCCGCATTCTGCTTCTGTTGTGATGGCATATAATCGGGTTGATTACTCACAGCCAGAAAGAAAAAGACTAAGAATAAACAACCCAATAAAATACTGATTCCAACCGCCAGGTATGGGAATTTTGATTGCTGTTGAGACATGAGCTCTGCTCCTATTGAAAGACTAAAATTTAATTCATAACAATTACATGGTGGATAAAGCCTTAAAACTAGCGCCATTTTGAATACGGGTTTGCATGTATTCGGCATAGACCGATAACTTTTCAAAAATATGTTCCGAATAGAACATATCCTCGATTAAATGGGCCGCTTGGGCTGGGCTAAACTGACCAATCTTCGCGACTAGATTTGCATTAAGACTGGAAAACAAAGTACATAAGCTTTTGTGTGCTTCATCTTTGTTTTTAAATAGCAGCTTGCGCGTATTAATCAATTCATCATTGAGCATGCTTGGCCTACGATCAGCATCAATCACATCAATTTTTACATCAAAATACTCTTCTAGGATCTGAATCTGTTGCTGATCTAACGATAAATGCGTGACCAAAAAAATATGAAAAACATCTGTACGACACAGTGCCTTGACTAAACAACGGAACAGAAAATCTTGCTCTGCTTTTGCATCATCGACCAGCTCGATATACAGCTTGAGGCTGTGGATGACATCTTCGATTTTAAGATTGACACTTTTCTCAGCTTGATAGTATTGATTCAATATCTTAAGTACAGAAGACGAGACTGGCGTGGTATAAATCACTGGCTGATTTAAATTGGCAATCATAAATGGTGCAAATAAATAGGCGAGATTATTATCATTTTCCACAATTTCAGCTTGAGCAATATAAGCGACCTTCTCCTTAGAAAAATCTCTCAGCACCTTACCTCTTAATAAAGTTGCTTCAAGATTTACATATTCAAGACCTAGCTGTTGTTGTACTGCTTGCGATGGGACTTTGCTTTGAAAAAGCTGAGTCAACGCATTAAGTTCTTTGGTGATAAACATAGTCATACGCCATTCAGTCCGAATTAGTGTCATTCAAACGACTTACAATGCTTGATCAATATTTAACACACTGCATCGTTGCTTGATGCTATTTTGAATCAGGTACAAACAACTGAATAGCTACAGAGTTTCGCTAAAAAAATATAACAGATCATTTATGGACACCCCATCTGTTATAAAAAAACAAAAAGAAATTGTACCTACTCATATACAACAGAAGATTGGATGATGAATAAAACTTAAATCGCTTTTAAATATCCAAGCCACAGTTTTTCAGGTTCTGCTTATTTTCAAACATTTAAGTCCGTTCTTTCACATTTTCCTAGCGACTGCTTTTGCTGGTCTGTTATAGGAGAGGATATATGGATCTCGGTCTCACTGCTTTAGAATTAGCCCGAATACAGTTTGCATTTACTGTTTCATTTCACATTATCTTTCCCGCCACCTCAATTGGTCTCGCCTGTTTTCTTGCTATGCTGGAATGGAAATGGTTGCGTACTCAAAACCCGATTTATAAAGATTTATTCAAATTCTGGATCAAAATCTTTGCGGTTGCCTTTGGGATGGGTGTGGTATCTGGCGTGGTGATGAGCTACCAGTTTGGTACCAACTGGAGCGAATTTTCCCGTATTGCGGGAAGCGTGACTGGCCCTTTGCTCACCTATGAAGTATTGAGTGCGTTCTTCTTGGAAGCGGGCTTCTTGGGCATCATGCTGTTTGGTTGGGGACGAGTTAGCCCCAAAGCCCATTTCTTTGCCACCTTGATGGTTGCCATCGGCACCTGTATTTCCATGTTCTGGATTCTCTCCTCCAACAGTTGGATGCAGACACCGCAAGGTTTTACGATCGAGAATGGCATCATTATTCCAACCGATTGGTGGGCGATCGTATTTAATCCCTCCTTCCCTTATCGCTTTGCACATATGGCCGCTGCGGCATTTTTAGTGTCTTCCTTACTGGTGGTGGGTACTGCTGCATGGCATCTGATCAAAGGTCGTCGTGATGAACTGATCAAAAAATCATTTTCAATGGGTCTATGGATGGTGCTGGTCACTTCATGTTTACAAGTGGTGATTGGTGATAATCATGGCTTAAATACCTTGAAGCATCAGCCAGCAAAATTGGCTGCAATGGAAGGTCATTGGGAGACCAATTATGATGAAGGTATGCCACTGTACTTATTTGGCATTCCAGACATGCAAGAGGAACGTACCAAATACGCGATTGCGATTCCAAATCTAGGTAGTCTGATTTTGACTCATTCTATGGATGGTACAGTCAAAGGCTTAAAAGACTTTGCCCCAGAAGACCGACCAAACTCAACCATTGTGTTTTGGAGTTTCCGTGTCATGGTCGGACTTGGCATGTTAATGGTACTGCTCTCTTTCGTTGCCTTATGGCTGCGCAAAAAAGGCAAACTTTATGGTTCATCTTGGTTTCATAAATTCGCTTTTGTCATGGGCCCTACAGGCTATATCGCCTTACTAGCTGGATGGGTGACGACTGAAGTAGGCCGTCAACCTTGGGTGATTTATGGGGTGATGCGTACCAAAGATGGTTTGTCGCATACCGTGACTGCCGATCAAGTCGGTATCAGTTTGATCATTTTCGTGGTGGTCTATGCCATCGTGTTTGGTAGCGGTATTTACTACATGCTGAAACTACTGAAAAAAGGGCCTGAGTTTATTGAAGCGATTGATCTTGAGCCAGCAGGCCATGGGCATTTCAAGACCCCAATGCGTCCATTGAGTGCTGTTGATGAAAGCATCGATCAGCAAGACCCAAACAAGGAGAATCGCCATGATTGATTTATCTCTGATTTGGGTCGGTATTATCGGATTGGGTGTGTTGATCTACGTCATTTTGGATGGCTTCGACCTCGGGATCGGAATTCTGTTCCCTTTCATCAAAAGCCGTGAAGAACGAGATGTGATGATGAATACCGTCGCGCCTGTCTGGGATGGCAATGAAACATGGATGGTGCTCGGTGGCGCAGGTTTATTTGCAGCCTTTCCTCTGGTGTATTCAACCGTTCTTTCAGCACTGTATATGCCGATTACCCTGATGGTGATTGCATTGATTTTCCGTGGCGTTGCCTTTGAGTTTCGTTTTAAGGCGAATCGCACCAAACATTTATGGGATCAGGCTTTTATCTGGGGTTCAATTCTGTCTAGCTTCCTGCAAGGCGTGATTTTAGGTGCTTATATTCAAGGCATCCAAACCACCAATGGGATTTTCTCAGGTTCAGGCTTGGATTGGTTCACTCCTTTCGCCTTATTTACCGGACTGGGTGTGGTTGCCATGTATGCAGCGCTCGGTTGTGGCTGGTTGATTATGAAAACCGACCATGAGCTACGAGATCAGATGTATGCACTGATGCCTAAGCTGATCATTCTGCTATTTGTGGTCTTTGCAGGTGTCAGTCTCTATACTCCACTAACCCATCCTGAAATTGCAGCACGTTGGTTTGCCTTGCCTAATCTACTGTATTTTAGTCCTGTGCCCATCTTGGTCTTACTCTTTACATTTTTGATTTTAAAAGCATGTAAAGAGCGTCATGATTTTAAGCCCTTTATCTATACCTTGGCACTCGTGTTCTTGGCCTTTACTGGATTTGTGATCAGCCTTTGGCCGAATATCATTCCACCATCGGTCACGATTTGGGAAGCAGCAGCACCGCATTCTAGTCAGAAATTTGCACTAGTTGGCGCTGTGATTCTGATACCGATCATTATCGCCTATACCATTCTGTCGTACTGGGTGTTTAGAGATAAAGTACGGGTTGGAGATACAGGCTACCACTAAGGAGCAGCTTTGCATGAAAATTAAATCTCTGCATTTAAGCCAAACGCAATGGTTTATAATCTTATGGTTAGTTGGTTTTTTTGCACTCGCCATCATTGCAGGTCTCTTTAGACTGTTATTGATGTTTGCTTATTAAAAAAGAGATGGAGCAGCTTGCATAAAAGCTGTTCCATCAAGATGGATTCACTTTACTTTATGTATAAATCAGAACAATTAGCGCACAACCTGAAACTTCTCATTGAAAATGGATCATGGCAGCCTCACAGCAAACTTCCTTCTTTACGTGAGCAAGTGCAACGATCAGGGTTTAGCTTAATTACCGTAATGAATGCTTACCAAGAACTGGAAGCGCAAGGATTGATTTATTCCAAAGAAAAGTCAGGTTATTTTGTCGCTGAGCAAAATAATATCCAGATTCCACAGGCCTATTCGGTGGTCTCTTTAAACCCCAAAATTGAAATTAACTCCTTGGTGTTTAAATACCTGAAATCGATCCAATCCAAACAGGTCAGCCCACTAGGTTCTGCATTTCCAGATAGTCAGTTACTCTATCCGCCCAAACTGATTCAGATCATGGGGCAACTTTCCCGTAATCGGCATAGTTATGATCAGACCAGCAACCTGCCACCTGGGAATTTAGCACTCAGAAAACTCATCGCGCAACGCTATTGTATGCAAGGGATTCCAACTGATGCAGATGACATTGTCATTACATCTGGTGGTTTAGAAGCTTTGAATCTTTCCCTGCAAGCGATTACTCAACCGGGCGATTATATTTTATTGCAGCAAACCATCTTCTATGGCGCATGGCAGGCAGCTGAACGTTTGGGACTCAAGGTCATTACCCTCCCAGAACATCCACAATATGGCTTTGATATTGAAGCTTTTGAACAAGTCATTAAAAACTATCCGATCAAAGTGTGCTGGTTTATGTTGAACGCACATAACCCGATTGGCTTTACCGTCAGCGATGATATCAAATATAAAATTGCCAAGCTGTTGCACGAACATCAAATTCATTTGATCGAAGATGATGTCTATGAAGAACTGTTTTATGGCAATCAAAAGCCGCTACCCATGAAGTATTTTGATCAGCAAAATCTGGTCTTGCACTGCTCTTCTTTTTCCAAAACCTTAGGTTCAGGGTTTCGTATGGGATGGGTCTATGCTGGCAAATTTTCCGAACATATTCAGCACCTACAATTGATGAGCACCATTTCTGCCAATGCCCTGATCCAGAATGCACTGGTGGAGTTCCTCTCTCATCATCATTACGAAAAGCATTTAAGAACGCTTAGACGGGCTTTGGAAAAGAATAAAAAACAATTCTTTCAATATCTCAAACAACATCTACCGAAAGACTGTAAGGTATATAACTATCCAAGTGGCTATTTTCTCTGGATTCAACTGCCTGATAAAGTCAGCAGTATGCAAGTCTATGAACAGCTGATTCAACAACAAGTAGGTGTTGCGCCAAGCCCTTTATTTAATGTGTTGCCCTCACATCAACATTTTATTCGTATGAATTGTTCCTTCGAATGGACAGAACAGATTCAACATTCGTTAGAACGCTTTATTGAAACGGTTCAGTTGGCGATGTCGGATGAATCGGCCTTGGACAAATAGCTTTTCCGATACTGACTCGGTGTTTCCCCAAACATCTTTTTAAAAGCGCGAATAAAATTAGTGGCTTCTTCATAACCCACCAGAGCTGCAACATCTTGAATACTATATTGTGGTTGTTGCAGTAACTTCTTGGCTTGACTAAAACGAACCTCAGCCAAAATCTGCAAGAACGTCGTTCCTTGTGCCTGCAAATGTCGCTTGATGGTTCGTTCAGACATATTCAATCGCTGTGCAATCAACGCTAATGTCGGATAAGTATTGCCAGCTCGATACAACAACTCAGAACGAATACTTTTCTGCAGGTCGCGTGCCGACTCTTTGAGTAATTTCAATTTGTCATTTTCGCAATACAATAATGCCTGCTGGAATGCGACTTGATCAGCATTGGGATTTTTACAATGCAGATATTGCTTGGGAAAACGCAGGCCATTACGTTGCTGGTTAAAATGAATCTTGATCTGAGATAAATCGATACGTTTATAATTCTGTGCATCGGCCCAATCAACAAAGACCTCACAACGTTCAACAATTTTTTCAGAAAATAAAGCTAAAAAATGTATTGCACCAAATAACAAACTTTCAATCATAAACTGCCGTAATTGATCAGATTGCTGTTCATTGCCAAATTTAACAGGATGTACACCATCCAAATAGACATAGACAAAATCTTCATCAATATACGATTCAGGGGTGAAGTTTTGGATTCGTGTACAGAAATACTGTTGGCACAGCGTTAATGCAGTTTCAACATCCGTACAGCTCAGAAATGCAAAACCTAAGGCTCCATGTGAAGTGGGACGTAATTTAAAACCATATTCAATCCCAAGCCGTGGATTCCGCGTCAGCCTTAAAGCATTGACCACCAGCTTTGACCATTGATGGGCACTCATTTTGGCATCAGCTTGTTTCATTTCTGCCAGCACTAATCCTGTGCCAGATAAAACTGTTTCAGTATCAATGGCATAATTATGCACAATTTCTAATAATAGATGTGCATATGAAACCGAGATGGTTTCCTGAAACAATCCAAAAGGATCTCGCATCGCACACCCACTGTCCTAAAATGATCATCAATATGGCATAGTCACACCTATTGTGCGAGTGTTTTATTCGAAATAATGACTGCAATCAATCAACCATCGCAGAATGAGGAAGCGCTTCAATGACCACCATGACGCTTAATCAACAGCAGTCTATTTATGTTCTTACCTTAACCAATGGCGATCAGGACAATGTCTTAAATCAAGAGGTGCTGAATGAATATATCGAGATCTTTGATGAGATCGAGCGCCATTCGCATAATGCTTGCCTAGTCATTCAAAGCGACCATCCCAAAACGTTTTGCAATGGCTTAGACCTCGCTTGGTTAATGCAGCAATCCATGCAAGATAAAAAAGCTTTTACCACGCAACTGGAAAATATGCTGCTACGCTTGGCTTTGCTTAACCTTCCTGTCATTGCGGCAATTAATGGCAATGCTTATGCAGGTGGTGCAATCTTGGCATCTGCATGTGACTTCCGCTTGATGCGGGCAGACAAAGGACGTTTTTGCTTTCCTGAAGTCAAACTGACCATTCCTTTTACCGACTGTATTGCAGAAATTGTGCAACTCCTTCCCAATCAACATGCGATTTGGGAAATGTCCTTAACAGGCAAATCCATGACTGGGATCGAATGCTTAGACGCACATGTGGTTCATCAGATTCATCCTGCCGAATCATTAAATGCTGAAGTATTTAAATTTGCTGAAGAGATGTCACAAAAGCATCGTCTAACCTACGCCGTAATCAAACGTCAGTTGCGCCACCGTATTGTTGAGATTGCCAAACAACGACAGTTATACAATCCAGAAAAATTTGCACATCCTTTTATGATTTAACGACATATTGATAAAAATTAAATATAGGACATCGACATGAGTAATATGCAAGGAAAAACCATTTTTATTACCGGTGGCAGCCGAGGAATTGGCAGAGCCATTGCGCTGAAAGCAGCACAAGCCGGGGCAAATGTTGTCATTGCAGCAAAAACCGAAGTGGAAACAGCCAAATTAACAGGCACGATTTATAGCGTCGCCGAAGAGATTGAAGCTGCTGGTGGCAAAGCACTGCCCTTAATTTTAGATGTACGAGATGAACAGCAAATCCATGCTGCCATGCAACAAGCAGCCAAGAACTTTGGTGGCATTGATGTGCTGATTAATAATGCAGGTGCGATTGCACTCACAGGAGTCGAAGCCACCTCATTAAAACAATATGACCTGATCCAAACCATTAACCATCGTGCAACCTTTATTTGTGCGCAGGCCGCTTTACCCTATCTCAAACAAGCAAAAGATCCGCATATTTTAAGCTTATCGCCACCTGTGAATATGTCACCGAAATGGTTAGGTATGCTCTCGCCTTATGCCTTGTCTAAATATGGTATGACGATTCTGACGCTAGGTATGGCAGAAGAGTTCCGTCACTATGGTATTTCATGTAATACCTTATGGCCTGAGACCTATATCGCAACAGCAGCAGTTTCTAAGAATTTAGGTGAGGAAAATACGCAACAACTCAGCCGAAAGCCAGAAATTATGGCAGATGCGGCATTTGCGATTTACAGTACGACAAAAGGTGAACTGACTGGACAAAGCCTCACCGATGAACAAGCGTTGGGGCGTATCGGGATCACTGATTTCACTCAGTATGCCTGTGTCAGTGGCAACACCCAGCTACAAAAAGATTTCTTTCTGGATTGATTCCACAATAAAAAAACGACCTTAAAAGTTTACACCTTAAGGTCGCTCTGATGATATTCAGCCAGTATTAACCTGGGAAGATACCACGCTCTTTACGTGCTTTTAAGATACGCTCACAACCTAAAATGAAGGCTGCTGTACGTAAAGTACATTCTTTTTCGCTTGATTTGTGCCATACATCGTTAATGGCTTGAATCATCAACTTATCCAGTCTTTCATTAATTTCTTCTTCAGACCAGAAGTAGCTCGACATATCTTGAACCCATTCGAAGTAAGATACGGTTACACCACCCGCATTACAGATCACGTCAGGTACAACAGTGATACCACGTTGAACTAAAACATCATCCGCTTCAGGGAATGTTGGGCCGTTCGCGCCTTCAAGCACTAACTTCGCAGTTAATTTTTGAGCACGTTCAACTGTGATTTGGCTTTCTAATGCAGCAGGGATCAAAATATCCATCTCTACATTCCAGAACTCTTCATCACTGATCACTTGCGCACCAGCAAAGCCACCCACACCTTGGTGAGTTTCCATGTGAGTTTTTAATGCAGCAAGATCGATCCCTTCAGGGTTGAAAATCGTACCTGTGTGATCTTGAATCGTCACGATGATTGATTTCGAGTCTGCAAACAAATATGCAGCTTCGCTACCTACGTTACCAAAACCTTGAACCGCGATTTTCGCACCGTCTAAAGGTAATTTGATTTTTTCAGCTACTTGTTGACCTGTGATAAATACACCACGGCCTGTCGCTTTAATACGACCAAGAGAACCACCGAGGTGTACCGGTTTACCCGTTACAACACCAGTCACTGTATGACCTTGACCAGATGAATAAGTATCCATGATCCAACCCATCACGTTTGGATTGGTACCCACGTCTGGTGCAGGGATATCTTTTTGTGGGCCAATGATATGGCTGATTTCACTGGTATAGCGACGTGTCAAACGTTCTAATTCACGTGGTGAAAGTTGACGCGGATCAACACGGATGCCACCTTTTGCACCGCCGAATGGTAAATTTACCACTGCAGTTTTAATTGTCATCCATGCTGAAAGTGCCATTACTTCATTTAAATCTACATCTGGGTGATAGCGAATACCGCCTTTACCCGGACCACGTGACAAGTTGTGTTGTACACGATAACCTTCAAAATGACGAATTGTGCCATCGTCCATAACAATTGGCACGTCGACAATCAAAGCACGTTTTGGGCGCTTCAATGTGTCCACATAGTCTTCTAAACCATCTAGATATGGAGCAACACGCTCGATCTGTTCAAGATAAGTTGCCCATGGACCGTCATTTTGAGAGACATAAGATAAATTAGACATGTTTTAACCTTTTGATGAATTCACATGATCCATCAATCAAATATGTAGTTAAAAATTATATAAGCGGCTAATTTGGCAGTTCTACTATCCAAATCAAACCGTGGATTACATTCCGCCACATCAAAAACTTTAATCTTTCCGGTTTCCTTAATGGCCTCTAGTAATGGGTCAAAGACGGATAAATCAATCCCTTTAACCGCAGGTGCGCTTACACCTGGCGCAATGCTAGCACTAAATACATCAAGATCAACTGTAATATACAAATAGTCAACTTTTCCGGTAAAAGCTGTCAACTTTTCGATTAAAGTTTCAACATTTTGTTGCTGCAACTCATAATCGTAAATATAAGTACAATTCAGCCGATCTGCGGTTTCAAATAAAACCTTGGTGTTTGAATGTTTCGCTACGCCAATGCACAAATAATTAAATTCTTGCTGATGCTGTTCAGACAGTTTTGCTGCATTTAAAAAAGGTGTGCCAGAAGTCACCTGTTCAGCTTCACGCAAGTCGAAATGTGCATCGAAATTGATGATGCCGATCTTCTTATTCGGCTCATGATTTTGCAGATATTGAAACAGACCTGAGAAGCTACCAAAAGCCACCTCATGGCCACCCCCTAACACAATCGGCTTCATGCCCTGTTTGAGGCTTCTTTCAACTTGTTCAGCCAATTCAGCCTGTGCTTGTTCCAGTTTTGAGCCGTCACATACCACTGTGCCAATATCTGCAATGGTGACTGGTTGATGCACAGGTAAATTAGCCAATTGCGCACGAATACTGTCAGGTGCATCTGCTGCACCCAAGCGCCCTTTGTTACGCTTAACGCCCTCATCCGAGCTAAAGCCAATCAAGGCATAATCAGCTCGTGGTGTGGTATTGACGACTTGGTGAATCCTTAAGTGTTCAGCACCCTCACCATCTTTACGTCCCTGCCATGTAAATGAATAATTCATTATGTCTAGCACCCTTTAAAAATGAGCTTCGCTGTTAGATTGAGATTTCATTGCCATGCTGAATAATCCGCTTCGGTAAATCGCCACCCAACCAATAAAAAATCTCGGATGGATGCTCAATATCCCAAGCAATAAAGTCTGCAACTTTACCAGTCTCTAAAGTGCCGTGAGTCTCTTGCAGACCCAATGCATACGCCGCATGCGTTGTCACACCTGCCAAAGTCTGTTCAGGTGTTAGACGGAATAAGGTACTCCCCATATTCATCATTAAGCGTAAAGATAGGGCTGGTGATGTGCCTGGATTTAAGTCACTGGATAGCGCAATGCGTACCCCATGTTGATGCAAACTGTCTAAAGGTGGATATTTGGTTTCTCTCAAGAAATAGAATGCGCCCGGTAATAACACCGCCACCGTTCCAGCAGCAGCCATCGCCTTAACATCATCCTCAGTCATAAACTCTAAATGATCTGCCGATAAGGCTTGATAACGTGCAGCCAAACTCGATCCGCCCAATGCAGATAACTGCTCAGCATGTAACTTGATCGGAAGATTTAAAGACTGTGCTGTTTTAAATAGACGTTCAACTTGTGCAGGAGAAAATGCCAAATATTCACAAAAGGCATCCACTGCATCAACCAAGCCTTCTTGATGCAGTTTTGGCAGCATCTCATTGCAGATATGCTCAATATATGCATCGCTTTGATCTTTATACTCAGGTGGCAACGCGTGTGCTGCCAAGCAGGTACTACGAACCGTCATCGGCAAAGTATCTGCAATCTGACGAATCACACGCAGCATTTTCCGCTCATTGGCATAGTCCAAACCGTAACCTGACTTAATCTCAATGGTAGTGACACCATCTTTAAGCAAGCAACGAACTCGTTTCAAAGCCGATGCAAGCAACTCTTGTTCACTGGCTTCACGCGTTGCACGAACCGTACTGGCAATCCCACCGCCACTAGCGGCAATTTCAGCATAGCTAACACCTTGCAAGCGTTTTTCAAACTCAACACTGCGGTTGCCGCCAAACACACTATGGGTATGACAATCAATCAAACCCGGTGTGACCCATGCGCCATTCAAATCAATGGTTTCGGAATAAGCATCGGCAGGAAGATCTTCAAATGTTCCAATCCAGTGGATATGCTGCCCTGAAGTGACCATTGCAGCATGTTCAATACTGGAATATTGCCCATTTTGCATGGTGGCAA
The DNA here is from genome assembly GCF_009884975.1 of Acinetobacter dispersus. Classification (GTDB taxonomy): domain Bacteria; phylum Pseudomonadota; class Gammaproteobacteria; order Pseudomonadales; family Moraxellaceae; genus Acinetobacter; species Acinetobacter dispersus. Next base: position 687,211 of record NZ_CP041970.1, on the reverse strand, counting down.
TATGACAGTTTTTCCAAAGCTTTTTCATTCACAGTTCCTCTCACTGCTCAGGCGAGATGACACCTGAGCAGCTTGATATTTAACTTTCCATTTCAATGTTTTGTTGCATGCTTTGATTTTCTTTTACCGTGTTTTGCTTGGGCTTCACCCAAATGGTATAAGCAATCCAAAGTAAAACTAACCACGTTGCGCCAACATAAATTGCAGGTCGGGAGTCTGGGAAATATCCCATCATCGCCAAGATAAACAACATGAAAGCAATTGCAAATGCAGGGGCATACGGCCAGCCAATCACGGGGAAATCGAGGGCTTTGATTTCTGCTTTAGACAACTTACGACGCATCGCAACTTGAGAAAGTAAAATCATGAGCCACACCCAAACCGTAGCAAAGGTCGCAATTGAAGCAATGATGATGAATACATTTTCAGGAATCAGATAGTTCAGTAACACACCGATCAATAACACCCCTGCCATCACCACAACCGTCATCCAAGGCACGCCATTTTTGGAGATTTTTTGGAATACTTTTGGTGCTTGTCCACGATTGGACATACCATACAGCATACGCCCAGCACCAAATACATCACTATTGATCGCAGAGATCGCCGCAGTAATCACCACGATATTGAGAACGGTTGCCGCTGATCCAATCCCAAGATTTTCAAAGATCTGTACAAATGGACTGCCTTGGCTACCAATTTGATTCCATGGGAAAATCGACATCAATACAAAAATCGTCATTACATAGAACAACAGAATACGTACTGGCACCGCATTAATCGCTTTAGGAATAGAAGTTTTCGGATCTTGTGATTCACCTGCGGTAATCCCGATAATCTCAATCCCACCAAACGCGAATACCACCACAGATAAACAAGCAACTAAACCGGCAATACCATTTGGCATAAAACCATCATGAATCCACAAGTTTTGAATGCCTGTGGTAAAACCACTATGATCCGCATGGAAACCATAGAACATTAAACCTAAACCACCGACAATCATCGCAACAATCGCCGTCACTTTGACAATTGAAAGCCAGAATTCCAGTTCACCAAAGACTTTGACATGAATCAGGTTAATTGCCCCTAGGAACATGATCAGTGACAGAATCCAGATCCAGCGTGGCACATCGGGGTACCAGAACCCCATATAAATCCCGAAGGCGGTGACATCGGCCAAGGCCACAATGATCATTTCAAAAACGTAGGTCCAGCCTGTAGTGAAACCTGCAAGTGGACCAATATATTGTGAGGCATAATGACTGAATGAACCCGATACTGGATTATGTACAGCCATCTCACCCAATGCGCGCATCACGATATAAATTGCAATCCCTGCAACGATATATGCGATTAATACAGACGGACCTGCCATTTTGATGGCTGTTGCCGAACCGTAAAAGAGTCCTGTCCCAATGGCTGAACCCAATGCCAAAAAACGAATATGGCGGGTGTTTAACCCCCGCTGTAATGTGGAGTGTTGTGACATTATAATCTCCAATCCTTGAGGAAATTTAGTTAGATTCGGCCACTCCATGTGACCGATTTATTGATCACACTTCAGACAAACTCGGTAATAGCTGTGGAATAAGTAATTCGTTCAAGCAGCCACTTGCAAGCAATTCACTCGCTTGCTCAATATCTGGCGCAAAGAAACGATCTTCACTGTAATAAGGCACTTGGTCACGCAACACTTTACGTGCACGCTCAAGTTTTGGAGAACTCTTCAAACCTTCACGGAAATCAAGACCCTGACATGCCCCTAACCACTCAACTGCAAGAATGCCGCGAACGTTGTCAGCCATATACCACAAACGTTTGCCCGCATTCGGCGCCATAGAAACATGGTCTTCCTGATTTGCAGAGGTCGGTAAACTATCAACACTGGCAGGATGTGCAAGTGCTTTATTGTCACTTGCTAACGCAGCGGCTGTTACTTGAGCAATCATGAAGCCTGAATTGACGCCACCATTGGCAACCAAGAATGGCGGCAATTGTGACATATGACGGTCCATCATCATCGAAATACGACGTTCTGATAGTGAACCAATTTCGGCAATTGCCAATGCAAGGTTGTCCGCAGCCATAGCCACTGGTTCAGCGTGGAAGTTACCACCTGAAATCACATCACCTTCCGCTGCAAAGACTAATGGGTTATCCGACACAGCATTTGATTCAATTGCTAATACTTCTGCAGCTTGACGAATTTGAGTCAAACACGCCCCCATCACCTGAGGTTGGCAACGCAGTGAGTATGGGTCTTGAACCTTGCTACAATCTTCATGTGAATGTGAAATTTCACTCGATTCAGTCAATAAGTCACGATATGCAGCAGCAACATCAATTTGACCACGTTGACCGCGAACTTCATGAATACGCGCATCGAATGGTGCACGTGAACCCAACATGGCTTCAACACTTAAACCACCACACACCGTTGCAGCAGCAAATAAATCTTCTGCTTCAAACAAACCACGTAATGCGTATGCTGTAGAAACTTGTGTCCCGTTTAAAAGTGCTAAACCTTCTTTCGCAGCTAAAGAAATTGGCTCTAAACCCGCAATTTTAAGTGCTTCAACCGCAGGTAACCATTCACCTTTATAACGCGCTTTGCTTTCGCCTAATAACACCAAAGACATGTGTGCCAGTGGTGCCAAGTCACCTGAAGCACCAACAGAACCTTTTAATGGAATATGCGGATAAACTTCTGCATTGATCAACGCCAAAATCGCATCAATTACTTTACGGCGAATACCAGAAAAGCCACGTGCCAAACTATTTGCTTTAAGCAACATAATCAGACGCACCATCGCATCATCAAGCGGCTCGCCCACGCCAGCAGCGTGTGACAGCACCAAAGAACGCTGTAATTGCTCTAAGTCTTCTGGTGCAATTTTAGTTGATGCAAGTAAACCAAAACCTGTATTGATCCCGTAAGCAGTACGGCCTTCATTGACGATTTGTTCGACACAAGCAACACTCGCATTGATGCCAGCAGAAGCGCTTTCATCGAGTTTCACTTTGATTGGATTTAAATAAGCGTGGCGCAGATCTGCTAAGCTAAGTTTGCCGGGTTGAATTAGAAGTTCCATTATTGGCGTCCTGTTTTGCACTCTATTGTTCGCTTACGATGCTGCTTACACAATTGCAAAAAGCATCGTAATGTCCTTGTCTGTTTATTGTGTGATCATCGGCAAGTTCAAGCCTTGCTCTTTGGCACAATCAATCGCAATGTCATAACCCGCATCGGCATGACGCATCACCCCTGTCGCAGGGTCATTGGTCAATACACGTGCAATACGTGCTGCTGCTTCATCAGTACCATCACATACGATCACCACACCTGAGTGTTGAGAGAAGCCCATACCTACACCGCCGCCGTGATGTAATGACACCCAAGTCGCACCACCAGCAGTGTTGAGCAAGGCATTTAATAACGGCCAGTCAGATACGGCATCTGAACCATCTTTCATTGATTCTGTTTCACGGTTTGGACTAGACACTGAACCTGAATCTAGATGATCACGACCAATCACGATAGGTGCTGAAAGTTCACCACTACGCACCATTTCATTAAATGCCAAACCGAGTTTTGCACGTAAACCTAAGCCGACCCAGCAAATACGCGCTGGTAAACCTTGGAAGCTAATACGTTCACGCGCCATATCTAACCAGCGATGTAAATGTTCATCATCTGGAATGAGTTCTTTTACTTTGGCATCTGTCTTATAGATATCTTCTGGATCACCTGAAAGTGCAGCCCAACGGAATGGACCAACACCACGACAGAACAATGGACGGATATAGGCAGGAACGAAGCCTGGGAAATCAAAGGCATTTGCTACGCCTTCATCTTGTGCCATTTGACGGATGTTGTTGCCATAGTCAAAGGTTGGAACACCCATTTTTTGGAAATCCAACATCGCTTGAACGTGCTGTGCCATCGATTGTTTCGCTGCTTTAACTACAACTTCTGGCTCAGTTTTAGCACGCTGACGGTACTCTTCCCATGTCCAGCCAATTGGTAAATAACCATTTAATGGATCATGTGCGCTGGTTTGGTCAGTCACCATGTCTGGATGTACGCCACGACGGACTAATTCAGGTAAGATTTCTGCTGCATTGCCATGTAATGCAATCGAAACAGCCTTACCTTCTTTGGTATATTTTTCAATACGCGCCAAAGCATCATCTAAATCAGTGGCTTGCTCATCGACATAACGCGTACGTAAACGGAAATCGATACTGCTTTGTTGGCATTCGATATTGAGTGAGCATGCGCCTGCCAATGTTGCAGCTAAAGGTTGTGCACCGCCCATACCACCTAAACCAGCAGTCAAGACCCAACGACCTGTCAAATCACCGTTATAGTGTTGGCGACCTGCTTCTACAAACGTTTCGTAAGTGCCTTGCACAATGCCTTGGCTACCAATATAAATCCAAGAACCCGCTGTCATCTGACCATACATTGCCAAACCTTTAGCATCCAATTCATTGAAATGCTCCCACGTTCCCCAATGTGGAACAAGATTCGAGTTTGCAATCAAAACACGCGGTGCATCTTTATGGGTTTTAAACACACCCACAGGCTTACCAGATTGGACCAACAAGGTTTCATCAGTTTCTAAATTCTTTAGTGTTTCAACGATCTTGTCAAAACATTCCCAGTTACGTGCAGCACGACCGATACCACCGTAAACAACAAGCTCTTTTGGATTCTCTGCAACATCAGGGTCAAGATTGTTCATTAGCATGCGTAACGGTGCTTCTGTTAACCAACTTTTTGCATTGAGCTTTGTACCACGTGGTGCGCGAATTTCTACATCACGAAATTTTGTTGTCGTTGTTGTCACAATCGGACTCCTTCCATTGAGTTTGAATCAGCAAATTAACCTGCTTTACTGTATAGCAATGTATTAACTTGTATATACATCCATATACTACACAAAACTTTTATATTGAAAAGATGCTTTTCAATTCTTTTATGAAAATAAATTACAAGCTAATGAAATAAATAGATTTATTTTTTGATCGGCAATAAAAAACACATACAACCTGAAGTCATATGTGTTTCGTGAAATTTGCAAAAAATTAGATTTTTGTGATTTCGATCAGACAAGCTTGCTTAAAACGCTCAGATTTTAAAACCAGTTTTTTCAATGCTTTTTGCTGCTCTATTTTAAGACTCTCATGGTGCGCTAAACGAAAAACCTGCCGATCCACTTCAATTTCTAATGGTTCTGGACTCTGATTAAAAATAAAAATCAGATCGGCTGAACTGAAAATCTCAGTGCTTGCTGACTCAAAAATCCATTGGTAGCGAGAACGCCATTTTTCAGGATTATAAATCAGATTAAAATCCCGAATCGGCCCGTCGATTAGTCTACAACTGGTCGTGCTATCCCCACTGAATTGAGCGGATTCTAAGGTTTTTAGATGCTCGGAATCATCATCAATATTCAATACGATGCCAGCACCTTCCAATACTGTGAGGATGCGTTGCATGCCATTAAACTTGGAGAAATCCCCCGAAGTTTTGACATCAGCCATGGAGATACGCCAATCAAACCTATCCAGACTGTCGCCATCACTTCGGGCAAGCTCAATGGTATAACCTGCACCATTCTTCCACAGCATCTGTTTATAGTCAGCCGTGTCTAAGTGTTGAATCATTGGGTAAACTTACCTTCCAGATAATAACGACTACCGGGATAGATCAATCGTGCGCTAGAAATCAGTTGTTTATTCGACCAGGTACGGCGACGAATCAACAGACAAGGTTCAGTCTTATTTATTTTCAGCCATTTACATTCTTGTGCTGACCCAAGAATTGCTGTCACCACATGTTCCCCTTCAGTCACGGGTGCTTTCGACATTAAATAAGCATTTGGTGTGATGGACTTAAAATCTTGTGCCAAGTAATCTGGAATCAACATCGGATCAACCAGTCGATCTTCGATTTGTACAGGCACATCATTTTCATAATGCACGATGATTGAGTGAAATAGCTTTTGCCCTTCTCGAATCTGCATCAGCATACTTTGTTCAGCATTGGCCTGAATCTGTTCCAGTACCAAGACTTCGGCATGATGTTTGTGGTTTCGGGCAATAATTTCTTCGGCAATATTATTGACATGAAATAAAGCGGTACGCCCTTGTCCTTCTGCAACAAAAGAACCAACACCTTGGATACGTACTAACAAACCTTCACTGGTGAGTTCGCGCAAGGCACGATTCACGGTCATGCGACTACAGCCGAGTAAATTAACCAATTCACTTTCTGATGGAATTTTTTTATTGACGGTCCATGTTCCTTCATAGATTTTTTGCGAAATCATTTGTTTCACACGTAAATACAAAGGAACAGGACTATCTTCTTCTAAGGACAAATCTAAATCGTTTTGCTTTGTCGCTCTTGACATTGGCTAAAACTCATACTAAATACTATAACTCATTGTATATTGAATTTAGCGCAATTGTATATACAAGCCTATACAAATAAACAATTTAGGCTTAATAGAAGATAAACAACTCTGATTTAATCTCTTAAATATCCCAAATTTATTCAAGCTAAACCGTATAGCGTTTGCTTAAACCCCATTCAGCCAAGATACGGCGATACATGGTCGAAGAACGATCTGCTTCAAAATGTGCTTCCATACTAATATCTAAAGGTAATTCTTCTGGCTTTTGCGCCTCTACCATCTCTTGATCCTCGGCAAAAATCTGCGCATTAAAATCATACACCGCCTGTAAATCCCCCGTAGTATCAAAATTACGGGTTAATGGTACAAATAAGCGAGTTTTATTATGCGAGATGGGACAACAGGCATTTAAAATCTTGAGCACACCGTCATTCGGGAAGTGAATGGTTAACACTGCTGAAAATGGCGGATAAACATCAAAGATCCGCTCCCATAAAAAATCATCAGGTGCTAAATGCTGCATCCCATGCGGATAATTGCTGACATTACTAATGTAGTTTGTATGCAAACCATAATCGGTACGTTCAGTCGAATATTTAGGTACAACAGGATTATCTCGATCGGCAAAGGCCTGATGATGTACCCAAGCAAAGTGTGCCACATCAATAAAACCTTCCAATTGACGACCGCTTGAACCGGCAATATCGACTGAAGGCGGTAAAATGGCTTGATGTGCCTCACTCTCCCATGTGTCTAATACAGGGAAATTTGCCAAACTTTCATCTCTGCCCAAAATGCTGGTCCAGACCAGTCCATATTTTAAAACCACGGGAAACTTGGTCAGCGAAAAGCGCTCTGAGATTTTAGTTAAATCAGGTTGAGCTGGGATTTTAGAGCATTTGCCATCTTCATTAAAATGAAGTCCATGATAAGGACAAATCAAAGTATCTCCCTCAACCCAGCCTTTACTCAAAGGCACACCGCGATGCGGGCAAATATCCCGAGCTAAATGAATCTGCCCTGTTTCGGTCTTATACAAAGCCAGGTTCATATCCAATAAGGTCACTTGCTGCGGTTTACTGCTCACATCTTCAATACGTGCCACGGGATACCAATGTTGTGCAAGAATCTGCCAATCCTGATCATCAAATTGGCTATGACATGGCTTATTTGGAAGATTGATGAATGGAATTGCGTTCATATCCTGTGCTCATTTTTAAGATTTTTCTCTTCATGAGCAGTGTGGAATAGATCAATATTCTCGTCTATTAGAATGATTTATATGCATCATTCTAAAAATTAGAACAGCACAGGCACTAAAATTGCTTCTGTATTAAAACCTGCTTTATCTCAAGTGAGTTTGCAATGGCGCTGCCATTTTCACGTTTTGCCGATTATTTTATTGCCGTTGCCAAAACAGGCAGTTTAAGAAAAGCGGCTGATCAACTGTTTATTTCTGTCTCCGCGGTACATCGGCAGATTGTTTTGGCAGAAGAAGAACTCGGTGTGGCTTTATTTGAACGTTTGCCCAGTGGGCTTAAGCTGACTTTAGCTGGTGAATTACTCTATGCCGATCTACGCAGCTGGCAAAAAGAGTTCCAAATCACACAGAAACGTTTGAATGAAATCCAAGGCATACAACGCGGTTCAATTGATTTTGGGATGATTGCAGCACTCAGTGAAAGCTTTGTCAGTGCCGTAATGCAGTCTATTGTTCAACAATATCCATGGATTAATTTTAAGGTTCGTGTCTTGGACAGTGATCGTATCGCTGATTTAGTGATCAATGCTGAACTCGACTTTGGCTTGATTCTGAATCCCAAACATCAGCATCAATTGCAGATCAGTGCCTTTATTGAAATGCCCTTGGGTTTCGTGATTCCTAAACAGCACGCTTTAGCCCATAAAGAAAAAATCTACTTCTCTGATACGCTGGAATTCAATCATATTATTCCTGCCGAGCCTTTGGTTATTCATGACCATGTCACCGCCTTATATAAAAAACAGGACTTTCACCCACGCCATACCATCGAATGCAATGATATTCATATGATGATTTCATTGCTCAGGCAAAACCTAGGCATCAGCATCATGAGTTATCTGGATGCAGCCCCTTATATTGAAAATGGTGAATTTGAATTTAGAGCGATCAATGACCATGGTCTACATCCAATTACGGTCGCACTTTGTGTTGCACCAAAACGGCAACTTTCTCGGATTGCTCAAATCATGATGAATCAAATCATTATCGAGATGGAAGCACTAAAATCGCGCATGCTAATAAATATTCATCAATAACATGGTATTTTTGCACCAAAACAAAACACACAAACCATTGATTTAAATCAATATAGTGTTTGACACCCAAAGTTTTCTTAGGTTAAGTTGATGTGAAGATTCACCTTTTCACGATTCAGGCATTGCTATGGTTTGGCCCAATACAGACACTCATTTAACAGCAGACTACCCTCGAGATATGGTCGGTTATGCCGATCAACCGCCCCATGCCCAATGGCCCAATCAAGCAAAAATCGCGGTGCAGTTTGTACTGAATTATGAGGAAGGTGGTGAAAAACATATTCTGCATGGCGATGAAGGCTCGGAACAGTTCTTGTCTGAAATCAGTGGTGCGGAAAGTTATCCTGCACGACACCTTTCAATGGACTCAATCTATGAATATGGTTCACGAGTCGGTTTCTGGCGCATTCAGCAGGAATTTGCCAAACGCCAATTGCCTATGACTATTTTTGCTGTAGCGATGGCATTGCAACGAAATCCACTGGTGGTCGAAGCGATTAAACAAAATAACTATGATGTGGTCTCACATGGCTTACGCTGGATTCATTATCAAAATATGGATGTTGAAACCGAGAAGCAACATATGGCTGAAGCCATGCAAATATTCAAAGATCTGTTTGGTGAAATGCCAACGGGCTGGTATACAGGCCGCGATAGCCCCAATACCCGTCAATTATTGGCTGAATATGATCATGTGCAATATGACAGTGATTATTACGGCGATGACTTACCTTTTTGGACAACACTCAGTAATGAAACGGGCACAACACGACCGCATTTAATTATTCCCTATACGCTCGATACCAACGATATGAAGTTTGCTTCACCGACTGGTTTTAATCGTAGTGAGGATTTCTTTGAATATTTAAAAGATGCTTTTGATGTACTGTATGCAGAAGGTGCAACCTCACCCAAGATGCTTTCAATTGGTATGCATTGTCGAATTTTAGGACGTCCTGCCCGCTTTAAAGCATTACAACGTTTCCTAGACTATGTACAAAATCATGATCGCGTCTGGATTTGCACCCGTCAGCAGATTGCCGAGCATTGGTATACACATCATCCTTTTCAGGCTTAGATTTATTAAAGCGTCATCATGTGTCGTATATCCGATTTAAACAATTTATCCAAACAAAATAAGCTTTAAGCTACTCCTTTAGAATAAGGAGATGATCAGGATGAAAGTACAGTATTTTGCAGCGAGTACACTAGATGGATTTATTGCGACCGAAGACGATTCTTTAGAATGGTTATTTGCATTAGGCGAACTAGATAACTCAAGTTATCCCGCGTTTATTGCAAATGTTGGTGCTTTAGTGATGGGATCGGCAACTTATGAATGGATATTGAATAACGCAGAGCAAGTTGCTGCTGAAACAGGTTCTCCTTGGCCTTATACTCAGCCAACCTGGGTATTTTCCAGCCGTAAACTGCCCTTGATTGAAGGTGCAAATATCCATTTTGTACAAGGAGACATCACTCCTGTTTATGCTGAAATACAATCCATCATTGAGGATAAGAATATTTGGATTGTAGGCGGTGGCGAATTGGCTGGTCAGTTCTATGATGCAAATTTGCTTGATGAACTCATTATACAAATTGGTTCGGTTACTCTTGCAAAAGGAAAAGCGCTTTTCCCCCGAAGAGTACTTGCTCCAACACTTAAATTGATCTCCGTTCATCACATGGGTGAAGGTATGGTTGAATTACATTATAGCGTTGATCGTAAAACAGAAATTTGATAAACAAAAATTTGGCACTGTAAATCAGCTATTTTGCTGACCCTGTAAATATCTGTATAGCGAGTTTAAAATACCCTCATTAAAACAGCGCATACAAAAAATATTTACAGGAATATAGTAAAAATTAATCATCTATGGCTTAGGCTATTTTCGCCATGTCCATACTCCGCTGTTGTAACAACTTTACCGATTGCTTGGCTTGCCAAGCCAACTCCATCATATCCAGATCAGGAATCTGATCATTTTCCATCACCATTTTCCCTGCTATAAACATCGCCTTAATATGCGCTCGTCCGCCACTTGCCACAGGCCCAATCGCCATATCATGCAAGCCAAAATAACGAGGATCATCTAACTGATAAATGACCAAGTCAGCCTGTTGCCCGACTTCAATTGTACCGACTTGATCAAAGCCCAAGATTTTCGCACCACCCACCGTTCCCCAACGGATCACATCCTCAATACTGGCAGCGTCGGCACCACCTTCAAATTGTCCGCCCTCATATTGAGGTGTCGCCAACATCCCCTTTCTGGCGCGTTGTAATAGCCAAGCAGCATGAGTTTCAGACAACATATCTGCGGCTTCGTTGGAACCCGCACCATCAACTCCAATCGAAATGGTCATGCCTGCCCGTTCCAAAGCAACAAGATCAGCAATACCGCTACCCAAACGTGCATTACTCTGTGGACAGTGCGCAATTCCTGTTTGAGTTTGGCCCAACAACTGAATTTCTTCAGGTAATAATTTCACTAGATGTGCAAACCAGACATCACTTCCAATCCAGTCCTGCTCGGCACAGAACTGGACTGGGGTCATACCAAACTTGGCTTTAGCTGCATCCAGATAATCTACCGTTTCAGATAAATGACTATGCATCCGAATCCCCAATTGTCTGGCAATTCTGGCACTTTCGCGTAATTGCCGCGCTGTGGTCGAATGCAAGGTTGAAGTCGGTGCCATCACGATTTTTCGGAAAGCATTTGAATCTGGCTGATGATAGTGCTTCACCAAACGCTCAATATCCAACATATAGTCTTCAAACTTCTCAGGACGCAGGGCTTGAGGTAACTCACTTTCCAAACCACGCGTTAAGGTTGCGCCGCCACGACACAACACAAAGCGCATACCCAATTTTTCAGCTTCATCAAATAAAATTGCAGCACCATCGAACGGTATCTGTGGCCAATATAAATAATGATGATCTGCTACCGTTGCACACCCCGAACGTAACAACTCGATCAAGCCAATACGCACTGCAATCCGAAAAGTCTTTTCATCAAATGCGCCACGGAACCGATACGGTGTACTGGCAAGCCATGAGGTCAGGTTTTGATTCAATCCTTGTGGCTCGCCCTTTAATAAAGACTGAAATAAATGATGATGGGTATTTATCCATGCTGGGTAAATCACACAATCTTTGGCATTAATCACCTGTTCATTCGGCAGAGCGCTTAATCGCCCCATTTCCGTAATTTTTCCAGATTGGATGCGGATATCAGTAGATGAACAACGTGCTGCGTCCCCAGTCAAACCCGTCAAAATGGCATGGGCATTTTGAATTAAATAGCTTTGATTTAATTGCTTTGTACTCATACTTGCTCACTCTCATGCCATTTGCTTAAAAAGAACTGACTTAATAAGGACATCAATACAAATAAGCCCAAACCTGTGCAAGTAATTAGGAATAGTGCAGCAAACATCAAGGGTAAATCCAACTGAAAACCTGCTTGTAAGATTTGATAAGCCAAGCCTGCACTGGTGCCACCCGCGCCTGCAACAAACTCAGAAACCACAGCACCAATCAGTGCCAAGCCACAGGAAATCCGTAAGCCACCAAAGAAATAAGGTAAAGCATTCGGTACACGTAAGCGCATTAAAACTTGCCAACGACTGGCTTTATTGATTTGAAAAAGATTGAGCAAACCTTTATTGACACTACGCAAACCTAAAGTGGTGTTGGTCAGTATCGGAAAAACTGCGACTAACATGGCACATACCACTAACGCCAAAGTGGTATTTTGAATCCAGATGATAACTAGAGGTGCGATTGCAACAATCGGTGTCACCTGAAATAAAATGGCATACGGCATAAAACAAGCTTCAAGCACGCGACTTTGTACAAATACAAAAGCGATCAATGTCCCAATCATTACAGCGCAGACAAAAGCCAATAAAGTGATTTTTAAAGTTACCCATAAACTACCGAATAGCACACTGGACTGATTAATCAGTGCCATGACAATATCACTCGGTTTAGGTACGACATAAACAGGGACTTCAAGTTGTTGAAAACTCAGTTGCCAAAACAGTAGGAAGATCAAACCGAGTCCCAATGGCGCGGCAATACGTTGTAAAGTTGGATGTTGTAGCAATGGTTTAATCATGAGCATGCCCTTCACTCGCTTCGGCCAATAATTGCGATAGATGCGAACATTGTTGAATAAAGATGTCTGAGCTTCGGAAAGACTCATCACGTTGGTATGGTCCTTTAATCTTCAGATCCGCCACCACACGCCCTGGTCGTGCACCCATCACAATGACCCGTGAGGACAGATACACCGCTTCATAAATACTATGGGTCACAAACACCACTGTAAGATCTCGTTCTGACCATAATTGACGAATATCGCTATCCAGTTTATGGCGGGTAAACTCATCCAATGCACCAAAAGGTTCATCCATCAACAATAGATCAGGTTCTGTCACTAAGGCTCTGGCCAAAGAGGCACGCATTTGCATGCCGCCTGAAAGTTCACGTGGATAAGCTGTGCTGAATTTTTCTAAACCAACGGCTTTTAAAGCAGCTTGGACTTTGGGCGTACTGGTTGATTTGGCAATACGCTGTAAGTCCAAAGGTAAACGCACATTGTCCTCAATATTGGCCCACGGCATCAGCGTGGCTTCCTGAAACACCATGGCCATTTTGCACTGTGATTGAATATCAGCTTTACCATTCCAGCGCACTAATCCAGCAGAAGGTTGCTCGAGATCGGCAAACATTTTCAGCAAGGTGCTTTTACCGCAACCTGATGGTCCCAATAATGAAATAATCTCGCCGCGTGCAATATTTAAATCCAGTCTTTGTAAGGCATTGGTGCCATTGGGATAAGTTTTTTCAACCCCTCTAGCCATGATCATTGGCGTAATAAAGTTAGAAGATTCTTGTATTGGTATCTCAATTGATAAAGCAGAATTCATGTGGTTTCCCCTTGATGCGAATGCACTATTTTGTTAACCCTTCAACCATGATTTAGAGCTAAGATTATTTGCTAGCTTTAATAAATTGCGTGGTATAAGCAGCTTTCCAATTGGTCTGAGCTTTGAGTAAGCCTGAGTTCACCATAAAATCTCGCGTTGCTTTCCAACGTGCATCTGTCATCACGCCAATGCCTTGGGTCTTGGCATCTCCTCCATCAATCAATTTCAATTTGCGCATTTGCCCAACTGCAAACGTCAGTAATTCTTCATTCATATTCGGGTTTTCTTTTTTAATGATGTTATTGCCCAAACGCGGATCGGCTAAATAGTTTTTCCACCCCTCCATCGAAGCTTGGACAAAACGGCTCAACACATCAGGTTTGTTTTGAATGACATCATTGCGGGTCACTAAAATGCCGCCATAGGCTGGATAACCAGCATCAGCAAATAAAAAGAAATTACTCGATAGTTCTGCTTTTTTTGCCTGAAAGACTTCAGAGGTCGCATAAGCTTGTTGCACGACATTTTTGCCTGCTAAAAAAGGCTGCATATTGAAGGTATATGGGCGTGCTTGTGCAGCATCTAATTTATATTTACCTTTTAACCAAGGCCACCAGCTTGCTTGTCCACTGGTCGAAACAAGAATGGTTTTGCCTTTGAGATCGGCCAAAGACTTTACATCGCTGTGAGTGAGCACGCCTTGTGGATCAAATTGAAATGGTGCTGCCACCGCTTTGATGGGAAAGTTGCTTTCGATGCCTTTTAAGACCTGTAGGTCATAATTAATAATAATGTCGGCACGCTTTGATAATAATAAGGTCATGTTATTGACCTGTGGCCCACCTATTTTAATCTCGACATCGAGCCCGTATTTTTTATAAATTCCTTGTGCCAGTGCTTGGTAATATCCCCCTTGCTCGGCTTGTGCAAACCATGTGGTTTGTAAAACAAGTTTATCGGCTGCATAACTGGTTGAACTAAGAAGTATTCCTAAACCCAATAACGTGCTTGCGATAACAGTACGTCGCCCTTTGCCTACATAGTGCTGAATATTCATAAGTAAGACCCCTAAATCTGTATGGATTCATCTTGCTATTCTTTTTAGGGGGCAATCAATGTATAAGCTACACATTTCTCTCAAAACCAAATCAATTGGCTTTGTCCCCGAAAGAGGAACAGCAAACGCTGTAGAGCAATGTCCCGTGTGTTCACAACACACTGACCGCTTATACTCAGTAATGATTTAGCAAGCTCTGTGCCAAGATTGATTTCATCATATTTTTCATCGTCATAATCTAGATTGGATTTATTTTTATTGGTTCCTAGCTAAAGCATCCAGATTGTTTTTTCAATTTTGTGCGCAATCAAAAATAAAATTGAATACTAAATGCACTGTTTTAAAACAAACTTATGCCCAGCAATGAATCATTTGTACTTTGATGGAAAGAAAACCATTTGTGAACCTTAGAACTTATCTGTGTATTCGTCCATTTTCATTCATTTATAAACTGGTATAAAAAATGCTTATGACTTTATGTCAGAGTAGAAGCGTTCAGCATAGTTAGTCACATCGACTGTTATGTGGGTCATTGCTCAGAAATCAGCTCACTTTTTCCACCAAGCTTTCTCTTATGGAAAAAGTGCGGCTCTTTTTTGAATGTGACCCCGTCTCTTTCAATCTATTTGATTGGGTCACGGTTTATCCAAAAGATGAGGTTGAAAATATGAATAGCGCCAACATGACAGCATTAGCGGAAAATGACTACAGCTTAGAAGAGCTACAAAAAGAAGCCCGTATGGGTGCTTTGGGACAAGAAACCTTTGAACGTGAAGTTCGGGTGATTGATTTATCTGACTTTGAACAACGTAAGTATGAAATCGCGGAGCAGCTTTGGGCCGCTGCTACTGATATCGGTTTTTTTCAGGTCTCACATCATGGTATTCCACTTGAGCAAATCCAAACTGCATTTGACATGACACAACAGTTTTTTGCTCTACCTGAACCTGTCAAAGCACGCTATCCGCTTAATCGAAATGCGGGTTGGGAAAGTAAGGCTCAGGTTCGTCCATCAACCAGTACCCCAGACCAGAAAGAATCCTACCAAATTACTCGTCCACGAATGGAGGGACTGTATCCAACCGAACAAGAGCTGCCTGACTTTAAAAATACCATGCTCGAATTTGAACATGCCTGCTGGCAAGTTGGGATGAAAATACTCTCCTGCTTTGCTTATAAACTGGGTTTTGCCGATAATTTCTTTAGTCTTGCCCACGATCCTGAACAAGACAGCTATCAAAGTACCTTAAGAATGTTGCACTACTATGCAATTGATCCAGCATTAAAAGACCAATTAGGGCTATGGCGTGCCGGTGCACATACCGATTTTGATTGTTTGACCCTACTGTTCCAACGTAAAGGTCAAGGCGGATTGCAAGTCTGTCCAGGTAAAGATATGGAACAACAACAATGGACCAGTATCGAGCCACGTGATGATGTGATCACCTGTAATATTGGCGATATGCTGATGCGTTGGAGTGATGATCAATTACCTTCTAATTTCCATCGTGTCAAAAATCCAGAAGCAAATGAGTATCAAGGAGCGCGTTATAGCCTAGCCTTCTTCTGCCAAGCCAATGAAGATGTGCTGATTGAAAGTCCGCAACAGAAATATCCAGCCATCACGGCGAAGGAATATTTAAAACAAAGAATTAGTGCGAATTTTAAAGGGAAATATTAAAACTACTAAGTCAGTCAGAGATTCACAATCTCTGACTGTACTAAAGCTTCAGTGATCCAGTACGGTTGAGATAAATGATGTACATCACAATTACTACCGCCACCAATCCGATCTACCACTAGAAAATCACTATTTGCCTCTAAGGTAATTAAAGGATGATGCCACACTCCTTGATGGTAGCTGATCCCCTGCTGCCCATTACTGATAAAAGCTTGAATCCGTTGTTCATCAGGTCGTGATTGATCAAACGGCAATGCCACAACAATAATAAATTTCTGTTGCTGTAATGGAATAAAAGACTGCGAACCATAAGGATGCCGTTCTAACATCTCAATTTGAAATGGAATCGATGTTGCAAACAGATTATGAAAAATACTCATCCCAACCGTAGCCTGCTCTCCTGAAATCTGTGCCAGTGAAAGCGCATGATAACGTTCAGTGAGCCCCTGATTAATTGGAATAAAGTCTTTACCACTCTTTTCAATTACATCGCCAAATGGTGCAAAACTCTCTTGAGTTAAAGGTCGAATTTCAATATTTTTTTCATGCATATGTTTATTCTCTTCCATTTCTTATCAGCCCCATTGAATCACAATGAGGCTATTCACCCATGAGAAATTACCTAACTACTTTCCCCCATAAACGAATCCGACTAATCCCTCCATCAGGAATCATATTGACGCGGATATAATTCACTTTTTGATGCTGAAGCACTTCTGCAACATATTCATGAATATTGTCCATCGTCAAAGGCTGCTGTTCTAATAAAAAGGACCAAAACATACTCTGAGGAATAAGCTGCGCGTCGGTTGCATCTTCAACATAAGCCGCTTGAATCGAACAAAATGCAGGATAATTCCCTTTGAAATAAGCGGTATCCACTTCAACTTTTTCAATTTGCCCTGTTTGTCCCAAAGCAATAATGCACCAATCAAAACCTGGTGCACGGCGACGTTTGGTCTCCCAACCATCTCCCATGTTTAAACCGCGATCAGGACTTAGCAAATTATTCGGATGGCCAAAATGCGCATCACTAAAGGCCACAATGCGCCCACCATTTTTTAAACCAATCAAATCCATCTGCTGAGTTGTATCAACATTTTCAAGCACCACACGGCCATACACCCGTAAACGGGCAATACCCCCATCAGGGAAAATATTAATGCGGATATGCGTGATTTTCTGTGCTGAGCAATCAAAGAAATGGTGCTGATCCGGAGATAGAACTGTATTTTCTAATAATGCAGTCCATGTCATACCTTCTAATTGATTATCTGGTGCATAACAGCCTTCAATAGAAGCGGATGCTGGATAATTGCCTGTAAAGAAAGAAGTATCAATATCAAATCCAGATACCAGCCCTGCCACACCTAGATGAACAATACACCAGTCATAACCTGCTTCTCGCTTACGCCGTGTTTCCCAACCATCCATCCATTTACCGTGATCATCATATTTTCCGTCGATGAATTGAGCGGGTGTGCTTTGCAACATTCTTGCAGCTTCAGCAAAAAACTCATCGGAACAGCTCACGATAGTTGCACCAATTCTGGCATCCGCAAGATTGGTTAGGCATTGAAAATGGTTCGGTAAGGCTACGCTTTTAGCAACATGCACTGTCATTGATCATTCCTGATATTTCATTTCTATTCTATTATGCAAGATCCAGTCCAACTGGTCAGACCTGTTGTTAAAAATATAGCTATTTTCAATCAAGAACGCCAACACAAAGATAAATTTTGTGTAGAATCAAACTGTTTATTTTTATATTTAAGGTGCGTTGCTGATGAGTCCACAAGCTATGCTCAATGGAAAATCATCTCAGGTGACTGAGCAAGCGGTGGAAGTGATTCATCAACGCATTCAACAGAACACTTATGCGGTCGGTTCTGCCCTGCCATCACAACGTGATCTTGCTCTTCAATTAGGAATCAGCCGTGCTTCTTTACGCGAAGCATTAACCCGTCTTGCAGCCTTAGGGCTATTAGAAATCAAGGCTGGTAAAGGAGTTTACGTTATTTCACAGCATAGCCAAGCGGCAGAACAATGGGATGGCGAGCATCGGATTTCTCTCAAGGATTTCTACCAACTACGCTATGTACTCGAGGGCTTTTGCGCACTGCTGGCGTGTGAATATTTAACCGCACAAGACAAATCTATTTTAGAACAACATCATCAAGCACTGACTAGTGCAATTCAAGAACAGAATTGGCAAGCAGCTTCTGAAGCTGACTATGCTTTTCATCAGCAAATTATTTTACTAAGCCATAATCAATCAATTATTCAAACACTTAAAATGCATACTGAATGGATCAAAAAGAGTCAAATCCTGCCTTTCCTACAACCCAATTTGGCATTTAAAACCATTCAGGAACATGACGTCATTCTACAAGCCTTATTTAAACAAGATGCAGCGGCGGCAGAAAAAGCCATGCAAGCGCATATTATTGGGGCTGCGCAACGGGCTGGGGTCTATTTTTCTCGACATAACAGCTCGATCTAACGACCAAAATTAAATCTGCACCACTTTGCCCCATGCTTTGAACCACATCAATGCAGCCTTTCTATTTCTGCTTTTTAATAAAGCAAAATATCTGGTATGACCAGTAAAACCAGTTATTAGAATTGGCACACTTCTCGCTTAGAACTGTTTAGAAACTTATTTATATATTTAGAGTCTGAACGATGAATATTGCGATTGTAGGTGCAGGTATGGGCGGTTTGACTGCTGGTATCGCTTTAAAAAAATTTGGTCATCAGGTCACGATTTACGAACAGGCAGCCGAAATATTACCTGTTGGGGCTGCGATTTCACTTTGGTCAAATGGCGTCAAGTGCCTAAATTATCTCGGATTAACCGATCAAATTCAGGCTTTAGGTGGGCAAATGGAATCTTTGGCTTATATTGACGGACTAAGCCAACAAACCATGACCCAATTTAGTTTAACACCTTTATATAAAGAAGTTGGACAACGTGCCTATCCTATTGCCCGAGCGGATTTGCAGCAATTGTTAATGCAACAATTTGGTTTGGAAGATATCAAACTGGGCATGAAAATGACCGCAATAGAAACTCATCAAGAAGATGTCACGGTCCATTTTCAGGATGGCTCGCAAACCACAGCCGATCTACTGATTGGTGCAGATGGTACTCACTCTCTCACTCGACAGTTTGTACTTGGCTATCAAGTCGAACGTCGCTATGCAGGCTATGTCAATTGGAACGGACTGGTCGAGGTAGATGAAAATATTGCCCCTGCTCTGCAATGGACCACGTATATTGGTGAAGGCAAACGTGTTTCACTGATGCCTGTTGCACAAAATCGTTTTTATTTTTTCTTCGATGTGCCATTAGCTGCAGGACTGACAAATGATCGTGAATATTATAAACAAGAGCTAAAAGCACATTTTCAGGGTTGGTGTCAGCCTGTACAAAAACTCATAGACTGTTTAGATCAACAAAAAACCAATCGTGTTGAAATCCATGATATTGAACCTTTTATGGATTTCTATAGAGGACGAGTGGTATTGTTAGGTGATGCAGCTCACAGCACCACACCCGATATTGGACAAGGCGGCTGCCAAGCGATGGAAGATGCGATTTACCTTGCCCGTGCCCTGCAAATCAATACCTTCGGTTTAGATGATGCCCTAACACGCTACCAAAACAAACGGAATGATCGAACTAAAGAAATGGTACTCAGAGCACGTAAACGTTGTGATATCACTCATATGAAAGATCCAGAAGTGACTCAAGAATGGTATCAATCACTATATCAGGAACAAGGCTCACATATCATGCAAGGGATTATTAGCAATATTATTGGTAATCCACTGGATTAAGTATTTATCTTTTTAACTCCCCCCGATCAAGGGGGCTTTTTTTATCTTTTTGATCATAAAAAATGCACACCTCTTGTGAGGTATGCATTAGCTACAATCGCTCAATCAATTAAAACTTATAACTCAACGCAAAACGGTTTTGTAAAAAATTCTTGTCATAACGTGGCGAAGTCTGAATCCCTGCAAAATTACTGACACTGAAACCTTTTAAAGCACCTGCGAAATTATAAATACCGAATAGCATATATTCTGATTGATTACGGCTAGCGGCACTCTCGGTCTCTTTTAAATCCATAAATGAATAACGTGCCCCTGCAATCACTTGATCAGTTAGTTTACCCTCTAAGGACAACATCAAAGCATTGCCTGCACCTAAATCCTGGGTACTGGTAAAAAAGGGTTGTGCAAAGATTTCACCAGATGAGGTTTGACTAGCATACGGCATTAATAAGGCACCATTTAAATAGCTGTTCTGGTCTGGCTTAATATAGTTATAGGCGACCTTCAAACTAGCGGCAGGCAATACTTTAAAAGCAGCCTGTACACCCCAAACCTGACTGTTGATCTCACCAGCAAATGCTTTACCCTGATCCTTACCAGACATATATTGTAGTGAAAATTCAGGAGCATATTTCAGTTGTGAAAATCCAAGGTCCGCTTGGGTATAAATCAAGCGTAGATAGTCATCATAGTCTTGATACCAGAGTTGTGTCTTGAGGGTTTTATTCGCGTCTAACTCAAAACGTTTCCCTACACCAATTGACCAAACGCCATCCGTTTCTACTTTTGAATTTTGGCGCGAGCTTTTAGTAAACTCATCTTCAGCATAACTTTTATATTTATTAACTTTAGTCAAACGTATGAAATCATATTGGTTGCCGATCTGCACATCCGCGGCTTGATATAAAAACATCAATACACGGCGGTCTGCGTAGTCTCCCATAAAAGGTAAATTTAAACGCTGATTACCTACCGTCACCCGAGCCAAATCATTTTTCCATGTCAAATAAGCTTCTGCTAAACCATCACGATCTTCTTTTAATTCAGAAACTTCATCATTTTTGTTCTTCTCGTCTAAACGACGCTGAATATCATAACCAACAGCAGCCTGTACCCCATAAAAAGGAGCGGTCTCATATTTGATATAGCCACCGATCACAGCTGTATCTTGGTTTAAATTATTGACAAAATAGCCATTATTCAAAGAATAATAGGCTGATTTCACTGCACCATGCACGCTGCCGCAACTCAATACTGTAGTTATAGTTGCAACTGAATCATTGCGAGTCTGACAGTCCTGTTGCAAATTAAACAGCCCATTTAAGCTGGTATCTGCCGCCCATGCTTGCATTGCAGCGGTCATCGCGATGGTCAATGTTAATGCATTTAATTTAAGATTTCTCATGAGTATTTCCCCGAAAGTTAGATCTAAAAATCGCTTTAGGTCTTTAAAATCCTGTTTTTAGCTTTTTCAAGACAAAAACTCCCCTAGACCTATTCATAAATGAATAAGCGACTTTTAAATTTTTGTTGATTAAAAAAATGGTTGTATTAGAGATCCACCTCTAAATTGATATTGATCAATGCCCTGAATTTAATGGCAAAGTCGCAACATCCACAGATTTCTTGTTAAATGGCAAATGATTGAAGATGATATTGAGTAAAATTGCAGTGATACACGCCGAGCTAATGCCTGAATGCAATAAGGTTTTTACCCAGACTGGAAACTGTGCATAAAACTCCTGATTCACTATTGGGATCATGCCAATTGCCAGTGAAGTCGCCACGATGATCAAATTTTTATGATCGTTATAATCCACTTTGGCTAAAGTACGGATACCACTTGCAGCAACTGTACCAAACAGTACAATGCCTGCCCCACCTAGTACTGGCATTGGGATTGAAGCAACCAGACGTCCCACGATTGGCAATAATCCCAAGATGATTAAAATTCCCCCCGCAGTCGCCACCACAAAACGGCTTTTCACCCCTGTAATAGCAACCAAGCCGACATTTTGAGCAAAAGCCGTTTGCATAAATGAACCAAAGATTGGAGAAATTGCACTCGATAACATATCCGCGCGCAAACCATCACCAATACGTTTCGAATCAACTTTAGTTCCAACAATTTCACCAATCGCAATAATATCGGCAGTGGTTTCCGTCATGATCACCAAGGTCACAATTGTCATGGAAAGAATGGCAGAAAACTCAAATATAGGAGAACCGAAATGGAAGAAGCTAGGTAAGGCAAAAATAGAACCTGATGTAACTTTAGAGAAATCGGCAAATCCTGCAAAATAAGCGAGGATGGTTCCCAACACAATCGCGACTAGAATTGCCAAACGACGGAGCATTTGACTACGTAACATACTAAAAATAATTACAATTGCTAGCGTCATGACAGCCAAACCCACATTGGCTGGATCACCCCAATTTTCTGCCTTCGGATTGCCCCCCATAATCCAGCGGATCGCAACAGGCATCAGTGAAATACCAATCATGGTAATCACACAACCCGTCACTACAGGTGGAAAGAAGCGAATAATTTTTGCAAAGAATGGGGTAAGTAATAAGCCAATTAAGGACGCCACAATCACCGCACCAAAAGCAGATGCTAATCCTCCACCGGTACTGACAATCGCGAGAATGGTCGCGACACCTGCAAATGATACCCCCTGTACAATCGGTAGCTTAGCCCCAAAGTGTTTAAAGCCAATGGTTTGCAAGACCGTAGCAATTCCTCCGACAAATAGCGCTGCTGCAACCAACAATCCAATTTCAGAAGCTTGCAATCCTGCTGCAGCCCCAATAATTAAAGGTGGTGCGATAATGCCCCCATACATGGTCAAGACATGCTGCAATCCATACATCAGATTTTTATTCATGCCTAAATATTGATGTTCTGCGGATATATTTGTTTCTGATTCTGAACGTATATTGTCTTGCTGCATGGGTTAATTCCTCAAATTAAGTTCATGATGTCCACATTGTTAAGTTATGTTTAGCTGCCACGATAGGTTGAATATGAAAACGGACTGATTAATAACGGCACGTGATAGTGCTGTTGAATATCAGCAACCTTAAAATCAATACACACACGTGGATAAAAACTTTCGACATGTAAAGTTTGAAAATACTCCCCCACCTCAAAAATCAATTGATAATTGGCTTGGATAAATGATTCGATTTTAAATGCAGGAATACGGCCATCTGCATCTGTGAACTGTTCATCCAGCAAAATATATTGATGATTGATTTCCTGACGTAATTTCACCAATACCTGACGAGCTGGCTGACCAAGTGATGCATTTAAAATATGTGTGCTAATACCCGCCATTATTGAATCTCCTGTTTTAAACGAATCAAGGCAATTTCCGCCAACTGTTGTTTTACTTCGGCTTGCTCTTGTGCAACCGTATTGAGTAATCGACGTTGTAGTTCAGACAATATCTGTTGCCCCGAACGACCCGCAGCGCGAATCAGGAAAATATGCCCAAATTTGTGCTCATAATCTAAATTGCCCTGATATAGCGCCAGTTGTACGACAGCGTCTGTTTCAACTTGAGCTTGTTCACGTTGAGAAAATTGCTGTTCTTTTTCAGACAAAACCGCTGCCGCTTTTTTCTCGCCAATACGTGGATGTTGCTCCAAGGCAGCTGAGATTTCAGGCCATTGCCAAGTTTGCGCTTGCTCAGTAGCAGTCTGATAAAACTGTTCTATAGATAGATAAGGACGTTGCTGTAGCAATTTAGACATCCAAGTAGGGATATGCACACAGCTCTGCAAGACTTGACTTGCCTCTACAGTGCCTAATTGATTGAATGTTTCGAGTTGCATCGCTGCTCCAATTTATCGCATTGTCAGACTGGTCTGACCAGATAGCATAAATTAAGCAATGAATATGCCAATTATTACTCCCTAGGCCACAAATATCATCAAGATGGTCTTTTATTCGATTGAAATAAAAAACGACAATCGCTAAGGATTGCCGTTTTTTGATAGAGATTAAAAAGTTTAGTTCAAGCTATACGCAATTACATAATCACCATGATCAGGCGATTGACGTGCACCGCCCGCGGTAATCAGCACATACTGCTTGCCATTTTTTGGAGACACATAGCTGATCGGTGTACCTTGGCTCCCTACGGGTAAACGCGCTTTCCACAGTTCCTTACCAGAAGATGAATCCAATGCACGCAAGTAATAATCCTGAGTTGCAGCAAAGAATACCACCCCACCTTGAGTTGCCATTGGTCCACCAATGGTTGGCATTCCAATCGGTGCTTTAAGCCCCATTTTGATGCCCATTGGCCCTGTATCTTGCACGGTTCCCATTGGAACCTGCCATGCAATTTGACGGGTTTTCATATCAATTGCCGTCATGGTGCCATAGGGTGGTTTTTGGCATGGGATATTCAACTTCGACCAGAAGCGATCTTTGTTGACTTTATAAGGTGTGCCTTTCATTGGTACTGCACCCATCCCTGTATTGACTTTTTCTCCGCCATTGGCTTGAACAGCCAAGTCTTCTGGCGTTTGTTCAATTAACTGAATCCATAAGCCCAAACGCATGTCATTGACGAACATATATTGATGGCTTGGATCAAAGGCAATACTGCCCCAGTTCATACCGCCTAGAGAACCCGGGAAGCTCAATGATTTATCCGTGCCCGGTGCAGTGAATAAACCTTCATAACGCATCGATTTAAAGTTCATTCGGCACATCAACTGGTCAAATGGCGTAGCACCCCACATATCCGATTCAGTTAAGGTTTGATTGCCAATTTGCGGCATTTCCACCGAACGTGGTTGAGTTGGGCTATATTGCTCACCTTTGATATCGGCAGGTTTAACTGGCTGCTCAATCACTTTGGTCAGTGGTTGGCCCGTTACACGATCCAATACAAAGAACTGGCCTGATTTAGTACCAATCACCACAGCGGGTTTATTGCTACCATCTTGCATTGGGAAATCCACCAAGCTTGGCTGCATTGGTAAGTCAAAATCCCATAGGTCATTATGAACGGTCTGATAGACCCACTTTTCCTTGCCAGTGGTTGCATCCAAAGCCAGAACGGATGAGTTGTATTTGTGGTCCAATGGTTGACGATTACCACCCCATACATCGACCGATGAGCTGCCCATTGGCAAAAATACCGTGTTCATCTGAGGATCATAAGACATCGCTGCCCATGAGTTTGCTGAACTACGTTTATAGGTTTCTCCATCCTTCAACACATAGTTTGGATCAGGGTTGCGAGGATCAAAAGCCCAACGTAATTCACCTGTAATGACATCGTATGCACGAATTACACCACCCGGCATATCGGCAGCAAAGTTATCGGCAATACGGCTACCCACCACAATTACCGTACCCGCAATAGTTGGCGCAGAAGTCACCTCAAAACGTGGTGCTGTTGTGCCCTCACCTAAACCTTTGAGTAGGTCAACGGTACCTTCCACACCAAAGTCTTTACAACGTTCGCCCGTGTCTGCATTGACTGCAATTAAGCGACCGTCCGGTGTATTGGTATAGACTCGACGTAAGCATGAAGTATTATTTGCCACCGCTTTTACCTGTGTCGCTCCAGCCAGAGTCGGCTGAACCAAGGCTTGGGTAGAATCAAAATAAGCAACCCCTCTACATCGCTCCCATGCATCTGACTTCGAGTTGACTTCGGCTTTCCAGAGTTGTTTACCTGAGTCTGCTTCCAACGCGAAAATATTATTATGCGGAGTACATAGGAAAATCTTATTGCCCACTTGTAGCGGCGTCATTTGATCTTCTGCACCATTTCCCGAACCTGTGGTGAAATCACCCGTCCGAAAACGCCAAACCTCTTTTAATTGATGTACATTGTCCCTTGTGATCTGATCCAGTGCAGCAAAACGGCTCCCTCCTGAATCCTGACCATAATGCGCCCAGTTGGTCTGCTTCATATCCGTTTTTACAGGAATCAGTGGTAATACCTCACCAGAAGCCGTCACGGTTGGATGAGGTTGGAACATCTGATAGAGACCAATCACCATACCAATAACCGTCAATATACCTAGACCATAAGCAGGTAAATCTGTGCTCGGTTGAAATTGATAACGACGGATGGCAGGTAAAGTAAACATCAGCGCGGCAAATAAGCCTGCTGGAAACATCAGTCTTGAAAATAAAGGCCAGAACTCCCAACCTGCATCAATCAATGACCAGATGATCGTTCCTGCAAAAACCAGACTGAATAACCATACGCCCAATGCTTTTTTCTTAAAAATAAAAACAGCAGAGATGAGTGTGAGTACACCCGAGATCACGAAATACCATGATCCGCCTAAGGTCGCCAGCTTTACGCCACCGACTGTAAAAAACAGTCCTGTCAGCAGCAAAACTAAGGCCAAAATAAAGCACCATATTTTCAGTATGGTATGTGAGCTTGAAGATTCAGACATCTGTCATACTCCTGTATTAGAAATTCACACGCATGCTCAGGCCCGCAACCCATGCATCATCAACCTCTTTAACACCCGCAGGTTGATGAATATATTGCAGGTTCGGTCTTAACATGACCGCAGGTGACCACTGATAGGTATAATTCAGCTCAACATTGAGCTCATCACGCTGTACGGGTACATAACCTGCAGCAAGCGCATCGTATTGGTCATAACCACGACTCTGGTTAATTTCAATCTGACGATCTTTATAACGATCATTTACGAGGTAATTGGCAATACCAAAACCAATTGAGTCATTTGGACGACGATCAAAAGGTCCTTTGTACCAAAGTGCCAGTTGCTGGGTACTGTTGACTGCTGTAGTGGCTTTATCATTAACTACGGCATTGAAACTGACGTACAAACCACGTTTCGGATCGTCACCTTTTTGGCTGAGTTGTTGTTGTGCATTCAACCAAAAACTATGTTTACCATCATGTACCTTACCCACAGTCGCAATATCATTGGCTTCGGCTGTTGAATAGAGTGCCCCGACTTTATATTCGCCTGATAAGCCATTGAAGGCAGCAAGTTTTGGTCGCCATGCCAATTCGACTGGAATGGTTGCGCCTTTGACATGATCCATATCCAGATTAAAACCATCACGATTGCGATCAGTTTTAATATTGTCTGGATTGACTTCATAGACACCGACACCTAACGCCCATTCAGGTGCGAATTGATATTTAACATTGGCGCCCCATAATCCAACAGGTAAGTTGTACCAGATTGAACCAATCGACTTTCCAAGCTGACCACCACACAGTAACAGGTTCTGAAATTCGCATTGCGAGCCATTAAAATCTTCTGACATACCCATACGGCCAATCTTGAACTGCACCGTATTGTCAACAAAGCCTTTTTTCACCCATGCCTGACTCAGGCGCCAGATTTTGCCACGACCGTAGATTTCCTGTGAATTGCCTAATGCACTAGAACGTGGGTCTTTAATTCGATCCAAGGTTAAGGCATTACCATCGCGTTTGGTGATTAAAAGACTGGCACTGGTATCTTTCCAACCTGCAATTTTCTCTAAATCAAAATTGGCACCTAAAGACAATTGCGCTGCATTTTTAAAAGCATTGTCATCGTTATAGCCTCCATCCAGATTGGTCGCAGCTTGACTCATGATCGAGGCTGTAAATTTATAGCCTTCTTTTTCCAGTTGCTGACGCTGACCATTCCAATCACCGAGTAACCATTGGCGATCCTGTGACCAAGCTTGATCTGCAAAGCTAGATTGAGCAGCATATACAGCCACTGCCAGACAGCTCATTTTGAGCAATAATGCATTCGACTTCATATTCGGCCTCCTTGCCGTTTATTTCAGTTTTACAGCTGAACTGAGTTCAGATGTCGCACCTACACGGTCAGTGATCGTTGCTGTCACTGAAGCAACTTGCGTTGTTGGTTTCCAAGTTAGCGTTGCAGTTCCTTGTACATTGGTTGCAGCAACCGCTGAACCTAAATAAAGCTCTGCCTCATTTGAATTTGCCGATGTATTGCCAAAAAACTCGACCTGATAACGCTGGTTCGGCTGACCTTTGACTTCGACTGCAATTTGTCCTTTGGACACACTTAATTTTGGTGCCTGAATATTCTGGTTCGGTTGAGCATTACAGCCTTGCTCATCGGATGTGTTGCAGGTTTTTTGCAAGTTGGCAGGATCAATTTTGACGCCATGACCACGTGAACCTACAAAATGTGCATGCTCTAATCCTGGAATATCAAAGATAATTGCGCCGACGCGTTGATTCGGTACGCAACTTCCACCTGCCTCACAGCGTTTAATGTCTTTGCCATTATTCCAGATTAAGTTTTTGGTCAGGGTAATATGTGCATTGGCATCTTTTTCAGAACGGATCGCGATTCCCACCCGATTGCCATGTACTTTATTGCTGTCAAAAATGTTGCCATCACCGGTCAGATTAAAACCATTGGAGTTATTGGTCAGTTCGTTATAGGCAATATAGTTGCGCTTGCCCCAGTTGATCTGTAGCCCATCTGAATAATTTTCAAATTTATTGCCCACCACCGCATTGTCATTACCCCACAGAATTTCAATCCCTTGTGAAGGTTCAGGATTTGCTGCAGTAGAAATAAAATGGTTATTGGCAACTAAGTTAAATGCTGCACCACGAGTCAGTTCAAGGCCATCGCCATTGTCCTGAAAATAGTTATTCAATACTTTGTTGTTATTGGTGGTGGTCGCTGTTGGATTGCCCTTGCCATCATCGCCAGTCAGCATCACCCCTGCACCACCATAGTTGTGCATAATGCGGTTGTTTTGGATCAAGTTATTGCTGGCACGGTTCATCAAGATACCAATACAGAAATGACGAATTTCCAAGCCTTGGATGGTGACCCCATTGACGTCGCGCAATACAATGCCTGGTAAAGTCGTGGTACGGACATTGGTCCCGAACTGCCCTTCAACCGCACCAGGACAGGCTTCAACACCAGTTCCTTTAATATAATTCGATCCATCGACTGCAATAAACTCACCTGTTTTTGCCCATTGCGTCCCAATGATTTTTACAGGCGCTTTGATCTCAGGTAATGGACTGTTGACCTTAATGGCATAAGGCGCTTTACCTACTGCCTGAATCAGAATCTCGCTGGCTTCAGTCGGCTTGCTATTGGCTTGTTCAATTGCCCAACGCAAAGAACCTTTATCTTTATCATCTTGATAACGATCAACAACATAAGTTTCTGCTGCTGCCATTCCCGAAACCGCCATCGCCATCGCTAAAGTGCTTAAACGTAAGTAAATTGCTTTCATGTCTAAAAATCCTTTTTAAATTATTGTGTAGGTTGAACCGTTTTTAAAAACTGTTTCAGTTGCGTAACATCGATCTGACCCGGTGCCGAAGCTTCACCAATCATGCCAAAACTGAAGCTGCCGCCCATATTGGCCGTCGCAATGCGGGAAATCGTCCCAAGTTTACCCATTGACATGGTAAGTAATGGCTTTTTAGATTGCTGACTGACTTTCAATGTCGCATTCATGAGGGTAAATACGTCTTGTTTGCTTTGTGGCATGACTGCGATTTTAAGAATATCTGCCCCCAACTCATCTTGCTTGAGCAAGCGTTTAATGATTTCAGCCTCAGCGGGTGTTTTTTGAAAATCATGATTCGACATTACAATCAGCACTTTTTTCGCATGTGCTAATTTGACCGTATTCTTCACAATTTGCTGATCGCGGAACATTTCCACATCCAGCATATCCATAAATGGCTGCTGTAAATAAGCCTGATAGGTCTTGCCATAATCTGCATCACTAATGGTCAGTTGCCCACCTTCATTATGAGTACGAATGGTGGCAATCATCGGCTTAGTACCAAGAATCTGTTTTAACTCTTGACCCAAGGCAATCACTTGCTTGCTATCACTGGCAAAGCTCAGTAAATCAATCCGAAACTCAGCGAGATCCACATCAGCATTGGCGGCAATCACTTTTGCCTGTGCAATCGCCTGCTCTTTGGTTTTGGCGGTAATTGGTACAATAGTTTTCACAGGCAATTTTGCCAGTTCAGATAATTCAACCTGTTTGTGTAGATTGTCTTGTGCTTGTACGCTTTGAACCATCAATAGAGGGCTAACAAGCAGCATCAATGTTGCCAGTGTTTTCATTTTCATCTGTATCGTCCTTAATAATAGATTTGCTCATTCAGCGGGGTCTTAGCGAATTTTGATTAAATGATAGGATAGGCCTTCGGCTGGACTTACTTTGGCTCCGCCCTGAGAAGCGCTTGAAGCTTCGTAAGGGCAAAAGCATTGTCATCCCGTAAGGTTTCACTTCCGATACCACATTCGTAGCATAGCTACTCGTCTTGCGCTCAGATTGCAGATGACATTCCCGAGTAGCTAATTTCTACATACGTTTCTTTAATATATTTAAATATCAAAGAACACGGTTTCATCATCACCTTGGATACGAATATCAAAGCGATAAACCACTTCACCATCCACTTCACTGCGTTTGGCGATTAAAGTCTGGCGACGTACTGCCCATTCAATGCTGTTTAGCACTGGATCATTGGCATTGGCATCCACTTCATCTTCAAAATAAACACGGGTGTGTAAGCCAATATTGATGCCGCGCGCAAACACTGCCACAGCAATATGCGGCGCCTGAATTGAACCTTTACGCCCAGCAACAGCGCCCGGTTTTACCGTATTAAAGCTCCAGAAACCTGTTTCAAAATTGGCACCTGTACGGCCCCATCCAAGAAAATGTGGATCGGCAGTTTTACCTTGAGTATCCGCCTGACTTGGATAAACACCATTTGCATCCGCCTGCCAGATTTCCAGTAATACATCTCTTAATGGCAAACCAAGACCATCAAACACCTGACCTTCGAGACGAATACGTTGTCCTTGAGTGTGGTCATTGACTAACTGGTTATCAAAGTTATGCTCAAATACTTCAATATTGGCTTGTTGCGGTAATAAACCGATATGAACATAAGGACCACCTGTTTGTGATGGGGTTTCCTTTAATTCCTGAAAATTCCATGCATTCATCGTATGTCTCCCTTAAGTCAAATCATTTTCAAAATAAGTCGCACGACGACCACGAAGATGAATATCAAAGCGGTAACAACGACTATCTGCTTCGATGAAGTTGTTTTTATCTTCCAGTGCGATCAAGGCACGACGCTGATCTTCTGAAGGAATAGTTTTCAAAATCGGGCAAGTATCAATCAAGGTATCGCCTTCAAAATAGAACTGCGAAATCAGACGCTGTGCCCAACCATCTGCGAGTAAGGAGAAATGAATATGCGCTGGACGCCATTCATTAATACGGTTACGCCACGGATATGGGCCCGGTTTGATGGTACGGAAAATATAAAAACCATTTTCATCGGTTAAGGTACGACCACAGCCACCAAAGTTAGGATCCATGGCACCAATGAATTTGTCATTCGGATGACGATAACGACCTGATGCATTGGCTTGCCATACTTCTAATAAGGCATTTTTCACAGGACGACCAAACTGATCACGCACATAACCATGCACAATGATACGTTCACCCACAGGTAGACCTTCTTTGGCATAGTTCAGGATCAAGTCATTGTCTTTAGGACCAAAAATACTTGGTGAAAAATGCGGTGAAGTGACTTCAGTCAAGGTTTCATTAATTGAGATCAATGCATTCTTTGGCGAGCGTAATACACTGGTCTTATAACCGGGTGTATATGCTGGCGGATGATCATCGGTATTACGTTGTGGGTATGCACCTAATGTATGCTTTAACATACCAGTCTCCTTAATCCTGTGGTTGTGCTGCAATAGGCTGCACGTCGATGCCAAGTTCTTTAAAGACTTCTTCGGCCATATGCATTGCTGCATTTGCTGCTGGCAAACCTGCATATAAAGAACTATGCAAGATCAGTTCTTTCAGCTCGTCCTTGGTGACACCATTGTTGAAGCAAGCACGTAAATGCATTCTGAGTTCATCTTCTCGCCCCAAAGCCAATAAAATGGCAATCGTGACCAAACTACGGGTATGACGTGGCAAGCCTTCACGTGACCACACTTCGCCCCAAGCAAAACGACTAATAAAGTTCTGGAAATCCTGATTGAAATCATTCAGGTTCGCCAAAGAGCGGCCGACATGTTTTTCACCCAACACTTCGGTACGGACTTTCAGTCCTTGTTGATAACGTTGTTCATCATTCATGAACGTTGCTCCTCATCTTGAAAATATGAGCCTTAGGTTGCATCGGTATGAGCAACTAGCGATTTAACAAAAATTGCGATGGCCGCTGCCGTAGCAGGAATCATCAATAAACTGAGAATGGCGGTAAACGACCAGTCATTGCCCAATAACACGGCACCAATCCATGCACCGAACACGGCACCAAAACGGCCGATCCCTGTCATCCACGCGATACCAGTTGCACGACATTGGGTTGGATAGAAACGCGCACTTAACGCTGGCATAGACGATTGCGCACCATTAATGGCAATCCCTGCACAAAGCACCAACACAGCCAATAGAGTTGGATTGCTCAGGCTTTGCCCAACAGCAACAGCAAATAAACCTGCAATAAAATAGAAACCCGAAATAATGCGATTTGGATTAAAACGATCCATTGCCCAGCCAATGAACAAGGCACTGAGTACACCACCGAATTGGAACAATCCGCCGATAAACGCAGCACGCTCCATAGTTGCGCCCGTTTCACGCATCAAGGTTGGTAACCAACTGGTCAGTAAATAAATCACCACCAAACCCATAAAATAGGTCGACCACAATAAAACCGTACCTTTGGCATATTGTTTGGAGAACAGCATGCCGAACACATTTTTCTTTTCTGCAACCGCAGACTGTTCTTCTGGTATATGGAAATGCTCAGCTGTTTGAACTTTTTCAGGTGCAATATGACTCAAAATCTTACGTACTTTTGCAGGATCTTGACCTTTCACGATCAGGAAGCGATAAGACTCAGGTAATAAGAAAATCACCAACACCATCAGAATTAATGGTGTCCATCCACCCAATAAGAACAGACTATGCCAACCATAAGTCGGAATCAGCCAACTGCTGATAAAACCACCTGTAGCCATACCTAAGTTGTAGCCACAGAACATACAAGTCACCAATAAAGAACGACTCCG
The DNA here is from genome assembly GCF_009884975.1 of Acinetobacter dispersus. Lineage (GTDB taxonomy): Bacteria > Pseudomonadota > Gammaproteobacteria > Pseudomonadales > Moraxellaceae > Acinetobacter > Acinetobacter dispersus. The sequence goes on along the minus strand of NZ_CP041970.1, from coordinate 653,847 downwards.
TTGCGGACAATATTCTGAAAACAAGGTGGTCGCATTCGGCATCGCCGCGCCTAAACCAATACCCGTTAAAAAGCGCAATACCACCAGACTATTTAGATCCGGTGCATATGCTGAAGCCAAGGTAAAACCACCAAAGATCAACATGGAAATGGTTAAAACAATTTTTCGTCCAAATCGATCCGCTGTTGGTCCTGAAACCAGTGCACCAATGATCATGCCACCGAGTGCAGCACTCATTACTGGACCGAGTTGGGAGCGATCAATGCCCCAATCCAGTGCCAAAGCAGGTGCAATAAAACCCATTGCGGCAGTATCGATTCCATCGACAAATACAATGAGAAAACAAATAATTGCGATCATCCATTGATACTTGCTTACAGGTGCCTCATTAATCAGTGCCTGTGCATCCATACTGTTTTTTTGGGCAGCAAATTCCTGTGCCATAGTTGCCTCCTTGTAGGCGAATTCCTTTCTAACCCTTATGGTTATATGTTTTGAATAAACTTGGACAATGTCTGATTGAACACTTGGGGTTGTTCAATATTGGATAAGTGCGACGCTGCCAAAATTTCAAGCTGACTGGTTGCAATGAGTTGATGCATAAACTCTGCATCTTGAACCGTTGTGACAGGATCGTACTGCCCTGCAATAATTAGCGTCGGAATCTGAATTTGATGCAGTTGATCTCGAACATCTGCATCAGCTAAAGCACGACATGCATTGGCATAACCTTGTGCAGGTGTCACTGCAAGACTCTGAATGGTCTTTTGCGCTAGAACATCATGCGCATAATCAAAATGTTCACTAAACCAACGCGTATGTGTGGTCTTTACAATTTCAGCTAAACCGTTTTGTTCAACACTCTCCGCACGAGTATTCCATGCTTCGGCAGTACCAATTTTTGCTGCGGAATTTGCAACAGTAATGCTGTGAAAACGTTCAGCATGATAGATGGCTAAAGCCAATGCAGTAATTCCGCCCATTGAAATGCCACAAAAATGAACTTTTTCAATGGATAAAGCATCTAGGATATCAACCACATCTTCAGCCAGATTTTGCAGGGTACTATTGGCAATGACTGCACTTGCGCCATGCCCACGTGTGTCATAGCTAATAATTTGATAATGATCAGCCAAAGCTGCAACTTGTGCCTGCCACATACCATGGTCAGTTCCCAAAGAGTTGGAGAACATGATGACTGGCGCATCTTTCGGGCCTTGATGTAGGACAGCAAGTGAATGTCCTTGACGATTATTGATATGCGTGATCATGTGCTTACTCTCCTTGTGCTGCGTGTAGCACGGCATCAATTTGGTCCTGAATATTGCCGAGGTAAGTTGCTGGCTGGAACAACTCATCCAAAGCCTGATCATTAAAATGAGTGTTGACTTCATCCATTGCTGACAAAATGATTTTTAAATGCTGCTGTTGAGCAACTGCTTGCTGACATGCTTGCTCAACCAAATGGTGTGCATTTAAACGACCAATCTTGGGCGCAAGTGCCATCATCACAGCCTCTGCCATGATGAGGCCATTTGTACATTCAAGATTACGTTGCATCGCGTCTGCATTGATTTGCATATGCTCGAGCACATCGCAACTACGTTCTAAAGCACCTGCACATAACTGGAAAACTTCTGGGATTGCCAACCATTCGGCATGCCAAGCCCCTAGAGCACGTTCATGTTCTTGCACCATGCTTTGATACACGCTTGCCATTAAGGCGGGCACACGATTGGCTGCGGCAAGAATTGAAGCTGCTGCCACAGGATTACGCTTATGTGGCATAGTCGATGAACCACCACGCCCTTTTGCTGTTGGTTCAAAAACTTCTGCGATTTCGGTTTGCATCAGCAATGACCAGTCTTTTGCCATCTTGCCAACATTGCCAACAATCAAAGCAAGCATACTGGCAAGTTCAACCATACGGTCGCGTTCACCATGCCATGTACATTCTGGAACGGTTAAATTGAGCTGAGCTGCAAAAGCTTCGACCACCGCTGAACCTTGATCTTGTAAAGACGCCAATGAACCTACTGCACCACCGAGCTGTGCAGTCAATATGCGAGTTTTTATTGTCTGTAAGCGATCAAGATCACGTTTCAAAGCTGCTGCCCAGCGTGCAAATTTATACCCCAAAGTAATCGGCAAAGCTTGCTGTAACCAAGTCCGTCCAATCATGACCTGATCGCGATATTGCTGCGCTTGCTTTAAGCAAATTTGATATGCCTGGTGCAGTTGCTTTTCGATCAAAGCCTGGGCATCTCGACACTGCAAAATCGTTGCCGTATCAATAATATCCTGACTGGTTGCGCCCCAATGCACATAGCGTGAAGCGTCTTCATCCTGCTGTTTCACCAAAGCAGTGAATTGTTTTACCAATGGAATCGCAACATTACCTGCCAGCCCTGCTGCTGTTGCCAACGCATCCAAATCGATTTGTGTTACGGCATTTTGACCGACCTGTTCAATGATCGTTGCCGCTGAAGCAGGAATGACTTTGACCTGTGCCTGAGCTTTGGCTAAAGCCACTTCGGCTTGAATCATATAACTCAATAAAGCTTGGTCACTAAAAATGGCAGTGACTTCAGGCTGATAAAATAAGCTGGCGTATAACTGGCTCATGACAGACCTCACTCAACACGTTGAATAATCAAGGCGATGCCTTGACCAACACCAATGCACATCGAACATAAGGCATACTGACCTTTGATCTGTTCAAGTTGATTTAGAGCCGTCGTCACTAAGCGTGCACCTGAAGCACCCAGTGGATGACCCAAGGCAATTGCACCGCCATTCGGGTTGATTCGTGCATCGTCATCACTCAAACCTAAATCACGAGTTACCGCTAAGGCTTGTGCTGCAAAGGCTTCGTTCAACTCAATCACATCCATCTGCGCTAGAGAAAGATTGGCTTGTTTCAGTAGTTTTTTGATTGCAGGCGCAGGCGCAAAACCCATAATCCGAGGTTCAACTCCGACAGTCGTCGCCGCAATGATTTTGGCACGTGGCTTTAATTGATATTTTTCCACCGCTTGATCTGAGGCAATCAATACCGCAGCAGCACCATCATTAATTCCAGAGGCATTACCTGCTGTCACAGTGCCTTCAGCTTTAACTACACCTTTGAGTTTGGTTAAGCCTTCTAATGTGGTTGATGCACGTGGATGCTCATCGGTATCCACCACAACCGCATCACCCTTACGCTGTGGAATGCTGACAGGCACAATTTCATTTTTAAAGAAGCCATTGGCTTGCGCCGTTGCCGTACGTTGTTGGCTGTTAAGTGCAAACTGGTCTTGATCGGCACGGTTAATCTTAAATTGTTCCGCTACGTTTTCAGCCGTTTGTGGCATGGTGTCTACACCATACATTTCTTTCAGTTTTGGATTGATAAAACGCCAGCCCATGGTGGTGTCTTCAATCTTTTGGTTACGGCCAAACGCGCTGTCAGATTTGCCCATCACATAGGGTGCACGGCTCATGCTTTCGACACCACCTGCAATAATTAGGTCAGCCTCATTGACTTTAATGGCACGGGCAGCCATGGCAATCGCATCCAGAGAAGAACCACATAAACGGTTCACTGTGGTGGCTGGCACTTGATAAGGTAAACCTGCCAATAAGGCTGACATGCGTCCCACATTACGGTTATCTTCACCCGCTTGATTTGCACAGCCATAGATCACATCATCCACTTGTTGCCAGTCGATACTTGGATTGCGTTGTATAAGTGCCTGAATTGGAATGGCTCCCAAGTCATCAGCACGGACAGGTGCAAGACCGCCTGCATAGCGACCAAATGGGGTACGGATGGCATCAATGATATAAGCGTTTTTCATGTGTTTTTTCCTTTATCTAAAATCCCTCCCAACCTCCCTTTATTAAAGGGAGGAGTTCCCCTCTTTTTTAAAGAGGGGTTAGGGGAGATTTATTATCCTTGAGTTGCATCAATCAGTTTCGCACCCGTCAACGCCTGTAACTCCGCAAAGCTCAAACCTTCGACTTTCTCAATCACTTTTAAACCGTCTACTGTCACATCAATCACACACAAGTCGGTATAAATACGATCGACACATTTCAAGCCTGTTGCAGGATATGAAAGAGTTTCAACAATCTTCGGTTCACCTTGCTTGGTGTTGTGATCGGTGGTGATAAACACTTTCTTGGCACCGACAGCGAGGTCCATGGCACCGCCCACCGCAGGAATGGCATCTGCTGCACCGGTATGCCAGTTAGCCAGATCACCATTGGCTGCCACTTGGAACGCACCGAGTACCGCAATATCCAAATGTCCGCCACGCATCATGGCAAAGGAATCACCATGATGGAAAAAACTGCCACCAGTCAGCATGGTGACGTATTCTTTACCTGCATTAATCAGTTCAGGGTCTTCCTCACCTTTGGCAGGTGGTGGACCAAATGCGAGTAAGCCATTTTCCGAATGCAGAAATACATCTTTATCGGCAGGAAGATAATTGGAAATCTTAGTTGGTAAGCCAATACCTAGATTGACATAAGCACCATCAGGAATATCTTGTGCGACACGTTCAGCAATTTGGTCACGGCTTAATTTTTGATAGCTCATTGTTCTGCTCCTGTGCCATTGGCTGCATCGACAGCGACCACATGCTGTACAAAAATCCCAGGGGTAATAATGTGTTCAGGATCAAGTTGCCCCAGTTCGACCAGTTCAGACACTTGAGCAATAGTGACATCAGCTGCCATCGCCATGATTGGACCAAAGTTACGGGCTGATTTGTTATAAACCAGATTGCCCCAGCGATCGCCTTTGTGTGCCTTAATCAGTGCGAAGTCTGCTTTGATTGGGTATTCAAGTACATAGTCTTTACCATCGATATGACGGGTTTCTTTACCTTCCGCCAATAAGGTACCGAAACCCGTTGGGGTAAATACTGCACCGAGCCCCATGCCTGCGGCTTGAATACGGCACGCCAGATTGCCTTGCGGGACCAGTTCCAGTTCGATCTTGCCGGCACGATAGAGTTCATCGAACACCCATGAATCTGACTGGCGTGGGAAAGAACAGATGATTTTACGTACCGCATCTGTTTTAAGCAGTTTGGCCAAACCATAGTCACCATTGCCTGCATTGTTATTGACGATGACCAGATCCTTGATGCCAAGCTCAATCAATCCATCAATCAGTTCAGCGGGTTGCCCTGCGGTGCCAAAGCCACCAATCATGATGGTTGCCCCATCTTTTATTTGCGATAGCGCCTCGGTTAATGAGAGCGTGCTTTTATCAATCATCTGACTACTTCCTGTACGATGCATCACTCGTATTTTCATCCTGAAAACCGATGAAATTAAGTCGAGTGCTTTGTTCGGATTTCTTCTATTCATTCTTGATAAATTCTGCGCTTACTTCTAGACGTTGAAGTGCATTTTGTTCGATGATTATTTTTTATGTTCGATCATCGAACATTATCCAAGTAAAATAGTCATCTTTCGCTTAGAATGTTTTTATAAAGAACCCGTTTTAGCAAGGATGTCTAAATTATGGAAAATGATCAGGAAAAGAATCCGCGTTTGATTCATCATAACGAAAATAAAAAGACCATTCGGCATGAAGACTTTATTGCAGGAATCGCGAAAGGCTTGGCAATTTTGGAATGCTTTGGCCCCGAACGGCATCGCTTAAATATGAGTACCGCCGCTGAAAAAACGGGCATGACCCGCGCTGCTGCACGACGCCATTTACTCACTTTAGAATACTTAGGCTATTTAGATTTTGATGGGCATTATTATTATTTATCACCCAAGATTCTTAAATTTTCTGGGGCTTATCTCGATGGTTCCACACTTCCTAAAATATGCCAGCCCTTATTAAATCTTTTAACCAATCAAACCTCATTGATTTATTCGGTGATGGTTTTAGATGGTTATGAAGCAATTACCATTGCCCGTAGTGCAGCTCACCAACAAACTGATCGAGTCAATCCTTATGGCTTACATTTAGGTAATAGACTCCCTGCCCATGCAACTTCTGCTGGAAAGATTCTGCTTGCACATTTAACGCCAGAACAACAAAAACGATGGTTAGAAAAATACCCGTTAAAACGTCTAACCAAATATACCCATACCGAAACTGATCAATTTTTAGAATTACTGCATGAAATCAAAGAACAAGACTGGTGCTATTCCTGTGAAGAACACGAACTGGGAGTGCATGCTGTGGCTGTACCGATATATGATTCCAATGCAAGCGTGGTTGCTGCCTTAAATATCGTGTCTCCGACCATGCGCACCACCAAGGATTATTTAATTGCCCATATTTTACCTTTGCTACAAGAAACGGCTCGCGATTTACGCCAAATCATTTAATCAGGCAAAAAAAAGCCACATCTGGAAATGTGGCGAAAGGTGTATTGCTGCTACGGCTTATGTCCGTATCTTTAAATTAACCACCCTTGCTTAAATGAACATTAATTTAGTGAACATTCATTATATTTTTTAGTCACCAATAGAAATTGCAATTTTTCTGTACGCACTTACTGTAAGCAAAATATTAAATTCAAAAATTAAGTGCCACACCGTTTTAAATTAAATACTTTTTCCATAAAAAAGGCCTAGGCCCGACGAAAATTTAACACTATTTATTGAATGTAATATTCATCTCACAAAATATCAAACACCGCCTAAAGTGTTATTTTTTGTATAGAAAAATAACATATTGTAATAAACAGCTTAAATTTTATGTTTGTTCTTTATCCATTGAATCAGATAAAAAAATAACTTATTGATATATAAATAATTTAGTAAAAACAAGGCTTTAAAATCCTGTCTATTTGTATTCGCTACAGAAGCATAGTATTTTAAAAAACACATGAAAAATAAATAAATTTCAAACCTAAAGATAGATCGAATAATAAAAGTGAGATCGAAAAATGATTGAATGGTTACAAGGCGAATTAAAACATAGCCCAGAAATACTATTGTTCTTATCCTTAGCAATAGGTTTCTGGATCGGTCAGTTTCAATTCGGAAAATTTCAGTTCGGTGGTGTAGCAGGTTCCCTACTTGTTGCAGTCGTACTCAGTCTCATCGGTGTTCCAGTCGATAATGGGGTCAAAGCCATTCTATTTGCATTATTTATTTATGCAGTTGGTTTTGAAAGTGGCCCACAGTTCTTCAAATCATTGGGTCCACAATCGATAAAAGAAATCCTATTAGCAGTCTTCATGGCGGTCAGCGGCTTAATCACAGTCTTGGTCATGGCAAAGTTATTCCATTTAGACAAAGGATTGGCAGCTGGATTAGCCGCAGGTGGTATGACCCAATCTGCAATTATTGGGACTGCAGGTGATGCGATTTCCCGTCTCGACCTGCCCTTGGCTGAGATTCAAAAACTACAGGCCAATGTCGCAATCGGATATGCCGTCACTTATATTTTTGGTTCATTGGGTGCCATTATTGTCTGTGTGAATATTCTGCCTAAATTCATGGGCAAAGAAATTCATGATGATGCTTTGAAAGCACAATCCGAACGCCTCAAAGGTGCTTTTGAACTAGCGCCTGGTCAAGAACTGGCGATGCCTGAAATTGTCGGACGTATTTATAAAGTCAAACAAGCCAATGGACAAACTGTTGCAGAACTTGAATCCAAACAAAGTAGCATCACCATCGAGCGCTTAAAGCGCAAAGATCAATTGATTGATGTTGCACCAGAACTAACTTTACAAACAGATGATGTGATATTGCTGGTTGGCCGTCGTGCCAGTGTTGTTGCTGTTTCAGACCAAATTGGTACTGAGCTGCAATCTTCACAAGGTATGGAAATGATTATGGATACGACGGATGTGATCCTGAGAAATTCCAAGTATATCAACCGTAGTCTCGGCGATATCAAAGGCAATACGCCTGCCTATTTAAAGCATGGGATTTACGTGCTGGCGATTAAACGCAATGATGAAGCACAAAGCTTGAGTGATGACACCGTTTTACATCAAGGAGATGTTATTACGGTTTATGGAACTAAAAGTGATCTTGATCGTTTAGTCAAAGAAGCAGGTACAGCACTGCCAGAAAGCTTAAAAACCGACTGGATTTTCCACGGTGCAGGGCTGGTGGTCGGCTTATTAATTGGTCTGTTTGTAGTCCGTATTGGTGATGTCCCTCTAACACTTGGTGCAGGTGGTGGTGCGTTACTCTCAGGTCTTCTGTTTGGTTGGTTGCGCAGCCGTAATCAAGTCCATGGCAATATGCCTTTAGCCGCATCGCAACTACTGAAAGATTTGGGTCTTGCAGGATTCGTTGCTGCGGTTGGCTTGCAATCTGGTTTACAAGCCATTCAAACCATTAAAGACAGTGGTCTATCCCTATTTATGATTGGTGTCGTAGTCACATTGGTACCGCTAATTCTTTCCATGCTTTTCGCGCGTTATGTGCTGCGTTATGACAACGTTGCCGTTATGGCGGGTGCCTTGTCTGGCTCCCGTAGTGCCAACCCTGCCTTTGGTGCAATTCTAGATAAAGCGGGAAACTCGATTCCGACCGTGCCTTTTGCAATCACCTATGCCTTGGCAAACGTGTTCTTAACTCTGCTTGGTCCACTGATTGTTGGCCTCGCCTAAATTTATAATCCATATTCAAAATTTTATTGCCGTCACTATAATTAAGGAGACTTCCCATGGGGAACGTTGATTACTCAAAATACTCAAAACTTAGCCCATTCGAACTAAAAGACAATTTAATCGAACTTGCCCAAAGCAAAACAGACAGGATGATGCTGAATGCAGGTCGTGGAAATCCGAACTTTTTAGCCACGATTCCGCGTCGGGCATTCTTCCAATTGGGGCTATTTTCAACAACGGAATCAGAGTTCTCTTTCTCTTATATGCCAGAAGGCTTAGGCGGCTTCCCTCGCCCTGTCGGTCTGCAATCTCGCTTCGATAACTTCATTATGCACAATCGGGATAAACCGGGCGTGGTGTTTCTAGGTAAAGCCATTTCCTATGTCCGAGATCAGCTCGGCTTAGATCCAGACGCTTTTTTACTGGAAATGGTCGAGGGAATTTTAGGTTGTAACTACCCTGTTCCAGACCGCATGCTCCGCATTAGCGAATCGATTATCAAAGAATATATCCTACGTGAAATGGGCGTCCAAGGCATGCCGAAAGAAGGCTTAGACTTGTTTGCGGTCGAAGGTGGAACGGCAGCAATGGCCTATATTTTTAACTCTTTAAAAGAGAATAAAATTATTGCCAATGGAGACCGTATCGCGATTGGTGCACCCATTTTTACACCGTATTTAGAAATTCCAAAGCTGAATGACTATCAGCTTGAAGAAGTCTTGATCGAAGCTGATCCGAAGCTTGACTGGCAATATCCAGAATCTGAATTGCGGAAATTGGAAGACCCATCGATTAAAGCCTTCTTTCTGGTGAATCCAAGTAACCCACCTTCAGTAAAACTCAGCGATGAAGGCTTAGCAATTTTGGCTGATATCGTTAAAAAACGGCCTGACCTGATTATTTTGACCGATGATGTGTACGGTACTTTTGCGGACAATTTCAAATCACTGTTTGCGATCTGCCCAGACAATACCATCTTGGTGTATTCATTCTCGAAATATTTTGGGGCAACCGGTTGGAGACTCGGAGTAATTGCCCTCTCCAACAATAATATTCTGGATCAGAAGCTGCCAGCACTGTCTAAAAAAGACAAAAAAGAGCTGGAAGAGCGTTATTCATCTTTAACCACAGATCCAGCCAAGATCAAATTTATAGATCGTCTGGTCGCAGATAGTCGCAATGTAGCACTGAACCATACCGCTGGTCTTTCTACACCTCAACAAGTACAAATGGTACTGTTTGCCCTATTCAATATGATGGATTCGCAACAGAACTATAAGAATGCGGTTAAATCTGTAGTGCGCGAGCGTGATGCTGCGCTGTATCGCCAATTAGGGGTTGAAGTTCCTGCTGATCCAAACTCAGTCGATTACTACACTTTAGTAAACTTGGAAAATACCTCTCGAACACTGTATGGGGATGAGTTTGCAGATTGGGTCATGAAGAATAAGAACCCAACCGAATTATTATTCCGCGTTGCTGATGAAACGGGTGTGGTGCTTTTACCAGGTTCAGGCTTTGGAGTACAGCATCCTTCTGCCCGTGCATCATTGGCCAACCTGAATGAATACCAATATGCTGCTATTGGGGATTCCTTAAGACGCTTTGCCGAAGAATCTTATCAAGAATATCTAAAAACCAAGAAAGGCAAAAAATAAATCTGAATTAATGTTCCTGATCAATAAAAAAGCAGCTTAGGCTGCTTTTTTATATTTTTAAACTCAAAACTTTAAATTAAAGATCAAGTACCAGTTTTTTGCCTTTGGCACGCGACACACAAATCATCATCGACTGCTGTGAAGCTTTTTCATCATCACTCAGATATTGATCGAAATGCTCTGCCTCACCTTCTAGAATCATGGTTTCACACGTGCCACACACCCCTTCACGACATAAACATTCCACATCAATATTAAGCAATTCAATCGCTTGCAAAATGGTTTGATTGCCTTGCACTTCCACTTCTTGATTGGATTTCGCCAATACAACCGTAAATGCTTCACCCTCTTCAGGTACCGTAGATGCAAACTGTTCCCAGTGAATATATTCATCACGGTAACGATGGTAATTACAACGATCGATCACTGCATCAATCATTGGCTTTGGGCCACACACATACACATGCGTACCTTTGGGTTGAGCGCCAATCAACTGATCCAGATCCAAACATTTTCCATCTGAGTCAACATAGCTAAATATATGTTCGCCATGTTTCTGTTTGAGTTCTTCCAACAGTGCTGCATGCTCTGGGGAACGGTAGGCATAATGCAATTCAAAGTCGGCACCACGTGCAGCCAACTCATCCATTTGCGGCACAAACGGGGTAATCCCAATACCCCCCGCGATGAGGATATGTTTCTCGCCATCTGCCGCCAATGGAAACAAATTCTTCGGTTCAGAAATCAGAATTTCACAGCCTTCATTGCACTGATCATGCATAAAGACTGAACCACCTTTACCTTCAATATCTTTACGGACACAGACTTGGTAAGTCGATAGATCATGAGCACAGCTCATCAATGAATAGGCATTGGATAGCTGATCATTCATTTTCACAATGATATGACTGCCACCATTGAATTGAGGGAAATTTTGTCCGTCCTGACGTTTAAATGTAAACCGTTTGATCAGTGGAGTCAGTTGCTCTACGCGTGTGACCACCGATGCAAACATTTCATAATGACTAGCCATGTCTAAATCCTCTTTACCGCATGCTGCTCATCTAAGCATTTTCTAATTTTAACTGCATATTGCCTGTTGACCCTCGATGAAGAGAGTCCCAACAGGCATTGTTGCTATAATCCTAAACACATATATTTAATAGTCATAAATTCTTCCAAACCATATTTAGAACCTTCACGACCTACACCAGACTGTTTAACACCGCCAAATGGCACCACTTCATTTGAAATAGCAGTTGAGTTCATCCCGACCATGCCATATTCCAGTTGTTCAGCGACACGCCAAATCCGTGAAATGTTTTCGCTATACACATAGGCTGCCAAACCAAAAATGGTATCGTTGGCTTGCGCGACCACATCCTCTTCCTCAGTAAAACGAATTAAAGGTGCTACTGGGCCAAAAATTTCTTCCTGAACAATTTCCATATCACGCGAAACATCGGTTAACACGGTCGGTTCAAAGAAGGTTTGTCCAAGTGCATGTTGTTTACCACCGCACGCCACTTGGGCACCTTTGCCACAAGCATCATCAATTAACTGTTTTGCTTTCAGTACTGCCTTGTCATTGATTAACGGCCCGATCTGTACATTCTGTTCCAAACCATTGCCGATTTTGAATTTCTGTACTTCTTGCACAAATTTCTCAGTAAAGGCCTGATAAACCTTGTCATGTACATAGATTCGATTGGCACAAACACAGGTTTGCCCTGCATTACGGAACTTGGCAAAGATCGCACCTTGAACCGCTTTATCCAGATCCGCATCATCAAACACGATCAATGGTGCATTGCCACCCAGTTCCAGCGCCAATTTTTTAATCGTGCCTGAACATTGCTGCATCAATAAACGACCGACAGGCGTAGAACCTGTAAAAGTCAGTTTTTTGACTTTTTCATGGCTGGTAAATACCGAACCAATCTCTTGCGATTTGCCTGTCACCACATTAATGACACCCGCTGGAATGCCCGCCATTTCTGCCAGTTTAGCAAGCGCAAGTGCGCAATACGGGGTTTCATTGGCAGGCTTGATCACGATGCTACAGCCTGCCGCCAAAGCAGGTGCTGCTTTACGGGTAATCATCGCAATCGGGAAATTCCACGGCGTAATTGCGGCAACCACACCCACAGGTTCTTTGGTGATAATAAAACGCTGCTGGCTATTGGTGGTTGGAATCACATCGCCATAAACACGTTTGCCTTCTTCCGCAAACCATTGAATAAATGAAGCTGCATATTTCACTTCACCCAAAGCTTCAGCTAAGGGTTTACCCTGCTCAATGGTCATGATCCGTGCCAGCTCATCCGCGTGGCTCAAAACCAGTTGATACCAAGCCAATAACAGATCTGCACGTTTTTGTGCAGTCAATCCTTTCCATTGCGCTAAAGCCTGATACGCCACTTCGACTGCTTCAGTAGCTTCTGCTGCTCCCATATTGGGAATTACACCAATTTCCTCACCTGTCGCAGGGTTGGTGACAGAAATGGTGGCATTAGATTGTGCACTCACCCATTGACCATTGATCAGTCCGTGTTGTTGAAATAACGGACTTGCTTGCAAACTTGACATGTCATGTTCCTATCGATTGAAGTGAGGTGTGGCTTTATCGTTTGCCACGCCTCCCTGATCTAATGCCTGAGACAAAATTATTGATGGTGTTGTGCAACAAGATTCTGGAAATAAGCAATACCATGTTCACTGATTCCCGAACGTTGCTTGTCGGTCATGATACGCCCTTGACCACGATAACCCCGTGATTTTAAACCACGTTGTACGCTTTCAACCAATTCAAGGTCTTCAGGACGGAAGACATTGCGATACCATTCGATCAGGTCTTTCTGATCTTGGGTCAGTTCTTCATTGGTAAAGAAAATGTCATAGTGCTGCAAAGTAGTTTCTGCATCCATCGGAAACTCATAAATCACGGTCATGAAGTTTGCACCGGGTGGTACGTTAAACATGGTGCACGGCCAGGTCCAGAAACCGCTAAAGGTCGGATCTTTCACCGATGGATCTAGCTTGAATGACTTTTCTGAAGAACGTGCATAACCATATTGCAGCGTCCAGTTTTGATGGGTGGTGTGCCAGTATTTATCGACCTGCACTGAATCGGCGAAACCCGGATGTGCTGGACCACAGTGATAACATTCCAAATAGTTATCTACGATCACTTTCCAGTTGGCAGGTGTTTCCGTTACGAAACGTGCCGCCAGTTTCAGGTCTTTAATCACCGCACAGGCTTCATTCAATTTTTGTGCAAATTCAGGCAACTGATCTTCAACACAAGTGGCATTTTCATCCATATTGATAAAGACAAAACCACCATATTCCTCAACTTTTAACGACACCATGCTAGAGTTTTGCTTGTCAAAAGACTCAACATGATCACAGTTACGCGCCAGCGCCAAACTACCATCCAGCTTAAAGGTCCATGCATGATACGGACAGGTAATCACGTTTTTGGCTTTACCGCTACCACTTAACAGCTCATGACCACGATGTGGGCAGACATTATAAAATGCACGTAATACGCTGTCTTTACCGCGAATCACGATGATATTTTCACCAATCACCTTACGGGTAATATAGTCATTGTTCTGGGCAACTTCACTACCATGTGCCACGCAAATCCAGCTTTTCGCAAAAATTTCTTCTTTTTCACGCTCAAATACCTGAGATGAGGTATAGAACACTTTGGGAAATGTCCATGCCACATCCGGGTTTGAACAGAAATCTTCTGGTAATTTTTCAACTGCATTCATGGTTTTACTCCATTAAACTCTTTTGTCCTAACGACTGTTTTATCAAAATTGGCTGGTGTTCAAATCACTTGAACATTTGCTTTAACGAACTCAGCATGTGCTGATATAAATCCTGTACCACAGGACAGTCCCGTACTAAACGTAAACTGCCATGCAGTAATCCTTTGCCGAGATAAAACTCGGCAGCAATATTGGCTTGTTTTAACTTGTCTACGAAAATACGTCCGTCGTCACTCAGTGGATCGTATTCAGCCACCGCAACAAAGCTACGTGGCATGTCAGAAAAATCCTGTGCATTTAGTGGCGCTAAACGTGTATCTTCCCAGTCACTTTCATTCGGAGCATATTGTTTTAGGTAATAATGCATTTCCTCTAACGTGAGTAACGGCGCATGTGCATGCTGCTGGCAAGACGCTGTATCAAAACTGCTGCTCAAACAAGGATAAATCAAGGCCAAACCACAGGCCTGATGACCCGTATGTTGCAACTGAACCGCCAGTGCCGCAGCTAAATTGCCGCCTGCGCTATCACCTGCTAATACCAACTGCGCTGGATTGATGTTCCAGTCTGCGCCATGCGTGCGGAGCCAGTGATAGACCGTTTCACAATCCTCATAAGCGGCTGGGAAATGATGTTCGGGCACCAAACGATAATCCACACTCAGTACCGCAACATTCAAATCACGACATAAATAACGGGTAATAAATTCATGCGAATCCAGATTCCCCAGCATCCAGCCACCCCCATGGATAAACAACACGCAAGGCCAACCTTGCGCAGGTGCTTGGCCCAAGGGTGAATACAACCGAACATTGACTGGATGAGTGGCATGCGCAACGGTTTTATCTTCAATATTGACCGTACCATCACGTGGCAAGGTGTAGTGCAGGCACATCGCATCATAGGCTGCACGAATTGAATCAATATCGTTATCCGCTGCTGAATAAATGCTGCTCCAATACACCAGACTTTGCATTTCTTCGCTTAACTCATAGCGCGTGTTCGGCTGCTGTGTCATAACAATTCCTTTTGACTGCTTTTATGTGCAAGTGGTGTTGCCGCAATATCAATCTGCATCTGTTGATTTGAGTCCGTATGCTCAAGTGCTTCCAAGTCATTAAAGCTATTCTGCTCAATCAAATGCGATGGCACCTTGGAATAATCCTCAATCAGCCACTTCACCAACCCATAGGTCTGCACCAGAATAATCACAATAAACGGTAAGGCAGTCACAATGGTCGCAGTTTTCATGGTATCTAACGGCGCCTTAGAGAAAATCATCGCAATCGGCACTAGGGTTAACATCAGACACCAAAACAAACGCGCATTCGGAGATGGATCTTGCCCTTCACTTAAACCACGGGTACAGGTTGCAGAAACCGCATAGCCCACCGCATCCATATGTGCTGCAAGGAAAATCACCATAATGCCAAGGAACAACCACATCATCAGCTTGCCTGCTGGCAATAAGCCCAACAGTTGACCAATTGCCACTTCACCACCTTGCTGGCTCAAGATTTGCGGAACATTGACCATGCCGTGAATGAAGCTGTGAACGCTATAATTTTCAAATACCCCAAAGATGAACCATAAACCAACGCTACCGCCGATGACCATGGCAAGAATCACTTCTTTAATGGTGCGTCCTTTAGATACACGGGTCACAAATAACGCCACACCCGGCGCATAAGAAATCCACCACAACCAATAGAACACTGTCCATTCACGGGTGAATTTTCCATCGCCCATCGGATCGGTAAACAGACTCATATCGACAAAATTGGTCGCCATCAAGCCAAAACTCATCAATGAATTATTCATAATGAATTGGGTTGGCCCAAAGCAGAGTACATAGATCGCAAACAGCACCACGCCCAAGCACACCATATGACTCAAACGCTGCATGCCTTTATCCATACCGACATAAGAGCTCAGTGCAAATAACACCGATACCGCCAAGATGATAATGACTTTGGTCATGAAGGTATTCGGAATACCCGTGAGCTGCGACAGAATGTTGGTAAAGGTGACCGCAGTCAGTACCAGTGAAATGGTCAAGGCACCAAACATACACAGCAAAAACATCAGGTCGACCACACGTCCAACTGGGCCTGTCGCTTTAAAGCCAGTGACCGCTTCCACCATTGACGCTAAGCTCAAGCCTTTATTCTTTCTGACATGGTAGCTATAGCACAGTGAAATCGATGCCAAGGCATAGATCGACCATGCACTCAAACCAGAGTGAAAGAACGAGTAAGCCACGCTGTATTTCAGGGCTTCAGCCGATTCAGGGGCTAAATTCAAACCCGGAGTTTGGTAATAATAGGCCCAGTCTAGAAAGCCCCAGTACAAGGTAGATGACCCAATCCCTGACAAAATGAACATGAAAATCCATGACATGGTGCTGTATTGGGGCTTACCTTCACCGAGCTTAATTTTGCCGTATTTACTAAAGGCCAAACCGAAGGTAAAAATAATTGATAAAAAAGCAAATAACAGGACTGGCGTGGTAAACACCGACGTGGTCCATTGCATCCATTTTGCTGCCAGTTGTATTGATTCAGATGAGTAGATTGCCAACCCAGCCACCGATGTAAATACAACGGCAAGACTGGTGATCGCAAGCGTCTTATCTGTATAAGGCTTTGTAATTTGATTATCCATATCTAT
This sequence comes from Acinetobacter dispersus, assembly GCF_009884975.1. GTDB lineage: Bacteria > Pseudomonadota > Gammaproteobacteria > Pseudomonadales > Moraxellaceae > Acinetobacter > Acinetobacter dispersus. Next base: position 637,140 of record NZ_CP041970.1, on the reverse strand, counting down.
TCAATCCATCTCGGATAGTGACTATTCCCTAAGAGGTACTTACTCCATCGCGAATAAATCCATTTTTTGCTCAGTCACACAGGATGCAATCGCATCACCCACTTCATAGGTCTTGGCAGTTCCACCGACATCAGGCGTTTTCGGACCATGCATCAACACATGCTCAATCGCCTGCATAATTTCCTGCCCTGCCTGAATGACTTGTTCATCTCCATCTGCCAAGAAATCCAGCATCATCGCACCTGACCAGATCGCTGCAATCGGGTTGGCAATTTGCTGACCGTAAATATCGGGTGCTGAACCATGCACAGGTTCAAACAATGACGGGAATTTACGCTCAGGGTTGAGGTTGGCAGAAGCCGCCAAACCAATGGTGCCCGTACATGCAGGGCCTAAATCCGACAAGATGTCACCAAATAAATTCGATGCCACCACCACATCAAAACGCTCAGGCTGTAAAACAAAACGTGCCGCTAAAATATCGACATGCTGTTTATCTGCCTTGATCTGTGGATAGTGTTTTGCCATTTCATCGACACGTTCATCCCAATACGGCATGCTGACGGCAATACCATTGGACTTGGTTGCAGCCGTGATTTTTTTAGCCTCACGTTGATCCGCAAATTCAAATGCATATTTTAAAATGCGATCGACACCATGACGGGTAAACACTGCTTCCTGCAAGACAAACTCACGATCCGTACCTTCAAAGGCTTTACCACCAATCGCTGAATATTCACCTTCGCTGTTTTCACGCACCACATAAAAATCGATATCGCCTGGTTGTTTGCCAGCCAGTGGACATTTCACCCCAGGCATTAACCGAACCGGGCGTAAATTCACATACTGATCAAAACGACGACGGAACTGGAGTAATGATCCCCACAATGAAATGTGATCAGGCACCTTTTCAGGCCAACCTACCGCACCAAAGAAAATTGCATCATATTGCTGCAAGACTTCAAACCAGTTATCCGGCATCATTTTGCCGTGTTCAAGGTAGTAATCACAGCTGGCCCAATCGAAGCTATCCATTTGAACTTGAATGCCATATTTGTCTGCTGCTGCCTTTACAACCTTGATGCCTTCTGGTAGAACTTCTAAACCAATCCCATCACCCGCAATCGTGGCAACTTTATACTTTTTTGCCATAACGCTCCCTTACACCTTTGGTTAATATCCTTAGCTGTAAACATGCTGTTTTCAGCAAAAATGATCAATAAGAAAACTATCACCCCAATGGACACGGATCGTGAATAATCTACCTAACCTATCGGATTTAAAGGTTTTTTGCACAGTCGCCAAACGCAAGAGTTTTGTCGATTCAGCTGAGGAGCTGGGTGCTTCACCTGCATTTATCAGTAAACGCATCAATATTTTAGAAACCAACCTGAACTGTAAACTGTTCCATCGCAGTACCCGCCATGTCAGTTTGACCGAAGATGGCAAACTGATTTTGGATCGGGTCTCCAATATTCTGGATGAATTCGATGAAATCAGTGAGCTGGTGAATAACCCCTTAAGCACGCCCACAGGACATCTCGACATTGTCAGCAGCTTCGGTTTTGGCCGTAAACATGTTGCGCCAATTCTGTCTAAATTAATGACCATGTACCCCAAACTGGAAATTCAGTTTGATACCATCGACAACACCAAAGACCTGATTCAACACAGCATTGATCTGGATATTCGCATCGGCAATGAGATTGCCCCGAATATGATTGCCAAAAAACTGGTGTCGAATTTCCGAATTTTCTGCGCTGCACCCAGCTATTTACTGCAGCAAGGCATGCCTGAAAGTCTGGAAGATTTACGTAATCATGATTGCCTGACCATCAGTGAACGTGATCAATCCTCGGTATTATGGAAATTACGCCATCCTTCGGAAGATCGGTCGGTACATGTCACACCGCGCTTCATTTCCAATAATGGCGAGATTATTCACCAGTTGGCGATTGAGGGACATGGCATTATCTTACGTTCGATTTGGGATGTCGCAGATGAATTGATTAGTGGTCAGTTACAGCATATTTTGCCTGAATACTGGCAAGATGCCGATGTTTGGGCAGTGTATCCTTCACGTTTAAAAAGTTCGTCTAAACTACAGACCTGTATCCTGTTTATTCAAAATGAACTGATCAACCGTTTACAGCATATCCAGAACCTAAGCCGTGGTCAGTTGATCCAACCGATTGAGCCGATCAATCCAAATACAGAGAAAGTATTTCTATAATCGCGCTAAGCTGCCTGCTTTCTTTTTTCAACCATATCATGCACATTAGCAAGATCATGAAATAACAGGCAGCTTATGAGCACGGCAATATTTGGCCTTATTTTACTTGCAGCGACATGTCACGCCACATGGAATGCCATTGTAAAAGCGGGTACAAATAAATTTTTAACTACCGTATTGGTCACTGCATCCGCAGCAGTTTTAGCCGCACTACTGCTGCCCTTTTTCCCCATGCCGCATCGCGAGAGCTGGCCTTATATTCTGGCTTCAACCGCAATACAAATTCTGTATTTTGGCATGGTGGCAAAAATCTACCGTGTGGCCGATATGGGGCTGACTTATCCCTTAATGCGTGGCACAGCACCGCTGATTGTTGCCATTTTAGGCACCTTGTTGCTGCATGAACAACTACAATTCAATGCATGGCTAGGCATCATTACCATTTCTGTCGGCATTTTATCGATGATTTTGGCTGCACCCAAAACGGGACGCAAAGGTATCGGTCTGGCTCTACTCAACGCTGTCCTGATTGCGGGTTATACCTTGCTGGATGGTCATGGCGTTCGTCTGGCAGGATCAGCCATTGCCTATATCCTATGGAGCTTCGTGCTTTCAGGACTGATCTTTTTTATCTTTGCCCTGAAAATGCAGTATCGTCAGATGGGTGAGTATTTTCGACATAATTGGCATTTAGGTTTAATCGGTGGGATCGGTTCATTTTTCTCTTATGGTTTGGCACTATGGGCAATGACACTTGCACCTGTTGCGATTGTTGCTGCACTAAGAGAAACCTCGATTTTATTTGCCACGCTGATCTCGATCTTTATTCTAAAAGAGCGCATCAATGCAGTACGGATTATCTCCTCGTGCATCATTTTAATCGGGGCTTTGATCTTAAGAACCGCCTAAATGAATAAAGCCAGTCTATCGCAAACAGACTGGCTCATTTTCCAAGCTGGATTTAGAAATAATAACCCAACGATAAATAGAACAACTTATTCCATTGATTGCTGTCACCTTGCGCAAGGCCATCTGCGCCACTGCCCGTCATTGGGTCATTGCGACTCCAGATATATTCACCCTGTATGCCGACTTTTTTATAGTTAAAATATAGGCCTGCGATTAAGCGATCCGAATCTTGATAGCCTGATTCATCTTTATAAAAACGGCTATACGACACATAAGGTTTAATATTTTCTAACTGATGAAAAGGCTTGGCAAAGGTGTAGTTAATTTCATTGGCCATATATTTGCCTTTGTTGGCCACTTGATAAGGATAGTCAAATGCCCCAATGGTCGAACTTTTTGGCAAAAGATCATCTGCGTTTTTAATGTCCTGCTCGCCTGCCAGGAACAACCATTGCCATGCCTGATAATTGGTGGTGCTAAAGATACTCCATGTACTACGATGCCCGTCTCGGTTACTGCGATTATTTTCCAATTCCGAATACCAGTAAGAGCCACCAATTTCCGTGGAGAAATTCTGAGATTGATCTAACTCAAACTTTCTAGATAAACGCGTCACCCACATATTCTTTTCATCAATATCGGTACCTTGCGTCAGATCGTCTGCCTGCACAAAGTTACCGCTATAGCGACTTGAATCTTTGGATGTGCCTTTGTAGTTACCACCATCAGTCGGGTAAAAACCGAGAATGAAGTTATACAGATTGTCCTTAAACTGGTATTTCACCCCAAGGTTTTGGATGTCCTCCAATCCCACGGTATTGAGTAAAGTTTCATAATAGCTATTGCCCCACAGTCGCCCAAAGCCGAAATCAACCGATTGAAAACCGACTGTCACGCGCTGCTGATCTGAAAACTTATAGCCTGCCCAAGCATCTTTTAAAAACAGTGCATCACATAAGCGGTCATACTGGTAGCAACGTACATCCATCGATGCAATCCAGTCTGGGTTTTCATAACTCAAGACCGCCTTGATATCGGCTAGTCGCCAGTCATCATTTTTGGAGCCTTCATTGGCTTCGACAATATAGTCTTTATGGATATAGCGGGTACGGATAGCGCCCGTCAGTTTCAGTTCACCCGATTGTGTTTTCGGGTCACCGATACTTAAATCGGCTGCCAAGACTGGCATATTTGCCAAGATCCCTATTGAACCCATGAGAAGCAGTGCTTTTTTCATTGTTGTACGTCCTTGTTTAACCTCATAAGAAAATGAAGAAATTCACGCTGACAAACAACGCTTAAACTATAAAGTCGGTCTTTACGGAGTGTGTTTAATGAAATGCTATAAACCTCAGATTCTAAGTTAAAATTTTCAAAGTTAACCTCAAAAACCCTCCTAAACAAAAAATTAATATTACACTATATCTTTATCAAAAAGATAAAATCACTCCAACATAATATTATATCACCCTTCTTTACCAGCTTTAATAATAGAATTCTTGGATATTATTATATTATCAGCTACTATTTTACTTTTTTGCAAAAGCCCCCCCAAAACAATTTTACAAGAAACATCTTTAATTAGAAAATTCTCAACTTGTTTTTTTTCCAAACATGTATTCATTGACTCATCTTCACAAACTTTAAAATACCCTGATGAAATATACTCTCCATTTTCAATTCGCCCCTCATCTATAGCGACTGAACCAACAACCAAATAACCCTGAACTCCATCACACTTTAAATGTGAATATTTATATTTTTCTCTTTGATAAAAATTATTTAAATTTGTTTTTGTTACTACATCAAATTTAAATACATCACCACTTAGCCCATCCAAATGAGAGTAAGTTAGATTAATTATACTTAAGTCATTGACAACCACCTCCTTATCATTATTTTCTAAAGGGTTACATGCAGATAAGAAAATACTAGTTAATATTAATAGAAAAATTTTCATTTTATTTTGGTTAACTCTCTCGATAAAATCTCTTGGGCACTTGAATTACCAATAATTTTCTCTTGCATCATCTGTCTAAAATCAGCATGACTATAATTTGTCACGTGATAATAAGAGCTATTAGTACTAGGATAAGCACTCCATTGCCCTCCTAAATCTGCAATCAAATCATTATTCCATTCATAACTTTTAGGATCACAACTTATACTAATCCACCATCTAAACACTGGTTTTGGTCGACTATAATAAATACTAGTTCTTGAGCCAATTCCTATTTTTGACAATATCTCACCAACAGGATCAATTGTAATTAGTAAGTTTACTTTACATATATTTTTCTTATGCAATACCTCAGCCAAGCCAGCTGCATTCCACCCTCCAAGACTATGTCCAATAATATTAACTTGTGTTTGTGGATTAACTTTCAAAAAAGACTCTATATCCTTAAATGCATTTAACTTTTTATTTTTATTTGTATTTACAGTTATTTCTTGATCTGCTGATATATATGCTTCTTCATAGCCATAATATTTAACGACTGCATTTTTACTATTTTCTTTTATTTTTGAAAAGTTTTTATTAACATAATTCCCAACAAAAAATGTTGGTCCGATAGGTCTAAACTTTCCCCAGCCAATTGGAACATCTCCCGGAGTAAACACATACTTATCCGCAGCACCACCGATGAAAATTGTTAAACTATGCGTATAGATTGGTATATGTACAGGAATCACAGGTGGAGTCTGCCCCACTTTTCCTTGTGCTTTTTTTAACAAATCATTAGCTTTCTCTTTAATTTCTTTATTAGCATCTACTTCATTCAACATTTTTAAACTACCACATGTATTTTATATTGTTTATTCGGTTCATTTGTCTCTAATTTGACTAAACCTGTTCTATCTAATTTTCCACGTGCAATTTCTTTCTCAGCTTCATCGAAAATAATATACTCTGTTCCATGTGCTAATTTATTGCCTTGCTTATCCATAACATCAAACCATAGACCATATTTTTGTTTTTCATTTTCAGGCAAGTATGGTAATGGGCAATTTATGCGGCTCCCCCCCATAAACAAATGCTGCCCCGCCTTTACCTCAAACTTGCCACCTGTGATTGGAAAAATCCCCGACCCATTCAGCTTGATCTGGGAACTACCCGCTGTGATCACAATCTCTTTCGGACTACTGATCTCAATACGATCTTCAGTTGAAATAATCTGAATGCCTTGCTTGGCCAGTAAATCCATGCCATCTGACTGTGCTTGGACTTCAAACTTACCTTTGGCAGCAACCTGCTTAATACCATTCTGTGCTGCAAACACACTGATTCGGTTTTGAGCATGTGTAATCAGGTTTTTCTGTGTACTTAGATTGATACTCTCGCCTGCAAACTGATTAATCTGGCCATCCGCAGATAAATGAATATCTTCATTGGTGCTTAAGCCAATGCCTGCGGGTGAATTAAGTAATAACAGTGATTTTTTAAACTGGGCGATTTTTTCTTGAATCTGTTCTGCAAATGTTTTCAATTGTTCAACGGATTCAATTTCATCAGTTTGCTGATTCTTGGCAACTTCACTTAAGGCTTTTGCATTATTTTGATTACCATCCAACTGTTGCTTGGCAGGTTGAGCATCCAGATGTTCACCTTGCGCTTGATCCTGTTTATGCGTGGAAAGTAATAAACCCTCGCCTGCACGTACTGCACCCCACTGATCGGTACGCAGTTCAAAACCTTCGCCTCGATCTTCGCTCTCTGCTTTGTCTTTGGGATGACTCAATTTTCCGAGATTGAGTTGACTGGCAGCATGGCTGCTTTGTAGTTGTGCGCTGATTTGTCCAATGGTGTCATCAAAGCGGAGTTGGTTAAACCCTTCGCCTTGAACTTCTTTGGACTTGATCCCTGCCAGTTTTTTGGTGTCTGGCAGCTTACCTGCATTGTCGAATTTGGTTGGGCTACGATGGGCTTCGTGAATCCGTCCTACTACAAACGGACGATCGATATTGCCATCAAAGAAGTCAATCACCACGATTTCATCAATACGGGGCAAGAAGCGTGCCCCATAACCTTCACCTGCCCAAGGGGTCAGTACATCCACCCAAGCAGAATCAGTGTCGTTGTCATTGGCACCTGCACCACCATCATGGCTGTGATCTTCATTGCGAGTAAACAGGAAACGAACTTTAATTCGCCCCCATTCATCCACATGGATTTCTTCTCCACTTGGTCCGACCACTTTGGCACGTTGTGGTGAAGCAGTTGGACGGTGTTGTAATGGATTATATTCGGGTACGGTTTTGATGCTACGACGTTGCAGGGTGAGCTGGTTGGCTTGGCGTTCGTCACTCTCTTTTATTTGCCAGTTGCTTTGGGCTAAGAGTTGGTTGATCTGTTGATGTAGATCTTTAGGTAAATTATTTTGATTATAAAATTTTTTGCCTGTAATCAGGAATTCTTTGTCTGCACCATCGTGTTGATCAATTTCAGGATGTTCGGCTAATTCAAACCAGTAGCCGACATGGGTATCGCGCACGGTGGTATTGGCGGTAAATTGTTTAGATTGTAAATCGTAGTATTGACCCAAGTTCTGATTCAGTTTTTCAATTTGGGCATTGCCTGATTGGGTTACCCCGTCTTCACCATTGAGGTCTTGCATCCATGCTGGTGAAAAATGCCATGCCTGTTCTAGACCAAGACTGGCATTGTCATGTTGATCACTGTGTTTGTGCGTGCTTTGCACACTGCCTGCACCATCTTCCTGTTCTAAGGCATCGGCTTGCCAGCGTTGTACATGCACGCTACTGGGCTGTAATGAACGTTGTCCAACTAGGCTGGTCATACTGTCATATTGTTCAGTGGCACTGCTACGGTGATAACGGATCTGTCGACGCTCTAACGCTTGGTACTGGCTATTGTCATCAATCAAACGAAGTTTTTGCGGCTGAATCGCGGCACTGCTGAGAGGAACTGTGCGCTCGGCTTCATCAATCAACCAGTTAATCCCTTCACTTCTCATCAAGCGGGTGAGGAAGTCATAGTCGCTTTCATTAGACTGCATAATGAATGGGCGGACATCATAGTCTTGACTCAGTCCACTTAAGTCAAGCGTTAGGCTCGATGCAAATAAAGGGCTTTTGCTCTGCCATTCTTTAAAGACAACTTCTACCACATCGCGCACGCTCTTGTTCATAAACACGCGGCTGTTACGGCGTTGTTTCCACAGTGCAGTTGGGTCTTCGAGTGTCAGTTTATATAAAGTTAAGCTACCGTCTGATTGTCCTTGTAAGGCTTGGGTGATAATGCCTGTGACACGGGTCAACTGGCCTTGATCAGTCACGCTATCTATCGCAGCTTGGCTGCCAATAAATTGCTTTAGTGGAATGGTGGCATTGGTCGATAGGCAAATCAGTTCTGCCTTAAATCCATCATTGAGTTGATGCTGACCATCAATACGTTGCAGAAAAACCTGCGAATTTAAATTTTGATTAGAAAATTGAATATGAATCGCACGTTTTTGTGCTGTAAGGCCCAAACTATCCAAGGCCTGAAATATATTAGCCAACATTATTTATAGAACATTTCATTAAATTTTGCATATTTTACTCAAAAAAACGATTCAATGTCTATACAGCCCTGTCTACGTGACAATAAATGTCACACTTTATTTGATTTTTCGGATTATCTTGTGAACTTAATGATTATTACGTTTTAAGACAGGTCTCTTTTCTGCTCGGCAAGACATTTACTTTTATTTTTCTACCCCAATCACCTTCGCATAATGTACCGGATCAAGCCTGATCATAAGCATTGCCACGACAAGCACCATACTCAAATGCCAAATCCAGCCTGATGCATAAGTCCCAGTCATACCATACAATACGGCAACTAACCACGGTGCAATTGCTGCAAGCAGAAAACCACCACCTTGCATCAAGGCTGAAAGCTGCCCCGCATGCGCAGGATCAGGTAAATGGTCTAGAACTACAATCATCAATAAAGCAAAACAGCCACCCAATCCCATACCTACGGTTATCGCCCAAACATAAGGAAAAGTATCTGGTACAAAAGCCAATCCAGCAAAACCAATCAATTGTAAGATCAGGGTGAAAGCAATCCAAACGCGACGATCTTTGTTCTTACGCGATAAATACGGTAGAACCAATGCGGCACTTGCCTGACTCAGCGTCAGCACAGCCATCAAATTTCCACTAGCAGTAGCAGTCCAACCATGCGCTTGAAATGCAGGTGCAAGCCACGCAACAATCGAACTATAGCCCCCATTAATTAAGCCAAAACAACAAATGAGCAACCAAGTTCGTGGTTGTTTTAACAGCACACTTACGGCAGGGATTTTTCTAGATTGATGTGAGGTTTTTGTCAAAAAACAACTAGCAAAGACGATGGCAAGTAATGCTGGAACAGCAAAAATGGACAGACCCATGTTCCAACTTTCACTGCTATTCGAAACAACAGGTGCAATAACAGCACCGAGCGCCCCACCACCCATCAGCATGGCTGAGTACAGCCCCATCATTGGGCTAAGGTGATCTCGAAACTCTCTTTTAATCAAACTTGGAAAAACCGCTTGAACAACAGCCACACCAAAACCGACGATGGCGGCGGTAAATATTAAAGTCCATCCATTTACGACAAGAAAACGCAATGCACAGCCCAAGCAAATCATTGCCAAAGCACTGAGAATGGCACGACGCTCACCTACCGCATTGAGTATGACAGGACCAACAAAGGCGATTAGTCCCATCAGCAACATCGGCACCAGCGTTAAGAGTGCAATGCCTTGTAAACTCAGACCAGTTGTTGTTCGAATCTGATTGGCAACAGGCCCAACACTGGTCATAAATGGTCGAAGGTTTAATCCAACCAAGGCAACCGTTGTCACCAAAAATATTCGGTTATTTTGCATATTCGTCTTTTCCCATCACACCGCTTAGGTCGTGGATTTCCAGTAAACATATAAATCTGGTTTTTCTTCTATTCGGACTGGAATATAGCGAATATTCATCGACTGCTCTGCAAACGGTTTAGCAAGATCAGCATAAATCGCTGCTGTTGATAACCCAAACGGTGCACCATCTTCATTCGAATATGCATAGCTCACCGCCTGAATCCCAGCTAAACGCATTGCAGCCATACACATCGGACAAGGATGCCCACTGGCAAATACGGCACAGCCTTCAAGATTGGCTGTACCTAAACGTTGGCTTGCAGTACGTATTGCCAGTAACTCGGCATGTGCTGTCGGGTCATTGCTTTTTAAAATCTCATTCACACCTGTGGCAATAACAGCTCCATCTTTCACAACTACCGCAGCAAAAGGACGGCCTCCTTGCTGACAATTTTGATAGGCCAATTCAATGGCCTGACGTAGAAAATCTGTTGCTTGTTCCATCTTAATGTTCCATAAATTTTGGTTTCGCACCTGCGGCTAATAATGCTTTCTCAATATGTGTATAGCCACGAGCATGTGCATGTTCAAGCGGCGTTATGCCATCACCATCAGCAATATTGACATTGGCTCCTGCTGCAATCAGCAAATCGACAATCTGTTGATACGGTCGAGTGCCATTACCTAAAATGATCGCTTCCAATAAAGCCGTCCACCCTAGGTTATTAATGTGATCAACATCGATACCCGCTGCAATCAGCGTACGTACAGTATCCACATGCCCTCGTTCAGCTGCTGGAATCAACGCTGTACCACCATAGCGGTTGGTACTTTTTAGATCAGCACCATGCTTCAAAGTCATATTCAATATTTTTAAATAGCCACGCGCGCCAGCATAAAGATAAGGACTATCTTGAATTCGATCTTTGGCATTGACATCCGCCCCCGCATCTATCAGGAATTGTGCAGCATGAACATTGTTTGCACGTGTTGCGATCATTAAAGCGGTTGAGCCTGAAGCATCACGTGCATCAATCTGAATATTTTTAGCGAGTAATTGTTGAATATGAGCCACATCATTGCGCGCAGCAGCAGTATGTAAGGCATCTTCTTGTATAGGATCTCCCGAAGTTGCATGACTACATGCCGTCACCGCTAGTGTAAATACAGCTGACATTAATGATTTGTGCATATACAAGCTCCAAGGATTTACCTAGACAAGTGGATTAAATGAACAATTGCGCCTAGGATAATCAGATTTATTGATATTTAAAAATTAAATTAATTAATCAAATGTATTAAGATTATGAATAGTTAAATCATTCAAATCGCTTACCCCCGTGTGTGCAAAGGTTGCTGTCTATGTTTGATCCACGCTTACTCCGAGCCTTCGTTACTATTTTCGAAGCTGGTAGCTTTACCTTAGCTGCTGAACGCTTGCATATGACTCAATCCACGGTCAGTCAACAACTGGCCAGATTGGAAGAGTCCGTAGGCAAACAATTAATTGATCGAAATGCACGGCCCTTACAACTCACAAGCTCAGGTGAATATTTAATTAGTTATGCACGGCGGATTTTAGCCTTGCAACAAGAGGCAGAAAATATTCTAGGTGATCCAGCAGGTACCATTCCGATTCGAATCGGCTTGCCAGAAGATATAATGAATACCGACATGGCTTTGGCGTTGAGCGCATTTAGTAAGGAAAATCGTACTGTCAGACTGGATGTAACAGCAGGATTAAGCCGTGATCTCATGGAACGCTATCGCAGCGGACAGTTTGATATTGTGGTTGTCAAAGAAATGGCTGCAAGCTCTGATCACCATGCAACATTTCCAGAAGAAATTGCATGGTTTGAAAGCATCGATCACAGCAAACAATGGACTGACCCAATCCCATTGGTGACCTTCCCACAAGGTGGACTATACCGTGAGGAAATGTTCGAACGTATTGAGCGCGAACGTAAACATTGGTATATCGCATTTACCAGTAACAGCTTGGCAAGTGTACTGGTTGGCGTTGAAACAGGTTTAGGTTTATCACTCTTGCCTGTTGCAACAACAAAAGGCCATCGAGTTCGTGAATACCTTCCTTTAGGCAAGGCACCCAGCATGACTGTTTCAATCTATGCGTGGGACAAAGATGGTCTTATCTCAAAATTACTGCAACGTATGACCGCTGTACTTCAACAGCGCTTTGACCAATCAAAAATTGAATAACAACAACGGATAAACCATCAATTAAACGCAAATTAAACAGCGAATAACTGTCTTTAAATGCCAAGCAATATGCTTGATGTGCCAAAAGCTGCTGTCATGGCACAAGAAGTTAAATCCTATCCTCTACTGTCAAGACTGTGCCAATAGCGCTGATTACTATCAATTGAAATAGACATCTTTGATAAGTAGGTCAGCATGGCAAAACAGACTGAGAAACGATATCGCCAATATTGTCGTAATAACCTGATTTTTAATGTGATTGATTCTGGTCCCATGGATGGAAACCCCGTTATTCTCTTACATGGTTTTCCAGAAACTGTACAAAGTTGGCAAGCAACCAGTGAAATCCTCAATCAACATAACTTCCGCACCTTTGCCATTGAACAACGTGGTTATAGCTTAACCGCTGCTCCAAAAGGCCGTTTCCAATATTCGATTGATGAGTTGGTTGCCGATGTCAAAGCTTTCATTGATTTGTTAGGAAAGCCTGTATACGTCATTGGTCATGACTGGGGTTCGATCGTTGCTTGTGAGTTAGCACTGCACTATCCAGAATTGGTAAAGCATCTGACTTTAGTTTCTGTGCCACATACAGGCGCATTTTTAAAGTCGATGCTCAGCAGTACCCAAATCTTCACCTCATATTATATCGGCTTTTTCCAACTGCCTTTTATTCCTGAACTACTCTTTAAACGAGCGAAATCACTCAGTCATTTGTTGTTAAAAAATTCTGGCATGAGTGCCGAGCAAATCATCGACTTCAACCAACATTTTATTCAGGAAAACCGTATTGGCACAGCCATTAATTGGTATCGAAGTATGCCTTTGGCACCGATTCGTTCAAGCTTTAAAAAAGTAAAAGTACCTACCCTGTTTGTGTGGGGAAATAAAGATATCGCCATCGGTAAAAAAAGTGCCGAACTGAATAAACAGTTTTTTACTGGCAAATATCAAGAAGTCCATATGAATGCAACACATTGGATTCCTGCTCAAAATGCCGAGCAACTCAGCCATTATTTTATGAATGCCGTGAACTAAGGAGAAGTGTTATGCATCCCCAACAACGACTCGAAAATCATTATCTGCAACAACGTCGCGTGCAATTCGATTTCAGTAATACGCCAGAGCATTGGATCTATGACAATCCTTTTGCTACCCATTTAATTAATGCTGTTCATCTTATTTTGCCCGTAGGTGAACTGTGGATGTGCCGCTCTTTTAATGAAGCACTTCCCTACGTCAAAGATGAAAAATTACGTGCCGATGTAAAAGGTTTTGTGCATCAGGAAGCGCATCACGCCTCTGCACACAAGGTAGCCCAAGAATATTTACGCCATTATGACTATGACATCGATGGGTTTCTTATATCTTTAGACAACATCTTTAAACAAATCAATACAGCGCCTTTGGGCTTAAACCTTTCCAGCTCCCTAGAGTACCGTTGGCTTACCATTCGCGTCGGTATCGCCGCTGCAGTTGAACATTTCACGACGATGTTAGGCACATGGTGTCTCGATGATCAACCATGGCAAAATAAAACTGCTGATGAAATGATGTCTGATTTAATGACATGGCATTTGGCAGAAGAAGTTGAGCATCGAAGTGTGGCTTTCGATTTATATATGCATTTATGTGGCGAAAACAACAAAGCCTTTGCCTACCTGCAACGCCAAATGATTATGCTGGCCGTTGCTCCTCTATTCACCTTTGCCATTTATCATTGCTTTAAGAAGCTGGCACAACAAGACCAGCATGCAGATCCTTATAAAAACTACGGGCTTATTCGGGCATTAAGACATACCGCCATTGAACATGCACGCAGTAAACAAGTGCCGAGTTTTTTCGCGATGATTTCTAGCTTAAGACACTGGGTTAAACCGAACTATCACCCTTATCATGAAGGAGATACCAACAAAGCATTACAGGTGTTAAATCACTCTCCTGCGGTAAAAGCCTTAACTAAACTCCGCGCCTGTTAATGTCTTGAATCTGAAACTTTCCTCTTTTTAGGCACTTATTCAGTGCCTTTTTTTTGGGCTAAACAATGTAAAAAGGCCTTATCTCAATATAAGGCCTTTCAATATCATCTACTTGTGAAGGTATAACAATCACTATCAAATTCAACCATATCCTTTTCCATGTATTGCATGGTCCATGGATAATTGGCAACGTTCACTTGCTTGCTGTCTAGATAATAACTTGCGCACCCACCTTGATTAAATACAGTGCCATTCAGTTTATTTTGCAACTTTTGATTATATTGAGTATCGGCAAAGGCGGAGATTTCAAAGCTGCTTAAATGATGGTCCAATACAAAACGTATCGCTTTCACTGCATAATCAATCTGGTTTTCAACAGCACTGATTAAGGAGTTATAACTAATACTATTCGGTCCGAGCAACATAAAGGCATTGGGCAGGTCTTTCACCACACAGCCTTTATAGGCCTGTACTGTATTGATTTGCCAGACATCATCCAGCAACACGCCCGTTTTGGTCATAATCCGTTTGGCAATCGGTGGTTTGGCTACCTCAAAACCTGTACTCCAAACAATAATATCCAAGGGAATTTCTTGACCATCTACCAAAATACCTTTTGCCGTGACTTCCTTCACGCCTTGATCAATCAGTTCCACATTTTTGGCTGCCAAAGCAGGATAATAAGTATTTGAAAATAAAATCCGTTTGCAGCCCAGCGTAAATTTTGGTCTGACTTTCTCGCGTAAAATAGGGTCCTGAATCTGATAATGCATCCAGTGAATCAAGCCCTTGCCTAAGACCTCCAAGGTTTGCGGTTGGTTGACACTTGAACTAAACATATCCATGGAAACACTGGTCAATTTACGGATGGAATTCAGGGTAAATGGTACTTTTTGCTGTACATTTTTGGAGGTATTGTTAATGACCATATTGGGCTTTGGAATTACCCATGGTGCCGTTCGTTGAAACACATACAGTTGCTTCACAATGGGTTGAATCGCCGGAATAATCTGTATTGCAGATGCACCTGTACCAATCACGGCAACACGCTTGTTACTCAGATCAACTGAATGATCCCACTGTGCAGAATGGAAAATATGTCCTTGAAAATGATCTAAACCAATCACATCAGGTGTGGTGGGTTCACTTAGAGGACCTGTGGCAAAAAAGATAAATTTTGCCTTATATGTTCCGTTGCTGGTTTCAATCAGCCAAGCTTGTTGCTGCTGTGACCAAGCAGCTTGACGTAGCTCGGTATTGAATAAAATATGCTGATCCATGTTAAAGCGTCTTGCGACATCTTTAATATACTGCTGTATCTCTTTCTGTTTTGCGAAAATATGACTCCAATTCGGATTCGGTGCAAATGAATAAGAATAAATAGAAGATGGTACATCACACTCGCAACCTGGATAGGTATTCTCTCGCCAAACACCACCCACCTCATTTGATTTCTCAATAATAATAAAATTATTCATTTTTTCTTTCTGAAGCTTTACTCCTGCTGCAATGCCTGAAAACCCTGCACCAATAATCACAACATCCAGAGCATAATCATCCACAACAGTAACTTGATTTAAATCTGACATTTCCCACTCCAAACTGATAAAACCTTGTCAGTAGAATCGTTCAATCCTTTTTTAAATGGATTAAAAGACATATCTATGGAAAATAATGAGATTCAGCTATAAAGGCTTGACCGTGGATGCCAGCTTGAAATAACCAAAGTCAAATGAAAGAGTTATGATGAAATTATGGCTTATTTTATTGATTCTTAATAAGAGATTTTGAGATCAAAGCGCATGATTCTGTCCTTTGATGATACAAAAATTTTAAATTGCATCGGCTAAGATAAAAACGTAAATCAACAACGTGATCGCTGCGATGATTTATCTGTAATTGGGTTAAAGGATTTGACTTCGAAACGAGCAGAACAATTATGACTGAAATTCCAAGTATTCCATCGGTTCTGTTAGAACTCATCGACAAGTATCTACAGCAACACAATATTTCGAATAATCAACTCAATGAACTCACCCAACAGTATGCCAATCAATCGAGAATGCCCTTACATAAATGGTGGAGTCTGCTTGAACACATCTATCAGCAACATCCAACGCCTGTGTTAGGACATTATATTGGTGAACTCTCAGAACCTCATCATATCCATATATTAGGTTACTTGGCATTATCCAGTCCGAACCTGATCAGCTTTCTGAATTGTTTTAAGAATTTCCAACCACTGTTGCAAAACTCGGCTTCATTTTCGATTGTGCAAAAAGAAGATCGCTTTTGTATGTGCTGGACGCCTGTGGTACATAAAAACTCTCAACTTTCGAATGAAGTGCTGCTTTCAGGCGTATTGAGTACCATCCGTAAGATCTTGCAGCGACCTGAGATTTGCCCTTTAGAAATCGAATTTTCTGCTCCTGCACCTGTTGATATCGCACCCTATGCAGCAGTGTATGGCTGCTCCGTCAGTTTCGATTCAGATGTATTAAGATTATGGCTACCACTTGAAATCCTGCATCTGCCCATTCCAAGTCGTGATCCGCATCTTAAAAAACTATTAGATCAGCAGGCAGAAGCACTGCTCAAGAGCATTCCCAATCCTGATACTTTCTTAAAAGATTTACAGCTACTCATCGTTAGTATGCTCAAGATTGGTGAACCCTCTGCTGAGAATATTGCCAAACAGATGAATCTGTCGCTAAGAAGCTTTTATCGCAAGCTGACTAGCTATAATTTGCAATACAGCGATCTGGTTAAAAGCATTCGTGTAGAACTAGCAAAAAGCTATTTGGTCAAATCAGAGCTGTCTCTCACTGAAATTGCACTGCTACTCGGTTATGCCGAACAGAGTGCTTTTAGCCGTGCCTTTAAACAATGGGAACACCTGACTCCATCAGAATATCGAAAAAGCCATCTCAGCTAAAAACTTCTCAAAAGCAAAAAGAGTGAATCATGGGCATGACTCACTCCTTCTAAAAAAGTACCAATTGGAAATTTAGAAACTAAATCCAATATTTAAATTGATGCGGTAAAGCCATTGGTCACTATACGGCGAAACGGTTGAGGTATAACCTGTGGCATTGGAAGCCCCACCAATAATATTGGAGTTTTTACCCCAGGTATAATCAGCCCACACCATAAATGGGGAAGCAATAAACATCATCCCTGTGGTATTCATTTGTGAAGCCGACCAGTCATCACGTTTCTTGTCCATATAGCTATAGTCATTATAGAAACGGATGGCTTTGAGTTTACCCATGTCCTGTACAGGCAAGGTATAAGCAAGGTTTAAACTGGCAACGGTGGCTTCCGAAGCAATGAAATAGGCAGGGGTAAAGCCATTATTGCCCATCAAAGTCACATCATTGCTGACCCCATCTGGGTTTTTGGCATCATATTGATAATGAATCACAGAACTTTGTAAATTAAAGCGTTTGTAATTATTATCGGTATGTAGACCGACCGCATAATATTGGCCGTTCTTATCAGTGCTTTTATTATGCAATTGCGCAATAGCACCCGACACACCAAATTCTTGCTTACCAAAATCTGTTTCTAATTTACGTACGATGCGCGTGTTAAATTGATGACGCTTTTCATTTTGATAGGCTTTTTGGGTTGGAAACGCATTATCGGCCAAATCATCATAGGTGGCACTTTCAGGTGAGTAGCGCAGACTGGTATCCAGCATTTGCGGATAATAGCCCAGTTTGATATCCCAATCCTTGTTATTAAAATTCCAGTTCAAACCTGGTGCAATGTTATTGCCATAGCCGAGGAAGAATGGAATATGATAGGTCCAGCCATTCTGTGGATATGGATAGATTGCAAAAGGTTTATAGACAAAACCTGCTTCGATACTATTATTTTGATCAAGGTTATAGCCGACATAAGCTTTCTCAATCGAGCGTTTCTCTTGATCCTGAAACAGATAACTGGCATTAAAATAAGCGTCGTCAAACTTGCCTTTTAAATCCACCCGAAAAATATCAAAATACAGTTTTCCAAAACCGCCATTGGGTCCTTCCCAATTTTCATAACGTTGGTTGAGTCGCGCCACGCCACCCAATTTTACCGAATCCGTTCCATCTTCACTTTTCCATTCTAGGGCTGAGCTTTGCGCAAAAACATGGGATGTGGTACCCAAATAAAATGCAGCAAATAGCATGGCTATAGAGGTCTTTTTCATCTCTTGATTCCTTGGTTTTTGTTCCAACGATCCTGTTGGTTAGCTTTTTTGTTTTACCTATGAAACATAGTTTTTATCGTTTTATGAGCAAAAAAATTTGCCCATAAAACGGTCTTCACATCAGCACGGACTGCCAATGCTCAGTGAGATTAGTACAATTTTTTCTGTGGTGGACCCGCGAAGTTCAATGGCCCAATTGAATGCATATCCAGCTCAATCACGCTTGGCCCTTGGAATGCAACAGCTTCCTGAATCACGGTCTTGAATTCATCAGCACTGCCCACTTTCCAGCTCTTCACACCCATTGCTTCGCCTAAAACTTTATAGTCTGGGGTATGCAATTCATTGAAATACTGGCGACCACCGAAGTAATTCTTTTGGATACCACGCATCACGCCATAACCACCATCATTCATGATCATCAACACCATATTGGTATTTTCTTGCGCCATGGTTGCGATTTCGCCGATGCCTAACATCAAACCACCATCACCGACCAAGCCAATGACTTTTTTATCAGGGTTGGCAATGGAAGCACCAATCGCAGTCGCCAGACCTAGACCAATAGCTCCTGCTAGAGAATGAATATTCTGGTTTGGTGCCTGCACTGGGAATAAACGACTGCCCCAAGTACTTCCTGACATGGTAATGTCACGTACAAAAATGCCATCTTGCGGTAATGCGGCGCGTAAGTGATCACAGATCAAGGCATATTGATCCAATTGGGTACGAAGCGCATCAATCGCAGCCTGTTTAGCCTGAACCACAGCCGCATCATATTCCGCATCGACTTTGGAGACACCTTGCAAGCCCATCAATACACGTTGTAATACATCTTTGGCGTCGCCACAGATGAAGTTACGCACTTTGTAATTACGCTGTTGTGCCACAGGATTGGCATCGATCTGAATAATATTGTCGGGGAATTGCACTGAATAGGTTTTGGTTTCATTACTACGTAACCGTGAACCGACTACCACCAATAGATCAGCATCTTTGAGCAACTGCTCAACGCCAGCCGAGTTATGGAATGCGCCTAAGCTACGCGGATGATCATCTGCCAATACGCCACGCGCATGTGTTGATGACACCACAGGAATGCCGAGATCAGCAATGGCTTTGACTTCTGCGACACTATTCAACGTACCACCACCGATCCAAAATACTGGGCGTTTGGCTTTTTTCAGTTCTTCAACGATTAAGTCAACTTCGACCTGTTCAGCCTGTGGTAATTCAAGGGCTTTTACTGGGCCCAAGTTCAGCGGCAAATCGATTTCTGCTGCTTGTACATCAATCGGTAACTCAACACTGACTGGCCCCATTGGTACTGTCGTAGCTACACGAATCGCTTCACGGATCACACCCACCGCATTGTCAGGGCTGGTGATACGAAATGCAGCTTTGCTCGATGCACGTAAGAAGGTCAGTTGATCTTTGGTTTCATGAATAAAACTGGCATCACGATCCAAATATTCACGCTCAACTTGCCCAGTTAAGTGTAAAACAGGACTGCCTGCATTCATCGCTTCAATCAGTGAACCGACGGCATTACCTGCACCCGCGCCCGTACTGGTGAGCGCCACACCGAGTCCTTTAAAGCGTGAGTGACCATCTGCCATCGTGACTGCACCTGCTTCACCGCGTGCCGCCACAAAACGGATTTTTTCACGGCGACCCACTGCATCAGCAATCGGCAAGTTATGGATCGAGATCACGCCATAAATACTGTCTACTTGGTGTGCTTCTAAAACACGGGCGATCGCTTCGCCGACATTTACACGTTCTGTCATTTGTATATTCCTCAAAAACTGTTCATTCCATGAATGTATTAATTCGCCCAAGGATTTGGCTGCTCGCTTAATCCCATATAGATGCTTTTTTGTTGCATGTAAGACAAAATGCCTAAACGACCTTTTTCACGCCCGATACCACTTTCTTTCAAGCCACCAAATGGCGCAGAAATCGAGAATTTCTTATACGTATTGATCCAGACCGTACCGACTTCTAAAGCACGGGCAATTTGCCATGCCTTACGATAGTTTTCAGTCCAGATGCCTGCGGCAAGACCAAAACAACTGTCGTTGGCTTGTGCAAGCAAATCTTGTTCATCGTCATATTTCATCACCACCAGCACAGGGCCAAAAATCTCTTCCTGACAGGTTTGTGCTGAATTGCTTAAGCCCGTGATAATGGTTGGCAAGTAATAGCTACCTTTGGCAAACTCACCTTCTGTTAAGGCATGACCACCCACAAGGACTTGACCACCTTCTTGTTTCGCGAGCTGTACATAGTCATCGACAGAAGCCAAATGCTTCGGGTTAATCAAAGACCCGAGATGTACGCCTGCTGTTTCAGGATGTCCAACACGTAACCCTTTGGTGATTTCAACCAGACGACTGAGGAATTGATCATAGATACTGCTGTGTACAAACAGACGCGAACCTGCAATACAGGCTTGTCCAGCCGAACTGAAAATACCGTAAGCCACACCTTTTGCAGCCAATTCAATATCTGCATCTGGCAATACAATCGTTGGTGATTTTCCACCAAGCTCCAAAGAGGTCGTGATCAATTTATCAGCTGCTAAATGTGCCAGATGACGACCCGTAGTGGTTCCACCCGTAAATGAAATTTTACGTACCAAAGGATGCTTCACGATCGCATCACCAATCACCGAACCTCGTCCGACCAATACACTGAGTAAGCCTTTCGGTAAACCTGCTTCTTCAAAGATTTTGGCTAACTCCAATGCGATCAAGGAAGTCACTTCCGCAGGTTTTAGGATCACCGCATTACCACCCGCAAGTGCAGGTGCTAATTTCTGTACTTCACTGGCAATCGGTGAATTCCACGGGGTAATTGCAGCGACCACGCCCACTGGTTCATGCACGCTCATGGTCATGAAATCTGCGGCACGTTGCGTGGTCAGCTCATCATTCAAGGTTTCGCAGGCTGCTGCTACATAACGCGCTGTTGCAGCTGCACTCATGGTCAAGGCACGGGTTTCAACCAATGGCTTGCCATTATCACGAGTTTGCAACTTTGAAAGCTCATCTACACGCGCTTCAATAATGTCTGCTACTTTATATAAAATACGGGCACGTTCATGCGGCATGCTGTTGCGCCACTCGGTTTTACGCCAAGCCGCATCTGCCTTTTCAATAGCTTCATTGACATCTTCCAGACTCGCCGTTGAGATTTCAGCATTCACCGATTGATCTGCTGGAAATAAACTTTGAATCGTAGCGCCTTTACCTAATCGCCATTCACCTGCGATATAAATTTCCTTGATCATGTCAAATCCTTTTAAATCTGAATTGCTTCAACACTATTGCGGCAAGCACGAATCACACTTAATGCAGCCAAGGTTGAGGTTTTGGGATTACTCGCCAATGGGACCCCTACCAGTTCAATGGTCATTTCACCAAACACGCCTTCCGCTACAATGGTGTGTTTGTTTTTGTTGATATTTGGATCAACCGTCAGCTCAACCATCGTGTCATCCATACCCAGTCCTGCCAGTGCAATCGTGGCTGCCACATTGGCATTGGCTGGAAACTTCAAAGCTGCTTCTCTGGCTGTACCACGGAAAAAAACCGTTGCTTCACTGACCTGATCGAGGTCGACCAGTTGTTCAGCATAGCTGCCACGCCAGCTTTTTGGACTCTTACAGCCCTTATAGGTGACCTTTTCCAGACCACCTTCTTTGGCCGCAGAGATCCCATCGATCCCAGCAATTGCGCCTGCCAATAAATGCAGATGCGCATCATTTTTTTCTGCCGTCGTTTTCAGTTGAATTAAAAATTCGTTATCCGCCAAAGTGCCTACTGAAATCAGGCCAATGGTCCAACCTTTTTCCAAAACTTTTTGTGCATGTTCTTTCACCGCAGCCTGTCCTGCCACTTCAATCACGTAGTCAGGCGTCCCCTGACATTCATCAATTGAAGAAATAACCTGTACATCAGCTGCAACCTGTGCCTGTACTTTTTCTACACTGCGTGCAGGGACCACAATCCATTTAAGTTGCAGGTCTTGAGGCATGTGGGCATACACTTCTGCCGCCATCGCTCCAAAACCAATCATCATCAACTGTTTCATGTGAACACCTTATAAATGTTTGTTAAATCCACCAGAGACATCCAGTGTCGAACCTGTGGTATACGATGCCAAAGGCGATGCTAAAAACACCAAGGCACGCGCTGGCTCTTCTGGCTTGCCTAAACGTTGCATTGGAATGCCACGGTTTTTAGCAATGTTGCCTGTCCACTGTTCCCATGTTGCATTTGGATCAGAACGGGTTTCAAAACGGCGTTTCCACTGTGCGGATTCCACCATGCCCAAAAGAATTGAATTGACACGAACACCGTACTGGGTAAATTCATGCGCCAGTGAATGGGTTAGATTCAGCAATGCTGCACGGGCAGATGAAGTCGCAATCATGTGCGGTTCAGGTTGCAGTGCCAGCAAAGAATTCACATTGGTAATCGACCCGCATGCCGAATGTTTTAAATCATTTAAAAATGCACGTACTGGATGTAATACACTGAAATACTTCAGTTCAATTTCTTTCATCCAGTCTTCGTCTTGGGTATTTTCAAAATTAGACACACGCCCCTGACCTGCGTTATTGATCAGCATGTCGACATTACCCAAATTTTGGTTTACCTGTTGGGCAAAACGTTTTACATCTTCTTTATCCAAGACATTGCAGATACTGGTGAAGATATTGGCATGCGGATATTTTTCTAAAATATACAGTCTTGATGCCGCCAAACGCTGCTCATCTCGACCACACCACGCCACCTTGGCACCTTCTGCAACTAAAATTTCGACTGCAGCCAAACCAATGCCTGACGAGCCACCTGTTACAACTGCTACTTTTCCTTCAAGTTGGAAGCTCATATCCATATCTCTCGTTTAAGTCTTAATGTGCCGATAAAACAATGTCGTTAAACTGTTCAGGTTGATCGACATAACTCAGATGACCTGCATCTGTAATGAGATGACATCGGCTCAATTGCATTTCTACCGCAAGTTCCTTGATCGCTTGCGCAGGGGTAATTCCATCCTTGTCACCCGCAATCACCACACAAGGAACTGTAAGCTCTGTTAAATAATTTCGAATTTCGTCATATGCCAGCAAATAAGATGCTCGGGTAAAACCGTCTAATGTCAGTTGTCCCATCACTTCACTAACCAAAGCCAATGCCTGAGGGTCTTGTTTATAAATCAAATGCGGTCCACGGCTGGCAGCCATGCCTGCATTGCCCAAGCTTTTCAACATATTCGGGCGTTTTTGATAAATCTGTGCTTTGGTGTCTTCATCAGAACGTTGATAACCTTGTGCTGCATTGGCAATCACTAAGGTCTGTACCCGTTCAGGATAAAGGTGAGCAAAAGCACTGGCTTGTAAGGCACCCAATGAATGTCCAACTACAATAGCTTTTGAAATGTTCAACGCATCCATCAAACCCAATACTTGCTCCGCATAATCGGCTGCATTGGGTTGATCTGTGTTTAAATCATCGGATAAACCATAGCCCGGTGCATCCCAGGCGATGACATGAAAATGCTGACTGAGTGTCTCTAGCTGATTGACCCAAGAGGCTGAACCTGAGCTAATTCCATGCAGCAAAACCAGCGGCTGGCCTTGACCTGCTTCACGATAAGCTTGCACAGCGTCATTTACGGCAACGGTTTTGACTGGATAGTGAGTTAAACGCTCAATCAGTGTCATCATGTCATTCCTTCAACATTTATAAGATCAATCGGATTAACGTTTGATTTGAGACAACGGATGCTCAGGTGGATAGTTCGGGATGGTTGGTTTACCAGCACCCAACATCACACACATCAAGGCATCTTCCTGACCCGGATTGAACAAGCCACGATAAATACCCGGTGGAATTGAAATCAGGTCACGCTCTTTCAGTCGGGTCTCAAATTTCTCCCCGTTATGTTCAATGAACAGGTCAATTTCGCCACGCAACATGAAAAACACTTCTTCAACATCGTGATGAATATGCAAAGGCCCTTCACATTGCGCAGGTAAAACCATAGTTGAAAAGGTAAAGTTTTCAGCTGGAACCGTATTGCCATCATTAACCACACCTGTTGCACCTGTACCCATATAACGCATTTGTGCACGACGATATTTAGGGTCATAGTCTGCTTGGAACTTCAATGCATCAAAATCATATTTACGTGTTTCAAAGCGTGCGATACGTGTATTCAACCAGTCTTGTAAATTTGTACCTTCAGGTTGTGTCCATGATTCGAATTGTTGAGTAGTCATGTTTTAACTCCTAGGTTTTGTTCAATATTTTGATTAATAACGTTTCAATAAAGGAACTAAGAAGAACGATCCAATCACAGCGACGGCTGCCAAGAAGGTAATTCCTAAATTAAAACTATGTGTTTGCATCACGATGTAACCGATCAGAACAGGTGCAATTGCGCTGGCAAAATTACCCATTCCGTTGAAAATTCCACCCGCAGTTGCACCAACATCGGCAGTTGTTACACGGGCAAGTAAAGCGAATACGGCTGCGACACCAAAGCCCCAAGCCATTGCGCTTAAAGACATTGCTGCGATCAC
This sequence comes from Acinetobacter dispersus, assembly GCF_009884975.1. Classification (GTDB taxonomy): domain Bacteria; phylum Pseudomonadota; class Gammaproteobacteria; order Pseudomonadales; family Moraxellaceae; genus Acinetobacter; species Acinetobacter dispersus. Next base: position 612,134 of record NZ_CP041970.1, on the reverse strand, counting down.
GAGAATCGGATCAGTCATAATGACCATGACATACATAAAGATGCCTGCCACCAACAGGCCACTGAAAACCTGAACAGCACGGCGGCCTAACTTGTCCGAAAGGAAAGCACCGATCACTTCACCAATCAGCATGGCAATAAATGGAAGGCTTGAATAAACACCAAACTCTTTCAGGTTAAAGCCCTTGTCCTGAATCAGATAAGAAGGTACCCAACTGTTTAAGCCCCATAGATAGGTCATCAAGGCAATATTGAAAATACACACCAACCAGAAGGCACGGTTCTGTAATAGTACTTTGGTGTTGTGAATATGACCTTTGAAATTGACGCGTTTGCTGGTCGACTCCAATTCAATGGTTTTCTTGAGCTGTAAATTACGTAAACCAAATGCAATCGCAAGTAATGCAATCACAGTTAAACCCGCCATCACGAAGAATGTGGTATGCCAATCATGCTTTGCCAATACTGCAGCAGTAATTGGAAAACCGAGGAATGCACCAATCGGGGTTCCTAATAAAAACATGGTCGAAGCACGTGCTTGCTGACGGTCGGTATAAGTTTGCTTCACGATGGCATACGCCAGTGCAAATAAGGGTCCTTCAGCTAGACCAAGCAAAACGCGCAGGATCAACATGCCTGTATAGTTGGTGGTAAAACCCATACAGAACATGAGCAAGCCCCATGATGCGACGCTCCAGAACAGCATTTTCTTCGGATTAAAAATATCGCCGAGGAAACTCAAAAAGACCGATGAAAAACCATAAGCCAGCAAGAAGCTGGTCATGAGCCATCCGAGTTTTGCCTTATCTTGTGCAATCCCCATCGCACCTTGGAAGTGCGGGTCAGCAAACAAGACCGCGATACTGATTTTGTCGAAAAATGCCAGAACGACACATACCATCAGGACGAAAGCAGGAACCCAATGCTTTAATCCACTTTTCTCTTCATTACTCATACTTCATTCCTTCGATTGAGTCATGAACCGGATTTAATGTTTATGGTTTTAATTTCATTACATTAAATTCAGGGTCTGCTAATAATTTGGGGTCTAACTCGGTATTCGACTGCATCCAGCGCTTTGCCAGTTTGACCAGTTTTGAATCATTGATTGCGATCATATTGAGTAAACGATTTTGCTCATCCAGATATAAATAACTGCATTGATCATCTGCGCTTTTACGAACCACAATCTGCCCTGTTTTTTCAGGTTGATAGGTGCCTAAAATCTGAATATTGAAGTGATACTGATCTGACCATAACCATGGAATATCGCTATATTCGGTTTCAATACCCAGCATTGATTTTGCAGCGGCAATGGCCTGATTCTGTGCATTGGCCCATGACTGAATGCAATAGCCAAGCCCCGGATGAATCGCAACATCACCTGCGGCATAAATATCCTGGTCGGAAGTCTGTCCAAAACAATTCACCACGATGCCATCTTTCACGTCCAAGCCCGCATTGACACCAAGCTCTTTGGCAATATCAGCACCTGCACCTACAACCACACAATCAAACAGCTCACTTGTATTCGGATGATTGACCACTTCAACTTTTTGCTGACCCGCTTCAATCAAATGCAGATTTTTACTGTCTAAATGAATCTGGGTACCTTGCTGCTCATGCATGCTTTTCAGAAAAGCAGATACATCAGGGCTAACACTACGTGCACAAAGACGATCGCCATATTCAAAAATATGAACCTCTTTGCCTTGTTTACGTGCCGTCGCTGCAATTTCCAGACCAATCCAGCCACCACCAATCACGGCTAACTTTTGCGAATGCTGCAAGATTTCGGCTAAACGCTCACAATCCTGAACATTACGTAAAGTCACCACATTGGGAATAAACTGCCACGTATTCACAGGCACACGCGCACGGCTACCTGTGGCAATCAACAATTTGTCATACGGTAAAACCTGACCACTTTCCAGAACCACCTGCTTCTGCTGGCGATCTACCTGAGTAGCAACTGCTGGCTTGTGCCATTGGATATTAAAATCCTGCACCTGCTCTGGAGAAAACAGATGCAAGCTTTCATAAGTGGCTTCTTTTGAAAGTACCTGTTTTGACAATGGTGGACGTTCATAAAACACACGATCTTCATTTGAGACCACATGAATTTCACCTGAATATCCATTCTGGCGCAAAGTACTGACTGCCCAGCCTGCTGCTTGTCCTGCACCCACAATTACGATTCTGTCCATAGCTTATTCTCCCTGCCCGATCTGTACTTATGCAGGTTTGACTTGACGACGAGTGTGATCATCCAGACCGCCTTCAATCGCCCATTCTGTAAAGAGTTCCAGACGATGCTCTTCGATACGTGGCTGCCATTCTTCGGTCAGGTAATCATCATTGGTGTAATACTCAAACGCACCACCAAGCGGTGAATTGACATACCAGAAGTAAGCTGAAGAAATCGGATGACGTCCTGGGCCAATGAAAGTCGACCAATCAGAACGGTTCATGTTCAATCCACCACCAATCACCTCATGGATATCACGAACGACGAATGCGACGTGATTGAGTCCAGCAGGTTTATTTGGCACTGAAAGCAAGAACAGGTCATGGTGGAAACCTTTACCGCGACAGCGTAAGAATGCACCACGATTGCGATAAGCATCTGATAAGAAGAAACCAAGTTTCTCACGATAGAAATTTTCAGTTTTTTCTAAATCTGGGGTAAAAAACACTACATGACCAATCGCAACAGGTTGTCCTTTTTCATATACAGGACTTGCTGCATTGACACGTTGCACATTGCCATATTGGTTAATGCCTTCTGTTTTTAATGCAGGCAGCTCTTGGGTAAAACTCTTTTGAAAACGGATAGTCATGCCATTTGGATCTATGCATTGCACCATATCCGTACTGGCTTGATAACCCTCCACATCATTTAGACGAAGTGCTAAATTTGCCAAATCCTGTGCCGCATCATCTAGCCCCCAAGTCACTTCACGTAGCGTTGAACCTGACTCGATTGCTTTAGGTAAGCGGATATCATCGCAATCAAATAAATAGATCTTGCTGCCATTTTGTGTCTGGTAAAGATCCGTCCCTTCTATATCTGACTGACTTTGCTTGAGACCGAAATCTGCCAAAAATTTATTCGAAGCAGCTCTGTCTTCAACGCCAAACTTTAAAATCTCAATCCCTGTAATCATGAGATTACTCCTTAATTAAAGACAAAACCGCCATTTACTGGAATATTCTGTCCTGTCACAAACGAGGACAAATCTGATAGCAAATAAAGGGCTGTTCCGTTCAAATCCTGTGGTAATTGCTGACGTTGAATCGCACGACCATTCACATATAAATCATGACGTTCTTGTGGCACATAGGCTGTTGCTTCAACCAAAGTTAAGCCTGGTGACAGCGTGTTAATACAGATATTGAATGGCCCAAGTTCTCTCGCCATGGAACGTGTCATTGCGGTTAATGCACCTTTGCTCGCGACATAGGCCATGAGGTTGGGAGCACCCCACAACGCTGTATCCGAAGCCACATTAATGATCTTGCCTGCACTGGACTGTTTGAGATAAGGCACCGCAGCCTTGGTCACCAACCAAGTACCTTTGACATTAATGTTCATGACCCGATCCCAAATATCTGCGTCATAATCCATCATGCTTTTGCCACCCACATTGGTTGCCAGTGCCGCACAATTCACCAAACCATCCATTCCACCCATGCGTTCAGCAGCCTGTTGAACCGCCTGTTCAATCGAGTTCGCACTTGCAAGGTCAATGCTGACTGCGTCAATCCTTAAACCTTTTGCCCGCAATACTTTTGCTTCTTGCTGTACGAGATCAGTCAAGATATCAGCCATGACCACTTGCGCACCTGCTTCCGCAATCGCTTGTGCAAAGTCTAGACCCAAGCCTCTTGCCGCACCTGTGACAAGGACTTTTTTGTCCTGCAACAATGCGACATTAACCATGAACTTCTTCCTGCATTTCAATACGGTTTGAACTATTGAGTGCTGCAATTTTCTTTAACTGTTTTTCCGCTTCTTTTTTCATTAAACGGCGTAAACGAGAGAGTCCGACATCATGCTGATAGAGGAATTCGTGTTGACGTGCATTCGGTGCAAGATGTTCTAAAATAATCCGATCCTGTTCCAATACATCCCAATGCAATTTTTCTAAATGGTTGCGGTAAAGGAAGCGCCAGACATGACGTTGCCAACCACTGACTTTACGACAGCGCCAGAAGAACACACGGGTATTTTTTTCATCAATCGGTGTGGCATAACCCACGATCCAGAACTCGCCGCCTGGGCCAAAGTCTTTACGATACGGAATTGAGAGACGTAACCAGCTTGCACCTGTATTGGCATATTCAACCCAGTCAAAATTCACACCGACTTGGCCTTCTTTTTCAAAAATAAAACCATTTGGGGTCGAACGGTGTTTCATTTCCGCCGTACGATCACCCTCTGCCATTGAGTGTGAGGTGCAATGCAAATAACTACCATGCATCGGGTCCATCACATTATCAATCGCATATTGATGATTCACTTTCCAGTCCGCCTGACACAGAAATGAACTCCATTCTTCACTTGCCAGTTGTTCAGGAAAATCTAGCGGCTTAGGCGCTTCATTGGTATCGATACCAAACCACATGAAAATTGCACCATGCTGCTCAATCACAGGATAGCTCTTTACACATGAAGTGCCTTTCATTGGACAATCATGTACAGCAGGCACATCTTCCACAACGCCATCATGGCGAACTTCAACACCGTGATACCAGCAAGCCACACGATTGCCCAGATTCCAGCCTAAAGAAAGACGTGCGCCACGATGCGGACAGCGATCTTCCAAAGCATGAACCTGACCTTCTGCGTCACGCCAAACCACGATATTTTCACCTAAACGGGTAATACCGACTGGATTTGCAGCCACTTCCCAGCTTGCTAACAGAGGATGCCACTGATCACGTAAACCTAAATCTAAATACTCTTCTACACTTGGAGTAACTGATACTGCTGCGTTCATCACTATTCTTCCTTGAATTAATAACCTAAACGTTGCATTTCTTCTGAGAACTTTTCAGAAGTCCAAAGCTCACCAGATTCACAGCGAAAACCTTGCTGGTTTAAAGACTGGACTAAATCAGTGAGTTCAGTGACGCCTGTAGAAAAGGCTTTGATGAGATGTTGAACAAAATCCTGTTCATAGACAGTTGGCTCTTTATAACGTGTTTGCCAAACCAGCAGCTCTGCCTGTCCCGGTATCTGAATATTGTTAATCCCTGCTTCGGTCGCTGGCGTGGCATGAATCCAGTTCGCTAGCTTCTCATTAAAAGTTTTCATGAGATTCCATCCTTTAAAATAAAACTTATAGTTGAATTTGAACGTCCTGCCCTTCAACACGTACTGGATAGGTGCACAAATCACGGCATCCTGGTCCACTCTTCAACTCACCTGTCTGGATATCAAAGATCGCCTCATGCAATGGGCATTCCACTGTTTGATCTTCGATAAAGCCTTCTGTTAACAAGGCAAAGGCATGTGGGCAAACATTCTCGATGGCAAAGTAATTATCATCGATGAAAAATACGCCAATTTTTTTACCGTCGACTTCAATGGCTTTCGGCTCGTCTTCGGTGATGTCGTCTTGCTGACAAACTGAGATCCAACTCATCCTTGCATCCTCATTTGTTTTATATATAAAACATTATTTGATATAACAAACTTTAGATAAGAATACTCCCATGATGTTTTTTCTGTCAAATTAAATATATTTTTAAAATTCAATAACTTGATTTTTAGAACACATTCTTTTACGTTTTACTAAAAAAATTTTGTTTTATATATAAAAAAATATTTAAACAATCTATTTGCAGTTACAATAGAATCCTAAGAAAACGAAATGTACTGTTTTGCGATTTTTTGATAGGAAAATTGAACACATGAATTCAACAATTGAAACAGACTCCCAAGAATCTGATGCAATAAAAAATGAGGAACGCTATTTAGTCCCTGGCTTAGTGCGTGGTTTGGCAATCTTGCAAGCGTTTAACCAGCAAACCCAAGAAATGACAATTACAGAAATCGCAGAAATTCTGGACGTCAACCGTTCCAGTGCTTTCCGTCTGATCTATACGCTGGAGTCTTGTGGCTTTTTACGCAAAGCTTCACAGAAAACGTATGCTTTGGACTCTAAGGTCATGGAGCTTGGTTTTAATAGCCTAGCCAAACAGTCATTATTGGACTTGGCAACACCGCTAATGAAAGAGTTACGCGATCAAACTCAACTTGCAGTCCATCTTTCTATATTAGAAGGTACGCATATTGTCTTTATCAACAATATTCAATCCAATGGCACATTCACCAGTAATATTGGCCTAGGCACACGCTGGCCTGCCCATGCAACCGTGATTGGACAAATGCTGTTAGCCGATCTAACCGAAACAGAAATTAAAGAGCGCTATAAAGGTTTTAATCAATGGGATACTTTTTCAGAGTTAACCCCGACCAATCTTAAAGCACTGTTACAGCGTCTGAGTTTCGTTAAAACCCAACGCTCTATGGTGAGTTGGGGCCATTACAATCATGACATGGCTGCCTGTGCTGCTCCGATTTATAAACAATCCACCCATAAAATGGCTGCCGTTTTATCCGTGAGTTGCCCACTCGGTAGTTATGATGAACACTATTTTAGAAATGATGTTGCCGAGGCGGTTATTCAAACTGCAGAAAAAATTTCTAAATTTATTTATTAATGATGAAAAGCAGCACACGCTGCTTTTCTTATATCAAAAAATCGATAACCAAATTTTTGAACTTAAGCCTCCGTTTTTAATTTACTTTTTAAGCGCTTATCCATTAACTGAAATAGTGGTCGGGACAGATTCATCATCCATGTCGGCGTCGTATTTAATAATGCATTGGCAACCAGCCCTGCTTTACTACTAACCCGATAAGATTTCCCTTCTATGGCTTTTACAATCCATCCCGCTGCGGCAGGCGTATCCAGCATTTTCATATGTTTATAAATGGCTGTTTTCGATGACATTGGCGTTCTGACCATTGGGAAATACACGATACTGACATCAATTCCTTTGTTCTTTAATTCCATCGACAAAGAACGGGAAAAAGATTCAAGCGCAGATTTACTGGCGAGATAGGCCGAGAACAAAGGAATCGGAACTTGTGTCGACATGGTCGATATATTCACAATATGCCCTGCGCCATTTTTCAGAAAATGAGGTAATAAATGCAGTGTCATATTCACAGCAGCAAAATAATTAATCTGCATGGTGCGTTCATAATCATGTAAACGATCAAGTGACTCAAGAATAGGACGTCTGATTGAACGTGCAGCGTTATTTACTAATACATCAATCTTTTGATGTTCAGACAATATTTTATCTAAGCAGCCTTTGAGCTGCTCGGGATCGGTGATATCCGCTGGATAAATAGAGGCTTTACCTGATTGAAATTGAATCGTTGCCTGAATCTTCTGTAACTCATCAATACGACGTGCAATAAGGCAAACTGTTGCTCCTGCTTGAGCAAGTTGAATCGCCGCCTCTGCGCCAATCCCACTTGAGGCACCTGTAATAATGATCGTCTTTTTACTTAAATTCATTATAATTCCTTAATTACGATATTACCGAACATCCTGATACAGAGCATCTAACAGCAGTAACTTCAGATCAATGTTTGTGTTCATTCTTTTTCTTAAATGACATGCTAGAAAAATTACAGTTCTTTAATCTTAAATTGATTCATTTGAATTGCAATTTTTTTCAAACCACGTGTAGCCGAAGACTTAAGCTGCATAAGGGTAATGTTGGTAACTAAAGGAATTCTGCTGTCTAACCAAATCGTATAGGTTAAATTTGTGCAATTGCCAGCCTTTTCAAATTCCAATCGGCCTAAATGGTAAGAAAACAGGCTATTCTTTAACATTCTATATTCAATCAACTCATTGGACATACTTTGAGTAATTTCTTCTTGGATCGGCTTGAATGGCCCTATCCCCATTTTTCGAATTGAGCCTACACCATCGCTATTTTCAACATCCTGAGACGATTTTATCATTACAGATTGAAGCGGCCACAAAACCGTATTGAATGTTCGGTGTTTAGAAAAAAGTAGAAAAATAAAGTCGATTGGTGCATTGAAGCTCTGTTTCATCACTACATATTTAGGCATCGGATCTATCCCTTTTCAAAACATGTTCCAGACATGACTGCTTTACCTATAAAATTGATGTAATGCCCTTTTCATATTAGGTAAAATTTATTGATTTAAATCTAGCCATGTTTTTTACATTTAAATTTTGGCAATATTTATATTTTAATTATAAAGCTCTGGCTCGATATAACTTGACACTTTTTTAATTCTTTGACTTTGCGTGCCATTTTCACACTATAAAACACTTAAAATTTTTAATTTATTTAGATGAACACTCACACATACCAAACATATTATATACAAAATACACAGGTGCATCTTCAGGGTAAACATCAGTGTCTTTCACCATACATAAAATTCCGTCACTCAGTATGATCAGTAGGTCTTTATTTCGGCTGACAACAGCACCTTTTTTTATTGTTTTATTTATATTATCGATATTTTGTATGAAAAAAACTTTTCGACCTGATTTAATATGACTTGGAACAATCTTTTTGTACAGACCACAATTCTTGCAAATCCATTTCTTCACTATCAAATCTCAAAACAAAAGAGTCATCATATTAAAAATAAAGAGAGATGAATAAACATTAAAAACACTAAAAATTAACCATAAGATCTTTTTTTTACATCCTAAAAATCACAATAAATCAAGCAGACATATAAAACATAAAATAAAGACAAATTAGGACAAAATCTTAGAAAAACAACATTCCTTTGTAAATAAAACTATAATCAAACAATAAAAACATAGAGGTTAATTTTATGTCAGAAATAGAAAGTATATCTATATACATAACAAACTTATTAAACTACCTCTCTAAACTAAAAAAGATAGACTTTCATCAAGCTGAGAAATATTTTACTCAAGACTTCCATTATATGAACAAAGATCAAACTCTTATCAAAAATTCGATCTATCATTTTCTGGAAAACTTAAATGATAGTGAATGTCGATATGAAATTCAAAAAATTAAGCTATTATCTAAGAGTATTTATTTAGTTCACTTAAAATATATTAATGGCAGAGTCGAAAAAATTTACCACAACGCTCTTCTTATCCATGGCGTGTCGATTATAATCATAAAAAGAATTGAAGATCGACATCTTATCTCTGATGCAATTGAATTTAAAAATGATCAAGGTTCTCCAATTTACTCAGTTTTAGAGAAATTTAGCTAAATCAATATCAATAAAAATCTACTCGTCCATTTCGTATTAAATGGCTTAAATAGAAAAACTAAAAATTTAGGCGTTTTAAATATTTAGTTTGAGGAAGTAAATCTATCTCAGTAAATGAATAAAAGCCCAAACTGCTGGGTCCAAGCAGTTTGGGCTTTTAACTGTTATCGTTACAGCTTAAGAAATATCAACACACATATATTTCAGTTCCAGATATTCCTCAATCCCAAATTGCGAACCTTCACGGCCTAAACCTGACTGTTTAATTCCACCAAAAGGTGCAACCTCATTGGAAATCAGTCCTGTATTTACACCCACCATACCATATTGCAGTGCTTCACCTACGCGCCATTGGCGTGCCGTATCTTTAGTGAAAATATAACTGGCCAAGCCAAATTCAGTGTCATTGGCCATCGCGATGGCTTCCGCTTCATCATTAAAACGGAACAAAGGTGCTAATGGACCAAAGGTTTCTTCTTTAGCAACCTTCATCTGCTGAGTAACGTCTCTTAAGATGGTTGGTTCAAAGAAAGTTTTCCCCAATGCATGCGGTTGACCACCCACAACAATCGATGCACCCTGACTCACCGCATCGGCAATATGCGATTGCACTTTTTCAACCGCATCTTGATCAATTAATGGGCCCTGATTCACGCCTTCTTCACGCCCATCACCGACACGAAGTTGCTGTTCAACTGCTACTTTTAAGCGCTCACAAATCGCATCATAAATTCCTGCCTGAACATAAATACGGTTGGCACAGACACAGGTTTGCCCGCTGTTACGGAACTTGCTGACCATGATCCCCTGTACAGCACGTTCAACATCTGCATCATCAAAAATAATGACTGGCGCATTGCCACCCAACTCTAAAGAAAGCTTTTTGATGGTTGGCGCACATTGTTTCATCAGAATACGACCAACATCGGTTGAACCTGTAAAGCTGAGTTTACGTACCGTATCACTTGCACATAAAGTTTGCCCGACTGCAACTGCATCACCACTGATTAAAATAAATAAATCAGCAGGTAAGCCAGCTTGCTCTGCCAGTACCGCTAAAGCATAAGCCGTTAATGGAGTCTGTTCCGCAGGTTTGACCAGCATCGAACAACCCGCAGCCAAAGCAGGTGCAATTTTTCGGGTGATCATCGCTGCCGGGAAATTCCACGGCGTAATCGCGGCTGTTACCCCTATCGCTTGCTTAAGTACAATCAAACGCTGTTGTGATTGAACAGGTGTTAACACTGAACCATCGACACGGCGCGCCTGTTCTGCAAACCAACGAATAAACGAGGCTGCATAAGCAATTTCACCACGTGCTTCAGCCAGTGATTTACCTTGCTCTGCGGTCAAAATTTGCGCCAAAATTTCGCGCTGCTCTAAAATCAACTGATACCATGCCAGTAGAATATCCGCACGGACTAAAGCCGTTTGCTGCTGCCACTGAGCTTGGGCAACTGCCGAGCGAGCAATCGCAGCTTCAACTTCGGCTTGGTCTGATGCTTTAACCCATGCCAAAGCTTGACCTGTAGCCGCATCATCAACCACGAAATAGTTCCCAGTCTGAGCTGCATCAAAACGAATGTCTGGATGCTTTAATAAGACCTGTAAATTTTTATCAATCATACTTCAGCCCCTGCAAACTGTTGTAATGCAGGTTGTTGTGCTGCAATTGCATCTTGGATAATCACCAAGGCTTGATTGAACTGAATCTCAGGAATCGTCAATGGATATAAGAAACGAATCACATTGCCATGCTTACCACAAGTTAAAAGCAATAAGCCCTGATCCATTGCATATTGCTGAATCGCTTTCGCCACTTCGGGTTTTGGCTGACATGTTGCATGATCACCAAACTCAACCGCGACCATCGAACCTAATGCACGAATATCGATGATATCGCTCGAATATTTCTGTGCTGCTTTGAGCATTGCAACTAATTCTTCACCGAGTACATTGGCACGTTGGCATAGCTGTTCTTCTTCAATCACCTCAATCACAGCAGTGGCCGCGGCAATGGCAAGTGGATTACCCGCATAAGTACCACCTAAACCACCTGGATTCGGTGCATCCATCACTTCTGCACGACCGACCACACCTGACAATGGAAAACCACCTCCCAAGCTTTTGGCCATAGTAATCAAATCCGCTTTTACAGGATAATGCTGCATTGCAAACAATTCTCCAGTACGCGCAAAACCGGTTTGCACTTCATCTGCAATTAAAAGAATACCGTGCTCATCACAAATCTTGCGCAGTTGCTGCATAAATTCAACTGGGGCAACATTGAAACCACCTTCACCTTGTACAGGCTCTAGCACAATTGCAGCCACATCATGTGCTGCAATATCTTCGCTAAAGATTTCCTCTAAACTAATCAGAGCATCCTTAACCGTAATGCCTTTAGAAGCAACTGGGTAACGTGCATGGAATACCCCGGCTGTCATCACACCAAAATCACGCTTATATGGTGCTGTTTTGCCTGTCATGGCCATGGTCATAAAAGTACGACCGTGGAAACCTCCACCAAAGGTAATAATGCCATGACGACCCGTTGCAGCGCGGGCAATCTTCACGGCATTCTCAACCGCTTCGGCACCCGTAGTAAAAAATGCGGTTTTGGCAGGACCATCAATTGGCGCACGTGCATTAATCCGCTCAGCCAAAGACACATAACTTTCATAAGGTACAATTTGATATGCTGTATGGGTAAATTTATTCAGTTGTTCCGAAACCGCGGCAATCACCTTTGGATGGCGATGCCCAGTATTTAAAACTGCTATTCCACCTGCGAAATCAATATATTCGTTGCCTTCCGTGTCCCACAAAGTCGCATTGCTGGCACGTTCAGCATACCATTGACACATCACGCCAACACCACGTGGAGTTGCTTGCTGTTTACGAGCATTTATTGCAATATGCTTTGCATCCATTTTGTTACCTCTGATACGACAAAAAAATAATCTTTTTGAGCATTAGAATTGCTTCATGGCAATGTATTGCTGAAACAATTCTAAAATGCGTTATAAGTACCTAATGTGTACCTTTTAAATGGAATAGACGAGAGCCACTTTTGGACTAAAGGAGAGAGCCAATTGCGTACCCTGTTAGGAGACTACCTGTTACAGCACTTACAACAGGCCAGCGAAGGTACCTTACCCGCTCGGGTTTTTAATTGTTTAAGGGATGCAATTTTAGAAGGTATTCTTGCGCCAAATACTCGTCTTCCAGCTTCACGTGATTTAGCAAATGAATTACATGTTTCGCGTAATACCGTACTCAATGCCTATGAGCAATTACGTGCCGAAGGTTATATTCAGGCACATACAGGTCGAGGTACTTGGGTATCAGAGACACTACCTGAAAGCTATATTCAGGTCAGCACAACACCAACCTATGCTGCTGCAACCAAAGAAGAAATAACACACACCCTATCTCATCGTGGGGCAAGTTTGCTGCAACATGCCGCTGCCTCCCCATATCAATGGGGCGCCTTTGTACCCGGTGCGCCTGATGTGACCGAATTTCCGCATGCTGAATTTAATCGGATCAAATCGCGTCTCAGTCGACAGCCTGAAATTGCCAATCTGATCTATAGCAATGCTGGGGGATGTATTGAATTACGCCATGCATTGGCGGATTATTTACGCATTGCTCGTTCAGTCAATTGTGAAACAGACCAGATTATTATTACTGAAGGCATCCATCAGGCGGTTGATCTAGTGTCACGTGCTTTATGTGATTTAAATGATCATGTCTGGATTGAAAATCCAGGCTATTGGGGTGCCAAGAATATTCTTCGTATCAATGGCTTAAATATTATTCCAATGCCTGTCGATGCCGAAGGCATTATCCCAGAAGAACATCCATCTACCCCACCGCGCCTGATCTTTGTCACCCCGTCTCATCAATATCCTTTAGGTTCACATCTCAGTTTAGCTCGACGTAGAAAATTGCTTGATTTGGCTAAACAGCATGGCAGCTGGATTATTGAAGATGATTACGACAGTGAGTTCCGTTTTTCAGGGCAGCCTTATCCATCCTTACAGGGTCTGGAAGACAATCCACCTGTGATTTATATTGGTACTTTTAGTAAAACCATCTATCCAGCCTTGCGTATTGGCTATATGGTGGTTCCGAAACAGTTGGTACAGCCCTTACGAACGATTTCAGCTGAACTGTATCGAGGCGGTCACTTACTGACTCAATGCGCCTTAGCAGAATTTATTCAGGAAGGACATTATGCAGCGCATATTCGCCGCATGCGTCTGCTGTATAGCAAAAGACGTAAATTTCTGATTGAACTGATTCATCGTTATCTGGGCGATGTGTTTGTACATGAGTTTAATCATGATGCGGGGCTGCATCTAGTACTCAAATTACCTGATCATGCCAATGATGTTGAAATATCTAAATTGGCACTTTCGCGCGGGGTCAATGTTCGTCCATTGTCGCAATATTATTCGGGTGTGGATACGCCAGTTCAACCAGGCTTATTGCTTGGCTTTGCCTGTGTTCAAGAACAAGACATGACTTTTGCCTTTAGTATTTTACGTCAATGTCTGATCGAAAATGGTATTGAGCTTTTTCCGCAGAACCGTTGATCACAGTAAAATAGCACTTGGTTTAGGAGATCTAGGCAACAGTCCTTGTATGGATTCACACCTCAACCAAGTGAAACTGAATCAGCAGTTCAATCCGAATTAAAAACAAAGATCTAAACTGACTTTGACCCGATCTAAAACAATTAAGGTTCGATAGGTTTTTACATCCTGATTATCTGCAAAATGCTTTCTTACGGAAACTTCAAAGTGAGATAAGTTATTGGAGATCATAATCATGATAAAAGACACACCGCCATTGACGAAATAACATTGCTGGATTTCTTCAACTGCCGCAAAGTATTGCTTTGCCCGATCCATCACCACTGAACGATCTTCGCTTAAACGGACCTCGATAATGGATGTGACTTTCTCTCCAAATCGCTTTGGATTCAGTACCGCACAATTCTTTTCAATAATGGCTTCCTGTTCCATTCGAACAATACGTCTCTGCACCGATGCCTGAGACAATCCGATCTGTTCAGAAATCTGCCGATGTGAAATTTTATTATCCTGCTGCAATATTCTTAAAATTGCATAATCAAAATGATCGAGTGAAAGTTCTACCATGAATTAATTCCTCATCTTTATTCGATAATAGAGTGAATTACTCATTTGTTTCAATCAATAAGCACTATTTAATCATCATTCTAGAACTAAAATCCCATAATCAATCCATTGGTCATCGACATGATTCAATCTGTGCAGAATAAACAAGAATTTGCCTTAGCTGCAGCATGCCTATCACTTGCCTCGGTACAAATTGGGGCTGCGATTGCCAAAACCCTATTTCCGATCTTTGGTGCCGAAGGGGTTGCGCTGATTCGTTTAAGTTTCTCGGCCCTGTTGTTGTGGATGATTTTCAAACCGTGGCGTACTTTCCATAGCGAGATGGATTGGAAAAATCTGATCATTTATGGGCTGATTCTGAGTTTAATGAATCTTATGATTTATAAGGCTTTTTCACATCTGTCGATTGGTATTGCTATTTCAATTGAAGTCTTGGGCCCACTCACCGTTGCAATTGTCATGTCAAAACAGAAACAGGATTTGCTTTGGGGTGTCTTATCATTTATCGGTCTGATGTTATTACCTTTGGGCAGTACCAATCAGAATTTCAGTTATATCGGCATGTTTTATGCGCTTGCCGCAGCATTATGTTGGGGCATGTATATCATTTACGGTACCAAAGTCGCCAAAGGCGGCAGCAATACGGTGGCGATAGGCATGTTGGTGGCCACTCTATTTGCGCTGCCCTTTGGTATCTCTGATCTGACTCAGCTATTTCAGTCTTATTGGATTTTGCTGCTCTGTGTTTTGGTATCGCTACTTTCCAGTACCCTTCCGTTCTTGCTGGATATTTTTGCAATGAAAAAGCTCGAACCGAAAGTGTTTGGAATTTTACTAAGTGCCTCTCCTGCGGTCAGTGCCCTTGCCGGTTGGCTGATCTTAAATGAACATCTCAACCCGTATCAAATCACAGGGATTGCTATCATCATGCTCTCCTGTGCGGGTTGCTCCTATTTCTCCTATAAAAACAATAAGGCCTAAACTTTAAAGCTTAGGCCTTATCATGATGTTCGATCAGTCTAAGTGCAATGCTACTGTTCGACTACTTTTCTTCTTTCGGGTCACAATCAGTCCACAAATCACCACCAGAGAAGTGACACTTAAAGATAAAGTGGTTTCATAGCTATATTGAGGTGACAGGAACATATAGCCCAGTACGCTCATAATCACCACAATCACAAACCAAGTCAGCCATGGAAATAACCACATTTTAAAAGGCACAGCAGCGCCAACTTTGTCTAATTTGGTTCGCAACCGTAGTTGTGAAACGGCAATGACTAAGTAAACTACCAGCGCAATTGAGCCTGTGGTCGACAGTAGAAATCCAAATACTTGTCCGGGAAATAAATAATTCACTGCACAACAAATCAATCCAATCAATGTTGATGCAAATACCGCGATGGTTGGCACACCTGCTGCATTAATTTTCGTGACCATTTTTGGCGCTTCTTGACGAGCCCCTAAAGCAAATAACATGCGTGAAGAGGTATAGACAGCCGCATTCATACAGCTCGCCACGGCAATAAATACCACAGTGTCCATAATTAACTTGGTTTGAGGAATATTCAGACTGACCAAAACATACTGAAAAGTACCCAATTTTTGTAAATCAGGTGAACGCCAATCAACCAAGGCAACCGCGAGGAAAATCGAAACCACGAAGAATAAGATAATCCGATACAGGACTAAATTGGTCGCTCGTTTGATTTTCTCTTCAGGATTTTTAGACTCCGCCGCAGCAATCGAAAGAATTTCAATGCCAAAGAAGGAAAATGCCGAGATCAAAATTGCAGATAGCACACCGCCCATACCATGTGGCATAAAACCGCCATTTGAAAAAAGATTGCCCACACCACTGACATCTTTGGCTAAAGGCCACAGTCCAAATACGGCAGATGCACCAATCACAATAAATACAAGGATCGCAATCACTTTAATCAGTGCAAACCAAAACTCAAACTCGCCAAAACTTTTGGTGCTAAAGAAGTTTGCCAAACTCAGCAGAATAATAAATGCAAAGGCGTAAATGGCACTGGATACCTGTGGAAACCAAGCATGCAAAATTTCGGCACCTGCAATGGCTTCAATTGGAATCACCAAAACCCAGAACCACCAATACAGCCAGCCCACACTAAAACCCGCCCAAGGGCCAATTGCTTTACGGGCATACGTTGAAAATGAACCTGTGTCAGGCTGTGCAACGGCCATTTCACCGAGCATACGCATGACCAGAAAAACTAAAATGCTTGTAATAATATAAGCCAATACAGCAGCTGGGCCTGCTTTGGCAATGGCAGCAGATGAGCCGACAAATAAACCTGCACCAATCACACCACCAATACTGATCATGGTGATATGGCGATTCGAAAGTCCTTCACCTAATTTTGTTGTTTTTGCACTATTCATATTTTATTCCTTAAAAATACGTCTCGAAAAACCGTTAATTACATGTTTAAAT
This sequence comes from Acinetobacter dispersus, assembly GCF_009884975.1. Classification (GTDB taxonomy): domain Bacteria; phylum Pseudomonadota; class Gammaproteobacteria; order Pseudomonadales; family Moraxellaceae; genus Acinetobacter; species Acinetobacter dispersus. Next base: position 595,172 of record NZ_CP041970.1, on the reverse strand, counting down.
TCCTATAAAATAAAAAGGGAAAACCAATGGTCTCCCCTCGAGCAAAAATTAATTTAAAGTAGGCATAGCAAATTGTTTCGCCTCACGAATTTGTGCAGATGGCCAACGTTGGGTGATGGTTTTACGACGGGTATAAAAACGCACGCCATCTGGCCCATAGGCATATAAATCACCAAACAGTGAACGCTTCCAGCCGCCAAAACTGTGATAGGCAACAGGGACTGGTAAAGGCACATTGATCCCGACCATACCGACTTGAATATGACTGCTAAAATAACGTGCAGCCTCACCATCGCGGGTATAAATACAGGTGCCATTGCCATATTCATGGTCATTGATCAACTGCATGGCTTCCTGCATGGTATCCACCCGCATCACTTGCAATACAGGCCCAAAAATTTCTTGCTGATAGCTGGTCATCTCTGCTGAAATTTGATCAATCAGGGTCGGCCCGACAAAGAATCCATGCTCATAACCGACGGGTTTGGCGTCACGTCCATCCACCACAATTTTTGCACCTTGCTGTTCTGCACTTTGAATATAGGCTTGTACCTTATCTTTATGCATTTGCGTGATCAGCGGTCCGAAATCATTATTACTATCGGCATAATATCCAAACTTCAACTTTTGCATTTCTTGCTTAAGCTTTGTAATCACCACATCAGCCACTTCATCTCCGACTGCCACCGCAACCGAAAGTGCCATACAACGTTCGCCAGATGAACCAAAGGCTGCGCCTAATAAGGATGTGACTACATTATCAATATCGGCATCGGGCATGATAATGGCATGGTTTTTCGCCCCACCTAGGGCCTGACAGCGTTTTCCAGTCGAGGTGGCAGTTCGATAAATATATTCTGCAATTGGCGTTGATCCCACGAAACTGATGGCTTGGATTTTAGGATGATGCAGTAAAGCATCCACCGCACCTTTATCACCATTGACCACATTAAACACACCATATGGCAAGCCGGCCTGTTTCAATAATTCAGCCAAAAATAACACCACAGAAGGTGCTTTTTCTGAAGGTTTTAATACAAAACAGTTCCCGCAAACCAATGCCATCGGGAACATCCACAACGGCACCATTGCAGGGAAGTTAAATGGCGTTATTCCAGCGACCACACCTAAAGGTTGGAATTCACTCCAAGAATCGATATCTGGACCAACATTTTTTGAGTACTCACCTTTGAGTAGCTCTGGTGCACCACAAGCGTATTCTACATTTTCAATACCACGCTGTAATTCACCTTGCGCATCATGAGAAATTTTGCCATGTTCCTGCCCAATTAATTCGCAGATTTTCCCAGCATTTTCTTCCAGCAACTGCTTGAACTTAAACATCACCCGAGCACGTTTAATCACAGGTGTATCACGCCATGCTGGAAATGCTCGCTCGGCAGCCTGAATGGCTTCATTTACTGTTTGCTGATCTGCGATTTCAACAAATTTACTCACCTCACCTGTAGCAGGATTATAAACAGGCTGCCTTTTGCTAGTTTTGGACACTACTTTTCCATTTATAAAATGTCCAATCACCTGAGTGGTTGATGTTTGAGCTGAATCCGTATTGCTGAATGCATTGGCATTAAAATGTTCTAAATTATTCATCTGTATTCCTTGTCTCTGTGTATTATTTTCCGTTTGCTTTTGGCGGGTACTCAGCCAAGCTTTATTTCACTTGGTAAAGGGTTTCCCCCACAGCATTGATCAACCGTGATAATTGCGCTTCGGTGCTATTGAACATTGGACCAAACTGAATGGTGTCTCCGCCAAAACGCACATAGAAACCGGCTTTCCACAACTTCATGCCAATTTCAAATCCACGAATGGTGGCATCGCCATCTCGTGGCACAAGCTGTAATGCCCCAATCAAACCGCAATTGCGAATATCAATCACATTCGGTGCACCTTTTAACTCATGTATCAGCTTTTCAAAACTTGGAGCCAAAGTCGCTGATTGAGTGATCAGGTTTTGATTTTCCAATACATCTAAAGTGGCTAAAGCAGCGGCACAGGCAACGGGGTGCCCTGAATAGGTATAGCCGTGGGTAAATTCAACCACATGTTCAGGCAAGTCTTGTTGCATAAAGGCATCATAGATTTCGCGACTTGCGACAACGCCGCCTAATGGAATGGCACCATTGGTAATTTGTTTGGCAAACGTCAGCAGATCAGGTGTTACATCGAAATATTCAGCCGCTGTCCATGTGCCCATGCGGCCAAAGCCCGTAATCACCTCATCAAAGATCAGCAGGATATTGTGTTGATCACAGATTTCTCGCAGGCGTTTTAAATAACCTGTCGGTGGTACAATACAGCCTGCTGAGCCAGAAACTGGTTCGATGATTACAGCAGCAATATTCGATGCATCATGCAATTCAATCAATTTGAGCATTTCATTCGCCAGCTCAACCCCACCCGTTTCGGCACAGCCTTTGGTAAAACTTAGATGCGCTTGCAAGGTATGAGGTAAATGGTCTACATCCATCAATTGACCGAACATTTTACGGTTGCCACCAATACCCCCTAGGCTTGTGCCTGCCACGTTAACACCATGATAGCCACGGGCACGCCCAATCAATTTGGTTTTGCTCGGTTGACCTTTAATCCGCCAATAGGCTCTTGCCATTTTAATCGCAGTATCTGCTGACTCAGAACCCGAATCGGTAAAAAATACATGCTGTAATTTTTCAGGCATGTGCTGCACAATTTTTTCAGCCAATTGAAAAGACAATGGGTGTCCAAATTGGAAGGCTGGTGAATAATCCAGTTTTGCCAATTGACGAGTTACGGCTTGCTGGATTTCAGGCACGCTATGCCCTGCACCGCAAGTCCATAATCCTGACAATGAGTCATAAATCTCACGCCCTGCACTGTCGATTAAAGATGAGCCTTTGGCAGCCACGATGATGCGTGGATCTTGATGAAAGTTACGATTGGCGGTAAACGGCATCCAATGCGCTTGATAATTTAACTTCATAGCAACGTCTGACGGACTGGCTTCCAATACATCATCACGGTCATTTGTGGTGTCGATATCAAACATAATCACTCTTCTTGTTTTGGACTTATGTTTGGAGTGTACAGCGCGTTATAGTTTTGATAAATTCAAATTGTCTTGAGTTTAGATATAAAAAAGCAAAACTAAATGAAGCCTAAAAAATTAAATCAAGTGACTGATTTTGATATAAAACTGCTTAAAATTTTTAAAACGGTGTGTGACTGCCACAGCTTTAGCGCTGCTGAAAGCCTACTTGGCATCAGTCGTTCTGCGATTAGTCTGCATATGAGTGATCTGGAAAATCGGCTCGGTATTCGACTCTGCCAGCGTGGTCGAGCGGGCTTTGCCCTGACCGATGAAGGTCGTGAAATTCTGGAATATATTGAAGTGTTGAATGCTTCGATTGAAGACTTTCGAGCCAAAATCAATCAAATGCATAATCAGCTCAAAGGTGAATTTAATATTGGGATTATTAATAATTTAGTCACCATGCCCAGCGCCTATATCACCAATACCCTTGCGCTATTGGCTGAAGAAAATCCTGAGGTGGTGATTAACATCAGTATGAGTACCCTGTCTGATATTGAATGTCGTGTCTTGGACAGTCGCTTACATGTCGGTGCCATCCCTCTAGTGACCCCATTATCTGGCTTAGATTATTTTGATTTATATAGCGAAAAGTCTTTGCTCTACTGCGGTAAAAATCACCCTCTATTTCAACATTTAGGTGGCTTCCACACTGCGGATTTAAAAAACTGGCAAGCGGTATTGCCCAATTATACAACGACAGCAGAGGCGGCAAAATTACACCAACTGCTCGATTGCTCGGCCACAGCCAGTGACCGGGAAGGCATCGCCTTTCTGATCTTAACAGGTAAGTTTCTCGGTTTTTTACCCGATCATTATGCGAGGAAATGGGTGCAAGATGGCTTTATGCAACCGATTTTACAGGATGTGATGCATTACAGTACCCCGATCTGTCTGATCACCCATAAAGGCAAAAACTACAATATGATTTTAAAAACCTTTATGGATATCCTGAAAACCAGAATCATGCCTCTGGCTTAACTCAGAGTAAAATACAAAAGTCGATGAATTGGGCTCATCGACTTTGTTTTGTTAATCATGCTGCATTGCTATGCTTCACCTGTTTCAGCGATGTTTGTCGCTGGATTGACTGTGCTTTTACTTCCACTGTCTGACTCATGCCGTTTCAGTACCAGTACCGCAAAAATCGCAATAATGGCAGGGATGGCAATCATCACAAAGTTCAGCTTATGTGGTAGACCTAAGGTCAGCAGCATCCCTGTTAAAATTGGCCCGACAATAGCACCAATTCGCCCAACTGCAGATGCACAGCCAATCCCTGTCGAGCGCACACTCAATGGATAAAATTGCGCGACATAACTATATAAAAGGATTGAAGTACCAATAGTTGCAGCACCCGCAATCGTCACCAAACCATATAAAATATAGGCTGGCGAGTTATAACCGAGTCCGACCAAGGCAAAGACTCCTGCCACAAACATGGTTAAAATCACAGGCTTTAAGTGGAATTTATCTGACAGTATCCCACCAAAAATTGCCCCAATCATGGCCCCGACATTCAGCGCCAATAGGAATAGAATACTTTTACCCAATGAATAACCCGCTGCCAGCATCAGTTTCGGCAGCCAACTACTCAATGCATAAACCATCAACAAGCACATAAAGAATAACAGCCAGAACATCAAGGTACTTAAAGCACGCCCATGTTGAAATAAGGCTTTGGCAGAACTGCCTGTTTCCAGATGATCGTCATTCAAGCATAAGCGCGTCTCACTGCTTAATGCCTGTTCTGGTGCAATTTTTTGAATGATGGCATGGGCTTGTTCAGTCTTACCGCTTTTCACTAAAAAAGTCAGTGACTCAGGTAAAAACTTCCATAAAATCGGTAACAACAACAATGGAATGCCGGCAATCAAAAACATGATTTGCCAGCCTTGGCTCTCGACTAAATAACTGCCCAACAATGCCGAAATAATTCCACCAATGGCATAGCCACTAAACATGCTCCCGACCAAGGTACTGCGTATCCGTTTCGGTGCATATTCAGAGGTTAACGCCACCAGATTCGGCATAACCCCACCAATGCCTAAACCGGCTAAAAATCTTAAAATCCCAAACTCAAAAGGTGTCGATGCAAATGCACCCCAAAAGGTAAAACCACTAAAAAAGGTCACACAAATCAAGATCACATTTTTACGACCGATTTTATCTGCCAACGCCCCGAATAGCATGGCTCCAAACATCATTCCACATAAAGCAGTACTGGCCAACATACCCGCCTGTACCGCGGTGAGTGACCACTCCTGCATCAAGACAGGCAAAACCACACCATAAATAACCAGATCATAACCGTCAAAAATAATAATCAGTAAGCACCAAAGCAAAATGCTCCAGTGAAAAGGGGTAAATTTTGCTTGGTCAATAATTGCATTGACATTCAACGTCGATGTTGCCATTTAATCATCTCCTCTATGAGATAAATTCTTGTTCATTTTTAAAACGACATACTGCACCCTAAAGAAAAAAAAGATTATTCAAGGTCTTGATTAAAAATCGTAACTCGCCATCATATTGAAGCGGTTATCGATCCCGTTACGACCATCAAAGGTTTCACGCTCGCCATAGACATACTCCACGCCCAAGGTAATCGGTTTATACGGGTTGTACATGGCATTGATCCAACCCTGCCAAAGTTCCTTGTTTTGAGTTGCATTATTTTTTTGAATTTCAGCGAAAGTATTGTCATCCTTGGCTTTCATATAGCCATAGCCCAAGGTTGAGCGAAGCTTCGAATTAAACTGATGGGTTAGACCTGCTGAAATGGTGTCGAATTCATTGCTCTGAATATGATTTTTATCATCAATTACATAGCTGTTATTGGTCCAAAGTAGGAAGCGGCCATCACCTTTGACATGGTAATAATCAGCTTTTAAGAAGGTTTGTGGTGTCAGCTGATATTTACCACCGAGACCTACGCCCCATGCCCATTCTTCGTCATTGCTGGTTTTTTTCTCGGCCATAAAAGTACGACCTGACAACAGTGAACCATTGGCAAATTTATGGTTCAACCGCCCAACTAAAGCAGGCAAACGCATTTCATTATCAGGGTCAGAGGTTGCGGTATATTTAGGATCTTCAATCGCGACAGCAAAACTGGTATTGGCTGATAAATTATCGCTATAACGTACCAAAGGTGACCGTTGTAATGCTCCACCGACATAGGTTCCCGCATCAATGGTTTCTGGATAATATTCAGGCGCAATAAAGGTTGACCAAGTCTGACCAATCAACCATTTATCAAAAGTTAAATAGGCATGACGAATACGGAATTGATCACGAGTGCTACCCCCAAAGAAATCCATTTCCAGCTTGCCACCAACATCACCTGCTGCCGTCGGTGTTTTAAAATTTAAGCCCAAACGGGTGACATTGACGGTTGAATGCAAGCGGTCTTTTTGTTGAGCTTCCTCGGCAGTATGTTCCAGCGGTACGCCACTGATATTGTTATACATGGTCGATGCACCCTTGGCCTGATAAGAGGCATCAGCACGGAGATAACCATATAAATTGACTTCAGCTCCGCCTTTGCTAATATTCAGTTTTGGAGCTTGTGCTTCGGTCAGCTGTGGCGTAGCAGCAACCGCGACTTGAGGCGTCGACTGTGTTTGAGCAGGTTGTTTTACATACTGTTGCAGCATGGCGCGCAACTCTTGAACTTCTTGTCTGAGTTGTGCAATTTCAGCACTTTCAGTTCCCGAATAAGCAGAGGACATGGCCGTTAAAACTGCCGTTGCCAATATGCTTTTTTGTACCGTTAAAATAAACTTTTTCATTAAAATCAATTTCCTTTTCGGCTGATCTTAAAACTCGTTTTAAGATCATTCTTGTTTGTGTTTTTCCTTTGTCGTACAGATGTACCACAGCACATTTTTTATTCTAAAAATTCAAACCATTGATTTATTGAGATTTCACCTCCTATGTAAGTGAATAGCCACTTTTTTTAAAGACAACAGAACCTTGCAGCGGCAATTTCCGCCACTGTCAAAAACATCGGTTAGAAGCTAAAAATTAAGTTGCTGTTTTAATATTGAATTCCTTATTGAGTGAAAACAGCCTTGCCAGAAAGTTCCGAGGTCAAAATATCCTCCTGTTTTTTCTGAGCAATCAGTCCCTGATAAGTTAAAACTTGGCTAAAACCTTGCACCTGTTCAAAACCAGTGCTGTAAAGGAGTTGCTGATAAGCGGCAAAAGTGAGCGTGAAAAAGTCGTGCCCCAAACGCTCCATCATGGCTTGACTCTGCTCGACACTCAGACCATTGCTCTGACACAGCAGTGGCAATGCTTTCAATTGTTGAGTATCTTCACAGGCCATCAGGTCGTAGGTCATGAGCAATCCATCCGCTTTTAATCGCTGTGATATTTCAGCAAAGAAACTCGGTTTAAGCGCATGCGGCACAAAATGCGCAACTAAAATAGACAAGGCCGCATCAAATTTTGGCTGTGTAGACAATGCAGCTGTTTCACCATGAATAAATTGCACTCGTTCGGACTGACCCAGTGCCTGAATCAGGGCTTGTGCTTTCTGCAACATACTCAAAGAAGGATCAACAGCCGTAAAACGCCAAGTCGGATGCCGTTTCAATAAATATTCAAGCTCATAGCCTGTGCCGCAACCAACAATTAAAATCTCTGCGTCTGCACTTAAAGCGGATTGTAAAATCGCATCCACTTGTTGATGCATCAGCTCATAACCTGGAATCAGACGACGGATATGATCGTCATAGCGTTCCACCACTTTTTGACTGTTAAAATCTTTCGCCATTTGATCCTCTATTTTTAAAAGCCTTAAACGGTCAGCATTGCATCAACTGATAACTGCTTTATAGAAGGTTTACTCGCTTCGATACTTAAGCCCAATTTTTGAAATAAGGCTTGGTCACGATTTTCACCTGCATTGGCGGTGGTTAACAGCTTTTCACCTGAGAAGATAGAATTGGCACCTGCCATAAATGCCAGAGCTTGATCTGAATCGGTCAATGCTTCACGGCCTGCAGAGAGTCGAATGTAACTTTGCGGCATGATTAATCGTGCCACCGCAATGGTCCGAATCCATTCAATCACATCCAGTTTTTCTACTTGAGCCAATGGAGTCCCTTCTATCGGCACCAGCATATTGATCGGTACAGACTCGGGATGTAGCGGCAAAGTTGCTAACTCGTGTAAAAGACCAATCCGATCCTCTCGGCTTTCACCTAAACCGACAATCCCACCGCTACACACTTTCAAGCCTGCCTGTCGAACATGGTCTAGTGTATCCAGTCGATCATCAAAGGTTCGGGTGCTGATAATGTGGGAATAATATTCCCGCGAGGTATCCAGATTATGGTTGTAATAATCCAGACCAGCATCTTTTAAACGCTCCGCCTGAGAGGCATTCAACATACCCAAGGTCATACAGGTTTCCAGTCCTAAGGCTTTGACCTCACGCACCATGTCCAGTACATAAGGCATATCGCGCTCATGCGGATTGCGCCATGCAGCACCCATACAAAACCGAGATGTGCCTGAGGCTTTGGATTTTTGTGCCTCTTGAATGACTTTCTCGACGGCAATACGTTTTTCTGCTTCCAGCTTTGAATCATAACGCGCTGATTGCGAACAGTACTTACAATCTTCTGGGCATTTGCCAGTCTTAATAGAGAGCAAAGTACTGACCTGAATCGTATTCGCAGCAAAATATTGTCGGTGCAACTGCTGTGACTGAAACAGCAAATCTAATAAAGGCTGCTCATATAACGCCTGTATTTCTGCACGTGACCAATCATTTCTAATCTTCATTTCTTGATCCTGACATCCTATGCTTAGATAACAACCACGACATCAAAGCTCCTCCTCAGTCGCAATGCACAAAGGAGGAATACGGTTTTAATCAAAAATTTCAGCAGTCAAATTCAGCTCTGCCCGCATAATCTCCTGCAATTTAAATTTCTGTGCTTTGCCTGAGGCCGTCATTGGGAACTCAGCAAAAAACTTAACGTAACGTGGCACTTTATTATGTGAAATATGCTCTTTGCAGAAACTGCGGATACTGTCTTCATTGCTTTGATGATGTTCATGCAAAATAATACATGCACAAAGTTCTTCGCCATAACGCATGTCGGGTAGACCAATCACTTGCACATCACAGACATCGGGATGGGTATATAAAAAGTCTTCGATTTCTTTAGGAAACAGGTTTTCACCCCCACGAATCACCACATCTTTAATTCGACCTTTGATTTTGACAAAGCCTTCACTGTCCATTTCAGCAATATCACCCGTATGCATCCAGCCCGCTGCGTCGATCACTTCTTTGGTTTTTTCAGGCTCATCCCAATACCCCGCCATGACCGAATAACCACGTACGCAAAGTTCACCGAGTGTGCCTTGCGGCACAATTTCGCCTTCTAAATCGACAATTTTGACTTCCAAATGTGGATGAACATGACCAACCGTACTAACGCGTTTATCAATTGAATCATCAATATAACTCTGCACGCTGACTGGGGAGGTTTCGGTCATGCCATAACAGATGGTGATTTCTGACATATGCATGCGGTCAATCACACGCTGCATGATTTCTCTAGGACATGGGCTGCCTGCCATAATGCCCGTTCTTAAACTGCTCAAATCAAATTCTGCAAATTGCTCGTGTTCCAAAATGGCAATAAACATGGTCGGCACACCATAGGCCGCCGTACATTTTTCCTGCTCAATGGTTTTTAAGCTTTCCAACGGATTAAACACGGACGCAGGATAAACCATGGTAGCACCATGGGTGATACAGGCCAGATTGCCCATCACCATGCCAAAACAATGGAATAAAGGCACCGAGATACAGACTCGATCTTGGGGGGCTAAGCCAATCCCTTCACCAACAAAATAACCATTATTCAGGATGTTATGATGCGTCAACATGGTTCCTTTCGGGTTACCTGTGGTTCCTGAGGTAAATTGGATATTAATGGTTTCATCAAACTGCAATTGCTTGGCTAAGCGTTGTAATTCATCGAGCTGAGATTGATTTGGGGTTTCAAGCAAATCACTAAAACGATGGATGCCTATATGCTGTTGCTCATCAATTTTAATGACATATTTTAAATGCGGTAACCGAGCTGCATTCAATACCTTATCAGTACTGGATGCCAATTCTGGGGCAATCTTACTCAGCAATTCTTGATAATCTGTGGTCTTGAATTGTGAAGCGATAACTAAGCCTTTGCAGGAGACTTTATTGAGTACATATTCCAGTTCATGACTCTTATAGGCAGTATTTAGATTCACCAAAATAATGCCTGCTTTAAATGCAGCAAATTGGGTCACAGTCCATTCCACACAATTCGGCGACCAGATCGCCAAGCGATCCCCTTTTTTCAAACCCAGCTTGAGCAGACTACAGGCAAATGCATTCACTTCATGCTGTAGTTCTTTGTAGCTTAAGCGCCGGTTCTGATGTGAACTGACAATCGCCTCTTGCTCAGCATATTGCTGGCAGACTTGATCAAATTTATCTCCAATCGTCATCCCCAACAGGGGCTGTGAACTGGTTCCAGAGGCATAGCTTAACCGTACATGTTGCATTGAATCATTCTCCTTGATTCTTTTTTAATTCTGTTCTTACCTGATCTAATTGTTGTAACTGCAACTATTCTTCAAACTGCCTGTTGTTGTGATGTTAAACCGTTTTGTCTGCCCTACTTTTTCTGTACTGCATCCACACAAAAGTCAGCAATCTGTTTGGAAAAATAGTCTTTGTGCGCATGATCAAACTTGGTATTTTGTGCTGGATCCAACGGTTCAACCACCACATAAGTCATTGCCCCGACCACACACATGGCGGTTGTGTTTAGGTCATCCAAAACAAACTCACCACTTGCATTTCCATCTGCAAGGATTTTTTTAATACTTTGTTTAATCAACTGCTTTACCCGAAAACGCTCATGTTCAACGCTTGAATCCACGGGTTCAAACATGAGTGAATATGCCAGCTGCGGACTGTTCAAGGCCCGTTTTACAAAGGTCGCGACTGCCTTGTGCAATTTTTGTTGTGCGGTCAGATCACTTTCTGTGATGGCATCAATCACCAACAGTTCGGTATTGATGGCTTCTGACAAGACCTCAATTAACACCTGACTTTTATTGTCAAAGTAGCGATAAACCAGACCACTTGAGACCCCTGCTTGCTCAGCAATGGTTTGTATCTGTGCGTCTTTGAACCCTCCCTCTGAAATTAATTTTCTGGCTGAACTCAAAATCGATTTACGATTTTGCTCCATCCGCTCCTGCATTAAAGTTGATCGTTTATAGCTCATAAATTTTATTCTCTAACAAATAAAGTGAATTGTAAATCATTTTATGAATCACTATTCACTTTTTTAAAAATTCATTGTAAGGTAGTTCCTAAGCACACACAACAACGCTTAATGGAACAACAAATATAATCACTGGGATGACAACATAATGAACCTACGTAGCTTGAACTTTGGTCTGGATGAAACGTTAATTGCTCTACAAGATTCGGTTGCTGCATTTTGTGCAAAGGAAATTGCACCTATTGCACAACAAGTCGATCAGGACAATGTCTTCCCTGCTCATCTCTGGAAAAAGTTTGGAGATATGGGATTGATGGGCTTAACCGTTTCTGAAGAATATGGTGGCACCAATCTAGGTTATCTGGCACATATCATCGTGTTGCAAGAAATTTCGCGTGCATCCGCCTCTATTGGTCTTTCTTATGGTGCGCATTCTAACTTGTGTATTAACCAGATTAACCGTAACGGCAGTGAGCAACAAAAGCAGAAATATTTACCTAAGCTGATTTCAGGTGACTTTGTCGGTGCTTTGGCGATGTCTGAACCCAACGCAGGTTCGGATGTGGTCAGTATGAAACTGCGTGCTGAACAAAAAGGCGATCACTTTGTTATCAATGGTTCAAAAATGTGGATCACCAATGGCGGTGATGCTGATGTATTGGTGGTGTATGCCAAAACTGATCCACATGCAGGTGCCAAAGGCATGACTGCCTTCCTAATCGAAAAAGACATGCCCGGCTTTAGTCATGGTAAGCATTTAGAAAAACTCGGGATGCGTGGCTCTAATACCTATCCGCTATTTTTTGACAATGTAGAAGTACCTGCCGAAAACGTACTTGGGGGTGTTGGCAACGGAGCCAAAGTTCTAATGAGTGGTCTGGACTATGAACGTGCAGTTTTAAGTGCTGGCCCTTTAGGCATTATGGATGCCTGTCTGGATGTGGTGATTCCCTACCTGCATGAACGTGAACAATTCGGTCAGGCCTTGGGTGAATTTCAATTGATGCAAGGCAAACTGGCGGATATGTATTCCACTTGGCTGGCTTGTAAAGCCTTGGTCTATGCGGTTGGCGCGGCCTGTGACAAAGCCGACCATGATCGTAGCTTACGTAAAGATGCGGCCAGTGCAATCCTATATGCAGCAGAAAAAGCCACGTGGATGGCGGGTGAAACCATTCAAACGCTCGGTGGTAATGGTTATATCAATGAATTTTCGGCTGGTCGTTTATGGCGTGATGCCAAACTTTATGAAATTGGTGCAGGAACTTCGGAAATTCGCCGCATGCTGATTGGCCGCGAACTGTTTAATGAAACCAAATAATAACCATAAATCAGGATGCAGTTTATGAACCAATTACACAGCAAAATTAATGTTCGAAGTGAAGACTTCAAAACCAACCAACACACCATGCAAACATTGGTCAGCGATCTGAAACAAGTGGCTCAAAAAGTAGCACTTGGTGGTGGCGAAAATGCCCGCCAAAAACATTTGGCCAGAGGCAAACTATTACCACGCGATCGTATTGATCAACTGATTGACGTCGGTACTGCTTTTTTAGAAATTGGTCAATTGGCTGCTTACAAGGTATATGAAGATGACATCCCTGCTGCGGGTGTGATTGCAGGGATTGGTCAAGTTAATGGTGTGACCTGCATGATCGTCGCCAATGATGCAACCGTCAAAGGTGGCACCTATTATCCATTGACGGTGAAAAAGCATTTACGTGCGCAGGAAATTGCAGAGCAAAATCACTTGCCATGTATTTATCTCGTCGATTCAGGTGGTGCTTTTTTACCAATGCAAGATGAGGTGTTTCCTGATCGAGATCATTTCGGCCGTATTTTCTATAATCAAGCGCGTATGTCGAGCCAAGGTATTGCCCAGATTGCGGTGGTGATGGGCAGCTGTACCGCTGGTGGTGCTTATGTCCCCGCCATGTCTGATGAAACGATTATTGTCCGTAACCAAGGTACGATTTTCCTCGGTGGCCCACCATTAGTCAAAGCCGCAACAGGTGAAGTGGTCAGCAGTGAAGATTTGGGTGGTGGAGATGTACATACCCGCCTGTCAGGGGTTGCCGATCATTTAGCAGAAAATGATGAACATGCGCTTGCGATTGCCCGTAATATCGTTGCCAATCTGAATAAGAAGCCCAACGAATTAAACAAGCAGATTGATGAACCACTATTTGATGCCAACGAACTTTATGGCGTTGTACCAAGTGATGCACGTAAACCTTTCGATGTCCGTGAAGTCATTGCCCGCATCGTAGACGGCTCGCGCTTTGATGAATTTAAAGCACGTTTTGGCTCAACTCTGATCACAGGTTTTGCCTCTTTGTACGGTATGCCTGTCGGCATCATTGCCAATAACGGCATTCTATTTTCCGAGTCAGCACAAAAAGGTGCTCACTTTATTGAATTATGTACTCAGCGCAATATCCCATTGCTATTTATCCAAAACATCACTGGCTTTATGGTCGGTCGCCAATACGAAAATGAAGGGATTGCCAAGCATGGTGCCAAGTTGGTGATGGCGGTTGCCACAGCCAATGTGCCGAAGTTAACTCTGATTATTGGCGGTTCTTTTGGTGCAGGTAACTATGGTATGTGTGGACGTGCCTATTCCCCACGCTTTTTATGGACATGGCCGAACTCGCGTATTTCGGTGATGGGTGGCGAACAGGCTGCTAGCGTGCTATCAACCTTGAAACGTGATCAGATTGAACAAAAAGGCGCGCAATGGTCAGCACAGGAAGAAGATCAATTTAAACAACCGATTCGTGAACAATATGAGCACCAAGGGCATCCATATTATGCCTCTGCCCGCCTTTGGGATGACGGCGTGATTGACCCTGCTCAAACCCGTCATGTGCTGGGGCTGAGCCTTGCTGCTGCGCTGAATGCACCAATTCAGCCGACCAAGTTCGGCGTGTTCCGCATGTAAGAGGTGTCTATGAGCTATCAATTTTTACAACTGGAACGACACGGTCAAGTGGCCTATGTTTGGCTCAATCGACCTGAACTGCACAATGCCTTTAATACTACGGTGATTGAAGAATTACATGCCTGCTTTAACAGCTTAAATCAGCGTGATGATGTGCGTGTGGTGGTCTTGGCTGGACGTGGCAAAAGCTTTTCAGCAGGTGCCGATCTGAACTGGATGAAACAGGCAGGTCAAGCCTCTTCTGCTGAGAATGAAGCCGATGCGCTCAAACTTGCACAAATGCTCAATGCACTCGCGACCTTAAAGCAACCGACACTTGCGCGTGTGCATGGTATTGCCTTTGGTGGTGGTATGGGCTTGGCATCGGCCTGTGATATTTGTATTGCCAGTACTGACGCCAAATTTGCGACTTCAGAAGTTCGACTCGGCCTTGCACCATCGACCATCAGTCCCTATGTGATTCGTGCTATTGGTGCTCGACAGGCTTCTCGTTACTTCTTAACTGCGGAACGTATTTCAGCACGCGACGCCAAGCAGATTGGCCTAGCTCATGAAGTTGCTGATGCCGAAGACTTGGACCAAAAAGTTCAAGAAATCATTGATGCACTGTTACTCGGTGGACCTCAGGCGCAGGCTGCATCAAAACAGTTAATTCAGATGGTCAGCCACCAAACTATGAGTGATGATTTGCTCAAGCAAACTGCACAGCATATTGCTCAAGTTCGTCAAGGTAGCGAAGCAAAAGATGGTCTGAATGCCTTTTTAAATAAACAACAACCTGCGTGGACTTCCACCTCCCAATAACAACAATTCAGGACGATCACAATGTTTGAAAAGATTTTAATTGCGAACCGTGGCGAGATTGCCTGCCGTGTGATTCGTACTGCAAAAAAACTCGGTATTGCAACGGTTGCAGTGTATTCAGATGCAGATGCCAATGCACAGCATGTTAAATTGGCCGATGAAGCGATTTATATTGGGCAATCCCCTGCCACACAAAGCTATTTACAAGTGGATCGTATTATTCAGGCAGCGATTGATACTGGCAGCCAAGCGATTCACCCGGGTTACGGCTTCTTGTCCGAAAATGACCAATTTGCCCTCGCTTGTCAGCAACACAATATTTGCTTTATTGGCCCACCCGTGGATGCGATTCTAGCCATGGGTCTCAAAGCGACCTCTAAAGCCTTGATGGAAAAAGCAGGCGTTCCTTTAACACCGGGTTATCACGGAACCAATCAAGATGCCGACTTTTTAAAGCAACAGGCAGACCAAATTGGCTATCCTGTTTTAATTAAAGCCAGTGCTGGCGGCGGTGGTAAAGGCATGAGTCTGGTTGAACGCAGTGAAGATTTTCTGCATGCCTTAGCCTCGTGTAAACGTGAAGCTAAATCTAGCTTTGGTAATGATGACGTGTTAATTGAGCGTTATGTGATTCAACCCCGCCATATTGAAGTTCAAGTGTTTGGCGATACACATGGCAACTATGTGCATTTGTTTGAACGCGACTGCTCTGTACAACGCCGCCACCAAAAAGTACTCGAAGAGGCCCCTGCACCACAAATGCCAAGTGAAAAACTGGATGCCATGCGTCAGGCTGCGATTGATGCTGCCCGTGCAGTGGATTACGTCGGTGCGGGTACAGTCGAGTTTATTGTGGAACAAGACGGTACCGCGTATTTCATGGAAATGAATACCCGTCTACAAGTCGAACACCCTGTCACCGAAATGATTACTGGTGAAGATCTGGTCGAATGGCAATTGCGTGTCGCTGATGGTGAGCCGCTACCGAAACTGCAACATCAATTACAGATTCATGGTCATGCGCTTGAAGCACGTATCTATGCCGAAGAACCTGAAAAAGGCTTCTTACCTGCCATCGGCAAAATTGACTATCTACACTACCCAACACAAAACCAGTCTGTCCGTGTTGACAGCGGCATTGTTGAAGGTGATGAAATCACCACCTATTACGACCCAATGATTGCCAAATTGATTGTATGGGGCAAAAACCGTGAAGCGGCTTTGATCCAAATGCAACATGCGCTCGGTCAATTCCACGTCGATGGTTTAGGGAATAATATTGCCTTTCTGGAAAAAATTGTACGCTGTGATTCATTTAAACAGGCCAAACTGGATACCAACCTGATTCAGCATGAACAGGATTTCTTGTTCCGCCCTGAACAAATTAAACCTGAATTGGTAGTCGCCACGGCCTTTATCGAGTTTTTAAGCAAACTCAATCACAACCACTCTAGCCAAAAACAGTTATGGCAAGCACAACCGCTATGGCGTTTAAATATTGCTTTTCAGCAAAAGATTAAACTGAGCTATTTAGATCAGACTATTCACATCAAGCTAAGTTCGGCAGAACACGGTTTTAATGCTGAATATAACGGTGAAAGTTACCAGATTTCTGGACAATTGCTGGATGCGCATAGCGCTGTGACTCATATTAATGGCACCCAGCAGAAACTGTCTTTTAACCAGAGTTTGCAAGGCATTACCCTGTTCCATACGGGACAAAGCCATAAGTTTGGCTATATTCTTCAAGATTATCATCAGGACGATAGCCAAGCAGATCAAGGCCATCTCAAAGCACCCATGCCGGGTGTGGTAACACAGGTTCTGGTCGGCGCTAATCATAATGTCAAAAAAGACGATATTTTAATGACGCTTGAAGCCATGAAAATGGAATACACCATTCGTGCACCGCAAGATGGCGTGATTGTTGATGCCTATTTTCAGGTCGGTGATCAGGTCAAAGCTGGTGATGAACTGGTGGAATTTCAGCCTTTGCAGGAGGAAGTTGCATGAGTGAGTTTGTCAAAATCGTGGAAGTTGGCCCCCGAGATGGTCTGCAAAACGAAAAACAAGCGTTGACCGTCGAACAACGCCTAAACTTCATTCATGATTTAATTGCTGCTGGTTTAAAATCAATTGAAGTCGGTTCCTGTGTGTCTGCCAAATGGGTACCACAAATGGCACAAAGCGATGAGCTGTTTAAACAGCTCCAACAAGGTAGCGATCTGAATTTAAGCCTACTCACGCCAAATATCAAAGGCTTTGAGACTGCTCAGGCGGTGGGATGCAAGGAGGTTGCGGTATTTACCGCAGCTTCTGAAAGCTTTACCCGTAAAAATATCAACTGCTCAATCGACGAGAGCTTTGAGAAATTTGCTGATGTACTAAGTGCCGCTAAAGCGCAGAATATCCGTGTGCGCGGATATGTCTCTTGTATTGTCGATTGTCCTTATGAAGGTGCAATTGCTCCTGAGCAAGTGGTAAAGGTGGTTAAACGGCTTTATGACATTGGCTGCTATGAAGTGTCTTTAGGTGAAACCATTGGCACAGCAACACCAGATCGCGTTCAAAAGGTTTGGCAAGCCTGTCTGGCTGAACTCGACAGCAAAGTTTTGGCAGGACATTTCCATAATACTTATGGCATGGCGATTGCCAATATTTACCAGTCCTTACAACAAGGCATTCGTGTGTTTGATTCATCCCTTGCGGGACTGGGTGGTTGCCCCTATGCCAAAGGCGCTTCTGGCAATATTGCGACCGAAGATCTTTTCTATTTACTCTCCCATATGGGTTTTGAAACGGGGATTGATTTAGAAAAACTGATGCAAGCCAGCCAAAATATTAGCCATGTACTCAACCGAAAAAGCTTATCCAATTACAGCAATGCCTACTGGCAAACAAAGTGTGCTTAGTGATATCTAGATTCGGATTCACTTATCGTTTGGCGGCAAGCTTGATCAATGAAGCTTGCTCTGCTCATTAGCTCTCACCTTTTTCTCGTTACATGTCGATCGTGGGACGAAACTCGTCTATGCGATTTATTGAAATATAATATTTATCTCTGTACGAAATGCCTCTTTCTAAAGAAGCATTTTCTAGTTTTAATTTTAATTCTTATTCTTTTGATCCTTTTTCTAACACGCCTCAAAATTATTTATAAAAAATAATCCGTATCCTTTTGGATTTTAGGAGAAATATGCTGCTCGACCCACTCCAACCATGCCCGTGTTTTTGCATCTACAAAATGACGCGATGGCAATAAGGTATACACTCCAATATCAGGTGATCGCCAAGCAGGTAAAATACGGCGCAGTCGCCCTTCCCGAATCGCATCAATCGATGAGAATGTCGGCAGCAATGCAATCCCCATATCCTGCTGTACCACATCCAAAAGCAACTCAGGCGTATCAGCAATCAAGGGACCATTGATATCAATCTGATAAGAACAGCTATTTTCACTGATCAGGTGCCATTGTGGGGTAATTGAGGGATTGACCAAACGTAAGCAGGCATGCTTCTGTAAATCCTCCAGTATTTGAGGTTCGCCATACTTTTCCAAGTATGCAGGTGATGCACATAACACCGAAAAGATGGTACCAATTCGACGTGCCACAAATCTTGAATCTGCCAATGATTCTGTCAGATACAAACTGACATCAATGCCCTTACCTAACAAATCAGGCACATTCTGTGAGGTACGATATTCAACTGTAAGTTCAGGATAAGTTTGACAAAATTCTGCCATCATCGGTGCCAGATAGTGATGACCAAAACTGGCCATACTCAACACTCGCAATCGCCCTTGTGGTCTGGCTGCCATGCCCATCGCTTGGGCTTCGGATTCCTCCACCATCGCCAGTACTTGGCGACACTGCTCGGCATAAGTTTCACCGATCTCGGTCAAGGCATGCTGGCGGGTTGATCGTTGTAGTAGTTTTGTACCTAAACGCCCTTCTAATTCGCTAATTAATCGCGAAACTTGCGCAGTTGTCAGTTCCATCTGTTCAGCGGCAGCCGTGAAACTCCCGCTATCAATCACTTTCAGGAAGGCATGCATTGCATGTAGCAATCCACCATCAAGATTTTTGCGCATAACGTAAATATCTTTTTCTAAATTACGCATTGTTGCACCAGTCTGGATCAACCACAATGACAAATATGTACATTGATTGAGCAGCTTTTTTAGCGAACGCCGCTGATCAATCTTTTTAAAATATGTACTTACTCCAAATATTCAACCGGATGTTGAAAAAAGAAAGTAGTCAAAACTACACACAATTCTAAGGAGACATAAATGAATATAGCGACAAAAGTTACTCCAAAAATGATCGCTACTAAAGATGTATCACTGGACGATAAATATATCAGTGATCACGGTTCGGCCTATATGACAGGCATTCAGGCACTGGTTCGATTACCTCTAGCACAGACTCGTCGTGATGAGTTGAACGGGTTGCACACTGCCGGCTTTATTTCAGGTTATCGCGGTTCTCCTGTCGGTAACTATGACAATTTCCTTTGGCAAATTGGAGGCATACTTAAAGATCATCATGTCGTCTTTCAACCCGGTATTAATGAAGATTTAGCAGCAACCGCAATCTGGGGCACCCAGCAAGCCAATCTTGCAGGTCAAGGCAAATATGATGGTGTGAGCGCATGGTGGTATGGTAAAGGCCCAGGTGTAGACCGCTCAGGTGACGTACTCCGCCATGCCAACCTTGCAGGAACTGCCGAACATGGTGGTGTGGTTGCCCTATTTGGTGATGACCATTCCTGTAAATCATCGACTGTTCCCCATCAATCCGAACATGTGATGATGGGTTGTGGCATTCCAATTTTCTATCCAACTTCGGTGCAACATATTCTCGATTTGGGCGTCCATGCCATTGCCATGTCACGTTTTGCTGGGGTCTGGACCTCAATGAAACTGGTCAGTGAAATTGTTGAAACTTCGGCTTCGGTCATTGTGGATCTCGATCGTGTCACACCTGTTTTACCTGAAATCGAGCTACCTGCCGATGGCATCCATATCCGCTGGCCAGATCATGGTATCCAACAAGAACAACGGCTATATCAATATCGCTTACCTGCAGTATTGGCCTATGCCCGTGCCAATCAACTGAATCAGATCACATGGCCTTGTGAGCATGCCCGTATTGGTATTGCAGCCAGTGGTAAAGGTTATCTCGATACCATTGAAGCCTTGCGCATTCTCGGCATTGAAAATGAAACAGCGCAACAACTTGGGCTACGGGTCTATCAAGTAAGTTTAATCTGGCCTTTGGAACCACAAGGTCTGCGTGAATTTGCCGAGGGTTTACAAGAGCTGATTGTGGTCGAAGAAAAACGTCCTATTCTGGAAGCACAAATTAAAGATGAATTGTATTCCCTGCCTGATGAGCAACGCCCACATGTGATCGGCAAAGCGATCCATGGTAAAGGCGAATGGAGTACCTCATTTAAAGAAGCACCGCTGATTGGGCATTACGAGTTTCAACCTGAACCGATTGCCAAAATGCTGGCAGCACGTTTTCTGCAACTCGATTTACCTGAGAATTTAAGACAACAAATTCAGAATCGCATCGATTTATTGCAAAAAGCAGAACAAGAGTCACGCCGTGTGCTGGATCTGGCAGACCGCAAACCTTATTTCTGTAGCGGTTGTCCGCATAATACCTCCACCGTGGTGCCAGAAGGCAGTCGCGCCCTAGGCGGTATCGGTTGTCACTATATTGCGGTATCACTGGATCGCGGCACGGAAACTTTCTCGCAAATGGGCGGCGAAGGTGTGAGCTGGGCGGGTGCATCGCACTTTACCAATGAAAAGCATATTTTTGCCAATCTCGGTGATGGAACCTACTTCCATTCAGGCTATTTGGCAATTCGACAAGCCATCGCAGCCAATATCAACATCACCTATAAAATCCTTTATAACGATGCAGTTGCCATGACTGGCGGACAACATGTCGATGGACATTTGAGTGTCGCGCAACTGACCCGCCAGCTTGATGCAGAAGGCATTAAAAAGCAGGTAATCGTAACGGATGAACCTGAGCTGATCCATGCTGAAGAACACCTTGCGCCACATGTCGAAATCCGCCATCGCAATGATCTTGATGCAGTACAACGTGAATTGCGTGATATTTCGGGTGTGACCGCTTTAATCTATGTGCAAACCTGTGCCAGCGAAAAACGTCGTCGCCGTAAACGTGATGCTTATCCTGACCCTGCTGAACGCCTCTACATCAATAGCGATATTTGTGAAGGCTGTGGCGATTGCTCGAAAAAATCAAATTGTCTTTCAATTGAACCCGTAGAAACGACTTTAGGTACTAAACGTCAAATTAACCAAAGTAGCTGTAATAAAGACTTTACCTGTGTAGAAGGTTTCTGCCCAAGTTTTGTGACCGTGCATACACGCGATATGAAACGTCCAGCCAAGTTTGAGGGTTTTGCTACGGGTTGGCCTGAACATCCGATTCTTCCTCAACTTGATACGACACCAAGCCGAATCATGGTTGGTGGTGTGGGTGGTACAGGTGTGGTCACCGTCGGCGCATTATTGGGAATGGCCGCGCACCTGGAAGGTAAAGCAGCACGCGTCATGGACATGGCAGGACTGGCTCAAAAAGGCGGTACAGTTTATTCCTATGTTCAATTGGCCTCAGATGACGAGCAAATTTCCGCAACCAAAATCCCTACGGGTCAATGTGACCTTCTTATTGGTGCCGATGCAGTGGTGGCAGGCAGTAATGCAGCCTTGTCACGTTTAAAACCAAATGCAATGGTCATTGTCAATGAAGATAGCTCACCGACATCTGACTTTATTAATAAACGTGACTGGTTTGCGCCAATTACGGATTTGATCAATCGTCTTCGTGGTCATGTCGACCAAGGTAAACTGGTATCTTTACCTGCTGCACGTATTGCCACTCAGGTCTTGGGTGATGCCATCTTTGCCAATCAGATCTTGCTGGGAATGGCATGGCAATCTGGTCAGATTCCATTACTGCGTGAAAGTATTGAAAAAGCCATTCAACTTAATGGCACAGCAGTTGAAAAGAATCTTGAAGCTTTCCGCGTAGGTTGTCATCTTGCAAGCGATCCAGATCTGGCGAAGCGTCTACTCGACAGTTTGCCAAAACAAAATGCACCGCAAACGCTGCCAGAACTGATTCATGATCGTTCAGTCCGTTTGCAAGATTATTGGAATGATGCTTATGCTGATACATATAGAAATCTTGCAGAACAAGCGTCTAAAATGTTGCCTGAAGCGCTTGCAACCACAATCGCCACACAGCTGTATCGTGTAATGGCCTATAAAGATGAGTATGAAGTTGCCCGCCTGTTGACAGGTGCCAGCTTTAAAAAATCAATCGAATCGCAATTCGGGCGCGGTGTGCGTTTATCCTACCACCTCGCACCACCTACACTGGGTACCAATGTACGCAAACGTATTTTTGGTTACTGGATGCGTTTCCCGATGATGCTACTTGCCCGCTTACAATGGCTGCGCGAAAGTTTCTTTGATCCTTTTGCACGTCAACAAGAACGTCAACATGAGCATGCATGGCGTGATCGCTACATCGCCTTTGTTGAAACACTGATCTCATCACCAAACAGCTATGATTTGTCTATTGCAGAACAAATTGCTGAATTACCTGCTGAAGTCCGTGGTTTTGGACATATCAAAATGCAGGCGATGCAAAGCGCAAATCAACGCTGGGATGAACTTTCAAGCAAGCTCATCAATAAACCTTAATGATTCATTCAACCACTGACTGAGCCGATCCAATGTAAAAGATCACTCAGTCAGAGCTCATCCCAATTTGTTTCGATTCCAATCGAGTAAGGTACTCTGATTAAATTGAGCAAAACGATGCAATTCAAGCTCTAATGCCTGCAAAAATTCATCGCGATCCTGCATATTAGGATCTTCCAAATGCAGACGAATCACTTCTAGTCTTTTTTCGCGGCGATGCACTTTACAATCGATGCGCCCGACCAAACGATCCGCATAAAGTAGTGGTAAGCAAAAATAGCCATATTGCCTTTTGGCGGCAGGCACATAACATTCAATGCGATAATCAAATTCAAATAATGTACTCAACCGCTCACGATGAATCACCAGATTATCAAAAGGAGACAAGATTTTTACCTCCGCAGGGATAATCGGTGCATATTCCAACACCGCACTGGCAACATAAACAGTGTTTCCATTTTCAATTTTTATGGTTTGGAGTACACCAGCATCAATCTGCTCATCGAGTAATTTACGCATGATTTCACGTAAATCCTTGTTAGTTTTTAAATGTAGCAATTGCTTCCAAGTAAATACGCCATGCGCGCGTATGGTGGTCTTTAATAAATACTGCGCATATTCCTGTAGTGTTGGCGTACTTAAATCAATGCCCTGCGGTATGCAACGTTCAGTTAAATCATAGACTTTTTCCATGCCATTACGTTCACAGATCATTAAATCGCCTTGCATAAATAACTGTTCAAGTGCCTTACGACTTGGTCCAGCATTCCACCAACCAGCAGAGCCCTCCCGCTTACCTTTGTCCATATGTCTGAGACGTATGCTACCTTCAGCTTTCACCTGCGCCAGAATCTCATGCATCAATTGCTGATCGCCTTTGAAATAACGGCTCTCGCCATTGCGAATCGCATTCATCAAAGGCATGGCATAACGATAATCTTGCATTGGAAGATATGAAGCTGCATGTGCCCAGTGTTCAAAGATCTGTTGCGCTTGTACCAACTGATTTAAGTGGCTCAATTGATAATTCGGTACCCGACTCCACAACACATGATGATGCGCGCGCTCCACCACGGAAATGGTATCAATTTGCACATAACCCAGATGTTCAATGGCCTTCTGTGTTCCAGATAACCCTTCACCAAAGCTATTATTTTTTTCTAAACCTTGATGAGACAAAGCTAAGCGTTTTAATAATGAAATCATAATTTTATCATGTCTATCGTTTGCAGCTGTGGAGATAAATAGATGCTGAATAATAATCGTCAATACAGCTAAATTAGCACATGCGTGCGGTTTTTTTGGTTATTTTCCTTGTAAATAAAAACGTGGTGCAGCCCCCAAAGAACGTCTAAACGCAGCAGTAAAAGCACTGCTGCTGCTATAACCCAGCTCCATCGCTACACTGGTAATCGATTGCCCCAATTCCATTCGGGTCAAGGCATTGAGTAAGCAGGCCTGTTGTCGCCAATTGCTAAAACTCATCCCCGTTTGCTGCCTAAAAATTCGGGTGAAATTACGACGGCTCATCCCGACCTGTGCTGCAATTTGATCAAGATCATAATCTAAGCTCGGTGTCTTCAACAATTGCAAACACAAGGCAGCTAAACGCGGCTCTTGAGGTAAAGGGGCACTTAATGGCAGCTCTGGCATGAGTGCAATTTCTGCAATGATCAATCGCATTAAATAATCATCTCTCCCCCCAAAGTCATATTCGGCAGGGAGATCAACTGCTGTAGACAGTAGCTCATGCAATAACGGCGAGACATTGATCACTGCACAATGCATAGGCAAATCTGCCTGCAGCGCAGCTTCTGGAAGAATATAGGCACTACGTGTTTTGGTGATCCCACCCATATGTACTTCATGGTCAATCCCCGCAGGAATCCAAAGCGCGCGTTTCGGTGGAACCACCCAACTGCCTGTATGAGTTATTACCGTTAGCACTCCTGTAATCGCATATAGACATTGACCTCTGCTATGGCGATGACTCGCGAGAAGATGACCATCTGGATAATCATTGCCAGTTGCCATTACATTGCGGGGCACATCCTGAAAATCATTGACCTGAATATTGCGCATTGCCCTCATCCCTGAAAATGGCCTGAACTCGATACTATCTGTCCCAAATATGATTGTGGGCCGCTTTCTGTTCAGTTTAGGATAAAAACACTGAAAAACAAACCTTCTTTCCGTATCACAATTCAAGCGGATACAACGTGCTGGAGCAATCATGGCAAGCAATACAGGTACTCTTGAGCAGACATTTCCACAAACGCAATTTCCACCGAATGATCAACCCCAGAAATTGGTATTGCGTGTAGTCGGTGCAGTCGCTTTTGCCCATCTGTTAAATGATTCGATTCAAGCTGTGGTGACTGCAAGTTATCCAATGCTAAAAGCCGAATTTTCATTAAGTTTTGCTGAAATTGGCTGGATTGCCTTGGTCTATCAAATTACGGCATCCTTGTTACAACCGTGGATTGGCCTCTATACCGATAAACATCCAAAGCCCTATTTGCTGCCCGCAGGGATGGTTGCCACACTCATCGGCATTGGATTGATGGCAATTGCAGGTAGTTTTCAAAGTTTACTCTTTGCTGCCGCACTAATTGGGGTTGGTTCATCGACCTTTCATCCTGAAGCTTCTCGCATCGCCCGCACAGCCTCAGGTGGACGTTTTGGTACAGCCCAATCCATGTTTCAGGTTGGCGGCAATACCGGTTCTGCGATTGGACCATTAATGGCTGCGGCAGTGATTATTCCGAATGGACAAGGGGCAATAGGCTTATTTGTTTTGGTTGCGGCCTTAGCCATATTTGTTTTATTACGTGTCACCAAATGGTTAGTCAAACAAGCACCTGCACAACGCCTCGCCAGTCAACGTGCCATTTCGACCTTGACGCGTAAACAGGTGATTCAGGCCATGGCCGTCATCTGTGTGTTGATGTTTGCCAAATTTATCTATATCGCAGCGATTACCAATTATTTTACTTTCTATCTGATCGAACGCTTTAATGTTTCTATTCAAACCTCTCAGCTGTATCTATTTATATTTTTAGGTGCCGTTGCATTAGGTACTTTTGCTGGAGGTCCAGTTGGAGACCGTATTGGCCGTAAAGCAGTGATTTGGGTGTCATTCTTAGGCATTGCCCCATTTGCGCTGATGTTGCCTTATGTCGGCTTAACTGGCACGGCAATACTGGTCATTATTATTGGCTTAGTCATGTCTTCAGCATTTTCTGCCTTAGTGGTCTATGCACAAGAAGCAGTACCTGGTCGTGTCGGTATGGTTGCTGGTTTGATGTTCGGTCTTATGTTCGGTATTGGTGGAATTGGTGCAGCAGGTCTCGGTCATTTGGCCGATACGCATGGTATTGTGTGGGTATATAAGCTCTGCTCGTTCCTACCACTCTTAGGTTTTATGACTGCATTTTTACCGAATACCAAAAAATAATTATTTCCTCAGCAGATATGCGATGTGCAACTGCCACAGCGTATCTGCTTAATTTTCATACAATCTTGTACCTTTGCTATTTTTAGTGCTAAAATTTTCAACAAATGAGTGGATTGTTAAATCCATTCATTTCCATTGTTACGATAAAAAAACCGCGAAAAATTGATGTCTTTTTTGATTTTATAAAAGAATGCATCGACACATATCCCTCTCTTTAAGATTCGGTCAGCGTTCATCAGGGCTTGAGTTGTTATCAGGCATCGTTAACAGGTTTTCGCAGCATTGCTGTGCCTGCTTTTTCGATAGGACGCTTTATGAATCGCTCTCTATTTATTATTTTTTCGACCATTGCTTTAGATGCAATCGGAATCGGGCTGATTTTTCCAATCTTGCCCGCCTTACTTCAAGATATTACCCATAATCACCAAACTGCGCTGTACATCGGTCTGCTCGGTAGTCTCTATGCTGCCATGCAATTTATTTTTTCACCTATTCTCGGCACATTAAGTGACAAGTTTGGACGGCGCCCAATTCTGCTGCTGTCACTGGCAGGTTCAGCGATCAACTATCTATGTTTAAGCTTTTCCCATAGCTTTGCGCTGTTATTGATTGGTCGTATCGTTGCAGGCATGAGCAGCGCCAATATGTCCGTTGCGTCTGCTTATCTGGTAGATATTTCTAAACCAGAGCAACGCGCACAATACTTTGGCTTAATCAGTGCCATGTTTGGTGCTGGTTTTATCATTGGACCAATCCTTGGTGGTTTGCTCGGTGAATACTGGCTCAGGCTTCCTTTTCTCGTCGCAGCCATCCTTTCAGCGCTCAACTTTTTATTAGCCTATTGGGCACTGCCTGAATCGAAAACTGCAAATCTCGAAAAAGATCGAGCCGCTTCCCTTAATCCATTTAAATCATTTGCTTCACTTCGATCTATCCCCAATGTGCTGCCCCTGATTGCGATTTTCTTTATCTTTAGCGCTACAGGTGAGGCTTATGCAGTTTGTTGGGCGTTATGGGGGCATGCCGCCTTTCAATGGAATGGTTTCTGGGTAGGTCTTTCTTTGGGAATGTTTGGTTTGTGCCAAATGTTGGTTAAAGCTTTTGTTCCCCAACATGCATCCAAACGCTTTGGCAATCGAAATACAGTCTTAATCGGCATGGGCTATAGCGCTATTGCCTTAGTGGTGATGGCTTTTGCACAGCAAGGCTGGATGATTTTTGCCATCATGCCAATTTTCGCCCTCGGTAGTATTGGTACACCCTCTTTGCAAGCCTTAGCTTCACAAAAAGTCTCGCCTGAACAGCAAGGTCAATTTCAAGGAATTATTGCATCGACAATTAGTTTGGCCTCAATGTTTGCCCCGTTGTTGTTCTCAACCTTATATTTCCACTTTCAATCCGACTGGCCGGGTGCAATCTGGTTGAGTGTGGTCATGATTTACATCCTATCCCTACCTATTGTACTTCGTAGCTTAAAGCCAAGTCTGTCGGCATCAAAATGACAGAAAAGTAATTTCCACGTCGCGTAAATGTACCGATATCGCTTTGATAATAAAAGATGAAATCAGATGGCGCGCTTTGTGCCATCCCCAACTCATCATGCTTCAAAGAGGATCAAAAATGAATTTTTCTCAAAAAAGTAAAACCCTATTACGCAATCTTTTTGTTGGTACAACAATGATCATTGCCACCTCAAGTGCTTTTGCTCATGTCAGCTTAATGAGTTCCACCCCAGCTGCAAACACCACTGTTTCTGCTCAACCTAAAAATCTCAGCCTTAATTTTGCTGATAAGGTGATGTTAATGAAAATCCAAATTTTAGATGAACAAAGCCAAGCAGTACCGCTGAATTACAAAGTCAGCCATGACTTGAAAAAAACCTTTGATGTTGCTTTGCCAATACTGAAAAAAGGCAAATATAACGTACTTTGGAGCACCATGGGCAAAGACGGACATAACATGAATGGTGAATATAGCTTCACCTTGAAATAAGGCAACTACCATTAAAAATATATGAATAGCTTGGCTACAGCATGGGTTGCTGAGCTATTGATAAAAGGGAAGAAAAATAATGTCTGAATACTGGATGTTTGCAGCTTGGTTCAACAAAGTAAGCCTTTATCTCGGCATGATTATGGTCATCGGCGGTTCATTCTGTTATTTCCTACTGGATCGTTATACTGCAATAAAAAGGACCATTGTCCAATATATGACACTAGGTGCAGTGTTAGGATTGATCTCTAGCACTTTAGCTTTCTTGCTTTTGATTGGTAGCTTTGCAAACACAGGTCTCTTCGGCATGTTTGATTTGACCTATATCAATATTGTACTGAATACCTCAACGGGGCATATTCATCTGATTCGTATTGTCAGCTTTGCACTAATACTTACACTGCTTTTCGTGAAACTTCATCAAAAAAGTACCAGTATCAGAAGCTTTGAGAAAATCTTCTTCGCTATTCCATTAGTGCTTATTGTATATAGTTTTTCTCAACTGGGTCATGTCACCAATTTATCCATTTTTGCTCAGTTTTTATTGACCATCCATGTACTGGTCATGTCTGTTTGGATGGGATCACTGTACCCACTTTGGAAAACCAGCCACAGCATAAGTGGACTGCCATTAAAACAAGCTATGCATTTATTTGGGCGGATTGCGGCATTTATTGTGGCGGTTTTAATTGCATGTGGCGCCAGCATTGCCCTGCTTTTGTTTAAGGATTTTAATACCCTCATCGCAACGCCTTATGGGCAAGGTTTTATCATTAAACTGCTATTGGTGATCTGCATCTTACTATTAGCTGCTTTTAATAAATGGTATTTCACCCCACGTTTGCAACAGCCCCAATTTGCAAAACAGTTGGGCTATGCCATTTTGTTTGAAATGTCTTTGGGCTTTTTGATTCTCATGGTGACCGCGTATATTACGACCGTTGTTGGAATCGATTGATTTATTATAATGTTGATGCTGATTTAATATCTCTCAATTAACCTTATGTTTCTACACAGTGTCTAATGACTATTTAACATGCCGTGTTAAGCCCCAAAATAATAATGCCATTAGACTTCCGCAGGCACCTAGTAGGCAAACACCATACCATCCCGCTTTTGCATAGGTGATGGTTGTAGTGATTGCTCCTAATCCACTGCCTGCGGCATAGAACAACATATACAGTCCAATTAAGCGGCTTTGATTGTCCTGTCCAGTTTGCAAGATCATGCTTTGATTGGTGACATGTAAGGCTTGCCCGCCTAGATCCAGTAATAAAATACCGATGATTAATGCCACAATTGAGTATTCCATTTGAGCGAATGCCAACCAAGACAATAAGATGACGAGCAATGCAAAAGCACTGGTTCTTTGTACAAAGCCTTGATCTGCCCATTGTCCAGCTTTTGTGGCCATTAATGCCCCCAGTGCCCCAACCAAACCAAATGCACCAATAGCGGTATGGGAATACTGATAAGGAGGAGAACTCAACAATAATGCCAATGCACTCCAAAAAATATTAAACACTGCAAACATCAGCAATGCCAATATGCCTCGTATTTGTAAGAGCTTATTGTGATAAAGCAAACTTAACATCGACAAAATCAAGCGAGGATAACCCAGCATATTTGGTGTATTGGATCGTTGTGGCAAGGATTTCCATAGGGGTATTGCAATCATCAACATCAGTATTGCTGCACAAAAATATACGCTCCTCCATCCTGCTAAATCGCTCACACCTCCAGCAAAAACACGTGCTAATAACAATCCGATAAACACACCACTTTGTGCTGTACCTACGACATATCCACGCTCATGGGATTCGGCCACACTTGCAGCATAGGCAATCAGTCCCTGTGTCATGGCAGTCCCTAACATGCCAACAGCAAACATACTTGCAAATAAGCCCACAGCCGTTTTAGTGATACTTACAGCATTCAATGCAAGTACCAATCCGAATAGCTGTAATAGCATTAAACGTCTGCGATCGACTCGATCCCCCAATGGAACTAACAATAATAAAGCGACCGTACAGCCAATTTGAGTCACGAGAATGACACTGCCAACAGCGGCATAACTGATTGCCAAATCCGTTGCAATTGCATCAAGCAATGGTTGCGCATAATAGACATTGGCAACACTAAGCCCACTTGCAATGGCGAACAACCACACCAAACTGGTCGGCAATTTTTTTGACTGGATTAAAAGATGCTTTTCATTTTGTGATAAAGCCGATGTACAGGGACTATTCATCGCAAGACCAAACTAGTTTCAAATTAAAACTAGTTGAACCATAAGCCATCTAGTTTTAAAATGCAACTAGTCTGATCTAACTGTTCCGAGAATCCGATGTCACCAGATAAAATTTCCCTAGATGAACCTTGCCCTGTTGCACGTTGTGTTGATGTGATTGGAGATCGTTGGTCATTGCTAATTATTCGAGATGTGATGGATGGGATACATCGCTTTGGTGATCTACAACGCAGTCTAAGTGTTGCACGTAATATTTTGTCCAACCGGCTGCATAAATTAATTGATGCTGAAATTCTGGAAATGCAAGCCGCTTCAGATGGCACGGCTTATCAAGAATATATTTTGACGGAGCAAGGAAAACAGCTATTCCCGATCGTGGTTTCATTACGCCAATGGGGTGAACAATATTTATTTGGGGAAAATGAAGCGCATTCTGTCCTGATTGAAAAATCAACAGGAAAACCTGTTCCCTTGATGATACCCACCTCAAATGAGGGAATTCTTTTAAGTACCAGTACCACAGAAGTATTAAAAGTGAATCAATAGTCTATAAAATATGCGTTAAAAATTTATGCTTTCTTTACGCATATTTTACGATAATTTTATTATTTATCAATCAATTAAAACCTAACATACATCACATCAAATTTAACTCATATGTTGAGGATGTTATGAAAGGTTTTCATCAATTAGTGGTTTTGATTACAGCTTGCTCGTCAAATTATGCATTTGCATCAGATCAGCCCGTAACATCGAATTTAGTTCTGAGTGGGAATGTCGCTTTAGCCAGTGAATATCGCTGGCGTGGTCAAACTCAAACCAAAAACGATGCAGCGTTGCAAGGTAACTTTCTTTTAAGCCATTCCTCAGGATTCTATGCTGCGGCTTTTGCATCAAATGTCGATTTTGGTGATGAAGCACACTTAGAACTCGATCCTTTTATTGGCTATACGACTCCGATAAGCTTAGGGAAATTCCAACCCAGCCTCGATATCGGTATGCTGCGCTATAATTATGTCGGCAAAAGTGACTTAAATTATAATGAATATTATCTCAAGCTAATCATCAATAACACTTTGAACAATAATGATAGCTTTACACCGAGCATCAGCTATACCCCTCAATATGGAGGAAAAACCATTCGCCAAAGCGTTGGTGAAAATGTCAATAATTGGTATTTTAACCTTTTATATACCACTCCCATTGCCGAAACCAACTTTGGTGCCGTTGCAAGCTTAGGCTATTCCAAAGCAAGCCGAGAAATTTATGGAGGAGATCCGAAAGATCATTTTATCGATTGGAAAATTGCAGCGAATTATAATTACAAACCGATGAACTTAAGTGCGGAACTGGCTGCGATTGGAACCAACCTCGATAGCTCTGGTTATTCCGACAGCAATAAAAAAGGCGTTAAAACTGCCGCCGTGTTTAGCTTGACCAAGTTCTTTTAGGATTAAGATCAGAAAAGCGAAGTACAGCAAGCATCAACAAATATGCATGCTTGCTATATGACATTGCATTTTTATCGACTGATTTGTTAACCAGATTTACGCTGGAAGCCTTGTTGCTCCAATAATTGAGCCCGAGTTTCATAATCTACGACTACAAGTACCTGATGCAATAACCACATATATCCAAACGGATCTTTAAACATGGCATTTTTGATGCCCATTTTAGGCATATCTTGCACCGCCTGAATGACAGCTGCGCCCGCATCAACCGCTTGCTGCAATGTTTGCTCGATATCAGTGACGGTAATATTAAACCAAATCGGGATATAGCTTTCTTGGATAGGTGCCAGCAATTGGAAATCTGGGTTTTCATCCAGCATATGAAAATGAACCCCATGAATACTCATAATCACACTATTCTGTCCAAGCACAAAATCACCGACTTCAATTCTTTCGACCTCAAAAACCTGCTCATAAAACGCCAATGCGGTCATGGTATCTTTCACGATAAAATCTATTTCTGTGGTTTGCATCTGCTTTTTCTCTGTGTTTTTTTTATTCTAATCGGCAGTTTTTTTGACCACTGTCTATACTTTGTAATACACATCGATTTTTAATAATAAAAAGCCAAGCGAGATTCAACCTCGCTTGGCTTTTAAATCAATTGAAAAATGATTATTCAATAATTAAATCTTTGGCAGGAATACCATCGCCATAAACAGGTTTTAAAGTCTTTTCATAAGCTTGATGGATGACTCCTTGTTTGGCGAGTTTTTCCAAATCTTGATTTAACCAATCCAACAACTCCTTATTACCTTTCTGAACTGCGGGTGCGATCAAATCCTGCTCACCTAGATTGGTAATGCCGACTGTATAATTTGGATTCTCTTTTGCCCAAGCTAAGACCAATAAATTATCATGTGCCAACGCTGCACCACGACCATCTTTTAAGGCATCAAAAGTTTCAGTATTTTGCTCATACTTTTGCAGCTTAATTTCTGGATGTTGCTTGCTAAAGAAAGAGTCCGCTGTCGTGCCCTTATTTACCAATAAGGTCTGATCCTTTAATTGGGCAATATCAGTAATTGGTTTATTTTTCGGAGACACCACACCCAAGGCGACTTTTAAATAAGGCTTAGCAAAATCCACCACCTGTTCACGCTCTGGTGTCACGGTGAAATTAGCAAAAATAATATCGACTTTATTGGCCTTCAGATATTCCACTCGATTGGCAGCTTCTGTCAGTACGAATTGGACTTTATTTTCATCACCTAATAAATCTTTGGCCACATGTTTGGCAATTTCCACATCAAAGCCCTGATTTTTACCTTGTGCATCCAGATAACCAAACGGTGGCTTATCGCTAAACACACCAATACGCACCACCCCATTTTTCTTGATCTGCTCAATACTGGAGACTTGCGTTGAGGCCTCAGCGGATTTCTCTGCTGACTGTGGATTTTTATTACACGCTGCCAGTCCTAAACTGAATATAGAAGCCAGCAGTAATTTTTGAATATTTGACAATGTTATTGTTTGCATACGTTCACCTTTTTTAGTGTTTTAAAAATCTGTTATTACTTGGTGCTATCAACATCTAAAAAGATATTGGGATTCACTTTTTCACCATAAATCGGCTTTAAAGTTTGGTCATAAATATTCTGAACTTCACCTGTCGCCCTAAGCTGTTTGATTTCATCATTGAGCCAGTGCAGTAATTGGGTATTGCCCTTCTTCACGCCCGCTGCAATAAAATCCTCGTTACCAATTTGTGGAATACCCGCCACATAATTCGGATTCTTGGCTGCCCAGGCCAGTGCATAGGTACTGTCTTGGGAAATGGCATTACCCCGACCATCAATCAGTGCATTGAAAGCATCGGTATTTTGTCCAAATTTCAATAAATGAATTTTGGGATAGTTTTTACTGAAATAGATCTCCGAGCTTGAGCCCTTATTTACAATTAATGTTTTGCCTTCGAGACTTTTAACATCGGTAATGGCTTTGGCTTTGGGTGAGACAATCCCTAAGGAGGCTTTTAAATAAGGCTCGGAAAAATCAACTACCTGTTGCCGCTCTGGCGTCACCGAAAAGCTGGCAAAAACCACATCAACTTTTCCTGACTTTAAAAACTCAACCCGATTGGCAGCTTCTGCCACCACAAACTGAATTTTATTTTCATCACCCAGTAAATCTTGAGTGACACGCTTTGCTAAGGCCACATCAAAGCCCTGATTTTTGCCCACACTATCGACATAACCAAACGGTGGATTGTCGGCAAATACGCCAACTCGCAATACACCTTTTTTCCGAATCTGTTCCAGTGAAGTATCTTGAGCCGTACTTTTGGGCTCTGAGGAGGCGGATTGATTACAGCCCGTCAACACAGCTGCCATCAGTACGCAAGTGATGCCAAGACCAAACATTTTTGTTTTTGAAGAATGGGCATATTGCCCAATTGCTAAATTCAATCTCATAAAGTCCTCATTTTAATAATTCAAAATATTTAAAAAGGTTCTCGCACGTTCCGTTTGCGGATGCTGAAAAAATGCTTCTGGCGAGCTTTGCTCAATGATCTTGCCCTGATCCATAAAAATAATGCGATCTGCCACTTTGCGGGCAAAGCCCATTTCATGAGTCACAATCAACATGGTCATACCTTCCTGTGCCAGTTTCAGCACTACATCTAGGACTTCCCTCACCATTTCAGGATCAAGGGCCGCAGTAATTTCATCCAGTAAAATCACTTTCGGTTTCATCACCAAGGCACGGACGATGGCAATTCGCTGTTTCTGACCACCCGATAAATTGGAGGGATAATCATATTTACGATCCAGTAACCCCACGCGCTGCAACAGTTGATCTGCCAGTTGTTCTACTTCTGCTCGTTGGCGTTTTTGCGCTTTTCGCGGACCCAGCAGAATGTTATCAATCACATTCATATGCTTGAATAACTCATAGTTCTGGAACACCATCCCGATCTGCTGACGTACACTATCCCATGGCAAGTCCTGCCCCAACACACCCACATCTTTAAGGTGAATTTCACCGTCTTGAATGGGTTCCAATCCATTAATACAGCGCAACAAGGTACTTTTTCCACAACCCGATGGTCCCAAAATCACCACCACTTCGCCTTGTTGTACCTCCAAATCAATGCCATGCAAAATATGACTTTGTTTATAAAACTTATGTAAATGCTGTATCGATAACAAAGTCATGCGTTCTCCCACACTTTTTCTAAATGCGCTGCTAAAAGCGATAATGGATAACAAATCAGGAAATAAAGAATAAAGATGAAACCGTAAATCCACAGCGATGCACTGGGCACAGTCAATAATGAATTTTCAATAATCTGCTGCCCTACTTTCAGAACTTCCACCATCCCGATCAATACAGCTAAAGAACTGGTTTTAATCATGCGGGTAAACAGATTTAATGCGCCAGGGGTCACTCGTTTTAAGCTTTGCGGGAAAATCACATAAGTCAATGCTTGTAGATGATTGAGTCCTACTGCATAAGCGGAATCCCGTTGATGCTGATCAATCGAGGTGATCGAGGCGCGAACCAGATCCCCCATTTCCGCAGTTCCCCATAAAGTAAATACAAAAATACAGACCCAAAACGATGAGAGCTGCCAGTTAAACCATGTCGCAAAACCAAAATAGAAAACAAACAATAAGACGAGGATGGGCACAATTCGTATAGTCTCGAGATAGAAACGGCACAGGATTTTGACCAACATATTTTTTGAGGTCATGATCACCCCAAAAATTGTCCCGAAAATGGCAGATAAAAAAACGGACAGAAATGCAATTTCGATGGTTTGCAATAAACCATATAGCAAACGTTCGATATGGCTCGGTTGAAATAAATACTCAAGTCCCATGGCTCACCTTCCGACTGCGATATTCCAAATAACTTGTTAAAGCCGACACGGGTAACAAGATGATCAGATAAGCCATGATTAATAGAAATAAAGCCTCGGTGGTTTTGTAATCCATCCCAATTAGGTCTTTGGTCACAAACAGTAATTCCACTACTGCAATTGCACTCAAGATCGAGCTTTCTTTAATCAGAAATAAGCAGTTCGCACCAATCGCTGGAATAGACAGCGACAATGCTTGTGGAAATACTACATATTGAAAGACTTGGACGGCGTTTAACCCCACACTTCGAGCAGAATCAATCTGCCCTTGCGCAACTGACTGTAAGCCTGCACGAAAGGCTTCTGCCATATAGCTGCCACCTAAAAAAGTCAGACCAATCACACCGCAGGTAAATCCATCTAGTTTGATCCCGATCTTGGGCAAACCGTAGTAGAGAAAAAATAGCTGAATGAGCAAGGGTGTATTGCGAGAAACCTCGATATAGACTTTGACAATGTTATTCAGTACTCGAACTTGATAGGTACTAATCACACTACAGATCAGCCCAAGCAAAATAGATAACACGATACCAATAAAGGAGATTTTTAAGGTCATGAGGGTTGCCGCATAAAACTGCGGCAGCACACTCTGTATATACAGCCAATCCAAAGAAAACATCCGAATGAAAAATTGATTTTTTGATAAATACGTTGTTGTTATTTATCTTTGGATGAGTCTATGCTGATTGAAATTTCACATGAAATATTATTATTTGCTAAGCTTTGCTTAAAAAAATTATACTCGACCTCTATTTTGTAAATACCCCATATTTAAGAGGTCCTAGCTTTAAAAAATTTCAGCTTAGGAGTATGAAGCAATGAAGATAAACTTGTAAATTTAATTAGCCTCCCCTCTAAAAAGTAGAATATTTATTAATTTTAATTTACAATAGCTTGCATTAAGATTTAACCTCTTTTAGAAAAAAGTAAGTTATGAAGAAAAACATATCTCTCACATTAACATTATTTTTATTAACAGGAACAGTACTTACATCAACACATGCAGGTTTGGTTGTTGAAGATACAACTATTATTGATCTTTTTATTCATGGTGGTACGGACACAGCTAACCCAGGTACATCTTGCATAAAGATTTCATCCCCAGTATCAGCAGCATGTAAAGGACTTATTTCCATACCAAACAATAATAAACCATTACTTGCCGCAGCATTAAGTGCTCAACTTAGTAAAAATAAAGTATGGTTTTACTATGATGATAATGGAACGACATCACACTGTCCTGGGGTTGGATTCACACCTTGTAGCTTGATTAGTCTTTCTATCAGATAAATACTAAATTACTCCCCTATTTACATATTCTTTTATTTTAAAGCAAAAAATTAAATTAGAAGATACCTTATAATAAAGAGATTAAAATGTTCCAGAAATTTTTCCTACTAACATTGTTAACAACTGTGACGAGCCTTGCTATTGCTGCAGATCAATGTACTACGTGGGGCTGTATTTCAACTATTAAAACTTTACAACTAAATAGTGCCGGTACAATTTATATTGATGTTCCATTAGATAAAACACCAGTCAATTGTACACCTTATGTAAAGACCTATTTTGTCATAAGTAAATCTAATCCTTACTACAAGGAAGTATATGCCACACTTTTATCGGCATACTTAACAAAATCAAAAATTCAACTTAGAGTTGTTGAAGGTTCACCAAATTGTGAAATTGCCTATGTTACGTTAAGTACATCATTTGAAAATTAGATTCTTTTAAAGTGATTCAATACAATTGATGTACAAGTTTAATTTCAATTTTTTCAAATATAGAGAAGTTGTAAACGGTTTATTTCGTTATGTAATATTTCCACACATAAGTCTTTATTTTAAAATGTATATAACAATGAAAAACCATAAAAAAAAGTAATGCTATGGGGGCTAAAAATCACTGATATTAAAAATACTCATGAAACATAATTTAAATCGTAAAAAACCATTCTTTATAGCTTTTAGCCTGTTCAAATTTTTTTAGCTCTATTGGAAACCCCCTTTTCTTCAAAGTTTTTTTATCAGATATTGAGTGCACTCCGATTATTTGACCATTTGTATTTCTAATAATTTCAAAATTGAGAGAAGTCATTGGGTCTTTCTCTAACTTACGCAAATAACGTCTAGTATCTAAATATCGTGGATCTTTTAATAAGTCTTCTAATTTTTCGGGAAGGTTTTTTACGCCTCCAGGTGAGCTTTCATAATATTCATGAATTGCATTACGATAAATCAACCCAACTTTTATAAGTTCTTGTTCTTTTTCCCGCTGTTTTATTGTTGCGTAATTAATCGACCATTGTCCAAGCCCCAATGACAGAAAAATAAGTGATACTAACATCCAGACATAGACTGCCCCAGACTGGTGTTTAAGTAAATTATCTATTTCATTTTTCATTTTTTACTACTTATGACTACCATTCAGCATAAGACCTTTTATCACTCGCTATAGCCTGACTGGTTGATTTAATATCATATATTCCTTCTATTCCTTTCTCTGGATCCCTCTCTTTAATAATCGTCCATTCATGAGTTTTAGCAATTGGATCATCTGGAATATTTCTTAAATATCGCTTTTCTACCAACTGATTTAACTGGTTTGGATAAGTTCCTTGATCTGAATAATATTGATCAATACTATGCCTAATCACCGCTAAATTTTGTTTTAAAGCAATCTCCTTGCCTTCCTCGATCTTATTTAAGTAGCGTGGCGTAATAACAGAAAGTAGTAATGCAATCACTGAAAGAACAACCAATAACTCAACAATTGTGAAACCTCTTTCTGTCAAGCGAAAATCACCATTCACGGTATACCACTCCATTACTTCCCTTTTTTGTTGATAACGAATAAATATCATACACATCATCGCCTTTTTTGGGGTTATCAACCTCACTTAAAAACTCACGTATTCCCCAAGTCTGTTCTGGTGGTAATGTTTTATCTCCAGTGAATGGGTCTGATGGTATTTTACGCAAAAACCGATGAGTTTTTGTTCCATCTTCAGTTGAAATTCCGGTCAAAACAGTCAAGTTAGGTGGGTAACCACTTGGGGTTTTATACTTCATTGGAATTTCATTTTTATCACTGGCAATTTTATACTCATCAATAGCACTTCGTATTTCAGTCAGCGCTTTTTTCAATTCTTTTTCTTTTGAATGGCGTGAAGCCAGATCCGAAATAGGAATCACAACAGATGCTAATAAAGCTAACAAGGCTAAAGACACAATTAATTCAATAAATGTAAAACCTGTGTGATTACGTCTCATCTTAGAACCTTATGGCTTAGTTTCAAATTCTTTGACCAGACGATCAGAAAATCTTTGAAAACCACTTCCCTCACTAAATTTCACTTTCCCATTTTCTAAAATTAGTTCTTCTTTCTTTAACTCCGCTTGATCAGAAACCTTAAATGTTAGTAATGCAAGTGGCCCTTGATGTTTAGGTGTATGACCAAAACTTAATCGAGTTCCTTTATCAATCTTTTCTTGATCCATACGTGAAATTGGTGCGATATTGACCGTTTTCACAAGCTCCCATGTATCTGGATGTCGCATATCGACACTCATTTCCTGAAATGCTGGAGTATTTTGTATTAAAGCAATTGTAAACTCTTGTCCACGAGTAATGATACTAGGGCCACTTAATTGAAACTGAGCAGTTAAATTGCCTCCCACATATTCTGTAACAGGGCTACTCGCTTTCGTATCTGTTGTCTTTTCATTAGCCTGATTATTTAATTCCATACCATTTCTTGGTTCATTTTTTTCCTGAGTAGAAGGTTCGCCCTTGGCTTCATTACTCATTTTTTGTGGATATGGAGAATAATTAGACTGATCACTTAATCTTAATGGTCTAGTCGTAACCTGACTTCCAGTCCCCGAAATAAACTCCTGAACATGTGGTGCAGGAACAGCATACGGACGTACTATTCTCGGTGTAATCAACAAAACAATTTCACTTTTATTCTTACTATCTGTCGTATTGGAAAATAATCGGCCCAATAAAGGGATTTTTCCTAAACCTGGTAAATGGGTAGCTGAGCTTTTAATATCATCTCGAATTAAGCCTGCTAACATTTGGGTCTCCCCATCATGCAATTGCAAGGTAGTAGAGGCATTTCTCGTCCCAATTTGATATACAAGACCATTCTTCGTTGGAATTTCTTTTGCAACATTGCTCACTTCTAACTTGATCGCAATTTGGACTTGCTTGTCCTTATTTACCTCTGGTTTTACTTCAACTTTTAGTCCCACATCAAGATAATTGACAGATTCAGCTACAAAGTTTGAGGATTCTCCTATTGTTGTCGTAATAACTGGTACCTTATCCCCGATTAAAAAACTAGCCTCTTCTCTACTTTTAACCCGAATTCTCGGATTAGCCAATAAATTAGTTTTATTACTCGTTTGCCTGAAATTAACAGTTGCCATTGGATCAGCAACTTTAAGAACTAAGCTGTTGGTTGTCATATCTTTAATCTGGTTAATCGTGTATTTACCCGCTTCACCTAAACCATTTAATGCACTCACACCAATTTGTTTTGGAAAATCAATACCCAAATTTAATAATGTATCTCTATTGACTTCCAAAACCTCTATATCAAGTATTACCTCAGACATTGGTAAATCATAAGCTTCTAAGAGTTTTTCTATACTGTCAACGACTTGCTTGCTATCCCGCACAATAAGCAGTCTAAGCTTATCATCAAAAAACATAGATTTTGGTTCATAGAGTTTACCAACAACCTCTTGAGCTTTTTGAGAGTCGACATTACCTAAATAGAAAGACCTCGTAATGAGTTCTTCATAATTTTTTTTCTTTTCAGGTGTATTTTGATAAATTAAAAAAGTATTTGCATTGAGCATTTTATAGCCCAGACCAGAAGTATGAATAATCATATCTAATGCTTCTTGTACTGTTGTCTCCTTTGCATAAATTGTAGTCGTCTGATCTAGTTTCGTATCCTTATCAAGAATAAAGTTAATGCCAGAATATTGAGATAAAGATTCAATTACCGATTGCACTGATGCATTTCTAAACTCTAAAGATACTCTTTGCGCTAGTCTTTCGTTAATTAAAGGAGGATTTAGTGTTCTTCTATTTAACTCTCTTTCTATATCAAATTTTAATGTCAGTGCATCTTGCCAATCTGGCACAGCTTGTAATACTTCTTTTAAAATAATCTGTGCAGAATTAAGATTACCTTTGTCATAGCTTTCCTTGGCTAAATCATAAAGTGGCTTTACTTGATCAAACTGCTTTATTTTTAAAATGTTCTGATGCGCAACAACATTATAAGGGTCAATATCGAGAACTTGCTCATAAAGTTCCAATGCTTTTTTAAAATCAGCGTTAGATCTTGCCTGTTCAGCTTGGAGAATTCTTTGATTAAGCAACTGCTGTTGTTCAAATACATAGTCCATCCGATGGTTAACTGGTTTATTATCTGCTTTTTTATGTAATTTATTTAATTCTTTAAGCTCTTTTTCATGTGATGTAAGCTTTAGATTAGCTGCGCAAGCAGTGAGTGCTAAAATACTTAAAGTTAAAACAGATAATTTAATCGATAGAAGATTAGAATAAGATTTCATCATGATTTTGTGACACGCATTATTTGTTGAGTAGGCAAGTGCATTAAGCGAACTTCATAATCATCTATGCTTACTATTTTCCAAGTTTGTTGATAAATTCTTTGTGGTCTCATGACTACACTTGAATCATCAATAATTAAAAAAACCTGTAATCCAGAAGCATCAATAACCTGCCCTAAATACTTAATACGGGAAGAGTCCATCACAGGCTTTGGTGGTTCATAATGTACAATCTCAGGTTGCTGCATTACTTCTATAACTTTCTTTTTCACTATTGGAATTGACTTTATTTCTTTTTTCACAACAGGAACTACTTCCTGCTTTTTCGGTAAAGTGACAGGTAAATCCCATGCTAAATAATTAGGTTTATTAACTTCTAGTAAATGCCAATCCTGTCCATTTGAGTCCAATGATTTGTCATGTGTTGAAGTAAAATCGATAGAGTCCAATTTTTCCGTTGGCGGTAAGATTATAGACCAACCAGCAAATACAGCAGTCAGGGCGACTAATACGCTAAGCCGACGTTGCTTAGGAGGGAGATACTTAAGAAGTTTCATTTTTCAACCTCAAGTACCAGCATCGTTAATCCAAGCTCATTTGTAACGACATCTCGTTGAAAGTCAAAAGATTCTATAACTACTCGCGTTGAAAACCTTTGTATGAATGTTTCCAAGAATTTTCTAACATCCAACCAACTTCCTTTCACAACAAACTGATATTCAGATTTGGCAGAAGCATTTATTTTTCTAAAATCTTCAAGTGTAATGTTATGCTGTTCAGTAACAACTAATAAAACAGCGTAATTAAAACTTTCACTTTCCAAAGAAATCTCTTGAGTATTTTTAATCGAAGTAGGCTGATGGATTCGAGTAATCTCAATGAGCTTCTTATTTTCAGTTTTTAAAAATTGTATTTTTTTTGTATAAACAGGAATAATCCACAACCAAACACCAAGCAACCAGACCACGAAACAGGCAATAAGTAAATGATATCCAGTAATCTGAGTCCAAGTTTTTTGAATAAACCACTTTAACTGTTGGGTTAAGGCATGCATTATGAACCCTGCCGTAAATCAAACCGTACTTGCTGCTCGCTATCTTTTTGAACTTGACTAATCTGCAATTTCACACCAGATGAATCTGCCTGTCGGAGGAATTCATCTATTTCTAATGGTTTTAAAGTTACACCTTCAATCTGCAATGGTGAATTCTTAGAAATTTTCATACGATCAAAAATTAAATGTTGTGGTTTAGCTGCCATAACTTGATCAAATAGATCAATATTGAGGGATTCGTATTTTGGTTTACTCATAGCCATATCTTGAGCACGTAGATACGCTTCATAACTTTGACTCAATTGCTGAAACTCAGCGAATTGCTGCCTATATTCTACAATCAATGTCCTTACTAAATAAACGCTTATTATTGTCAGAGCAAATATAATGCCAGCAATAATCAACATACTATTCTTTAAAACTTGCTGCTCTGAAAATATAAGAGAAATCTTA
This sequence comes from Acinetobacter dispersus, assembly GCF_009884975.1. Classification (GTDB taxonomy): domain Bacteria; phylum Pseudomonadota; class Gammaproteobacteria; order Pseudomonadales; family Moraxellaceae; genus Acinetobacter; species Acinetobacter dispersus. The sequence goes on along the minus strand of NZ_CP041970.1, from coordinate 552,073 downwards.
GCCATTAAGATAAAATCCTCATCATATTCAAAGCTTGTAATTTATCCAAATGATTTTCTTTTAAAAGATCAACAATTTGCTTTGATCGTAAATTCAATCCTTTATTTGATGTTGTTTGGTCCAGTGCAGTAAAGGTCAAACTATTTAAATCTAAATAATAATCAAAATTGAGAGAACCTATTAAATACACAGGAAATGTATCTATCTCTTTTAGTATACCTTGATCATGATGAATAAGAAAAGCGAGCTGGTTTTCAATAATTAAGAATAAATTTCCAATGATATCTTTTTCATAAAAATTCCAAACCGCGAGGATCGAAGGCAAAAGGCTTTTTATGCCAATACTAGATTTTAATTGCACTAATTTCTGATATTTTTCTATTGGAAAAGCAACAACTAAACAAGGACAGTTAAACTTAAGCTGATCATGAATTATGATAAATTGACTCGTATCAAAATCTACATATTTTTGTTTGAGACGTTGCTGAGCTAAAAAGCTTAAAACATCAGCCTCTGGATAACTATTTAAGGCTGGTAAAACCACAAAGCGACACAAATCGCTTTCAATTACGATATCTAGACTTGAGGCTATTTTTTTATTTTTTTCAATAAATTCAACATAACTCATTCCATCTGAAGCCCAAGCTTCAAACTTAGTCCCAGACTTAACTTGTTGTAGCCCGCTAGCCCCCATCTGTCGCGCTGTTAAATAAATGGTCTTATCTTTCAACAAAGGTAACACGATTAATTTCCTGTAATGTAGACTGACCATTTGCGACAACAGCAAGAGCTTGTTGCCTTAAAAACTTCATACCTTGTTCAGAAAGTTTCTTGCGAATTTGACTCATTGGAGCATTATGAATCATCAACTCTCTTAATTCATCGTCCATGATCAGAACTTCAGCAATTGCTTGTCGGCCTTTATAACCAGTTCCTTGACAATGCTCACAGCCTTGCCCTTGATAGAATTGGTAGCTTTGAGCATTTTCTAATAAAATGCCAGAATATTTAATCGTTTCAGCATCAACTTTAACTGGCTTTTTACATTGCGGGCAGTTCAAACGTATAAGCCGTTGCGCAATAATACCGTTTAAGCTGCTTACAAATCCAAAAAGATCAATTTCCATATGACGAAAACGCCCAATCACATCTAAGGCATGATTGGCATGCACAGAAGTATAAACTAAATGTCCTGTTAAAGCTGCTTGCACTGCAATTGCAGCAGTTTCATGGTCACGAATTTCTCCAACCATTATTTTATCAGGGTCATGGCGCAAAATAGAACGTAGTCCTCGTGCGAATGTTAATCCTTTCTTCTCATTTACTGGAATTTGGAGTGTGCCCTTGATTTGATATTCAACAGGATCTTCAATTGTAATGATCTTCTGCTGTCCATCATGTTGCTCATGTAACAATGCATATAACGTAGTTGTTTTACCTGAACCTGTAGGCCCAGTCACCAACATCATGCCGTAAGGCTGTTTCGACAAATTTCGAATTTCAACCATCGTTTGGGCATCAAAGCCTAACAACTCCAGAGTCAATGGCTTATCATCTTGAGTCAAAGCTTGCTTATCTAATATACGCAATACTGCATCTTCACCATGTAAACCAGGCATAATCGAAATACGAAGATCAATATCATATTCTCCGAGATGCACAGTTAATCGACCATCCTGTGGAATACGTCTTTCAGCAATATCTAATTCAGCCAATACCTTAAGGCGTGAGATAACATGTTCTGCAGGAACATTGATAATCGCAGCTCTATTCTCAACAAGCACTCCATCTATACGATTTTTAATTATTAGACCATCTATCGTATTTTCAAAATGAATATCACTTGCCCCTTGTTGATAAGCCTTTAACAAAATTGAATCGACCAACTGAATCACAAGGCTATCACTGTCTGTCTTTTTTGTAATATTTCTATGACTCACTGTTTGAATCAAAGTTTCGCTTTCATTCCCTGCATATTTAGCAGTTAAGATCGCAAAAGAAGCCTGCGCATCAGCTTGTATTTGACCAATCTGAAATGGTTCTCTAATAGTATAACTTAACCAAGTTAAATCTTTTACTGTAACCTCTCTTGCGAAGATGACCCATATTTGCTCATTAAATAATGCTGAAACGCACTGTTGTTGCTGTGCAATATTTGCTTGTATATGAGAGCCAAGTTGAAGTTGCAGACACTCTTTTTCACTAAACCAATGTTGAACCAGACTCATGATTGCAACCCACTCGCCATTTCAAAGATCGGCATGTATAGCAATACTACGATCATTCCAATAAAAAGACCTATCGCCAGCATTAGCACTGGTTCTAATAAGCGTGAAAAGCGTTCAATGAACTGACTTAAATCTAAATCATGAAAGTCAGCAGACTGCCTCAACATGGCAGATATTTCACCGTTTTGATCACCTGCTGCCAATAAACGAGCTGAAACAGATGTTCTCAAGCCCGCTTGATAAAGTGAATCGCTCAAACTGTTCCCTTGAAGTACTAAATCTTTTGCTCGAAGTAGTTGTTGTTGCTGAACTGGAGATAAAATAGAGCCCAACATATCAAATGACTGAATCACTGAAGCTCCAGCATCAAGTAAAAGTGCTAATCCTCTAAAAAAACGGGATAAAAATACCACTTCTAGGCGCTTTCTCAATGGAGAAAACCCTGAAAGTAATTGCATAAGTGTATTTTCAATGCCTTGCAAAATCACTTTACGAACCAGCCAAATAAAACCGACCACCATTATGCCAATCACATACCAGCGATAATCCCCCAACCAAACGCCGAGCTCTAACATCAATTTTGATGCTAACGGTAAATCCATATCTACCCCATCATAAATCGCACCAAATCTTGGGACTAAATACATCAACAAGAAAAGCGTGACCATGAGTGCCATTCCAACAAGCAGAATGGGATACATTGAAGCATTATAGATCTTAGACTTTAGAGACGATATTTGTTCGTCATAACGAATATAGCTTGTCAATGCTTGTATCAGAGTTCCATTGCGTTCACTTGCAGCTACTGTTGCAATTAACAAAGGCGGAAAAATATTTTCTCCACATTTTAACATTGCGTCTGACAAGGGTACCCCCTGATTCAGAGCATCACGAATTCTATAAATAGGAGAGTTAGGATTGGATTCTGCATGATGACTGAGTAATACATCCAACCCTTCTGTAATAGAAAGACCTGAATGTAATAGTGTTTTTAACTCATGTACAAAGATAACAACATTAAAACTTGGACCTTTTTTAAAGCTAAAACCTGTTTTCTGTTGATGCAAGTCAATAATAAAAACATTTTGACTCAACAAATTCGCACGAACAAAGTCCGCGCTCTCCCCCTCAATTTGTTGAGTGATTTGCTTTCCTTCTGATGTAATTACACGAACCTTATATACTGGCATCTTAATTAAATTTCCAATATGTAAGTTTTAAATTTATACCACGCATAACTAACACTTTAAAATTAAATCAATATATTCAATCACTTTTCATTTCTATCAATTATTGACTACATCCAGGTAAGATATCTCACAAGACCCTCCCCGTATAGGAAGACTTTCATTAGCATAAACACTTACTTTTTTGCCCGACATCATTGCTAAATAAGCCGCACTAATTACGTGCTTATGCTTAGCATCGATATGTACTCTGAACGTACTCGTACATTGTGCCCCAGAAGGATATGTTAATGTTTCATTAAACCAAAGTTCTACAGTATTTGAAAAGTTAGAATATTCACCAACTGTACGTATTCTTTTGATTGTGAGATTCTCTAAATAATACCCCGCAGCATACGCACTAGGCGTACTTAAAAAAAACATTAAATAGATAGTGAAAAATTTTGCTGTTATTTTTTTCAGCGACATATAAATGTTTCTCCAAATTTTTAAGTACTTTTCTTACCAGTTTCCGATATCGGCTGCATCACCTGTTCCGCCTTGGGCTTTGTCTTTACCGAATGAATAGACATCATACTCTGTTGGGTTTTGCTGCCCTGGCGATTGGTATTGATACGGCATTCCCCAAGGGTCAGCTGGTATTTTTTTGATATAAGGCCCATTCCAACGAGTTGCACCAGCAGGTGCAACCAGTAGGGCATTTAGGCCACTACTGGTATCTGGGAATGAACCATTATCAATTCGATATTGATCAATTGCCTTAGTCAAAGCATCAATTTGCGACTTAGCAGTGGTTTTCTCAGACTTTTCCAAATTTTTAAATAAATTGGGTCCGATAATACCAGCCAATAAACCAATGATAACTAAAACAATCATAAGCTCTAAAAGAGTAAAGCCATTACGCCGTAAATTTCTTTTAAACATACCAAAACACTAAATAAAATAGAAATTAAATTAACAGAAAAGGAAAAAATTATTCATCGTTTTTCACATATATCTATCTCAATTGTGCAATTGAAGATTCTATTTCCAACTTCTAATCCAGCTATAAATTAAAATCAGACATAAGAATAGACCTACCTTACTTAAAAATCATAAGCTTTGATATATCAGATCCGAAGAGTAAGCGAATATATCTCCTTCTTTCACGCTATCCATACTGTAATATAAAATTAGACTTCCTAATGATGAATTAACTGTACCAGTTGCCTTGTCGATTATACACTCACCTAATGTCAGATATATTCGTACAGTACTATAACCTAGTAAAAGATTGTATTGATATACAATTGCTTCAATTTTAAAAACAATACTATCTAAATCTTTAAAACCTTCTACCCTTTTCTCACCAATATCATCATAAATTAATATTAAGCTTTCACCACTCTTAACAAAGGACTGCAAGTGACTCTTTGCATCACTAAATACAACCTCTTCTCTAAAAACTTTTTTAAGGTCTTCGTCTATTTGTATTTGCATCACAAGTGTTTTCCTCTTTTAGTAAAATGAACCAAACCATCCTCCTCCATATTCCCAAAGAGTCGAACCCCCCCCTTACCTTTTGAGCCCAAAATTTTCAACTCATATTGATATACTGTTCCCTCAATATTTGCACCTTTTCCTGCTAAGCGTTTAACCCCAACCCCTCCACTGCCACTCGTTGTCTGTTTTAATGCTTGCTCCATAGTTCTTAATGTGCTTCCGGGAAGTTTTCCAGTCTTAACTTCTGTAGATAAAACTGAATATACATCTTTTGCAATCCACCCCTTTGCAGATTTCGCAGTATTTATTACCGTTTTTGCTACTGCAATTTCTGTAGAACCTGTATACATCCCGACAACCATACCAGCTGTCTGACCGATATATCCACTTGACTCGGGTTGATTACCATATAAACCAAAAGTCCACGCATGGTTAAAAGCTGTTAATTCATTATTAAAATCTATTAACCCAGCCTCAAACTGGGCTTCTGCCTTACGGTTTCTTACTGGGATATCAAAACCATATTGAGGTTCCTGACCAAAGAAATTACTCGCATGAATTTGGATCTGAGGTTCACTACCAAAACCATTGCCAGTATACCACAAGCCATTAAACTGTAGGCCTCCCTCTTGGTAAGAGGAGTTCAATACATAATAATTACCATTAACATTACCCAAGCCTATATGTGGTTGTACTGTATTTCTACCATCATTATTTGCCCCTACACCTTGGTTATTTGGTCCAGCATTATAACCTTGGTTATTCGGTCCATAAGTTACACCGACGGAGACACCACATTCACCCGCTGCTTTTGAACACGAACCCAACCAATCATCTAAGACTGTATTTAGTCCATTCTTAAGATCTTTTCCTACACGTTTCCAGAACTTCGTCCATCCATAACCATCTGGATCTAACAACGTCCCCGGATTATTGTGTACATACGCATAACGGTTATAACCCTGTAAGTTATCCGCTCCATCTATCGTCGGATCCGCACTAATAAAACGACCAATACTTGGGTCATACACTCGACCATTCATATGGATCAGACCAATACTGTCCAACATCTCATGCGAGGTAAAACCATGACGGCTACTCTTACCCTTCAGCGTATCCGTCGACACCGTTCCATCTACATTACGTCGCTTACCCCATGGGTCATAACTCAAACGCTCTAGCGGATTACCCGCTGCATCTGTAATCACCTCTATCGAATCTAAATGATCTGTATGGAAGTAACGATAAGGTCCTGTCTTATTGATCGCTGCTACCGCACTGTTTGGAGCAACGCCACTTTGGTAAGCCGTGCCCAAGTCACCCGTTGGAGGCGTGCCTTTGTCATTGCTGACATAACTGCCTACAACACCACCACCTGCATAGATGTAGTGCGCATACTCTGTAGTACCATCCGGTAAATAGGTCTTCTCAAAGGTCCCACCTGTATCTATACGGGGGTTCAAATAAACCGTCGTCGTGGTCTTGCCACCTTCTACACTGGTACGACGCACTCGCTCGTGGTTGGCATCATACATAAAGTCCTCAGTCGTCGTGCCTTGCTTGATCTGCAACGGCATGTTGAAACTGGTCCAAGTGTAGTTATTCGATTTCGCTGCGTTAAAGGTGTCTTTACCACTACGACTCGTGATGTTACCAATCGCGTTATAGCTCACTGAGGAGCTTTCACCCTTCTGGTTTACAACACTCTTTAAGCGATTGATGTTGTCATAGACAAAGCTTTCATTGATCGAGATACCCGCCAAGTTCTGGTTACGGTTCTCCAAGTTTCCAATCGCATCAAAGGCATAGCTGTTTTGTTGAATCGCAGCATTCCCTGTATTGATCGACTCAATAAAGCCGGTATCCGCCTTATAACCTTTTTTGGTCACGAGACCATTACCCAAGGTTTCTTGGGTAATATTGCCTCGTGCATCTCGTGCATTCGCAGCCCAGTACAACTGGTTACCCGCCAAGTTACGGACTTCTTTTAAGTAACCGTTGGTGTCGTAGATATTACGGTAACCAAAGCCTGTTGGGTATGCAAAGGCCAAGGTACGACCTGCCGCATCATAGTTCCACTTGCTAATAAAGTCCGGATCCGTAGCTCCTTGGGCCTTTGGATCGATCTTCTTGCTGGTCGTAGTTTGGAACAGCCGACCAAAGGCATCATAAGCATAACTTTCACTATAGCCATTCGCCGAGCTCACTTGGGCAAGCTTTCCTTTACCATTCGCTGCTGTATCCCATGTCCATGTTGAACTTAGGTCTGGTTCCACACGTTGTTTTAAGCGGCCCAATGCATCGTACTGGAACGTGGTTTGTTGTCCTTTGGCATCTTGTTGCCAAACGACCTGACCCAATGGGTTGTAGCGGTATTTCCACGTCCCCAGTACTGGATCCACTTGTTGCAGTTTATTGCCATTGTTATCTAAAGTTAGAACAATGCTATTTCCTAAAGCATCTGTGGTCTGGATTAAACGTCCCAATGCATCTCGGGTATATTTTAATGCGTTGTTATCGTGGTCTAGAATCTCAACCACTTCATTGGCAATGTTGCTCTTCTCTGTGCGTTTTAAGCCTTTGGCATTGATAATAGAGCTTTGTAGTCCATCATAAGTATAAGTCGTAACACGGTTCCCCGGTTCTACCAGTTTAGTAACACGACCGAGTACATCATATTCATAGCTGGTCCACTGCAAGCTACCATAAGCAACATTGCTGAGGCTTGGAACACTGCTACGGTATAAGCGTCCTGATGCATCATATTCACTTCGAACCACAACATCATTGACGTTGTCATAGGCCTTAGTCACTGTACGCTTCACATTGCCAACAGCATCTTTAAATACAAGCACTGGGGCATTTAAAGCTGTGGTACTGGTCGTCTTATAGTTCTCGCCAGTTTCACATTCTCGGCTATTGGTTCCAACACCCACAAAGGTTTTACATAATTGGTAATCGTTCGTAGTCTGTGCTGCACCTGCTGGTGTACTCACTTTTACCCGACCTAAACTATCAACCGTTTGTTTGCTCACCACACCATTTAAGTCGGTTGAAGTCAGCATTTGACCCGTCACCGCATCATAGCTCGAACTCGCCTGTTGCGATAAAGCATTGGTTTCACGTGTCTTAAACACACCTGCTGGATGGCCAGCTCCCGCTTCATAGAAGGAGTTCACAACACGGCTACCAATATTGGTATCCGTTCCATTCCCCGCACCACTGACGGTAACCTTACTCAGGTTTCCGTAGTTGTCATATTCATAGTCGCTTTGCAGTTTTAAGGCCGCATTATTCGGCTCATCAACCTTCTGCTTTAACTGCTGCTTGGCATCATAATCAAATGTTGTTTTTTTAGTAATTGTGGGCTGACCTGTACGCCCTGACGTGATTGTCCGCTCCTTGAGCAAACCTGGGATCCAGTTGGTACGATCCGCTGCTGAATAAACTGCTTTTACATTAGTACTAAATATACTGCTGCCATCGGCACTCTTCGTTATAACGGTTGAATCAATCAGATTTCCAAACACATTTTCATAGTTATCTAACGTCACAGTAGTCGAAATCAATTTACCCAAATCATAGTTCTGGGCTGTTGACATTCTAATTCTTGGAAATCTAACCTTAGTGTCTGGGTACATATAAGCACTATCGCTTACAAAGTCTGCATCAGCTACCGTCACCTTCGATACCAAGGCATCATTGGCTTTGGTCGTCACCGATTTTGGCATCCCAACAAAGGGATAGTTCTGGTTAAAGATGGTTTCTTTCACCAGTTTGTTAGTGACATCTGTACCACTGGCTGTTTTATTATAAGTTTCTGAAGTTTCAGTCATCGTTTCAAAACCTAAGAAACGAGCTTCTTTGACATCAACCCTTGGCGACGCAAACAGATAAGTGCTTTTTGAGCCCAAGGCATTATTTAAATAATTCTCGACCGCATACGTCACTAAGCTTGCTGAACCACTGCCTCGAATTGGGAATGGCCTAGCCTCCATGCTTTCAGGTGCTTGGCTAAAGTTACTATAAATGAATTTTTGTTTTCGACCATCGCCTGTATCAATCGACTTCAGCATATCTTGAAAGTCGATACCAGGATAACGTAATTGTATCCACGCTGCAGCCCCCATGCCTGACATTACATCATCTTTGGCTGCCTGTGAAATGTAGGAATAGATATAAGCCCCAGTTCCTACACGTGGACGAGCAATAAACTGGAAGTTAATTTCCTGAAAGCCGTTATTATTAATATCCGAAAACACTGGAACGCGTTCAACGGTATAATCATCAACTTTCATATCTCCTGGCATGCCCATAATTGCAAGCATAACTTCTTCAGCCTGACTACCTCCCCACCAATTGGAAAGATCAGACTTATAAACATCAAACTTTTTATTTGGACGTTGCAAGTAAGAAATCAGGTCCGATTGATATCTAAATTTGCCATCACTTTTAGGTTCAGGGTTTAAATCAGTTGGAACAAGCAACTTCGGGCTAAATGCCGTGCTATATCGATAGAAATCAACAAAACCATCGTGGTTAAAATCAACAAAAGTAGGCGCTGCCCACTGAGTTTCCCAATCAGATGCCACCCATCGCTTCTCACCTGTATTAATGGTAAATATAGGCAGATCAATCGCAGGCTGTACTTCAAAACCTATCCCTGTCGACAAGATTGGTACTAAGCGCTCATGAAATCGGGTCGCTGGACCATTGGCCGCATCTAAACGGATCACCTTGGACATTACAATGTCATCTAGACCATCACCATTAAAATCTACGACACTAAAATCATAATCCCGATAGGTATCACCTGCCGCTCCAGCAATTAGTACAGGAGTAGTATTTTCACAGTTACTGATTGTTTTTGAGCTTTGAATGAGATCTCGATAAACACTTGTAGAGCATAAGCTTAAACCTCCCACATTGGTATAATAAAAAACAATATCATTGGTTTTATCTCGCCTAAAATTACCACTTAAGATACGTCCCGTTGCGGTGACACGCTTGCCTGTACTGCTATTTAGAGCATTTCGGATATTAGGGCCAATGGTAGTTGTATTAATAGAAGCCGCATTGCCCTGACCATCCATTCTAAGACCAGTAAAACGGATATCATTTTTATCGCCAAACAAGAGCACCAGATCACTTACCCCATCTCGATCCCCATCTAATGTCGAGATATTGAGTAAGGGGGCTGGACTGGTGATGATATTTTTATGTTCTTTATAAAATGTAAACTGACGCTTACCCGCAGAAGCAAAAGAAGAGGTAAATAACAACAAGGAGACTTGGTTCGCACTGTTGCGACCATAAATCACTAAGTCATCGATCCCATCCCCATTCACATCCATGATAAGCGGTGACCACTGCTGAAAACTGCTTAACGAGGTATGCGTCAAAGTATCCGACTGATACATTGCACTCATCGTATCCATTGGATTAGCATAAAGCTTAAGGTTATTGTCTGTTTTTAAAATAAAGATAAGCTCTTTGGTTGTAGAGCCCTTACTGGTATTCATACGAATGGAGTTTAAAGTATCCGTCGCTTTTACATCAGGAATCTTATTAATACTATCCCTAACAGGGGTAGTCATTAAATCCTTGCCATAAGAACTCCACTCTAGTTTAGTCGGTGCCAAACAAGATTGATCACTCCCATTTACCGTGCAATATTTAATATCTTTTAAGCGGGTTTTATTGGCGACTTGATCATTAATATCCTCATACTGGAAACGGTATTCTCCCTTTACAACATTATTTGATTTAATACTGAGCTTAGAAAGTTTTTTATCTAAAATAAGTGTTGAACCCTGCTCAATATAACCTCGTTTCTTTTCAGCATCAGATCTATCTATATATTCAAAATCGATTGAATTAGTTGGTGTAACAGGACTACTACCACTATTCCCCGTATATTTAATCGTTTTAGGATATAACACTCCTTTATTTAAATCTTGGTATTCAACCGCCCAGTAGTTTCCATTGATATCAGTTATTGATGTTAGCCCCCATTCAGAGACACCATCATACTCTTCACTCGAAGAGCTAATAGTTTTATTATTAAATATGACCTTAGAATTGTACTCTCTTACTGTGCCATTTTTTTGTTTTACAATAAAAGAATCTATCTGAAAAGAATTTTTTTTATCATATTTAAGTGTAATTTTAGTGAAATTATCATTTTCCAGACGAAATTCTGTATCAGCAAATGGTGTTATATTCGGCTGAAGAATCGGAATTAATTTCACACCATCCAATGCAAAACAAGATCTACCTAGAATATCTTCAGTCGCCCCATCATTTGATTGAAGTCCACTCTGAAAGATAGCATCTCTTTCATTCATAACAGATTGTTTTGGGGTGTAAATTTTCCCAGACATTCTATCAATTTCATTGCATCTCGTAATACTTGATAAGCCACTTATCCCCCAACCCACGCCCAATATCCCATCAGGGGATTCTCCATTATAACTCAAAGCTAATTGTGGAATAAAACCATTAATCGATGGTGGAATTGCAATTGGAATCGAATGGTCTATAACACCTAAAACACTTACATTCGTATCACCTTCCAAGCTTCCTGCAAGTTCCAGTTCTGCAGCATGTACGTTGTGAATTGCCAATAAAATTGATACAAAAAGTAATTTATATTTCATTTTTTAAACTTATTTGTGGATATTTTCACAAAAAATTATAGCAAAGCTACAAAACTATAAACAAGAATTTTTACCAAGCATTCGAATTATTTTTTATGTAACCAAGAAACTTATTCTTTAAAATAAAAATAACTTATATATCAACAAAAACAAAAGCTTACACAATAAAACAACCAACATCTCGTTTAAAAAAAATAAATTAAATACATTAAAGTGGAACATTAGTATGCTTCTGTTTATGCTGTTCCAAGTTTTCAAACAAACCTGAAACAGCAAAACTAGATAACCAGTTAATTCAAATTAAAACAATCTAATAAAATAAGTTGTTAATAATATGATAAGCCCAACCCACAAAGGTTTTCTTAATGATTTTGGACCCAAAAGTGCTCCTAAAAGAACAATAATAGACGTAACAAAAATACTTACAACCTGAATCGTATTCAATTGATCAAACATACATTACCCCTATCACCAATCTTGTCATCTTCAAAACTATATTTTCTTCCCACCGTGATCAAGCAAAAGCTTTACAAGCTCATCTTGTTTACCATCAGCAACAGGAAGGAGATATACTTTTTTATTACCCTCAACCCCTACACAATTAAAATATTCTTTCTTAAAGCCATTCCAATGCCAAATACGATACTTATCTATGACAAAATTAAATGTATCAAATTGAACACTTTTAAACTCAAAGATATTTAGCACCAAAAAACCATCTTTAAAATAAAAATGAAATACAGTGCGACTATAATATTTTAAAATCCTTTTAAATATATACACAATACAAAGAAAAATAATAACAACAGGATAAAGATAATATAGTGAAAAATTAAAATTAAAAAACATTACAACCCATCTATCAGAATCAAAAACAGCAGGTGTCAGTATCCACAAGCAAACTAATAAAAAAATTAAAACAATAAGCTCACTCTTTACATCCTTAATAAAAACTGGATTTATAAGATGATCATATTTCGTTAACTCATAAGACCCCATTATTTTTTCTCCGCTTTTTTCTTTTCTCGTTTTTCTCTATTGGAAAAAATATTATTAATTGCTCCAGTTACTGCTGTAGAGTACAAATAATTCATTCCTTTGGATCCACCAGCAACTCCCAATAGACCCGAAGCAACTGCAGCCCCTACATTTGCTTTTCCTTCTACTGTATACTGAGTACCATATGCCCCAGCCATACCTACTACAGCTGCACCGTAAGGGTTTTTATACCCTCCTGATACTACACTTGTTGCAGCTCCCCCTCCTACAGATTTAAAAAGGTTCGTCCAAGTATAATCATTTGGATTAGTGGTATTCAAATACCCCAGACCACCAAAACCTCCACCATAAGCGGCATTAGCAATTGTCCATTCTGGTGCCGACATCGCTACAACTCCCAAGGCAGGTCCACCAAGCGCCCAGCCCATTATATAGTCAGAGCCTTGGCTGGTATCTATTTGACTTACACTATTAAGTAACCTTTGCGTCTCTTCCGGACTTGACCCATTTTTCACTGCATAATCTGCAGCAGATTGTATCGCCATACCAAGTCTGGAGTTTACAATTATCCCATCAAAATGTCTTATTAACTGATCCCAACCTTTCATAACATCTGTCGTATAAATTATCGGATTTTCATTTAAAATCCCCATCGCGCCATTTTGATAACCCAGCTTATTATAAGAAAGCTCACCATTCTGATATGAAAAACCCAATCTATAGTTATTATTAGAACCACCAAACCCAATAAATGGCTGTACTGTATTTCGTCCAGTATTATAACCACCTTGGCCCTGATTATTTTCCCCACCTTTAGTCATACCTACAGTCACAGCACAATCACCAGCTGCTCTTGAACACGAACCCAACCAATCATCTAAGACATTAAGTACGCCATTCTTTACAGCACCGCCTATTTGTTTTCCAACTCGACTGATCTCTCTTCCTAGTTTTTTAATAAAACCATAACCACTAGGATCTAACAACGTCCCCGGATTATTGTGTACATACGCATAACGGTTATAACCCTGTAAGTTATCCGCTCCATCTATCGTCGGATCCGCACTAATAAAACGACCAATACTTGGGTCATACACTCGACCATTCATATGGATCAGACCAATACTGTCCAACATCTCATGCGAGGTAAAACCATGACGGCTACTCTTACCCTTCAGCGTATCCGTCGACACCGTTCCATCTACATTACGTCGCTTACCCCATGGGTCATAACTCAAACGCTCTAGCGGATTACCCGCTGCATCTGTAATCACCTCTATCGAATCTAAATGATCTGTATGGAAGTAACGATAAGGTCCGGTCTTATTGATCGCTGCTACCGCACTGTTTGGAGCAACGCCACTTTGGTAAGCCGTGCCCAAGTCACCCGTTGGAGGCGTGCCTTTGTCATTGCTGACATAACTGCCTACAACACCACCACCTGCATAGATGTAGTGCGCATACTCTGTAGTACCATCCGGTAAATAGGTCTTCTCAAAGGTCCCACCTGTATCTATACGGGGGTTCAAATAAACCGTCGTCGTGGTCTTGCCACCTTCTACACTGGTACGACGCACTCGCTCGTGGTTGGCATCATACATAAAGTCCTCAGTCGTCGTGCCTTGCTTGATCTGCAACGGCATGTTGAAACTGGTCCAAGTGTAGTTATTCGATTTCGCTGCGTTAAAGGTGTCTTTACCACTACGACTCGTGATGTTACCAATCGCGTTATAGCTCACTGATGAGCTTTCACCCTTCTGGTTTACAACACTCTTTAAGCGATTGATGTTGTCATAGACAAAGCTTTCATTGATCGAGATACCCGCCAAGTTCTGGTTACGGTTCTCCAAGTTTCCAATCGCATCAAAGGCATAGCTGTTTTGTTGAATCGCAGCATTCCCTGTATTGATCGACTCAATAAAGCCGGTATCCGCCTTATAACCTTTTTTGGTCACGAGACCATTACCCAAGGTTTCTTGGGTGATATTGCCTCGTGCATCTCGTGCATTCGCCGCCCAGTACAACTGGTTACCCGCCAAGTTACGAACTTCTTTTAAGTAACCGTTGGTGTCGTAGATATTACGGTAACCAAAGCCTGTTGGGTAGGCAAAGGCCAAGGTACGACCTGCCGCATCATAGTTCCACTTGCTAATAAAGTCCGGATCCGTAGCTCCTTGGGCCTTTGGATCGATCTTCTTGCTGGTCGTAGTTTGGAACAGCCGACCAAAGGCATCATAAGCATAACTTTCACTATAGCCATTCGCCGAGCTCACTTGGGCAAGCTTTCCTTTACCATTCGCTGCTGTATCCCATGTCCATGTTGAACTTAGGTCTGGTTCCACACGTTGTTTTAAGCGGCCCAATGCATCGTACTGGAACGTGGTTTGTTGTCCTTTGGCATCTTGTTGCCAAACGACCTGACCCAATGGGTTGTAGCGGTATTTCCACGTCCCCAGTACTGGATCCACTTGTTGCAGTTTATTGCCATTGTTATCCAAAGTTAGAACAATGCTATTTCCTAAAGCATCTGTAGTCTGGATTAAACGTCCCAATGCATCTCGGGTATATTTTAATGCGTTGTTATCGTGGTCTAGAATCTCAACCACTTCATTGGCAATGTTGCTCTTCTCTGTGCGTTTTAAGCCTTTAGCATTGATAATAGAGCTTTGTAGCCCATCATAAGTATAAGTCGTAACACGGTTCCCCGGTTCTACCAGTTTAGTAACACGACCGAGTACATCATATTCATAGCTGGTCCACTGCAAGCTACCATAAGCAACATTGCTGAGGCTTGGAACACTGCTACGGTATAAGCGTCCTGATGCATCATATTCACTTCGAACCACAACATCATTGACGTTGTCATAGGCCTTAGTCACTGTACGCTTCACATTGCCAACAGCATCTTTAAATACAAGCACTGGGGCATTTAAAGCTGTGGTACTGGTCGTCTTATAGTTCTCACCAGTTTCACATTCTCGGCTATTGGTTCCAACACCCACAAAGGTTTTACATAATTGGTAATCGTTCGTAGTCTGTGCCGCACCTGCTGGTGTACTCACTTTTACCCGACCTAAACTATCAACCGTTTGTTTGCTCACCACACCATTTAAGTCGGTTGAAGTCAGCATTTGACCCGTCACCGCATCATAGCTCGAACTCGCCTGTTGCGATAAGGCATTGGTTTCACGTGTCTTAAACACACCTGCTGGATGGCCAGCTCCCGCTTCATAGAATGAGTTCACAACACGACTACCAATATTGGTATCCGTTCCATTCCCCGCACCACTAACGGTAACCTTACTCAGGTTTCCGTAGTTGTCATATTCATAGTCGCTTTGCAGTTTTAAGGCCGCATTATTCGGCTCATCAACCTTCTGCTTTAACTGCTGCTTGGCATCATAATCAAATGTACTCTTCTTCGTCAGTGTTGGTTGCCCGGTTCGTGACGACGTCACCGTACGTTCTTTGACTAATCCTGGAATCCAGTTGGTACGATCCGCTGCTGAATAAACTGGTTTTACACTGGTACTAAATACACTCGCACCATCAGCGCTGGTCGTAGTGACACTGGAATCAATCAGATTCCCAAACATATTCTCATGGTTATTTGTGGTCACTGTGGTTGAAATCAGTTTACCCAAGTCATAGTTTAAAGCTGTTGATTTCTTAACTCGTGGGAATTTCACCTTGGTGGTTGGATAAGCGCTATCGCTTACAAAGTCTGCATCGGCCACTGTCACCTTCGATACCAAAGCATCATTGGCTTTGGTCGTGACTGATTTGGCCATCCCAACAAAGGGGTAGTTCTGGTTAAAGATGGTTTCTTTCACCAGTTTATTAGTAACATCTGCACCACTGGCTGTTTTATTATAAGTTTCTGAGGTTTCGGTCATCGTTTCAAAGCCTAGGAAACGAGCTTCTTTGACATCAACCCTTGGCGACGCAAACAGATAAGTGCTTTTTGAGCCCAAAGCATTATTTAAATAATTCTCGACCGCATACGTTACTAAGCTTGCTGAACCACTGCCTCGAATTGGGAATGGCCTAGCCTCCATGCTTTCAGGTGCTTGGCTAAAGTTGCTATAAATGAATTTTTGCTTTCGACCATCGCCTGTATCGATCGACTTCAGCATATCCTGAAAATCGACATTAGGATAGCGCAATTGAATCCACGCCGCAGCCCCCATGCCTGACATTACATCGTCTTTGGCTGCCTGTGAAATGTAGGAATAGATATAAGCCCCTGTTCCTACACGTGGACGAGCAATAAACTGGAAGTTAATTTCCTGGAAACCATTGTTATTAACATCTGAAAAGATAGGAACACGCTCAACGATATAATCATCAACTTTCATATCTCCCGGCATACCTAAGATAGCCATCAAAATATCATCCGTAGCTGAAGTCCCTCCCCACCAGTTAGAAAGATCAGATTTATAGACATCAAATTTTTTATTTGGACGTTGCAAATAAGAGATCAAATCCGATTGATACCTAAATTTACCATCGCTTTTAGGGTTAGGGTTTAAATCAGTCGGATAAAGTAGCTTCGGGCTAAGTGCTGTGCTATAGCGGTAGAAATCAACAAAACCATCGTGGTTAAAATCAACAAAGGTAGGCGCTGCCCACTGGGTTTCCCAATCAGATGCCACCCATCGCTGCTCACCTGTATTAATGGTAAATACAGGCAGATCTATTGCAGGCTGCACTTCAAAGCCTATTGCAGCTGATAGATCATTACTTCCTGTTGATAAAATTGGAATCAACCGCTCATGGAACCTCGTAGCAGGTCCATTGGCAGCATCTAGGCGAATTACTTTAGACATTACAATATCATCTAGGCCATCACCATTAAAATCTACGACACTAAAATCATAATCTCGATAGGCATCACCAGCCGCTCCAGGAATCACGACAGATGGAGAATTTTCACACTTATCAATTGTCTGCGAGGTTTTTATCAAATCTCGGTAAATACTGACGGAACAAAAATTAAGACCACTCGCATTAGTATAATAGAAAATAATATCATTGGATTTATTGCGCAGAAAATTACCACTTAAAATACGTCCCGTTGTAGTTACACGCTTGCCTGTACTGCTATTTAGAGAATTTCGAATATTAGGGCCAATGGTGATTGTATTAATAGAAGCAGCATTGCCCTGACCATCCATTCTAATTCCGCTAAAACGGATATCATTTTTATCGCCAAATAACATAACTAAATCATCAACTCCATCCCGATTCCCATCCAAAGTGGAGATATTCAATAAAGGAGATGAAGTAGTGAGAATATTTTTAAGTTCTTTATAGAATGTGAACTGACGTTTTCCATCCGAGCTAAAAGAAGAGGTAAATAATAGCAAGGAAACTTGGTTTGCACTGTTGCGACCATAAATTACCAAATCATCAATCCCATCCCCATTCACATCTACGGTAAGCGGTGACCACTGCTGAAAACTGCTTAATGAGGCATGCGTCAAAGTATCGGACTGATACATTGCACTCATCGTATTCATAGGATTAGCATAAAGTTTTAAGCTGTTGTCTATTTTTGCAAGGTAAATAAGTTCTTGAGTAGTAACACCCTTACGTGTATTCATACGAATAGAATTCAGAGTATCATTTGCTTTAACATCTGGAATCTTATTAATACTATCCCTGACCGGCGTAGTCATTAAATCTTTACCATAGGAACTCCACTCCAGCTTAGTCGGCGCCAAACAAGATTGATCTGCACCATTCACCGTACAATACTTGATATCTTTTAAGCGGGTTTTATTAGCAACTTGATCACTAATCTCTTCATACTGGAAACGGTATTCCCCCTTTACAACATTATTGGCTTTAATACTTAGCTTAGAAAGCTTTTTATCTAAGATAATGCTAGAGCTTTTCTCAATATAGGCTAGTTTTTTTTCTATAGCAGATCGATCAACATATTCAAAGTCGATTGAATTAGTTGGTAGCACAGGGCTATTACCACTATTCCCAGTATATTTAATCGTTTTAGGGTATAGCATTCCCTTATTTAAGTCTTGGTATTCAATAGTCCAATAGTTTCCATTGATGTCTTTAACTGAGGTTAAACCCCATTCTGACTCACCCGATGATAATGTATCATCCGTTTGATACGCACCAGTTTGCTGATTTTTTTTATTAAATTTTACAACTGAAGAATATTCACGAATAGTCCCATTTTTTTGTTTTACTATAAATTTACTAATAGTGTTGAACGAAGCTCCGGTATCTATCTTCGTTACCCCCATCTCGATTGTAATTCTAGTAAAATCATCATTTTCCAATCTAAACTCAGTTGCCGCGGCTGATGCACTATCCGCACTAATGCGAATTAATTTTTTTCCATCCAAGGCAAAGCATGAGTTGATGTATATTGGTAAATTAGAGTCAGGTACGAAAGATGTTAGATTTTCATACAAGTTAGCATCTCTAGGTGTAGCAAGCTCATTTTTATTATTAATTTCATTACAACGGACAATGCTAGACAGCCCAGTTACATTCCAACCAACACCTAGTATTCCATCAGGGGATTCTCCGCTGTAACTCAATGCTAATTGCGGAGCAAAACCATTAATTGAGGGTGGAATTGAAATTGAAATAGAGTGATCTAACACCCCCAATGCATCTATACTCGTATCACCCTCTAAACTTCCTGCAAGTTCCAGTTCTGCAGCATGTACTTGGTGAATAGCCAATAAAATTGATACAAAAAGTAATTTATATTTCATTTTTCAAACATGTTTGTGAGTTTTTTCACAGAAAAGTATAACAAAGCAACAAACTGACAAACAAGAAATTTGAATAAATATTCAAATTATTTCGTTAAAATTTATAAATTTAGTTTTACTAAGAATTAAAAAAATCACGTAAAATTAAAAATATTATATAAAAAACAAAACCTTAAAATAAAAAAGGATTGTGCCTCACGGCACAATCCTTTTTTAACTAAAAAATTATCAAGTCAGCGAAAGTTGGTGACTTAGTAGTAGTTTTCTCGGCCTTCTCTAGATATTAAAGAAATTGTGACCAATAACACCAATTTATAAACCAATGATGACTAAAATAATCATTAACTATAAAAGGGCAAAGCCTTTAATGTAAGTTTTATTTTCACCAAAAAATCAAACTCCTATTACAGTAATACCATTAATTCTTTTTTTTATTATATTCTCTAAAAATCCAATTATAGTCATTACCATATTTAAAGCATCTTTTTTCAACGAAAAAAAATTAGATAAAAAGAACTCTGTCTCTTCTTTAAAAATTAATTTCACATCTAAATTAGAGATAGTCTTCTTTTCTTTTAAAAAATCATAAAAATCATGCAACTTAGCCATGATAACCTCTACTCCACCTAACTCAATATATGTATTCCCCCAATGAGCATATGTATTTTCACAATTCACAAAAAAACCTTCAACCAAT
Organism: Acinetobacter dispersus; assembly: GCF_009884975.1. Classification (GTDB taxonomy): domain Bacteria; phylum Pseudomonadota; class Gammaproteobacteria; order Pseudomonadales; family Moraxellaceae; genus Acinetobacter; species Acinetobacter dispersus. The sequence continues at coordinate 532,069 of NZ_CP041970.1, read as the reverse complement.
GAGAAAGCAATCTCATCAATCACTATTGAGTTAAGACAATTAGGATTATCTTGCAAACTAGATGGAATGATTTGCATATTAAGAGAACCAAATAATCCAGAATAATATTTTACTTCAAAATCAATATTCATAATACTAGCACTCTACCTATTTCTCGACCCAAATGAAATTATCGTATTATCTGGTGCAATATCAATATATTTACCATTTTTTATATATCTTTTAACTCCTTCCACACGTCCTTCTACATTTCTCACATCCGCTCCTTTTAGATTATTAGAAAAACCTTGAGCTTTTCTCATATAACTATCAACATCACTTGCACCCACTTCCTTTCCATGTTTTTTAAAATGTGCTTCAAGCGACGCAGTTGCAGACTCAAAGCTCCCTGCATTCCACATTTTACAAGGTCCAGCATTATGCACCCATATATTTGCATCACCAGCAAAATATGTATGATAACCCTCAACCTCTAAGTTATAAGTAGTTTCAACTCGATCTGTTTCTGTAAATGAAACAACTTTATGAACTTGATTATTTGCATCTAAAAGCTGATCACCTTCTTTAAGGTTGATACTTTCCACCCATTTCTTGTCTACTACCCAGAATGGATGATCATCAGATACCTCTATTGTATTTTCTTTACCTTCTTGATCAAGCGTCTTCAACAAGTAAATACGTCGATTTGGTACAACGAACACTCGTTTAACTGGCTTATAAGCAATCTCGCCTGTTTCTTCATGGCGAGCAAGAACTAAATCACCCTCATTAATCTCTACAATTCGTTTATAGCCATCTTTTGTTAAAACAGGTGTATCATCATCGAAACAGCCACAATCACCTATAAGTAGGCGCCCAACTGCTTTTAACCCCATTCCTGGTGCTTTAGCAATAGGAAAAAAGTCAGCCCTCATACCTACAGGACTCATATCCCAAGCTTCACCTAGGGCATATAAATTATCACCTATTTGATACGACAGCCATGCTCGTCTAGCTGCCTTATCTTCATTGGTACCATATGCACTGGAACTTAATTTTGCAGCTATATCCTGAGGTGTATCAAAATAAGTAATATAATCGTTTGCAGAGTAAGAGAAATCAAAAGCAGCTCTTAATGTACCAATATCAAAATAGTTAAAGCCTGGTAAAGCATATTGTTGAGGGAAATAGAACTTATCAAATGTTAGACCATTTGAATCATATTTAAATTCAAAACTATAATCGTCATGATTAAGTCCACCACCTATCCCAATTTTAGGACGTAATGTTGGTCGCCCATCATTTTCTCCATTTGGGTTATTTGGCCCATAAGTTACACCGACAGAGACTCCACAATCACCTTTTGCTTTTGAACATGTTCCTAACCAGTCATCTAAGACTTTATTTAGTCCATTCTTGATATCTTTTCCTACGCGTTTCCAGAACTTCGTCCAGCCATAACCATCTGGATCTAACAACGTCCCCGGATTATTGTGTACATACGCATAACGGTTATAACCCTGTAAGTTATCCGCTCCATCTATCGTCGGATCCGCACTAATAAAACGACCAATACTCGGGTCATACACTCGACCATTCATATGGATCAGACCAATACTGTCCAACATCTCATGCGAGGTAAAACCATGACGGCTACTCTTACCCTTCAGCGTATCCGTCGACACCGTTCCATCTACATTACGTCGCTTACCCCATGGGTCATAACTCAAACGCTCTAGCGGATTACCCGCTGCATCTGTAATCACCTCTATCGAATCTAAATGATCTGTATGGAAGTAACGATAAGGTCCGGTCTTATTGATCGCTGCGACTGCACTGTTTGGAGCAACGCCACTTTGGTAAGCCGTGCCCAAGTCACCCGTTGGAGGCGTACCTTTGTCATTGCTGACATAACTGCCTACAACACCACCACCTGCATAGATGTAGTGCGCATACTCTGTAGTACCATCAGGTAAATAGCTCTTCTCAAAGGTCCCACCTGTATCTATACGGGGGTTCAAATAAACCGTCGTCGTGGTCTTGCCACCTTCTACACTGGTACGACGCACTCGCTCGTGGTTGGCATCATACATAAAGTCCTCAGTCGTCGTGCCTTGCTTGATCTGCAACGGCATGTTGAAACTGCTCCAACTAGAAGTCCGATTATTTCCAGTGAGTAGATTACCATTCACATCGTAACTAAATGCTGTGTTTAAACCACCTGTCGTTGAACTAATTGCACACACTTTTTGTATGCCGCAATTTGTCCCACCTGTCGCATAATTATAAGTTCCAGTATCACTCTTACTTAAAATATTTCCAATCGCATTATAAGTTACAGAAGTGGTAACTCCTTTTTGGTTTACAACACTCTTTAAGCGATTGATGTTGTCATAGACAAAGCTTTCATTGATCGAGATACCCGCCAAGTTCTGGTTACGGTTCTCCAAGTTTCCAATCGCATCAAAGGCATAGCTGTTTTGTTGAATCGCAGCATTCCCTGTATTGATCGACTCAATAAAGCCGGTATCCGCCTTATAACCTTTTTTGGTCACGAGACCATTACCCAAGGTTTCTTGGGTAATATTGCCTCGTGCATCTCGTGCATTCGCAGCCCAGTACAACTGGTTACCCGCCAAGTTACGGACTTCTTTTAAGTAACCGTTGGTGTCGTAGATATTACGGTAACCAAAGCCTGTTGGGTAGGCAAAGGCCAAGGTACGACCTGCCGCATCATAGTTCCACTTGCTAATAAAGTCCGGATCCGTAGCTCCTTGGGCCTTTGGATCGATCTTCTTGCTGGTCGTAGTTTGGAACAGCCGACCAAAGGCATCATAAGCATAACTTTCACTATAGCCATTCGCCGAGCTCACTTGGGCAAGCTTTCCTTTACCATTCGCTGCTGTATCCCATGTCCATGTTGAACTTAGGTCTGGTTCCACACGTTGTTTTAAGCGGCCCAATGCATCGTACTGGAACGTGGTTTGTTGTCCTTTGGCATCTTGTTGCCAAACGACCTGACCCAATGGGTTGTAGCGGTATTTCCACGTCCCCAGTACTGGATCCACTTGTTGCAGTTTATTGCCATTGTTATCTAAAGTTAGAACAATGCTATTTCCTAAAGCATCTGTGGTCTGGATTAAACGTCCCAATGCATCTCGGGTATATTTTAATGCGTTGTTATCGTGGTCTAGAATCTCAACCACTTCATTGGCAATGTTGCTCTTCTCTGTGCGTTTTAAGCCTTTGGCATTGATAATAGAGCTTTGTAGTCCATCATAAGTATAAGTCGTAACACGGTTCCCCGGTTCTACCAGTTTAGTAACACGACCGAGTACATCATATTCATAGCTGGTCCACTGCAAGCTACCATAAGCAACATTGCTGAGGCTTGGAACACTGCTACGGTATAAGCGTCCTGATGCATCATATTCACTTCGAACCACAACATCATTGACGTTGTCATAGGCCTTAGTCACTGTACGCTTCACATTGCCAACAGCATCTTTAAATACAAGCACTGGGGCATTTAAAGCTGTGGTACTGGTCGTCTTATAGTTCTCGCCAGTTTCACATTCTCGGCTATTGGTTCCAACACCCACAAAGGTTTTACATAATTGGTAATCGTTCGTAGTCTGTGCTGCACCTGCTGGTGTACTCACTTTTACCCGACCCAAACTATCAACCGTTTGTTTGCTCACCACACCATTTAAGTCGGTTGAAGTCAGCATTTGACCCGTCACCGCATCATAGCTCGAACTCGCCTGTTGCGATAAAGCATTGGTTTCACGTGTCTTAAACACACCTGCTGGATGGCCAGCTCCCGCTTCATAGAAGGAGTTCACAACACGGCTACCAATATTGGTATCCGTTCCATTCCCCGCACCACTAACGGTAACCTTACTCAGGTTTCCGTAGTTGTCATATTCATAGTCGCTTTGCAGTTTTAAGGCCGCATTATTCGGCTCATCAACCTTCTGCTTTAACTGCTGCTTGGCATCATAATCAAATGTACTCTTCTTCGTCAGTGTTGGTTGCCCGGTTCGTGACGACGTCACCGTACGTTCTTTGACTAATCCTGGAATCCAGTTGGTACGATCTGCTGCTGAATAAACTGGTTTTACACTGGTACTAAATACACTGGCACCATCAGCGCTGGTCGTAGTGACACTAGAATCAATCAGATTCCCAAACACATTTTCATAGTTATCTGAGGTTACTGTAGTGGAAATCAATTTACCCAAGTCATAGTTCTGGACTGTAGATTTCTTAACCCGCGGGAATTTCACCTTGGTGGTTGGATAAGCACTATCACTTACAAAGTCTGCATCAGCTACCGTCACCTTCGATACCAAGGCATCATTGGCTTTGGTCGTCACTGATTTGGCCATCCCAACAAAGGGGTAGTTCTGGTTAAAGACCGTTTCCTTCACCAACTTATTGGTGACATCTGTACCACTGGCAGTTTTATTATAGGTCTCCGACGTTTCGGTCATCGTTTCAAAGCCCAAAAAGCGGTTTTCTTTGGCATCAACACGTGGTGAAGCAAACAGATAGGTGCTTTGTGAGCCCAAGGCGTTATTTAAATAGTTCTCGACTGCATAGGTCACTAAGCTAACTGAACCACTGCCCCGAATTGGGAATGGCCTTGCCTCCATACTTTCGGGTGCTTGGCTAAAGTTGCTATAAATGAATTTCTGTTTACGCCCATCTCCTGTATCGATCGACTTCAGCATATCCTGAAAGTCGATACCAGGATAACGTAATACCATCCATCTAAACCCAGTATCCTCTTGAGCCAATCGATCTATTTCTTGTTTCGCAGCTTGTGAAATAAAGGAGTAAATATAAGCCCCTGTTCCTGTACGCGGACGAACAATAAACTGGAAGTTAATTTCCTGAAAACCATTGTTATTGATATCCGAAAAAAATGGAATGCGCTCAACATTATAGTCACTGTTTTTTATATCCCCTGGCATGCCAATAAGTGCAAACATGTGTTCTTCAAAAATAGTATAACCCTTCCACCAATCAACAAAATCATATTTAAAAATATCAAACTTTTTATTGGGCCGCTGTAAATAAGAAGTAAGAACTGATGAATATCTCAATTGTTTATCAGGTGAGTTTTGTAACCATGAATTTGCATATCGATAAAAATCAATAAGACCATCATGGTTAAAATCAACAAAGTTCGGTTTATAATACCAATGGCGCTCCCAATCACTAATCCAATCTGTTGTATTTACTTCAAAAACAGGTAAATCATGTGTTGACTGAATTTCAAAACCACCACCTGTAGATAAGATTGGAATCAGACGTTCATGAAATCGAGTTGCAGGGCCATTGGCAGCATCTAGGCGAATTACTTTAGACATCACAATGTCATCTAGACCATCACCATTAAAATCCACGACACTAAAATCATAATCTTTGTAAGCATCACCCGCTGTTCCAGAAATTAATACAGGAGTAGAATTTTCACAATCATTAATTGTTTTTGAGCTTTGGATAACATCTCTATAAACACTGATAGAACATAGACTTAAACCACTAGAACTCGTATAGTAGAAAATAATATCTTGTTTTTTATCACGTCTAAAATTACCATTCAAAATACGTTCCGTTGTAGTAACACGCTTCCCAGAACTTGCATTTAAAGTATTACGAATATTAGAACCAATAACAGTTGTATTCACAGAGGCAATATTCCCTACCCCATCTAATTTAATCCCATTAAAACGAATATCATTTTGATCACCAAATAGCATGACTAAATCTAATTTCCCATCCCGATCGCCATCTAAAGTAGAGATATTCAATAACGGAGATGGCGTAGTGAAAATATTTTTATGTTCTTTATAAAAACTAAACAACCCATTGGGGCTACTATATGAGGTCGTAAATAATAATAAGGAGACTTGATTTGAACTATTTCTTCCATAAATCACTAAATCATCAATTCCATCTCCATTTACATCCATCATTGTTGGTGACCATTGCTGAAAACTACTTAATGATGGATGTGTCAAAGTAACAGCTAAGGCTGCACTCATTGGATCTACAGGGTTGGAATACAGTTTAAGATTGTTGTCTATTTTAGCTAAAAAAATTAGCTCTTTCGTTTTAATGCCCTTTGTAGTGCTCATCCGAATAGTATTTAATGTATCCGAGACTTTAACATCTGGAATCTGATTAATACTATCTCGTAATGGCATCGTCATTAAATCCTTACCATAGGAACTCCACTCAAGCTTGGTCGGTGTCAAACAAGATTGATCACTCCCATTCACCGTACAATATTTGATATCTTTTAAGCGGGTTTTATTGGCAACTTGATCATTAATATCTTCGTACTGGAAACGATATTCTCCTTTTACTACATTATTCGATTTAATACTGAGCTTAGAAAGTTTTTTATCCAAGATACGTGTCGATCCACTCTCAATAAAACCTTGTCTTATTTCGGCAGCAATGCGATCAGTATATTCAAAATCGATTGAATTGATTGGTGCAACAGAACTATTACCACTATTTCCAGTATATTTAATCGTTTTAGGGTATAATATTCCTTTATTTAAATCCTGATACTCAACTGTCCAATAGTTTCCATTAACATCTTTGACTGAAGTTAAATTCCACTCAATAATTTCTTGACCATTTGAATACCCACTTTCACCGAAACCACTCTTAAAATTAGAATTTAAAGTGGCTGCATACTCCCTTACAACACCATCCTTTTGTTTTACAATAAACTTTCCTAAAACATTAGAATAACCAGAATTGGAAGGTTGCATCTGAATAGTGATCTTTGTAAAATCATCATTTTCTAAGCGAAATTCAGTTGAGCTAACTGGAATATTATCTGCACTTATTCTAATTAATTTTTTACCGTCTAGAGCAAAACAAGAATTTTTAAAGAGAGATGATGTTGATGATCCCGATGCTTGATAATCCGCCACAATCTCATTAGCAGCAGAACCCATTGGGGTGTGAATAATATTACCATTCAACTCATTACAACGGACAATGCTAGACAGCCCAGTTACATTCCAACCAACACCTAATATCCCATCAGGGGATTCCCCGCTATAACTCAAAGCTAGTTGTGGAATAAAACCATTAATAGATGGCGGAATTGCAATTGGAATAGAGTGACTTAATACACCCAGTGAATCTACGTTAGTACCACCCTCTAAACTACCTACAAGCTCCAGTTCAGCTGCATGCACTTGATGAAGAGCCAGTAAAATCGATACAAAAAGTAACTTAAATTTCATTTTTTAATCATATTTGTGGTTTTTTCACACAAAAGTATAACAAAGACACAAAACTATAAACAAGAATTTTTATCAAGCATTCAAATTATTCTTATGTAACCAATAAACTTATATCCAAATAAAAAACAAAATCTTACAATAAAAACCAACCTAAAATCCCGTTTAAAAATATTAAATTAAACACATTAAAATGTAACATTTAATGTGGTTCAATCCATGCTGCTCCAAGTTTTAAAACAAACCTGAAACAGCAAAACTAGATAACCAGTTAATTCAAATTAAAACAATCTAATAAAATAAGTTGTTAATAATATGATAAGCCCAACCCACAAAGTTTTTCTTAATGATTTTGGACCCAAAAGTGCTCCTAAAAGAACAATAATAGACGTAACAAAAATACTTACAACCTGAATCTTATTCAATTGATCAAACATACGGTATACCTATCACTATCTTCGTTCATACCCCATTAGAGGAATTTACTCAATTGGTTGTTTGTCATCAGGCTTTTAAATCTGTCGCACCTCATGTTTGAATTCGCAGCTCTTTGGAACCATTTATTAATCCTTACAATTCATTAAAATACATTTACCATCCATCTTACCCACCAAACTTATTGGCTTAGAAGAGTCCCCTCCATCTAGAGACAGCTCTACGAATAAATTTTGGTTCTCGAATGACTGTAACTCCTCTATCAATTGCTTAATTGTTTTGCCTCTTTCAATCCACTCAATTTGACTCATAAAATCAATCTCCAATTCTATTTAAGTTTATATCGTAAGTACCCATTCTTGTTTCTTTAGAAGCTAACTTCTCGACAGACTTTGCCATTTTCCAAGCACCTCCAATATGCCCATCTGCATCAGGAGTAATATAATATTTTCCTTTTTTATAAACGGCTTGATTATGAGAATACTCATTAGTTTTCTGAAAACCTAATTTTTTTGCTGCTGCAGTAGCTTCTTGAGTAGTCTTAAATAAGCAATTAGCATTATGCACCCATATATTTGCATCGCCTGCAAAATACGTGTGGTAGCCTTCAACTTCCAAATTATAAGTGGTTTCTACTCGATCTGTCTCAGTAAATGAAACAACTTTATGAACTTGATTATTTGCATCTAAAAGCCGATCACCTTCTTTAAGGTCAATACTATGTACCCATTTCTTGTCTACTACCCAGAATGGATGATCATCAGATACCTCTATTGTATTTTCTTTGCCAGAATGATCAATCGTCTTAAGCAAATAGATACGTCGATTTGGTACAACAAATACTCGTTTAACAGGTTTATAAGCGATCTCGCCTGTTTCTTCATGACGAGCAAGAACTAAATCACCTTCTTTAATTTCTACAATTCGCTTATATCCATCTTTTGTTAAAACTGGTGTGTCATCATCGAAACAGCCACAATCACCTTTCAGTAAACGTCCAACTGTTTTGAGACTCAATCCAGGAAGTTTCACTATTGGTATGTAATCTTTTAAACCATTTCTAAATGGATTGGCATCTATTGCGTAACCGATTCCCTCAAGATCATCTCCTATTTGGTATGCCAACCACGATCGTCTAGCTGCCTTATCCTCGTTGGAGCCATAGCCACCTGATCTCAATTTTGCAGACATATCTTGAGGAAGATCAAAATTAAGATTTAAATCCTCTATACGATATGAAACATGTAATGCTGCTCTTAATGCACCAATATCAACAAAATTATTACCTGGCAAAGCATATTGTTCTGGGAAATAGAAGCGATCAAAGCTTAATCCACCTCCATCATTATATTGAAATTGCAAGGCATAATCATCGTGGTTAATACCACCACCAAAGCCAATTTTAGGACGAAATGCTACTTCACTGTCACCACGGCCGATACCCGCATTGTTTGGTCCATAAGTTGCACCAATTGAAACACCGCAATCGCCTTTCGCTTTTGAACACGTACCAAGAACATCATCTAAAATCTTGGTGAATGCACGTCCAATTTCTTTCTTAACCTTAGAGAACCAACCAAAGCCACTAGGATCTAACAACGTCCCCGGATTATTGTGTACATACGCATAACGGTTATAACCCTGTAAGTTATCCGCTCCATCTATCGTCGGATCTGCACTAATAAAACGACCAATACTCGGGTCATACACTCGACCATTCATATGGATCAGACCAATACTGTCCAACATCTCATGCGAGGTAAAACCATGACGGCTACTCTTACCCTTCAGCGTATCCGTCGACACCGTTCCATCTACATTACGTCGCTTACCCCATGGGTCATAACTCAAACGCTCTAGCGGATTACCCGCTGCATCTGTAATCACCTCTATCGAATCTAAATGATCTGTATGGAAGTAACGATAAGGTCCTGTCTTATTGATCGCTGCTACCGCACTGTTTGGAGCAACGCCACTTTGGTAAGCCGTGCCTAAGTCACCCGTTGGAGGCGTACCTTTGTCATTGCTGACATAACTGCCTACAACACCACCACCTGCATAGATGTAGTGCGCATACTCTGTAGTACCATCCGGTAAATAGCTCTTCTCAAACGTACCTCCTGTATCTATTCGTGGGTTCAAATAAACCGTCGTCGTGGTCTTGCCACCTTCTACACTAGTACGACGCACTCGCTCATGGTTGGCATCATACATAAAGTCCTCAGTCGTCGTGCCTTGCTTGATCTGCAACGGCATGTTGAAACTGGTCCAAGTGTAGTTATTCGATTTCGCTGCGTTAAAGGTGTCTTTACCACTACGACTCGTGATGTTACCAATCGCGTTATAGCTCACTGAGGAGCTTTCACCCTTCTGGTTTACAACACTCTTTAAGCGATTAATATTGTCATAGACAAAGCTTTCATTGATCGAGATACCCGCCAAGTTCTGGTTACGGTTAGTAAGGTTCCCAATCGCATCAAAGGCATAGCTGTTTTGTTGAATCGCAGCATTCCCTGTATTGATCGATTCAATAAAGCCGGTATCTGCTTTATAACCTTTTTTGGTCACGAGACCATTACCCAAGGTTTCTTGGGTAATATTGCCTCGTGCATCTCGTGCATTCGCCGCCCAGTACAACTGGTTACCCGCCAAGTTACGAACTTCTTTTAAGTAACCGTTGGTGTCGTAGATATTACGGTAACCAAAGCCTGTTGGGTAGGCAAAGGCCAAGGTACGACCTGCCGCATCATAGTTCCACTTGCTAATAAAGTCCGGATCCGTAGCTCCTTGGGCCTTTGGATCGATCTTCTTGCTGGTCGTAGTTTGGAACAGCCGACCAAAGGCATCATAAGCATAACTTTCACTATAGCCATTCGCCGAGCTCACTTGGGCAAGCTTTCCTTTACCATTCGCTGCTGTATCCCATGTCCATGTTGAACTTAGGTCTGGTTCCACACGTTGTTTTAAGCGGCCCAATGCATCGTACTGGAACGTGGTTTGTTGTCCTTTGGCATCTTGTTGCCAAACGACCTGACCCAATGGGTTGTAGCGGTATTTCCACGTCCCCAGTACTGGATCCACTTGTTGCAGTTTATTGCCATTGTTGTCTAAAGTTAGAACAATGCTATTTCCTAAAGCATCTGTGGTCTGGATTAAACGTCCCAATGCATCTCGGGTATATTTTAATGCGTTGTTATCGTGGTCTAGAATCTCAACCACTTCATTGGCAATGTTGCTCTTCTCTGTGCGTTTTAAGCCTTTAGCATTGATAATAGAGCTTTGTAGTCCATCATAAGTATAAGTCGTAACACGGTTCCCCGGTTCTACCAGTTTAGTAACACGACCGAGTACATCATATTCATAGCTGGTCCACTGCAAGCTACCATAAGCAACATTGCTGAGGCTTGGAACACTGCTACGGTATAAGCGTCCTGATGCATCATATTCACTTCGAACCACAACATCATTGACGTTGTCATAGGCCTTAGTCACTGTACGCTTCACATTGCCAACAGCATCTTTAAATACAAGCACTGGGGCATTTAAAGCTGTGGTACTGGTCGTCTTATAGTTCTCGCCAGTTTCACATTCTCGGCTATTGGTTCCAACACCCACAAAGGTTTTACATAATTGGTAATCGTTCGTAGTCTGTGCTGCACCTGCTGGTGTACTCACTTTTACCCGACCCAAACTATCAACCGTTTGTTTGCTCACCACACCATTTAAGTCGGTTGAAGTCAGCATTTGACCCGTCACCGCATCATAGCTCGAACTCGCCTGTTGCGATAAAGCATTGGTTTCACGTGTCTTAAACACACCTGCTGAATGGCCAGCTCCCGCTTCATAGAAGGAGTTCACAACACGACTACCAATATTGGTATCCGTTCCATTCCCCGCACCACTGACGGTAACCTTACTCAGGTTTCCGTAGTTGTCATATTCATAGTCGCTTTGCAGTTTTAAGGCCGCATTATTCGGCTCATCAACCTTCTGCTTTAACTGCTGCTTGGCATCATAATCAAATGTACTCTTCTTCGTCAGTGTTGGTTGCCCTGTTCGTGACGACGTCACCGTACGTTCTTTGACTAATCCTGGAATCCAGTTGGTACGATCCGCTGCTGAATAAACTGGTTTTACACTGGTACTAAATACACTGGCACCATCGGCGCTGGTCGTAGTGACACTGGAATCAATCAGATTCCCAAACACATTCTCATGGTTATTTGTGGTCACTGTGGTTGAAATCAGTTTACCCAAGTCATAGTTTAAAGCTGTTGATTTCTTAACCCGTGGGAATTTCACCTTGGTGGTTGGATAAGCACTATCACTTACAAAGTCTGCATCGGCCACCGTCACCTTCGATACCAAGGCATCATTGGCTTTGGTCGTCACTGATTTGGCCATTCCAACAAAGGGATAGTTCTGGTTAAAGATGGTTTCCTTCACCAGTTTATTAGTAACATCTGCACCACTGGCATTTTTATTATAGGTCTCCGACGTTTCGGTCATCGTTTCAAAGCCTAAGAAACGAGCTTCCTTGACATCAACCCTTGGCGACGCAAACAGATAAGTGCTTTTTGAGCCCAAAGCATTATTTAAATAGTTCTCGACTGCATAGGTCACCAAACTAGCTGAACCACTGCCTCGAATTGGAAATGGCCTAGCCTCCATGCTTTCAGGTGCTTGGCTAAAGTTGCTATAAATGAATTTTTGCTTTCGACCATCGCCTGTATCGATCGACCTCAGCATATTTTGTGAGTTTTTAAAACCACCCGATTTTAAAGAAACCCAAACTCTTCCTAAATCCCAAGCATCTTTTTCTGCGGCCTGAGAAAAATATGAGTAAATAAATGCTTCTGGTTTTGTCTTGGCTTTAGCCATAAATTGCAAATTAATTTCGGAAAAACCATCATTATTGATATCAGATAAGAATGGCATAATGCTTAAATTATAATTATTGGTTAAATCTGCCTCAGAGGAAGGAAATCCATTCATAGCATAAACCATCTCCTCCATAGGGGATCTAGGTTTATAAAAGTCTCGCATATCTTTTAAGAATAAATCATATTTTTGATCAGGTCTTTGGAAGTAAGTTAAGAGGTAAGGTTTTGCTGGATTACCTGCATACATAAAGAAATCTAAATGACCATCATCATTAAAATCAGCAAAGATAGGCTTACTAAAATAATAAGTACCCATCATCCCCCAACCTTGGGGTGGTGCTACAAAATCCGTTTCGATTTCGAATGGTTCAAAAAATATCTCTTTTTGTAATTCAAAAATATCGCCAGTCAAACTACCTCTAGAGACTAAGGGTGCCAAGGAAACTTGAAATCTTGCACGTCTTGGGTTACTCCCATTTACTGCTCCCAGATATATAACATTAAAAAGCAATATATCATCCAAACCATCTTGATTATAATCTACTATTACTTTTTGATAGGCAAAAATAGCATTTTTTAATTTAGCAGATGACTCTGAGATTTTTTGATTATTTTCGCACCCTTTAATTACCCTATTTTCTTTAAGTACATAACCATAAATATTATAAGTACATAAATATAAATCTGAGTTGTGTTGCGCAAAACTTAGGGCATCATGTGACCCATCTCTTTTAAATCGGCCTAACTCAGTTCCGTTAATAAAACCACTTTGCAAGCTATCGTAGACTGTAGGGTCAAAAACTGTTGATTTAACAGAAATCACATTCCCAAGTGCATCTAACTTAATCCCATCATATCGACCTGGATTAGATTTATTACGTCCACCGTATGATACAACTAAATCCGTAATACCATCATTATCAAAATCTCTTGCTACAAGATCTTTTAAATAAAACTTTGGTGTCGGAATATCTTTTAACTCTTTATAGAAATCAAACTGCCTCATCCCATTACTATTAAAGGATGAATTAAAAAATAGTATAGAGGAAATATTACCTGCACTCCCCAATCCATAAACAATCAAATCCTCAATGCCATCACCATTAATATCAGCAGTAGTAACCAACCAATCACTATACCCTGCAATTGATGGATGACTAAGGATCGTAGAAATCCTCGCACCTTCCAAGTCAACATTTGTAGAGTATAATTTTAAGCTATTATCTTTTTTAGTTATATAAACCACTTCTTTAGAAACTACATTATTTCTTGTTTTTATTCTTATCGTTTTCATTCCTTCAGCCTCAGGAAGCTTTTCAGGCATGTCACGAACAGGCGTCATCATTAAGTCTTTACCATAAGAATTCCATTCTATTTTAGTAGGTACGACACATGAATTATCCACTCCATCAAAAGTACAGTAATGAATGCTTTTCAGTCGAGTTGTGCTCGCTGTATTCTCATCTATCGAATCATATTGAAAGCTATATTCTCTTTTTAAAATATTATTAGATTTTATATTTATCTTTGCTAACTTTTTATCTAATAGCCTTGTTGCACCATCTTCAATAAACCCACTCTTTTTCTCAGCCTCACTTCGATCGATATATTCAAATTCAATTGAGTTAGTTGCAGCTACAGCACTTGCTCCATTATTGCCCGTATATTTAATCGCTTTGGGATACAGCATCCCTTTAAGCAAATCTTGATACTCTACAGTCCAATAATTACCATTTACATCAGTTACAGAAGTTAAGCCCCATTCGTAAATAACAGGCGCGGCTGTATTCTCTACATATCCACCAGCATTATTTTTAAGGTTTCCTTTTACTGCAGCAGAAAATTCCTGAATGACTCCATTTTTATGTTTTACAATAAATTTTTTGATTACAGAACTACTAGCAGATTCAAGCTCGATGGTAACTTTTGCAAAACTATCACTTTCTAACCGAAATTCTGTCTTAGCTAACTCAGTGCCATCAGGACTGACTCGAATTAATTTTTGGCCATTCAAACTGAAACAAGAATTAGAAAATAAAACTGCACTCAGCTTTTCTTCACGTGAAGATAATGCTGGTGTATAAAGCTTACCATTCTTAAGTTCATTACAACGAATTATTGAGGACAATCCTGATACGCCCCATCCCATACCTAATATTCCATTAGGTGATTGGCCATTATAATTTATACTTAATTGTGGTACGAACCCATTCAACGAAGATGGGATTACAATTGGAATCGAGTGATCGACAACACCCAATGAGTCAATACTCGTAGCCCCCTCCAAACTACTAGCCAACTCTAATTCAGCAGCGTGGCTCTGATGAATTGCAATCAAAATCGATAAGAAAAGTAATTTATATTTCATTTTTTTCGGCTTTCAAAAAGACAATGCAATATAACAAAAAATATATTAATTTACATAAAAACAACGATAAAAAGCCAACCACTTCCACGTGAAATGAGTCCAAAAAACTAAATTAATTAAATTTTTTCTTAAACTATTAGTATTCGTAGTAACCATAGTGCTACAATGCAGCTAAAATATATAACTCTAAGAGACTTCATATGCGTGTGATTTTTTTATCATTATGTTTAGCTTTAAGCTCAACAACACTGTTACATGCTGCTTCAGCCACTTATAAATATGATACTTCAGGCAAACTCATCGCGATTGAATATGATGATGGTACAAAAATAACTTATTTATATGATAATCAAGGCAATATGATCTCTTCAACTTCAACAAAAGTTGACCCTAAAAATTTAGCTTGGTTGCCAGCTGTATTGGACCTTATTCTTGAAGATTAAATTCTAAAATTACCATACATCATACAAACTCTATAATAACGATACCACTAAGTTAATTGATGGTATCGTCATTAAAAACTTATCTATGACAAGCAAGTTTTCACTCTTGCCAAATTGAAACAGTATTTATATCCTCACCATCACCCCAACGTGTACAAGTACTATAACCCTCTATTAAAACTCTTTTATTCATTGCTTGAGCCATCATCAGGGTTGCTAATTGTCTTTTACCTGCTGCACTATTTTCATTTTTTACTATGAAATAACTTTTTGTCGCACATGCAGGTACAGTTCCTTTTCTTGTTCCTTCTACATAAATCCAAACCAAACCATCTACATCTCGTACATGGATTGCAGTAACTTTACCGTCAAATGTACTGGCCCATACAGTATTACCCAGTAAAACTGTTATTATCAAACTCAAGAATACCAATATTTTTTTCATTTCAATAAAACCCAACTAATTTTAAACCTACAATATATACAAAAAAAAACGTAAATATAAATATAAACAAATAATTCGTATATAATTTTTAAAATTTTTTGATCCTATCAAACAAACCACTTCTCTGTAAGTAAAATTTAATAATGGTGCAAAATGTTTAAAAGAATAGTAATTCTCATGTTATTTATTTTAGGAATGACTAGCCAAACCTATGCTGGCGAAGATGTTCAAGGCAGAAAAATCATAGATATAGGCTGTCACAGAGATATTGGTACCTGCTATGTCACGTTAGATGGTCCTGCATTTGGATCATCTTTAAAGTGTCTCCACGGGGCCACAAATCAGTTCCGTTTTGATGATTCAGATAGTGTCAATGGTAGAAGAGCTTATGCATCCTTGTTGGCTGCATTTCTCCAAGGAAAAACAGTTGATGTATTCCTTGATGGATGTAGCGTACAAGGCGCACCTTTAATGCAATATTTTCACATTAAATAATTTACTAAAATATAGTGGTGTTTTTACATGCCAATGTAAAAACATCACTATAACCATAAAATTAATCATTCAATGTGTAATGATAAAAACTAGGAGCTAATTTCCATGGCTCAAAAGCAGAACAATTTTCCACATTAGAGAAATAGAGAGTAACCGTTTATTTGTAAGTTGTGCAATTAACAACATAGCTAAAAAATTTACTGCAGTTCGCGGGAGGAATTTCATTTACTACAGATGAGGTACTAGATAATACTGGATAGCCTAACCCACCAACTGACTGAGCTAAAATATTTCCAGTTTGAGGATTAACTGATACTCCCGAAACAGGTCCTGTACACATTAATGCCATAGCATTACTAGTAGTAAGAATAAAAATTAAAAAAAGTACAATGCGTTTGTATACTTTACTCACAACAACCCCAAAAAATTTAAATAAATCTATTGAATGTTACTTTCTCAGATCTAGCAGAGTAAGCAAAAGTAATTTTACCCAATCAGAAATTAGTTTATTCATAGAAAAAGCTGATAAAAATATAACATACACATATTTAAACAATGGTAGTTCTTTTTCAAGACGAGCTATTGATTCTTTGGAGCTATCTCCATTACTGACAGGCTCATTAATTTACTGATAGGCTCTTTAATTCAAGAACAGTCTCAGTACTATAATTATGAACGATTAATGTATTAATATTAACGAAAAAAATAATATTCACACGAATAAAAACTGTAGTCAATACGAGTAAAAAACATAATACCCGCATCAACCCAACTTAACTTCCAAGCATAATCTTACTGCGTGATTCTAATCATATAAGGTTTAGTATGATAATCCGTTTCATCACAACTATATTGCTGCCCAGTATAAAAAAACCTTAAAACAACTTCTTTATCCATAGCAAAAGCTTGTTGTGCAACTGCCTGAAAAGGTTTAGTCGATGGATTTTGCCAGCTCCCCAAACTTTTCCACCGTTCTTTTCCCGCTTTATCGACAAGTAAAACAATTATTCCCCCATCTTCAGCTTGTATGCTTTTAATTTTATAACTACCACAGTCAATCTGCTCAGCATGCGAAAAAGATGCAACCAAGAGCAAAGCAAAAATAATTTTTTTCAAGATCACCTCGAATAATAAGTAAATTCTCAACAAAGTAGGATTTTTATGGAGACCATAATTATGATACAATATTGTTACAAGAATTAATCATATTTTTCATAATATGTTTGATTTTTAAATATCACTCTTTTCATCATTAACGATATCAAATAAAATGAAGAAACTAATACCGCTTTTTCTTATACTTGCTCAATCTACTTTCGCTGCTGAGACATGGGTTTCTGGAAAAATTACCAATATTACCAGCATAACTGAAGGTCTATTGATTAAATTAGAAGAAGGAAACTTACCTACAGTTTGCAATGGTCATGCAGCATTTGGATGGTTCTTGATTCCTCAGGAAAGAAAAACAATAATTGCGTTAACATTGATTCATTGGTCTCAAGGAAATCGACAAGTAGATGTATACGTTGATCCCAATCAGAGTACAAATAATTACTGTACTGTTCAACAAATCCATCCTCTTTAGTTTTTATTAAAATATAAAGAATAAAACGATAGCTATTTTAAAACTTTCGTTTTATTCCTATAGAAATAAAATTCCTAAAGATGCTAAACATGAGACTAAAATTCAACTATCGACCGATACAATAACGTTAACTATTTTAAGTTCAACGCATAAAAATTTATAAGGTCCATTTTCTAAAGTATAAATCTCAGAATCACTTTCTTAATTCATCAATCTAGCTAGTCGCCCCCCTCATGATCCATTACAATAGCTTCCTTTTGTTCAGCGCATCTTATTTTGAGTAATTCTTCTCCCCAATTAAAACGTGGACTAAAAAACCGCCATATCCAATTGATCGCAATGGGTGGCGCTGTGGGTACAGGTCTGTTTTTAGGTTCTGCTCAAGTGATCCAATCTGCAGGCCCTTCGATTATTTTGGGCTATGCCATTGTTGGCCTGATCGCATTTCTGATCATGCGTCAAATGGGTGAAATGATTGTAGAAGAACCTGTCGCAGGCTCTTTTAGTTATTTTTCACAAAAATATTGGGGAAGATTTGCTGGTTTCTTATCGGGCTGGAATTACTGGGTGGTTTATATTTTAGTGGCAATGACTGAGCTGACAGCCATTGCCAAATATATCCATTATTGGTGGCCACATATTCCTGCGTGGATCTCGACTTTATTTTTCTTCATTGTTGTGACCTGCTTAAATCTAGGCAATGTGAAATTTTATGGTGAATCAGAATTCTGGTTGGCCATTATCAAAGTCGTTGCTGTCATTTCAATGATTTTATTTGGTTTGTTTCTTTTGCTCACAGCAGGTACAGAATCAACTGCAAGCTTCGCAAATCTTTGGCAACATGGCGGATTTTTTCCACATGGTTTCTCAGGCCTGTTTTATATGTTGGCCTTTTTAATGTTTGCTTTTGGCGGCATTGAATTGATTGGTATGACTGCCGCGGAAGCTGAGAATCCAGAAAAAAGTATTCCTCAAGCCATTAATCAAGTGATCTTCCGTATCTTGGTTTTCTACGTGGCTTCACTTGCCATCATCATGTCACTGATTCCATGGAATCAACTTGATCTGGGTGGTTTGGACAAAAGCCCTTTCGTGATGATTTTCAGTCAACTCGGGATTAATTGGGCAGCACATTTACTTAATTTCATTATTTTAACAGCCGCGCTTTCAGTCTATAACAGTGGTATGTATGCCAATAGTCGTATGTTGTACGGGTTGGCGGTACAAGGCAATGCACCTAAAGTTTTTGCAAAAGTCAGTAAGCAAGGCGTACCTATGCCTGCGGTGATCTTTTCATCTGTTTTGATTTTTGGCTGTGTATTACTCAATTATTTTGTGCCAGAACAAGCCTTAAGCCACTTGATGTATATGGCAGTTGCTGCCTTAGTTTTAAACTGGGCCATTATTAGCTTTACCCATTTAAAATTTAAACGCGCCTTTCAGCAAGAAGGCAAAACCGTCAAATTCCCAGCCCTATTCTCACCCCTGAGTAATTATCTGGTTCTGGCATTTATCGTGATGATTTTATACATCATGTGGACCCAAGGCTTTAAGGAATCAGTGATTTTAATTCCAGTCTGGATCATGTTTATGTTCGGCCTATTCAAATTTTTGAAATGGAATAAATCACTTTAATATCTGAACCAAAACACGCATCTACAGCAATCTGTAAATTAAACTGTAGATGCGTTATCTCTCAACAAAAATAAATTAAAACAATATAGGTCTTATTTGTTATCAAGTTAATCCATTTGCTACTATAGCGCTATCCTATTCATTGTCTGACCTAATGTCTGAACCGCAACTTTCTCTAAGCGACTACCTCGCAACAGTACAGGAAATCATTCGCCTGACTTTTGAAGAGCCTGTGTGGGTAAAAGCTGAGATTCGGAATCTGAGTATCAAAGGTGGGCATTACTATCTTGAGCTTGCTGAAAAAGAACAAGGCACAGACAAAGTCATCGCAAGTTGTAAGGCCACGATTTGGAAATTTACTGCGGCTAAAATGGTACTCAAATTTGAGCGTGAAAGTGGCATTGAACTTTCCAAAGACTTGAATGTACTGATTAAAATCAAAGCTCGCTTTGACCCTCAATATGGTTTTTCAGTCAATATTGAAGATATCGACTCTAGTTTTACTCTAGGCGATATTGCCAAACGTTACCAACAGATTCTTGCTCGACTCAGCAGTGAAGGTTTACTTCCTCTAAATAAAGCCTTACCTACCCCTTTTGATATTGAGCATGTGTTAGTGATTGCACCTGAAAATGCTGCTGGATTAGGTGATTTCAAGAAAGATGCCGATGCATTACATAAAGCAGGTGTTTGTGATTTTGTCTATCATAATGCGACTTTTCAGGGAAATACCGCTGCGCACAGCATCATGGAATCTTTAGGTGCAGGACTACGTCAATGGGCAACAGACTACAACTTTCCACCCGACCTGATCGTAATCATTCGAGGTGGCGGTGCAGTCAACGATCTGGCGTATTTAAATGACTATGATCTTGCCGCCCTGCTGTGTAAACGCAAAGTGCCGATTTGGGTCGGGGTTGGACATGAAAAAGATCGAACTATTTTAGATGAAATTGCCCATCGTTCTTTCGATACGCCAAGTAAGGTGATTGCAGGTATTCGTAATTTGATTTCAGAGCGTTCTCTAGAAGTGATGGAACATTTTCAAACTATTAAATTGCTTTCTCAACATCAGATTACTGCTTATCAAAGCCAGAATGACCAATTGATCAATCGCATCAAGTCACAGGCTGAGAATCAAATCAGTACCAGCGAATTGCACCTTCAAGTGGCCAAATCAACACTACAATATTTTGCCAAGCAACAACTAAAAACAGCCTCAACTCAAATCGAGGCTTTAATGCGAGAAACCTTGTTGCAAAACCCGAGAAATGTACTGGCTAAGGGTTATGGCATTCTCCGCTGTGAAAATAAAGCGATTCGCTCAATCCATCAAGCGAGTTCATCCCTATCTATTGAAATGCAAGATGGTTATATCCATGCCAAGCTCACCGAGGTGATTGATCATGACTAAGAAAGAATTAAATTTTAAGGAAGGCTATGCATTATTAAAAAAGAATGCCGCTCTACTCGAAACACAAGAAGAACCTGATATCGATAATTTAATGAAAATCGTCGAAGAGTCAATGACGGCTTATAAAGCCTGTAAATCCAGAGTCGATGCAGTGCAACAGGCCTTGAATGAAACCTTTAAGGACAGTGAGTCATAGAGAACCTAAAAGCCACTTGCTGTGATTAACGATCAGCTTTGACTCACGCCCTATTGTCTTATGTAACAGTCAATTCAAGACTTAAATTAATAACCATAGGTGAATGGCAAACGGCCCAACCAGCA
Source organism: Acinetobacter dispersus (assembly GCF_009884975.1). Classification (GTDB taxonomy): domain Bacteria; phylum Pseudomonadota; class Gammaproteobacteria; order Pseudomonadales; family Moraxellaceae; genus Acinetobacter; species Acinetobacter dispersus. Next base: position 510,789 of record NZ_CP041970.1, on the reverse strand, counting down.
CCATCAAGATACCTGCAATCACCATGGTTAAGCTTGCAATCACGCCTTCCTCATTATTACGTTGCTGTGCTCTTGCGGTGCCAAAACCGTGTGCGGCATTACCAAATGCAGCACCATTTGCCACAGCAGAACGAATTTTGGTGATTGCTAGAATGGCATCTCCGCAGATCATGCCGACCAAGCCCGTAATCACGGTGAATAGCGATACTAATGCTGCCGAACCATGAATATCTTCGGCTAAAATCATTGCAAAAGGTGTTGAGATAGAACGAGCCATCAAACTGTTGGTGACTTCTGGACTGAAATGAAAAAGTTGTGCCATCTCATAAGCCGACATTACCCCGACACTCATGCCAACAACAATCGCGATGGATAAAACACCGAGATTTTTACGGATGGTATCGCGATAACGATAAATAGGCACAGCAAAGGCAACCGTTGCAGGCCCAAGCAAATTCACAATCCATTGGGTATCTTGGGCATAGGTCTGATAAGAAATACCAAAAATCGTCATTAATACAATTGTCAGCACTGGCACGCTAATCGCGGGAGAAAACCATAATTTAGGATGTTTCTGATAGAGACGTTTTGCAACCGCATAGGCGACCAAAGTCCAGATCAGACAAAGGATTGACCAGAGATTCATGTGAAATGCCTTTAGATATGCTTATGCTGGAAAGGTTTACCTGTTTGCAAATAGCTTTTAAGACGGTTGTAGTAATGAATAGTCAGGCAGGTGCTCAACATTACCAAAATCGTCCCCAGCGCAATACTCAGTACAATTTGCCAGCCTTCGGTCATAAACAGGGTTTTGTACTGAACCACAGCGACAACCACAGGCACAAAAAACAGTAATAATTCGCCTAGAACCACTGAAGCCCCCATAGCCACTTGATCCATTTTAATAATCTTTAGAAATAGACAGATCAGCAATAACAACATACCTAAAATCCCTGCGGAAATCGGGACACCTAATTGTTGATGTAGGAAATATCCTATACCCCAAAAAGCCGCCAGAATTAAAATCTGTTTGGCCAATGTGAAGAAGCTGTTTGGGGAAGAGGTTTCAGAAACTGAATCAGTACTCATGACAACAAATAAGATGGTGAACTACATCATTATGTTATCCCAGTGGTCTTGGCACAATATGAATTATTCATGTTAAAATTATGCCAAAATGGAATAATATTTTATTCATGATGCTCTCATTCAAATCACTGCAATGCTTTGTCACTTTGGTCAAAACCCAAAGCTTTACCCGTACCGCAGAACAACTCTATCTGACGCAACCGACCATCAGTAAAATTTTGCAGCAGCTTGAGCAACAACTACAGGTACAGCTCTTGGTAAAACCTGAACATGGCCGCAAGAGACAGGTTGAACTGACGGAAATTGGCCATCGCATCTATCAGCATGCGCTTGAGCTTTTGCAAGCCGAACAAAATATTTTTCTGGAAATCGAAAACTACCAGCAATTAAAAACAGGCACTTTAAAGCTTGGGGTTCCACCTTTAGGCTCTCAGCTGCTGACCACTGCCCTGTTTGATTATCATCAACAATGGCCAGAGATCGAGCTTTCCTTCCTTGAAGTCGGTTCCAAAGGAATTGAACAAGCATTACTGAATAATGAACTAGATGTGGGTGTGTTGCTGCATCCTTTTGATCAGCAAATTTTTAATAGCATTGAATTGTGTGATTATCCGTTGATGGTACTATTAAGACGAGATGCAACATGGGCCACACGCAAGAAAATACATCTAGAAGAATTACAGCATCAATCCTTTTTAATGTTCCCTGAAAATTTCTCGCTCAATCGCATTATTCTGGATGCATGCCAGCAACATGGTTTCTACCCAAGCATCGCATGCCGTACCAGTCAATGGAATTTGCTAGCAGATATGGTGCTACAACGTATGGGGATTGCCCTATTGCCGCAATATTATACCGACATGCTTGATCCCGATTTGTTTGCAGCCATTCCACTCGAAAGACCAAATATTCAGTGGCATCTCGCTATGGCATGGAAAAAGAATCTGCCCATCTCTCCCGCAGTACAAGCTTGGCTTGCCGTTATTCATCAACACTTTCAATTGATTAAGTCAAAAATTGATGAATGAAATATTCAAATAAAATTTGCAGAAAAATTCATAAGGCTTTGCCACAAAAATGCTACCCAATCTTGGATTAGCTCACCTACACTGGATTGATCTATTGATGAGATGGCAAATCATAATGAATGATTCAAACTATATTCCAGCCAAAGTTTGGCAATGGACTGGAGACAAAACCGATTTAAATCAACCAACATCAGGTAGTCGCTTTGAGCAAAAATTACCTGTTGGCAAACATCCGCTCCAGTTATATTCGCTTGCCACGCCTAACGGACAAAAAGTTACTATTCTGCTTGAGGAACTGCTCGCATTAGGACATATAGATGCTGAATATGATGCATGGTTAATTAAAATTGGTGAGGGTCAGCAATTCGGTAGTGGCTTTGTGGAAATTAACCCAAATTCTAAAATCCCCGTCTTGGTTGATCATAGTCAAAATCCGCCACTCAGAGTGTTTGAATCAGGTTCAATTTTGCTCTACTTAGCTGAAAAATTTAAGGCTTTCATTCCCACTGATGTTGCTGCACGTACTGAATGTTTGAATTGGTTATTCTGGCAAATGGGCAGCGCACCTTATATTGGTGGCGGTTTAGGACATTTTTATGCCTATGCACCCGTAAAAATTGAATATGCCATTAATCGTTTTGCTATGGAGACAAAGCGCTTATTGAATGTATTAGATCAACATTTGGCAAAGCACGAATACTTGGCGGGTGATGAATATAGCATTGCCGATATTGCCGCTTTTCCGTGGTATGGCAGTGTTGTAAAAGGCTGGGTTTATAATGCGGATGAATTTTTAAGTGTCGATCAGTATAAACATGTGCAACGTTGGGCCGATGCCATTTTAGCGCGCCCAGCCGTACAACGTGGTCGTATGGTGAATCGTACTTTTGGTGATTTAGCTACCCAGCTACATGAACGTCACGATGCAAGTGATTTTGAGAGCAAAACCCAAGATAAGTTGCAATAAGTATTTTTCATCAGATGAAAAAAATAAATAAAAGCCTTTGTTTTTCACAAAGGCTTTTTGAATTTTTGCTGAGGCACAATGCTGGCTCATACGATACATACTTTATTCGACTCCCCATTGGTCAGGGATAAAACGGATTTTCCTCGTGAAGTATGTGAGCATTTGCTTGCCAAACTTTCCAGATGAGGTTAAAGCAGCTTATTGACCTAAAGCCTACCTTGACGCTGTATTACTAGCGAATAAATTCTCATCAAATTTAAATCTGAAACGAACATAAGCACCCTGAATGGTAGTGTCACTATCGACCAGATCATCATCTTTATAACCTGAGAAATTATAACCACCAGACAACCATAGGTTTGCTGCAACGAGGTATCCAAGCTCAGCACCAACGAGAACTCTACGCCCAGAACTCATATCGGACCATAATACGCCAGTATGTACACCAGCATCCCATCTTTCATTGATGTCATACATTGCTCTTGCGCTAAACATATGTGTCATACCCGTAGATGCTAAACCAGAGAATGTGGTTTCCACATTTTTCACAGCATATTGACTCGACAGCGTAAGATCTCGTGTTGGATGATAGTTCAAATGATTCGAGAAAATATAAACATGTTTAAGATAAGGGTTACTTAAATCTGTTTTATTATCATCATAACGGTATTCAACTTTGGCCAACGCATCAAAACGATTGTGCTCCGTATCTCGATAAGCTAATCCTAACTGGAAGCGATCTATTAAACGGTCACCGCTACTGTCATTCTTGCTGTCGGTAAGGCTCACGACATTTTTTGCTAACAATGTCACATCATCTGAATATTTATAAGCAGCACCTAAATTATTCAAAATCGTATCTGACTGATCTGACCAACGTGCTTCAATACGGGCAACAGCTTTCCAGTTTGGATTCTTTAAATATTCAACACCTAAAGATGCCGCTGTACTATCAGAACTTAAATTATTTGCACTTGATAAAGACTTGGTTTGTTCAAAACTTGTATTCGCATAAAAACCTTTTTCAAGTTCCCAACGATTACGCAAACCGATTGCTGCCTCAGCTTCTCGTGCACTAATACCATCGCGAATACGATATTCACTAAAAGCTGTGCCGTTATTGTTATATTTACTATCAAGACCGAATACAGTTACATTGCGTCGTTGATTACTATTGAGATCATAAAGACCGCTAAGACTAGAAACTAATTCATGGCGACCATAGGCACGAAGTTTTGAATTAATTTGATAATTTGCACCCAGTGCAAAAACACGGCGATCGGCTTCCGAAATGTCTTGTTCATATTCAGCAAATACATTTGAACCTTGCCAAGGAAGTTGACTGGTTAACTTAGATCGAACAGTCACACCGTGATATGGCGCAATTTGCGTGGTGTTTAGCGTTGCTGGATTAGATGATTCATCATAATATTTTAAACCAAGCTCTACAGCTAAAATACGATTTATTGCACGCTCAATACTTGCTGAAACACCTTGATTTACGCCACTTAGTTGATCTTCAGTACGAATCGCTTCTAGCTTTGCCAAACCAATTTTATTGAGTTGTACCCGCCCTTTAATTCCACTTTCTTTACGACCCGCTGTAATAGGAGCTGCAGTATTATAAAAACCAGTATCTGCTTGATTATGATAAACCTTCATTTCCAAGTCTTTATAAGCGTAGTTAAGTTCAACTCGCGCAGCATTACCTGATAATTTACCGGTCGCATCAGGTGCGACATTAATCTGTGTTAATGAATTCAAGCCATCATTAATATTCTCTGATCGAGCAAATTCAGCAACTAACTTACCTTTATCATTCGCAAATTTAACAACCGTATTTACACTCGCCAACTGATCTTGAGTCTGTGGATTATTGCTCTTGACATAAGAAGCCCCCACTTTTACTTTATCGGTGACTTTTACAGAACCAGATACGCCACCTACAGTATATTCTTCGCCGCCCTGATCAGATTCAACCGTAATGCGTAGAAATACTGGATTTAAATCAGCATCAACACTTGGAACTGGATCTTTGAGATAAATACTATTACTGAACGTATCGACTTCATAATCAGTAAAACGGGCCAAGGTTGTACGTGCAATAATTAAACCAGAATTGTTCCGATCACGCGTAATAACTTCTACTTTTTCACTATTTTCACGTACATCTTGAGCATTAACACCACCTAAACTATATGGACCAGAAATCCCCATAGCTCGTTGCTCATTAACAACTTGTTGTGTATTGGTCTGTGCAGCAAATGCCGTAACTTTATATTTATCAATTTCGACAGTACTACGCACACCTGTTAAAGAACGGTTATATTGACCTAAAGATAAACCTTCATCATTTTCAGTCCGTGTGACGTAATCACCATACATAGCATATGAACGGCCTTTATCGACACGAATATACAATTTGCTGGTTGATTGAGCATCAAAGCCTTTGGCAGCAGAATCACCATAGACTGGATAATATTCATCAGGACGAATATCACGGAATAATCGTTGCTTCTTATCTTTGTCTGAATCATATGCAAGTGTCAGAAGATATTCACCTTTGACCTTACCTTTCAAAAATAATGCAGCCCGACCCGTTAAATTACGCTTACCATCTTTTGAAGCTGAAATTTCATTTAATTCCTCTTCAAAACCATCGTTTGAATTGGTGCCACTCAGTTCTTTAGGATCAAACTTTTTAAAATTAAGTGAACCTTCAACCATACCCACAGCAATGATTGGTCTTAAATCAGGTAAGAAACGAATAGGTGTGCTTGAATGGAAGATACCACTTTCAACAGATAGAGTGCCTTCACCCGCTTCAATTGGTGCTTGAATTGGAACAAGTAAAGTGCCACCTTCAACAAATACTTGAATACCCGGCTGTTTTGGATCTAAATCAACTAAATCAATTTTACCAATTGAACTGTCTAAGGTAATTGGTGTGCGACTTGATACCAGCGTGCCATGTCGGTCCACAATTTTTAAATTCACATTAAAACGATCACGACCATTCGCTTGCGGAATCGTTTTACTTGGCTCAAGTTGCAGTTTATCTAATTGGTCTGGTGCAATTACTTGAATACGTTTGGTGTCACGTGTGTTCCCCATCATATCCACTTGGCGTACTTCAATTGTGTTATGGCCTGCATTTAAGTCCACACCAATAAAGTCTAAACCTGAAACCTGCATATTCGGTAATACAGCACGTTTACCAATACGCTTTTCAGGCACACGTGTTTCATTTACCCACAGTTCAAGTTGAGTACCAGCCGCACCTTTAACCTGAATAGATGTTTGAGGATAAGGCAATACTTGCCCATCTTTGAGGTTCAAAATTTCTAATTGATTATTCACAGCTGCTTCTAAAGCTGTTTCAAGGTTAATCATTTTTGCAGTATTAGCAGAATCTACAGGTACTTCATTTGGCAATACCAAAGTTGAAGAACTTGGTAAAGCTACAGAAGGCTGTACGCCCGATTTTTCAGGCTCAAATTGTATTTGCTTAATTTCCTTGATTTGTTCTTTTGAAAAATCAAGATTACAGTTCGCCTGAACTCCAACTGCTGAAATACACCCACTCGACGGTTGCCCGCGGACATCAGTAACTTTAGAGAAAATTGGATCAGCTGTTAAATCTGAACGTAATATTTGCTCTAAATTTGTATTATCCTGTTCAATGCTTTTTTTACGCTCTAGCACACGTTCAATTAGAGATTCTGAACATTGCCCTTCACCTTGAGCAATCGCAAAATCTGCCCGATGCAACTCACCACGTTTTAAATCAACAAAACGGCTATTTGGGTCACCAGCTTGACGATTACTAATTAATACCAACTCAGAACCAATAGGTAAACTAGTCCGATCTACTTTTAAAATATGGGTTTTAGCACTAATTCCATAGAAGTCATATTTACCTTCACTATCGGTAATAACATAGCTTCCATCCTCTAAATAGATACGAACACCAGGAACACCTATTTCGCCAGCATCTTGAACACCATTGCCATCACAGTCAGTGAAGACTTTACCTACAATAAAACCATCGGAAATCATCGCACCAGGTGTTACTTCTACCTTTGCCGAAGCTTCATTTGACTCGATACCTTTCGCATCTTTGGCACGCACACGGTTAATCCCATCACCATTGAGTGCATTAGGTCCAATATAAACACGATATTGAACTTTGACTTCTTTATTTGGCGTGAGCGTGCCTAATCCAAGCTTTAAATAAGGACCTTTGCCACCCAATGGATCTTCAACTTTGGTACCGTCAACACGCATCGAACCTTGTACATAAATAAAGCCTCGAGGAAGCGTATCGGTGATTGAGACATTCGCCGAATCTGCAGTCCCACGATTTGCAACAGTAACCGTATATTCTTCAAACTCACCAATCTCAGCCGTCTTATTTGAAGCAGCTTTTTTAACAAATAAAGATGAACTGGTATTTGCGACTTCTGGGTCGATTGGAATATCAATATTAAGTGCTGGATCACCATTATTTAATGTAAACTGCCCCGCATATGACCATTTTAAATCGACTGCTTTGTCTGCTGGAAAGCTTGGATATACAGCGCGATCACTGGCAAAGGTATAACGTGTATTACCCGGAATTGTCTTGGTATCAACAACAAAACTATATGTTCCCGCCTTGACAAGTGGATAAATAAATTCACCTGCACTATTGGTCACTTGTGTTGCGGGTATAGAAGTCTGCTCACCAGTTTGAGCATCAATTTCAAAAGCAACATTACTGCCAATTGGCTGACCATTTTGATCTAATAAAGTAACTGTAGCTCCAGCCACAGGTAAACCCGTTTTAGCATCAAATACAGTGCCATACGGATCCATCAAGACATTTGTATTAATGTCCGTGATTGTTGCTGTAGATTGGCCTTGCGCATCCAAACAATCCGTTAAACTAATATCAACTTTATCGCGTTTAAGCGTTTGTAAAACTGCATCAAATGAAATGCCTTTGTCTGATAACGTGGTTGGTAATGTATAATGAAATACACCAGTATTCACACCCGTTTCGACACCAATAACTTCTTCTACATCACTAGTCTTTGTTGATTTAATTCTAATTTTTACACGATCAGCCGTATAGCGATCAGCATTACAACTTGCATTTTTAGCCTCAATATTCAGCGGTTTATTAACGCTACCCGTGGCTAAAATGTTCTTAAAATCACTTGAGTTATTTGTAATATCAGCAGAGCCACTAACCAATGTAGATGCTACATTTGATAAGATATCTTTCTGGCTATCAGTAACTGCATAAGAAACTTTATAGGTATTTTTTACAGTGGTTTTTGCAATATTGCGATTCATACTGACGACAAGATCAACTTGCTCAGAGGTATTCGCGGCAATTTGTGGAAAACCAACAACAAGCTGGTTGATCTGTGTTACGTCACTTGGGGCGATCGTACTATAACTATTATTTGCAAGCTTATATAAAATTTTAGCTTGCGCATTTTTCGCTAAAGCAGATTTGAATGTGGTATTCGGTGGCAACTCATCGACCAATAACACCATTTTTTGTGTTTGACCATCTACCATTACATCAATAGGACGAGCTGATTTTTTGCCTTGATTGCTAATATTTAATGTGTAATTTAAATCGTAATTCGCACTTGCTGAAGGCTCAAAGGTTTTTTGTTGTACTTCTTTGGTTGCAACTAATTTCGCGCCATAGCTAATTGCACTATCTATCGCATTTGCTGTTGCATTGGTATCTTCAATAACAGTTGCTTTAATCGGCAAGTTAAATTGCTGGCCTTCAGTTAGATTTGAATTTGTGGTGGCAACGACCCACAAATTGACACTCTGTCCTACTTTTAAAGATACAGGTTGCATGACTTGCTGATCAGTTGTATCAAACTGACCATCTTTATTTGTGTCTATGTAAATTTTTATATTGTTTAATTCATTAATTGTTACTGCATCTAGCTGTACATTAACTGGTGCATTACTATTATTCGATAAAGTATTTGCCCATATTACTCTTACATTTGGCTCAGTATCGAGCACAGGCGGTGTAGTTAGAGTAATGGCATATAATGCTGAAACGTTGACTTCTACAGTATTTGAAACCGATTTTTGTTCTTTACCATTTGCAGTGGTAAAAGTTGCATAAGCAACGTTTTGAATCGTACTACCAACTTCAGGAATATTCGCGGCATGACTATACTGCGCAGACAATATAGATATTGTCAGCGTTGATAACATGAAAGACATGTTTTGACATGCTCGAATTTGCTTCTGTTGTAGCACAGCGCTCTACCCTTCAACTAAATAGTCTAAAAAATAAAATTAAAAAATTATGGTATGAGGACACCTGCAAAGCACAATGTCCTCACATTTAATTAATTCATTCCTAATAATCTAAATTTTTGGATGAATATTAATTATTTACTTTGATTACGAACTCCAACACTGCACTTGTATTTGGCACAAGAGGTGTTTTCTCTGCTGCAATAGTTCCTGTTGAACCATCAGTTAACGCTGCAGTTGAAGTACTTAAAGTCGCATTTGTTGCTACTGGAGAAGCACTTGCAACGACTTTTAACGTTGTATAAGCAGGTGTAGCATCGCTGATCACAACATTTGTTACGTCTGCATTACCTTCGTTAGTCGCAGTGATCTTATACTTCACACACTCGCCTGGCTTCGCAGAAACGGTATTTTGAGTATATGAACCTGTAGCAGCGCCAGTTGAACAGTTTGCTAAAGATTGCTCTTTCACTAAACGTACTTGACCACTTGTAACAGTCGTTAAGTCTGTGTTCACTAGATCAGCAACCGACTGACCACCAACAACTGTTGGTTTAATCGTTAATACGACTGCACTTGGCGTTCCAGCTGTTGCATTTGTTGGAGCTTGAACTTTGATGAGTAAGTTTACAGATGCACCACGAGCGATAGTGCCTGATACTGCTGCTAGATCATTACCTGTAACCAATTCGTTCGCATCAGCTACACCGTCATTGTTCAAATCAACGAATAAGCTAGTCACCCAACCATTTGCAGCCTGATCATTGGTAAGTGTAAATGGCAAGCTACCTGCAGCACCCTCAACGATGTTACCGTTGTTGGTTAATGTATGCTTGTAAACAACCGTACCACCCGGTGCAACTTGACCAGTACGGTCATTTTGCAGACTAAGTTTGCGATTCGTTTCTACAGTTACACGATCAGACATTACGTCTGTTAAGCCAGTTGCAGGAGAAGTAACTTTGAAGATAACTTCTTGATCACCAGCTGGAGCATTTGCAGGAGGAGTTACAACTGCAACCAATTGAACACTGCCACCACTTGGGATGTTACCAGTGTTGGTAATTGGGGCACCTGTTGGATTACCAGCACCATCTGCTAAGTAATACTGAACCGTCCAACCTGCTGGTAATGCAGGTGAAGTAGATAAATTATAGTTATCTCCAGTTGCACCTTTATTATCAACAGTTAATGGGAAATTAGTCGCTTGACCTGGTTTAGTAGACTTAGTATCGATATATTGGCCAGTATCCTTACCAGATGCGCCTGCAACGGTACCAGTACTGTTAGTCGCATCACCATTATGTAAGTCAACTGTAGACGCAACGACTTTATCAATCACTAAAGTGATGGTATCGGTACCAGTAGAATTCGTAACAGGTGTTGATGTTAGGATCGTGCTAATTGGTGTCGTTGAAGAATAACCAGAAGGCAGAGTTACCTTAGCAACAACTTGGTAAGCAGCACCACTTGCAACTGGACCAGTATCCGCAATGCCATCACCATTGGTATCAGTTAATGGTGTTACACCATCAGCTTTGAATAATTCAACAATGCTACCAGCAGGTAAAGAGTTTTTATTCACTGTAATGTTAAATGCTTCTGTTACATTACCTGTGTTATGTACGACGATTGGCTCACCGCCACCCGCTGTAATACCAAAAGTAACTGGCGTACCTTGTGTTGTTGACTTGGTAATCACGTCATCAGCTGGGGCTGTAGAAGCTTGTCCATCAGCAAAGGCATCGGTCGTACTATCGTTAATCGTACCTTTTTTAACGCCTAATACTGTTACATCATTCGGGTTAGATGGTGTTTTACCTTCAGTACCTGGACCATCTGGATCTACTTCAGCGATGTTTGTAATTGTGCCAGCTGGTGTATTTTGATTTACGCGAACTTTAAATTTCAACACACCACTACTGTTTGCAACAACAGTAGGAATAACTAATGTAGTGGTTCCTGAAGCGAAGCTATAGCCGTCAGAATCAGCGGTACCATCATTAACCGCAGTACCATTTACTGTCGCAGAACCAGCAACATACGTTAAGCCAGCTGGAAGTACGTCTGTAATGGTAACGTTGGTTGCCGTTGTATTACCTGTGTTTTGGTAAACTAAGCTATATTCAACTTCACGTGCCGTTGGGTTTGATAAAGTTGCATCTACATTGCTAACACTTGCAGATTTTACTAAGCTAATTACAGCACCATTGGTAATTTTAACAGTATCAACGTTTTTGGCAGTTACGCTTGTATCGAAACCACTAATTGCTGAAACAGTTAACTTACCAAGATCACCAGCAGTCACGTTGTTACTGGCTGTTGTCGCTTGTACGATTAAATTAACAGATTCACCAGCCGCCAAAGTAATGCTAGTAACAGGAGTTTGGCTGTCTGGAATACCATCTTTATTTGCGTCAAGATAGACTTTCAAACCACTGAAATCAAAATTATCTGTCGTGTTGTCACGCGTGTCATTGTTCGCGACAGCCACGTTAAAAGTATCACTACCATTACCGGTGTTGGTTAATGTATGAGATAAAGATACCTGACCATTCGCGTTAGCTGTTTTGGTTTGATCTGAGATCAAAGTAAAACTAGCCACTTGCAGTACAGTCGTAGTAACTACGTTTGATGTAACAGTTTTATTAGAACCATTGCTATCAGTATAGCTTGCAGATGCAATGTTACTAATGTTAGTGCCTGCGCTAGGAGCGGCAGCGTGTGCAGTTGGAAGAAAAGCTGCACCACCCGCAACTAATGCAACTGAAGCTGCCAATTGCGTTAGTTTTAAACGTTGAGTTTGATTTGACATTTGGAACTTACCCCTGTTGATATTCAATGTCAGTTTGTTTAATTTTTGGTTTTGTCACTGTTAATACGCGTTTGGGCTGAAACCGTTACAGATTTCCCAGCAGGAAGTTCTGCAATCGTCCAACGTAATGCACGATAATCTTTCAGTGGAACGTTCACCATTTGATTACCCTCTTTGCGTTTTAAAGGCATCGGGGCAAAATTTGTACCGTCTGTACTTGCTTGCGCATTTTCTGGCTCAGACTTAGCCAAAAATAGCGTTTCTACTGGTATTGGCAGCGTAGCAGCCAAGTTTTTAATTTTTCCCGATGTATTATTTGTATACGTTGCACGATACTCGATCACATCGTTTGGCTTTACCTTATTCACCAACTTCGCATTTGGCTTACCTTCAGAATTAAGACTGATAAGGTAAGTTTTCAGCTCCACTGAAACAGGATCTTTAGCTGCTTTTGTTTCAGCAAAAACATTCACAGCTAAAAATAAAGTTGCCGTCCCTAGTAAGTATTTTTTCCATTTACTTTTTAAGTGCATCTCTTTGGCTCCCAAACTAATTTCCAGAGTTCTTTGAACTTTGCTTAGGGCGCTTTTCAAAGAAACTAACAACGGTTACAAAAATACATCATTTACGTGTATTTTTGTTGAAAAAAATCACATTTTTGTAAAAAAAACTTCTACCAGTTCAAGCATTAGCAACTTTTGTACCAACTTTTTAATCAAAGTATGCTGGACCAGTATTTTTTTCGACATATGTGCTTAACTACTGATTACTGCGACACACAAAACCTTAAAGTCCCTGAAGCAGAGGGATTTAAAAGCCCTGTGAGATTCCACTCAAGATAATCGCCAGAACGGCTTGAATTACAAGTATTTCCACTCGGTGTAATGACACAGTTGACACTGCCAAAATTAGTACCAGTTGGTAAACTATCCTTGATTTTGACATTCTGTAATTTCTTCACACTATTGTTCTTATATGTGATTTCATACTCTAAATTATCTTGTTTATTTGCCTGATTATTTGTAACAAACACATTTTGGTCCGCTGAAGTGGATGGACAGCTGGCTACAGCACGGACTTTTTTTGTCAACGTCAAACCGGCACTGCCAATAAGTGTCACATCCTGACGTTTACCTGTTTGCCCCGAAATGGTCTGCGCCGGATTGGTTAGGCTAAATTGATAACCCGCTTGGAGTGTTCCGATATGTTGTGCTCCAGCAACAACATTGCTCGGCACATGCACGCGTTGCACTAAACAAATATCAGCACTTGGCTGTAATAAAATAGAATTTGATACAGTTGGATTAAATAAAACCTCTCCCATATCAACCTGACCATTACAATTTAGGTCACGATAAATTAATGCTTGCCATGGCTGATCAGCAATAGAGTTTGGCTGCTGTGTTTGTGTTTGCAATAGCTGAGTCAGTTGTACTGGAATTTGCGTGGTTAAACGGTGAGGATAATCTGTCACATCGCCAGCAATCGCTGTATGTTGCCCATCCTCATTCAATACAACATTTACAATCACGTCTCCAAAGTTATTTGCCGAATAACTTGTGGCACTGGTCTTTGTTAACGTAATCGTATCTGTTGAGCGCGTGTATCCATTACTGCCACTCACAGAAATATATTCAGGTAAATTCTGCTGAACGATACAGAAAGATGAAGGCAGCTGACTTTGCTCTATTGAAAAAGCATAATCCCCATTAGCATTTGTTACAGTTGAAGCCAATTGTGTGGTACCACAGTTGTTCAGACGAATCGTGCTATTCGCAATTCCAACCTCTCCAGCATCTTGAACTGCGTTATATGCTTTACTTGCATCAAGCGTTGTCCCACTATTATCAACAAATACTCGTCCGGTAATATCCACATAAATAAGCTTGGTATTTGTAAACGTACAGGTAATGTTGGCCCCTTCTTTAATTCGCGCAGCTGGGATCGTCACAATATTATTTACAAGTGTCCAAAAAGTTCCGGTATTACCTGTTGCAGCACTATTCGCATCTGTACAGCTTACACCTGATAAAACATACCCAGCCAAAGCACTTTCAGTGATCGACACATCCGCATTTAGGGTTTGGGCCCATAACTGTTGTGCTGAAATTGCTGTTGTTCCTGCTGTAACAGTGGTTACAGCATCTGTTGTGACTGCTGTTGTACTGTTTGCAAGGTTGGAAAGATTAATATAGTTAAATGTACCTGTGCCATTCACAGAATTTTTAGCAATCTTAATTCTTGCGCCATCAATAATATTAATACTGACGGGAATACCAGTGCTGGTTGCAGTATCATAGTTTGCCGTCGTACAACTGCCACTCAGTGATAATCCAATCGCCCCATATCCACCTGCAGCTCGCTCACTCGCTCCAGAATAAGTGTTGCGGTTGGTGATACGGTAAGTTATTCGGTGATAACCTGGTGTTAAGGCTGAAGACGTAGATGCTGAAACACCTCCACTCAAATAGCTATTTGAGCTATTAACAACAACACCATCCACCATAATATAGCCACTATCATCAATACCAATACTGGTATTACCCATACACATCGTTATCGCTTGTGAGTTGGCAATGTAGACCCCTGTTGTGAATTCCCACGCTCGACGGTTATCACCGATATCTGGCGTATCAATTAAATTGAGCTGTACAGTTGAATTTGCATCTGAGCTCATATTGGTAATAATTCGTTGAATCATTGCAGAAGCATTTGTACTTGATGCTCCATACGTTGAATCACTCGTGCCATTATTACCAGAAATTAAATATCCACCTGTTGGGCTGGCTTGATTAGCAGGCCATGCACTCACAATTGATGAACTCTCATCAGCGTAAGCACCAACCTTAGCAGTCCCCCCCGTACCCTCATAACCGACCCAGAATGCACCATTTCTACGATATTCATTTTGTTGATTCGTCCCCCAAACTTTATAAAGGGTCTCACCAACACCACTACCTGGGTTGAACTCATCACTGGAAACCTTAACTGTCGCTTGCTGTGCTGTCCCTAATGAAGAAGCTGTTGTTGTGCTATAGCTGACTGATAATTGTTTTGTCGCTCCATTTGCCACACTTCCCAACGGACATGTCCAGTTACTACCACTTTGAGTACAAGCTGCTCCCCCAACAACACTAACACCTGTGACTGTTACACCAGTTTGTAGCGCAGCAACATAAGTAGCGATTGCATTGGTTGCATTGTTAGGTCCTTCATTTTTAATATCAATAAGCTGAGAACCAACTCGCCCACGAACAATAGTAGGTAAATTAGGTGTGACGCTGAAGCGCGCTTCCAAAATAGCTGTATCTGCCGTTACTGGCGTTGGATCTACGATAATCGCGTTTACAGAGCTGCTATCATTTGTAGTAGCTGAATCGGTTGAAGTTGCTTCAATCGTTGCTGTATTGGTAATTGTTCCTGCCACTTTGGCAGTTGCTTGAATCACGATGGTACATGTGGCCGAACTTGCACCACTAAATGTCCCCGTTAAGGTATAACCATTCGTATCATTACCAGACAATGTTGGTGAACATGTCGTACCAGTACCTGTCGTTGTTGCGGTTCCAACAAGACTGACTGCCTTTAAATTAGAAGGAATTACATCAGAGAAAGGAGCTAAATAGGCTGAGCCACCAACTGTTGCACTTGTTGGTTTAGTATTACTAATCAACAGCTGATATTGCATAATCGAGTTTATAGGAACATTATTTAATTGAGTTTGTACAAAAGTTCCAGAAGTCCCGACACGTTGACTTTTCACAATAGAAATATCACTATCGGCATCCATACTCGAAACACCGAAGAAAAAGGCATCTGCCCCTGTTGTTGACCATGTTGAACCACGACCATCACCGCGAACATATACATCAAAAGTTAATGAGGTAATTCCCTTACCTTTAATATACACACTTCCGCTCGCACCACCATTCCCACTGGCTGCTTTGATTGTCGTTGCATTATTTGTAATATTATTCCCACTAACCGTAAGCTCTTTACTCCCTGCAATACGGCTCATCACTACAGGTACGCTACTACTTGTTAATGTAAATTCAGCGCCAAAACCCAGTCCAGTAGATGTTTCAGCACCTAAAGCACTTGCTTGTAATATTGGGTTAGTAACAGGACGATTAAAACTAATAACAATCGTCCCCATTTTTACTCTAGAGTTGGTTGAAATCCCCGAACTATTTAATCCACGTGTGGTAATTTCCATAGCCACACCATTATTCGAGGTCACACTGATCCCACCATTTGTGCTCAAACAATCTGCACCATTAGTACAACCAGTTGGTGCATTTTGAAGAGAGGCAGCAAACATATTATCAGCAGGATTACCATACCCATTCAGTGGTTGAAGGATATTTACAGGAGCAACTACATTACTACTATTTGTATCACCGCCCATGAAAAAATCAGGTTTATTAAATTGATTACTATTAGAAGTATATGGAGTCGCGTTGTAGACAGAGTTAGTAATGGTATAGCTTACTGTTGTTGTAGGCGCATATGTCTCACCCGTGTTATCTGATGGGTTATTTCTGTTGAGTAAGAATGTGTGCGTACCTGAAGAAGTCGTTGGCCCCTGTCCAGACCCCGAGCCTGAAAAAATCTCAATTGTTGGAGGCGCAGCTAAGACAACTTGACTGCATAACAAACAACTTATAAGAAGTAATATCCATGTTTTCATCTGAGTAACTGTCTGATTTACCAAACGACCTTTAGAAATATTTTTTTTCATTTTTTGCTTACTGGCCAACATAGCGCACCCCAAAATTAAATTCGTAACTTTGATTTGCAGCCACACTATTTAATGTCCCTGAAACCGCTCCAGCATTCCCAACTGTTGGTGCTGTCATACCACTACATGCTGTACAAATTGGTGATTGAGATAAAACTGTATAGGCGGGTGTCATATCTCTAAAAGTAAATGCACTACTCAAACTTGTTGCACTGGTATTTGTTAAAATCACCTTGTACAACACACACTGGCCTTGACCATTTGCTTGCTTGCCAATATTCAAACTATTTGCTGTAAAAGATTCATCAGCCGTACCATTACAATCAAAGTCACGTGCTTGTAATTTAGTTAGCTTGAGTTGCGTTTGACGTACAGTTGTTACATCAGTAATAGATGCCAATACCTGACCATTGGTGTTATTGGTTAAATTAATCGTGCTGTTATTCGCTTGGGCAAGATTATTCGCCACCAGATTTTTAACTTGAAGCAATAACTTCACTTGAGTATGCGCCGCCAATTTACCTCCAGGTAAGTCAGCTAAGCTTCTTATTGCCAAATCCCCAGCATCAAAAATGCCATTTGCATTCACGTCATAAAATAGAGTGCTATTAAATTCGACCTGATCATTATTCGTAAGAAAACTATAGTTTCCTGTATAGTCCACATCCGTATTATTGGTTAATAGATGACTATAAATAACGGTACCAAGCGGTGAAACCTGTCCGCGTGAATTTGGCGTAAACTCTACTTGAGCGACTGAATTAACACTCTGAATCGTAATCGCATTTTTAATAATATCTTGGCTTGGATTACTACTATTGTTCCCACTGACATAACTTGTAGACAGCACGCGAAAATAGATCGGTGTAGTCAGGCTACTATTCAACTGGTCCACGTCAACAACAGCACAAATCAACTGACTTTCAGCATTATTGAGATATATTGTTTTACCTGTCTCACTACCTAAAACAGTACAATTTGAACCATTTGCAGAAATATAAAAACGAACGCGATTTACACCATTAGGCAGAGCTAAGCTCGTAAAATCACTGCTTGCATTTGCACTAAGCAAATATTCAGTTCCAATGCCTGTATGACTGACTTTTAATGGAAATATAGCTTGCCCACCCGCGACAGGATTGATACTCGTTGATACAGTAACGGTTTTCCATGGATTACCAGCGTTATCAACATTTCCATTACCTAATCCATTGTTTTCTGGACTATTGGTTAAATCAACTAAACGCGCTACGGTTGTGGCAAGTAAATTACCTTGATCTTTAATCAAACTTGTTTTGGTCAGATCACCTAAAGACTGGGCCTGAGGTGAAACTTCAAATGTAGTATCAGCGGTTACAGCATAACTACTCGGTAAACGCACTTTAACAACAATCGGTAAATTAGCGCCTACCGATAATAATCCCGTATCAGGAATACCATCGCCATTACTATCCAATAATGGCGTTACCCCATCCGCACGATAAAATTCAATTTGACTGCCCGCAGGGAAAGTACTTGCTGTCAAGATTAAATTAAATCGATCAGTACTATTACCTGTATTCCAAACATAGTTATTAAAAGTAAGTTGTCCGCCCTGTGCTACAGAAGTCGCAACAACCGTTGCACTATTATTTACATCACTCACACTGCCATTAATTTTGACAGCATAAATTGGAGCGACATTCAGTACAGCAATATTACTTAGATCAGAAATGGTTGCTGTTGCAGCATTATTGTCATGATCATATTGAAAATTGACAGTATTGTTGATTGCACCTGCTGTTGTTTTATTTACTTTAATTTTGAACTCGATATAACCCGTCGCATTTGCCGCAATTGAACTAATCACAGCAGTTACAGTATTTGAAGTAACACTGTAATTTATCCCTGCTGGATCATTGCTGCCTGTGTTCGGATTAACCGTTGTACCATTCCAGTTTTCACCACTGTTAGGTTGATATACCAAACTAGAGTCAAGTGCATCTGTTAATGTTACAGAACCTGTAGCTGTGCTACCTAAATTCTGATAATCCAAACGAACGGTAACGACATCACCATTTGCTACAGTAGTTTGAGAAAACTTTTTACGTACAACTAAAGCAGACTGATTAGTAACGGTTGCCGTATCTGTATTAGTTTTATTCCCAGTCGCATTATTTAAAGAATTTACAGTGAATGTTAATAACCCATTTTGATTAACCGTTGCCCCACTCGGCACATTCGCCGCCACAATAAGGCCAACAGACTCACCTGCACCTAAAGAATAAGAACTAATCGCTGCACCATCAGGTACCCCATCATTATCTTTATCTAAAAATACGGAGAGATTACTAAAGTCATAGTTATCCCCCGTATTATTTGTCACTGCAAAGTTGTATTGATCGACCTCATTACCCGTATTAGTCAAAACATGGTTAAAATATACTGTTTGGCCAGCGACGACATTTTTGCTGTTGTTTGCGGTTAAATTAACAGAATAAACAGGGAGAATAGTCGTTTGGACTAAATTAGAACGGCTCACCTGAACCACAGTAGAACCTTCTTCGGTATATTCACCGATGGCCATATTACTGATGATTTGACGCGTCGGAACTGCAGCAAAACTTGACTGATGTATCCCCAATAAAGTAACGAGCACAATCACCAAAGCGATTATGTTATTGCGGATATTTTTTAATGCATTGATTATATTCATCTTATAGTATCCGCTTAACTTAAGGTGCAACCCGAATAGAAAAATACAATGCAGCCTGCTCCTGTGGTGCAAGTGCTCCAATATTTCCTGATATTTGATCCCCACTCACCGTTACAGAACCTTTACTAATTGAAGGAGGCAAGGTAGTTCGTAAAATACTATAAGCGGGTACAACGTCATTAATCACAACATTCGCTGCTGGTGTTGAACCATCATTTTTAATGGTCAATCGATAAGTTACACATTGATTTGGCTTAATCGTCAATGGGTTACTGGCATACGTCGCGGTAGTGACATTAATGAGTACACAAGCTTCATCTTTAGCCTGTTCTTTCGTTAAACGGAGCTGCGTAGGATCAACTGTTGTTAAATCAGTATTCTGAATTGATGCTAGGTTTAAACCTTGAATTATATTTGTTGCCGATACCACAATATTCACAGCACTGGAAACACCATTTGTCGCTGTGAGTGGTGCTTGAGTTTTTAAAAGCAATTGAACAGAACTTTGTGGATTCAAACCACCTGTAATAGATAAATCTGTAGCAATAGGATCTGTAGGGTCTAATACGCCATTATTATTTGCATCGTAATACAGGGTATAGATGAACCCATCATTGATATTTTGTGGAACTACACTAAGACTTACTTTTCCAGCTGTATCCCCTTCAACAAATGTACCCGTGTTTTTCAATGTATGTAGGTAAACAACCGTACCACCAACATTAACTCGACCTTGTTGGTCATTCGCCAAAGTTAATTTACGTACGGCCACATCAACCTGATCTTTAATGCTGTCACCCTGTGCATTCATAGGGGATTTCATCGCAAACCAAATTGGCAAGCTTGTCAAAGTCGTATTCGCAGGAACCGTTACAACAGCACAATATTGTTTAATCGCACCAGCAGCTAAATTTCCAGTACTTGTAATTTCACCCTGTAAAGTTTGACAAGTTGCATCACCATTATAAAACTTTACTCCCCAATCTGATGGTAAAGTCGTATTGATACTATTGATGTCAATCGTTGTACTTGAAGCGTACAGATTATAATTATTTGAGACAGTGCTATTATTTCGAATAACAAGTGAGAAAACAGCGTTTGCCCCCTTAACAGCATTTTTTACCAGTAATGCCTGTCCACCAGAAGCGGTGACATTTCCAACACCCACACCAGAATTATTACTGTTATATAAATCACTTTCTCCAACAGCCACCGTATTAATCAATCTATCACGTGTACTATTTTTGACACTTGTATCTGTCGCGGAGATCGCCGTAATATCGAAATCCATTGTACTTGTTGAAGTACAATTAGATGGGAAATAAACCCCTAATTTAATTCTTTTTGAGGTGCCATAAGCCAATCCACCAGTGTCGATTATGCCATCACCATTTGTATCTGTGAGCAAAGTACGGCCATCTGCATGATATAAACGAACAACAGCACAACTGGGTACATTACTTTTAACGAGACTTAAATTATAAGTATCCGTCGCCTGTCCTGTATTCCAAACATAGTTATCAAATTGGATTTCTTTTGCTACGCCTCCAAAAGTATTATTTTGGACTTGCAAATTATTTAAGCCACCATTTGGCTCACCATCATCACTTGCGCCACTAGGACTATAGTTAAGTACAACACCTAAGCTTTGTTGAACATTAAAAATTACTGTATTCGTTAAAGTATTTTTCAAAATAGCATTTGATGTATTGTATTGCTGATAATCTGCGGTGTTAGGAATTTTTTCAGCAGCATTCGGATTAACTGTTACTTTAAAACTGACTGAACCCTTGCTCAGCGCAGCCACACTTGCAAGTTCTACATCAACTTGCCCATTATTCACTTTATATTTTATAGGTACATTTGCACCTGTCTCTGCATCATCCGCATCTGTCAAAGATCCAGAACCGTTCCCCCAACTACCACTACCAGATTTATAAGTAACATCTGTGGCCAAGATATCTCGCAACACCAATCTTGCTGCTGCAGTCCCTGTGTTGGCATAGCTCAAAGTGTAGGTAATTTCTGTACCAGTTTTTCCAGTACTGATATTTTGCGATTTCGTGACTTGAATGACAGCATCATCAACCACTTTCGCGGTGTCATTTACCGTCATCACGATTGTATTATCGTGTTGACTTGTTGCCGTTAAAGTAAAGTTAGCAACGTTATTTGCACTCACATTGGTTGGAATACTTCCAACAACAATCAAGGAAGCAAACTCTCCAGCTTCTAAACGAAAACTCGTACTTGAATTAAGTAAATTATTATTGTCATCAGGCTCCCCGTTTTGGTCCCGATCGATGTAAACAGCAATATTTTCTAAATTAAATTGATCATTGGTTAACTGAATAAGGCTTAATTTATAATCATCTACGATGTTCCCCGTGTTTGTTAAAACATGTGGAAAATTAACTTTACTGCCAATAGTGCCAATATTCTGTTGATTACTTTGTAAAGTTAAAGAATAGATCGGTTGAACAGTTAAAATAACTGCATTTGAATTAATAACTTGGAGATTACCTTGCTCATCATAGAAGTCACCACTTGCAATGTTAGTGATTCTACTTCCTGCTTTAGGTTGAGCAAATACAATAGAGCTATGAAATGCTATCAATAAGCCAAATAAAGCGATAAATGAAGTTTTTGAGACAGCACTTTTCTTGAATCGGCTTATCATGTTCCAGAACCCACAAAAATGTAAAGATAGATTTCTTATTGGCAAATTGTACGGATTTATTGACAATTTTCACAAAAGAATACTACAAAAATACAAAGTTGAACACATAAATTAACAAAAGCGTGATTTTTTCACAAAATATACCGCTTGGTAAAAAAAGTTATCGACCACTGCTATTTTTCAAGAAAAGTTTATCGATTAGGGCTATAGACTTACCCGCCCCTTTTATTGTTTTTATTCAAAAATCTGTTGATCTTAAATTTTAAGAAGCTGTCATAGATAAAATTGCATTACTGCCTATTTTAATAACAGTTTAAACTTTTTTAGATTTCATAATCTCTATGTATAAACCCTTCGTTAAAGGTATTTTGACTATATAACTCTTAGATGAAGCAACCGTACAACACAAATTTATCGTACCGCTAAGTGACATTCTTGTAATAACGCTTTGATCAATTGTAAAAATAACGTATCCAATTTTACTTGAAGGTGGCATAACTCTGTTGTGTGAGTTAAAAAAGCTTTTAAACAATTAAAAATGAATTTTATCTTGTTGTTATTATTAAATAATTACCATCTAGTCGCTTTAATAACTTAAATGAGTTAGACCATGTCTATGTCATTTATCAACTTGGTGATAGTGTGGTGATGCTAATGAAGCATTATGTGGAGTAAATCAACTCAGAGAACAATAAAGCAGAGATCACTAAAATTTCGAATATTGCCAAATTTTTTCCAAAGAAAAAGGGAATCAAACTATATGTTTGATTCCCTTCTAAATATTTGGCGGAAGCGGTGAGATTCGAACTCACGGAGGACTCACACCCTCGTCGGTTTTCAAGACCGGTGCATTAAACCGCTCTGCCACGCTTCCATGTGCGTAAGAATACAAAGCTTGCCCTCGTTATACAAGAGAAATTTAACTGCAATGTATTCAAATGCATATTGTTTCATCAATTTTAGAGTTTAGCGGCTAATTCAGCACCATCTCGGATCGCGCGCTTGGCATCTAGCTCAGCTGCAAGCTTTGCCCCACCAATAATATGGTAGTTTGCCGAAGTATTTTCACCTTCTTTTGGCATCAAATCTTTAACAGATTCTTGTCCTGCACAGACCACAATGGTATCCACGCGCAACAATTGATCATGACCATTATGCTCTACCCATAAACCTTCATCGGTCACCGCTTTATATTGCACACCACGTAACATACGCACTGCATGCTTTTTCAACTGTGCACGATGCACCCAACCAGAGGTTTTACCCAAACCGATACCCAATGGTGTTGTTTTACGCTGTAATAAATAAATTTGGCGAACAGGTATTTCCACTTCTGGGCGTTGAGTTCCCCCTTCAGAAATATAATTCGGATTTGGATCAACCCCCCATTCACGTTGCCAGTCTGCCAATGGTTGTGGCTGTGGTTGATGTGGCGGTTTTAATAAAAACTCAGAGACATCAAAACCAATACCACCAGCACCAATCACCGCAACTTTATGCCCAACTTCGGCACCACGTAATACTTCAGCATATGACAACACTTGTGGTGCTGTGCTGCCTTGAATTTTTAGTGCGCGCGGTACAACACCAGTTGCCACGATAACTTCATCAAAACCTTCACGCTCTAACTGTTCGCGACTAGCACGTGTATTTAAACGGACATCCACACCCGTTTGTTTGAGTTGTACTTTAAAATAACGAATCGTTTCATGAAATTCTTCTTTACCAGGCACCACTTTCGCCAAGTTAAACTGACCACCAACATCGTTATTTGCTTCAAACAAAGTTACCGCATGGCCTCGACTAGCAGCAACCGTGGCAGCAGACATACCAGCGACACCACCACCGACAACAGCAATACGCTTTGGCTTTTTAGTTTTAATATAAACCAATTCTGTTTCATGACACGCTTGCGGATTGACTAAACAGCTTACACGCTCATTTTTAAATGCATGATCTAAACACGCTTGGTTACACGCAATACAGGTATTAATTTCATCAACACGATTGGTTGCAGTTTTATTTACCCAATATGCATCGGCCAAGAATGGACGAGCCATTTGCACCATATCAGCCTTGCCAGAAGCAATAATATCTTCAGCGACATCAGGCATATTAATACGGTTTGATGCAATCACTGGAACAGAAACGTGCTGTTTCACCGCAGCGGTATAATCGACAAACGCAGCTCGAGGAACGGAAGTAACAATGGTTGGAACACGTGCTTCATGCCAGCCAATCCCTGTGTTTAACAGCGTAATTCCTGCTTTTTCTAATGCTTTGGCAACCACGATCACTTCTTGCATGGTATTGCCATCATGTACTAAATCAAGCAAAGACAAACGGAATGCAATAATGAATTTTTCACCCACTTTAGCACGGATTGCTTTGACGATCTCCACAGGGAAACGCATACGATTGTCGATATCACCGCCCCAACGGTCAGTACGCTTATTCACATGGCTGCTGAGGAACTGGTTAATTAAATAACCTTCTGAACCCATAATTTCTACGCCATCATAGCCTGCTTTTTTCGCTAAGCTCGCACAACGTGCATAATCTTCAATCGTTGCTAATATCTGAGAATCAGACATTTGGCGAGGTTTAAATGGATTGATCGGTGCTTGAATCGGTGATGATGAAACTGAAAATGGATGATAACCATAACGGCCAGAATGCAAGATTTGCATCAAAATTTTTGCGCCATGCTTATGCACTGCATGGGTAACTAAACGATGATGAGGAATATCCGCCAAGCTATTCATCGTTCCGCCTGCAGGCAGCAACCAGCCCTGACGGTTTGGAGAAATTCCGCCAGTAATGATCAAGCCAACACCACCCTTTGCCCGCTCACCAAAATAAGCTGCAAGTTTAGGATAATTAAAAAAACGATCCTCTAAACCTGAGTGCATTGAGCCCATTACGACACGGTTTTTAATGGTGGTAAAACCCAAATGTAATGGTTTTAAGATATTTGCATAGCTAGTC
Organism: Acinetobacter dispersus; assembly: GCF_009884975.1. Classification (GTDB taxonomy): domain Bacteria; phylum Pseudomonadota; class Gammaproteobacteria; order Pseudomonadales; family Moraxellaceae; genus Acinetobacter; species Acinetobacter dispersus. The sequence goes on along the minus strand of NZ_CP041970.1, from coordinate 485,501 downwards.
ATGGTATTCCTTCTATAATTTTGGCTTTGCAACTTGTTGCATAGTACTTTAATACTTTTTTATTTATTTGGGATGACTATTTATAAAATTTTCGGTGTTGAAAGAGTCAATTCGACCCTATTCTGTCAATCTTTATGACCTAAATAAATCACAATGCAAATAACCCAGCTGATAGCCGCCCCCAACATTCATCTAAAAAATAAAAAAATCAGCCATATAGAACATGGCTGATTTTGTTTGAGTAAATATTCAATGCTTGTGATTTATTACAATTTATTTTTAGATCTTATAACAAACGCTGTATATCCATCCTTTAACGTTGTTGATTACCTGAATAAGCTAAGCGATTTTTCTGCACTTTCATTTTCAAAGAACTCATCACTATGCCTAAGCAGATAAATGCTGCACCAATTAGGATATTGAGCGTCAAAGCTTCATGCCAAATTAACGAACCAAAAAACAGACTGAGTATTGGAATACACATAATTGAAATTGAAGCCACAAAGGTATCCACCTGACTGACGATCCAGTTCCAAAGTACAAAGGCAAATCCCGTTCCAACCACTGCAATATAAAACAATGCAGACTCACTTAAAGGATTTAACCAAACTTGTGCATCGACAGGTTCGAACAATAAGGCCATAAAAAACATTAAACTTCCACCGAGTAACAGTTGCCAAATGGTCAGTTTGATTTTGTCATAAGCCGCAAAATTCTTTTTGATATAGACTGTCGATAGTGCCCAGAAGAAGCCTGAACCAATCAATAAGACTTGTCCAAGCAATGACATATTCATATGCACATGATGTAATTGAGGCCATAAAATTGCGATGAGTCCTAAAGTTCCTAAAACGAGACCCAAGATTTTCTGCGTATTCAACCTTTCATTTAAGAAGTAATGCGCTAACACAGCAATAAAAATCGGCATAGTAAACACCAGCACAGCTGATAAACCTGAACCCACAAATTGCATGGCAAAGGTTTGTGTTGCATAAAAACCAAAACAGATCAATAAGCTTAAAATGATCAAAGGTTTCCACTCATGGTGTTGGGGAAGAATAGATTTTTTTAAAATCCGTTGTATCAGCATTAATGTCAATGCCGCTAAAATCAACCGTGTAGAGATAAATAGAAATGGTGGAAACACTTGTAGGCTATGTTTGACCAAGCCCCATAAAGATCCCCACACCAAGCATAGCAACGCGATTGCACTCACGACTCTAATATTCACGTGTTGTACTCAACCGATAAAAAGTAAGCTTAGTGTATAAAATAAATAACATCATGAATAATGCTATGTTTTAATAGATACATCATTTTTTTGATACCTGATTCGATTCATCTTTTTTGATAGCACCTTTCGAATTGAAATATTGAGGACTTACCGTGAATATTGATATTAGCGATATCCGATCATTTGTCACTGTGGCTGAGCTGAAAAGCATTACTGCTGCGGCAAATAAGCTCAATTATTTACAGTCCAATATGACTGCGAAAATTAAAAAGATTGAAAATCACTATAAACGCCAACTGTTTATTCGTAAGCCTAAAGGTGTCGAACTGACTGAATCGGGTATGAATTTATATGCCCAATATAAAAAGATGATTTTCACTTGGGAAGAAACTGAAAATAAAATCTATCAGCAAGAAAGCGTTTTACGCTTTGGCACCAATACCAGTCTAGGCGGGATGCGTTTCTACCCCTCTTTTAGTCAGCTCTATGAAGCCTACCCTGGCCTTTCCATCACCATGAAAACAGGTCCAACAGGTTACATTGAAGATGAGGTTTTAGCGGGCAATTTGGATATCGCTTATGCCCTAGGGCATCCTAAACATAAAAATCTGCAATATATTCAAAAAGCGGATGATCAACTGGTGATTATTGGTAAAAACATGATCAACCATGACAGTCTGGAAGAATGTCTGAATCATCAAAATATCTTGCTGGCTTCTGAACAATGCTGCTATGCCACCACCTTAGACAGTATTTACGCGGACTATAATCTCAAAAAGGGTGAACTCACCCATATTTACGATCATGAGGCCTTAATTCACTTTACCCAGTTAGGCATGGGTATCTCGATGATTGCCAAATCCTTGATTGAAAAATATAACATTCAGTACTATCGCGAAACACCTGAACAGTATCGGGATATTGGTCTTTATCTGATTGCACGTCACGATCATGTATTTACCCCGATCGAGAAGCAATTCATTGGCTTAAATGATTCACTCTGAGCTAATTTTAAATGAAAGGTTTAACTTTTTTGAAGTTCAATTGGTAATTTAAAAGTTGGACCTTTTTCCCATTTAAATAAAGAGAAAAACAGTATCATTACTGCAATAACAGTTCCAATTGGAAAATTATTGAGCATAAATACAGTCATAAAGATTGATCCAAATCGGCTGCTTGTACTCCCTGTTTTCACACTTCTGGCACAGACAAAATGAGCAAAAATTAAGGCAGATACCCCCAGAAAATACCCAATAGAATATTGAGGAATATCCACATAGAATCGATAAACAGCTTTATAGATAAAAAGCGTAATTACCACAATTGCTGCCATTTTATGCAACCTAGAAAGAATTTGATTTCGCTGATTGAGCATTTTTATCTACCTTTTTATCATCTTATTCAGATAACTTCACTTATCGTAAAACTTTATATTTTTCCGATGTTAATCTATTTTTCAAATGAAAAAAAAAGAATTCCTTTCCGAACAGAAAAAAAATCGATTTGAAAAGTGATATAGTACGGGACGTATAAATTCTCTTTGGTCACCGAAATATTAGGGTGCCTATTTCGAAATAGTTAGGACTAGCAATGACTGATAATGCAACGATCTTGCAGCATGTACCAGTAGGTAAAAAAGTTGGGATTGCCTTCTCTGGTGGTTTAGACACTTCAGCAGCTTTATTATGGATGAAACAGAAAGGCGCAGAGCCTTATGCATATACTGCAAATCTGGGTCAACCTGATGAAGATGACTATGATGCTATTCCAAAGAAAGCTGAACAGTACGGCGCAGTCAAAGCTCGACTAATCGATTGTCGTTTACAACTTGCGCTTGAAGGTATTGCCGCGATTCAGTGTGGTGCATTCCATATCAGCACGGGTGGTGTTCCTTATTTCAATACCACACCTTTAGGTCGTGCAGTAACAGGTACCATGCTTGTTACCGCAATGAAAGAAGATGACGTCAACATTTGGGGTGATGGTTCAACTTATAAAGGCAACGATATTGAACGTTTCTATCGTTACGGTTTATTGACCAACCCTGCCCTAAAAATCTATAAGCCTTGGCTAGACCAAACCTTTATCGATGAGTTAGGCGGCCGTGCCGAAATGTCGCAATTCTTAATCGATAATGGTTTTGACTATAAAATGTCAAAAGAAAAGGCGTATTCTACTGACTCAAATATGTTGGGCGCGACACACGAAGCCAAAGATTTAGAATACTTGAATGCTGGTATTAAAATCGTAGACCCAATCATGGGCGTTGCATTCTGGAAAGATGATGTTGAAATCCAACCAGAAGAAGTAAGCATTACCTTTGAACAAGGTATGCCAGTTGCATTGAATGGTCAACGTATCGAAGATCCAGTTGAATTCATTCTTGAAGCGAACCGTATCGGTGGTCGTCATGGTCTAGGGATGTCTGACCAAATTGAAAATCGTATTATCGAAGCGAAATCTCGCGGTATCTATGAAGCACCAGGTATGGCTCTGTTACATATCGCTTATGAGCGTTTGGTGACTGGTATTCATAACGAAGATACGATTGAACAATACCGTATTAATGGTTTACGTTTAGGTCGCCTACTTTACCAAGGTCGTTGGTTCGATTCACAAGCATTAATGCTTCGTGAAACAGCACAACGTTGGGTTGCTAAAGCCATTACAGGTACAGTGACTTTAGAATTACGTCGTGGTAATGACTACACCATCATGAACACTGAATCTCCAAACCTCACTTATGAAGCTGAGCGTTTGACCATGGAGAAAGGTGATTCAATGTTTACGCCAATGGATCGTATCGGTCAGTTAACTATGCGTAACCTTGACATTACCGATACCCGTGCAAAATTGGGTATCTATACCGAAACAGGTTTACTCGCAGTTGGTCAAGGTTCTGCAATTCCACAGTTGGAAAACAAATCAAAATAACAGATTGGTAAATTAATTTACCTACTTGAAAAGGCTGAATATTTTTATTCAGCCTTTTTTATTTTATCCAAGAAAATACACAATATTGAATCATTTCATTTATAGAACAATATGTCGCAATTAAAGACTATTTATCATCATTATGAATCGATAATATAAGCATCAAGCAAAACATAATAATTGGGAGATGAAAGATGAATGCTTATCTACATCGTAGTGAAAACCGTGGTCATGTCAAAGCAGGCTGGTTAGATACCTATCATAGCTTTTCATTTGGTAGTTGGTACAACCCGAAATATATGGGGGTTAGTGCCCTTCGCGTGATCAATGATGATACGGTTGCCGCCCATAATGGCTTTGGTACCCATCCCCATGACAATATGGAAATTCTAACCTGTGTACTTGATGGCACCATTTCTCATAAAGACAGTATGGGCAATGAAGGTCAAATCAATGCAGGTGAATGGCAATTGATGAGTGCTGGAACTGGGGTCACCCACAGTGAAATGAACAAGCATGATAAAGCGGTGCATCTGTTACAGATTTGGATTCAACCGAATGTACAAGATGCTGAACCAACTTATCAGCAAATTCATCTAAACCCGAAAGATCATCCAAACCAATGGCACTTGATTGCTGGTGATGAATCTGCGCCAATGTCGATCCGTCAAAATGCTGAAGTGAAAACTGCAGTAATTGAGAAGGATCAACACTTAGAAATTACAGCACAGAAAAAAGTAAACTATGTGCATGTGATTTCAGGCGAAGTGATGATTGCCGATCATTTGGTTAAAGCAGGTGATGCTTTACTGTTTGATGAGACTGCAACGATTACTGCATTACAAGACAGTCAAATGATTTGGTTTGACCTACCTTAAACTCGGTTTAACGTGTACCTCTTACCCTCAAGGGGTACACGTTTTTTTTTAATCATTATTGCTACTACTGCCACAACCGCTTGAGTCTGAACTCAAGTCTGCATTAGAACCACAATCATCTATACGTTGATCATTATTGTCTTGAAATGAATCACAGTTCGAAGTTGTGGAAGAATAAGGATAACTATAATCAGATGTATCCTGTGTAGAATCTGTTTTCTTTGCGAAGAAGGCGAATAAGACTAAGCCAATCACGACGACCAAAATAATAAACATCAGCATCACAATCCCCTATTGCTCCTCCAATCTTTATTTCACTATAGCCTAAATTTCATTCAAAAATAATCGGCATTAAAAAAGCCCGATTAACGGGCTTTTCTACAACCTTGAACATTTTTAAAAACGATCTAAACCGTTTCGTTCGTTGTTAGCTGTGTGTTCAGGTTGTCATATCTTTGTTCATTTAGGCAAGATTTCTCTTAAATCCCAAATAGTATATGACTTCCTTATTGATTAAATTAGCACCAATATTTCACTGGGTCAAGCACCCTTTTGACACTAAAAAAAGCTAGAAAATAATTGATAACCATATCCAATAGAACACTTTAATCACTGAGTACAATAAGAGTTACTCTCTTTAGAGAACTTATAAACTATTTCTTTTTCCGCTCTTTATCAACAAGATATTCAACCACTTGAATCACTTTTTCATCGCCACCCTGAACAATATATTTACCATTTACCACGACAGCAGGTACGCCTGTAAGTTGGTATTTTCGAGCCAATTGATTGGATTCAGCAATTTTTGCCGTAATTGCAAAAGAATCAAACATCGAATTAAATTGTTTCTCAGGTACTCCATATCGAGTAAAAAATTTAGCAAAAGCATCCTTTTGCAAGATCTTTTGATTGCCTGAAAAATTGGCATGGAATAATGGCAAATGGGTACGTTTACGTATACCTAACGCCTCACTCACATAATATGCCCGTGCACCTTGCTCCCACATTGGAGTCATTGCCGCTGGTGTACGCAGAAAATAAATATCATTTGGAATTTTCTTTAACCACGTTTGCATATGTGGTTCTAATTTAAAACAATAAGTGCAACCATACCAAAAGAACTCACGCACCTCGATTTTATCTGGAACAGACGTTTTTTCTGGATTTTGTACAACTGTATAATCTTTACCTGCAACAAAATCTGCTGCCATTGTCTGGGTAGAAAGTACTGCAACAATTGCAGTAAGGCCCGTTAAAATAAATTTTTTCATTAATTCCGCTATCCTCAAAGCCATTTTATAGCGCTTGGGCATTCATAAAAAAGTCATAATTCCAATACTTTATCGTACAAATCTGTTGATATCCTTATAACAGGCGAGTTAGGAGACGATGTAAATATTTTACTCGAGGAACATGTTAGAGTTGCGTGACTTGTAAATTTTTCATTAAATTCAACAATTAAGAAACAGAAAAACAACAGTATAGTAAATCGTTTGTTTATGCTCTTATGTTAGGAAGTATTTTATTGTGGTATAAAAATCCCCAATGAAAAAATTGGGGATTTTTAAGTTTGAAGGAAAAATCTTGATGTAACTAACTTTTATAAAATAATCTACCTACATGTTTGATTGTTCAAAACAACATTACCTAATGTTGCTCCAACTTTATTTTTATATAACACGTCAACTTTATGATCATTTACACCCATATATTTAGAATTGAAAAGCTCTTTACACCATACCTGAACAGCTTCCCTTGTACTCATAAAATCAACTAAATCTTTCTCTTCAGCTTCAGATACATCTACAGTAGGGCTAAACGTTACTGAGGAATAGTGTGGTGTCGTCGAAGCTGATGTAATTTTTACTAGTTCATTTGATTTATAAGCCCACGAACTTGATACTTTCTCATTTGCATTTTTAAAAAAATCCGTAGCTCGCTCAAGATCTATAAATTTAAAATCTGGTCCAATAATCCCTAATTTTGTCAACTCATCATCAGTATTAAAATCTGAATTAGCTGTTACATTTAAACTAAAGGCCAATAGCATTGAAGCAATTAAAATTCTTGTCATAATACAACCCCTATAAACTAGAGATAATTTATCAAAAGGCTAAATTTAAGTCATTAAAAAAAATCATTCTCAGTGAATTTTATTTATATCAAACCATCTGTGTAATCATTCTCCAGTAATTTTAAAATAAATATGCCTTCTAGTTTCTTCTTTTTTTTATCAAACTTAGAACACGATTGAACATCACAAGTAACCTCATGCTCTATTTAAAAACACTTTATCTAAAGCTCAATAAATAATGGCAATTAAAATAAATCCTAAGTATTTGAATATGTAATTATTATTTTTCTCTATCACCAGTGATACAAAAATATTTTACTAACCTTGCATTTGTAGTATGTCAGTACCTCGTCATTCTTATAAGGGGGATCTATTGCTCAAGCAATTCGCTACTTCTCACCTATTCTCCACACTTTAGGTTATATAGTTTAAGAAGCCATTGAAATCTAGAACTTATGGAGTAAAGCTTTCTAAGCAGTAACCTTTCAGGAATAAAGAAAGGTTACCGCTTCTTACGCTTACACTATCATCATAAAGACTCTTCTTAATCTAATAAAAATCATACTTATAGATATGTTGATACTATGACTAGATCATAGTAAATATAGAGAATTCATTAAACATTGGATAATCACTATGTGCCTATAGTGGAATTAAACATTCATAGCTGGAAAATCCAAATAGCCCTCAAGCCCTCCACCAAAAAGCCGTTCAGCATCTAACTTAGCAAGTGGCCAGCCATTTTTTAAACGCATTGGCAGATCTGGATTAGCAATAAATGGACGTCCAAAACCAATCAAGTCGGCCCATCCATTTGCTAAAGCCGTTTCAGCCCGTTCTAATGTGTATTTACCTGCATAAATCAAGGTTCCTTTATAAATTAGTCTTAATGCTTCTTTGAAAGTAATCGGCATTTCAGGTGCATCCTCCCAATCAGCCTCAGCAATGTGAATATAAACGATACCTAATTCATCCAATATTTTCGCTGCACCCAGATAAGTTGCCTGAGGAGTATCATCAATCGCACCTTGAAGTGTGGTCAATGGGGCTAATCGTACACCAACCCTATTCTTACCCACCACATCAACCACTGCTTCAGTCACTTCTCTCAAGAAACGCAATCGATTTGATAATGAGCCACCATATTCATCAGTCCGTACATTAGCCTGAGAATCAATAAACTGATTAATAAGATAACCATTTGCAGCATGTAACTCTACACCATCAAAACCTGCCTCTAATGCATGACGTGCGGCAACTGCAAAATCACGAACAATTTGACTAATCTCACTTTTGGATAAAGCTCGTGGCATTGAATGTTGCACCATTTCCCCTATACCAGCTAAAGCGCCCTTACCCTCAGGATCAATAAATACCTTAACGCCTTCAGCCCTTAGTGCTGAGGATGATACAGGTGCCATACCATTAGGTTGCAAGGAAACATGAGAGATCCTACCTACATGCCATAGCTGAGCAAAAATACGCCCCCCTGCTTGATGCACTGATGATGTCACTTTACGCCAACCAGCGACTTGTACTGATGAATGAATGCCTGGTGTCCATGCATAACCTTGACCCTGCTGGCTAATCTGTGTCCCCTCACTCATTATTAAGCCTGCTGATGCACGTTGAGCATAATATTCTGCCATTAATGCCGTTGGAACATTACCAGCTTCGGCACGTGAACGTGTCATGGGCGGCATCACAATACGGTTTGGTAAAGTTAAATCCCCTAGATTATAAGATGTAAACAACATGGCTCAATGCTCCGTTAATACTTTTGGAAATTTATTCTGTACGGCTTTTAGCTCAGGCAATACTGCATGAAGGTCAACAGCCTCAGCCATTGCATGGTTACCGACATCCCCTAAATGCAAATGGTCACCAGAATCAAAACGTGCGGCTATCTGTGTTGGTTTTTGGGGATCTCGTATTACAGCATCAAAATCAATCACAGCATCAAATACACCACTATGGCGAATCCAATCATTTACTTGTTGACGTAAGTTCTCCTTATCTTGTTGATAATAATTATCTAGTGGCGTCTTTGGTAATGCCCCTTTAAAAGGAGTCAATGTTGCAGCAATCACACGAACACCCCGAATATGTGCTTGTGCTACTAGTTGGCTATAACCTGCAGTTAAAGCTTCTAAAGTCGGCTTTTTTGAGGTCTTGGCAAATGCAGTACCAGGCCAAGAAATATCATTAATTCCCAGCATTATAATCATGCTACTTACCCCAGGTTGAGCCAATACGTCCCGATCCAATCGAGCCAACGCATTCATCCCCATGCCATCAGACAATAATCGCCCACCTGAAATCCCAGCATTTACGACTGCAACACCATGTGGTACTAAACGCTTGGCAAGATAGTCAGGCCATCGTTTATCTTGATCTAAACTTGCAGTTGCACCATCAGTAATAGAATCACCCATAACTACAACTAAGGGTGTTGATTGTGCTATTTCAACTTGGATGTCCGTCAGCAATGGCCGAGCTGTCGTGCTTGTCATAACATCAACACCTTTAAATGTTGATGATGCTGTCTGATCACCTGCAACAATCCAACCCGTCTGGCGACCATCCCAATGAAATGTACTGATTGGCGTTTGATTTGGCAGATAAATACTCACTGCCATTTGAGCTAATGCGGGTAATGTTAATGGCACAGGATCACTTATCACTGATGCACCAGCAGCAATAGTTACACCTGCTTTTCCCGAGAAAGTTACCATCTGCAAACCATCAACTGACATAGCTCCATCTTGCTGTGGACGAGCAATAGTTGCTTTACCAATAATAATTGGCTGTTGACCATAAGTATTAGAGAGTACAATTCTGAAACGTTTTCCACCTACGCTAATTCGTGCAATCTGACGCACAGTCTGGTCATGTAGTGATACTGGCAAGTTAGTAGGAAACAGAAAATCTGTTCCCCACACGGGTTGAGGGCTTGCTTGCCAGGTTGCTACCCAAGATGACATATCTTCTGCAAGTGCTGATTTACTCAGCAATGTACTGCCACCCGCCATTACAACAACCGTCAAAGCTATTGAGACAAGGGATTTAGTACGAGAATTCATCACATTATTCATAACAGTAAATTAATAACTCTTCGAAGATTAAATCATAAATTTAAAGTCAATATTGGAATAGATAGACTCATGGAATATAATTTATGAATTAAATTCACAAATAATGATTATGGCTCGACAAGACATCAATCGCTCTGGGGAGCTAGAAATATTTATTCGAGTCATTGAGTTAGGTGGTTTTTCTGCTGCTGCTCGTGCATGTGGTATGACACCCTCAGCTGTCAGCAAATTAGTTGCACGTCTAGAGAAGCGTTTAGGAACTCGATTGCTTAATCGCTCAACTCGGCAACTTCAGCTCACCCCTGAAGGCTGTGCTTTTTATGAGCGAGGCATACGTATATTGGCAGATCTAGAAGAAGCAGAACGCTGTGCCAGCGAACACAGCACACCAAAAGGTAGATTACGTGTAAATGCCAATGTACCTTTTGGTCATTACTTTTTACTGCCATTAATCCCTGAATTCTTACAATTACAACCTGACATTACATTGGACCTTGTACTCTCCGACGAAGTCATTGATATTTTAGAGCAACGTACAGATGTGGCCGTGCGTGCTGGCCCACTAAAAAGTTCTAATCTAATCGCACGTAAGCTAGGTAGTACACGGAAAATTATTGTGGGTGCTCCAAGCTATTTGGCATGTAAAGGGACACCGACAACTCCATATGAACTCATAAAACATAATCTTTTAGGCCCCAACTATGTACGTGTACAAACAGGTTGGCCTTTTCACGTCAATGGTGAAAAGCTTACTATTCCCATCACTGGTAATACACAAGTGAGCGATGGCGAAGCTTTGCATAAGTTAGCCTTATCAGGTCTTGGTCTAGCTCGCTTAGCTATTTTTCAGGTACAAGATGACATTGCAGCAGGACGATTAGTTCCGATATTGGAAGCCTTTAATCCAGGTGACGTTGAAGAGGTACATGCTGTCTATGTTGGCCAAGGTGGTCATTTACCATTAAGAGTCCGTGCTTTTTTAGATTTTTTAGCGGATAAAGTCATAATTTAAAATATGTAACTGATCCATTGAGATACAAAATCAGCGATGTTGTGCCTGATAGTGGATGCTTCTTTATTGCTGTTCATTTCATATGGCATGATACGAACTTGTATCATGAGTTAAGTATTCAGCCATGATACAAGAATTTTACTTCTGTATAGATTTAAGAGCAGCTATAGAAAGGCATAAAAAAAACCCTAAATCGTTATGATTCAGGGCTTTGGAGTTCATGTAACTTCATAAAAGTTATATGACTTTAATATCTTGGTAGGTATATCCAGACTCGAACTGGAGACCTCTACGATGTCAACGTAGCGCTCTAACCAACTGAGCTATACACCTAGAATGAGAAGCATCATATTCATTTTTTCTGCGCTTCACAAGTTTTTTTGAGATTGTTTCAGTGCAATTGCGCAGTCTTTAAGCAAGCACTTAAAATCTTGAGTATTTACGCTATTCTGCTGCTCTAAAAAAACAATTTGTTGATATAACACAATCGCTTGTTCAAATACCTGTTTGTCTTCAACTTGCGTTGCCAAACGCTGCATCCACACTTGAAAAGTTTCTGCAGGTTGCTTTTGCAGATTTTTGGGCAGTTTCTTTTGAAATTTGAATATAGCTTTTTGATAGCTGTGTTGCTGCCTTGTTTGCTTCCACCAATAGATACCCACATATACCAGCAAAATAGCGAATACACCAACAATCAGCACAATCGCATATGCATAACTTGAATCTAGTCCTAAGCGAGATAACCAGTTCTTCTGTTTTTCTGCATCATAACCAACTACTTTGCTTTGCCATTGATAACTTAAATAATCACTCCAAATCCGCATATTTTTTAGAAATTTAAATTGTTGCAAACGCCAAGCTTTACTTTCATCTCCCCATACAGTTTGATCTTGTGCCAAATAATCCTGCATACCCGTATCAATTCGTTGCGGTGCAATCATGGCTGTTGGGTCAATTCTTTTCCATTTTCCATCTAGATAGACCTCACTCCAAGCGTGCGCATCCAGTTGACGAACCTCCCAACTCTGCCCATCAGGCGCCAATTGTCCACCTTGATAGCCCGTCACTACTCGTGCAGGAATACCTGCATAGCGCATTAACATGACAAAACTAGATGCATAATGCTCACAAAACCCTTTCCGGCTGGAAAACAAGAATTGATCTATACGATCACCGCCTAAAGTCCCTGGCGTCAAAGTGTATACAAAACCATTTTTTCTATACCACGACAACACAGATTGTAGATATTGTTCAGGTTGCTTTTGACTTTTTTCAAACAGCTCATGCGCCAATTGCTGCGCTTTAAGATCCCGCCCCTCATCAAAATTAAGATTTAACTCAAGTTGTCGCGGTGATAAGTAAACCTTTTCAGTCGACATGCGTCCTAACCACAACATTTGTATCGGTACATTACGCTTGATCAGCTTAGATGGGCGAATACTATTGTCTTGATATAACTGTAAATAACGTTCCCGTGGAATCGAATATTCCAAACCCATGATCCAATTGGCTTGCTCATCTGCTGCTAAATATTGATAAGGCACGCTCCTTGGAGTTGACCGTACACTTTTAATTTGCTGATTGAAAAAACTGCTGGTCCATGTGGTTCCATCATATTGATCTAAAACCAAAGCTCTCCAATACAATTCTGGTCTGCTTGGAAACTGCGACATATCTGCCACCACCCGAAAAGCCAATGCTGAAGATTGCGATAATTGCGCAATATCTCCAGGCGACATCCGGTCACTGATTCCTGTCGTAGCCTGATCCTTCTGAATTGGAACCGCCCAAAGCGGTGGCAATCGAGGAAAGAAAATAAATAAAATGAGAAAGAAAGGAATTGCTATACCAACAAATTTAAAAATTTGCTTCACATCTTGTTTAAGTTGGTTTGATGATAGTTTCGTTTGATTAAACAACCCCGTCTGTATCCGATACAAACCCAATAAACACATCACGAAGGCTGTAAATACAATCAGTGCCATCCAAAAAGCTTGGCTATGTAACAATAGGCTGGCACTGACAAATAGAGCAAAATTAAAGACAATCAATAAATCACGGGTGTTTTTAGCTTCTAAACATTTGGCAAATAAACAGGTACTTAAAAAGGCGACGCCCGCTTCTACTCCAAGGATGGTTTGATAATTGATATAAACGATACCTAAAGACAATAGAATAAAAAACACCAAAAACCATTTAGGAAAAGGCACCCAGCTCTGCTTACGATATCTGCGAACCAATAACAGCCAAACTACCGCCCATAATCCCGTTAAAGCAGCAGGTGCAAAAGCGGTTTGCCCAAGTAATACAAAAGCTAAGACAGCTAAAACACAGAAGTAGATTTGCTTAGTCATCATTATGCCTGCGCTAATAAAAGTTTTGCCTTAATTAACTGAGATTGTCCCTGCCCACTTTCCAAGCGTGCATGCGGCAAAATAAGTGCATAATCATCACCTAACTGTTCACATTGCTCGACCAAACCCATCATAAAGCTTAATTTATCTTCATGGCTTTGAGCTGGGATCTGCTGATAGTCAATTTCCAGATGCTGGTGATTGGCCTGAGCTTCAAAGATTTTGGTCAGAAATCCCTGCCCACGTGCGACCTGTTTCCATGCCACATTTTGATAAGAATCACCGTGTTGAAAGCTACGTAACTCTTTAAACTCATCTAAGCTATCTTGGGCAGAAGTTGGCTTATTTTTATGTTCTTTCTGCCAGTCATAGCCCTTTGGGGCGACCCAGACTTTATGTTTTGGATATAAATAAGTCCATGCGCGGACTAATCCTAAGGGATAAGTAGAATAAATTTTAATGGTCTCAAATTCATAAAGTCCGCGTTTTTCTGCGATAACAGGCAACTCAATGCCATGCTGGGTTTGATCTAGATAAACCAATTGCTCTTGAGTTTGCCACTGGATCCTTAGATAACGTGCAGAACGAACAGGTTGTTTAAATAGCAGCTTTAAAATGATTGCTTGATCGACTTGTCCGACTTCAGGAAGCACAATATCAATTTGTAAATCATGTAATTGCTTAAAGGTCAGATAAAAACTAATGCACAGAATGGCGCTGATTAGAAAGCAAAATCCTAAAATCAGATTGTTTGCATAGTTAATTCCAGCAATAAAGGTAATTAGAATCAGGACCAGATATAGAAAGCCTTGCTTATAGATAAAAACCAAAACGTCCTTTTGTCGCAAGATTTTACTGCGATCCACTTGGAAACGTTTTGCGATCCATTGATTGACCTGTTGTTTAAGTCCAGTTTGCATAGTCTGTACTCACCTACATTGCATCAACTGACTGCAACAGTTGTTTTACCTCCATCTCACCCAAACTTAAACGATGTGCAACCACAGCCACAAATACCGTTTGTACATCATCCGTGGTCACGAAGCTACGCCCTTCAACCAACGCATAGGCTTGTGCTGCAGCTTTCAATGCCAATACTCCACGTGTAGACAGGCCATGGCGTTGCTTACGTGTTTCAGCAGCTAAGTCTAAAATATAATTAAGTACGGCGTCACTGAGGAAGATCTGTTTGGCCAATTCACGTAAATGCAAAATATCGGCTTGGTTAAACACAGCATCTAATTGATGAATCAAGACTTGGCGTGAGCTTTGTTGTAACAGTAATTTTTCTGCTTGACGAGATGGATAACCCAATGACAATCGCATCAAAAAGCGGTCTAGTTGAGACTCTGGCAACGCATAAGTTCCACTTTGAAAGAGTGGGTTTTGCGTAGCGAGTACCCAAAAAGGTTGTGGCAACTCATAATGCACGCCATCTACAGTGACAGCCCCTTCTTCCATCGCTTCCAACAAAGCACTTTGAGTTTTGGGACTACAGCGATTAATTTCATCTGCGAGGAGAATTTGGGTAAAAACAGGACCTTGCTTAAATTCAAATACATGTTCTTTCTGATTAAAAATATTGATGCCAATCACATCACTGGCCAACATATCATTGGTGAATTGAATCCGCTGAAAATGTAATCCAGCCAAACGCGCCAAGGCACTGGCTAAGGTTGTTTTACCAAGTCCTGGTAAATCTTCAAACAATACATGACCACCTGCCAGCAAACAGGTCAGTGCCAGTTTGGTTTGTTGCGGCTTATCTAAAATGAGCTGATTGACTTCAATTAAAAATTGCTCAATCTTTTGACCAAAGCTTTTAATATCTAGTTCTAATGCTTGATTTTGTCGTTTTTTGTCTTGAACTGAAGCTTGATCCGTGCCCCACATAATTTTATCCCCAAAATAAAACAGTGCATGTTTCAACATACACTGTTTTGGTTTTTTTTCAACGAAATCAATTGATTTCTAGCAAGGGCATTTTTTCATATTACCGCCCGCAGAAGGATAACGTGCATCGATACAATGACGATAAAATGTCTTTGCATCCATCGGGGTTAAATCTGGATGATGCGCTTTCATATGCTGCACATAGGTTTCGTAGTCAGGCACACCGACCATCAAACGAAAACTCTGCTGCAAACGTTGCCATAACACAGCAATCCGTGACCAATTCTTGGGTGATAACAGCAAATGTTTTTGCGACATGATGGTGAATTTAATAATCTTCACAATCACTGCGCTGCCTCGTCGAGCAATTTTAAAATCCATCGCTACTCTCCTTTGATGCTATTCGCAGTCATCGGGGTTTCTGAATAAACTGCTGGTGCCTCGTTCACTGTTGGTGTAGGGCTCGCCAATGCTCTGCGTACAATACCAATCGAAGCAATGATCATCACAATCGCAACAATCATAAAGAAGCCACACAGTGCAGCATTGATCTGATTTGACATTACAATCGTTTGCATTTCAGCAACGGTTTTGGCTGGTGCAAGCACCTCACCACGCGCAATTGCATCCGAGAAACGATTCGCTTGTGCAAGGAAGCCAATTTTTGGATTTTCATGGAAAATCTTTTGCCAACCTGCTGTCATTGAGGTAATGAATAAGAAAATCGTCGGGACGATCGTAACCCAAACATACTTCTCTTTCTTCATCTTGAATAAAATGACGGTTCCTAAAATTAAAGCCATCGAGGCAAGAATCTGGTTACCAATACCAAATAACGGCCATAATGAGTTAATCCCACCAAGCGGATCAACCACACCTTGGTAAACGAAGAAGCCCCAACCTGCCACCGCGACAAAGGTCCCAACCAAGTTCCCAAAGAATGAACTCGATTGTTTAATCGCTGGAACCACGATACCTACTGTATCCTGTACCATGAAACGACAAGCACGTGTACCCGCATCTACCGCAGTTAGAATAAATAATGCTTCAAACAGAATCGCAAAGTGATACCAGAATGCCATCATTGAGCGGTTGTTGAAAATCTCTGAAATGATATGTGCCATACCAATTGCAAATGTAGGCGCACCACCTGTACGAGATAAGATTGAACTCTCACCGACTTCCTGAGCCAATAAGGTCAACATTTCTGGACTCACCACGAAACCAAGATTACGCACAGCTTCCGCAGCAGTCTCTACCGAGGTTCCTAAAACTGCCGCTGGTGCATTAATTGCAAAGTAAATGCCTGGATCGAGTACTGTCGCACAGATCATTGCCATGATGCCGACGAAAGATTCCATCAACATACCACCATAACCGATCATACGAATATTGACTTCGTTATCGACCAATTTAGGTGTTGTACCTGATGCAACCAAGGCATGGAAACCTGAAATCGCACCACAGGCAATGGTAATAAATAGGAAAGGAAATAAACTACCCGCAAATACAGGGCCTGTACCATCAACAAAATGGGTCACTGCTGGCATTTTCAAATCAGGCATCGCAAAGATAATCCCGATCGCCAAGCCTGCAATCACACCAATTTTAAGGAAGGTTGATAAGTAGTCACGTGGTGCTAATAACAACCAAACCGGTAAAACAGAGGCGATAAAACCATAAATAATTAAGGCCCATGTCAATTGAGTACCACTGAGGGTAAATAACTGCCCCCAATATGGATCTTTTGCAACATCCCCACCATATACAATTGCCGCCATCATCAATACAAAACCAATGATAGATACTTCTGCAATTTTCCCTGGGCGTAGATAGCGCATATACACGCCCATGAATAAGGCGATTGGAATGGTTGCAGCAATACTGAACACACCCCATGGGCTATGCGCCAATGCTTTCACCACGACCAAAGCCAGCACAGCAAGGATAATAATCATCACCCCCAACGTACCTAGCATCACAATCACACCCGCAAAAGTACCGAGTTCTTGTTTTGCCATTTCGCCTAGAGAGCGACCATCACGACGTGTGGAGATAAATAAAACCAGAAAATCTTGTACAGCACCCGCAATCACCACACCGACTAAAAGCCAGATGGTGCCAGGTAAGTAACCCATTTGCGCTGCGAGAATTGGACCGACTAAAGGCCCTGCACCTGCAATCGCGGCAAAGTGATGACCGAATAAAACGAACTTATTGGTCGGAACATAATCCAGACCATCTGCGAGACGATGAGCTGGGGTTAACCGTTTAGGATTTAATTCAAAAACTTTGTTTGCAATAAATAAACTATAGAACCGATATGCAATGCTATATACACAGACTGCGGCAAGAACTAACCAGACCGCATTAACATGCTCACCACGACTAACCGCCAAGATCCCAAATGAAATTGCCCCAACGATGGCAACCAAACTCCAAAGGAGTTTCGAGGGAAGTGTTGACTTTGCTTGTGTTGTCTCCATTCAAAACCTCTCAAATACATAATGCGTGGTTAGGGTCTGTTGACATTTCACTTTACGAGCTATAGCTATCATTGCGACAGAGAACATTTTTAGAAGACATAAAGCATGTCTTATGCAATTTAGCTATTCTAAATAATGAGTAGCGATTACAGCTACGCAAGATAATGTAGTGGCAACAAAAAATGTCAGCAAGCCCTATTAGATTTCCCTTTCCATATTTTCTGTAGAAGAAATATCTTTGTAAGTTTACCTTCTAGCTTCAATTATTTATCTAATACTTTGGCATAAAAAAAGGGATGATTGTTTAATCATCCCTTCGATAATTGTATATCTTGAGTAGCTTGGCTACTCATTCACAATTATGCACGTTCTAGGTAGTCACCAGTACGTGTGTCTACACGAACGCTTTCTTCTTGCTGTACGAATAATGGAACACGTACAACTGCACCTGTTTCAAGCTTCGCTGGCTTACCGCCACCGCCAGAAGTATCACCACGTACACCTGGATCAGTTTCAATAATTTTCAACACAACAAAGTTTGGTGGATTTACGTTCAAAGGTACGCCATTGAATAACATGATCGTACATTTTTCATTTGAATCATCTTTTAACCATTTCGCAGCATCGCCCATTGCTGTTTTATCAGCAGCAATTTGCTCGAAAGATACAGGATCCATGAAGTTCCACATTTCGCCATCGTTGTAGAGGTAATCCATTTCAACTTCTACAATATCAGCTGCTTCTAAAGAATCACCTGATTTGAATGTTTTTTCTAATACTTTACCAGAGCGAAGGTTACGTAATTTCACACGGTTAAACGCTTGACCTTTACCTGGTTTTACATATTCATTTTCCATGATTGAACATGGGTTACCATCAAGCATAACCTTAAGGCCTGCTTTAAAATCATTTGTAGAATAATAGGCCATGAAAGGCGCACTCCAAACTTAAAAATCAAATCTTATGGGCTTGTTTAACATTCATATTTGGTTGCGACAGAGGAGATTTTTTCGACGATACAAGGCATGGATGGTGAAATTTAGTTATTCTAAATGAACCATACATAACGCAGTAGCTACAAAAAATATCCCTGTCCCGTAGGGTTATGGCTAAAATTTCCTCATACTTCGTTATGAAACTTGGCAAGGGAATAGCCATTCCCTACGTTTCACGCCTCGCATGATTAAATTTTAACCAATAACGCAATTCATATATGAACGTTAAACAAGCCCCAATGCTAGACTAGGCACACAGCTGCGGCTAACACTATTTTTACGTATGGCATGATAAACTATTTACATCAAGAGCAAAACTGGCAATCACAACTCAGTGACCTAATTACTGATCCTTTAGAGCTGTTAAATCTGCTTGAGTTATCTACCGATCAACTATTATCAGGGGCAATCCTCGCCTCTGAACAGTTTAAATTGCGCGTCCCGCGTGCATTCGTCGGAAAAATGACCGTTGGCGATCCGCTTGACCCTCTGCTACTACAAGTTTTACCCCATCATCTCGAATTGGAAGAACATCCTGAGTTTGTGACAGATCCTTTAGGTGAAGAAGCAGCAAATCAAATGGCGGGAGTTCTACATAAATATCAATCACGTTTTTTGTTGACCTTAACTGGTGCATGTGCGATTCACTGTCGCTACTGTTTCCGTCGTCATTTCCCGTATCAGGAAAATCTTCCTAAAAATGACGATTGGTTAAATATCAAACAGTATATTGAGCAAAATCCACAAATCAATGAAGTAATTTTGAGTGGTGGTGACCCCCTTACGCTAAACAATCGAAAAATTTCATTGTGGCTAGAACGAGTCGCATCTCTCCCTCAGATTAAGATATTGAGAATTCATTCACGGGTTCCGATTGTGATCCCGAATCGTATTGATGAAGAGCTGATTTCTATATTAAAAAACAGTAGGCTACGTATTGTAGTAGTGGTACACTCAAACCACGCAGCTGAACTCGATGATTTCACTTGCTCGAAGTTGCTACAGTTATCATTCCAGCATATAACCGTTCTTAATCAGGCAGTTTTGCTCAAAGGTGTGAATGATTCTGCAGAAACTTTAAATGCATTGAGTAGCCGTTTATTTGAAGCACGAGTAATGCCCTATTACCTTCATGTTTTGGATAAAGTTAAAGGTGCTCAGCATTTTGATTTAAGATCTTCAGAGATAGATCAGATATACAGTGATGTATTAGCGAGTTTACCAGGATATCTCGTCCCGAAACTCGTCAGGGAAATTGCGGGCGAAAAAAATAAAACACCGCTTTTTGGGGTTCAAACATTCTGAGATTGATAACACAATGATGAATAATGCTTTTTCGGATATTTTCCAAATTCCAACAGTCTTAAGACGGGACAAACTTAGCTTTTGTGATACCAATTCTAAAAGTCTCAATGAATGGATTTCAAATCTATCCATTATGCAGTTGGGTGATACCTCCAAAGCACTGTTTGCAGCTCTGTTAGAGCTGAGTGAATTAGAATGTTCGGAAACTTTACGTTTTGACTTGGTTCAGGTTCTGCATCCGACTATTGAAAATGTTTTAGGTAGCCTAGAAAAGAACTTTTTTAATCAGGGTGTGATTAGCTCAGATCGGAATGAACATATCATTGAACTGGCAATGTTATTGCGTTGCTACTTCGCAGCAATCTATATCAATATTGTGCGTCGCAGTAATGATCAACTTGATCAGCAAAAGTTTTCTATTTTCGCACTGAATCAAAAGAAAAATCTGCAAACGGCGAGAACCTTAGCCACCTTTCAATCGCTACAGCAATTAACCCAACTTCTCTATCAGCAACATATGTTGTATAGCGAACCAGTTGCTGGACAATGGTTAATTGCCCATCAGCTCTATGATGCAGCAGTGACACATAAATATCAGCATACCAACTTAGATCAGTCTCAGGGCAAACCAAGTTCGATTACCAATATTACGCAGGCCTATGCTCAACTGATCTTGATGGATATTTTTAATACCAATCAAATTCGTCAATCTGAAATACAGGCTCTGTTTCAGTGTAGTTTTGACTGGGCAAAAATGGTTCAGATTCTGGCGAAGGAAACCGACCTGACCAAATATGTAGTTGATACCAGCAAAGACCATCCACCGATTTATAATAAAAAGCAAAGTTCTGGCTTCAACCCAAACATCTTTATCAGCACACATAGTTTGTTGGATCATGTCACAGCAACACTTCATAAAAATGCTGAATACATTTCCAAGAATGAAAAAATCTATTTAACACCAGCACTAAAGTTTCATGTGCAAACCATCTTAGGTACAACTGCAGAACGTCGACATGAGCGTTATGAATATTCAGCGCAACTGCATATCTGCTTTGGTCTGCTGACCGCTCACTTCTATTTATCTAAAGCTAAAAACTTTTCCGAAACGTTATTATTAGATCATGGTTATGGCCTGCAAAACGAATCAAAGTTTATGTCGGCTTGGGATAAAAAAAGTACTTCAGATAATCAGGAATCAGCTATTCAGCGCTTGAGCCGTGAAAGCAAAGCCGTTTACCAAGCAGATATACTCGATATCAGTGTGAACGGTTATCGTATTAAATGGTCAGGAGAAGCACCGAAAAACCTAAGAACAGGCGAATACATATTAGTCAAAGAAACATCACATGGACACTGGCGTGGAGGAGTAATTCGTTGGCTCAAACAATCGAGCGAGAAAAGTTTAGAACTTGGTTTAGAAGTATTAGCGCAGGAAATTTTCCCTTGCGCGGTTCGCATACAGGCGGATCGACATGTCAGCAACTATCATCCAACACTTTTATTAAAAAACCAAAATTTGGATGAAACAAAAACAACCTTAATTTTACCAGGTTCACAAATTTTTAGAGAACACCAAGCTGTTCATTTAAGATTGGGGAAAGAGGAAGTCAAAGTGTATTTATTAAACGCACAATTAATTACCCAGAGTTTTGTTCAATTTGAGTTTGAACTGCTAAATGATGAGGAACTCCCTGTTCTTCAAAAATATATGGCACAAAAAAATATGGACACAATTGATCAAGATTTATGGGAAGCATTAAAGTGAGAAATTCTTTACTCTCTAAGAAACTCAAACGGACGGAAACCCGTTTACTGATTATTGATGATAACCAATTACGTTATAATCAAATTGCAGCAATTTTTACGGCACAAGACCATCAAATTCATGCGACATTGCTGGATGATCTTAAAACATTTGAGAAACAGCTGAATTTACCATGGGATATTGTCATTTTTGGTCGTGCTTATGACCTAAAAATTGAACAAACACTTTCTTTGATTCAGGCATCATCACAGCCGAGCCTACCTGTACTACTGTTAGAACCAGATGACTATAATGCTGATCAATATCAGACCTATATTCATAAAGGTATCTATGATGTATTAAACCTTAAATCTCCAGAAAAATTCTACATCAGCATCGTCCGTGCGCTTTCCTATAGCCGCCTAGTACAAGCTGAACATCGTTTATTAAACGAATTGGAAGCAGCACAGTCTCAAGCGCAGTCTTTAGTTGCAGAGAGTCACAAAGCTGTTGCCATTTTACAGGAAGGTATTCATATCAATGTGAATGCTGAATATGCCAATCTCTTTGGTTTCAGCAATGAAGATGAGCTGATTGGTCTACCTATTCTAGACGTGTTACAACCCGAAGATCTAAGTCAATTTAAACTTCGATTTAAAAAGATTTCTCAAGGGCAATTCGAGCATGGTAGCTTTGAGCTCCGCACCCAGAATCCAACAGTAAAAATTAATCCATTACATCTTGAGTTTTTACCTTCAGGTAATGAAGAAGAAATTCAACTGAATATCGAATGCGGCATCCCCTCTCAAGCTATAGCTGCGACACCAGCTGCAGCTGTTACTTCTGAAAAAGTATCAAATTTAAATACAGCGTTTCAGCAGATTAATCGGCAATTGACCAATCACCCTGCCAATGCCAATGCAGTCGTACTATTCAGTCTGAGTAGCTGCCCAAATGAAGTCTTCCAAACAGACTGGCGCGGAACAAAAGCTTATTTTTCCAATATTCAGAACTTTATTAAAGAACAAGTGAATGTCCCTGTTTATCAGGTTGATAGCGCGATATATGTTGCTTTATTTCAAGCTGAATCTAAGAACGTATTAAACTCGCTTCTGATTGGCTTAAATAGCTTGCAAAAGCCACAACTTTTATCGACAGCACAACACACCTTCCCCTTGCATCTTAAGCTGGGCTATTGCGAACTTGCACAAGCAATTCCAGATGAAGCACGCTTTGAACAAATTCTCAGCAAAGCATTTGCGGAAGGATTGCCAGTCTTTAATACGCCAAAAATTGATGCGGATATTGGTCTCACCACAGAACATATTCCAACAGCAGTTCAATTAACTTTATTACAAGGGCTGAAACAGAAACTTGATACAGGTGATATTCATCTTAAATATCAACAACTCTATGATAAGCAAGATCAACACACCCATACTTATGAAGTTTCTGGTGGCTTCATCTTTGATAATCAATGGCAGGATTTAAGTGATCTTGGCGATCTGAAAGATGATCCTGAGTTATCCATTCAACTTGATCGCTGGATACTTGTAGAAGCTTGCAAGCAATTACACAACTTTATTACTCAATATCCAAAAGCCAAGCTGATTGTAAACCTCAACCATCATGTGCTGTTGAATGATAAGAAGTTGCCTGAATTGGTTGCCAAGTTACTGACTATTATTGGCAGTAAACAAGCCCACCCATTGATTTTACAGTTCTCAGAACAGGCACTTCAACAGAACTTATCTCAAGCCCAACCACAAATTGCCTTACTCCGCCAACACGGCGCAGAAATCTCGATTCGTGGCTTTGGTGATTCCTTATATAGCGACACCATGCTACAACAAATTGATGTTCAGTATTTGAGCTTGCATAGCAAACTAACCAAGATGCTAAGCTCAGATAAAGACATGGCAACATTACAAGAGAAAATCCTGCACTTTATTGGTCAAAAGCCAGTGGAAATTTTCTTGATGGAGCTCAATGACATGAATCTATTTGCAAATGCATGGAATGTAGAGGCTCGCTACCTACAAGGTAACTATTTCCAGAAAAAACTTGATCGCTTAACGGATGTACAGGATCAATAACGCCTTCTCAATATTGAGGAACTACTGCAAGTTCCTCAATAAAATAACCTACAGGCATAAAAAAACGGGCATATTGCCCGTTTTTTTCTTTCTTGATATTAACGTTTGATAGAACGTGACATACCAGAGAAACGTTGTTTGAATTTGTCGATACGGCCGCCAGTGTCCACATTCTTTTGTTTACCAGTATAGAATGGGTGGCAAGCTGAACATACGTCAAGGTAAATTGTTTCTTTACCAAGAGCAGATTTAGTTTCGATTACGTTACCACATGAACAAGTAGCAACTAAGTTTTCGTATTTAGGGTGAATATCGGCGCGCATGCTCGATGCTCCTATTTAGTAAGAAAGGCTTAAGCTGTTATCGCAATTGATCACTCTCAAAACGAGGAAAGCAAAGTGTTCACACACTTGCAGATCAACACCACAACAGACCATTTCTTTTGACTCACCGAGACTCTAACGGTCAGAGCAAAGCCAACAAGTGGCAAGCATTATACGCCAAAGAATTAAATTTTGCGAACTATTCCTGCTTTGATTTTGCCCAATGATTCGCAATCACACCACATACCATTAACTGAATTTGATGAAAAATCATGATTGGCAACACAATCATACCCAAAGGTTGCCCAATAAATAGAATTTGGGCCATGGGTACTCCACTCGCCAGTGTTTTCTTTGAACTACAGAAAAAGATCGTTACCTGATCAGCTTGATTAAAGCCCAACCATTTTGGTACATACAAGGCAAGCAGCATAACGATGGTTAATAGCACTGAACACGCAAGCACTAGATACAACAAGGTTAATCCACTGACTTGATGCCACAGACCTGCAACTACAGCACTACTAAATGCACCATACACCACCATTAAGATCGAACCCTGATCAAATGCTTTGACGATACTAGGGACTTTGACCATATATGGAAAAATATAAGGACGTAATAATTGCCCAAGAACAAATGGGACAAGCAACAATAAAGTAATTTGGATAATCGATTTGGTTGGATCAAAACCATGCTGACTTTGACCTAAGATAAAATAACTCACCAAAATCGGGGTAATAAACATACCAATGATATTTGAGAAAGAAGCACTACAGACAGCAGCTGCTACATTGCCCTTAGCCATAGAGGTAAATGCGATTGAGGATTGTACTGTTGAGGGCAAGAAACACATAAACAGAAAACCCCAATACAAGGGCTGTCCTAACAGAGGCTCCAAAACAGGCCTAGCGAGTAACCCAATGACAGGGAAAATTGCGAAAGTAAAAGCAAACACCAACGCATGCATTTTCCAATGCATCATCCCCTCAAGTACCGCCTCACGTGACAGTTTCGCACCATGTAAGAAGAAAAGTATTGCGATTGCGACGGTGGTTAGAATATTAAAATAATGTGCAATTTGCCCCGAAACTGGAAAAAACGTCGCCAGTATTACCATGGTAACCAACAGTATGGTAAAGCGATCCAATGCCAATAATTTCAACATAACGTATCCCTATCTATTCTCTAAGAACTATAAAGCCCAGCATGACTTGTTGACCATTTGATCGAATCATCATACTGGGCTATATAAATAAAGCTAGAGCTTTAGATAAGAAATCTTGGACTTATTTGACCAAAGACTAATTATTATAAGCATCCTGATCTTGTTGAATAAGTTCAACTTTATAACCATCTGGATCTTCAACAAAAGCAATCACCGTAACGCCACCTTTCATTGGACCTGCTTCACGTACAACTTTACCGCCACGTGCCTTGATGTCTTCACATGCTTTATAAGCATCATCAACACCAATCGCAATGTGACCATAGGCATTGCCGAGCTCATAGCTGGTTGTGTCCCAGTTATGGGTAAGCTCAAGCACAGTGTTGCTTTTCTCATCACCATAGCCAACAAAAGCCAATGTAAAACGCCCTTCTTCATAATCACGTTGGCGTAGCAATTTCATACCAAGTACCTCAGTGTAGAACTTTAAAGATTGTTCTAAATTACCTACTCGTAGCATCGTATGTAACATGCGCATAGTTATTCACCTGTCTGTTGAGTTGTTTGGTTTTCATGGTCGCGTAAAAGTTTAGCAACCCAAACCACGAGAATTAAAATTGGAATACCAATTAAAGTTGTCATTAAAAAGAAATTCGGATAACCGATATTGCTGACAATTGTTCCTGAATAACCACCTAATAACTTAGGCGTTAAAGTCATTAATGAACTGAAAATTGCATACTGAACCGCTGTAAATGATACGCTGGTCAAGCTAGACAAGAAGGCAATAAATGCAGCACCAGCAAGACCAGAAGCCAAATTATCCACAATAATGGCTAAATATAACCATAAAGAGCTATAGCTTTTTATCACCTTACCAGAAAGTTCAACGGTCCCTTGCTGAGCAGGATCAATCACAGCAATCGGTTGAATATCTACATTTAAAGCTGCATCAGCATGAGAGGCAGTATCCACACGATATTGTCGCGTTGCTAACAATTGATTCGTAGAATTACTTTTTAAGTTTGCCATAGCTGTAATGGTCTTAGTTGGCGATGCCTGCAAAATTTTGCCATCGATAACGCCAGTAAATAAGCCCTGTTGATCTACCTTAGCCACAAACTCCTGACCGTCTAAAGATAAAATCACTGGACGTTCAGTATCTAAATCTTCAGTTTTAATATTCGCGAGCTGACCTTTAATCACCAAACTTTGTTTTAACTCTTTTGGTGTGAGTTGATCATCACCACTCATTGGCAACAATTGAATCTGAGGCTGTTGCGAACTGATTAAATACGGCACCGCCAATTGAATTTTAGAATCGGCTTGGTTTTGATATTGGGTACTCACCTGAACTGAATCTGCTTTTAATAACGCTTCATTCGGTACTTGTAATTTCCAATAACCGACCTCATCGGTCTGAACTTGATAATGCTGATCACCAACTTGTACTTCTACTTGATCGAGTGGCTTACCCGATTTTACCAAACCGATAAAAATCAAATTGGTCGAGCTAGCTAAGACTGCACCCACAAACATCAATTTCATAATGTTCATGCGTTGTGCCAACAAGCCACCTAAGAAACCACCCACCAAGCTAAATAGCACGCCGTAAATCTTAACGGCTTCCGCAATCTGTTCCTTACTAAAGTTTAGATCTTGATAGAACACATTGGAAATTACCCCTGCAATAATATCAGAGATGCGGAAGAAACCGATCAATAACAATAAAACCAATGCCAGTTTAACGCCATAGCGCTTAAAGAAATCTAGAATCGGTGCAACCCATGTTTCTTTAGCCATTTGCTGATTGACTACACCAGTCTTAACCAGCCCAAAACCAACCAGTAAAGCTGTTGCCGTAGCCGTTAAAAAGCGTAGTGCTTCTAAACCAAATAATGCAGCTGTGTCCTTAATTTCTGCTGACTTTGCGATTGCATCAGTGACATTGCCTGAATAAATATAACTGACAACAAACGTTGCAACCGCAATAAAAAATACAAATACCAAGCGATAATAGTCAGTGGTTTTATAGTGTTTATAAACACGATTCACTTGTGGTTCACGAACACACAAAGTGGTGATAATCCCAACTACCATCACCGCAGCCATGGTCAAATAAGTGTATTTCCAAGCTTCGTAGATGTAATTACCTTTTGCTGTGCCCAAATAGGCGGCCAAAAACAGCGCACCAGCACCAGCAACGATCATCCCAATACGATAACCTGCATTGTAGGTCGAAGCCAAAACGGTTTGCATTTCAGTTTCGGCCAGTTCAATACGGTAAGCATCAATAACAATATCTTGAGTCGCTGCCGAAAAGCCCAACAGTACAGCACCAACCGCCATCTGGATTAAATAGCTTTGACCCAAAGACGGATCAGAAAATGCCATGATACAAATCGCACAGATAATTAAGCATTGTGCAATCAGCAACCAAGCGCGGCGACGACCTAAACTCTTAGTTAAAAATGGAACGGGCAATTCATCAATTAAAGGCGCCCAAACAAATTTAAAAGAATAACCGAGTGCAGCCCAACTAAAGAACGTGACCGCACTTTTATCGATTCCAGCCTCGCCTAACCATAAAGATAGGCTAGAAAAAATCAATAAAATTGGAATCCCCGCAGAGAAACCAAGAAATAACATAATTAGAGCACGGCGATCTAAAAATGCTTTAAATGCAGATGCCCAACTAGAGGCTTGAGTGGTCATTGGTTATTATTTTCCATGAACATGCGTGAATGTGCTTATTCAATCGTTTCTTGCCCTTGCTTGCAAGTTGCTTTATGCAACCATTGTTTTGTTTTGTCGATAAAAAACACAAGTTCGCTTGATCTTTAGACCTAAAACTGTATACCTTTAATTACTCAACTTTAGTTTAATTTGTTGGACAGCAACAGTGACCCAAAAACTCGATCAAATGACGGCAACAACTTTATCTTTAACACCAACAAACACTATTACTGCAAACCTTAATTCATTACCTAGCGCTTTTGAGCAGACGGACATACAACCAACACTGACTAAAACAGCACTACGTGCTGATCAACTGACTCATATCCCAGATTTAGCTGAGATTCCAAGCTCAACCAAACGGATTAAACCGCTCAATAATTTTTTAGGGCAAGATCGAGCCCGCGCCTCAGTTGAAGCTGGAATCTCCTTACCTTATTCAGGTTATAACATTTTTGCTGTCGGTACTGCTGGTCTTGGTAAACGCACCATGATTAAGCGTTTGCTGCAGCAGCACGCCAAATCTATGCCAACACCGAATGATTGGGTCTATGTTAACAACTTCAAAAATCCAAGACAGCCCATTGCATTACGCTTTCCAGCAGGACAAGGCACTAAATTTCAAAATGCGCTGCAACAAGCATGGCAAATCATTTTAAAACAGTTAGAACGTCGTTTTAGCGCAGAAAGCTATCACAATCGTATCGAACGTATCCGTCAAGATACTGGGGACGTACAACAACAAGCTTTGGTTGAACTCACGAAAGAAGGTGAGGAAATCAATTTGAAATTGATTTCTCGTAATGACAAACATGTCTTTATCCCAATGCAGCTCAAAGAGAATGAATATCATGAGTTAACTCAAAATGAGTTAAATGCACTCCCAAGCAAAGAGCGTACAGAAATCAACGCCAATATCCGCTATATGGAAAAAAAGCTTGAGCGTTTAGGCCTACATCTAGGTGATTTAGAAGATGATGCACGTGATCGAGTTTCAAGCTTAAATCGCGATATTGCAACACAAGTCGTGATGCCGCGTATCGAGTCAATCTTAAATAAAAATAAAGAAGTCAGCGGATTAGAACTGTTCTTAAAACATTATGCTGAAGACATTATTGATAATGTTGAGCTGATCTTAGAACAAGAAGAAGATGATTTTACTCCAGCGTTATTTAACCGTGTTCCTTCGCGCTATCAAGCCAATGTGATCATTGCCAACAAACCGAATAGCGGTGCACCTGTCATTTTTGAAGACTTTCCAACGCACTACAACCTATTAGGTCATGTTGAACAATTAACCCATAACGGTACGATTACCACCGATTTCACCTTGATTCGCCCGGGCTCTCTACACCAAGCCAACGGCGGCTTTTTAATGCTTGAAGCTGAGCAGCTACTTGAGCAACCTTATGCATGGCAAGGTTTAAAGCGTGCTTTAAAATCAGGGCAACTGAAGCTCTCATCACTCGAACACATGCTCACCTTAACAGGGAGTATTTCAATTGAACCAGCTTCTGTTCCACTTGATATTAAAGTCATTTTATTGGCAGAACCTGAAATTTATTATGAAATTTTAGAGCTTGAACCAGAGTTAGGCAGTGTCTTTAAAATCCGTGCCGACTTTACCGATACATTACAACGTAATGACAGTAATGAACAAGCGTATATGCAGTTGATCGCTGATTATGTTCAAGCTGACAAGTTACTTCCTTTTGATCGCTCGGCACTTGCAGCTTTACTCACTGACTCTAGCCGCCAAGCCGAAGATCAAAGTTCATTATCACTACATGCCTCAACACTTGGTGATTTAATTCGTGAAGCCCATCATCACGCTTTTAAAGCAGATGACAAGATCGTTATCGATCAGCACGTAAATCAAGCACTGCACCATCGCCAGTATCGTCTCGGTTATTTACGTGAGTTATATTGGCAGGATCTGTCGCGTGGTACTCAGTTGATAGAAACGTCAGGACATCGCCTAGGTCAAATCAATGCGCTTTCTGTGATTCACTATGCCGATGTAGAGTTTGGTCTACCTTCACGTCTGACCGCATCTGTTTATCAAGGCGGCGGTGATATCCTCGACATTGAACGTAGCGTTGAATTAGGTGGTTCACTACACGCCAAAGGTGTACTACTCATGTCCAGCTTCTTAAAAGCACATTTCGGTCGTGAACAAATACTCCACTTCTCTGCAGCTTTAGCATTTGAGCAAAGTTACGGACAGGTCGATGGTGATAGTGCTACCGTTGCTGAACTTTCAGCATTAATTTCTGCTATCTGCCAAATCCCAATTGATCAATCATGGGCAATTACAGGTTCGATGAACCAGTTGGGCCAGGTACAGCCAATTGGTGGTGTCAATGCCAAGATCGAAGGCTTCTACGATGCATGTAAACTGCAAGGCTTAACTGGCAAACAAGGGGTGATTATTCCACGCCAAAACATGCAACACCTGATGTTACGTCAAGACGTTATTGATGCAGTACAAGCTGGGCAGTTCCATGTCCATGCAATTGATACGATTGATCAAGCTTTAGAGATTCTAATGGCACGCCCTGTCGGAACCCTCGACAAGAAAGGACGCTATAGCAAAAACTCGATCTACGCTGCGGTGATGGAACAATTAGAGTATTGGCAAGCGATCGAAGATGGTGAAGCAGTTGAAGATGATGAACCAAAGAAAAAGAAGAAGCGTAAGAAAGCCAAAAAAGAAGCTGCTGAAGTGAAAAATTCAGATGACACAGCTGTCGAAGCAAAAAGCTTAAAATCTCTTAAGCAAAAGAAAAAGCAATAAAAGAAAAAGCCATGTTCCCTAAGGAGCATGGCTTTTTTGTTAGGCTACACCCTGCAAGGAACGCCCACCAGGTAACTGAGCAAAATATTGTTTCAACGCATCAATACAACGATGGACTTTCATTGGGTATTGTTCACGTTTAGACGTCAACGCATGCAAAGTATATGCAGGTAGTTGCCAATCTGGTAAGACCTCAACCAACGAACCACTCACCAATTCTTTCTGAATATCCATATACAAAATACGTGCGATGCCATGACCTTGCTGGCATAAGGATTTTGCTACAAAGACATTATTGGTGCCTAAACGTGATTTCATATCAATGTTTACGACTTCACCACTAATACCATGACGGAATGCAAAGTGTTGATAGCCTTGCATTAGAGTGATTGGCAGTAATTCATGATGACGTAAGTCTTCAGGACGTGTAATCGGTTGTGCTTGATTTAAATAACTTGGCGAAGCAACCAGTACCTGATCTACTCGCGCTAAAGGCACAGCAGCCAGTTGATGATCATCAACTTTTAAGCTCATGCGAATCGCAATATCAATACGTTCTTCAATTAAATCAATATAACGGTGATCCGCTTCAAAATGAATTGCCAAGCCTTTGTGTGCTGACATCCAATGAGAAAGCGCAGGAATGACATGTAAAGCACCCAGTTCAGGCGTTGTTGCGATACGCAGATCTCCGACCAGATCATCACGTAATTCATTAATTCGGATTTTGCCGCGTTCAGCCGCAGCCAACATTTCTTGGCAGCTTAAGAAGAATGCTTGTCCAGCCTCAGTAAGACTGAGTTTACGGGTTGAACGATGAAGTAAAGTGACATCCATTTCTTGTTCTAAAGAACGGATTTGTTGGCTGACCGCGCTGGTTGTAATCCCTAAGTCTCTTGCAGCACCACTAAAAGAGCTCTTTTCTACAACACAGGCAAAGACCCCCATTGCACGCAATTGATCTAGCATAGACTTCCCTCTTACCCTTAATTTATTAATATGCTTATTGTTCTAATGAAAGCAATCTAATTTGAGTATACAAGGAAGTCTATTTATGCACTAGTGGATTATTAATAAATAATTGAAATATTGTTAATAATCCTAGGGTTAATTTGGTAAAACCGTGACAGGGTTCACAGGTTTTCCATCTAAACGGACTTGGAACTCCATCATGACTCGAGAAGCCCCTGAAGAACCCATTTCTGCAATTTTTTGACCAGCAGTCACATTGTCACCACTTTTTACCAACATCTTACTGTTATGTGCATATGCAGTGATATAGCCATCAATATGTTTGACTAAGACCAGATTGCCATATTCCTTTAAGCCATCCGCAGCATAGACGACCTGTCCATTTGCAGCAGCAAAAATTGGATCACCCTCATTACCACCGTAACGCGTTCCTTTTACATTACTCGCCATATTATAGCTTTGAATAATTGGTCCATTTGATGGTTTCACCCAACGTAAACTTGACGCCAAGGTCGTTGATGGATTCACAGGCACGACTGGAACAACAGGTCTTGGTATGACAGGCTGTGTTTTTGGTGCGACAGGCTGCTGAGTCGGCAAGTTAATACTTTGACGCTGAATTGGAGATGTTTGTGTCATTGCTTGCGTAGACGTTGTACGCTGTGCCACCGAGCCCTTTAAGCGCAAAGATTGATTGACATAAATTCGATAAGGCGAAGCAATATCATTCAGCGCAGCGACATCTAAATAGTTCAAACCATAGCGATTTGAAATCGCACTTAAAGTATCACCCGAACGAACGGTGTAGTAGTTCGGTGCTTGCACAGAACGTGTGCCACCATTCACCTGCGGTTTAGATGCACACCCTGTCATCACTGTCACTGTTGCAACCGCCATAGACAAAACGATTGTTTTAATCATCTTCTGTGATATAAAAACCGAGACATGGTTTAAGTGCATCTTCGCCCTCATCGAAAAAACCTTAATATATTTGCGCCTAAGAGTACCAAAAAAGTAAGAAAAAACGAGTTCTGACCTCTTATATTCACAAAGTTATAACATTCAAACGCCTAACCATTTACATGGGCATGTAAATTTTCCAGTACCGCATAGTTCGTCGCATCCATTTGAATTGGAGTAATACTGACATAACCATTCGAAACTGCAAAAAAATCAGACTGAATATCACTAGATACCGCTTGTGGATCCGTAATCGCTTCACCAGCCAATCCAATCCAATAAACTTGACGACCACGTGGATCAACATGACTACTAATTGGCTTTGATTGTGCACGACGACCTTGATAGGTGACCTGCGCCCCTTTAATTTGCTCAACATCAGGAAT
Organism: Acinetobacter dispersus; assembly: GCF_009884975.1. Taxonomy (GTDB): domain Bacteria; phylum Pseudomonadota; class Gammaproteobacteria; order Pseudomonadales; family Moraxellaceae; genus Acinetobacter; species Acinetobacter dispersus. The sequence continues at coordinate 452,056 of NZ_CP041970.1, read as the reverse complement.
GTTAATATTAAAGATATGACGCGGTGGCAAAACAGGCAAACCTTTTGCGATAAAGTCATGTACCCATTGTGCAGCGACCGCATAATGCTGTGGATGCTCATAAGCACGTACATTTGATCCAGCTAGCGATACCGCAATTGCAGGATGCTTCATCAATCGTCCTTCAAAAGCAGCGCCTACCGTACCAGAATATAAAACATCATCTCCGAGATTGGCACCACTATTGATTCCACTGACCACCAGATCAAATTCAAAATCAAATAAGCCATTCATGGACAAATAAACACAGTCTGCAGGCGTACCATTCACAGCCCAAACATCTTCAGAAATTTGTATAGGACGTAATGGACGATCTAGCGTTAAAGCACTTGAATAACCACTTCGTTCACTTTCAGGCGCAACCACCACCACCCGACCCAACGGCTTTAATGCTTGTGCCAAAGCTTGTAGTCCTGGTGCGAACACACCATCATCATTTGCAATTAAGATATTCACTAAAATTAATTCTCTATACGGTATCTGCTGGCATCTTCAGCTCTGCCTTGAATGAACAGCTGAAATAACTCAAATAAGGCATGAAACCTAGGCAATGATAACGCTGTTGTCAAGCTTAGTAACCAAGGCACTGCAATTTTTAACCTTGAAGTCCATAAAGACCAAGCACTCAATAATCGCAATATAAAACGAATTAGCACAGGCTAAATAGATCTAACTCATGCTGTAAGCATCAATCAAATGTCAACAACACTTAGATTACTCAACAGTTTTCCCAATTGAATTATTCCTTAAATTATATATATTTATGACTTCATAGTATTAGAAATTTACGTAGCCATGAGACATTTATCTAATTTTATTCGAGTTTTCGGGGTTAGTTTCACACTTTTAACAGCACCAGTTGTTTTTGCTGATGAAGCGGTTTCAATTAAAGAAGCTGATGCATTAATTAAAGATGATATCGCCAATGCACAAGTGCTTATCGAAATGTGTCCTAATTTAATCGGCAAGAATGCCAAGTTTGATCAAAATATCAAAAAAATGATTGGTTCATATCTCAGTAACTATTCAGATAAAACTGCCTCATTAGATAGTTTACAGAAAGATGGCGAGTTCAAAACTTTGTTGAAAGATGCACGTGAAGCAGCGACAGAAGTAGACAAAGCTGAGCAAAAGTCAGTATGTGAAGAAGTTTTAAATTTCGAAGGCTAATCTGCCTTTAAAATTCTGATGTGGTTTTAACGATTGAATAAGTTAAATCCACATCGCTATATCTAATTGATAAAAAGTGCTGATGCTGCTCAAATAACCATTACCAAGCATCAGGTTCACGTACCATATGAATGATGTTGGCTGGGCTAGTAATCCACCCGCCTCGGAATCCTTCAGCTAAGGGTTCAATTGCATCACAACGAACCACACCTGCTGCTTTCAAATATTCAGCAGCTTCTGAAAAATTATCTGTAAACAGTTCAAGCCAAAGTTCAGCTTGACTCATCTCAGGTGCCGCAGCAATCCATAATTTAACAGGTCCAAGTTCAAAGCCTATATCAGGTAGTTTGTCTGTAATTTGTTTAAGGCCAATCACATCACGATAAAATGCAATGGTGGCTTCGAATTGATGTGGTGGAAGTTTAAGCGCGATATCAACACCGCCTGTGAATTTTGGCTTCATCTTATTACTCCTGTTGCATACAGAATTATTATTTTCTTGAGCATTTTTTTATTTACTTCGCGAGCTCACCCTATCGTACGAGCGGTGCAACTCATTCGTATTACAATCCAGTAAATAGATATACCTATCTTAAAACAGCCTACGTTTTAAGCAAAATATGTGCAAGCAAGGATATCAAGACAACTGTACTAGACTTTCATAAGATAGCTGCATTTTATATTCCGTATATTTTCACCCACACTTTCTCCACGGTTCCTACAGCAAACATACATTTTTTAACATGCTTTTATGCTATAAGTTATTCAAATTCTTTAAGTCTTGTTTTGAGTTTGATTTCTTATGAAGAAAAATGTTTTTAAAACACTAGGTCTATCATTGCTCATCGCTTCGAGTGCACTTACTTCAACAGCATTTGCGGCTGACAAAAAGTCAGAAACTGAAAAGATTGAAGTCACGCCAATGTCTGACAGCGTAACCAAGCAAGAACTTGCTGCAATCTATGTGCTTTCTGAAATTTGCCCAAGTCTAATTGGTAAAGATTTAAAATTTAATAAAGCCTACGACAATTTAGTCAAAGCCTATTTGAGCAACGATGCCAATGCTGTGGAAACGCTCAATAAACGCGTGAAAGGCAAAGATTTTCAGGAAGCTTTAAAAGAAGCACGTGCTGATGCAAAAGCAGCTTCTGATAACGACAACCGTCAAATTTGCGATGATGTTCGTAATTATTATTCGAAATAATCCGACCAATTAAGCTTCAGGTTACAATACTGTATGAAAAAGCCGATTTCCCCCATAGAAGTCGGCTTTGCTTTATCCTAAAATGCTAGGCTCGTCTGCTTCATACAAGATATTGGAACCACCTAGAATGACTCAAAAAAGCGCTCTTGCTGCATTACTCCTTTTGCCAAGCTTTTCATATGCAGCAACTGTCCTATCTGCCCCACCAGAACTAAATAATAAATCCTATGTATTAATGGATTATGAGACAGGACAGATCCTCGCTGCCAAAAATGAAAATGAAAAACTGGCACCTGCTTCAATGACAAAAATGATGACAAGCTACATCATTGAGCAGAAACTTTTAAAGGGTGAATTGACTGAAAACGAACAAGTACGCATGAACGAATCTGCGTGGTGTCGTGGTAGCAGTTCTGAATCATGTATGTATGTTCCATTAAATGGTACGGCAACAGTTTTAGAAATGTTACGCGGTATTATTATCCAGTCAGGTAATGATGCTTCTAAAGCAATGGCTGAGCATATTGCGGGCAATGAAGGTACTTTTGCTCACATGATGAACCAAGAAGCAAAACGTGTTGGTATGGTGAATACTCATTTCATCAACTCAACAGGGATGCCAGCTGATGGTCATTATTCAACTGCAAAAGATATGGCGATCCTTGCTCAGCATATTATTAAAGATAGCTCGAAGTACTACCCAATCTATTCTGAAAAAGAATTTACTTTCAACGGGATTAAGCAAGGTAACCGTAATGCTTTGCTTTATACCGATCCAAGTGTTGATGGTTTAAAAACAGGTCATACCAATGAAGCAGGTTTCTGCTTAACCACCTCAAGTAAACGCGGTCCAATGCGTTTGATCTCAGTGATCTTTGGTACACCAAGCATGAATGAACGTGCTAGCCAAACGCGTACATTATTAGCATGGGGCTTTGCAAACTTTGAAACTGCAAACGTTCAACCAGCTAATCAAGTTCTTGCTAAAGCCAAAGTATGGTTTGGTAAACAAGATGAAGTTCAAATCGGTTTAGCTGAAAACTTCAATGTCACCATGCCTAAAGGTCAAGTAGACAAAATCAAAACTCAGCTTGTGGTTCAACCTAAACTGAATGCACCTTTAGCGAAAGGTCAAGTGGTTGGTAAGTTAGTGGCTAGCCTTGATGGCAAAGTGATTGCTGAAAAACCGCTTGTTGCATTAAAACCCGTTGAAGAAGCTGGTTTCTTTGCACGTATGATTGACCATATCAAAATGTTCTTCAGCAACTTATTCTAATTTTTAGAATAGTGAGATTAAGCATTCGTGCTCTTGGGCATGAATGCTTTTTTATTTTATAATTACTCTAAATTTTCCAATCGAAAGCCAATATGCCAAAGAACATTCGTCCCTATCTAGACCAAAAACCTGATGTTGATCCAAGCTGTTACGTAGATGAAATGTCAGTTGTGGTAGGTGATGTCAAATTAGCAGAGAATGTTTCTGTCTGGCCTTTTGCTGTAATTCGCGGTGACGTAAATTCAATTCAAATTGGTAAAAATAGCAATGTACAAGATCACTGTATGTTACATGTCAGCCATAAAAATCAATCTAAACCGAATGGTTCTCCACTCGTCATTGGAGAGGATGTAACCGTTGGGCATCATGTAACTTTACATGGCTGCACCATTGGTAATCGTGTCTTGATCGGAATTAATACCGTTGTTTTAGATGACGTGATCATTGAAGATGATGTGATGATTGGTGCAGGCAGCCTTGTTCCGCCACGTAAAGTGCTAAAAAGCGGTTATCTCTATGTCGGCAGCCCGGTACAGCAAGTTCGTGCACTGACTGAAAAGGAAATGGAATTTTTACCTTATTCAGCACATCACTATGTCAAAGTGAAGGATAATTATAAGAATAGCGAAGTCTAGCTTCGTTATTCTTTTCTTCAATCCTTTATAAATAATAAAAAAATAATGAACTTTTAGAGATATCTAATGAACACTGATCATCCACATAATTGCCCTACTCCTGATGCACTCATTAATACAATTAAACTCAATATTGAAAAGTACGGACTGGAAGTTATAGGAATTAGTGCGACAGACTATTTACCCTCTTTTAGTTATAGTATCGGTTTATTTGAAAGCTATCAGCACCCTGAAATCATATGCTTTGGGTTACCAACGGACTTAGCACATACCATCATCAATGATGTCGCCAATCTGATTAAAAATGGAGAAAAAATTGCTCTCAATCAAGAGTATGGCGATCAAATTTTTAAAGAAACTCGTGCTCAATTTTTGCCTGTAGATGTTAAAAATATTGAAGATTATTTTGGTGCTGCTTTAAATTACTATCAACACGACAATTTTTCCGCTTTGCAATTGGTTTGGGCAGATCGTAATAATAAATTGCCTTGGGAAGATGGGTTTGAGGAAGAATTTATTTATGATCAACCACTCTTAGACCGAAATGCTGATTTTAAGTTCAGAGAAGCTAAAAACCTCGGTATTTTTACCACTCGACAATGGCTAGAGTACGATCAACCAATCTTACGTGTTGTTCACGATACCGATGGTGATTGGCAGTTTTTAACTGGAGATCAACAACCCGATGATATTCGCTTAGTTGCCTTGGAACAAATGATTTTAAAAGACCCGAGTCTGAATGACATTTTTGATCTTGGTTACGGTCAAGTGGCTGAAAGAAATTTCATCGGTGATGGATGGGAAAGATTAGATCTTGATGAACATCAAGAAGAATAATACGATCCCTAAAGACAGATTATCAAGCTTATATGCATGCCACCCTAGTACAATAAAATGTACAGGATGGCACATCAACCTTACTTTCAAAGCGAAGTCACTCAAACCTCACATAAAGAACAATTCACACCTCGGCAGTTATGCAACACCGATGTGCGAGCACTTTTTTTTCTTGTTCCAGGTCCCTCAACCAACGGCCCCGCAAGTTGCTCTGCACTCGATGAGGGTCGCCATTTATTTTTGACTGAGATCTTTTGATGTCCGGTAATCATCGGTTTTAATAACATGGATTGCTGGCAATATGGGCAAGAGGTGTTATCCCTTGCAATACTGGCCATTGGGACATTCTGCTCGAAAATCCCTTCACAATGTTCACATCTAAAATCATACAGTGGCATCTTAAAATCCTTCTTTAGCGATCAATCTTGCATTCACCCAAGACTAACGATGTCCCCAAAACTTATTTTCGTTTAAGGCACCTTGCGGCAAAATATTCTTCTCAAAGATCGAGGTTGGTAAAGAAATTGTGCAAGCACAGTTGGGAATATCCACAATGCCACCAATACGCCCTTCAACAGGTGCAGCGGTCAGCAACATATAGGCTTGAGATCCCGTAAATCCAAAATTCTCAAGATATTTAATCGCTTTTAAACAGGCTTGACGATAGGCAACCGTGGCATCTAGATAATGATTTACCCCATTTTCCACGCTGATCCCTTCAAAGGTTAGCCACTGATCGTAATTAGGTCTGACATTGCTTGGAACAAAGATAGGCGAATCAATATTATATTTTTCCATTCCTCCTTTAATCAGGTCAAAACCAACGCGCGTTACCCCATCCATTTCAATCGCACCACAGAATCCGATTTCGCCATCGCCTTGTGAGAAGTGTAGATCACCCATCGAGAAGCCAGCACCTTTCTGATACACAGGAAAATAAATACGACTGCCCGCAGCTAGATCTTTAATATCGGTATTACCACCATGTTCACGCGGCGGCACTGTACGAGCCGCTTCAACTGCCATCCGATCAAACTCTGCCCCAGTCACACCTCGTAACACCGCAGTTCTTGGATCAGGTGGATTTGCCTGTCCCTTAGGTACCAATAACGCTTCTCTATGGTTCCACTCTTTTAAAAGCTCATGTGAAGGAAGCGTCCCAATTAATCCAGGATGTTTTAAGCCAGCAATACGAACACCAGGGATATGACGTGATGTTGCAAATAATCCTTTTAAATCCCAAATTGCCTTATCTGCTTCAGGGAAATAATCCGCTAAAAAGCCACCGCCATTTTCTTTCGCAAACACACCTGAAAAACCAACTGCTGAGATCGGTTGAATATCCAAAAGATCAATCACCAATAAATCTCCCGGCTCAGCACCCTCAACATAAAAAGGTCCTGTCAAAGGATGTGCTCGAGTAAGATCAACATTTTTTACATCAGAAACATCATCGGTATCTTTAATTTGTGCATCTAGAAAATCTAGACTTTCGATGAGAATTTCTTCTCCGGGTTTTACCGATGTTAAAAATGGAATATCTGGATGCCAGCGATTATGGCCAATCTCTGCTTGTTCTGCTAAAGCGACACCAGGTTTAATTTTAATATGTTGCATAATACTTCAACTCCGTATGCTGTATATGAGTCTAATTCTTCATCTGTTCTACTTCTAAATTGTTGAAAGGCCTGAGCAAACAATACATCGCTTAGACGGAATTATTATTTTTACCTTGCGGTCAAAAAACACACTAGCACATTCTGTTTTTTTGAAGCAATTTCTTTTCGATTCTCAACACATCAAATACACACGGATGGCAGCAAATATTTTTCTTTCACTTTAGCGAAGGAGCCTTCCTATGTAGCCAAAGACAGTCAAATTTTATACCCTTAGGTAAAGGGTATTTATTTCAACCAGTAACTAAATCTGATTGACCAACAACCGCTTTCCCTTTCGCGACACTTCCATAAATATAAAGGCTATCAAGCTCTGTCGTGAATTCTCTAGCAAAAACCGAGATCAAATCTTTTAAAATTGGCTGATATACCTTTTGAATCATCTTTCATTCCTACAAATAAGAGCAACCTCACAGCCTTAAGCTAGTGCTTTGGATTCATGAAACATTTAGATTATTAGTTTAATTGCGCCCCACAAAACTATTTTTGGTATATATTTGGCTGATTTATTTCCATAAAATTTTCAGGCTTTGCCAAATAAGTGAATCCAAACTTACGGTACAAACCATGAGCATCAGCTGTCGCCAAAAGAATCCTTCTTAACCCTTTTGAATCGCACTGATCAAGCAAGGCATTGACGATAAGCTCAGAGTAACCTTTTCCACGAAATGGTGCTTCAACAAAAATATCTGCAAGATATGCAAATGTTGCATAATCCGTGATTGCCCGACCAAAACCAATAATTTGATTATTTCGCATCAAACCTACACATAAAGAGTTTTCAATCGCGCTCTGAACAGCAGTCTTTGGAATACCCTTCGACCAATAAGTATTTCTGAGAAATTGATGAACTACATTAATATCCATTTCATTTTTATTGAGTGTGATTCTAATCTCATCCATATCTTCTGCCTCCTAGCTTTAAAACTTTGTGAACTAGATGTTCCTGACTTCAATTTCAGTGGAAATTGATGATATTTTCTATACAAAAACCTACTCTAGAAACTCACCATAGCCAAAAACTCTTAAATTTTGTAGAATACATTTTTTAAAACCATGATGCTTTCTATGACCGCTTGGACACCTCATGTCACAGTCGCCACTGTTGTCGAAAAAGACGGACGTTTTCTGTTTGTTGAAGAACACAGCGAAGGCTTTGTACATACCGTGTTTAATCAACCGGCAGGTCATGTCGAATGCGATGAAACCATTATTCAAGCAGCGATCCGTGAGACCTTAGAAGAAACAGGTCATCATGTTGAAATTGATCATCTGCTTGGGATTTACACCTATACGCCACCAATGTTTCCCGACCGCACTTATTACCGTTTTTGCTTCTTGGCACATGTCACAGCAGTTGAAGAAAATGCGCAACTGGATACAGGTATTGTTGGTGCAGTATGGATGAACTTGGATGAATTACAAGAAACAGCACGTGCACGTAGCCCACTGGTTTTAAAAGCTGTTGAAGATGCCCTTGCTGGCAAAAAATATCCTTTATCGCTTATTTATGAGCACCCTTTTTCTCCCTTATTAACTTCTCATTTGGATGCTTAATTAGATGCAACAACGTGTCATCGTCGGTATGTCTGGTGGTGTAGACTCCTCCGTTTCTGCCGCATTATTACTTCAACAAGGATATCAAGTTGAAGGTCTTTTCATGAAAAACTGGGAAGAAGATGATGGTACGGATTACTGCACAGCATTGGAAGACTTGGCAGATGCTCAGGCCGTTGCAGATAAAATTGGCATCAAGCTGCATACAGCTAACTTTGCTATGGAATATTGGGATCGTGTCTTTGAGCATTTCTTAGCTGAATATGCTGCGGGCCGCACACCAAACCCAGATATTCTATGTAATAAAGAAATTAAATTCCGTGCCTTCCTCGATCATGCCATGACTTTGGGTGCAGACTTTATTGCAACAGGTCACTATGCACGTCGTGGCACAAGCACACAGAACTCACGTGGCGAAACTTACGCCCCATTGCTCCGTGGTGTTGATAATAACAAAGACCAAACCTATTTCCTGCATGCAGTTCATGGCCGTGAAATTAACAAAACCCTGTTCCCTGTGGGTGAAATTGAAAAGCCAGAAGTTCGTCGTATTGCAGAACAACTTGATTTAGCAACAGCGAAGAAAAAAGACTCAACTGGTATTTGTTTTATTGGTGAACGTCGCTTTACTGACTTCCTTAAACAATACCTACCTGCCCAAGCTGGAAAAATTGTTTTGGAATCAGGTAAAGAAGTTGGTGAACATCATGGCTTGATGTACTATACGCTGGGTCAACGCGGTGGTATCGGTATCGGTGGTATGAAAGGTGTACAAGAAGGTGCATGGTTCGTATTACATAAAGATATTGCCAATAACCGACTGGTGATTGGTCAAGGACATGAACATCCATTGATGCAAAGCACACAGCTTTGGAGTGAGTCGATTGATTGGGTTGCAGGTGAACAGAACATTCCATCGTCTGGATTCCGCTGCACAGCGAAAACCCGTTATCGCCAGCCAGATCAAGCGTGTACAATTTATCGCGATGAACAGACTGAAAATGGTATTCGTGTTGAGTTTGATGAGCCGCAACGCGCCGTGACTCCAGGACAAAGCGTGGTGTTCTATTCTGGAGAGGTCTGCTTAGGTGGTGGTGTCATTCATCATACCAATGCACCTGAACCAGATTTTATTTAAGGAAATTGGAAGCGAAGCATGGTCGAGTTACCCTTTCAGCACACTCAAGCGTTGAATGTTAGACAGAACCGTGCTCTAGCATTGGCCGCAGTCTTTCAGGCAACTCAGTTAACACATATGACTGCGATGGCTGGCCAGCAAAGCATTGGCGATAGTGGTAATTTCTATTTTGAGCTATTGATTAAAGCCAGTCTGAATATACGTCCTACCGCTAACAACGCCACTCAGACCTTAGATTTTTTTAATCAACTTGCAGACATTTCACTCGGTTTAAAAACATTAGAAGGCTGTATTACCCAGCCTTTTAATACCGCACCGAAATCCCGTGTTCCTAAAATGTCGACTGCTAAATTACCCATGTCCTATGCAATGGCTCTGTTGCAGTTGGAAAAGAAAGTTTATAGCAATCCTGAATATGTCAAAATTATAGAAACTGCCCAACAAAAAATATTAAAGCAACTCTCTTTTTTCGATAATAACTATTTACACCCAAGCATCATCGCCAATTTAGCCCAAACCTATGTCGAAACTGCAGGACAAATCAATCCTCGTATTTTAGTCCGAGGCAATGCCGAAGCATTTAAAGACATCAATCATACCAACCGTATTCGTGCAAGCTTATTTACAGGCCTACAGCTGGCACATTTATGGAAGCAGTCAGGTGGCAGCTCATGGAGTATGATCTTTAGTAAACGCAAGTTATTGCAAGATATTCAAGCTCTCGCTCGTTTGCAGTATCAGGTGGTATAGACCGATGCTACAACGAATTTATTTTTATGTTTATTCCAAAATTAAGGAATCTGTATGAATGCTTTAACCGCACTCTCGCCACTTGATGGACGTTACGCTAGCAAATGCGATGCCCTACGCCCTTTTTTGTCTGAGTTTGGTTTAATCCACGCTCGTGTCACGGTTGAAGTGCGTTGGTTACAAGCACTTGCAAATCGTGCAGAAATCATCGAAGTTGCACCGTTTTCAAATGAAACCAATGCAGCTTTAGATGCAATCGTTTCAAACTTCTCTGAAGAAGATGCAAACCGCATTAAAGAAATTGAGCGCACCACTAACCATGATGTAAAAGCGGTTGAATATTTCCTTAAAGAAAAAATTGCCAACATTGATGAATTACAAAATGCAGGCGAATTTATTCACTTTGCTTGTACTTCTGAAGACATCAATAACTTGTCTCATGCTCTTATGCTGAAAAATGGCCGTGAAGTTTTAGTTTCAAGCATGAAGCAACTTCTCAATGCAATTTCAGCTTTGGCAACAACGCATGCTGAACAACCAATGTTGTCTCGTACGCACGGTCAAACTGCAAGCCCAACTACGCTGGGTAAAGAGATGGCAAACGTTGCTTATCGTTTAGCACGCCAAATCAAGCAATTCGAAAATGTTGAATTATTAGGCAAAATCAATGGTGCGGTAGGTAACTACAATGCACATCTTTCTGCATACCCAGAAATTGATTGGGCTGCACATGCACAAGCATTTGTTGAATCTTTAGGCCTAAGCTTCAACCCATACACTACACAAATCGAGCCACATGATTATATGGCTGAATTGTTTGATGCTTTACGTCGTTACAACACCATCTTAATCGACTTTAACCGTGATGTTTGGGGTTATATCTCGCTTGGTTACTTCAAACAAAAGTTAAAAGATGGTGAAGTTGGTTCTTCAACCATGCCGCACAAAGTCAACCCAATTGACTTCGAAAACTCAGAAGGCAACTTAGGTATTGCCAATGCTGTTTTAGGTCACTTAGGTGAAAAACTTCCTGTTTCTCGCTGGCAGCGTGACTTAACTGACTCTACTGTATTACGTAATATGGGTGTTGGTTTTGCGCAAAGCTTAATTGCTTTTGATGCTTGCCTAAAAGGTGTTGGTAAACTTGAACTCAATGCTGCTCGTTTAAATGAAGATTTAAACCAAGCACAAGAAGTTCTTGCCGAGCCAATTCAAACTGTTATGCGTCGTTATAACGTTGAAAAGCCATACGAGAAATTAAAAGCACTTACTCGTGGTCAAGCAATGACACGAGAGATGATGGTGAACTTTGTCAATGGCGATGAACTTGCACAAGTTCCAGCTGATGAACGTGCTCGTTTAGCTGAGTTAACACCTGCAACTTATACTGGTAATGCAGCTGAACAAGCAAAACAAATCAATGATTTGATCAGCAAGATCTAAAACTGATTGACTCGAAAAAGCAGAGCTTCGGCTCTGCTTTTTAGTTTAAGATTGGCAAAAATTTTATTTCAAGTCATCCCCCCAACTCAATTATGGAGGACTCCTCTCAAATTTGGTAATACGATTATTCCCCAGACATAGTCGGCTTGATGAGATGGATGTTGGACACGATGGTCTGGTGCTAAATGAGCACTATATTTGTCTAATAATCCTTCAGCATATTGAATCAGCTCCTCCCATAACTTTACCGTTTCATAGTAATAGTTATATGAAACAAATTGTTCAATTGCATAGATCTCTTGCGGAAATAACTCTAATTTTTGCTGATCAATCATTTAAATTATATAAATCTCAAAATTTTAAATGCCCCGAAGGGCACTTTAGTTATTCTTCACCATCCCAATACCAATACACTTCACCCCAATCTGTTTCTGGCAGCGTTGGCGATATTGCACCTTACGTAAAATAAAGTCTTGTATCTGGTTGTGCAGGAGTAGACCAATAGCCTGTTTTCGTTACTTTTTCTCCACCTTTTTGAGATATTCTTTCTTCATTAAATGCCGAATTGCTGCCACCGTCCTCAACTACTTTTTCCACCAGTATCCATGCCGTTTCTACTTCTTCTGAATTTTCAATTATATCTGGTGTCGTAAAAAGGTCTGGATTCATTTTAAAACACTGAACCGTTGGAGCTAATTTCCAGTCTTCAGGATGCTTGGCAGACATTTTTGTTTCATGTATCAAAAACTTACACGCTGAATATGGTTCAGTAGAACGATAAAAACCTGTCACCATAATTGGTTCATCTGTTTTTACACTTATATTAGGATTTAAATAATATTTAGGTAAAATTGGAGGATACTCTATACCCACATCTCTTTTATATACATCATTTTTTAATAGATCTTTATAGTCCCATTGCGAGTCATAGTAATCACTTGCAATAAAGGTATTATTAGCTCTTATTGATACAATATCCTGTTTAGCTTTATAAATAGCAGCTGAGCCTTTTTCAACATGATCCATCCAATCATAAGGATAATCTCTCCATTGAGCAATAAGAGCATTACGAATGCTACTCATTCTTCTTAATATAGGCAAAAAGCCCTCTTTTAAGTCATCTAAACCATCAACTAAATGATGTAAAACTCCTTTAAAATTTGGTAGTACAATTGTTCCCCAGACATAGTCGGCTTGATGAGATGGGTGCTGAGCACGATGATCGGGCGCTAAATGAGCACTATATTTATCTAATAGCTCTTCAGCATATTGAATCACCCCCTCCCATAACTTTACCGTTTCATAATAATAGCCATAAGAAAGAAATTGCTCTAATAAATAGATTTCTCTTGGGAATAGCTCTAGTTTATTTAAATCAATCATTTAAATTATATAAATCTCAAAATTTTAAATGCCCTGAAGGGCATATTAATTATTCTTCACCATCAAAGACCCAATATTCTTCACCCCAGTCTTTATTATATTTGGGAATTAATGTTCCTTTGGTAAAGTACAAACGCTTCTCCTTTTGGCTAGATAAAATCCAATAACCTGTTCTTGGACATAATTCTCCACCTATAACTTTTAAATGAGGTGTAACGAAAACATCTGTCTCCTCTCCACCAATATCCTCAAACTCACCTTCTACTAATTCAACAAAATACCAACTACAATCAGCCTTAGAAAAAACATTATTTGCAATCAGCTCTGGGGCCAATCTTAATTGGCTATCATAATTTAATTTTACATAACCAAAATCGTCATCTATTTTCTTCTTTTTAATATTTTCAATTGCGAATGTTCTTAGTTCTTCAGATGGAGTCCATGCTGTATATTCATTAAACTTAGAAAACAATTGCTTGCCTAAAGAATTTATTGTACGGCATTCTTCTAACCATCCTCTTTCAAATGTATCAGACTCCTGATAGGTCCAAGCAAATTGTGGTACGCCATATTGATCACCAACAGGGATATATATGCCTGTTTTTGAGATAGGTTCCCCACTATTTACTCGTATATCTGTACGAATTTTAAGCTTAGGTACTTTATGTTCAAAAATTCCCAGTTCTTTAATCACCTCAAATAAACTATATAAATTCCATGATTTTGGAGGCTTAACACAAGAATCGTAATAACTACATAATCTATATAATTCATCAAAGCGCATTTTAAAATCTGTTTCTTCTTCTTCTGACATCCAGTTGGGTTGAAACTCGCCTAACATACGTGCTGTATTATATGCAGGTGTCCAGCCATATTTTTCCTGTTTAGTCTGTTCTATAATCCTAATCAAACCTAATCTGAAATCGAGTAAAGATGGGTAAGCATAGGTGCTCCAATTGGCTGAGGTATCCCCCATTCCCCAACCTTCTTGCAATAGGACACGATCTCGATATTGTTGATCAGCGAGATCAATTACTCCGCCAGTATATTGAATCAAATCGTCCAGTTTGGTCAGTAACATCTCTAAATAGGATCGTGAAGTAACATAATAGATTAGGGCAACTGATTGCTTTTGAAAACGAGTCAATTGCTGTTCTATATTCTGCATTATGAGCATCTCTCAGTTTTATCTATTAATGACTTGTCCAGATATATTTGGAAGACCAATTCTGACATCTTTTAACTGCTCATCAAAATCAGTCATTCCCCAATTTGTATCATAAGGACCATGAATATTCTGTTCTTTAATTTTGCTTCGTACTGCCTGATATTTAGCTTTGTCAGCTGGAGACAAACTATTATAGGCATCTCGTCTTATTGGGGATTTAAGCGATAAACGTCCATAAGTATCCACGGGATAATAAATGGTATTATCAAACTTTCCTTCTTTGAAAATAACCTGTTCCCAACCACCTGATAAATGATAACTATCTCCTAAGGCATCTTTTGTCTGGCTTGAGGCAGGGCCACGCCATACCTTAATTGATTGACCAGCAGGAATATCATAAATTACAAACTGCCCATTTGCGTTCCAATCCGGCCATACTGCAAGATATTTACGCCAAGCTGCTTTCGGATCAGGACTATTTTTAATTTTAATAAAGACTTCTTCTGTGACCCAACACTCACCAAACGCACCATTTGCAGGTGAAGTTACACGGTATAATCTGGCAGGTCCAGTAATAATATCTGCTGACAACCTAGTAAATGAAGCAATATTATAATCAGCCAAAGGAGGATAACCATCCTTTACCATTTCATTAACCATCTTTCTTTTACTAGCAGGCTCTAATGGTGCATGTTCTAAATTCCCCCTACTTAACCAAGTCGGCCGTGGCTTTTTAGTACGCATTAACGTAATGGCACGCGCTTCTGGCAATGTACCTCTAAAGTGAACATTAGTAGTATTTCTCACTGCTGTTCTTTGTAGATATGACTCCATATCTAATCTATAAATAACTCTTGCTAAGGCATCATTAAGTGGTGCCAAAGCTTTTGCCAATGGGGCATCTGCAGCATTTCGAATTTTTCTAACAATGGCGACAGTATTTCTAATTTTATCTTTTAAACCAGGAATATATTTGGCCTTATTTGTTAAATTATCCAATAGCTGAATCCCTCGGTCAAAAGCAGCCAATAGCTCCTTTGCACTAAGCTTATTTTTTACTTTTATAATTTCATTCTTTAAATAAACGAGAATATCCACGTTCGGTAGATATTTTTTAATATAATCTTGTACTTGTTTTTTTCTTAAAAAAGTAATAACCCATGTCATAGCTGAATCGACAGCTTTAACAACGGCTTTTCCTCCGCTTCGTCTTACAAACAAGAAGAAGATTTTTAGAACCCCTTTAACCAAACTCCCTAGGCTTGGAAATAGACCAATTAAAGTAAGGGCCAATGCGACCCAAGCCCACTGATCCGAAATATCTTCATTTAACTTCTTACAATTTGCCACCAAATCGCGAACATCACATATCTGATCCACAAATGGGATCATGGAAATTGCAGCATCAAATACAATTTGCCCTGTACTACGATTATCATTGAAGTCTCCTTCTATGGCTTCTACCATCCACTCCCATATACTTTTTTCCTCTTGAATATCTTTTTGCTCACCAGTCATCCAAGCCAATGCATCTCTAGCTTGTGTAGCATTAGGAATATTATTTGCCATTATTTACATCCCCATAACTACGGATTGATGAGTCGTCTTCAATTTCTAATAACTCTTCTAATCGATTGGCAATTTTTTCTTTACCTTCTTGAGGTTCATATACTACTTTTTTTATGGTTTCAGGTGGTACATTTTCATGCCTAGCAAATCCATTAGCATCTAGTTTTCCTGCTAATGTTGTTCCATTTTTAAAGAAAATTTTATAACCATTATTTGCAATACCCTTTCTTGTTTCAGGGTCACGATAATCCAATTCAATCCAATTCTTTATTTCAGCGCCTGGTAAAGTTATTGGTGTTAACTGAACATTCGCCCCACCCATAAACAAATGCTGCCCTGCCTTCACCTCAAACTTGCCACTGGTAACTGGAAAAATACCTGAACCATTCAGCTTGATCTGAGAACCACCCGCAGTAATTACAATCTCTTTCGGACTGCTGATCTCAATACGATCTTCGGTCGAAATAATCTGAATCCCTTGCTTGGCCAGTAAATCCATACCATCCGACTGAGCATGTGCTTCAAACTTGCCTTTAGCAGCCACTTGCTTAATACCATTCTGTGCAGCAAACACACTGATTCTGTTTTGCGCATGCGTAATCAGATTCTTTTGCGTGCTTAGATTGATACTGTCGCCTGCAAACTGGTTGATCTGTCCCTCTGCAGAAACATGAATATCTTCACTGGTACTTAGACCGATCCCCACAGGTGAGCTTAATAGCAATAAGGCTTTATTAAATTTAGCAATTTTTGCTTCAATCTGTTCTGCAAATGCTTTCAATTGTTCAACGGATTCAATTTCATCGGTCTGCTGGTTTTTGGCCACTTCACTCAGTGCCTTGGCATTGTTTTGATTAGCTTCAAATTGCTGCTTAGCGGATTGAGCATCGAGATGTTCGCCTTGGGCTTGATCCTGTTTATACGTGGAAACAAGTAAGCCTTCACCTGCGCGTACGGCTCCCCATTGATCAGTACGTAGTTCAAAACCTTCGCCACGATCTTCACTTTCTGCTTTGTCTTTCGGATGACTGAGTTTACCTAAGTTAAGTTGGCTGGCAGCATGACTGCTTTGGAGCTGGGCGCTGATCTGTCCAGTGGTGTCATCAAAGCGCAGTTGGTTAAAGCCTTCACCCTGATATTCCTTGGACTTGATCCCTGCCAGTTTCTTGGTGTCTGGCAGCTTACCTGCATTGTCGAACTTGGTTGGACTACGATGTGCTTCATGGATACGTCCCACTACAAATGGACGGTCAATGTTGCCATCAAAGAAGTCGATAACTACGATTTCATCGATACGTGGCAGGAAGCGCGCCCCATAGCCTTCACCAGCCCAAGGCGTCAGTACATCGACCCAAGCTGAATCGGTGTCGTTGTCATTAGCGCCTGCACCACCATCATGGCTATGATCATCATTTCGGGTAAACAGGAAACGAACTTTAATACGGCCCCATTCATCTACATGGATTTCTTCACCACTTGGTCCGACCACTTTGGCACGTTGCGGTGAAGCGGCTGGACGGTGTTGCAATGGGTTAAATTCGGGTACAGTTTTGATGTTGCGGCGTTGCAGGATTAACTGGTTAGCTTGGCGTTCTTCTGTGTTGCTTTGTTGGGTTGGCTGCCAATTGCTTTGTGCTAATAGTTGATTGATCTGTTGATGTAGATCTTTAGGCAAGTTATTTTGGTTATAGAAGTTTTTGCCTGTAATCAGGAATTCTTTGTCTGCACCATCGTGTTGATCAATTTCAGGATGTTCGGCTAATTCAAACCAGTAACCCACATGGGTGTCTCGCACCGTAGTATTCGCAACAAACTGCTTGGATTGTAAGTCGTAGTATTGACTGAGATTCTGATTCAGTTTTTCAATTTGGGCATTGCCCGATTGGGTCGCACCATCTTCACCATTGATATCTTGCATCCAAGCGGGAGAGAAATGCCATGCCTGTTCTAGACCAAGACTGGCATTGTCATGCTGATCACTGTGCTTATGGGTGCTTTGTACACTACCTGCACCTTCTTCCTGTTCTAAGGCATCGGCTTGCCAACGTTGTACATGGACGCTACTGGGCTGTAATGAACGTTGTCCAACTAGGCTGGTCATACTGTCATATTGTTCAGTGGCACTGCTACGGTGATAACGAATCTGTCGACGATCGAGCGCTTGATACTGGCTATTGTCATCAATCAAACGCATTTTTTGTGCTTGGATAGCGGCACTGCTGAGAGGAACTGTGCGCTCAGCTTCGTCGATGAGCCAGTTAATGCCTTCGCTGCGCATGAGACGGGTGAGAAAGTCATAGTCGCTTTCATTGGACTGCATAATGAAAGGTCGGACATCATAGTCTTGACTGAGCCCACTTAAATCTAAACTTAAACTTGATGCAAAGAGTGGACTCTTTTGTTGCCATTCTTTAAAAATGATTTCCACCACATCTCGTACGCTCTTGTTCATAAACACGCGGCTGTTACGGCGTTGTTTCCACAGTGCAGTTGGGTCTTCGAGTGTCAGCTTATATAAAGTTAAGCTACCGTCGGATTGTCCCTGTAAGGCTTGAGTGATAATACCTGTGACACGGGTCAATTGACCTTGATCAGTCACGCTATCAACCGCCGCTTGGCTACCAATAAATTGTTTTAGTGGAATAGTGGCATTGGTCGATAGGCAGATCAATTCTGCCTTAAATCCATCATTCAGTTGATGCTGACCATCAATACGTTGCAGAAAAACCTGCGAATTTAAATTTTGATTAGAAAATTGAATATGAATCGCACGTTTTTGTGCTGTAAGGCCGAGGCTCTCTAACGCTTGAAAGATGTTGTTCAACATTTTTATAGATTTTTTTGCTTAAATTTACGGCATTTTACCGATAGCAATATGCATCTGTCTATACAGTATTGTCTGTTTATGACATTTTTCGTCACCATTATTTCTTGGTTTAAAATAATACTTTTTATATTCATAGATATAAAACATTCTTCAAATACTCTAACTCTAAAAATAATGTAAAAAAGCAAAGCCGAAGCTCTGCTTTATTTAATATGAGTCAGAATGTAGCCGTAGATTAATTCCACTTAAACATAATCAGCCCTACTTGCCTTTAAGATATCCAGTTCTAACATTTTTTTCTTTTTATAACGATAAGCGATCAATAGGCCAATAAACCACACTGGTGAAAGCCCCAATGCAATAAGGGTATCGTGGTCTAAAGCAAGAATCACAATTGTAAATACCAAAAATAGCATCGTCAGCCATGCCATCACCAAACCACCTGGCATTTTAAACTTCGACTGTAAATGTAACTCTGGAAATTTCTTACGATAGCCAATATACGACAGAATAATCAGCATAAAGGTAAATACACATAGAATTGAGGTCAATGCTGAGATAATCGTAAATGCTGTCATCACATTCGGCACAATGAACAAAATAGAGGTTCCAATGGTGACGCAAGTCATTGAGAAAATCAGACCTCGAATTGGTACTTTTTTCTTCGATAATTTACTAAAGCTCTTTGGTGCATCATTATCCAACGCCAAACCATAGAGCATACGACTGGTCGCAAAGATACCACTATTTGCAGAAGATAAGGCTGAGGTTGCAACGACAAAATTAACTAGTCCAGCAGCAATCGGCAAACCAATCAAGGTGAACATTTCAACAAATGGACTTTTTTCAGGTGAAATTTTTGCCCAGGATGTGACCGCGATAATGCATATCAATGCACCAACATAGAACAGTAAAATACGTAATGGGATCGAATTGATGGCTTTAGGTAGAGATTTATGCGGATCTTTAGTTTCAGCAGCTGTAGTTCCAACCAATTCAATTCCGACAAAGGCAAAAATCGCAATTTGGAAACCTGCTAAAAAGCCTGTGACGCCATAAGGAAACATCGATTGAGTTTCAAACACATGGCTCATCGATGCTTTAATACCATTGGGTGAAGTAAAGCCGGTACTGATTAAATAGATACCCGCAAGGATAAACAGAATAATGGCGGAGATCTTAATCAACGAAAACCAAAACTCCAGCTCACCAAACATTCGAACAGCAACAAAGTTCAGTATGGTCAGAATAGCCAACGAGGTAAATGCAGGGATCCAGACAGGAATATCGGGATACCAAAACTGCATATATCCCCCAATCACGATGACATCGGCTATCGCAGTAATAATCCAGTTACACCAATAAGACCAACCAAGGAAAAAACCTGCCCAAGGACCGATATAGGCCGTCGCAAAATCGGCAAATGTTTTAAAGTTGGTATTTGCTAGCAGCAGCTCGCCCATTGCCCGCATAACAAAGAAAAAGAAAAAACCAATAATTAAATAAGTTAAAACAATTGAAGTACCTGAAATACTTAAGGTCTTCCCAGAACCCATAAATAAGCCTGTACCAATTGCACCGCCAATTGCAATCATTTGAATATGACGATTGGTCAGCGAGCGTTGTAATTTTTCTTCGTCTTGCGAACTTTCCTGCAAATCTTCATCCAGAAGTTGCGTTCCTTTATTCTGACTCATGTCATCCTTACTCCAGTTTGCAGCAACCGTTATAAATGCTTCATAAAAATAAAATATTTTTAAAATGCTTTAATTTAAAAGTTCCATCTTTCTAAAATTATTTTGAAATTAATAGCTTAATTAACCCACCTCACTTGTAAATAGTTCGTATTAAATCCCTTTTCTGCACACTAAAACCTGTTGTTATTGATCAAAAGTATTTTAGCCGCAAGCATCATATCTCATCCCCAAACGAGTTGAAGATGATGCTTTTCATTTTCGCTTAATTATTACCCAATTAACATGAAATATACTCTATTATCCTAATCTCACTCCATCTGAGAAAGATATGAATATCGAAGATAGTAAAAAATTATGCATCGATATAAATAAAGAATATGGCTAAAAAATACAGTATAAGTGTTGTGAATTAACATCTAAATCTGTGAATTTTCTACTTATACATAGCCCATCAACGCTTGTTCTGATTTGCAATATTGATATTGAGCAAACGTACCGATGCCCCCTCTTTCACATGTAACTGATGGGCTTGCTCCACACTCAACGTCACTTGGTTTGAGTCTGGCTGACTATAGATTAAAATGGCGCGATAATTTTCATAATCATCATTGGCGACAATATAAGGTTCATCACCGAGCATAATGAGATCAGATTGTTCAATATGGACAGTTAACACATGGCTGTCTTTGATGGCTCTTAGATTCTCGATATCCGCCTGCAAGGTTGCACCCGCATCAAAGATATCGACATAGCCCTTATAACGCAGCCCTTCTTCAATCAAAAGGTTATACGCGGGTTCGGTATTCGGATGAACTGCTCCAATCACCGCCTTCGCTTCATCAGGCAGCATATCGACATAAAGTGGATGCCGTGGCATGAGTTCCGCAATAAAGGCTTTTTTGCCTGTACCGCTTAGATAATCGGCTTTGGTAAATTCCATATCGAAGAATTTATGACCGACTGCATCCCAAAATGGTGAACGTCCATTTTCATCTGAAAATCCGCGCATTTCAGCCACAATGGTTTCTTCAAAATACTGTCTAAACGCTGATAAGAACAAAAACCGAACCTTAGACAAAAACTTGCCATTCTTATTTAAACGATAATCTGGATCTAAAAATAAGGTACATAACTCACTACAGTTAGTGTGGTTATTACTCAGATATAAGGTCGGCAATGATTTATAAACATTCAAAGGTTCGGAAGAATGAACTTGTGTGCCGATATGAAAATTATACCAAGGTTCTTTTAGACCTAAGGCAACCTCGATTCCACAGACACCAACCACTTTATGTAGTGAGGTATCTTCCAGCACAAATAAATAGCCCTGCTCCGACTTATCCAGTTTACCTTCGACCGTTTTAATCGCTCGATCAATCCGTGCAGCCAATATTTCCATATCTGGTTGCAAAGAGGTTAAACCAAAACCTGCTTTCTGTGCCAAGTGGTAAAGATCATGAATATCTTTTTGTTTGATATAACGAATCATCATCATGTCTATTTCCCCTTATTCTCAATCAGAACAAACGAGGCACAGGCTGCGCTGATTGTGCTCTTGAGTAAGACATCCAATTCATTTTTTCTATGCTGAACCATGCACAATCCCGACATGTGTTATTCCTTAATTCTTAAATTTTTCCCTAGCATCAGCTCATTGATGATCGAGCTGGCTTTATTTATCTAAGCCTTTTTTGTGACTTATTTCATCAAGCTGAAATCTAACTTGAATAATCTAAATTGATTAAGAGCTCTGCTGATCACTCTATTATTCAAAAACTAATTGGCACAAAAAATTGAAAATTAAGCAAAAAATGAGCTGTTTTTTAGCATTTTATTTATTGACAGTGACAATATGAAAAAATAAGGAATGGGTCTAAAGTAAAATCAAGTATTCTTCAGTTCAAACCATTCTCGAATCATATCTAAAAATAGTTTCATTCCGATCGAGTGAATACTAATCGATTTATAAACAGCACATGCATGCCATGAAAAAGCAGGATTTTGATAATTTAAGACCGTGACATCCCGCTCCCTTTGTAATGATTGGAATAAATGGCTTGGTCCAGCCGTAATTGCATCACTATGCATGATATGATGAATCAATAAATCGTAGTCATTCACAGTTAAGCAAACTCGTGGTGAATGCCCTGTATGCGTTTGAGCCCTTAACCATTGCATTTTTTGTTTTGAAATTCGCGGTAACGCAAATGGATAATCCAGAAGATGATCAAATGCCAAATGTTGAATTTCAAGTAAGGGATGTCCAGAACGAACGATAAAGTTAATCGGGTCTTGAAACAGCGAAACTGAAATCAAATCATCAGCAAGATCAACATACTCTGTACTTACAATCCCTAAATCTAGAATGCCATTTTCTATTTTTTCAATAATATTCTTGGGGTTATCAACATATAAATGCACTTCAATATCAGGATATTGCTTTGAAAATAAAGGAATCACATCTTTCATCAATGCATGAATAATGACAGGCCCTGTCCCGATATGTATTTCTCCAACTTGACCACTCGAAAGGAGTTTAATCTCCTTATGCAAGGTATCTAACTGCTGCAAAATTTGTGGGGCTTGTTTTAGAATATGCTCGGTATATAAAGTCGGTTTAACGCCTTTACTGGTTCGCTCAAACAAGACCACGCCCAAGTCATGCTCTAATTTTTTAATACTATTGGTTAACGATGGCTGGGTCATACAAAGTGCTTCAGCCGCTTGATTGATCGTTCCAATTTCAGTTAACACCATGATTTGCTGTAGATGTCTTGGCTTAATCATTTCTCATCCCTGAATATTTTATTGTGATTCATAAACATACTAAAAAAGCATTTCCATTCGTCTTTGCCTAAAAATATATCTTAATTTTATTATTTTAGATGCTATTAGGTATATCCAAAAGCTATAACTTCCATACAAAAAATCCATTACACAATATAAATCAAACTTCCTATGCTGCTTCTAGATTAAGCACCTTTAATCCGTTCTGTTTCGATTCAGAAATTAAAGTCATACAAGCAAGGATGTAAAATGAAACACACTTTAATTCCGCTACTGATCAGTAGCGTCGTGATTTCCACCTCGTTTGCAACACAGGCACAAGAAACCACAGCTCAAGCGACTCCTCAAACACTCGAGGCTATTCCGGGTCCACGCTCTTGTTTTTGGGCTCGTGGTCCTGTTAGCGCTGACCCATATATCAATATCGCCTACCCAGATGCCAATGTTTATTATTGGGCAGGTACTTTCACCATTCCTCAAGGAGCAAGTCTTAAACTCAAAGGAGAATTTCCACGTTCACGATATATGTCTTTTATTAGTTATGACGAAGCTGGAAAACCTGTTGAATCGGTTGCAGACTATTTAATCAAGCCAAATAATAACTCTGGTAATCCCTTCGTTTATGGGCAACAACGTAGTCCATCACAACGTGAGTACAGCTTAAACGTATCTGCTACCCCTGTGACAGCACAGCGCAAAGTTGGCCAATTGAGTCAGCCACAAAGTGTTAATCAACTCTATGCGCCTGCTTACGGCAAAAATCAGCAAATGATTTTATATCGAATCTACTTACCTGATAACGGACAAAGCGTCACAGGAGGTGTAAGTTTACCAACACCTCAATTAACGCTTGCAGATGGTCGTGTATTAGAGGGTGATCAAGCCTGCGCACAACTCAAAGCCAATCAGCCATTACAACTTACTTCTGCTGCAGTCAGTATTCCTTCCAATGAATATCGCCAGTTGATCCATCAGGCAGGAAAGCCAGATACATGGCCAGCACAGAATCCAGCACAATGGTTTATTCAACTTGATCGAGAAAGCCTGTTAGGGATATTTACTGGCAAGATCAATGAACAAGCAAGACGCTCTGAAGGTGGCTTTTATCCAAACTTAGATAATCAATACATTAGAACAGTTGTGAATAGAAAATATGGCAAGGTCTTTGTCCTGCGTGGAAAAGCACCTACTGTTTCTAAGACCTTCAACAATAAAGGGCTTTTGACGCAGGGCGATTTGCGTTATTGGTCAATCTGTTCAAATCAAGGTTTTGCCAATACACGCGTCAATGATTGCTTATTTGATGAAGAAATTCCAGTTGATCAAAATGGTTATTACACTGTTGTCGTAAGTCGAGTCGCTGACCGTCCGCGTAATGCCAAACCAGAATGTGGTATCGGTTGGTTACCTATGGCAGAAGATGGAGACGGTGCTGTTGACCCAGATATGACTATTGTCCAGATCAGACACATGCTTGCATCAAGCAGTTTTAAACACACCATTGCTAATGTCGAACAGCAAAAAGATTTAGCTTCGGTGATGGGAGAATACCTGCCAAAAACCAACTATCTGATGCCAAATCAAGTCGAAATTTTTAACCCCTGCTTTAAATAATCAATAAAACCAATCCATACAACACCCAAGAACATAATAAAAACTTGAGTGTTGTATGCCCCAAAAGGAATTTGGAGGCTCCAATGTATTCACGTATTAGACATCACACCTTATCAGCTTTAGTCACAACACCATTTATCATCAATACTGGGTACAGCGCAGGCCTTGATCGCTCTGGACAATCCATTACTGATTTTTTTCAAAATGGAACCTATGCATCCCTCTCTTATAATTATTCTATGCCAGATGTGAGTGGGCAGGATAAAGGACTGAGTAGCCAAGGCAATCCCAATGAAATTCCTAATATTAGTGCCAATAATAGTGCTTTACGTGGCAGCATAAAAACAGATTTAAATGAAAAAATAAGTCTAGGGCTCATTTATGATCAACCTTTCAATATTAACCTTCAACATCGTGGGCACAGCGACTTTGTTTCTCAATTTGAAAATAAACCCGCTGAAGGTACTCAAGCCAAACTAGACAGCCAGAATTTAACAGGGCTTATCGGTTTGAATATCAATAGAAATTTAAGTGTTTACGCAGGTCCTGCCTTAGAAGAAATTGAAGGTAACATCAAACTGCGTGGACAAATTTATAAAGGTAGCGCCAATTACAATGCCGAACTGCACTCTGATTATGCAATGGGTTGGGTAACAGGATTCAGCCTGAAAAAACCCGAAATTGGGCTAAAAGCAGCACTGACTTATCGCTCCGAAATAAAACATCAGACACGCACCACAGAGCAGTTTTCAGTATTAAGTAATGATCTTTACACGCTACCTGTCACATTTACTTCACCAGAATCAGTAAATTTTGATTTTCAAACAGGCCTAAGTAAACAAACCTTACTCAGCGCCAATATCCGCTGGGTGCCATGGAAAGACTTTGAGTTTAAACCAGCCAAATTAGCAGAGCGAACTGCTCCAGCCAGTCCAGATAAAACAGGACTTCCTCTGCTCAGTTATGGAGAAGATCAATGGTCAGCACAAATTGGAATCGCGCAGAAACTTACTGATAAATTTTCAGTCTCAACATCTGTCAGTTGGGATTCAGGTCTTGGTGATCCAGCTAATGCACTTGGGCCAGTTAATGGTTACTGGGGATTCGGGCTCGGGTTCCAATATAATTTTCTACCCAACTGGGCAGTTTCACTTGGCGGAAGATATTTATGGCTTGGAGATGCTCAAGCACAACGTCAGAATGGTGATTTAGTTGGAAGCTTTAGCGATAATCACAGTACGCTTCTAAGTTTAAAATTGGCATACCAAAAGAAATAGACCATAAAAAAGCCCTTGTTTTCACAAGGGCTTTTTTATTTATTTGGCAGAGGATCAAGGACTCGAACCTTGACGAACGGTTTTGGAGACCGTCATGCTACCATTACACCAATCCTCTAAACTGCATGATTAAATCATATATGACTCAATCATAAGAAAGTAAGAAATGCTTACCTTCTTAAATATGGTGGGGGCGAAGAGACTCGAACTCTTACACCTTGCGGCGCTGGAACCTAAATCCAGTGCGTCTACCAATTTCGCCACGCCCCCGATGGGTGTGTATATTAGAGATAAACCTTTCTACTGACAAGCCCTTTTTATAAAAAAACTATGTTTATGAAAGCTAATGCTTTTTTAATATACAGATAGAAACAGCAGACACAAAAAAAGGAACTTTATATAAAGTTCCTTTGAATTTGGCAGAGGATCAAGGACTCGAACCTTGACGAACGGTTTTGGAGACCGTCATGCTACCATTACACCAATCCTCTATAACCACATGATTAAACTCTATTTCGTTTAATCATAAAAAAAGCAAGATACTCTTGCTTTTTAAATATGGTGGGGGCGAAGAGACTCGAACTCTTACACCTTGCGGCGCTGGAACCTAAATCCAGTGCGTCTACCAATTTCGCCACGCCCCCGATGGGTATGCATATTAGTGAGAAACCTACTCGCTGACAAGTCTTTCTATTAAAAAAACCATTCAAATGAACAGATAATATTCAAATCACGCATTTATGTTTACTTTTACAACATATCAAGTTGTTTTAGGCAATCTTTTGCCTCTAAAACTGAATTAAAGCGTTGTTTAATATGCTTTTGCGTGAGGCCATTAAGTAAAGGAAAAAAGCATTGCAATGTAGATGGAAGTTGAATATGTAGTTGCTGGCAATGCAATACTGCCCAATCATGATAAGTACTCGCCTTTAATCGAGATTGAGTGAGCCATTCATACACAATAATCCCCAAGGCATATAAATCACTTTGAATGCTTTTCCCTGCACCCTGAAAAAGCTCTGGTGCCATATAATGTGGTGTTGCATCTAAAGTATGCATCGGATGCCCTATCCGAAAAGATTGCTCAAAATCAATCAGCCGACATGAGTTTTCATAGAAACGAAAATGTTCTGCTTTCAAATCACCATGTACCCACCCGAATTGGTGCAATGCATCCAGCGTATGTAAGGCCAAAAGTATCTTTTGTTTGATCTGTTCAATATTCTCAAAAATAGGAGCTTCAGCAAAAAAAACATGCGAATCAACAGTGATCACCCCTATTCCATCCTGATCTAATCCATTGATAAGATGACACAATGGAATCATTTGAAATGGTAATAAAAACGCTTGTTCTTGCTGCTGACAGTGCTGATAAAAAACTAACTCTCGTTGGAAAGCCTGTGCCAAAACTGGCTGATCATTGGTTTTATGAAATTTCAGCCAATACCGTTGCTGATCAACTTGAAAGGTGTAGACACGTCGCCCAAAGGCATAACTTTGCGCTTTGGTCACTAAGTTTAGATCGTTAAGTTGAATCTTCGGATTAGAGATCCACGTAGTAAAACTCATTCTGCTGCTTTTCTTCCTGCTTCCGCAACGATATTAGACAATGCTCAATGGTTTTTCCAATTCGTGCATGTATTTCAATAGACGCAATTTTCGGCCATGTGGCACGCTCACCTTCTTGCTGCAAGATTTTAAACAGTTTTGGGCGTGGGTTTTTCAGCATATAGCTATAGTGTCTGAGTCCATATTTGGCAATAATATTGACGTCACCATAATAGCGTTGCCCCAAAATGCCATAGCCATGATCCAATACACGACGAATCGGGAAAAAACTGCCCATATGACTGCGTGTTAAATCCATGACTTCCATTGCAATCGCTTTACCTTGACGGCGAACAATTCGTTCAGGCCAACTAAGTACATCTCTACGAAAGCGTTCAGTATCACTTTGCATAAACGGCACGATATGCGGATTGACCTGACTAGCAATGGTGTAATTAATATTATATAAACGAGCCATCTTTTCCTGCGGAAAATCACTGCGCATACTACCATCCACCCACTTGGTATTGGCGAGATATGGCGTATGTTGCCCATCATATCGCTTACTGGTCAGATGCACAGGTGGAAATAACACAGGTACCGCACAAGAAGCCAACACTGCACTCCACACCAATACATTCGGTGCAGTCAGTGCATTCATAATACGCGGATTTTGCGCTGTGTTATAGGGTGCAATCACGATATTTATGTGACGTTTAGATTGTTTATAGGCCTCGGCAAACGTGACATCACCCAAGTTCTGCATCAAAAATTTTTTCAAATACATCACATCGGCAATACCACCATTCGCCCGCAATAATTCAGTTATTTTCCTAAATTTAAAGGCATCACTAAAAAAATGTTCCCCTTGCAGCAATTCAGGAACTTGATCTGGCGTAGAAACCCCTAACATTCCTGTCATGATTGCCCCTGCACTTGAACCCGATAAAACCTGAGGCATCAGATCTTGTTCGATTAAAGCTTTACACACCCCTGTATGAAATAACCCTAGCGTTGCGCCTCCAGAAAACATCACAGCGGGTTGACCATAGGCCTTTTGACATTCTTCAAAAAACTGAATTTTTTCTTTTAGTTGAAAGGTAATACATTCACTCGAAGCCAAGTAACGTAGGCAGTCACTCATTTCCTCAACATAGTTTTCGATGATTTTTTTAGTACCAATATAGGTCTGTGCAAACAACATCGGATGCCCAATATTAGCAAAATCATAAGACAGGCCTTCTCTTAACACATAGATCAGATCTAAAGTCCGATGCTGCATACGATATTTTTTTAATAAGTTATAGCGTTTAGATAAAATTTCCGCATCATAATAAGGCGATTCATTGTCATATTTCCATGCTTCATGACCTGATTCTTCATCTAGTTTAAGTGCAATTTCTTTCCATTCGGTATAAGAACTGGCATGTCTTAAGTGTTCTTGCAACACATCAACCCTATGTGTCTGATATGTATTCTTTTTCTCTTGAACTCTATTGAACATTCGCGATCCTGATTTTCAGCTTATTTTTTATATTCTTGCACCTATACAATGCAAAAAGCAGCCACAACAATCAAGGGTAAAATCGATTTATTTCGATATTTCTGATGATATTTTCTTTATTTCGGTAATAGCAGTGATAGTATCCCTATTCATCATTGAGTTTGGTTTATATGTATGGCTATCCTTGATTTACCCGAATCTATTCTTCAATCGCTATCAAGTGTTTTAACACAGCTTCAGCAAGTTCTCCCTGCACCAAAGCAACCCACTGACTTTTCAGCAATTGCATTCCGCTGGGAAAACCAGCAACTTGTCGCCATACAACAACCTAAGAAAATGCATTTGGAAGACTTAAAAGGCATTGAGCGCCAAAAAGACAAGATCATTCAAAACACTCTACAGTTCCTGAATGGCTTGCCTGCCAATGATGTCTTACTGACAGGTTCTCGTGGTACTGGAAAATCATCGATTGTACGTGCGCTTCTCACCGAGTATTCAACTCAGGGTTTACGCTTGATTGAAATTGAGCGTGATGATTTATCTGATTTACCCAAAATTCAAAAGCTGATTGAACATCGTCCTGAAAAATTTATCGTTTATTGCGATGATCTGGCCTTCAATGCCGAAGATGAAAATTATCGTAGTTTAAAAAGCGTTTTAGATGGTTCACTACAATCTGGCTCAAGCAATTTTATTATCTATGCAACCAGTAACCGTCGTCATTTACTGCCTGAGTTTATGCACGAAAACACACCAGTACGTAAAGTGGATGTCCCGCAATACACCGAGTTGCATCCCCAAGAAGCAATTGAAGAAAAAATTTCGCTCTCGGATCGTTTTGGCATGTGGCTCTCCTTCTATCCAATGGATCAACAGTTGTATTTACAAATTGTAGAGCACTACATTGTTAAAGCAGGTTTGGAATATAACGATCTAGTTCGTGGCGAGAGTTTGAAATGGTGCCAAGCCCGTGGTCAGCGTTCTGGACGCGCAGCCTATCAATTCTCAAAGCACTGGATTGGCTCGCAAAATCTAGAAAAATTGTCAAACAAAGCCTCTGCGTAAATGTCCTGAAAAGCCGTAGCTTTGTCCTTATTTCCGCTTAGCATTGGCAATTGTTTCTCATAATCTAGCTGTCACAGCATGGATTGAGTTTAGGAAACAAGATGAAGAAACAATTGCCACCGACATCCCTGACCAGCAAAATTTTGGGTAAAAGCCTGTTATTGGCACAAGGTACGCTTGATAAAGCAGTAAAATATTCAACAATACCATTTTCAGAACCAGACATCATTCGCCCACGCACTGATGGAAATTTTTATAGCTGGACACATTATGGAATCTTCTTTCCTCTGCTGCCCGAGCCTCATCGTTATTTAAATATTATGATCTTACTGGGTACACCAGGAGCACTTGCGTTTGACCATGATGATATTACCTTAGGCGACCCAAGAAAGACTGCCACGTTTTTCTCTAGTACTGCGGTGGTAGATGAGCATCTACTCAAAGCTTATATCATTCCAGAACAGACCAACATTCAAGACAATGGAACAACTATTGAGCTCGGTGAAGAAGTTTCGATCCAAGGAACTCTACCGAATATTCATCTCAAAGGTGCCTACCATGGACTCAGCTTTGAGTTTGATTTAGATGTGACTGATCAAATCTCATGGTTTATCAAAACCCCGATTTATGATCATTTTAGTTTATTGGCAAACTTCAAAGGTCAGCTTGAGTATCGAGGGAAAATCACGCCTGCCGAAGGCTTATGTACCTATGAATATGCCCGCGCTACAGGTGCGCATGGCGTGGTGAAAAAACTGTTGCCTGAACCGTATAAATTACCACTCGATTTCTTTACCTATCAAATTATCAATTTGACGGATACCACCCAATTATTACTCACTAAAGCTGATATTTTGGGTCAACCAGCAGCCTATACATTGCATGTTCGACATACCGACAAGCCTGCTGAAGTCTATACCAATGTCGAATTCAAGGTGATTGCACATCAAGTTGATGATTATGTTTCGCCAAGTGGTAAGAAAATGCGCTTACCGCAATTATTCTCTTGGTCTGTCAAGGATGATGCTGATCAGAAAATTTTAGATATCACCGCAGAAATTGATAGTCCATTCCGTTATGGTCATGGCATTGGTTATGCCAGTGCTTATACCTTCACAGGTGAATATTTAAATACCTCTGTTCAAGGTCGTGGTTATATCGAATATGTGGATGTAGAAGATCAGAATGCATTTAAGGATTAAATGAACTGAACACGTTGATGAGTCTTTGCTAAAACGTCAAAGGCTCATCATTTCCCTTTGCAATCTAGTTGCTCTGAGGGTTCAAAGTATCAATCATTTGATTGACTGAATCCTTAATCTCCGCTGCCACGTTTGCATCATAACCTTCGACCAAGAATCGGCTAATGAGCCCTTCAATCAGCGTATACGTCACTTCAACCAACATCTCTGTTTTTGAATAAGATTGCAAATATTCCGTAATCAAGTTTCTAATCCAAACTTTATGTTCTTTAGACACAGAGATGATGTCTTGATCACCCAAATGCGACTCAGCCACAGCTCTGACGAATAAACATCCTTTAAAGTTATCTTCTTGAAACCATAATAAGTGCCAATCGATCAACCTGTTCAATGCCTCTCGCCCTGTTGTCTCCGCCACATAACCCAATAAACGCTGCCGAAACTTTTCATCACGTGCTTCCAAGACCGACTTCACCAATTGATTTTTATTTTTGAAATAGGTGTACATCGTGGTTTTTGAACAGCCAGATTCATCTCGAATAAGGTCGACTCCGACACCAACAAAACTATTTTCATAAAATAATTTTTCTGCGGTATGCAAAATTTTATCAGCAGACTTCGACATAAAGATTTACTCATTAAATAATAGTACAGATCTGTACTATTTATAATTTTAGTTCTATTATCGCCATAAAGCAACCCAGTCGTGAGATCACCATGTTATCTTTATTCAACGGTAGAGAACATCTTGCTCCCTTACCCCAATCCATTGATATTATAAGAAGTTTAATTGGCGGCACCTTAAGCATCTTGATCTTGATCCTGCTCAGTAAATTCACCCACAATCTATTTATCATGGCTCCTTTTGGCGCAACCTGTGTCATCTTATATGCCGTTTCACAATCGCCTTTGGCTCAGCCTCGCAATGTAATTTTGGGACATTTTGTCTCAGCATTTATTGGCTTACTGTTTCTTAAAGTTTTTGGTACATCGGCTTTGAGCATTGGTCTTTCTGTCGGTTGTGCGATTGCAGCCATGCAACTTCTGCGTTGTGTTCATCCACCTGCTGGCGCAAATCCATTGGTGATCTTGCTAACCGCCAATACCATTCAATACCAATGGAGTTTCTTATTTTTCCCCGTGTTATTAGGTTCAATTGCACTCGTCATGGTGGCATGGTTGGTCAATAACCTTAAATCAGAAAAGAAATGGCCTGTGTATGGATTGGCTTTTATCCACAGTAAGAAAAATATTGAATGACCCATCTATCGATTAAAGCGCAATGTCAGCGTTTTAATCGATGCCATCCTGTTCATCAAAATTCAATGAAACTCCAATTTCCCCTTGCAAATAATTTACTTTTCAATAAAATTAGGTAGATCGGTATATATAAATAATTTTTTACTATGAACACTAAATCAGCAAAACAAAAAATCTTGGATGCAGCTTCTACATTGTTTTATAACGATGGCATTAGCAATACAGGCATCAATAGCATTACAGAGAAAGCCAATGTGGCAAAAATGTCGCTGTACAATAACTTTGCCACCAAATCAGATCTGATCACCTGCTATATCGAAGCACGCCATCAAGAATGGCTGGATTTATATGAAAAGAGAAAAGCTCAAATCCAAACCCCGATTGACGGTATTTTGGCGGTTTTTGATGCTTATCAGGATCACGCAGAATTTGCTTATGAAAAAGGCTTTCGTGGTTGTGGCCTACTCAATGCAGCCGCAGAATTCCCTGCACATAGTCCTGAACGTTTGGCGGTTAAACAGCATAAAGATGAAATCGAAGCGATTTTAGCGGGTCATTTACAGCAGCTCAGCACCAACCCACAACGAGTCAAAGAACTGGCACTACTGATTTCATTTATCTTGGAAGGTTCCATTGCCCGTGCTGGTTTAGAAAGTTCAAGTGACAAAGTATTTGCTGCAAAACAAATGGTTCAGAAACTATTAGCGCAAGAGGTTTCAAATTGAATACCCCCTCTTTTAGCCTCAGTGCTCATTCTGGTTTTATTGCCGTCCTCATTGCCTCTATTTTATGGGGAACGACAGGCACAGCCGCTTCTTATGCTCCAAATCTAAGTCCCTTAGCGATTGGCGCAATTGCAATGGGTGGCGGTGGTTTATTACAAGCTCTATTGGCCCATAAAAATATCCGCAGTCATTTACCTCAAATTCGCTCTTACTATCCATTATTGTTGATTGGCATGGTCTCGGTTGCGATTTATCCGCTGGCTTTCTATTCATCGATGCGTATGGCGGGGATTACCATTGGTACAGTGGTTTCAATTGGTTCAGCCCCTTTATTTACGGCATTACTGGAAAAGTTCTTTGATAAAAAAGCACTCTCAGGTAAGTGGTTTATTAGCTTTATTTTTGGTGTCGCTGGTGTTTTATTGCTCTCTATAGGGGAATCACATTCCCAAGCATCTGCACATACTATTGCGACAGACCAGAAAAGTATTGGAATTATTCTCGGGCTGATCGCTGCCCTGACTTATTCGTTATATTCTTGGGCCGCGAAAAAGATGATTGATCGTGGAGTCGACTCAAAAGCTTCTATGGGATTAATTTTTGGCTTCGGTGCTTTAATTTTATTACCTACATTATTTTTTACGGGTTCAAACCTTTTTGATGAACCCGTGAATTTGTATGTTATCGGTTATATGATGCTGATCCCAATGTTTCTCGGTTATCTGTTATTTGGTTATGCTTTAAAGACCATTTCAGCCAGTACCGCGACCACACTGACCTTATTTGAACCACTGGTTGCCGCACTATTTGCAGTATTATTAGTCGGTGAACAACTCGCCCCGATTGGTTGGGTTGGTATGGTTCTGATTTTTGTTTGTCTGGCAGTATTGTCAAAAGCAGATCGTTCACAACAATTGGCTTAGAAATTTATCTAAGCCATTAAAATCAAAAGTAAAAAAATTGCTGCTACAAAGCTAAAAGCGATGATTTTCCCGTTAAAACGTAATGCCTGTTTGGCTAATTTTTTAATCGGTTCTTCTTTCTTCAACCCAATGATCGACAAAATGATGCCAATAAAATTACAGATCACCGAGATAATTAATGCCAAGAAAAAGAATAAATGGATGGGCGGCATCTCACAGATTCGATCAGTGGTGCATGGGATACTTAAAACATAAATTGAAAAAATCACTGCCGCAGCAATAATAATGATACTTAACCACGCAGCTATCGTTGCAGCTTTAACAAACCACATTATTTTTCCTTTTTGATATTGAGTGATTGCAGAAAATATAAATTAAAGTTTTATTAGTAATGAATAACAATTGATAATTAGCGACGCAGAAAAATTTTCTCTGCATCGCGTCTAGAGCTTAAATATCAATACTCTTTTGCTAACTTCTCTAATGTCGCGAGCATTTTTTTCACAACACTTCTTTTATGCTGCAACATATTCTTAATATTGCTTGGATTAAAACCCGTCAATTTTGCGACACCACGACTGGTCATGTATTCACCAGTTTTCGCAAAGTGCTTTTCACTTAACTCGGTTTTCGCATTTGAGAATCGAACTGCCAGCTTATAATCATTAAACTCAGACCATGCACCTGTCTTATATTCATCTGCATCATAGCTACTCTTCTGCTGAGTAGGTTTTTCTCGAAGAATATTACTCAAGCGATTAATGACAATTTTTTCTTCACTTTTCTCAATTATTTGATAAAGTTCAGTTTCTTCAAAAGGACGTCCTAAAGCGATGTCTTTTCTATATTGTTCAACTACTTTTTCTTTTGACTCGACCTTTTTCTCACCTTGTTGAGTGAGGCAGAGAATCTTAAATAAAGACTCTAATCGGCCACATGTAAAAATATAAGAAATTTTCAACGTCTATACTCCACGATGAGTTTTAGCTCACCAAAAATAAATAATTTAACAAGATAGCAGTGACTCTAAACTGTCACCGCAGCCTGCATAAAAATGAATGATCTGATTTTTAAATAAAATAATAATGAGGATTGGCTTTAAGCATAGCATCCAAACAAAATTACGAGTGATATCTTAGGTCGGTTGTAACTCAGTCATTGGCCATCTCGGTGTGGTTGTCACAGCCAAATTATCCTGTTGTCCTGCTTTTAAACGCTGATATCCAGCAAAAGCAATCATGGCACCATTATCTGTACATAAAGCTGGTTCAGCGTAATAAACTTGAGCTTTGATCTTTGCCAATGACGTTTCTAATTGTTCACGCAAACGCAGATTGGCACTCACCCCACCTGCAATCACTAAACGTTTTAGACCTGTTTGTTTTAAAGCTTTCACGGATTTTTTAACCAATGTATCCACAATCGCTTCTTGAAAAGACGCTGCCACATCAGCATCTCGATTTTCTTCACCCAACTTTTTCAACTGTACTGAAACAGCAGTTTTCAAACCACTAAATGAGAAGTTTAAACCTTGATGCAACATCGGGCGCGGAAATTCAAACGCTTGCGGGTCACCTTGCAAGGCTAACTTCGCAATATTTGGACCGCCCGGGTAAGGCAATTTCATCATTTTTGCGACTTTATCAAAGGCTTCACCTGCAGCATCATCAATCGACTCACCCAGTAGTTCATATTGACCAATACCGTAAGCTGCCATTAATTGGCTATGTCCACCAGAAACCAGTAACGCTACAAACGGAAATTCCGGTGGAGTTTCCGAAAGTAATGGTGCAAGCATATGACCTTCCATATGATGCACACCAATTGCAGGCTTATTCAATGCAAATGCCAAGGTACGACCAAACAATGCACCTGTCATCAGTGCACCCATTAAACCAGGTCCACGAGTATAAGCAACTGCATCAATCTCTTGTTTCTTGACACCACTTTGCTCAAGCAACTGATTAATTAAAGGAATCATTTTTCGAACATGGTCACGTGAAGCCAATTCTGGTACAACACCACCATATTCTGCATGCAGTTTAATTTGGCTATACAAAACCTGTCCACGTAAGCCGAGCTCGCTATCATAGAGTGCTAACCCAGTTTCATCACACGAAGTTTCTAAGCCCAAAACAATCATTAAACTGCCTTTACAACGATCAAAAATAATATCCGAGCTATTATAGACTTGTGATCTGAGTTGTAAATGAGTAAAATACTGACCTTCACTTGCGATCTAGTGCAATAGTGCGTTAGATCATATCCATCATCTTAGAGGATTTTACATGCCACAAGTTAAGTTGAAAGAAGGCGAACCAGTAGACGTAGCTATCCGTCGTTTCAAACGTTCATGCGAAAAAGCTGGTGTTTTAGCTGACGTTCGTAAGCGCGAATTCTATGAGAAACCAACTCAAGAACGTAAG
Organism: Acinetobacter dispersus; assembly: GCF_009884975.1. Classification (GTDB taxonomy): domain Bacteria; phylum Pseudomonadota; class Gammaproteobacteria; order Pseudomonadales; family Moraxellaceae; genus Acinetobacter; species Acinetobacter dispersus. The sequence goes on along the minus strand of NZ_CP041970.1, from coordinate 415,356 downwards.
CGTAAAAAAGCTGCTGCAGTTAAGCGTTATCAAAAGAAATTGACTCGCGAATCTGTACGTACTACTCGCCTTTACTAATTAATTTGTGATTGACTGCTGAAGAGACTATGAATACTTTAAAAAACCAAATTACTGACGTGTTAAAAAATTCAATGCGTGCCAAAGATATGGCAACAGTAACGGTTATTCGTGGTGTACAGGCAGCAATTAAGCAAATCGAAGTCGATGAGCGCATTGAGCTTGACGATGCTCAGGTTCTTGCGGTCATTGAAAAGCAAATTAAACAACGTAAAGAATCGATCAAGGCCTTTTCTGGCGCTGGTCGAGATGATTTAGCTAGTAAGGAACAAGCCGAAGTTGAGGTTATTTCTCAATTTCTACCAGCAGCTATGACTGAGGAAGAACTTGATTCCATCATTGAGCAAACGATTGCTGCTCAAGAAGCTACTAGCATGAAAGATATGGGTAAGGTGATGAATTCTCTACGTCCGATCATAGCCGGGCGTGCCGATCCTGCACAAGTATCTGCCAAAATTAAAGCAAAATTAAGCTAATCTGCTTAACTCTCCTTTATATATTCAACTGCATTAAAAAATTGGATTCATTTCTACAATGAACCCAAAGTCTTTCTTTTATTTAAAATCACACTGAACATTATATTTCGAAAGCATTTGCATCTCTTTCGATTCAGACACCTGTTTAATCAAATCTTGCTTGGTCATACCTGCATACTGTTGCGGTAATGATGAGCGGTTTTGCTCAATCGCATCAGACATATCTTGAATATAGCGCTGATTAATTTGACAATATTTCGCTTGCTGCTCAGGTGTAAACTGTGAGGTTTGTGGATTCAGACTCCGCAAAAAGCTACGAATATCTTGCGCATAGACGCCACGAATTTTATCCACCGAGTTTACATATTGTTCAACGGAAGCCGCTGAGCTGATCCCCACACTGCTTATCGCAAAAATAAAAACTAAAATTTTGTTCATAAATCTTTTAACTTCTCAGCTCTTGCTTACGCACGCCATCTTATCTCAATTCAATAAAATTTGGTTTATGCTCCAGAAAAAATTCTTCTGTCGGAGCTGGTATATTCCCTTCTGTTACCGTACCCAGACGTAAACGAATAATATTGAGTAAATCCGTACGATAGGAATAAAGTGGACTGGCACAGTTTTGACAAAATACCCGTGCCTTATTCGGGGTATGAAAATATTCTTTCAGTTGCTCTTGCCCAGAAATAAGCTCAAATTGAGTTTGATCAATTGGGCTATTCCAACCCGCGATAGAACCTTGTGCTTGTTGGCAATCAGTGCAGTAACATAAAATACTGTTTTCAATTTCCCCATGATATTGATACTGCACTACTCCACACAAACATTGTCCTTTAACCATGTGTCTTTCCTTTAATTGTTTTAATGATTATCTAAAGCCTCATACGTCGCTCATCTTGCATTTGTTTTAACCGAGCGTCAATCTTAGCCGACATCGCGACATTGCCTTTTGCCAGACGTTGCGCATGTAACATCGACTTAATCGCATTTTCTTCATAGCCTGACCAATATTCGGCCTCTGCCCGATAACCCAATACATTAACGGCTTGCAAAGGTGAACTTTTATCTAAATTGGTTGCCTGTTGCAACAATTGCCAACCCTCAATATCACGTTGGTTTTTATGAATAAAACGTTGCACCAATGTTTGTGCCTGTGCAACTTGCTTTTGTCGAATCAGCACCTCTGCCAATTTATAAGATAAAGCTCGATTCTCAGGCATGGTTTTTTGAATTGGATTAATACTATTAAAAGCCTGATCCAATTTATTTTGACCTAAATAGATATCGGTTTGAATCAGCGGTACAAGTACATGATTCTGAAGTTTAGTCTTCACCAAATCTAAATTGGCCTGAGCTTGTGCATAATCGCCCTGCTCCAGATAAAACTTGCTCAGTGCTAATTGTGCAGCTGTATTTTTCTGATTTGCCAGTGACTGTAATTGAATTTCAGTCGCCTGATTCGACACCACCAAGGTGTAAAGCTTTAGAATTTCAAAATCAAGATCATAAATTTTAGACTTTACTTTAGGAAGTTGATTGGCGCGCAGACGTGCTTCACTCATACGTTCTGTTGTTAGTGGATGAGTAAACCAAAAATCAGGTAAAAAACTAACTCGGCTGGTCGCTCGATGCATGGTTTCGAAGTAATCTGCCATACTTTGTGGGTTATAACCTGCCGCAGACATAAACTGCATACCGATACGATCCGCTTCACGTTCCTGATTACGACTATAACTCAACTGCTTATCCATCAATGCGGCTTGAGTACCCATCATTACGGCTGCACCCGCATTGCCGTCGGCTTGAGATGCAATAGCTGCGCCAACAAGAATTCCCGCTAATGCAAGCAAGCCCTGACCCTTAAATGCTTCTTGAGAGCGGCTATAGTGACGCTGTGATACGTGTGCAATCTCATGCGCCATGACACCAGCAATCTCATCCAGATTCTTAGCTGAAGTAATCAAACCCGTATTCAATGCAAATAGACCACCAGGAACAGCAAAGGCATTAATTTGAGGATCTTTGATAATCACCAAGCCAATCGGTTGACCCAGTTGAGTCTGGCTGAGAATGCCTGAAAATACTTGAAAAAACTGACCTTCCAACCATGCATCTTGCACTGTGGGCATTTGCCGATGTACTTCACGATAGACTTTTTCACCAATGAATTTTTCTTTTTGTTGATCAAGTAAACCTATACCGCTGCCAATTTCAGGCACTTCTGTTTGCCCAGCCGTATGGGAAGGTAAAAAGACCTCAGTGTGACTCAATTGAGTTGTGGCCAATAAGCCACAGGTGAGCAGCAACGATCTCAAGTGGTTTCTCTATGATTTTAATAAAGAAATTTAATATAGCATCGAAAATAGGAGAAATTTGCAACAAAGTGTTATAAAAGGCAGAGAAATCCTGCCTTATCTTATGATTTTTGAAATCAGCCGGATTACTCTGCCGCAACGTAACGTTGATCTACACTAAATTTTTCTGGGAATTTGGCATTGATGTTTGCATAAAAAGACATAATTTCAGTCATATCTTTTTCATAATCACCTGTAGGGTAAACAATTTTTCCTACACCCGTTTTTTTCTTGGCATAATCCATATACGCAAGTGCAATCGGCACACCCGCTGTTATTGCAACGTGATAAAAACCTGTTTTCCATTGCTCTTGTTTAGCACGCGTCCCTTCTGGAGTCACAAGCATGACTAACTTAGGATGAGTTTTGAACAGGTCACTCATCAGCTGGACCATACTTGGTCGCGCTTGCCCTTCTTGTTTGACAGTACGATCAATCCCGATGCCGCCAATTGCACGAACAAATGGCCCAAATGGAAATTTCATATAGCTGTCTTTAATGGTCAAGCGTACATTAACGCCCAACGCTTTTAACGCCAAACGCGCATATAAAGCATCCCAGTTGCTGGTATGCGGGGCAGCAATCATGACACATTGGTCAATGTTTAAATCCCAATGATTGTCGATTTCCCAACCCATTAAGCCCAAACTTTGTTCAGCTAATTTCTCGAACACAGACACCCCGACACGAAATCACAAAGGGCGCAAGTGTACCAATATTAATCAACTTAAAAAGATGGAGCCGCACAATAATGCAGCAATCAAGTTGTCTGCATTGTAAGCAATTATTCGAACTTTGGATTCACCAAATAGCGAGGTGTACGATCTTCCAATGCATCAATCAGATTCTGATAAGCCAGATCAACCATTTTTTTGCGTGTTTCTGCTGTTGCAGAGCCCAGATGCGGTACTGTCACTGCATTTGCTAATTCGAATAAAGGAGAGCTTTGCAAAGGTTCTTTGGTATAAACATCTAGACCAGCTGCAAAGATTTTGTTTTGCTGTAAGGCTTGAATCAGTGCGTCTTCATCCACCACCGAACCGCGAGCAATATTCACAAACACTGCATGTTTCTGCATTAAATTAAACTGCTCTGCACCAATCAGCGCCTTAGATTCAGTATTTAAATCAACCGCAACCACAATGAAATCAGACTGTTGTAACAACTGATCTAAGTCACGATATTGCGCATTAAATGCCTGTGCAATTTCGATCTTTTCACGGCGATTATGGTACAAAATATTCATATTGAAACCATAGAAACCGCGACGGGCAATGGCAGCTCCAATATTACCCAAGCCAATAATGCCCAAGGTTTTCCCGAACACATCAACACCGAATTGTTCAGTTGAAACGGTTCGTTTCCATTGACCCTGCTTGGTCCATGCATCTAATGATGGAATTTTACGTGCTGCACTGAGCAATAATGTAAATGCAAGATCAGCGGTCGTTTCTGTCAGTACATGTGGGGTATTGGCAAGCCAAATTTTCTTTTTATTGAGATAGTCGACATCGTAGTTGTCGTAGCCAACGGAAACCGTAGAAATAACTTTGAGTTTTTGTGCGGGAGCTAAATTGCTTTCATTCAGTAAACGCCCTGCGCCAATCATGGCATCAGCATCAACCACCTCAGTTCGAATCTGTTCGTTGATATCACCAAGCTTCGGGTTAAGGACCACCACCTGATAATCTTGCTGTAACTTTACTAAAACATCCTGATCTATTTGGCTGAATACAACGACTTTCTTCATTATTACATTCCGTTCTTTATTGCATAAGTTGCCACAACCGTCTTTTCAAAAGCGGTTGAGCAATCATTTCTTCTAAACTCGCTAAATGTAATATATTAGAATGCTGGATAAAGTCCAGTTGACCTAAGCATAATATTTTCTTATTGGTCGCAGTGGCATCGATAAAACCTTGAATATACGAAGACAGCCCTCTGCTTTCCTGAAAAGCGGCCAAGGGAAATGGCCATTTCAACTCTGCGTATTGACCCAATCTTGCTTTTTGAATATTTTGCCATAATTGCTGTTCTGCATCATTCAACTGGCTACTTTCTAATAAAATGGCACAGTTGTCCAAAACATACATTTGCAACTCAAGAGCCTGAATCTGAGCCGTAATAACAATCTGTTCTTTTTCAACGACAGCTTCTTTAGCGACAGGCTCTACAACAACTTTCGTCTGTTGAGGTATTTCAATTTCGGTAATTGGCGGCGTATGTACAGGTGTAACTGGAGTCTCTTCAACAATCAGTGCCGAATCTAATGCAAGTACTGTCGATTGTGAGACCTCATCAACCACTTGATCTCGCCATAAGTTCGGTGCAGTATTTTTTTGACATACCACTTCTCTAGGAATCCAAACATCGATTCCCAAAGTTGCCAATATGTTTCTCTGCTGCCCGATCATCTTACCTACTCATTCTCTTGATTCACAGTCATTTGCAATACTGTAACATCGCATAGTCTAGCATAAACCAAGTCCCCCTAAATGACTTCCTTTTGCTCAATCACGCCAATACAAATCCAATTGCATAATTAAGAATACATTTCTCGTTAGTTTAGGCAAATATTCAATAACAATAGGCAAGTTTTCATTCGTCGACTTTTAGACAATATTTCATCATTTTGTCGCTTTTACTTTTTATTACTGTTGTATCGAATGCTCAAATGAAAAGGTTGACGCTCTCTATGCTTATTCTTTTTGCTATCGCTGTCGTTCTGCTCATTGCTGGCAGTGCCATGTATGCCCAACAACCCCTATTTGGTAAAATCCCTTCTGGTCAACGCCTACAATTAATCGAGAGTTCTCCCAATTATCGACAAGGCCAATTCCGTAATCTCATCGAAAAATCAGGCATGAGCGAAGGCTCAAATATTGTGGTAGAACTCTACAAAACCTTTATCAAAACCATTCCGCATCGTAACCCCATCGATCCAATTCCCTCCATTAAAACCAATCTCCTCGCTCTTGATCCTAAACAAGATGTCATTATTTGGTTTGGTCATTCTTCTGTATTTATGCAACTGCATGGTAAAACATTCTTGATCGACCCTGTCATGAGTGGCAAAGCGTCCCCTTTCCCTTGGGGTACTCGTGCCTATAAAGGGACAGATATTTATAAGGTTGAAGATTTACCTGACATTGATTATTTGCTGATTTCACATGACCACTATGATCATCTGGATTACGAAACCACACTTAAACTTAAAGACAAAGTCAAATATGTAATTACAGGTCTAGGTGTAGGTGAACATTTTGAATATTGGGGTTATCCCAAAGAGAAACTGATTGAAAGAGACTGGGGTGACAGAATCGAGTTTGATGATGGGATCACCATTATCACTGAAACTACCCATCATGACTCTCGCCGCGCTTTAGATGGCGGTAAAAACCTTTGGGTTTCCTTTGTAATTCAGTCCCCACATAAAAAGATTTTCTATACAGGTGATGGTGGCTATGGCAAACACTTTGTCGAGATTGGACAGAAATACGGTCCCTTTGATTGGGCCTTGATGGAAAATGGGCAATATGATGCTGCTTGGCGTTCAGTGCATTGCCATCCAGATGAAGTGGCTCAGGCCACGGAGGAATTGAAGGCACGTAATATGATTCCCGTACATCATTCAAAATTCAGTTTGGCTAAACATGCTTGGTACGAGCCAATTACCCGTATTGTCGAATATTCACAAAGCAGGAAATATCGTCTTGCTACACCAATGATTGGTGAATTGGTTGAACTGGATAATGATCGCCAATCCTTTAAACAGTGGTGGAAGAATATTCGCTAATTCAATCATGATTGTTATATCAGCCTCATTTCGATGGGGCTTTTTTATGGATATTGCAAAAATCGACAAGCTCATCAAATTAGGCAAACAACTGAGCATTTCAGGTCAATTCGTTTCGTGTTTTTAGGCTTAAATAAAATCATCAAAGATCAAGAAAATGACATCCACATGCCTTTTCTTAAATGATGAATCTTAAACAAAGGTCGTTAAAAATGAAAAATGTATTAGTACTTGGTGCATCAGGTCAAATTGCTCAATGGGTCATCGAGATATTGGCAAATGAACCTAACCTGACCCAAACGTTATTGGTGCGTGATGCAAAGAAATTAGGAACTAATGTGCCAGCCAATGCAAAAGTCATCGAAGCTAATGTTTTGAATCTGGAGCAATTAAAGCAGGCTGTACAAGGGCAAGATATTGTTTACGCCAACCTTGCTGGTGAATTAGAACAACAAACAAAAAATATTATTTCAGCCATGCACAGTGCAGGTGTTCAGCGCATTATTTTGATTAATTCCTTAGGCATTTATGATGAAGTCAAAGGTAAATTTGGTGAATGGAATCAGAATGAAATTGGCAAATACCTTGGCCCATACCGTAAAGCAGCCGATTTATTAGAGGCTTCTGATCTGAATTATAGTATTTTACGTGCTGCGTGGCTCATGGATGAAGATGAAATTGATTATGAAACCACCGCGCGTAATGAAGACTTTAAAGGCACGGTTGTTTCACGTAAAAGTGTCGCAGCCTTAGTGGTCAAAATCATACAAACACCAAGCTTTGCCTCACGGGATAACTTAGGCGTGAACAAGCCCAATACAGATGCAAATCGCCCCTATTTTATGTAAATATGAAAAAATCGGACAATCAGGCACCTGATTGTCCGACTCTGCCAATGTCGGCAGTAAGGGGTCTCAGATTGTTAAATGGCAATCTGTTGTGCTTTTAGGTGCGCCTGTTTTAACGCATCAACCTTTAAAGCAGACATGTCTAAACCTTCTGCATATACAAACTTAACGTCATGAATGCCCATCAATGCTAAAACAGACTGAAGATAAGGCGTTACTGCATCTGTGACCTGTCCAAGATGAATACCGCCACGGCTGCTCATTACGATTGCATTTACGCCTTCAACTAAGCCTTGTGGATAGGTTTCGGTATATCGAAAGGTATGACGAGCACGTGCCACCAAATCAAACCAGTTCTTCAACTGTGTTGGCACATTCAGGTTGTACATTGGTGCACCAATCAGCAATAAATCTGTTGCTTTAAGCTCTGCAATCAATTCATCTGATAACTGAATAATTTTTTGAATCGGTGCTGAAACATGCGCTGCACCACGCAGTGCATGGAAAATTTCCGCATCCAATACAGGCAAGTTAAGTGTAGTTAAATCACGGATGATTACCTCATCCTGTATGCCTTTTTCAGCACGTTGTTGTAAAAATACATCGATCAAACGGCTGGTCTGTGATTGATCACCCATGATGCTTGATTTCAACACCAACACTTTCGCCATGTTTGTTCTCCATATCTTGATGGAGACATGTTACTACTACAACCAAATCACCAGTAGTGATAATATTTCTACTTATTGATTCCTAAATATCTACAATAATGCAAACTGAACTCAGTACGATTTCAATATTTGTGACAGTGGTCGAGGCAGGTAACTTTAGTAATGCCGCAGAACAACTGCATCTAACCCGCTCAGCGGTCAGTAAAAGTATTGCGCGTTTAGAGCAACGCTTAGGTGTGACTTTATTTAAACGTACTACCCGAACCCTCAGCTTAACGGCGGAAGGTACGCTGTTTTATGAACACAGTCAGCGTGCTATTGCTGAAATCCATAGTGCTGAAAGCTTATTAGAGCAAGGTAAAATCAGTGCAACAGGCTTATTAAGAATTTCGGCACCTGTTCTGTTTGGTCAACTCTATATCGCCCCACTAATGGTAGAACTCGCACAGCAACATGCTGATTTGCAGGTGGAACTTTCATTTAATGATCGAACTGTCGATTTGGTCGAAGATGGTTTTGATTTAGCCATTCGTATCGGTGCTTTACCAGATAACCATCATTTGATTGCGAGAAAGCTAGGTGATCATCGGATGCTACTCTGTGCCACCCCTGAATATCTCCAGAAATCAGGCCCAGTGAAGGACTTGGATGATCTACAACAACACATCACGATTGCCTTTCCCTCTTCAGGGCATTTGCCAAAATGGCAACTACAAGATGAAAACAAGCAGCTTTATGCGATCAAGCCCAAAGCAAAATTGATGTTAAATGATATGCAAGCGATTAAAAATACTGTGTTGTCTCATCATGGAATTGCATGGCTTCCCGATTGGCTGATTCACAAAGAATTGCATGATGGCAGTTTAGTTCAGGTCTTGGCAGAGTTTTCCAGTGTCGATTTCCCTATTCATGTGGTTTGGCCAAGTTTGTCTTATATGCCATTAAAAACACGTTTGGCGATTGATCGACTCATTCAGCACTTACCACCAGCTCTATCAAGCAATCGAAATATCCCCTAAAAAAAAGAAAGGCTAAATTCCTTTAGCCTTTGCTTCATATCAATACCGCGATCTCTTTCTTCTTACAATAAAGCAACCTGGGGGAAAATTGCATCTTTGAGTTCGAACTCATTGTTAGGATTTACTATCCCTACGGTTTTATCACTTAAATAAAGCTGATAAGTACTTTCAGCAAGCTGTTCAGCCGTCATCAACACTGCACCGTTATACAATTCATTGATGTCAATCCCACTACCATCTGCGGCAACGTTATGAAACTCACTTTGCGTTCCAGCAGGAGCAAGTACTTTAGCTCGTAATTTTTTCCCTTGAGTACGCAGGCTAAAATCGACACCCTCTGTGAATGAAGAGACATAGAATTTAGTGGCACAATAAGGAATCGCTACATCAACTTCAGCGTATCCCCCCACAGATGACACATTGATTAATACCGCATCTTCATCCACATAGTCTTTGATATAACGCAAAGATAAGTCTGTTAATGCACGAACATTCAAATCCACCATATTCATTACTTTGCTTAGATCTGCATTCCAAGCTAAGTCATAGTCACCAAAGCCGGCATTATTAATCAGTACATCAATTTTATGATGCTTGACTGTGTCATATAACGCAGCCGTTTGCCCTGATACGGCTAAATCAAAGATCTGATTTTCGACTTGAATTGGATAACGGTTTTCTAAATCTTGCTTTATTTGCTCTAAAGCTTCACTGCGACGTGCAACTAAGATCAAATTGAAACCTTGTTGAGCGAATTGATAAGCAAGTGCTTTACCAATACCCGCACTTGCACCTGTAATTAAAGCTGTTTTCATTTTAGGTTTTACCTATTGAATTAATAATCAGTACTTCGAGTTAAAGTTTCATGCTGCTTAATTTCATCTAAATGAGACGTCAAGGTTGGCATCACATAGTCAATCGCATCATTGCCAATCAATAGCTGTTTCGGTGGATTGTCCATCGCCGCCACTTGCATCACCACTTGCGCCAATTTGGCAGGACTGCCCTGTTGCTGTCCATCTGCAGCCGACATCAAGGCCTTGGTATTACCCAATGCTTCGTAATCTTTATGTAGCTGCGTCCCATATTCTGTTGAACTTTCACTTAAAAATTCAGTACGGAAAAAGCCCGGCTCAATCGCAGTAACCTTAATCCCAAAAGGTGCAACCTCATCTAATAAAGCCAAACTAATCGCTTCGACTGCAAACTTTGAAGCTGAATAAAACACCCCATTGGCAACTGCTTTTACTCCAGCAATTGACGAGGTATTGATGATATGACCTGAACGTTGCTGACGCATAACCGGCAATACCTTACGGAGTACGTTAGATGTGCCAAAGACATTGGTGGCAAACTGCTGTTCAATTTGTGCTGCGGTCACCTCTTCAAAACGTCCGAGCAATGGATAACCAGCATTATTGACTAGAACATCAATCTGTCCAAAACGCTTTAGTCCAATCTCTACAGCAGTTTTAACCTGCTGTTCATCACGAATATCAAGCTCCACCAACTCAATCTGATCACTCGGTAAATTTGAATAAATCGCTTTGAGTTTACTTAAACTTCTCCCTGTCGCAATCACCGAGTCCCCTTGCTGAATCGCTGCTTTAACAATTTCAACACCCATTCCGCGTGTTGTACCTGTCACAAACCAAATACGTTTCATTGTGGTACTCCAACATCTCGAAAAAAAACAGGCCACTTTAAAGTGACCTGTTGAGTTACTTTAAGTACAGTGTGATTAAAGTTTTGTGCTAAAGAATGGAACCAATTGAGCAACCGCTTCATCAACAAAATTTAATTTGTCGTAGAGAGACATATGGTTAGCTCCGACTACAACATAAAGTTGCTTATCGGTACTTGCTGCACGATTGATCAAGTCCTCACTCATCCACTTACTGCCCGCTACACTGCCTGCAATTGCCAATAAAGGTTGAGTAAAAAATGCTTCAGCTTTGTTATAGGCATCATAAGTAATGATCTGGGTTAGACTGCGTGCAGTAGCAAAACCAGGTGCATTTGGATGTTCCGCACGTGGGGTATGGTAATACTCCCATGCTTCACGCAATTCTTCATTCGGTGCATCTTCTTCTCTTAATGGTGCAAGTGGAATTGTTGCGATCTCGGCACCACTGGCATCTGAAGTTCGAGCATCTGTACCTGCTTGGATATAAGGGATCGCATCTGCATCTTTAACATTGTTCTCCCAGCCATTACGGAACATTTGACCAATGTTAACTGCACTCACCATACCCACCGCTTTAATACGACGATCATTGATGGCGGCATTTGCGGTATAACCTGCACCTGCACAAATCCCCATCGCACCAATACGGTTATTGTCGACATAAGGCAGTGTTGTTAAATAGTCAATCACTGCACTGACATCTTCAGTACGAACATACGGGTTTTCTAACTGACGAGGCAAACCTGTACTCGCACCTTGATAAGAAGCATCGTAGGCAATCGTGATAAAGCCATATTCAGCTAACTTACGCGCATATAACCCAGCCGTTTGCTCTTTAACACCACCGCCTGGATGGCTCACCACCACTGCAGGGTAAGTTTTACTTTCATCAAAACCTTCAGGGAAGTTGATTACTGCTGCAAGGGTAATCCCTTGACCATTATGATTTTGGATACTGATTTCTTTTGACATTTTCATATTCCTCTATTGAGATTTTTTGTGTTTCAAATTTAAAGATGTGCTTTAAAAAATGGGATTACTTTTGCCAGTGCTCTAGCAACAGGCTCAGGTTGATCGTACAATTCGTAATGCGAGGTATTTTCTAATATCAATAATTCTTTATGCTTCGATGCGGCACGACGTACAATTTCATGACCATCACGATAAGCACCGAATGCACCGGGCTTGTCACCTATCACCACTAAGATCGGTTGTGTTAATAGAACTTCAGCCAAGTGAAATGCATCCCAACCCAAAGCCACACTCATGCGGGAGAATAAGGCACTGGTTGCGCCATTCGGTTGCTGACCACGCGCAGTTTTGTAGTATTCCGTCGCTTCGAGTGGATCAATATCGGTAATTCCTGCTTTTTTACCTTCCTCTACGGATGGTGGCAGTAAATCATTCACTAACAATGCTGCACCACGTGCTTCGGCAGTACGTTGTTGTGCGATGGCCTCAAGCCCTTCAATCAAAGCTTCTCCTGTGCCACCATAACCTTCACGGGTCATACGGCCAAAGTTGACGCCAGTAATTGAGGTCACGGCTTTAATCCGTTTCTCGGTCATCGCCGTATTGAGTACATAAGCACCACCGCCACAGACACCTAAAGCACCAATACGATTTTCATCGACAAAATCTTGAGTAACTAAATAATCGACGGCATAACGAATATCTTCAACACGGTGGTATGGGTTTTCGATAAAACGTGGTTCACCACCACTTTCACCTTGGAATGATGCATCAATGACCAGTACCACAAAGCCTGCATCCGCTAAGGCTTGACCATAAATATTGCCTGAAGTTTGTTCTTTACAACTTCCAATTGGATGAACGCTGACGATGGCAGGATACTTTTTGCTTTTATCAAAATCATTTGGGAACAGGATATTGGCTGCCGACTCCCATGCTAGGTTTTTATATTTCACAGTTTGCATACTGAGTACCTCACTCGTAAATTATGCATAATGACAATCCGTTTCAGCTTGGATTTCTATCTTTCTATGTACTCAGTATAGGAGGATCGAATGTGATTGAATTGCCTATTCCAACAGGAATTTTGCCTATTTTGTTTATTCATATTTATTAAAAATTTAATAATATTTTTCAATTATATATAAAATAAAAAGCCTATCTCCCCATAAGGAATCAGGCTAAATCTTTATAAAAGATAAAACATTTAAATGAGTTGTAATTCTTGAATATCACGTTGTGGTGCTGTACCAAATAAACGTGAGTATTCACGGCTAAATTGTGATGCGCTTTCATAACCAACCAAGCCCGCGGCATGCCCGACATCAAAGTGTTGATTCAACATTAAATGTCGAGCCTCCTGTAAACGAAGTTGCTTTTGGTACTGCAACGGGCTCATACCCGTAATTTCACGGAAATGCTGCCTAAAGGTTGAGGGGCTCATATAAACCTGCTCAGCCAAGTCATCCATACGAATCGCCTGAACGAAATTGTGCTTTAACCAAGCGACAGCCTTCGCAATTTTTTGACTGACTGAACCTGTTTTAATCAATTGACGCAGATATACCCCATTCGGCCCAGTCAATAAACGAATCATGATCTCTTGTTGCAAGATTGGCGCAAGCTGTGGCAATAACACGGGTTCATCCAGTAAATTTACCAATCGACTAATTGCTTCAAGCAGTGTGTAGTCAATCGTTTGAATACCAAATGAGGGCTGAACTTTTTCTTTCAAATGAATCTGCCCCATCTCGGCAACCATGGCAGTAATCATCGGCACATCAAGTAACAACATCAAACCTAAAAAAGGCTGGTGGTGACTAGTTTGGCGTGTATGGCTAATCACAGGAATATCGATTGTGGTCAACATGGATTGACCTGCGGTATAGGTCAAAATCTGATCCCCAATCATAATCTGCTTTTCACCCTGTAATACAATCCCCAGCCCTAAGTTATAGATACAATATGTCGCACTGGCTGCTGAACGGCGATGTAGAGATAAAGAAGGGATTGCAGTATCATGATCACCATCAGTTTGAATCAGATGATCAACCGTCTGTACCAATGATGCAGTCATTTTTTGGGTATCTTCATATTCAATCATTACAATCCCTCTTCATTTATTACACCAAATGAATTAAACACTTTCAGCTTGTTTAACAGGGAACCAACCTGTTGTTGCCTTAATAACATCTTGCAGCTTGTGAGGAATACTGAGCTCGGAAGCCTGTTCGAGGTCTAGCTGTAAATTGATTTCAACCCCACGACCACTCTGGGCTAATTCAACCCAATTTGGATTCATAATCAATGCTTTCCCAATGGCAACAGATGACAAACCTAAATCTAAAGCCTGCTGGGCTTGTTCGGGTGTATTGATCTGTCCTGCCGCAATCACAGGTACACGATGTGCGACATAATCAGCAACAACTTTTGCAATGACTCCAAGTTCTGGATCATTCACTGGGGTGGCATTCAAGACATTGCTCAATGACACATGCAGATAGTCAACCTGCTCCTTAATCAAACGATCAATCAATTGCAAACTATCCGCAATACGCAGACCAGCCGCATCATATTCTTCCACCGAAATACGGTAACCCAATAAAAATGGATGTTTTGCATGTGCTTGGATTACGCGTTTAACTTCTTTCACGACAGCTAATGGAAATTGCATGCGTTTTTCGAGTGAACCACCCCATTGATCATTGCGCTGATTAAATAAGGGAGAGAAGAAGTTTTGAATTAAAAAGCCATGCGCACCATGTAATTCAATACCATCAAACCCAGCTTCAATTGCACGACGTGTGGTTTCTCCAAAGGCACGAATCGTTTCCAAGATTTCCTCATGGGAGAGTGCACGACTTTGTAACTGTCCATCATTAAATGGCCCTGCAGGTGCCTTTAACTCACTTGCACTAACCAAGTCACTATTTGGGATTAAACTCGGCACAGCTTTATTGCCCGCATGAAAAATTTGCAAAATAGCAAGTGCCCCACCACTTTTTGCAGCCTTCGCAAGTTTTGCCAAACTATCTGTAAAACGGTCATCATAAGCTGCAAATTCATTGCTAAAACCAATACCGTTTTCTTGTACATGCGTACATCCCGTAATGACTAGCCCAACACCTTGTACACGATGGCGTATATACTCCAACTCTTGTTCTGAAACGGTATAGTCGTCATTACTTGACCAAGTGGTCATGGGAGCCATAATCACTCGATTGCGTAAGTTAATGCCTTGAGCCAATTGGAATGATTGAAATAACGCAACATTTTTTTTAGACATAGAAACATCCCACAAAATAAACTTCTCTTCTCATAAAAAGTATATGGGATGCACTTTTTCTCAGTTGCCTAAACTAAGCACTTATTTGCCTATTTTGCCGTTTCTATTACTCCGAATTTATAAACCTTGTCGCATACGTTGGATGTCGCGTTGCGGAGACTCACCAAATAAACGGCTATATTCACGGCTAAACTGAGATGCACTTTCATAACCCACCAAACCAGCTGCTCGCCCTGCATCAACATTTTGGTTAAACATCAAATGCCGTGCTTCTTGTAAACGTAACTGCTTTTGGTATTGCAACGGACTCATCCCCGTTACGGCACGGAAATGTTGCCTAAATGTCGATGGACTCATAAACGCTTGATTGGCTAGATCGTCCATACGCATTGGCTGCACATAATTATGCTTTAACCAATTCACCACTTGGTGGATCTTTTGATTGGCCGAACCCGACTTCACCAACTGACGTAAATATGTACCATGCGGACCATTTAGTACACGGACAATAATTTCTTTCTGAATCAAAGGTGCTAAATGAGGCAACATCAGCGGTTCATCTAATACCTTAATCAATCTTAAAAAAGCATCAATCAAAGGTGTATCAACAGCTTCCACCGTAAAAGAATGATGTATATCTTCTACAGCCGTGCTGTTTTGTGTAGGCATTTCTGCCACAACCTGATTCACCATTTGTAAATCAAGCAATAATAAAACCGCTAAAAATGGTTTTTGTGGCGAAGCTTGCACGATATGCGAGGTGACAGGCAAATCGATGGTGGTCAACATACTTTGCCCTTCAAAGCATTGATAGACTTGATCACCAATTACAACTTGTTTTTGTCCCTGCAAAATAATGCCAATTCCCAAGTTATAAATACAATGCGTACTGTCAGTCGGATGCATTCGACTGTGAAACGAAAGTTGAGGAATCACAGAAATGTGATCACCAGATTGCTCAGCAAAATGCGAAACTGCCTGAGTCAACTGATCCATATTTACATTTCTTTCAACAGAGGTCGCCATAGCAAATTCATTTATCCAGATGAAGTTAAAAAATAGAAGCAATTCATTGATAATAAAACATTAATCTATAGGAGCAAATACACTTTTCGCTTCAATAAAATGCGCTGACCCAAGATTTATCATGCAGCTCAAAATGAGTAAATAAGGGTTTAGTAATGATGAGCCGTAAATAGCCAGCTTATCCGATCTTTAAAACTTGATCCCAATTAGTCAAATAACTTGGTGATTTATGATTTTGCGTCATACACCATGCCCTCCCATGAGGGGTGATTAAACGCCCCAACGTCATGGTGTCCCGTCCGAACTTTTCATTTATGCCATCAAAAGCCACTGAAAGATTTCTTCGAGCAATCAGTTCATCAGTATCGTGAAATAAATCAACAGCATGACTATGCTGCGGAATGATGTCTAACAAGATCACTTCCGCTTTTTTATAACGATGTCCAGCCTGAAAAATGCGATCAAGCCCCTGCTGTACCGCTTTGATAATCTCTAAACGATCATCACTGTAGTCAGGCAAATACACGACTGTATAAGGTCGGTAATACTGGTTCTTATTAAAGCGGTTGGTACGAATACTTACCCCAACCGCCTTACATAATAATTTCTGATGGCGTAAGCGCTCTATGGCACGTAAACTAAATTCAGTCAGTGCGCCACTTAAATCACTTTTTTCCTGAATCGGCTGTCCAAATGAACGACTACTCAACACCTGTTGACGGTCTGTCACAACATCCTCAAGTTCTAAGCAAGCCATACCTTGTAATTCTTTGACGGTATTTTCCATCAGCACTGAAAAATACTTTCCCATCATTTTCGCATCTGCTTGCAGCAAATCCATCACTGAGTAGACATTCATTTTTTCCAAACGTTGTCGAATCTTACGACCCACACCCCACACTTCCCCTACGGGCATATGCTGCAACAAATCTTCAATCACGCAGGGATCTTCCGCAACAATATTACAGACACTATTAAAACAGGCATGCGTTTTGGCGAGATTATTGGCGAGTTTTGCCTGAGTCTTGGAATAACCAATGCCGATACAGCACGGCAAGCCTAACCAGTTTTTGACGGTATCTAAAATCTGATGCGCATACGCAGTCAAATCATAACTTTGGTGGTAGGCAGTTAACTCTAGAAAGCATTCATCAATCGAATACACTTCCTGCTCGCATGGATCGACAAAGCTGCCCAATATATTCATGAAACGACGCGACATTTCCGCATATAAGGCATAATTACTTGAAAAAACTTCGACTTGATGCCGTTGAATAATCTCTTCAATCTGAAAAAAAGGCACCGCCATGCGAATACCGAGCTGTTTCGCCTCATAGGAACGAGAAACCACACAACCATCGTTATTGGATAGGACCACCACAGGACGATTTTCCAACTTTGGATTAAACACGCGCTCACAACTGACATAACAGTTATTTACATCAATCAAAGCAAAAATACGTTGTGGCAGGCTCATGGGCTTATCTCATCGGTTTCAGGTTATAAGTCACAACGCCCCAGATCAGTAACTCTTGTCCCTCGCTAATATAAATATTCTGGTAGTCAGGATTCTCTGCCTTTAGCCACACTTTAGGCGGACTGAAATGATGATCAATCATTAACCGCTTCACGGTAAAATCATTGTCAATCAAGGCAATCACTATATCCCCGGATTTGGCAGGAAGACTGCGATCCACCACCAAAGGATCATCAATATCAATGCCCGCATCTAACATCGAAAGTGAATTTGCTTTCACAATGAAAGTAGAATTTTCGTTACGAATTAAAAACTCATTTAAATCTAAAGCTTGTTCAACATGGTCTTGGGCAGGCGACGGAAAACCAGCGGCAACACGTTCCGTTGCTAGTGGAATGTGATAAAGTCGATCATTCTTAGCTTGGACATTTTGTATTTTCATTGAGGTCGTCAAATCAGTTTGAGTACCCGTTTTGACATTATTCAGTAACCAATTTTTGATGAAATCAACTTGAGATTCGGGAACACGAATGACTTTGGTCGGCTCACTGAATTGTGCCTTCCGCCCAGCATTGGTTCTTGCCCCCCCATGTTCAAATTCAGTTTTTTTGGACATAATTTCCCCCTACCCAAGCTTAAAATACTTTCAATTAATTTAACTTGAAAAAGTTACAAATTCAAGTTGACGTACAATTAATTTTGCATAACAATAAATCCATAGATCAGATTTTAGCTTGTTTAACTTAGACAAGGATGTAAGACAAACTAAAATTATTGTTTTAAATTAATGACTTATTTTATTTTATTCAGTTCAAAAATGTTAAGCCATTGATCTAATTCATTAATCTATTTGATCTCTCAGCAGTTAGGTTTTATTCAAATATTTTTGATGTGGAGACATGAAAAATGAACAATCGACGTGATGCTATTCTTGGTTATGCTGACGAACAACATGCTTTCTTTATTCGCCTGATCGAGAACAATACTGTGTTAGGTGATAGCTACGGACTATTTTGTGACAATCAAAATAGCGAAGCTGCAGAAAGTATTATGACCACACTTTTTTTAAAGAAATCTTTTTGGCTCAATGGTTCTGAATTTAATGATATTGTGAAAGGACTTAATCCAATTAATTAATCTAACTGAGACAAAAGAACATATAATTTTGATCGATAAAAGAGCTTAGGTGACATCTAAATTGTAAGCTCTTTATTTTTCTCACAGGCCTCCTCTGGTTTTACATCATGTACGATTTCTCTCAAATAAAAACCCACTTATTGGATTGAACATAAGTGGGTTTTTACATAGTTTAAAAACAGGGCTAAATTCAGATAAATCTTTTGTCATTCACTGGCGCAACCAATTTATAGATTTTTCCATCGATATCGCTTTCAAACAATAAGTCGATATTTGGAAAAATGATATTTCCTTCTACTTCAATATGTTCAACCCGTTTAAAAAAAGGAATATCATGGTCTTCTAAATCATTCAGCTGTGCAACGACAACAGATTCGTTTTCTTCTTGGTCCTTGACGATGACTGTAATCTTATCCATAACAGTTCTCCCAATAATATTGTTCATAGCACTATGGGAATTTTTTTTAACCTTGTCGACTAAATGGTTGTAACAAGAGTTATAAGTATTAGACTTTTATTAATTCATTAGTTAAGTACTTGAAATTATCCTTAAATAAATAAATTCCATTAATATTTATTTAACTAAACAGTTACAGTGAAGTAGAAAACGTTTCAAAATGCTTCACTGCATTGCCTCTGGATAAGGCAATTTTACTTACTGGTTAACCCATTAGATATTTCGTTCTTATTTTTATCATTCGATTTTTCAACACTTTTCTCTGCTTCATTTTTTAACTCAAGATATTCTCTTGCATCTTCTCGTTTATGAATACCCCCTAATTTTAATGCTTGTGTATCCACCTCAGCATCAATATCGGCCTTTTTTGTAGATTGCTTAATAAGAGAATTTTTGTTTTTTTCAGGTGATACATTGCCAAAATGTACTTGTACCGCTGGATTGACATCCCCCCCAAAAGTTTCAACAGAAAAAATAGCTGTTGATGTCATCAAAGTCAGCACCCACCATCGTATGTTTCTCATTCTCAAGTCCTAATTGATTTTTAATTTTAAGGCCAATTTTATCATATCCTCTTTGCGTTCATGCTTTAAACAGCTTTGCAAAGCTTCAAATTGCTTATATTTATACAATAATTCATCTAGCTACCCTATATGAAAACGACATATGAATATCAACAAATGAATCATATCTCTTCAGCGCAACATTTAGGTGGAAGCAACAACCAAGCTATCGATAAAATAAAGCCCTAAATTCAAAATGATAGCAAATTGAATGAAATAGCGTTCTTTTATAATTTTTGCAAAATAATTTACTTGATCTAAATCTTTTTTATCGGCGTAAACGATCCCAACTTTTAGATTGATATCAAAATCATTGACGGGGACAACCTCCAGATTAGAGTTCTTCTCAGAATACTTATCAAAAAAAGGTTTAGGAAATATCCCCAATCCATCACCATTTACAACACTATTTAATTGAGCCTCTATCCCGAAAACCTCCTTATTTGCATAAAAAACTGAGCCTTTTTCATTGAGTTTTTTATTTAGGCTTTCTCTAAAACAGCAACCTTCTGGATGTACTACCCAACCCTTTTTACTACACCGTTCTAAAGTTCTGTATTCTTTAACACCATTCTTTAGCGCAACAACAACCAAAGGTAAAGTTCCAATATTTTTGAAAAACAAATGTTCCGAGAGATGAAGATTGGAAGGAATCATGACAATAGCAAGTGCCAGCTCTCTACCATCCACCTGATGAATAAGGCTTCGCCCCCATCCACTTTGCATTTCAATTTCAGTCGAATAATGATCAAACTTATATCGATCATCGATATATTCATATAAGTCATCTACCAAGGTATTCGGAAGTCCTATTTTTATTTTTTCTAGTAATGATCCCTTTTTTTGTTGATGAAAATTTTCCAACTGCTCCAACTGTTCAAGAATATGACGTCCTTTGAAATATACTTGTTCACCAAAATGCGTTAATTGCAAAGGTCTACTTTTACGGTTGAACAGTTTACCCTTCAATTTTTGTTCAATATTATTGATCCGCTTCGTTACAGTTGACTGGTCAATACCTAGCTTTTCTGAGGTTACTGTTAAAGATGAATTCTCAACAGCGTATATAAAAATTTTTAAATCTCTAATATCTAACACTTTCACACTCATTTATATTTTATTTAAATACATTTCAAATAGATTTACGCTTTGCTTATCTAGAAAAAGGCTGCCTCTGATGTCATGCACCAGAGCTGTATTGAGTGATCTCCTAAGAATAAAATTTCGGTTTTGTTGGCTTATGATTGTTACCAGTTGCCTCTACGGTGGTTACTCACCCAACGATACATGCCTTGAATATTCAGTATTTTCATTGTGCTAAAAGCAATCCATGTTTGAACTTCAGGGCTAAATTTTACGTTACGGTAAAGCTGATCCCTGGACTGACCTGCGCGAACCAAGTCAAGCACTTGCTGATGTAAGTCTACGAGATAGTTCCGTAACGCAATCTGATCCTCACGAGTCGCAGGCGTATAGTGTCCAACATCAATAATATCGACATCCTGATTAATGACCCAATTTAAAGTATCAATCCAACCAGTGTAATAAAAGTCGAGGAAATCGTTATAGGGCATGCTTTTACTTTCACACACATCCGTACATTGCAGTGCCTTATATTTAGGGAACAGTACCATGACCATGCTATCCGAATGGCTTGGTGCGACGTAGTGTAATAAAACCTCTTCACCTCCCAAGGTAATTTTCATATCCTGATCAAAAACACGGTCTGGCAATGCGGTTGCTAATTTTTCCCCGACAATCGGTTCAATACTGCGTTGGTTGGCAACAATCGTTGCGCCATCTGCTTTAAAAACTTGCCCACCACTAATATGATCCGCGTGAGCATGGGTATAAACCACATACTTTACAGGGACACCGAAACGTTTTTTGATTTCATCTTTCAACCATACAGATGTACATGTCATTGCAGGATCAATCACCAAAGCACCTTCTTTAGTGATCAATACTAAACCACTGTGTACCGCTAAGCCTGCCCCTGTGGTATGCCGATAAAGATTTCCTTTCACTTGGGTTAAATCTCTCGGATTATCAGGACAAGCCGCTGCAGTAAAATCTGTTAAAACTGGACGATTCTGATAGATTGATTGATCGACAGAATAGCCATTATCTTTCGCAAAAATGGTACTGATCGGTAACGACAGCAATAATGCTACAAAAATTTTATTGCTTAGAACCAACCTAATCCTTTGATTTTTCATTGTACTCATATCAGAAACCTACATTGCGACATTTAAGATAAATCTAGCAAGTTAAGCCCCCTGACAAAACTCACAGAATTCACAATATACTGTCCTAAAATTAGCAACAATAAAGGGTAAAGACTGCGTGCAAAAACTTGATGATCTCTTATTATTTACTGAGGTTGTAGAACATGCTGGTTTTTCTGCCGCAGCAAGAAATCTAGGCATACAGCGTTCTAAGCTCAGTCGGCATATTGCTGAACTTGAAAATAGGATTGGAGTACGTTTATTTCATAGAAATACAAGGAATGTAGTACTAACCCCTGCAGGCGAAGAAGTCTACATCCATGCAAAAGCATTGAAACAGGCAGCGCATAATGCATTTGCTGTGGCAACAGACCTTGCTGGAGACCCCAAAGGTGTATTGCGTATCGGCTGTTCTTCAACATTGGCACAAGAAGCTCTGATGCCAATCCTCGCGTTATTTATGAGTGAATATCCTAAAATACGAATCATCATCAATACCTCAGATCACAATATTGACTTGATCAGTGCTCAAGTTGATCTCGTTTTTCGGATTTCATCCAAGCCTCTCGATGACTCCAGTTTAATTATACGTCCAATCTGTGATTTACCGATGGTATTGGTGGCCAGCCAAAATTACATGGAGGACAAACTACCAATCAAACATCCAGATGAGCTTAAGGCTTTAAACTTCATAGCGCTTAGTACTCAAAAAAATACTGTTTGCAAAGAATTTGTTTATCTTCACAATGAAATACATGCAATACAGCTTGAGCCATATATGAGCTGTGGCAATATGTCGGTGCTAAAATCAGCAGTTAAACAGGATATGGGAGCAGCAATCCTTCCAAAGTATTTATGTATTCATGAATTAAAATCAGGTCAATTTGTAGAAGTATTTGAACCAAATACCCGATGGGAACTTCATCACTCCCTGATTAATGCACTCATCCCCACACGACAAAATATTTTATTGGCAACAAAATTGTTTTTAGATTTTTCGATACCACTATTACGAGAAAAGCTAAATAAAAATTAGAATATTAATCACACATCTATGCATTTTTAATGTTTATAAAAAGAACAAAAACATACACCGAACATGTTGTAAATGAATTTAGCAGGTGCACCTATAGGATATACATCATGATCATGTAAATAAAAAATCTCCCCATCATCTAGTATTTTTAGAATCTGATTCTTTCTTTTTAATATAACGCCCTCTCTTATTATTTTAAAAACCTGTTCCTCATAAATTTCAAATAGATAAAAGAACACCATATCACCCTCCTTAAAATCTTTTGGTTCAAATTTCTTATATTTCTTACACTTTTTGCAAATCCAATCTTTCACTTGAAATACCTTGATTATAAGTTTTCAATAATATTTCACTCTTATTATATGGATTTATTTTCATAGTAATTAACAGTAAACTATTAAAAAATTATCATTTAGTGAAAATTTAAATAATTAACTGATTTTAATTCTTATTTTTATTTAAAATTTCAATATTTTCTCAATAACGACTTTTACGGATAAAAAAAATCTTTAGATCCTATGCCTTGGCGATATCCTTGTTTGAGCTTCAATTCAAATTGTTATACTATAACATAACAATAGATATCTTTTTAACATGCACAAACTCATGCAAATATCCTCCCAACGCTTACAAGCAATCGATGCTTTAAGAGGTTTAGTTATCCTGATTATGATGGTAGATCATGTTCGTGAAACTTTTTATCTCCATCATCAAGTACCCGATCCTATGCTGATTGCTGATACCGACAAATCACTATTCTTGAGTCGAGTACTGGCTCATTTGTGCGCTCCCGTGTTCATCCTGCTAACTGGGTTATCTGCTTACCTCTATCAAGCCAAAAATAATCTTGTGATGACACGCGAATTTTTACTCAAGCGTGGATTATTTTTGATTTTCCTTGAGTTGGTTGTGATCAACTTTGCTTGGACTGGAAGCTTCCCACCCGATGTAATTTATTTACAAGTTATTTGGGCCATTGGTTTGAGTATGCTGGCTTTGGCAGCGCTGGTTGGCTTACCACGAAAAATTTTATGGACGATCAGTCTTGTTATTATTTTTGGGCATAACCTGCTCGATCAGGTCTCGTTTGAAAATATCCCTATCCTACAAAATCTATGGATGATTTTGCATGAACGAGGCTGGATTGAATTTGGAGAATTTATTCGATTTAGAACCTCTTATCCAGTTTTACCCTGGATTGGCGTGATCACACTGGGTTATTGTATTGGTACAGTCGCATTTAGACAAAATAGAAATGCAGGACAAAGAAATCTGATATTACTCAACTTTGGCTTATGCAGTATTGGCTTATTTTTGGTCTTAAGATGGATCAATATGTATGGCGATCAAGCATGGATTGTGATGCCGACCATCACTGAAACAATCATGAGTTTTGTCAATCTAACCAAATATCCCCCCTCCCTTCTCTTCATTTTGTGGAATGTTGGTATAGGGTTGCTGCTATTCGTATTATTACAAAAGTTTGAAACTAAATCATGGATCAAGCCATTAATCATCTTTGGTTCAGTACCCATGTTCTTCTATATTGTTCACTTGTATGTACTAAAAGCTTTATATCTGATTGCCGTTCATATTTTTGGAACAAATCAAGGAGAATACTTTGGCGTAAATCATGTTGCTACGCTTTGGTTCATTGCAATCATACTCAGTATGCTACTTTATCCATTAATGCTTAAGTTTTCAGACTTTAAGCATAGAAATAAACATATCGCTTTGCTTAAATATTTTTAGAGCGAAAGTAAAAAGTTAAATCCGTACAGTTGTTGAAAATAAAACAAACTTCTGTACGGATGAAACAGGATTTAAAGTTCAACTGAGATTCAGCATTCGAACTAGAATGATTGAGAAATGCTTAGCTTATAATCACGACCTGTGCCTGTCATATATTCCCCTAAATACATCTTGTAGTCGCGATTAAACAGATTATCAATTGAGAAATTTAACTTTGGTCCTTTCTCCCCCACAGGCTGCCAGTCAGCGTAAACACTGTGCAGTGAATAACCTTTGGTTTTTGGCAAAGAGAAAGAAGATGCTGCAATCGACTTCTCATTGTCAGATAAACTCCGATCCTGTGCCGCCACAAAGATTCCTCTCCAGCCCATCGTTAAGTGATGCTCAGGCACATTTACACCCAAAGTCGCTGTGGCCTTTTTAGGAGGTATATCGGTCATCCATGTTTTTTGCTCAAACCAAGGATTCACAGGAGAATTATCACGCTGCCCACGAATATATGAATAGGTTAAACCTGTAAACCAAGTCGGTTGATTATAGAACACCTCAGCCTCATAGGCCTTGATCGTGTAATCGTTTACATTGCGATAAAAACCGTGATTATAGTTTCCATTACAGTCATTGATACTGCCATTTCCACCGTTGGCATTGTTCTCTGCTTGTACCTTACAAAAAGTTGAAAGGTTACGGAAGATTTCGTCACTTCCTCGATTACGATGATAAGTCAGACGAACTTGTAAATGATCTTCTGATGCAAACACATCATCAAAATTCATTTCATTGCCTAAACGAATCGCGAGCATCTTTTCAGGTCGTAAATAACGGCTGGTCGAAGGCACGGATGTCACCGCTGATTGTACATAATATTGTTCATCTACCCGCGGAGCACGCCATGTCTTACTGATATTGGCAAACCAAGTCAGATAATCAGCCTGCTTCCATGCCAAAGCTAAACGTGGAGACCAACCTGTATAGGTCTTGCTGGAATAATCATGCCCAGCACTAGGGTCATTATAACGTGGTGCTCGGTTTGGATTGCCTGTATTGGTTATATGATCGTAGCGAAGTGATGGCGTAATGGTGAAATTATTAATCTGATATTGATCTTCCACAAAGGCACTCAACATTTGCTGTTCACCTGATGGCATATAATAGGGTTCATAATAACCAAAGTTATAATCAGGCTTTTTGGCATTGTTCTTATCGTAGATCAGGGAATTCTGCTCCATCTTTTGATATTGCGCCCCCACTTTTAATTTATGCGTACCGTATTCAGTTGCAATATCGCTGATATTGCTGAGTTTAAGCGCCGTATTGGTATACGTTACCCAACTTTCATTGCCCAAGGTTGCCGCTGATCCATTAACGCTCGGTAGTCTTTGATCATGTTGATCCGTCTTTGAATAAGATGCGGTAGCTTTTAGATTAAGGTATGGATTTGAGTCTGGGTTAAACTCATATCCCATCGAATAGCTGATATCGTTTTGATCACGGTAGACTAGACGACGCTTCCAAGCCTCCTCATAACCATATTTTTTAATATCCGCTTCAGTTGGTACAGCATCTTGATCACGCATAGCCGCAAATGGTTCCCAACCTTTATGTCCACCCTGCATCGCATTTAATGTGATTTTTTGACTGTCTGTCGGATGGAAATTCAGCTTGGCCAAATAGGTATTTTGCTCTTGTGCAGAATATAAAAACTTGGTGCCATCTGGGCGTTTAACATCACCACTGTCTCGATTGGTATAGTAGAACATTGCATCGACCAACCCATCTTCACTTTTGCCATATACCGCACCTGTATAGGTGTTTTGTGAATTATTGGAGAACCTTGAATACTTTAAAAAAGCACCAATATTTTTATCATCTCGAAGCAAATCAGTTGCATCTTTGGTTTCCAACGTGACTTTTCCACCAAAACCACCATTACCAACTTCAACGTTATGTGGCCCTTTATCTACTGTGATTTTCTTTAAAATTTCGGGCTCAATAAAGACTGAACCCTGACGGTATTTATCAAAGCTTTTTACCGAGTCATCCAATGTAATTGGAACATCTTCAACCCCACCCATCCCTAAGATATTAATGGTTTGCCCACCTGGTCTTGGCGAACCAGCGGAACCAACACTTGGCATGTTATCTAGCAATTGAGCAACATTGTTTGCCTGATAACGATCGATGGCTTTTTGGTTTAATACACTCTGACCAAACTGAATGGTATCTTCTTTCTCTGCCTGCACCACAATTGGTGTCATTTGATAAATTTGGTTCTGATCATTGGCTGTGGATGAGCTTTTAGGCAATGCTACAGTTTTGTTCGAATTCACTAAAACTGTTGTTGTATTACTATCTGCATAGACCTGTACTGTTAAGACATTCATAGATAAAGCAATAGCTAGTGCAAGTGGCTTTATCACCGTTTTTTGAGAGAGAACTTGAAACATACATCTTCACCAAAAGATAAAAATTCATCGTCCTCCTAAATAGGCGATAAAATAATTAAGGATTTAAATAAAAATAATAGAATCAAAAAATTAGTGTTCGGCAACAGTCAACTTCTTCAATATTGAAGTAAGCAATGAAAGAATTAAGGCATCGACTCAGTGCGACATAGTAATCGGGATCACGATTTTGAATCAACGTATGTCTATCATGCGTTGGGAGAGGATTTATCATTAAATTATGCAAACACCATAAATAATAGTAATTATCATTTACATTTGAGAATATGTAAATAACTTCTCCATTTTTTTAGAATGAACAATCAATTTTGAAGGATCGTCAAAAAAGACATCACCTTGATGATTGATACAACACCGAACAAGAACAATCGAATAAAAGAACGGATGAAATCTGATCAAAGTTGTAGCGTGAATACAGGTCTTCACAATCACTACGATTTAACCACTCTCAAGTAATGAATAAAAAGTAAATGATGAAATTATCAACGATGATTTAAGATTTTTTTCTTTCGATATTGCAATGGGCTCATCCCCGTCCATGTTTTAAATGCTCGAATAAATGAAGTCTGCTCTTGATAAGCCAATAACATTGAAATATCCAAAATACTCAGATTTAAATCAGCAAGATAATCAAAAGCTAAATCTCTGCGAACTTGATTTAACCGCTCCTTAAAAGTGTACCCTTGCTGTTTCAATTTCATTTGAAAAATACGAGATGGAAGACCAATTTGGTTCGCCACGTATTCCACGCTAATATTACCTTTACTCACTGCCTGAATTATTGATTTTTGTACTAACTCATCAAAAACATCAAGATGGGGACGCTTTGACAGCAATAAATTTGCTTGTTTGGTTAAGATATCATTGAGAATTGGATCTGCATTTGGAACGGTTAGATCAAGGCTATTCATAGAAATATATATTTCAACATGATCACTTTCAAACTCCACAGAACAACCAAAAAAATTCTCATAATTATAAAAAAATTTATTTTTTGTGTACTAAAATTTATTTTATGAACATGAATAATATTAGGATGGACCAATTGATTTAAAAACACATAAAAAACACCCATCAACAATTCATCCACAAGATGATTGTTTTTTATATATGGATCTTCACTCCAGCTTATAATAATAAAATCATCAGAAATAGACATTTTTGCCGGTTTAGTTTCACAAAACAACCTTTGATACTTTATAAAAGAATTAAGAACTTCCAATATATTTTCACTAGAGAGTGCAATATACCCTAAAATACCAAGATGTTTGGGCTGCGCATATTTTGAAATATCTAACCCAAGTGTTGGCTTTGGATATTTTTGATTAATTTCTTCCAATAACTCAATCCAATCCCAAAGTGGAATTAATTCATTGGTTTTATAGTCACTCAAATATTTTGCATTTTTAAGATTATTTTTTACGCAAAAATAAATCAATAGGTTTTGCATCGCACTAGACACTAATTTTACTTGATTAGACTTACTCAAAACCATTTCACCCACTCTATCTCATATCAAGAACCACACCTCCAAGAAGGAATCAAAAACCACTCATGCAAGTACATTATTTACTCAAATTAAAAGAACCCCTATAGCCCCCTCACTCACCACCCCACCAATACTGCAAAAAAACTTTTTTTTGTGATATTAGTCACATATAGTTCTAAAAATCTACTGGAAAACTGAATAAAAAAATTATCATTTCACTAAAAAAAATTATCATTTCAAGGAAAGTTTGACGATTGTGAAGCTGTCGTTAACATAGGAGGCGACAAAAATTTATTTTTATTCTCTATCCAAATTTTTACGCGAGTGATAGCACACCTTAGTTTAATAATTATTTTATTTTTTTGTTTTACCAGCAAAACAAATTTATCTAGCTCAATTAAAAATGATCATTATCAGAAATCTGTTGGGCTTTTTTTATAATTTGATGACTGCAATGAATCGACTATTCTTTTCAACTTGAAAATAGATTTATACTTTTATTATTTTTCTATAAATCATATTTTAATTACCGATTAGAGAAAACTATCTCAACAAAGAAAAGTAAAAAAAATAGCAAAACAATAACTACGAGACTAAATATCAGAGAAAAACTCACAACAAAGTAAAAGTCATTTATTTTTTCGGCGAAAAAAATAAAAATATAAACAAATAAGAAACTATAGCTAATATTTGTATTCCATAGACACATTGCAAGGATAAAAACCATCTCATTTCTTAAAAATAATGCGCCACCATTATCCTCATCATTTTCATTCACTTTATCAAAATCTAATACTAATGGTTTCTTATATATCACGCCTACCCCTTAGTTCTATTATAAGAATAGACCTTACCCCCTTTGAATCCAAATTTATTAGCATTTAGCACATTAAAATTATCACTATTTACAAGAATTTATTACAACCACAAGCAATTTAAGAAATATTTATCAATAAATTCATATATATAAGAAAAACACTAAAACAAACTTATGTTTTCTCTCTACAATATGCAACAAATACAAAAAACTAAAGAATACAAACATTTAAAACCCAAAATCTTAAAATTGGGCGAGATTATTTTTAAATCATAATCAGCATGATTATTTTATTTTTCATTGATATCTAACAGGTAGACAAAGACTAACTCGACCAATAATAAAGTTTAACTTAAAAATAAATAAAGTAAAATTAACTATTTTTTAATAACTCTTTATCCAATAGAAATAAGCAAAGAGATAAATCATTAGCGCTTTGCTTATTTCTATTCTTCAATTTTAGCGATAGAGACTTGTTTCAAACATCACTCAATTATGCCAATAATTGATTCTACCTGATAAGTACCACCCTGTTCTGCCACGATTTGCATAATACCACTACGATGTGCCAGTACCTGCACTTCCATTTTCATGGCTTCCATAATCGCAACCACTTGACCTTCGGTGACCTGCTCACCATTTTCAACTCTCCAAGCGCTCATCACACCATTAATTGGGGCTAGTAAATGCTCTGCACTCACTTCAAGCTCGACAGTTTGTGCTTGAATTTCAGTTGCTGGGCCTTGTGCAAACATGCCCGCAGGTAAACCTAAACGGTGTAACTTGCCATCAATTTCAATATAGCTCAGCAATATTGGTTGTTGATGCTTTGGAATGCCACGTTTGGTTGGCTTTAACTCTTGTTTAAAGTCATTTTCGATCCACCGCGTGTGTGCATTAAATTCATCGGTAAAGTCAGGTTCATTGAGTACTGCACGATGAAAGTCTAAAACTGAAGCTACGCCTTCAATTTTAAATTGCTTCAATGCACGTTTAGCACGGGCAATGGCAACTTCACGGGTTGGACCCGTTACAATCAGTTTTGCCATGAGAGAGTCAAAATGACTGGAGATCAATGACCCGGTTCGAACACCTGTATCAACACGTACTCCATGACCAAACGGTGCTTCAAATAAGCTCAGCACACCAAATGCTGGAATAAAACCACGCGCTGGATCTTCGGCATTGATACGAAACTCAATGGCATGACCTTGTGCTTTTGGTGTTTCTTTAATAGAAAGTACTTCACCTTGTGCCACGCGAATTTGCTCAACCACCAAATCGACTTTTGAGGTTTCTTCAGTCACTGGATGCTCAACTTGCAAACGGGTGTTTACTTCTAAGAATGAAAGCTTTCCGTCACGACTTAGTAAATATTCAACCGTTCCTGCACCAACATAATTGGCTGCCTGACAAATGTTTTTTGCCGAGCTTAAAATTTGTTGATAAATCTCATCGCTAATAAATGGCGCTGGCGCTTCTTCGACTAACTTTTGGTTACGACGTTGCAACGAACAATCACGTGTACCAAGCACCACAATATTGCCATGTTGGTCAGCTATCACCTGTGCTTCCACATGACGTGGTTGATCTAGATATTGCTCGACAAAACATTCACCACGACCAAAGGCAGCTTTTGCCTCACGTACTGCAGACTCATATAACTCTTTGACTTCTTCGAGTTTCCACGCAACTTTTAATCCACGGCCACCGCCACCAAACGCAGCTTTAATGGCAATCGGCAAACCAAATTTTTTGGCAAACTCTAAAGCTTCCTCTGCATTATTAAGTGGGTCTTGTGTACCCTGAACTAAGGGCGCGCCAACTGAAGCAGCAATTTTACGTGCTTCGATTTTATCGCCTAGCTTTTCAATGGCACTTGGTGATGGCCCGACCCATTTTAAGCCCGCATCAATCACGGCTTGGGCAAACTCAGCACGTTCAGATAAAAAGCCATAACCTGGATGCACCATGGTCGCTTTGGATTTCTTTGCAACTTCGATAATGGCTGGAATATTTAGGTAGGTTTCACTGGCAGTCGCACCAGCCAAGCCCCATGCTTCATCTGCAAGTTCGACATGCATGCTGCCAATGTCGTCATCTGCATATAACGCGATCGATGAAATGCCCATGTCACGGCAGGCATGAATAATACGAACGGCAATTTCACCACGATTCGCGATCAATAATTTTTCTGTATTCATCATTCATTCTCAAAATCTGTAAATTCGGCAATTTTTTTAAATTTGACGCGGCAACCTGCTGGAATCTGTGCTACCAAGTCCCAATGGTGTTTAGCAACAGAAGCAATGACTGGATATCCGCCCGTTAAAGGATGATCATTCATAAATAAAACAGGCTGACCACTCGGTGGAATCTGCAAAGCACCAATACATGTGCCTTCACTTTCTAGTTCATGGGTAATTTTGCGAGTTAAAAGCTGCTCACCTGAAAGTCTTAGCCCAACTCGGTTGCTTTCGTTCGTTACCAGCCATTCTTGTTGACAGAGCAGTTCAATACTGTCTTGTTCAAACCAGTCAGTGCGTGGCCCCCTCATAATATCTAGCTCAACGACTTCGCCAGCTTGTGGCAAGTCACTTTTGCCCACTTCATTGACACTAATGTTGGCAGCCCTCACCTGTCCTTGATAAATGGTATCTCCAAGCTTTAAAGGCTCTGGCCCTAACACTGCCAAGCTGTCAAACGAAGCACTATTGAGCACTGGTTCAACATCGATGCCACCACGAACTGCCAAATAGTTTCTTAAACCTGCTGTTGGTGGCTGAATTTGAAATTCATCGCCTTCGTCGAGATCAATCGGCTGATAGCTTGCAAAATCTGTGGTTTGACCATCAGCAAATTTCACACGAATATTTGAAATGGCACCTGCAATTGCAATAACACCCGCAGACTGCATTTTGGCTTTTAAGCCACCATTTAAAACTTCAATAACGGGTGTATCGGTTGGATTACCTACAATACGGTTAGCACTATGCATGGCAGACAAGTCCATTGCACCTGCAACCCCAACCCCAATATTGGTTTGGTTTAAACGCCCTTCATCTTGAATGAGCATCTGTAAACTTGGTGCAGTGATCGTAAATAGTGGCAGAGATTGTTTCGGCTCAACCTTACGTGTGATTTGCTGCGGCACAGTCACTTTGGTTGGACGATGCGTGACATCTTCAAAATGTACAGTCATGCCCGGTAACAGCAATGCAGGATTTTTACGTTCTAAATCCCACATTTTTTGCGATGTAGTACCAATCAGCTGCCAACCACCTGGACTGTCTTTCGGGTAAATACCAGAGTATTTTCCAGCCAAACCCAAAGAGCCTGACGGTATTTTTTTACGCGGAACCGTTAAACGTGGAATATCGGTAAAAGGTCTGTCGGGACTGCTCATATAAGCAAAGCCCGGCGCAAAACCAATAAAAGCGACATTCCAGATGCTTTGGTGATGCTTTCTAATCACATCGACAACAGACAGCCCTTGCAACTCTGCCACCTGAGAAAGGTCTTCGCCATCGTAACGAATCGGCACAATCACTTCTTGGTTGCTACGCTCCAATTCAGCATCAATTTTGAGACCCTGAATTGAAGCAACCAGCGTTTTAAAGTTGGTTTCGATCTCATTGAAAAAAACCAAAATTGTTTTTGCAGCGGGGACTAAGTCTTTACTTCCATTCAATTGCGTATTTTGCAATTTATTGTACAACACTAAAGTTTCTTCTAGGCTCTCAAGCTCAATTAGAAAACAATCGGCGTTTACCGATAAAAAACGCATTTGCTTATCCTTATTAATTGTTCTTTAGTCCAATTAGCCCATCCAAGCGCGGTCAGGAATGTCGGTAATAAACATGTGACCCGGTGCATGACTAATCGCAAAAGGAATTTTCGAGTTCATAACGGCGGCTTGCGGTGTTACTCCACATGCCCAAAACACTGGAATTTCACCGGCTTCAATACGTGAAGCATCACCAAAATCAGGTTTATTTACATCCAAAATTCCTAAACTTTCAGGGTGCCCAATATGTACAGGTGCACCATGCACGCTTGGCATACGTGAAGTAATTTTTACCGCTTCACTAATTTGATGCGATGGAATGGGCCGCATGGAAACCACCATATTGCCTGAAATACGCCCTGCCGATTGACACTGAATATTGCTCAAATACATCGGCACATTAGTGTCATCATGAATATGGCGAACTTCAATACTCGCTTCTTGCAAAGCGGTTTCAAATGAAAAACTGCAACCAATCAAGAAAGTCACCAAATCAGGGTTAGCGTTATAAATCTCGCTCGCATCGGTCACTTCATCGACCATTTCGCCATCTTTCCAAACTCGATAGCGTGGAAAATCGGTGCGGATGTCTGAGTCTGCAGCAAGCTTGGTTGCATAAATACCTTCTTCGAGCACATCAAGCACTGGACAGCTTTGCGGGTTACGGTGTGCATAGAGTAAAAAGTCATACGCCCACTCTTTTGGCACCGAAATCATATTGACCTGCGTCATGCCAGCCGCCATACCTGCCGTTGGTTTATCAAAACCTGCACGGATTTTTAAACGCGCATCTAACGCGGCTTCAAGCTGAGCTGGGTCGACTTTAATATCCTTATACATGGTGCTCATCCTTATGCTTTGTTTACAAACGGGCGGATTTCAATATTGTTTTTTACAAGCTCGGCTTTAATCGCTGCCGACATCTCTAGCGCACCATCGGTGTCGCCATGTAAGCAAATGGTGTCAGCCTGAATTGGAGTAAATACGCCGTCAATTGACTCGACCCCACCATTTTTAAGCATAGACACCACACGGCTCGCAACAAATGCCGAGTCGTGTAAAACCGCACCTTCTAGACGACGAGATACCAATGAACCATCGCTGTTATATGCACGATCTGCAAATGCTTCAGACACCACGTTTAAACCAGCAGCACGTGCCTGCTCGACCAAGCTTGACCCCGCCAAAGCCACTAAAACCAGTTCAGGGTTGTACATCTTAATCGCATCAATCACTGCGGCTGCCTGAGCTTGGTCATGAGCAATGGTGTTATAAAGCGCGCCATGCGGTTTAACGTATTGCACTTTTGAGCCAGCCACTTTCGCCAAGCCGTCCAATGCTGAAATTTGATACAGCACATCAGCAATCAACTCATCACGTGACACATCCATATTACGGCGGCCAAAGCCTACAAGGTCTGGATAAGACACATGAGCGCCAATGGTCACACCCAGCTCAACTGCTTTACGAACTGTTTTTAAAATGCCAAGTGGATCGCCTGCATGAAAACCACAAGCAATATTGGCACTGGTCACCACAGGTAAGATCTGATCATCATTGCCCATTTTCCATGAGCCAAAGCTTTCGCCCAAATCACTGTTTAAATCTACAAACATGGCATCATTCCTTTTTCGCTGTACGATTATCTGACTTAAAGTTTGGTCAAATAGTTAAACACGGTTGTAAATGACATATAGCCCATCCACCACGTCAATACACACGTAAGTGCACCTAAAACAATTAACCATTTTGGATAATTATAATTGCCCATCAAGTCTCTACGGCAAGCCGCAACATACACAAAAATTGTAAGACCAATTGGCAACACTAAACCGTTAAAACCACCGACAAAAATGAGTAGACCTGCTGGCGTTGCCCCCAATACCACATAGAGTAATAAGGCTAAGGCAATAAAAGTGATGGTGGTATAGTTGCTTTGTTTTGGGGTTAAATTCTTTTTAAATGCACTAAAGAAGGAAACTGAGGTATAGGCTGCACCAATAGTGCTACTAATACCCGCTGCCCAAAAGATCAGGCCAAATAATTTATAACCAAATGTGCCCGCAGCATACTGGAATGCTTGTGCCGCTGGATTGGCATTATGACTGGCAAGATCTATCGTTGCACCGCTCACCACCACACCTAAGAAGGCTAAAAATAAGACATAGCGCATGATGCCAACTACAACAATGCCCTTGGTCGCTGCTTTGGCAACTTCATCAATATTTTCAGGTCCAACCGCACCTTTATCGAGTAAACGGTGTGCACCTGCATAGCAGATATAACCACCCACCGTGCCACCGACAATAGTAGTAATAATCGCAAAGTCGATTTGATCTGGTGCAAAGGTTTGCTGTACCGCCTGCCCAACAGGAGGCATCACAATCACAGCCACAATGATGATTAGGATAATTTTCAGCAATCCCAATACGATCATGCTTTTATCCATGGCAAGTGTGGCTTTTCTTGAAGCGAAAATCAAAATCGCCAATGCACCACTGAGGATGCCGCCCCATTTGGTATCCAGACCAAACAGTGCATTTAAACCTAATGCAGCACCTGCAATATTTCCGATACTAAAGAAGAAACCACCTAGAATCACCAGAAATGCAAGTAAATAGCCACTGCCTGGTAAAGCCTTATTGGCAATATCGGATGCACGCATTTGCGTCAGTGTCACTACACGCCAAATGTTTTGCTGCACTACATAATCGATCA
This sequence comes from Acinetobacter dispersus, assembly GCF_009884975.1. GTDB lineage: Bacteria > Pseudomonadota > Gammaproteobacteria > Pseudomonadales > Moraxellaceae > Acinetobacter > Acinetobacter dispersus. The sequence goes on along the minus strand of NZ_CP041970.1, from coordinate 379,214 downwards.
GAATGGAAACTAAAATGGCAAAACCAAATGCGGCACCTAGTTTCACTGTAAACACAGCAGTTTGGGTTAAAAACCCTGGCCCCATTGCAGAGGTTGCCATCATAAAGATCGAGGCGACAATGGCCCATTGGCGATCTGATAGCAAAGAAGATTTCAGTAAAGACATATTGATGCGTTCCTCATCCATTTGAGCTCAATAACGCGATTTTCAACTTGATCCAAGAGCATCATTTTGTTTATAAACGATCTTCTTTAATCCTTTTTAAATCACAAAGATTCCCTGTTCTCCCACTCAGCGAGGGGTAATCAAATCTTCTCGTTCAAATAAAAACATATGCAAGCCAACTGAACAATACGACTTTTTAGATATAAAATTTAAGCCAATCCATTGAATTTAATTACTTTTTATTTATAATCGGTTTAAGGATAAATTTTACTTATCACTCCTGATAAGCTGTTTTTATAATTTTTTAACTCAGCAGCTGTTGGATTGCACATACACTGTCCTCACAGAAGCTTAGCTTAACCACTTCAATTTTTTATTTTCTCATTCAAGCTTTTCATCGCACTTTCAGAAACCATCACGGCGACATCGGTTAATTTTTCTTTCAATGCAGCATCATTACCTTGAATATAAATCGAGGTAAAGTGGAAGGTCTTTAACTTAATTGGCGTATTTAATATTTCCAATCGACCATCGGTAATTTCTTTTAAAGCAGTTAAGGTCGGTACCACAGCGATCCCCAAACCTTGCTCGGTAAGACGTAATAATGTCGCCAAGGAATAACTGGTGATCGAAAGTGGCTCATCCAGCCCCTGTTCCTTCATTTTGGCTTTGAGCTCTTTATAGGGATAGGTAATTTTTGGATAGGTTAAAATGGTATGTGACATTAAGGTCTTAAAGGACATTTGAGCAATCCCTCCTTTAAATGAAGGTGAAGCTAAGAAGCTGAGTTCAAAATCACAAAGTGCCTGTTCAATACATTCAAAAGCCAGCGTTGGTCCGAGTAAAAAGGCCATATCGAGATCACCTGTGCGCACGCCTTCTTGTAAATTCGGGGTTAGATCAACCACAATTTCCACAGAAACTTTAGGGAATTCTTGCTGAACTTTCTCGATATATTCCACCAACCACGTGTAGACAATGGTTTCCGAAACGCCCAAACGAATTGTGCCTGTCAAATGCCGATTTTCAGTTAACTCCGCCACGAGCTCGGTCTCTAAACGCATTAACTTTTCCGCATATTTGAATAAGGTCATCCCTTTATGCGTAGGTTTAATTTGTCGAAGACTTCGATCTAAAACCTTAAATCCTAATTCATTTTCAATCGCTGTAATTTTTTGAGATACCGCAGGCTGAGTGGTTTGTAACTTAGTCGCTGCCTTGTTAAAACTATTCAGCGTCACCACCCAGTAAAATGCTTCCAGATTCTTTAAATTCACGTTCAATCCTGAATTACATATCCCTCTATAGCGCTATAGTATGGGAGTGAAGAGCCTGATTAAGCTACCTATTTATTGATTTTCTTGCAGCCAACTGCAAGTTGACTCATTTCACTCTCACAAAAATGATATCCAAATCTTGTTTGGGAACAAAGTTGCGCTTGGTCATCTGAAACTGAGTTGGACTGATTTTTTCGACTTTGCCATTCCAGCAAAATGAAACCAGTTCATTCTTATCACGTTCAATCGTTAATTTAAAATTTTCAATTGGTTTAGCCCAATTTGCCCCTGTGGTCAGAATATAGCTTAAAGCATTAAACGGTGAATTTTCTGCTCTGGCTTTTTTTAAACCCTGCTTAAATTGGGCATCCATACAAAAGTTCTGATTATATTCATCAGGATAGAGCGCAACAGAACCACCAACCAAAGGTTGATATTGATGCTGAATTTTGGTCAGCGCATTGGCTTTAAAGGTTTGCTTCCAACTATAAATCACTTGAGATGACCACGGAATTTCATCATCTTTTTTAAAGTTAGCCAATATTTTCTGCATTTGTGGCTGCTTACATTGTTTTAGTTTATCGACAGAATATGTAGAGTTATCGTTATTACGCATCCAAGGATTAAGCATCTCTGTTTGGCTAAAACCACATTGTTTAAATACATCTGTTGCATCAATTAACGGTGACTTTTCATCCCTTTGAATAAAGGTGCGCACATGCATTTCTGGCTGAATACTTTTTCCATCAACAGTAATTTTAAAACTTTTTAGCAGTGCTTCCGTATGGGCAAAATCCGAATCAAAGAAGTTATCAATACGTGGTAAGGGAAACAAAATGGTTTCCGTCACATCTTTATTGCTTAAATTTTTATAAAGGTAATCCACTTTAATCAGCTTCTTGCTAATAAATAAGTCTTCACTTTGCATCGCAACTTGCGCATTTTTAAGATAGGCCACTCCGCCTGTACCCACATAACCCGTTGAATCATTGGCTAGGCTATACGCGGGTATTTGCAGCAAAATAGAACATGCCAAGATGATTTTTTTCATTTTTTTAGTGTCCAATTTAAGACTGTCATTATCAGGATCAATCATAGCGGCTTAAAGGCGCATATGTTTACTTTTTTACTTATTGTACATTTAAAAAAGGAGCAGTCTGTTGATCACAAACTACTCCCATGATTCAGACTTTTATATTCAAGTTCAAAATTTTATCAGACCCTGAACGCTGCTTTTAGCAAGATGATTTACTTTAATCGAATCATTACCGTTTTAATCCGATTGCTCTCCATCTCGACCACTTCAAATTGTAAGTCTTGATAGTCCAGCATTGAGCCGACTTCCACTAGGCCATTACTTTTATCGAGAATAAGTCCCGACACGGTAATATAAGCGGTCTCTTCATCGACTAAATCGACGCCTAACTGTAATTCAAGTTGATACAAATCTAAAGTGCCTGCAGCTTTCCAAGTGCTTTCATCAACTTGAATCAAATCAAGCTGTTCATCTGCATCTGGAAACTCACCCGCAATGGCTTCAAAAACGTCTAAAGGTGAAATCACACCCTGCACATTCCCAAACTCATCATTGACCAGTACCAATGAACCTTTGGAAGTTCGCAATGTATTAATCACATCAATCACTTTCATTTTTTCAAAAATAAAAATCGGACGTTGTGCTTTGATCAAAGATTTTAATTGCGTTTCATCATCCAGCACATCCAAAATTTCCTTGGCGCGAACCACACTCAGAACTTTGTCTAAGCTACCTCGACAGACTGGAAATAAGCTATGCGGTACAGATAAAACCTGCTCTCGAATTTTCTCTGGCGTTTCATCAATATTAATCCACGATATTTGACTACGTGGCGTCATGATTGATGCGACAGATCGTTCTGCCAGCATTAATACTCCACCAATCATATAACGTTCTTGATCATCAAATGTGTCTTGCGCTTCCAAATGTTGCTGCGGATTTGTCGCAGTGGTTTCAGACTTGCCACCCATGAGCTTTAAAATCGTGTCTGCAGTTCGATTACGTAGCGGAATCTTCGACTCATGCTTGGAACGATTACGTTGCGTAAACTGATTAAATGCCTCAATGACAATCGCAACACCAATACCCGAATAGATATAACCTTTAGGAATATGGAAACCAAAGCCTTCGGCAATTAAGCTAATACCAATTAACAGCAAGAAGCTTAAGCAGAGAATAATGACAGTTGGGTGTCGATTGACGAACTCCGTTAATGGTTTAGACGCAAGCAACATCACCAGCATGGCCACAACCATCGCCACCATCATGACGTAGATATTATCCACCATACCAATGGCAGTAATCACCGAGTCTAATGAGAACACGGCATCCAATACGACAATTTGTGCTACAACTGCGGTGAAGCTCGCATAAACCACATTGGTGGTAATTTTGACTTCCGCTTTGCCTTCCATCCGTTCATGTAATTCACTTACCGCTTTATACAGTAAGAATAAACCACCGAATAAAAGAATCAGATCTCGACCAGAAAAAGACCAGTCAAAAATAAAAATAAGCGGTTTGGTTAAGGTGACTAACCAAGAAATGGCGAACAGTAAGCCCAAGCGCATGATCAAGGCGAGCGATAAACCAATGACTCTGGCTTTATCACGTTGGGAAGGAGGAAGTTTATCTGCCAAAATGGCAATAAAGACGAGATTATCAATCCCTAAAACAATCTCTAAGACGATCAGAGTAAGCAAACCTACCCAAATCCCTGGATCTAATAAAAATTCCATTATTTACTCCTTAAATAAAAACAAGGAGTCATGAAATTGTTTTTTAAATTTGTACCCGGCGAGGGATCCATTTATGTTAACCTTTTTGACAATAGTTGCTCCGATTATGCCTAATCTTTCAGAATTGAGTTTATTTTTTTAAAAATCATATACAACCTAAACAAATATGAATAAATCAATTAAATATCAATATGATATATAGAATTAAAGCTTATATTCTAATTATGTTTTGAATAATTTGTTACACATTTTAAGCAATGAGATTCACAATAAAACCCATTAAACCAAACAATTAAGGACATTATTTTTTCAGATTTAAAAGATACCTAAGCAAACAATCTAAGCTATTTTTGCTTACCAACTCGAATGCTATGGCGACACTTGGCCGATTGCTCTAGTTCATCGAGTACCATTCTTTTGCTGTTTATTTCTTCACACATCGCGGATTCCTTTTTGTGAATCTTTCTCAATTTGTTAAGATGAACTACTGAGGAAGTCATTCAATTTCTCATACACTGTTGGCTCAATTTTGACAGAAAAGAAGTCCTTAGAAAGGTATACTTCCTTGGCAATTAAGTCGAATTTTACAGTGGTTGTTAGAATTGGCGAGACAGCCAAACGTTCAAATTAAACTTATTTATTATTTAAATTTAAGGATTTAACATACATGAATAGCGCTGAAATCATGGCTGACCTTTCATCTCATACGCCGATGATGCAGCAGTATCTCAAAGTCAAAACAGACTATCAGCATGCATTGCTGTTCTACCGTATGGGTGACTTTTACGAGCTATTCTTTGAAGATGCGCATTTAGCAGCCAAACTTTTAGGTATTACCCTGACTCATCGTGGCAAAGCCAGTGGTCAACCTATTCCTATGGCTGGCGTTCCTTATCATGCAGCAGAAGGTTATCTCGCGCGTTTAGTCAAAGCTGGGCGAACTGTCGCGATCTGTGAACAAGTCGGTGAAGTCACTGGCAAAGGTCCTGTAGAACGTAAAGTTGTCCGTATTTTAACGCCAGGAACCTTAACCGATGATGCCTTACTTGGCAGCTATCAATCGTCAAATCTAGTCGCTCTGTGTATTCAACAAAATCAAATTGGTTTTGCTTTGCTCGACTTGAGCGCAGGTATTTTTAAAGTTCAACAACAAGACTATAAACCGGAACAACTTGCAATAGAGCTGGCGCGTTTAATGCCAAGCGAAATCCTCATTGACGAAGATCTTATTGATAAAAATATTATTGAACAGATTAAGAAAAATCTGGACTGTCCAATCACCAAACGTCCAAACGTTGATTTTAATTTAAATAATGCGCAAAAAACGTTGTGCGATCAGTTGAGTGTTTCAACATTATCTGGGTTTGGACTAGATCCGATTCCACTCGCGAGAGCTGCTGCCGCGGCATTGATTCACTATGCGAAAGAAACCCAAAAAACAGCTTTACCGCATATTCGTTCCATTCAAATTGAACAAAGTACAGACTTCATTGCACTTGATCCAATCACGCGTCGCAATTTAGAAATTATTGAACCGTTGTTTGATCATGGTACATCGCTGTTCCAATTGATTAATGACTGCCAAACTGCCATGGGCGGACGCTTACTAAGCCGCACGTTAATGCAGCCTATTCGTGACACGGCTGTTTTAGATGCGCGCCTTGATGCAACCGAACAACTGTTAAAGGGCTATCATGAATCACCGCTTCGTCTAGTTTTAAAAGAGATTGGCGATATTGAACGTGTGCTGAGTCGTGTTGCGCTCGGCAGTGCTCGTCCACGAGATTTGGTACAACTGCGTCAAGCTTGTGCACAAATCCCTTTCCTACGCCACACCTTAGATCCTGTTTTAAAAACCCAGCAATCTAAGTTATTAGTTCAATTAGATGAAGAGCTTGGCGACTTTAAGAGCCTGCATCAACATTTGATGGCTGCAATTGTTGAAAGTCCACCCGTATTACTACGTGATGGCAATGTAATTGCAGAAGGTTATGATGATGAACTGGATGAGTTACGTAAAATCCGTGATCATGCGGGACAATTCCTGATTGACTTGGAAATAAAAGAACGTGAACGTACTGGGATCAATACCCTGAAAATCGGATACAACCGTGTCAGCGGTTATTATATTGAACTCACCCGTGCGCAGGCAGAACAAGCACCAGCCGACTATATTCGTCGTCAAACCCTCAAAAATGCAGAGCGTTATATCACGCCAGAACTGAAAGGCTTTGAAGATAAGGTTCTTTCTAGCGAGTCACGTGCCCTAGCCCGTGAAAAGCTTTTGTTTGAATCATTACTCGATGAATTGCGTCAAAACATTGCGCATTTACAGATGATGAGTGCTGCAATTGCCTATATTGATGTGCTTGCAAACTTTGCACATCAAGCTCGACTTAACAATTGGGCTAGACCTGAATATACGCCTGAAACCAGTATCAAAATTCAGGCAGGTCGCCACCCTGTTGTTGAAGCTTTAAATAAGGCGCCTTTTACACCGAATGATACCTTCCTGGATAGCCAACATCGTATGGCGATTATTACAGGGCCAAACATGGGCGGTAAATCGACCTTTATGCGTCAGACGGCCTTGATTAGTCTGCTTGCGTATTGCGGTAGTTTTGTACCCGCTAAATCGGCAAAACTAGGTTCGATTGACCGTATCTTTACTCGTATTGGTTCTGCTGATGATTTATCAACAGGCAAATCAACCTTTATGGTGGAAATGACTGAAACGTCTCAGATCCTGCACCATGCCACCAGTCAGTCTTTAGTGCTGATGGATGAGGTTGGTCGTGGTACCAGTACTTATGACGGTCTTTCTTTGGCTTGGGCCTGTGTGGTTGATTTAACCAAACGAGTGAAATGCCTGTGCCTATTCGCAACACATTACTTTGAGTTGACTGAATTGGGTAGCGAAGCGGGCATTGATAATTATCATGTTACCGCACAAGAACTCAATGGCAATTTAATTTTGCTGCATAAAGTTCAACATGGCCCAGCCAGCCAAAGTCATGGTTTACAGGTTGCCAAATTAGCTGGTATCCCTGCCAACGTGATTAAAGAAGCACAAAAACGCTTGAAGATTCTGGAAAAACAACAGCATCAACATTTGCAAAGTAGCGTGCAGAATGATTTGTTTAGTGCTGTTGAACATGAGATCGAAACTCAAGTCGTTGAGAAAGTGATTGAGGTTGAAGCAAAATCTCCTGCATTAGAGTTGTTACAAAATATTGATGTAGATGACCTGACACCACGTCAGGCACTTGAACAACTTTATCAATTGAAAGCTTTATATAAGACAACTCAAACACTTGAAAGTTGATCTACCCGAAGAAGCTCTATCATGAATGATAGAGCTTCTTTACATAGCTGCTCTTAAAAGGAACAATTGCTCACCGACTCACCCTGACAACCATGCTATTCCTGTATCAAAACGATAGATGTAGAGGAAAAAATCATGTCTCGTGGTGATAAATCTGCTTATACAGCAAAACAGAAAAGGCAAGCGAAGCACATTGAGGAAAGTGAATTGGAGCAAGGTCACTCTCAAGAAGAGGCTGAACGTATTGCTTGGGCAACCGTCAATAAACAAGATGGTGGCGGCTTAAAAAAGAAACATAAATCGAGTCATTAAGTCTGTTTTTGAGAGTTATTATCAACAAAAGTCATATAAATAAGTCCATTTCATTGATACGAATAATAAATATCAATAAAAGGAATTGTTTATGTCGGTCTTTTTTGCCTAAAATACACCATTGAAGATGAAAACCATATTTTTTAGGTAGCTGCCGCCATGACCTTCGTTGTCACTGAAAATTGTATTAAATGTAAATATCAAGATTGTGTTGAAGTTTGTCCTGTTGACTGCTTCTACGAAGGTCCTAACTTCCTTGTAATCAATCCAGATGAATGTATTGATTGTGCACTCTGCGAGCCTGAATGCCCTGCAAATGCAATCTTCTCTGAAGATGAATTACCAGAAGGTCAAGAAGTCTTTATCGAGCTCAATGCTGAATTATCAGAAAAATGGGCGGGTAATAACATCACGCAAATTGGTGAACAACCAGCTGACCGTGAAGATTGGAATGGCAAACCAGACAAACTACAATATTTAGAAAAATAATTGAAAAGGCCAGTAATACTGGCCTTTTTTATACCTGAATCACACATTTCTTTGCAATTACATCATTATTCATGCGCTATTTTGCATTAAAATAATACGCCTACAGATTTGAACTGCCTTTTTATGATGCGAAATAAATTACAGGGTCTATTATCATTATTTATCATCCCTGTGATGATGGTGGGTTGTACCAGCTCCACAACAAAAGTAAATCAAAACCAAGGTAAAAGAATTTATATCCCACAAGAACAAGTCACTTTTACACGCCCAATTCCCAATAAAGTTGAACCAGCCTCTTACCGCCAATGGCTCAATCAAGGCGACAACTATGCACGTGTCCGTGAATACGAGCAATTCCTAAACCGTAATAATGTAGCCCATATTGTTCCAAGTTTTGAGTTGCTACGTACTGCACGCGACTGGCAAAAATGCGGTCGTTCAGAATATATGGTGCCTAACCGTGAGTTATGGGGAAATGCCCTTCCAACCTTACGTGTCTTTAAATATCTTGTCGCAGCAAAAGTCTTAACGGATTTTGAAGTTACTTCAGTCTATCGTGATTTGCCATTGAATCAATGTGCTGGTGGTGCAGGTTCTTCAAAGCACTTATTCAACTCGGCCATTGATTTCCGCATCGGGCCAGAATATCCTCAGCCACAAGACTATGCTTTTATTGAACAAACAAAATTCAAGTTATGCCAATTCTGGGCACAACATGGTCAAAGCCTAGATTTAGGTATTGGTTTATATAGTTCTGGTCAAATTCATATTGATAGCCAAGGCTATCGGACTTGGGGGCCAGACCTTACTCGAAACAGTTCAATGTGTAATTTCTAAAACAGATATCACCATAAAAAGAGATCTAAATGATCTCTTTTTTGTTTCATGATGATGATTCATACAGCAATCAAATTGCACTCTGAGCATAAATGTTTAAAATGCAGCTAACAGATTCGTAGGTAAACTTGATTATGCAACAGATGTGGACCGAGATTGATGACTATATCAATTCACATTTAATTCCCACAGACCCAAGGCTTCAACATGCGTTAGACAATACTGATACTCAGGGCTTTTCTAATCATTTGGCTGTTGCACCTAATCAAGGCATGTTTTTGCAAATGTTGATTCAGATGAATCAATGCAAACGCGTATTAGAACTCGGTACATTCGGTGCATATAGTACCATTTGGCTTGCCAAAGCCCTTCCTGAAGATGGCTATCTACTGACGGTTGAAGGACGTGATACTCACGTCATCATTGCGCAGGAAAATATTGATTATGCCAATATGCCGACCAACATCGAACTCAAAAAAGGCCGTGGTGCAGATATCATGAATCAGCTGATTGCTGAAGGCAGCGAAGCATTTGATTTGATATTTATTGATGCCGATAAGCAAAGCTACCGAGAATATTTTGAACTCAGTCTGAAACTGTCTCATCCAGGCACAATCATTGTATTAGACAATGTGATTCGTGCAGGTGCGATCATTGATGAAAATAATAAGAAACCAAGTATCGAAGGAATCCGTGAAGCATTCACCGCTTTGAAAGATCATCCTCAGCTGCTTTCTTGCACGGCTTTGCAAACGGTTGGTTCAAAAGGCCATGATGGTTTTGCCATTGCGATCGTAAAATAGAGATTAAAAAACAACCTATTTAATTTAGTTGTGTAATATCAACAAATTATATTTATCTCCAGTGCTTTTCCATACAGTTATCCACAGGAATTGCGGATAACTATATGGAATAAAATGAATCACTTAGCAACTAATAGTGGAACATTTGCATTTCGGAAGATCGTTGTGGTGATACTGCCCAAGAAGAATTGGTGAATTTTACTGTGGCTAAATGCACCCAGTACAATCAATTGAATATCATGTTCTCTTTGATATTCAAGAATATTTTGTGCCACATCACCATAACGATAGACTGAAACCACTTCCAGACCTGCATCAGTGAGATACTTTTCAGGTTCAGCCAACATTTCTGGGTGATCACCTACATAAAGCAAATGGCATTGTAATGTTTTCAACAAATCACTTTGTGCAATACGTTGCAACATCTTTTGGCAGGTCGGTGAATATTCATAAGCAAAGATAAAGCGTTTTGGTGGCTGGAAATGTTCCCCAACGGTAATAACCGTACAATTTGCACCACGAATAAAGTTTTCAACATTACTGCCAATCGGCTTATTCTTCTCAGCAGCTCGCTCACCCACTCGACCGATAATCACCACATCATTTTCATTGAGAAGATTAAAGCTTTGTTCCAGAAAATCGCCTTTTTCCTGAATTTTGGTGCTCGTTAGGCCGTATTGTTTTTCAATCAGTTCGGAAATGTGTTTGAGTAAATTATTACTATAATCGAGCGCTAGCTCACTTTGTTTCTGTTCTAGCTCTGCAAGTTCTTTGAGCAGCATGGCATTGCTTTCAAAGCCAATCACGCCACTGATTTCACCTAAATGATAACTAGCTGGGTAATAGTCCAAGATTTGCAACAGTACCAACTCTCTTTGCGTTTGTTTCGCAACCCATACTGCTGCTTCCGCAACAGCATCAATGCAGGGTGAAGAATCAATACATGCAATTACACGGTTCATTTTCGCCTCTCTCTAGGTATGTACCTTAGGTCTTCTACTTATTTTTAACTTAACATAGATAAAAGCATGGTGGGTTAAATTTATGTATCGAATCTCATACACTTTTTTATTCGCTTCGGTAACGAATTAATTTTGCGGGGTTCCCTGCAACCACTGCATAATCCTCAACATTTTTGGTCACCATACTGTTCATTCCCACTACAGCATGATCGCCAATTTTGATTCCATCTTTAATTCCAACGTGCGCTCCTAGCCAGACATCTCGACCAATCTCAATGCCTTTAGATGTAACGGGTTGTTGATAGATCGGACGATCCATTTCCATGCCATGATCAAATGCATATAAATGACTATAAGCCGCGATTCGAACTTGATCATGTAACTTAATCCCGCTACGACCGCCATCTAAAATACAATGATGGTTAATTGCCACTTCATTGCCAATTTCTAAAGGACCATGCAAAGTACAATCTGCAGCAATAAAGGTATTATCTCCGATACTGATCTTGCGACCACGTTCAGCAAAGATATGGGCCAAGGGTGAAATAAAGCAGTTTTGACCGATTTCAACCGTTTCCATATCCATCAAATAGGCTTGGTACTCGGCTTGCCATGCTTCAGCCCATTCGCGATGTTTGGGTTTTAAAGTCCAATATAGCCACGGCATATAGTTCAAACGTTGCTTATGCTGCTCTCGGTATTTTAATAAAGGATCATTCATCATGTGCGTGTTCCTCTAGGACTTTCAGTTGCTCACGTCCTCTACTCACATCTTGCAGTTTTAACCTTAATGGTTCAATTTGATGCACTTGAACTCGTGCCTCAATCACGACACCTGTTTCGGTATATTGTTCTTGATACTCGATCTGTTGCTGCATCAGCTCATATTGCATAATCGCCCATTCATTGAACAAACACGCAAAACGAATTTCTTTCTTTTCAATCAATTCGATTTTTTCTGCCAAGAGCAAACATTGTCCTGCGCAACCACCGTAGGCACGAACCAAACCACCTGTACCCAGTTTAATTCCACCATACCAACGATTCACCAATACAATCACATTGGTTAAATCATTACCTTCAATGGTGGCAAGTATTGGCCGCCCTGCTGTTCCTGAAGGTTCGCCATCATCATTAAAACGAACATGATGGCCGATCTTCCATGCCCAGCATTGATGCGTGGTGGACAAGTCCTTGTTTTGTTCTAAAAAACTTTTCACTTGTTGTTCATTTTCAACAACTGCTGCAATCGCTTGGAAGCGACTTTTTTTAATATCTTCTTCAAAAGTTACCGAACTGGCAAGGGTGAATGGCATAGAATATGAATAAAAATTTAAAACACGATTATAGCTTTTTACAACACAAATAAAAAACCTCGCATGATGCGAGGTTTTTTATCAACAGTAAATTAGCGTTCGCGTAAAGCTTCTTTGGCTTTATTAAACGGTTTCAACAAGTAATCCATAATGGTTTTTTGTCCAGTACGAATATCAACAGTTGCCACCATACCTGGGGTAATGCTGAAAGTTTTACCGGCTTTGTTGTATAAACGGTCTGAGTCAGTACGAATATAGACACGATAATAGAATTGATCCTGCTTCACCTCATCACGAATGGTATCTGGTGAAATCACAGTAACCTTACCATTTAGACCACCATAAATAGAATAATCATAGGCTGTGATTTTGACTAAGGCTTCTTGCCCTGGATGGATAAAAGCAATATCTCGTGGTGAAATACGCGCTTCAATCAGCAACTTATCCTCTAAAGGGACAATCGTCATGAGCTTACCATTTTGAGGAATAACCCCTCCTAATGTTGTGACATCAATTTCTTTCACGACACCACGTACAGGCGCTTTAAATACTGCACGTGACAAGCTGTCATTACGACCGTTCACCACTTGTTGCTGAGTTTGTATATCCGTATTGGCCTTAGATAATTCTTCGCGAGCCTTTACATAATATTGATTTCGTGTGTCATTGATTTTATTGTTTAAATCGTTAGCTTCTCGCTTTAAACGCAATACTTCAACCTCACTGGCTGCTCCTTTTGCAACCAATGGCTCAGTCATCGCAAGCTCTTGTCTTACCAGTTTAGCAGCCTGTTCATACCCCTCAATGGACTGGTCTAAATTGGCACGGCGTGATACATAGAGTGCCGTCTCTTCCTGTACAAGCTTAGGATTTTTTTGAACTTCTTCAGGGAAGCTTAAAGGTGTGCCATTTACTTCAGCACGTAAACGCGCTGCGGTTGCCTGCGCAGAGATTAATAAAGATTTAGATTCCCCAACATTTGATGCAAGGCGAGTAGGATCAAGCTGTGCAAGGACTTGCCCTTTTTCAACGATATCTCCTTCATTCACATCTAGCTTGGTAAGAATTCCCCCTTCGAGTGATTGAATAATTTGCTCTTTTGAAGATGGAATAACCTTACCAGTACCTGTTGAAACTTCTTCTAGATTAAATAACCACGCCCAGATTAAGAGAGAAAGTAAGCCAATCCCAATCATCCAAACAACGAGTGTCGAACGAGGTAACTTAGGTTCCTTATAAGTTACATTCATTGGACGACTGCTGTTTTGTTGTTGTTCACTCATACATTTTCCTCTAAATATTAAACTATTTTTTGTTTTATAGATGATTGTTGTAAAACTTGGTCTACTGGTCCATCCATGACAATTTTGCCTTCATTCATGACAATAATTCGATCAACCAATTCCAAGACAGCACGTCGGTGTGTTGCAACGACTAAAGTTCGATACCCTAACCAAGTTCTCAAATGATCAATCAGTTGTTTCTCAGCCACATCATCAATCGCAGCTGTCGGCTCATCCAACAATAAGATGTTCGGTTGACGAATTAATAGACGTGCTAATAATAAAGCTTGTCTTTGTCCTCCAGAAAAGCCTACGCCCCCTTCTAAAACCAAATGGTCCAACCCTTCTTTCTTCTCATGTACAAAGCTGAGTGCTCCAGTAACTTTCAGGGCTTTTAAGATGTCTTCATCACGTGCTAAAGGCGCACCAAGGGTCAAGTTTTCACGAATGGTGCCATAAAATAAATGCGAGTTCTGATTCAGTAAGCCCATATCGCGACGAACATCAGCAGGGTCAATCAAGCTAATATCCAAATCATCTAAATGTACTGAACCTGCATTTGGAAATTGCATCGCAGATAAAATCTGCAAGAGTGTTGATTTACCCGCACCATTACGCCCCAAGACCGCAATACGCTCACCTGCACGAATTTTAAGGTGAGGAATCGCAAGGCTTGGTCGTGGATCATCTTCAGTATATTGAAATGCAACATTTTTCAGTTCGTAGTCACCATGCAATACTTCTTTATGAACCAGATGTGCTTGATCGGCCTGATCGACTGGTTTCTTCATCAACTCATCAAGGCCTTTTTTCGCTACTTTTGCCTGTTGTAAACGACCTAAAATTCCTGTGATTTGTGAAATCGGTGCCAACATACGAGAAGATAAAATCGAACAAGCAACCAATGCACCAGTCGTCATATCTCCTTTCATGACTGCAAAACAACCAACCAGAATCACAGCAGCATACGTTAAACCTTGAATTTTTTGTGTCCAAGCAGTGAGCACACCCACAATCTTGCGCTGCTGCATACTAATATCAGCAGATACTTCATTCATGTGATTCCATTGGTTTTGGAAACGAGACTCCGCACGCAATAACTTAATATCTTCAATCCCTTGCACCGCTTCAACCAAGATTGCATTACGAATCGAAGATTCGCGCATCCCTTCTTGTGCCAACTGTGCTAATTTCTTTTGAGCCAAAATCGCAGGTAAGATCATTAAAGGAACAACCAATAACATCACCCAGAATAAGTTGCCGCCAATCACCGCAAAAATTGCAAGGAATAAGAAGAAGAATGGTAAATCTGCAATTGCACCCATCGTTGTTGAGGTAACCAGCTCACGCACCCCCTCTAATTCACGAATTTGTGAAATAAAAGTCCCGGTTGATTTAGAGCGTTCGCTGTTTTTAATTCTTAGTGCATGACCAAAAACACGATCTGAAATGCGTAGATCCGCACGTTTACCAATAATGTCGGAAATGTAAACACGGGATAGTCTTAACACAAACTCAAAAATGGCCGCAATCAGTACACCACCTGCCAGTACCCAAAGCGTAGGAACTGATTGTGATGGCACCACACGGTCATAGACTTGCATGGAAAATATGATCGTTGCTAATGCCAGAATATTCGCAATCATCGACGCCAGCATGATATCGATATAGCGTTTCCAATCTTGCAATACAATCGACCAGAACCAGCTTTGCTCAAAGGGTTTGATATATTCATCAACACGTGCATCAGGCACAGACTGTTCAGGACGTAGTACATACACATTTTTAATAATATGTTTTAACGCACCGACTGCAAATTTCTGTGATAAGCCTTGATCGCCACTGAGCTGGATACTGACATGACCCGCTCCATCAGCCTTATCAATTACGCCGACTTGTCCATCAGCCAATTCTACAAGAACTGGTAATCTCCAAGGGTTGATCACCTCATTGGTAAAAGCAACCTTTCTTAGGTTTAAACCAATCTGTCGACTGATGAGTACCAAAACTTCATCCAAATTTTGGTTCTGGTTCCAGTCTAGTTGTAAGCGAATCCGTTCCTCAGAGGGTTCAATTCGATAATGCTTGGCAATGGTTAAAATTGCTTGTAACCATGGCTGATAAGTTATTTTTGTAATCATGGTTGTACCTCAAATCCTTGAATTTTTATATTATTGAGGTCATAGGCCTGCCGAGAACGTCCTGTTGCAGCAATATACTGTGCGATACTGCTGTAAATGTCATAACGTGCTGTTTCTGCCTCTGAATTCGCACTATGAATCGCCTGTTCTGCATTGAGCAGATCGACCAAAGTTCGTGTTCCCAATTTATATTGTTCTTGATAAAGTTCTCGGGTTCGTATTGTTGTTGCTTGTTGTCCTGCCAACACCTGCATTTGGCGTTGCTTATTTTCAATTTGTTCTCGACTGGTTCTGATTTGATCCAGTACTTTTAAATAAACTGCATTCACCTGTGCTTTTGCTGCCTCTTCAGCAAAACTGGCAGCTCTTGTTTTCGAGGAGGTTGCTCCCCCTTGATAAAACTGGCTACTGGCTTCAAACATAATAGCACTATCAAATCCACCCTCTTTATCATTGCCGGGATTTCGTCCATGCAAAGCCTGACTCAATTCACCTTTTAAAGCGAGTGTTGGATAATTACTTACCTGTGTCTGTAATTTTTGATTACGTGCCACTTCAATTCCAGCCTGCGCTGCAATCATTTGTGGAATGGTATTAAACTGCGGTGCTGCATATAAATCGGACTGTTTCACAAACTCATCTGAAATGGCCCATTGTGTATTACGCGCATCAAATCCTAACAAGGTATACAAATGCTGCTGATATTGGCCCAATAAGGATTGTTGCGCGATCATCGCGGATTGCGCAGACTGCAAATATGATTGTGCTTGTATTGGATCGGCCTGACTACTAATCCCTGCATTTGCTCGCAGGTTTGCCATTTCTTGAATACGTTTAATCCCTGCAATCTGCTGATTGGCAATTTGGATGAGTTTTTGATAACGCTGAATATTAATGATGGTTTGTGCGGCATCTAAGGAAATATCATCAATTTTTACCAGCACATTGGCTTGTCCGACTAAAACTTTAGCTTTTTCGACATCCACTCCCGATTTAACTTTGCCAAAGTCATAGATCATTTGAGTAGCGCTTAAGGTCAGTAACTGTTGACCACGCGTACTTTTTTTACCTAAGTCACCTGTACTTATTCCTCCACCCACTTGTGGGTAGTAACCCGCCTTTGCAACGTCAATATTTGCATTTTGCGAAGCCAGTGCTGCAATTCCCTGAGAAATTTCAGGATTACGCTGTACGGCAATCTGTACGGCATCTTTCAATACTTTCCGTTGATTTTGCCAAAAAGCGGCAGGAGCCGTATCTTGTGGACGTCCAGAACCAACAACTGGCAAATCACTGCCCAGTGAGGCATCTACAGAGAAATTACTCAATTTCTGCATTTGAGCCACTTTAAACTCATCACTACTTTTGGGGACAAAAAGCTTAGAAATATTGTTCTTTAAAGTGTGATACTGTTCACTTGGTGTTGTTGCATGAGTCATTGGCACAGATAAGGTTGCTACATAAAGTAACCACTTAAAATCCATACTTTTTTTCCATGATCCATTATTCACTTTTATATCATTCTGCAAGTTCATATTTTTTTCGTATTGTTATCATTTCAGCATTTTCATTTTAAGCATTTTTTTATAAAAAACACTACGTTCGACACACAATTTAGTCGCTAGATATGTGTATATTTTTGTAAATCAGTTCACATTTTTATAGATTATGCCAAGATAATTAAATTTATAAAATAGTTATCTATCAACATATTATTTTTAAATTGGCATATTTCGATTTAGACGATTCAAAATTTTTAAAATTTAGACATAAAAAAAGAACCTTACGGTTCTCCTTTTAAAAGTGACAATCGGTTGATTTAAACGACGAAGTCATCACCTAAATACACTTTACGCACTTGCTCATTATCTAGAATTTCTTGTGGTGTGCCCTCAGCAATTACAGACCCTTCACTCACAATATAAGCTTTTTCACAAATTGCTAAAGTTTCGCGGACGTTATGGTCAGTAATCAGGACACCAATCCCACGATCTTTAAGCGTCTGGATAATATCTTTGATATCACCAACAGAGATTGGGTCAACCCCTGCAAAAGGTTCATCTAGTAACATAAACTTTGGATCAGCTGCTAGAGCACGTGCAATTTCAGCACGACGACGCTCACCACCTGACACGCTCATTCCCAATGAATCTTTAATATGATTGATTTTAAAATCATTTAATAATTCATTGAGGCGTTGCTGACGCTGTTGCTTATTCAAATCTTTACGTGTTTCTAAAATTGCCATGATGTTTTCAGCAATCGTCAACTTTCTAAAGATTGAAGCTTCTTGAGGCAAATAACCAATGCCCTTACGCGCACGCTCATGCATCGCAAGATCAGACAAATCAAGGTTATCTAAATGAATCTCGCCTTTGTCCATACGAACAAGACCAACGACCATGTAGAAGCTTGTGGTTTTACCAGCACCATTCGGTCCAAGCAAACCCACAATCTGTCCACTTTGCATGGTAAAAGACACATCTTTTACCACCCAACGTTTACTGTAGTTTTTGGCTAAGTGCTTAATACAAAGCGTTTGCGGTTGCTGCACCGATTGTTCCATTAATCACGCGCCCCTGGAAAACTTTTTGAGCTTGAAGGTGGAATAATAATTTGCACACGATTGCTTGAAGAACCTTGTGCTTCAACATCCCCTTTGTTCATGCTGTATTTTAAGCTATTACCACGAATACTTGAGCCATCCTGCAACAGATAAGCCTTACCAGTTAAGGTAAGAATACCCGTATCAGCGTTATACACGATTGTCTGTGCTTCACCGCGAGCTAAACCCTTATTCGCATCCATTTGCTGCTGGAATTTTGCTGGCTGCCCTTTCGCTGTGATAATTTGAATCTCTTTTTTGCTATTTAAATTTGCCACAATCGAGTCAGCCTGAAGCTTCATCGTACCTTGCTCAATCACAACATTGCCCGTGTAAGTGGTCACACCACTTTTATCGTTATATGTTGCTCGATCAGCAACCAAAGAAAGCTGTTGATTACGATCTGATGGCAATGCAAAGCTAGCCGTAGAAGAAAGCGCAACAACGGCAATACAAGTGACTTGTTTCAGGAAAGTAGAACGAGATTTTGAATTAAGAACTTGGCGCATACTTTCCTCGAATTTTATAAAATTCATATTGACCATTATTTAAATTAGCCTTTAGACCCTGACTCACAAACTCAGCTGACGGCGATTGAACCGTAACCTGATGCTGCGTTTCAAGCTCTCTTGTTTTTGGGTAACCTGTGAGTTCATCCGTATGAAACTCCATTTTGTTTCCCTGATCGGACAATTTTGTCGCAACGACATCGCCAAGCAATATGACTTTACTGTTGTCATCAAAACCGTTGGCTTGTTTTGCATAAAACGTTGCGTCAGGTTTGCCCTGTTTGTACATTACCGCATTCAGTTGATCAAGCTTAGATGTTTTCAATTGCATATTTTGTTGCAACTGTTTGACTTCAGCTCGGATATACAAATTACCTTGCTCATCCGTTTGGGTTAAATGAACACCCTGTGCTGAATATGTCATATTCTTTGCAGAATCGACATCCAGCTTTTTTGCTTTGCCACTGTAATAGTAATAGCCACCACTGACAGCAGCAACGGCAACAGCAACAACATATAAAATTTTGGTATCCATAAACAGGGTTACCTAACCTTTGAGCAAATCAACACTATATTAATGTGGTACCGCAAGATATTTTTCAAGCAGTTCTTGGTAAACACCTTTTGCCATCAACAACATATCGCATACTTCACGAACTGCCCCACGGCCACCCATCGCTTGAGTCACCAAGTTAGCACGACGACGTACTTCTTCATGCCCATTCGGTACAGTCACTTTCATACCCGCAATCGCGAATGCAGATAAATCAGGCCAATCATCACCCATATAAATACATTCTTCAGGCAATAATCCCAATTGAGCGCAAGCTTCACGCAATGCAACTCCTTTGTCCTCACGCCCTTGAAAGACCAGATCGACGCCGAGATCAGACATGCGTTTTTCAACAATCTGGCTTTTACGTCCCGTGATAATAATCACTTTCATGCCCGCTTTTTGGACCAATTTCATTCCTAAGCCATCACGGATATCAAATGATTTAAGCTCATCACCTGAATTGGTTAAAGTAACAAAGCCATCGCTTAAGATTCCATCCACATCAAGCACCAATGCTTGTAAATGACGTGCTTGTTCTTGTAAAGCATAAGATGCCATGGCTTAATTTACTCCTGCCTGAATAAGGTCATGCATACTAATCACACCAATCACTTTATTGGTATCATCAATAACAACAAATTGATTCACTTTTTTCTCATGCATTTTTTCCAATGCTTTGACTGCACGGGCTTCCTGAGAAATCGTTAAAGGACTTTTGGTCATGACTTCAGAAACAGGCAGATTTACATCAAAGCCTTGTTGCTGATCAATCATTCGACGCAAATCCCCATCTGTAAAAATACCCAACAATGTGTCATTTTCATCGACAATGGTGGTTAAACCTAAGCGCTTGTCAGAAATTTCATAGAGCACTTTGTTCATTGGCGTATCAGGTCGAACTTTAGGGAGTTCATCACCCGTATGCATCAAATGCTTTACATGCAAGAGCAAACGTTTGCCTAGTGCACCCGCAGGGTGTGAGCGCGCAAAGTCATCTGCGGTAAATCCACGTGCTTCCAACAATGCCACTGCAAGGGCATCACCCAAAACTAAAGTTGCGGTTGTGCTTGAAGTTGGCGCCAAACCAAGTGGGCATGCTTCATCAGCCTCACCCAGAGTCAAGACAACGTCCGCATTTTGTGGCATCGGCCCTTTATCATCACGGCTGATGGTAATTAACGGCACTTCTAAGTGTTTGATCAATGGCATCAACATCATGATTTCATCGCTCTTGCCCGAGTTAGAAATCGCAATGAGTACATCACCACGTACCAACATCCCAAGGTCACCATGTCCAGCTTCACCAGGATGCATAAAGAATGATGGTGTACCTGTCGACGCGAAGGTAGCAGCCATTTTACGGCCAATATGACCAGATTTGCCCATACCCGTAATCACAACACGCCCTTTGCATTGCAAAAGTATTTCACATGCAACATCAAAACGTTCATCAATTTGTGCGGCAAGGACTTCGATGGCTTGTTGTTCGACACGCAATGTTTCTAATGCGCTTTTCTGGAAATCTATGGCTTGTGACATATGAGTTTGACTCAAAATAATACTCTATCCACCTGATGGTAGATGATTTTAATCAAAAGAATGGTGGAGATTCTAGCATATTTGCACATGATACACGTTTCTAAATGTATAAGTTTTCATGAAAAATGGAGAGCTTTCGAAGTGTTATAGCGCATCGCAAATAAATATTAAATGTAGAATTTTGACCTTCCTCATCTGTACCAAATTTACGACTTAATCATGGACGCAAGGCTTACCTTTTTTAACACAAATAAATTTGATTGAATCCGAGACAAGTTGTATATACATATACAGATTAGATCATACAAGAATACACCTAAACGGAATCAGTTATTTTTTAATAACAATCAATACTTCATGGACAAGGAGTAAAAGATGAGCTCACTGGATGAGAAAGAAAAACACCAATTTATTGAAAACCGCAGTATTGATTTCATTCCAGAACATGAAAGACATGGCAGCGTATTTGGTCAATTTACCTTGTGGTTTGGCGCCAACCTGCAAATAACAGCAATTGTGACTGGCGCTTTGGCCGTTGTACTCGGTGGCGATGTATTTTGGTCCATTATTGGCTTATTTATTGGACAGTACTTCGGTGCCATTGTAATGGCTTTACACGCAGCACAGGGTCCAAAGCTTGGCCTTCCGCAAATGATTTCAAGCCGTGTTCAATTTGGGGTATATGGTGCTTGCATCCCAATTCTATTGGTTTGTCTGATGTATATAGGATTCACGGCTACAGGAGAGGTTTTGGCAGGTAAAGCCATCGCACAATTGATCAATGTCAGCAGCACAACAGGTATTTTAATTTACGCATCTTTTATTGTGATCTTTGCAACCATTGGTTATCGCTTAATTCACTGGGTCGGAAAAGTTGCAAGTATCATTGGCATTATTGCTTTTATGATTATTTTGAGCCAAATTTTGACTCATTCAAACTTCTCAGCCTTAATCGCAGTTCAAAAATTTAGCTGGCCATCATTTTTATTGGCAATTTCGCTTTCGGCCTCTTGGCAAATTTCATTCGGTCCTTATGTTGCAGATTATTCCAGATACCTACCATCAAACACCTCCTCCACCCGTGTCTTTTTGGCTGTTGGTCTAGGTTCCCTCCTCAGTTCGCAAATTTCCATGACCTTGGGTGTATTGATTGCACAAATTTCACAAGGCGGCTTTGTCGGAAATGAAGTGCAATATGTCGTTGGTATGAATGCCATTGCACTGGTGATTACTTTTTTATATTTCAGTATCGCCTTTGGCAAAGTCACCCTATCAACGCTCAACGCCTACGGTTGTTTCATGTGTATTGCGACCATTTGGAATAGCTTCAAACCGAACTATCAAATTTCCAAACTAACCCGGTTATGTATCGTTCTGAGTATGGTTGCTATCTCAACCATGATTGCAGTTCTTGGTGAACATACATTCTTAAACAGCTTTAAAGCATTTATCTTGTTCTTGCTCACTTTCTTCATTCCTTGGAGTGCAATTAATTTAGTCGATTACTATTTCATCTCTAAAGAAGAGTGCGATGTAGCCGCACTATACGATCCGAACGGAAAGTATGGACGTTGGAATAGTATTGGGATTGGCTGCTATGTGATGGGTGTTTTACTCCAACTCCCCTTTATTCATAGTAAGTTTTTTACAGGTACAATCGCCAAAGAATTAGGTGGTGTCGATATCTCTTGGTTGATCGGTATTTTGGCAACAGCGATGATTTATTATTTTTTTGCAAAAAAGCCCAGCTTCGGGCGACCAGCAAATTACGTTTTGAATAAAGAAAATATTGCCTACCAAAGCCATCTTTTTTCTACTGACAACTTTATGAAATATGGTGCATACGTTATGATGAATAACGATTTTTGTAGAGTGTTTGAAAACCCTTATGCAACCTTTTGTTCTATATAATTCTGAGCAACGTAAAAAAGTTGAATTTGTCCCACGCAAAGAAGGTCAAATCGATATGTATGTCTGTGGTATGACAGTTTATGACTACTGTCATATCGGGCACGCTCGGGTTATGGTTGCATTTGACTACATCATTCGCTTCTTACGTAGCCAAGGCTGGAAAGTTCGCTATATTCGTAATATTACCGATATCGATGACAAGATCATTGCCCGCGCCAATGAAAATGGTGAAAGCATTCAACAGCTCACTGCACGCTTTATTGATGCAATGAACGAAGATGCAGCAAACCTAGGTTGTGCTGCACCAGATGAAGCACCAAAAGCAACTGAATATATTGATCAGATGCAAAATATGATCACTACACTGGTTGATAAAGGCGCCGCTTACCCTTCTGCCAATGGCGATGTCTATTTTGAAGTGACCAAATTCGATAAATATGGCCGCCTATCTGGTCGTAAATTGGATGACATGCAAGCAGGCGCTTCAGAACGCGTTGATGTCGAAGTTGAAAAGAAACATCCATTTGACTTTGTTCTTTGGAAACATGCCAAAGAGAATGAACCAGCTTGGGCATCACCTTGGGGCAATGGCCGTCCAGGTTGGCATATTGAATGCTCTGCAATGTCGACTTGCTGCCTAGGCAATCATTTTGATATTCATGGTGGTGGTTCAGATCTGATGTTCCCGCATCATGAAAATGAAATCGCGCAAAGTGAAGCATCAACAGGTGAACAATATGTAAACTATTGGATGCATGTTGGTTTCATCAATGTTGATGGCGAGAAAATGTCTAAGTCTTTAGGTAACTTCTTTACCATTCGCGATGTCATGGAGAAATTCCATCCAGAAGTGATTCGCTACTTCATTGTGTCATCACATTATCGTAGTCCAGTTAACTTTTCTGATGTGGCATTAAAAGAAGCTAAAACAGCACTGAGCCGCTTTTATCACTCATTTAAAGCCTATCAACAAGTCTATGGTCAAACAACTGTTGATACCTTAGAACAGGGCTTTGTTGAACGTTTTAACAATGCTATGTGTGATGACTTTAATACTGCTGAAGCAATGGCGGTACTTTTTGAACTGAATAAAGAACTCAACCGTGCGGTGAAAGATGAACAAGCAGAGCAAGCTTCTGTTCTTTACTCTACCTTACGCCACTTAACTGAAATTCTTGGTTTAGTTCAACATGATGTTGATGAATTCCTCAAATCAGATATTGGTCAGGAAGCACTTACCCTGTCCGATGCTGAAATTGAAAGTTTTATTCAACAACGTGTTGATGCGAAAAAAGCCAAAGACTTTGCTCAAGCTGATGGCATCCGCCAGTCTTTATTGGATCAAGGTGTGGTTTTGGAAGATACACGTCAGGGAACAATCTGGCGACGTGCTGATTAATTAAACACTCAGCATTATAAAGAGTTGACACTTGAATGAAACTCTCTATAATGCGTCCTATTGCGGGAATAGCTCAGTTGGTAGAGCATAACCTTGCCAAGGTTGGGGTCGGGAGTTCGAGTCTCCTTTCCCGCTCCAGATTCAAAAAAAGCCCTTATCGAAAGATAAGGGCTTTTTTTATTATCAAAACTACCCCCTGCCAAATACTTACTTTACACACTCATATAAATGAAATATTATAACATAACATTTATTCATGGAGACCCAAAATGAAAGTCTGCTCATCCCTTAAAAGTGCAAAGCATCGTAGCCCTGATTGCCAGATTGTAAAACGTCGTGGCAAGTTATTTGTGATCTGCAAATCCAATCCTCGCTTTAAAGCAAGACAAGGTTAACTTGTCTTGCTTTACCAAAGGTTAAACAACCCTTACATTCCCTTACTACCATTTTTCCTTTAAATTTCATAACTTAGATATTACTGTTTTCACGAGGTTATATCTAAGATGAAAAAATCACTAATCGCAATTTCTTTGGCATCTATTTTTTTAGTGGCATGTAATAAAGCAGAAACCCCAAAAACAGATGAGCAAACGCCTCCAGCAACTACCACAGAAGCGACCTCTGAAGTCGTAGATAGCGCGCATACCGCAGAAAACTCATTAGACTGGAATGGTACATATACAGGTGTACTTCCATGCGCAGATTGTGAAGGGATCAAAACTGAGCTTGAACTGAACCAAGATAAAACATTTGAGTTAAAAGAGACTTATCTAGGTAAAGGTGATGGTAAAGCGTTTGAAAGCAAAGGTAGCTTTAAATTCGATAGCCAAAACACCTCAATTATTGAGTTAGACAAAGCTGGCGATGGCCGTAAATACTTTGTTGCGGAAGGCTATTTAAAAGCTTTAGATACTGAAGGCAAAGAAATTACCGGCGAATTAGCCGAGAAATACGAGCTAAAGAAAGAAGCTGAATAATCAATGGCTTCCTAGAAATCCATTCGCCAAAATGAGATTTCAGCAGCCAATAAAAAACCCAGTCATAATGACTGGGTTTTTTTAGAAGATACGAATTACTTCGCAGCAGCTTGAGCAGCAGCAACTTCTTCTGCAAAGCTCATTTCAGCTTTCTTCTCAATACCTTCACCCACTTCGAAACGAGTGAATTGAGCTACAACAGTACCAGTCGCTTTTAATACGTCAGCAACTTTCTTGTCGTTGTCGATCACATACATTTGACGATCAAGAGCAACTTCGTTCAAGTATTTTTCAACTGAACCAGTAACCATTTTCTCAACGATGTTTGCAGGCTTACCAGATTCTAAAGCTTTCGCTTCAGCAATTTCTTTCTCTTTAGCAATCAAGTCAGCTGGAACAGCTTCAGCATTTACAGCAACTGGGTTGAACGCAGCAACGTGCATTGCAATACCTTTACCAGTGTCAGCATCACCTGTGTAAGAAACAACAACACCGATTTTTAAACCGTGTTTGTAAACAGCCAAGTTTTCGCCTTCAACGATTTGAGCACGACGAACTTGAATGTTTTCACCGATTTTTTGAACAAGTGCAACACGAGCTTCTTCTACAGTCGCGCCGTCTTCAAGCTTAAGTTCAGCAATTTTCGCAGCATCAGTTTCATTTGCAGCAAGTGCAGCAGTAGCAACTTTATCAGAGAAGTTTTTGAAGTTTTCGTCTTTAGCAACGAAGTCAGTTTGACAGTTAACTTCAACAAGGATTGCTTTGTTACCGTTTTGAATAATAGTGATCGCACCATCAGCAGCAATGTTACCTGCTTTTTTAGCAGCTTTTGCTTGACCTGATTTACGAAGGTTATCAATCGCAAGTTCGATGTCACCGCCTGCTTCTGTTAATGCTTTTTTGCATTCCATCATTGCAAGACCAGTACGGTCACGTAATTCTTTTACCATGCTCGCAGTAACTGCAGTCATGTTGATCTCCTAAAATCGGTAGAAAATAAATCTGTTCAACAAAAACGGCCCAAAGAAACTCTGGGCCGTTTGCACTCTCGACGCTTTAATTTGCCACCATTACATGTCGCAAAAATGACAAGCTTGCGTCAAAACGCATTAAGCCTCAGATGCGTCTTTCGCAGCATCGTCGCCTTTTGCTTGTGCATTAGCTTGTGATTGAGCGTATTCTTTACCAGCAAGAATCGCATCAGCCATAGCTGAAGCATACAAAGTTACTGCACGAATCGCATCGTCGTTACCCGGAATAACGTAATCAACGTTGTCTGGGTTAGAGTTTGTATCAACGATACCGATTACAGGAATACCTAAGTTTTTCGCTTCTTTGATTGCAATCGCTTCGTGATCAACGTCGATTACAAATAATGCGTCAGGTAAACCACCCATGTTCTTAACGCCGCCTAAAGCACGTTCAAGTTTTTCCATCTCACGAGTACGCTCTAAAGCTTCACGTTTAGTAAGCTTAGCAAAAGTACCGTCTTGAGATTGAGTTTGAAGGTCTTTTAAACGGTTGATAGATTGGCGAAGTGTTTTCCAGTTCGTCAACATACCACCTAACCAACGGTGATCTACATATGGTTGACCAGCGCGTTGAGCTTGTTCACGGATGATGTTAGAAGCAGCACGTTTAGTACCAACGAACAATACTTTGTTCTTTTTGCTTGCAAGATTGTTAACAAAGTTCAAAGCATCATTTAACGCAGGAACAGTGTGCTCAAGGTTGATGATGTGAATTTTGTTACGCGCGCCAAAAATGTATTGACGCATTTTTGGGTTCCAGAAACGAGTTTGGTGACCAAAGTGTGCGCCTGCTTGAAGAAGGTCGCGCATGCTTACGTTGTAATCTGCCATTTTCTTTACCTTAAAGTTTGGGTTAGGCCTCCATATATCCGCATTCTCCACCTATTGCTAGGCACCCAGAGTAATGTGTCGATATATGTGCGGATTTTTTACGACTATTGTTATCAGATATTTTCGTAAAATATATTCACGAAAAGCATTTGATAAAATAGGCGGCTATTTATACCATAGACACTTGCAAATTACCAAAAGTTTTTAGAGATCATGAATACAACTTATACAGCCCCACGCCGATTAATCAAAACACCTGAAGAAATTGAAAAGATGCGTGTTGCTGGGAAATTGGCTGCTGAAGTTCTAGACATGATTAAACCGCATATTAAAGCGGGTGTGAGCACACTAGAACTCGATACAATCTGTCGCAATCATATTGAAAATGTTCAACAAGCGATTCCTGCCTGTGTAGGTTATGGTGCCGCACCAGGCCGCCCTGCTTTTCAACATTCTATTTGTACTTCGGTCAATCATGTTGTTTGTCATGGTATTCCATCTGAAAATAAAACATTAAAGAACGGTGATATTCTTAACATTGATGTAACAGTGATTAAAGATGGTTATCACGGTGATACCAACATGATGTACATCGTCGGTGGTGAAACCTCTATTCTTGCTAATCGTTTATGCTCAGTTGCTCAGGAAGCGATGTATCGCGGTATGGCAACAGTTAAAGATGGTTCATATCTGGGTGATGTGGGCTATGCAATTCAGCAATATGTTGAATCTGAGCGTTTCAGTGTTGTACGTGAATATTGCGGCCATGGTATCGGCAATGTTTTCCATGACGAACCACAAGTTTTACATTATGGTCAAAAAGGTACAGGTATGCGTTTAGAAGCTGGCATGACCTTTACTATTGAACCAATGGTAAACGCAGGTGTTTGGCAGACTAAACTTTTAGGTGATAAGTGGACGGTTGTCACAAAAGATCACAAGTTATCTGCTCAATATGAACATACGATTTTAGTAACACAAACAGGGATCGAAGTTTTAACAGCTCGCCCTGAAGAAGATTTATCACGCTTTATGTAGTTCATAATCTTTGAGTTATTTTTAAAAAGTCACTTCGGTGGCTTTTTTTATCTCTTCATAATCCCTTCATCAATTTATTTAAATCAAACAAATTTTTTCATAAGCATAACAATTATAAATTTTAACTAAACAAACCACACTCAAAAAAGAGTTATGGTGGGCGCAAGAAAAATCCTAAAAACTTTTTGGACATGGAGTCCCACGATGATGAAGAAATCATTCGCTTGCCTGATTACAGGCGTATGTGCCCTACCTACACTTGCTTTCGCAGACTCACCTTATTTTAGTCTAAAAGATGGAGATGGCTTTAAACGCTTTTCTGTTTCTGTAGGTGCTTTATATGTAAAACCGACAGGTAAAGCTCAACCCGTAAAAGTTAATACAGCTGTCGCAAATGGAGAACAATCTAAAGTTGGGGATGTTTCAATAAAAACTGTGAAAGGTAGCATTTCCAAAGATATGGATCCTAATTTATCAACTGCTTTCATTGATTTTCTTGATACGCTGGGACAAGAAACATTGCCTGGTTCATTAAGTGGTAATGCCGAAATCTATGGTCTAAACGAATGGAATAACCCAGGTACAGGATTAGAAGCAGATGATGTAATGACTTTAGGCATCATGACCAACTATTTTTTCACAGATAATGTTTCACTTGAAATTAAGGCTGGTATCCCTCCAAAAGTTGATATTCAAGGTAAAGGGCAAATTTATGCACCATTAACCGCTACAGCACATCCATCTATAGAACTTCCTATTATTGGAGGTATAGGTCTACCCTCAATTGATTTAGAAAAACAAATTTTCATTACTGACCTAGAAGCACATGGTACAGCAGCAACAGCTAGAGCATGGACGCCAGCTTTTGAACTCCAATATCATTTCGGTAAAACAGGTGTAAATAAATTCAGACCCTATGTTGGATTAGGTTTAATGTATGCTTATTTTAATGAGCTGAAAATCAATTCCGCAATCGAAAATGATCTCATCAATGCTGGACATATGATTGTCAATATTAAAGATGGTAAAGCAGGTGCAGCTTTGGATCAAAAGACCAGCTCTGGTGATCCAAAAGTTAAATTAGAGGCTTCAGATGCATTTGCACCTGTTGCCACTGCTGGTTTTACTTATGATTTCAACGATCGTTGGTTTGCAGTTGGTTCGGTTTCGTATGCACACCTTACAGGAGAAGCAACCATAACAGTGAATGATGCTAAATATGGGGAACTAATTCGCGCAAAAACAGATATCGAGATCAACCCTCTTTTAGGTTATGCAGGTGTCGGTTACCGCTTCTAAGTTTTATTTCATAAAAAAAGCAGCACTCGCTGCTTTTTTTATTGTGCAATCTTTCAAAGCAGCATGATCAAAAATCACGCACCACGAGAACGCAATTTTCACAAGATTGTCTAACATAGACACCTTATATCTACGACCCCATATTTATACCAATATTCTTGGTTCACTTAATCCCCTGATAAATGCCTTGATGATTAATATTTTAAATTATTCATTTGGTTAATTTATTTTTCTGGCACGGCACTTGCTATATATCAAACACATTGAATCAATGACGATTCATAAAACAATTTGATGACGGCCAACGACGTCCGTTCTGTTCGATTTGCTTAAGCAGCGTAATGACTAAGCAAAATAAATGACGTGCAGTTCAGGAGAAAGTTATGTCTTCACCAATGAATATTGATGCAAAAAAAGCCACCGAAATAAAATTATTTAGTTTTTCAACACCTGCTATGCGTGCTTTCCATATGACATGGCTAGCATTCTTCGTGTGTTTCTTCGCATGGTTTGCATGCGCACCACTTATGCCAGTCATCAAAGGCGAATTCAATTTAACCAAAGATCAAATTGCCAATATCAACATTGCGGCCGTTGCCATTACCATTTTAATTCGCCTCATCGTTGGCCCACTCTGTGATAAATACGGCCCACGCAAAACCTACACTGCTCTTTTACTGCTTGGTAGTATTCCTGTTTTTGGTGTTGCTGCTGCAAATACCTATGAATCCTTCTTATTCTTCCGCTTATTGATTGGTGCAATTGGCGCGAGCTTTGTGATTACCCAATACCATACCAGCGTGATGTTTGCACCAAACGTGGTAGGTACAGCAAATGCAGCCTCGGCAGGTTGGGGAAATGCAGGAGGTGGTGCAACCCAAGCAATTATGCCTCTTATCTTAGGTGCAATCGTCATGTTTGGTGTAGAACAAGCAATGGGTTGGAGAATCGCATTGCTCGTACCAGCATCATGATGCTGATCGTAGGTATGCTGTACTGGAAATTCACCCAAGACTGCCCTCAAGGAAACTTTAAAGAACTTCGTGAGCAAGGCATCGAAGTTGGTGCTGGTAAAAAAGGTGGTGTTGCGATTCTGATGCAAGCAGCCCGTAATTACCGTGTTTGGATTCTATTTGTCTCTTATGCTGCATGCTTTGGTATTGAAATTTTCATCCATAACATTGCTGCAATGTACTATGTCGATCACTTTAATATGGGGCTCAAAGAAGCAGGTTTGACTGCTGGTATTTTCGGTCTGCTTGCCCTATTTGCCCGTGCGCTCGGAGGTTATCTTTCAGATAAAGTTGCAATATCAAAAGGTTTAGATGGCCGAACAAAAGTATTGTTTATCATGATCCTATGTGAAGGCTTATTCCTCATACTTTTTTCTCAGATGAATACCGTAGCACTTGCAATTATCAGCATGACCGTTTTTGCTCTCTTTACCCATATGTCTTGTGGTGCAACTTACGCACTTGTACCTTTTATTGATCGCAATGCTCTAGGTGGTGTCGCAGGTATCATCGGTGCAGGCGGTAATGTCGGTGCGGTTGCTGCAGGTTTCTTACTCAAAGGTTTACTGGACGTACAAACCTGCCTGATGATTTTAGGTGCTTTGGTGACCGTAGCCGCATTCAGTGTCATCCTCATTCGCTTCTCTGTCGAGCATAAAGCCAAAGAACAACAATTGTTCGAGCAAGCTGTATTAGAACGTAACTCTCTCGCTTAATCACAACACATTTTGTGTGGGATAAACCCTCCCACACAATTTCCAAATTAAATACATCAACACCATTTTTCAGGGGTCTCAATATGAAATTGAATCTTCTTAGCTTCGCTATGCTTGGATGCTTAACCACTACTACTTTTGCAGCACCTACACTTTATGGCGAAATTGATGCAAGCATCGATTACTTACCAGAAAAAAATGCCAACAGCTCAAATAAAGATGTGTGGGAAATTAGCTCAAATAGTTCATATCTTGGTGTCAAAGGCGATGAAAAACTGACTGAACGTCTAAGCTCAGTTTATGCGATTGAATGGGGATTGAGTGCTGACGGCGATAGTAATGACTGGACACAGCGTAATCGCTTCGTTGGCTTAAAGGACAGTCAACTCGGTACCATCAAAGTGGGGAAACATGATACGCCCGTCAAACAGCTTTCAAGCACAGTCGATATTTTCAATAACTATGTAGCAAATAAAGCGGATATCGGTGGCATCTTTACAGGAGAAAACCGCATCGACAATGTTGTTGTATATGAATCTCCTGCAATCAATCTATTGAATGGCTCAGTAAAACTTAATGCTCTGCTTGCAAGTGGAGAATCCTCTGGCATCAAGACATCCAGTGGTGGTGCCAAAGTCGCTGGTCGTGGCTTAGGTGATGCGTGGTCTGCCAGTCTAGTGTATGAACATCCCCTTTTCGTTGCAGGTCTTGGTTATGACAAGGCTATTCCAAGCACATTTGCTGGGCGCGGCTTTCTTAATGTTGCAACAGGACAAGCCTATACGGCTGACACCCAGTCTTTTGCCGCAGCTAATACAATTCGTGCAATTGGTCGTTTAAATCCAATTGAAGGTTTAGCGATTAAAACCTTGTACCAGCGCTCGGAAGTTGAAGAAACTACTTATGCAGACCCTGCTGAAGCAACCAAATGGGCAGCGAAGGCGAATAATATTGATGATGCTCAAGGCTGGTTAGTGGGTGCTGAATATATGCTTCCCAATGCCAAAAAATGGGCACTCAAAGCACAATATAGCCAAAATGATACACGCTTTAAAAATAATGCTGCCGACTTTAAAGCTAAGCAAATTATGGCTGGTGCTGACTATGCCTTCAATAAACAAGTGAAAAGCTACGGCTATGCTGGCTATTTAACCCTTGAGCAAGCAAATAAAAAGGATAAACAACCTGTGGTTGGACTCGGTCTAGAATTTAAATTTTAGCAACTCAATTATCCAAGGTACAAAAAAACAGGAGTAACTAGACGTTGTTTCTGTTTTTTTGATTTCATAATTACTGCTTACCTATTTCAGCCTTATACTTTATATTGCTCAAATAAATGCTGCTTAACAGTATCTAGTATTTTTAATGCTAATTCATGGTCTACTGAGCGAGCTAGTGTGAGCGCGCCTGATAACAGACTCAACTGGATAACCGCATTCTCAGATATCCGTTCTTGATCTTTTGGGTTCAATGAGTCAAGTGAACTCAAAATCGAAAGCAATGATTCCACACCTTGATGAAATGACTGTTTTACTGGTTTTTCACTAGACTCTCTTGCAACATCGCTACTTAAGGAAGATAGAGGGCAACTTGCCCCAGGATTTTCCAAATTTCGCTCAGATAAATAACCATTAAAAATATCATGCAGTGCTGTTTTCTCATTATCAGATTCATCTATGATGGCTTCCCACTTTCCCACCGATTGCTGGAAAATATCTTTGCAAGCGATATCAATCAATTCATCCTTATTTTGAAAATGCTTGTAAAATCCACCGTGTGTTAAGCCTGCAGCTTTCATTAAATCTGCAACACTTACAGCAAAGCCCTTTTCCCGTATCAATCGTGACGTCGCATGTTCAATATTCTTTCTGTTTTCGATCGCTAACTTTTTAGACACACGTGGCATAAGCAAACCTTCTTAACTCAATAAAAATAAAGAATCAGCAATTCATCATCTATAGATAGAAAGTATTTTAGCATTCCCAATACACGTTATTATAGATTATAGTTGTAATCTATTTTAATATCGTTCAATCATCATCTGAAAGCCCCCTATAGCAAATGATAAATACGGACAGTGTATGAACAACAACCAAGATCCAAATTTCTCTAAAACTTTGATTATGATGCTAATTGGAAGTGCGCTTATTCTTGCACTTTCATTAGGCGTACGTCATGGTTTTGGTCTATACCTTGTTCCAATGAGCGATAGTTTTGGCTGGGGTCATCATATTTTCAGTTTTGCTATTGCCATGCAAAATCTGATTTGGGGAGCAGCACAGCCATTTACTGGCGCAATCGCAGATAAATACGGTACTAAAAAAGTAGTTATGGCTGGCGGCTTGCTATATGCCATCGGCTTAGTTCTTATGGCATTTAGCTCTACGGGACTCCTACTTAACCTGAGCTTAGGTCTGGTTATTGGACTGGCCTTGTCAGCAACCTCATTCACTGTTCTTCTCTCCGCTGTTGGTCGCGCTGCGCCACCAGAGAAACGCAGTATGGCAATGGGGATTGCCAGTGCAGCAGGTTCATTTGGACAATTTATCATGCTGCCATCGACTTTGCTTTTACTCAAAAACATAGGCTGGTCATCTGCATTACTCGTGAGTGCCTTTGCAATTGCTTTCATTGTGCCATTGGCTTGGTTATTAAAAGCACCTCCTGCTACCGCGCCAAAAACGCTAAACCAAACAAGTTTAAGCTTTAAACAAGTCTTAAATATCGCTAAAAATCACAAACCTTTTTGGTGGTTATCACTTGGCTTTTTAGTGTGTGGTTTCCAAGTCGTATTCTTAGGAGTTCACTTACCTGGTTATTTAATTGATCATGGTTTTGATGCCACAACTGGCACGATATTTTTAGCATTGGTTGGCTTATTTAATATTGTCGGAACTTATGGTGCAGGCTGGTTAGGTGACCGATATTCAAAACCAAAACTGCTCATGTTGCTCTATGGTTTACGTGGTATCGCAATTATTGCATTCCTACTCCTACCACTGAGTACATTGACCGTTTATAGCTTTGGGATCATTATGGGATTACTGTGGCTTTCAACAGTTCCACTCACCAATGGTATTGTCGCCAACATGTTTGGAGTTAAATATTTATCCATGCTCAGTGGCATCGTGTTCTTTACTCACCAAATCGGCTCATTCTTTGGCGGCTGGCTAGGTGGTGTAAATCATGATTTAACAGGTAACTATAATTTGATTTGGCTTACCTGTTTAGTTCTGAGTGTCTTTGGTGTAATTATCCATCTTTTCGTCAATGAAGAGGCTGTGATTCATGATGAGTATTGAACGAAACTTTAAACTGATCTTAGTCATCTCTATTTTTTGTCTGATCAGTCTTTCAATTGCCATCTGGCTTCAAACACCAGATTTATTTGAATACTTTAATCAAGCCTTTTGTGCGCATTGAATAAATATTTCAATCACTGTTATTTGTCATATTAAGATAAAAAAACTGTCATCAAATCATCAAATTTTGATGCTGTAATGAAAAATAAAAAATCTATAAAATGCAAAAAGCGTGTTGACCAAATGAATCAACACGCTTTTTTATTGTCTAAAAATAAATAAAGGCTGCTCATCGGCAGCCTTTATTTATCATCAAAATGACATTACTGTTGTTGGCGTTTAGGCAGTGGAATATATTGTGATTGCGCATTTTGTTGCACTTTACGCTCACCTACTTTCACTTGCACCGTTTGCTGTTTTCCTTCACGTTCGATCACTACGTCAATCAAACTTTCTGGTGCTTGCAATGCCACATAATTAATTAAATGTGATGCTGAAGAAATTTGCTCGTTATTGACTTGAATGATCTTGTCACCACGTTTAATTCCTGCAGTATCAGACGGTCCGCCACGTAATACATCTGCAACTGTAACGCCAACTGGTTTTGCCGCAAGCACATCTTCATCCAAGTTATTTGGAATTAAACTAATGCCTAACCAACCACGTACCACACGGCCATCTTTCAAAATCGAGTTCAGTACTTGTTGACAAACCTTCGCAGGAATTGCAAAACCAATCCCTAACGAACCACCAGATTGAGAGAAGATTGCTGTATTTACCCCAATCAGATTCCCTGCAACATCAATCAATGCACCACCAGAGTTACCTGGGTTAATTGCCGCATCGGTTTGAATAAAGTCTTCGTAGGTATTAATCCCCAAGTCAGAACGACCCGTTGCAGAAATAATCCCTTGCGTTACGGTTTGACCGACACCAAATGGATTACCAATTGCGAGCACAACATCACCCACTTCATTACCACTCAACTTAAATGGTAATACTGGCAATTTGTCTAACTCAATTTTGATGACAGCTAAATCGGTATCTGGATCAGTCCCAATCACTGTCGCTTCAGCACGACGGCCATCATGAAGTGCCACAACAATATGTTCAGCCTGTGCAATCACATGATTATTCGTCAAGATATAACCATCTGCACGCACAATTACACCCGACCCCAGACTGTTTTCATTTTGAGGTTGCTGTGGCATTTGGTTGCCAAAGAACTCACGAAATACAGGATCATTCAGTAATGGATGATTCATCTGTTTCACTTTCTGGGTGGTAAAAATATTCACCACAGCAGGCGCAGCCACTTTGACCGCAGCGCTATAGGAAACCACCCCACCGGTACGTGATGTATCAATCAGTGGCTCAACCTTTTCTGCTGGCATTTTTACGCCATCAGCAGCCACAGTCGGCTTCGGTTGATGTGATTTCTGCCAAGCCAGAAAACTAAATATAACAAGAATGAGTAATACCCAAGGTAACCATGTAAATGCACGGCGCACGTCTATAATCCTCTAGGCGAAATTATGTGATGAACGTAATTTATTGAAGAAGTGGAAGTTTCCACCATTGTAAAGTAAATTGCTTAAAATCAATGCAAAAGTTAAAAAAGTTTTGTCTAGCTTTAGTTACATTTAAAAATATGTTCTTATTGATCCTGAGAAAAGATGTAAATCATTTGAGGAATCGCATGGCAAATTTGCATGATATTGTGCAATGGTGTAACCAAACTTTAAAAGCAAATGAATTTAAAGACTATGCACCAAACGGCTTACAAATTGAAGGCAAGCTTGAAGTCAATAAAATTGTCTGCGCTGTCACTGCGTCTGAAGGTGCAATTGATGCCGCGATTGCACAACAAGCCGATGTATTACTAGTCCATCATGGCTATTTCTGGAAAGGTGAACCCTACCCAATTACAGGCATGCGCGGCAATCGTATCAAGAAACTCATCCAAAATAATATTTCCCTGATTGCCTATCACTTGCCTTTGGATGCTCATCCAACTTTGGGCAATAACATCGCGATTGCCGATTTGATTGGTTTAAAAGATTTGGAAGCTTTGGATCCAAGTGAAAAGCATCCTATTGGCAACATTGCCTATTTAGACAATCCGCTAAGTCCAGAACAATTTAAGGAAAGGTTACAGAGCATTTTTGACTTTAATGTGATTCATCTACCAAGTGATAAAACTGCAATTAAAAAAGTAGGCTTCTGCACAGGCGGTGCTCAAGATTTTATTTCCAAAGCAGCTCAAGCAGACTGTGATGCTTATATTTCTGGTGAAGTTAGCGAACGTACTTTTTATGAAGCGAAAGAACTAGGGGTACATTATTTTGCATGTGGTCACCATGCAACTGAACGTTATGGTGTACAGCGTTTAGCACAGGCCATTGAAAAACAGTTTTCAATCAAAACTGAATATTTCGAACTCCATAATCCGATCTAGTTCGAGTCAACCATTTGAAGGAGTGGAATTATTTTCTCTCCTTCTCATCATAATTTTTAAATGAATCCATTTTCAACTTAAGATTTGCGCTAGCATCACCAGCATTGCAACGTCTTTACCTTATCTTGGGGCTTATAAAGCCTAACTCAGAACACATCCCCTTTCTTTCATTGGCAAGTCAATTCAAGACCCAACAGACCAATGATAAATAAAATTTATTTTTTATTCCATTTCGCATAGATAAAAGCAAATTAAAAGATATTGATTCTCATTTGCTTTTAAATGAATAATGAAGGCGCTTCAATTCATCGTAATAAAACCACATTGATTACAAAAGGAATCAAATACATGGCTTATTCTTTACCTGCGCTTCCTTATGCATATGATGCACTCGAACCGAACATTGATACCAAAACCATGGAAATTCATCATAGCAAACACCATCAGACTTATATCAATAATATTAATGGCGCAATTGAAGGCACAGAATGGGAAAAACTTCCTGTAGAGGAACTGGTCGCCAAAGTGAATGAAGTCCCTGCAGAGCTTAAAAATATGGTAATCAATAATGGTGGCGGACACGCCAATCATTCACTGTTTTGGACAGTCATGAGCCCACACGGAGGTGGTGAACCAACAGGTGCTATTGCTGAAGCCATCCAGCAGCAACTGGGTGGTTTCGATGCATTTAAAGATGCATTTACCAAAGCAGCGATTAGTCGTTTTGGTAGTGGCTGGGCATGGCTGAGTGTGACACCTGAACACAAATTAGTGGTCGAAAGTAGTGGCAACCAAGACTCGCCACTGATGCACGGCAATACACCTATTTTAGGTCTAGACGTATGGGAACATGCGTATTATTTAAAATACCAAAACCGCCGTCCTGAATATATTGCTGCATTTTATAATGTGGTGGATTGGAATGAGGTCAATCGCCGTTATCACCAAGCGTTACAAGCAAAAGTATAATAATTTTCGAATCAGCTCGGCCTGATTCAGTATCTCCATAAAAAACGGGTTAGAGTGTTTTAGAGCGTTCACTAAACGAGCTAAAAACTCTAATCATTGTTGTATCGTATATGTCTCATAACGAAATTTTTTGCATATTTTGTGTATTAAAAGACTGCCCTATTGTCTATAGAATCATTTACAATAAAGGCACTTAATGTAAAACCCAGCAAATTTGCAAGGAATGAAACATGACAACCATTACTTTACCTGCACTTCCATATGGCTATGATGATTTAGCGCCACATATCACTCGCGAAACTTTAGAATACCATCACGACAAACACCACAATACTTATGTTGTTAACTTAAACAACTTAATCAAAGGTACTGACCTTGAAGGCAAAACTTTAGAAGAAATCATCAAAGCGTCTGCTGGTGATGCATCTAAAGCGGGTATCTTTAACAATGCTGCGCAAGTATGGAACCACACGTTCTACTGGAACAGCATGAAG
Source organism: Acinetobacter dispersus (assembly GCF_009884975.1). Classification (GTDB taxonomy): domain Bacteria; phylum Pseudomonadota; class Gammaproteobacteria; order Pseudomonadales; family Moraxellaceae; genus Acinetobacter; species Acinetobacter dispersus. The sequence continues at coordinate 340,881 of NZ_CP041970.1, read as the reverse complement.
CCAAATGGTGGTGGTAAACCTACAGGCGCGATTGCAGCGAAAATTGAAGAAGCTTTTGGTAGCTATGAAAAGTTTGCAGAGGAATTTACTGCTGCTGCAACAACTCAATTCGGTTCAGGTTGGGCTTGGTTAGTTGCTGATGAAGTAAACGGTAAATTATCGATTACTAAAACTGCCAATGCAGACACTCCACTTGCACATGGCCAAGTTGCAGTATTAACAATCGATGTATGGGAACACGCTTACTACATCGACTTCCGTAACTTACGTCCTAAGTACATCGCAACTTTCTTAGAAAGCTTAGTAAACTGGGACTATGCAAATGCAAAACTTGCAGGTCAACCAGCAGGTGTTGAGAAATAATTTATTATTTCCCAAATAAAAAAACTGCTCTTTATGAGCAGTTTTTTTATGTTTGTATTTTGATGGAATCATTCAACTCAGCCATTCAATTCACTTGCTCTTTTTAAATAAAGTCTCTTTTACAACGTCCTTAGATTAATAAAGATAGACCTCATTGAATAAATTCTTTCAATAGAACGCGTCTGATCACTAATAGTCAGAAAGGCCAAAATTAGTTTCTTGAAACAAAGATTCAGTCTTAAGTATTTATTTTAAAGCAATAAAAAACCCTGCTTTCGCAGGGTTTTCTTTTGAATCAGTTCAGTGCTTAGTGAGCAGCGAATTGGTTCATTGTGTTTTTAGCATCATCGTGCGCTTTAAGAGCGTTGTCACCAGAGAAGATTTCTTTGTGATCATCACCGATGTCAGAACCCGCCATTGCTTGGTGTTTAACACAAGCAATACCACCACGGATTTCTTTACGTTGTACGCCAGCAACATAAGCCAACATACCTTCAGAACCGAAGTAACCTTGTGCAAGCTCATGAGTAGAAAGAGCAGCAGTGTGGTAAGTCGGAAGTGTGATCAAGTGATGGAATACACCCGCTTCACGAGCAGCATCTGCTTGGAATGTACGGATCTTAGCGTCTGCATCAGCAGCTAATTCTGTAGCATCGTACTCAGCGCTCATTAATTTAGCACGGTCGTAAGCAGAAACGTCTTTACCTTCAGCAACCCAACGGTCGTAAGCTTGTTGACGGAAGTTTAAAGTCCAGTTGAACGATGGGCTGTTGTTATAAACAAGCTTCGCATTTGGAACAGTTTCACGTACACGGTTAACCATGTGAGCGATTTCTTCTACGTTTGGAGTCGCAGTTTCGATCCAAAGAAGGTCTGCACCATTTTGAAGGCTAGATACACAGTCAAGTACAACACGGTCAATTTGAGTGTCAGCACGGAACTGATATAAACCAGAAGCTAAACGCTTAGGACGGTGTAATTTACCATTACGTTTGATCAAGATTTCATCTTCTTGAGCATCTGCAATGTCAATTTCAGTTGTGTCTAAGTAGCTGATGTATTGAGAAGCGATGTCGCCTGGCTCTTTAACCACAGGGATTTTTTGAGTCAAGTCAGCGCCTTCAGAGTCAGTACGCGCAACGATGATACCGTCATCAAGACCCATTTCTAAGAATGCATAACGTAATGCATGGATTTTAGCGATGAAGTCTTCGTGTGGAACTGTTACTTTACCAGCTTGGTGACCACATTGTTTCGCGTCAGATACTTGGTTTTCGATTTGAAGTGCACAAGCACCCGCTTCGATCATCTTACGTGCAAGTAAGTAAGTCGCTTCTTCGTTACCGAAACCAGCGTCGATGTCCGCAATAATTGGCACAACGTGAGTTTGGAAACCGTCGATTTGAGCAGTGATTTCAGCAGCTTTAGCAGTATCACCAGCTTCGTTTGCTTTTTTAAGCGCACGGAATAAATCGTTAAGTTCTTTCGCATCAGCTTGACGTAAGAAAGTGTAGATTTCTTCGATCAAAGCAGGTACAGAAGTTTTTTCATGCATAGATTGGTCAGGAAGTGGACCAAATTCTGAACGAAGTGCAGCAACCATCCAACCAGAAAGGTAGATATAGCGACGTTCAGTTGTACCGAAGTATTTTTTGTTCGCAATCATTTTTTGTTGCGCGATAAAACCGTGCCAGCAACCTAATGATTGAGTATATTTGCTAGAATCAGCATCATAAGCAGCCATATCACGACGCATAATCGCAGCTGTATATTTAGCAATATCTAAACCAGTTTTGAATTGGTTTTGCATTTGCATACGCGCAGCATCTTCTGGGCTAATATCGCGCCAAGTGTCGCCGAATTTTGCTTTTAGTTCGCGGATTGCATCAATCGCTGTTTGATATGTAGACATGATATATTCCTTTTGCGGATTGGCATCGAATGATCGCTAATAAATCCTGATTTTAATTAGTCTAGATTTAAAGCACCTCATCAACATGTATCACAGCTTAGTCTTTGGCAAGTGTTTTATCCAATATTCTGGCTTAATCTTCAGTATTTTCTAAAAAAATATATGTATAACCATTTTTCAAGAATACAAAAATACTACTTAAATATTTGTTTTTATTAATCTTATAAAATACACCACTTGGACCAACCATCAAATTTCGGCCCTATTTTCTAGACTCATCAGTTCATAAAAAGCTGAAACTTGCTTATTTAAGTTGCAGAAAATGACAATTTTTCTGTGTATTTTCCTTCAATTTGAATACAAAACCACAGCATAAAAAGCCGTCAAAATTAAATAAATCGACAGAATGTGCCAAGTTGAAGCATAAGCACTAAGGCTGTTGCTTTTATGTAGGATTAAGTTACACAAATCCCTTTGGATATGTCATAATTCAAGGCAATTCAAGGATTTTATTTTCGGTATTTTTTTTATGAATCTGGAGCGCGTCGATCTCAATTTATTAATTTATCTTGACGTACTTCTTCGTGAAAAAAATGTCACCCGCGCAGCAGAGCAATTGGGTGTCACCCAGCCTGCGATGAGTAATATTCTGCGTCGTTTACGTAATTTATTTAACGACCCCCTACTCATTCGTTCTTCTGAGGGCATGACGCCAACAGAACGTGCATTAGAATTACAGCCGCGTATTCGAGATGCACTAGCTGATCTTTCAATGATCCTTGAACCGCGTACTGAATTCCGTCCTTATACCAGTAATCGTGTATTCCGGATTATGACATCCGATTATGCCGAAGCAACATTGGTTCCACGTTTAGTAAAAGCTTTACGCTCAGAAGCACCAAATGTGGTCTTGGATTTCTTAACTCCAAGTGACGTGTCCTACCGTGACATGGAACAAGGTAAAGTTGATCTAGCCATTAACCGCTTCAACGAAATCCCGCAAAGCTTCCATCAGGTCTTAGTATGGCGTGACAGTTTCAGCTGTATTTTAAATGATAAGCACCCTGCAGTTACTCACCTCAATTTAAAAAGCTATTTAGATGCACAGCATATTTGGGTATCTAAAACAGGTATGGGTGTCGGCTTTGGTGTTAATCCAGAAAAACAAGCTGGATTAGGTTGGATTGATCAAGCGTTAGAGCGTATCGGTCAACGCCGTAAGATCTCTGTATTTACCCGTCATTATCAAATGCCAGCACTGTTAGCGCAAAATGTAGATTTAATCGCGACGCTACCAACACGTATGGCACGCTTACAAACACAGAATCCTAGACTGGTTATAAAGGATCCTCCGTTCTATATTCCAGAATTTGAACTTAAAATGGCTTGGTGTCCGTTGTTGCATCATCATCCTGCACATCGTTGGCTCAGACAATTGATCCTATTTGTTGCACGTCAAATGATTGAAGAAGAAAATCGTGAGTATTTGTTGAATAATGGCAATTCACAATTACCACATAGCTTTTTCTAAACAGACACATTAACAAGATGAATTTTCAGCCATATTTTCTGTGTGGCTGATTGTTTTAATAATAATATCAATAAAAATTTATTTCTTTTACTTATTGATAGATTATATTCTCTTAAAGAATAAGCGAGTGAAATAATGCGTTACAAACAATTATTTGCATAAGCGACTTTATAGGCTGTGTCCTATCAACATAGGTGATGTATGGATATTTTACAAAGCATGATGATTCTAGTTCTTCTAGTCGCATGTTCATTCTTTTTATCCTTATCTGAAATCGCGATTGCTGGATCACGAAAACTCAAACTCAAACTCATTGCTGAAAGCGGTGAGGAAAGAGCAAATAAAGTCATTGAGTTACAAGAAAACTCTGCAGACTTTTTTGCATCTACGCAAGTCGGTGTGAATGCTGTTGCGATCTTGGGGGGTATTGTCGGTGAATCCTCATTGCGTCCTTACTTCCACAATTTGGCGACTGAGCTTTACCCGGGGCCTTGGGCAGATACCATCGGATTCAGCTTATCTTTTTTAACGGTTACTTCCCTATTTATCTTATTTGCTGATTTGATGCCAAAACGTTTGGCCATGATTTTCCCAGAAAAACTAGCCATTAAAGTCATCAATCCAATTACGATCTTTATCAAAATCTGCAGGCCATTGGCTTGGTTTATTAATATCATTGCAAATTCAATTTTTAGAATCTTTAAAATTGATACTAAACGCGATGATAGTATGACTTTTGATGATATTTCTGCCATCGTAAATGCTGGTGCACAAGCGGGTGTCTTACAAAAACAAGAACATCATTTCATTGAAAATGTATTTGAGCTTGAAGAACGAACTGTCCCATCCAGCATGACGGCACGAGAAAATATTGTTTATTTCACCTTGAATGAACCTGAACAGAGTATTCGTCAAAAACTGGCCGAACATCCTTATTCAAAATTCTTAGTGTGCAGTGAACATATTGATCAGGTCATTGGTTATGTCGATGCCAAAGATATTCTGGTACGTATCTTAAACAATCAATCCTTTACTCAACTCAATGAATCAACCATCCGTAATGTCCTGATTATTCCAGACTCCTTAACCTTGTCTGAATTGCTGGATCGTTTCCGCTCGACCAAAGAAAAGTTTGCTGTTGTGATCAACGAGTATGCTTTGGTTGTTGGTGTTATCACGCTCAGCGATATTATGATCACGGTTATGGGCGACTGGGTTACACCGATGGATGAGGAAAAGCAGATTATCAAACGTGATAATCATTCTTGGCTCATTGATGGCAGTACACCAATTGAAGATGTAAAACACGCGTTAACCATCGAAGAATTCCCAGAAAATGAAAATTACGAAACGATTGCAGGCTTTATCATGTATCGTTTACGCAAGATCCCACGTCCTGCCGATGCTGTTGAATATGCTGGTTTCAAATTTGAAGTTGTCGATATTGACCACTATAAAATTGACCAATTGCTGGTGACCCAAGTTTTACCAAATCTCGAAGGTGAATCTCCTGCACCCCAGGATGATTAATCTTGAAAGCTAAAAAAAGCCCATATATGGGCTTTTTTTATTTCATAACAAACCAGATCACGGCAGCCAATATCAGTAAAATTAAAATAAAGACTTTAATTCCACCACGACTCCGTTGTGCCAATTGCTCTTGAATCTGCGCCTGTTCTTGTGGATGATCCTGCAAATACTGATCAATTAAATCTTTAGATTCCTTAAGACCTAAACCTGTTTTTTCTCGCGTGATCTTGATTGCATCAATCAGCTGCCCTGCACGAAGCATAGCTAAAGCTTCTGCAGGAATCGTCGGTGGTAAATTCATAAAAGTAACAATCCTTGTTATTTTCTATTGGCAACCGCATTGATCAGAACAGGATATTTATAATTGCTTAATTCCCACCATACATGGAGATGAGTTCATCCAAGGTCGCTTGATAGTGAATAGCAATGTCTTCTGCCAAGATCTTATAGGCATTATCAAACTGAACCATTGGCCAACCTTCTTTCCAAAATGGAAAAATATTGTGTAGACCTTCTGTCACAATTGCATCTTCACGGCTAATCGCTTGAGCAACCTGAGCTAAAACCTGAGCGGTTTCTGCACCATCAATCGCTAAATAATCAATACCACGCACTTTTAAAATACGGATACGATCTTTTTTATAGCGAATTTTTTTCGCCTGACCTGCATTCAAACCTAATGCCAGCGTAACCGCTTCTACAAACTTTTCTTCAAAGTTTGTATTCAATACTACCAAAGCTTGTTTATGTGCTTCTTGACGCCCAGCTTTCCCCCCATTACGGATAATCTCATTTGCTTCCGTATCCAGCTTATCTTTTTTCATAGACTGTAAAATGTCTAAAATTTCGATATCGCTTAAAGATTCAGGAGATTGCTCAATCATGGGAGTCCTAATACACAAAAATAAAAAAACATTGTCTCATAAAAGCGATATCAAAGCAGAATAAAATTGAAAATTGGCATACTATCTGCACCATTTTTTATGTCAGGTTTCAGAGCTGGCTCTCCAACTGAATCAGATCTTTTGAAGCTATATTTATTTGCATAATTACTTTTACCCTGATAATATTATTTTACCCGTATAAAATAAACCAAAGAAAATGAATATTCAAACAACAACCTATACTGCCTTTTCAGGGAGTACATTGATCGCAACTGGGCAACCTGCTGAGCTTGCAATTAAGATTAAACTTAGGCCTAAAACAATTGAGAATATTTTAATTTTCAATGATCAAACTGGCCGACAGGTTGATCTTAATCTTTCTGGTTCTGAACAAGAAATTCATCAACGTTATAGCGAGCCTGAGCCAACAAAGAAAGTTGGACGACCGAAACTCGGCGTCATCTCCCGTGAAATTACCTTACAGAAAAAACATTGGGATTGGTTAGATCAGCAGAGTTCCAGTGCATCTGCTGTGATTCGGAAGTTGATTGATAAAGAGCTGAATGATCCAACTTCTGAAAGCAATATCATGCTCGCCAAACAATCTACCGACCACTTTATGTCTGCCATGTTGGGCAATATGCCAAATTATGAAGAGGCAACCCGTGCTTTATATCAAGGTGATCGGGAAGTCTTTTTGAAAATGATTCAGGATTATCCTAAAGATCTAAAAGAATATTTAATTCAAAAAACCCAAAATATTTTTTAATTTTTTGATTGTTCTGCCTTTTGATAAGTGGAACAATCAGACTTAACCTATAAATCATCTTCATCACTTATTGAAGATGTCATTTTCATATCAATATTTTTATAATCAACTCTCTGCAAACAATTTAGACATCTCTCTTTCAATTCATCAATCATTTTCTGTTGCTTTACCTCTCCACCATCAAAGTCAGATAAAGCATCAATCTCATCAAAACATGCGATTACATATTTCAGATCGTCAGAAATTATTGTGGATTTTAAGAATTCATTAGAAAAGCTCGACCTTGCTAAAGACCATATTCCAGCTTCAGGAGAAAGAACACCCTGTTTCATTCCCTCTAAAACTCCTAGAGCTAGTGAAGCGATATAGAATTCAGCATTTTTATTCAAGGTTTCAAGTTTCATCTATTAGAAATGTAGTTATATAAAAATATAGAGTATACACAATACAAAAAAACCCGCTTACGCGGGTTTTTTCAAATCAGTTCTGCCTATTAAAGACGAACCAACTCCACAACTTTCTCAGCCGCTTCTTCAACCGTGTCAGCCGTAATTTCTGTATCAGCACCTTCAACAGTTGTGGTAATAATCACCACACCTGTTTCACGTAACAGTGCAATTTGCTCAGCCGTTAAATTGGCTTTCGCAATCGCAACTACACCCTGCTGGATCAACAAGCTTTCTAAAGCTTGAGCTTTCTCGATCAACGATGCAGAAACACCAATCACCGCAGGCTTCTGACCTAAACGAGCAGCACGGTCTTCCGCAGTCACAGGATTGCTATGCGCTGTCCATTCAACCGCCGCTTCAACCATACCAGCACCAACAGTCACGTTGCTTAGACGGTCAATAAAGATAAATGAACCGGTGTAACGACTGTCTTGGTATTGATCAAAGACCACTGGCGCATCAAACTCAACCACAACATCCGCAATCGCATTCAACTCAAGTTCTTCAACTTGCGTATGTTCCAACGTATTCACATTGACACGGAAGTTAATTGCAGTGACTTTCGCTGGAACAGTTTGAGTACCAATTTTAACGTTGTAAAGTTTACCTTTTACCAGCGGATGCTCATTCATCCAGACCACTGATGCACGCACACTACGTGAAATCAATGGTTGCTCACCTGCACGGACCAAAACGTTACCACGAGAAATATCAATTTCATCGTTTAAAGTTAAAGTGACTGCTTGACCAGCAACGGCCTGTTCTAGGTTGCCATCAAAAGTTACGATTTCTTTAACTGTTGATTTTTTACCAGATGGCAAGGCAATAATTTCATCACCAACATTCACTTGACCAAGCGCAATCGTACCAGCGAAACCACGGAAATCGAGGTTTGGACGATTCACATATTGAACAGGGAAACGGAATTCACGTTTATTTGATTCACGTTTAATTTCCACTGACTCAAGAAGGCTCATCAAGGTTTGACCCTTGTACCATGGTGTACTTGCAGATGGATTAACAACGTTGTCGCCATTCAATGCCGAGATAGGTACGAACACAATATTTTCAGGGCGACGATCACCAAGTTGACTCACGAAGGCATCATATTCAACTTGGATTTCATTGAAACGTGCTTCAGAGAACTCAACCAAGTCCATCTTGTTAATCGCAACAACGATATTTTTAATACCCAATAAGCTTGCGATAAATGAATGACGACGAGTCTGTGTTTGTACACCATAACGTGCATCGATCAAGATAATCGCAAGATCGGCAGTAGATGCACCAGTCGCCATGTTACGCGTGTATTGTTCATGTCCAGGGGTATCGGCAATGATGAACTTACGCTTTTCAGTAGAGAAGTAGCGATAAGCCACATCAATGGTAATACCCTGCTCACGTTCAGCCTGTAAGCCATCGACCAGCAAAGCAAGATCAGGTGCATCCCCTGTAGTACCCACTTTCTTACTGTCACGCGTTACTGCTTGCAATTGATCTTCATAAATCAATTTTGAATCGTAAAGTAAACGACCGATTAAGGTACTTTTACCATCATCGACATTACCGCAGGTCAAAAAGCGTAATAAATCTTTTTGCTCATGCTGTTTTAAATATCCCAAGATGTCTTGGCTAATAAGATCTGATTGATGAGACATTGCTCAAAACTCCACATATTCTTTAGAAATCGGTTTTAATCTCCCAAAATCCCTCTTTAAAAAAGAGGGACTTGCTTAAGGAAATTAGAAATAACCTTCTTGCTTTTTCTTTTCCATCGAGCCAGCCTCATCATGGTCAATCATACGACCTTGACGCTCTGAGCTGGTTGCTAAAAGCATTTCTTGGATAATTTCAGGCAAGGTATCTGCTTCAGACTCAACTGCACCAGTCAATGGGTAACAACCAAGTGTACGGAAACGTACCGATTTCATTTGTGGAACTTCACCTTCTTTTAAACGCATACGTTCATCATCGACCATGATCAACGTACCACTACGTTCAACCACAGGTCGAACTGCAGAGAAATAGAGAGGAACGAGTTGAATATTTTCGAGATAGATATATTGCCAGATATCTAACTCAGTCCAGTTAGACAATGGGAATACACGAATACTTTCGCCTTTGTTCACTTTACCGTTGTAAAGGTTCCAAAGCTCTGGACGTTGGTTTTTTGGATCCCAACGATGTTTATTATCACGGAATGAATACACACGCTCTTTGGCACGAGATTTTTCTTCGTCACGGCGTGCACCACCAAAAGCAGCATCAAACTGATACTTATCCAAGGCTTGTTTTAAACCTTGGGTTTTCATGATATCCGTATATTTTGAACTGCCATGATCGAACGGGTTAATCCCTGCCTCACGACCTTCTACATTTTGATGCACGATCAGATCGAAGCCATGCGTTTTTGCCATGTTGTCACGGAAAGCAATCATGTCTTTAAACTTCCAACCAGTATCTACATGCAGTAGCGGGAATGGGAGTTTCGCTGGATAGAATGCTTTGAGTGCCAAATGCAACATTACCGCTGAGTCTTTACCAATCGAGTAAAGCATCACAGGGTTTTCAAATTCAGCTGCAACTTCACGAATAATATGAATACTTTCTGCCTCAAGTTGCTTGAGGTGAGTTAATCTATTTTCAGTCATGTACAATTTCCTCCTTATCCATGCTATCCATAAAATCTATAAGCGGTATTAAACCACCACTTTGAAGACTGTGTGGAGGAACGAGTGCCATAACAACTCCAATTTTTCATGATATCGATATTCTTACTTGCAGTAGAATTTGCTACTGAGTAAAGGTTATTCATTATAATAATTTAGATTCAATTCTTTAGCTTGTTTTTTCATATCAATATGCAAAATTATGATATGAAAATAAGATTCAGAGATATCAAAACAATCTATTTCACGTGAATCAAAAACAAAAGAAGCTCCGAAGAGCTTCTTTATCTGTATATATTTGAATTAGAAACGGAACATTTTTGTTTCCAAAGGAATTTCCACACCGACTGAAATACCACCATCATTGCCGTTCAAATCAGAATCACTGACCCAACCATTCACTTTTAATGGAATTGTTGGTTTCAGATAATGTGTCCAAGTTAAATCAAGACCTTTTACGGTATCTTCTTTTGGAAATGCTGCATTAATTGCCAAATTGGATTGATTCACTTTGGCATAAATCACACGTCCATTTAAACGATTCATCACATCAAAACGAATATCACCACCTACCGAATACATTTGACCATCACCACCAATCGCGTGTCCCAATGGGAAACCATGCTGATAATAACCGTCTTTATAGGTCGTATGGGTATAAGAGATTTTTCTTACTTCGCCATTGGTACGGGTATCTGCCCATTCAGCATAAAGCTGATATGGCATATTTTTATAGCTCGATGAAAAATCAGCACCACCAAGATACATATATTTAGCAGGTAGACCACCCGCTTCATCTTCACCTACAAATTGCGTATATAAGCTCACAGGTACATTAAATAATGGTTGTAAGAACAGTCGACCATCAAATCCTGCAATCTGGTTAGATGGATCAGCTTTTCCTGTGCCTCCATTATCTTTCGTTCCTGTGAAAGCATCCCAAAGCGAACTTAAACTTTCTGGTCGTCCTTCACCGCCCCACTGAATCGCACGTGAAGCACCAATCTCTAAAGCTGAGAATGGACGAGCAGTTAAGCGCAGACCAATTAATTTAGTGTCTGGAACAGCTTTGTAATCATCTAATTGTCCAGCAAAGGCTTGGTATTGCCAAGGACCGATCCAAGATAGCCATTTTGTTTCAAATGCATTTTGCACTGCACGTTGTGCAGTCACACCATAAACTGGACGACTAGCATCTCCACGGATCAAGCTTCCATCATGCCCAGGCCCCCAATAGGTCGGAATCTGACCTGCGATCACCCACTGATTCCAAAGCTTGCCTGCAATGTATGAACCTTCAACATTTGCATCATGCCCATTATCAATCAATGGATCTTTTTCGCCATTTACACGAAGTTTTGCATCCCAATTTTTACCACCCGCATTGAACTCGACAGCAGCCTGATATTGAGATTTTTGATTGTCACCGAATGCTTGCGGAACAGTCTTAAGATCTGTTCCAGCATGTAAGCCCACTTTCACAGTTGCATTGTCTGCCTGTAATGCGTTCACGACAGAATTCACAACTTTTTGCTGTGTATTATTACTAATCTTTGCTTGAGACAATGCACGTTGAATTTCATCACCGCTCATTGGCCAAGTTGAAGTACTGATTTGAATCACGCCTTGTTGATTGAGCCAATTCAGATCAGTTCTTAAATTTTCATCATTCAGCACAATACCTTGTGCAAGTACTGGGAAAGAAAGAGAAGCGAATAATGCGATATAAAGCGATTTTTTTAAAAACATATCCAAACTGTTCTCAAATTTATTTATGGTCACATGATCGTTGGTTTATGAGTAGTTTTCAATCGTCAAACGAAACAATTACATTTTTTAACATGCAAGATAAATTGACAATAATTGATGCCAGTCAGTAACATTTAATTTACCTACAACGCGACTGAAATCAAATAATGAAAAAAATTATTGCGATATTTATTATGATGGCAATTTCCATCCCTGCTTTTGCCCAACCTGCATCAAAAGAATCTGTCAAAGAGTTATTAAAGATCACTAAGTCAGAACAATTCCTTGGTCAAATGAGTCAGCAAATAAATACTATGATGCATTCAAGTATAGAAAAGATCACTCAAGGAAGAAAATTAACAACCAAACAGGAGCTTGCTGTTGTTAACTACACTCAGGAACTCGGAAAAATTATGCAAGAAGAATTAACATGGGCAAAATTAGAACCTGAAATGATTAAAATCTATGCTGAAGAGTTTAGCCAAGAAGAAATCGACGGTATGATTAAATTTTATAAAACGCCTGTAGGGCAATCGACGATTGATAAAATGCCAATTGTCATGCAAAAAAGTATGCAAGTGGGCTACAAACAAATGGATGCCATTACACCTAAAATTATGCAAGCTGCTGATAAACTGGCAAAAGATATGCAAGCAGAATAATCAGTCAACATAAAAAAAGCCACTTTAAAAGTGGCTTTTTTTATTAATCGAAGAATTAATCTTTACGGCGCATATGCGGGAACAACAACACGTCACGAATACTCGCAGCATTGGCAAACAACATCACCAAACGGTCAATACCGATGCCCTGACCTGCTGTTGGTGGTAAACCATATTCTAATGCTTCGATAAAGTCTGCATCGTAATGCATTGCTTCATCATCACCTGCATCTTTTTCTGCAACTTGTGCTTGGAAGCGCTCAGCCTGATCAATCGGGTCATTTAACTCAGAGAAACCATTTGCCAACTCACGACCACCGATGAAGAACTCGAAACGATCAGTAATATGTGGATTATCATCATTGCGACGAGCAAGTGGTGAAGTTTCAGCTGGATATTCAGTAATGAACGTCGGCTGACGCAGTTTAGTTTCTACAGTTTCTTCAAACACAATCGTTTGCAATTTGCCTAAACCAAAACCAGGCTTCACCTGCTCTTTTAGAACGTCTTTGGTAAATTTCGCCAAGAATTCGCGGTCATTCACATTTTCAGGTGTGAAGTCTGGATTATTCTCAAGAATTGCATCAAACATTGAGATTTTCTTGAATGGGCCCTTGAAGCTATAGACTTCTTCACCATAAGGCACATCAGTAGAACCCAAGATATCAACTGCCAATTTTTCAAGCATGTTTTCAGTCAATACCATCAAGTCTTTATAATCAGCATAGGCTTGATAGAACTCAATCATAGTGAATTCAGGGTTGTGGCGTGTTGAAACCCCTTCGTTACGGAAGTTACGGTTAATTTCAAACACACGCTCAAAACCACCCACTACAAGGCGTTTTAAATAGAGTTCCGGTGCAACACGTAAATACAGTTCCATGTCCAAAGCATTATGATGTGTTACGAATGGCTTAGCAGATGCGCCACCAGGAATCACATGCATCATTGGCGTTTCCACTTCCATGAAGCGTTCATTGGTCAAGAATGCACGAATACCTGCAACTACTTGGGCACGAATTTCGAAAGTTTTACGTGTTTCTTCATTTACGATCAAATCTAAATAACGTTTACGATATTTAGCTTCTGTATCGGTTAAACCATGGAATTTATCTGGAAGTGGACGAAGTGATTTGGTCAGTAATTCAAAACCTTCAAGGTGCACATATAAGTCACCTTTACCCGAACGGCCAATATAACCTTCAGCAGCGATGATATCGCCAAGGTCTAAACTTTTAATGGTTTCTAAAATATCAGCTGGCAAACCTTTACGATCTACATAAAGTTGAATACGACCCGTCATATCTTGGATCACCATAAATGATCCACGGTTCAACATCACACGACCAGCAACTTTTACATAAACTTTTTCAGCGCCTTCAATTTGCGCCTTGTCTTGATCTTTAAACTGTTCTTGCAAATCAGCTGCATAGTGCTCACGTTTAAACGTGTTTGGCCACGGGCTCTTACCCGTTTGTTTTGCAGTCTCTTGGATTTGCTTTAATTTGGCATGACGCTGTGCGATTAAATCGTTTTCGGAAAGTGTTTGTTCAGAAGTCGATTGAGCGTTTTGTTGCGTCATCTCTGCCTCGATTAAGTAAAAAATGAAGTGACATAGGATAGCAGATCACAACTCATTTTCGTATTGTTTCAACCAGACAATTCAAAAAAATCAAGATTGATCAGTTTTTGAATCAAGATAACGCAGCAATTTTCCGCTCAACAATCGATTCGCTGTCGCTTATTTCTCCGCTAAATGCTTGACCATGGCAAGTCCCTGATCAAAGCCTTTATTCATAAATTCTGCATGTTCTGGTTGAATATCGACCTCTACATGCAATTGCGTTTCACCATTAAAATCAAACAACATATATTTTTCCAAAGCACCTGCCCAAGACTTCACGGTCTCACTTTCCAAATCCTCCTTGCCGTTCTCGATCATCCCAAGATGCTTAAAAACAATCTCTTTAGGCTCATCAATACTTTCAATGGTAGAGATCATGCCATTGCCTTTGCCATCTCCGAAATAGGTTTTACCACCCACTTTCCAATCCGTGGTCATGGTTGAATCGCAGGCAAAGAATTTTGTCCATGCTTGATAACTTTCTGGCGTCCAAAGAACCTCCCAAACTTTTTCAGGGGTCGCATAAATTTTTATATTATAAGATAAGGTTTCCATGTTTTATTCTCCTTGATCATTGTTTTCATCATCATATCTTGATTCTGAATGTTTGTTTTTTATACACACTATATTTATACATTTCGGCTTTTTTTAATTGTATAAGCGTTATATCCCTAAAAAAAATTAGAGTAATTGCTCAAATAACAAGACTTTCAGATAGAATTGCCATATCACTTTTTGAATAAATGATTAAACTCTTGCATTTACTTTACTTAAATGTCGTTCTGCGTAAAAATCTAACTCCCGATTAGCATAAGTTAGTTCCTATTGCAGCGATCATAGCGACATTACGGAATAGTTTTACTGAAAGGCAACTTGAACATACCTATCAGTTTGGAGAGTCACATGAAAAAATATCAATGTATCGTTTGTGGTTGGATTTACGACGAAGCAGAAGGTTGGCCACAAGACGGCATTGCAGCAGGGACCAAATGGGAAGATATCCCAGATGATTGGACTTGCCCAGATTGCGGCGTTTCAAAAGCTGATTTTGAAATGGTTGAAATCTAAATAGATCGAGAAGGCCGTGACAATGATCATGGTCTTTTTTTTGCTATCGTTTGTTTTTAAATAAGAAAATATTGGAGAATAGAATGCATCCTATCGTTATCATCGGATCGGGCATGGCAGGTTACACCGTAGCGCGAGAGTTTCGTAAACTAAGTCCTGAACAAGAACTGGTTATGATCTGTGCAGATGATGCGGTAAATTATGCAAAACCAACATTATCCAATGCCTTTGCAGGGAATAAAGCACCAGAACAAATTGCTTTAGGCGATGCGACAAAGATGGCAACCCAATTGAATATGCGCATTGATGCAGACACATGGGTGAAAGCAATCAATGCCGAAAACCATGAACTAACATTAGAAAAAAATGGGCAAACCATTACCCAACCTTATTCAAAGTTAGTATTGGCTGTCGGTGCAAACCCTATCCGCTTAGCGATTGCTGGTGATGGCAGTGATGACATCCATGTTGTGAACTCATTGGTCGACTATCGTATCTTCCGTGAAAACCTTGCAAACCGTAAAGACAAACGCGTGGTTATTCTTGGTGCAGGTCTGATTGGCTGTGAATTTGCCAATGACTTATTGCATAGCCAATATGATGTGACGGTAATTGACTTAGCTCCTCAGCCACTTGGACGCTTATTGCCAAACCATGTCGCTGAAGCCTTTAAGACCAATTTAGAACAAGCTGGCATTAAATTTGCGCTCTCCACCACCGTGGAAAAAGTCACCAAGATTAATAATGATGAAGACTACGAAGTCACTTTAGCCAATGGTAAAACACTGGTCGCTGATATTGTTCTTTCTGCAATTGGCTTACAACCGAATATCTCTTTAGCACAAGCAGCAGACATTCAAACCAGTCGTGGCATTATTACCAACACACTATTAGAAACCAATCAAGCGGATATCTACGCCGTCGGTGACTGTGCAGAAGTAAATGGCACTTTATTACCATATGTAATGCCAATTATGCAGCAAGCACGTGCTTTAGCAAAAACGCTCAGTGGTCAAAGCACAGCGGTACACTACCCTGCTATGCCAGTTGCAGTAAAAACACCTGCTGCGCCATTGACGGTTTTACCTGCACCGCTTAATGTGGATGTGAACTGGGAAACTGAAGAGTTTGATGACGGTATGCTTGCTAAAGCAGCTGATGGCGAAGGAACCTTGAGAGGTTTTGTACTGTTAGGCCCAACTGCAGGCAAACAACGTTTAACGCTCACCAAGCTGGTTCCAGACTTGATTCCAGCGCAAGTTTAAGGTTTAAATACGAGAGTTTGTTGAGAAAAGAATTTCCTCCAAACTCTCTAAGCAATAAGAAGAATTCAATTTGGAACGAAGATCATGAACAGTGCCCTCCAATTTAACGTGTCACCATATGCTTCTTTTATGCAGGAAACCAAAGTTACTTTGGGCAATGGCATTGAACTACATGTTGAAATGGGCGGAAATCCTGAGCATCCAACCATCTTATTGATCATGGGCCTAGGTGCACAAATGCTGTTTTGGCCTGATTTCTTCTGTAAAGCCTTAATCGATCAAGGTTTCCGCGTAGTTCGCTTTGATAATCGCGATATCGGTTTATCTTCTAAAATTCGTAATAAAGGCAAACGACTCAATACCATGAAACTGATGAGTCGTTTCATGTTTGGTCTTCGCAATGAAGGTGCGCCATATACCTTATATGATATGGCTGATGATGTGGCGATGCTGATTGATCAATTAGGTATCGAAAAAGCCTATATTATTGGTGCCTCAATGGGCGGAATGATTTCACAGATTGTTGCTGCGAAATATCCAGAAAAAGTAGAAAAAATAGGTTTGTTATTTACCAGTAATAATCAGCCTTTTTTACCTCCGCCTTTTCCAAAGCAGCTTTTTAGCTTATTGGGTAAACCTGAAGGGCATGATGAAGAAACAATTATTAATCATAGTTTAAATGTTTTCCGTATTATCGGCTCACCGGGTTATGTCAATCCAGTCGAATCAATTCAAACCATTCGCAAATTATATCGACGTAGTTTTTACCCAGCGGGTGTACTTCAACAATTTTTAGCAATATTATGTACAGGTTCTTTGTTACCATTGAACAAAACAATTACTCAGCCGACTTTGGTTGTACACGGATCAAAAGATCGCCTGTTACCACCAAGTCACGGGAAAGCTGTTGCAAAAGCAATTTCTGGTGCTAAGTTTGAATTAATTCAAGGAATGGGGCATGATATTCCTGCACATTTCATTCCGCAACTTAGTGGTTTGTTTACTCACCACTTTAGATCATCACACTAGGACACTATGGCTGCATTACCCTCATTAAGACAGCTATCATATTTAGTTACGTTGTCAGAAACTTTACATTTTACTGAAGCAGCGCGTCGTTCCTTTGTTACCCAGTCAACACTGTCTGGTGGCATCATGGAATTGGAGCGTTTATTAGGTGGCGTCTTAGTTGAGCGTGATCGTCAAAACGTCCGTTTAACCCCATTAGGTGAGCAAGTAGTAGCGCGAGCGCGAGTGTTGCTTGCCGATGCCCAAGACCTGATGCGTTTAAGTCGAGAAATGAGTGAACCATTAACGGGTGATTTACATCTCGGTATTATTCCAACCATTGCACCTTTTATTCTGACTCAACTCTTAGATGAAGTGCATCAGCAATTGCCAAAGATCCAACTACACTTACATGAAGCACAAAGTGAGAAGATTGTAGAGAAGTTGGAACATGGTAATTTAGACATGATTGTACTTGCGCTTCCGTTTGATACGCGCAGTCTAAAAGTTGCTGAAATTGCCAAAGAACACTTATTCCTTGTGTATAACAAGAAAGATACCAATGCAGCCAATGCAAATTCTCTCGATGATTTGGATCTATCTCGTTTAATGTTGCTTGAGGAAGGTCATTGCTTACGTGACCATGCTTTGAGTGCCTGCCCTGTTGGTGAGCGCAAAAATGATCATCGCTTAAAAGCAAGCTCATTACCAACCTTGGTGGAAATGGTCTCTTCAGATTTAGGTTTTACCTTGTTACCTGAGATTGCACTGAAAAACAGTATGATTCACTTCAATGAAGATATTGATGTGAAAGCGATTGAAGCTGCACCAAGCCGCACATTGGCTTTAGTGACCCGCAAAAGCACACCATTACAAAGTGAGTTTGATGTAATTTTGCAGATTCTGCAAAAAATCACGGCTCATTTATCGTAATAAAAAAGCCTGTAATTCGATTCGAGTTACAGGCTTTTCAATGCAGTTAAAACAATTATTAAATATCCAATAAATTCACTTGTTCAACTTGTACATCACTCATACGTAGACCTTGATCAAGTAATTCATCGAAATACGATTCCACCACTTTGGCTTGATCAGCCGTATTTTCAACTTTATACATATTCTGACGAAACTCATTACTTGAGCGTAAGCCTTTGGTATACCAAGCAATATGCTTACGTGCAATACGACAGCCTGAGTATTCACCATAGAAATCATACAGCTCAGTCAGATGCCCCAATAATACTGCTTTAACTTCAGCAATATCAGGCGCAGCAAGATGCTCACCTGTTTTTAAATAATGGGCAATTTCTCGGAATATCCAAGGTCGGCCTTGGGCTGCACGCCCAATCATAATGGCATCTGCACCCGTATAATCCAGCACATATTTGGCTTTCTCTGGACTATCAATATCCCCATTGGCAATCAATGGGATATCAATCAATTCTTTAACCTGCTTAATCAACTCATAGCGTGCAGTATTCAAATACATATCTTCACGGGTACGACCATGTAGCGCTAATGCTGCAATTCCAGATTCTTCAGCACGTTTGGCCACACGTAAAATATTCTCATGGCCATTTAAAAAACCTAATCGGGTTTTTAAAGTGACTGGCACATCCACTGCAGAAACTACGGCATCGAGAATACGCGCAACGAGATCTTCGTCTTGTAATAAAGCCGAACCTGCAAGTTTGTTACATACTTTCTTGGCTGGGCAACCCATATTGATATCAACAATCTGCGCACCATTCGATACCTGATAACGTGCCGCTTCAGCAAGCTGTTCAGGGTCAGAACCTGCGATTTGTGCAGAGATTGGCGCAAGCTCACCATCAAAATTAGCTCGATAGAGACTCTTTTTACTCATACGTAGTGTTTTATCTGCAGTCATCATCTCACTGACCGCATGCCCTGCACCAAAGTATTTACAGAGTGTTCTAAAAGGTCGATCAGTGACGCCTGCCATCGGGGCAACAATCAAATTATTTGACAGTTGATATGAACCAATATACATATATTTTCTTACAATTTCTGATCAACATAGTATACTTCATTCGCCCGTTCGGCTCATCTTTTTGTGCGGTGTTGTCTTCATTATGAACCAATCGTTTTCGACTCGTCCTCTATTCAAAACATTTAGCCTCTTGGCAATCAGCATAAGCTTAGTGGCTTGTGGAGATAATGCGTGGTGGTCAAATAATAAAGAACCCGAAATGAAGGCAGAACAGATCACCAACGTGCTGCCACCGCGTGTTAATGATCGCCAGTCTTGGTCGCAAGATATCTTTGATATCATGCAACAGCTTAGTATTCCCAAAACCAAGCAGAATGTATGCAGTATTGTGGCTGTGGTCGATCAAGAGTCTAACTTTGTCGCTGACCCTGCTGTACCTGGCTTGGGTGAGAAAGCAGTTCAGGAAATCAATACGCGCCTCAAAGAGAAGTTTGAAGCTAAATTAGGTGAAACCATTGGCGGCACGGTTGCAGGTTATTTTGAGGATGTACTCAAAAACCAACCTTCCCCAGAAAATAACTATATGAGCCAAATGCGCAAAGTCAGAACTGAGCGTGAACTCGATTTGCTTTATCGTGAAATTTTTGACTATATGTCAAAGCATTATCATGTCAGTGCCCTAACAGGCGCAGCGAAATTGGTTGGACAAGACATTGGCGAGAAAATGAACCCGATCACGACACTGGGTTCTATGCAAGTGCATATTAATTATGCCAAAGAACATAAACGTCAAAGCGGAAATATTGCTGAACTACGTAATGATCTCTACACCCAATACGGTGGCCTATATTATGGCATCCATCGTTTGATGGAATATTCTGCCGATTATGATAAAGCCATCTATCGATTTGCCGATTACAACTCAGGCATGTATTCAAGCCGTAATGCGGCTTTTCAAAAGATGCTTGAAGTCATACAAAGTAAAGACCTTGATTTAGATGGCGACCTGTTACTTTATAATAAAGATGGGAATGTTCAATCCGCACTAAGCCAATCTGAAAAAGAAGTGATCTCTGCGTTTACCAACAATAAAATTCTGGTTACTCCGCGTCAAATTCGTGCGGATTTAAAGAAAGAGAAAGAGAAGAAATTCGAAGATACACAAACTTATTTAGCCGTTCAAAAGTTGTATCAAAGTAAAACCAATAAAGAACCTATTTATGCAATTATGCCTGAAGTTGTTATTTCGGGCCCTAAACTGAGTCGTGACTATAATACCAATTGGTTTGCCAGTCGCGTTAATGGACGATATGAAACATGCATGCAAAGAGCGAAACGCATAAAACTCTAAATCTTGCTCTATTTGATTTTGATGGAACACTCTATCCAAGAGACAGTTTCACAGGGTTTATTTTCTTCGCCTTATCAAAACGCCATATTGTCAAAAGAGGCTTGAAAATCCTGCCATGGATTCAAGCCTATTATTTACGCCTCTACCCTGCACATGCCATGCGACCACGTTTATTCCAAAGTATGTTTAAAGACATTTCTGTAGATGTAGTCGAGCAACTGGCTCAAGAATATGCACAGAAACTGATTAAAAGATTAGATCCAGATTTATTCCAGCAGCTTCAACTGCATCAGCAACGTGGTGATCACATTGTTCTGGTATCGGCATCGGTTGATCTTTATTTAGCTCCAATTTGTGAGGTTCTCAATATTGAATTACTGTGCACCCAAACTGAAAGTAAAGATGGACGTTTAACGGGTCGCTACAGTTCAGAAGATTGCAGTTGTGAGCAAAAGAAATTGCGCATCTTACAAAGCTACAATTTAGCAAATTATCAAACGATTTATGCCTATGGCAATAGTGAAGAAGATTTAGAAATGCTCTCTTTGGCAGACCATCCTTATATGATGGGAGCAGAGCAAGCACTTCCCACCTTAGAGCTAAAACAATTAAATCAAGCAGACATAAAAAAGCCCGCTTAATGCGAGCTTTTTTATTTCAAACAATTTAGTAGATTGCCATATGATCACGATGGATCATTTCTAGCGATCGTGCTTCACCTAAAACCTGATAGACTTTTTCTGATGATAAACCTTTAATCATTTCGGCAGAACGCGAACTAAAATTCACACGACCTACTGCGACACGACCACCGTTTTTATCAACACATTCAACTACATCACCACGATCAAAATGCCCTTCAATCGCTCTGACTCCAACAGGCAACAAACTACGATGTTTGAGCTTAATCGCTTCAACAGCACCATCATCAATCACTAAACGACCTGCTGTTTGCAAATGCGCTGCCAACCATTGCTGATGTGCTGTCACACGATCATTATCAGTGGTGAATAAGGTACCTAACATCTCACCCGCCATCAGGCGAGCCAGCACATTTTCGCTTTCCCCACTGGCGATCAAGGTAGGACAACCTGATCGTGCAGCCAAACGCGCGGCACGCACCTTGGTGACCATACCACCACGACCAAGTACGCCACCGCCACCTGCCATTTCAAACAAACGATCATCGAGTGCTCGAACAGCAGAGAACAATTTTGCGTTTGGATTGCTACGTGGATCTGAATCAAACATACCTTGTTGATCCGTTAAGATAATCAACAATTCTGCCTGTACCTGACCCGCAACCATCGCTGCCAAAGTATCGTTATCACCAAACCGAATTTCATCAGTAGAGACGGTGTCGTTTTCGTTAATGACCGGGATTACATGCCAATCAATCAAGTTCTGCAAAGCATCACAAGAGTTGAGATAACGACGACGATCAGCAAGATCATCATGCGTAAGTAAAACTTGTGCAGTTTGGATCCCATGTTGGTCCAGTACGCTTGACCATGTATGGATTAAACCCATTTGGCCAATAGCAGCACAAGCTTGTAGACTGGGTAGATCAGTGGGTCGACTCGCAAGTTTCATGCGTACCATCCCTTCTGCAACTGCACCTGAAGACACCAGAATAATCTCATGTCCCGCATTGTGTAGATCTGCAATTTGTTTCGCCCAGTGCGAAATTGCATTTAAATCTAGACCTTGCCCATTTGCAGTGAGTAAAGATGATCCGATTTTAACAACGATTCGTTTACACGCATTGAGCTGACGTTGCCCATCGACCACTTCTATCATTTTTCCCTCGGTTTACTAGTCACGAATGTAGACGCTTTCTACATCGCCTTCGTCTTCATCGTCATCAAAGTCTTCATCATCGTCCAAACCAGCTTCACGCTGTGCTTTACGCATGGCACGATATGCTTCTTTCGCTGCGATGGTTTGTTCACGTGTCTCAGCTTCAAGCTGCTCACGGAATGCTTTCACTTCTGCTGCATACTCAGGATCTTCAACTTCGCGCTCACGTTGTTGCTCGATTTGATCCATTAAGTAATACACAACTTCTTTGGTTCCTTCCGACATAAGACCAGAAGTTTTAAATACAGGACCTTTCCACTGCAATTCATCGAGAATGTGCTGACACCATTCTTCTCTTGATTCTTCTGCAATTTGATCCAATTTATTTAATACCAAGACCACTGGCAGTTTTGCCAATGTCGGAGAGAATTTTTCTAACTCACCTAAAATCGCTCTTGCATTATGAGCTGGATCAGAACCATCAATTGGCTGAACATCAACAATATGCAAAAGAATACGCGTACGCGCCAAATGCTTAAGGAAACGAATTCCAAGACCAGCACCTTCAGCAGCACCTTCGATTAATCCTGGAATATCTGCCATTACAAATGAACGATGACGATCCGCATCAACCACACCGAGGTTTGGTACCATCGTGGTAAATGGATAATCTGCAACTTTTGGTTTTGCTGCACTGACTGCACGAATAAACGTTGACTTACCTGCATTTGGCATACCGAGTAAGCCAACATCTGCAAGTACTTTCAACTCTAAACGCACTTCACGATATTCACCTTTAATACCATGCGTACACTTACGTGGCGAACGGTTAGTCGATGATTTAAAGTGAGTATTACCTAAACCACCATCACCACCATGGGCAACTTTTACGCGCTGACCATCAGCGACCAAGTCACCAATAATGTCACCAGATTCGGTATCGACAATGGTTGTACCGACTGGCACTTTCAAAATAACGTCTTCGCCACCGCGACCAGAACAGTTCGCACCCGAACCATTTTTACCACGCTCTGCACGATAGCGACGCGTATAACGGTAATCTACCAGTGTGCTGGTATCATCATCGGCTTGAATATATACACTTCCGCCACGTCCCCCATCACCGCCATCTGGGCCACCAAAAGGGACAAATTTTTCACGGCGAAAACTGGCTACGCCATTGCCACCGTCGCCAGCCTCTACGATAATGACTGCTTCATCAACAAAGCGCATGTGCCAATCCTCAAATTCTTAAAAGCGGACTATTTTGCCACATTTTAAGAAAATTCTCGAATAGAAAATTGAATGTAATAACAGTTTTTATTTCAATCTTAACCACATTAAGCAAAAATTTTCGTATTCTATTAATTTTATCAGTATAATTAACCACTTAAAAAAATTACAGGATAAAAATAAGTGTCATCATTATTTTATATTTGGGATGCGAAACAACATCATCCTGAGGTCACAATTGACTCTTTGGCACAAGCAGAATATTACGCAACCAATTATCAATGTACAGGATTCACCGAAAAGTTTAAAAATTGGCTGCTTAATGTAGAGAATATCGTCACCAATCCTGAGCTTACCGCAAATTTTGATGATGAAATTATTGGTTCTTTTACCAATGTAACACGCTATTTTGATGCTGCTGATAATGTCTTTAAGATTGAACAAGGTTTATTCGTTAAAAGTAAATATCTCTATAAAATCTTGATTGAGACTTTACGCCAACATGACCTAGTTGCCTTTGATGCAAGGTCTTATCTCTTTTTTAGTCAGAAACAAATATTCCCAGACCAACACAATATTGAAAGAATGTTGGATGCGGTAAGTGCTGTAACTCAAGAGCAACTAGAACAGTTTCAATCTATCCCCGCAACAAGAGAACAACTTATTCTTTTTTCAGATAGATGGTTAAAAAAAATCAAGATATTTTGCATTTTTTAGAAACACAAAAAGTCAATCAATTTAATGAGTTAAAGCAAGGTTGGTTTAGAGATATTAATTCAAAAATCTATGAAAGCATTAGTATACTTTGCTCAACTAGTGGCGATAACGTCATGTATACTGATATATCGCTAATGAGCTATATAGAACTGAAATCAAACACTATTCTGCAAATATCACGAACACATTATATAACCGAATACTCTACAATATTTATCCGACATACATGGTATAAATGGCAAAGCTAGTCAGTTTAATGATCCAGAACAACTAAAGCATGTTTTACAGCAGATTTATAATTTTTTGATTTATGATGCAGAAAAACATAGAGATATTGAAACATTGAGTCAATGGATTAATCATGGTAGTGAAAAAGCCTATACATCCCCCTATCCTCGGTTGATGCTAGCTAAATATCTAAATGATCCTTTATATGATGATTTAGTTGCAGAAGCAGTGCCTATATTAGAATCACAACAAAGAGTTAAGCCTGGGCACCCGTGGTATATTAACCCCTCTCTAGAAAGTACATATTCAGAAGTCCAGAAACGTTTAGATGGATTACTTAAAAAATAGATTACTAACTTTTGGACTCGAATAAAATATTTTGAAAAACTAAACTATCCCCCTTCCTCATTATCATTCGACCTTGATCTATCTCAAGGTCTCACATTCTTCAAAGGCAGTTCCATTTGCATATCTAAATTAGCCTTGGTCTGTTGCACCGAGTTATACATGATCGCATCAAAGGAAGAGATCTTACTCATATTAATCGCATCATTCATATAAAAGCTCGGCTTAAATTGGTGCTTCACAGGCAAATCAACCGACTCATCAAAAGCAAAATATACAGGTCCATCAAAAACAATTTTCACAGGAATGGTATAAGTACGTTTCAATTGAAATGGGATATCCAACTTTACTGGAATATCCAAACTCAAAGGAAACTTGGGCAATAATTTATTTTGATAGATCAAATCAGTGCTAGTTTCAATCGGTACCACTTCATCTACTTTCAGCGTGGTTTCATAGTTGATATCAACCGTAATCGGTGTTTCGACTTCGAAACTCAAATCAGCCAAATACTTCCCTTTTAAAGGCAATTGTAAAGTCCGATCAATGTCCAATACAGTATTCAGCTGACCTTCCGACTTCACTCTTAGGTGATCACCTACTTGGATCTTGGTTCCCAAGGATTCAGGTAAACGAATATCTGCTTGTTGCGCAGAAACAATCAAAGATGCCTGAATATTTAAATAAAACCAAAATAGGATGGCCACCAGAGTTGTGACAATCACAAAACTAATCAGCAGGCTTTTCAGTGTTTTGGGCATCTCCATTACTCACCTGCTTTTACATCGTTTTGAGCTGCTTGCACTTCGACAGGCTGAGCTTTGACACGATCCAAATACATGGTGGACAACGGAATCTTTAATTCACCCTGTGCAATTTTGACAGGTAAGGTATTTTTAACATCGACAGTAGCATTAAGCTCAGAAGTGATCGGTACATTTAAATTGCCTTGAATTGGAATGTTCGCATTCAGCTGTGCTTTCAAAGGAATATGCAAGTTTTCCTTAAGTTCAGTACGAACGGGCGCATCAAATTTCAAATGTACTTTTTGCTGTAGCGGCACTTGAATATCAATCGGTACATCCAGCTGTAAAGGGATTGAACCTTTCAATGGTAAGGTGACGTCCTTACCTAAAATTTTAACCTGTACCTTGGTATCAATCGGTAGGTTTTGATTGACCTTAATCGTTTCCTTTACAGGAATCGTGGTACTGATTGGAACTAAATTATCAAAATAAACCCGTGGTGTTAGGGTTTGAGTCAGTGGAACATTCAGCTGTTCATTAATTGGAATCTTGGCATCGACACGACCATTCACATCCACATTGAGCGCATCTTTAACCTTCACACGAACCTGTAATGGCTCTTGTAAATCAATCGCAACATCTTGATTCTTTAATGGGATATAAATATTAAAATGCTTAAACACCCACATTGCGATATACACACCACACAAGTTGGCCACAACAATTAAAGCAAATACCACGAATAAACGTCTGAACTGCAACAATGATCTATCCCTTGTTTAATTATTTCCCTTTTCCTGCATTCTCATCGATTTTTATGTTTTATTCAGCATATATTCTGTACAGTCATTAAAAAAGCCCAGTTTAAAACTGGGCTTTTTTTATTGCTCTGCGAACAAATTATGCATTTGTTTCAGCAGGAACTTTGGTATAGCTTACGCCACACATTTGTTCAGCAATACGTAATACCTGACAGCTATAACCAACTTCGTTATCGTACCAAACATAAGCAGTTAAACGTGTACCAGAAGCGATAGTTGCTTGCGCATCAAATACACCTGCTGTACGTGAACCGATAAAGTCACTTGATACAACTTCAGTCGAGTTGGTATAACCGATTTGACCTTGTAACTTAGAGTTGATCGAGATTTGACGAATGTATTCGTTCACTTCTTCACGATCAATTTCTTTCTCTAAGTTTAAGTTCAAGATTGCAAGAGAAACGTTTGGTGTTGGAACGCGTACAGAGTTACCTGTTAACTTGCCTTTTAAGCCAGGTAAAGCTTTAGCAACAGCTTTAGCAGCACCAGTTTCAGTGATCACCATGTTCAATGTTGCAGCACGACCACGGCGGTCTGCTTTATGATAGTTATCAATTAAGTTCTGGTCGTTCGTGAAAGAGTGAACTGTTTCAACGTGACCATTCAACACTTTGTATTTGTCGTCTAAAACTTTTAATACAGGTGTAATTGCGTTGGTTGTGCAGCTTGCAGCAGAGATGATTTTGTCTTCATCTAAGATATCGCCGTTGTTCACACCAAATACAACGTTCTTCATTTCGCCTTTACTTGGTGCTGTTAATACAACACGTGCAACGCCTGCACATTTCAAGTGTTGGCTCAGGCCTTCAGCATCACGCCATTTACCTGTATTGTCGATCAAAAGTGCATTTTCGATACCATAAGCAGTGTAGTCCACTTCGCTTGGGCTTGATGCATAAATCACTTTAATGAATTGACCATTTGCAATGATTGCTTCGTTTTCTTCATCTACAGAAATCGTACCGTCAAAAGTACCATGAATAGAGTCACGACGTAATAGAGAAGCACGTTTCGCCAAGTCACCATCAGATGATTTACGAACAACAATCGCTTTAAGGCTTAAACCACGACCCAAACCAGATTGGCTAATGATTAAACGCGCTAGGATACGACCGATACGACCAAAACCATAAAGAACAACATCTTTAGGTGCAGCAGCAGTCACGTTACCTTGAATTGGAGCAACCGCTTGAGCAACGAAAGCATCAACATCGCCACCTTGGTTTTTATATTCAACAGCGAGTTTACCAATATCAACTTCAGCTGAACCGATATTCTCAACTTTCATTAACGCTTCCAAAATTGGGAAGGTATTTACAACAGAAAGTTCAACATCAAGCATACGTGTACGGCGATGCGTTTTTAAAATTTGAATAACTGAACGGTTAATTAAAGAACGGCCGTAAACAGAAACAACAATATTTTTCTCACGGTACAATTGACCAATTAAAGTAATCATACGTTCCGCGATTTCTTCACGGTTTTTCCAACGACCTTGGTGTTCTGCGTGTAGGGCAATGATAGTGTCTTTGCTCACTGATACGTCCTCTAATTTATATATACTGGGCGTGAATTTTTAAAACGCCATAATTGTAATAGAATTATCATCAAGATTGAATCAAAAGCTGCTAAACGAGCTAAGATTTTGTCCTAATTGACTATAAATTCATAAAATACCTATAATTATTTTTGTGAATTTTGGTGAAGATTGATTTTTATCATCAAAATAAATGCCAATTTCAAAATCCTACTAACAGTTTTACTGATAATAAGGCTAATTTTGTTCTTAGCCTTAACAATGATATAAATCTCAATCGCTGTCAAAACTGCTAAGCAATCGCATTAGAAACTAGACATTCATCTCTAATACATTGAAATAAAAATAAATAACACGTATCAATTTAAATTAAAAAAAAGCACTGCTCAAAACATGAAGGTAAAAATGAATTTTAAAGTATGGCTATTACTTATCAGCATTCCTCTTTCTTGCGAAATCTCTATGGGCTTGGTTGGAATGATCGGGCTTGTACTGACAAATATCGTTTACTTGCCAATCTCTTGGATTGGAGAGCCCTTTTTCAACTGCAATAGCGAGGTGGGTTGTCTTCCCAAAGAATATGGACGTATTTTAATGTTTCTTATCATTAACCTAACTTATTACCTATATACCAAGATTAAAGGTGTTTAATTTTAAAATTAGACTCGTATCAATCCAACTTATCGTCCCTCACCCGTTGCGAATACTGTTTTAAGTTCAATTCTAAATGTTGCTTACGCTTTCTCTGTTGGTACAAATGCATTGCCCCTTCAATCACCAGTACCAACACCGCCAGCCAAATCGGAATATAGGTTAACCATTCATCCGCACCGATTTTTTCTCCAATCAGCAAAGAGACCAAAGCCAACAAAACAGGTTCTAAATAACCCAGTAAACCGAAAATAATTAAAGGTAAATAGCGACTCGCAAGAATATAACTCCCCAAACCAATGGCACTGAGCAAACCTAGCCCTATCACCACCAAGATCAGACTCGGATGTTCTAAAAACTTGAGATAAGGTGTATCCCCTGTTTGGGTAAAGAAAATCGCAACTGGAAGAATCAGTAAAAGATCCCACCAAAACCCACCTAAATTATCAGTTTGAATCTTTTTGCGAAGAATAAAATAAGCTGCGTAGCCCAAAGCAACAAAGGCTGTTTCCCAAGCAATGCTGCCCAAACGCCATATCTCATGCCCTACACCAAATGCTGCGAGTAACACTGCAACGTACTGCAACTTTGAAAGCTTTTCACCATATAGGATACTTCCAGCCAATACCAAAACCAGAGGTAATAGGAAATATCCCAATGAGACTTGTAATCCACGACCATGCATAGGTGCCCACAAAAACAGCCATAACTGCGCGGATGTCAGCACCGAGGTGATGATTAAAAGTAGTAACAATGAGGGCTGCGCGACAATTCTTTTAAATATGTGTTTGATATGACTCAAGTCACCGCTGAACCACATAAATAGCGTTAAAACGGGCAAGGTCGCAATAATCCGCCAACCAAAGGTTTGTTCACTATCAAATGCACCAAGCAATTGGGTATAAAAGTACAAAACCCCAAAAGTAACTGAAGCCAAAACTGAATAAGCAATTCCTTTAAACATTTTTGGCCTCTAATTTTGGGGGAATCTTCCAAAATACGTGATTTATCCACTATTTGGAATTAAAAAAACCATGCAAGCATGGTTCTTATTCAGTATATCGTATTTCTTTAATGATGTTCAGGGTAAATCACGTCACTAATATCATAACCTAATGATTTAGCGTAATTTAAATATTCATGAATAATTTCTTTTTTGGGATTAGGTATCCGTGAAAGTACCCATAAATATTTACGGCGCGGTTCTCCAACCAGTACAGTTTGATAATCAGCATCAAGTTTTAAAATCCAGTAATCACCACGGATCACAGGGACCCAACGCACAACCTCAGGCAAAAAACTTACCCGCAATTTACTATTAAATGGTGCATTGGCAACAAAAGCTTCACCTACACTTTGCTGTACGTTGCCTTCACTGTCATAACACTTGTTATCAACAACAATATTGCCATTTTCATTGAAGGTATAAGTCGCAGTGACGTTATAAGCGCACTTACGCTCAAAAAACATCGGTTTTCGCGCGACTTCGTACCAAACTCCCAAATACTTATCGAGTTCAACTTTATCGACTGTCGGTAACGGTTTTGCTTGTGCATAAGCAATCGTTCCAACAGCCAACCCAGTTAAGACAGCCCCACCAATCGCAATCTTTGCAAGGCGCCAACTCGCTTTCGGGAAATTTTTAATAAAAGGCATGAGAAATCCTCAAAACAGTAATTTGTTATCAATAGTCATATAGTTAGCAATTTAAAATAGCTTACTTTGTGAACAAAAACTGTTGCGATATGTATCCCTTTTGAGGATTTCTCTGTTTGATTATGACTGCAACATATGTGCTTTAAGACGGACAATCTCATCGCGTAATCTTGCAGCTTGTTCAAACTGGAGCTCTTTCGAGGCTTTTAGCATTTCCTTTTCCAGTTTGCCAATATGCTTTGCAAACAGTTTTGGATCAGATAATAAATGCTGCTCATCTGCACTGATCGCCTGTGCTTGCTCAAGCACTTTTTCATCAATTTCATCATCACTGAGTACTTCACCCGTATCGATTTCCTTGATGGTTTGGCGCACCGCACTACGTGGGGTAATACCATGTAATTCATTAAATTCAATTTGTTTATTACGACGGCGATCTGTTTCATCCATCGCTTTACGCATTGAATCAGTAATACGATCGGCATATAAAATCGCTTTACCTTTGACATTACGTGCTGCACGACCAATGGTTTGGATCAATGAACGTTCTGAACGCAAGAAACCTTCTTTATCTGCATCTAAGATTGCAACCAAAGACACTTCCGGCATATCCAGACCTTCACGCAGCAAGTTAATCCCAACCAGCACATCATGTACACCAGTACGTAGTTCGTGAATAATTTTGACGCGCTCAACCGTATCGATATCCGAATGCAGATAGGCCACTTTAACGCCATACTCTTTAAGATATGAGGTTAAATCCTCAGCCATCCGTTTAGTTAAGGTCGTAACCAATACTCGCTCGTTGAGTTGCTTACGAATATTAATTTCAGAAAGCACATCATCCACTTGGGTTAATACTGGACGTACTTCAATTTCAGGATCAATCAAACCTGTTGGACGTACCACTTGCTCAACAATTTGCTCTGACTTTTCCAATTCATAATGTGCAGGCGTTGCGCTGACAAAGACCGTGGTTGGAACAATCCGCTCCCACTCTTCAAATTTCATTGGACGGTTATCCAAAGCACTTGGTAAGCGGAAACCATAATTCACCAAGTTTTCTTTACGTGAACGGTCGCCTTTATACATCGCTCCAATTTGAGGAACGGTTACATGCGATTCATCAATGATCAGCAAAGCATCTTCAGGAATATAATCAAATAAAGTTGGTGGTGCTTCACCTGCGGTACGACCCGAAAGATGGCGCGAGTAGTTTTCAATACCATTGGTATAACCCAATTGCTGCATCATCTCTAAGTCATAACGCGTACGCTGTTCAATCCGCTGTGCTTCTAATAACTTGTCATGCTCTTTAAAGAATTTAAGCTGATCTTTCAACTCATCTCGAATGGTATCAATAGCTCGGGTTAAATGGTCTTTCGGGGTCACATAGTGACTCTTTGGATAAATGGTCACACGCGGCACTTTACGCACCAATTTTCCAGTCAAAGGATCAAACCAGCGAATCGAATCGACTTCATCGTCAAATAATTCGACCCGTATCGCGTCTTTATCCGATTCCGCAGGGAAAATATCAATAATTTCTCCACGGATACGATAAGTACCCCGTAAGAACTCCAGTTCATTACGGGTATATTGCATCTCTACTAAACGACGAATGATCTCATCGCGACTAACACGATCACCTTGTACGATATGCAATAGCATCTGCATATAGGCATTTGGATCACCCAAACCGTAGATTGCAGAAACCGAAGCAACAATAATCGCATCACGACGCTCTAACAGCGCACGTGTTGCCGAAAGGCGCATTTGGTCAATGTGATCATTAATAGCCGAATCTTTTTCGATAAAGGTATCTGACGAAGGCACATACGCCTCGGGCTGATAGTAATCGTAATAACTGACGAAATACTCAACCGCATTATTCGGGAAGAATGCCTTGAATTCACCATAAAGCTGTGCTGCAAGGGTCTTGTTATGTGCCATGACAATCGTTGGACGTTGTGTCTGAGCAATCACATTGGCCATGGTATAGGTTTTACCCGATCCTGTTACCCCAAGCAGTAATTGATTACGAAAACCTTGGTCAATACCACTAACCAATTTTTCAATCGCCTGAGGTTGATCGCCCGCAGGTTGATAATTGGTGACTAACTCAAAAGGTTGGTTTTCGCTCATATAGAGATACTCAACTGATTGGATGGCTATTTTCACTTTTTAATGGGGGCAACAAACTGCTTTTTAAAGTCTAATGATACTTTTGAATTGTTATGCAATTTCCAACACAGTCAAATCAAGAGATTACCCTAGTCTTTAAAAAAGCGCGCAATTTATACTTATAAACCTAAAAAACTTAACAGAATGGGGTTAAATTTCAATCTCGTTTTGATATCAATTGTTAATTATAACTCTTAGACAATACATCACAGTATCAAAGACTCTGCCAAGAAAGCCATGATATATATTTTAGTGATTAGCCATACTTGAATCTAATCGTCATTGGAATAGCGTCACTCAGAAACATACCTTAAATAAATTAATCTCAAGCAAGACTTGACCCGCTACACAATCAACTGCAACATGGACTTATACTCGATTTCAATGATAAGAATATGACTTACCAATATCACGATGAAACAATCGTAACGGAACTCCCAGAAGATACGGTCTTTGTTTTTGGTAGTAATTTAGCAGGGATACATGACAGCGGTGCGGCCCGTGTCGCGGCACAACACTTTGCAGCGGTCAAAGGTGTTGGTCGTGGTTGGGCTGGGCAAACTTTTGCGATTCCAACACTGAATGAACATCTACAACAAATGCCATTGGCTCAGATTGAGCATTATGTCGAGGACTTTAAAGTCTACGCAAAACACCACCCTAAAATGAAATACTTTTTAACGGCATTAGGCTGTGGTATTGCAGGTTATAAAGTATCTGAAATCGCCCCATTATTTAAAGGCATTCACTCCAATGTGATTTTTCCAGAATCTTTTCGTCCCTATATCGAAGAAGATGCTGTTTCACAATTTCCAGACCTAACTGCTGATGCGGTACATGCTTTTATTTCAGATAAAGTCATTTTCTATTTCGATCATGGCTACGAGTCTTTCGAAGAAGCACTCGATCAAACTCAGTTAACCGCAGCTGAAAAAGCCATTGCTTTGGTTGTTTTAAATGAAGAGCTGTACCCACGTGATCGTTATGGTCGCGGTCGTGAACATGAAATCAACGATATTTTAGGCAAGCTCAATGGCAAAATTTTCAACTTTCATAACAACGCTGAAGGTGCCATGACCTTTGTGAGTGTGATTATTGCCTTGATGGAACTGTATGATATTGATGAGTACGATTTTCTCAAACTTTGGCGTGGCGAACTAAAAATACAACACCCATTAAACCGCCATTAATAAGAAAAAAAAGCCAATCAGATTGATTGGCTTTTTTATTAACGCTTACCCATCGAACGACGTGTACCGCGTGGTGGCATCCAAGTGCGATCAGCATATTGTTCAGGTTTTGGACGAACCTGATTATGCGTTGCATCCTCAGCATCATCCTGAGCAGATGGCATTGGAAAAGGCAATTTCACCAAAGCTTTTTTGGCTTTAGGTTGTTGGGTACTCATTGGAATTCTCTCGAAATCTAGATTTCTAGCCGCATATTGTAATAGATTTTTGCGCTTTTGATAAAAATAAAATATGTAAAAAAACACAATGATTCTAATGCTTAAAATTTAGTAACTTTTTATGCGATTCTGGCAAGTTTCAGCCACAAAGAAGTCGATTTAGGCTAAGATAACCTGCTTTTTATTTTTTAATCCCATAAGAAGGAATAATGCCGTGGACGTACGTCTCTCTGATCGTGTCAATGCCATCAAACCGTCCCCTACACTTGCAGTGACCAATAAAGCCGCTGAGCTTAAAGCTGCTGGTAAAAACGTGATTGGTTTAGGTGCAGGCGAACCAGACTTTGATACCCCTCAACACATCAAAGATGCTGCAATTGAAGCGATTAATAAAGGCTTTACAAAATATACAGCTGTAGACGGTACTCCAAGCTTAAAAAAAGCAATTATTGCGAAATTCAAACGCGATAATAATTTAGATTATCAAGCCAACCAGATTCTCGTGTCTTGTGGCGGTAAGCAAAGTTTCTTTAACTTGGCACTTGCTTTGTTAAACAAAGGTGATGAAGTGATCATCCCTGCACCTTTCTGGGTAAGCTATCCAGATATGGTGATTATTGCTGAAGGCACACCTGTCATCGTGAAATGTGGTGAAGAACAACGCTTCAAAATCACACCAGAACAGTTAGAAGCGGCAATCACACCAAATACACGTCTAGTGGTATTAAACAGCCCTTCAAACCCAACAGGTATGATCTACACCAAAGCAGAGTTAGAAGCTTTGGCAGAAGTGTTACGTCGTCACCCACAAGTATTTGTTGCTTCTGATGACATGTATGAACCAATTCGTTGGGAAGATGAGTTCTACAATATCGCGACTGTTGCACCAGACTTATATGACCGTACCATTGTTTTAAATGGCGTATCTAAAGCCTACGCAATGACAGGCTGGCGTATCGGTTATGCAGCAGGCCCTGCAAAAATCATTGGTGCGATGAAAAAAATCCAATCACAATCAACTTCAAACCCAACTTCGATTTCGCAAGTTGCAGCTGAAGCAGCATTGAATGGCCCACAAGATGTACTTGAGCCAATGATTGAAGCGTTTAAACGTCGTCATGATCTCGTTGTGAGCGGTTTGAATGACATCAAAGGAATTTCTTGTCTTCCTGCTGATGGTGCTTTCTATGCCTATGCCAACATCCGTCCATTGATTCGTGCCAAAGGCTTAAAATCTTGCACAGAATTCTCTGAATGGTTACTGGAAGAAACAGGTGTTGCTGTTGTTCCTGGTGATGCATTTGGTTTAGGCGGTTTTATGCGTATCTCTTATGCGACTGCTGACGAAGTTTTAGTTGATGCTTTAGCACGTATTAAAAAAGCAGCTGATTCAATTGAAGGCGTTGATGCCGCAATTGCATCGATTGCAGCAGAAAAAGCTGCGAAATAATTTTTCCACAATAAAAAAAGAAGCTTCTCAATGAAGCTTCTTTTTTTATCTCTTAAATCAAAATCTTCAATACAATTAGAATTTCCTACAAGCGACACTATTCCGCAGATTCACCACTAAAAAGTGCAACGACCTCAGCTTCTGTCATCTTCTTGGTCGAATTTTGAAAAGCATAGAACTCAGGCTTACAATCAATATAGATTTCTAAATCAAGCTTTAAGTCTTGTGGCGACTCATTCAATGCAAATGCATTGATATTGCAATAATTCTGATCTTTAGTCCGCCAAAACAAATTGGTACCACAGGCACTACAGAATCCCCGCTCACCCCAAGCCGATGAGTTATAAACAGAGAGATGATCTTGTTTTAAAAATTTTAAGCTGCCCTGTTTAACATCAATCGTCATAATCACACCACTGGTCTGTCGACGACAAATCGAACAGTGACAGGCATGTACATCATGATTACTTAATTCGACTTCAAATGTGGTTTCACCACAAACACACTGTCCTTTCATTATAAATTTACCTTTTATTCAAAATTGTTATTTATGAATTATCGTTAGCATAAAACAAAGCAAGCATGCTGCAATCAATAATTTGTAAAACATGATATGGATCGATGAACTGTATTGACAGTCTCTGATGGAAAGACTACGTTATACATAAGTTCCTTTTTAGAACCATATAGGAAAAAACATGAAACACCCGAAAGAAATGAATGGACTTGAGTTTTTAACCGCGATGTGTGAAGGGAAAATTCCACCTGCCAGTATTAGTGAAACTATTCCGATGCAACCTGTAGAAGTTGCAGAAGGATTTATCAAATTTGAAGTTCAAGCAGATCAACGTCACCTTAATCCCTTAGGTGGAGTACATGGGGGCTTTGCTGCAACCGTACTTGATTCAGTGACAGGCTGTGCTGTTCATACGCTTTTAGAAGCAGGCGTCGGTTATGGCACTATTGATCTAAATATTAAAATGTGTCGCCCTATTCCTAAGAATCAAAAACTCACAGCGACAGGCAGTATGATCAATATCAGTAAAAATTTAGGTATTTCTGAAGGTAAGATTGTCGATGCAGATGGCAAACTTTATGCCCATGCAACCGCAACCTGCATGATCATTCGCCCATAAGCACAGATTAAGCAAATGGGCTATTTCATCATAGCCCTATGCAATGGCCTTATTCGCTTGAAAGTTTTTTGGTCGAATACATAAATGACTGAATACTGCGTATTGCCAAATGCTTTTCACTTGTACTGAAACAACCTTTTGCTCTGCCACAGACCAAGCCAAAGCAGTGTTTGCGCCTAAAAATAATTCACCACCAAGTTGAAATAAATATAAAGGTGCATGCTCGTCGACAGTCAATGTATTTTTTTGTGTGAGTAGATCTTTAGCTGTTTGAATTTTCCACTTATTACCAAACCATAATTGCAGTAAATCACCCAGATACAAGGCTTGTTGCTTAAACGGGAAAGTATTTATAAATGAATGTTCAACGGGCGTGTAATATTGCGCTGAATCTTGAATAATTTCGAGATAATGCTCTTGATAAAAAGACAAATTTGAAAAAATAGATTGAATATTTAGAATAGTCATTTCGACCTCCAGTTTAGCCATTTTAGTGCTGGCAAGTAGGGTTAAATCCACACTGTTTAGATAAATATCTAAACGCTCTTTCTGATTCGAATCTAGCAATAGCCTGTTCAAAGTTCAAGTTATTTTTCCTACTTTATCGTAATTGTGCAAATAAAAAGCATACGATGCAAAAATGAAAGAAACATGACAGTTTTATCTTGACCAATTTTAAAAGCTGCCTATAATGGCACTCAGATTCTCCCATAGCTCAGTCGGTAGAGCGACGGACTGTTAATCCGCAGGTCCCTGGTTCGAGCCCAGGTGGGAGAGCCAAGATTCTAAAAAGCCCAGATCAATGATCTGGGCTTTTTATTTTAAATAAACAAAATACCCTTATAACGACAATTACGATTATTTTGTTCATTTCATGTTGAGTATCGTATAAATTTCGACCTACCATATTATTTTAACTATAAGATAAAACTTAATGATGTTGTTAAGGAAAACACATAATGAAAAAACTTCTATTTTGTTTAATCGTCTTTT
Source organism: Acinetobacter dispersus (assembly GCF_009884975.1). Classification (GTDB taxonomy): domain Bacteria; phylum Pseudomonadota; class Gammaproteobacteria; order Pseudomonadales; family Moraxellaceae; genus Acinetobacter; species Acinetobacter dispersus. The sequence goes on along the minus strand of NZ_CP041970.1, from coordinate 303,188 downwards.
GTAGTCCAGCAATGGCCGCCCAAACCACTTGGTATGCTGGTTCCTCTTATAAGGGCACGGTGACTGTACCAATTGAAAATGGACCCAATGTCGTCTGGAAATGTAATGGTCGTGTCTGTAGCATGTCTGGCCCTTGGGGCAATGCACTCTCCTTGGATTCTTGTCAGAGTCTAGTCTTACGTATCGGTAAGATTAGTTATTATAAAAACTCAGTAGGTGCAATCTGGAATGCCCGCTCCACTGAATTGGCACAATGTAATCAAGTTGCACGTTAATACTCAATATTTTGGTTAAGCGATTATTATTCATACTGATTTTACTTGACGGACTGAAATTTAAGCCCTAAAATTCGCTCCAGATTCTCCCATAGCTCAGTCGGTAGAGCGACGGACTGTTAATCCGCAGGTCCCTGGTTCGAGCCCAGGTGGGAGAGCCAAGATTCTAAAAACCCACTCTTAATTGAGTGGGTTTTTTATTTGCTCTTTGATAAATACATGTTTGAATCGAATCACTTCTTATTTCTAACGATTGGTTTTATTAGTACAGCTATCTTGCTTTTTAGCTGTATACGCCCTTTCTTTCCCAAACAAAAATTCTTTGCTCGACCTGTCATCACATCATTTGAATCAAGAATGTTTGTACGATTACAACAGGCCTTTCCACAGCATCATGTACTTGCGCAGGTTGCCTTTAGTGCATTGATTACCAGTGATCATTACAAGATCCGCAGTAAGTTTAATCGCAAGGTGACAGACTTTGTAGTTTTAGATCAGCAGATGAATGTTCTGGCGATTATTGAGTTAGATGACCCAAGCCATTTAGGTAAAGAATTAGAAGATCAAAAGCGCGATCAGATGTTGCAAGAAGCAGGCTATCAAGTACAGCGTTATACGGAAATTCCATCTATAAAACAGCTACAGATGGATCTTCGATAGTCAGCTAATTTAAGAAAGATTACTCCGTCTTTGCCGATTGTTCAGCATTTTTCTGCTGTTCAAATTTCTTTGCCATTTCGGCGCGTTGCTGGTCATATTTTTTCTTGGTTTGTGCATCACTTTTGGCAGCAACAAAGGCCATACCGACAATAAAAATTGGAATCAACAATCCCAAACTCATTAATAACCAAGGGATTGACTTTTTCTCAACAGGTGGCTGGCTCATAACTGATTTAAACTCAAATTGCATGGCTTTAAACAGTGCAACAATATAACAAAAAAGAGCCCCTATAAAGAGACTCTTTTTTAAAAGCAAATTTTTAAATAGGCAAATAAATCTTAGAATTTACCAGTACAGTGAGGGCTTTGACTGGCATCCTTCTGCGCATCTGTTAATACAATACCTGTACCCGCTGACATATTAGTCTGAATAAAGTCATAAGCTTGGGCATTTTTACATATGATCGCTTGTGTATGCGTTGCATTTGGAACAATAGTTAGACTATAGCCTTTATCATAAGCTGCTTGCGGGAAGAACTTCAAAGCATTAGCTTTCATATTCGCAAATAGCCCCTGTGTTACTACAGGTAATACCGCTTGATCTTTTTCGCCCTGAATAATAAACACTGGCGTTTTAATTACTTTCGCTGCTGTCGCATTGGTTGCAGGCTGGGTATCTGCTAAAAAGTTTTTAACAACTTGATCATTCTTAAATTTATTCAGATCAATACCGTACTGTGCAATTTGATGTGTAGGATCAGCCAAGAAAGCTAAGATTCCAGCTTTAAACTTTTCTTGCAAGCCATTTGCACTATCTGGTGCTGGATAACTTAAACATGCTCCATCATCCCCTGTACGCCCATGGGCTAATTCTGCAATATCAGCCGCTCCCGAGGTAAAGATCGTTTTTAAATCGTAGTTTGGTTGCTGTGCTTTAATCCCAGCACTAGCTAAAGCTGCATATGCTAACAACTCCGCATAACCATCTGCGATTTCCTCAATTTTTGCTTGGCCTTGTGCTGGTGTGAGTATGTTATTCGCTACTGCATAACGTACTTGTAGTAAGCTCTCATCCAATTTATTTACAATTTTAGGCTTTCCATCCGTATCAAGATTAAATTGTGGATCAATATAAATCTGAATAATTGTTCCCAAACTTGATGCAGGTGCACCCGCCACTGCGCCTTTATAGCTTGCATCTGTATTTGCAAACTCCGCTGTGCCTAATGAAGCATGTCCACCTTGTGACTGACCAATCGACATCCAATCCCCTTTCAATTGAGTGCCATAATGATCTTTTGCAGCCTTAACTGCGGCAAGTGCAGATTTCGCTTCACTACTCAAATTAAGATATGGATGAACACCTGGTGTACCTAGGCCCTCGTAGTCTGGTGCTATGACAACATACCCAGCTGCCAATAAGGTATCAGCAAGAATTCTAAAACGCGGATTAATCACATTTTTACTTGGTGCACAGCCATCACCTACCCCAACAGTTCCATGCTCCCACACCACAACTCGATAACCATCCTTAGGTTGAGTTGCTTTCGGGAACAATACCATCGCTGTTGCCGTTGCAGTTTTTCCTTGGACATTTGCCATGTTATAGGTCATGACTTTAATAGATGAAGCATTATCAACCTGATCAATCGCGTAATTACTTTCAGACAGATAAGTTTTTTCCGTATTTACCCCAGTGTAATCATCATCATTGTCATTACATGCGGTTAAAAATAATGCAGAAATAGAGAATGTCATTGCCAACGCAATTTTAGACCGTTTCATAAAATATCCTTTTAGTCCTTGTTTTATTTTAAGCATGAAACTACATGCCACATTATTAAGGCATAAAAAAAGTGCTCTGCATAGAACACTTTTCAACTATTCAGTCAGTTTAAAATATTAATTCTAAAAAAATTCCAATGAAAATAATCAGCCCTACCCAACGATTGTGACGGAATGCCCAGAAACAAATTTGCGGATCACGATCTTTGGTTTTAAACGCCTGATAAGCAAAATCAGCAGCGACAATTAACAGTGCAGCCAATCCAAATGGCAATAACAGATTTTCCAAATATAGAGCCCCACCGATGAGGAGCAAACTTAAAATCTGGAGTAAACCAATAATCTGTATATCGTAACGACCAAATAAAATTGCTGTCGATTTCACCCCAATTTTCAAATCATATTCACGATCTGTAATTGCATACTGAGTATCATAAGCCACAGTCCATGCCAAATTACCAAAATATAAAAGCCAGCAAGTTAAATCTAAAGGCTTACCCATTGCGGTAAAAGACATAGGAATTCCCCATGAAAAGGCCATACCCAAAACCACTTGTGGCAAATGCGTATAACGCTTCATAAAAGGATAAATAAATGCCAGTACTAAACCTGCTAGGGCACAATAAAACGTCGCGATCGGTAGAAAGAATAAAGTACATGCACTTGCAGCAACCAACCCCAGAAAAACATAGACCGCTTCTCGTGGACGAATAATACCAGTGGCTAATGGACGTGTTTTAGTACGCTCTACATGAGCATCTACTTTACGATCAGCAAAGTCATTAATCGCACAGCCAGCCGCACGCATAAAAATCGTACCCAAAACCATCGCAATGAGAATCTGCAATGGTGGTAAACCTCCAGCCGCAATCCATAACGCCCACATTGTCGGCCAAAAAACCAGCTCTGTACCTACAGGCTTATCAAAACGGCATAAATAGTAATAGGCCTCTAAACGCTGCCGCCAAGTTGTGTGTTGCACTGTTTCCATGATGAATCCTTAGAGTCAATGCTGTCGAATAAATTGTTCAAATGCAGGTAGAAATGTTTCTTGCACAATAAACTTACAACCATGCCATGTATAGCAACTCTGACGCGTCCAGCCTTCTTCGAGAAGAATCACTCTACGTTCACAAGCAGGATTGGTTCGTTGAAATAAAAACCAGCCAATCGGTTTATTACGGATATGCCGAAACAAGCGTGCTTTTTTTTGCATACTCAAAATCGGGAAAATACTTTTTGCTTTGACCCATGCCTGCTCTTCACTGCCATAAAGAAGGGTTTCACGCACCCAACCAATATGATGAGGTGGCATCTCCATCCACTGACTATCTGCAAAGGTTAAACGTTGATAATGTTCTTTCAATCTTTCAACATGAAACTGACCGTGACCTAAATCGGTTAATTGTTGAGTAAGCGAACCAGATGCATACAACCATTTTTTTAAATCAATCGGGATTTCTTTGCCCTTTATTCTGTTTGGTCGTAAATTTCGCATGCTTGGCTCACTAAAAACATCGCGATTAGTGTACATGAATTTCTTGGTAAAAACGTATGACTTTCAATTGAATCAAAAACATAAAAAAAGCTCGCCGAAGCGAGCTTTTTTGAATTGGATGTATTACAAGCTGTAGTACATATCAAATTCAACTGGGTGAGTTGTCGTGTTAAGACGACGTACATCTTCAGTTTTAAGTTCGATATATGCATCAAGCATTTCTTTGGTGAATACACCACCTTTCAACAGGAACTCATGGTCATTTTGAAGAGCTTCAAGTGCCATATCCAAGCTGTGAGCAACTGTTGGGATTTTTGCTTCTTCTTCAGGAGGAAGATCGTACAAGTTCTTATCAGCAGCTTCACCTGGGTGAATCTTGTTTTGGATACCATCGATACCCGCCATCAACAATGCCGCGAAACCTAAGTACGGGTTCATCATTGGATCTGGGAAACGTGCTTCAATACGCTTGCCTTTAGGGCTAGAAACGTAAGGAATACGGATAGACGCAGAACGGTTACGCGCTGAGTAAGCAAGCATAATTGGTGCCTCGAAGTGAGGAACCAAGCGCTTGTACGAGTTCGTAGAAGGGTTTGTGATCGCGTTTAATGCACGAGCATGCTTGATCACACCACCGATAAAGAATAATGCCATTTCTGATAAACCAGCATATTCATCACCAGCAAACAAGTTCTTGCCATCTTTAGAGATTGACATGTGAACGTGCATACCAGAACCGTTATCACCTACCATTGGTTTAGGCATAAATGTTGCTGTTTTAGCATATTGATGCGCAACGTTCCAAACTGCATATTTGAACTGTTGAACTTCGTCCGCTTTACGAACTAAAGTATTGAAGCTCACACCAATTTCTAATTGGCAAGATGCAACTTCGTGGTGATGTACTTCTACACGACCAGGACCCATGATGTCTTCGATTTTTGCACACATTTCAGCACGCATATCTTGTGAAGAATCAACAGGAGGAACTGGGAAGTAACCGCCTTTAACACGTGGACGGTGACCAGAGTTACCCGCTTCGTAGTCTTTACCAGTTGACCATGCAGCTTCTTCAGCGATCAATGTATGACGCGCGCCAGACATGTCGATATCCCATTTTACTTCGTCAAAAACGAAGAATTCTGGTTCTGGACCAAAGAATGCAGTATCACCGATACCTGTAGATTTTAAATATTCTTCAGCACGACGAGCAATCGAACGAGGGTCACGCTCGTAACCTTGACCCGTAGATGGCTCAATTACGTCACAAGTCACAACAACTGTAGGCTCAGCAAAGAACGGGTCAAGAAAACCTGTTTCAGCATCTGGACGTAAGATCATGTCAGACGCTTCGATGCCTTTCCAACCAGCGATTGAAGAACCATCAAACATTTTACCGTCTTCAAATGAATCTTCATCAATCGTGTCAGCTGGGTAAGTTACGTGTTGCTCTTTACCCTTAGTATCAGTAAAGCGAAAATCGACCCATTTTGCGCCACTTTCTTTGATGAGTTGAAGGACCTTGTTCGCCATGCTCATTTGCTCCAATGAAATTTCTATGCACCTGTTAAGTGCGTGTTAGTTGTTGATATCTAATTAGCAATTATCATACCAACAATTTTAAAGCATACCTAAAACATTGAAATTCTTTGCAGAAAAAATGCTTTAAGCTCCATGTCCTATGTCTACTATAATGCTTATATCCAAAAATGCACCATATTCACACATTCCTATTTTGGGGTGTCCCTAAAAAAGACAAAATGAACCAAAATAGTGCAATACATATAACAAAGAACCAATGTAGTGCCAATTACGCTATTATTCTTAGCATAAATTGGCTTTTTATATCATTCTTTTTAAGATCATTCCAATCAATTCATTTAGACTTTAGGTTCACTTTCTTGTTTTTTCACCAAGCCTTTCAATTACAAAAATTTATTCTCGATTAAGAGCGTATTTTAAACCAAGAATATCGCGCAAATTCCACCCCACGCCTTGTTTCAAAATTTTCCACATTAATGATCGGTTTTGATATGATGATTTCCCGCTATCGCTAGAATAATCCTTCTTCTATTAAAGATAGATGAAATCGTATAGCGTTCAGATCGGTTTATCGAACTCAATAGCACAATTAAGTGCATATTTTTCAAAAGGTTATAATCATGCTTCTAATGATTGACAATTATGACTCATTTACTTACAACATCGTTCAATACTTTGGCGAGTTGAATCAAGAAGTAAAAGTTGTTCGTAATGATCAAGTAACATTAGAGGATATTGAACGATGGCAGCCAAAATATCTGGTGATTGGCCCGGGTCCTTGCTCACCAAGTGAAGCAGGTATCTCTATTCCAGCCATCAATCACTTTGCTGGCAAAATTCCTTTGCTTGGCGTTTGCTTAGGTCACCAAGCGATTGGACAAGCCTTTGGTGGCAATATCATTCGCGCTAAAACAGTGATGCATGGCCGCCTATCCGATATGCACCATAGTGACAAAGGGATTTTTAGCAACTTGCCGTCGCCTTTTGCCGCTACACGTTACCATTCACTGGTGATTGAACAGGAAACTTTGCCTGAATGCTTAGAAGTCACCTGTTGGACCAATCAAACAGATGGTACGATTGAAGAAATTATGGGTGTCAAACATAAAACACTTCCTGTGGAAGGTGTGCAATTCCACCCTGAGTCTATTTTGAGTGAACACGGCCATCAACTTTTCAAAAACTTCTTGGATATTTATGCTTAATCTCAAGATTTACCAATACTAAGCATCTAAACAGCCTATTTTTATAAGTAGGCTGTTTTTATTTTGAACATATAAAAACAATATACAACTCATACATACTGCACAAATTTTCAGCATTAAAATTAATCTGAAAACTTACATTTAAAAACAAGTCATTCTTTTTCAATAATTAATCCACTTTTCACACGTTATAAAAAGTAAGTTCAATCCTCAATTTCTGTTTTGTCTGATTGCATTTTACTTTTTTAGATTAACTATAGTCATAGGAATGATTAAGTTTCAGGGCGGCTGGATGATAGAATCTAAGTCATTGTTTTTAGCATTCCCCCTGAATGATCTATCAGGATAACCTATTGTGAATACCTTGGTTTTATTGAATATTATTGTTTTCGTCCTGCTCATGGCAGGATTGTTTTTTAGCTACCGTAAAGATTGGAGTCTCTCCAAAAAAGTTCTGATCGGTATGATCGTAGGTATCTTTTTTGGTTTGGCCCTTAAAGCGATCTATGGTGACAACCCTGTTATTGAGCATTCAATTGCATGGATTAACCTTGTCGGTAATGGTTATGTACAACTATTACAAATGGTGATCATGCCTCTGATTTTTATTTCAATTTTAAGTGCAGTGGTGAAGTTACACCAAACCACTTCTCTTGGAAAAATCAGTGTACTCGTGATTGGTATCTTGTTAGTGACCACGGCTATTGCAGCACTTGTCGGTGCTGGCATCACCAATTTATTCGGCTTAACGGCTGAAGGACTGGTACAAGGCACCAAAGAAGCAGCACGTCTAGCAACCATCCAAAGTCAATACATTGGGCAAGTAACAGATTTAGATGTTCCAAAGCTCTTACTTTCACTATTCCCTCAGAACCCATTTGCTGATTTAACCGGTGTTCGTCCAACAGCAATCATCAGTGTGGTGATTTTCTCTGCATTTTTAGGTGTAGCAGCACTGAAACTGATGGATAAAGACACCGTCAATGGTGAACGAATCAGACACGGGATTGAAGCACTGCAAGCCTTGGTGATTAGTCTTGTCCGTTTAGTGATGCAATTTACGCCTTATGGTGTATTGGCATTGATGACTAAAATGGTGGCAACAGCAAATGTAGCCGACATCGTTAAATTAGGTGAGTTCCTCGTTGCATCTTATCTTGGGCTTGCAATCATGTTCCTCGTACATGCACTGATTTTGCTGTTTGTACGCGTCAATCCAATCGACTTTTTCAAGAAAGTTTTTCCTGTTTTAACTTTTGCATTTACCAGTCGATCAAGTGCCGCGAGTATTCCACTCAATATCGAAGCACAAACCAAACAATTGGGTGTGCCTGAAGGGATTGCCAGCTTCTCTGCTTCCTTTGGTGCAACCATTGGTCAAAATGGTTGTGCTGGTTTATACCCTGCAATGCTAGCGGTGATGGTTGCGCCAACAGTCGGTATCAACCCGCTTGATCCGTTATGGATTGCCCAATTGGTTGTGGTGGTAACACTCAGTTCGATTGGTGTTGCTGGCGTTGGTGGCGGTGCAACTTTTGCTGCTTTAATCGTACTCCCAGCAATGGGCTTACCGATTACTTTGGTCGCGTTATTGATTTCAATTGAGCCATTGATTGATATGGGGCGTACTGCTTTAAACGTCAACGGTTCGATGACTGCAGGCACAGCGACCAGTCAATTACTCGGGGTCAGAAATCCTCAACCAGATAATGATGCTTAAGCCAGATTAAAACAAAAAAGCCAACGCATGATCGTTGGCTTTTTTTATGACTAAATAAATTACAACTTCAATTGTTGCACAAGCGAACCATCTTGCTTCGCAACTAAGGACTCACACAGTTGAATCCGTTCCTTGGTTTGATTTAAACCACGCTCAACCCCAACCAGCTCTTTGGTTCTCGGTGCAAAGAAGGCATTCAACTGCGTCACTTCTTGTTGTGTACATGCTGCACCACTAAACAATGCAGGGAAACGTCCAGCAGAAGATTTGCCTAAACGATCAAACACAGCATCGTGATTGGCCTTAAACCATGACCAAAGTCCGCCTTGTTCACCGCTATAGCTATTGATTGAGTTAATCACGGTACGTACTTCACCAACTTTCACACGTGGATCTAAAACTAACTGACGTGCCTGCTGACGTGTTTCCACCTGATTGGCTGAGCCTAAGGCAGTAAGAATCGCCAAACGTTGGGTCGGTTGCGTGATGTGTTGTAACTCCCCCGCTAAACGATCAAAGGTAGGCAGCCCTTTTTCTTGCACTCGTACAGCTAAAATCGTTGGTAAAAGCTCGGGGGTTAATGTTGCAAAATTCAATTGCTTTTGAGCGAATAGGGCGTCGGATTGTTTTAACAATTGCTCACGCACTTCTGGCACCTGAATTTCCAATGCAAGAAATTGGGCTAACTCACTACGCCACAAGCTATCCTCAGCAGACTCACCTGCTTTGCTCGCATACCCTAATTGATTCAATTTGGGTAGATATAAATTCGCGAGCACTTTTCTAAAATGCTCACGTTCTGCCTCAGTCTTCAACACATGGCGCTGTATTGTACTGAGCTGCTGAAACAATGCCGTACTAATCTGTCGGCTATTCGAGTTCGCAAACTTCTTCGCAACATCCACCACCGCCAACAGGTTAATATCACCATGGTTAAATGCCGCTGAAACAGCATAGGCATAGGCCAATTGTTCAGTATTAGAGAGTTTTTCCGTAGCGGCAGTCAGACGAGCAAGTTCGGGTTCAGGCAAACTAAATTGGTAATAGCCTGCTGCATCCGCATTTGGAATATACCAACTGTTAATACGTGCACCTTTGAGTTCAATTTTGGCTTCCGCTTGATCAATCAAGTCACACTGAACTTTACTTGCAGCATTGGGAACTTCGTAACGTACACACAATGGTACCCCCCAAAGACTGTTGGCATCGCCTTTAGAACCAACGGGTAAATAGCGTGTTTGTTTTACATTTAAAAAGACTTTATTACCTTGTTGCTGCAATGAAGTATTCAGCAACGGTACGCCCGGTTGATCAATAAAACTTTTCACCGCTTTGCTAAAACGCTCAGCTTGACCAGACTGTTCTGCGAGGGAACTAATTAAATCATTGGCTGTAGCACTGCCATATTGATGCTTGTTAATGTAATTACGCACCCCTTGCTTGAATTTTTCCTCACCTAAATAGCTTTCAAACATATTTAAAACAGCCGCACCTTTTTGGTAAGTAATGCCATCAAAGGCGGTTTGAATATCCGCATTACTTAAAATTGGCTGACGAATACGGCGTACACTGACCAAACTATCGCTTTTCATCGCGCCTGCAGTATCGACGACGCGTTCTAAGTCAGCATTAAATTCGGGATGTAATTGTTGGGTAATTTTACTTTGCATCCACGTAGCAAAGGATTCATTCAACCATAGATCGTCCCACCACGGCATGGTCACCACATCCCCAAACCATTGATGCGCCAACTCATGTGCATTGACATTAAATGAACTCTGTACAAAAGACACGGGAGAGTCTTTATCCAATAGCATCAAATAATCTCTGAATGTGATCAGTCCAGGATTCTCCATCGCACCCGCCGCAAAGTCAGGAGCAGCAAGTAAATCCAGTTTGTCGAATGGATAACCAAAGGCAAAATAATCTTCTAATGTTTTTAAAATCGCTGGGGTTTCAGACAAGGCATGCTGCATTTTTTCAGCCTTACCATCGGGTGCCAGACCTCGTAATTTGATTGCCTGTTTACGCCACTCAGTCGCACCAATATCAGGACCTTGTTGTACTTGCCAAGGACCAACTGCCAGTGCCAATAGATAGGTTGGTAGCGGTTTGGTCGGTGCAAAGCTTAAAGTTTTCCACCCCGATTTTTCGGTCTTTTCAGCGACTTGATTGGTATTGGCAAAACCTGAATATTTACTTGGTATAGTTAATCGAATATTAAAGGGTGTTTTAAAACGGGGCTCATCAAATGATGGAAAAGATTGACGTGCACTGATGGCTTCCATTTGAGTCATGACATAAGGTTTACCCTCAAACTCAATTTTATAAATACCATCCAGTTGTTGGTCATAATCTGCATTGAAATCTAATACTAAGCGGTATTGTCCTGCAGGTAATATCTTGGCAAATTTAATCAGACTGACACCATCTACTTCTGAAGCTTGCTCATATTTGACCGTGGTTTTCTGCCCAGTTGCGGATAGGATGTTGGCGTCTTTTACCGATAAAGATTTACCATGAATCCAAACATGATCGGTTGCTTGGGTCAGTTTTAAATGGATTGTGGTTTTACCCGTATAACTTTTTTGTGCAGGATCAATTTTAAAATCTAAATCATAAGATTCAGGTATGGCCCATTCAGGTAATTTGCCGATTGGAATTTGTTCATTGCTATTTGATGCAAAAATCTGTGTTGCAGATAATGAAAGTAATGTTGTCAGTAGCAATTGTTTTTTAAATGAAGGTTTGACCAACATAGGAGATCTGTCCTCTGTAGTTTTTAAAATAAAAAGACGCAGCAAATGGTGTACCACTTCGCTGCATCCACACATCATTGTTAGAATTTATAATTAAACTCCAACCAACCCTGACGGCCGATTGGTGAATATGATCCTACTGGATAATATGGCCATCCGCCTGTGTCATCGTGTTTCACTTTGTCAAATAGGTTATTCACAATGATTGATGCAGAGGCCTTGGGTGAAATTTTATAAGTTCCACTCCAATTGACCAAATAAGTCGGGCTTAAATAAGCCGTTTGATTACCGTTTGGAATCTTGCCGTAGCGATTGACTAATACGGTTGATGCCCAATCACCGAGACTCCAACTGAGACTGGTATTAAAGCGGTCTCGCCAATCTGGAATGGTTAAGTCTTTTAAATAGTTATCTTTCTCGCCATCTTTTGATTGTTGATATTCACGTTCAAGCACACGGCTATAATTCACCGTCCACAGGAAGTTACCTAAATTTTCTGTTTTCCAACGCCATTTGCTGGTGAAATCAATCCCGCGAGTATGATCTGAGGCAGCATTGATCGGTACAATATTGATATTGTTGATCACATTTGGATCAACCACTGCATTTGTAGGATTGCGCTCTACTCTTGCCAACGCATCAACACATTGTGCCGAATTGATATCTTGTGCGCCCAAACGACAATCAGCTTCTAAACGTAAAATCTTATCTTGACTTAAATTCGTCACCAGATTATCAATTTTGATATCCCAATAATCGACGGAAATATCAAACTTATTACTCGGAGACCATACAAACCCCGCACCATAAGATTTGCCTTCTTCTGGCTTTAAATCTTTGTTGCCCGTTAGTGTGTAGTTCGCGCCAGGCGAATAATCTTTAAAGCTACATTTATCTAATGCTTGTCCCGTTTGGCTACAACGTAAATAATCGGTGGTACTTGGGAAATACCCTCTTTGTTTATTCAAAAACAGATAGTTCATATCTGGTGCACGGAAACTGGTTGCGTAGTTGCCTCGCACCAATAAGGTTGGATGTGGTCTAAATTCTAAGCCTGAACCAAATGTGAATTTATCAATACTACTATCTGACAAAGCATAGCGGTCATAACGTCCAGATAAGGTGAGATTGAGTGGCTTGGCTAAGGGTAAGAATAATTCCGTACCCAACGCCTGACGGGTACGTGCGCCACCATATTCACCACTGGAAGTGGCATTATAGAAGTCCCCATTTTCCACCGCCTTATCGGGTTTGATTTTAAAACCTTGGCGTCCAATTTCTGCCACAGCAGCAAGCTTGGCCGTTCCTGCAGGCAATTCAAATACATCACCGTTGGCACTTAGCGTTAAACCTTGCGCCCATGACTTGTCGTTTTCCTCAGTTGTACCTGAAATGCTTCTAAACTCGCTAGCGGTCAGTGGCCGACTGATATGATCCAAATTTGGGGAGTAAATTGGAATACCATCTTGGTCTACACCCAGTTGCTGACCTAAGAAATATTCATCAACATTCGAACGAACCAGCCCTTGTTTACGTAATTGGCTGGTATAAATCGAGCCATTATAGGCTGCTTCATAGCTCCAACTACTGTCCCCAATATCGCCACGGATACCAAAGTTCAAATTGGAAGACAGTTCTTTCCATTTTTTATTGGCTTGCTCAACACCGCCAAGTTCTTCTGGTGCAAAACGTCGTGTCCAGATTTCATAATTTCCTGTGTCTTGATTGAGGAAATAACCACTACTCGCGCCTAAAGAAGTCCATGTTGGGCCACGGGTATTGTTTTCAATTTGATTGGCACCAATCAAAACATCTGCGAAGAGTTGGGTTTTCTCATTCAGCTCATAATCTAAACCGAGATAACCATTTTGGCTGCGATTCTTGGTTTGAACCGTCCAATAAGTCGGTCGAGCCAAACCACTGGCACAGTTATCTGCTCCCGCTTTTCCAATATTTGTTACTGAGCCTTTAAATAGATCATCAAATGCATTACAGCCATTAATTGAAAGATACTGGCCTGTCTTGGCATTTTTACGTCCAACGATCGTGTCTGGCTTTTCCCCTCGACGTGTTCGGCTCGACATAAAATCTCGGTCAGCCGCCCAAATCGGTTCGCGCCCACTCAGTTCAACCCCATAAACCAGATTGAGCTTGTCCAGTGTTTTACTGCCACTCAATTGTAGACGTAAATTTTCACCACCTTCTTTAGTGCCACCTGCCTTGATATTGAATTGTGTCCCATCAGTTTTCTTTTTTAGGATGATATTGACCACACCTGCAATCGCATCTGAACCATAGATCGCGGAAGCTCCACCGTTCAAGATTTCAATACGGTCAATAATCGCAGTCGGAATATTGGCTAAATTGACAAAATTCACAGCGCCATCATAAGGCACTGGATAATCTGCAACTCGGTGTCCATTAATTAAGGTTAAGGTATGGTTCGGCCCCAAACCACGTAAACTAATGGCATTGGCAGCAGGCGTAAAAGTATTGCCATAATCCGCTCCTTGTACAAATCCTGTGTTTTGCGTCAGGTTATTCAAGGCATCAAAGGCATTACTATAACCGTGTTTCTCAATATCGGCTGCGGTAATGACCGTTACACTGGTTGGGCCATCTTTCTGGGCTTTGGAGATACGTGAACCTGTCACCGCAACTTGCACCACTTTATCCGATGTTGTCTTTGTTTGTGGCTGTTTTACATTTGTCTCAGCATGGGTCTCTAGTGGATGAAGACATGCAATAAAGACAAAAATAAAACAACCTTTGTTTTTAACAGCCCCAAGATATTTCAAGTAATTTAGATACATATTTATGAATGAGTAAAATGAAGACTGCCCTAATATATCTACTTTTATTTAGTTGATTTATACACATTTTTTATAGAGATATGTGTGAATAAGATATACCAAATGGTTGATTATTTATCATAAAAACTAAAATAACTCCCCCATAAAATAAAACCTTTTTCATTCAATCACTCCCAGTAACAAATTTACCAATGCGCCTAAACGGGTTAAATTTTAAAAACTCTCTAGCCACAACCCAAATCTTGAGTTATTTTCTGCTAACATAGCCCTTTAGCGAGTGGGACACACACCACATAAAGCTGAGCTATCCTTCATCATCAACCACTGTCATCCAAATTTTTTAATCATTAAATGCTGTAACTCATGACTATGAATATCCAACAGGCACTCAATAACATTACCAAGAACATCCATCTGACCCAGCCACAAATGGAAGATGTCATGCGCAGCATCATGCAAGGTGAAGCCACTGATGCTCAAATCGGTGCGCTAATGATGGGCTTGCGCATGAAGGGTGAAAGTATTGATGAAATTACAGCTGCTGCACGTATCATGCGTGAATTCGCGATTAAAATTGATGTCAGTGATATTCCTCATCTGGTTGATATCGTGGGTACAGGTGGTGATGGTCAAAACTTATTTAATGTTTCAACCGCTTCAAGTTTTGTCATCGCAGCTGCTGGAGCAACCATTGCTAAACATGGTAACCGCGGCGTATCAAGCAAATCAGGTTCTTCTGACGTGCTTGAACAGATTGGCATTCAACTTGATTTAGACATGCAGCAAACGGAACGTTGTATCCGTGAAATGGGCGTTGGTTTCCTATTTGCGCCAAATCATCATAAAGCCATGAAATATGCGGTGGCTCCACGTCGTGAATTGGGCATTCGCAGTATTTTTAACTTACTTGGTCCACTCACCAACCCTGCTGGCGTAAATCGTTTTGTAATTGGCGTATTCTCAGATGAACTTTGCCGTCCCATTGCTGAAGTATTAAAACAGCTTGGTGCCGAGCATGTACTGGTGGTGCATTCTAAAGATGGCCTAGATGAAATTAGTCTAGCTGCGCCAACCGCTGTGGCTGAGCTTAAAGATGGCGAAGTTACTGAATGGACGTTGAACCCCGAAGACGTTGGTATCGCCTCTCAAACTCTGACTGGTTTAGTCGTCAATAGTTCTGAAGAGAGCCTAAAGCTGATCAAAGATGCTTTAAGCCGTGATAAATCAGATATTGGCGAAAAAGCAGCAAATATGATTGCACTGAATGCAGGTGCAGGCATTTACGTCGCAGGAATTACCAAAACCTATAAACAAGCCGTGGAGCTGGCCCAAGATATTCTTTACGGCGGACAAGCCTTAGAAAAAATGAGTATCTTGGCTGAATTTACCAAGACATTGAAACAATATCAGGCAGACTAAGGACTTCTCATGATCGATATTCAAAATACCATTTTAGGTAAAATTGTTGACCGCAAACATGAGGAGCTTGCAGCACGTTTAAAACAACGTAGCTTGCATGATGTTGAGCAGTGGGCAAATGAAGCAACGCCTGTGCGTGGTTTTGCCAATGCTTTACAGCACAAACGTCCTGCTGTAATTGCAGAAATTAAAAAAGCATCACCTTCTAAAGGTGTGATCCGTGCAGACTTTAATCCTACGGAAATTGCACAACAATATGAACAAGCGGGCGCTGCTTGCTTATCGGTATTGACTGATGTGGATTTCTTCCAAGGTGCAGACGAAAATATTGCGATTGCACGTCAGCATTGTGCCCTACCTGCTTTGCGTAAAGATTTCTTGATTGATCCTTATAATGTGGTGGAAGCACGTGCGCTACATGCCGATTGTATTTTATTGATCGTGGCATGTTTATCCGATCAACAACTGGAAGAAATGTCGAAAACGGCATTTGAACAACAGTTGGATGTTTTGGTTGAAGTACATGATGAATATGAATTGGAACGTGCGCTAAAACTTTCTGAACAATGCATTTTGGGTGTGAACAACCGTAACCTTAAAACCTTTGATGTAGATTTAAATACTTCATTGCGTTTAAAGAAATTATTACCTGTTTCTCGTGTTTTAGTCACAGAAAGTGGTATTGCCACACCTGCTGATGTAGACATGATGCAAGCCAATGACATTCATACTTTCTTGGTCGGCGAAAGCTTTATGAAGCAACCTCGTCCTGATCAAGCATTTAATGCGTTGTTTGGACAGCCTGAGCAGGTTTGACTTTAAATAACATGAAAGCCCAATTCTTGATAATTGGGCTTTTTCTTTATAAGACATGTAAAGTTTAATAAGATTTTCAAATTAATTAGACGTTTCAAATTCAAAGCTCAGGAGTTCATTTGATTCATATCGGTAAGGACGATTTTTCATTTTCTATCCTCAATAGTTGTCATAAAGATTTGCTCAATCTTACCGTCAACATCAATGGCGTTTCATTTGGAACTCTAGACTCCCCTACATATATGCCTAGCTTCATTGGAGCGTTCAAATATCTACTAACGAGTCCTTCATATTTTAATAATAATCTAACAATCGAAAACTTTCTTGAAAACTTGTACCCCAATAATCAATTTATAAACTATTATTATTTAACACTAGAAGAGACATTTGATGATTTTACAAAACTTGCGGTAAGGAACAAGAAATCTATTTTTTTCATATTTCTTTTAAATACAAATCCTTTTTTCACTTATCAAAATCTGAAAGAAAATACTG
The DNA here is from genome assembly GCF_009884975.1 of Acinetobacter dispersus. Taxonomy (GTDB): domain Bacteria; phylum Pseudomonadota; class Gammaproteobacteria; order Pseudomonadales; family Moraxellaceae; genus Acinetobacter; species Acinetobacter dispersus. Next base: position 286,201 of record NZ_CP041970.1, on the reverse strand, counting down.
TATATGCTGAATATGTAGCAATTACTTCTGTAGAATCTGCTTTACAAGAATTAATAAAATATATAGATTGTCTTCCATAAAAATGTTTCTTTTATTCATTAGATAAGACTTGATCAACCCCATTCATACTCTATAAATGCAATTCAGTTCAAATCAACACAGATTCGGACTATAATTTTACATCTCTCGTATCTTGCCTATTTTTCTAAACTTATGAGTAAACACGATTCATCGCTTTCTAAAGACCAGTTTAACTTACTGAAAGCCTTTAAAAAGCAAATCTCTAATCCGCAAGCGACTGCCATTGCAAAGCAAGCAGAGTCAAAAAAGACTCAAGCTGTTGCTGAAGAGTTGGAAGATACTGAGCTTTTTAAAAAAGCCCTGCTTGGGGTAAAACCAATCGACAATCAAAATATTGCCGATACTCGAGTTGCACGTAGCAAAAAAGTCGACGCCCAAACCTTGGCAAAACGTGCTGCAGCAGAAGGTGGTGCAGAGCAAGAGCTCACAGAAATTTCAGATACTCAAGCGATCTTAAACCCTGTTGCTAGCCAAGCTGCTTTAAGCTATCGCATTGCAACTTTACAGCACAAAGTATTTGAAGACTTAAAAGCAGGGAAAATTCGTTGGTTCGAGGCAGTCGATCTACATGGCTGTACCGTTGAGCAAGCACGTGCCGCTGTTTTACAAGTGCTCCAAATGGCAAAAGATGAAAATCAAAATGTCGTTAAAATTGTGCATGGTAAAGGCCCAGAAGCGATTTTAAAAACCTATGTCAATGGTTGGCTCAGACAGCATCGTGATGTGCTTGCTTTCGTCAGCGCACCCGAAAATCAAGGTGGCACAGGAGCGGTTTTAGTCCTGCTCAAACGTGCCGAAAAGAACCCTAAGTACAAACAGTAATCGGCATTTTTATCAAAACTAAGATTTCCAATCGTTTTCTGATACAATTGCCGTTTTTGTTCAACCCACCTAAGTGAACATTGTTATGTCTATGCAGCAATCGTACGCAAATATCTTAACTGCCGTTGGTGAAGACCTAAATCGCCCGGGCTTAAAAGATACGCCAATGCGTGCGGCTAAAGCTTTCTCTTTTTTAACTTCTGGCTATAGTAAAACGCTTGAAGAAGTTACAAATAGTGCGCTCTTCCCTTCCGATAACCATGAAATGGTATTGGTCAAAAATATTGAATTTTATTCACTTTGTGAACATCACCTACTGCCATTCTATGGTCGTGTGCACATTGCATATTTACCTGAAGGTCAAGTTTTAGGTTTATCAAAATTTGCGCGTATTACAGAAATGTTTGCACGTCGTTTACAAGTTCAAGAGAACTTGACGCAGCAAATTGCTGAAGCGGTTGCAGAAGTGACTCAAGCGCGTGGTGTTGCAGTTGTGATTGACTCTGCGCATATGTGTATGATGATGCGTGGTGTAGGTAAACAAGAGTCAACCACACGTACTGTTTCTTTTGTTGGTGATTTTAAAACCGACAAAGATGTACGTCGTGAATTCTTAAGTGCTGTTCCTGAAAATTATTAAGCTGAGCAGCCTAGAATGTCATCAGTTCAGTTAGCAGGTTTCGGCGATTTAATCGCAAATGACGCAACTATTGATTATCCTCGTGCCGATCGTTTGGTTCGAGGTAATCCTGAACGTTTAACCTGTAGTTTATATGAACATCCACATATGAACTGTGGAATTTGGCAATGTGAAATTGGTGCTTGGAATATTCAGTTTGCTGCCAACAAACAAGAGTTCTTTCAAGTCATTGAAGGTGCTGTACGTATCCACGATGCCAGAAGCAACACTTTTATTGAAGTCACTGCTGGAAATGCAGGGATTATCCCACCCGCATTTGTCGGTACATTTGAAGTCATTGAAGCCGTTAAAAAATACTATGTGATTGTGGAGGTTTGATCTGACTAGCCCGCTCCGATCAAACTTTCATAATATTTAACCGCTAAAAAAAGCGCACATAGCCCACACCAATTTTATTCCAGTCTTTATGATTCTGTTGTTCAAAATCCCAATTTAATCGTAAAGCATTGTTGGTATTCAGACTATATTGAAGCTGTGTACCGACTCTTAAGTTCCATTGACTTAGATCTTGCCAATACGGTAATTCGATCTGTACTACGCTGTTGATATGATCAGACCATACATTCATACAACCTACAGTTGGCCCAGCTCCAACTCGCCAACCTTTATCTAAATTTTTTCCGCCTTGAATATGACTTTGTAGTTGGGCATAACACAAATGCCGACGATCATAATCTGCCACGCTATAACCGACTTGCATATTCAGGTTCATCACGCCATGTTGCGCATCTTCACTAAACTGCCCCTTCTCAATCGCTTCTTGTTTCCAACCTAAATTAAAACCCCAAGTGATTGGTGCTTTAAATGGCTGAATCGGGTTATAGGAGTTCACTGATAATAGATCTAAATGTTCAAGCTTGAGCTTGTCCTCACGGTATTGCAAACTACCATCTAAAAATAGGAGTTGCGTCCCTGTCCGATAGCCACCTTGTGGATCAATCAAATCGTGATAGGCCTGACGATGCCCAATCTCGGTAAACGTCTGTCCTTGTACTTCACCCACATTTATCGACAAGTTACGGGCATGATGCCCTTCTACAGGCTGCTTTTTCGGGCGTATCGGTTCTTGACGTTGTTTATCAACCTCGATTTGACTACGCTGCGCAAGTAGTTGACGTAATTGAGGTTGGGCAAAATCTGCATCTACCTTATGGCTAATATATTGTAGATATAAATCGTCATAAGCCATTTCTAAAATCTTGGCCTGATCTTGTGGTTGATATGCTTTTAAAATGGGTTGAACCTGATCTGTCTCGGTAAAGGCAACCTGATGTGCAACTTTAGCTAAGGGCGTGCCATGCTGCTTGGCTTGAGCAAGTAATTGGGTTTCCAGTGCAGGACGGTAGACCACTTCTTTAACCAGATTTTGTTGGTCAACAGCCTTCAAGGTTTCAATTGGAATGGCAGCATAGTTAAACTGCTGTTTTAAATTTAAATTTGGACGAACTAAATCGATTAAGCCAAGTAAACGGTAAGCACAGTTATCACTGACAAAATAATAAGGGAAACTCACATGCTGCATCTCCCAAATATGCTCAACCAGAAACCGAGTTTCCTCTGGGGTTAAATTCAGCTCATACTCCCACAGGTCACGGCTTTCAAAATCACCATATTCTTTTACCTTGCGGTAATACGGCATTAGAGAATATTCACCAGGATACTGCCCTGTTAAGCCTTTCCATGCATAAGACCAGTTATCATCACCTTTCACTGTGGCAGCATAGTTCACTGCATAGGACACTAGATTGAGTTGCTTCTGATCTTTAGGGTCTAAGCGTAGCAAGGTATGTCCAAACATCGAACTTGGATTACCCATAAAATCCGTTGCATAAATCAAAGTCGCTTTATACGGCTTGATTTGATTTATCCAGTCCTCAAATTCAATGCAATTTACCTTTGGCAGCTGTTGATCATTGATGTTGAGCTGTTGCATCAACCAGCGGCTACGCGCAGGAAACTTACAACGGATGGATTGTTTATCTGGAGCTTCTACAAATAAGGCTTTAATATCGGCTTGTAATTCATTATTTAAATTTGTTTTACCATCTTTTGCGTAAAAATAACCCGCATAAGTGACTTCGCTATTTTGTTTTTGGTCGGCATACATCAAGCGCTGCCATGTGATGTGCTGATCTAATTGTTTTTGTTTGGCAATGTCCAAATAAGTTTGAAAATCTGATTCAACCGTGGCATGGGCAAAGTGACACATCAAAGATGCAAGTACAAAAGTAGCTAATTTCATTCAATCGCAATTTTTAAGAATAATGATAGTCGGTATAAGAAAACCCTGTCATCAAGACAGGGTTTTAACATATAGCAAATTAAACGTATGCTTTAAGCACTGCGTCTTTTGCCATCACACTTTGTAAAGCATCTAGCACTTGAAGCGAGTTTGCATTTTTACTTGAATAAATTTCAGCAAAGTTTGCTTTAGACACAGCAAAGAAACGTGCTTTATCATTGGCTTTAATTTGCATTAATTCAGCGAGTACATTTAGGCTTTCACCTTGACCAACCGCCATATCGCGCGCTAAAGATTCTGCATTTTCATTGGTAAATGTAACAACCTGAGCTGTCACAGTTCCACCTTGACGGCATCCTAAAGTACCAAATGTAATACCTAATAATTGGTTGGTAAAAATACCATTGGTTGTCGCAGCAAGAATTTTAGGTGCAACACCTTTTTTACCTGCCCAAATTTGTGTACCAGCACCACAACCGACATCATTATCGGCCATTGCAACTGTTGAACCAGCGGCCAATAGAGCAGCTAATGCAATTTTTTTTAACATAGGAACGATCTCCAGTATCAATTATTCTTCAGTATTTGTTATCACTATTGTGTTGTGTAATTTTTCCTACACAAAAGTTAAAATAGCGAGCTTAGCGCACTTTAGCAAATAAATTTTGAAATATATCTGAAATATTCATAACAAAAAGAAATCAGATAGCGTCTGTTAAACGATCTTAGTGGTCTAATTTAACCGCCAAGCGCCATTTTTATCTCGTGTTCCCAATATTTTTAAGACCAACACTAAGCTCAGCAATAATAATAGATACCAAGAACCTAATTTACCCCACCCCACCATATGCCAAGCATCGACTTGGCTTGGGTACAACCAAATTTTATAGAAGGTACTGATGTTCTCTGCAATCCAGATCAAGAAGGCAAGCAACAATAAAATTGGTAACATTGGTACTTTAAAACGATGCTGCTGCAACTGAAAATAAAGCCGAGTTTTCCAGAAAATTACAATGCTCCAAATAAATAGCGCAATACGAATATCAGGAATAAAAAACTTGGTCATAAAGTTGAGATAAGACAACACTGCCAAACACAACATATTGCCAAAATTCGGCAGATGCTCGAATGAAACATTATAGAGCCGCAAAGATCGAGCAAAAAAACTACCCACTGCTGAATACATAAACCCCGCAAACAATGGCACAGTAAGTAACTTCAATACCGCTGGTTGTGGGTACTGCCATGAGGCAATCGCTGGATGGGTCAAAAATATTTCCATTCCCATCGCCATGATATGGAATAAAGCAATGACTTTTGCTTCGGCCCATGACTCGAGCTTTAAATAGATCAAACAGGCTTGAATGATCAAGGCGTAAAACAACAAATAGTCGTAACGAAAGAAGCCCCAATATTCATGACTTCCCATCGGTGCGGTGACTGCAAATGCAATCAAAAGCAACAACCCAAATAAGGCAGCCGAAGCTGCCTTAAAGATAAAGTTGAGCGGTAATACAATCAACTGCACAAAACTGATCCTAGCGTGTTTATCTTGAAATGCTTAAAAATATCAACCTAAATATTTAGCACTGTATTCATGAACAGTATCTACAAAAATCTTAGGTTGTGCTGGATCGACCCATTGGGTAATACCATGACCTAAGTTTGCGATATATCCTGTTTTTTCACCATTGGCATAAGCATCATCAATCATTGCTTTCACTGATTTTTCAATTGAAGCGGCTGAACCGTAAAGCACAGCTGGATCTAAATTACCTTGTAATGCAGCTCGTCCTGCAACCACATCACGTGCAGTATAAAGCGGTGTGGTCCAATCTAGACCAAACGCATCAGCCCCTGTGGTGAGCATGGTTTCCAACCACTGACCGCCACCTTTGGTGAACACAATAATCGGAATACGTTGACCATCTTTTTCACGCTGAAGACCTGCAATAATTTTGGTCATGTAGTTCAATGAAAATTCAACATATTCTCTATGTGCTAATGCGCCACCCCAACTATCAAAAATCTGGATCGCTTGCGCACCTGCATCAATTTGCGCATTCAGATAATCAATCACTGAATCAGCCAAATGATCTAACAAAGCATGTAACACTTCTGGCTGTGCATACATCATATTTTTAATGAAGCGAAACTCTTTACTTGATCCGCCTTCAACCATATAAGTTGCTAAAGTCCACGGACTGCCAGAGAAACCAATCAAAGGAACTTGGCCATTTAAAGCAGAACGAATGGTCGACACTGCATTCATGACATAAGCCAGATCAGATTTGGCATTGAGTTTTTGCAAGTTCGCTACATCTTGTTCAGTACGAACTGTTTTATGAAACTTTGGCCCTTCACCTGTTTCAAAATACAGGCCTAAACCCAAAGCATCAGGAACCGTTAAAATATCTGAAAATAAAATCGCTGCATCAAGCTCATAACGGCGTAATGGCTGTAAAGTCACTTCACAAGCAAAGTCAGTATTTTTACATAGAGACAAGAAATCCCCTGCCTGCGCACGAGTTTCACGATATTCTGGTAAATAACGCCCTGCTTGACGCATCATCCATACAGGCGTGGTGTCCACAGGCTCACGTAATAAAGCTCGTAAAAAACGATCATTTTTCAACGTTGTCATGACCAATCTCTAAATTTTCTCGCGTAGGGCGCATAATAGCAAAGTTGACTCAGAATTTATAATTGCAATTGCACACAGTAAGCCAGTCTTCAAAATAAATTTGCGCTTTGACACAAAACTGCTACTGCAAGCTGCGTTATTTTCTGTAATACTTGCAACATGTTAGGGGCTGTTGACATTTCAGCCATGCATTGCGTTATAGGCTAAAACAACTCAAACAAGGCATGAAACGTAGGTAATGGCGTCCCCTTATCAAGTTTCATAACGAAGTTTGAAGCAGTTTTAGCCATAACCCTTCGGGACAGGGGCATTTTCTGCCGCTACTGCGTTACGCCTTACTTATTTAGAATTACTAAATATAGTAAGTCATGTCTTGTACCGACAAAAAACGTCCTCTGTCGCAAGCATGCATGAAACGCCAACAGCCCCTCTATCCCAATATGAATAATTCTTAAGGTTGAATTACATGTTTGTTCGCTCATTACTCGCTATGAGTTTAAGTTGTATTCTTGCTAATGTTGCTTATGCTGCTCCGACAACTGAGCAACCATTAAACCCCAAAAAAATATCTGCGGCAGTACAAGATCCAATTGATCCTTTAGCTGTTGACCGTGCTACCTCAAACGTTGCTGCACAGCCAGCTTCGAGTGTTGCTGCAACAGCAGCATCTGAACCACAAGTCAATACGGGTGCTGCATCTGTTGTCTCGCAACAATTAGAAAACACACCTGATGCAAAAACAACAACGACGGCTCCAGCTGTTCCTGCTTCTTGGACAATGGATGCAATCAACGCTGCTGAATGGCCAGAAGGCTTACCAAAAGGGCAAAACCCTGCATACGCGCGTGCGCATGTGATGTTAAACAACTCACATGCATCACCTGGTGCGATTGATGGTTCAAATGGTAAAAACACGCTAAAAGCGATTGCATCATTCCAGCAAATGAATGGTTTAACACCAACAGGTCAGTTAACCAAAGAAACATGGGATGCGTTAGTTGCTAAGCAAACTAAGCCAGCCTACGTTGAATATACGATTACCGATGCAGACCTAAAAGGTCCATATGCTGATGCAATTCCTTCAGACTATGCACTACAAGCAAAAATGAAAGGTTTGTACTACACTCGCGTAACAGAAATGTTGGGTGAGAAATTCCATATGGATGAGCGCTTCCTTAAGCAACTCAATCCAAATGCAAATTTCAAAAAAGCGGGTGAAAAAATCATTGTGGCCAACGTTCGCAATGACTTACCAGAAGATATTCATTTAATTGTTGCACACAAAGGCGCAAGACAGCTTTATTTGTTTAATAGTCGTAACCAAATGATTGCATCATTTCCTGCAACAATTGGTAGCACTGACACACCTTCTCCGACGGGTACATATAAAGTAGTTGGTGTGGCTAAAAACCCATACTACAGCTACTCACCGTCGAACTTTGTCCAAGGTAAAAACCTCAAACCACTTACACTACCACCTGGTCCAAATGCGCCAGTGGGTAACATTTGGATTGGTTTAAGCAAAAAGTCTTTCGGTATCCACGGTACGCCAAACCCATCTTTAATTTCTAAAACGGCATCACACGGTTGTATCCGTTTGACCAACTGGGATGCAAATGACCTAGGTGCTAAAGTACGTTCAGGTGTAACCGTAAAATTCCTTGAATAATCTAGATTATTCAAGCCAGAAAAAACCGAATATCTTAGAAGACATTCGGTTTTTTTTAATTCTAGATATTTTCTTCTATATTCGGTAAAGGCTGATAGTAAATCTGATTGCGTCCGAGCTGCTTTGCCCGATACAAAGCCTTATCTGCAGTATGAATTAAAAGATCTTGGCTAATTTTCGGATTACCATTAAAAACGGTAATTCCCAAGCTAATAGTCACATGATTAGACACCAATGATTTATCGTGTGGAATCATTAAACGCTCAATTGCTCGGTAAATATTGGTTGCAACTGCATATGCCCCTTGAGCTGAAGTTTCTGGTAATAGCACCACAAACTCCTCTCCACCATAACGTGCAATAAAATCCATATGTCGAATCGAACTTTTGATGGTTTTCGCAATGGCTGTGATCACTTGATCACCCATTTGATGTCCATAAAAATCATTATAGTTTTTAAAATAATCAATATCGATAAACAGGACCGAGAGCGATTTTCGTTCTTTACAAGCAACCTCATAATAATAGGTGCACATCTCTTCAAAGGTACGTCGATTCGACACATTGGTCAGTTCATCATGCTGGCTTAAATGCAGTAACTCTGAAGCTTGAATACGTAAAATTTGTTCATCAATTTCGGAAATTTTAGACTTTATAAAGATTTTTCGTTCTTTCGAGGTCAACATGACACTGATCGAAAAACCAAGCAATAAACTCCCGATTAAAGTACGCCCAATCATCAAAAAGTCACTGGGGTTATTGCTTACATATAACAGTAAAAGAATCGCGATGGCAGCCAAAGAACCGATCCACAGCATATGCAATGGACGAATTCCACTGAGGATAAAACCAAGCATATAAAGGAAAGCAATTAAGACCATTGCCTGATTCTGCAGAACCAGATTGGAAACACTCATCATCAAAGTAGAGGTTAAAACGATGGTAAAAAAAACAATGATGCAGGCAGCAGGATAAAATAAATAATTGAGTTTTTTAAAGCGTGAAAAAGCCCAAAATAAGAACAATGCAATTCCCACCACAATTAAGCTGAGAATACTGTAGATAAAATCGGGGACAAAATGTTCAGTTGCACGAATCACAACAAAATTTGAAGGCAAAATCAGCAGAACAAAAATGGTGTAGGTAATTACACCTTGACCAAAGAACTGAATCGCATTGAGACGTGTTCGATCAACATTAAACTTCCAAAATTCATTTTCTAATTTTTGAGGTAACGTTTGATGTGCACTTTTAGATTTAGAATGTTGGGCAACAAGCTGCTCTAGGTCTTCTTTCGACCTTCGCAATTGATCAAGATCATAGCCGTTGTCCATCCCATCTACTCTTTTTATACTGCACTATTTTTGTGCCGCATAAAAAATAACATAATTTCTCATTTTGTCATGTGCTTTGCTTAACCACTTATCCGTAATTGTAGTTACCATTTTCACACTTTATGCATTATTATTTGTATTATTTTTAAGTTTGAAGTAGACCTTGAATACTCTTACACTTTTACAACCCGATGATTGGCACGCACACCTGCGTGACGGTTTAGCTTTAAAACGTACTGTCCCTGATTTAGCCAAACAATTTGCCCGCGCAATTTGTATGCCCAATCTTGTTCCACCCGTCAAAACTGTAGAAGAAGCTTTAGCCTATCGCGAGCGTATTCTTGCTCATGTTCCTGAAGGGGTGAATTTTGACCCACGCATGGTGCTGTATTTTACTGACCATACTTCTCCAGATGAAATTCGTAAAATTAAAGCATCTGAGTTCGTCAATGCAATCAAACTTTATCCAGCTGGTGCAACAACCAACTCCGATAATGGTGTGAGCGATATTCGTAAGGTATACGCAGTTATCGAGCAACTTGAAGAACATCAAGTACCACTTTTAATGCATGGGGAAGTCACCCACAATCACGTGGATATTTTTGACCGTGAAAAACGTTTCTTAGATGAAGTACTTTCGCCATTACTCAAACAGTTTCCACAGTTAAAAGTCGTGTTAGAACACATTACAACAAGTGATGCCGCGAATTTTGTACTCGAACAAGATCGTAATGTTGCTGCAACCATCACCCCACAACATTTATTATTTAACCGTAACGACATGTTGGTTGGTGGCGTAAAACCACACTTCTACTGCTTACCAATTTTAAAGCGTCAAACGCATCAAACAACATTGTTGGAAGTCGCAACCAGTGGTAATCCGAAATTTTTCTTAGGTACTGACAGTGCACCTCACTCAAAAGATGCCAAAGAAAATGCTTGTGGATGTGCGGGTTGTTATAGCGCGCCAAATGCCATTGAGCTATATGCACAGGCCTTTGATCAAGTTGGAAAGCTAGAACGCTTAGAAGGCTTTGCAAGCTTATTCGGTGCTGACTTCTATGGTTTACCGCGCAATACCTCAACCATTACCTTGGTCAAAGAAGATATCACTATCGCAGAATCTTTAGACTATCTTGATGGCCAAAAAATTATTCCACTTCATGCAGGTAAAACCTTGCATTGGAGAAAAGTGTGACCCAAGAAGAAAATAAAGCCCCTGTAATCGGACAGCGTTTTCGTGGATTCTTGCCTGTTGTTGTCGATGTGGAAACAGCAGGTTTTAATTCGCAAACCGACGCCCTACTCGAAATTGCGTGTATTCCGATCATCTATGATGAACACGGGCAATTTATACCAGGCCCTTCATTCCAAGCACATATCAACCCTTTTGAAGGCGCGAATCTTGACCGCCGTTCATTAGATTTTATTGGTATTGATCCTTTCAATCCAATGCGTGTTGCGATGGCTGAAGATGAGCGCACTGCCTTGCGTCGTATTTTCAAATCATTGACTGAAGTACGTAAAGCTCAGCATTGTACTCATGCTGTATTGGTTGGTCACAATGCACACTTTGACTTAGGTTTCTTACAAGCAGCAATTGCACGTACTGGAACAAAAAATCAAAATCCATTTCACAGTTTTTCGGTATTTGATACCGTGACACTGAGCGCAGTCATGTTTGGCCAAACGGTGTTGGCACGTGCCTGTATTCAGGCTGGAATCGAGTTTGATGGTAAAGAAGCACACTCTGCTTTATACGATACTCAGAAGACGGCTGAACTGTTTTGCTATATTTTGAACAAACTGTCTCCTCACCTTCTTGACAGTTTGGTGACAGAACCCTAATATACACCCACCTCAAGAAGTCCCTATCGTCTAGAGGCCTAGGACATCGCCCTTTCACGGCGGTAACCGGGGTTCGAATCCCCGTAGGGACGCCAAATTTGAAAAAGCCACTGCATTTTAAGACAGTGGCTTTTTTATTTAGTTAAAATATTTCCAATAGCAATTAAAGTACTTTTTGTTCATTTGATTCGGTTTCAAAAATAAATGCCTCTGAGACTAAAGTTGTTTTCTCTTGTGTTTCAGATTCAATAGTTGTTGTTTCGATAGAAGTTATTCCAAAATCTTTTTTAACTTGATCAATATCAGGTGTTCTTTGATAACGAATGATTCGATGTCCCGCCTCAATGATTAAACTATCTCTATCGGCATCTTTATCTTCTTTCCCTTTATGAGATGAGTCATCAAGCTCAACAATAGCCACAATATTGAACTGTTTATCTAATACAACAAAATCCGCGATCTTACGATTGAACAAATTCCTAGTGGCATAGCCCTGAGCTGTCATAAATGCACTAAACGCAACCTGTGCCAAAACAATATGCTCTGGTAATGCTTCCCTTAATCTTAAAAAAGTGGGTTGCTCATTCATTGTTAGAATCCGTTTACCCTTAATCGGATTACGTGTGCCACCTTTGTTTGCTTTTTTAGTATTACCTAAAACTAAAGTAACAATTACAAACACAACAATTAAAATAATTATCCAAGTCATAAATATTCCCCTTAATACGAAAAATATTCTAAATGAAATAGTCAAATTATTAAAAGAATTGTTTAACCAGTATTTTTATTCACTAAAATAAAAAGGACTCCGAAGAGTCCTAAAATATATTATGCAGATTTACGTGAATTTACCCGACCTTTTACAACTGCCTTGATATTCCCCTTCGCATAATTTAAGAATACCAACAATGGTGATAATTTTGGATTCGGCTTTTTACCTTGTCCAATGGCTTTAAACTGCGCTGCATACCAAATGATTTCCATAATTGCCATTTTATCGACAAATGGAATTCCTGTTTTAATTTGATTCACTGCATAACGGACATCATGCCCTGCAATTAAACGATCTGTTAAATCAACTTCAACCGCCAATGGCCGTGCAATACCAATAAAATCACATGCACCACTTTGCAATGCAGCATTCATTCCTTCAACAGTACGGAAACCACCTGTTACCATCAATTTACAGGCAACATGTTGGCGAATTTTTTCTGCAAATTCCAAGAAATAAGCTTCACGTGCAATGGTACTGGCTTTACGTTTTTCTGCCTTAGCACCTGCCATTGCAGGGGCTTCATAGGTTCCCCCAGAAATTTCAATAATATCGATTCCCGCAGCATCAATCGCTTTGAACACGGTAATGACATCTTCTTCTGTGATCCCACCACGTTGGAAATCTGCTGAGTTCAGTTTGACCGAAATGATAAAGTTTTCAGAAGTTGCATCGCGTACCGCCTGATAAGCATCAATCAAGAAACGCATACGATTCTCAATCGAACCACCCCATTGATCCGTACGCTTATTGGTCAAAGGTGATAGAAACTGGCTAATCAAATAACCGTGTGCGCCATGCAGCTGTACACCTTCAAAGCCTGCCTTCTCACATACTGCTGCTGCTGTCGCAAAACGTTGGATAATATCTAAAATTTCTTCATGTTTAAGCTCGCGTGGGGTACCGAACATTGCTGCAAGCATTGGGCTAAAAGGCACAGCTGAAGGTGCAACCGTTTCCTTATTTAGACCTTTTGGACATTGGCGACCAGGATGTGACAACTGAATCAATTGCACCATGCCATGTTTCTTACCCACAGCAGCCCATTGCTTTAATTTTTCCAGATCACGCTCGGTTTCAATTGCAACCACACCCGGTTCATTTTTAGCACCTACATTCACCATTACATTTCCTGTAATGGCACAGCCCAAACCACCTTTTGCCCACGCTTCATATAAACCAATCAATAGATCATTGGGTTGTCCTGCATCATTCGCGAGCGCTTCGCTCATTGCCCCTTTGATAATACGGTTTTTAAATGTGGTGTTGCGAATCTGGATACTGTCTGCAATCTGACTCATGGTCATCCTCTGCTACAATTAGAGTATTTACTCTAATTTAATCTGATTATTGTTACTGTCAAGCATTCTTCCGATGAATTGACAATAGCATATGTCAATTTAATTACAATGCTAATATTCGCTAGCAGAAATAAGCTGACGGGTATATTCAGTCTGAGGTTGGCTAAATAAAAGTGCTGTGGCTTTATATTCCAAGGCTTTACCTTGATGCATCACTAAGACTTTTTGGCACAGTGCTTTAATGACTTGTAAGTCATGACTGATAAAGATATAGCTGATGTGTTCTTGGTGCTGCAAACGACGTAACAATTGAATGATGGCCAACTGTGTAGTCCGATCTAAGGCCGAGGTCGGTTCATCCAAAATCAGTAGCTTTGGTTTTAGTACCAATGCTCTTGCAAGTGCCACACGTTGCCGCTGCCCACCAGAAAGCTGATGCGGATACTTCTCTTTGTCCGTTAAAGATAATTCGACTTTTGCCAAAACAGCGTCAACTTTAGCTTGGCACTGCTGCTTTGAAATGGGCTGAAGATGAAGCCCTTCTGCAATGATCTGTTCAACTGACATACGAGGATTCAGGCTAGCAAAAGGATCCTGAAACACAATCTGAAAATCACGTCGAAGTGGTCGAAGCTGTTTTTGAGTCAACAGGTTTAAATCTTGTGCCTGAAAATGAATTTGACCGTCACTGCTGATCAGTCTAGCGATCGCTAAGGCCAATGATGATTTACCTGAACCACTTTTACCAACGATACCTAAAGCCTCTCCCTGAGACAGGCTAAACTGGATGGATTTTGCTGCAATCTTATAGCTTTTAACTTGATTGAATAAACCATGCTTAAGCGGATATTTTACCCAAACATCATTTAGCTTAAGTAAGGTCTGTGCAGGCTGTAGCAGCAAAGCTTGTCCAAAATCATGATTGAGTAGATTTTGTGTATATGAGGTTTGGGGATGAGTAAATATTTCTGCTGTAGTCCCCTGTTCTTCAACTCGTCCTTGATTCAGTACCACGACATGATCTGCATAATGCTTGACTAAGTTCAGGTCATGGCTAATCAAAATAATCGCCATCTTTCGCTGCCGCTGCACCCCTTTTAACAACGTTAAAATTTGCGCTTGTAACACCACATCTAAAGCCGTGGTTGGTTCATCAGCAATCAGAATTTCTGGTTCTAAAGCCAAAGCCATTGCCAACATGACTCGTTGCCTCTGCCCACCAGACAACTCATATGGATAGCATTGCAGAATACGCGCTGGATCATCTATGTGAACATCCTGCAATAGCTCCACACACCGTTTTCGAATCTCAGTCTTGGCAATACCGAGTCGCATTAGACTCTCGCCCAGCATCTGCTCTACTTTGTGCAAAGGATTTAAAGCGGTCATCGGCTCCTGAAAAATCATAGCTATGCGTTTGCCACGTATCTGCTGTAACTGACTCTGGCTCAAAGCCAGCAAGTTTTCTCCATCGAGTTCCACTTTGCCTTGTACTGTAAAATGTTCAGGCAACACACCCAGCACAGCCAACGCACTAATGGTTTTACCTGAACCACTCTCTCCAACAATTGCAACTGTCTGCTCTGGATATAAATCAAAGCTTAAATTTTCAAGCAAGCTTTGTCCTGTTTCACTGCGAATACTCAGTTGTTGAACCTTTAATAACGGGGATTGATCAAGTTGTTTATCGTCTTGGGTCAAATGCATCACGTGCAGCCTCCCCGATATAAATCAATAACGAGAGTACAATCGCCAATGTAAAAAAACCAGACAGCACCAACCACGGCGCATCTAGATTATTTTTACCCTGTAATAATAATTCACCCAATGATGCAGCATCAGGCGGTAGACCATAACCTAAGAAATCCAATGCAGTTAAGGCAATAATATTGGCGGTCAACATAAACGGAATCTGTGACAAACTTGAACTCATTGCATTCGGTAAAATGTGCTTAAAGATAATTTTATGATCCGTTACGCCCAACGCTTGCGCTGCACGGACATAATCCAAATTGCGCGCCCGCAAGAACTCTGCACGTACGAGCCCAACCAACTGAGTCCAACCAAATAGCAACATGATCAAAAATAGCCAATAAATGCTGGGGCTAAACATACTCACCAAGATCATGACAATGAATAACATCGGCAAGCCACCCCAGACCTCCAAAATTCGCTGCCCAATTAAATCAATCCAGCCCCCATAGTAGCCCTGTATTGCGCCAACCATGATGCCTATCACCGCAGAACACAGCGTTAAAGCAAACCCAAATAAAAGAGAAACACGCAGACCATACAAAATTCGGGCAAATACATCACGGCCTTGGTCATCCGTTCCTAACCAATTTTGTGAACTCGGCGCTGAAGGTACGGGTACTGCCAATGATAAATTTGGCGTTTGATAAGAAAAAGCGATGGGGGGTGAAATCATCCAGCCCTGTTTTTGAATCAGCTGCTGTACCGCAGGATCTTGATAATCTGTCGCTGTTTCAAAACTACCACCAAAGGTGGTTTCTGGATAATCATTCAAGATTGGAAAATAAAAGGACTGCTGATAGCGAACCAACAGTGGTTTATCATTGGCAATCAACTCAGCAAATAAGGACACAACGAAAATAATTAAAAATAGAATAAAACAACAAAAACCTAATCTATTCTGTTTAAAGCGAAGAAAACGTGCACGCATCAAAGGGGACATTATCTTCCACCTCTTGATTCAAAATCAATGCGTGGGTCAATCACTTGATAGAGTACATCACCGATTAAACGTAATATCATTCCGAATAAGGTAAATAAAAATAAAGTCCCAAAAATGACAGGATAATCACGCTGAGTAATCGCTTCAAAACCTAATAGACCAATTCCATCTAAATTAAAAATGATTTCGATAAATAAATTACCGACAAAGAAAATACCGACCAAAGCTTCAGGTAAAGCGGCCACAACCACTAAAATTGCATTGCGAAAGACATGTCCATAAAGAATCTGATTGTCATTCAGTCCTTTTGATCTTGCAGTCAGTACATAGGGCTTTTGCAGCTCTTCAACAAATGAATACTTTGTTAAATAAGTCAGTGCGGCAAAACTCCCGAGCACCATACTCAAGATGGGCAAACTCATATGCCATAAATAATCTTGTACTTTTGCCCAGAGGCTCAATTGGGCAAAGTTCTCCGAAACTAAACCTTGCAAGGGAAACCATTGCAAATAACTACCGCCAGCAAAGAAAACAATCAAAACAATAGCAAATACAAAAGATGGGATAGCATAACTCACAGCTAATAACAGAGAGGTCGATTGATCAAATAGCAAGCCATTATTTTTGGCCTTTTTAATGCCCAGTGGAATTGCAATCAGATAGATCAGGAAAGTGCTCCACAAGCCCAAAGACAGCGTAACAGGCAGCTTTTCGTATAACAGTTGGATCACAGGTTTGTCTTTAAAAAAACTGCTACCAAAATCTAGGCTTAAATAACCTTTCAACATCAGCCAAAAGCGTTCTGTGGCAGGACGATCAAAACCATACTGGGCTTTGATTGTTTCAATCATTTCTGGACTTAAGCCACGCGCACCTTCATATTGCGCCAAGGTGGTCAAACCTGAGGGCGCACTGTTGCCTACCCCTAAGCCTTGCGCATTTTGGATTTGCTGAATCACTTGTTCGACAGGTCCGCCTGGAGCAATTTGCACAATACAAAAATTAATCAATAAAATGAAAAATAATGTCGGGATCATCAATAACATTCTTTTTAGAATATAGTGAACCATTGAAATCGAACCCTTATTAATTTATTTACTAAGTTTTTATGAAATCTAACATGAGATAAAATACGCGGAAACATCATCCACAACCTGCGTGTTTTAAACAAGATAATGTTTTTGCGAAATAATAAAAGAGGTCCAATAAGTAAACAGGTTTTGTGGATGACAATGCCTTTGGTTACTTTGGGCGAAACCAAAGTAACTCCAGCTGAAAGCTTATCCTGAAATTAAGATGAGAACTCGGTAAGACTCCTTTATATTAATCTAACGACTTCATCAAACGCTAGTCAAAACCATTCAAATTAATGCTTTTGTATAGACTGCTCCTGTTTCTTAGCTTTATCTGTATCCACCCACCAATACTCCCATCCTACAGAAAGTTTCGGCTTAACCGAAGGCTGCTGATAGATATCCCAGTAGGCAAACCAACGTTCAGGTTTTCCATAAGTCAAAATTTGGTAATATCCTGCACGTAATAAACGATCGAGCACTCGCGTGTACAACACCACTTCTTCGCGTGTTTTTGCCGCTACAACTTTCGCGATCATCTGATCAATCGCAGGGCTCTTGATCCCTGAATAATTATAATTGCCTGCCTCATCTGCTGCAGCACTTCCCCAGAATTGAGCTTGTTCTTTTCCAGGCGTTAAAGTCTGGGGCAATTTCAACACCATCATATCAAAATCTTGATGACGAATCCGTTCCATATATTGCGGTACATCCACCTGCCGTAGTTGAACCTGAATACCTAAACGCTTCAGATTCCGCACAAAAGGCATTAATTCACGCTGTGGATTTTCCTGTTGCATCAACAATTCAATTCGAATGGCTTTACCCGTTCGATCATATAACTGACCATTGCGAATCAGATAACCAGCATCTTTTAATATCTGTTGTGCGGTCAATAAATTCTGCCGATTGAAACCGCTGCCATCGGAAACAGGATAGCGCCAATCAGCCAAAATACCTTGTCGCATCACTGGATTAAATTGGCCCAAATATGGCTTTAATACATTTAATTCAGCAGCACTCGGGCGACCAGTTGCAGCTAAATCAGTATTATCAAAGTAACTTCGTAAACGCCGATTTTGATTAAAGAACAGTGCCTTATTTTGCCACTCAAAATCATAAGCGTAGGTTAATGCCTGACGCAGATAAATATCATTGAGTGGCGCACGGCGGATATTAAACACCAAGCTTTGGATATCTAGAGGAGTCCCTAACTGAGCTTTATACTTTTTAACTAAACCTGATTTCGCTGCTGGAAAGTTATAGGCTGTGACCCAATTACGGATATTTTTTTCTTCGTATAAATTGAATTGTCGAGATTTAAACCCTTCAAAACTCACATCTAAATTTCGATAATACACATATTTCAGTCGATCAAAATTATAGCGGCCTTTGTTTACTGGCAAATCTTTAGCCCAATAGTTTGGACTACGCTTATAGGTAATACTACGCCCTGCATCTATACGTTCCACCACATAAGGACCTGAACCGACAATCGGTTGAAGGGTGACACGACCAAAGTCCTTATTTTTCCAATCCAATTTTGAGTAGATCGGTAGGCTCGCCAAAATCAGTGGCATTTCTACATTGTTCTTAGACTTAAAAATAAATTTGATTTGATGTTTAGATAACACTTCAGTTTTAGCCAAATCTGACAAATACATTTGAAAGCCTAGATTGGCTTTGGTCTGATAAGTATCGAAGGTAAATTTCACATCTTCTGCAGTTACAGGCTGACCATTATTAAATCTGGCTTTGGGATTCAAGTGAAAGGTTACTGATTGCAACTGATCAGGATCATAACTGACCTTTTCCGCAAGCAGCGGATACATCACACGTGGCTCGTCCAGCGAACGATCCATCAAACTATCAAATAAATAATTGACGCCTTCGGTTGAACTGCCCTTGCCATTCATGCTGTTTAAATTATCAAATGTCCCCAAACTTGATTGACTCAGCGTACCACCCTTCGGTGCATTCGCATTGGCATAAGGCATCACCTTAAGCTGAGTATATTTTGGTTGCACATGCATCGCCAAATACGGCGTGCTTTGCATCGCCGCAAATGAAGACTGAGCAAAAAGGCTTAGTCCAGCATATAGACTAAGCCTTTTGATTAAGCGTAAATGAATCATTTACAATTACAGGTTAGGCACTTTAATCACGTCACCAATACGTAACTGGGTACTTGGCGTTAAATCATTCATTTCTGCCAGCGCACCAGTATCTAAACCATAGCGGCTTGCCAAACCAATCAGCGTATCACCACGTTTTACTTTGTATTCACTCACGGTTTTAGGGACTGAAATACTTTGACCACGTTGCAGGCTTGCATTGGCTTTCAGATCATTTAGCTCAGCCAGTTCACGACCAGACATCCCAAAACGATTAGCAATACTATTCAAAGACTCACCTGCTTTAACACTATATCTTTCAGTATTACGGCTTGGTGCTGATGCTTTTGGTGTTGTTTTGCTGTTGTCTACTTTTGCGGTTTCAGCTTTCGGCAAATCACCTGTCAATTTGAGCTTTTGCCCAATACGAACATTACTGCCGCGCGTTAAACCATTTAAACCAGCAACATAATCAAGCTGTAAATTATGACGACTCGCGATATTGCCTAAAGTATCACCAGATTTAACCGTATAAACATCAGGCGTAGCTTCTTCTCTCGATTTGCTCGTATTGCTTACAGTGGTTTTTGTAGGTACATCACCCGTCAATTTCAGACGTTGACCAACACGTACACCCGACGTTCTTTCCAAGCCATTTAGATCAGCAACATAGCTCAGTTGCAGATTGTACTTGGCTGCAATCGCATTCAAACTATCACCCGACTGCACCACATACTGATCAGGTACAGTTGAACCCGCAGGAATCTTGATGTTTTGACCCAAACGCACGCCGCTATTTGACTTTAAATTATTTAGCTCAGCCAACTCGCTTAAGCTAATTTTCGACTTGGTTGCAATACTTGATAAGGTGTCGCCACGCTGTACGGTATAACTTTCAGTTTTATAGTTAGTCGATGCACTTACATTTTCGTATTTTACGTTCGTCTTCGTTGGCTCAGGTGTTTCCTGAGTCTGAGAAACTTCGTGTAACGGCACATTGATTTTTTGTCCAACGAACAAGCTACTGCTCGCAGTTAAACCAGAAGTCAAATCAGCTAATTCCTGATTCGACAATGCATAACGATCCGCAATCAGCTTTAAATATTCGCCACGCTTCACCGTATACGATTTGGTTGCAACTTTTTGAGTCGTTGTTGCCTTACTGTCAGTCGCACGCGCTGCCTGTTGCGTTGTACGGGTATTATTCTTTGGCTCAATCAATGTTAATTTTTGCCCAACGAACAAACCATCAGTCACAGACAAGTTATTATAATCCGCCAACTGTTTCAGAGTTAAATCAAAGCGTGAAGCCAAGTTAGTTAAGCTATCACCGGACTGCACTACATAGCTCTCTGGCTTTTCAGCAGCTTTAGGTGCTTCTGGTTTGGCATCATATAAATATAAGCTTGCACCAACGAATAAGGTACCGTTTGGATCAATCTGGTTCCACTTGGCAACATCACGCCAATTCACACCATTTTTTTGTGCAATCACCGCTAAGGTATCACCAGGCTGTACCACATAGGTGCTGCGTTTGCCTTTTGGTGCAACAACGACAACATCTGTATCGGTTTTAATGTATGGCTTGCCTTGGTTGCGTTTGGCGTCTTCACTGTTTGCAGTCGCAGTATCTTCAACCAAGTTTTTTGGATAAGAGAAGCCTCGACTCACCTCTTGACCTTTTTCATCAGCAACCGATTGACTGGTTTGAATCGCAGTCAATTTAATTTTGCCATCGAATGGATCAACAATTTCTGTGCCTTTTGGTGCGATCGCCTTAATTTCTGCGACAACCTGATCTTTCTCAGCTTGAGTCGCTTGTGGCTCTAACACTTGTGCAACCGTTTCTTTTTTACCTTCTTCTTTAATTGCAGCTGTAATTTGCTCACGCTCTTTAGTTGAAATCGGTGGCTCAATTTTCACTGGTTTAACATTCGCAGCAGGCGTAATTGCAACAGGGATACGTGGTGCACTTGGTACGTCAGCTCCTGCGGCGAATGAAGCCAATGCATCCGAACCTCTAGGCGTATTGACTTTACGGGTACTGATTGAAGAAGTTGTTGGACGTGTTGTATTACTTGCCGTTAAATTGGGTGGCGTTGCTGTCGATGTCGTAATACTTTGCCCACTATTGGTCGTTGTGCGAATCGTCGTTGAGCTATTCAACGGACTATTATTCATCGCAGGTGGGGTTTTATTGCTTGCCCAGAATCCGCCAGAGCTGGCCTTACCAGAACGTAATTTCGCATCAATCGACGGACTTAAATCTGCTGGAATTAAAATCCGCATTGGGCTCATTGGGTCAACCATTTCGCCACGATACGCTGGATTCAGTGCATAGAGTTCAGCTCGGCTTAAACCCGTAATCGATGCAATCTGATTGAGTTCCATTGGACCAGCCAGACTCACTTCACGGAAGTGAGGACGGTTTGCAATTGGCGGTAAACTCACACCATATGCACTTGGGTTTTTAATAATTTGAGCAACAGCCAAGAACCGTGGAACATAGTTCATGGTTTCTTGTGGAAGTTTCAATGACCAATAATCTGTTGGCAAACCTGCTGCACGGTTACGGTTAATCGCCTGTTGAATACGACCTGGTCCCGCATTATATGCTGCGAGCGCAAGTTCCCACGAACCAAACTGATTATATAAGCTACCAAAGAATTCATACGCAGCACGTGTCGATTCAACCACATCACGACGACCATCATACAGGCTGGTCTGTTGCAAACCATAAATACGCCCTGTACTTGGAATGAACTGCCATAAACCTGCTGCTGCTGCACTACTGGTTGCTGCTGGGTCATAAGAGCTTTCGATAATCGGCAGTAAGGCCAATTCTGTCGGCATACCACGACGTTCAGCTTCTTTTACTGTGTGATATAAATAGCGGCTGGCGCGCGCACTTAAACGATCTAAATAAGGTTGACGCGAAATAAACCAGCTACGTTGTGCTTCAATTCGTGAATCCCAATGGTTCAAGTCCATCTTGAATCCAACCGTCATTCGCTTCCACACATCACCATGTTTCAGAACCAATAAACGGTCACCCTCTACAGCACGCATGTCCGTAGCAGAAAGTAAGTCTTCAAGTGAATCTAAACTGCTTGCATCTAAATAACCTGAACCAACTTGCTTTGAAGATGAAGTTTTACTTGATTGAGGTGTTGAAGAACAACCTGTGGTGATTCCCAACGCAACGAGAGCAGAAGTGAGTACAGTAATTTTGAATAATGATGTTGCAGATGTTTGCGACACCAATGTGCTCGATTTATACATAAAAACTTCCAGTCAACTCACGCTAGTTTATTTCTTAATTAGGGTCTATTGATGTTTCAACCATGCATTACGTTATAGGCTAAACCATTCAAACAAGGCATAGGACAAAGACAATCGCTACCCTTTGTCAAGTTTCACAAAGCAGTTTAGAAGTTCTAGCCATGACCTGAACAAGCGCAAAGCACTGCTTTGATCACAGCACAAGGCACAACTCTTCTGTCATCTGTGAAACGTCAACAGACCTAGCCATTGTAGTAAAGCATGTCACTTAGACAAGGCAATAATTTAACGTGATTTGCATGGAAATGTTACAAGAAATTAAAAAAGATGAGTTTTGTAACGTTCAGACGCCAAATTTAGCTTTACAATAGCTGTTATTGTTATGGGGATGCTAAAATTCCCTGCTTATTTTAGTTCAAGTAAAAGTCCTATTCTTTTGTTATATGCTTAAGTAACACTTGAATATTGACCAGCCTTTTGTGCAATTAAAATATTCAACTTCTTATTCTGCTTATTGTTCAGGTTCAAATATGTCACAAACAATCACACTTTACGTTGATGGCGCATGCAAGGGTAACCCAGGTCTTGGGGGTTGGGGCGCGTATGTCATTACCGAACAAGGTGAACACAAGCTGTTTGGTGGTGAACCTGAAACAACCAATAACCGTATGGAGCTTCAAGCTGCGATCGAAGGCGTTTCTTTTTGCCCTACCGATGCCCGTTTAATTATTTGGACAGACTCCAATTATGTCAAACAAGGCATTACTGAATGGATTCATGGTTGGAAAAAGAAAAATTGGAAAGATGTTAAAAATCCTGATTTATGGCAGAAACTGGATGCGGTCTGTGCTAACCGAGAGATCGAATGGAACTGGATTAAAGGCCATGCTGGACATGCGGGTAATGAAATGGCAGACCAATTGGCAAATTTAGGTGCAGAACAAATCGCTCAACAACTTAAATCACCAACACAGGCTAACGCTGATACAAAAAAGCCTGAATCCGATTGGCTCTTAAATGACCCTTTCGGATTAGATATTGATATGGATAGCGATGAAATGATCGAAGAATCAGAACTTGAAGAAGTCTTGGATAATATGGAAGATAACGCAGTATCAGATGAAGTGGCCGTCGAAGCAGCTCCCTTAAATCAGCATCCAAATATTGTCATTACAGAAGCCAAAGTACATCTACAAGGCCCTCGCCAGCTCATCCTTGATACGGAAACCACAGGTTTTTATTATCAAGATGGCGACCGTATTATTGAAGTCGGTGCAATTGAAATGATCAACCGTAAACTCACGGGTAGTTCAATTCATATCTATATCAATCCAGAAAAACCTGTCGGTGACTCTGAAAATGTGCATGGTATCAGCGATGACTTCTTAAAAGACAAACCCAAATATGCTGAAATTTCAGATACGCTTTTTGCCTATTTAAAAGGCGCTGAAATTATCGCGCATAACGCGACCTTCGATATGAACTTCTTAGATATGGAGTTCAAACGTGCTGGCTTACCGTTATTGTCTGAGGTTTGTGAGGTTACCGATACCTTGGCACTGGCCAAGAATAAGCACCCTGGTCAAAAGAACTCATTGGATGCTTTGGTACGCCGTTATGAAATTCCAGCGCGAGATCGTACTTTCCACGGTGCCTTACTCGATGCTGAAATCTTAGCTGATGTTTACCTTGCCATGACGGGTGGGCAAGTCTCATTTGATATGGATGCCCTTTCTCAAACAGAACAAAATCAAAATAAATCCACCCGCCTACGTGTCCAAGTTGACTTACCTGTGATTCAACCGTCTGAACATGAATTAAATGAACATGAGACCTGGGTCAAACAATTTGAGCAAAAACATGGAGAGCCTTGCCTTTTCGCAAAATAAATTTTCCAGTCAATGTAATTTTTTGTATTTCAAGGCTCTAAAGTTAAGTTATATTAACCTTTAAAGATTTAGGCCTCCTAAAAAAGGAGGTCCATGGATATAACAACTTAGGAAAGGTGTAGGTCATATGTCTTACCAAACCTCGATTCATTTCGACCCAACGGCATTATTAATAATAAAAAATGAAATCGACAACTCGATTAAATTGGTAGAAACAGCAGTCAATACCCTTGCCGAAGAACAAGCATTACCTTTCGGGATTGATGATGCGCTGAACCAGTTTGAACAATGTACGCAAGTTCTCGCGTTAATTGATATGCCGCATTTATCACAAATTACTCAATACTCTGCCGAGCTGATGCGCAAAATTATGGCGCAACCACAGCAAATCCAAACCAATGATGTTATTGCGCTCAGTGAAGGCACTACGATGCTGAAGCGTTATATCGAATTCATTTGTTTACGTGAAGTAAAAGTTCCTCAATTCCTACTCGATACACTGAACCGTTTAGAAAAAGCCTTAGGCAAACCACTGACCAAAGAAGGTCAAACGGTACAGCCATTGCTTGAGTTCATTACCCCGAGTTTTAATTTGCCTCAAGCACCAAGCTTGGAACAATCACAATATATTCATCAACTTTATAAATTGTGTTTAAACAAGCTCATTAAGCAATCTGAAACCCCGCTTGATCTACAAGGGATCAAATTGGTCGGCGTTTATCTTGCAGGTTTAGCGACTGGTCAACCAAGTCAACAATACTGGCAGTTGGTCAATGTAGGTTTAAGCCATATTGAAGAGCTTTCAATTACCGAAGCACGCTTACGTACGCTAATCCAAATTGAAACCAATATCGGTAAATTCCTCACTCAATCGGCTAGCTTTAAAAATACCATTGCTGATCTTGCAGACATCCTATGTATCTGTATTAGCCAAGAAGATGATGTGTCACAGCATATTCGTGATCAACTCAATATTGGTGATGAATTACTCAGCGATACGCAACTCCAAGTATTAAGCCGTCATTTATATGGCCCTGACTACGAAACTGTGCACACGATTAGCCAGTTAATGACAGATGAGATGGCTCAAATCCGTAATGAGATTGAGTATAACCATCAAAATATGTCAGCTGAAAAAACCCAAGAACTGCAACAAAAACTACATCAGCTTTCGAATGTTTTCAAAGTACTGAATCTCAATGAAGCTGCAAGAGAATTAACGCAACAAGCGGAAAAACTAAGCCAGCCAAATACATTAACTGATGCAACTTCAGTACAACAGTTAATGAATAGCATTTTGGCTTCAATGAATTCGATTGGGATTTTGGAACGCAATTACACGTCTAGCCGCTTACAGCTACGTGTCAATAATATGCAGATCTCGCTTGATCGTTTAGATGAAGCACATAAAGCGTTACTGACTGAAACCAAAACCCTGATTGATACTTTAACGCAAACCTTAAGTCTCTATGTGCAAGATCCTACAGCCCATAGCTTAGAAGCATTGCCAGTGTATCTAAAAGAGCTTTCTGGTGCTGCCCTGTTCTTGGGTAGTTCTGCGCAACAAACCGCTTTATTAGGTGCAGCGCACTTTGCGGAATCTCGCTTGGCACAAAATCAGCCTCTCGATGCAGAACAAATTAATTGCATCTTAAACGTTGTTGCAGGTTTGGATTTACTTGTTGAGAACTTAAAGAACAAGCAACCTGTATTGCAATCTATGTTTGATGTGGCATTATCAAACAGTCAGCAATTACAAACCATAGCCGCATAATGACTCAACTATCACTTGCTTATATTTTTCAACACCAAAAACTGTTAGTCGACCAAAACCTTCAACTTCCTCAAGTTGAGAAATTAGCAAGTGACCTCCCCATCCATCATAATGATCACGTCATTGCACGTGATCTACTTGAGCATGAATCTATTCCTGAAGGCTATCAATTAGTCCCAATTCGGGAATTGATTCAATCGTGGTCAAGCAGCGATTTTTTACAAGCTAGCCGTGCAGTACAGTTGCTTGAATGGCGACGTAACCATAAATTCTGTAGCCACTGTGGTCACGCGACTGAAATTCACCCTAAAGAATATGCAATGGTTTGCCCGAGTTGTGCTTACCATCAATACCCACGTGTGCAGCCTTGCATCATTACCATTATCACCAAAGGTAGTGATGAGATTTTGCTTGCCAAATCAGCGCATAACAAAAGTAATATGCATGGCTTGATTGCTGGTTTTGTCGAGGTGGGTGAAACATTGGAAGAGGCCGTGCAACGAGAAGCGTTTGAAGAAGTCGGACTCAAACTCAAGAATATCCGTTATATGTCGAGCCAACCTTGGCCGTTTCCAAGTAATTTAATGATTGCATTTCATGCTGAATATGACTCAGGTGATATCCAGTTACAGCTCGAGGAAATCAGTGAGGCGGCGTTTTTTAAATTTGATCAACTGCCTGAAATTCCATTTAAGGGCAGCATTGCGCATAGTATGATTATGCAGGTCATAGAAAATAAAAGTATTTAAAATACAGTAAATTATTATATAAATTAAGATTATCTGAATCATATCCAATTCATTATAATGGGGGGGAATTATGTCATCATTATTTTATATTTGGGATGCAGGAAAGCACCATCCAGATGCCACTATTGAGACATTGGAACAAGCTGAATATTACGCCACGAATTCACAATCAACTGGTTTTACAGATAAATTGAAAAACTGGCTGCTTAATGTGGAAAGCATTGTGACCAACCCTGAGCTTGCAGCCAACTTTGATGAGGAAATTATAGGGTCTTTTACCCATGTAAACCGCTACTTTGATGCGGTAGACAATGTCTTTAAGATTGAGCAGGGTCTACTACTTAAAAGTAAATATCTCTATAAAGTTCTGGTTGAGACATTACGCCAGCATGGGTTAGTTGCCTTTGATGCAAGGTCCTACCACTTTTTTAGTCAGGAAAAAATATTTCCTGAACAAGAAAGCATAGAAAGAATGCTACAAGCAGTAAAGCCAGTAACTAAAGAACAGTTAGAGAAATTTCAGGCTGTTCCACCTACAAAAGAGAAGCTTAGTATTTTTGCGAAACAGTGGTTAAAGTTAAACCAAGAATATCTAAATTATATGTGGCAGAGAAAAGAAAATCAGTTTAATCAGTTAACTAGCTACTATAGGACCTTTCTTGGTGAAATGTATGAGGATATATTAATTGTGCCTTTAAACAAAACTAATGTTTTAGCTTATGATGAAATTGGATTAACAAGCTATATCCAAGTTTCATTAGAAAAAGCTATTCCAATATATAGAAAGCATTCTATAAATGGCTATACTCTACAATATTTACCAGATGTACATGGTATCACAGGTGAGCCCAGTCATTTGAGCGATCCCAAACAACTACAGTACGTTTTTCAACAAATTTATGATTTTCTTATTTACGATGAAGAAAAACACAAAGATATAAAAACCTTAAATCAATGGCTGAATCATGGTGATGAAAAAGAGTATATTACGGGCTTGGGTGCAATATCTCGTTTAGTACTGGCAAAATATGTCAATGATCCTTTATATGATCAATTGGTGGCAGAAGCCTTACCTTATGTTAATAGAAATAAATTCTTTAAAAATATGACGGTAGAACAATTCCATGAGAGATTAGAGCAGGAAATAAAAAATATCTTAGAAATTTAAAGTAATTTTTAAAAGAAATAAGGGGAAGGAATGTTTCTTTCTCCTTATTTTTTTAGCTCAATAAGCTTAAAAAGGAATAGAAAATGTCATCATTATTTTATATTTGGGATACAGAACCGCACTATTATCCTGAAATTATTTAATCAGTTTATATAAATTCTAAATTTTAATACATATCCCATTATTTAATCATTATGGGATATGATCGAGTATATAGATAGTTAATCTTCCAAAGCTTCTTCGAGAAAATGCAGAATGGTACGCTTAGTCTTGAAATAATGACTCATCAAACTCGCTAGCGTTGCGACAATGGTAATATGCCCCGTCTTTGGAATCACGGCGATATGACTATGATTGCCTTTTTCTCTGAGTGCTTTATCTAGATCAAAACTATTTTCTTTGCCAACCAACTGATCTTGTTCAGCCATCAGCAAATAATGTTTAATTTGATTCGGCTCGATAAAATAATACGGCATGACTTGCTGATACGATACTTTCTGATCAAAAGCATGTTCAGCTAAAGGATCACCCTTGTAGTCAAAGTGATAAGGCCCAGCCATACCCACAATTGCTCGAATCTTATCTTTGTACTTAAAGTTTTGTGAATAAGCAGAATAGACCACAGACATCACATTAAACGCACCCGCAGAATGCCCCATCAGAATGATATTATCGGTAGAAATATTCAGTTTATCTTGATTTTGACTTAAATAATGAATGGCTTGAGCAATATCATCAATAAAAGTCGGGAAGATATGTTCTGGTGCAAGATGGTAGTTAATCACTGCAACATCATAACCTTCACGCGCAAACGTTTCCCCAATAAACAGATACTCGCGTTTGTTACCATGCTGCCAAGAGCCACCATGTACAAATACGATAAGCGGTCTTTGCTTTTTAGGATTTTTAGTTCGATAGAGATCCAAACGCTGTCTTGCTTTCAATCCGTAGGCAAGATGCTCTTCTTTTTCAAAGGTATCTTTTGGTGTAAGGTAGTTGATCGAATAACTGGCAAAATCATAAAGGCGAAATTCCTGATAGAGGTTTTTCGCCTTTACTACATTTTCTTGTACTTGTTGAATAAGTTGCTTCATAAATTAAGGATTAGTTGGAGTAATGGTCGCAGGTTCCGCCTGATCAGGATCAATTGCAACAGGTGTCTCAACTAAAGGCTGTGTAGTCGCAGTGCCCACCATTGGTGTTGCTGCTGTTGAACTAGCGACAGTGCCTGAAGGTTGATCCGTATTGTCAATCAGTGTCACAATTTTAGTCACATTTCCAACTTTTTGTAAGACGTCATCTAAATCTCTTGATTCAGCCGTATTTAAACGTCCCATCACATACAACACACCATTTTCAGTATGTACAAGAACTTTGCTATCCGAAACAACAGGTGCTTTCATGAGCAAACCACGAGTATTTGCGGTCACCGTTGCATCTTGCATAATGGTGTTATAACCAACTTTATCGCCCACCGTAATATAATTATGTACGGCTTTCACATCAGACATCGAACGTAAATTATCTTCAGCCAATTGTTTTAAATAAGGATCAGGTACTTGCCCTGTCAATAAAATATTGCTGTGGAAGCTTTCAATGTTAATGCGTGACTGTTTAAAACGGTGGTCTAATTTATACAAATTGATATTTGCAGTACGCTTGATTGAAGAGTCAATAAAAATCTGCCCTAGACTACGCTCACCACTATTCGTACCAACAGGTGAACTTCCTGTGCCGCCAGAAATAAAACTTGCACACCCTGATAAACTTGCAGCGCAAAGCAACGTAATCGATAACCGTTTTAACACTTGGCAAGACTCCCTATCCACAAACAAATTTGTTCAATTTTCAATATTTAGCTTTCCCCTAGATTCATCAATCAATCTAAAGTAAATGCATGCTTAATCCATTGCTGATCATACTGCAATTTTGAAAAATCTGGTTGTACTGTTTTTGCAATTTTCTGTGGAAAATCAAAACAAATCACATCAAAACGACAATCAAAGTCATAATAATGTGGATATTTTTGTAAAAACAATTGAGCTGTCTTAATTATTTTACTTTGCTGAGACTGAGAAATCACTTCACAAGCCTCGGCATAACTCCCCGCTGATCTGGCTTTGACTTCTACAAAGACCAGTTCATTGTCCCTTTTAACAATTAAGTCAATTTCACCATAACGTGAGTGATAGTTTCGATCTACACATAAATAGTGCTGAGACTGCAAAAGAGCAAGCGCTGTTTGTTCAGCCCATTGCCCTAAGTCATGCTTTTGCTGTGACATATTTGCGCTATCTTACTTTAAGACCTGAATTCCCTTTTTTTGTTGTTGGTAACAATAAGGCTGTCTGTATACCTTACCGTCCTTCACATCTATCGTCCCAGTTCGCCCCTCAAAAGAAAAGTGTCGATCAGAACTATTCAGAAATTGCTGGCTAATACTCCACGAATCACCACCAAAGGCTAATAAACGTTGGAATGCCATATTCTCTGGTTGTTCTTTATACGCACTAATCACATCAGTCCACTGCCCATTATATAAAGCAGGCGTGTCACAAAAACTCAATCCCATTGGAATCGGCTTGTCCTGCTCAATACTCAGCGCCGTGGCATAAATATTTTTTTCAGGCAATGGCCCTAGTTGTTCTAACCACTGCTGATTGCCCAGTAATAATAATCCTTCTTTACGAGCAAGTTTCTTCGGTAGCTCATTCACAACATGAACATTGGAACCATACTCAGACATAAGTGCCATCATAAACAATTCTGTAGCAGACTCTGTTCCCGCTTGGCGCAACACCAATAAGTTTTTAATTTTGTCTTTCTTGAGTAATTGATTGAGTGCAATGGCATCGTGTTGCTTGGCTAAACTAAATTGCCACACATTGGTGGTTTGGGTATTTACATCATTTAGAGCTAACACGGGAATCGCTGGCTTGAGTTGCATCACTGTTTCAATTTCAGGTCGTGCCAGTGGCCCAACAATCAGTCGAGTCTTATTATTGACCCTTTTCTTAAAAATCGTATCGATGTTGTTTTTCGCAGAATCTACAAAAATGATTTTTTCTTTACTGCCAGATGCTGTATAAGCGCTCAAGAAACCACGTTTGATGCTCTGACCAGCTCGCGCCATCGTACCAGATTCAGGTAGAATCACCAGTACGTCCGCATAAACTGGACTCACACATGCCGCCAAACATAGTAGCAGCCAATATTTTTTGTAATACATTAGGGAGTTACCTTTTATGAGTGCTCAATTATTTGTTGTAGCAACCCCG
The DNA here is from genome assembly GCF_009884975.1 of Acinetobacter dispersus. GTDB lineage: Bacteria > Pseudomonadota > Gammaproteobacteria > Pseudomonadales > Moraxellaceae > Acinetobacter > Acinetobacter dispersus. Next base: position 254,767 of record NZ_CP041970.1, on the reverse strand, counting down.
ATTGGGCACTTAGATGACATGACCTTTCGTGCAATTGATATTTTAAAATCTGTATCGGTAGTTGCCGCAGAAGACACTCGTCAATCTGCTCAATTATTCAAACATTATAATATCTCAACTCCACTCACAGCGTGTCATGATCACAACGAAAGTAACAAAATTGATCAACTTCTCCAAAGAATGTTAAAAGGAGAAAATGTTGCATTAATCAGTGATGCTGGTACTCCCCTGATTAGCGACCCTGGTTTCAAGTTGGTTCGTGCAGCGCAAGAACATGGCATTCGTGTGATTCCAGTACCAGGTGCTTGTGCAGCAATTGCGGCATTAAGTGCAGTGGGCTTACCGAGTGACCGCTTTAGTTTTGAGGGTTTTTTACCATCGAAAGCATCGCAACGAATCAGCCAGCTTGAAAAGCTCAAGGATGAAACCCAGACCTTGATTTTCTACGAAGCACCTCATCGTATTTTGGACAGCATCAAAAATATGGTGCAAGTCTTTGGTGAAGACCGACCTGTAGGTTTTGCCCGTGAAATTACCAAAACTTTTGAAACCATCAAAAAGATGACTTTAAAAGAATTGGTTATTTTTATCGAAAATGATCACAACCAAGAAAAGGGTGAAATTGTGGTTGTTGTCGGTGGAGCATCTGCGGAAAAAGATATGGAGCAGGATAAATTGGATGAGTTATTAAAACGCTTATTACAGGATTTATCGGTAAAAGCGGCATCACAATTAGCTGCTGATTTGACGGGTATAAAAAAGAAAGTTGCGTACCAACGTGCTTTGGAACTCACCCAACAAGATGAATAAAACCTAAGGGGAGATTAAAAAATCTCCCCTTATCATCTCAATATGAAATAACAACAATGTGTTTTAAGCCTTAGTCATGATATTCGCTTGATCTCGTTTTCTTTCCATTCTCGCCTGCTTAATCACAGCCAAACCAGAAGAAACACCTAAATACGCAATAACAAAAGCAACGAATAAATCAGGGAACATAGTTCCAGTTCCAAATACACCAATAGCTGCAACGATAATCGCAATATTGGCAATCGCATCATTCCGACTACATAACCATACCGAGCGCATATTGGCATCGCCATCACGGAATGCATAGAGCATCAATGCACAGATAACATTGACAGCCAATGCCAGTACACCAATCGCCCCCATGAGCATTGGTTCAGGTGTTACACCTAGCCACCATGACCAGAATACTTTAACAATCACAAAAATACCAAATGCGGCCATGGTAATCCCTTTCAGTAAAGCTGCTGTTGCTCGCCAATACAGGGTCATGGATAGCACTGCCAATGAGATGGCATAGTTAGCGGCATCACCTGCAAAATCTAGCGCATCTGCCCACAATGACACAGATCGTGCTTGTGATCCTCCAATAATCTCTACGAAGAACATCAATGCATTTAGAACGAGCGCAATCCACAAAGCCTTTCTAAACTTTGGACTAATTTTTTGTGTTGGTGAACATGTTGTATTGCAACCACACCCTGCCATGACTTTTCTCACATAATCTTTTATAGTGATTTAAAACCCTAGAGTAACTCCAGAGTCAAGCATGATCAGTTTTAGCATTGGACAATTGGCAAAAAAGTCAGGTGTATCTGTAGATACAATTCGCTATTACGAAAAAATTGGGTTGCTGGAAAAAGCCCAACGAACGGCAGGAAATTACCGTCATTATTCGGAACAAATGCTTTCAGAATTGTTATTTTTAAAACACTGCCGAGAACTGGGCATCACCATACAAGATATTCAAAAGCTTAAGGGTCTAGCCGAAGATCCGAATCAAACCTGCATGGAGGTCGATCATCTGATTGATCAATATCTTGCCGAGGTTTCACAGAAGATTAAAAATCTGGAACATCTCAAACAAGATCTAAGCCATTTAAAACAACAATGTTCACAACATCGTACCATTGAACAATGTGGCATTTTAAAAGAGTTACACCAACCACTTGAGTGCGAACATGAGTCACACCAACATAAAAAAGCACCACAACCGTGATGCTTTTTTATGTCAATTCAGACTTAATCTTGATGCTCACCTGGCGGAACTTCAGTAATGCGCCCACCACGTGCAAGAAACGCAGCCACTTCATCTTCTAAAGCTTGGCGCTGTTTCTGCTTAGCAGTCACGGTTAAAGTTTCCGCTTCAGCAAGATCAGCGTCATTGGCGCTCGATTCTTCACTCTCTGCACCACTTTCCGCCGCTTTCGCCTCTTCGTCGTCTACAGCAGAATCTTCTGTGTTTTCGTCGTAATCATTCATTTCCGTCATCTTCATCTCCCCACAATGACTCAACTCTCATCATCGCTATTTGGCCATCAGAACTAGGTGGAATTTAGCAAGCTCTTCAGATTTAGCAAAGCACAATATTTGTTAAAACGTACTTTTTATGACCAAATTCACTCTGATTTATAAATGATTGTTTAAAAAATATCTACTATTTTTTAACATGCATATTGTGTGTCTTTCAATGTTCCTAATCCATTGGCTTGTTGCATAAAACGATCCTTAAACCAATCGAACTGTTCAACCTGTTTCAGACCAAAATTTCTTGCCCAAACAAAAGGAAATAATTCTGAACTTTCAATCCATCCAATCGCAGACATGCTATGCATCATGGCATCATTTTGCCCCTTACGTTGGTGTTCATAACGCAATAAAGTTTGTTCGTTGGCCCACACACCACGTTTTAAATCGTGTAGTAATACATCACACAATACAGCAGCATCTAAGCAGCCAATATTCACCCCCTGCCCAGCCAAAGGATGGATCACGTGCGCGGCGTCACCAATCAGTGCTAAGCCTGATTTGATATAGCGTTGCGCTGCACGTGCTTTTAATGGAAATTGTGCTCTAGAACGCACCTCAACCACCTCACCCAACATATGTAGGCTTTCTTGCGTCAATAGTTGCATAAACGCTTGATCGCTGAGTGCTGAATACTCATCAGCATAATCATCTGGTAAAGTCCAAACAATTGATTGCCAATAACCGTTTTCTTGAGGATCAAGACTTGCCATCGGTAAATAAGCCAATGGTCCTGTCGGTAGGAAAATCTGTCGAGCCACATATTGATTCGGGCGCGTGGTTTTAATCGCACAGCTGATCGCGGCCTGGTTATAATCCAGTACATCTAAATCGATATAAGCCTGCTCACGTACAAAAGAATTCGCACCATCTGCACCAATCAGCAACTTTGTTTTTAGTGTTGTGCCATCCGCCAATTGAATTGACCAACCTTGTGGAATCTGTTCGATTCGAATGACCTTGACTTGGGTGCGATAGTCTTTAAGTTGTTGCAGCATTTTTTGTTGAATCGCAACATTCAAAACGCTTGGCTCGACCATTGAACCTAAAGCCTGATCTGATTGAGGTTGCTGTTCAGAGGCATGACCAAAATTAATTTCACCATATCCATTTTTATTCCAGACTTGCATGCCTGAATATGGCATTTGACGTGCTAAACCATTCCAAACATCGACTGTTTTAAGCAAATGAATCGTCGCCTGACTGAGTGCCAATACACGAGGATTCATCACAGCCAAAGTTTTGTCCTGATCAAGTACAGGTGCAGCATCTAGCACCGTCGCCTGTACCCCACCTTGCGCGAGTAATAAAGCTGTTAAACCGCCAACTAAACCACCACCGACAATGACGACATCTAAGATTTCACTCATGCTTTTAGCCCCATTGCATAGTTAGCAACCAAAGGCTTAACCCCTGGAATCACATCAAATGCAATCAGACCTGTATTGCGTAGTAATTTAAGAATTGGATTCTGATTACTAAAACCACGCACCACCGAATCACAGAACTTGATCACACGTTGCTGATCTTTTAAACGAGATTGTTCATAGGCCAGTAAATTTTCAGGCGTGCCAATATCATCTGATTTTGCCAATTGTTCCATCAGGAACCGAACCAGCACATCTGCATCACGCAAGCACAGGTTAAAACCTTGTCCTGCCACTGGGTGAATGGTATGTGCTGCATTCCCCATCAACACCACACGTCCAACCGCCTGCTTATCTGCTAACACTTGCGACAATGGATAGCTAAAACGTTTGCCTGTTTTTTCAAATTTCCCTGCTCGATCCCCATAGGTTTCCTGTAGAGCATCAAGGAAATGTTGATCATTTTCTTCACCTAACCATTCTGCTTCAGTACCTTTTTTTACAGGCCAAACCACTGAACGACGGTATTCACCCGGTAATGGTAACAATGCCAATGGCCCCAATGCGCTAAAGCGTTCAAAGCCAACCTGCTGATGCGGCTTAGAAGTCTGTACAGTGGTCACAATCGCGACTTGGTCATAATCATGCTCATCTACACCCACGCCAATCGCTTGGCGGCAGAAAGAGTCGCGGCCATCGGCAGCAATCACTAACTTGGACTTTAAGGAATGGATATATTCGCCATTACGCATGGCTTCGATTTGTACCTGATCTGCATCTTGGGTCAGTGATGTTACTTGCACACCATCAATCAATTCAATCAGAGGCTGCTGACGAACTTGGGTGAGCAATACTCGACCTAACCAAGCATTTTCAATAACTTGCCCAAAGCTTTCTACTTTTTCTTGCTCTGCAACGAGACGAGCCTTACCAAAACTGCCCTGCTCGGTAATATGCACTTGCAGAATTGGGGTAGCATGTTGTTGTAAGGCTTCCCACAAACCTAACTTTTGGTAAATCTGTACGCTGCGGCGTGACAATGCCGTGTTACGCGCATCAAAACTGGAATGATATGGGGCAACATTTTCGTCATCGAAATTTGGATATTTCACAGCTTCTAATAGCTTTACTGCGATATTAGATTTTGCCAACATTAAAGCAAGGCTGAGTCCAACCATACCTCCACCGACAATGATGACTTGTTGCTGCATAATATTATTCCTTATCAGTTTTTCATGACTTGATGTTAAGGGTCTATTGATAGTTCATCTATGCGTTGCGTTATAGGCTAAAACAACTTAAACGAGGCATGAAACGTAGGCAATGGCCACCCCCTTGTCAAGTTTCATAACAAAGTTTAAGGAAGTTTTTGCCATAACCCTACGGGACAGGGACATTTTTTGTCACTACGGCGTTATGGCTTATTTATTTAGAATGACTAAATTGCATAAGCCATGCCTTGTATCACCTAAAAAATGTCCACTGTCGCAAGCATTTGTGAACTATCAATAGACCCTAGCCTATCTTACTCTAACTTAAATCAGGATGGGAATTTGTACTTTGTTTGGTCTATGTTTTTAAAATATATTCAAAAGTTGTTTTGAATATCAAACTAAATAAAAAAGGCCTATCAATCGATAAGCCCTTTTATTCAAAATCAATTTAACGACTTGCCATCAAGCTTTCAATCTCTTCAACAGTTTTCACTACATTCTTAGTCAAAACCAATGGACCATTTTCAGTTACCACAATATCATCTTCGATACGAATACCAATGCCACGCCATTTTGCATCGACTGTTTCATCATCTGGTGCAACATATAAACCTGGTTCAACAGTGACCACCATACCTGCTTCATAAGCACGCCAGTCTTCGCCAGTCTTGTACGCACCAACATCATGTACATCCATACCGAGCCAATGCCCTGTACCATGCATAAAGAACTGACGGAATGCTTCGCTTTCAATCAATTCATCAACATCGCCACTCATCAAACCAAGATCAACCAAACCTTGAGTTAAGATTTTCACTGCAACTTGATGTGGGTATTTATAATGATTGCCAATACGTGTCGCATCAATTGCAGCAAGCTGCGCTTCTAACACAATATTATATAAAGCCTTCTGTTCAGCGCTAAACTTACCGTTGACAGGGAATGTACGCGTTATATCTGACGCATAGAATTCATATTCACATGCTGCATCAATGAGTACTAAATCACCATCTTTTAATGGCTTGTTGTTTTCAACATAATGCAAAATACAGGCATTCTCACCACCACCGACAATACTGTTATACGATGGTACGCAACCATTTTTCCCAAAAATATAATTGAGCTCTGCTTCAAGTGCATACTCCATCATATTCGGTTTAACGGTTTGCATGGCACGAGTATGCGCTTCGGCACTGATATTCGATGCAATCTGCATCAACTCAATTTCTTGTGCTGATTTTTTCAAACGCATTTCATCAACAATACGATCAAGCTGAATCAACTCAGCAGGCGCAGCACTACCACGACGCTGTTCTGCATCCGCTTTTTGAATCCACTCACTAACACGAGCATCAAACTCTGCTTGTTGACCGATACGATAATAAAGACGTTGTTTATTTAATAATTTTTCGATGATTTCTTCATCTAATAAGTCAATCGCATAAGCTTCATCTGCATCATAGATTTCAATCGCACCATCAACACCTGCACGATAGCCATGCCAGATTTCCATTTCACGATCACGTTCACGGCAGAACAAACTGTAGCTATAGTCCTCACCTTCTGCAAAGGTTTCAATAACAGCAACAGCTTCTGGCTCGGCAAATCCAGTGAGATAATAAAAACTACTGTCTGCACGATATTTATAATCAGCATCGCGATTACGATACATTTCTGCGCGTGTCGCAATAATTGCAATACTATTGCAACCTATTTTTTCAGCAAGAAGATCACGGCGGTGTTTAAAATCGGCTTGACTTAATTTCATATAGTCCTTCTGATGAAGATGAATGATTGTAAGTATCGTTATTTATAAGGTATTAAGGCACCGCCCGAGTTAACTCGGACGATGTGGGGTAAACATTTCGACAACAGTTTGTGGATCAGCTGCCCCTTCTTGATTTCTGCTTTTGGCATGAAAGTTTTGTAATAATGAACTTTCGGCTACAGGAATCTTGGTGCGACCAATCGACAAGCTGACAGGAATCAAGCGTACAAACTCATACAGTTCCTGATAGCTTTCTTCGCCCTCTTCATCATTATCCGAATCTTCAAACTCAACAGCTGCAACATCTTGTAAATGTTCAATCAACTCTTGCTCTTCTGCACGAATATGACCAGAAGCTAAACCAAAACCAAGTACTACGCCTGCACACCAATCTGCCAAGGCTTGAACGCGATCAGCTAGCAAATGGTTATCATCTGGGAGCATCGGTAAATAATCTAATTCATCATCCGATAAAGCATGTGCCACATCTTCTGCTTCATCTGTCAAACTTTCTAGTGCTTCTGGTTGTAAAGCAGGCACATTAAGGGTGTTTAAAATTTGTGACCATTCATCGGTGGTTGGCGCTTGTGTCACACAAACTATACCTGTGAGCAAACCATGTAACTCACTTGGACTTGAAATTTCTTCAATTCCCTCAAAATGGGCATTCCATTCCGTCCAACCTGAAATATCGTCTTGCATTCGTTTATCCAATCTCTATACTGCTGTATATATTACCTTTGATTGCAACTCTGTGCGACCTTCGTTATGTTAGAACAATTACAGCGTCTACAAGCGCATATTGGTGTTTTAAAAACACGCTTACATCATTTAGAGCGAGAAAACGCGTCGCTCGCTGAAGCTAAACAATTAGCTGAAACTGATCATCATGCACAAGTTGTGCAGAAAATAGCATCATCACGCAAAAGCAGGAAGAAGTTGATAACTTAACTGAACAACTCAATCAGTTACAAGATCAATTTAAACAACTGAATCAAGATGCAACAACTTTAGCCGAGCGTTATAGCCGTTTAGAGAAAAGCACCACTGATTTAAAAAATCGCTTCCAAGAAATCTTGGCAGAGCGTAATGATTTGCGTGTGAATAAAGAAAAGTTACAAGCACAGCAGCGTCATAGCCAGCAAGAGATTCAAGATTTACAACAAGATCGTGATCGCTTGTTGCAAAAAAATGAACTTGCGAAATCTAAAGTTGAAGCAATTATCCAACGTCTTGCGATTTTAGGTACAGCTCAGGATCAACACGCACAAGAAATTCAACAGCTTGCACATCCAAATGCTGAAACTCAAGAGGAGACCTGATCATGAGTGAACCAATTGTTGTCGAGCTTCGCTTAATCGAACAGACTTTCCGCCTCAACACAACTGAGGATAAACGTGAAGAGTTAGAGCGTGCTGCTGAGTTATTAAATCAAAAGTTTCACGATATGCGCCGCAATGCACCACGAGTAGAACATAACAAACTCGTGATTATGGTTGCACTGCAAATGGCTCAGGAAGTATTCAGCTTGAATAAGTCGTTGCAAGAATATGCACACTGCGAACATCTACTCCAAACTATTTTGGAAGATGTCGAACAAACTGTTGAGTAAAATTGCACAAAGCCCCATCAATTAGTAAGTATCTTTACAGATATGTGGTTCGCAAGGATTGTCATCGTGTAAAGATCAGTTATACTAAAGCTATCTCTAGGGTGTTCGCCAGTACGTCTATTCCCCTGCCGATACTTAAATTTATGGATGTGTTCTGTGTATTTTGAGTGTATGCCTGCCTCGAGTAGGAAACCCATTAAGTATGCGTCACCTCCACCTTGAACTCATCGGGTTCAGGGTAACGACCATGCAGCGGCACCTCTGGAGTATCTTTTTTAAATATAATTAAAATAATAATTTAACTTCTAATTATATCTTTAATAAAGCATTTATCTCGAATGAGCCTTATGCTTTTAACAGTCCCCATTAAATATTTTTATAATAATTCATCACCATCAATTAAATATTGATTTAAAAATGCTGTGAAAGAATCTGCAATTTTTACTTTTTCTACCCCTCCCACTTGATATACAACACCATCCAAACCAAGCTGATCGAGTTGTACCACATACCCCCAACACCACACTAGATAGTCCGAAAATACAAAACAGTTCGGATATAAATACTTATCTTTATCATAGTAGCTTGAAATACTTTCGAATAATTGAAAGTCAGCCAGCGACAAAAATGTAAAATAGTTATCATCCATATCTCGGTTAGCTATACCATTAAACTCTAAGAAGTAAGTTCTTAAAATTGGCGATAATTTGACTTGATACTTGTATTCAAAAGCCAAAATTTCCTGCCATGTTGCCGGTCTATTTAAGCTTACATTCTGTTTTTGTAATTTACTTTTAATCTTATTAATCACATCCATGATTTACTCTAATAGATATCAATCTAAATAAAGTAAATCATTTCTGCAGACTCAATGATCAATTCTTTGGATATGACTTATCACTCATCTTTCAAAGCACAATCATAATTGCTTGGATCTTGTGAACAACGGACCTGTTTCAACAACTTCATCATATCTTTGTCGTAGAAACCTTCTTGGGTCATTTGAACCCGTGCTTCACGCATCAATCGAACATAGCCTGGTTTATCACTTTCATTTAATTTTAACCAAAATTTATCAGGAATTTTCGCTTCAATTTTATCGACAAATTCAAAGGCAGGACTTAACTGTTTAGAAATAACTTCACGTGCAATCGAGCCCATGCCTGCTGGAAATTTATTGCGTTGCATAATCAAAGTTCCTGTCACTTGAATCACAGGAAATTTAATAATCCCACCGACGGCCTTGCCCGATTTATCCGTCATGCCTTTTTGCAATTCAAGTGGCTCAAATAAAATGGCTGGGCCCGCCATGATATCGACTTCTTTATTATTAAATTTCCCACCCACAGTTACCAAATCAACAGAGACAGGTTGAGCACCAACGTTCTGTACCAATTTCTTTTGGGTCTCATCAAATTGGAACACGGCAACTTTCTTACCTGCGGCTTTTGCCAAGGTATTAATATTACGATCTGTGACCATGATATAGGCAGCACCAAGCGGTACAACACCAACTACTTCATAATCTTTATTTATCATTTTTTCATCAAATTTTGGATTAGCCAAAACCTGAATCACAGAACTCAGTTGCTTATAAGTCTGCAACGCACCAATCGCATCAATACTCCCTACGAACTTATTGAACTGCTTTGCACGTAAATTACTGATCCCTGCCCCATCACAGCGTTTGCTGCGGAAATCTTCAGTCAATACAGCTTCATTGGTATAAACCTTGAGATTAACTAAGGTTGATGCTTGCTTTTTCAACTTTGGATAATCAAAATCTAATTTGAATTGTAAATGTGAAGGACGTGTCACATTCATATTCACGCCAAATTGTTTTGCAACACGGACGATACTTGGAATTTCTGTGATGTAACTGGTCGCTTGCTCAAACGCTTCACTATGCTCTCCATTCGGAGAAAACACGCATAAAGTGACTTGTTTAGGAATCTGCTGCCAAGTTTTGGGATCGTTTAATAATTGCTTAACTTTGTTTTGTGAATGCGGAGAAAGAGTTAAGTCCAGTTTCCCTTCGGGTGCAGCATAACTTGGATTCATCACCCCAAATGATGATGCCAAGATACATGACACAGCGAAAGGTCTCAAAAATCTCGTGAATTTATTATTTTGCATCGCTTGTTCCATCCTTAGCTATTTCCCAATAGTTTTTATTCAAATTAAGGATAAAGCATAGAAATAGAATTGACCGCTTTTCTTGGGATGGTGTCAATTGAGTCAAAATACAAAAAATATTCACTATATGAGAATAAACATCCAAATCATAGAATTACAATAAAAAAATAAGCCATTGAATAACAAAATTTTCTAACCATTTTTTTCGATTCAGATGCTATTCTTCCAAGCTTAAATAAACGACCAAACGACATTTTCATCTTGTCGCTTTAATAGAAAATTGGTCTGATGATCATCTTCGACCACAATATGTTGATTCGAGATCATCTTTACTTTTAATAATGTGTCATTTTCATAAACTAAATCATTTTTGCCTTCTTTGGTGAGGACAAGTATCTGATCAAGTACAATAAGTTCTTTAGAATCCAGCATTGTTTTTCCCTCTATAAAATTGCTTTGCAAATTTTGAATATTTTTATCAAGCCAAGAAGTGAGACCCTCTCGTTACCCCCCCAAATATTCAATTTAATTATTCAAATACATGAAACTGACATCTGAAAATGCTATTTCATGCGGCGCATATTAGATCACTTTTTAAACAGAGTTAAAATAAATTGTCAGACAGTTCACAAAAATTATTTTTTATGCAAAATAAAATTAGAAAAATTAAAAGCCACATAAAATCAATCAATTGAAAACAATCAATCAGATTAAAAAATAGACAGATATTAATACGATTTACAACAAGGTACCAAACATCACTTAAATTAAGGAACAATTTTTACCATCAGGTATTAATTGAGCAAAAAAATGGCCGCCCTTAAGCAGCCATATTTCTTATTAAATAAATTTACCAGCTTACATTTACGCGTCGATTTGGAGCCAAACAACCAACTAACTGTGCATTTGCTTTATTACCTGCACATTGCTGATATAAATCAGTTTGGCTGTTAGCTTGAATCTGAATGCGGTTTGCATCAATCCCTTCATTCACCAATAGTTTCGCCACAGTATTGGCACGCTGTGAAGATAACTGTTGGTTATAAGCAAACTTGCCTAATGTGTCTGTAAAGCCTGCAACCACAATTGGGCCTGTTGAATTTGTTTGCTTAATACGTTGCGCAATCGAAGTCACTGAACTTGAACCCTGTTCAATTGCACCCGCATTGAAACGATCGAAGGCAAAAAATACGCTGCCTGAACGATCACCATTAATATTGGCATCATTTGGAACTTGGTTATTTGCACCCCAAGTCATTAAGCCTTCACATGCCTCACCTTTCCATGACAATCTTTCTGACAAATATTTTTTGTCAAAATCGACGCGGAGTTGGCAACGTAGATAGTCTTGACTATTCGGCTGACGAATGTCTAAAACATAGTTCCAAGTCTTTACAAAGAATACGCCTTCGCTAAATTGAGGATTGCCCAAAATATAGCGAATTTGGTCTTTAGTTAGACCAGTATCCAAACGTGCCACATTATTATATTCATAACGTTGCACTTGTTTTAGATAACTCTTGTCAACAGCAGGAAATTTGATTTCTTCTTGTTGAGCTGGAGTTGTATCTTCATTTGCATAAGTCGCTACTGAGAAACCAGCAAGAGCTGCTACTGCTAAGCATTGAATCGTTTTTTTCATTTCATAACTCTCTTTATATTTTGAGTAAGGAGAGCACTCGCTCTCCCCGCCAGTTTCTTAGTTGATGACACCACTGATACCAATACGCACACTTGGATCACCTTGCGATGCAGCAGCTACACCACCAGTGATTGACCAACGACCGTTATCAGAAGTTTTACGTAAAGTTACGCCAACTGCATTTTCGCCACCATGGTAAGCAGCACCCGCTGCATAGGTATATTTACCTGCAACAAATGGAGCGGCTTCTAATGCCATTGCAGCTGCGATACCAGCATTAGCTTTCTTCTCAACGTTATCAATACGCTGGTTAGTATCGTAGAATGCTTGTTGCAATTGATCACCCAAGTTCGTAATACGGTTACCTAATTCCTGATTTGACTGGTTCAAGGTACCAATCGCATCATGGATATTATCTTTACCTGTACCACCAATATTGTTGGTTTTAATCGTACCGTCTGGGTTAACCGTAGTGTTACCACCAATGCTGTTCTTGATGCTGTCAGAGATATTATGGATTTGACCACCATTTACCGCTTGGTTAGAACCCGCTTTAATCTCTCCATCCTTAACACCTTGCACAACACGATCGCCCTCTTTACCAGCCATGTTGATACTTGTACCGCCTGTGTCTTTACCGACAGTGATTTCACCGTTTGGTTTCTGCTGCTGAACTAATCCAGTCTTACCATCATTGATGTTTTGGATGTTGTTCTGAATGTTCTGGATATCATTGGTGTTCTTGTCAACGTTTTGCTTAACATCCCACAATTGACCGCCATTCACAGCATCTTTAGAACCCTGCTCAACCTTACCATCAGCAACATTCTTTATATTAGTGCCCTTATCGCCACCACCTAAAGTCACTGAGTTCTTATCAACATTGCCATCTTTGTCTTTGTCATATTGAACCGCGTTATCTGAAAGGTTACCGATGTCTTTACCGATCTGGTCTTTCAATTTATTTAACTGGTCAACATTGACTGCATCTTTACCATTTACACCATCAGCAACATTGCGGATGTTTTTGCCGCCAGCATCAATACCATTCATTGTGATGCTTGGACCATTTTTAATTACCAAGCCGTTGTTGTTCAATACAGTATCGCCAGTAGTAATGCTGTCGAACTTCGCATCTTTCAACAATTCAATCTTGATGCCATCTTCTGTGGTACGTGTAATAACGTTCTCACCGCTGGTCTTCTCTTCTGCAGTTTCTGCATCAGCTCCACCGACGATATTTAACTTATCACCCAACTTACGATGTACATCTTTACCTGCATTACCTGCAAAGTTCAGACCTTTATTGGTCAGATCATTCACACCCGTAGTGACTTTGTCATCGACTGACTTGATCGCATCATTGATGTTGTCTTTACCAGTGCCACCAATGTTATTGGTCGTAATGCTACCGTCTGGATTAACAGTCGTGTTGCCACCAATGCTGTTCTTGATGCTGTCAGAGATATTCTGAATCTGACCACCATTCACTGCATCTTTAGAACCATTAGCAATTGAACCATCTGCAACATTGGTAATGACCTTGTTACCTGCATTGATGCCATCTTTAGTGATGCTTGGACCATCTTTAATGGTTAAGCCATTGTTGTTTAATACAGTATCACCTGTGGTTACGCTGTCTAAAGTAAGATCTTTTTTAGTCGAAACTTCGTAGTTGGTACTACCATCTTTGTTGGTCGTTTCTTTAACTACAATGTTATCGCCTTCAGTAACTGTGGTCTTCGCTTTAGTTGCAGCGTCTTTCACATTGCTGATTGCATCATTGATGTTGTTTTTACCTGTACCACCAATGTTATTGGTCGTAATGCTGCCGTCAGGATTAACAGTCGTGTTACCGCCGATGCTGTTTTTGATGCTTTCAGAGATATTCTGAATCTGACCACCATTGACTGCATCTTTTGAGTCTTTCGCAATTGAACCATCAGCAACGTTAGTAATAACCTTGTTACCTGCATTGATGCCATCTTTAGTGATGCTTGGACCATCTTTAATGGTTAAGCCATTGTTGTTTAATACACTATCGCCAGTGGTAATGCTGTCGAACTTCGCATCTTTCAACAATTCAATCTTGATGCCATCTTCTGTGGTACGTGTAATTACGTTCTCACCGCTAGTTTTGTCTTCTGCTGTTTCAGCATCAGCTCCACCGACGATATTTAGCTTATCACCCAATTTACGATGTACATCTTTACCTGCATTACCTGCAAAGTTCAGACCTTTATTGGTCAGATCATTCACACCTGTAGTGACTTTATCATCGACTGACTTGATCGCATCATTGATGTTGTCTTTACCTGTTCCACCAATGTTATTGGTCGTAATGCTGCCATCTTTATTAACAGTCGTATTACCACCGATGCTGTTTTTGATGCTTTCAGAAATATTCTGAATCTGACCACCATTTACTGCATCTTTTGAGTCATTCGCAATTGAACCATCAGCAACGTTAGTAATAACCTTGTTACCAGCATTGATGCCATCTTTAGTGATGCTTGGACCATCTTTAATGGTTAAGCCATTGTTGTTCACTACAGTGTCGCCAGTGGTAATACTGTCAAACTTCGCATCTTTCAACAATTCAATCTTGATGCCATCTTCTGTGGTACGTGTAATCACGTTCTCACCGCTGGTTTTGTCTTCTGCTGTTGCAGCATCAGCTCCACCCACGATGTTTAACTTATCACCCAACTTACGATGGACATCTGCACCTGCATTACCAGCAAAATTCAGACCTTTGTTTTCCAAGTCAGTCTTGGTTTTATCAATCGTGTTGTTGAGTTCAGTCTTGGTATCAGTAATCTGATTGGTTAACTGATCTTTAGTATTGGTGATCTGGTTACCCAAATCTTTCTTCGCGTCGTCTAACTTGTTGTTGGTATCCGTAATCTTGCCATCTAAACCATCTTTAACGTTAGTTAACTGGTCAACATTGACTGCATCTTTACCATCTTTACCATCTGCAACATTGCTGATGACTTTGTTACCTGCATTGATGCCGTCTTTAGTGATGCTTGGACCATCTTTGATGGTTAAGCCATTGTTGTTCACTACAGTGTCGCCAGTGGTAATGCTGTCGAACTTCGCATCTTTCAACAATTCAATCTTGATGCCATCTTCTGTGGTACGTGTAATCACATTTTCACCGCTGGTTTTGTCTTCTGCTGTTGCAGCATCAGCTCCACCAATAATGTTTAACTTATCACCCAACTTACGGTGTACATCTTTACCTGCATTACCTGCAAAGTTCAGACCTTTATTGGTCAGATCATTCACACCCGTAGTGACTTTGTCATCGACTGACTTGATTGCATCATTGATGTTGTCTTTACCAGTGCCACCAATATTGTTGGTTGTAATGCTACCGTCTGGATTAACAGTCGTGTTACCGCCAATGCTGTTTTTGATGCTCTCAGAAATATTCTGAATCTGACCACCATTTACTGCATCTTTAGAACCATTCGCAATTGAACCATCTGCAACATTGGTAATGACCTTGTTACCTGCATTGATGCCATCTTTAGTGATGCTTGGACCATCTTTAATGGTTAAGCCATTGTTGTTCACTACAGTGTCACCAGTGGTAATGCTGTCTAAAGCAAGATCTTTCTTAGTCGAAACTTCGTAGTTAGTACTACCATCTTTGTTGGTCGTTTCTTTAACTACAATGTTATCGCCTTCAGTAACTGTGGTCTTCGCTTTAGTTGCAGCGTCTTTCACATTGCTGATTGCATCATTGATGTTGTTCTTACCTGTTCCACCAATGTTATTGGTCGTAATGCTACCGTCTGGATTAACAGTCGTATTGCCACCAATGCTGTTTTTGATGCTCTCAGAGATATTCTGAATCTGACCACCATTCACTGCATCTTTAGAACCATTCGCAATTGAGCCATCTGCAACATTGGTAATGACTTTATTACCTGCATTGATGCCATCTTTAGTGATGCTTGGACCATCTTTAATGGTTAAGCCATTGTTGTTCAATACGCTGTCGCCAGTGCTAATGCTGTCAAACTTCGCATCTTTCAACAATTCAATCTTGATACCATCTTCTGTAGTACGTGTAATCACGTTTTCACCGCTGGTTTTGTCTTCTGCAGTTGCTGCATCCGCTCCACCCACGATGTTTAACTTATCACCCAACTTACGATGTACATCTTTACCTGCATTACCTGCAAAGTTCAGACCTTTGTTTTCCAAGTCAGTCTTGGTTTTGTCAATCGTGTTGTTGAGTTCAGTCTTGGTATCTGTAATCTGATTGGTTAACTGATCTTTGGTATTGGTGATCTGGTTACCCAAGTCTTTCTTCGCGTCGTCTAACTTGTTGTTGGTATCCGTAATCTTGCCATCTAAACCATCTTTAACGTTAGTTAACTGGTCAACATTGACTGCATCTTTACCATCTTTACCATCTGCAACATTGCTGATGACTTTGTTACCTGCATTGATGCCGTCTTTAGTGATGCTTGGACCATCTTTGATGGTTAGGCCATTGTTGTTTACTACAGTGTCGCCAGTGGTGATGCTGTCGAACTTCGCATCTTTCAACAATTCAATCTTGATGCCATCTTCTGTGGTACGCGTAATAACGTTTTCACCGCTGGTCTTGTCTTCTGCTGTTGCTGCATCAGCTCCACCGATGATATTTAACTTATCACCCAACTTACGATGTACATCTTTACCTGCATTACCTGCAAAGTTCAGGCCTTTGTTTTCCAACTCAGTCTTGGTGTTATCAATCTTGGTATTCAGTTCGGTTTTGGTGTTATTGATCGTGTTGTTTAACTCAGTTTTGGTATCTGTGATCTGAGTCGTTAACTGATCTTTGGTATCCGTGATTTGGTTACCCAAGTCTTTCTTCGCGTCATCTAACTTGTTGTTGGTATCTGTGATCTTGCCATCTAAACCATCTTTAACGTTGGTTAACTGATCAACATTGACTGCATCTTTACCATCTTTGCCATCAGCAACATTACTGATGACTTTATTACCAGCATTGATACCATCTTTAGTGATGCTTGGACCATCTTTGATGGTTAAGCCATTGTTGTTCACTACAGTGTCGCCAGTGGTAATGCTGTCGAACTTCGCATCTTTCAACAATTCAATCTTGATGCCATCTGCTGTGGTACGCGTAATCACGTTTTCACCGCTGGTTTTGTCTTCTGCTGTATTCGCATCCGCTCCACCGACGATATTTAACTTATCACCCAACTTACGATGAACATCAGCACCTGCATTACCTGCAAAGTTCAGGCCTTTGTTTTCCAACTCAGTCTTGGTGTTATCAATCTTGGTATTCAGTTCGGTTTTGGTGTTGTTGATCGTGTTATTAAGCTCAGTCTTGGTATCCGTAATTTGGTTACCTAAGTCTTTCTTAGCATCGTCTAACTTGTTGTTGGTATCCGTGATCTGGTTGCCTAAATCAGTTTTGGTATCATCCAATTTTTGATTCAAATTCGTAATATTTTGAGCATTATTACTGATATTTTGAGCATTCTCATTAACACGAGAATCAACATTTTTAAGCTGACGCACTGTAACCGCATCAGAATCAGCTGAACCATCTTCAACATTGGTAATACGGCGTTCCTTTCCTGCAGAACCAACAGAAACAACACCATTTGACATTGAAGCGTTGCGATTTGTAAGGAATGAACTTCCTGTTGCTTCAGTTGCAACAGCATCTTGACCTAAAGCCACACTATTTTCAGCATCAACTCGGCTGCGCGCACCTAATGCGACACCACCAACAACCATTGATTGTGCGCCTTGACCAACTGCTACAGCATTTTCCTGATCAGCCAATGCACCACCGCCAATTGCAGCAGAATTTTTACCTGTCGCTTTAGCACCGCCACCAATCGCAGCAGCATTTTCATTGGTCGCTTCAGCACCTTTACCCACTGCAGCAGCATTATCACCAGTCGCTTTGGCATTACTACCAATTGCAGCAGCACCATTACCTGTTGCCGTTGCGCCTTCACCAGGCTTATTACCCGAACCAATTGCAGTTGAGTTTGTGCCAGATGCAAGTGAGTTAATACCCATTGCTGATGCACCATCTCCTGTTGCTTGTGCAACAGCACCAAATGCAGAAGCACCTTTACCTGCAGCATTTGACATCACACCAAATGCAGATGAAGCATCACCAGTTGCCTTAGAAGTCATACCAAATGCAGAAGAAAATGCACCAGTACCTACTGCCTGAGTACCAACTGCTGTTGAACCATGATTCGCTTCAGTTGTTGGATAACGCCCTGCTTTTAGCACACCACCAGTGATATCAGTGTAGGTTTTGCTCAGTTCAGCATCTTGTGCAATTTTATCAACATCATCACCACCAATCGCAACAGATGAGTTACCGCGTGCAATGACATCTGCACCAATCGCAACTGACTGGTCACCAATCGCTTTGGTTTGATCACCAATTGCAATCGATTGATTACTATCTACACCATCCACACCTTTCGTCGCAGAACCCCGTCCAATGGCAATATCACCACGACCTACAGTATTTGAACCCGAACCCATTGCAATAGAGCCTGATCCTGTGGCTTTAGCACTGCTACCCAGAGCCATCGCCTCACGTGCATTGGTGCTTGCATTCACCCCTACTGCTATAGAGTTAAGTCCTTTAGCACCATCATTTTCGTAATTACCACCTTGTACGCCATTATCATTTACACTGACATAATGGGTACGTGCGGATTTTAATTGGCCAACAGTTGCAGCATCAGAATCTACAGCACCATCAGCAACGTTTTGAATACGGCGTTCAGCACCAACATCACCTACAGATAAAACACCCGTCGGTGCAGCTTTTTTGGTTAAGAAACTTTCACCCGTTGCTTGTGTTGCTTTTGAATCTTTACCTAGAGCAATACTGTTTTCAGCTTCTGAACGTGCACCTTTACCAACAGCAACACCACCATCAAAAGTTGTTTCTGCTTGATCACCAATAACAACCGCATTATCTTTTTTAGCTTTTGCACCAGTACCAATTGCTACAGATTTTGCACCAGTCGACTCAGAGAATGCACCAATTGCTAAAGAGTTTTCCTGAGTCGCTACGGCACCACCACCAAATGCGATCGAATCTTTACCTGTCGCTTTAGTTGCCATTTTTGATTGATATTCAGCACCTGCTTGACCTGCAACTGAACCCGCATTTTCAATATCAGGTGAACCAATTGCAATTGCACGATAACCTTCTGCTGTTGCAGAGTGACCAATTGCTAAAGAACCCTTACCAGTTGCCGCTGCAACGTTACCAAGTGCTTGTGCGTAATCTGCTGTAGCTGCTGATTGACGACCAATTGCAAGCGCTGTGTTTCCTTTTGACAATGCTGCAGTACCTATTGCAATACCCGCAATATCAGTCGTCGTCGCATAAGAGCCAATCGCAGTTCCAAAGTTTTGCTCAGTGGTTGCGCCAACTCCAAGACTGATCGCACCACCCTGTTTCATGTTACCTGCAAAGGCACCTGTAGAGTTGTTATAAGGATTTTGACGATTCGCAATATTCGAGCTACCTGTACCTTGGGTTTTTGCGGCACAACCAATTGCAATATCTCGAGTACCAGAGGTATTTGCCACACCCTCAGAACATTGATCTCTCGTTGCTGTCCCAGAAATTGAGGTGCCTGATCCACCACCCCCACCGATATTCTGTGCAGCAAATGCAGCAGGAGAAAAACTAATCGCCCCAACTAAAATAGCAGCCGACAAATTGAGAACGTTAGATTTAGTTTTTGTTTTACTTTTTGCAAGTTCAGATGTTGCAACCCATGCGCCAATCGATGCATTCCAAACCACTTTATAGACTTTATTCATAAAAATTCTCAGATCATTACAACAGTTATTGATGGTCTAAAAATGCCAATAAGCATTTTTAGTTTCGGTGCCAAAAAAGAGTCGCGAATGCTAATAAAATCGAGTAAATTGGTAAAGATTAAGCAAACATGAACATTGAAAAAATGAGACATATTTCTCATATTTGCATACAAAACAATAAAACAAATATATGATTTAAATCACAAAAATACAAAAATGTTTTATTTTGTTCTGCTTTTGTTTTATTTTATAAAGAACATGAAAAATAGAGCAATCACTCCATAGTGAATAATAAAATATTATTCAATACCTAAAATTCACATTAATGATTGGAATAAATTATTAAACTTTAACTTATTAGAAAAAATACAAATAACACCATCAGTTTGAAATTTTACTTATAAATAACAGGATCTTTGATTTTAGAATTTATAGAGTAAATCAAGTATGATTGCTTCTATCAGGATTGCTTTTGAAACCTTATGAGCCCTACCTTAAACTCATTAAGAAAACAACTTCGTTCAAAAAGAAGACAACTCTCTATTTATGAGCAAAATAAAGCTGAACAACAGGTTCTGGTTCATCTCAGACAATTCTCTCGATTTAAATCCGCATCAAAAATTGGACTTTATCTACATGCCTTTGGTGAAGTACATACCAACCAACTGCTAAAGCTTTGTTTTAGGCAAAACAAGCAGGTTTATTTACCTATGATTTGTAATATGAATCAAAATTTGGTTTGGGTCAGAGTAAGCGCACGACAATATTTAAATAAACGTTTCTCTCATCATCCACTTGGCATGAAAGAACCGATGGCAAGTCGTGGCCAACATGTTTCACATTTGGATTTACTTATCATGCCTTTATTGGCTTGTGACCATGAGGGAACACGGATTGGTATGGGGGGTGGCTATTATGATCGGACACTCGCGACAGCAATTCATCGCCCATATCGTCTTGGCCTTGCGCATAACTTTCAATATATCGATCAATCTTTATTCAGGCATAAATGGGATCAACCTTTAGATGGATTGCTTAGCCCTAAAAAGTTCTATCATTTCAAGCGCTAGTCCTCTGTTTTTCTTATTTTCGCAATGAATCTTGAGTAATTTAGTCTTTTTTTTATATTTTCTAATCAAAACCCCTTGTATTTTTTCAAATGCACATCACTATAAAAAACATGGCAACACCGTTGTCACTCATTAGGAGTGCTCATGTCTGAATATATTTTAAATAATGAAACTAGCTTAGAGCCACAGGTTCCAAGTGTATTACCACTCTTAGCATTACGTGATGTTGTGGTCTATCCACATATGCAAATCGCGCTATTTGTGGGTCGTGAAAAATCGATCAATGCAGTGGATGTGGCTCGTAACAGTGACAATTTAGTATTTGTAGTTGCGCAAAAAGATTCGCTCACAGAAGAAATTGATCACGACAATCTCTATCAATATGGAACTGTAGCTAAAATCGTACAGGTCGTGAATCATGAGAATGATGAAAACTGCATCAAAGTACTGATTGAAGGCTTACATCGTTCTAAGCTTGAACGCATTATTGATGGCGAAGAATACTTAACAGCTGAACATCATTTAAGCCCAATGACATTACCTTTGGACCAAGAGACCCAAGAGACTCGCTTAAATGAATTACGTACCCTATTCGCTCAATATGCAGAAGCGAAACTACGTAATGCACGTGAACTCGTTGCAGCAGCAAATAAAATCGAAGACTTATTGCAATTGATGTTCTTCGTTGCAACTCGTGTGCCTTTAAATATTGAAGTAAAACAAAAGTTTTTAGAGCACGACGAGTTTGAAGCTCACTTGCAAGAGTTAATGAGCTATTTGATGAATCAATCTGCTGAACAGCAAATTGAGCAAACGCTGCATGACAGTGTAAAACGCCAAATGGAAAAGAACCAACGTGAATACTTTCTAAATGAAAAAATGAAAGTCATTCAACGTGAACTTTCCGATATGAATGGCGGTGCGGAAGATGACGTTGCAGAAATTGAAAAACGTCTTGCGGAAGCTGATTTACCTGAGCACGTACGTAAAAAAGCTGAAGCTGAGTTTCGTAAGCTGAAAGCGATGCAACCTGCTTCTAGTGAAGCGGCTGTTGTTCGCAACTATCTAGAAGTTATTTTAGATACACCTTGGAATAAAGCGAGCAAGGTCAGTATTAACCTTGCGAAAGCACAGGAAATTCTTGATACAGATCATTACGGCTTAGATGACGTAAAAGATCGTATTGTTGAATACTTGGCAGTTCAGTCTCGTGTTAAAAAACTCAAAGGTCCGATCCTATGTTTGGTTGGTCCTCCAGGTGTTGGTAAGACTTCACTCGGTGAATCAGTTGCAAAAGCAACAGGTCGTGAGTTTGTCCGTATGGCACTCGGTGGTGTACGTGATGAAGCCGAGATTCGTGGTCACCGTCGTACTTATATTGGTGCGATGCCAGGTAAGATCGTACAATCATTGACAAAAGTTGGTGTCAAGAACCCACTATTCTTGCTCGACGAAATTGACAAGATGGCGCAAGACTACCGTGGTGATCCTGCATCAGCATTGCTTGAAGTACTTGATCCATCACAAAACAGCAAGTTCAATGACCATTACTTAGATCTTGATCTTGACCTTTCAGAAGTAATGTTTATCTGTACAGCAAACAGTATGAATATTCCTGAAGCTTTGCTGGATCGTATGGAAGTGATTCGTCTACCGGGTTATACCGAAGATGAGAAAGTGAATATTGCTGAACGTTACCTTGTTCCGAAAGCAATCAAGAACAATGGTTTACGTACAAAAGAATTGACTGTTCACGAAGAAGCAATCCGCGACATCGTACAACGTTATACACGTGAAGCGGGTGTTCGTAGTTTAGAGCGTGAAGTGTCTAAAATTGCGCGTAAAGTGGTAAAAGAAGCAGTTAGTAAAAAGTCTAAGAATTTACAGATTGATGTAACTTCTGCCAATCTTCCAGAATACTTAGGTCCACACAAGTTTGACTTTGGTATTGCCGAAGATGAAGCACAAGTTGGTCGCGTAAATGGCTTGGCTTGGACGTCTGTCGGTGGTGAGTTACTTACCATTGAAGTTGCAGCAGTAAAAGGTAAAGGTAAATTCATTACTACGGGTTCACTCGGTGATGTAATGAAGGAATCAATTACAGCAGCAATGACTGTAGTACGTACTCGTGCTGATGAACTCGGCATTGAAGCTTCTCGTTTTGACGAAACTGATGTGCATGTTCACTTACCTGAAGGTGCAACACCAAAAGATGGTCCATCTGCTGGTTTAGCCCTGACGACTGCCCTTGTATCGGCATTTACAGGTATTGCGATTCGTCCAGATATTGCCATGACAGGTGAAACAAGTCTTGGTGGTCGTGCGATGCGTATTGGTGGCTTAAAAGAGAAACTTCTTGCAGCACACCGCGGTGGAATTAAACTGGTTTTCATTCCACAAGATAACGTCCGTGATTTGGCTGAGATTCCAAACAATGTTAAAGAAGGCTTAGAAATCAAAGCGGTGAAAAGTATTGATGACATCCTACCTTTAGCATTGACGGATACACCAAAGCCTTTACCTAAAACGCCTATTGTTAAACCAGTAGAAGATGTAAAAGCGGCACGTCACTAATCTGTTAAGTAATTGAAAATAAAAAGAGAGCTTCGGCTCTCTTTTTTTGTTACACAATATGGTTGAAAAATAACCAACATGCGGCATAATAAAAATAGAGTCGATAAAAACAAAGGCTAAATTTGACTCATGAACTCATTTTAGCGCTATCCGAACTCCAGACGGATGGCACTTTGATCGCAGCTCATACGCGTTTTGAGCTGCGTTTTTTATGAGTACTGTATAAGTGCTTGTTGTATTTTTTATGACTAGATAAATCGCACTTCCCTGCATGGAAGAGACAACAGCGTTATAATATTGTTCATTTCCTCAATCGCACACGCCTATGAAAATCCGCATTCTCACCATTGGTCAAAAAATGCCTGCTTGGGTGCTGACTGGATTTGAAGACTATTTCAAACGCATTCAGCCTTTTGTACAAACTCAGGTCGTTGAGCTGCCTATGGCAAAACGCGGCAAAAATGACTCAGAAGCAGATATTCTAAAATATTGTCAAATTGAAGGTGAAAGCATTCTCAATGCACTCAAAGCCAATGAAACCTTGATTGCTTTAGAAGTGGGTGGACGTGAACTGAGTACAGAAAAATTAGCTGAAACGATGAAGCAGTGGATGCTTGAAGGAAATGATATTGCGATTGCAATTGGCGGTCCAGATGGACATTCCGATGCTGTTCGCAAAGCGGCTGCTTGGCATTGGTCATTGTCAAAACTCACCATGCCACACCCAATGGTACGTATTTTGTTGATTGAGCAACTTTATCGCGCGATGACCATTAATCACAACCATCCTTACCATCGCGCTTAAAATTGTTCTAATTTTAGAACAACATGTTGAAACTTAAGGGCTGTCATATCGATGCCTATTTTGTCAGGATAGGCTTATATTCCTTCTCAGGTAGTTATTTATGGATCTGCAAACTTTACCCGGATTATTTATCTCACATGGTTCACCCATGCTTGCGCTTGATCCAGAACAAGTGGGTCCAGCACTTCATCGCTTAGGTAATAATCTACCTAAACCTCAAGCTATTGTGGTGATGTCGGCACACTGGGAAAGTCAGGCTTTAGAGGTCAATACATCAACTCGGCCACAAACTTGGCATGACTTCCGTGGCTTTCCACCTGCACTATATGACATTCGTTATCCGGCAGCTGGCGCACCTAAACTGGCAGAAGAAATTCTTACACGATTTGCCGAAGCTGGGATTGCTGCGCATGCAAACAGTACACGTCCACGTGATCATGGCGTCTGGATGCCTCTACTACACATGTATCCAGATGCAGACATTCCTGTGATTGAGATTTCACTGCCAATTCAAATGAATGCAGATGAAATCTATAAAATTGGACAGGTCCTCTCCCCATTACGTGAGCAGCAAATTCTATTGATCGGTTCGGGCAGTATTACTCACAATCTTGCTGAACTGTCATGGCAAGCAGATGCCGACGTACCAACATGGGCCAGCAGTTTCCGCAATACAGTGGTCAGTAAACTGACCCATCAAGATTATGATGCAGTACTGGACTGGCCAACGCTTCCTTATATTCAGCGTAACCATCCAACACTAGAGCACCTCGCCCCACTGTTTTTTGCGATGGGCACAGGTCATCGCTTCAACGTCGTGCATAGCAGCTTCTCGATGGGTTCTTTGGGCATGGATATTTATCGCTTTGATTAAATATCCAACTACATCACATAAAAATAAAATGGGCTTGCTAAAAATAATGGCAAGACTATAAATCTGCTATATTTTTCCAAAATTTTACAAATAGAAACATTTAACAAACTTAATTGCTAAAAGGATGACATGTTCTCTTTTTAAGAATCCTTTAAGCTTATGTCTGTTATTTATTTATCGTTGTTTTGAATATGAAAATCAAATATTTAGTTCTTGCATTACTTCCGCTTTCTTTAATGGCGTGCCAAACTGTGCAAAATGTAACTGATAATGTAATTTCTCAAATTAATACAACTGCTGCAAAAAACCTAACTGAATATAATTGGACTTACCAAGGTTCTAAAGCATCTAAACCTTTAGTGTTATCTTTTAACGCTGACCAAAAACTTGCAATCCAAACTGGGTGTAACAACCAAGGCGGTACTTGGGCTGTTGAAGGCAACAAGATTGTAACTTCCCCGCTTGTATCAACAATGATGGCTTGTGCTGACGATTTAATGCAGCAAGAGCGTTTATCTGCTGACATCTTCAGCGAGAAAAAAGTACCATTTGAAATCAGCACAGTAAATGGTCAAGCAATTTTGACTGTTACTGATGCTAAAGGTCAAAAGCATGTATTTACAGGTGCAAAAGTGGCAAATAGCAACGTATTAACCAACTACACTTGGTCATATCAACCTGCTAATACTAAGCGTCCAATCGTATTAAGCTTCTTAGCGAACGATCGTTTATCTGTAGACACAGGTTGCAACCGTTTAAATACGTCATGGAAAATTGAAAATGGTTTAATCGCTACGGGCGACGGTGCATCAACCATGATGGCATGTGAACCAGCATTGATGGCACAAGAAAAATTCGCGGGTGATCTTCTACAAAAACGTCAAATCGCGTTTGAAGTAAATGCAACCAACCCAGAGCAACCAACGTTGGTAATCGCGGATGCTAAAGGTCAAAAATATACTTTCGTTGGTAAAATGACCCCAGAAGCGAAATACCAGTCTGAAGGTAAAACTGTTTTCTTGGAAATTTCACCAGAAACTAAGTCTTGCACAGGTGTTGCTCCACAAACTTGTATGCAAGTTCGTGAAATCAAATATGATGACAAAGGTTTAAAAACTTACGCAGATAAAAACTGGTCATTGTACTACGGTCAAATCGAAGGTTTTGAACACAACCCACAACAACGTGTGATTGTACGTGTTAAACGTTTTGACATTAAAAACCCTGCTGCTGACCAATCAAGCATTGCAGACGTACTCGATATGGTTGTTGAGCAAGAGATTGTGAAAAAACCATAATTTCATTCAGAAATAAAAAAATCCGATGCTTTGTCATCGGATTTTTTATGGGAAGCCCCTCTTTATTAAAGAGGGATTTCGTACGATTTTTAATAAATACCCTGCGCTAAAATTGCATCAGCAACTTTTACAAAACCTGCAATATTCGCCCCATCAACATAGTTAATTGAGCCATCTTCCTGAGTCCCGTATTTGACACAGTTACGATGGATCTCTTTCATAATCGCATGTAAGCGCTCATCAACCTGTTCAAATGACCAACCCAAGCGATTGGCATTCTGCGACATTTCCAAACCTGAGGTTGCTACCCCACCTGCATTCGATGCTTTACCTGGTGCATACAGGATTTTCGCTGCAATAAATTTTTCAACCGCTTCAAGTGTAGATGGCATATTCGCGCCTTCTGCTACACAAATCACGCCATTCGCCAATAACGTTATTGCATCTTCAGCATTGAGCTCATTTTGCGTTGCACAAGGTAGAGCAATATCTACGGGGATATGCCACGGAGTTTTGCCTTCGAAATATTCAAAACCATGCTTTGATGCGAATTCTGAGATACGACCACGTTGAACATTTTTCAGTTCCATCACTTCATCGAGCAAAGCCTTAGTGAAGCCATTCTTTAAATAGACCGTACCATTTGAATCAGACAAAGTTACGACTTTAGCACCTAAGAACATCGCCTTTTCGGCAGCATATTGCGCCACATTGCCTGAACCTGAAATCGATACGGTTTTATTGGTAAAGCTATCGCCACGAGTTTTCAGCATTTCCTCTGCAAAATACACTGTGCCATAGCCTGTTGCTTCAGGACGAGCCAATGAACCGCCAAATGAAATCCCTTTACCTGTAAATACACATGATGTGTCGTTACTTAACTTCTTCATCATACCGGTCATATAGCCAACTTCACGACCACCCACCCCAATATCCCCAGCAGGAATATCGGTATTTGAGCCGAGATGACGGTATAACTCCAGCATCAAAGCTTGGCAGAAGCGCATGATTTCTGCTTCAGATTTACCTTTCGGGTCAAAATCCGAACCACCTTTACCACCGCCCATTGGCAGAGTAGTTAGCGCATTTTTAAATGTTTGTTCAAAGCCTAAAAACTTTAAAATGGACAAGTTCACAGAAGGATGGAAACGCATTCCCCCTTTGTATGGACCAATTGCAGAGTTGTATTGAACGCGGAAACCACGATTGACATGGGTCTGGCCTTGGTCATCCATCCACGATACACGGAATTGAATCGCTCGCTCAGGTTCAACCAGTCGTTCTAGCAAGCCATATTGAGCATATTTCGGATTTTTCTCAATGAATGGCCACAAGCTGGTCATCACTTCTTCGACCGCCTGCAAAAATTCAGGTTGATATGGATCTCTAGCTTTAACATAATCCAGAAAGTCATTTAAGCTATTGTATTTCAACATTCACCCCCGAGCCTGTGATTTATCTTGGTGCCAAAAATGCACCAAAATAGAGTTTTCCACTATTAAATACAGATTACTATTTCATCACAATATTATTTTTAAGCTTAACTATTTTTATTAATTAAAATCATAATCTTAGATTAATAAATATTCATTATTTAGATAATAAATAAAGGTCAAAAATGTAGAAAAAGTCACATTCCAACAGGAAAACAGATTGATCTAAAAATTTAATTGCACTAAAAAACATCAATAAAAGCACTATTTTTAAGCATAACCAGTTTTCAACGCTATGGATATTTTTCGATTGCTTCGCCGCGATAAATCATTATTTGATATACTAAGCTCCCTGTTTTTTTGCTTCATCTTCGATACATGTCCCCAACTGCACAACATGCGCTTATTGTCCAAATTGACCAACTGTTACCACAAACACAATGTGGTTTATGTGGGCATCGTGATGGCTGCTTACCTTACGCAAAATCGATTGCAGAGGGTGAGGAAGCCAATAAATGTGTGCCTGGTGGACAACCTGTTGCAGATGCACTGGCAGCCTTGTTAGAACGCCCGCAACTCAAAGCTGAACCCAGCGTTTGGGATATTCAACTGGATGGTCGACCGCAACGGATCAAAGCAGTGATTCGTGAAGATGAATGTATTGGCTGTACCAAATGTATTAGCGCCTGCCCTGTAGATGCAATTATTGGTAGTGGCAAATTAATGCATAGTATTTTGACTGACCTATGTACAGGTTGTGAGTTATGCATTCCACCTTGTCCAGTCGACTGCATTGATCTGGTTGAAGATACCCAACCTTTACCCACCACAATGCAGCGTGAGACCGAACAGGATGATTTAAGACATCGTTATTACGCGCATATCCAACGTGAAGAAAAACGTCGCTTGAGCCGTAAAGGGCCTATTGTACGTGCTGAAATTGATGTGGAATTTTTCGCCCAATTTTCTCAGGCACTCCATAATGTCCCCGTGATAACCTTGGCGGATAAGCCGAAAGAAAACACCACACTCGATGCAAAAACAACAATCGAACTTGCAAAAGTACGCACCCAGATTAAAAAACTCGAAAAACAACTCAGTGTTCGTGCTGATGAATCAAAGCAAGCCCAATTAATTGCTTTACAACAACGTTTAACTGAATTGCAGGAGGTCTAAATGTCCGTAAAAAATATGACTAAAAAGCAGATCCAGACCTTTTTTGAACGTTTACGTGAGCAAAGACCACATCCACAGACCGAGCTGAACTATTCCTCTCCTTTTGAGCTACTGATTGCAGTATTGCTGTCTGCTCAAGCGACTGATGTCAGTGTCAACAAAGCCACGGATAAACTGTATCCTGTTGCCAATACCGCTCAAGCCATTTTAGACCTCGGAATTGATGGTTTAAAATCATATATCAAGACCATTGGCTTATATAACTCTAAAGCTGAAAACGTGATTAAAACCTGCCGAATTTTGGTGGATCAATATCAAGGACAAATTCCAGAAACACGCAAAGAGCTAGAGGCGCTACCCGGTGTAGGACGTAAAACGGCGAATGTGGTGCTGAATACTGCTTTTGGTCAACCAACGATGGCAGTCGATACGCATATTTTCCGTGTCGGTAACCGCACTGGTTTAGCTGTTGGGAAAAATGTTTTAGAAGTAGAAGATCGCTTGATTAAAGTAATTCCGAAAGAATTTATTATTGATGCACATCACTGGCTGATCTTACATGGTCGTTATTGCTGTATCGCACGGAAACCAAAGTGTGGTGAATGCATCGTTGCAGATGTCTGTAACTGGCCAGATCGTTTTGAATTTGGCGCAAGCAAACCAATCACAATAAAAAACCTCAGTTAGTCCTGAGGTTTTTTTTGCTGTTGCAGTTTTGGATGCAATTGGCGAGCTTTACCATTCAATTTATTTTCCAAAGCCTGCTGTTTCTGTACATGACGCAACATTTTCTGACTTTGATACAAAAGAAATAACAGTAAAACGATGCTGAAAATAACCACTAAAATTAAAACAACTTTTAGCATGAGCTTTCTCCAAATAAAAAGAGCTCTGTATTCAGAGCTCTTTTAAAATCGGCAACTTAAATTATTTATCTAAGATTGCAAATAAATCAGCTTGAACGTTTTCGATTGCACGTAAACCATCTAGCTTGTCATAAGTAGGCGCATTTTCACCAGAAGCAGCACGGCCTTGATAGAAGCCAACAAGTTGTTCAGTTTCACTGTGGTAAGATCCAAGACGCTTACGAATCGTTTCTTCTTGGTCATCTGGACGTTGAACAAGGTCTTCGCCTGTTTCATCATCCTTACCTTCCACTTTTGGTGGATTGTAAACGATGTGATAAACACGACCAGAAGCTGGGTGCTGACGACGACCAGAGAGACGTTGTACGATTTCTTCGTCAGGTACAGCAATCTCAATTACGTGATCAATGCTAATTCCAGCTGTTTCTAATGCTTCAGCTTGTGGAATTGTGCGTGGGAAACCGTCAAAGATACAACCATTTTCACAGTCAGGCTGAGCAATACGTTCTTTAACCAAGCCAATAATCAGTTCATCAGATACTAAACCACCTGATTCCATGACGCTTTTCGCTTTTAAGCCAAGTTCAGTACCTTCACGAATTGCAGCACGGAGCATATCACCGGTTGAAATTTGTGGGATATTGTAGCGCTTACAGATCAACTGAGCTTGAGTACCTTTGCCTGCCCCAGGTGGTCCGAGTAAAATAATGCGCATAAAAGAACATCCTCATTTAAAAACAATAAATCTTAAATTGAGCAATATCATACAGACTTATCGCTCAACCAACATCAAATTAATTATAAGAAAGCAACAAATAAGTGAATTAAACCGGCAAAGAAACCAGTCACACCACCTAGTACAATTAAGATCCACTCATCTTCTTGGAACGCAGGACGCAATAAGTTCTGGAACTCTTTCGGTGTTAGTTCACGGATGCGGTCTCTAAACATTTGAAAGATCTTCTGCGCGCGACTTGCATTCAGAGCTGGGTCACATACTGGTCCCATGGTAATTTCAATTGAGCGATCAATCAAGTCAGTCTTGAGTCTAGCATATTCTCTTGGCCCTAATGAAAGCTGCAAAGAGGTTCTGACCAGTGGGGTTTCCATAATTTCATTGATGTGCCGCTTGACAATACGACGGGTTTTGTCTTTTTTACTGCCATACATCATTTCAGTCATGATGGACTTTAAGGTAATTAAATCTTCAGTCACCACACTGGCAAATACATCGGAAACCTCTTCCTGACGCTTCATAAATGCGCCTTGAACGTTGTAAGTACCAATTTTTAACACAGGTACAATCCACGGAAATTTACGGTCTTTGGTCAAGCGGAAAATCTGCGGATAACGAATATAGTGTGGTTCAATCGGATTAAATACCATCCAGATCGCAATCCAGTTGGTTAAAAAGCCCCAGATCGCTGCCCAAAACGGAACCGTCCAGTGCCATGGCACCACAAACCAAACGATCATTTGGAAAATACCAAAGAACATCCCGATTAAGGCGCTGATATGCCAAATAAAATTAATTTCTTTCTGGCCTACTTTCAGGAACATGCGTACCATTAAACGACGGTCGCCTTCCATTTGGCTCACCACCATCTCACGCATATCCACCAGTGACTCGACGTTCATGGTCAGCTCAGTCACAAGTTCCCGAAGTGTCGTTGGCAACTGTTTATGTGCTTGCGCGTAGATACGACGCTTAATTGAATAAGGTAAGTTTTCCCAAAGTACTGCATTACGGTCAATCATCACCTCATCAATCAGATGCTCAAGTTCAAAACCAACTTGTTCACCAATGATCATGGCCATATCTTCAGGATCCATTGCTTCTAAAAACTCACGCAATGAACCCAGTTTAGATAAGGTGTTGTCGGTAATGATGCCTGAAATACGTCCAGCTTTACGTGGCACAATTCCTTGCCAACCGACAGGTAATGGTCCTAAATGGAATCCCCAAAAGTTGATTGGGTAAAATACCATTTTCAATGCCATCCACACGTGTGCCCATGTCACAAAGGCGGTCACAGGGATGATACTCAAGACTGCCAGATGGTCAGGTCGATTTAAGAAAATCTGCCACAATTCATTGACGTAATCAAACATGCATGACTCTCAGAATTATTGATACAGGGTGGCCTATAAAAGGATGAATCTGGATTCCTCTCTTATAAACCAAAACTTAAGGTATAAGAAAACTGAAGAACTGGCTCTGATTTTTTCACAGTATTACCATTTCCATCTTCTATTTTTTCACGTACCCCAGCGCCTACACTAAAAGTACTGATACGTTCGCTATTCAACCAAACATAAGCAATATCAGCACCGACCCCCAGATTGCCCTTTTGCTTACCACCATAGTTCTTACTGTCTAGATGGCCCGCATAGACACCAAGGTAATAACCATTTTTATCTGTACCTGTTAAATAGTACGGATAACGAAAGCCAACTTGTCCACCAGCCTCATTGTCATCATTTAGAAATGCCCCTGCTTTGGCATAGGCAATACCATACGGATTTACCCATTCAAGGTTGGCGTGTAATAATTTTTTGGTAAAACCTGCACCTACATTCCATGTTGAAACGTTTGCATCTTTTAGTTTTGGCTCAGGCTTGAATGGACTATCATCTGCATGACTTAAGCCTGTAAGTGTTAAAACCGATAATAAAAGGCAAATTTTTCTCATTATTTTCTCCATTTTCCCTAAGAGTGTATTGGAAAATCCTATTTCAAACTGTTTGTGACTTTAACAGAATTATTTTGCTTCTAATATACAAGACCATACAATTTTCATGTCTGCAAAGTCAAAAACTGTCGCGCTATCATTTGCATGAATTGTTGAAAATTCTACAGTATGATCATGCAACTTACGTTAAAATGCGTAGCTTTCGTATTCTCTCAATCTTGTAATTAAGTCGACACTCTATGAAACAGCACTTTCCTTTAAAAAACATGCAACAAGAAAAGCGCATTTATAGAGGTCGAATCTTTTTTGCAATTTCGATTGTGACTATTTTTCTACTGTTACTGATCTGTCGTTATGCATATTTACAGATTGTTCATTACGATGATTTTACAACGGCCTCAGATAAGAACCGGATTCGTTTACAACCTTTAGCGCCCGCTCGTGGCTATATCTACGATCGTAATGGCGTATTGTTGGCAGATAACTACCCTGTTTTTACGGCAACCCTAAGCCGTGCTGATGTCAGCGATATTGACGACACCATTACACGTTTAATCCCAATCTTAGGATTGACTCAGGATGATGTTGATCGTTTTAAAAGCCGTGTCAAAACAGCACGTAAAACTGAACGCCTTGCGATCAAATTAAATTTGACTGAAGCTGATATTGCCAAATTCAGTGAAGTGAAATACGCCTTTCCTGGGGTCAAAATTGAAACCCAAATGACCCGCTATTATCCACATGGGGAATTGTTTGCACATGTAATTGGATATGTGGGACGTATCAATGATAAAGAACTCAAGTCTATTGATAAGGATTTATACGCTGGAACCAACCTGATTGGTAAAATTGGGGTCGAAAAAAGCTATGAAGACCTGTTACATGGTATTCCTGGCTATGAATCTGTCGAAGCCGATGCGCACGGAAATGTATTGCGCAATTTAGGTCGCCAGAATCCAGCACGTGGGAATGATCTATATTTATCGCTTGATTATGGTCTGCAAACTATTGCGGCAAAACAATTGGCAGATCGTCGTGGTGCGATTGTCGCGATGGACCCACGTACAGGAGAAATCCTCGCACTGGTCTCTAGCCCAAGTTTTAATCCAAACCTCTTCGTTACAGGGATTAGCTCCAAAGACTATAGTGGCCTGCGTGATAACCTCGATCAACCGCTATATAACCGCGCGGTTCAGGGGGCTTACCCACCAGGTTCTACCATTAAACCAATGTTTGGTTTAGGCGGTATTCATTACGGTCTTGTTGATTGGAGTACAGCGATCTCTGATCCTGGTTATTTCTCACTGCCTGGTGATAGCCACCGCTTCCGCGACCATAAGAAAAGTGGTCATGGTTCAGTCAATATGCATAAAGCACAAATTGTGTCCTGCGATACTTATTTCTATGTACTGTCCTATCGTATGGGCATTGAAAAAATGAACGACTGGATGCGCCAATTTGGCTTTGGTGAAAAAACTGGGGTCGACTTACCGAGTGAAAGTTCTGGTCTGTATCCAAGCCCAGAATGGAAAATGCGTACCCGTAAGTCGAAATGGCTAAAAGGTGAAACTATTTCGGTCAGTATTGGGCAAGGTGCTTTTACTGCAACACCATTACAATTGGCTATGGCCACTGCGATCACTGCCAATAAAGGCTCACATGTTACGCCGCATGTATTAAGAGAAACCAAAGGTGCCAAAAAGTTTGCTGTACACAATGCACCTGACGGCAAAATCCAGTTTAATGGTACAGAGCAAGACTGGACCAATATGCATGATGCAATGGTAGACGTGATCCAGTCAGGGACGGGACGTGGCATTAAGGGTGGCTTACAATATTCAATTGCAGGTAAAACAGGTACAGCGCAAGTTAAAAGTATTGCCCAAGGCAAACGCTATAATGAGTCAGCACTTTCATCTCGACAATGGGACCATGGTCTATTTGTAGGCTTTGCCCCTGCAGATAATCCAGAAATTGCGATTGCAGTGGTTTGGGAAAATGGTAAGCATGGTGGTTCAGCTGCACAAATTGCGCGTCCAATCTTCGATTATTGGCTCGTAACCCGTAAAAAGAATCCACTTCGCCCAGCCAGCCATCAAGTAAGTGGCGGTTTGATGACTGCTGGAATCAAGCCAGGTGAGTTATCTATGGCAAACTCGGCAGCAACACAAAATGCAGCACCAGCATCAAGCCCCGTAGCAACCGCACCTGCTGCTTCTTCTCCTGTTGCAGCTCCAGCACCTCAACCTACGGATGGAGTGACTGAATAATGAAAAATCAATTACGTATTATTGGTGGTGAATGGAAGCGTCGTACTCTGCCCTTTGCAAGTATCGATGGTTTACGTCCCACTCCTGACCGTGTCCGTGAAACCTTGTTCAATTGGTTGATGTGGGATATCCAGAATGCACAGGTCTTAGACCTCTGCACAGGCTCAGGTGCATTAGGTTTCGAAGCACTGTCCCGTGGTGCAGCCAAAGTGGTCATGATCGAACCCGATCCAACCCAAGCCCGCTTTTTAAAAGACAATATTCAATTATTAAAAGCTGAAAATTGCCAATTACATGTCGCAACAGCACAACAGACCTTAAAAAAATTAAATGAATTCTTTGATGTGATCTTTCTAGATCCACCCTATAGCCTTGATCTATGGCAAGAGCTAGCTGAACTGGCTGATCCTATGATCAGCAACAATGCCTTTATCTACGTAGAAGCAGATCGAGACCTATCTCAATTAAAATTGCCAAACACATGGCAAAAAATCAAAGAAACCAAAGCAGGGATCGTACGAGCTGGGTTATATCAAAAAACCAGTTAAAAGATTCTTAACCAGAAAAATCGAATTAATTGCCCACGATCAAAAGGAAAACTAGACAGATATTCATAACCTATTCGATTGGTCTGGTTCAATTGATACATCATGCCGTAGCCCACTGAAATCGAAAAATCATCGAGTGAAAGGCTAGTGGTATCACCTGTCAACATCTTATGGTTAAATTGATTGGTTTGATACGCTGTATAGTTATATACACGCCAACGCTCATTCTGAAAAAATAGATTATGCAGAACTGAGTATTCAGTTTTGCTCTGTGGATAGGCCGAATCAAACATTTGTTCTGTGTCTTCTTGATCATGCTCTGCAAAAAAATCATAGTCATCTGCATAAGATCCAAGTGATAAGCTGATCAGGAAACAGAATAAAAGAACGTGCTTAATATGCATAACAAGATGTTTTGATGATGCCCCTATTTAGCATAACGCTAAAAATCATTTTATATCAACCGATTGAATATTTTAATCTTCTCTTAAACATACATGCTTTGTCCCTAGCCTCCCATACAATGAGTATTCGCAACATCAATTAAAGACCCACAAACACCAATTTCGTTCTTCCTCGTTTTCGTATTTTGCAAAATCATGCGATTTATTTTTTGTCCAATAAAATCTTCACATTGAAAAAAGATTAAATTTTATCGTGTTAGACATAAATAATTAATTTATAAAATGAATCATATATACAATAATACGTCCTTTAAAATTCTACTTTATCGATCATGAAGCTTTTGTACTTACTCATTGCCACCGTGAGCTTAACAGGTTGCATCTTTGGAAAATCAAATGAAGTAAAACGCGCTGAAAAAGTGCTACAGAGTTTTCAATGTAATAATATTGAATCCAATGAGTTAGCCACCTCTTCTATGTCAAATTTTTATCAACAGTCATTGGCAGCCAATAAAGAGAAAGCAGCAAACTATATTGAGCAATATAAAAATGGTGAAGATCTCTTTGACATTCCACTTGATGAAGTTGTACAACAAAAATATCAATTATATAAACAAGCTTGTCAGGCACTTGGTGGTATCTCTGCAACTAAAGAAACAATCGCTTTAGGAACCACTGAGTAAAATCAATAACATTTGCCTGACTGTATTTAGGATACAGCATGATCGAAAAACAACTGACTTTAAAACATTATATTGCACTTGCTATTCTGCTACTGATCGTCGGGATAGCAAGTATTCAGCCGCTTGAATTTGAAGCCTATTTATTGCACCAAGCGGGTACTGTATTGATGCTGATTGCCTTGATTGTCGTCATGAAGAAGATCGGCATTAGTTTTTATAGTTTTTGCCTCTACCTTGGTTTTCTTCTGATTCATATTCTAGGTGCACATTATCTCTATTCATATGTTCCATATAATGAATGGATTGAAAACCTGTTTCATTTTGATCTCAATCAAAGTATGGGCTGGTCACGCAATATGTATGATCGGCTGGTTCATTTTGCTTATGGTTTACTGCTTTATCCGTTCTTTTATCGTTGTTTTCAAGTCTGGTTACCCTCAGCCAAACCATTTACCTTATTCTTGCTTGTGATTCAATTTGTCATGGCATCGAGTATGTTCTATGAATTGATCGAGTGGTGGATTGCAATCGGCTTATCCCCTGAAGATGCAGAGAACTATAATGGTCAACAAGGTGATATTTGGGATGCTCACAAAGACATGTTCCTCGCTACAGTGGGAGCACTTCTGATCGGCATCATTCAACTCCTTAAAGAAAGAACGCTTATTCAAAAATAAGCGTTCTTTTGTTCAGAATGTCTATTAAATAATAGAGTGTTGCAACACAGCAAGCTGATCTAATGGATCAGCTTTGATACTTTGTGCATAATCAAGATGAGCTGAATCCGAATTTTCTGAATTGCTCGCTACTGTGGTTGGTGTTTGACCAACAAGCAATTGATCTAAAATGCTATCTAACTGATTTGAAGCTTGATTAGAAGATGTTAACAATTCATTTACAGCAGGCTTTTCCGTAGCCGTCGATTCAGATACAGGTTCAACTGGATGGGTTTGCAACGTATTCAAATCAATCGTATCTGCCAAAGAGGCTTTCGCTGCAGGTGCAACTACATTAAAGCTAAATGCGCTACTCACTTCGCTTATATTTCCAGCTGCATCAGTCTGAGTCAACGTAATTTTATGTAGCCCCAACGCTAAGTCTTTGGTAATTTCAAAACTCCAGTTTCCATTATCCCCTACAGTGACAGTTCCTATAGGTTGTCCATTATCATAAATCGTAAGTACGGCTTTTGCTTCGCCCATACCTTCTAACTTTGGTTTACTGTCATCCGTATCACTCCCCGCTGCAATAATTCCTTTTACCGCACCGACATCATCTGTGACTTTTTGCAGAACTGGACTATTTGGGGCAATAGTGTCTTTGGTACCAATTACATCCGTTGCCTCGGAGCGATTACCTGCCGCATCAACGACATAAACTTTGCCGATATTTTTATCCGTCAAAACAGGTGATAGTGTAATGGTAAATTTTCCTTCAGCATCCGCAGTGCCTGTACCCAACACAGTCTTTCCATTAGCACTTCTAATTTCCACCTTACTGTTGGCTTCGGCAGTCCCTGTAACAGAGTCACCAGCTGCGTTAATTTGCACTAAGGCTTTGTCTGGTGCAATGGTGTCTTTTCCAGCTGTAATTTCAAGTGGTTTGGATTGGTTGCCTGCTGCATCCTCAATAATAATCGATGCTTTTTTATCTGCAGCTAATGCGGTTGAAAGCGTAATTTGAAATTTGCCTTGTGCATCCGCAGTTCCGCTGCCAATCACTTTTCCATCGGCATCTTTTATCTGTACTTTGCTGTTGGCTTCAGCACGCCCTTGAATGGAAGTCCCCTCTTTATTTACATCAACCAAAGGTTGGTCAGGTGGCAAAGTATCTTTTCCAGCAATGACTTTAGATGGAGTGGATTTATTCCCTGCCGCATCTTCAGCAATCACTGTCCCGCCCTTGTCACTAGTTAAGGGTGGAGAAACTTTAATTGAGTATAGACCTTCTTTATTTGCGGTAACCGTGCCAAGTAAGTTCCTATCAGCGTCGTAAATTGACACCTTAGCATTCGCTTCAGTCTTGCCAGAGACAATCGTACCATCCGCATTCAATTGTGCCATTGGTGCATCAGGTGGGGTCACATCTTTATTTCCAATCACTTCACTCTTAGTAGCATTTCCAGCACTATCAATTGCCGTTACTGTAACTTTTTCACCTGCTGGCAAGGGCTGGGATAATTTAAAGGTATAATTTCCTTGAGCATCCGCTTGTCCCGTAGCAAGTATTTTCCCAGTTGAATCTTTAATTTCAATTCTAACATTTGCCTCTGTTTTTACAGTGATTGTTTGCGAATCATCCGTTGCTATTGTGGCTTTAATTGCGGGTGGAGTGATATCTATTGGCTGATTATCACTCTTATTTTTGTCATCTTTATCGTCATCTTTGACGGCCCACAAATACGCGCCTTCTGCGACTAAAGCTGCTAAGCCGACTTTCCATAATTGTGATTTACTAATGCCTAAATCATTCTCACTGCTTTGAACAGGCGCTGCTTGTGTAACTGGCTCGGTATATGCAAATTGCGCCAGTGATGTCGCTAGTGAATAACCTACAAACTTTCCTGAATCATCAAATTCAGCGATTGCATAGGAACCATCTGTTTTAGAAATTGCCAAACTATTTTCCGTCAGATTTCCATCGGTATAGAAATCACTAACAATAATTTTCTCACCATTTTTTAATGTAATGACAAGATCATTGCCTTGTTTGATAATTGACTTAATATCCGCCTGATTTACGCCAATTTGCACAATTGAAGGTTGGTCCAAAACCACACTTTTTAGTTGCGCATCGTGTAGAATATTCGAGTTTTTCTTTGAAAAAACAACGACTCTTGTCATTATTATGCTCACTTATCAATTATATTTTTAAATAATTCTTCGATTAATGAATAATTAAGTAATTCATCTTGCAAATAAAATATCAAATGATCGATATGACTACAATCTCTTCTATCAGAAGTTTTGTCATGTTTGTTTAATTAACCAAATGTTCAAATATCAATATGATCTATGATTAAAATCATAAATATAAGTGAGAAAAAACCAGCCCTATAGGCTGGTCTTTTTACTGAGCAATTGAATGCATATGCTTAAAATTTAGGATCACGCATTTGTACCAATGTGCTATTTGCTTTTGCAAGACTATCGGTAATTTTACTGAGCACAGTTGGAATTAAACTCTCTGCCATTTGTGCAGCTTGCAAACCTAATTTCTCACCAAAAGTTGGACGTTTACGGGTATTAATCACATAAATATCATGCTTTGGTAATAGGCTTAATAAATACTCATCCGAGGTCTGTAGCTTATCAACCAAGTTCAGCTCACGCGCATCCTCACCATACCAGTGCTCGCCTGTTGCCACTTTTGTAATATCCAGTTGAGGGCGATATTTCTCAACAAAATGTTTAAATAAAGAATGGGTTTGCTGTAATTCTTCTTCAAACTTGGCCTTACCTTCTGGTGTATTTTCACCAAACATAGTCACGGTACGCTTGTATTCACCTGCGGTATATAATTCAAAATCAACATTATGTTGTTTTAACAAACGATTGAAGTTTGGCACTTGTGCAACCACACCAATCGAACCAACCACAGCAAACGGTGCAGAAATAATTTCGCTGGCAATACATGCCATCATATAACCACCACTGGCTGCAACTTTATCGACACAGATGGTGACGTGAAAGCCTGCATCACGTAAACGCACCAATTGAGCCGCTGCAAGACCATAGCCATGCACCATTCCACCAGGACTTTCCAAGCGAACAACAACACGGTCATGCCCTGCTTTGGCAGTCGCTAAAATCAATGTAATTTCTTCACGAATGGTATCTACTGCAGAAGCTTGAACATCCCCTTTAAAGTCGAGAACATAGATTTTTTGATCATTTTTTTTACGGATCTTGGCTTCTTTGGCAAGCTGTTGAACAAGTTGCAATAACTCCAAACGAGATGCTGTAGTTTGCGCAATTCTTTTTCTTTGTTCATTCACACGCGCATTGAGGTGACTAATACGAATTTCAGCAGGAAACTTAGGTAAATGGAATAACATGAAGTATGTGCTCTATAAGTTCGGCGTTATTGTTCTAAGATGTGGTCTGCTCAATAAAAATTCAATAGCGATTTTGCAAAATAGATTCATTTTCATTTATATATAAAAAGAGTCCGAGGACCCTTTTTATATAATCGTAAAAAATTAACCAAAACGCCCTGTAATATAGGCTTCAGTCAATTGATGATCAGGCTGAGTAAACACTTTTTCAGTCGAGTTCACTTCAATCAAGTCACCCAAATGGAAGTAAGCTGTACGGTCAGAGACACGCGCTGCTTGCTGCATAGAGTGAGTGACGATTGCAATAGTGAATTGTTCTGACAATTCTGAGATCAATTCTTCAATTTTTGCGGTCGCAATTGGATCGAGTGCCGAGCATGGCTCATCCATTAAAATTACTTCTGGGCTCACAGCAATGGTACGTGCAATACATAAACGCTGTTGCTGACCACCTGAGAGGCCTGTACCTGGCTGACTCAAACGATCTTTGACTTCGTCCCATAAACCTGCTTTACGCAAACTATTTTCCACGATTTCTTCTAAATCATACTTATCACGTGCCAGACCATGTAATTTAGGGCCATAAGCAACATTGTCAAAAATTGATTTCGGGAATGGGTTTGGCTTTTGGAATACCATACCGACTTGTGCACGCAATAACACTACATCAAGGTTTGGATCGTAGATATCTTGATTATCTAAGGTCACTTTACCCGTCACACGACAGCTATCAATGGTGTCATTCATACGGTTTAAAGTACGTAAGAATGTCGACTTACCACAACCTGATGGACCAATGAATGCAATCACTTCATTCTGGTAAACATCAAGATCAATCCCTTTGATTGCCTCAGTTTCACCGTAGTAAACATGAACATCTTTGGTACTGATTTTCACTTCGCTCGTTTTTGGCTTTTTATTTGAAGAAGCCGTTTCAAACTGAGAGACAAATGCAGTATTTGATTGCTGAACTTGCGCTTCAGATGACGTAAATTCTTTTTGCTGTGGATTCACTGATTTATCCTTTTCTACGGCGTTCATAATATCAATCGTATTCATTGTACTCTCCTCAATTACCAACGCACTTCAAATTTCTTACGGAGCCAAATGGCAAGGCTGTTCAAACCAATCATTAATGCCAGTAAAACAATAATCGCTGCTGCAGTACGTCCTTCGAAGAAGTTACGCAATTCATTACCTTGCCATAAATAAACTTGTACTGGCAATGCTGTCGCTTGATCGAGTGGTGTTGTCGGCACGCTTGCAACGAAGGCGCTCATTCCGATTAAAAGCAACGGAGCAGTTTCACCCAATGCATGTGCAACCCCAATGATTGCACCTGTCATAATACCTGGTAACGCCAGTGGTAATACGTGATGAAAAATGGTTTGTACTTTCGATGCACCTAGACCCAAGGCAGCTTGACGAATCGAAGGCGGCACTGCTTTTAACGATGCACGTGTCGTGATAATCACGGTTGGCAAAGTCATTAGGCTCAGAACCAAACCACCGACCAATGGTGCTGATAATGGCAATTGCATCCAGCCAATAAAGATAGCTGCACCCAGTAAACCAAACACAATCGAAGGAACCGCAGCCAAGTTGTTAATGTTGACTTCAATAATGTCCGTCATCATGTTCTTTGGTGCAAACTCTTCAAGATAAATTGCACTTGCCACACCAATTGGAATCGAGATCACAATCACGATCATCATCATGAATAATGAACCCATGAATGCGCCAGCTAAACCACTTGTTGCAGGTGAACTACGAGAGTCTGGGCTAAAGAACAAGTTGGTATTGAAAGTACTTTTAATAATTCCTTCCGCTTTTAACTGATCTGCCAACTGGCGTACTTCTGGCTCAAGCTGTTGCTGATCATCAGGTAAGCTACGGTCAATATTACCCGCTAACCACACATCAACATTGGCATCTGCTAAGAATTTGATCTCTTCTTTGCTTCCAATCAGCGCAGGATTTTTAAGTACCATATCACGCAAACGGTATGCTTCAGAACTGGTATATAAACTGCTGAGATAATCACGTTGAGGCTCTAATGCTTTGTTTTTAGCAACGATGCCATTTACGATCAAAGCATCCCAATCCACCATACCCATTTCAGTTTGCCAAGCCACCATGCGCTCTTCAAAGTGAGCTGGTGTTTCACCTGCTGTTTGTTTTGGTTTCGCGCCAACATTGATAATTGCTGGATCAAAATAAACAGGGACAGTCATGCTGCTTTGCCAAAATGAAGGCAGACCTTTCGCCAAGATGCTACCAAACAATAAAGCAACAAATGCCAAAGCGATAACAACAGCCGAGATACCTGCAAAGCGGAACGTTTTTTCCTTACGATGACGCTTAGCCAAAGAACTTTGGATCTTTCTTTTACGCTGCTCACGTTGTTCAGCAGCTACTTGAGGATCCAATAGGTTCGGATCCAGAGGAGATGTATTTGATGAACTCATTCGTATTGCTCACGATATTTACGCACGATGTACAGTGCAATAATGTTTAGACCCAAAGTAATCACAAACAGCGTTAAACCTAGGGCAAATGCCACCAGTGCTTGCGGGCTCGCAAAGTCAGTATCCCCCGTTAATTGCTTCACAATCGTGACGGTTACTGTTGAAACTGCTTCAAATGGATTTGCATGCAACAATGGACTGTTCCCAGCTGCAAGCACCACAATCATGGTCTCACCCACTGCACGCGATACGGCAAGCAAGAACGCACCTGTAATCCCTGGTAAGGCAGCTGGTAGAACGACTTGACGAATCGTTTCTGATTTCGTTGCACCTAAACCCAAAGAACCATCACGTAAAGCGCGAGGCACCTGAGTAATGATGTCATCAGATAATGAGGAGACGAATGGGATAATCATAATGCCCATTACAAAACCTGCGGTTAGTGCGCTGGTCGCATTAATATTGATACCAACACTCTCACCCACCATTTTGAAGAATGGGCCAATGACCATTAAAGCGAATACGCCATAAACGATGGTTGGAATCCCCGCCAAAACCTCAATCGCAGGTTTTGCCCAAGAACGCAAGCTTGGTGATGCATATTCAGCCAAATAAATCGCAACCAACAAACCAATCGGCACAGCAACCAATAATGCGATACCACTGACCATTAAAGTACCCCAAATCAGCGGTAAGATGCCGTAGCTACCTTCTGCATTCCCTGAAGTGCTAAAGCCTGGGTTCCATTCAGTACCAAAGAAGA
This sequence comes from Acinetobacter dispersus, assembly GCF_009884975.1. Lineage (GTDB taxonomy): Bacteria > Pseudomonadota > Gammaproteobacteria > Pseudomonadales > Moraxellaceae > Acinetobacter > Acinetobacter dispersus. The sequence goes on along the minus strand of NZ_CP041970.1, from coordinate 210,855 downwards.
AATCAACTGGGCTAACAAAATGAAAAAAGTGTAACGCCTCTTTCAACATCGATAAAACGATACCGATTGTTGTCAGGATTGCGACACCTGAACACAGAATCAAAGCAACATTAATGGTTTTTTCGACTTGGTTACGTGCACGGAATTGTTGGCTCACATGACGCTTTGCCCAAACTAAACCAGCCAATCCAGCACTAATCACCACTGCAAGTTTTGCAAAGGAGCCAATGGTCTGGAATTTAGCAAGTTGTTGTGCTGCTGCAACTTCATATGCTGCTGGCTGATCTGTTACCCCGAAACCAGACGCAATTGCTTGCACTCGACTGGTTAAAACATCACGGCCTGCCGCATCTAAGGTCGAACTCACAGATGCAGGAATATTATTGAAAATAATATGTTGTAAAATACTTGGTTCAACCAAGTTCCAAATAATCAAAATTAAAAAAGCAGGAATACCACACCACAAAGCAACCAACGCCCCATAATATCCTGGACGAGAATGTAGTGTTGCTGAGTTATTTCCCTTACCTGCTAGGTTACGGCTTTTGCTCAGCCCGATTTGATATGCAATTGCCACAAGGGCTAATAACACACCGATAAGTAGCAGATTCATGTAATCTCCACTGTTTTCTCAATTTTCATGATTTGAAAAAACTTAGCTAGACAAAAAGGCTGATGATCCAACGTCTCACCAGCCTCCCTTTTAACAATATTACTTAACTGATTTACCAGCTTTGAAATCAGCTAGGATTTTTGCGCGCTCTTTGTCGCTTAAAGGAATCAAACCAGCTTTTTCTAATTTAGAACCTTTACCAGAAATTTTCTTGTTTAAGAAGAATTCTGTGTATTGTGGTAAGCCTTTGATTGATTTCAAGTGCTCGCCTTTCACGTAGAAGAACAATGGACGTGAAACAAGGTAGCTACCATCCAATACTGTTTTCTCAGATGGAGTTACGCCATTTACAGTCGCTACACGTAATTTATCACGGTTTGAATCATAGAAACCTAAACCGAATACACCTACTGCGTTTGGAGATGTCTTCAAGCGAGCTAAAGTTTCTGTGTAGTCACCCGCAATTTCGATCACACGGCCATCTTTACGGAAGGTTGAACATGCTTTCTTTTGATCATCTTTGCTTAAAGCTTTGTAGTAATCAAATGCTTCACAACCCGCATCAACCATTTTCTCTTGGAAAACTTCACGTGTACCGTGGTTAGAAGCAGGAATAACTAAAGTAATCGGCTCATTTGGTAATGATTTATCAATTTGGTTCCAAGTTGTATATGGGTTTGGAACTAATTTACCATTTGAAGGAAGTTGTGCAGATAAAGCAGTAAAGACATGAACTGGCTTTAATTTATACGCTGCTTTTTTTACGTTTGATGCAAATACGATACCGTCATAACCCACTTTGATTTCTTGTACTTGGTTTACGCCAGATTTCTTACATGCATCAAGTTCAGTGTCTTTAATTTGACGTGAAGCATTTGCGATATCGATGGTGTTATCGCCCACACCTTGACAGAATTGTTTCAAACCACCGCCCGTACCACCTGAACCAACAACTGGTGCTTTGAACTGTGGGAATGTATTGCCAAACTCTTCAGCAACAATACTTGCAAACGGTAATACAGTAGATGAACCAGCAATTTGAATCGTATCACGAGCTGCATTCGCAGTCGTTGCTACAGTTGCCCCAGATACAGCTAATGCAATTGCGATGTGACGTGGATTTAAGCGCATTCTGTTTTCTCTCATTTATGCAATTTGATTTACAACTCTTTTCTGTTTAAGTGTTGTACTTTGGTTAACTGCATTTTGAGCAGATAATATGACAATTAAGTGACAACTTTATGACGCTTTTGTGATGGTCATTTCTCAAGATTAATTTTTTGAAAATTCTTGGTCATAAAGCCGTATTTTTCTCTGTATTTTTACAAAAAACTTTAGGTATACAGAAGAAGAACCAACAACTACATACTGAATTTCATAAAGTTTTAATCAAGGGAAGAATATTTGCTTAACAAAAAGCATCTTGGTCGTATCACACAGTTTATATATGTTTTATGACAATTCCCTATCAAAAAGCATAGATCGCATGCTAAATCCTGTCACAATTGAAACACAAATGATGATCCGTAAACCTATTCAACAGGTGTTCGAAGCATTTATAGATCCTGAAATCACCTCAAAGTTTTGGTTTAGTTCAGCAACAGCAAAGCTTGAACAAGGTAAAACCGTTGAATGGACATGGGAAAAATATCAAGTTTCGACAAAAGTGAATGTGACAAAAATCATTGCCAATGAATTGATTCAAATCCAATGGGGTGAACCGAACAGTAGCGTTGACTTTATCTTTGAAGCTTTAAGGGACAACCAAACCTATATCAGGATTCAAAACTACAATATCCCTTTACAAGGCGATGAACTGATTGCTTTTATTATTGATAGTACTGGTGGTTTTACAACCGTTCTAGATAGCCTTAAAGCCTATTTAGAACATGATCTAGAACTTAATCTGGTACAGGACAAATTTCCGCCCTTCTAAATATTGAATCAACCTGAGCAATAAAGAACATGGATGGCGATGCTTTATGTAATAGCTGGGAAGCAATTTGATTTATTTAATTCATTTGGCTCCGTGTCGTCAGTAAATGATTACCCCGCTCTTCGATCAACATATTCCATATAGGCCCGCCCCTCTATTACAGCCTCTAAATAAATTCCCTGAAAATGATATCCTCCAACATAACCATTGCCGACCCCATATAGCATTGTCGTATCCACTTCGCCATATATGGTAATTTCATCATTATCCCGTTGATTTTTGATGAGCCAACGGAATAAGTAAGGCAACTTAATATTGCGTCCGTCTATCGCAACAGCCAAACGCGATTGATAACTCAAGACTTCAAATTCAGCCTCCAAGTTCTGACTCTCTCCATTTAGATTTCGAAGAAAGGCTCTACTCACAACTTTTTCACCTTTTAAATGTGTTTCATTCAGTAAAAGCTGAGTCTGATCATCCAATGAAATAATATGATAGGTACTGAAATCTAAAGGAATCTTTTCATTCGCAGCCCCCAATTGATCTTGTGGTGTAATTGGACTCATGCAAAAAGCATATTCAAAAGTACATAATCCAGAGATCTTTTGCTCAACACCCTGATAATTAAACAATCCTTCATAGTGAGACAATAAGCTGAAATGGTCATACATTGGCATTTGTATAAACCAAGAAACCTGATTGGTATTTTTAAAACCGATATCAAGTTCAAATTCATTATGCTGAATTGCAACATGATAATCTGGATACCTCCCCTCAATGGTGATCTCCTTTCCAAATTTTAAAAATGCAGGATGATCAAAAGACTGAGGACTTTTAGGAACCGAATAGCTCTGAAAATGTTTTGCCATTTTCGCGGCAGTCCCCGTCACAATCATGGCATTCTGTCCAAAGCGAGTCTGTAACAGCGGATCAGCTTCAGTTGTGAGTGCTGCTGTTGAACTCATAATCGACAGAAATGTAAAAAAATGATGTGGATATGGTAGGTCAGGAATGATAACGCCATAACGGCTCCATCCCCGTTGCTGCATTCGATGTTCAGGTTTAAGTGCATATTCTGGTGGGAAAGACCAATCAGCCTGTACTGTTGGCTTATCTAACGCATGATGGAGTTGCTTGATAAAACTTGTTAATGCTGGCCACTGATTGCTCATCTTTATTTTTCTCGTTTTCTAGTGATGTCTAATGACTTAGAAATCATCTTTGATCATATTTACAGCAAGCTATAAAATAACCATTTTTCAAACGATAATTTATTGAGAAAGAACCTAATTTTTTGACAAAAAATGACATTTTGATGAGCTTGGCGCTACAACACAGCGATTTGTACCTTATATAAATAAAAAGAGCCCAAATATTGGACTCCTTTTTCTTGCGCTACTTAGTCAAACTTAAACTCAAATATTTGGTTGAGCAGCCGTAGAAATTACGTCCTTCTTTTTATATTTTAGTACGTACATCAGGGCTAAAACACCTAACCAAATCGGTCCAAGAATAACAGCTAAACGCATATCAGGTGTCATCGCCATAATAATCAGAATAAAGCAGACAAAGCTAATCGTTAAATAATTACTCCACGGGCTCCAGATACTTTTAAATTTGGTCTGATGTTGTTTCAGGCGCATTGCTTTATTGAATTTCAAATGTGTCACTGAAATCATCAACCAGTTAATCACTAAAGCAGCTACAACCAGCATCATAAACAACTGGAAAGCTTCACCAGGAATTAAATAATTGACTACCACGCAAATGGCAGTAACCGATGCAGAGACTATGGCAGCAGGTACTGGAATACCACGCGCATTCACTTTTTTCAGTATCGCAGGTGCATTGCCCTGTTCAGCTAACCCATGCAACATGCGGCTATTACAATAAATACAACTGTTATAAACAGAAACGGCTGCGATCAAAACCACGAAATTTAAAACGTTGGCAACGCCATTGCTATTTAGAGACTGGAAGATTAAGACAAAAGGACTACCGCCTTCTGCCACCATGTTCCATGGATAAAGGCATAATAGAATTCCAATCGCACCAATATAGAAAATCAAAATACGGTACACAATCTGATTCACTGCCTTAGGAATCGTCGTTTCTGGTTTCTTGGTTTCTGCCGCAGCGATTCCGATAAGTTCTAAACCACCAAAAGCAAACATAATGACCGCAAGTGCCATGACAAAACCATGTGCTCCATGCGGGAAAAAGCCACCGTGTTGCCATAAGTTGGCAATACCCGCTTGCGGTCCAGCAGAACCTGAAAGTAGAAGATAGGCACCAAAGCCAATCATACTTAAAATTGCAACAATCTTGATGCAGGAAAATAAAAATTCAGATTCGCCAAAGAACCTTACATTGACTAGATTAATCGCATTGATCAACACAAAGAAAACCAGTGCTGTCAGCCATGTGGGAACATCAGGCCACCAAAACTGGATAAAGGTTCCAATGGCACTCAGTTCTGCCATACTGACCAACACATACAGCACCCAATAATTCCAACCCGACATAAAGCCAGCCATGCGGCCCCAATACTTATTGGCAAAATAACTAAATGAACCACTGACGGGTTCTTCAACCACCATTTCACCTAAATGACGCATGATTAAAAAAGCAATCACACCTGCAATCGCATAGCCCAATAATATAGAAGGCCCTGCCAGCTTGATGGTTTGTGAAAGACCTAGAAATAATCCTGTACCAATCGCGCCACCAAGGGCAATTAACTGAATATGCCGATTGGACAATCCTTGTTTTAACTCATGTTTATTGTTTACATCCATCACTTTATCTCCAATGTGTGTGTCACATCCTGTACACCTTTTATACAGCGCATGATTCGAAGCTCAACATGAAGCTCCGAATCTGATTCGCTCTCTTATCAATTTATAAATTTGAAGATTTTCCAACTCCCTTCTAATCAGAAGGAAATTGCTTTTTTACATGGTAATTTTTGGGAACGTTGTTTCAAGATTTCATAGCCTCGATCGCCATAATCAAAGCGTGCAATCACCGAAGCAAATTTCTTCAGACTGAGAGGTGCATCCATGGCTGGTAGTTTTAATTCGATAAAGGTCAGACCATCGAACTGGTCGATACTATCCAATGTTTGTTTAAGTTGACCTGCGGTTTCTACCACACAACTTTTATAGGCTTTCGTGCCATTAAAGACATTTGGAATTTCGGCATATTTCCAATTTTGCACATCGTTATAGGCTGCATTCTCTCCCATGATCAAACGTTCAATGGTATAGCCACCATTATTCAATAAGAAAATAATCGGCTTGAGGTCATGACGGATAATGGTTGAAAGTTCCTGTACGGTGAGCTGAAATGAACCATCACCAATAAACAGGATTTGGCGACGCTCAGGTGCAGCCAACAAACTACCGAGTAATGCTGGCAAGGTATAACCGATAGAGCCCCACAGTGGTTGTGCAATATATTTAGCGGTTGCAGGTAGCTTTAAACCCGCCAAAGCAGAGTTAGATGTTCCAACTTCACCAATAATCACATCATCTTCTTTTAGAAAACCTGAAATTGCATTCCATAAAACGTCCTGACTCAATGCTTGCTGTTCAGGAACTTCTACAATTGTTGAAGGCTGTTTTTCCAACATTGGCTTGCTTAACTTACGTGGTGCAACCTTCTTATTCAGCTCCACCAACAATTGCCCAATTTCAATGCCTGGAAAATCCTGTCCAAAAATCGTTAATGCATAAGGCTTAATTTCAATATAGTTTTCAGTGGCAATCTGATGGGTAAACACGCCTGTCCCAACATCGGTAAAACGCACACCGATACCAATCAAACAGTCCGATTGCTCAATAGTACTGCGGACATGCGGCTGGCTTGCTCCACCGACATAAGTTCCCACATAACGTGGTGAACCTTCATCCATAATATTTTTCGCGGTGAGCATGCTGGCAAAAGGAATCGAACATTTTTGTGATAAATCATTGAGTAGCGAAGTCACGCCAAAAACCGATGCTTCATTATCAATTAAAAGTGCTGGGCATTTGGCATGTGCAAGGATGTCACACAATTTCGCTACAGCACTTTGTAACAGCTCTGGCTCAACTGCTGGATAGGATAAATCCAATGGACGATCTGTCACCTCAACTTTAACATGAGTAATATCTGACGGTAGTTGAATATGGACTGGACGGCGTTCAAGAAAACATTGGCGTAACACACGATCAATTTCAAAGATAGCATTGGCTGGGGTCAAGCGTGTTTGAGCGACTGTGAATTCTTTCATACAGTTCATGATGTTGTCGTAGTTACCATCCACCAGTGTATGATGTACTAGTGTTCCCTTTTGAACGACATGCAAAGGTGGAATCCCTGAAATATGCACGACTGGTACATTCTCAGCATAAGCGCCTGCAATGCCATTAATTGCACTTAAATCACCGACACCATAAGTGGTGGTTAAGGCACCAAAACCGTTAATGCGTGCATAACCATCTGCCGCATATGCTGCATTTAATTCATTACAATTACCGATAAATTCGAGCTGTGCATCTGCTTCTACTTGCTCTAGATAAGAAAGGTTAAAGTCACCAGGTACACCAAACAAATGCTGGATACCCATTTGCTTCAGACGAAGATTTAAAAAGTCACCGATTTCTATGAACATTGCTCTACATCCTTTCAAGTCAATTTTTTATTCCATAGAAAAATAATATTTCATCTACCTGTTAAATTTCGTGCATAATAAAAACGGATTTTAATAAAAATACAATATTTGTGTATCATAAAAGGATTTTATGCAATGGATAAGTTCGACTGGCAAATCATTCAGGCATTACAAAAGAATGGACGGCTCACCAATCAAGAAGTAGGAGATTTAATCGGTTTATCGGCCTCACAATGTTCAAGAAGACGGCAGTTACTTGAGCAAAAAGGTGTGATCTTGGGTTATGCGGCTCGCATCCACCAACAGGCTTTGGGCTTAGAGGTAACAGCAATGATCCACATTAACCTGCGTATCCATGAAGCCAAGTCACAGCAAGCCTTTCAGGATTTGATTGAAGCTGAAGACAATATTCAAGATGCTTTTTCAATCAGTGGTGATGCAGATTTTATCTTAAAAGTCGTCGCAGAAAATTTGGAACAGCTTTCCCAATTCGTGACGGAACGGCTGCTTTCTTATGGATTTATTGGGCATATCAAATCTTACATTGTGTTAAAAAAAATAAAAGAACAGAATCATTTCTTAAGCAAAGCCAAAAACCACAGCTACCACCCTGCCACTTAAACCCAGTTTTAAGCAGCATCGTGCATAAAAAGAAAAAGGCGGATATCAAATCCGCCTTAAAATCATCAATATCTACAGTTTGTTGATATGCACAGTTTGTCCAACGGTATTCTCTAGCAAACCTTCCATACCAAACTCAGCACCAACGCCTGACATTTTCCAACCACCAAACGGCGCATGTGGGACAATTTCTGCATGGGTATTGACCCATGCCGTACCACATTGTAGTTGCGAAGCGTATAACTGCGCTGCTTTCAAATCACTCGACCAGATTGAACCACCTAATCCAAACTCACTGGCATTGGCACGTGCAATTGCATCATCAATATCACGATATTTTAGAATTGGTAACACTGGACCAAACTGCTCCTCTTGTACCACTCGGCAGCTTTCATCCAGTCCAGTTAAAATCGTTGGTGCAATAAAATAGCCTTGCTCAGGTATAATCTGATCACCTGACAACGCCTTGGCACCTTGTGCAAGCGCATCGGAAATTAAGGCTTTTACTTTTTGATATTGCAGCTGATTTTGCACAGGACCAAAAGTGGTCTCTGTAGCCATACCATCTCCAACATTTTGGGCATTGGCAATATCAGCCAGTTTTTGTGCTAAAGCATCATATTGGCTTTCATGCACATATAAACGTTTTAAAGCAGCGCAGGTCTGCCCAGCATTTAAAAATGCCACATTAAAAATTCGTTTGGCAATCTGATCAAGATCGGCATCAGGTAAAACAATCCCTGCATCATTGCCACCCAGCTCTAGGGTCAGATGTTTTAAGGTTTTTACCGCACCAGACATAATGTGCTGACCAGTTTTAGTCGAGCCTGTAAAAACCACCTTGGCGATATCAGGGTGAGTCGATAAAGCCTCACCAATTTCACCATTACCGGCAACAATCGAAATGACACCCGCTGGGACTTCTTGCTGAATGATTTCACAGAGTTTTAAAGTCGCTAAAGGGGTGAATTCAGAAGGCTTGTTGATCACCACATTGCCTGCACGTAATGCAGGCATGATATGCCAAACGGCAATCATCAGCGGCCAGTTCCATGGTGTGATCGAAGCCACCACACCTAAGGGTTGGTAATGACGTTCAATCCGTTTTTGTTCACTATCTTCAACGATATCAACAGGCATTTCCAAGCTTGCGGTATAACGTGTCCAGCCAATCGCACCCTGCACTTCCATTTGTGCCAACGCCAGTGGTTTACCTTGCTCTAAAACAATCAATTCAGCCAAGGTTTCGGCATGCTGTTCAATCCCATCCGCAATTTTGTTGAGTATACTTTTGCGCTCTTCATGAGAACTACGTTGCCAGCTTCTGAAAGCTTGCTTTGCTGCCTCAATTGCTTGATTGACCTGTGCAATCGAAGCCTGCGCACACTTTGCTGCAATGGCAGCTGTTGCAGGATTGATAATCTCAAGTTCGCCTGCTTCACCAAGACAAGATTGACCGTTAATAATGAGTTTAAATTGGTTTTGCATATTCAAGTGTTGCATGCCTTGTTCCTTCTATTCATTGTAATCATGATTTTTTGCCTTATCTGACCTACGTTGTAGATCCCAAGTGCAAAATTGATGACATCTATCCATCAAAATATTGAGCATCTATTACTACAATATGGAATTTGCGCATCACAGTTTATGCATAATTATTTCTGATTTAGATTAAAAATGCACAATTTGTGCAGAACAGCGACAATTTTCTACCTTGTCATTATAAAAAACCATCCTATAGGCTCTAGACATGATCCATATGCACACCAAGCCAAATACACCACGCACTTCGGCAATCTCATCTTATTATTCTCAACGATAGCTTCAGAATTTCAGTTCGAATCCAATGTTCTAAAAGCTGCAACACTTCATTCAGTTTATTGAAATTTATTAGAACAGCTGGCTTCGCTATATTCATTACAAATGACTTAGAAGCCAACAATATGAACAGTAAAGTGATTACAACGTTTAAGCATACGGATTTACCCGTACACATGACATTTTCAGAGCATGATTGGCAATTGCTTGCTCAGCACTGGTATCCGATTGCGCTCGCCCGTGACATTAGCGAACAACCCACTGCGACCATGTTGTTAGATATGCCATTGGTCATCTACAAAATGGGAGATGAGCTGATTGTTGCAAAAGATGTTTGCCCACATCGTGGGGTTCCTCTTAGCTTAGGCCGTCATGATGGACAAGGCATTGTCTGTCGCTATCATGGATTACGCTTTGGACATGAGGGAAAATGCAACCGTATTCCAGCGCATCCACAGCATAAAATATCTGATCGCTTTCATTTGAAAACCTATGCTGCCACTGAAAAATATGGGCTGATCTGGTGTTGCTTGGCAGCTCGGCCTGATGATAAACCTGTTATTCCAGATATGCCATATTGGGATGATTCAGACTACCAACAACTGGTATGCCCATTTGTAGATTTGAATTGTTTTGCAGGTCGGCAACTGGAAGGATTTATTGATGTCGCCCATTTTGCTTGGGTACATCCTGATACCTTTGGTGATCCTGATGATGTTGAAGTACCAGACTATATAACCACAGAAACCAGTTATGGCTTTGATGCCGATTATATCAGCAGTGTTGGACGCTACCCGATTGGGACAGAGCAACGCGGGCAAGACAATTTCAACTGGCTCAGACATTTTGAAATCAGCCTGCCTTTTACTGCAACGCTCACCATCCATTTCCCCAATCAAAGCAAACAGGTCATTATGAATGCCGCTTCTCCCGTAAGCGCGCGACAAACTCGCCTGTTTACACCAATCTGCCGTAATTATGATAAAGATTTACCCGTTGAAGATGCCTATGCATTCAATTTGCAAATTTTTGAAGAGGATCGACTGATTGTCGAAACACAGAAACCTGAATACTTACCACTGGATTTATCGATGGAAGCGCATTTTCCAGCAGACCGTAGTTCAAGTATGTATCGTCGTCTTTTAAGAAAAATGGGATTCAATCCTATTTTTGCAGCCTAGCTGACTCAAACATTCAGTTCTAAGAGGCAATAAAAAAGAGGTCTATTTCAGACCTCTTTTTTATCTTGATGTATGTGCCAGATTGAAATTAATCAATCGCTGGAACATAAGTTCCTGCAGCAATTGCATCTTTAATACGATCAGCTTCTGCCAACACAAGTGCAAGCAAGTTTTGAACGTTTTCAAGCGTTGCAACTGGGCTTAAAGTGGTCATCTTCAATGATTGAACATTACCCACTTTGGTTACACCAATATTCGCTTCACCACGAGCAAACAATTCATCTGCCACGTTTTGGTTCAAGCTATCGATAAATTCAGCAGGATAACCTTCAGGTGCAACACGGAATAAGACTGAAGCAAATTGTGGTTCGATCAGTAACTCAAGACCCGCTGTTGCTTTAATATAATCAGCAACTTCACGTGTTAATTTCACACCATGATCGATCATTGAACCATAAAGCTCTTCGCCTAATGCTTCAACCGTCATCCACAATTTCAATGCATCAAAACGACGTGTCGTTTGTAATGATTTAGATACAAGGTTAGGTACACCATGTTCTTCATCATAAGCAGAGTTCAAATATTCTGCTTCATAATGCATAAAGCGATAGTTTGCTTCGTCTTTCAACAAGAAAGCACCACAGCTAATGCTTTGGAAATAATGTTTATGGAAATCCAGCGTGATTGAGTCTGATAATTCAATACCATCTAGCATTGCACGATGGTCATTTGAAAGAATCAGTGCACCGCCCCAAGCTGCATCAATGTGCATCCATGAACCATATTTCGTGGTAATTTCACGGATTTTCTTGAGTGGATCAATCGCTCCAGCATCTGTCGTACCCGCTGTTGCAACAACACAGGCTACGATTTTGCCTTCAGACTGAAGATGCGCCATGGTTTTTTCCAGTGCATCGACATCCATCTGTGCATTTTCATTCACAGGAACAGTGACAACAGACTGGAAGCCCATACCCATCATTGCCATGTTCTTTTGCACAGAGAAATGTGCATTTTCAGAACAGATGACTTTGACGTTTTTCATTGCTTCTGCTGGAATACCATCGCGCTGAACAGACCATGGCTTACCATTTTCGTCTTTCCAATTTTTCGAGATGCACCAGTCACGCGCAAGCAATACACCCATCAAGTTTGACTGTGTACCACCAGAAGTGAACACACCTGCTTGACCAGCACCATAGCCCACTTTTTGGCGAAGCCAATCAATCAACTGAACTTCCATTAACGAACCCGCTGGGCTTTGATCCCATGAGTCCATTGATTGGTTAGTTGCATTAATCAACACTTCCGCAATCTGGCTCATCACCATGGTTGGGCAGTGTAAGTGTGCAAGTGAGTGTGGATGATGTACTTTTAAGCTTTTATTGAGGAAAAGCTCAATCATGCGTTGTAAAGATTGTTGTACACCTAGACCTTCTTTTGAAGGTGCAAAAGAGATTGCTGCACGCAAATCTTTAATGCTGCCACCAGTATACATTTTATCGTTTTGCAACCATGCTGAAACGGCTTGTACCGCCTCGCCCATTGCTGACTCATAGTCAGCAATAGATTGAGCATCATTGCAGAGTAACGCTTTACGATGTTCTGCAAAATCAACCATGAATTAGCCTCGTACTGCTTTTAATGCTTCAGCAACAGCTTTCTTGAAACGAGCAACCGCTTCTACGCATTCTTCGTGATTGATAATTAATGGGCAAAGTAAACGGATGACTGTACCGTTACGACCACCTTTTTCAAGCAATAATTTATTGTTGAAACAAGCAGTCTGGATTGCAGCAGCCAATTGAGCATCAGCTGGTAATGAACCCATATGGTCCGCAGGTTTACGCTCGTCAACGATCTCAACACCGATCATCAAACCACGACCACGTACGTTACCGATACATGGGAATTCTTGAGCAAGTTTCTTGAACTCAGCTTGTAAGAAATCACCACGCTCTTGCGCATTTTGAGCAAGGTTTTGTTCTTTGATCACTTGAAGTGATGCTAAACCTGTACCCATTGCAAGTTGGTTACCACGGAAAGTACCCGTGTGACCCGCAGGCTGCCAAGCGTCAAACTTACGTTTAATACCCAATACTGCAAGTGGTAAGCTACCACCTACCGCTTTTGACATCACTACAACATCAGGCTCGATACCTGCATGTTCAAAGGCAAACATTTTACCTGAACGTGCAAAACCAGCTTGAACTTCGTCCAAAATTAAAACGATGTTGTGCTTTTCAGTCACTTCACGGATTTTTTGCAACCATTTTACAGGTGCAGTAACTACACCACCTTCACCTTGAATTGCTTCAAGAATCACAGCAGCAGGTTTAGTCACACCACTTTCAACATCTTCAATGAAGTTTTCAAAGAAGTAAGTTAAAGCATCAACACCCGCTTCACCACCTAAACCAAGTGGGCAACGATATTCATGCGGGTATGGCATAAACTGTACGCCAGGCATTAAGCCATTCACCGCATTCTTCGCAGACAGGTTACCTGTCATTGCAAGTGCGCCGTGCGTCATGCCGTGGTAGCCGCCAGAGAAACTAATCACTGTGCTACGACCTGTGTAGGTTTTTGCTAATTTAATTGCTGCCTCTGTACCATCTGCACCAGATGGACCACAGAACTGTAGACAATACTCTTCCTTACCACCTGGTAATTGCTCAAGTAATGCTTCAGTAAATGCATCTTTTAAAGGCGTTGTTAAATCTAAAGTATGCAATGGGAGACCGCTTGCAAGCGTATCTTGAATACTTTGAATTACCGCAGGATGGTTATGACCTAAAGCCAATGTTCCCGCCCCAGCTAGACAGTCGAGGTACTCAGTACCTTCAACATCAGTAACCCAGCAACCTAATGCCTTGGCTATCGCTAATGGTAATTTACGTGGATAGCTACGAACATTGGATTCCATCTGACTTTGGCGAGTCAGGTAGTATTCGTTAGTAGAATTAGTGGCAGGGTTTACAGAAGTAACGCTCATATCGAATTACCATCTCTGATATGGGTAAAAGAAATAAGTCTGGTGACTTGCGGTCGTTTGACTCGGTGCTTTTTAGAATCTAGTGAGACACAAATTTTATATCTTTCAACTAGGAGCGAGATGATACCTAATTTTGAAATAAAATAAACACTTTTTATGCCTTACATTCATCTAATCTTATTGAAAAAATGTTTCGCTCCAATAAGTATGATGAATTATCATCATACTATGTGACAAGCTAAAGAAAGTAAGCTTTTTTTAATCAGGCTTCTGTTTTTAGATAAATGGTCAAAACAATCCACATAATCCATTCATTTTTAATATTTTTTGTTTTATTTTTCTGTTGCAAAACACTGCTAATCTCTTACAAAGTCACCACAAAATATGCAGAAGTTTACCATGAGTTCTTTTTAATATCAATCTTGTAAAAAATAAATTTTCGATACCAAATTCTAAGGAAATTTTTATGCGTACTTTAGCACTTGCAACAATGATGATCGGGGCAGCACTCAGCCCAACCCTTTTTGCTCACGAGACAGAAAACTTGAACTACAATATCGTCAATATCCAAGCGGATGCTTCACGCCAAGTCGCAAATGATGAAATGCGTGCCGTTCTTTATATCGAAAAAAGCAACAAACAACCTGCTGAGCTTTCAAATCAGATCAATCAATTGATGAATCAGGCGCAAGCAATTTCACGTAAATATTCACAAGTGAAAGTCGAAACAGGCGCACAAAGTACCTACCCTGTGTATGACAATGACAGTAATAAACTAAAAGAATGGCGCGCTCGAGCTGAAATCCAACTTGAAAGTAAAGACTTTAAAGCAGCGAGTCAGTTAATTAGTGAGTTACAGCAAAGCTTCCAGACGCAATCGATTAACTTTACCGTGTCGGATGAGCAACGTAAAAAAGTCGAAAATGAGCTGATGATTGAAGCTTCTAAAAATTTCCAGCAACGTGCGCAAGCGATTACTCAAGCTTGGAGTAAAGCCCAATACAATTTAGTTAGCTTAAATCTAAATACCAGCAACTACTTTCCACAACCAATGATGCGTGGTGGTATGGCGAAATTTGCCATGGCTGAAGCAGCACCTGCACAAGATATGGCAGCGGGCGAATCAAAAATCACGGTTAGTGCCAATGGTTCAATCCAGTTTAAATAATAAATCTGACAACAAAAAGCCGTGCTTAAGCACGGTTTTTTGTTGTTTGAAATAGCCAAAAATATCTTTAGCAAAAAAACAATCAACTTAACTCCTTCCATAGTTATAAGTGATAATCGTTCTTATTTCATTCGGTGCAATAACTGATTAATATTCGGAAAATTTACAGCATTTGCCACTGATATGAAAATTGCATCCTATACAGCTACATCATTGATCAAATTCCAGCCCTCCTCTCTGAGTCTAGCGATTGCCATTTCATTGAGTGGCATATCACATACTGCTTTTGCCGATGAAGCACAACCCACTGAAACGCAAACGCTTGCGACGATTTCAATTCAGGCTCAGGGTAATTGGCTAGAAAATGCCAATGCGGAAAAAGTACAACAACATGCAGGTGCACGAAGCATTATCGATCGCAAGCGTTTGGATGAAATTGCCACCACTTCTATTCGTGATGCTTTAAAACAAATTCCTGGGGTGCAAGTCCAAGACAGCAACGGTACGGGTGGCAGTGATGTTTCTTTAAATATTGGCGTACGAGGTCTTACCTCACGCTTATCACCACGTTCTACCGTACTTATGGATGGTGTACCTCTCTCATTTGCTCCTTATGGCCAGCCACAATTATCTTTGGCCCCAGTTTCTATGGGTAATATTGAGTCGGTCGATGTGGTGCGTGGTGCAGGTTCTGTTCGTTTTGGGCCACAAAACGTTGGTGGCATCATTAACTTTACTACTCGTGCAATTCCAAAAGAGTTTTCAGGCTCAGTTGCTTTAACTACTGAGTTTGCAACAGGGACAGATCAACTGAAGTACACACCGAATGTGTTTATTGGTGGCACACTCGACAATGGCTTAGGAATGGCCCTGCTTTATTCAGGTAGCAAAGGTGATGGCTATCGTGAAGCCAATAATAAAATTGATATCGATGATGTCATGCTAAAAACCGCCTACCAATGGACTGATCAAGATGCCATTGCAGTCAACCTGCATCATTATGAAGGTCGTGGAGAAATGCCAGAAGGTTTGACTGCAGCACAATTTGCAGACAATCCCTATCAATCCAATCAAAGCCGTAACTATTTCGCAGGCCGTCGTTCTGATGTTTCAGTGAAATATAGTCATAAAGATGAACTGAATAATTTTGAAGTATTGGGCTATTACGTCGACTCTTTCCGTACCAGTGACTTAGAATCCATTACCAATACAGGTACCAGCCGTATTAGTAACTCTCCTCGTGATTATAAGTATTTTGGCATCGAACCACGCTATTCACGTGCATATAATTGGGCGGGAATGGATA
This sequence comes from Acinetobacter dispersus, assembly GCF_009884975.1. Taxonomy (GTDB): domain Bacteria; phylum Pseudomonadota; class Gammaproteobacteria; order Pseudomonadales; family Moraxellaceae; genus Acinetobacter; species Acinetobacter dispersus. The sequence goes on along the minus strand of NZ_CP041970.1, from coordinate 194,560 downwards.
ACGAAGTCACTGTTGGCTATCGTTATTTACAGGAAGAAAGTTCTGAATTTTCAGGACGTACGCTCCCATATAACACCTTGACTGGCGTACCGGGTGATCGCCTTCCGAATACAACCAGTGATGGTGGCACCAAAGCCCATGCCATCTATATCGACAACCGTTTTGGACTCGCGAATTGGGTAATTACGCCTGGCGTGCGTTTTGAGTCTATTGATACACACAATGATTTCACTGCTTATCAAGATGGTGTTGTCACCAATACGGTTTATCCAAAAATCAAATCTGAAGAATTCCTTCCAAGCTTATCCGTACTCTACAAAGCCAACGAAAACTGGAATATTTTTGCCAATGCAGGTGTTTCGTTTGGCCCACAACAATATAACCAGTTAGTCACCACCCAAATGGTGAATAAGACCACCAATACAGCCTTTACCACCCTTGATGGATTACACCCTGAAAAATCTAAAAACTATGAGATCGGAACTAAATATCTAGGTAATGGATTGAATGCTGAGTTAACAGTCTTTTATTTAGATTTCGACAAAGAATTAATGTTGGAACGTCCTGATGCTATCGGTACAGGGATTTGGACAAATTTAGGTGCAACCAGCCATAAAGGCGTTGAAACTGGTATCAGTTATGATTTCGGTCAACTCGCCGATGCTTTAGAAGGGCTAAAAATCTACGGCAACTACACCTTTACTAAAGCAACCTCAGAAGCAGGAAAATTTGAAGGGAAAGACTTACCTTACTACTCACGTCATATAGGTAATTTAGGTCTGGCATATCAAATTGATCATTGGTCAATCAATGCTGATATGTTCGCTCAGTCAAAACAACATGCACCTGGTTCAGGCGATGTTTATATTACCGAAGAAACAGCAGATGGCCGCACAGGTGACATTCCTGGCTATTCAACCTTTGCGGTACGAACAGGTTATGACTTTAGTAATCAGCTCAAAGGCTTAAAAATTGCAGGTGGCGTAAAGAACGTGTTTGATACGCAATATTATACGCGCTCATCGGATGCCTCAGGGGGCAAGTACGTGGGACAACCACGAACCTTCTTCTTACAAACCTCGTATGATTTCTAAAGAGACCAAGCCGAGCTTTTAAGTTCGGCTTTTTCCTATCTATTACATTCTATTTTTATAAAAAAGACTCATCCAATTTATATACACCACTTGGCTATGATACTTCTAATCGATGGACATCTATTTTTATTCTTAACAAAAAAAATTATATATATTATGTGAAACTTTAATTAGTTTAGCTAAACAATAACTACAAATGAGAATTATAATCAATTAGAATAGCAACGCAAAATAACTCCTCTACCTCATTCCGTTCGGCAATCCACTTATGACATGCTCGATTTCTGCTCCTCTTTATTTCTCCAAATTTAAGCCCTCTGCCCTAAGCTGTGCCATCACGACATTGATCAGTTGTGTTGCTACGACAACATTTGCAGATGATAACCCGACAAGCACAACACAAACGCTTGCAACGATTTCCATCCAAGCTGAGGGTAATTGGTTAGAACAAGCCAATGCCAAAAAAGTGCTCAACCATCCTGGTGCTCGTACCGTGGTTGATCAACAAACCTTAGAAGCTCGCGGTATCACCTCAGTCAAAGAAGCATTACGTACTGTTCCTGGTGTGCAAGCCTCTGAAAATTCAGGTACTTCAGGCAGTGATGCATCTCTCAGTATTGGTGTTCGCGGTTTAACTTCAAGATTTTCACCACGCTCACAATTGATGATTGATGGTGTACCGTTAGCTGTTGCTCCTTATGGGCAGCCGCAGCTTTCTTTAGCGCCCACCACATTAGGCAATATGGAATCGATTGATGTGGTTCGTGGTGCAGGTTCAGTACGTTTTGGACCACAAAACGTCGGTGGGATTATCAACTTTAATACGCGCCGTATTCCAGATAGTTTTGCAGCCAGTATTGGCATGACTACAGAAATTGCTGAAAATGGTAATTTGAAAGTAAACCCAAATCTGTTTATCGGAACCACATTAGACAATGGTTTAGGGCTCGCTTTACTTTATTCAGGTGTAAACGGCGATGGCTATCGTGATCAAAATGATTATTCCAATATCAATGATCTACGTTTGAAAGCCAGCTACGCTTTAGATGATTATTCAAGTATCGAAGCAAACCTACATCGTTACGAAGCCAAGGTCGACATGCCTGGTGGCTTAACACCTGCTCAGTATGCTCAAAACCCATATCAGTCTTTACGTAACCATGACTATATGGAAGGAAATCGTAATGATATATCGCTGAAATATAATTATAAAAAAGACAATAATGCTTTTGAAGTTTTAACTTATCACCTCGATAGTTATCGTGATGCTGGTGTAGAACGTCTTGGTTCTAGCGTATACCAAACGGCGCCGCGTGATTATAAAGTCACAGCAATTGAACCTCGCTATTCACATGCATTTCCACTTGGCAATACCCTCAATGAAGTCTCTGTCGGCTATCGCTATTTAAAAGAAACCAGCCGTGAATCGGTTGATCGTGCAAGTTATAACAGTGAGACTGGTCCTCGTGGTTCTTATGGTTGGACTAAAGCCGATGGTGACACCGAGGCTCATGCATTCTATATAGATAACCGTACCGATCTAGGTGCTTGGTCGCTCACACCAGGACTTCGATTTGAGCGAATTAAAATCAATGAAAACATGTATAAGTTAAATCGTGATTATTCGGTTTTAAATGGCGTCAATGCAAACAAGACTTATGATTCCGTACTTCCAAGCTTTGCCGTTATGTATAAGGCCAATGATCAATGGAACATTTTTGCCAACTATGGCAAATCATTTGCTCCTTTCCAATATAGCCAGATGGCCAATACCAATTCTAATGGTGCATATCTAACGATGGATGGTTTAAATCCTGAAAAGGCAGATAACTATGAAATCGGAACACATTATTTAGATGATTATTTATCACTTGAATTTACCTTGTTTTATATTGATTTCGCAGATCAGCTCAAGCGTGATGATGCGGCTCAGACTTATACAAACCTGGGTGCAACCAAACATAAGGGTGCAGAGCTGGGTTTGAAATACAACTTGGGGGCCATCAACGATACTTTAGCCAATGTATCTGTATATGCCAATACGACATATACCAAAGCAACGGCATCGGCAGGTCAAGACTCTGGGAGTGAACTGGATTTTTATTCAAACTGGATTGCTAATGCAGGCGTTGATTACAAACATGATCAATGGACGTTCAATACCAATCTCTATGCACAGTCTAGCCAAGTTACTGCTGGTAAGGATGATGCTACTGGACGTTATGGTAATATCCCAGGCTATGGCATTGTTGGTATGCGTGCTGCTTATGACTTTGCCAATACCTCATTGTCGGGATTAAAAGTAGGATTGGGGGTAAAAAACCTATTCAATCAAGAATATTACACTCGTTCATCTGACCAGGTTGGCGGGATCTATGCTGGCCCTTCCCGTACTTATTATTTACAGACTTCGTTTGACTTCTAATACCCTAAAGCCAAATGTCCACATTCGGCTTTTTATTGATTGATTTCAAAATAATTTTTCAATTCAATCATATTCGGTAACTCATCAAATTCACTAAGTTTTTGATGAGTTTCGGCCCAACTCACTTTAGAGTTCACACAAAAATTTAGCTCGAGCTCTGGACTAAAATCTTCCTGAATCAATCCTAAAGGAATCCACATCACCTTTGGGTTGATACCTAAAGTATTCGGTACAGGTGAACCACATTGTTTACAGAAGCTACTATTAAAGCCTGTATCTTTGATATAAGTTTGAATCAACGACTCGCCTTGCTGCCACTGAAATGATTCTGTCTGCACAAAAGTTGAAGCATTCGAAGCAGCCCCACTCTGCTTACGACATAGGCTGCAATAGCAACGATACATCATTTTAATTTTTTTCAGATTTAGCTGAAAAACCACTGCTCCGCATAAACAAGCCCCTGTATATTTTTGATTCTCACTGCTAGGTTTCATCGATTGTTATCCTGATCGTTTTCGCGTTATGGATGTTTGCTTAAATGTTGTAATGAATCCCAAGCGGCTTGTGCCAAAGTTTCTCGATATGCTCTGGGATTGGTCATTACTTTTTCAGACAACCAAGCGCGACAATAGCTTTCTGTTGCACCAATGACCAAAGACATCATTAACTCTGCTGGCACTGATTTTAATAAACTGGCATCTGCATAATTGGAAATATAGCCAACTATTTTTTGATTCCTGAGTTTATTTTTATCATTTAATTGTTGTCCATACTCGCCCTGCCGCACACTAAAATGGGCAAGTAATAAAAACTGTGCAAACTTAGGTTGATCAGAAACCCAATCCGTATAGCTATAGATCAACGCATAGAGCAGTTCCTTAAGCGATTTTGCTTGTTGTAAATATTGATCTCGTAGCCGAGCCTGATCATCTAAAGCAGCAAACACCAATGCTGCAACGACGCCATCTTTATTCTTAAAATGATGATAAATCGCCCCCACACTACTGTCAGATTTTTCCCGAATCATTTCAATACTGGTGGTTTCCAGACCATATTCAATAAAGCATGACAAAGCATCCAGCAAAATTTGTCGTTTTAATAATGACCTACGTTGTGGATATAAACGTTCTAATAATTGTTGGGCTGCTTGCATAGTTTAATCAAATTCACCAATCGTCGGAACTATTGTGTATGACTTGACCACAACTTGTAAACAGAATTATATTCTGTAAAAGAATTTAATTCTGTTATGGGAAGTTTAGTCATGGCCTCAACTCTAGATCTATGGAACAAAGTATCTGTCTTGCCTGCTGGGAAATGGACATTTACCCGTATGCTCTGCTTAAAGGCACCTTATTTCAGTAGTATTTCTCCCTTATTTGAGGAGCTAAAACCCAATTCCTGCAAAATCAGCATTAAGAAAAAACGTACTGTACTCAATCATATCGGTACGGTGCATGCGATCGCGATGTGTAATATGGCAGAACTTGCTGGCGGTACCATGACCGAGGTCACGGTTCCTTCAAGCCATCGCTGGATTCCTAAAGGTATGACGGTTGAATATTTAAAGAAGGCTGAAACTGATCTGATTGCAATTGCTACGCCTGCTGAGCCTCACTACGATTGGGAAAAAGCTGGCGAATACTTAGTCCATGTTGATGTACTTGATCAGCACAATGAAAAAGTTTTCCATGCCATCATTATCATGTGGATTTCCAAAAAGAAGAAATAAGATAAAAAAGCCCTGAAAAATGTTCAGGGCTTTTTTTTAAAGCTAGATATTATTTTTTAAATGGCAGCGCATATTTAAAAATACGTCCGACCACTTCACCAAACTGCTTCACGAAGCTGGCATTGTTATAATGCAAACCATATTTTTCACAAACCGCCTGAACTTTAGGTGCAACCTGACGGTAACGACGTGCAGGAATGTCTGGGAATAAATGATGCTCAATCTGGTGGCTTAAATGTCCTGTCAAAATATGAAATGCTTCGGAACCAGTTAAGTTTGATGAACCGCGAATCTGGCGCATATACCAATGGCCACGGCTTTCATCTTGCAATACGGCTTTCGGGAATACCTCAACATCTTTAGTAAAGTGACCACAGAAAATAATACTGAATGTCCAGACATTACGAATCCCATTTGCAACCAAGTTGCCTGTAAATACATGAATCGCCGCAGGTCCCGCAATCAATGGAAAGAACACATAGTCTTTAAACATTTGCTTGAGGATTTTCTTTTGCGCAGGCTGCCATTCGCGTTTGAATTGCGCCATGGTTTTCCGCTTATACAGCACTTTACCCAATTCAAGATTTTGAACAGCTACTCCCCATTGGAACAACAGGCTAAATGGCACGATATAAATCGGTTGAATTAAAGTGAACTTTGACCAGCGTTGTTCAGGAAACAAACGGAATACACCATAACCAACGTCATCATCCATACCTTTTACATTGGTATAAGTATGATGCTTATAGTTATGAGTTTGACGCCAGTTGTCTGAAGTCCCCACCGTATCCCATTCATAGGTTTGACCATTAAACTTCGGATCATTCATCCAGTCATACTGACCGTGCATGACATTGTGGCCCAACTCCATATTTTCCATGATTTTGGCGAAACCGAGTAAGCCTGTACCAAGTAACCAAGCTGGCGGGAACCAACCAAGAAATAAACAAGCACGTCCAGCCAAACTGCTATAACGAATGGTGGAATAGACACGGCGGATATATTTGGCATCTTTCTCGCCTAAATCATCTAACACGTCTTGTTTGATTTGATCGAGTTCACGAGCAAAAGCATCTAATTCTGCAGCAGTTAAATCACGATTTTTTGGATTTTTAAAAAATTCCATCTTAACAGGCATGTTCATAATCAATTACTCTCTTATAGATCAATCACAAGATCAGACTGGGCTGAATTGACACAAATTTTTAATAACTGTGTTGGCTCATTATTGGCAGCACCATTCAATAAATTTTTGGTCGCGCCTTGTGCTTTATTACAGGCACATTTATTACAAATACCCATACGACAACCATGATTTGGTTTAATGCCTTGATGCTCAAGACTGGCCAGAATCGATTGTCCTTTTGGAATCGCAACAGTTTTATTTGATTGAGTCAAAGTGACATTGATAAAACCAGTTTCTGTGGCATCTGTATCAAACTGACTTAAGCTAAAAGCTTCGGTTTGCAACGCAGCAGCATCTTTAAACAGGCTTTCCGCTGATGCTGCAAAACCTGATGGTCCACAGGCATAAACCGTGGTTTGATCTAAAGCAAGCAATTGATCAACATGACTTTGATTTAAACGCTGATCCTGCTCTTGGGTATAAAAAATTTGATAACTAAAATGAGGGAAATTTTCAGAGACTTCTTTCAGATATTCTACATAAGCTGCATCGGCATGGGTTTTGACCCAATACATCAATTGGACAGAGGTTGTATTCAATTGTTTAGACTGACATAAGCCTTCAATCAAACTCAGCATCGGTGTGATGCCACTACCAGCAGCTAACAATAACAAATGCGGTGTCGCAATAGACTGCTGCATCTCACCATAAGGTTGCCCCAATCGTAGAATGTCGCCTGTTTGGCTCTGCTCAACCAACCAAGAACTCACGAGGCCTTGATCCACTTTTTTAACCGTTAAACAAAGATGATCAGCATCTACCTGCATCAAGCTATAGGTACGCTCATAGTGACGACCTGCAATATCAACAGTAACAGGATGGTGCTGCCCTGCAACCCCGCGCGTGACGTGTCGGTTACATTGCAAAATTAGGCTGACCGTATCTTTTGCCACGATTTGTTTTTTTACGATTTTGGCAAGCGACTGATTAATTGACCACAATGGATTGATTTTCTGTAACCAAAAATTGGCGTCATGGCTGTTCATCACACTGTGAGCCAACGAATTAAATAGAGAGTTTCTCTTTTCAATTGCATGCATGAGCAGGTTTACTCTGGTTGTTTGCTAATTATTATACATATGTATATATATTTGTATATACACTCGTATAAGAATTTACATTTCACAAGTCCACAGACAATCGCTATAATCCCGAGTAGCTTACTTATATATTGAAAACAATGGTTCATTCTTCTTTTTTACCGCTCGGCCATGACAACATAAATGAACAAGATGTCATTCCTATGAAATCTCCTGTACGCTCAGTAGGTAGAAAAGCGACGATTACCAAAGAAGAGCTGTTTCAAGCCACGCTAAGCTTGATTGGTCCGCAAAAAAGTATCGCCTCACTTAGCCTGCGTGAAATTGCACGTGAAGCAGGCATTGCGCCGAATAGCTTTTATCGCCATTTTAAAGATATTGATGAACTCGCAATTGCGTTGATTGATCAATCTGGTCTAGTACTGCGCCGTATTATTCGTGAAGCACGCTTACAAGCCTCAAAACAGCAAAGCATTATCCGTAGTTCAGTTGAAGTATTTATTCAACAATTGAATACCGATGAAGGCAACCTGAGTTTGTTATTACGCGAAGGTTATACAGGTTCTACTTCCTATAAAGCAGCGGTTGACCGTCAACTAAACTTCTTTCAACAAGAGCTACAAGAAGACCTCATTCGCTTAGAGCGCTTGAACAACAGTAAACTCAGTCATGCAGATCTTGCGGCTAAAGCCATCACTCAATTGGTGTTCAACATGGGCGCAAAAGTGCTCGATTTGCCTGCTGAACAGCGCACTGAAGTGGCAGAACAAACCATGGTGATGATTCGCATGATTTTAGAAGGTGCGCGTCATATCAATGAAATGGAAATTGATTAACGTTTTGCATCGGCCTAAACTAGAACTGAATGTAACAAAAATTGTATCTTTGTCCGCTATTATAATGACAATCTAAATTAGGCATATAGATCATGAATCTTCTCAGTGACCGTCAAAGCATCATCGCCAGTTTCATTCTGATGTTTTTGTTTTTAATGATGGTCATTCCCCTGCATCTTCTGCCCAGTTTTTTTGCAGGCTTCCTGATCTTTGAAATTATTAACAGCTTAAGCTCGATTGTCGAAAGACATATTGATGGTCAACGTGCACGTATTTTTATCAGTATTATTCTTGGGGTTTTAACTACCTTCTTAATCGGTTTCTTTATTACTAGTCTGATTAGCTTTGTGATTTATGATCTTAAAGGCACAGGACTCAATTCTTTCAATATCAAGATCGACCAGACATTGATCAAGTTTCAGGCTGAGATGAGCCATTATTTGCCTGGCTATCTGCCACATAGTGTGGCTGATATCAAAAATCAGATATTGTCCTTTATCAAGAATAATATCTCGATTGTGAAAAACACAGGCACCGATATTCTGCACAATCTGGCAACCATGGTGATTGGCCTGATTGTCGGAATCTTGGTTTCGATCCAGAATTTTAAACAGCATGCGCCACAACCTGTTTTTAAAGCCGCGATTTTACACCGTATTCAAAAGCTCTCTGTTTCTTTTAAAAATGTCGTGTTTGCTCAGGTCAAGATTTCCCTGATCAATACTGCACTGTTCATGATCTTTGTTTTTATCGTGCTACCGATCTTCAATATCCATTTACCTTTTGCGAAGACTCTGACCATTCTGACCTTTATTTTTGGTCTACTACCGATTATTGGAAATCTGATTTCAAATACCTTGATCATTATGGCTGGCTTAACGATTTCTTTATCTGTCGCAGCAATTGCCTTGGCCTATTTGGTGATTATTCATAAGCTTGAATATTTCGTAAATGCCAAAATTATTGGAACAAAAATTAATGCCAGTGCGTGGGAAGTATTATTGGCAATGCTCATTTTTGAGTCAATTTTTGGTTTAAGTGGGCTCATTGTTGCGCCAGTCTTCTATGCATATATCAAATTAGAATGCAAAGATGCAGGATTGATTTAACAATTTTTTTTAACACTTATATATGTAGTTTAACAGATGAAATCATCAATTAATCTGAATTCAAACGAGTATTATCAAAAAGAAAATTGATGATAAGCAAACTTACAAAAGCCTAGAAAATGAAAACACTCAAACGCTGATTCAAGAGATAAGCTAGTGATGAATCGAATGGTTTTTATTCACTATGTTTCATCACATTATAATTGAATGAGGTAACTATGAGTTCTTCAGCAGCAAAATCTTTAAAAGTATATACACGTAATAATTTAGATGACTCGATCAAAGAGGCCACAGTAAAAATATTAAATCAGATCCTTGCCAACTTGATTGATCTTTCATTATTGACCAAGCAAGCACATTGGAACATGCGGGGTAGCAATTTTATTGCGGTGCATGAAATGTTGGATATGTTCCGTACCTCACTAATCACTCATTTAGACAATGTTGCAGAGCGTGCCGTACAGATTGGTGGAACGGCGTTAGGTACAACGCAAACTGTTGCGGAAACATCGCATCTGAAACCCTATCCTGTCGCCATTCATGCGGTACAAGATCACTTAAAAGAACTGGCAGATCGCTATGGCGTGGTTGCCAATCATCTACGCGACACCATTGAAGAAATTCAAGATCCGATTTCTGAAGATATTATTCATGCGGCACTCGAAGATCTAGATCAATATTTATGGTTCTTGGAAGCCAATATCGATCAAAACTAAGTTTATTCAAGGCATAAAAAAGAGGACCATTCGAGTCCTCTTTTTTATTGCTGTTTTAATTATGGCTTAACCACAACCAAAACTTGAATCGCTTCTGGTGTCACAGATAGACCATCCAATAGACCTAAGCCTTCTTTCTGGAATTTCTGTAAACGCTCAATCTCATCTTCACGAATACTTGGGTTAAATTGCTTGAGATAGCTTAAACGGTCAATCTCATATTGCCATTTGCCGCTGTAATGCTCTTTAGCTTGTTGCATCAATTCTGGCAAAGAAGTTTTAGCAATGTCTAAAGCTTGCGCATAACGTGTTTCGATCACATCACGACGTGCTTTCACTACTTGTCGGCAACTATTGCCATCTAAATGGTGTAAGTATGGACGTAAAATGCTTGGGTCAATCTTCGCTGACAAGTCCTGACCATTTTCACTCAGCAATACACGAATCAATTGCTTTGGTAAGCTTGATGGTAAATTTAAGGCTTTTGGTGCAACGACATCGACCTTGAACCATACTTCCAATAACACCGAACCTTGTTTCAATGCATTTGATTTTAGTAAGGCAACATTGGTACTACCAAATGATTGTGTACGGATCATTTCCATCACACTTTCAATAAACGGATGTTCCAAAGTCAAATATTGTGCATCTTCACGGATTTGGGCCTGATCACGATAGAAGGTCGCAGTCATCCCTTCTTCGTCTAAGGTAATTCCTTGAACTTGCATTTGATCAGTCGGCTTAATGATCACTGTACCATTGCTTTGCTCATCAAAATCAATATTGGTTGATGACATGAAACGCTTCACAAACATTGGCAAAGTGGTGTTGTCATCATAATCTTCAAGTGCTTGTACAATGCCTTGTGCAACCACTGGACGGCAAGAGTTGTACTCAAGCAAACGGTCACGACCTGCCTGTAATTCAGCTTCCAAGGCTTGACGCTGTACATTGACTTCTTCAAGCAAATCTTCAAAAGTCTGGCCTTGGTCTGCCAATAAGCAATCTTTTAATTCAACAATAAAGTTCTCTTGCAGCGTTTGCGCTGTTGGAGAAATACTGCTGAAAATATTGAGTGCTTCGTTGTACCAACGGAACATACGTTCTTGTGCTGTACCCATCAAATATGGCACATGGATCTGAATACGATTTTCTTGACCGATACGATCCAAACGACCAATACGCTGCTCAAGTACGTCAGGGTTTGCGGGTAAATCAAATAAAACTAAATCACTGGCAAACTGGAAGTTACGCCCTTCCGAACCAATTTCCGAACAAAGTAAAATCTGAGCACCATAACTGTCTTCTGCAAAATATGCCGCAGCTTGGTCACGCTCTAATAAACTCATACCCTCATGGAACATAGCGGTACGAATACCCGCATGTAAACGTAATACATTTTCCAGTGCTTCAACCACTGGTCCACTACGCGCGATCAACAACACTTTTTTGTGTTTTAAATCTTTACGTAAAACTTCCATCAACCATGGCACACGCGGATCATTTTCCATCCACGCACCATCAAGTTGACCTTCTTCAGGCCACATTTGCTCACGCATTTTGCCATCAAATGACCAATCTTCTGGTGCTGGCAGTGGCGCAGGTTGGCAATCACGGCCTGGGAAACCTTGAATCGCTTCACGGGTATTACGGAATAAGATACGACCTGTACCATGACGGTCTAATAATTCATGAATCGCACGCATACGATGCTCAGGCTGATCATCAATACGATGACCCAATAAGCCTTCAAGTGCAGCTAAATGCTCTTCTGTTAATGCTTCATCTGACATCAACACTTCTGCAATTTTTGCAGTTTGTTGATATTGTTCTTCTTCATCAAGGAAACGGTCAAGACTGCTGAAACGTTGCGGATCAAGCAAACGTAAACGTGCAAAATGGCTTTCAACCCCTAATTGCTCAGGTGTTGCGGTCAGAAGTAACACACCCGCCGTTTGTTCAGACAATTCTTCAACCAAATCGTAGCGGTCATTACCGCCTTCTTCTTCACTCCACATCAAGTGATGTGCTTCATCAACCACAAGTAAATCAAAACCAGCTTCAATGGCTTGTTCGCGCAAATCATCATGGTCAACCATCAAGTCAACACTGGCAATAATGCATTGTTCAGTCAGGAATGGATTGAGATCAGGATCATGTTCTTTGATCGATGCTGTACGCGTTAAATCAAACAGAGAGAATTGCAGATTGAAACGACGACGCATTTCAATCATCCACTGATATTGTAATGAATCTGGTACTAAAATCAGGATACGTTCTGAACGGCCTGTTTTCAGTTGTTGATGGATAATCAAACCTGCTTCAATGGTTTTACCTAAACCCACTTCATCCGCTAACAAGACACGTGGTGCAAAACGTTTACCGACTTCATGTGCGATATAAAGTTGATGTGGAATCAAACCCACACGCGCACCAAGAAAACCACGTAAAGGGCTGGTGTGCATTTGTGCTTGCAACAACATCGCTTCAATACGGAGGTCATACCACTCTTTATAATCGACTTGACTTGCTAACAGACGTTCTAAAGGTTTTGACAGCTGGATTTGCGCACCGATACGAGTTTCATTCAGTGCCTTACGCTCTTGCTCACCATTTTCTAAGGTGCGAACAACATCATAACGAAGTACACCATGGCGATCTTCAATGGATTCAACAATCCATTTAATCCCTTCTTGATCTTGTACTTCATCTTTTACATTAAAGATGATACGAGTTAAAGGCGCGTTGTTTCGTGCATAAACACGAGTTTCATCACTTTTAGGGAATAAAATGCTGATAGAACGTTCATCTACATCAATAAGAACCCCTAAACCGAGTTCAGTTTCAGTATCTGATAACCAACGTTGACCAATAGCAAACTGCTGCAATTTTTCCACCTTTATCTCAAGTTAGCCTACATATTTTATGCCCTGACCCAAATAAAAGTTAAGGCATTTTATGTAGTTTTCAACGATGTATTTTGACACAAAGCGCAATCAAATAGCGTGCATCACATCGTGTTTCATAAAAAAGTTTTTAGACTAAAACGGTACTGCACAATCAAAGCTGAGTTGTGCACCTGTTTTAGGATGCGCAAAGCTCAATTGCGTTGCATGTAAGCACAAACGCGGATAAAGCTGTTGCTGTTCTGGCGTGGCATATAAGGTATCGCCTAGAATCGGATGACCTAAATATTGCATATGCACACGAAGCTGATGTGAACGCCCTGTAATCGGAATAAGTTTAACTCGAGTTACAACTTGCCCTTGAATTTCTAAATGTTCGATCGCTTGCCATTCGGTTAATGCAGGCTTGTGATAGGAAGCATCCACAATATGCAATGGTGGACGGCTTGGATCATAAATCACAGGGATATCGACGACGCCCTGACCTTCTAAATGTCCGGCAACCAAAGCTTGATAAATTTTTGAGGTTTGACGATCTTGAAACTGGCGCGAAATATTGCTTTGTCCAAATTTGGATAAACCAAACACTAAGATGCCAGAAGTATCACGATCTAAACGATGAATCAGTAAAGTTTTTGGTTCTAATTCTAATAAACGATTGATCAAACAATCTTGTAAATCGGGTGTTTTCCCCGGCACAGTAAGTAAGCCTGCAGGTTTATGGATGACCATAAAATCTTCATCACGATGAATCAAATATTCACTTAGAAAATCATTCAAGGTAACCTTCCAACGACTGGATGAAAACAAGCGGGCAATCATAAAAAGCTTGGCGCTGAATTACAATGCATGACACGTATTTTTACTGATTTTTTTCGTGTTTCTCTCGATATTTCATCCAGAATCGCATTTACAGGATGATTTAGGTCTGTTGCTCTAGAAATTGTTGAATTGCATGTTGGGCAATTTCCGCATCTTGAAAAGATTGCACGCCCGAAATACCAACAGCCCCGACAACCTGCCCTTGATATACAATCGGCTCACCACCTTCTAACATGCCTTTTGCTGCATTGATGGTTAAAAAGCCGATCTTACCATCACGGATCATATCTTCGGATGCCTTGGTGGTTCTTCGGCTGACCGCAGCAGATTGTGCTTTTTCTTGGCAAATCTGTGTCGATAATACCGATGCGCCATCCATACGCTTCATCATTAATAAAGTTCCACCGTCATCGACAACTGCAATGCTGACATTAAAGCTGTGCGCTGTTGCATATTGCAATGCTGCTTCAACTAAAATTTCCACATCAGCGGACGTTAAATAATGTTTAGTTTTCATGTTTTACTCCATTCCTATGGGTTTCTTATAAAAAGCTTTTAGATATGATACAGCTGCAATCTACAGCCTATGCAAGCCCAAAGCACAGCCTAAGACCAACGCAAATATAGTTTACTATTCAAGCATTATTTCACCTTCCGGTACAGTAAAGATTGTTTATCTTTATGCTTCGTCGCTGAGGTTGATCATACGAACAGCTGGGAACTGGGTAAGATTCCGTTACGATCATCTATTATTTTTAAACTGGTTAAGCTCTCTATTCAGCTCAAGTAAAATGCGCCGATAAAAAAAGCCCGAACAAATCGGGCTTCTGTATGCATCACAGCATTATTTCATTTCTGCAAATGTTTCTTTTGCTGCCTGAATGGTCTCTGCAATATCTTGATCTGAATGCATAGACGAGATAAATCCGGCTTCAAATGCAGATGGAGCAAGATAGACACCACGCTTTAACATACCGTGGAAGAATTTCTTAAATGCTTCAACATCACAGGCTAACATTGAATCAAAGCTAGTAATGTCCTCTTGATCGGTGAAATACAAGCCGAACATGCCACCCACTTGCTGGGTCTTAAATGGAATACCCGCTTCGTCTGCCGCAGCCTGCAAACCTGCAAGTAATTTTGCGAGCTGTGCAGCCAGCTTGTCATAAAACTCTGGTTCACGAAGGTGTTTGAACATCGCAATACCTGCACGCATTGCCAATGGATTACCTGACAATGTACCTGCTTGGTAAACCCCACCTAAAGGTGCAATGCATTCCATGATTTCACGTTTACCACCAAAAGCACCAACCGGCAAGCCTGCACCAATAATTTTACCCAAAGTAGTCAAATCAGGTTTAACCTTATACACCGATTGTGCACCGCCCAATGCAACACGGAAACCTGTCATTACTTCATCAATGATAAAGACCGATTTGTATTCATCGCACACATCACGAATCGCTTGCAAGAAACCATCGATTGGTGTCACCAAATTCATATTACCTGCAACAGGCTCAATGATCACACCCGCAATCTCATGGCCAAATTTGCTAAAGCATTCTTTCAACGCTTCAATATTGTTATACGGCAGCGTTAAGGTATGTTTGGCGAAATCGGCAGGTACGCCTTTTGAGGTTGGCTCACCTTCACCAAGCGTCAATAAGCCTGAACCCGCTTTTACCAAGAGTGAATCTGAATGACCGTGATAGCAGCCTTCAAATTTCACAATCTTGTCGCGCCCAGTATAACCACGTGCCAGACGAATCGCAGTCATAGTTGCTTCAGTACCTGAGCTGGTCATACGTACCAATTCAATTGAAGGCATGATCTCGCAAATGGTGTCTGCCAAAGTGGTTTCATATACCGTTGGTGCACCAAAACTTAGACCATCTTCCGCTGCAGTTTGTACCGCGTGGATAATATCAGGATGTGCATGACCCAAAATCATTGGTCCCCATGAACCCACATAGTCAACATAGCGTTTGCCATCGACATCCCATAAGTACGCCCCCTTTGCCTTTTCAATAAAGACAGGCGTACCACCAACACCGTTAAATGCACGTACAGGTGAATTTACGCCACCTGGAATATGTTTATTTGCTTGTTTAAATAACTGTTCTTGCTTTGGAGATAAACTCATATAAGGCTCAACCTAGAATCGAGGACAAGGAATGTTTGAAGTTCCGAGAAACCATGAAAGTTCCGCAATATGGATGCATAAAATTAGGCAAATAACTTTGCCCACGCATCAACACGAGCAGGAATTTCGGATGTTGATCGCCCTAATATATCACTAATTACCGCACAAAGGCTTGCCCCAGCCTCAATCACGACTTGAGAATTTTCAACGGTCAAACCACCAATTGCACAAATCGGTACGGCAAACTTTTGTTTCGCCTGTTTGATGACTTCAATCCCAACATTACCCGCTTCAGGTTTAGTTGAGGTTGCATAGACTGCACCAAAGGCCACATAAGTTGCACCATCAGCAATCGCCTTTTCAGCCAATTCCAGTGAATTTAAGCAGGTACGACCAATAATCACACCTTGGGGTAAGCGTGCAGCCGCATCACTTATTTCACCATCAGATTGTCCAAGATGCACACCTAAACCAAATTGTTCCGCCAGTGCTAAATCATCATTAATGACAAATGGGACTTGATGCTTTTCACAGAGTGCTTTGATCTGCTCGACTTCACTTGGCTGATCTGCTTTTGCCACTTTCTTACGACGATATTGCAGAATCGCAACCTGTCCTGTTGCTAGAGCCACATCTAATTTTTCTAATAATAATTGGATTGGATCATCATTGGTGATGAGATAAAGACCGCGCATGAACGTTTCACTATTCACTATAATTACATTAGCCTCAGGGTATATTTTCTTGTTTGAAAATTAAAGATAGTGAGTGTATTTACATCATTAACCGATGCAAATCAGAGCAAATAAAAAAGCTGCTAAAGCAGCTTTTGAAGTATTAAACCAATTTTAAGAATCAATTTTATCAAACTGACGATCGATCAGACTTAAACGACCACGTGCAACGTCTGACAACATGCGCCAATCTGAGATAAAGCTATACAACGGTTGTTTAAAACTGGCAGGCTTATTATGTTCAAAGAAAAAATGCCCAACCCAAGCACACGCATAGCCTGATACCAAACCATACAAAGCATATTTTGCCTGACGTTTACGAATCGCTTTACTAAAGAAATATAAACCGACCGAGCTGCCTGCGACGTGCAAACGACGGCTGGCAATACTGCGATGTTCTGTTAAATAAAAGTGATAAAATTCATCATAGTTTTTAATAGGTAATGAAAATTCCACTGGCTTGGTAATATTCGCTGGTGCATTCATTTTTAGATCATCCTAATCGTGCAAGACTCTCCACACGTTAATGCATTTTCTGTACAAAATAAAGTCATTGCGTGCCATCCTTTCCAAGCTTAAAACAACTTTACAATGATTTTTGAGATCAACAAGTTATACTAAGTTTTGTCTATATCATTCTCGGTGGTCAGGAGTCATAACATCATGGAAATAGAGCTAAAATTTCAACTCCCTGAATCTAAGAAAAAAAGTGTGTTACAAGTTTTAAGCAAACAAAAAGCACAGAAAATTCAGCTACAAGCAAAATACTATGATACCGCCGACCGTTTACTGGCAAAAAATTATGTTGCGATTCGTCTGCGTCAAGAAGGTGAACATTGGGTGCAAACCTTTAAAGCTGCCAGTAAAAACCATTTACAACGCATCGAAGAAGATATTTATTTAGGCAAATGTGCTGAAGAACCTGAACTAGATTTATCTTTATACAAACATAATCAAACAGTCCAAACCGTACTCCGCGATGTTTTAGGTGAAGAGCCGGCTGAACTACAGTTGCAATTTCAAACTGACGTACAGCGTACTTTCCATGTATTCGAGTTTGAGGGGGCTCAAATTGAAGTCTGCTTAGACGATGGCGAAATCCGTACTCCAACCGATCAAGCCAAAATCTGCGAAGTTGAATTTGAGTTAAAACAAGGGTCAGCACAGTCTCTGATTAATTTTACCAAAACATGGGTAGATAAATATCAACTCTGGCTTGATGTGCGCAGTAAGGCTGAACGTGGTAATTTATTGGCTATTGGCAAAACGGTATCCCCTGCCACCAAAGCGAAATCACTAAGCCTAGAGAAAAATGTCAGTGCTGAACAAGCAATCAAACTGATTATCGAAAATACCCTTAATCATATCTTACCCAATGCAGCCGCAATTGCTGACGGTGTAGCCGAAGCGGATCATATTCACCAAGCTCGTGTTGGTTTACGTCGTTTACGTTCTGCTTTAAAGCATTTTTCTAACTGGTCTGCGCACATTGATCCTACTTGGGAAAGCCAATTGGCTGATATTTTTAGAGCATTAGGTCAATCACGCGATAATGATGCGATTCAAGATTCTGTTATTCCTTTAGTAAAAGAAGTCTGTGATTTTGATTTTCCATTCCCTGAGAGTGTTGACAGCAGTGTTTCTCAGTTATTAAGTCACACTAAAACCACACAGCTATTTTTAGCATTACTCAGCTTCACCTATAGTGAGCATGAGTCTAAATCTAAACTTTCTAAACAAGCAGCTAAAAGTTTAACCAAGCTTTACCAAAAGATTCTAAAAGATGCAGTTCAGTTTTTAACTTTAGAAGTTGAGCAACAACATCGTACTCGTAAGCGTGTCAAACAATTGCGTTATTGCATCGACTTTATTGCAGGGATTTTTCCTGAAAAAGAGGTTCAACAATTCTTAAATAAGTTACAGCCAATTCAGGAATATTTAGGCTTTTATAATGACCTGTTTGTTGCTAAGCAAATCTTTGAGCAACAAACTGCTGAATACCCGCAGTTTTTATTTGCATTAGGTTGGGTTAAGGCTCAGCAACCACATGTGGCAAAAAAAGCGGCGAAAAAGTTACAAGGCTTATCTGCTCAGGACGCTTTTTGGGATGAAAAGCGATAGCTCCATTTCCTTAAATCGCTATCGCGCTTGGCGGCATGGATGCCGCCACAAATAATCTAAATCTTAACAAAAAGCGGATACTCGGAAACGTCATCAGCAACCTGCGTGATATAAGCAAAGTAATGTTTCTGCGATACATTTTAATAAATCCAAGAAATAAACAGGTTTTGCTGATGACAATGGCTTTGCCTACTTTGTCCGAAAACAAAGTAGGAAATCGCCTACGCGAAAACATTCAAACTTTATATAGCACTTGTGGCTGTGCTATTATTTTTTAATGAAAATTAGAGTGTTAAACTATTTATTCTACTTAAATCATTTACCGATATTTCCCAAAAATTTTCCACGTTCCATTATCTGCAATCGGATCACTATAACGATCATTACGCTGCTTCCGCGGCTTATCCCGTGCATCGACCAATTTAAAATGCGGTTCAACACTGAGAATCATGCCATTCATATAAAACCGAGTCCGTGTATATTCACTTTGCCCATGTTGGAAAACATAAGTTCGTAAATCAATAAACTCACGATGCGCAACTAAGGCAGCCGTATCATCACTGCCCAGCCATTCCTGCATTGCAAAAATTTGATCCGTCTCAAACTGCCCACATTTTTCTAACAAGGCAGCGACACCACGAAAAGTTTTCGACTCTTTAGCGCGTGTTTTATTAATCCGAATCCGATCGACATGAAAGAAAAACAGCGGCAGATTTAAATGACTTGGTAAATGAATTGCATCGACCACATCATCTTCCATAAAAGGCTGACACAGCTGTTGTGCTCTTTCAATCAAGGGTAGCCATTGTCGATAATACTCATCTACATCTTGTTGCAACCCATAATAAATCGGCAAGCCTTCAACATTTTCTAAATACTGAGGTGGATAAATATGTTGGCGCAGTAAGGCTATATCTGTTTTTAAGCTTTGAATCGCGATTGCATCTTGCATAGTGATTATTCTAATTGCTTAGGCTATTTTAGATTAAGGCAAAGGTTTAGTTTCGACAAGGCTTTGTCTATAATGAGGTGTCTTAACTTGTCGCTGGAAAATATCATGTCTCAAAAAATTAACGCCACCGATGTGACGGATGAAGAAGCTTTAAATGCGGTGTTTTTTGAGCGTGCAGATGAATTTATTAAACTTGCCAATGATTTCTGCCGACCACCCAAAGGTCAGCAAGCCAAGCCAGAAGAGTTACGTGGCCAAGTAAGTGCAGCTATGTTATTTGCCACTGCCCGTTTTAATACATGGGTCGCAGCCAATAACTTTAAAGATGGCAATGAAATGCGTGATGCCAAAGAACAAGTCATGTCTTATCTACTGCAACAATTCCAAATGATGTTAGAAGATAATTTTGACGAATATTGTGAACAGTTTGAAAACTACTTACGATTCCGTAAGAACGAAGATTTTCATGCCCACAAACATGATCATTAATCTTTGATGCAAAAATAAAGCCACCAGATCGGTGGCTTTATTTTTGATTGCTTATTTCAAGTTTTGAGGCTGACCATATTGATCTGCCATGACTTCTACAAACTGGTCCAGTTTGATGTATTTTTTGATGGCTGCATTCACATCTTCTTTGGTCAATTTCGCAAGCTCCTGATCGCGCTCTGCACGATCCAACAGTGTTTTGTTACGCTCTAACTGACCTGTTAGCATGCCATGAATATTACGTTCATCTTCCAAAGCTGTTACACGTTTTTTCATGATATCCGCTTTCGCTGCTTCCACTTCCTGCTCAGTCACACCTTTGCTCAGCAACTCATTCAATACCTTGTGTACTGATTGTGAAACTTGCTCAGAACGGCCAGAGGTATAATTTGCAGTAATGCTTAAAGTACCATCATCAATATCTGGATCAAGATCTAAGCCACTACCAAAACCATAAACCAAAGCATTCTTCTCACGTAGCTCTTGAGCCAAACGTGATGAAAGTTGTGAGTTACCTAAAACATGGCTCAGAATAATTAAAGCTGGCGCATCTTTATGATATGAACCAACTGGTAAGGCTAAAACACTTTGATAGCTACCAAACTCACGTTGTTCCGATAAGGCATGAACTTTCTGTGCTTTATACACCGTGTATTGGCCTGTCACTTTTGTGAATGGTTGTTTTGCTTTCCAAGAACCAAAGGCTTTTTGCAAAGTCTTCTGCATTTTCTTGGCATCAAAATCACCCGTCACAGCAATTTGAGCATGGTCTGTCACAAAGAACTGATCATAGAATTGTTTCACTTGCGGCTGGGTTACTTCACTAATCTGTTTCTTCGCCAGTTCTGGTTCAAAGTGATAACGGATATCGCCTGGTTGATAGATTTCCAGAATCTTAGACAAGGTCATCGATGATACAACCGCGGGTTCCGTATATGGACGATCCAATACAGACAGGCTTTGATTTTTTGCTAGATCAAACTCAGTTTGCGAGAATTTTGGCTGCTTAAGGACATCAACAATAAAGTTAAAGAACTCTTCAAACTTATCTTTCTTCGCCTGAACAACGATGGTAAAGCCATTGCCATTTGAACTGACCGATGCACCACCGCTAGCCGCAATCGCTTTATCGGTAATTTCCTGCAAAGTATGCTTTTCAGAACCACGCAGCATTAAATAGCTGGCTAAATCTAAAGTAACCCCTTTACCAAATAATGCTTTTTCATCACCAAAATCTAAGCTAATCGTGGCATAAGTTTTATCATCACGTGTAGGCGTTGGGAAGAGTGCATAGCGAATACCATTCTTTAATTCACCCCGTTGAATTTTCTGCTCATTTTTTTGCAATTGCTGAGCAGACTGTGCCATAAATTGGGTCACTTCCTGCTTGTAGACATTTGCATCTTTTAATGGCTCAGGCTTTTCATCGCTTTGATCTAAAGTTTTAGGCTTCTCCTCTGCTTTCATCGTCATCGCTTTCTTTTGATCTTCAGGCGTCGGTAAAATATCGCCTGAGATACGATGTGAAGAGACTAAAAATTCTTTTAAGGTTTTATTTGCATCATTCAGCTTTAAGTCTTGAACTGCTTGTAAGTCCTTAAAGTATTGATCCCATTGACCATGTGATGAAACTGCGTAATCGCTCAGGCGTGAACCTAAAGCGACAGCGTCATTGGCAATGCTATCTGCGGTATTTTGCGTAATATTTTTAATCCGCTGTAATTCAGCCTCGGTGAATGGCTGGCTATTTTCAACACCTGTTTTTAGTGCTTCATCAACCTTTTTCGCATCATGATTCGGGGCATAAATTGCGCCCATAAAGACCACGTTAAAGTCTTGATCTAACCATGTGGTTGATTGCACTGCGGTGCTGATTCCCGTTTCCACCATACTCTTATACAAAGTACCACTTGGCTGCATGGTATATAACGCTGGCGCAAGTGCTAAAGTCGGTTGTAATGGGGTATTTTTTCCATTCATATAGACATGGAATTTAGCTAAATCACTACCCTTTTGTACCGTAAACTGACGCTGTTCAATTTTACTTGAATCGAGAACAGGCACTTGAACTTGCGCAGGTACTGGACGTGCTGGAATTGGACTAAAATACTGATCAATTTTAGTTAGGACCTCAGTCTTATCAAATTTACCTGAAATCACCATCACTGCATTATTTGGCGCATACCAAGTTCTATAGAACTGGTTCAATTCATTTAGCTGAATCGACTTTAATTCAGGTAAATCGCCAATTGGTAAACGACCTAAATATTGATTGCCATAAGCCGCTTTCCACATTTGATCCATCAGTACAGCAAACGGCTGATCCATACGGATTTCTCGTTCACGTTTTACGATTTCAATTTCAGAAGGAACAAATTTTTCTTGCAGCACCAATTTATCCATACGCTCTGATTCAAGGTACAGAATTTCATTGAGTGCATTTTTTTCAGGACGAACAATATTTAAATATTTGGTCGCATAATAATCTGTGCTGGCATTGGTCATCAACGTATATTGATCTAGACGACGTTGAAACTCATCACCCTTCACATTTTGCGTGCCTTTAAAGGCCAAATGTTCTAATAGATGTGCGAGGCCGCCTTTACCCTTAGGATCATTCAAAGAACCTGTCAAATAAACCGTATTTACATAGACTTTGTTTTCTTTATCGTTTGGTGCAAGAATAACTCTGAAACCATTATCTAATTTATATTCTTCGATATTTTTTTCACTTTTTACGAGTACCGTCTGAGACCAAGACGTTGCACTCAACCCAATCAAACAAAGAGAGAGAGTAAGTTGCTTAAACCGCATTAACATAATTTATCCAAGTGTTTTTGGTGATTTAAATAAAAACGTCAAGCTATAGTAGAGAACGATTCGCATTTTTAATAGTTATGTTTTGAAAAAAGCTGTTTATTTAAACAGCTTTTATCTTTATTTTTGCACAGTTTAAGCTAAAAATCAGATTGTCAGTTCGGCTTGCATATACAATTTGGCATAGCCTGAAATTTCAATACGATCTTCAGATGCAATCACACATTCTAAAATCCCACCGCGTTTAGATGCCTGAAAGGCTGTTAATCGAGTCTGATTCAATTTTTCAGCCCAAAGTGGAACGATTGCAGTATGGATTGAACCTGTTACTGGATCTTCATCAATACCAATTGCTGGTGCAAAATAACGAGAAACACAATCAAACTGCCCTTCACCTCTGGCGGTAATTGCAACATCGGGTTGAGAAGCAGTAATCGCTGTACGAACTTGTCCAAGTTGTTTTAGCTTTTCCAGATCAGGTTGTTCATCCAATACATCTTGCACCGTTTCATATTCAATAATATAGGCTTGGATATTGCGATAGACCGCTTTAAATGGCTTAGTAAGTCCTTCACGTAATACTTGAGGATAATCAGTAACTAACTCTGCTTTTCGAATCGGGAAATTCATTTTAATTTTGCCATCAGCATCTTGGCTGACAATAAAAATACCCAGATCGCGTACATGGAACTGGATCGTTCCTACCGTGGTAAAGTCTTTAAATAAAACAAATGCACTCGCTAAAGTCGCATGCCCACAAAACGCAACCTCATTGAGTGGAGAAAACCAACGAATCTCATAATTGGTTTCATCAATCGTTTTTACAAAAGCCGTTTCAGACAGATTATTTTCCATGGCAATATTCTGCATCAAACGATCATCTAACCATTCATCGACGACGATCACAGCCGCGGGATTTCCTTTAAATAATTCTTTTGTAAAAGCATCAACTTGGTACATCTTCATGTCACGGCACTCTCTCTATTTTTCAATTATTTTGAACATTTGGTCTATAAAGTATAGATACAGATTTTTCTAAATTTACGATACACCACAGCATTTGTTGTTTAACTTACCTAAATGTATAAAATTTAAGCCCAAAATGTGTTTCGCTTGCTAACAGATCAGCCTAAAAGTCCAATGATTTAGCATAATTCAAAATAAGCCATACAGAATATTCACAATAAAAAATCTGAAGCTCACTATGGTATGACGCAGATTAAACAAGCGAGAAAAACCATGCGTATTCCTGTGAATGCTATCGTATTTGAAGATTTTGAAACCCTCGACATTATGGGTCCTGTTGAATTGTTTGGCTTGCTGCACGAACATTATCAAGTCCAGTTTTATAGCCTGAATGGCGGTCTGGTTTCCAATAAACATGGTGTTTGTATCCAGACCAAATCCTTTAGCGAAATGCACGTGAATGACCAAAGTATTCTGCTCGTTCCAGGCGGTATCGTGACTTTTGAATTAATCAAAAATCAACATTTTCTTGATCAACTCAAAACTTTAGCGGCTCAAAGTAAACACGTGCTTACCATTGTACAGGCAGTTCATTGCTTGCAGCGACAGGTCTTTTAAATGGTGTTAAGGCAACATCGAATAAAATGGCATTTGAATTTGTACAAAAACTCAATGACCAAGTGTTGTGGCAAGCCCAAGCCCGTTGGGTAATTGATGGGAAATTCTATACTTCATCAGGTGTAAGTGCTGGTATGGATATGACCCTTGCCTTCATCCATGACACACAGAGTGAAAAAGTTTCCCAGCTTTGTGCCGAAGAGGCCGAATATATCTGGAATAGCAATCCAAACATTGATCCCTTTTGTAAAGTAAAAGCAGGCTGATTAACGGCTGAATATGAAGATTTATTTATTATCGCTCGCGGTTGGCGTATTGGTCGGTGTGCTGTATTACCTACTGGATGTTAAAGCTCCTGCACCGCCCATTGTGGCATTACTGGGTTTATTGGGCATCGTGATTGGTGAACAATTACTCCCTTTTATTCGACTCTATCTTTCTTAACAAGATAAGCTTTATTCCATCTCCCATAAAAATGAGTGGCCTAAAACCACTCATTTTGATCAAACTCTTTTCACAGACTCAATCAATTCTGACATCGAAGCCTAGATTTTCTGCAATCATCAGCGTTTGATCAAGATTAATAATCGCCTCTTTAATTTGAGTCTCTTTCGGATCTAAATTACTCAAATCACTACCTCTTAAATCACACTCGGTAAAATCTGCGCGGTGTAGCCATGCACCAGAGAGATCACTCTCTCTAATCGAACTTCCATGGCAACGCGCTCCAGTCAAATCAGCTTCTCTTAAACGGGTTCTCAAAAAAGAAGCTTTCTCTAAATCCGCGCCCGGTAATCCAACAAAAGCCCAATCACTGTCCTCAACCCGCATATGGTGAAACTGACAATCGCTAAACATGCTACCAACCAACTTGCAGTCGGTAAATTTGCTATCAAAGAAATTGCAGAAATAGAAAGTACAATTTAAAAACGCACTATGCTGATGAACCGATGCATTAAAACGTGCTCGTCGAAAAGTACATTCATTAAAAATCGCACCTGTACTTTGAGCTTCTGACAGATCTAAGTCTACAAATAGCGTCCGCTCATATTTTTGATTATTGAGTACTTGTCCGTACCAATCCAAGCTAGTAATGGTTTCTGTTGTTTTCGGTGCTGCTGCACCATATTTTCTTTCCGCCATGATGTTCAATTTTTATTTTCGAACACATCAAAATATGTCATACATTCAATTTTGTACATATTTTTCTCATGACTTATTTATCTCAATTTTAAATATTAAAAGAGCAGCTTTGCTACTCTTTTAATAAAGATATAAAGCTTACTTATTCCATATGTTCAATAATCGCTTGTCCGAATTCAGAACAACGTAATAAGGTTGCATTTGGCATTAAACGCTCAAAGTCGTACGTCACGGTCTTGGCTGAAATTGCACCCGAAACACCTTGAATAATTAGATCCGCGGCTTCAACCCAGCCCATATCACGCAACATCATTTCGGCAGAGAGAATAATCGAGCCTGGATTGACCTTATCTTGCCCCGCATACTTCGGTGCAGTGCCATGTGTTGCTTCATAAACTGCTATTGCACCACCAATATTCGCACCCGGCGCAATCCCTATGCCGCCCACTTCTGCTGCAAGTGCATCAGAAATATAGTCACCATTTAAGTTCAGTGTCGCAATCACGGAATAATCGGCTGGACGCATTAAAATTTGCTGTAAGAATGCATCGGCAATCACATCTTTAATAATAATGTCTTTACCCGTTTTCGGATTTTTAATTTTTACCCAAGGCCCACCATCCAGCAGTTGCCCACCAAAACGCTCCATCGCAAGTTCATAGCCCCACTCTTTAAACGCACCTTCGGTATACTTCATGATGTTACCTTTGTGTACTAGCGTCACAGAAGGTTTATCATTATCAATCGCAAACTGAATGGCTTTACGCACCAGACGTTGGGTTCCTTCTTTAGAAACAGGCTTAATGCCGATACCACAATCTTTAGGGAATCGGATTTTGGTCACACCCATTTCTTCTTGCAAAAATTTAATGACTTTTTTCGCTTCTGGAGAATCGGCCTTCCATTCAATCCCTGCATAGATATCTTCTGAGTTTTCACGGAAAATCACCATATCTGTGAGTTCTGGATGTTGTACAGGTGAAGGCACACCTTCAAACCAACGTACTGGACGCACACAGACATATAGATCGAGTTCTTGACGCAATGCAACATTCAAAGAACGAATACCGCCTCCAACAGGTGTAGTCAAAGGGCCTTTTATTGATATAATAAACTCGCGTAAAGCATCAAAAGTTTCTTCTGGCATATAATTGCCATAAATTTTATCTGCTTTTTCGCCGCAGTAGACTTCCATCCATTCGATCGAACGTTTGCCACCGTAAGCTTTTAACACGGCGGCATCTACTACTGCCTTCATTGCTGGTGTAATATCCACACCAATACCATCACCTTCAATAAAAGGGATGATTGGACGATTTGGAACATTCAATGACAGGTCTGCATTTACTGTGATTTTGTCTCCATCAGCAGGAACCACAATCTTCTGATAACCCATTTTGTAGGTTCTCCCTCATGTATTTAGCGATTATCTCTATGCCTTCTATGGCATACTTTCGTTTTTTATTGCATGAAACAGTTTAGTTCAAAACAGGTTTTTTTTGAGATTTATACGGGAAATAACAACATTTCTCCATTAAATAGAAACCTTTATTGTTATGATGCCGCCCATAGCCAAAGTAGTATATCCATATGAAAGTAGTCGTATTTAATAAACCTTTTGACGTTTTGTCACAGTTTCGCGAAGATGAAAAACATTTAACAGTTTCAAGTTTTATTAAAGATCCTGAACTTCGTATTGCAGGACGTCTAGATTTAGACTCTGAAGGTTTAATGTTTCTTACTGATCATGGTGGTTTAAATCAATTCATCACCCATCCTGATAATAAGAAATATAAAACTTATCTTGCTCAAGTTGATGGTGATGTCACAGAAGAAGCTATTGAAAAACTGCAAAAGGGCGTTGAACTTGCAGATGGTATGACTTTACCTGCCAAAGCGCGTAAAGTTGAACAACCGGAATGGCTATGGGAACGTAACCCACCGGTACGTTATCGTGCAAATATTCCAACGACTTGGATCGAACTACAAATCTGCGAAGGTCGTAATCGTCAAGTACGTCGTATGACAGCGGCTGTGGGTTTCCCGACTTTACGTCTGATTCGTACTCAAATTGGTAGCATTGATCTCGTCAAACTGGGTTTACAGCCAGGTGAACAACTCGAAATCGAACCTTTGCTTTATCCAGATTTTAAAGACGTTCCGGCAGACAAGCCTTATGAAGGTCGTTCTTTCGCGAAAAAATCAAATAATAAACCGCATTTTTCTCGTGCCAAAGATAAAGCACGTGAAGAAAGAGGTGAAAAACCATTTAAAGGTAAGAAAAAAGCTGGCGGTGGTACAACCCGTATTTGGCAAACTGATGATGCAGATAAACCACGTCGTAAGACCAATGGTACAACGCGTCCAAATACCAAAGCACCACGCGGACGTAGTCGTAATGGTCGTTAAGATTTGAGTATTTTAAAGCCCATGAAAGTGGGCTTTAAAATTATTAAGGTTATAAAAATGCTTAGAAAAATACGATATAAAATACTTAGACTACTCATTTCTACTTACTTACCATTTCTACTTATTTCAATTTTTTTATTAATAAATCTACTATATTTGTCGTTTGGAAACTTATTAATAAAAATAGAAAATCAAAATAACATCGCTCTTATTACCTCATTATTGGGTAGCGCAGCCACAGTCTTTGCAGCAATAACAGCTGCAGTTTTAGTTCTTAACTGGAAAACACAACATAACTTATCTTTAATTTCAAAATTAATAAATGATATATGGGATTTACATGGACAATTTACATCTAAAATCTATGTTCTAACTTATACATTTTCAATAGAAACAAGAGAGTCAGAATATAAAATCGCCTATGCAGAACTTATTGAAATAGCAGTTCCATTACGCTCAAAAGCACAACAACTACAAATTTTACTTGAAGGGCAAATTGATGAGCAAAATTGGGAGCTTATACAAGACTATTTGAACTATCTAGAAATGTTTTATCCTTGGTCTGCTTTAGAATTTCTAGAGTTTAGAGATGGTCGACATGATTTTCATGCTGAGTTTAAATATGCGAACTCTGCTTTAATGAATGTTTGTAGAAAATACATATCTTTAGAATAAAAAAGCCGATATTTTCATATCGGCTTTTTATATCACCGACAACATTGTCGGTGATATATCAACAATTACAGTGACGCAAGTGTCGTATTAAATGTCGCACTTGGACGCATTACCGCATTTACTTTCGCTGGATCGATTGCATAGTAACCACCGATATCAGCAGCTTGACCTTGTACTTGAGCAAGCTCTGCAACAATCTTCTGTTCGTTTTCAGCAAGTGATTTTGCAAGCGGAGCAAATTTCGTTTTTAACTCAGTATCTTCGTCTTGAGCAGCCAATGCTTCAGCCCAATACAATGCCAAGTAGTAGTGACTACCACGGTTATCTAACTCACCTGTACGACGTGATGGCGATTTGTCGTTATCCAACAATTTTCCTGTCGCTTGATCAAGTGTCTTAGCAAGTAATTTCGCACGGTTATTGTCTTCTTTAATACCAAGCTCTTCTAAAGACACAGCCAATGCAAGGAACTCACCAAGAGAATCCCAACGTAAGTGGTTTTCTTCAACTAACTGCTGTACATGTTTCGGTGCTGAACCGCCAGCACCTGTTTCGTACATGCCACCGCCAGCCATTAACGGCACGATTGACAACATTTTCGCTGAAGTACCCAATTCCATGATTGGGAACAAGTCAGTTAAGTAGTCACGTAAGATGTTACCCGTTACCGAAATCGTATCTAAACCACGTGCTACACGTTCAAGCGTATAACGCATTGCACGTACTTGTGACATGATTTGGATATCAAGACCAGTAGTGTCATGATCTTTCAAGTATTTTTCAACTTTCTTGATCAATTCATTCTCGTGTGGACGGTATGGGTCTAACCAGAAAATCGCAGGCATACCTGAGTTACGTGCACGTGTTACTGCAAGTTTCACCCAGTCACGAATCGGTGCGTCTTTCACCTGACACATACGCCAGATGTCGCCTTCTTCCACATTTTGTGACATCAACACTTCACCAGTGTCTAGATCTGTAATGTTGGCAATACCCGCTTCTGCAATTTCAAAAGTCTTATCGTGTGAACCGTATTCTTCTGCTTTTTGCGCCATCAAACCAACGTTAGGCACAGTACCCATAGTACGTGGGTCAAAGTTACCATTCCACTTACAGAAATTGATCATTTCTTGGTAGATACGTGCGAAAGTTGATTCAGGCATTACTGCTTTACAGTCGTAAGGTTTGCCGTCAGCACCCCACATTTTACCGCCACCACGAATCATTGCAGGCATAGAAGCATCTACAATCACGTCATTTGGTGAATGGAAGTTAGTGATGCCTTTTGCAGAATCAACCATTGCAAGCGCAGGACGGTGTTCTTGGCAAGCATGTAAATCTTCAATGATTTCTTCACGTAAAGACGTCGGTAAAGTTGCGATCTTTTCATAAAGACCAGCCATACCATTGTTTACGTTAATACCGAGTTCATCAAACAATTTACCGTGTTTTTCAAAAGCATCTTTGTAATAGATTTTCACACAGTGACCAAATACGATCGGGTGTGATACTTTCATCATGGTTGCTTTCACGTGTAATGAGAACAAAATGCCCGCTTCACGACAATCTTCAAGTTCTTTTTCATAGAAATCGCAAAGCGCTTTCTTGCTCATAAACATTGAGTCAATGATTTCGCCATCTTGAAGTGCAACTTTTGGCTTAAGCACAATGGTTTCACCAGACTTAGTGATGAGTTCCATTTTCACATTACGTGCACGGTCTAAAGTCATTGATTTTTCGCCATGGTAGAAGTCGCCTTCATCCATGTGAGAAACGTGAGTCTGCGACCATTGCTTCCACTCGCTCATTGAGTGCGGGTGTTTTTTCGCATAATTTTTTACCGCAGCTGGTGCACGACGGTCAGAGTTCCCTTCACGCAATACTGGGTTTACAGCTGAACCAAGGCATTTACCATAACGTGCCTTGATTTCTTTTTCTTCTTCAGTGGTTGGGTTTTCTGGATAATCAGGAATTGCATAGCCCTTCGACTGGAGCTCTTTAATACATGATACCAACTGAGCAACAGACGCACTGATGTTCGGAAGTTTAATGATATTGGTATCTGGATCTTGCGTAAGACGACCTAACTCCGCAAGGTTATTGTTTACCTTTTGCTCATCTTTGAGGTAATCTGAAAATTCTGCGAGCACACGAACCGCAACTGAGATGTCACTTTTAACAATCTCAATGCCAGCAGGTTTTGTAAAGGTCTCAATGATCGGTAGTAATGAATAAGTCGCTAATAAAGGCGCCTCATCAGTCAGTGTGTAAATGATTTTTGACTTTCCACCAGCCATATATAGCCCCTTGTGTTGGATTGAGTTATGGAAAACTGCGCTTGTGGCCCAGCTCCTAGAACCGATTTGCTTGAACAAACTTGAGAGTATCAGCGTTCATCACATGCTAGTCAACGCAATATCCTGTGATAACGACATTTCGATAAAAAATACTACAAAATGATATAATAGTAGCGTTCTGGTATGTATATATGAGGTCAAGTTATGTCTTTTCAAATACAAACCACTGCCAACTTTAAATGAACGTACTGAATTGATCATTTAGCAAACAAATATCCATATTGCTTAAGCATGAACCCTATTTTGACAGAGCTTGATGAAGATTACGTTAATTCTTTAGTGGTAAGATCAATTTAAACGCCACCCCTTCAAATCGATTTTCGACCTCAGTTGAACCTGCATGTAACTGCATAATTGAGCTCACAATAGCCAAACCCAGACCACCTGTTTGTGCTTTTTGATGTCGACTTTCATCGACCTGATAAAACCGGTCGAATAAATAAGGCAAATGCTTTTCATCAATAAAAACGCCTTCTGTCACAATCGTCATGACACAGTTTAAATCACGTTGCTTTACCGCTACTGCAATCACACCATGTGCTCGGCCATGTAAAATGGCATTACTGATTAAATTCGCAATCGCACGCTGAATTAATGCCTCATTCGCCATGATATTGAAATCATCCATGACATCCAGTTGGAGCGTCATCTGATGTTCTTCAATCAAACAATCAAAATAATCAATAACATTCCTCATCAGCTGTTTGACATTGACTGACTTTTTCTCAAGCACCTGTTCATCATGTTCAGAACGTGCAATAAACAGCATGCTTTCGATCATTTTGGTAAGTCGTTCATACTCTTCCAAATGCGAATATAATAAATTTTCTAATTCTTCTGTTTTACGGGGTTGTGACAATAGAATCTGAGTTTGTCCCATTAAATTATTCAGTGGTGTTCTCAGTTCATGTGCAATATCTTCTGAAAATTGCGCCAGTTTCTGATAATCCTGCTGAATTTTATCCAGCATTTCATTCATTGCCTGACTCAGTTGCTGAACTTCAATATTGGTGGATTCAACTTCAATACGATGATTCAGTTTTTGCACATTAATTTTACTGGTCTCGGCAATCAAACTACGCATGGAACGGAATAAATAATGTCCCACCATAAATCCTAGAAGACTGGACAACAAAATGCCTAGACCGCTATAAAACAAGACTTTCCAAAAATATTGACTCAGGATCTGATTCGCCCCATCCCATTGTTGTCCTGCAATCAATTGATACTGCTTATGACCATATTGGATGGATTGAAATGCAAAGCGTGTACTTGGATGCTCAACTGTATTATTACGATACTGAATTTTATTTGAATAATTCAGTTCAGGGATTTTGATCTGTAATGGATTAATCCTAATGATATCCCGCGCTGATTCTTTGACAATAAAAATACTGTCCTCATGCCCCACCATATTTTCATAAAGTTTAGGATATTTCCCCAATATCTGAACAGTATGTGCATCGGTCAAAAAAACTTCCATTCGTTTAATCCGAGCAGCCAAGGCCTTATCTTGCTGGGTATAGACCATTTCACGAAAATTTTGATAAGACAAACCGCCAATACTGATAAAAACGACGCAGGAAATTAAGCTAAAGGCAATACTTAAGCGGGAAGCCAATGACAGTCTATTCATTATTGCCATCTTTTAAATCAACCTTATAGCCCATGCCCCTGACGGTATAAATTAACTTGGGAACAAAATGATCATCAATCTTTGCTCTTAATCGGCGTATCGCAACATCCACCACGTTGGTATCCGTATCAAAATTAATATTCCAAACCATTGAGGCAATTTGCGTTCGTGTCAGTACTTCACCACGATGTTGAATCAACAACTGTAACAACACAAACTCTTTGGCAGTTAAATCAATTTTAGTATCAGCACGATACACTTCCCGACTGAGTCGGTTTAAGCTTAAGTTTGAAATTTGATAAATTTCTTTTTCTACATTCGGTACACGGCGTAACAGGCTTTTGATTCTTGCCAATAGTTCCACATAAGAAAATGGTTTAATTAAATAATCATCGGCCCCAAGCTCCAAACCTTTTACTCGATCCAGAACATGATCTTTTGCAGTTAGCATTAAAACTGGCATTTTCGAAAAAGTGCGTAATGTTTGCAAAACTTGCCAACCGTCCAATTGTGGCAACATCACATCCAAAATCAGTAAATCAAATGCCTCTCGTTGCAAGCGTGACAATGCTTCTATGCCATCTTTTGCAATAGCACAGGTATAACCTGATTCATTTAATCCTTTCGCTAAAAACTGCGCGATTTTAGATTCATCTTCGACAATTAAAATATGCATCCCACATCTTAACCTTGTTTATTCATTGCCAAGATTACAAATCGGTAATCCAATTGTCATCACGCCAAGATTTTTTTCTTCCTACCATGTTCTGAGGAAATAAAGATTTTTATCACCAAACATTCCTCTACTGATTTTGGAAAATTGAATATGGACAAGCTACTCACTCGTTTCGCGGTTTCATCTGTTTTACTGACTGCTGTATCCCTAAGTTACGCTCAGGACGTAAATGATGCAGGTTATTATATCTCTGCAAAAGTTGCCGCTGCTAAGCTGCAAGCCGACAATATGGAAACCAGCTTACGCCCAGGGATTGGTCAATTTATCGCGGGTAAAGATAAAAAAGATTTAACCAATACCTCATTGGGTTTCGGCTATGACTTTGGCAATGGTTGGCGTACTGAAGGTGAATATACCTTTAAAAATAATGCTGAATTTACCAGTGGTTCAAGCAACTTTCCAACCAGCCTCAATCATCATAAAGTCGATACACAACGTTTAATGTTAAATGCTTATCGTGATTTTGAAGTCATGCAAAATGTCGCTGTATACGGAAATCTTGGATTAGGTGTTGCACGTACCGAATCTTCTGGCTGGCAAGGTAATTCCTCTCGCCAATACCTTTCAAATACCGAAACCCAACTGGTGTATAGCATTGGTGCAGGGACTAGTTATAAAGCAATTGATAACCTTAAGCTTGATTTGGGCTACCGTTATATAGACTTGGGTAAAGCCGATAGCGGGTTAAATAACTTTGCCAATGCGCGTAGTTTGCAAGATGAGCAAATGAAAGCACATCTATATTCAAGCGAGTTCTATCTAGGCGCAAGATATTCATTCTAAAACAGCATTAAAAAAGCACTGATCAACAGTGCTTTTTTGCGCTCCTATCTCATGCCCATGCATTGCCCTCACCACAACTGATGGCAATACACACGAAAACATTGATCAAGAAAGGTGGAATATTGTTATGTATAAAAATCTATTCGCCATCGCCGCACTATCGGCTTCAAGCAGCTTGTTTGCAGCAGCACCCAATCCATTGAGTGTGCATGTTCTCAATCAGCAAAATGGTCTACCTGCTGCTGATGTCACCGTTGTGCTCGAAGCACAACAAAAAAACCAGTGGATCGAAATCAATCAGGCCAAAACTGATCAGAATGGACGAATTACTGCCCTTTATCCGACGCAACAGCAATTAAAGTCGGGTATTTATAAAGTGACGTTTAAAACAGGTGACTGGTATAAAGTGCAAAAGCAAAGCAGCTTTTTTCCTGAAATTCCTGTTATTTTTGAAGTTGATGGAACCTTACCGCACTATCACATTCCATTACTGCTCAGCCCCTATGGTTATTCGACTTATCGAGGCAGCTAATAAAAAGGACGCTCATAGCGTCCTTTTTATCAAGTTCTAACCCTTCAACCAACGGTCAACTTTTTGCTGGTCTGCAACTTTGAGCTCAACTGTTGTCAGTGTGTTTTCACCCGCTTGCAGTTCCAGTTGTAATAACTCATCGCGACGGAATGCATAAACCGTAAAGCTGCCTTGTTGCTTTGCATACTTCGCTAAAAGTTTTTCTGATGCTTTGATACCATCAATCGCGATAATGACATCATTCGCCGACAAGCCCGCTTGAGCTGCGGCACTGTCACGACGAAGCTGTTGCACCACCACACCTTCCGCTTTATCAACGACTTTTAAGCCAAAAGGCAAAGCCTTATCATCTTTGACGCTATAACTTAAACCAAATTCAGGGAATAGTTGATCGAGTGGTAATTCATCCGTGGTATTAATCAAATGATTGATTTGCTCGATCCAGTTATCACCTGTCAATTCATGACATAATTCAAAAATGGTGCGATCATTGACCTGAATGCCGTTTTGGGTATTTTCATACAAACGACGCATCAAAGCATCTAAGTTGGATCCACGCAAACGTAAGCCCAAATCAAGACAAAGTGCCACTAAACTGCCTTTGTTATAGTAACTGGTGCCTGCATTATTTGAGTTTTCATCCTGACGATAGAACTTAATCCATGCATCAAAACTCGACTCTGAAACCGATTGAATCAAACGTCCTGGATTTTGTAAGTAACGATCAATTTGCGCTTTCAGTAATTCTAGATAAGACTTCTGCGAAATCACACCACTGCGCAATAAAATCAAATCATCGTAATAAGAAGTAAAACCTTCAAAAATCCAAAGTAAGCTGGTATAGGCTTCTTTATGCAAATCATAATTAGCAAAATTTTCAGGACGAATAAATTTCACTAACCATGAATGAAAATACTCATGGCTGCATAGACCTAAGAAGCGTTGATAATCTTTAGAAGGTTCTTCTGTTTCATCTGCCTTCGGTAAATCATCACGTGGTGTAATTAAACTGGTACTGTTGCAGTGTTCCAAACCGCCATAACTATTGCCTGTGGCCATGGTCATAAAGGTATAGTTTTGGAATGGTGCTGAACCAAACATGTTGATTTCAGTCTGGCAGATCTTTTGAATGTCCGCCTCTAAACGCGACAAGTTGGTCGTGTGCTTCCCAGAGATTACAAACTCATGCGGAATACCGTCGGCTTCAAAGCTAAAACGACTTTGCTCTGCCAATTCAAATGGACTATCAATCAGTTGATCATAGTTTTCTGCTTTTAAGGTGAAACGCCCCTTTACCAAGCTTTTTGAAGGCAAACCTGTTGCGATTTGAAAATGTTTTAATTCATCAGGTAAGAATAGTTCAAGCTCACATGCTGCTTGTTCTTGATCTATCAGCCCTAAACAAACACATGCAGGATTAACATATAACCGTGTTTGATCGACATAGGCGCCACGTACAGACAAATCATAGGCATAGACATCGTATTCAACCGTAATCAGTTCGTGATCGGTATTGAATAAACGCCAACGATTTTTTTCAGTTTTTTTAATCGTTAGTAAACGTCCAGCTTCATCTGATGCTTTTACTGACTCGATATGTTTTGAGAATTCTCGAATCAAATAACTACCGGGAATCCAAGTCGGTAGCCAAAGTTCTTGATTGGGATTTGCAAGAAAACGAAGTGTGACATGAATCAGGTGCTGGCGATAATCGTCGAACTCAATTTGGTAGTGCAACATAATTTTTAATCATGGAAATAGGAACAATTTCACACAGCTTAGCATTTTTTTACAAAGTCATGCGTAGATGTCGTAATTGTCAGCAAAAGTTTAGGGGCTATTGTCACTTTATCTATGGTTGCGACAGCGGATGTTTTTTAGGCGATACAAGGCATGTCTTGTGAAATTTAGTCATTCTAAATGAACAAGGCATAACGTAGTAGCGACAAAAAATGCTCCTGTCCCAAAGGGTTGTGGCTAAAATATCCTCATACTTCGTTATGAAACTTGGCAAGGGAATAGCCATTCCCTGCGTTCCACGCCTCGTCTGATGATTTTTTAGCCTACAACGCAATTCATATATAAATTGTCAATAGCCCCTAGATTCTTCAACAAAAAAGTCATAGCATTCTTGTCTCGCATTCTGGGCCATCGGATCGGCAATACAAGGTATTCACGTGAAATTTCTCCTCTCCCTCTTTACGTTGTTTAGTCTCGTCTGTGCAAACCTTGCACATGCAAATTTACTGAACATCGCACCTGAAACAGTTGAAGCACAAGCATGGTCGGTGATTGATGCTCAATCAGGACAAATCATTGCTGAACACAATAGCCACGTTCAACGTGCTCCAGCGTCTTTAACCAAAATGATGGTTGCCTATATCGCATTAAAAGAGATCGAAGCGGGTAAATTACGTAAAGAAGAAGTACTGACTGCTACACCTGTGGTCAGTACAGTGATGTGGGATGAGTCACAGATGTACCTGAAAGCTGGCGAACAGATTTCTGTGGATCAACTGTTGGCAGGTTTAATTGTGATGTCTGCCAATGATGCGGCAGTCACCCTTGCTGAAAAAATTTCAGGCGGTGTGCCACAGTTCGTTGCTCGTATGAACCAAGAAGCACAAGCTCTTGGGATGAAAGATACACATTTCAGCAACCCTGCTGGGATTACCATGACCGATCACTATTCAACAGCTGCAGATTTAAGCCTACTTGCAAAAGCGATTGTGAAAGAAACACCTGAATATTTATATTATTCAAAAATGCCAAGTTTTAGTTATAACCAACGCTTCCATCATGCAACCAATCTTGCTTTAAAAATGGATCCAACAGCAGATGGCCTAAAAACGGGTTATACCAAAGCAGCAGGCTACAATCTTGCATTAACAGCAGAGCGTCCGACGTTTAACCCGCATGTTGAAAAGCGTCGTTTGATTGTTGTGGTATTAGGTACACCTAGCGCAGTAAAACGTGCTGAAGTGGCGCATAAACTCATGAACTTGGCTTATACCTATACCCGTGACGAAGAAGTTATTCCAAAACAAAGATTAATTGCAGAACTTCCTGTAATTAAATCAACCTTGAAAATGTTTAAAGTGGAAACACAGCAGCCCACGATTGTGACCACCTCACTTTACGGCCAAGCAACGCCAATTGATTTAAATAGCTTTGATTTATTGACACAACGTATTCATTTGATCGATGCAAACCAACAGGTCACGACCGTTGAACCGCTACAAACCACCAATACACATATCAATATTCAGCTCAATGAACAGCATTTAACTGCCCCTTTGACACAAGTCATGAATCTGGCAACGGTATCGATTTATCAAAATAATCAGTTGATTCGTAGTTTACAAATTGAGAATGATGTGCAGATTGAAGAAGCCAATATTTTCCAGAAAATTATGATTTGGTTTTCTAACCTGTTCTCTTTTTTCTCTACCAGTGATAGTAAAGCTGCCAAACTTTATCCAGTAAATCAAGGGTAAAAAACCAACTATTTTTATCAAGATTACACATACATTGTTGAAAAAAGGATGGCATAATCCAGCCATCCTTTCACAAAAACAATTAGGTTAATCATGAGCAAAACCTTACATCATATCGTGATTGTGGGCGGTGGCGCAGGTGGTTTAGAACTTGCGACACAACTAGGTGAACGTTTTGGTAAAAGACAGAAAGCAAGAATTACGCTAGTCGATCAAAACCTCACTCACATTTGGAAGCCTCTCCTACATGAAATTGCTGCTGGCTCGCTAAATCCTCACGAAGAACAAACCAATTATTTTGCTCACGCAGAAAAACATCATTTTGAGTTCGTACTTGGAACCTTAATCGATGTAAACAAAGATCAAAAACAAATTACGCTTTCTCCCCCGCAACTTTCTAAAGAACACACCCCACTCACCCAGAACCTCAGCTACGATACACTTGTGCTAGCCGTAGGTTCGGTATCGAATGACTTTGGTACAGAAGGTGTGCGCGAACATTGTCATTTCCTTGATAGCCGTCAACAAGCAGACATCTTCCAACAAGATTTATTTCACCTTTATATCGAAGCACAAAACCAACCTACCGAACGCGCTCTAAATATTGGTATCGTTGGGGCTGGTGCAACAGGTGTGGAGCTGGCGGCAGAACTGATTGAAACCACGAAAAACTTTTACCGTTATGGTTTAAAGAAAATTGATCCGAAGCAGGTCAAAATTACCCTAATTGAAGCTTCTGATCGCATTCTCCCTGCACTGACTGAAAAAACGGCTGCACATAGTGCCAAGCAACTCAAGAAAATGGGCATTGAAATTCTGACCCAACATAAAGTGCAAAAAGTCGATGAATCAAATGTCTACTTTAGTAATGGCAACGTCTTGCACTCAGATATTACGGTTTGGGCAGCAGGCGTCAAAGCACCGAAAGTTTTAGAATCATTTACTGATTTTAAACGTGACAAGATTAATCGTTTAATGGTGTATGCAACACTACAGACTTATTCTGATCCCAATGTATTTGCCTTTGGTGATTGCGCCAACTGTCAATTAGATGCGCGTCAGCCTCCTCTAGGTCCACGTGCACAAGTGGCAAGTCAGCAAGCAACATTTCTGGTCGATGCAATGGCAGCACGTCTGTCAGGTTCTCCACAACCCATGTTTAGCTTTAATGAGAAAGGATCTCTGGTCTCATTAAGCCATAATCAAGCTGTAGGCGAGTTGTTGGGTGATGTTAGCGTACAGGGCTTTATTGCAAAAACCATGTATGTATCGTTATACCGATTGCATCAAGCCAATATTCATGGCTATACCCAAGCAGGTATGCTCACCATGAAAGATTTTCTGACACGTCGCGTACGTCCAAAAATTAAACTGTATTGAGTTGAAATTTGATATTTCGTCTCAATATTTAACTAAATCGTTTCAAAAAGTGGAAAATAGTCAACAAAATCTATTTTTCACTTTATGATATACAGCTAAAACTATTGATGACATGGATTCAAAACATGACTGCTATTGCACTTAACCACGTGGTTTCATTCCACTACACTTTAACAAACGCTGAGGGTGAAACACTTGATCAATCTCAAGGTGAACCACTTGCATATTTGCACGGCGCAGGCAACATCATTCCTGGTTTAGAAAATGCACTTACAGGTAAAACTGTAGGCGAAAAATTCACTGTAAACGTTCCAGCTGCTGAAGGTTATGGCGAATACAACCCAGACCTCGTTCAAGAAGTTCCAGCTCAAATGTTCCAAGGTGTGGACAACATCCAACCTGGTATGCAATTCCAAGCTCAAACTGATGATGGCGTTCAAATCGTAACTGTTAAAGCGATTGAAGGCGACAACATCATCGTTGATGCGAACTTCCCACTTGCTGGCCAAGATCTTACTTTTGAAGTAGAAATCGTAGAAATCCGTGATGCTTCTCAAGAAGAATTAGATCATGGTCACGTTCACGGTGCAGGTGGTCACCACCACTAATTCTTTTGAATTAGATGGAAAAAGCAAAGCTTCGGCTTTGCTTTTTTATTGCCAAGTACTTTTCCAAAATCGGAAAATCGCTTAACGTTATTCAACTTTCGATTTTAATCCACAGCTATGTCTCAGACCTATCAACTGATTTGGTTTCGCCAAGATTTAAGAATCCTTGATCATGCAGCGCTTTGGCATGCGACTCAAGCAGGCCCTACAATTGCACTTGTCGTTTTGTCCCCTTCGCAGTGGCAGCAACACGACGATGCAGCGATTAAAATCGAATTTTATTTACGTCAATTACAACAACTTAAACAGCAACTTGCAGACCTAAATATTCCCGTGCTGGTTCAAACCATTCCGTTTTGGAAAGATATTCCTGACTTCTTTTTACATTTAATTCAAAAACTTAATATTGAAAATATATATGCCAATATCGAACTTGGCATCAATGAACTCAAACGAGATCAGGCTGTACACCAGCAACTCAATCAATATAAAAAAGAATTGATCCTTTTCCATGATCGAACTTTATTTCCAGTTGCCTCCATCCGCAATCAATCAAACTCGCCCTATCAGGTTTTTGGTGCATTTAAGAAAACCTGCTATCAACGTTTACAGCACGGTTTACCCCAATGTTATCCTTCCCCAACAAAGCAACAACCACTGTCGCTGGATATATCCGCCTTTCAACAAGATGACATCCAAACATTACAACGCGACTATATAAAACAAATCCAAGATACCAACTTTAGCCAATGGCAAGTTGGAGAAGCACATGCACTCATGCTCTTAGATCAATTTATTGATGAACGCTTAACTGACTATAAAACAGCACGGGATTTACCTGCGCTATCTGGCACCAGTCAGCTTTCAGCCTATTTAAATATTGGCATTATTTCGATTCGCCAATGCATACAAGCACTCTTTAGACAGCAACATGGACATTTTGAGATTCAGTCCGAAGGCCAACAAACATGGTTGGATGAACTACTTTGGCGTGAGTTTTATCAACACATCTTGTTTGATTTCCCCAAAGTCTCCAAACATCAGCCCTTTCAATCCCAGACCCAAAAGATCAACTGGCGCGAAGATTCTATTGCTTTAAAAAAATGGCAACATGGACAAACAGGCATCCCCATTATTGATGCAGGTATGCGGCAAATGTTAGCCACGGGATGGATGCATAATCGGGTACGTATGATCTGTGCCATGTTCCTAAGCAAGAACCTCCTCATCGACTGGCGGAAAGGTGAACAATGGTTTATGCAGCACCTGATTGATGGTGACTTGGCTGCCAATAATGGTGGATGGCAATGGTGCGCTTCTACAGGAACAGATGCTGTTCCTTATTTCCGTGTGTTTAATCCGATAACTCAATCACAGAAGTTTGATCCTGAAGGTGAATATATCCGTAAATGGGTTCCAGAACTGGCCCATCTTGATAACAAAATGATTCATGAACCATATGCTAGAAATCAGCCTTCAACACTGGATTATCCTGAGCCCATGGTGGATTTAAAGGCCAGTCGCTTACGTGCAATCGAAGCATTCAAATCGCATTAACAAAGCTTACAGAAATTAAATAAACTTCTAAAATAGGATACTTTTTATTCTTTTGAAATACAGACTATACTGTATGTTACTGTTTATAAAATTATTTTACAAAGCAAACAACAGAAAAACTGTCGTAATAATCGTAAAATAATGCTACCTTGGTCACAAAAGACATTTATTAAAACTAAAATTATTATGCAAAAAAATCCAGCTCCAGCACTCGTCTTGTGGATTATTTCCGCTCAAATTTTTATGGGCATCGTCGCATATGAGTGGCTTCCAGCCAGTTATCGCGGTAGTTGGGTGTTTCTGCTCATTCTGTTAATTTCTGGGGCTTTTTTAAATGTCGGCATGGCATTAGTCCTCGGTTTGATCACATTTGTGGGCGTTGCAGTCTATTTCTTTCTTGATTTGGCCAATCAAACCTATGTGGAA
Source organism: Acinetobacter dispersus (assembly GCF_009884975.1). Lineage (GTDB taxonomy): Bacteria > Pseudomonadota > Gammaproteobacteria > Pseudomonadales > Moraxellaceae > Acinetobacter > Acinetobacter dispersus. The sequence continues at coordinate 152,115 of NZ_CP041970.1, read as the reverse complement.
CGTCAACTGTTGTTATTGTTCGTGCTACCGATTACCCCAATCTTTTTAAGTGCAATACGTCATAATATTCAAAATGCCTTAAAAAGCTTTCGTGCAATCCAAAGTTATGATCGTAATTATCAACACGATATCTTACCGCTGACCGCCTTAAAACATTTCCAAGGCGAATTAAAAAAGCTATTGCAGCTCACGCATAAAGATCACTATAAAATTATTAGCACTCATATCAATAATACCGTACTAATTCGTGAAATGCTGGGCGAAGACATTTGGAAAGAAACCCAGAATAAAATTATGGCGATTCTTTCAAATGAAAGAGAGAGTGTGATTTACCATTTCATTAACGAAGAACTGAGTGAAATTAAAAGTATTGTCATTCACGAACCGAGCGTTGATGAACATCAGATCTATCCACACTTCATTCAAGATCTTCAAGAACTCACTGTACTCAAACTGCATATTGAGCAACATACTGAATACTTAACACCTTCCAGTCGAGAGGTGCGCTGATGTCAGTATTACTCAATATCTGTGGTGTTCTGGTCGCAACCAGTAACATTCCTGATACGACGTTGCAGCAATTTTATCAGCAGTATTATCACTGCAAAATTGAAACAGCAAAAACAGAATTAACTACGCAGACTGAAGCACCTCAAACCGTTGCACAACTATTTCCACAACCTGCAACATGGTGGCCTGTATTCACTTCAGACCAACTAGATTCTGAAAGTTTCAAGCAACTGATTGAACGAGGGATCAAACCGGGTGTAATCCTGCCGAACGAATATTTTAGCGCGGTTAAATATTATAAAATTAAAAAAGCCGTCAATGATGGTGCAATTCCTGTCGCCTTCTATCAAATGGCTCATGCAAAGTATTTTGCGGCTAAAGCAACTTTTTCCACCGCCATTGGCTTACGTCCTTTAGCGGCATTGATTGAAACAGGCTGGGATGAAAACCTGATTGCTCAGCCTGCTGGCAGCTACATTATCCAATCAGACAGCCCAACTGAACTACGTATCCCTGCCCGCAAAATTCAGCATCATCAACATTATTTCTATCAAGCAATTACCGACCCATCACAAAGTTCAGGTTATCAAGTTGTGATTAACCCACCATTGGGTATGCCCTTAAATACCATTGAATATCCTAAACTGGGGATCTCATGGGATTTGAATCGCACCCAATTTACCAGTACTACAGACGGCGTTGAAACCAGTTTATTCGGCTATATTCTAATCGGACTGAGTACAGTGGTCATTCCACTCGACTATATCTATTCAGCGCATTATCCGAGTTTACTCAGTACGTTCGGAAGTTCTATTTCCTGGATTTCTTTATTACTTGGCGGCGGATTACTCCTTATTTTGATTATATCTATCATTCGCAGGAGAAGAATAAATGCCCGCAATTGATATTCTTTTCTTATTTGGTTTTCTTGGGATCTGGATTCCACAAGCCTTTTGGGCATGGTTGAGCTTTCAGGCATGGAAATATTCTAAAAATGCAGCAAAGGAGCTGGAAAACCTTCCTGTTCCTGAACGATGGCCCGTATTAAGTGTCTTGATTCCAGCCTATAACGAAGGTGTCGTAATCGAAGATACTTTACATGCGATTGCACAACAGGATTATCCTGCACATGCCTATGAAGTTCTGCTGATTAATGATGGCTCTAAAGACAATACTTTAGAAATTGCGGAGCGCATGGCTGCTATTTATCCTTGCATTAAAATTGTTAATGTACCGAAAGGCATGGGTGGTAAAGGTAAGTCTCGTACACTCAACAACGGTTTACCGCATGCCACGGGAGAACTGATCGTCGTCTATGATGCTGACAGTACGCCTGAACCCGACTGTGTACGTCTATTGGCCCAAACCTTACTGGCCGATAAAAAATTAGTGGCGGTAAACGGGAAAGTGCGTACCCGTAACTGGCGTGACAGTATTTTGACCCGTTTTATTGCGATTGAATTTATTTTCTTCCAATGGATTTTCCAAGGTGGTCGCTGGCAACGGTTTGAACTGTCGACCTTAATGGGCACCAATTACGTAATCTGGCGCGATGCTCTAGAAACGCTAGGTGGTTTTGATGAAAAATCTTTGGTTGATGATACCGAGATGAGCTTTAGAATTTTTCTTGGGCAAAGACGGATTAAATGGGTGCCGTACGCGGTTGGCTGGCAACAAGACCCGCCCTCTCTAAGTGTGTTTGTAAAACAACGCTCACGCTGGACACAAGGGAATTTCTACGTCACCAGTAAATATTTGCCAATTGCACTACGAAAACCCTTCCCAATCGGTATAGAAATTTTTAACAACATCATGTGTTATGTGCTGTTCGTACCCGCACTGATCTGGAGTCACATCACTTTAACTTTAGGCTTATTGGGTATTGCAGGGATTACCGTTCCGGGCCCATTTACTCTACTTTGGGGCCTATCCTTCTGTTTATATGTCGCACAAATGTGGTTCACCTTATCTTTAGAAAGAGCCAAACCTCAACTATATTTCTTCGCGGTTTTATCTTACGTAACGTATTCACAAGTGTTCTTATTTATCGTGTTTAAAGCTGCATATGACATGCTTAAAAATAAGATCCAAGGCAATTCATTACAGTGGTATAAGACTGAGCGTAGCAAGGAGAAAAAATAAATGAAAAATAACCCATTACATCATCAATTTCTAAAAGCATTAGTTGCAAGTGTCGCTCTTTCCTTGCCCGTCTTTGCTGTGGCTGATACCTTGAATACTTGGACGTTTGATAATATCAATACCTCCAATAAATATACGATTGAACCGCATTTCTTTTATGTAGGCAAAGGTTCTGAATGGCAAAATATTCGCTTTACCAGTGATTATTCCACCGAACATTTCACCACTTTATTGGTTAAGTTTGACGACAAGCTGATTTATAACACCACCTTAAACGGAGATGGCTCATTAAGCTTTGATATACCAGCAACCCAAAGTGGTTTCCATCGCCTAGACTTTATTTTACAGCAGTACTCACCCAATACCTCACCTGCCGCTGACAGAACTACCTTCTGTAGTGAGGATGTCGATCAAGTCACTTATTTAAGTAATTCTAAAATTGACTACATTCGACACAGACCAATTTATCGCTTAAAAGATTTGCCTGACGCTTTATTTAATCCTCAGGTTGTCCGTCCAACGCCCTTTGTCGGTGTCTTAAAATACGATCCAACCCATGTAAACGAAGCAAGTATGCTAGGACGTCTGATCAGCGCATGGGGATCGGTTACACCAATTCAGTGGTATGAACAAAATGCCCCAGCAGAACAAGCCCCTAACTTCTATATTGAAATTAAGAAATCAGCAACGCCTTTACCAAAAGGTACTTTGGTCCAGATCAGTACGGAAAATGATATTCCAACCCTACAAATTCAATATGATCAGCCAGAGAAACTCGTCTCTGCGATTAATGGATTACTCAATCCCAATTATTTACAACAACTAAATACCTCAGCAACCTTTCTTCCAAATAAACTGGAAACACCAAACTGGGCCAAGATTAAGCAAATCCATACCCTTGCGGACTTAGGCATTAGTGATTTCCGTTTGAATCAAGCTGAAAAAAATCTCTTCCTTAACTTCCCCGCTGTTTGGCAGCCAACGGATATTTTACAAGGTCAAATCGCACTCCGTGTGCAAAGCGGTTTATTAGAAGGGTCTAACATTACCACATGGATTGATGGCGGCTTTGCTGGAAGCTTAAAAACAGCCAATTTAGATTCCGATCCAGTGAATCGACAATTCAACTATTTTGCAAAAACCATTTCAAACAATACAACCTTCAATTTGAAGCTTGAAAATTCGGTGATTGTAAATTCACAGTGTTTACCAACAGCAAAAGGCTCACTGTGGATTGATACGCAAAAATCGACGGTGAAATTGCCGCATAAATTAAAAAATGGTGTCGCATCTTTATCAATGACCTTTGCAACACATCCTACTATTGCCATTGACGGCAATGCAGGCAGTTTGGAAATTGCAATGATCATGAGTCAAGTCGCCAAGAAAATGCTGATGACCAACGATCCAATTCCCTTAAATCTAGTGAAATTAGATCCAAACAAACCTGAACTTTTAAACGTACAAGTGAATCCTAATATTTATCGGCAACAAGTGTTAATGCATCAAAATACGCTTTATGCACCTGCGACTGCCAATGGTTTCTTGGTCAGCTTCCATGATCAACGTTTTGATATTATTACTGATTCAATGCAGGGCGCACAAAATTTCACTAAACTTTGGGAGAAAATCCAACAAAATATCCCAAACAATGCCAGTAAGATTTTGGTCACAGATAGTGGTCAAGTTTTTGTTTTGCAAAAAATTATGGTGGGGAACCAAAAAGCACCTCTCGTTAAGCAATCATCATTCTTTATCTTGGTCGTTACAATCTCTGCTATCATGATTCTTGCAATTTTGCTCTGGTACTGGCGTAAACGACCTAATGCTAAAAATAAGGCTGACTAAATCAACAACGTTAATCACGCTAAGCCTCTCAGCCTTATTGTTTTTAGGAGGTTGTACTCATCAGCTTAAGGCAGATGTACAACCTCCACAGATTGAAGGTGTGTTTTGGCAACCGGACTTAGCCACTACACCTCCTTCAGGGAATTGGAATCTGCTCGGTGTTTCTACTTTTGTTCCTCAATGGTCTGTAGTGCAATCCAAGTCGTGGTTTGACCATGAAATGGGTTTTCAAAGATGGGATAAAAACATTAACCTTAAACAACTTCAGCAAAATCCATGGGCTCAACATATGCTTTTAGGCTTAGCTGGAGAATATGATGAAAGGTTAGCCCGCTCCAATGTATTGCAGCTTGCCGAGAATTCTAAAAAAATCATCGAGAATACTAAATCCATTCCACTTAAAGGTTATTACTTTCCGGTGGAAGCAGACCCGACTTGGATCTGTGTCAATGATCTTGCCAAAGCGATTCGAACTTTACCAAAACCACTTTGGATCAGTATCTATAGCGGTGAACAAGCACCAGAGCATTTAGATGCTTGGTTAAAAAGCTGGTTGCCCAGCCATACAGGCGTATTCTTTCAGGATGGTGTCGGTGTCGGAACCCGTTCACCACAACAAGCGCGTATCGTTTTAGAAGACCTTCAAAAAGAATTTGGAAAAGATAATATTATCATCGTATTAGAAGCTTTCCGCCCAACGAAAGGTGGAAAATTCCGCTCCGCCTATCCTTGGGAAATTATTGAACAACTTAAAAGCTATGAAGGGCAAAAAGTATATATTTTTGACGGCCCACATTATATGAACCGTATGACGGTTTATACTGTCGCACTGTGGTACAAGCTCAGGTATGGAGCAAATACCCATTAATGCTCGTTAGAAGCTCTTATAAAAAACCAGTTCAATACGGGTATTGTTATAGTTTTCAGTTCCATCGGCTAAAGCATCTTTGAAATAATGCCCATATAAACGTTCAACACGTAATTTCACTGGAATATAGTTAAATGGTTGCCAAGCAACGCCAGCACCATATTCAAATAAATTATTGTAATTTTCGCCTTCCGAATCCGCTAAGGTATGTAGCTTGCCATAGGCTTGTACTGTTCCCGCTTCACCACGATAAACATTAAAACCTGAACGCAATCTCAAATCAGCAATCACATTATAATCTTCACGTGAATAGCTCGCGACATTGCCATACAAGTCAGTAAAATAATCATTCCATACCGTGCGTTGTTCTGCAGTAGGATTGGCATACCACTCTTGATAGCCTGTGACCCCACCAACAATACTTTCACGGAATTTGTCACGATTACGATCAATGAGATCATAACTGCCACCAACTTCTAAATAAGCACGGATAGGAATCGACTGCCATGGCTGATAGTTTGCGCCGATACCGACAGTCACTGCATTTTCATCAATGATTTCAGGACGGACCCCACCCTTAGATTTGGTGTCCCGGTTTAGATTTACAAAGCCATAGACCTGTGCCCGACCATTATCAAGATTCTTCCCATAACGCATTTTTAAAGGGAAAATGAAGTCGTCATAACGTGATTCATAAGACGGCGCAAAATAAATATCCTTAAAGGTCGAGGGTACAGTTGAGCCACTTAAGTTTTGCACCGCTTGTTGCGCTTTTTTAGCAATATCAGCATCTGAAGATGTCGATAATCCTTTAAAAAGTGCTAAGGCTTCTTTATTTCGTTTCTGCTGATTCAGTAAATAAGCTTCTTGTAATTTCAGTTGATCATCATGTGGTGCAAGCTGTTCAGCCTTACGCACACTTTGAATCGCATCATTTTGTTTATTTAAGCGAATCTGCAAATAAGTCAGACTTTTCCAAACCTTGATATCTTGTGGTGTGAGTTGACTTAACTCAATCAAAATTTTCTCAGCCTGTTCAGGCTGGCTTTGTTCAATTTTATAAAACTTGTCCCAACGGTCATAAATTAGGTAGCCTGGTTTATATGCCGCGTCCCCTTCTTTGACAAAATCAGAGTCAGCACTAAATGCATGTTGAACTGGTAAGATAAGACCTAAAATTAATAGTGTATGACTCAGCAGCTTATTTTTCGAATTGTTCATCGCAGATCTCAACTAAAAATATCAACAATATGGGCCATAAAAAGCCAATGTAACCCAAAGTTAAAGTGTTAAATTATTCACATATTATAACCAAATCATGGTTATGCTATCGTTAAAATAAGTTATTTTATAATAGATTAAGTTTATGAATCATCAATAAAATTTTACAAATAACCGATGATTCACTACGTTATAAATGATTGAGTTCAACCGATTTCAAAGAGCACATTATGTCCTACTCTCAACATGCTGAACCGCATGTGATACAACGTTCTGGCTGGCTACGCGCGGCTGTTTTGGGTGCCAATGATGGCATTATTTCCGTCACCAGTCTGATTATGGGAATGGCTGCAAGCGGCGCAAGTTCACATACTTTATTAATTACTTGTATCGCAGGACTTATTTCTGGTGCTACCTCAATGGCGGCAGGCGAATACATTTCGGTCAAATCTCAAGAAGACATTGAAAAATCTGATCTCCGATTTGAGGCTAGAGAACTAGAAAAAAATCCACATGCTGAACTCAAAGAATTGACTCAAATTTATATTTCACGAGGCCTAAATCCAGAACTTGCACATGAGGTTGCTAAACAACTGACTGAACATGATGCACTTGGTGCACATGCACGTGATGAGATCGGTATTCATGAAAATACCGCAGCCAATCCAGTCCAAGCCGCATTATCCTCAGCAGCATCGTTCTCTTGTGGCGCAGCTCTGCCGATGTTGGCAATTTTACTCAGTCCAAGTTCTTGGGTAGCACGTTCAGTACTCATTACTGGGGTAATTTCACTGGCCTTGCTGGGTGCATTATCTAGTTACTTTGCCCGTACCTCCATGCTCAAAGGGAGTTTACGTATTACTTTATGGGGCATGCTGGCTATGGCATTTTCTAGTTGGGTCGGCTCACTCTTTAATGTCACACCTATATAGAAAGCTGAATTTTTTTAATATAAAAATAACCTCTATATTCAATAAGTAAATAGCGATTATTATTTGCCAGCCTTTTTGTTTTTACGTTAAGGTGGTTAAAAATGGAATGAGTAAAGCATCATGTCAATTTTACAATTATTAGAAATAAAACATCCGATTTTACTTGCACCGATGGCAGGCGTTTCGACACCAGAACTTGCCGCAGAAGTCTCTAATCAAGGTGCATTAGGTTCCTTAGGTCTTGGTGCCAATACACCAGAAGCAGCCAAAGCTCAGATTTTAAAAACCCAAGAACTGACAGATCAGCCCTTTCAAGTGAATTTCTTTTGTCATCAATCAGAAGCATTGAATACTGAAACGGCACAACAATGGATTGATTATATTCGCCCTCAATTTGAGAAGTTTAATGCAGCTCCCCCAACACAACTGAATTGCATTTATCCTAGCTTTTTAGACAATGATGACTATCTGCATGTGGTACTTGAAACTCGTCCTAAAGCGGTGAGTTTTCATTTTGGAATTCCACATCCCCATCAAATTCAAGCACTAAAAGATGCGGGGATTATTACGATGGTCTCTGCGACCAATTTGCTTGAAGCCCAAGCCATTGAAGCCGCTGGCATTGATATCATTATTGCGCAAGGCATTGAGGCTGGTGGTCATCGTGGTATTTTCAATCAACATTTTGATGCTGCAATTAAAACCTATGATCTAGTACAACTTATCAATCAACATTGCACACTGCCCGTAATTGCAGCTGGTGGAATCATGAATGGTGATCAAGCGAAAACCGTACTTAAATTAGGAGCTGTCGCTGTGCAACTCGGTACCGCCTTCGTACAATGTAAAAGTTCAAGTGCAAATGCAGCCTACCGTAAAGCTCTATTTAGCCAAAACATTACTCAAATCAGTGCAAGCCTCTCTGGTCGACCAGCTCGTGGTTTACTGGGGACTTGGCATACACAGCTTGATTCGCCTAATCGCCCCAAAGTCCCTGCTTATCCATATACCTATGATTTAGCGAAACAACTCATGTCCGTCGCAAGCGCACAACATGATTTTAGTTATGGCGCATTTTGGGCAGGTAGCAATGTCGGACAAATCAGAGAACTGGAAGCAGCTGATCTGGTGAATCAATTGGTATTAGAAATCAAAACCAACTGAATGTTTTAAATAAAAAAACCGACCTATACAGGTCGGTTTTTTTATTGGGCTTATTTAATTGCATCAAGCAAAGTATGCTGTGCATTGTGTGGAGCCTCACCTTCTACAGGTCGTGCACGATCCCAAACACCATCACCCTGTAACAACCATGCTTGCTGATTATCTTTGAGATAATTCAATAAACCGAGTTGATAGATACGCTTCTTCAACGCAGGATCTTCAATCGGGAAACATGCTTCAACACGGTTGAACAAGTTACGATCCATCCAGTCCGCGCTCGAACCATAAATACGTGGATTACCATTATTACTGAAATAATAAACTCGCGTATGTTCCAAAAAGCGTCCAACAATCGAACGAACCCGAATGTTTTCCGACAGATTTGGCAAGCCCGGACGTAAACAACAAATAGAACGAATGATCAGATCAACCTGCACACCTGCCTGCGAAGCTTCATACAATTTATTGATCAATTGAACTTCGGTTAAGGCATTTACTTTAATAATAATTTGCGCTGGTTTGCCTTCTTTGGCATTGGCAATTTCATCATCAATATAATTAATGAGTTGTGCATGCAAAGTGAATGGTGCATGCAATAGCTTTTTCGGCTTTGCCATTTTGCCCATACCGGTTAATTCTTGGAAAATACGATGTACGTCTTCACACAAATCTTTGTCTGTGGTCATCAAACCGTAGTCTGTATAAATGCGGGCATTGGTTGCATGGTAGTTCCCAGTCCCCAAATGAACATAGCGCACCAGTTTATTATTTTCACGACGCACCACCAAAATCATTTTGGCATGGGTTTTATACCCCACGATGCCATACACCACCACTGCACCCGCTTCTTGCAGGACGTTGGCTACTTCGATATTAGACTCTTCATCAAAACGGGCACGCAGTTCGATCACTGCTGTAACTTCCTTCCCATTTCGTGCTGCTTCGGCAAGTACTTGCACGATTTCGGAATCGGCACCGCTACGGTAAAGGGTTTGCTTAATCGCCAGTACTTGAGGATCACGCGCAGCTTCACGCAACAGTTGAATCACGGGTGCAAATGATTCAAAGGGATGATGCAATAAAATGTCCTGCTTCTGCATTGCCGCAAAAATACTTTCAGACTTTTTAAATGCTTTTGGAATGACAGGGGTATGTGAGTCATAGCGTAAATGTGGACGTTTAAAGTTCGACAATAAACGCGCTAAGTTCACTGGTCCATCAACACGATAGAGCTGCTCTTCGTTTAGATCAAACTCATCCAGTAAGTATTCATAAATATGCTTTGGACAGTTATGTGTCACTTCAAGACGAACTGCACGACCAAAACGACGTGAACTTAACTCACCTTTGAGCGCTTTGGCTAAATCTTCTACATCTTCATTCAAGGCTAAATCGGCATTCCGCGTGACACGGAATTGATAACAACCCGTTGCCGTCATGCCAGGGAACAAATCCGAGACATGTTCATGAATGATTGCAGACAACATTACATGATGTTCTTTGCCATCGGTTAACTCATCAGGTAAACGTACCACACGCGGCAATGAGCGTGGTGCTGGTACAACCGCAAGATCAATCTGACGGCCAAACGCATCTTTCCCTTCCAAGGTCACAATGAAGTTTAAGCTTTTGTTGACTAAGCGTGGGAATGGGTGTGCTGGATCAAGACTAATTGGAGTCAGTACAGGGGCAACTTGCTCTTGGAAATACTTTTTAATCCAGGCCGATTGTGCTGGCGTTAATTCCCCACGACGCAAGAAGCAGATATCTTCTTCACGCAGTTTTGGCAAGATTTGTTCATTGAGAATACGGTATTGACGTTCAATCGCAGCATGCGTGGTTTTTGAAATTTGATCAAGAACTTGTTTAGGGGTTAAACCATCTGGCGTGCGGCTTTCATTACCTAAAGTCAGTTGCTCCATCACTCCCGCAACGCGAATTTCAAAAAATTCGTCTAAATTGCGTGAAAAAATCAGCAGGAAGTTCATCCGTTCTAAAAGGGGGTGAAGTGGGTCGACGGCCTGCTCAAGTACACGAAGGTGGAAATCGAGAATTGAAATTTCACGATTAATATAACGATCGTTGTAACTGTATTCTATGGGCGCTGTTGTCGTCACTGCAGTATTCATACCGAACCTTGTCGCTTTATCATTCATCAAGTGATGATTTAAGTATGCTGCAAAATTATGTCAATTTGGTAAAAAAGCCCAATAATTTTGGGCTTTTTTTAAAATTCATCGAATTATTGCGGAAGTTGTATACCATTCATATATTTCAAGATGACGCGTTTGCGATATTGCAGCTTACGATCATTGCGATTGTCTTGGTAATATTTAGGATTTGGTAATAATGCAGCCAAAAATGCAGCCTGCTCCCGAGTCAAACTTTTCGAACTTTTGCCATAATAAAATTGAGCTGCCGCTTCAACACCATAGATGTTCTGACCAAACTCAACCGAGTTCATATACACTTCTAAAATGCGGCGTTTTGACCACATTCGCTCCATCATCCAAGTTGCAACTGCCTCTTGGCCCTTACGAATGAATGAGCGTTTGTTATATAAGAATAGGTTTTTTGCCAGTTGTTGCGAAACGGTTGAACCACCTGCAACCAGCTCGCCTTTTTCACTATTCCGTTCCAATGCAAATTGAATTCCAGCCCAATCAAAACCATGGTGATGAATAAATTTGGCATCCTCACCCGCTAAAATAGCGCGTTTGAAATTATCACTAATATTATCGTAGTCACGCCATTCCTGTTTAATCGGCTTAAAGTCGGTTAAATAATCCCAACGCATAAACATCGTGGTTTCAACAGGGTGTGTCCGCCACCAGACCAAACTACTAAAGATCCAAAGTTGGATCAGTAGAATGACGCCGATAATCAACATTACTGCGCGTGCTAAAAAGGCTTTCATTAAAGTGCATCACTCCATCGTGCAACAAATTCATGCTAAGCTATTTTTTATATCAATAACTAGCGTAAACACATGACTGAAACGACTCCACCACAAATCAATCAAAAATTGCAAATACAAACATGGTGGTTTACTGCGCTACTGATTGCAGTCAATGTCGGATTATTTGGCTGGCAAATTCTTTCAGGTGTGAATATTACCGACCCTGCCCCAGTAGATGCAATTGCTTGGGGTGCAGATTTTACTCCACTCACCTTTACAGGTGAACCTGAACGTTTATTCAGCAGCATGTTTTTCCACTTTGGCATGATCCATTTAATGCTAAATATGTGGGCACTGTATATCTTTGGCAGTGTTGCCGAACAACTCTTTGGACGAAGCTATTATATTGGTCTGTATTTTCTTGCAGGCCTCATGGGAAGTGAACTTTCAAGTTATTTAAGCATTCGTGATGGTTATGAACTGTTGCAACAGTTTGATCCTAAACTGCTTCCACATATCAGTGCTGGGGCCTCAGGCGCAGTGATGGGCATTGGTGCCGCGTTGACTGTGGTCTCATTATTTCCGCCTTTGCCACAACAGCGTTTCTGGCTCGATAAAAAGTCATTACTGATGATTATGGGAATTAACCTTGTCTTTGGTTTTACCGTTTCAGGCATTAATAATGCCGCACATATCGGCGGTATGATCATGGGAGCTTTATTAGCTGCAACATGGTATTTCAGTCAAAAAACTCAAAACAAAGGTTTATTCCAGATCATCGCTTTAAGTGTCGGATTGCTGTTACTTGCTGCATTTTATTGGTATTGCACGGCCTTAAGCACAGGACTCAATCCATTATGGCATGAAATCCTGCGCCAGAATCAGTCAACATTTTAAGACTGATTCATTTCTCTTAAGCTTTGTAATGGCGGAATATCGCATAAATAGCTCAGGCGATAACGACCGATTAAAGTACAAATAATCATCATGCTCAGCGGTAAGATCAACCAAATTTCAGGATGCCATTGCACTGTCATTTGCATCCTGTGACTTGCGATTGCACTAATCACCTCTGCAAACAAACATGCCACCACACCTGACAACAATCCAATAAAACCAATCTCAAGACTGAGCATACGTTTGAGCTTATTCTTGGCAACACCAAATGAACGTAATAAAGCGACTTCTTTACGACGCTCATCCATCAGCACATTCAAACAGGCAATCAATACCAATACACCAGAGAAGCCAACCAATGCGGCGAGTACCGTGATAATCTGTACGAGCACATTCATCAAGCGCTTCACTTCCTCAAGAATACGTCCAACATCAATAAAGACTGTATTGGAGAATTGCTGAATCAATTGCACCATTTTCGGCTGATCGGCAGGTGGTAAATAGAAGCTGCCTAAATAACTGCCAGCATTTTCATCCATCGTTTCGGGTGAGAAGATGAAGAAAAAATTCGGACTAAAACTTTCCCATTCGACCGTCCGTAAATTCACCACCGTTGCTTCTAAGGTCCCTTCAGGCAAACTAAAACTGAGCTGATCACCAATTTGAATGCCAAGCTCATGCGCTGTTTTTTCCTCTACAGATACTTGTCCTGCTTTACTAAAGTTTGCAACCCCTTTGGTAATCACATTGTCTTTAGGATAAAGACTGGCTTGAGTCAGATTGAGCTCACGACGTAATGAGTTGTTTTGTTTGACCAACTCAGGCGAAAAGGCATGTCCATTTTTACTCAGTAAACGTCCACGAATATTTGGATACAGTGGCGTTGATTGCCAACCATTTTGTTCAATCTGTTGCTTAAACTGAGGCATATCAAACGGTGGTAAACCATAAACAAATTGGTTCGGCGTACCCACAGGCAATTGCTGTTGCCAACGTTGCAGTAAATCGGTTCTTAATACACTCAATACCGTAATCAAGCTTAAGCCTAAAGCCAGTGCGGTGATCTGCAAAGCAGTTTGGTGTGGAATCCGTACATAAGCCGCTAAAGGATGCTTCAGTTGTTTAATCGCTTTGAGTAGCAACCAAATCACCGCATACAAAATCACACAGAGCAACAAGATTGCTGTGAGCACCAACAGGCTTAATTGTAAGTTATCGCTGAGCACCAAACTAAAGATGATTAAACTGACAATACCAATCGCAAACATTGCCACATAAGACTTACGTGAACGCTCTTGCTGGCGAATCACTCGAATCGGTGGTGTGTTTAATAATTCCCAAATACTTGGCAAAATAAAGCCAATCAACACCATTACACTGGTAAAAATCGCAATCGGTAAGGCGTAAAGTAGATCGACGACTGCGAAGCTTAATTGCAGTTGTGGAATCAGTTGCAACATCAATTGCAGTAAACCATAGCCCAAAGCAATCCCAATCAAACTACCTAACACAATCGACAAGGCACTTACAATTCCAAGCAAAGCAATATAGGCCAATAAAATTTGTCGTTTACTCGCTCCCAAACAACGCATCAATGCAATATGATCTTGATTCTGCTGTACATAACGCTGACTGGTCAAAGCAATCGCGATACCACAAAGTAAAATGGTCAATAGATTGGCCAGCTGCAAGAAAGTGTCCATATTTTCAATCGGCTTCATTAAACGAGTATTGGATTGACTGGCATCTCTGAGTTTTAGTGAATTTTGCTCACCTTCAAGCTGTTGATCTGCGGCCTGATCCGTACCTTGTTCATCTTTCTGAGATTGCTTAAATATGTTTTTATAGGCCTTGATTGGCTCAGGCTCACCCGCAAGTAGCAGTCGATATTCAATTCGGCTTCCGACCTGAACTGCATTGGTTTTAGCAATATCAGCTTGGTGAATAATCACCGTTGGAGAGAAACCTGAAAATCCAGTCTCTTGGTTAGAATCACGTTCAATAATGCCCGTGATCTTAAACTGACCATCGGCAATTGCCAGTGGCTCCCCCATTTTTGCATGCAATAAATCCATCGCCCGCTGACTTAACCAGACTTCTCCTGGTTGTATCGCCTGTGCTTTGGGTTGAATCACCAACTGACCACGCAAGGGAAAATTTGCATCTACCGCTTTGACATTCACCATCACAAATTGATCTTGGGTATGTGCCATTGAGCTAAATATGGTCACAGGAGCATGCTTTAACTTCAGTTCATCTGCCTGTTGCAGCCAATTCGGCTGAATAGGGTCCTTGTCTGATAGGACTAAATCACCACCCAGCATTTCGGCAGCTTGTAATGCCACTGCATTTTGAACTTGGGTATTACTAAACTTGAGCGCCGTGGTTGCACTGATTGCCAAAGACAAGGCAATAATCAGCAGATATAAGCCCCCTGTACGAAAACTTTGTAACAGTAAGGGCTTCAGGACTGAACTCATACCCCCTCCTGCAACTTGACGATTTCCTGAATTTGACCATCGGCGAGTTTGACATGGCGTTGGCAAAGTGCAGCCAAGTTTTGATCATGAGTGACCAACACTAATGTTGTACCGAGTTCTTTATTTAAATCAAATAACAGTTGTTCAACCTCTTCCGCAGTTTGCCCATCCAGATTCCCTGTGGGTTCATCTGCAAAAATGATTTTCGGCTCGGCAATCAAAGCGCGTGCAATCGCAACACGTTGTTGCTCTCCCCCTGAAAGCACTTTCGGCGTTTGCTGCGCTTGTCGAATCAGTCCGACCCGTTCCAACCATGCCAAGGCTTTTTGTTCTGCCTGTTTGAAATTAAAATCGGGTTGTAACCGTAACGGCAGCATCACATTTTCCAAAGCGCTTAACTGCGGTAACAACTGAAAAGATTGAAATACAAAACCAATATTCTCTAAACGGACACGGGCACGTTGTTCTTCAGTAAGCGTATGAACAGCTTCTCCACAAACCCATAACTCGCCCAGACTCGGTCGATCCAATGTCGCGAGGATACCTAATAAAGTTGATTTTCCTGAACCTGAACGTCCTGTAATGGCAATTTGTTCACCTTGATAGATGTCTAAATTAATATCTTTTAAGATGCTGAGACTTTGCTGATTGATTTGAATATTTTGTGTAACTTTTTGGGCAGAGATAATCGGTTGTGGCATGATGTCACGTATCCTTTAGGACAAATTTGAAATACGATGCAAAAATCTAAAGTTATCTGGTCAGTTTCAAAAGCAGTTGGAATCATTGCCATTGCATTGCTTCCAACACTGGTTTCAGCGAAGACTATTTTAATTTTGGGTGATAGCCTGAGCGCAGGTTATGGCATCGATGTAAAGCAAGGCTGGGTTCAATTATTACAACAACGCCTAGACCAACAGTATCCGAAACAGCACAAAGTGGTCAATGCAAGTGTCAGTGGCGAAACCACTAGCGGTGCCTTAGCAAGACTTCCGAAGTTATTGCAAACCTATAAACCTGAAGTGGTAGTCATTGAACTTGGCGGTAATGATGGATTACGTGGTCAACCGCCACAAATGATTCAAAAGAATCTCGCTCAATTGGTACAGCTAAGCCAAAAACAGAAAGCCAATGTTTTACTGTTTGGTATGAAAATACCACCGAATTATGGGACAGCCTATAGCACGGCTTTTGAAAATAATTACAAAATTGTAAGCCAGCAATATAAAGTCAAACTGTTGCCGTTCTTCCTTGAAGGTGTGGCTGGGCAGAAACATTTAATCCAGAATGATCAAATCCACCCCAACGCCAAAGCACAACCGATTATGCTGAATGTGGCCTATCCCTATATTAAAGGCGCCTTATAAGTACCTGTATTACAAGCTAAAGCCGCTTAGCCGATATTTTTCTTAAAATACACCACACGTTCAGTTTCGTGAAAACCCAGTGCTCGATGCATTGCATGACTAATCGTATTGTCAATCGCTGCATCTGAAGCGAACTCAGTACATGCAAATTGTTTCGCCCACTCCTCTACGTACTGAACTAACTGGGTCGCGATACCTGAACGTCGATATTCAGGTAATACATAAATCCCTTCAAGAAAAGCAACGGGTGAGGTTTGCGTACCATTCACATATTCATGCCGAATCGATGCTTCTAACATTGCAATTGCTTGTTGGCTATCGGTATAAGCCAATAATTGTAAAGTATCTGTTTGTTTAAGTAGCTGATGCATTTCCAATAAATGCGCATCGTCATGATCAGGCCAGAGTAAGCTTCTTAATGCTAGCCAATCTGATAATTGTGATTCAGATATCGGCATAATATTCATAGTAAAGCTGCTCTTTGATTGAAACATCCACATTTTATCAACGATGGATATAAAGCATGAATGATAAAATAATGACGAGTTTCTCAACTCGCCATCAGCTTTAAAAATCAAAAAAAGTTACTTCACCCGTTTCAAGCGAATATTCTGCACCGACGACAATCATTTTACCTTTTTCAATCAGGCTTTCCAGCACGGCAGAACCATGACGAAGTTGATTCACTGAGGCAAATACATTTGAACGAACTGCATGTGCAGAAAGCTTTTTCAAATCATTTTTCAATTCAGTTTGCATCAAAATTTCAACCGAAGGGCGAACACGGTTCACGATCGACATTAGATTCGATGAAGGCGGATGATCAGGATGCATCAAGGTATCAATCGTGGCCTGAATGGCACCACAATGACTATGACCAAGTACCACCACAACTGCACAATCATAACGTTCTGCAGCGAACTCAACACTGCCAACCTGTGAAGGTGCAACAATATTTCCTGCAACACGAATCACGAACAAATCACCCAAACCTTGGTCAAACACCATTTCTGCGGGTACACGTGAATCAGAACAGCCTAAAACAATTGCAAAAGGATTTTGATCACTTGCCATCTCGGCACGTTCTTGGTGAGATAACAATTTTTGTTGAACTGCTTCTCCTTTTACAAAACGGGCATTACCAGCTTTTAAACGTTCTAATGCTTCTTGTGCGGTGAGCATGCGTGTATCCATTTGTGATTGAGCTAGGCAAACAGTTTAATGTGCACCTGTTTGAAAGTCACTGACAAAAACAGAATCTCTCAATCAAACTCGCACTCTTTTCATTGAGAAAATCGTAGAAAATTGATGATTTCATTGGCAAGAATTTCCATACATCTGTAAATTATGCAAATGACTCCTGTAGCGTCTTCCCTAATAATCATTGTGTTTAAAAATAAATCAAGGACAGAACAATGAACATGAGAAATCGATTTCCCTTCCCCTTTCGTAACACCTTAACCGCCGCTTTACTTGTATGTAGTTTCACAACAGTTGCGATGAGCACGACGCAAGCTGCGGAAATTGAGATGAGCTTTCAGAATGTTCTGCAACAAGAGCGTGCATGGGCTGGTCTGCAAACCAAGACTTTAAAAGTCGGTGATATCACATGGTCGTATAGTGAAGGTGGGCAAGCAGGAAAACCGATCGTCATTTTGATACATGGTTTAGCAGGGAGTCGCGACAACTGGAACCGTGTCGCACGTGCGCTCACAGCAAACTATCATGTGGTTATTCCAGATCTGCCAGCCAGCGGTGAAACACAAGTTCCGAAAGACTTTGATTATTCAGTTCCAAACGTGACAGAAAAATTGCGTCGTTTTGTCGAAGCGGCTAACCTCACAGGACCAGCGCATGTTGCAGGTCATTCATTGGGTGGCTCAATTGCAATGCTGTATGCAGGTCAATATCCATTTGAAACCAAAAGTTTGTTCTTGATTGATGCAGCTGGTGTTTATAAGTCTGCCACCACCCCTTACCTAAAAGATCCAAATCAGTTGAAAAATATGATTGTGAGTAAGAAAGGTGACTTTAATTTCTTAATGCAACAAGCCATGTATACACCACCTTTCATTCCTAAGGAAATTGCTCAAGCCCAAGAGAAAATGATGATTGGTCAGGTTGAGCAAACTCAAAAGATGGTTGATCAAATCATTGCCTTGAATAAGCTCTACACACCGGACTCATTTGCCTTATTGGCGCGATCAATTGATGCACCAACGCTCATTTTATGGGGCAAACAAGATAAAATTATCAATGTTGAAGTTGCACCTGAGTTAAAATCACTGATGAAAAATGCACAAGCACCTGTGATCTTGGATAATGTTGGACATATGCCAATCTTGGAAGCAGATCAATTGGTGGTTCAGCAATATTTACCATTTTTAAGCAAGATTCAGGCGCAAAAACCTGCAACTGCACCATCACCATAAATTTGATGAATAATTTGAGATTTTATGTCTAAACAACCGATGATAGAACAACTTATTGATGCTCAACTTGATTTTCTTGACGCTGAGTTTGCACAAGCAGAAACCATTCAACTTGAGTTTAAACAGTTCTATCATTGGTTGCGTTTACAACAGCTACAGCATATTTGGTCATTTGAACAAATCTTTGAGCTGATCGAAAAACAAATTTTAGCTACGCCTGCCAGTGCATTTTTGATTGAACAAATTGCGGAACACATTCGCTTTGCCTTGATTCACCCCATTAATGATCAAACCACCATTGAAGATGTTATCCCTGTACTGACCATCGACTCAATCGCCCAGTATGTAGCGAGTAAGAGTGGACATCGCCAACGCTTGATCAAAACAGTGGTGAATAACCCCGCCTTTTCGGCATTGATTACCCAACTGATTCAGCATTCTATTCAAGATTATTTAGATAATTCTATGATGTCTAAACGTGTTCCCGGTGTTGGACATTTTATGAAAATGGGGAAATCGGTTTTAGAATCAGTGACTGATTCCAATCTAAATGAAACAATTGGACATTACTTGCAAAAGAATATTTTAAAAATCAGTCAAATGAGTGAAAAAGTCTTAAATCAGCATTTTAATGACGATAAGCTCTACCATTTTCAAGCCAATCTCTGGCATAAAATTAAAGTCATGCCGTTATCAGTTTTGCGTAATTATGTCGAAGTACAAGATTTGCCTAAGACCGTGGGTATGGGACATGAAATTTGGGAACATATCCGTCAAACGCCTTACCTGAAACAGCAAGTGCATGATGGCGTCTATGCATGGTATGCACGTAATCAGGAACGAACTTTTGACCTGTTATTGCGTGATCTGAATATCGATGAAGCCTTGATTGAAAATGAACTGAGTCATCTACTTAGCCCTGTTTTACAGCAAGTGATTACAACTGGTTATTTGAGACAGCGTGCCCGCGTGTATTTAGAGAAGTTTTATTATTCTGAAACCGTAAATCAAGTCCTAAATAAACAAGGATAAGGCATTTGCTGCCCTATCCTTTCCTTATTACTATTATTTAGAAGCTATAGGTCACGCCAAGATTGTAACGGCGACCATCTAAGACATAATTATAGGTTGCTGTATCAATCTCTTTATCAAACAAGTTATAGATCCCCGCTGCAACCGCGATATTTTGTGTTGGCTTATAGTTTACGCCGACATCCACCATGGTATACGCAGGTTTGCCTTTTGACATCGTTGTACGGCCTAAATAATCTGAGGTTTTACTACGGTAGTTGACACGCCCCCAACTTGAGAACTGATCATTAATTTCCCAGTCTGCCGTAGTGTTAAACATATGCTTTGGCATTTCATTTAAAGGTTTGCCTTTATTCACGCCGCTCTTTTGCTCAGTATCAGTGAAGGTATAATTTGCACTTAAATTCACATTAGGGAGAACTTTCCAACCAAAGGTTGCTTCCGCACCACGCATATTGGCTTTATCAACATTTTCCTTCAAGCTCACAAAATCAAATTTTTCACCTAACCAATCACACCCAGCAGAACCTGCACCCTTGTCACAATCCCGTATCTCTGTGATTTTGTCTTTAAACTCGCTATTGAAAAGCGTCAAACTAGCATTGAGATTATCTAGATTATCCCAGTTGAAAGAAACTTCATAGTTAACACTTTTCTCTGGCTTTAGGTCTGGGTTCCCCACAATCACACCATTGCTTTGACTACCACCCGTTGCTTGCCCCCATGCTGCCACAGTTTCTCGCAGTGTCGGTGTTTTATAGCCCGTAGAAACACCACCTTTAATCACCCAATTATCATTGAGTCCCCAAACACCATAGACTTTCGGGCTCCAGTGATCACCAAAATTTTCATCTTTATCTAAACGTAGTGATGTGGTTAAGGTAAAATCGTCCACAATGTTCCAAGCATTTTCAGCAAATAATGCCCAGCTGTAACGCTCAAGATTCGAAATTGGTTTTGCTCCGCCCACACTTAATTGGTTGCCTTTGTCATCTAATTCTTCTTTTAGATATGACCCACCAAAACTAAGACTATTCCGATCAAAATTAATTTTGTTGATGGTATTAAAGGTGGTGTTGGTCGCTTCCATATTACGTGATGGATTTTCATTCTCTTCACGTTGAATATAAGAATGCGTTTCGACTGCACCAACCTGACCACGATGGGTTAAGCTATATTCAGTACGGTAGTAGTCAGTTAATGAGTTTGCTGGTGGATTTCGTCCAGTTTGTACTGGAGAAATGCTCTTTCCAACCGTCGCATCTCGATTTTGAATTGAACGTTGATACTCTAAATCAATGGTGTGATCATCGTTCGGTGTCAGGCTAAATGCTGCTCCACCCGCACGAATTTTTTGCTTCTTATATCCACCATAAATTTCATCTTCATCGCGCTGTGAATATAAGCCATTGGCTTTAAAAGACAAGAGATTGGCAATCAAAGGGCCTGCAATATACGCATTGGTTTGATATTGATTACCTGAGTCAGAATTTTCCTGTAATGTGGTATCAAGCTTGATTGATCCAGTCCATTCAGTAACGTTTTTCTTGGTAATAATATTAATCACACCGCCCATTGCGTCTGAGCCATATAAACCAGACATCGGTCCACGAATCACTTCAATTCGCTCAATGGAGCCAATATTTGGCAACCAACCCTGCTCAATCCCCGAATTATCACTATTTGGGCGTACCGAACGTGAGTTTACTTTTTTTCCATCAACCATAATCACGGTATAAGCACTGCCCATACCACGGATACTGATATCGCTTGAACTACCACCACCTGTGACTACGACCCCTGGCACGTCTTTAAGCGCATCCGTCACATCACGATACGCTTTTTTATTGATTTGTTCTTGTGTCAGTACCGAAATCGAGGCTGCCGCTTTTTTAATATCTTGTTCAAAGCCGCTTGCAGTCACAACAATCTTGTCTAATTGCACTGCATCTTTATTCGTTTGAGTTTCTGCTGCATGTGCAACGGTCATCATACCGCTCAACACAGAAATTGTGAGTAGTGATTGACGTACGATTGTATTAGACATATTCCCACCTGATTCAGAAAAAATCTTAAGATTTGCTTAAAAATTCATGAGAATTCTAACAAAAAACAAATAAAACTCAATAAAAATGATAATTATTATTATTTATAAATTCACTTTGTTTTGCATACATCTATTTATAGAATAAAGAAAAATCATCTCAGTTTTAACTAAACAATAAAAAAAGCCCTCGAAAGGGCTTTTAAAAAATACAGTAAATTTCCAGCAATTATTTAAAATAAGCGCCTTCTGCTTGTGTATGATCGGTTTGATCCACTACACGCTGTAATTCAGGCACATGCTGTCTTAAAGTGGTTTCTACCCCTTGCTTCAAGGTAACATCAATCGCAGAACAACCTTGGCAACCACCACCGAATTTCAATACAGCAGTTAAACCATGTTCTGGATCATTATTTACTTCAACCAAACTACAATTACCGCCATGTCCTTCTAGACCTGGATTAATTTCAGATTGCAGTACATAAGTAATACGCTCTTCAATTGAAGCATCTGGGCCGACACGCGGTACTTTCGAGTTTGGTGCACGGAATGTTAATTGACCACCAAAACGATCTTTGTTGTAGTCAATTACGGCGTCAACCAAATACGGAATTGATGGTGCATCAACATAAGCAGGAAAATTAGGATAATCCTGTTTATAGTCTGTCGGCACCACTTCTTCAGGTGCGCTATATGCCATACAACATTCAGCACGTGGAGTACCTGGATGCTCTACAAAAACACGAACGCCAATTCCTGGGGTATTTTGCTTTGCTAATAAATCACCTAAATACTCTTGTGCAGATGGAGTAATTAAAAGGTTTGGAATTTCTTCTGCGACAGCAGTGTTGGTGTTCTCAGTCGACATAACAATAATCCTCAAGCTGATGTCGTTATATTAACCGAAGATGGAGGGTAATAAAAAAAATCAACCATTTTTGTAGGAATTCTATGCAAGAACATTGTTTATTAAGTTTTTAATGGCATTATTGCTTAGACACTGATCAATTTAAAACCTATATGTTACATCTACCCTTTGGTCACACTGTGACTCTTATCATTATTACTGTTGCAATCTCCTTATTGGCCTTCTCCAATCAGGCGGTGATGAACCGTTTAATTTTCTGGCCTCCTGCAATGCAACGTGGACAATATGACCGTTTTATCACGCATGGTTTCATTCATGCCGATGGCACGCATCTATTGTTTAATATGATCACGCTGTTTTTCTTCGGCAATATTATCGAAAGCTTCTATCGTCAGTTTTTTTATGACATGGGCTTTGTTTTGTTCTATTTGGGCGGACTCATTGTTGCCATTTTACCAAGCTATCTGAAACATCGTCATGATGCACGATGGGCGAGCTTAGGTGCTTCTGGTGCAGTCTCGGCAGTGCTATTTGCCTATATCCTGTTCCAGCCTTGGAACTTGATTTTTGTGTTCTTCATTCCCGTTCCTGCGATTATTTTCGCCATTTTATATGTGGCTTATAGCATATGGTCAGGTAAACGCGGCAATAGCAATATCAATCACAGTGCGCATCTCTGGGGTGCTGCCTATGGCGTGGTGGTGACCATCATCTTGGAACCAAGGGTTGTTCCACATTTCTTGAATCAACTCACCAAAATCCCATTTTAAATCATCTTGGAAATAAGCCCCAGCATTGGGGCTTTTCTTTTTTTAAGATTAATAATCAAATTTTAATTATTTTTATCATAAAAATCATCTCTCTAAACTCGCCATAATTCTTCTATAAAATTAAGTCGATTCTAATGTCTCGTAATAGCCTTCTTAGCACACTCTCCATTGCACTTTTCAGCCTTTCAATTTCAGCTTGCAGCAATAGTGATTCTGATGATTCCAATACCGTGGTTGAAACCAAGAAACAACCCAACATTTTATTCATCATGGCAGATGATTTAGGCTATTCAGACTTAGGCGCTTTTGGTGGGGAAATTCATACCCCGAATATTGATGAACTGACCCGAGCAGGTCGCATTTTAACGGATTACCATACTGCCCCGACCTGCTCACCGACCCGCTCACAATTAATTTCGGGAACTGACCACCATTTAGCAGGTATTGGGGCAATGGCGGAACTTAATAAGCCTCACTTACAAAATGAACCGGGTTATGAGGGCTATTTAAATGAACGTTCGCTTTCGATTGCAGAAGTGCTGAAAGACAACGGCTATCGAACCTATATCAGTGGTAAATGGCACTTAGGCTTGACCGATGCAACCAACGCACATGCCAAAGGATTCGATCACTCATTTACGCTATTGCAAGGTTTAGACCTACATTTCAAACAAGCACCGAGCGCCTACAAGCGTAATGCCTCATATACAGAAGATGGTAAACCAGTTCCGATTTCATCCTTACCTGACGATTTCTTCTCCACCAACTATTTCACCGACAAACTGATCAGTTATCTAGAATCAGGTAAAAATTCAGGTAAACCGTTCTTTGCCTATGCCGCTTACACCGCACCGCATTGGCCTTTACAAGCACCTGCTGAATATCGTGATCGTTATCGTGGTGTTTACAATGTAGGCTATGATGTAATCCGCGATGCACGCATAGCCCGTCAAAAACAACTCGGATTAATTCCTGCAAACTTTAAAGCGGCTGAACCAATCGCCACGCAAAATGCACCACAAAAATATGGCAAATGGAATGAGCTTTCAACTGAGCAAAAAGCATTGGAAGCACGCAGAATGGAAATCTACGCAGGTATGGTGGAAAATCTGGATGCCAATATTGGTCGGGTGATTCAATATCTAAAACGTAATAACTTATATGACAACACTTTAATTTTCTTTGTTTCCGATAATGGTGCGGAAGGTTTTATTCGTGGCAATTACGGTGCCGAAGCAGGTTTTGATAACAGCGTTAATAACGTTGGGACTTCAAGCTCTTATCACTATGTTGGACCACGTTGGGCGGAAGTCAGTGCTGCGCCATTCCATCTCTGGAAAGATACTGCCGGTGAAGGTGCAACCACCGCACCTGCCATTGTAAAACTGCCATACCAAACCAAGGCTCAAGCCACGCATCATGGTTTTGCCTCAGTCTTGGATGTGTTCCCAACCGTGCTCGACTACGCAAATATTGCCGTTCCACAAGGTCAATACAAAGGCCGTCAAATCAATACGCCAAGCGGGTATTCTTGGAAACCCGTACTCGACAATAAAGCCCAAGCCATTCGCCCTGTCAATTTTAGCTTTGCCGATGAATTACATGGCAGTAAATATGCGCGTCAGGGGGACTGGAAAATTGCTTTACAAGGTACTCCTGAACTCGGTACAGGAACCTGGGAACTATACAACTTGAAAAATGATCGAGGTGAAACGCAAAACCTTGCTCAAGATAATCCTGCCAAGTTACAAGAGCTGGTGGATGTCTATAACAAATACACCCAACAAAATGGTGTTAAGGAATATTTCCTTAAATGAAGTGGATTATCTTTTTAGTTTCACTGAGCAGCCTGTCCCTTGTGACAGGCTGTAGCAAAGTTAAACCTACAACCACTCATCCACATACACAAAAAAGCACAGAGGCTCCATTGGGTTCATTGCAGCAATGCCAACAGTATTCTGGTTTACCTGAAGCATGGCAAAACAGTAAAACCGCTGGGATGGTATGGGTTCCTAAAGGTTCATTTCAATTGGGTTCAAACTTAGCCTACCCTGATGAGCTGAATTTTGGCAAACCACAACGTCAGGTGGCAGGTTTTTGGATCGATCAAACCGAAGTGACGGTTGCCCAGTTTTCCAGTTTTGTTAAAGCAACAGGCTATGTCACTGATGCGGAAAAACAGAAACAAGCTGCAGTATTTTCTCCTGATGTGAATAACCCAAATCAATGGTGGCAACTAAAAAAAGATTACACATGGAAAACACCGAATGGTATAGCAGGCCAAGCCCCTCTTCCCTCTGAACCAGTTCGCTATGTCACTCAAAAT
This sequence comes from Acinetobacter dispersus, assembly GCF_009884975.1. GTDB lineage: Bacteria > Pseudomonadota > Gammaproteobacteria > Pseudomonadales > Moraxellaceae > Acinetobacter > Acinetobacter dispersus. The sequence goes on along the minus strand of NZ_CP041970.1, from coordinate 126,315 downwards.
GATGCTGAACACTATGCCGTTTGGTTGGGACGGGATTTACCTACAGAGCAAGAATGGGAATACGCAGCCAAGGCTGGTTCGAAAACCGATACCCCTTTACACCAAGTACCACAGGATGCCCATCAACATCCACAAGCCAATTATTGGCAAGGTGAATTTCCTTTCAATAATACGGTTGAAGATCATTTTCAAAGTGTCGCACCCGTCGGCTGTTACCCTGCAAATGCTTTTAAGCTATTCGATATGATTGGCAATGTCTGGGAGTGGACCTCATCTGTTTATCACGGCGCACATGATCAGCACATGGGCAATTATGCAGAACTACGTCAACAAAACAGCACCGCAACGCAATATGTACTTAAAGGCGGTTCTTTTCTATGTGCTTCCAACTTTTGCGCCCGTTATCGAAATAGTAGTCGCTATCCGCAAGAATTTGATTTGGCGGCAACGCATGTCGGATTTAGAACGGTTTTACGTACAGCTGAATGATACAAATCTATGTTAAAAACCTGCATCCTTCTGCTAGCTGAAACCTACTGATCGATTTACAGTAGAAGGGAAAGCAATAACAATAGGATGCAAGGATGAAAATAATACTGCTCTGCTTCAGCACTTTACTTACATTCGGCTTATCAGCCTGTGCCGTACATACCCCACATGGCAGCGTAATTGTTGATCCAGACAACCATCATGATGGTCGTGGTGATTTCTGCCCTCCAGGACAAGCCAAAAAAGGACGCTGCTAAACCCCAATATGCCTAAACGTGCTATTGCGTTTAGGCATATTTCGTTCAAAGCTGATTTAACTTTAAATACTCATTTCATCTGATAATTGCATAAGAAGTCACATTTTTTTAATTTAATAATTTCATTTAGTTAAAATCCATATAAACTATATGGAATATATTCTATTTTTCGATGGGATTTTAGATGACTCTAAGCCAACACAGCCCAGTCGTGGATATCTTGAATAAAGTTCAGCATGCTGATGATTGGATGATTTTCTTAGAGCAACTGAATCACTATTTTGATGTGCAAGCTTCGCAACTGTTGGCTGTTGACCTTGAAGTACAAGCACTCTCCTTTAGCGTCCATCACGGCGTGAATTTTGACTCCAATCAACTTGAACAAGCCGCACTGACCCAAATCCGCTTGGCCATAGATGATGATCCGCGTTTAAAGAAAATGCTTTTGGGACCAATGAAGGGATGGATGCATTGCACTCAACATTTTCAAGAACATGAAATTATTCAAACCCAAGTATACCAACGGGTGCTACAGCCTCTGGATTTACGCTTCTGTTCAGCCATCCAAATCATTTATGATCATAAAGTCTGTGTATTACTTGCCTTTCTCACTAGCCCTGAGCGTGGTGCATTAAGCTGTACTGAACTTCAGCCGATATATGAAATTTTGCCGATCGTGCAACAAAAGATTCAGCAATATCGTCATCATTTTGAATATTCCACTATGACCCTGCTTGGGTCACAGTTAATTCAAAAAATGAACCAACCGATTGCAATTATTAACCTCAATGGCGATATTTTAGAGATCAATTCCGAAGCTCAGCAATTACTACAAGATCACCAACAGATTCAAATCAAACAGCGTCGTTTTGTGTTGAATGAACAACATCAGCAACAATTTGACCAGAATCTGATTGAACTAGAACGACATTATAAAAACAATCCAGAGCAGACGAATCATAAACGTTCAAAATTCATGCTGCTCGATCAACACCTATTCTTAACGCTCGATTTACTCAGCCCAGAAAAAAGCCATAAGATTTTTGGCCTTCGTCCAGTCTTACTTGCAACCTTCTCTGGATTAAAACAGAAGCCAAAATATCAAAAAGACATTTGTACCCAGCTGTTTATGTTTACACCTGTTGAACATAAAATATGTGAGCAACTTCTAGAAGGAAAAACCACCAAAGAAATTGCCCTTTCACATGAAATTCAAGCAGATACAGTGAAGAAACATCTGCAATCAATTTTCAAAAAAACCCGAACACATCGCCAAAGTGAGTTGATACAGCTATTAATGCAACTTTTATAAAAATTGAAAATAAAAGCCCTAGGCAATCTCTGCTGGGAATGCAATGACCTGATCAATTTTGACCTGATTCATGGCAACCATGAGTAAACGATCAATACCCAAAGCAATACCAGAACATTCAGGCATATGGGGTAAAGCTGCCAATAAATGCTGATCCGTTGGAATCACCGCCAACCCTTGCTTTGCACGTTCTGCATTATCTGCCTCAAAACGAGATGCTAGAATTTTAGCATCTAATAACTCATCGTAGGCATTGGCCAGCTCTAAACCTTCAATATACACCTCAAAACGAGCTGCAACGGATTCACCATCCTCATCCTGTTTTACTTTTGCCAGTGAAGCCATTTCAGGTGGAAAATCGGTCAAAAATACAGGTGCATCAAAGCCTAGACTAGGTTCGACAAAGTGCGAGAATAACAGGTCCATATAAGCTAGACGATCATCACCTAAATCAAGATTAAGCCCAACACGATTGGCTGTATCTTTGAGTTGTTTCAAGCTCGCTTGCAAAGGATTAATATCCAAACGATCCTGAAAAGCATGCTTATAACTGAGAACAACTGGACGAATATCGCCAAAACGATGTGCCAAACAGCTTTCTAACAGATCTGCAGTTTCATGCATCAAGCCCTTTAAATCTAATCCCGGTCGATACCATTCCAGCATGGTAAATTCACTATTGTGCTTACGCCCATGCTCATCATCACGGAACACTTTACAGATTTGATAGATTGCCCCACTGCCACTGGCCAATAAACGTTTCATTGGAAATTCAGGCGAGGTCTGTAAATACTGGGTATGTAATTTGCCGTGAATATGGCGCTGTACTTGAACAGAAGCCAAATGTACATCGGTCACACCTGCCTGAGACAGAACTGGTGTTTCTACTTCCAGCACTTGCCGATGTGCAAAGAATTGACGAATCTTGCTGTACATCTCAGCACGCGCTTTTAAGGCCTCAAGTGAACAGGTCGGTTGGTAGCTTTTCATATCTTGACTCATGCTTTTGGCCCACCGTGTGCAGCCCACTCACGGCGTAAAGGGTAATTTTTACGGAGTAAATCAAATGCTGTTTGCTCTACTTTACGATCTTGGATGCAGGCACGGAGTTGCTGATCATCGGCAGCAATATCATAAATTTGAGTCAGATGTTGTTTAAGCACAGCTTTTAAACCCTGCTGCACGAAATATTGTTCCACCGGAGGCAATTGACTCTCAAAACGCTTCGAGGCTTCGTAAGAAAATTTATCGCAAAAAGCCTGATAGATCATCTGTGTGCCTCTGGCCTTCCCTTCCAGACTATAGCCTGCAATATGTGGCGTTGCTAAGGCCAATAAATCCAACAGTTGCTCAGAAATTTCTGGTTCAAACTCAAATACATCGAGAACGACTTGACGCTGTGTGGTGATAATATCTGCCATTAATGCAGCTTGTTCAATTACAGGGCCACGCGCACTATTGATTAAAACAGCAGAGGGTTTCATTGCAGCCAAAGCAGCTGCATCAAATAAATGCTGCGTCGGGAAATCACCCGATAAGGTTAAAGGCACATGAATTGAAATTGCATCGGCACGTTTTAACAACTCAGTAAAAGAGACATTTTCAATACCATCTAATTGCACATAAGGATCATAGCCAATTACATTCCAACCCAGCAGTTGAACCATCACAGCAAGGCGGCTGCCGACATTCCCTAAACCAACAATGGCTAAAGTGAAGGCTTTATTTTGTTCTAATAAGCCGATATCTAAATGCAATAAAGCCGTAATTACATATTCAGCGACAGCTTGTGCATTACAACCTGCGGCATTACTCCACGCAATATGTTGTTGCTCTAAGGCAGAAATATCAAGATGATCCGTTCCAATGGTGGCACTGCCTATAAACTTAATTTTGCTCTGATCAATTAAATCATGGTTCACTTTGGTCACTGAGCGAACTAAAAGTGCATCGGCATCCTGTACATCCGCATGGGTCAGGGTACGTCCTGCTCGGTGCTGTATTTCTGCAAATTCCGCAAAGAAATAATCGGTAAATGCCAAATTTTCATCTGCGATAATTTTCATGCAGCGCTTTCCTTCAATAATTCTGTGCTTATTATCCTTAGCACAGCACAAATTGACAATTTATAAATGCAAGCTTTGTAGAGATTAATGGCAGAAAGCTGTGGCTCATGGTACACGCATGCGACATATTGCCAATTTACTGCAACATCTTTGCTCTTATAATAAGCCTTTCTCTCATTCCTCTATCGTAATGACGCAATACTCTCCCTATAAAGGCAAAAGTGGCATTAAGCGGATTTTAAATGCCACAGGCTATTCAATCGCAGGATTTAAAGCCGCTTTTAGCCATGAAGCTGCCTTCCGACAAATCCTATTACTGAATGTGATCTTGATCCCGATAAGCTTCTTGGTACATGTATCAGCCGTTGAACAAGCGCTTATGGTTGCTGTCTGTTTATTGGCGATTATTGTAGAGCTGTTTAATTCCGCCATTGAAGCTGTAGTGGACCGCGTTTCGCTGGAAAAGAATCCGCTATCTAAGAATGCAAAAGATATGGGCAGTGCTGCGCAATTTGTTTCCTTGGCGATTATCTTTTTTACTTGGATGATTATTTTATTCCGTTAAATCCCCAAATAGTCAATAAAAAAATCCCTGCATATGCAGGGATTTTTTGATCCAGACGTAGATGTAATTACATCATGCCGCCCATACCACCCATACCGCCCATATCTGGACCAGCTGGTTTATCTTCTGGGATATCAGTAATCATACATTCAGTTGTCAACATCAAACCAGCAACAGAAGCTGCATGTTCAAGTGCAGAACGCGTTACTTTAGCAGGGTCAAGAATACCCATCTCTAACATATCGCCATATTCGCCAGTTGCAGCGTTATAACCGAAGTTACCTTCACCCGCTTTAACTGCATTGATCACAACTGAAGGCTCATCACCTGCGTTTGAAACGATTTGACGAAGCGGCGCTTCAATCGCACGACGTAAAATGTTGATACCTGCAGTTTGATCTTCGTTCGCGCCTTTTAAGCCATCCAATACGTTTACAGCACGTACCAGTGCAACACCACCACCTGCAACAACACCTTCTTCTACTGCTGCACGAGTTGCGTGAAGAGCATCGTCAACACGATCTTTCTTCTCTTTCATTTCAACTTCAGTTGCTGCACCAATTTTGATAACTGCAACACCGCCAGCTAATTTAGCAACGCGTTCTTGAAGTTTTTCTTTGTCGTATTCAGAAGTAGATTCTTCGATTTGCGCGCGGATCTGTTGAACACGTTCAGCGATTTGTGCAGCATTACCAGCACCATCAACAATCACAGTGTTTTCTTTAGAAACAGTGATTTTATGTGCAGTACCTAGATCTTGAAGAGAAGCTTGCTCTAAAGACATGCCGACTTCTTCAGAAATCACAGTCGCGCCAGTCAAGATCGCGATGTCTTGAAGCATTGCTTTACGACGATCACCAAAACCGGGTGCTTTAACTGCACATACTTTGATAATACCGCGCATGTTGTTTACAACAAGTGTTGCAAGTGCTTCGCCTTCAACATCTTCAGCGATGATAAGAAGTGGTTTACCTGTTTTAGCAACAGCTTCTAATACAGCGATCAATTCACGGATATTGCCGATTTTTTTATCAACAAGAAGAATGAACGGATTTTCAAGTTCAGCAGTTAAGGTATCTTGCTTGTTCGCGAAGTATGGAGAGATATAACCACGGTCGAACTGCATACCTTCTACAACGTCTAAAGCGTCTTCGAAGCCAGAACCTTCTTCTACAGTGATAACACCTTCTTTACCAACTTTTTCCATCGCTTGAGCGATAAGTTTACCCACAGTCGTATCAGAGTTCGCAGAGATTGAACCTACTTGTTCAATTGCTTTGAAATCATCAGCAGGCTTTGCATTGGTACGGATATTTTCAACGACAGTTTTCACTGCGATGTCGATACCACGTTTTAAATCCATTGGGTTCATACCTGCAGTTACAGATTTGATCCCTTCATTTAAGATTGCTTGAGCAAGTACAGTTGCAGTTGTTGTACCGTCACCCGCGATGTCATTTGTTTTAGAAGAAACTTCACGAACAAGTTGAGCACCCATGTTTTCAAACTTGTCTTTTAATGAAATTTCTTTCGCAACGGTTACACCATCTTTAGTGATGTGCGGTGCACCGAAAGAACGGTCGATCACAACGTTACGGCCTTTAGGACCTAAAGTAACTTTTACTGCATCTGCAAGTGTGTTTACGCCTGCAATCATTTTTGAGCGAGCTGAATCACCAAATTTTACGTCTTTAGCTGACATGTTAAACTCCGAATCTTTTTAAATACTGTATCTGATTAATTTGTGAGTTATGGATCAATTAGCCTTCAAGTACAGCTAAGATATCTGACTCTTTCATGATCAAAAGCTCTTCACCGCTTACTTTTACTGTTGTACCTGCATAAGTACCGAACAATACTTTATCGCCAACTTTAACGTCTAAAGCGCGAACGCCATTGTCAGTGATTTGACCATTACCTACTGCAATTACTTCACCTTGAGAAGGTTTTTCAGCAGCAGAACCTGGAAGTAAAATACCACCAGCCGTTTTAGTTTCTTCTTCTACGCGACGAATAACAACACGATCATGTAATGGACGAATGTTGCTCATAGTTAACTCCATCAGACTTAGTCTTTTTGATTAATTCGTATCGCCAATTCATGGCAATACATAAAATTTTGATATGCCACTTTTGTGGGGTTAAAAAAAATAGCTTCAAGGGGAAAATGAAAAAAAATTCTACTTATAGATGTTTTTTTAAACATCAAAATCTATAGCTGCCGAATTAAACAACAGTTTGGGATTTCACAAATATTTTAAGCGACTCATCAAACCAATAATGCTCAATCGTTCCATCCGCCAAGATCACGTTAAAACTATTTGAAAATCCAAAGCGTAATCGATTTGAAGTCGCTGTTCCGGCATGAATATCCAAGATTGGGTGATCAAATCCCAATTGAAAAATTTGATTTAAATCATGCACAGCGACTTTATGTAAATGTCCGTGCAATAAACCAAACAACCCAGTTTCACCCCAACGCTCTAAAGCAATTTTTCCTAGCACAGGACAATCTTTATCACCATGCTCATTCGGAAAGGTATAAAAGGGTTGATGAAAAACCACCAGTTTGATTTTATTAGATGGCGCTTTTTTTAATTGCTCATAAGCCTCATGAATTTGCTCAAGAGAAATATGCCCTCTTGTATGATATCGCCGACGAATACTATTCATCCCAACAATATAAAAATGCTCCGTTTCCAGTGTTGTTTCCAAACGACCAAAGAATGCTTGATAACGAACAAAAGGAGAAAAGAAACGGTTCCATACATGATAAAGCGGAATATCGTGATTACCTGGTACCACCAGATAAGGAAGATCGAGCGCATCTAGAAACTGTCGACATGCATAAAACTGCTTAAAGCGCGCGCGTTGTGTCAGATCACCACTCACGATCACAGCTTCAGGACGATGTTGCTGGCAAAATTGCTTGATTGCTTCAATACAGACCTCACGTTCCGTTCCAAAATGCAGATCAGACAGGTGTAATAACATTCGGAACCATCACTTTTAACGCTGACTTTTTCACTGAAAATTTTAATGGAGTTTGCATCTCCATAAGCTCTCCATCTACGGCAACTGTTAATTTTGGCTTTTTACAATCGACCTGTATATGTTCAGCACAAAATGAATACACATCTGAAGCCTGATCAATTTTTCCCTGAATCAACTTCCATAACATTTTTAATAGACTGAGACGATCACTTTTAGCGACGACGACCCCTGCAAGCTTTCCATTGGCAGCGCACTCGGCAATTCTTAATTTCATATCGCTGAGCTGTAATTGATTATTGCCAAAAAAAATCAACGGTGTAGCTACTGGATACTTTTGACCATCCACAGTCACCGCCAACTTTAAAGATTTAGATTCCCGTAGTAACACATCCAAACCCGATGTATAGGCATTTAAAGGAAAACGTCCAAGTCGCTGATTGTATAATTCACGTTTTTTTATAAATAAAGGATACAGCCCTAAACTGGCATTATTGAGATAAATTTGATCATTTATTCCCGCAACGTGTACTGCCTGTATCTTACCCGTTGCGATTACTTCTGCCGCTTGTGCAACATCAATCGGGATATTCAACGCCCGCGCGACATAATTAAACGTACCCAGCGGTATAATTCCCATCGGAATATCGGTATGAATCAACTTCTTTGCAACGGCATTCAGCGTTCCATCTCCCCCAGCGGCAACAACCACTCCACGTGAATCCGCCTGTTGATGCCGAGCAAATACAGCCTGCATCATTTCATCAAAATTAACCTGCTGATTTAATTCAAAAACCTGAATTTCAAACCCATATTGTGTCCAATACGTCATGAGGCGTTCATATTCATCATCTTGCTGCGTGGCATGAAAGCCTGATTTTTGATTATAAATAATAGATAAAGGCTGTAAATTTCGACTCATTCGCATCAACCTTGAGGCTTTAGATAAGCCTATTTTTGTTTACAAAATCAACAAATAAAAGCAAGTTTATGTAAATTTTGAATGAACATTATTCATATAATCAATAACAATTCTCAAAAAATTAAAAATAAACTAAACCACTGATTAAAAAAGAAATTTATAAAAAAAATATTACATATAAAAAAACAAAATAACAAAATATAGAATAATAAATTTATTAAAAAACAGTCATATAAACACAAACCAACATTTCCACCCTTATCCACCTACCTATTCTTTAGTCTTATATTTTTTATGATTTTATGCTTTAATACAGCCACTTTTTTTACTTCATCTGTCTCACTGCCATCCAGTGGATAGAATTTGTACGTCGTACACACTTTAAAAAGGCATCACCATGACCCAAGTGAACGCACCAGAATTCGTTCGTCACCCTAAGCTGATTGCATGGGTGGAAGAAATTGCAAAATTGACCAAACCAGCAAAAATCGAATGGTGTGACGGTAGCGAAGAAGAATATCAACGTCTCATGGACTTGATGATCGCTAACGGCACCATGCAAAAACTTAACCAAGAAAAACATCCTGGTTCTTATCTTGCAAATTCTGATCCTTCTGACGTTGCTCGTGTTGAAGACCGTACTTATATCTGCTCGCAAAATGAAGAAGATGCTGGCGCAACAAACAACTGGGTTGCTCCTGCAGAAATGCGCGAAAAATTAAATGGATTATTTGACGGTGCAATGGAAGGCCGTACCATGTATGTGGTTCCCTTCTCGATGGGTCCTTTAGGAAGCCACATTGCTCACATTGGTATCGAGTTAACAGATTCACCTTACGTTGCAGTCAGCATGACTAAAATGGCACGTATGGGTAAAGCAGTTTATGACGTGTTAGGTACAGATGGCGAGTTTATCCCATGCGTACACACTGTTGCTGCACCATTAAAAGATGGTCAAAAAGATGTTGCTTGGCCATGTAACAACGAAAAATATATCGTTCACTATCCAGAAACTCGTGAAATCTGGTCTTACGGTTCTGGTTACGGCGGTAATGCATTGCTTGGTAAAAAATGCCTAGCATTACGTATTGCTTCTGCAATGGGTCGCGAGCAAGGCTGGTTAGCTGAACACATGCTAATTTTAGGTGTAACTAACCCACAAGGTGAAAAACACTACATCGCAGCAGCATTCCCTTCTGCATGTGGTAAAACAAACTTTGCGATGTTAATTCCACCAGCAGGTTACGAAGGCTGGAAAATTGAAACTGTAGGTGACGATATTGCTTGGATCAAACCAGGTGAAGATGGTCGTTTATATGCAATCAATCCAGAAGCTGGTTTCTTCGGTGTTGCACCTGGTACAAATACCAAAACCAACCCGAACTGTATCGCAACGATGCATAAAGATGTGATTTACACCAACGTTGCAGTAACCAAAGGTGGCGAAGTATGGTGGGAAGGTCTAACTAAAGAAGTTCCAGCTGACCTAATCACTTGGAAAGGCCAACCATACGTTGAAGGCGAAAAAGCAGCACATCCAAACTCACGTTTTACTGTTTCTGCTGGTCAATGCCCTTCGATTGACGCTGACTGGGAAAATCCAGCAGGTGTACCAATCTCTGCGTTCATCTTCGGTGGTCGTCGTGCAGATACAGTGCCTTTAGTTTCTGAAGCATTTGACTGGGTTGATGGCGTTTATAAAGCAGCAACGATGGGTTCTGAAACAACTGCAGCAGCGGTTGGTCAACAAGGTATCGTTCGTCGTGACCCATTCGCAATGCTTCCATTTGCGGGTTATAACATGGCTGATTACTTCGGTCACTGGTTACAACTTGGTCAAGAAGTTGGTGCAAAAGCTGAAGCAGCTGGTAATAAATTACCAAAAATCTTCAACGTAAACTGGTTCCGTCGTGATGCTGAAGGCAACTTCGTATGGCCTGGTTTCGGTCAAAACATGCGTGTTCTTGAGTGGATTATTGATCGTTGTGAAGGCCGTGCTGAAGCGACTGAAACACCAATCGGTTATGTTCCAACTTACGAACAGTTGAACTGGAATGGTATTGATTTCTCTAAAGAGCAATTCAACACTGTTACAGCGCAAGACAAAGATCAATGGATCAAAGAACTTGAAAGCCACACTGAGTTATTCACTAAACTTGGTGCTCGCTTACCTCAAGCACTTAAAGATCGTCAAAATGAATTATTAGCAGCTGTTAAATCTGCTTAATCACCTTAGTTTCCCTCTTTATTAAAGAGGGATTTAAGGAAATTAAAAAAGGTCGCTTCGGCGGCCTTTTTTATTGCCCAATTTTCGAAAATTCCTATCAACCCTCTCCACCACTCTAGGTATTCCCATTAAGCTTTAGACAAAATAAATTGCAAAATTAACGAATATTAACAATAATTGTAACAATAATATTTCTCATTTACATGGTTGTAGGTATGAGTTCTTCCCCTCTGTTTAAACGCACGCCACTCTTTTTAGCTATCTCAACATTAGTCAGCATCAGTTCTTATAGTTATGCACTTGATGAGGGATCGCAACAACTGCCAACCATCAAAGTCCAAGCAACTCAGGACAGCGATATCAGTGAGAAAACTAAAGCATATAGTATTAAAAATAGCTCAAGCGCAAACAAACTAAATATTGAAGCCAAAGAAATTCCACAGACCATCAACGTGGTAACACGCCAACAAATTGAAGACTTTGGTCTTACCAGCTCTAGAGATGTACTCAACAATACCCCTGGTGTGACCGTCAATTCACTAGAAACTGAACGCTCGGTATATATGGCACGCGGTTTTGAAATCTCAAACATTCTCGTTGATGGCGTGGGCTTCCCTTCTGGTGAATGGAATTATAATGACACCAATCCAGACAGCTATTTCTATGACCGCATTGAAGTCATTAAAGGTGCAGATGCACTGACCAATGCTTTTGGTGATCCAAGCGCAACCATTAACTACATCCGAAAACGTCCAACTAAAGAGTTCCAAGCCAATGCAGGTCTAAGCTATGGTTCATGGGATACTCAACGTTATGAAGCAGATGCCTCAGGTAGCCTCGTATCAGATGGTCGTCTTCGAGGCCGTGTTTCTGGTTTTCAACAAACAGGTGACTCACACTTAGATCGCTATAGCTCTGAGAAAAATGGCATTGCAGGTGTCTTAGAAGCAGACCTTACAGATAGCACATTACTTACCATTGGTGCCAGCCAAGAGAAAAACAAACCCAACGCCAATAACTGGGGTGCTTTACCCCTGATGGATTCTTCGGGTAAACAAATCAATTATGATCGCTCTTACAATCCAAACCCCGATTGGGCCTATTGGGACAATACTTCGCGTAATGCATTTTTTGAGCTTAAACAAAAACTCTCTGACACATGGTCTGCCAATCTAAGCTATAACTATAATGAAAAGAATCGTGACAGCCGACTGCTATATTATTATGGCTATCCGACGGCAAATGGTGCTGATGTCGATCTTACTGCTAAAGGCTTTAGTGAAAAAAATAAACAACACAGTGTTGACCTCAACCTAAACGGAAAGTTTGAATTATTTGGTCAGCAACATGAAGCAATTGTTGGCTATAGCTTTACGCAGAGCAAACAAAATGATGCTCAAATTGTGGGTGATATTCAAGACAGCAATATTGGAACATGTGTTCGTGGCACAAGTCCAAATACCTATGATGCCCAATGTACAACTGACTGGGCAAGTTGGACACCAAACAATGTGTCTTGGGGTTCATTCGCAGAAACAGCAGACTATACGCAACGCAACCAATCGGTTTATGCAGCAACTCGCCTACACTTCAATGACGATTTAAAATTAACCCTAGGTGCAAACTACGTTCAAGCCAAGAGTGAAGGTACGAGTTATGATGCCCCAATGAATTACGACGAGAGCAAAGTATCGCCATATGCGGGTATCACCTATAACTTCACCCCTGAATATACAGGTTATATGAGTTATACCTCAATTTTCCGTCCACAAACCTCGGTTGACCAAGCTACAGGTAAAGTTGCAGATCCAATTGAAGGTAAAAGTTATGAAGCTGGTTTTAAGAGTTCTTGGTTAGATAACAAGCTTACTGGAACACTGGCTGTATTTAGAACCGAGGAAAATAACTACCCACTTCGCTCAACCGACAACCCAGCTATCAATCGCAAAGTCGCAATCAGTGATTTACGCTCGCAAGGCGTAGAAGTTGGTTTGGCTGGACAATTAACAGATCAAGTCAATGTTTCTCTCGGCTATACCCAGTTTAGCCTGCAAGATCTAAAGAATGGTGGGGCTGCACGAACTTACAACCCAACACAAAGCTTTAATCTATTGACGACTTATTCCCCTGCTCAGCTACCAAAACTGAAAGTTGGTGCAGGTGTAAAATGGCAAAGTAAAATCACACGTTTTGACCCAAGCTATAGCACTTACCTTAAACAAAGTGATTATGCCTTGCTCAATTTAATGGCAAGCTATGACATTAGTCCAAATCTTAGTATTCAGGCCAATGCCAACAACGTAACTGATAAAAAATATTTAAACAGCTTTACTGATGGACAAGCCTTCTACGGAGCACCTGCAAATTACACCGTTGCATTCCGCTTCAAGTACTAATTAAGGCCAATAAAAAAGCCCCTTATTCAAAGGGGCTTTTTTATTGGGAATTTTTAAGCAGCAACCGTGCTATTTGGTTTATTTGCTAAATACACATCTAAGCTTTCGATTTCACTTGGCGCAAAATTCAGACCTAGCTTTGAACGTCTCCATAAAATATCTTGGCTGGTCGTTACCCACTCAAAGCGGCATAAATAATCCACTTCTTTCGCATACAAGCCTTGACCAAAATGCTGACCTAACTGCTCAACCGAAGTTGCTTCACCCAAGATATTCCAAATACGTGAACCATAAGCAGATGCCCAACGTTTTGCCAAAGCCTCAGATGCATCAGTGATTTGTGCACGAATTTCTTTCGCCAATTGTTCAGCTGTTGCCATATTTTCACCACCTGGCAAAGCTTCTGTCGCTGTCCAACTGCCTTTCATTTCTGGGAAAAATGCTTTGAGCTGCTGCATTGCAGATTCTGCCAATTTGCGATACGTGGTTAACTTACCGCCAAACACAGACAATAATGGGGCTTGATCTTCCGATTCTTGCGATAAAGCCAAAGTATAATCACGGGTAATTGCAGATGGATTGTCTGATTCATCATCACACAATGGACGTACACCAGCAAAAGTCGAAATAATATCGGCTTGTGTTAACTGATTTTTGAAGTGCGCATTACTCACTTCAATCAAGTAATCAATTTCTTCTTGGGTGATTTTGACTTGCGCAGGATCACCTTGATACTCACGATCCGTGGTTCCAATCATGGTGTATTGGTCTAAGTATGGAATCGCGAACACAATACGACGGTCATCATTCTGCATGATAAAGGCTTTATCGCCTTCATAAAGCTTCGGCACAATGATATGACTGCCTTGAATCAAACGAATACCATACGGCGATTTAAGCTGTAGATCTTGCTTAATGAATTGTGCCACCCAAGGGCCAGCAGCATTCACTAAAGCCTTGGCTTTAATCTGGAATTGGCCTTTTTCATTTTCCAAATCCACAACCCAATATTGCCCTTCACGTTGTGCTGATAGACAACGGGTACGCGTCACAATATCCGCGCCCTTTTCACGTGCATGCATGGCATTCAGTACCACCAAACGAGAGTCATCGACTGCACAGTCTGAATATTCAAAACCGCGAGTAATTGCAGCATTTAATGGACTGTCTTCTTTAAAATAAACATTATTCGAACCCAATAACTTTTCACGTTTACCCAAGTGATCGTAAAAGAATAAACCTGTACGAATCAACCATGCTGGGCGCAGATGTGGGCGATGCGGCATGATAAAACGCATTGGACGGATAATGTGTGGTGCTTTTGCCAACAATACTTCACGTTCAGCCAGCGCTTCACGGACTAAGCGAAACTCTTTGTGTTCAAGATAACGTAAACCACCATGAATCAACTTACTGCTTGCAGAAGAAGTGTGGCTGGCCAAATCATCTTTTTCACATAGGAATACAGATAAACCACGACCTGAAGCATCTGCTGCGATACCAACACCGTTGATACCACCACCAATCACAGCGAGGTCATAGATTTTGTCATTTGACTGAGGAGAAGTTTGCATAAATCACCGCAAATATTCATTATTGTTCAATAACGAACATTTAAACATGCAAAATGAAAATAAACAATAAAAAACAGTCAAAAAAATGCCAATTTATAGACATTTTTAGATAAATGGTCAAAATTGAAAATGTGTGGATTAAAAAGAAGATCATCTGGCAATACAAAGACTGCTCATGGTTACAGCATTATTCTTATTTAAATATTCTTGAGCCAAAAATACTCAGCTCAAGAAAAGTAACAATTTTCGAAAATGAAGATTTACTTGGCAACAATCAGCCCAACATCCAAATCGCGGATAGTTTTCATAAACTCATCATTCGGCTGTTGATCGGTAAAAATACAGTCGACTTGCTTCAGTGAACCTAAACGAATCATTGCATTACGACCAAACTTACTGCTATCCGCAGCAAGGAAAACTTGACGGGCACTCGAAACAATCTCTTGAGATACGCACACTTCTTGGAAGTCAAAATCCAGTAAAGTACCATCTTCTTCGATACCACTGATGCCCACCAATGCATAGTCCGCCTTAAACTGCTTAAAGAAATCTGCAGTCGCCTGACCAATCACCCCGCCATCTGGACGCACACGCCCGCTGGCAATCAGCACCTCAAAGTCTTCTTTGGTACTCAGAATTTTGGCAACATTAAGATTATTGGTAATAATTCGCAACCCCGTATGGTTCAATAACGCATGCGCGATTGCTTCAGTTGTGGTCCCAATATTAATAAACAAAGAAGCATGATCTGGAACGGCTGCAGCAACTGCTGCAGCAATCAATCTCTTTTCTTCCAACATATAGCCGACACGCATCGTATATTCAGTGTTTTCCACACTTGAATCATGCGCTGCACCACCGTGATAACGTCTTAGCAAGCCCTCATCCGCCAATTGATTAATATCACGACGGATGGTTTGCGGGGTGACATCAAAATGTTGAGCAAGTTCTTCAATACTGATATAGCCACGCTCTCTCACTAGTTCGAGGGTTTTTTGTTGGCGTAGTATCAAGCTCATGCTCATCCATCCTGTGTTGTTTTAAGTCATACTAAACGGTCTATTTTAGCTTAATCTTCCGCCCAATCACGAGTGCGTCCGACAGCTTTTAACCAACCTTTATAGAGTTTTTCAGTCACATCCTGACTGCACTCTGGCACAAAGGTATTTTCGATGGTCATTCTACTCTTCAATTCGTTTAAATCCGACCAGAAACCGACAGCCAAACCAGCCAAGAATGCAGCACCCATACCCGTTGTTTCTTTCATCGCAGGACGTTCTACTGAAGTACCCATGATATCGGCTTGGAATTGCATCAAGAAGTTATTGGCAGTTACACCACCATCAACACGTAGGGTACGTAATTTCTCACCTGAATCTTGCTGCATGGCATCCAATACATCACGGGTTTGGTAAGCAATCGATTCCAATGTGGCACGAATAATATGTTCAATACTTACACCGCGAGTAATACCCAAGATCGCACCGCGTGCTGTTGGATCCCA
This sequence comes from Acinetobacter dispersus, assembly GCF_009884975.1. Classification (GTDB taxonomy): domain Bacteria; phylum Pseudomonadota; class Gammaproteobacteria; order Pseudomonadales; family Moraxellaceae; genus Acinetobacter; species Acinetobacter dispersus. The sequence goes on along the minus strand of NZ_CP041970.1, from coordinate 110,012 downwards.
ATATGGTGCACCTAAACCTGTAAATGCCGGCACTACATAGACACCATTACTGTCTTTTACCTTGGTTGCATAGTATTCAGAATCATGCGAATCATTAATCGCTTTCAGTTCATCACGCAACCATTGCACACATGAGCCACCATTGAATACTGCACCTTCCAAGGCATAGTTCACTTCACCACGTGGGCCACATGCAATCGTCGTCAATAAACCATGATCAGATTGCACAATGCGTTTGCCCGTATTCATGAGCAAGAAGCAACCAGTACCATAAGTATTTTTTGCCTGACCTGCTTCAACACACATTTGTCCAAACAATGCAGCTTGTTGATCCCCTGCAATACCTGCAATTGGAATCCCAATTTCTTGACCACTAATGGTATGTGTATAACCGTAAATTTCAGAAGAACCGCGAACTTCAGGCAACATCGCTTTAGGAATATTTAACGCTTCAAGCAGTTTATCGTCCCATTCAAGCGTTTCGATGTTAAATAACATCGTGCGAGATGCATTGGTATAGTCAGTCACATGAACTTGACCATTGGTCAATTTCCAAAGCAACCACGTATCGATGGTACCAAATAAAAGCTCGCCACGTTCTGCACGTTCACGGCTGCCTTCAACGCGATCCAGAATCCACTTAATTTTAGTTGCAGAGAAATATGGATCAAGGACCAAACCAGTTACTTTATGAACGTAATCTTGCCAACCATCTTGGCGCAGTTGATTACAAATTTCATTGCTTTGGCGGCTTTGCCATACAATTGCATTGTAAATAGGTTTACCTGTCTTTTTATCCCAGATGACAGTTGTTTCACGTTGGTTGGTAATCCCAATCGCTGCGATTTGCTCGCTAGAAATACTGGCTTGCGCTAAAGCTTCAACCCACACTGCACTTTGAGTCGCCCAGATTTCCATTGGATCATGCTCAACCCAACCTGGTTGTGGGTAAATTTGCGTAAATTCACGCTGAGCAATACTGATGACATTCGCATCGTGATCCAATACGATCGCACGTGAACTCGTTGTACCTTGGTCAAATGCAACCACGTATTTTTTTTGACTATCTGTAGAGATCATGACATACCTATCCAGACTTGCTTATGTATAGTGCAATAAATTAAACGCCCGTTAAAAAACGGGCTCCAATACTGCAAAAAAGCAATGACTTCTGTATTAAATAAAAAACTTGGCAGATTATATGCAAAATTGTTCGAAAACGAAAATTCTTTCTTTAAAATTGAAGCTAAAAATCGATGAATAGCCTGTGTTTTAAAGATTCCTCACAATAAAAAACTTATTTTATGCGATACTGAAACCAGAAATAACAGGATCATTGATATGAAAAAAACCAATTTATTGTTAATTATGAGCGGTACTCTTGTTCTTGCAGCCTGTCAAAGCAGCCCACATCAATACAATGGCACAACGGGTTATCAAATCGAAAATAAAACCGCCACTTCTGCAACTGTTGCTTATACGCTCGCCGCACGCAGTAATAGCGATTTGGATGAGAAAAAATTACAGCATGCATGTAAGCAGATTTTAGGTGCAGACAAGACCTATAAACTTGCAGTTCTTAGTGTTAATGAAATCATGAACCCAACCCAACAAGAGCAATATGGGGTAAAACTAGGCAATAGCCGTGCAACGTTTGGCTTATCTAATTCACCGGATTTAAATAACAGTGAAGGCTATGCAACCCGTCAGGCGCTTGAAACTCGCCCGACTACACTCAAAGTGGTTCGTTATACCTGTTCTTAAGTTCTTTACCGAATCAATAAAAATGGATGTATTCCATCATTTAGAATACATCCAACTGATCTTAGGTCTTGAGTACATCGTGAATCGATAAGTCTTTATCAAATACGGATTTTGCAAAAGGACATAAAGGAATCACCTTTACTTGGCGCTCACGGACAAACGCAATCAGCTCGTCTAACAGCTTGCGTCCTACACCTTGACCACGAAATGCTTCATTCACATCGGTATGGTCAATAATAAGCATGCTATCACCTGCCCATGTATAGGCCATCTCACCCGCAAGCACCTCGCCTTCAAAAAGCTTAAATGCACCATGTTTGCCATCATCAGACTGCTGAATACCCATACACTTTCCTTTTTTTCATCAAAACAATATTGTAAAGAATAGCCAAAGGCCATCTGTTTATTTCATTTTGAATGTTTTAGCACGCGCCGTAAGGATATTGTGTTGAGATTTGATAATCTCAACACAGAGTGTTTTGTGAAAGACTGTTTATTTTATTTGGTACGGTAAAAACTGACATTTCTAAACTCTTTGGCTTCATCCAAATCTGGCCAAGTGCTTGCGCTACGTTCATCAATTTTTAGATATTGAGGATGACTAAAGTTTTTGACTCGACTATCTGCTACCCATACTTCAGGTGCAAACTTAAGGAATTCATCCAAAAAGAAGCGATTAGATTGGTCATACAACACATCTGCTGCCAATAACACATCAACTTGTTCGGACTGATACAAATCGTCTAGATATTCCAGCTCAACATCATTTAGCAACGCATTTTCACGACATGATGCCAGACTCACTGGATCAATATCACAACAAATGACACGTTTAGCGCCTGCCATTTTCGCTGCAATTGCGACCACACCCGAACCTGCACCAAAGTCTAGCACCACCTTATCTTTGACATGATGTGGTTCTGCCAACAACCATTGTGCCATCGCTAGACCAGATGCCCAGCAAAAGATCCAATACGGTGTTTCATTCCAAATCCGTCGAATTACTTCATCATCTAAACGGTCGGTCGGAAATACCGGAGGAATTAACCAAAGTGAAATCGGCGTTTCAGGTAATTGTTGTGCCAACAAATCTGTATTGGGAATCACCTGATGCAAGGCCTGCAACAAATGTTCAGGTGCTTTGGCAAATTGAAATGTACAACTCATATTTGTTTAATTCTAAAAAACCCCTCTTCGCGAGGGGTTATCAATAATCTTTAGGCTAATGCTTTTTCAGCAGCTTCTACAGTTTGACGAATCAACGTCGTGATCGTCATCGGCCCCACACCGCCTGGAACTGGGGTATAAGCAGACGCAATTTCTTCGATACCGACCAATTGGATATCGCCTACACCACCACCATCACGTGGATGGAAACCCGCATCAACCACAACAGCACCTTGCTTGATCCAATCTTTTTGAATCAATTCAGCTTTACCGACTGCACCGACAATAATATCTGCTTGTTTAACCAATTCTGGCAAGTTTTGAGTGCGTGAATGGCAAATCGTCACAGTTGCATTGGCTTGTAATAACATCATCGCCATTGGTTTACCCAAAATAGCAGAACGGCCCACAACAACCGCATGCTTACCTGCGATTTCAATTTTGTTTTCTTGCAAAATGGTCATGATGCCAGCTGGAGTTGCTGAACCATATGCAGCCTCACCCATAGCCATACGACCAAACCCTAAGCAAGTAACGCCATCAACGTCTTTTGCCAATGAAATCGCATCGAAACACGCTCTTTCATCAATCTGTTCTGGCACTGGATGTTGTAACAAGATTCCGTGTACATCTGGATTGGCATTTAATTTTTCAATTTCAGCCAATAATTGTTCAGTTGTGGTTTCTTTTGGAAGTTCAACTTTCAATGAGTCCATGCCAACACGGCGGCAAGCATTCCCTTTCATACGTACATAAGTTGCAGATGCACCATCATCACCAACCAAGATGGTTGCCAAGATTGGGGTACGCCCCGATTTTGCTTTTAATGCTTCTACACGTACCAACAAATCCGTTTCAATTTGTTTTGCTAATGCACGACCGTCTAAAACCAATGCCACAGCGCATCTCCAAAGTGGGTATGAATCAATTGCGTAAATAATACATGATAATTTGAGCAATATTCTTTTAGATGTTGTTTTTATGTGCATATTCGCTATAAACACTATTGTTTTTTTTTAAAGATTGCTAATATGTGCATCACCAAGAGATGGCGGGGTGGCAGAGTGGTCATGCAGCGGACTGCAACTCCGTGTACGCCGGTTCGATTCCGACCTCCGCCTCCATTGGTAAAGCCCGAGTGGTGAAATCGGTAGACACAGGGGATTTAAAATCCCCCGCCCACAAAGCGTGCCAGTTCGAGTCTGGCCTCGGGCACCATCTTTCAGCTAATGAAATATGGTGCAAATAAAAATCCAGCGTAAGCTGGTTTTTTTATGCCTGAAATTTAGAAAATCATAAAAAAGCCAAGTACATCGACTTGGCCTTTGTCTCACTTTTTAAATTTATGCCACTTGCTGCCCTGTTTTCACGGGCAATAAGTTTTTATCCAAACTCAATTGATAGCCCCGTGTTTGATCAATCACATATTCAGGCTTTTTGATCGAATCGACATAAATCCACTGTGATTGAACCTGTGCAGCGTCAAATTGCACGACCAAATAACCTCTTTGATTTAAGTTGCAATAATTCAGCTCATCAATCAAGGTTGTGAATGCAAATTCAAATTGTTGCAACTGCGCCAATGGAATATTTAAGTATTTTTCCAAACCTGGCGAAGACACCGAACTGGTTGCTAACTCCACCCCGACAAAAGCACCATCTTTACTGTATAAATTCGATGACCACGCATTATGAGTATCCCCTGCCAGTACCACTACTTTTTTCTTTAACTGTGCCAAAGTGCCATATACAATCTCACGCTCAGCAAAATAACCATCCCATGCATCTAGGTTATAAGGTGCAACTGTCAAAACACGCGCTTTTTCTTGTGCAGTCAGCGTCGGATCACCTTTCTGCAAACGGAATTTCAGCGTAATCAGCTCAGTAATCTGTGCATTCATTTTTTCCAAAGTTTCATCACTCGGATGTCCCGAAGTAATTTCATCCAAGGCAAGCAGCAACTCTGCTGGGACCAACATTTTGGTCATTAGAATCTGTTGACCTAAAACATCCCACGTTGCAGTTGAGCTTTGCAAGACACCTACGATATTTTTCTCTTTACTCCCCAATAACCACTCACGCTGAGTTTCCCCCATTAAGGTACGTACTGGATCAGTGAGATCTGCTTGGAATTTTGCAATATCCAAACCATTCGTTGTCATATAGTTGACATAGTTCAACTGCTTGTCGCGCGCAATAATTCGCGTATCTAGCATCATTAAATTGACAAGCCCCCCAAAATCAAACTGGCGATAAATTTTGGTGTGTTGATCATCGACAGGACGTATCGGCATCCACTCAAAATAGGCCTGTAGAGCTGCTAATTTTCTTTCTAAAAACTTACCTTCGTTCTTTGCTTCCGATGTTTCTTCTGTATGATTCTCAGCCCCATCCCGCCAAGCATCATTGGCTAACTCATGGTCGTCCCAAATCACAATAAATGGATGACGATGATGTAATGCCTGTAAGTCTTTATCTTTACGATAGAGCGCATAACGCTTGCGATAATCATCTAATTTGATAATTTCTGTATTATTATCTGCTTCAAGCTTACGAACTGCTTCATCTGTCGCATAACCATCTGCACCATATTCATAAATATAGTCACCTAAATGGATCACCACATCGACATTTTGCTTGGCCATTTCACGATAGACGTGGAAATACCCCATTGGATAATAAGAGCATGAGCACACCGCAAAACTGACTTTTGTCGCACGGCTTGGCAAAGTCTTGGTTTGCCCCACAGGTGAAACCTTATCCCCGAAGATAAAGCGATAGAAATAAGACTGATCTGGTTTTAAACCTGTGGCATCTACCTTTACAGTAAAATCATACGTTGCAGTTGTCGTGACTTTATCGGTTTTAATGATTTGCTTGAATTGCTGATCTAAAGCAATTTCCCAAGTCACTTGCAGACGTGCGCTGCTGTCGCTTGGTGTCAAACGCGTCCATAAGATCACGCGATCTTGTAAAGGATCGCCACTGGCCACCCCATGTTCAAAATTGACTTGTAATACTGCTGTCTCTTGATCTGAACTGTCGTTACACCCTGTAAACCCCGTAGATAAAGATAATGCCCCGAAACCGAATAGACTTTTTTGAATGAGTTCCCGTCGTGAAATTTTTGCTGTCATTTGGATAGCTACCTTAATTTTATCACTACTAAGTAAATGATTGAAATTAATGGGCTTAGATGAAGCTTTGATCTCAATTTGATGAAAGAATCATGAAAGTTACATGACAGTGCTTAATTTTCATCAGATAAGCACATGAATTGATTGAAAAGAAAGCAAATAGCAAGTTTTGCTCTTGCCAAGTTTTAAAGTGTCCTCTATTATTGCGCACATGCCCGAGTGGTGAAATCGGTAGACACAGGGGATTTAAAATCCCCCGCCCACAAAGCGTGCCAGTTCGAGTCTGGCCTCGGGCACCATCTTACAACTAATGAAAGATGGTGCAAATAAAAATCCAGCGTAAGCTGGTTTTTTTATGCCTAAAATTTAAGAACATATAATAAAAAATGCCTTAATTTTTAATTAAGGCATTTGATATTCTTGATTTAGAACAATAAGTTTATTCTACGCGAATAATTTTACCATTCTCATCGTGATGTACGATGCTAACCTTCTGCTGACGCCCAACCTGAATTTCTTGCTCAGGTAATTCGAAATAACGTGCATAATCAGGTAAGGTTTTTTCAACAGCATGCTTTTGATGCACACGTTTCGCTGGCAAAAAACTCCACAACAACAATGCAACTGCACACATAAATAATGCGGTTACACCATGCTCAATGCCATCGCTAAATGCGGACATTAAACGTTGTGCGATATGCGTTTTTTGCAATTCAACCAGCACCCATACCAAAATAAACGGACGCCATAACAGCAACCAGCACGCCCACATCATTGCGGTGGTTGTAGTTGAAAAATAACGTTTATGCCATGGGAGTTGGCGACGTACATCAATAATTAAACTGTCAGCTTTCATTGCTTGTTACTCAGCAAAATGAATCTTTCCGATTCAACGAATTCCACGATCTGGGCTAATCCAACGGGCACGTTTCTCATCATTACGCAACAGCACCTTTGGAAAGGCGACGATTGTAGCAGTAATCGTGATCAACCAAAACACAAACGGGTACCAAATCATCCAATAATAATTTTTCCCTAGGCTTGGCTCATAACGACTATCCATCCATTTGCTTAAAGCAAACTGAATTAAGCAGGTCGCACCTAATAAAATTCCACTACCGTATGGTAAAAATGGTGAACTCACCACAGCCAGCGCTGGGATTGCAAAGATAAAGTGCAATAACCAGATCACCGCCATAATAAGCATCAAATATGACCAAATGAGTGTCAAACACAGCTCAAACATCAAAGGCCATAAAAAATTAAGTTTAGGCTTTAAAAACACATCAATATTTTTAACCAAAACCTGTGCCCCACCCATGGCCCAACGTAAACGTTGCTTCCATAAACCATTTAAAGTTTCAGGCATCAAAATCCAAACCAAGGCATTTGGCTCAAAACGCACATCCCAACCTGCACGTTGTAATTTCCAAGTGATATCAATATCTTCAGTCAACATATTCGGAGACCAATAATCAACTTGATGTACTGCGCTTTTACGAAAGGCAGTAATGACACCCGATACGGTAAATAGACGGCCAAAAGTACGTTGTGCGCGCTTAATCATGCCAACAATCGAAGAGAACTCACCCACTTGAATTCGCCCAAGTAAGGTCGAACGTGTCCGGATACGTGGATTACCGGTCACTGCGGCAACGGTTGTATCTTCCAAGAAATGTCGCATCATCCATTTGGCCGCGTGTGGATCAAGCAGAGCATCGCCATCAATCCCGATCAGAAATTCTGCATCGGTCATCAAACTACCCGCTTGTAGCCCCATGGCTTTGCCTTGGTTCTGTGCCAAATGCACTACACGTAATTTTTCATACTGCGTGGCTAATCGATCTAGTACTTCAGCGGTATTGTCAGAACTACCATCATTAATCGCAATCACCTCAAAATTCGGATAATCCAATTTGAGTGCATGGCTAATGGTTTCTTCAGCATTATCCCCTTCATTAAAGCACGGCACTAAGACCGCGACTTTAGGATATTCAGGCAAAGCTGCGGGTTGCTGATAGGGAGGATCTTGACGCTCTTTCCAGTAAAAAATAATTGCCCCAACCATCCATAAATACGACATAAATAGTGGATAGTAAAAAACAAACTTAATGGCATATGACCACAATAAAGCAATCCAACTCATCTACATTACTCGACTATGGTACTAATTGAGATGATTTTAGACTAAAAGCCTTATGCATGGTTTCTACATCTGGATGTCCTTTGATCGGATCATCTGGATAATAGGCTACATGCATTGCACCTTGCTCATATAAAGACTTAATCGTCGCTGCCATTTCTTCAGACGGCACTTTTTGGTCATTGCGCCAATTCACCGCCTGCAGCTCCATCACCGTCTTTTTAATGCCATTTGGGTACTGCTTCACGCGGTTCATAATGTCTGAATAGAACTTGGCTGGATTGTCCGATTGTTCCATATAAGGCATCGCCATAATCGCTGTAAAGTCATAACGATTCAGGGATTGTTCTAAGGATTGAGCATACCAGTTTTCTGCATAAGCATTTAAAGCCACTTGTGCATAAAGATTGCGAGCAGTGACTAGGAAAGGTTGATACTGACGAACCTCTCCTGCGAGCTCCATTGCAAAATCATCTAAATAATTGGTTTTATATGCTGTCCATTTTTGCAAGTCGGCATCGTTATCACGGATTTTGGCAAGATCTGTTGGTAAGCCTTGTTTGGCATACGCTGCCAACGCATCCGGACTGGCATCTTCATAATCTGACAAGGTCACATCATCATGGAACAACAGCCCATCAAATGGTGTTGATTTAGCAAGATCTTGGTAAATCTCTTTAATGGTCTGACGAGCTTCTGGCGAAAATGGGCTAAGACGAATATAGCCCATATTCAAATGCTCGCCCGCTTTTGCTTGCTGGGTTTCCACTAAATCTTTCGACACAGGATCAGTCTTAGGCAGTTCCCAAGCCAAGAGTGGCATCCAAGCGTATAAACGCTGCACTGGAGTACGAGTCTGAATCTGCCAAGCCACGCGATTGAACAAATCTGCACGCATTGGGATATGACGATTTGGGAAATACACCATATCGGCAGAACCATTGGCATCAGGATCAGAAAAGGCCTGTAAATACACCGTATTTACACCCATGCCATTAATACGATCAATCAAATGATCGAGATTACGTTCTTGCTGTTTGGTATCTGGATCGTAAATATAATCTAAATCGACATGCATAATTTTTTGCGGCCGATTGTTATCATTTAGATTCAGTTCACGATTCTTGATTTCTTGCGCCAAAGCACTGGTCGACATATTGCCCTGAATCAAAATACGACTCATATTTTGTAGCGATTGTTTGGCATGATCGGCCCCATCATCTAAAGTGATGGTAATCGGCATACCCAGCTGCTTAGCCGTTTGTACCAATTGCATATTATAACGACCATAAGGCCAAACCATTACGCGTGGCGAACGCAAACCATGTGCTTTTAAAAGATCATTATTGGTTTTTAAATCTTGATAAACACGGGCTTGATACACCGCATCACTTTCATAACTCTTGGTTTTAGGATCATAAATCCGCGTAATCGCAGCAGGTTCTAAATTACCTTGCGGATTACCATTAATCCCTTGATGTAAATGATAACTGTGGCTGGCAATTTCAACCAAACCACTGCTTTGCATTTCCTTCAGCTCATCCCAACTTAAGATTTTATTACGTTCAATTGGCTCACCACCAAAATCAACTTTCTGCCCTGCTTTAGGCTCCAACCATGAACCAACGACAGCCAAAACCACTGGAATCTTTTTCGCACGAATAATCGGATATGCATTTTGATAAAATGACTGATAGCCATCATCAACCGTCAGCAAAATAGGTTTGCTCGGTAATTTATATTTGCCTTGGTGTGCTTTGATCAATTGATCAACATTAATAAAATGATAGCCATTCTTTTTCAGCCAGTCGATGTGCTCACCAAACTGCTTTGCGGTGACTGCATAGCTTGGAATCAGTGCATCTTTTCGATCTGTAATTTCGTGATACCCAATGACGGTCAATGTGGTCGCATCGATTTTTGGATTTGCCGCAAAAGTTGTGGTACTGGCAACCACCCCAAACACAAGACCTAAAAAAGTTTTTAACGTCGGGGACACTAAACGTGTTGTCATAGAGATATCGTCTCAAGATTAGAAATTCGCTGATCGCAGATCATGCCTGCATCATCTTACAACTTTATGGAAAAATAAGATGTTTTTGATGTTCAGCTGGAAGTACGGATTGTATTTATAATTTTAAAAGCTGAAAATAAACTTAAATGTAATTTTTATGAAATCAATCACACTTTGATTGAATATTTTTTAATAACAATAGCTCCTCATATACATCTATATCAGGAGCGTTAAATCGTAATAAAAAGAATTAGTATTCAATTGACTGGAAATTCGGATGATCTGCAAGCTGCTGTAAATAGTGGCGTTCTTTTTGATAAAAATATTTATTCAGGCGATTCACCCATTCACCACGGCGGAAAGTCAGTATCTTTTTATGCACACCATCATATTCCAGTAGTACAACATTCGTATCATCTTCACTGGCTGCTAATCGCGTTATTTTATAGTCATGCGGTGCATACTGATGTGAAGGTTGTAATGATCTGAGGATTTCAATCTTATAATCACCATCAATCCAGTAATGCTTATCGATCAGCGCTTTTTCATTCACCCAAAAGCCTGTCTGTGCACCATCATGGGTATCAATCAAAAAAAAATGATCTAACTCTTTTAATAATTCCGATGCCGTGATATCCAAATAATCATTCATATCGACCTCTATTCACTCAAATTTTTATCGTTGCTTATTGCCGCATTTTTATAATGGATAAACTATAAGTGACATATTCCCCGATCACCTGATAGCCACCTGAAAAGCAAACTTTCATGACCTTAGAATAAACACTTGTTATTCAAAAAATTAAGGCCAATGGAAAAATTGCTCTTTTAACTCAAAGATATACAGGACTGTATATTGAGAATCAATATTTTTTTCTTAGGCTGCAATAAAATTCAGATAAAAGAAATATTTTTAAAAATCAAAACCTTATTATATGATTATAAATATTATTTTATGCTTATGATTTTAAAGCGATTTCGTCTAAAAATAGACCAAATCGCTTTATTTTTTGAATAGCAAAATCGTTATTCGTCGCGTGTTTTTACGTCGAATAGTTCAATTTCAAAAGTCAGATTGGCATTGGCTGGAATGATCTTGCCCATTTTACGTGAGCCATAAGCCAAGTGTGCAGGGACAATCAATTTACGCTTTCCACCTACACGCATCCCCATAATGCCTTGATCCCAGCCCTTAATCACACGTCCAGTACCAATCACCGTTTCAAAGTAGTTACCACGATCCAATGATGAGTCAAACTTTGTTCCATCTTCCAACCAACCGGTATAGTGAGTCGTAATCAAGGCACCACGAACTGCTTCTTTACCTTCGCCAACTTTTAAATCAATAATTTCTAATTCTGTGCTCATTTCTATCTCTCCAAATCACTCAAGCTAAATTATTGCAATTGTTGCCACTGAATGTCGACCTGACCTTTGTCGCTTAATAAGGTCCATTCGCCATCCATAATATTCAGCTGCAATTGCATGGTACGTTCGCATAAGCTCTCAAGTGCCTGCGTAGTCTGTGGGGCCAATTGCCACACTTGTACATTGCTTAAGGTTTTAATCTTGGTGTTTTTCTGCCACCAATCATCTGACTGAGAACCATACGTCACAACTGCAACATTCTTACAACGTGCACTCGCCTTTTTCACTTTATCTTCAGATGGACAACCGACTTCGATCCATTTCTCTAACAGTCCAGTCAAGTCTTTTTGCCATAACGCTGGCTCATCAGTTTCAAATAAATCTTTGGTGAACTCTAAACGTTCATCGGCAAAACGCGCATAAGCCAAAATACGAACCATTAAACGTTCAATGGTTTCAGAAGGATGCTGAGCAAGCGTGAGCTGATAATCGGCATAAATATGCTCATCCATATTGGCAATATTGAGGTCTGCCTTATATATTGTTGCTTTTAACGCCATAAACTAAACTCTTAAATAAAGTGTTCTCAAATTTGGCGCTAAGCATACTCTATTTTACCGAGAAGCATGTGCGATTTGATCAAGTTGATCATCAATCGGATCGATACGGCACTGCAATAATTGTGTTTCAAAAGCCAACCAGTCACGTGCTGACTGACAAATCACCTCAATTCGATTATCAATGCTCTCCTCGGCCGACTTATAGTTAAATTGCTGCGGATTAAAATTAAAACTTTTCCAGCCTTGATCAGTATTAAAAATTCCTTTAATTCGTACCCAGTCTTGTTGCGCACACAACACATCTAATAAATCATGAAAATTAAATTGCCAGCGTTTCGGCAATTTCCAACCCGCGACCGTATAGCCCTGAGCCGTTTCAACATAATGATAAGGGAGTTGCTTTATTTCTGGCGTCTGTTCTACAGCTTGTATTTTCTGCAATCTTAATAAGGGTTGAATCTTACGTTGTACAGGTTGCTGCTGAATATCCAAGTGTTGAATATCCATCTGTCCATTTTCAGCTTCAATCCAATACTGGACATAGGTTTCATATTCTTGTTTTAAAGCCGCATAGGCTTGATGATCTGCTGTTGTCATACAATCGATATGCGACAACACCACAATTTGTGCCGCTTTTAATTGATCGGTATATAAATTCTGTTTGACCCAATCCTGATCATGTAGACGACTTCCATCTACAACTATCACCAAAGCTCGCATTGCCAAGCTCGTTTGCCAATGTGGTTCAGTCAGTTGCTCTAATAACTGTGCTGGATGCCCTAAACCCGTTGGTTCGATAAATAAACGATCAGGTTTGCTTTCACTGAGTAAGCGCGAAAGTGCTATCTGCATCGGCAATTGACTACTACAGCACAAACAACCACCGAGCAACTCTTTCACCGCATAACCTTGTTGCTGGGTAATTAATTGTTGGTCAACCCCAATTTGCCCAAACTCATTCATCAGAATCGCCCAAACTTCATGCTCAGGCTTTTGAGTGAGCAAATGCTGCAATAATGTGGTCTTACCTGCCCCTAAAAAGCCAGAAATAATATGAGTGGGAACTGTTTTGGGAGCAATAACCTTCACGATCGACTCGCATTGAAAATTTATTTCATTCTAAAGCGAAAAATTGATGAAATAAAATAAAGAATGATTTTCCCTATAATTAGACTTACAAGCGATTAAATAAAAATAAAGAGATATTCATCACACATTAAATCTAAAAATCTTATTTAAAAATAAGATATAAATGGTTTATTCAATTAATAACTTTTTAGAAAAAGAAGACTAGTGTTTAAAACACGTAAAATAATAGATCATTTTTTAATCACAAAAACATATTTTCATACATTTTAATCCTTAATTTCTCCATGATGTTTACATAGCAACTACATAAAGCGATTCAATATTTCATATTGTTAAGATAGACGTAATAGATTGTTAAGAACATTGCCGCAAATACGTTTGGCACATAGCATGGACCTCATGCCGAAATTGAGAGATTGGGATTAACCGAATCCTCCTATTGCGGTTGTTATTTTAAATGAAATAAGGATGCCAAACATGAAATTTATCAAAACTGTTCTTGCGACTACACTTACTCTTGCTGCAGCTTCTACATTTGCAGCACCAGTAGAACAACAAACTGAAGATAAAGTTGTTGTTTCAACTCAAGAGCAACCTGAAACTCAAGGTCAAGCTGCAACTGATGCAACAGCAACTGAAGCACCTGCGTCTACACCTGCACCAACAAACTAATTAGATCTTAAGGTTCCTCCAGATCCTTAGACCAACATTTGTAATGATTTAAAATTTACTTCATTACAAATGTAAAAAAAGATCGAACCATGCTGCGGTTCGATCTTTTATTTTTTGAATAAGCTCTGTATTAAAAAATTAGCATTGAGTGGTTTTCTTAAACATACTGCATGAAGGCTGATGAACTTCTTGTAAACGTGTCGCCTTACGCTGCTCTGCAGCCTCAAAGCGACAACGCTTCCATTCTGTATCTAGATTTAATTGTGGTACTTCTTTCGGCTTACGCTGCTCATCCACTGCAACCATAGTGAAATAACAAGTATTGGTATGACGAATGGTACGCTTCTGAATATTTTGCGCTTCAACACGAATGCCAATTTCCATCGAAGTGCGCCCAACATGATTGACACTGGCCAGAAATGTGACCAGTTCCCCGACATAAATTGGTTCTTTGAAATTAACGCGATCAACAGATAAAGTCACAACATAGCTGCCTGAGTATCGGCTTGCACAAGCATAAGCAACCTGATCAAGTAACTTTAAAATCGTTCCACCATGAACATTACCTGAAAAGTTGGCCATATCAGGTGTCATCAAAACGGTCATTGTAAGCTCTGACTGGTCGTCAGGTGCTTGGTTTGCTTGATCTAATTGATACATGGGAAGAGCTCATAGAGAATACAACATGATTATTATCGTTTATTCAGGGGTATAAACATATGCGCAAAATGATAAAACATCATCAATTCTTTTTATGATCTTGTTATTGTTTAATTCAAAATAATGACATCCCAAGTATTTTTGATTCAATGCGTCCCCAAAAGAAAGAGAATCTTTGAAAAAATACCTGAGATGTAGAAATCTGGGCTTTATACAATTCAACTCAGATGGGCTGAACGAATCAGCCCAATGATACCGTTTACAATCATATCAATTGCGATCGTACCAATCAGCAAAGCAGATAAACGCCCAACAATATCAAAATAGCGATCGATATATTTTGCATGTTTATAGCGTAAATGATCATGACCAAATTTCATCAGGATCAAAATGCTACAGGTTAAAATCAAAGTAATTGCAATAACGGCTATTGCCCCAGTAAAAGGTACACTCACCCCAGTGACCACCGCCGCACTAATTGTGCCTGGACCGATCATAAATGGCATCGCGATGGTACCCGCCAGATGCTCAGGCGCCCCCCGCATTTCTCCGATCGTTTCCGCACCCTGAAAGACATAACGGTAGCCAATCACCAAGAAAATTAAGCCACCAAAAATTTGAAAAGATTCGAAACGAACATTTAAATAGCGACTAAAAATATTCTCACCGCCCCAAGCAAATAGAATAAATACCCCGAAGGCGATCAAACTGCCCTGTATCAAAGCTTTACTAAATACCTTTGCATCGGTATTACGGATCATCCCGACCATGTAGACACTCATCAGAAAGGGATTGAGCAATGAGAAAAATAATGCAAACGCATGAATATAAGGAGAAAACATAACGGTCTCTTTAATCTGCGGAAAATTTTAAATGCCTGCGATCACAGGCAAGGTTTAGAATCGTAATACAAAATTAATTTAGGGCTTGCTTACAACCTACAGTGGCATTCTTTAACGCATCATCTTTATTCAGATCAAGATTAACCCCTAATCCCAATAAACTCATGTGAATGTTGGCCTTGCTGTTATTCAACGCTTTGACTTTAAACTTGACCCCTTTATCACTGTATAAAGTGTTATCAACCAACTTTACCTGATAAGACATGACTTCCTTACGGTCGTCCATACACAGCACCCCATTACCTTGGCGGTTCAGACTTAATGCGACTGATGCAGCCCCTATCTCACCTGTCCAACTTCCTGAAAATGGAATCTGTGTTGTACTGAGTTGGTTAAATTGAGCAGGAGACATAGTTGTGATCGAAGTACAGCCAACCAAACCAAATACCAAAATAGCGGGTAATAAAATATTCTTCACAACCATCACCTAAAACGATCAAAATCAAATAATTGTTACTATTTTCCCATATTAAGGCCTTTTTTGATTTGTACAGCATGTATATGACTAGTATCGGAAATGTAAAAAACTTTAAATAATTTTTTGACCCAACTGCTATATTCAACTTTTGTACAGGGATAAAACTAAATCTGCCAATAAATATTTAATTCTTTAAAGCAAAATAATCTGAATCATTGCATAAATAACTCATCATCAAAAATAATAAATTTTTCTTGATTTTTAGTTCAATCATCTGTAGATTTTCTTTTTGAGCGAGTAATTCAAATGAATTTCCAATCTATATTTGAAACGTTTCAAACTCTTCCAAATGGAACGGATGCCTACCAACAATTAAAACATCAATGTGAACAAGCCATTGTTGCTGCTGAACACCCGCTTGAACACAACGCCTTATTTCTTATTTATGGTTTTGCAAAAAACTATGTCCTACTCTATGAAGATCAAGCTGTCACACCAGTTTTCGCAGACAAAGTAAAAGCACAAATTGTCGCTTATATGCATGAGCTCAGTGAAGCATTAAGCACGAAAGATGCTAACCGTATATTAACTGCCTTAAATAATGTCTCTAAACAATATATTGGAGGTTCTAGGATTTTCTAATCACTGTCGTCCAATAAAATATTCAGACTTCATTTAGCTTTGACATTGCTTCTAAAAGTTTATTAGGTTTCATTTCACCAATTAAACGTTTTAGAAGTAATGTTAGCTCATGCATTTAAAATATTTCTCTATACCCGATATAATAATTTTTATTCTCTCATCTTAGGCCAAAATTAATCGAGCATGATTTACAATATGCTCAGTCAAAAGCTGCAATGGCTTTGATTGTTGATCCCAATGATGCCAATACAGTGGAATATCAACGCTAATATCAGGCAATAACCCAACCAATACTTCTGCTTTATTTTCAATATTCAGTTGCAGCTCGGGCACCATGCCATAGCCTAACCCCAATTTAATAGCGGACACAAAAGACTCTGATGATGGAATTAAATGACAAGGATAAGTACCTTTCATCAATCCATAGTGTTTTTCCAGAACATCAAAATGCATACGGTCTTTTTCATTAAAAATAATCGCAGGTGCAGCACGTAAAGTTTCTCGATGAATGCCTTCTGAAAACCATTTCCGTCTAAATTGCGCTGTCGCCATCATTTGATAACGCATCAAACCTAAATATTGCGCACGGCAACCGCGCATGGGTTGATCTTCAATTGAAATACAGGCACTTACCGTACCCTTTTCTAATAATGAATAGGTATGAGACTGGTCATCTGTTCTCAGCTCAATCACAATCTTTTCTTTGAGTAACACATCCTTTAATGCAGGAAGCAACCATGTCGCTAAAGAGTCTTCATTTGAACCAATCACAGTCTTGAAAAAATGTGATTCTCCTCCACCAGTCAAACCATGAAGTAAGTTCTGTTCTAAACGTCGAATGTGCTGTATGTGTTCGAAGATCTGCTGACCTGCTTGGGTTAAGATACAAGGACGACCCCGAATCAGCAGTAGTTGCCCTAATTCTTTTTCAAGTGCTTGGACTCTCAATGTCACTGCTGATGCAGTAATACAGAGCTTGGCGCCAGCTTGTTCGAAGCTTCCATGTTCAGCAACTGCAAAGAAGGCTTCACATTGTTTATTGTCCAGCATAAAAACCTTAAAAAAATTTAGGAAAATCTAAACAACTTTAATCTTACTAAATTTTAAAAATAAAAAAAGATGATCATAACCAGCACAAAATAGCTTTGTCCTGATTGATAAAAATTAAACCAGTCTTTTTCTCAAATAAATGATACTGAGTAAAGCAAAAGCCAAACCGATAAAGGACGGTGCATAACCAAAAGGTGTTGCTAATAGCCCAACAATGACCGCACCCGCTACTGCACCGCCATAATTAAAAATATTAACTCGAGCAATAATTTCATCACGCCGGCTTTCATCCAAACGACCTACAGCAGAATATGTAAGTGGCACCAAAGCACCTACAGCAACACCAGCCAATGCAAAACCCAAAATAACGGTCACTAATGAATGGCTGATTCCAGACAATACACATCCGAATGCCCCGATCAGGAGCGTGACTAAAGCAATCCATGTCGCTGTTTTAAATTGTAGTAAATAATCAAGACTTAAGCGTGTGAGTAAAATTCCAATTTGATAGGCTGCATAACCCAAAGGAGCAATGGTTGCCGAGCTTGCCAAAACATCTTTGAGATAAATTGAACTCCATGTACTGATTGCAGAATCGACAATAAACACAATTAAAATAATCAGTCCAAAGATGAGAAGCTGTTGATATGGAATTGCTGGTTTCTCTTGCGAAAGTATTTCTGAGCATTGTTTTTGCTGAAATAACCAGTGTCTAGAGAGTTGCGAGGTGATGAAGGCGATCGCCACTGCAATGCATAATGCTGTCGTTGCTCCGAGTGCAGTTGAAACAGTAGCTGACATAATCAATGCCCCTAAAAATGCAGCCGCGGTGTAACAAGCAAAGAAACCACCAAATACACTTTTACCAAGCCGTTGCTCCATCATAACCGCTTGCATATTCAGTGCTGCATCTAAACAACCTAGTCCAAGCCCATAAAGCAAAAAACTCGCAATCATAAGAATCACATTTGGACTAAATGCAGCAATTGCTATTCCTATCGCTTCAAAAATAAAACCAGTCACAACGGCAAGTCGTGAACCAAGCTTGACTGCGATACGATCAGCTAAAATTGAACCGAGTGCCGCTGCAATACATACCCCTAGAATAATTAGCGACAACTGATCATCTGAAAGTCTGAATCGACCTTTTATTGTCGGGAGTGCCGTCATCACGGTCGCGTAGCCAAGGCCTTGTGTGGCAAACCCCAGCGCAATCACTTTTCGTGTTTTGCTGAGCATCAGATTGTTTACACTTTGAATATTATGATTGAGGTCCATGCCTGACTCACTTCATTATTTTTAAATATGTGCTTGGGTATTCCCTCGAACACTTCCTGTGTCGATTGTTTTTAATTTTGATCTGAAACAATTCTGAAAATAAGGGCAATAATTGAAAAATAAGGGGGGTATTTCGGACAACAAGATTAAGCAGCTTTGCTACATCACCGACCTCTAAACACTTATTCAGTCATATCCATCTCAGATAAATAAAGCTATCGCTAAAGTCCAACCTACAAGCCATTGGCTTTTACTCTTGAAGCCTCATAACAGTCTATTCAAAAGGCCCCTTTTCTGCGATAGCAAAAGATGCTTCACCTTGTTTTGTGTTCAGCATAAACCTTAAAAAAATTTAGCCAAACCAAAACAATCTTAATTTTACTGACTTTTATAAATAAAAAAAGATAATAGCAAACAGTAAATTTTTAATGGAAAAAAGCATCTAACACTTGATCCAAGCGTTAGACGAACTGCCTTTGCCTAAGCATATGCACGTTGTTTTCCAGCCAAAACCAGCACAGACCACCCTATATGATTGAGGAACCAAAATATGACTGCATTTTTCTATGGGCTTGGTATTGGCTTTTCTTTAATTTTAGCCATTGGCGCGCAAAATGCTTTTGTTCTAAAACAAGGCTTAAAGCAGCAGCATGTTTTTTGGGTCTGTTTGATCTGTGCACTTTCGGATTCTATCTTGATTTATTTAGGGGTCATGGGCTTTTCAAAAATCGTGATTGACTTCCCCTTGATCGTCACCATTGCCAAATACTTTGGTGCTGCTTTTTTATTTTTATACGGGCTTAGAAATTTTTACTCAGCCATCAATAATAGTTCAGCACTCAACCCCAGTGAAATTGAAAAAGACTCGCTATTTAAAATTATTGGTATGTGCTTGGCCTTCACATGGCTGAATCCACATGTCTATCTAGACACCGTGATTCTGGTTGGTTCGATTTCAGTTCAGTTTGCAGATCATCTGTATTTATTTGCAGCTGGGACCATACTTTCTTCATGGATCTTCTTTTTCGCTTTAGGCTATGGCGCAAGAGTTTTATTGCCTTGGTTTAAAAAGGCCAGTTCATGGAGAATTCTAGATGTTGTTGTTGGACTTATGATGTGGGCGATTGCAACAAAGTTGTTAATCTAAAACACAGAGAAATAAAAAAGCCCTTATTTTCATAAGGGCTTTTTTGTATTTGGCGGAAGCGGTGAGATTCGAACTCTCTAAATAACTTTTTAATAGATTCTATTTAGGTTTAATTCATTATTTATCAAATAATTAAAATCTAATAGAATCTTATAGATTTTATAATTTGTGCCAAATTTTGTGACAATGTCTTTTTTAAACAATGCTTTTTATAACAAGAATTTAGGAAGGGGTCTAACAAACTGATCGACTAACTAGTTATTATAATTGATAAAATAAAATTTATATTAAAAAGGTATACAGATTAGGATACAAATCATTAGTTCATACTGTCCTATCATCCATCTTCACCATATCCAAATTTGAATTAGAATGAAACTCTTACTTAATTTTAAAAAAGTTCTCAAAATAGTTCTTTTAAGTATTCCCAGCTATCAACTATCATATTTTTGAATTTCTACTCTAATTCATCACTTGAAGAACATTGCTTACCTTGTTTCAAAGTATTGTAATACTTATCTTCATTAGGACTAACTTAAACAAGTTTAGGATTTAATAAAAGGCGGGAAACAGGTAATCCTCTGGGTGTGTGGCTAATTATCAAACAAATTTCTTCACTCAACAACTCGCACTCATAAAACTCAGAAAATAACTTAAGTCGTAAAACCAAATAATTTCCCATGAAAAAGAGGCCTGCTTTACAGGTGTGCACACTGATTGCTCAAATGTGAAAGAAGATTACTTGTTTCCCTAAAACAAATTTTAAACAACTAATACGCTCTCTTCAACTCTTTCTTTTCTAAAGAATTAAGAAGATCAACATCTGACCAATTAATCTGCCAATAGCCTTTGGTCAAACTATCTAAATTATTATTTATTTCTACTGGGCTCATCGTTGGCACCCCTATTCTTCGACCTAGTGCTTTTAACCATTTTTTTCGAAATTTAATAGGAATGTATGGACAACTTAAAACATCTAATAATAAATGTAATTTCTCGCTACATGTAGCTATATCACTTAAATCCTCAAATTTTTTGTTTAAATAGGCATTCAAATTGTTTCGAATATTATCAAATCCTTCAGCATTTTTAATATAAAACAAACAGGATGTGACTGAAAAATAGGATAAATCTTTCATTTTAGGAAAAATACCTTCAATTACTGACTCAGGAATTAAATATTCGTCTCCCAGTTCCCTAGTTGCTATAAGGATATTAATAAACTCTAAATGAACAAAACCTTCAATTGGATTAGTTCCCTGACTTTGTGATTCATCTAGAAGAAGTTGACTAGTAAGTTCATATATTTTATGGCACACCTCATCCTGATGAACTTTAAGTCGAATATTAGTAAATCTTACAAGTAAAATTATTATTGTACTTAGCTTATAAGATGAGCTAACTGACGGCGCAACACTGTAAAGAAAAAAGCTAACCTCTAGGAGGGTTTTAATAACATGGAAATAAGATTTAACTTCTTCAGCAATTATTTCCTCTTCAACATTAATTAATCTTTTAATTCTTTCTGTAATAGATGAAATTATAAAAGAAGAGATTTCATCATAATCGACCTCATTACTATTACAAAGATTTTTAATAGAATCAATAAATGTTTTAGCAACTTTCCAAGGTGAATGTATATTCTTTGGTTTTAATTGACCAAAATCATTTTTCATAAAGCAAGTATCAAAAAATATATTTGCAAGACTACTAGCACCATGAATTAGTCTAGATTTTTTACTAACGAATGGTCTATATTGGATACTTAACTTAGAACTATTAGTATGAAGATTAAACTTCATTAGAGTATCAGCATAAATTGAATAAATTTTTCTAGCTACATCCTCATCTTTTGCAAAAATATAAACATCATCTACATATCTTCGAAAAGTATATTCAACATCAAAAATTAAGTCTTGATTTTTTAAATATCCAATTACTATACCATCTATTCTTTGAAAAATTATTTCCGAAAATATTCTACTAACTTCAGGTCCAATTGGGATACCATTTGTTTCATTATAATTTCCATGTCGAATAGTAAAATCAAAATCCTCACCAAATGATGATACATTCAAATTATTTTTAACAAATTCTTTTTCCTTAGTAGCCCAAGCCATTGAATGGGTATATATACTATCAAAACACTTTGATACATCTAAACTCATTTGAATTTTAAACTTTTTCTCAAGATTAAAATAATCTGATGAATTAAAAAACTTATAAAGACGATCATATCCTTTATATGTAAAGAAGGAAGGTGTATGTTTAGCATAGCCATCTATTGTATCTGATGTAACACTTCCTGTTTTATATTTATATATATTTTCCCAAGAACCTTTAGAGTAAAATGAACTAGCAATTTTTTTTGGTGCACGTATTGAAGCAGGATTTTCTGAGCAATAATATAGAATTAACTTATCATATTCATTATAAAATTCTCTAATCTTCCATTGAGAGGCAGGGTGCAATAAAGCAAGTCGCCTATACTCTAGCGCATTCTTTCTAATTTTATAAAGATAGGGCTTAGTTGGTTTACTTTTTATGTACCCCCCATTACAAAGAACTAGCTCCTTAATTATCTTTTGTTCAAATAATGAGAATATATTTATATTCTTAATTCGATCATACAAACCATTATTAGAAAATATAATTGGAGTTTCATAGGGCAGAGTTTCCGTTATGAGTACTCGATCGTAATCATTTCGTTTAATCAAATTTTTCTTAGACATGATTAAAAATTAATACTCCCAACATTTTTTTATTTCAGCAATACGCTGTGCAGAAAAATGAATAAATCTTTTCTCAGAATGACCTTTTAAAAAGCTATTCTGAAGAAGCTCTCTTTTAAGTTTCCCTGTGAGTAAAGGTACAAGAAATCGCCCTATTCTTCCATTCCTAGTCAAAACCACCCCTCTTAGATAATGATCTAATTCTTTAAGATTTTTAGCCTCAAGTTGAATTTCTGGGTAATTATGATAAATACCCGCAAGCTTTGTTTTCTCAATATGAACGTTATAAACCCTAAAATTATTAGCAAGGTATTTAATACGATCTTTAAGTAAATTTACATCTTTTGTTTTTACAAAATCATAGAAAGCACGCGTAATTCTTAACTTATATTTTTTAGCCTTTTTAGTAGCAAGATCTACATCCACAACTCTCTGCTTATTATTTTTAGAACTTTTATAAGGATCACTAACAACAACCTTATAACCTAAATATTCAAATTTAATTACAACTTTTTTTGGACTAACATCTAAAACCTTCCCCACTGAATTTATTTTATCAGATATTTCTAATTTGTTATAGTTAAAATCCAAACCATGGGGCAAAATAGTTTTTATATATTTTAAAAATTCATTTTTATCCTCAACCCCTGAAGTAATTATTATAATATCATCCACATATCTAGAGTAGAAAAAAGTATTACTACTATTCCTTATCTGACTATCAAAACCTTTCATCATTAACTCACTAATACATGAGCTCAATGGTAATCCTCTAGGCGTGCCTCTTCCACCAAGAGACTGATGCTTTGTTAAAATATGCTTTATCAGATTTTTACTATGGGGACTCAACTTGTAAAGATTATCAACTTCTTTACATATATGTATATATGAAAAAGATTCATAGAACTTTTTAATATCCAACCTATATACTCGGCACGGAACCCCCTCTCTTAAGAAGAGTTTAAGATTACCTATAATATTATTACGATTAGGAGCTTGGATTTGACAAGCGCGTCTTAAGTTAAAAGTTATTTTCCTTTCAACAATTATATGAGCTTGATTTTCTAACTTGAAAACTAAATTTCCTTTTAGTACAAATGATGATAAGGACAAATTAGAGCCATTAAATTTAGTTTGTGCAGAAGAGATAGAATCATTAATTAAGCTTTCACGGTAAGTCTCTTGAGAGCTTTTAGGAATATTGAGAAAATCACTTTTACGTAATACTTTTGTCAGCCCATGCCTACTAAAAGTCTGGTACTCCATCTTATCTCCCCCAATGGCCGAATCACTAATTCTTTTAGATTTGTAACTATTCAATTATAAACAAATTTTTCAATTATTTTAATTTAACTTTAGAGCCACATAGATTTGCTCAAAATTTATTCTTTAAATAGCCACTAATATTCTAAAAACTTTTTAATTTCAATCCATTGTTGAAGGTGCACTAATCACAACACAGCCATCTATCCCTTCAATATTTAAAATACCTTCCTTGAATTTGGCATGCTCTTGTGTCGCACGAGTCCTATCCCATAGAAAACTGATAATATGTGCATCTTTATGTTTTGTATCAACACGGTAAAGTGATGCATCTTCAGCGATCTCCCCAATAAGCATTGGAAAGGACTTTTTATTGTCCTTACGGTACTTTACTTCAATAATCGTATGTAAGGTAGGCAAATAAAGATCAAGACGTGGGTTCTTCTGTCCGACAGGTTGAAGGTTTACTTCATCAGCGATGTCATTAAATATTGGGGCGAGCATAATGTAGAGGAGATTCTGAACATGATACTCGTTCTCTATCAACCACTTAACTGGTTTAGCACCTCTCGTACGTCCAGCTTCCTCCCATGTCCAGCGCTTGAGACCAACTGGAATATTTTCCAGAAACTTAACTAGATCATCGAAGCTCCATCCATTGGGCGCTACTATAGCTACATCCTGATTAATTTGATCGAATACATAAATGATCAAGCTCAGAATTGCATTTGAAGCCTCTCCTTTTGCTAGCGCTCGAAATTCATTCAGGAACCGGTTAATGAGGGAAAGACGGCTTTGGTGATCTTCGATACTTATTATCTTCTGGTAATGAAGAAACAGTGGCACACATGCACTGGAAAAAACAACAGAATCACCTCTGATAACAAACATAGCTATATCTTTCTCAAAAATATCGAAGTGATCACCCCTTATTTGTTGCTCTAGAAATCCTGAAACCCAATTATTGAACTCACAATCAATGCTCGGTTCACCCAATTTTTCAACTAACCATTTTATAGCCAAAACGCCAAAAACATCTGAGACCCAAGGCAGTGGAGTAGAGTCGATCTTCGCGGCTTGTCCAAGCAAACGCGAGATATCTTGGCTTGGAATTTCTTCAGTTAAAATTTGAAGGCCCGAGATTGCACAACGTTGATATAAAGATAGAGAAGAATAATCGAAAATTGGAAGGTTCTCAGATAATTTCAGAAAATACAAGAAACTAGTCTTAAACGGATCTGTTCGGGCACCTTTACATACTTTTATATACATATACTCGCGCAATTGATATGCATTGTCTTTTTCTACAGAAACCATTGGGACTGCCCTATCTTTCCGATCATGACTGAGTCACTCCAACCTGGAAGTTGATTAAGCCATCCTAGATTTCGAGCGATTATATCTGAATAGCTTATTGTCACTGGCATCGGATTTGGGAAGTAACTTCGCCAAGAATGAGATGCAAAGCAGTGAATTTGTGCACTTAGATATCTAATATCCTTGAAAGTTGAATCTTTATGAACGTCAATTATTAACCCTCGTGGATGACCATCTGTATCTTGTCGCAACTCCCGCTGTCCTATCAGGTAAACAAGCATTTCGTGTTTTGAAAGTTGGAATGTTTTTCCACGAGGTGGAGCCAATCGACCTTTCTGTACACCACTTGTAGAGGAGTCGAACATATGAAGACCATGGTCTTCGGAGATTTTAAGGAATGCATACTCAATCTGATAATCGTGATACTTGTCAATAATAGTGCGAACAGCTTGAATCTCTGCTTTATTGAACTTCTTCACCTGAGCATGGAAAATCAAGCGAATCGTATCACCTTTCTGCCAATTCATGCGCTTTTGAATTTTTTCAATAGTTTCACCAAGAATCGTAGTTAATGCTTCACAATAGGCTTCTGGTACAACAGCTTTTGACGTATTGGAAACGATGTAACTACCATCTCCAGAAAAAACGGTGGTAATTCCCATAACCCTTTGTCCATTGATGCCACGCTCCTGTCCAATATTTGCACTACCGATGCCAATTACTAACTCATGAGAAAGTGTTGGTGAGGACTTCAGTAACCATGGAACGCCTCCCATTTTTGCGTAGCAGGCTAAAGCCATATTATTGAGCGAAAAACTGAGGGTATGGTCAGACTGTGACAGAAGTTCCATTGTGAAGTCTTGTACGGGTACTTGATGCAAGAAAAAAAGGCTTTTGCCTAGATAGTATGGATTTTCGTCAACCTTAAGCTTCTTAAAAGACTGCCGAACCTGCACGAGAGCAAGATCCCAACGGCCACCATCCTCCGCTTTCTTTCGGATTGCATCTTCGATTGCACTTTTGAACCCCTCAAGATTCTCCGAGGCTGCCGTGAAGACTTCAACACGGCTCGTACCAAGCGTAAATTTACCCTCAAGGCCATTATTGAAATACTTACTGTTGGGAATACCTTTCAGGAGTTTACGAACAAACTGCTCCACACGGCCCTTGTCATGCTGGGCACAAATCACACAGATTGAAGGATCATTTCTATCGAAAGTACGCTTCGTATAAGGACCGTACTTCGTCAATCCCTTTTCAACCCAATCAGCTTGTCCATTATCATTAAAGACAAATATTGGTTTCTGCATTTGTCCGCAATCTTTCTGGATATCAGGTGAATCGTGAATTTCTATGTTTATGCCATTAAGCATTGAGATGGTATTTGACTGAATGTATCCCTTGAGCCTATCGATGTGCTTCTTCTTATTATCACCTCCATTGAAAAGAGAAATGGATTGTCGAATACGCTCTACGATGGCATCTTTTTGTATACCGTGCGTGTGAAAAATGAAATCATCGAAATTCTTCAGATTTGCCTCTAAGAAAATATCTCTGGCATTAGTCTGCACAATCTGTCCGTCTGGCTGAGTAACAGAAATTACCTCTCCAGTTACACCACCAATCATCCCTAAAAATTTCTTATATCCATCTTTCTGTTCGGAAACGACATAACGTCCAATCAAATCGAACCCACTATGTAAAAAGTACAAACAATTCTCTTTAATAACTTTACGTGTTGTACAGTCAATAACGAGACATGGGTGACCTTGAATAATACGTGTATCAATTGAATATTTTGTGCAGATTTTAAATGGATAAGTTTCACCAAGAATCGGAGCCAGAAGATTATCTTTTGGCTTAATGCTTACCAACTCGATTGGATTAAAACCAGAAGGATTACGTCCCAACTCATTGAGATGCCTAGTAAGCCCAGCCTTAACCAGCGAACAGAAAATACCTACATTATCCTTAAGCGAAATTGTCTGCGGTGCGCCAAAATTAGGAAAGGTGCCATCCATTGAGAAGATCAGGATATTATTGCCTTTACGGTGAAATGTATGAGTTTTTCTATGACTAATACGAAACTCATCTAAGATTTCCTTGCTATAAGGTATCACGCAAACCTTAACTTCCAACTCAGAAACTTTCAGTGGAAATGCGTTTAAGACTATCGACAACTTTCGCTCCTTTTATGGTTTTCTTCCCACAAATGATTGTAATGTAACAACTAATTAGAGTCTTTCATTGCTTTCAATAAATACTTGCTAACAAAATTTTTGATCAAATCTAATGCAGTTTTTCTTGTTTATATCTTTGATAAAAATCACATAAGAAATCTGAGGGATTATTCTCTTCATACACTAAATGTAATATAGTTTTAGGTCGTGTAACAGCTACATAAAAAACTCTTCTTGCTTCTTGTAATGTTTTCGATGTTTTTTTATCTCTACTTACAGGTATCACGCTATTATTAACCCCAAAAAGGATTACAGCATCAAACTCACGTCCTTTTGAACTATGAAAAGTAGTAAGATTTACTCTTCCAGTTCCTTCAACTTTTCCAGAAAACAGCTCAAGAGAGATATCTTTATTTAATGTAGGGGAAGTTTTTTCTATTAGTTCTGAACAAATACACCATTCTTGAAAGCTATTGCGGCAAACTATTGTCCAAGGCGTTACTAATTCTAATTTAAACCTTAATAGCCATTCATTTGTAGTTTCTTCAATAGTTCTACTTTTTTGAAGAAAATTAATAAGCTGAAGCAGCAAAATTTGCTCTTCATTTTGTGTATATTGATTACTATAAACTAAACTTAGTGCTTGTTTATGTAACCTATTAAATGGTGGCTCTGCAACTTTCCATCCTCCGGCAACCCATTTTGCACAATCCTCAATAAAGCGGGCAAACTTTGAACTTCTTTTAATTAAAGAATTACCATCAGTTCGATGATATGGTACTTCCCTGTAATCTAAAGCTTCTACAATTTTATCACCCAACCAAGCAGCTCTGTATAAGATAGCAATGTTTTCATTTTTATGACCTTTTCTGTTTAGCTCAGATAAAAGACTATTTACAACGAAATATGCTTGTTCATCTAAACCACCATTTACAGGATTAAATATTATTTCTCCTTCTGGAGTACCTTCAGGGCTATCATAGTTTCTGTGTTCATTAAGTGCTGCTGAAGATGCTTTGACGATTTTTGTTCCTGATCGGTAATTAAATCGTAGCTGTATCGATTGAACATCTCTTCGTTGAGTCAAACTTTGTAGTAATTCTGGATTTGCACCTGTGAATCCATAAATTGATTGGTCGGCATCTCCTACAGCAAATAGCCGAATCTTTCCACTGAAACACAGAAGTAAAACTAATTCATGAAGCGCATGGCCTAAGTCCTGATATTCATCTACAAATAAAATTGGAAATCGAGCTTCTAGAGCTTCACGAATCCATGAATTTTCTTTTATCATTTTGAATGCAATAAGAGGCATATCATCAAAATCAATGAGGCCTTGATTTCTTAGTTCTTTTTCATATTCTTCAATGAATTCAGCTAGCTCTTGATTGTGACTTCTCCAATTAGGGAGGGTTCTGTCTACTTCACGATTTCGTTTTTCACTAGCAAAGTCCCACTGTTTATGTGGGTCGCCTGAATCGTTATATATTTTTTTATAAGCATTTTCTCTAGCTGTACGACACTCGCTAGAGGTTGCTACTTTAAAATCTGGCGGTATATCAATGCTTACACAACGATAATACGGCATTATGATTTGAGTTAAAGCAAAACTATGTACTGTACCTATGAAACTTGTTCCTGTAGTTTCGATTCCTAACTTTGCCAACCGAGTTTCAAGCTCTATTGCACATTCATTATTATATGTTATACAGGCTATGGCTCTTGGAGCAATTACTTCTTCATGAAGAGTTCGAGCAATGGCTGTAGTAAGAGTTTTTGTTTTTCCACTGCCAGGACCAGCTAAAACTACACAATGTCTTTTACACTGCACAGCCTCAAATTGCTCTTTATTTTTTTCAAGTTCTGATAAAGCCTGTTGCAAGGTAGTATAGTTAGACATTTTTCACCATGCACTCAATCGCATCCTGAATATATTTAGGGACTTCTATTTTTTTCTCTCTAGCAATTTTCTTTTTCAATTTTCCACTTAAACGTCCTTTACCAATGTCTTTAATCATAGCTAGTAGCTGAGTACTATCTATTTTGCTCGGATTAGTTTTCCATTCTTCAATACGTTTTGATCGTGTTGGTCCAAAGCCTTGTTCATCCAATATCTCTAATAATGCTGAACTTAAATTAGGTGTTTTCGCTATGGCAACTTCAAATGTTTCATCATTAAGAAAGCATCCTAATTTAGCCCATATTCTACTAAATTCCTCAAAATCTGCTGTTTCAGCCCATGTGATATTTGCTTCAGTAAACTTGTTTAATGCAGAATTTACTTCACAACGCGCATCCCAAATTCCAATACATCTAGCTCTGCCTAATGCTGGTTTTGTTCCATCTAGAGGATCCCAATCTGTAATTACTATGGAAGGTAAGCCCAAACTTTCAGCTAATTTAATATAAGGATTGAAGTTTGTTCCAGCCACATTACATACAGTAATCCCTAGCCCATCTAAATCATAGCCTAATATTTCAGCAAAACTCGGAACTAAAGCCTCTTCAGCATCGCCTTCAACAAAAATAATCCCTTTAGCAAATAGAATTTCTGAACGGGTTGCTATTAAATATCTTTCTATATCATCTTTTTCATCATCATCAATTGGTAAACCAGCTAGTGAAAATGCTTTTGTACTAGTTTTCACAGACCTTAAATTAACTATAGAATGTAACGGAACAATTGAAGCTAGAGTTGGGGAATGACTAGTAATAATTAGAGCTTGGGAAGAATCTTTTTCTTCAAATATATTTTTAAAAACAGTGCGCTGAAGTTGAGGATGCAAATGAGCTTCAGGCTCTTCTATGCATAATAGAGAATAATTCCTTTCATTTTTTTCTTTACGCCATGAGAACTCTTCTAGTTTTAAAGCCATTAGCATAACATTAGCTGACCCTAAACTTGCTTCAGTAATACTACGTTTGCCTTCATCTATATACATACCTAATGAGCGAAATAGTCTTAACGGATCGGTATTAGAAAAGCGTAGAGATGTTTTTAAATCGTGCCCTTTACCTGAAAGTTTTAGGATTTTTTTTCCTAATGAATCATTCAATTCTTTTATTGCAGGTTGTTCAATAATTTTTGTATTTGCAGCTTCCAAATCAACCGATACTTTAGCTAATTCAGTTGAATCTATTGATGCCATAGCATTTTCTAGAAGTGGCCTTAAAGGTGAATTTCTCCAAGATCCTAGTTGATTTTCTGCATCACGTAATGCATCAAGAAAATCTAAAGAAATGCGTCTTCTCACTTGATTATGAATTGGCCTTGTTTCAACCCCTCCACCATACACAATAAATTCAAAGTCTTCGCTACTTGTTGGTAAACTAGTAATCCCAGGTTTACATCTAAAAACATAGCTTAATCGGATAGTTGTATGGTCATGAGAAAGTCTATAATCAGTTAACAATGCTGTTAAATAAGGATCATCCTCAAAATCGGTAAAATCTAAGTGAATTTCAATTTGAGGTTTTTTCGATAAATCGCAATTATCCCAAAAATCTGAAATTTTTAATTGTCTAACTGAGTCCGGAAGTGTTTGATCAATCACTAAGCGCATAGCAAAAATTAAATTGCTTTTTCCTACCCTGTTTTCTCCAAGCAAGACGATATTATTACTCAACGGAATATCAATAGATTCAAAGTTTCTAAAATTTTTAATGGTTAAATGTTTAAGATACATAATTTTTTAAATCTAAAAGAAAATAAATTAAATATTTAATCGATTTATGTTATTTTTGCAAGGCTTTAAGATTTTTATGTAAGCATCTAATTTAATAAATTTTATTATAATTACATATAGGCATACAATAGATTCATATCATCACTTACCAACAGCTACGATTTTTTCAGCTCACAAATTTGAAGTTTCTGTGACCGAATAAGGTCTGGACAAATGATGTTACGTATGTCTAGCCAGAAGAAGGTTGGCAGCATTTATAGGATATGTTAGATCTGTTCAGTCGAGGTATTGAAGGTTAGAAAATCAGCTCAAGGATAGATCGCCAATCGCTATGTAATATATTTAA
The DNA here is from genome assembly GCF_009884975.1 of Acinetobacter dispersus. Lineage (GTDB taxonomy): Bacteria > Pseudomonadota > Gammaproteobacteria > Pseudomonadales > Moraxellaceae > Acinetobacter > Acinetobacter dispersus. The sequence continues at coordinate 78,477 of NZ_CP041970.1, read as the reverse complement.
TTATGCGAGGGCACGATGAAGGTGTACATTATTTCCGATCTAAAAAAAGATATAAAAAAAATTAGATATCGCTAATTGTTTAGTCACATTTAAAATATATTTATCTAGCAGATAAGATTTTCATATCGTTTTTTAGAATACTATCAAAATCTTAATTGATATTTCGCATATCAATTATTTCTATTCTTTTTATTTTTATAGTACTGATGTCTTCTTCTAGAATTATGTTTCCAGCTTTTAGCTACATTGTAGACTGAAGATGGAAGATCATCCCATTCTTCGGGCAAGCCAGAACCTCGTGCAACACGAAGTTTTAATGGATACTTCTTATATTCAGTCAAATGTAGAAAATAAAAACTACGCTCTTGATATGTACTGAACTTTTTAAAATATCTACTTCTCAGATGAGGAAATCGTCTTCGGATGTCATCATTAGGAAAATTTTTTACAGGTCGTTTGTACTGAAATTTCAGCTTTTGCATATTGCCTCCTAGATTAAGTTACCTAGAAGGGATCCTCTGCATAGTAGTTCATTCTTTCAAATCCAATGCGCAGTTGTTATTTTCACTTATATATTCAACCTTTCTTGTTTATACTATTTAAAATAATAGCCAAGTGTATCGTCCTTTGAATCACCCCACCCCGTCCATATCTGAGTCAGTTTTAAGTAATGCTGATTGATGCTTTGGACTTTATATAAATAGCTACGTGGTGGGGAAATATTATTCGTTCGTACTTTTTCAATTAAAATAAAGGTCTTGTCATCTAACCATTTCACTCGAAGTAGTAAAGGATCTTGGCATTGCCCCATTTCAGCATACATCGCAGCATCTTTACCATTTTTAGCAAAAGACAATCCTGCGCATTCAGTATCTGGTAAATCTAAGACTAAACGCTTTCCGATAAGGCTTTCTTTTGCACCTGCAAAGGCTAACGTTGAAAGACTTAGACATAATCCTGCGAATATTAATTTTTTCATTTGATTTGACTCTTTATTTATTTAGAGGTTAAAACACATTGTCAATAAAGCCACACTGTAAGATGTGCTGTGAGGAATTGACTGAACTGTCATAAAGGCTAGAAAAAGCAATCATGTCATCCAGATTAGAGGTATCAGGTTTACTCGTGACGAGAATTTCTTTAATCATCAATGTCATTCTATTGTTGTCCTTATTTTCGCTTACCGACCATTCACGTTAAACCAATAGGAATATTCTTTAGGCTGACCATTTACTAGAACATTGCTGAGCTTGACATCGTAGATCACGTTCAGTTTCAAATCGTTGAAGTTAAATTGGATATGGTTGGGAACACCGATATTTTCATAACGAATATTGCTGATCTTCTGTTTAGCTCCAGTTCTTCGTTCAGTGACAACAACAGTGGCTTTGGCGTAGTCCACATTGCGATTGGCAAAGAAGTTCTTTTGATCGGTTAAAACTGAAATCGAGAGAATTGAACCCGCCATATAATATTTGGCTGGATAGTTGTGGTAGGGATAGGCAATCACACCGAGTGGTGCAGTGGTTGTATGATTAAAGGGATAAACCACCTTATAGGACGTACCGACCACGTAAGGGAATCGGGTATCCTTAAATGATGGCGCATTAACTGAACCATACACCGATTTTTGTAAGAATGGGTTAAGCATCCAGAGTCGATGCTCCACATCTCCTGCAAACAGGTTTAATTTGTCATGCACCATATTTCTAATGCTTTCGGCAGGTGAATAGTCATACTTATTCTGTCTTACCCCCATTTCCAGACTACTGGTTCTTGCACCCACCGCACCAATATCTGAATAGCAGTTTGTATTCGCTTCAGGGTAATGGGTCAAGATGTTGTTTGCCGCAAGAATCAGGGCAGTCTGCATCATCTCATCTTCACGGGCATAGTCGTATGTAATACTTGGCAGCTCATGCAAGGTACGAACCGTATTGATTTCATTTAAGAATTCATTTCTAAACTTTGCACTGAGCTTACCCGCATAACAGTTGTTGAGATCGGGTGCATCACCCATAGATGAAGCCTTAAACACATCAAAACTGATGGTCTTACTCTCTGCTGCCAGTGTTTTGGTATCACCCTCTTGGGTAAGTTTAAGGGTACATGCACCTGCACTAATCCCTTTGAGTTCACCATTAGAATAAGTACAGGTTGCTGAAGAAAGACTGCTAATCGTGACAGGAAGTTTGGCACTGGATTCAATATCCAGTGAACACACACTCTCCGTCAGGATGTATTTGATTTTGAGTGGGGTAATGGTTTGCTTGACCTTAGTTACACAAACATTATTTTCTAGATATTGATCGGCAGCACAAGTCACATTGACGATCATGCTGCTATTGAGTGGTAGAACTTTTGTTGTGCCTGCCTGTGTCAGTGCCAGACTACACTGACCAACTTTAAGCGCTTTGAGTTCATTACCACTTACATTACAGATATTAGGGGTGTTACTGCTAAAAGTCACTGCCAGCCCTTGATCTGTCTGAAGCGATAATGGATAGCTTTGACCTTGAATCAGCGTACTCAATGGTAAGGACTGGATATTCTGCACTGCCTTGTTTTTACATGCACCCTCTTCCAGATATTGAGTTTCAGCACAAGTCACGGGCTTAGGATTGGTACTGCCATTATTAGAATTTTCCGTTCCACCGCCATTGGATGAACCAGAATCTCCTCCCGAACCACCGCCTCCACATCCGACCATGACTGTGCTGATTGCCAACATCAGCACAGATGGCATAAAAGTTTTTGAAATGATCATGATTGACTGCCTTAAATTTTTTTATTGTTGTTATTGATAATGATCAGCGGAAAGGAGTTGACGGATTTCACTGGCCATTTGAGGGCTACGCCAAGGAAACAGCACTTTAAGGCTGTAATTTGGTTTAAATTGATCCCGTGTTCCTATATTGACTTGAAACTCTCGTTTCATCGGTGTCCGATGGACTTGTTGGTTAACATGGGTTCCCATCATTGGGTTACTGATCACAGTGGTCGTAGTTCTAAAGCGATCTTCAACCAGATTGTAATGACCCACAGAGGTAATGTAGTCAAATGGATATTTGACTAGACGTTGATCTGGCTGATCAAACAGGATGATGGTTTTATCCTGACTATTAATCCAGACACCACGATTTTGATAGTTAAAAGTTTCCCCTTGGCGTTTCAGTTGCTCAGTCATTCCATCGAAATATGTATTTCCATATTGATAGAGGTAGTAAATGATCACAAACCAGAATAGGTCAAAGCCAAAGAAGATATAGCCGAAAGCACCAAAGGAAAAGATTTTGGCAATAATCAGAAAGATCACAATCGGTAAGACCACACATTTTAAAAATAGCTTGGATTTCTGAGGACGGTTTTCGATTGGAATGATTTTAGGTTTGGTTAATTCAGTCATTGTTGTTTCCCGCATGTTCAATGCAATTCACAATCACCAGCAGATATAAATATAAAAAGGTCTATTTTTTATAGGCGTGATTTAGCCATCCACCGTTGGATTGTTCTTGTAAAATGTTTTTAATACAGCCTAAAAAATTAAATTATCCGTATAGTCCCCGTTGCAAAGCACAACAAGGTTGAACAGGTGGCGAGGCACAAATCAGAAAAGATAGATACAGCATGAGAAGCTCCTTGAATCTTAAGAAGTTCTGCCGATTACTGCTAAATAATGGTGGCAGAACAAAAGAGGGTTAGCAGACTGGGATCCAAGGAACCAGCACACCCGAAGGTGTCCCCCTTCTGTCCTACCATAAAGATAAAAGGGGGACGAGAAGGTCCACAAAAAATAGACGGGCTATTTTCTGTGCTGGATCAACGGTCTGCTAAAACCGACTGGCAATGTAGGCCAGCGAGCCCATATTAATTTTATCCAGCGCTTTAGTCAATTTTACCAACACTAAAATCTAGACAATCAGTTCAGACGGAGAAAGTTAAGTAGCAGATTTTTGCTTAAGCTCAAATTCAGCCATCAAGGTGTTTATTTTGATTTTATGGATAAGTCTAAATTGGGCTATTCTTCTTTATTAAAATGAAACAATAAAATAAATGATAGAGACCATTCACATCATTGATAATTTCAACTTTTGATGGCTGCTCATGTATAAAAAATAAGGCTGCGCCTCTAGCAAATAATTCTACATAGCAATGGTGTTAAGGTATTTTAGGAATCAGTTGCGACACAAGACGACGTTTACCATCTGATCACGAAACAATTGGTTTGGTTTTCATATTTTCACCTACTGCAAAAGCGTTTCATTTTCTGATAGCCTCAAATCACTGTGTGCACAGTAGCGAGGCTTTGCCTGCGGTAGCATCAATACTAAAGGAGGCAGTTTAAACTGATCCTTTAAATCGTCACCTAGTTTTTATTATTAAACAATTAGAGGGAACTATTTCTATGAAAGAATGGTTTAAAGATCATTTGGGGATTTTGATAACACTTATAGTCACAGTAATTTATTTAATTGGAGTTTTAGTTGTTACAGACCTCAGTGACTACCACAATCTTAAATTGAATGAAAAAGGAGACGTGCTCGCAGGTATCTTCTCACCACTTGCTTTTTTATGGTTGGTATACGGATATCTTCAGCAAGGACAAGAATTAAAACAAAATACCCTAGCTTTAAGTCTACAAGCTCAAGAATTGAAAAATAGCGTAGAACAACAAAAAGTTTTAGCTAATGCTGCACTTGAACAACTAAATATTTTAAGAATTGAATTTAACAATAATATTGTCAAATCAAGACCAATACTACAAATAAAAGATTGTGGATTTCAGCAATTTGCAATTGTCAGTTCAGAGGGGATTGCCAATAATATTTCTTTATCAATTGATACAACCATGGTCAATTTAGATCTAAATCACATTCAAAGTGTGTTACCACAGCAAGAAGAAATAGATATAGACAATATTTTTACGTTCACCTCTTTAAAAAATATTATTGGAAATAAAATTTATCACTTTAAGCTTACTCTACTTTACGACACAGCAATAGAAAAAGGCTTATCGTGTTCATTTAAATTTAAATACTATAAAGATCAATATGATAATAAAAAATATGTTGAACTAATCCATTAAAACATCCTACATTGTCATTCTAATATTTTTTATTGCATTGGCTTGGAACTTACCACTACTCTTAGATTTTGATCAATAACTTTGGAGCAATAACTATGCGAACCATAAAGAAATCTGCTTTTTTGGATTTAATTAATTCAGAAATTAGTAAATTACCTGACTATGACTCAAGCATAAAAATTATTGATATTTCAGTTGATGCAAATGGGCTAATTAATTATTTCTTACCTAATCAATTTGAAATAAATAAAGTCCTTCTCGCACGAGAATATGTAGAGCAAGTTGAGCATTTATTAAACTATAAATATTACAAAGTTATCTAAAAGCAACTAGCATCACTAAACCAACCATCATAATCATCAGCATTTATCTCTATCTCTTCATGAGATAGAGATCCATAAACTCTCTTTTCATTTCCTCACAACTGGCAGCATTAATTCCTAAGAATCCTGCCCTTGTACGGTCAGCATGTCTGTCACTATTAGCCAAGAAGCTCAGCGCGCAAGTATCACTGGGCACTTTCTTAAGCTTATGTAAGTCAGCACGTAAAGTATAATTACCCATAGGAATATGTACTTTGCGATCCTGAAATGCTTCCTTACCGTGAATGGCTAAAGTCTGTTGATTACTTAGGATAAATAGTACGCCGTCAACCTAATATTCACCATGATTCCTTTTCACGTCTTCAACAGGCTTTTCACCCATGCCTATTTGATCCATACAGCAATGAGCCACTCTATAACGCATAAACACATCAGCAAGTAACGAATCGATAATGAATTCACCTTATTATTATGAGCAGCCACTCTCAATTTTATGATTTAACAATATTTAACACCTATTCGGATGAGCTCTAAGAACACAAAAAAGAATAAACATTAAGCAATTACCACCGTACACAAACACTTTTAATAACTAGTTTCCTAGCCGTCAGAAATTCAAGATTTCTTCAGGATAATCAATTAATTATTTAATGTTAAGATATGTAAAAATATCATACTGGATCGTTGACAGGTTAAGGTATACCCAGCTAACCTAGTTTTACACAGCAAAATCTGTGTTCAGGCGTGAGAACCTGATACAATCTAGGTGCAAATTAATGTCGCACTAGCGACTATTTTTTTGCCTACTGTTTAGCAGTCGTTATGGCAGCTTGCAGGGCAACCGTAAGGTTGGCTGAGCCTAGATTCAGTATTCTCACCCCTGTCTTGCTGCCACCATTACCGTGAGAAGTAATGATGGTAAGTGTTAAAACTTATCTAGGACTACTGCTATGAACGCAATTCTTCATGGTGCAAACACTTGCACACCTAAACAACAAGCTTCTCAACTCATTGTTGAACTTGGCAAGACAATTTCAAATCCTCAACGCCAAACGTTGGCAAATCTTTATATTGCTGTTGACACCGCAAATTCCTTACTCAAAGAACTTGAACAAGCACATCAAATTATTCGTCAATGCATGCAGGAAATGACTGATGAACAAATTCTTGAAGTTGCCAAACTCAATCAAAAAAGTAATTTATCTTCATTGTGGGCATTCCGAACGCACCAACGTCAAAAGATGATTGAACGAGCACAGCGTGTTTTGGGAATCCCTTCCATTTAACTCGCTTAATTATTAATGAATTTTTAGCTTGCTACTGTGCACTATATAAATCGACTGCGTTATTATCGATTAAACAGAAATAACGTTGAATGTAATCAGTGACAATAGCAACGCTAAAGATAATAAAAGTCTTATTTTTAAAAGTGGTTGCTTAAAATTCAGGACCAGAGTCATTAGATTTCTGTTGCTTAGCTTCAACTTGTGGTTGACGTTGAATGTTATATTGCTGCCCCAGCATGGCAGCAATTAAACTCATCATCAACCTGACAACTTCTTCAACGAGCTTTGCAAGTTGTAGTATTGTTGCTGTAAGTTCTGCTGAATGCTCTCGATCGAGTTGGTATTGTTGTTGCATTGATGCTGCATGCTCTTGATCTGCGTCTGCTTGTTCTCTAAGTCGACGCATATGTTGTTTAAACTGTTCATATTCTGAGTGCAGTTCAGCATCATCTCGTTTAAATTCTTGATTTGTTGCTGGTATTGCGATTGTAAATTCGTCTCCTGCTTCTCTAGTACGTCGAAGCGCTTGATCAAGCTGGTTGTTAAGAGCTGTAGTTTGTTGATCTGTGTTGCGCATAACATGCTCTGTTCTTGAAGTCGCTGCTCTTTCTGATGCTGTAAGTGCTGTTGTTGCTCTAACTGTTCTAATTTTTTCTGTCTCGATTGTAACTCTTTGATCATCAATCCAATATTCTGAAATAAACTGATCTCGGTTTGGCTCAATTCTGACGGACTGCTGAATCCTAAGATTTTCAAGATCTTGTTCATGTCGTCTCTGTTGCTCTGCTCGTAATGCTCGATCACGCTGAGCCTTTTTTTCATCTTCTCGACGTTTTCTTGCAAGCCTTGCATAGTACTCAGCGATGATGGCATCAAAGCTAAACTCATTTGTTCGAGTAAATCCAAAATCATCTGCTGTGTGTCGCTGCCGTTGTGGTGTTGAATAGTCGTATGTTGCTGTTCTTTCATGACTTATTTCTCTACGATACATGGAAATGTCAGATGAATATTCGGTTCCGTCGGATGTACCTTCTTTTTGTTCAAATTCAGTGTATTGCAATCTATCCATTTCGAGGAGGTAATTGCTCGGAAACGATTGCCCTTGCCGTCCGTCAAGATTTCGGTCTGGTTTTTGGTTAAGATCGGCTGTGTGAGATAATAGTTGGAGGGTAATATTACTAAAATATTCAGCAGCCCCATTCCAAGCGCCAACAGAATAAATGTTTTCAGAATCAATTTGGGGTTGTGAGTGATCGACTGAGTTAATGCCTGATCTACTTGCTGCTGCAACTGTTTCTTCTGATCTTCTAATACCCTTATGATGCTCTGAGTATTGTTCTGAATTTGGTCTTTGATCAAATTCTGATTGTCTTTGATCGTCTGTTGCAATTGAGCTTTGCTCTTCTGGAGATGCTTTTGCATGATCTGATCGATTTCGTGGAGATGTGAAGACAGCTTCATTTGTATATTGTCGATATTCTGCTTCAGCTCTCCTCGATATGATTTCAATCCTAGGATCAAAGTCTGGGTCTCGTTCTTCTGGTGTTGTAGCAGATGCATAACGTTGTCTGTGGTAATCTGCTCTTGCTTGTCGAGCTCCTTGCAAAGCTTGTTCTGCTCGATCTCGAAGTTGTGCACAAGGCGTTCGAGTGTATTTTGAAATCTGATTAACTGTTCGCTGCTCATCGTTTCCACGTTCTCGATCTGCTGTTCGAACTTGTTCAAGAGATTTGATACGCTCTCGAATTGTTCTTGAACATTTTTCGATGGTGAATTGTCTTTCATAGATTTCTCCTTGAAAATAGATAGGTTTTTTGCCAAAAGGTGGAACTAGGCTGAACTGTTTTTCTCGAATTTTGACTACTTCACTTGCCAGCTCGTTGGTTAACACAAACTGCATAAAGTCATCACGGTTTCTGACTAAAAGTTCGGACGGAATTACTTGAGCATGCTTTTTTTCTAGTTGTTTCAACGATATTGATAAAAGCTGTAAATAAGTGTTTTCAATGTACTGTTTATAATTCTCTCGATCTTTTCCAACCTTTTTTAGCCCAGATTGCAAATACATCTCATGACCTTTTTTTGTGAATCGGGCACGGTCGGGATCATTCGGATCTGCCCAGCCGTATTCGAAATTCAGCTTGTCTTGCAACATATGAAAATGCTTTTGGAATCTGCCAGGAGGTGCGATATTCATTGCCTTTCCTGACCTGAGTTCAAGTCGAGGGACAAGAATATGAACATGTTTTGAACCGTTGGGTTCCTGATGCAGAACAGCCGTCATATGATATTGGTCAGGTTCAAGACCACTGAAAGCCAATGCTTCGAACTGTTTTAAGACATCTTTTATTTCAACATCGGTCGGTCGATCTTCTTCTGCAAAGGCAATGACGGCAGACGTATATTTATGTTTAAAAGGAGAGCTATCTGCAATTTTTGCAAAGAGATGTGGATCACCACAGAGCACTTCGACATGCGGACGGACAATATTCATGTGATCTTTTTCATCGAGAACATAGCTCGCTGCACGAGCTGCACTGCCCGTCCCATGCCTCAACATCTTAATCAACATGAACTACCCTCCCGTTTAAAAATATAAATGGAAATAAAAAGTCAATTTTTTAGATGGTCATTAGAAAGGTCAGCGTCTGAAACTGATTCAATTTCAGTTCCTCCAACGACTTGCATTTGTCGCAATAAATCACCGAGATATTTTTGTTCAATATATTTATGCCTACGCTGAACAACTTCATCAGAACGATGCAAGGATGGCGGAGAAGGAAGTGGATAAAGTTGATAGATTTTTTTTAAATAGTCTTCGACAAGTAAGTAAGTTCGAAGTAAGTCGACAGGCTTGCCAAGTTTGTTTGCAATGTGAATTGCGCGAGTAACTTGGTTAAGATTATTGCCAATTTTTGCAAGTTGAAATGCAATGCTTTCGCTATCTTCTTCTCCTCTCTGACTAAATGATTGCTTAGCAACGACATGCGATTCACGAATTGCAGATTGATCAACATTCAAAATATTTTGAATATAGTGATTAACGGAAAACCGAATAAAATCGCTAGTGTTTTTATTTAATAACTTCGCCGAATTTTTAATCACCTCTAATTCATCATCATTTAAACGTAATTCAAGCCGACTTAATCTTTTTGATTTTTTAATAACAATTTCATTAATCATAAGCACACCAAAATCATAAATCTATTTTTAAGCTATAATATTTTTTAAAATAAAAAAAGTGTTTTTTAATAAAAATTTAGAATAATTTTAAATTAGAATAAATAGTTACTCTAAAAATTTAAAATAAAAATCCTCATTAAAAGTGGCGGTTTGGCTGCAAGCCAACCAGATCCCATTCGTACAAAATCACAACTTTTGTTGTGATTTTGTACGGACAGGGGTAATCTGGCTCGACCGGTTAAAAGCATATTTAATGTACTTTAGACTATTAAGTGTTATATTAAATTTTATAAATATTAAAAGTATCATAGTCATTAAAATATAACTAAGCGATGATCCAAAAGGATGAATACAAAAATAAATTCACCCTTAAATTATAATAAAAAACAAATACTTATTTAAAAAACCAAGTAAATAATTTCAATACAGGAAATACAAACCTTAAAGTTAAACAATATTATATATTTAAACCATAGATTAAAATTAAATACGAAAAATCAAAATCAAAGAAGATATTAATTTTAAAATTAATTAACGCATATTAAAAACCAACAAGTATCTAAAAGTTAAAAAATATCACTCCAAACTTTAAGGCGCCTCGACCATACAAAAGATTAATTACTGTCATAATAAACATAAAATTAAGTTAGAAAATAAACCTATTTTTTGATCTTTTACACCAAACTCATTTTTATATAAAAAAATATGCTAGCTTTCAAAGTATAGAAACTTGTTTTACTCTTCAGATCCTAATTACCAAAATGAGGGTTTTAAGACAACAAGGCTTTCTTCAACTAAGTTAAAAATTGAAGAGGTCAAAATGATCAAAAATCTTTATCTAATAAAATTTATTATTAGATATACAAAACTGGACCAAGACTTTCAAATAAAAATGCGGAGGTTCAACAATGAGTCAACATTTTGAACTGGTGGATTGGGTCACCGCAGAAAAGTTTTGTGAATTGACGGGCGAACAGATCTCGAACCTAAAGAACCTTAGACCTAATTGGGAGGAAGGAAAAGTTTGGGTGAGGGTGTCTGATCGTAAAATATTATATAGCTTAAAAGGTTATAACAGATGGGTCGAACAAGCAGCGCTGGTCTACCAAAAGGCACACGAGCAAGATCGGGAAAAATACAGATTAACTTTAAATGGAACGGTAAACGCGAGTGGTTCACCCTCGACCTCACCGACACACCTGCCAACTTCAGTAAGGCGGCTAAGATTAGAGAAGATTTTGTAACTAAGGCCAAGTACGGAATCTTAAAGATTGAAGATATCGAAGCGGTTACGGTCAAACCCATCAAAAAAGCTGACGCTGTGCAAGAAACATTGCCAGCGTCACGAGGTCCTACTTTTGCTCACTATGCCCAAGAATACCTCTACAACCTAGCTGACCATAAGCACGGTACTAAGAAAAAATATCTATCAATTTTGGAACGGCTGTGGATGCCATTATTTGCTGACATGCCAATTAATACGATCACCAGCCAAATGTTGCGTAGTGCGGTGAATGGACGTGAATGGTCTTCAGCGAAGACTCGAAATGATGCTTTGATTCCATTACGTGGCGCATTCGAACTAGCGCACGATGATGAAATTATTGATAAGAACCCATGTGACCGATTAAAGAATCAGAAAACGCAGGAAACTGAACCTGATCCATTTAATGAAATTGAGCGGGAAAGAATACTGAACTGGTTAAAAGAGAAATATATTGCAGACTACCCAACTGTATATTGGTATTTTGTGGTGGCTTTTTGGACAGGTTGCCGTCCATCAGAAATTATCGCGCTCACTTGGCAGGATGTAGATTTTTTGAATAAGCAGATTCACATCAATAAAGGTCGTGTGAACGGCGTTCAGCAGGAAACCACTAAAACCAATAAAGCTCGATTTGTAGATTTGAATGATTTTGCATTTGAAGCATTCCAACAACTCAGATTACTAACTTATCTCAAATACGAGCATGTATTTATTTGTGATGAAACTGGTGAGGAATTTACTACGCAAAAGTCATTGAGTGAAAAGTTTGTGGCGGCATTGAAAGCGAACGGCATACGCTATCGCCCTGCCTATAACACTCGTCATTCATATGCGACTGTATGCTTAATGAATGGACTTAATCCGGTCTATGTGGCTTCACAGCTGGGTCATAGTTTGGTGATGCTGATGAAGCGTTATGCGAAGTGGATTAACTCGGATAAGAACAAAGAAGAGATCGCTAAAATTTCGAATAGTGCCAAAATTGTGCCAAAGAAAAAGGGAATCAAACTATGTATTTGATTCCCTTTCAGATATTTGGCGGAAGCGGTGAGATTCGAACTCACGGAGGACTCACACCCTCGTCGGTTTTCAAGACCGGTGCATTAAACCGCTCTGCCACGCTTCCAATGGCGGCTATCATATAAATAAAAGTTCAACTTGGCAAATCTTTTATTCAAAATAATGCATCAACCGCTCAAAATAAAATCAACACCCTGTAATTTTAAGCATTTTCAGGTTTTTCATAGCGAATTGAGTTGATATACCACAGTTTTTTGCCCAATGGAGTATGTACTTCAACTTCATCATCCACTTGTTTACCCAGTAAAGCTCGCGCCATAGGTGACTCAATCGAAATATGTTGCGGATGATGATCGTAGATTTCATCGACACCCACGAGACGCAATTTTTTTTGCTCCCCTGCATCATTTTCGATTTCAACCCAAGCACCAAAGTAGACCTTTCCCTCTTGCTCAGGCACATAATCGACAATTTTTAATTCTTCTAAACGTTTTCCTAAATAGCGAACTCGACGATCTATCTTCCTAAGTATTTGTTTATTGTATTGATAATCAGCATTTTCCGAACGATCACCAAGGCTTGCCGCCCAATTTACTTTTTTAGTGATTTCAGGGCGTTCGTCATGCCAAAGCTTTTTTAGCTCAGCAACCAAAAGGTCATGTCCAGTACGTGTAATTAAATTCGATTTCATAAGCCCAAATACGTTAATACAACAGTCCATTTACAAGTTTTTGCATTGTATTCCTTATTTCACCACCACTAAAGTGTATAAATTTTATTCTTTTCCAAATCATGGGTTTGTGATGTAACTCTCATTTTTTTATTGTGCAAAATTTGACATTCTTGTTTTTGCCGCTTAATATGCGCCCCTAAGTTTGTTTTTGTTTATTTTTTATACACTTTGTAAATGTTGTGAAACATTTGCACCATCTTCCTTTTAACTCAATGTCATTACTGAATGACGTTCATGACTTGCCCACCCTTATTGAATTTATCAACTTTTAAAAGTTAAGGCAGTGTTTTGCTGAACTTTTTGGGCATAAATTACCTGTAGCGGAGACAACATGCACAGTAATTCAAGTTCTGGGTCGAGGCCTAGCCTTAACTCTTTATCTTCCAAACGACCTTTTCAAGTTTTAGCGTTAGGAGCTGCAATCCTTCCGTTCAATAGCTTGAATGCTGAAAAATCACATCAATACAATACGGTTGTGAATACCAACGTTTTAACTGTCGTTGCAGTTGAAAGTCCAACCACGGTCTTTAAAGACGGTCAATTCCAACATGGTTTTGGTTATGACCTCGTACGTAATTACGCACAAAGCTTAAATGTAAAGCTTGATTTCAAAACCGTTCCTGACAATGCCACGGCATTGAAATGGGTTGCTCAAGGTAAAGCGAATATTGCCATGACCACAGCCAATCTGGCTGCGATTGAAAATAAACAACTGGTTTCATTTTCAGCAAGTTGTGGTGATCAAGCAAGCTTAAGCAAAAATGGTTTAAATCCTCAGTTAAACTGGGTGTTTAAGCAAGCTGATGATCCCCTCACACTTACAGCGAGTGGTTATATCTGTCAAAGTAAGCAGTCGGGTACAACCCAGCAATTGGCCTCGTTCTATAACCGCAATGTGGTTAAACCAGAGTCTTGGTCTACGATTCAAAGAGATTTGAATCAACGCTTACCGATTTATAAGGCAAGTTTTAAACAAAGTGCTTCTAAATACAATTTAGATTGGCATTTACTTGCAGCAATTGGCTATCAAGAGTCTTATCTTAAACCCAGCTCAGTTTCTCCCACTGGCGTACGTGGTTTAATGATGTTGACCAATAGTACTGCCAAAGCGATGGGCGTAAGCAATCGCTCAGATCCACTGCAAAGTATTCAAGGTGGTGCAAAGTACTTTGATCTGATGTTAGATCAATTTGGTAATGTGCCTTACCCAGACCGTAACTGGTATGCTTTGGTTGCATACAATATGGGTCCTGGTGCAGTCAGCCAGATTCAGAAACGTATCCGTGCACAAGGCAAAGATCCGAATCAGTGGGTCAATTTGTATGACTATTTACAGCGTAACCAAGCACGAAATGGTCGATATAAACAAGCCGTACAATATGTGACGCGTATTCGTACCTATTTAGAGCATCTCAAGACCAATAGCCGTATTGATGTATAACTGAATAGATATAAAAAAAGCTTACCTCTGGGTAAGCTTTTTTTATTCAAGAAGAATTAAGCAGTAAGCTCAAGTACTTTCTTGAATAAATCTTTTTGCTCTTGGCTTGGCTTGGCTGTTTGTAAAGCCATAAGCTGAGACATATCGCCTTGAACTTTGATTTTACCAGTCATGAATGCTTGCATCGCAGCAGCCATATCAAATTCCAAGAATACTTTACGTAAAGTTTCAGCATCCATGTTCAAAGTTGTTTTAGCATTTGAAGATAAACCCTTTTGGATTTTACCCGCATCTAAAGCCAACTCTGTATTACCAGCTGCATCTGTTACAACCAAGTTAATCGCTAAATTCGCAAGTGCTGGTGGCAAGTTTAAATCACCTGCTTCAGCAGTAAGTTTTTCAACAGTTGCAAACCAATCATCAGTTAAAAATGCAGCCATGATTATTCCTCAAATGTATTTGTTCAATTTCTTGTGCCATCTATCCAGACGACATCTCATGAAGCAATTTGCTCGTGCCCTGTTATAGCATGTAATTTTTATTTTAGGCTATGATTTTTTGTACGCGTGATTCAATTTTTAAAATTTTGATAAAAAAAAGGTACTTAACAAGTACCTTTTCAAAAACTTTTACACTTTACTCAGCAGCAAAACTGAGATTGACCACATCTAAGCGATTTTTCAGCTCTTCTGGGTCTTTCATATCAAACTCACGTTGAGCATCCAACGCTTCAAAATCGAATAGCTCACGGTCCGCCAATTGTGACGGAGACACATTCTGTAAGGCACCAAAAATACTGTGTAAACGTTTTGGATGTTGCTTATCCCATTCACGCAACATGTCATTAATAATGGCACGTTGTAAGTTTTCTTGTGAGCCACACAAGTTACACGGAATAATCGGGAACTGGCGTAAATCCGCATATTTGATAATGTCTTTCTCTTCGACATACGCCAAAGGACGAATCAGAATATTCTTTTTATCCGATGAAAGTAATTTTGGCGGCATCGCCTTCAAACTACCACCATGGAACAAGTTCAAGAAGAATGTTGCCATGATGTCATCACGGTGATGACCTAATGCAACCTTAGTTGCACCAATTTCTTGAGCGAAGCCATACAGCGAACCACGGCGTAAACGAGAGCATACTGCGCAGTAGGTTTTGCCTTCAGGTGTTAAACGCTTGGTAATGGTGTAAGTATCTTTTTCAAGGATGTAATATGGAATATTGTTCTCTTCCATATAGCGCGGCAAGATATCTTCGGGGAAGCCAGGTTGCTTTTGATCCAGATTCACAGCCACAACATCAAAATTGATGGGTGCAATCCGTTTAAACTGCAACAAGATATCCAATAAGGTATAGCTGTCTTTACCACCAGACACACAAACCATGACCTTATCACCATCTTCGATCATATTGTAATCACGAATTGCATGCCCAACCTGACGACGAAGCTTTTTCAACAAGCGATAATACGCTGAACTTGTCGGAAGTTCTGGCTTGAAATTAAATCCTTGGTTGGATTCCACTGGCGCGTACATAGACGTGATTTACTCATAAACAAAAATACCCGCAAGATTTTATCTCATTCAGAAAAAATGCGCATCTAAAGAATTTTTCAATTTCTTCCAATCGTCATATTTGAGTTTCATACTGGTAAAATTCTGATCAAAAAAATTTAGATTCGGCTGGATTGCTTATATTTCAAACTTTTCCACAGTTGTCCACAAAAGCTGTGGATAAATTTGTGGATTTCTTCGCTATTGACAAACTCTTTTTATCTTAAAATAAGGCTTCCGATTAGATTGATCACTTTTTAACCAATGATTTTATAAAAACAAAATCAACGACTTAGATAAGTCAAGACTTAGTTTTTAAAAAAAATATTTTAATTTTTTTTGCTGAACATTCGAACAAAATGACTTGATTTTTGTCTAACAGTCGAAAATAAAAAAATTGTAGCAAAAGTTCTTTTTTTACTTTTTTTTGTTACACTGCTGTGAAGAACTTATGCTCATCCTTTCGTGAATATTATAATGATGAACAAAACAACATATTTTTTTACCCTTTGCTTGGGGACAATCGGTTTTTTTAATGGCGTAGCTCCAAGCTATGCTGGGCAGACGATTTATCAATTTAAAGACAACAATGGTACAACACTGCTGACCAATAAGAAAAAAGCAGAATATAGCCATCTAAAAGTGGTGAAAGCGACCTATTATCCAGACAGTAATATCCATAGTTATAGTAACTGGGGTGCGAGCGAGGCTTCAGTGCTTCCAAGCTATAGCCGTAATAAAAATGCATTTGACTCTTTGATTCGCCAAGCGGCACAGCAACATGGCGTCTCTGAGGGATTAATTAAAGCGGTCATGCACACTGAATCAGGCTTTAATATCAATGCCCGCTCTCCAGTAGGAGCGCAAGGTTTAATGCAACTGATGCCAGCAACTGCACGCCGCTTTAATGTGAATAATGCCTACGACCCACAACAAAATATTTTTGCTGGTGCAAAATATTTAAGTTGGTTACTTAAGCGATTTAATGGTGATACCCGACTTGCAATCGCGGCATATAACGCAGGTGAAGGTAATGTCGATAAATATGGAGGCATTCCCCCGTTTCGTGAAACCCAAGATTATGTCCGTCGTGTCACTAGCCGTTATCAAAACCTATATGCATCAAGCATCGGTTCATCATCGAGCTCAAATGCACAGGTGATTGCACAATCGACCAATTACACCACGCCATCAACCGAAGCTGTAGAAGTTGTACCAGCCCCGAAACAATATAATCGTCAGATCATTACCCTTGCAGACGGCACCTTTACCGATGCACCATCAGGTACCTATACCACCACAAATGCCACAGCATCTGCTCGAATCCGTCTAAGTGATTAACAATTTAAGAATGCTATTCTCACAGCGTGATTTTAGCTGATTGTTTTCATACAAAAATTGTTTTAAGTCACTGTTTATCAGCCAGTTCATCGTTTTATAGGCTAAATGTATCTATGCCTATTTTTTGCTTGAATTTTTACAATTCGCCCTGCATATTAGCGTTATGATTTATAATTTATAATTTATAAATCAGATCACTTTTTCTCTATAAGAGGGTTTTCTCAATGATGCGGATTGGTTTGTTCTTGCTAACCAACCTCGCGGTACTGGTTGTAGCTGGCATTATCTTGTCACTCTTCGGTGTCGGTAGTTACCATGGCGCAGGGGGCTTGAATCTAGGCAACCTTTTAGTCGTCTGTTTTGTCTTTGGTATGGTGGGTTCTATTATTTCCCTGTTCATGTCGAAGTGGATGGCTAAAAAAACCACTGGGACTGAATTAATTGACCCAAATGCACCCCGTAGTCAAGCAGAAGCTTGGTTATTACAAGAAGTGGCGCAATTATCTCAACGTGCAGGTATTAACATGCCTGAAGTGGGTATTTTCCCTTCTTACCAATCCAATGCATTTGCGACAGGTTGGAATAAAAATGACGCATTAGTAGCTGTTTCAACAGGGCTATTAGAGCGTATGAACAAAGATGAACTTCGTGCAGTACTCGCGCACGAAATCGGTCACGTTGCAAATGGTGACATGGTTACCCTTGCACTGATTCAAGGTGTGGTTAACGCCTTTGTCATGTTCTTTGCACGTATTGCTGGTGATTTCATCGACCGTAATGTATTTGGTCGTGAAGAAGGTGAAGCACCAGGCCTTGCTTATTTTGCCATTACGATCGTACTCGATATCGTATTCGGTATTATGGCCTCTGCCATCGTGATGTGGTTCTCTCGTCAACGTGAATATCGCGCAGACGAAGCCGGCGCACGTTTAGCAGGTAAACAAGCGATGATCTCTGCTTTACTTCGTCTACAAGCAGAATCAGAAATGCCAGATCAAATGCCGAAAGAAATGAAAGCATTTGCGATTGCGGAAGGTAAGGAACAAGGCTTTAGCTTAGCTGCTTTATTCCAAACTCACCCAACCATTGAACAACGTGTTGCTGCATTACAGCAATTAAATGTTCAATAATCAGTATCAGATAAACGATAAAGCCTCCATCACGGAGGCTTTATTTTTGCTTAAAATCTAATGTGCTTGGAAAGATTGATAGAACTGCCACAGATAACTGAAACCTGCCCAAACCGCGACAACCAATAAGATAAGGACTGCAATTCCCAATAAATCTGGGATACGTAACCAAATCCAGCTCACGATCGGATTACGCCAAAATGCCGAGCTTTTTTGCTTCTGCTCAAGTGATTCATGTAAGAATGGATGAACCACATGAATATCACTATGCACTTGATATTCCTCACGGATATGCTCATGTACAATTTCAAGCGTCTTGCGACTCGGACGAATAAATACATCAAATAAGGTGCCGACAATCGGTACAAAACCGACCAACATATCCATAATTGCCAGTTTGACTACACCCTTCAGTTTATGCTGTGGTACACCGACCTCCCTCGCCTTTTTAAATGCATACAGGGTTAAAATAAAGCCTGCGATATCACCTGCAAAAGGAATGGTACTCAGTGCAGCATCGGCTCCGACACCTTGTTTGGTGAAAGGAATTCGAACCAAACTGTCCATGGTGTTGGCAAATTTTGCTAAATCACGTTCGACAGCAATCGCTTGCTGCTGAGTTAATTTTTTTTGTTGTGTTGGAGCCGTCATTCACGCAACCTAAAAACCATGTTTATGCTTGAGAATAAAGCAGATTTTCCGTTTTGTCGGTACGATTATTATTACCAATTAGAATAAAATCATCGAGGCGATGAATAAATACACCAATACACCTGTCGCATCACAAATCGAAGTGACCAACGGCGCGGAAGCACTGGCAGGATCAAGTCCAGCTTTGTTTAAAATAAACGGTAAACTCATTCCGATCAAACAGCCCATCAATACAATGCCCATCATGCTCAGCGCCAGTACCAAAGCCACCATTTCATCACCACGGAAATAACCCAGTAATGACACAGCAACCGCCATAGTGCCACCTAAGCACAGTGCAACTAAACTTTCACGTCCGAGTAAATAAAACCAGTCTTTAAATTGCACATCACCCGTTGCTAAAGCACGGACCATCAATGTTGAAGACTGAGAACCTGCATTGCCGCCACTTCCCACCAATAATGGCAAAAAGAAAACCAATACCAGATTTTTCGCAATTACATCTTCATAGTGGGCAATACCAATCCCTGACAACAAGCTACCAAACACCAAGAAAACCAGCCAAAAAACACGCTTCTGATAAAGCTGCAAAATGGGTGCCGACTTAATACTCAGTTTAGATGATGCATTGACCGCACCGACTTTTAAGAAGTCTTCTGTTGCTTCTTCGCTGGCCACGTCCATCGCATCATCATAGGTCACGATCCCGACCATCATGTTTTGATGATCGATAATCGGCAGCGCTAATAAATCATAACGTGCAATGGTTTTTGCCACTTCATCTTGGTCGGTATCCACATAAGCGGTTAAGACATTGGTTTCCATGAGCTCATTAATATTTTGCTCTTCAGGCGCAAGTATCAGTTGCTTTAAAGATAAAACCCCGAGAATTTTGCGTGCTTCATCCAATACATAAGCGAAATAAATCATTTCGGTATCAGGAGCTTCGAGACGCAGCATTTTAATCGCATCATTGACCGTCATATTCGGTTTTAAAGTCGCATATTCCGAGCTCATGATCGCACCTGCGGTTCCCTCTAAATAGGATGACAGTTGACGGATATCTTCTCTCTCTGCCTGTGCTAGGGCTGGTAATAAGGCATTTTGTTGTTCTTCATCTAAACACTTAAAGACGTCAGCGCGTTTATCCGATGACATTTCCCCGATAATCTCTGCCAGAACATTTCTGGGCATCGCTTGGGCGAGTTTGACTTGTTCATTGGGTGGAAGATATGAAAAGACATAGGCACGATCAGGTAAATGCGTGAGCAGCAATTGGCTTTGTTCAGCCGAAAGCTGTGTCAAAACATCGGCAATATCGACCGCTTGAAATGTTTCAACTGATGCAAGTGCTAGTTCAATATGATTATTTTTAAGTGCGTCGCTTAATAAATATAAAAAGTTGTTGTAGCTCATAATCGCCTCTTCACTACAAAGTATCTGCAATGAAGGACTAAACGCGGCGTATTATTTTACGATCGAATAGAAAACTTCATTCAGATTTTGATTAATATAAAAATGTGTAATTTGAAATAAACTACAACTCTGCGTGTCCATTTAGGGAATCAAACCTCATTAGGCCGCTTATACGGCACGGCAATACTACAAATATTTTTTTATATTCTCAACTTAGACAACAAAAATGAACAATTCGAGTCCTATTCTGTTTAATGAATTGTTCATTTCTGCTCGTCATTTTAACTGACCTTAAGCAGCTTCAACTTTTGTTTTGGGTTTAAAGGTGCTTCTTACCAATACATACATAAATGGAATAAAGATCAGAACCAGAATCGTGCCGAAAACGACACCACCAAACACACTATAACCAATCGCCTGCCGACTTAAGGCCCCTGCACCACTTGAGAACATCAACGGAATCACGCCTGCACCAAATGCAATTGAAGTCATCAGAATCGGTCTCAGACGAAGTCCAGCTGCTTCCAAAGCTGCTTCTAATGCGCTACGACCTTGTTGCTGCAAACTCGCAGCGAACTCGACCATCAAAATCGCATTCTTACAGGACAAGCCAATTGTCGTTAATAGTGCAATCTGGAAATAAATATCATTGGCGAAACCAAACCAATAACTGAATAAAATGGTTCCCCCAATGCCGAGTGGAATGGCGGCCATCACCACTGTTGGAATTGACCAGCTTTCATAAAGTGCAGCAAGACACAGGAAAATAAAGGCGACAGAAATCAGATATAACCAAATCGCCTGATTACTAGATTGCTGTTCCTGATAAGACAAACCACTCCACGCAAGACCCACGTTTGGCATTTGATCAACCAAACCAGCAATTGCTTGCATACCTTGTCCACTACTAAAGCCTTTTGACGCATCCGCTTCCATACTCATGGAAGGATAGCCCATAAAACGCTCAAGCATCGGTGGAGCACCTTGCCAAGTAATCTGACTAAACTGTGAAAATGGCACCATTTGACCATTGGCATTTTTGACATACCAATAGTTTAAATCTTCAGGTTTGGAACGATACGGTGCATCGCCTTGTAAATACACTCGCTTAATTCGGCCACGGTCGATAAAGTCATTGATATAACTTCCGCTCCACGCAGTCGATAAGGTGCGATTAATTTCACTGACATTCAGCCCATGGATCATGGCGGCCTTATGATCAATCTTGATATTTAATACCGCCTGATCATCATTACTCTTCTTATCGACATTTTCGACAGAATCAAGTGCATTACCTTGCTGTTGCAACTGCTGGAAAGAATTCACCAAGCTTTGTCTGCCCAAGCCTTGGGTATCTTGCAGCCAAAACTCCATTTTATCGGAGTTACCTAAGCCACGAATCACCGAAGGCATCAACACCATAATGCGTGCCTGATTATTTTTTGAAAAATACTTCATTGCACGTGCACGAATTTCTTGTGCACTGTTTTCTGTGCCTTTACGATCATCCCAATGTTTTAACGATACAAAGGCTTGACCCAAATTCTGTCCTGTCCCTGAAAAATTACGCCCATGAATCACCATCACACCATTCAAATTGGCTTTTTCATGCTCAAGGAAGTAATCAGAGATCTGCTTGCCGACTTCTTCGGTCTTACTCATCGGCGTACCTTCTGGTAACCGAAATTGAACACCCAAAATCCCTTGATCTTCTTGCGGTAAGAAACTAGTCGGCAAATCACGATACACCCAGATAAAACTCGCAATCAGTACGACAATACCAATCAAGGACACCGCTTTTACTGCAATCACTTTTTTGGAAACATTGAGATAACGTGTTTTAATTGCATCCAAACATTGATTAAACCAGACTGCCCAACGTGCCTGCTTCTGTTGAGGTTTCAATAAAATTGCACATAAGGCTGGTGTCAGAATCAAAGCCACTAACAACGAAAGCCCCATTGCCACAACCAAGGTAATCGAGAACTGTCGATAAATAATCCCTGTTGCACCACTAAAGAAAGACATGGGAATAAAAACTGCTGTCAGGACCAAAGTAATCCCGACCAAAGCCCCACTGATCTCCTGCATGGATTGGATTGACGCTTGCTTGGCATTGAGTTGCTGCTCATGCATCAGTCGTTCAACGTTCTCAACCACGACAATCGCATCATCAACCAACAGTCCAATCGCCAATACCATCGCAAATAAGGTCAGTGTATTAATGCTCATCCCGAGAACCGCTAAAACAGCAAAGGTGCCGAGAATCACCACAGGGACTGTAACTGCTGGAATGAGTGTCGCACGCCAGTTTTGCAGGAAGATAAACATCACCAGCACAACCAGTCCAATCGCTTCGATCAGGGTCGAAACCACTTGCGACATCGACTCTTTTACAAACGGCGTATCATCGCGTGGATAAACCACAAAATAACCATCAGGTAAGGTTTTTTCTAAACGAGCGACTTCTTTATAAACAGCATCGGCCACCTGCATGACATTGGCGCCGACAGTTAATGACAGTGAAAGCCCAGAAGCTGGATAACCATTCAAACGGTTAAATACCTGATAGTTTTCCGCACCAACCTCAACTCTTGCCACATCTTTTAAATAGACAAAGCTGCCATCACTGTTGGCTTTGACAATAATATTTTCAAACTGTTCAGGCGTACGCAGCAGTGAGCCAGAGGTGACCTTTGCATTCAAATACTGATTTTCTGCTGCGGGTAAGTCACCAATTGCACCTGCAGCAACTTGGGTGTTTTGATTTTCAATCGCGGAACGTACATCACTGACTTGTAATTGATAACGTTCCAAGCGCTGTGGATCCAGCCATATACGCATGGCATATTGTGATCCAAACACACTGACCTCACCGACACCTTCAATTCGGCTCAGGTTCAATTCAAAATTATTAGTTAGATAGTCTGAAATATCGAGATTGCTTGAACGTCCTGACTTATCCCCAAGCCCGATGACCATAAAGGAATCGCTCAAAGACTTACGGACATTGACACCTTGGCGCTGTACGTCTTCTGGGAGACGATTGATTGCACCATTTACGGCATTTTGTACCTGCACTTGTGCTTGATCAGGATCCGTCCCTTGGTCAAAGAACAAACTAATTCGGCTATTCCCGCTGGCATCACTACTTGAGCTGAAATACAACAGGTGGTCAATGCCTTTAATTTGTTGTTCTAAAACTTGGGTAACGCTATCTTCAACCGCTTGAGCATCTGCACCACTATAATTTGCCGCAACCGTAATTCGCGGTGGTGCAATATCGGGATAACGCTCTACTGGTAAATTCAAAATGGAGAAGAGACCAACAGCCATGACAATGATTGCCAGTACACCAGCAAAAATGGGACGATGAATAAAAAACTTAGATAACATGGCTGTTCATTCCATTGTTGAAACAGTCAATTTTTCAAAAAGATAGAGAATTTTAGCACTTTCAATCTACGATCATTACCGAGCTTTAAAGCAAACACCATCCCTATTAACATATCATTTCAAAAAGCGAGAATTGAGGAGAAATAATGGATTTTGCGCTGCATCAATAACCAGAGGAGCTAGCCCTTGTTAACAACTCAACAGTTTAGCTGTGTAATTAATTTAATTTACTGTGCAATCAAATACTTCTTAATTTAGAATTGACACACTCCCCACTTAAACCGATATTAGCACGCTCGGTAACTCTCCCCCATTTTATTAGTCGTATATGAAGGCCAGCTTAAAAAACTTTAATATCCTATTGCTTATCCTGCTTCCAGCATTCATTACTGGAGGTTTGCTGATTAGTGCAGGTAATTTGTCTGATGGTTTAAGGCTTGGCTTTTTATCTTTACCGGGCGTTTTTTTTATCTATCTCGCAATCACGCGACAAAAAATCTATTGGTATGTTCTCACAATTGCTTGGTGGTTCATCGCATGGCTTGATGCCCTACTTCGTTCCAGTACATGGTTTTTATTCAATAGTGATAATGAAGCCTATTTTATTATTGAAGCAATTGCCAATACCAATCAACAAGAGACCTGGGGATTTATCCAGCTTCACCTCGTTACCATTGCAGCGGTGGTATTTGGTCTACTCAGCGCACTCACGCTCTATAGTTTTGCGGTATTCAAACTGGTTAAACCGATTCATTTCAGTCAACTTTGGCAGAGTCGTGTTTATCGTGGTTGCATTATTCTACTGATATTATTAGCCGCTACCAGCTATTTAATGAAACCTTCTCGGAAGGTACATCCTGTTATCTTTTGGTCTGAGTTCCAAACTAAAATTCAAGATTTTAAAAATAGAATTAAGCAGCATAAAGATGTGCATCATCAGTGGGATCTCAGTGCAAAAAATAATTTAGTGCTGACTGACCAAGCCAAAGGAAAACAAACCCATGTCTTGGTCCTTTCAGAAAGTCTCACCAGTCTAAACTTAGGCGTATGTGATTATCCGCGAGATACCACACCTGAAATGACAAAGCGACTCGCTGAGATTAAAGTCTTCTGTAACGCCTTTTCTCCTGCACCGTCTACTATCAATGCACTGCGTGTTTTATTGACCGAAAGTCCAGCCGCAGAACATGATAAGTATTCATCCGAAAGTGTGCTCGCTTACGCACGCGCTGCTGGTTATAAGATTTATTGGCTCAGTAACCAAGATGATACCTATTTGTCCTCTCTGTTTGGTTCCTATGCCGATAAAGCCGTGTATAAAAATACCCGTTCTGGGCGTAGTAGTACCTCTTTGGATGAAAGCTTAATTCCTGATTATCAGCAAGCACTTGCAGATCCAGATCCGAAAAAGTTAATCATTCTTCATCTAATTGGTGCGCATCCAAATTATAAAGAACGTTACCCAGATACATTCAATAAATTTACCAGCACCAGTAATGATCAGGTCGAACTCGAACTTAAAAGTCGAGATATTGACCCATGGATTCGCTCATTGCGTAATGATTATGACAATGCGGTTTTATACGAAGACTCTTTACTGGCTAAATTTCTAGATGATTTGAGAGCAGATGCAGTACCAGACTTTAGATCATTCACCGTTGTATCTGATCATGGCAATGAAGTTGGACATGAAATCGATTATGCAGGTCATAGTCCTAATACTAAAGCTGGCTATCAAGTTCCTGTAGTTATGTGGTCTGATACAATGTTGGCGACTGGGGTAAACAAAGACAAGACCTTAAATACCGCGGAACTCGATAACAATCTCATGCATATCATGGGGCTTAAAGATAAATCATCGCCAAAACAATCCTATTGGCAAGATGAAAATTATCAATTCACACCAGAAATCAATTGGCCATATTGGAAGCATAAGTCTTAATCAGGACCAACAAAAAAACTCCAGTTTAGTTCCTTCATCTAAACTGGAGTTTTTGCTTATCTGAGCGCAACTTTAGAATTCTTCATATTTTCATAAAAGCATCATACAACTGTCATTGATTTGATAACTTTAGCTTTCAAACTAGCCGCTTAGATAAAAACTGATGAGTTTGTTCATGTTTAAAAAAGCTGCGCTTTGTCTCTGCCTGATCAGTCTTGCAGGCTGTAATGATGACAATAATAATCAAAGTAATACCACGCAACCTGAATATCAACTGCCAAAAATTTTAGTGATTGGACATCGCGGTGCCAGTGCACTTCGACCAGAACATACGCTTGCGTCTTATCAAAAAGCCATTGATGATGGTGCTGATTTTATTGAACCTGATCTTGTTTCAACTAAAGATGGTGTCTTAGTTGCTCGTCATGAAAATGAAATTGGTGGTACCACCAATGTTTCTACCCTACCTCAATTTGCGGATCGTAAAAAAACTAAGGTTATTGATGGTATGACTTTAGAAGGCTGGTTTACTGAAGACTTTACTTTAAAGGAATTACAACAACTGAAAGCACGTGAACGTATTCCGCAATTCCGACCAGACAATCAAAAATACAATGATCTCTATCCTGTCCCGACTTTAGAGCAGATCATTGAACTTGCTGATGCGCATTATAAAAAAACGGGCAAGATTATTGGCTTGTATATTGAAACTAAACATCCGACCTATTTCCAAAAACAAAATTTGGCGATGGAAGACACGCTACTTAAAACCCTGTCTAAATATCAATACACTCGCGATATTGCACCAATTTATCTACAATCTTTCGAAGTTGGCAATTTAAAATATTTGAAAAACCAACTGGATTTACATAAGAGTGTTAAACACGCACAATTAATTCAGCTCTATGATGCTCCAGGTGCAAGACCAGCGGACTATGTCGATCAAAACAATCCTAAAACCTATGCTGATCTAGCGACTGCACAGGGCCTTAAAGATGTTGCTGCTTATGCCAACGGCGTCGGCCCATCAAAGGCTTATGTTTTCAAAGATGCAGCATTGACACAGACAACCTCTTTCATTGCAGACTCACATAAAGTCAATTTAAAGGTTCATCCTTATACCTTCCGCCCTGAGAATAACTTCCTGCCGCCCACCTTAAAATGTAGCACTGATCCAGCTAAAGCAGCTGAACGTTGCCCTACAGGATCGCTCAAAGAAATGCAGCTCTATCTCAAAGCTGGAATTGATGGTCTGTTTACCGATGATCCTGCTTTAGGCCGTCAAGCCGTACAAAGCTATCAAGCCACAACTAAATAATCATTGAGCCGTAAAAAACAAGGGCAGCTCAGCTGCCCTTGTTTATGAATGTGCCATTTGTTTCTGCTTGACCTGTTCCCATTGCCACCAACCATATGCAGCCAGTCCCACAAAAGCAGCATATAAGCCAGCTGTAAGGAAAACCTCTTTATAACTGAACATCCCCACGTAGATAATATTGACAAAAATCCAGAGGATCCATGTCGCAATATACTTACGGCTGGTCCAATAAGTTGCAAGTAGACTAAATGCCACCAACTGTGAGTCCAGCATAGGTACAGCAGCATCGGTAAAGTGTTTAAGAATCATGCCAAAGATCAAACCAAAAACTATAGCCAAACCCATCTGTGCCACTACCGTTGTCTTGGCAATCAGCTCAATCCTAATATCGTGGTCTTGGCGTTTACCTTTCAGCCAATAATAAAATCCATAAACATTCATCAGGATAAAGAAAAATTGCAAAATCGTTTCACCATACAATTTTATGGTAAAGAAAAAATAGGCATATAATCCACAAGCAAGAAAATTAAACCACCAACACCACATATTGCGTCGGATGGTTAAGGTCACACCAATAAGACTAATAATCACTGCAACGATTTCTAAAGCAGACAAGAGCAAACTTCTTTTAAGATTTGATGGCAACATTATGGAAAAATCTGCAATTTAAGCAATGCCAAATTATTTATTTAGCTGGCTTATATTTTTATCTTTATTCGAGAAAACGACTATTTTTCACTCAGGCCTTATGCTATAAAAATCCAATCCCATTTAGAATTTTTGATATGTTGATCCCAAAAGCTCCTTCTACACGTCTGATTGCCATTTCGCATTGCATTTCTGTCAATGCTGCATGGCGACGTGTCTGCATCTTTATGCGAGGAGACTTTAAACAACTTCATCCGATGATAAATTAAAAAAAACATCATATGAAAACAAAGGTCGCCTCAACAGCGACCTTTTTTATTGCCTAAATTTATAGATTTTAAACCTCTACCGTTGTTATAACAGGAGCATTGCCATGACACAGTTTCCAGAAAAGAATTTTATACCCAACACACAGATCCAACCGACTGTAGCCTCTCATCACCCTCGCCTTGCTACAGTCGGTCAGTTCATTGCAGTCGTGCTGATTTGGTCATTGACTCCATTGGCCGCCGTCTTGACGGTGCATGAAATTCATTGGGCGTGGGGATTATTTTTTCGGTTCAGTTTGGCCATTCCTTTAGCTTGTATGTGCTTGTTTTATTTTCGGCTCAAACTCGACTTCACTTATACAGCCTTCATCAGCTATGCAGCAGGTGCGATTGGCTTATTTGGTTCAATGACCTTTTGTTATATGGGAGCGACCCGTGTTTCATCTGGCATGATTTCCATTATTTATGGCACTGCGCCGTTATGGTCTGGTCTGATTGCAGTATTTCTCCTAAAGCGAGAACACTTTTTAAAACGCCAATGGTATGGACTCGGACTGGCTATTTTTGGTTTATCCCTCACACTCGGTATAGGCGCTGAACATATCCAACTCGATTTGCTTGGTGTGGGTTATGAAATCATTGCTGTTTTACTTTACGTAATTTCAATGTTTATCGTTGCAAAAGTAGGCGCAGAAATTCATCCAATCATTCAAACCACAGGCTCAACTATGGTTTCATGGATAGGTTATCTGTGCTTGCTGCCTTTTTTCTTATCTGAAATGCCTAATCAATTACCCAGCCTACAAACCAGTTTGGCACTGCTCTATAGCGCATTATTCTCATCTGTACTGGCCATGATTTTTTATTTTCACCTGATTCAGAAATTGAACCCAACAACGGTAATGCTGATTACTATTCTAACTCCGGTACTGGCTACATTTTGGGGAGTATGGCTCAACCATGAACCTCTAAGTTCACAACTGATTTTTGGCTTAATGTTCCTATGTTTAGGCCTATTTTTATATGCCTACCGCAAAAAACCACGTCTGTTATAACAATAAAAACTGATAGGTCAAACAACATGACCTATCAGTGATAGTATCTAGCAATCAGCTCAAGTAAACTGTAGCAACGCACCGCGTGACTTCTCAAAGATTTGTTCAAGGATGAAATAATCTATGCGTTCTTACGTCTTATGGCTCTGCTTCAGTCTGATGTTTGTTTTGCAAGGTTGTGTACACGCCACAACACAACCAATATCAATCACAGCTAAGACAACTGAACTAAAACAACGCTATTATCAAGCGAAAACAACAGCTCAGGATGGAACTGTTCTCGCCTTTACGGTTTATCAACCTCATTTAACATCCAGTCAAACTGCTCCATTACTTTTACATACGCATGGCTTTGGTCTTTCTCGAATGAAACGGCCTGATCTCAGCTTGTATGGATTTCTGTTGCCAACAGGACAAGTTGCAAAAACAGCTTGGCAGAATGGCTATTGGGTAATCAGCTACGATCAACGCGGACATGGCGACAGTCAGGGGAAAATTAGGCTAACAGATCCTGAAAAGGAAGCTCAGGATGTCATCACCATCATGAACTGGGCTGAAAAAAACTTGCCGCAACTGGCAAAAAATCAGCATGGTGTGCGTACGGGTATGATTGGTGAATCTTATGCAGGCGGGGTGCAATATCTGGCTTCAGCATTAGATCCACGCTTACAGGCGATTGTACCGATTACCACATGGTATGACATTGTGCATAGTCTCGCACCGAATGGCATCCCTAAAAGTAACTGGATTGGTTTCCTCAATCTGATTGGCGACTGGTGGAACTGGAATAAGTTTGATCCTGAACTCAAACAAGCTTATCTGGATACACAACATGGACAACTAAAGCACTCTACCTACGATTTTCTTAAAACACATCAAGCCAGCTGGTTTTGTAGCAACAACCAAGCTCCACAGGCAGATACCTTAATTATTCAAGGATTCAGGGATGTGTTATTCCCTTTTAATGAGGGTGTCAAAGCTGCTCAATGCATCCAACAAGCTCAACGCGAGGTGCATTTGATTGGCGTGCAGGGTGGTCATTTACAACCCTTTACTCAACATTCTCCATTGGGAAGTACGCCGTTTTGGTATATTGGTAAATCTGTTCGCTGTGGTAATCAACAGCACTATAATTTACAAAAAACCATTTTGGCTTGGTTTAATCAAAAGTTAAAAGACCAAACACTAAGCGAATCTTTACCTGAATTATGCGTAGATCAGAGCCCGGTGAATCAGCTTACTGATCTTAAGCCAGTAACAACATATATCTTAAATAAAACTTGGATTGCTCCGACTAAAGCTCAAGCGGTATTTGTCCCCATTCATACAGCGCAACAATCGATCTCAATGACAGGCGCACCTCTACTCACCCTCAGCATGCAAACTGCACCTGAATATACAAATGCGACCTTATTTATCTCAGTTGCAGTGAAATCAAAGGCGACAGGGAAATATGCAATTTTGAATGATCAAACTGCCCCATTTAACCCAACCAAAAAAATAAGCTATGACCAGATTCGATTGGGCTTAAATGATCAAACTGGAGAAGCACAAACTATCGAACTACCCAGTGTTTATGGACAGCTCAAAGTGGGTGATACTTTGGGTCTGCTGATCAAGAGTGAAAGCCAATATTATCAGCGAATAAAACAAGCGAAAATTGAAGCATGGATTTCAGGGCAAATTGTTTTGCCTAAACTTTGGGATGAAACCCCTGCGAAATAGTTATTCTTATTATAAAAAGCCAATGAGAGTGAAGTTTACCACTCTCGATTGGCAATCAATTCTTCCATTTCAATGTCGAAGTAACCGACATTTTGCACCACCATCATCATGGCTTCGGCAATATAATCTGCGGCCGTGTCATCTAAACTGGAGTCCAGATCTTCAAATTGTGGTTTCATTTCGTTGATTTCAATCAAGGTCTGATTCGCATAACGATAAATTTCCGTTTCAGATAAATCGGTACGACTCACCTTTTTCGAAAATCGATGGATATGTTGTTTCACTTCAGCAACGAGAATATCGGGATAATATTCATCGTCAAACATGGGGAGGAGCAAATCTTCAAACATAAAAAATAATATGCCAATAAAACGCCATGCTTATAACATAATCCAACCCAAATCACGATATTAAGATATAAAAAAAGCGGTTTTTCCAACCGCTTTTTAGAAATGAGTTAGTCCCTCTACACTCTTTTAAATATGAGTTATGAGAAAGGTTATGATGCATAACCAATAGATCTAAATCCTGACTGGTTCAGCAAATTGCTGAGCATATTTGGAAAGCTGCTCATAAGTGATCGATGCGCCACCACAAACAATCACCAATACATCATCAGATGGACTAAAGTTAACTTTTTGATCATATAAAATGGATAAAGTTGCCCCGCAGGCAGGTTCAACCAAGGTTCGGTGATCATTTAAGAATTTTAAACATGCACTTACTGTATCTGAATCAGTAACCGTTATTCCCTGAATATTTTGCTGTTGAGTGATCTTAAATGCCTGCTCACAGACCCGTTTTGCTGCAAGTGTGGTTGCAATACCTGTGACACGGTCTAAGCTAATATGCTGCCCAAGTTGCATTGAGGTATTTAAAGATGCTGTGCCTTCTGTTTCGATTGCATAAATAGGAATGTCCAGCTGATGCGTTAGCAAACCTTGAGTAATACCAGAAAGTAAACTCCCCCCACCAACAGATAAAACTACTGCTGAAGGTCGTACTCCCTCAGCAATCACTTCATCAATAATACAAGCGACGCCATCCCACAGATATTGACCATCAAAAGGGTGAATATAAATAGCTTTCTCACTGACAAAAGAGAGCGCGAGTTGATTGGCTTCAATCCAAGAATCACCATGTACAATCACGTCAGCAGCTTCCTGCCGCATTAAATCAATTGCTTTTTGTGACGTTGTTTTCGGGACAACGACCGTCACTGCAATGCCTAACAGCTTGCCCATATACGCAACAGAGATCCCAGCATTACCACCAGAAGAGCTCACAAATTTCTTTGCGCCTTTTTCAGCATATTTTAAACAGGCATTACCAATACTACGCTGCTTAAATGAGCCTGTAGGCTGAGCAGATTCCATTTTCAACCAAACATTGCAATTATTTAGTTCACTTAACTGACTTGATCGAATTAGTGGTGTTTTCATCTTAATTATCATTTCTTCTATTATTGAAATCAGTCTGATCTAATGGTCGGTAACATTATGCTTTCCGACCATTTCTCAAAAACAATGTTTAATCTTTTTTAGCACTCAAGCTTTTGGCAATCTTCGCCAGCTCTACGAACTCCTCACGCATTTGATAAGGATCTGGTTTTGCTGATTGTTGTGCCAATTGGATAATTTGATCCCATCCCATTGCGCCATTGTACTGCCCGCCTTTTAACTGCTGGGCATAAGAAGCAACTGCTATCGCAAAACGGGTATCGTTATTGGCTTGTGCAAGGGGCTTACTTTCAGCTCTTACAGCTTGGTTTAAAAGAATGCTTTTTTGTTGACTTGGCAATTTATAGCGCAAGTTTACAAAGGCATATTCAGACTTTTTCGCTGGTTCTGTTTTTGCCGATGCCTGATAGCGTGAATCATTAAGCCAGCCCTGCTGACCGACTGGAACGATTTCATAAATTGCCGTGACATTATGACCTGCCCCAATATCTCCTGCATCAACTTTATCGTTATTGAAATCTTCCTGTTTTAACATCCGATTTTCATAACCGACTAAACGATATTCTTTCACTGTCGCTGGATTAAATTCGACCTGAATTTTGACATCCTGAGCAACGGTTGCAAGCGTTGAAGAAAGCTGACGTTGTACCACTTTTTTCGCTTCATTTTTATTGTCGATATAGCTGTAATTGCCATCGCCTGCATCCGCCAGTTGTTCCATCAACTGCTCATTGTAGTTTCCTGTACCAAAACCTAATGTCGTTAAAGAAATACCTCTTTTGCGTTTCTCAGCCACCATGCCTTTTAAGGTACTAAAATCAGTAATACCGACATTAAAGTCACCGTCCGTCGCCAGTAAAATACGGTTAATGCCATTTTTCACAAAGGCTTTTTCAGCTTGCTTATAAGCCAGTTGAATGGCTTGTTCCCCTGCAGTTGCCCCACTTGCCTGTAATGCATTAATCACAGCCAATATCTTATCTTTTTGGTCGCCAGCAGTCGGTTCTAACACCAATTTTTCACCACTGGCATAAGTAATGATGGTGACTTTATCCTGTGGGCGAAGTTGCTCCGTGAGTAAACGCAAAGTTTGTTTAACCAAAGGTAATTTGTCTGCTGCATCCATACTGCCCGAGACATCAACCAAAAATACCAGATTAGCAGGCGGCAATTGTTTAGTGCTTAAATCTTTGGCCTGAATCCCGATTTTGATCAGTTTGGCATTTTCTTTCCAAGGAGAATCTACTGTTTCAGTACTGACTGAAAAAGGGTGAATACTATTTGGTTGTGGATACTGATAATCAAAATAATTAACCATCTCCTCGGCACGGACTGCATCGACAGGAGGTAAACGACCATCATTCAGGAAACGACGAGTGTTTGTATAGCTTCCCGTATCCACATCAATACTAAAAGTTGAAACAGCTTGATCAGCCACACGATGAACTGGATTGACCTCATTTTTTTGGTATTTTTCAGTATTCTGTTCTAAACGCGGTCTTTCCATACTCGGCATCACTGCAATATAAGATGCAGGTGCGATCATCTTGCGAGTTTGTGCCAATCCCTGATTTGACATGGTCATTGGTGCTGGCGACACGGGCATCGCAGTTTCAACTGCAACCTGATCGTAGTGTTTGACAGGTGTACTACACGCCATCACCATATAACTCAGCACAGTTAATGTTAATATTTTTGTTGATTGATGCATTGTTCAATTTCCCAATTCTAATTCGTTTTTTCAAATAAAGTTGATATACAGAGAATTGTATGCAAAAAAAGAAAGATACATCGTATTTGAATGTATCTTTCTAAGCTTGCTGATTCGAGATCTAAAGCTAAGGTTCTACTCAATCGCATAATTGATGGTGACCACTACACGGGCAATTTTATTGATGGTGGCCTTGTCATAAGCACCGCCATAATCACTGTCATCATCCGAGCCACTTTCTGGCAAGATATAAAATGCACCTTGACTGGCTGAGCGCATCATCCCGACCTTCACGCCTCCCACTTTGGCAAACTCATTGGCACGGCTGTAAGCATTCTTAGTGGCATTGGCAATCAACGACATTTTTATTTCTTCTAAATTCGACACGAGATATTCTGGTTTCTGTTCAATCGCAATGCCTTTTTCATCCAGTAGATAGGCTTCTTTAGCCGCCTGTTCAATCTTCTTGATATCACGACTCGCAATCACCAAGGATTGCAATGCCATATAGCCTTTAAACTCACGATTAATCCGCCCGTCCCCCATATTTACTTCTTCATAATAAGGCTGAGAGCTTTTATTTCCGAGTTGCATATCCGCTGCTTTAAAACCATGCTCAACAAAAAAGCTTTGTAATTCTTTCATTTGTTGATCAAGCAATTGATAGGCTTGTGGAATGGTGTCAGATGTATGGCTGGTTTGTAAATTAATCTCCCAGCGTGCTGAATCGGCTTGAATCGGTTTTTCAGCTAATCCTTTGACTGTAATCGAGTTTTTGGTGCTATTAAACTGTTTAAGTGCATAACCCATGACGCCTGCAGAAATAATAAATCCAAGACTAAGAATGAGTGCAAACACCCATAAACTTTTATATGTAATTGTTTTATTTTCCATTTTTAATATCACTTATCTTATTTTATAGCCTTGTTATATTTAATCTGATCAAGCAAGTCAATAGAGCCCTTAAGCCCTACTGACACATCAGTGAGGTCTAAGCTTGCATCATGTTCCAAACTTTTATCGCATCACGAGTGGCTTTAACATCATGTACCCGAACAATACTCGCACCCTGCTGTATGCTTAAAAGGTGTCCAGTCACACTGCCAACCGCGCGCTCTTGAGCAGGTACACCATTTAAGGCTTCACCAATAAAACGCTTCCGCGATAAGCCTGATAAAATTGGATAGCCCATTCGATTAAGCTTCCAAAACTCATTCAATAATTGAAAGTTTTGCTGAGCATTTTTGGCAAATCCAAAACCAGGATCGATAATGATGTTTTCTTTTCTGACTCCCACTGCAATTGCTTGATCCAAGCGTTGCTGCAATTCATAAATCACATCTTCAGTCACATTATCATACTGATCAAGCTGATTCATATTGGTCGGTTCACCACGCATATGCATCAACACCACAGGAATATTCAACTCAGCAGCAGTTTCTAGGGCCTTTGGGCGAGTTAATGCACGCACATCGTTCCAGATATGTGCCCCTGCTTGTACAGCGGCACGCATCACCTCAGGCTGACTTGTATCAATCGACATAATCACATCATATTTTGATAATGCTTCGACCACTGGAATCACTCGACGAATTTCTTCTGCTAATTCGACAGCTGAAGCATTTGGGCGAGTTGACTCTCCACCAATATCAATAATGGTTGCACCATCGTCAACCATCTGTAAAGCATGCTTGATTGCTTGGTCTTTTTGGTGGTGCTGTCCGCCATCACTAAACGAATCAGGCGTGACATTCAAAATGCCCATCACATGAGGCTGAGAGAGATCTAACCTAAAACGACCACACTGTAACTGATTTTGTGGTAATGGCATCAACTGCATGATCAAGACTCTTCCTACTTTAACAGGCTTATTTTAACAAGACCGCCTCTAGAACGTTGATGATTTATTTTCAGTTTGGGCGAATATCTAAACAAAAAAAGAGCGACCGAAGTCGCTCTTTTTATTTTATCTTTGATTAGCCCATTGCTGGTAATGGTGGTGGTGTAGATGGACCATCTTTCGGTGGTTCAAATGCAGCCACTGGATTTTCAGCAACATAAACTTTAGGTGGTTGCGGTTCACGACCTTCCATGATGTCACGGATCTGATCGCGATCGATTGTTTCCCAATCCATCAACGCTTTCACCATTGCATGAGCGATATCTTTGTTATTTTCCAAGATGTCGCGTGCAACTTTATATTGTTGATCCAAGATACGACGAACTTCTTCATCTACTTTTTGTTGCGTAGCTTCAGAAATGGTACGACTACCTACATTACCGAAGAAACCATTTTGGTTTTCATCTTCATAAACCATTACACCGAGCGCATCAGACATACCATATTTGGTCACCATTGCACGTGCCATTTTAGTTGCACGTTCAAAGTCGTTAGATGCACCTGTCGACATTTGGTTAATGAACACTTCTTCTGCAATACGACCACCAAACAAGATTGAAAGTTCATTCAACATCTTATCTTTATAGTGGCTAGTCTGATCTTGTTCAGGAAGCTGCCAAGTGACACCCAATGCCCAACCGCGTGGCATGATTGTTACCTTATGCACAGGGTCTGTACCCGGTAAGATTTCAGCAACAATCGCATGTCCTGCTTCATGGTAAGCCGTTGCACGACGCTCTTCTTCACGAATCACCATCGATTTACGTTCAGGGCCCATGTAGATCTTGTCTTTCGCATCTTCAAAGTCATGCATATCCACCGTATTTTTATTACGGCGAGCAGCAAACAATGCAGCTTCGTTAACTAAGTTTGCAAGTTGCGCACCTGAGAATCCTGGTGTACCACGTGCAAGAACTTTAATATCTACACCTGTAACAGAAGGAAGTTTCTTCAAATGAACGTTCAAGATTTGTTCACGACCACGAATGTCTGGTAGACCAACCATCACTTGACGGTCAAAACGACCTGGACGAAGCAATGCTTTATCCAATACATCAACACGGTTGGTTGCAGCAATAACGATCACGCCTTCATTGCCTTCAAAACCGTCCATTTCAACAAGCATCTGGTTCAGGGTCTGTTCACGCTCATCATGACCACCACCTGTACCCGAACCACGATGACGACCAACTGCATCAATCTCATCAATAAAGATGATACATGGCGCATGGCGTTTTGCTTGTTCGAACATATCACGGACACGAGACGCACCAACACCGACAAACATTTCTACGAAGTCAGAACCAGAGATACTAAAGAATGGAACCTTAGCCTCACCAGCAATGGCTTTCGCCAATAACGTTTTACCAGTACCTGGAGGACCAACCATAAGTACACCACGTGGAATGGTTGCACCAAGGCGTTTGAATTTAGCAGGGTCTTTTAAGAAATCAACGATTTCAACCACTTCTTGTTTTGCTTCGTCACAGCCTGCAACATCACTAAATGTTAACTTGATTTGATCTTCAGATAACATTTTTGCTTTTGACTTACCAAAACTCATAGGACCGTTTTTGCCACCTGCACCACCACCCATATTACGCATGAAGAACATGAATAATAAGATGATGAGCAATACAGGGAAACTCGCAATGAGAAGTTGCATCAAAATGCCTTGACGTTGTGGCGCTGTGCCTTCAACAACTACATTTTGTTTATTCAAGCTTGGTAGCAACTCAGTGTCTTCTACTTGAGGACGAACCGTCTCAAAAGCAGAACCATTGGTTTTTTCACCATTAATATTTAAACCGTCAATTGTGACTTGTTTAATTTGCCCAGCATTCACCGCTGCAACGAAATCAGAATATTTCATCGCTGCAGGCTTATTGCGGTCACTGACGTTGCTAAAAATCAAAATCAGAACACCGAGTATGATGAGCCACAATACGGCATTCTTGAAGTAATCGCTCAAGGCTTTATTCCCATATCAATCTAATTTGATCATACCTAATCTTGGCTGACCTTCACAAAAACAGCAATGAATTTGCGTTGCAAAAAACTTAAAAGGTACAAAATGCACAATTTTTAACAACTTGGCAAGTACACTTTTATTGCAATGCCTTTTTACGACCCTGACCAATCAAAAAAACTTCTTTCGATCGAGCACGTGATGCCGCAGGTTTGGCTGTTTTTAATACATCAAAACTATCGACTACCTGTTTTCGGAATTCATCAAATCCCGTCCCTTGGAACACTTTAACAATAAACTGTCCGTTTGGTCCGAGAACTTTCTGAGCAAAATCCAAAGCCAATTCACATAAGTAAATTTGACGCGGTTGATCAACAGCCCTATTACCTGATGTATTGGGGGCCATATCTGAAATTACAATGTCTACTTGACGTCCATTTAAAATATTTAACAATTTTTCGAAAACTTCTTCTTCACGGAAGTCGCCTTGTAAAAATGTCACATCTGGAAGTGCATCCATTGCGAGGATATCTGAAGCAATAACCAAGCCCTTTGATCCCACCAGTTTACCTGCGATTTGAGACCAACTGCCTGGTGCTGCGCCTAAGTCGACAACCGTCATACCCGGCTTGATCATTTTATATTTTTCTTGGATTTCAAGTAGTTTATATGCGCACGTGCGCGATAACCTTCCTTTTGTGCTTTTTTGACAAAAGGGTCATCCAAATGCTCTCGCATCCACACACGACTGCTTTTAGACAATTTTTGATTGGTAATGCGTGTTGCCATAACTCACTAAATTTCAAAAAACTTCTGATGAGTCATTGTACGTGAAAATTACTCTCATTACAGTACGGATGTACTTCATTCACACGAAGTTTTACAGATTTTTTTCGATCAACATAATTGGTGATTTTCAGTAATTTTTCACATTTTTGTTTCAAGTGCTTGTCTGCTCAATCTATCTTAGATTCGGGATGCAAGTTATACTAGGTCGTTTTTCCAATCAGGTATTTTTAATGGCGGCTTTATCTATCCATGAACGTAAGCGTTTACGTCAAATTGGCCATGCGCTGAATCCAGTTGTAATGATTGGTGGCCAAGGTCTTACAGAAAACGTCATTGAAGAAACAAATCGTGCGCTGAATGATCACGAGTTGATCAAAGTGAAAATTGCGGGCGAAGACCGTGATGCGCGTGCAGCAGTGATTGACGCGATTGTTGAAGCTACAGGTGCAGAATCTGTACAGAAAATTGGTAAAATTGTTTTGCTCTATAAAAAAGCAGCGAAGCAAAACCAACACCTTTCTAACTTAGTTCGTTTTGCTCATTTAAATAATAAGTAATTACGATGGCAAGTTATGAACTGTCTGCCTTTGATCGCTTTAGTGCCATTACGGTCGTTGGAGCGATTGAACAACAAACGCCAGCAACCCTAAATGTTGGTTTTTGGGTTCGTGACCCAAATCAATTTTTGATTTACCCAGATCAAGTCGCTGCACATCCACGGCAAGACTTTTTATGGGAACAGACGTGCTTTGAGATTTTTGTCGGTGTGAAAGGTGAAGATTTCTATCGTGAAATTAACCTCTCCCCTTCTCAAGCTTGGCAAGTCTATCAATTTGAAGAATATCGCTACCCTGAAAATATGCCGCCAACTGCTGCATATGACATTGAGCTGAATCATTTGCAGCGTACCCATTATGGTTTAAACGTCAGTTTAGATCTGTCTCAATTTATGCAACAACATAAATTGAAATGGTCTGACTTATACCTTGGTTTAAGCATGGTATTAAATACCACACAAGGTATGCATTATTTTGCAATGCAGCACAGTAGTCCTCAAGCTGACTTTCATAATAAACGTGACTGGTTGCATCAATTCTAATGTTTTGAGCATAAAAAAAGCGAGAAAAATTCTCGCTTTTTTTATGCATATAATCTATTAGCTTGCGCGCACTTTATTCCAAGCTTCAACTGCTTGCTCTTTAGTACGTTTAAGACTCACGACTAAAGTATCTTTATGCTTCACTGAAATTTGACTAATGTCATCTTTCAATTCTTTGCTTACCTTTGTTAAATCTTCAATCAATGCATTTAACTCTGTTTTTAATGCATTTTTTAATTCAAGTAAGTTACCTTGCGATGAATTAAGTTGAGTTTTGATCACTTCAATACGCTCTAAAATGTCTTGTTTAATTTGTACAAGCTGATTTTGAATGTTTTGGTTTAACTCTTTTGCTTCAGTCTCAATTTTTTCTTGAGTTTCAGCTAATACTTCTTTCACTTGGTCTTGGGTCTCAGCAATAACTTCTTTCGCTTGCTCTTGAGTTTCCGCAATCACTTCTTTTGCCTTCGCTGTTTTTTCTGCAACGACTTCTTTCGCTTTTGCAGTTTTCTCAGCCACGACTTCTTTAACTTCTGCAGTCTTTTCAGCAACCGCTTCTTTTGCTTTCGTGGTTTTTTCAACTACAGCAGTTTTGACTTCTTCAGCAGTTGCAGGTGTCGTTTGATTGTCAGCCATTTTGATTCCCCTCATTATTGATTGTTGATTTTTTGGCTAACTATAAGATAAAACGGCTACACCCCAAACATGGAAAAAATTGTCTAACAATTTGCATAATATCTCATGATAACGATATCTGGATGAGCGATTTTGCAATAGACACCTTTGTCCGCCTGTTTAAAAAGAATTCGATAATTACCGACTTTAATAAATAAAACACATAGACTTTTCACGGACTCATGCGTATAATGCGCTGTTAAGTTACAAGCGAGCAGACTGGAAGGAGGGGCATGTTTTTTTAAAGACGGCCTGCCTTTTTTTATGTCTTCTCGCTTTTTTACAGCCCTATTTTTGTGGTCTTAGTTCAGGAGCTTTGGTTTGAGCACCCCCGCCATTTTAGCCCTCGCAGATGGAACGATCTTTAAAGGAACGTCTATCGGTGCATCGGGTAGTACGACTGGTGAAGTCGTTTTTAACACTGCCATGACTGGTTATCAAGAAATTTTGACCGACCCAAGCTACGCACAACAAATTGTGACGTTGACTTATCCTCATATTGGAAATACTGGCTGTAATAGTGAAGACGTTGAATCAGGTCGCATCCATAAAGTATGGGCGAATGGTTTAATTATTCGTGATCTGCCTTTACTACATAGTAATTTCCGTGCTGAACAATCACTGAGTGAATATTTAGAACAACATAATGTTGTTGCGATTGCTGATATTGATACGCGTAAATTGACTCGTATTCTACGCGACAAAGGTGCACAAAATGGTTGCATCCTTGCTGGCGAAAATATTACAGAAGAAGAAGCAATTGCAAAAGCACGTGCATTTGGTGGTTTAAACGGTCTAGATCTTGCGAAAGAATGCTGTGATCCGACAGGTTTTGAATGGACTGAAGGTTCTTGGACTTTGGGCGAGGGTTTCTCTCAACCAGAATTAAAATTTCATGTTGTTGCATACGATTATGGTGTCAAAACCAACATCTTACGTATGCTTGCAGACCGTGGTTGTAAATTGACTGTTGTTCCTGCGCAAACCCCTGCTGAAAAAGTGCTCGCATTGAATCCAGATGGCGTGTTCTTATCAAATGGTCCGGGTGATCCAGCAGCATGTGACTATGCAATTGAAGCAGTGAAAACCATTGTTGATACAACGAACTTACCTGTATTCGGTATTTGCTTGG
The DNA here is from genome assembly GCF_009884975.1 of Acinetobacter dispersus. Classification (GTDB taxonomy): domain Bacteria; phylum Pseudomonadota; class Gammaproteobacteria; order Pseudomonadales; family Moraxellaceae; genus Acinetobacter; species Acinetobacter dispersus. The sequence goes on along the minus strand of NZ_CP041970.1, from coordinate 36,952 downwards.
GTCACCAAATTTTGGCTCTCGCTTCTGGCGCGAAAACCATGAAAATGAATCATGGTCACCACGGCGCTAACCATCCTGTACAAAACCTTGAGGAAGGTACAGTGATGATTACTTCTCAAAACCACGGCTTTGCTGTTGACGAGAGTACTTTACCTGCAAACTTAAAAGTGACACATCGCTCACTGTTTGATGGTACAAACCAAGGTATTCATCGCACTGACAAACCAGCATTCAGTTTTCAGGGTCACCCTGAAGCCAGCCCTGGTCCACATGACTGTGCCCCATTGTTCGATCATTTCATCGAACTTATCGAAGCAGCTAAGAAGTAATTACGGAGCGAATAATGCCTAAACGTACGGATATTAAAAGCATCTTAATTATTGGTGCTGGTCCTATTGTCATTGGTCAAGCCTGCGAATTTGACTATTCTGGTGCGCAAGCATGTAAAGCGCTTCGTGAAGAAGGTTATCGCGTTATTTTGGTGAACTCTAACCCAGCGACCATTATGACTGACCCTGCAATGGCGGATGCGACGTATATCGAGCCAATCACTTGGCAGACAGTTGCACAAATCATTGAAAAAGAACGTCCAGATGCAGTCCTTCCAACCATGGGTGGTCAAACTGCATTGAACTGTGCCCTTGCGTTAGATGAGCACGGCGTCCTTGAAAAATATAATGTTGAACTAATTGGCGCATCAAAAGACGCGATTGAAAAAGCAGAAGATCGTAAACTGTTTGATATCGCAATGCGTAAAATTGGTTTGGAATGTCCAAAAGCAGCCATTGCAGAAACAATGGAAGAGGCTTTGGCAATCCAAGCAGGTTTTGGCTTCCCAGTCATCATCCGTCCATCATTCACAATGGGTGGCTCAGGTGGTGGTATTGCTTATAACCGCGAAGAATTCCTAGAAATCTGTGAACGTGGTTTCGATCTTTCTCCAACCAAACAATTATTGATTGATGAATCACTCATTGGTTGGAAAGAATACGAGATGGAAGTTGTTCGTGACAAAAACGACAACTGTATCATCGTCTGTGCGATCGAAAACTTTGACCCAATGGGCGTACACACAGGTGACTCAATCACTGTTGCACCTGCACAAACATTGACAGACAAAGAATATCAATTGATGCGTAATGCATCGGTTGCAGTTCTTCGTGAAATCGGTGTAGAGACTGGTGGTTCGAACGTTCAATTCGGTATTAACCCGAAAGACGGTCGTATGGTTGTGATTGAGATGAACCCACGTGTTTCTCGTTCATCTGCACTTGCATCTAAAGCAACAGGTTTCCCGATTGCGAAAATCGCAGCGAAACTTGCCGTAGGTTATACCCTTGATGAATTGAAAAATGACATCACTGGCGGTATTACACCAGCATCTTTCGAACCATCGATTGACTATGTTGTCACTAAGATTCCACGTTTTAACTTCGAAAAATTCCCACAAGCTGAGCCAGTACTAACGACTCAGATGAAATCTGTGGGCGAAGTGATGGCGATTGGTCGTAACTTCCAAGAATCTGTACAAAAAGCACTTCGTGGTCTTGAAGTGGGTGTAAGTGGCTTTGATGAAAAAGTTGAAGCTGGTACAGCCAATGCCAAAGACATCATCCTAAAAGAGCTTAAAGTTCCTGGTCCAGAGCGTATCTGGTACGTTGCTGATGCATTCCGTCATGGTTTCTCTTTAGATGACGTATTTGAAGCAACTAAAATTGACCGTTGGTTCTTGATCCAAATCGAAGACATCATCAAAACTGAAGCACAAGTGAAAACATTGGGCTTTGGTGACTTAAACGCTGACAATATCCGTTCATTCAAGCGCAAAGGTTTATCTGACCTTCGTATTGCAGGCTTGATGGGTATTTCACAAAAACAATTCCGTAAGCAACGTTGGAACTTGGGTGTATATCCAGTTTACAAACGTGTTGACACCTGTGCAGCCGAGTTTGAATCGGGTACTGCTTACATGTATTCAACTTACGATGAAGAATGTGAAGCAAATCCATCAAACCGTGACAAAATCATGGTGATTGGTGGTGGCCCTAACCGTATTGGTCAAGGGATCGAGTTTGACTACTGCTGTGTACACGCTGCGCTTGCAATGCGTGAAGACGGTTATGAAACGATCATGGTGAACTGTAACCCTGAAACAGTTTCAACAGACTATGACACATCTGACCGTTTATACTTCGAGCCTGTAACACTTGAAGATGTACTTGAAATCGTACGTACCGAGAAGCCTAAAGGCGTGATCGTACAGTATGGTGGTCAAACACCTTTGAAATTGGCACGTGCTTTGGAAGAAGCAGGTACACCTATCATTGGTACATCTCCTGATGCGATTGACCGTGCAGAAGACCGTGAACGTTTCCAACAAATGATTCAACGTCTACAGCTTCGTCAACCAAATAACAGCATTGTAAAATCTGCTGAAGAAGGTATTTCAGAAGCAGCTAAAGTGGGTTATCCACTGGTTGTTCGTCCATCTTATGTATTGGGTGGTCGTGCAATGGAAATCGTGTATAACGAAGAAGAACTTAAACGTTACCTTCGTGAAGCAGTACAAGCGTCGAATGAAGCCCCTGTCCTGCTTGACCGTTTCCTTGACGATGCAACTGAAGTTGACGTGGACTGCGTATCTGACGGTAAAGATGTTGTGATCGGCGGTATCATGCAGCACATTGAACAAGCAGGTATTCACTCAGGTGATTCAGCATGTTCTATTCCTCCTTACTCGCTTTCTCAAGAAGTACAGGATGAGATGCGCCGTCAAACGGTTGCGATGGCAAAAGAGCTTGGCGTAATCGGCTTGATGAACGTTCAGTTTGCTGTTAAAGGCAACGACATTTATGTTCTTGAAGTGAACCCACGTGCATCACGTACCGTTCCTTTCGTATCTAAGTGTATTGGTGACTCTTTAGCAAAAGTTGCTGCTCGCTGTATGGCTGGCCAATCTTTGGAATCACAAGGTTTCACCAAAGAAATCATTCCAACACATTTTGCTGTTAAAGAAGCGGTGTTCCCATTTGCTAAATTCCCTGGCGTAGATCCAATGCTTGGGCCTGAGATGAAATCTACAGGTGAAGTGATGGGCGTTGGTAAAACATTTGGTGAAGCATTCTATAAAGCAGTGCTTGGTTCAAATGAACGTTTACCGGGCTTACCAACTGAAGGCGAAGTGAAACATGCATTCTTATCTGTTCGTGAATCAGATAAGAAATACATTGCTGACATTGCAAAACAGTTAATCGCTTATGGCTTTAAGCTTGTTGCAACCAATGGTACACATCGTGTTCTGAAAGAAGCAGGAATTGAATGTGAAGCTGTCAATAAAGTGACCGAAGGTCGCCCACATATTGTTGACCGCTTGAAAAATGGTGAAATTCATCTTATTGTCAACACAACTGAAGGCAAACAAGCTCAGTATGACTCTGCCATGATTCGTCGTGCTGCCCTACAAGGCAAGGTGTATTACACTACGACAATTAACGGTGCAGAAGCAGTTTGCCAAGCATTTGCTGTGAAATTGCCAATGGATGTATACCGCTTGCAAGATTTACAAACTGTAGGTTAATTCTCTACCGATAAAGTCCCGTCACCTTATCGGTGGCGGGCTTTTTCTTTTTTTAATCCTGTATTTTCCCAACCAATTTAGAGGGACTGAAATGCAACGTTATCCTATGACTCCCGAAGGCAAGGTTGCCTTAGAGAAAGAATTACAACAGCTCAAAACAGTTGATCGCCCACGTATTATTCAAGCGATTGCTGAAGCACGTGAGCACGGTGATTTAAAGGAAAATGCTGAATATCATGCTGCGCGTGAACAGCAAGGTTTCTGTGAAGGCCGTATTCAGGATATCGAAGGTAAACTTGGTGCAGTTCAAGAAATTGATGTTAAAACACTCGAGCAAAATGGTCGTGTTGTTTTTGGCGTGACTGTAACGATTGAAAACCTAGATACCGAAGAACGTAAGACTTATAAAATCGTAGGCGATGACGAAGCAGATTTTAAAATCAATAAAATCTCAGTGAACTCACCGATTGCACGTGGTCTTCTAGGTAAAAACGAAGGCGACGAAGCAAAAATTCAAACACCACAAGGTGAAGTTGAATACGAAATCGTAAGTGTTGAATATATCTAATCCACCTAAATAAATTGCCAAAGAACTCTTCATCATTTGAAGAGTTCTTTCGTTTCAGGCATCCTGTATCTAAACAAAATGAGATAAAGAGATGCAAGATCGACTCATGACTGCATTGATCTATGCGATTGCAGGAATTGTTCTTGGTATTGCAGTTGCCATTACATGGGCATTTCATGTGAATTCTTCGACCAGCTCTATAGCCATTATTTTTAATACCACCCTGCTCTGTGCCGTTCTAGGCTTTGTATTTCCCAAGCAAATTCAACGTTTGTTTACTTGGCTTTGGAAATTTTTCTCGAATTGATATTTGTATTTTTAAAGCATCGATAACCATTGATCATAAAAATTAAAATTCAGCTAAGAATTATTTGATAACGCTATTGATTATAATTATCATTAACAAAAATAAACATTATGCATATTTAATAGGTATTCCCTTATGCAGCAGACTGTAAGATTAACCAAACATCCCCTCTCCCATGCCCTACAGTTGATCGCAGGACGCACTAAAGTCGCTTTACCTATGTTGATGCTATGTGTGCAAGCCACACAGGTGATGGCTGAACCGATCATCTCGAATGCTGAAAACATTATCATCAATGAACAAGTCACTGCCAATACCTTACCGACCATCAAAGTCGCTGCAGAAAAGGAGCAGTCAACCTCATACACAACTAAAAAAATTGCAATTGGTAAAACCGTACAATCGCAAAAAGAAACACCACAGTCAGTCTCTGTGGTTACTCGTCAGCAGTTGGATGATCAAAATATCTCGACCATTGATAATGCCATGAAATATGTCACAGGCCTGACGGTGGTACGCTACGATGCAGCAGGAAACTACAATGATTTTAATGCGCGTGGTTATGGCAGCGATACTTATCAAATGGATGGTACAACCTTAAGAACCGACAGCAATGGAACTTATCTGGATCTGTCTGTGTTTGACCGTATTGAAGTATTACGTGGTGCTTCTGGCATGTTCAGTGGCGCAGGTGAACCAGGCGTTTCGATTAATTTAGTTCGTAAACGCGCATTAGCTGATTTTGCTTTATCAGGTAAAGTTAGTGCTGGTTCATGGGATAACTATCGTGGCGAAGCTGATATTACAGGGAAGCTCACACAAGACGGTGCATTACGTGGCAGATTGGTCACAGCAGCGCAAGATTACGATACCTTTATGAATGGGATTGATGGCAATAAGAAACTGGTATACGGCACACTGGAATATGATATTCAGGACAATACCACGCTATCGCTCGGTGCGACCTATCAAGATATTAACACCGTCCTGTCACGTGGTTTACCCTATGGCCCTGACAAACAGCTGCTCAACCTTTCACGCAAAACAAGCTTTGTACAGGATTGGAATAAGCAGGATTTAACCAATAAAGAATTTTTTGCTGAACTGGAACATCATTTAAATAATGATGGGCTGATTAAAGCCACGGTGCGTCAAAGCATACGTGATAATCACGCCAAATATAGCGACCCCTCTTTACCCGATGTAAAAGGTGATATGTCTGAATTTAGTGCACTCGCCTTTAAACGACAAGATAAAGACTTCAGCGCAGATTTATTTTTTAACACCCCGTTCCTATTTGCAAGGCAGACACATAATTTTTTGATTGGCGCTGATTACCTAAAAGGCAACTCCAAAACTAATTATTCGTCTTGGGGCACGCCTCTCATAGGTACAATCAATATCCATCATGATAATCAGCACCAGTTTGCTGAACCCGATTTTGATTACGATACCAATGTCAGCAAAGAAAAAATTGAAAACTACGGTATCTATAGCCAACTAAGAATCAAACCACTAGAACGTTTAACCTTGGTCGGTGGTGGCCGTGTCAGTTGGTGGAAGTCAATATCAACTCCCTTGCGTGATAATGGTGTAGACAGCACAGACCCAGCAGCTACACATGATGCAAAAGCAGAATTTACCCCTTATGCAGCAGTATTATTCGACCTTAATCCAAATGTGTCAGTGTACTCAAGCTATTCAGAAATCTTTAAACCACAAAATAACTTTACCTACGATCCTGTAACGGGTGGCAAAGGTAAACAACTTGATCCCCGAACTGGCACTCAGATTGAAGCGGGACTTAAAGCCTCTTTCTTCGATGAACGTTTAAATCTTTCTTCTGCGATCTATCAGTTGGAGGACAAAAATCGTGCGATTGCAGACCTTTCTGCGCCTGAAGGTCTAGGTTATTCGGTGGCAGCAGGTAAAGCGCGTAGCCGAGGTTTTGAGATCGAAGCGAGTGGACAAATTACCGATAATTGGCAAATCACAACAGGTTATGCCTACACCAAAAGTAAATACCTAACTGACCCAGATCTACAGGGACAACCTGTTAACACCTTTACCCCTAAACATAATTTTAATTTATGGACGACTTATAAATTACCAGCAACAGTCGTTGAAGGAGTTAATGTTGGATTTGGTTTAAGAGCCGTATCTAGCTATTACGATGGAACAGGTAACGAGCGTGTACAACAAAATGGCTATACATTGGCTTCGGCAAGCTTAGGCTATCAAATTAATCCACGTTATAAATTTGCGATTAATGTAGATAACCTATTTGATAAAAAATACTATGAAAAAGTGAATTATTGGATACGCCAAAATATGTATGGTTCACCTCGTAGCGTGACTGCAAGCTTAAGCTTTAAGTATTGATCTGTTAGCAATAGATTAGATCTGACAAACAAGATCGAAAGTCGGTAAGTACTTTAAGCTCAATTAAACCTCATCTTGCTTAAGTATGGTGAGGTTTATATTTATTCCTTCGAACACTCGGTATAATAGCCTAGCTTTTTTACTTTTTTGTCTAGATATGGATCCATTAATCAACTCTCCTGTGAAACACTGGTGCGAGTTCGAATTTCTTGCTAAAACCGTGAAAAATCCAAATATCCATATCAAAGGCAACTACTCTTATTATTCAGCTTATTGGGATCAGGGTTTTGAACGCTGTGTAGTTCGTTATCTACATGACAAAGCGGCTACGCCTGAAAAACCAATTGATCAATTGCATATTGGCAATTTTGTCTGCTTTGGTGCTGAATGCGTGATTATGATGGGTGGTAATCAACTGCACCGCCCAGACTGGATTTCAACTTTCCCTTTTGATACACGGAGCTTTCAACCCGCGGGTGATACAGTCATTGCCGATGGTTGCTGGATTGGCAGTCGAGCCATGATCATGCAAGGGGTGAAACTGGGTGAAGGTGCAGTCGTGGCAACAGGTGCTGTAGTTACTCAGGATGTTCCACCCTATGCGATTGTTGGTGGTGTCCCAGCCAAAGTCATTAAATACCGTTTCTCTGAACAAGATATTAATAAACTGCTTGCTCTCAAACTTTATGACTTAGATGAAAAGCAGATTTTAAAAATGCGTGAACAGTTGCAGACAGATGATGTAGAAGCCCTTATCCAATACTTCGAGAAAAGTTAATCTAACTTTTTATAGATAAATCAGAGTTATACCCATATTCCTTTTTTATAGAAATTTCATGTAATTTAAATAAAATCTTCGCTTAACCATACGCCTATAAATAATAACTATCCCTATAAAAATGCTAGGTTTTATTTATCCTCCAAGAGGTTTACTATAACAATATAGCTTGTAATTTAAACAACTTTTTAAATACTAAATTCAATGCAAAATCATAAGTATAAGGAGTAACTAACATGGCTTATCAAAAAATCTTAGTGGCGATTGATGACTCTGAAATTGCTGCGAATGTCATTCGAGAAGCAGCTCAACTCGCAAAAGCTTTAAACAGTGAAATCACAGTTGCTGAAGTAATGACCTTAGATCCCTATCTTGCCGATGCCTATGTGCGTATGGGACAAAGCAATGATTTGATTGAACGTGTCAGAGGCTATGTTCAAGAGAATCTAAGTAAAGCTGAACAAAAGTTTGAAGAGCATGGGCTTACGGTCGCTACTCAAGTCTTAGAAGGCTTTTCAGTGCATCAGGAAATTATTGGTGCTGCTCAAAATCTGGGTGCAGACCTGATCATTATGGGTTCACATGGACGTACAGGTTTTAAACAGTTTGTACTGGGTAGCGTGGCACAGAAAGTTTTAGCAGAGAGTCATATTCCCGTATTGATTGTGCGTTGATAGATACAATCAGCAAATTTTCAAATCGGCATTTTGAGACAATAGATCAATGAAGTACTGAATATCATCTTGGTTAAATTTTTGTTTTGAGTATTCAAAATTTTTCCATACGATGCGTAAAGGATACTGAATTGGTCTAATCTCATCAGTCAAACAATCTCTTAATGCCATAGAACTCCCCCCCATATAACCTAATACCCCACAAACTTCTTCGCCAATATAGCAATATAAATCTAATTCAGATTCTATATACGCCCCATCCAAAATAATTTCTTTGACAATACGATCATCTATTTGCTCTAGCTGGGCTCTAAGATAAGCAATATCCAACCAGCATTTCTTATCAAAATCACTGAGCGCATACCAATTTTTTTGATCACACTCACCATTTAAATATTTATAAATAAGCTCCTTTCTCTTAAAAAATTTATTTAACTCTGATTCTGTATCTTCTTCATCAAAAGAATAGAAAATAATTAAATCATTATTTTGATATGCGAAATCAAAGGAAAAATATATTTGATCACTCATCTTTTCATGGATGTTCTCTTGATGGCAGCTTAAATAGAGTCCAAAGAGATGATCTTTTTTCGTTCTAGTAAATAATTTCAACGCTTCCATTTCAGCAATTATCTGCTGAGTAAGGCAATCATGAAAAATAATTTTCTCTTGATTATATTGATATTTTTCTACATTTAAACCATAAAGAACGATATCTAATTCATTTTCATCATCATGTTTTACAAATTCAATTTTCATCTATATTCCACTGGTCAAATAAGCTAATTTAAAAATCAAGGCTGCCAGCCAAATATTTTTAAACTGACCTTACCTTTTAATAAATAGACCCCTTCTTGCTCTAACAAATTTTGCTGAACATTTTCGCCTTTCTCATTGATTCGAGTCACGCTAATCTTGCCTTGCGAATTAATCACACGATACCAAGGAATCTCACTGTCTTTATCTAAATGCTTGAGTACATAGCCGACTAGACGTGCGTGTTTAGGCAAACCCGCCAGTTTGGCAATTTGTCCATAACTTGCCACTTTGCCATATGGGATCAGGGCAATCACTTCCAAGATTTGTCGATGTAGTTCATTGGTATCTTGCACAATACAACCTATAAAAATCTGCTAAGATGATCAAAATCATGCGAAAAGCTAGCCACAATAATTAAAACGCAATAACTTGAGAGAACAAAATGCGGTTAAAAATTACTGCCCTGACACTATTATGTCTGATCTTCAGTGCATCGTGTACTACTCAAAAAACACCTGTAAAAATGCCTCCCTATCAATACCCATTGGATGCCGATGATTTACCTGTCGTCAATGTCAGTTTTATTGTGACCAACAACCGCCCTGAAATTAAAGCACTCGATAATAAAACACAAATCTATAAAGAACTGGCGATATTAAATCGATATTTTGTCGATGAAAATAATCAAAAAATCTTTAAGTTTAAAATCCACCGTTACTATTCATATCAAGACTTTAATAAACGTAAATGTGATCTCGCCAACCAGTTGAATCAACCTACAGCATTGATTCCGGACAATCTTCCAAGTGCAGTCAAAACTTGTTTCCCACGCAGAAAGAGCAAGGAAGTATTATTTATTATTTATGATTCTTATAATGAAAAGTTGAAATATGCAGATATCACCAGTTGGGGATTCCGCAACCAAGGTCAACCTTTTATTTTAATTGATTGGGAAAGACTGAATTATCAAACCCAAGCAGCCAGCGTACATGAAATGGGGCATGCTTTCGGCTTAGGTCATGTGTGTTCCCCTAAAGCTACTAAAACCACACCGACCAATATTATGAGCAGTTATGACTGCCGTTTGGGCAGTGGTGGCTTACGCAACCTTGGTTTTACCCGCGAGCAGCTCAATATTATGCTCAATAACTATAATCAATACCCTTAAAAATCCAGCTGAATATAGTGACCTAAATGATCCTTCCCTAGTGTGTAAGCAGCTTGGTCAAGTTGACTGGTCAAAGCACATAGTGCTTGTTCAAATTGCACCTCATCGACAGGACGAGGTTGCCAAAAAGTTTCACGATTATGAGTATAAATTGGATAAAACTTTAATCGATTTTGACTTAAATTAAGACGAATAATCCCCCCATAAGGAAGGGCCTGATATTTTTCAAAATTGCCATTACTGTTAAACACGCCATTTCCTATGCCGAAAATGACAGGTTTTTGATGAATAGATCGAATTGGCTGAATGGTATGTGCACCATGCCCAATCACGAGATCAACTCCAATCTGGGTCAGTATCTTGGCAAGTTTTTCTTGCTCTGGATGTATCGATTTAAAATCAACACCCCAATGACAAATGACAATGATCTTATGCTGCGGGTGCTTGACACGATATTGCATGATTTGCTCAAACAAAACCGCATTAATACAAGCCACTCCTGAACTCTTGCCAAGCGCGTAAAAATCATAATCTTGATAAGCTGCTGTCCGATGCCAATAGCCATTAAAAATAGCCACCTTCTGCACGTCGCTAAGAATTTCCAAGCATTGATGGGCTTGCTGCTGATCAGTCCCCGCCCCGATAAAATCAATCTCGGCTTGCTCGAGCAGCGCCAAAGTGTGTTTAAGACTTGCGTCACCATAGTCTTTTAAATGATTATTGGCCAAGCACACTGTATTGATATGAATCCGTTTAAATTCTGCCAAGGTTGGCTCAGACTTTGCACCAAGGATATAGGCTTTTTTTCCTTCTAAAATTGAGTTTTCTTCAAGATTAAAAACCGCCTCTAGATTGGCAATATTAATATCTTCTGGGCTAAAAAATTGTTTGATCCCTTCAAAAGAATGGCTATAACCATAACGTTGTAAAGCATCATCTATTCCTTGGTGTTTTCTTTTATCTGTATAAAATTCGCCAAAATAAGTATCGCCGATGATATTGACCCACTCACTTTTGGCCTGAATCTGTTTTACAGGCAATAAACCCTGTTGAAAAGAATGATAATACGGCACTAAATGATCAATACGATGCACATGATTCAATAAGTGAAAAACACCTATGCTCTGATTGATATGTCGATAAGAAAAGTAATAATCTTGCGCTTGATCCGTCAGGTAAAGAACAGCATCCAACTGTCTGCATGTCCATAATGAACGGATTGGAGCAACCTCCTGTCCATTCATATTGAACGTTTTTACAAAGACTTGATTCAATAATTCAATCGGCAGATTAAAGATGGATTCAGCCAAACCATAGAGTTTTTGCAGGCTATTTTTGGTAGCGTCATGTGGATGCTGAATATTCAATCCAAACTGCCCTGCTTTACTGTTGATTTCAATTTGTGCCTGTTGCCAATTTCCAAATAAATGGCAGCCAAGAAGCTGTTGAATCTCCTGAGTTTGAGTAAAGGTCAAGGCTTGCAATAATTTCAGAATCGAATAGTGATCTTCAAAGACAGGAATTGATCCCTTGCTTGCTTGAACATGATGACTCACCACATCATCGAGTTGCAACGATCCATCGACAATAGGTTCTAAACTAAGAAGTAATAAAATCCAATACGAACAATCCCCTGCTATTTCAGTTTGCCAAATGGGATGCTGAAAGTTTTGATTGCCAATCTGACTGATAATTTTGATTTCTTGAGGAAGACTCATTTATTCCTCCTCAGACTTCAGTGTCGAAGTGCTGAACATAAGCAATATAACCTGAGAGATTATGCTCTTGGTCATCAATCCGTACACGAAAACGATCATGCCGCACATAAAAAGCATTTAAAACTTTATCTGGTCGAGCCATATACATCGCCACTTCTGGATAGAAAAAGCCTGTCCGTTGAAATTCAGTTCGAAACTCAATCAGTCTTTTTAACTCTTCAAATTGTGCTTTTTCAAAAAGTTGATCCAAGCCAAGCACTCGAATCCGACAGACCATTTGATAGGCTGCCATCATCATTTCTAACAACGTGGCATAGGCTGTTTTTCGGTTACGGATAAAAACCATATGTTTTAAATAATTATTCAGTCCAAACTGGAAGTACTTTTCTTCGGGGCAAATTTTTGTCAGTTCATTGGTACAGTAGCTAAGCCAGTGATCATGATAGCGATCATATTTTTGCGTTATAAATCGTTCAAACATCTGTTTGACGGTTTGCAGTAATTTTTCGTCTGCATGCAATTGATAGAGCCGTAATAATGCCAATGCGGCTTCGCCATCATAATAAATAATTCGGAACTTATCTTTTATCTCATAGCTTGGATAATGCAATACATGCGTAGTCTCACCTGTCTCCTTCACCATCGACAAAATACCCTTGGCTAAATACCGAGCATAAGCAAGATAGCGATCATCACCTGTGATATCTTGATATTTGCTCAACATTAAAATCGCTGCGGCATTGGCACCTAGCTTAATTTCATCTAACCCTTTATCTTCATCACCATCCAGCATATATGCCAGTTCTGGCTGTTTTTCGATATAAAAATGCTGTAGTGCATAATCAATTGCGGACTGAATTTTTTCGATCAATCTCTTATCTGGCTGGATAATCAGCGTTTCAAGTAAGGCATAAACTGAAGTGCAATGCCGAACCGTGTTGTAGCTACGAATTTCACGATCATAGGCAGGGAAAAAGCCATAGGCAAAGCGTCCATCCGTTTGTATTTGCCTTGATAGGAATTCAGCATTTGCTTCGATCATTTTTTTGAAATGCTTTTTTTTTGGTTCAAGCAGATAACGTACCCCGTTCGCACTAAACTGGCTGTGCAGAGGAATCAACTGTCGATCCTCATAGATCACAGCTAAGGTGTCAAAGGTCCATACCTGTTGAAGGTCTGCAATTTTTATCGTGCAAGACTGATTCGGATATTTTCTTAAAAGACTGCTATTTAAGTTTTTCTCATCAACAAAGTTAGGTGTGTTATAGCTGAGTGCCCGAATAATTGCCTTGCCGTATAGCTCCTGCTCCAAAAAACAGTGCTTAAAATCAGCATCGAAACTGATCCCTTTACGGTAATGATTATTATGCAATTGGTTCTTTAAAATTTGTTCGATGTCAGACCATTTTTCTTGCTGGATATTAAAAGCGACATCAATTTTAATCAATGTTGCAAACGCTGGTTGCAGAGTAAATTGATTTGCGAGGAAATCAAAGAATTGCTGTTGACTGCTAGAAAAGTCTGAACAAGATGAGTTCCACACTTGGCAACGTTGTGTCTGTTCTCCATAGGAACAAAAGATCACAGCATTAGACACATCAATGTGCTGCTGAACCTGCTTAAAAAAATGATCACTGAGTTGTTGCTTGAATTGCTCGAGTGCTGAAATCGTTGTAATGGTCATATATTCAATTTTTAGAATTTTTAAGCGTTTTAAACACGATACCACATATTTTTATAATCTTCGCAAAATGAAAAAGAGAACCCGAAGGTTCTCTTTTTATGTTAAGGCTTTTAGATTAGTAATGAATTTGATGGTTATTTAATAACTCATTCAAAGTAGTAGTTACACCATCTAATGTAATCAGATCAGTATAATTACTCACTCCAATTAAATTCGCACCATTACGGTCAATGCCAATTACCGTATTACCACCTACGTTAGTTACACGTAGATATTCAGCGATATTACCATCTGTTTGATCTCCATCTAAAAGATGACGGATATCAATTTTATCTGCTTGATCATTATAGTTAGCAGCATGAGTTTCAGTGTTTCCGACGACGAAGCCTGTCCAATGATCGGCGCCGTTGCCACCTGTATTTGCTCCATTACCCGCTGTTGCCGCAGTACCATTCAGTATTTGATAAATTAGGGTATCTGAGCCACTGCCGACAATTGCACTAGTAAATGTATCGTTGCCACTAGTACTCGAATAAAGCAAGTTGTAATCAGGATGTGTCAAGTTAATATTCAGAGTTGAAGTCGACTCAACACCAGTTGCCGAAATGATTTTGTAATCAATACTGTCTGTAGATGTTAAATGTGTTGTTACATTGACATCATTTGGACGATATTCATACTCACCATTGGACTGCATGATTAACACACCATTACCCGTATTAATCGATTGACCTACAGCATCTACATATGAACCTGAAACACTGTTCCATACTTGAAGTTTATAACCTTCATGAGATAACAGTCCTGTATCTGCAACCCCACCAATCGTATCACCAAGCAGTACATTACCGTTGATCCAATCTGAACTATATTGGTTCAAATGAACTGTGGTTGTTGTAACACTGGTGTCTAATGTTGTGGTTCCTACAGATAGACCTTGTAAACCATAATGGACTCGGTATAAACCTGCTGCAAGATTCTCTACAGTATCTTGGAAAGCCACACTTCCGAGTTGAATCGTAGTCAAACTTCCTAAAGCTGTTTGAGACCCTTTATAAACAGTATCAACCCATTGATTTGTTGCTGTATTCCATATTTGGATCACATAACTAATCGTTGGTAGAACACCGAGAAGAGGTTGAACCTTATAAACTGCTGCTAGATCGATACTACCCACTGTTCCAGCTGCGATAGTGAAGCTATTAGAATCGACTGATGTAAAGCCAAGACCATTAATCGTAATATCAGGACTTGCTACATCGACAGCAGCATCTTTAGTATTTGAGAAGTCCGTCGTTGCAGTTACATTATCAGCATTAGCAACAATCTCGATGGTGCCATCATTTGCTGGGTTGGCTGTATCCCAAACCACTTTCACATCTGGTGAACCCACTTGGATATGTAGTTTCGCTGTATCGGTTGCACCAGTCAGAACATCACGCACCGTATAGGTAAACGTATCTACTTTACCAATTGCACTGAGGTCAGTTGTATTTGGCGTGTAGGTATATTGACCATTTGCCGAAATAACCAGCGTACCGTAAGCACCCACAATCGTTGTACTTGTACCAACTGTTTGGACTGGAGCACCCACAATTTCCGAAGTCACTGTGGATACATGCGTTGTCAATGTGATTGAGTCATCAGCCAATACATTACCCGTTGCAACAACCGCTGTATTGGTTGGAGCAACTGTGTAATCAAAGTCATCTTTAACCACACTCATGGTACCCAAGATACCGACACCAACACCGGTATAGACCATGAAGGCACGGTATTCACCTTGACCTAAGTCAGGCACTGTTACACCGATACCACCACTACCTAACAATCCAATGTTGAGTATTCCAGTACTTGAACCACCACTGAGATTATGCCAAGTACCATCTGCCGCTTTCTCTTGTAGCACCACTTTGTAGTCATTAAATAGTGACAGTGAAACTGTTGGAGCGTAAGAGAATGTCACATCCGCACCATGTCCAGCTGCAATATTAAATTTCACACTTGGTGTACCCAGTAATGAAAGATTCAGATTTTCGGTTAATCCAACCAGTAACAAGTAACTTGCTGAACCGACCGCTACACCAAGTTGGCCATGTGGAACGATATCAATACCGGCAGAAACCACATCATCCAGTGCATCTACAGGTGTCACTGTAATGTCAGCAGGTTGTGAAGGATCCGTTGGGTTCCAAGTCATATCGACAGCATCACTATCAATATGGAAGTACAAAGTCGCTTGTGAATTATTCAAACCATCAGTCAATGTATAAGTGAATTGATCAACTTGTCCTAAGCCACTTGCATTCGCTGTTGGTTGATAACTGTAATTACCATTTGCATAAATCGATAATGTACCGTGATCACCGACAATCGTTGTAACACCAGTGGCATTCACAGCATGACTAACGCCATTGAAAATCACACTTGTAATACTACTGAAGCCAGATGCAGTATCAGCATGTCCATTCAAGCCAATGTCATGGATCACATTACCTTCCGCAGCTTGGACGCTGTATCCAGTAATATTGGTCGCATCGAACACATCTTTTTGAACAGAAAGCGTACCAAGCAAGCTGACACCAATACCACCACCTGCATAGGTCATAAAGGCTCTGTATTGTCCTGCACCCAATCCATCTAATGTAACGGTATTACCACCAAAGGCTGCGAGGCTAAGTAAATCTGCATCGCCTGTGCCATGTACAGCTACCCATTGATTCGTCACAGTATCAAATTTTTGGACCACAAGCACATAGTCAGCTAGTAGGCTGGCACTAATCAATGCACTGTAGTTAAACGTTACATCGTTCAGTGTGCTGTCAGTCAGTGTGAAGTTCACACCTGCTGAGCCCAATTGGAAATCAAAGTTGTTGGTTAATGATACCAATGCGAGATAACCATGACTGCCTACTGCAATATCATTGCCGATTTGTAGATATTCAGGGTTGATTTCCGCAACCGCAAGATCATCTACCGCAATCACTGGCGCACTATTGCCAATTGTGAAGTCAAGGCTTGCACTTGCAAGGTTGCCGCCAAGTGGATCCGATAAGGTATAAGTGAAGTGATCCACCAGACCGATATTTGCATTGGTATTATTTGGTGTATAGATGTAATCACCATTTGCAAATATTTTCAGTGTTCCGTATTGACCCACAATGGTTGCGCCATTGGTGAGATCAACAGTAGTGGTTACACCATTGAATGTTACCGAACCAACCACGGTATAACCTGTGACCGAATCAGCATGTGTACCAACACCTAAACCAGTAATCACGTTTCCTTCTGTCGCAACACCAGTGTAGTCCACTAGTGTTGGGTCATAGACATCCATCGTACCTGACAATGTGCCTAAGATACTCTTACCGTATAGACCGTTATAAGTCATAAATGCACGGTATTGACCTTCTTCCAGACCTTCAATGACAACCCCAGGTGTAGCATTCAAGCCTATACCTAAGATACTAAGATTGAGTAAGGATGCCTCACTACTACCTGTAACAGACTCCCAACGACCTGTGACCGTATTGAATTTTTGGAGCACAAGTTGGTAATCACCCAGTGCACCTTCATTGATTAAACTGCTGTATTTGAAGGTTGCTGTTCCTTGTTCACCCGCAGCCACATTGAAACTCACTGTGCTGTTCACGAATGGTAAAGGTGCTTGTAAGTTGATACCTGCCAATGAAAGCAATGCAAGATAAGTTGCACTACCCAATGCTCGATCATCATCAATGAGATGAGGTTGAGCGCTGATTCCAGCATTGACCGCATCGTCTGCCGCAATGATGCTGACAGTTGCAGGTTGTGATGGATCAGCCGGCCAATTCATATCGACAACTTTACTATCAAGATGAACATAGAATGTCGCTTGTGAAGTTGTACCAGATACTGGATCTCTTAAGGTATAAGTGAACTCATCCACTTGTCCTAAACCTGCACTTGCAGGGTTTGGTGTATAGGTATAGTCACCATTTGGATAGATCACTAAGGTACCGTGAGCACCTACCACTGTAGTTGGAGAGCCAGTGATAGCAACTCCATTGATTTCACTAATCACACTGTTCGGTGTAGCGATATCAATTGCACCATTGGTATTTGGATCAGAGATCAAGTTACCATGTGCTGCAACAACATCGTATCCAGTCACAACTGCAGGGTTATAAAGTTTGACTTCACCATTTAAGGTTACGCCAATTGCACCACCTACTGCGCCATTGAAGGATAAGAATGCTCTATATTCGCCTTCTGTCAATCCAGCAATTTGAGCTGTTGGTGTTGAACCCAACAAGGTAAGGTTGAGTAATGAACGATCACCTGTACCATTCACTGCTTCCCACTGTCCTGTTACTTCATTATATTTTTGCAGTACCACATTGTAGTTACCAAGTGCTGATACACCAATCAAGCTGTTGAAGCTGAATGTTGCAACCCCTTCTTGTCCAGCTGAGACATCAAAGTCAACTGTGTTCACCGTGAGAAGTTGTAAATCAACCAGATTTCCAACATTCAGTAACACGCCATAGAACGCTGAATCAGTTTCTGTACCCACCAATTGATATTGAGGGTTAATTTCCACTTCAACCAAGTTGTCCGCAGCACGAATCGTATCAAACTCAATGGTCAAATTGGCTTGTGTTGTCGCGCCAGTGACTGAATCAGTTAAGGTATAAGTGAACACATCGTTATGACCGACACCTGAACCATTCGAGAATGGAACATAGGTATAACTACCATCTTGATGGAACGTAATGGTTCCATAGGTTCCCGTGAAGGTTTCACCATCAGCATCAATCGGATGACCATTCACTGAAGAAACATAAGTGTTTGGTGTGATTTGATCGACTTGACCTGTTGGATCTGGATCAAGAATGACGTTACCTTCGGCATTCCCTACTTCGTATCCACCTGGGATGGTCAGATCATAATCATCCATGGTTGCAGATAACGTACCGAGAACACCAAGTCCTAATAAGCCATCGTAAGTCAGGAATCCACGGTATTGACCAGCTTCTAAGCCTTCAAGTACCACACCTGGTACATTTCCGATACCAAGGCCAAGTAAATGTAAGCTGAGAAGTGATGCATCACTATCACCATGGATAGATTCCCATTGATTCGTTGTCGTATTAAATTTCTGTACTACCAATTTATAGTCAGACAATAAACCAACATCGATTAAACCACTATATTGGAATGTCACCGTACCTTCATGATTAGTCGCGACATTGAAGCCAATTGAGTTCCCACCAAGCTGTAAATCAATTCCAGCTAATGAGGTCAATAACAGATATGATGCACTGCCTAAATTCACATCATCTTGAACCAAGGCTGGTTGTGGGCTCAATACCGCATGACCAACGTTGTCGTACGCAATGATCGTACCTGTATTCACGATGTAACTGACATTCGAACTGATTGTTCCAATGTTACCTGCTGCATCTGTTGCTTGAACCGTTACGTTAATAGTTTTATCTATATCTGCAACCAGTTCAGAACCTGCAACCGTTACGCTCCAGATACCACCCGCTTGTACAGTCGTTGAAAGGTTAACACCATTGACGTTGACAGTGACTGCATCACCAACATTGTATTCACCAGTTACCGTACCACTGATGGTTTGATTCAGACCTGCTTCGGTTAGATCAATAACATTATCACCAGTGATCGGGTTGATTGTGATTCCCGTTGTTGAAGCATCTGGTGGTGTAATGTCTACAGCATACAATTGCGTATCTACTAGAGTACTGCTATTGCCTGCGGCATCAGTGAATGTTGCTGTTGCTGCAATGGTCTTATCCGCATCTGCCAATAAGTCACTACCAGCGACACTTGCTGTCCACGTACCTGCTACTGCATTTACGATTGCTGTATAAAGAACACCATTGATTAACAAGGTAACCGTTGTACTGGTTGCATCTGTTGGAATACCAGTCAAAGTACCAGTAACTGTGACATTGGCTGCTGCTTCTGTTGCATTGATCACATTATCTGCTGTCACAACATTGATGTTTAAAGCTGCGCCTGTTGTATCTGGCGGAGT
The DNA here is from genome assembly GCF_009884975.1 of Acinetobacter dispersus. GTDB lineage: Bacteria > Pseudomonadota > Gammaproteobacteria > Pseudomonadales > Moraxellaceae > Acinetobacter > Acinetobacter dispersus. The sequence continues at coordinate 17,291 of NZ_CP041970.1, read as the reverse complement.
AAGATCCACTGCATATACTTGGGTATCAATAATGTTGCTACTGTTACCCGCTGTATCAGTGAATGTTGCTGTTGCTTCAATTGTTTTATCACCATCTGCCACCAGATCACTACCCGCAACACTTGCAGTCCAGTTACCTGTTACAGGATCAACAGTTGCTGTATAGCTGACACCGTTAATCAACAAGGTCACAACAGTCGTTGCTGCATCTGCTGGAATACCTGTCAACGTTCCTGTGATCGTCACATTGGTTGCTGATTCAGCTGCATTCACAACATTGTCTGCTGTTACTGCATCAATATTAATGACTGCACCTGCTGGGTTCGGCGGTGTTATATCGACTGTATACACTTGAGTATCAGTGACACTACTGCTGTTACCCGCTGTATCGGTAAAGGTTGCTGTTGCATCAATGGTGTGATCACTATCTATCAACAAGTCACTACCTACAATACTTGCGGTCCAGTTGCCTGTTGCTGGATCGACAGTTGCAGTGTAGCTGACACCGTTAATCAATAAGGTCACAACAGTCGTTGCTGCATCTGCTGGAATACCTGTCAACGTTCCTGTGATCGTCACTGTAGTTGCCGATTCAGCAGCATTTAAGACATTGTCTGCTGTCACCGCATCAATATTCAATACTGCAGCCGCTGGGTTCGGTGGCGTAATATCCACAGTATACGCTTGGGTATCTGTAATATTGCTACTGTTGCCAGCTGTATCGGTGAAGGTTGCTGTTGCATCAATAGTTGTATCAGCATCTGCCACCAAGTCACTACCTGCAACACTCGCACTCCAATTACCTGTTGCTGGATCAACTGTCGCTGTATAGGTCACGCCATTGATCAACAAGGTCACAACAGTCGTTGCTGCATCTGCTGGGATACCAGTCAAAGTACCTGTGATGGTTACATTAGCTGCTGATTCAGCTGCATTAATGATGTTATCCGCAGTTACTGGAGCAATGTTGAGTATCGCTCCTGCTGGATTTGGTGGAACAAGATCAACTACATAGCTTTGATCCGCAGTTACAGGACCAACACCTGTTACATCTACAGTCACGTTGATGGTGCTGTCTGCATCGGCACTCAAGTCGCTACCTGGAACGCTCACGCTCCACGTACCACCCGCCTGTACTGTAGTATTGTACGCCGTACCATTCACATTCACGGTCACCGCATCACCGACAGTAAAGCTACCAGCAACCGAACCACTAATGGTTTGGTTAACTGCTGCTTCTGCTGCATTGATGACGTTGTCACCAGTAATTGGATCAATCACGACCACTGGGTTTGTAATATCCACGGTATAACTACGGTCTGCAGTTGCATTGCCCACGTTGCCTGCTGCATCGGTTGCTGCAATGCTGACGTTAATCACTTTATCGGCATCAAGTACCAATTGACCGCCGGCAACCGTCACTGCCCATGTACCACCCGCTTGTACGGTAGTGGTAAGGTTGACGCCATTGACGTTCACAGTCACCACATCACCAACCGTGTATTCACCGCTTACGCTACCACTAATGGTTTGGTTCGCACCTGCTTCGGTTGAGTCGACAATATCATTACCAGCAATGATGTCGATTGTGATTGTTGTCGTACCGTTATCTGGTGGTGTGATATCTACGGTATACACTTGGGTATCTGTGATGTTGCTGCTATTGCCTGCGGTATCTGTGAAGGTCGCAGTTGCATCAATAGTCTTATCAGCGTCTGCCAATAAGTCACTACCTGCAACACTTGCACTCCAAGTACCTGCAACAGTGTTCACAATCGCAGTGTAAGTCACACCGTTAATCACCAAGGTCACAACCGTGGTTGCTGCATCCGTTGGGATACCCGTCAACGTACCTGTTACAGTCACATTGCCTGCACCCTCAGTGGCATTCACCACATTGTCTGCAGTCACTGCATCGATGTTGAGTACCGCACCCGCTGGGTTCGGAGGCGTAATATCCACAGTATACACTTGGGTATCAGTGATGTTGCTGCTGTTACCCGCGGTATCAGTAAAGGTTGCTGTTGCATCAATGGTTTTATCGCCATCCGCCAACAGGTCACTACCCGCAACACTCGCGCTCCAGTTGCCTGTTACAGGATCAACAGTTGCTGTATAGCTGACACCGTTAATCAACAAGGTCACAACCGTGGTGGCTGCATCCGCAGGAATACCCGTTAAGGTTCCTGTAATTGTGACATTACCCGCACCCTCAGTCGCATTCACCACGTTGTCTGCAGTCACTGCATCTATGTTGAGTACAGCGCCTGCTGGATTTGGTGGAGTAAGATCGACAACATAAGTTTGAGTATCAACAACTGTAGTGCTATTGCCTGCTGTATCAGCAAAAGTTGCTGTTGCATCAATGGTTTTATCACCATCTGCCAACAGGTCACTACCTGCAACACTCGCGCTCCAGTTACCTGTTGCTGGATCTACAGTCGCTGTATAGGTCACACCGTTAATCAACAAGGTCACGACGGTGCTTGCTGCATCTGCCGGAACACCAGTTAAAGTACCTGTAATCGTTACATTGCCTGCAGCTTCTGTTGCATTGATGATGTTATCTGCAGTTACTGGTTCAATCGTCAATACAGTCGTTGTGGTGTCTGGTGGGGTGATGTCAACGCTATACACTTGTGTATCAGTGATGTTGCTGCTGTTGCCTGCCGCATCAGTGAATGTTGCTTTGGCATCAATAGTCTTATCTGCATCCGCCAATAAGTCACTACCCGCAACACTCGCACTCCACGTACCTGCAACCGTATTCACGATCGCTGTGTAGGTCACGCCATTGATCACCAAGGTCACAACCGTGGTTGCTGCATCAGCAGGGATACCGGTCAAGCTACCTGTGATCGTCACATTGCCTGCACCCTCAGTGGCATTCACCACGTTGTCTGCAGTCACTGCATCGATGTTCAGTACCGCACCCGCTGGGTTCGGTGGTAGGCTGTCCACCACTTCACTGCCTGGTAATGATGGGTTGCCTGCTGGGTCAGTGGCAATCGCTGTCACGGTACTGCCATCTGGCAAGTTACCTGGGTTTGGTGTGGTCCATACCCCTGTGGTTGGATCTGTTGGTACTTGAACGCTGGTACCATTCGGGAAGGTCACCGTTACGGTTGAACCTGGTTCTGCTGTACCGGTAATTGGATCAGTGCCATTGATTGGATCAATGTCTGGGGCATTCGGTGCAGTCACATCTACGGTATACACTTGCGTATCTGTGATGTTGCTGCTGTTACCCGCGGTATCGGTAAAGGTTGCTGTTGCATCAATGGTTTTATCACCATCCGCCAACAGGTCACTACCTGCAACACTCGCGCTCCAGTTGCCTGTTGCTGGATCAACTGTCGCAGTATAGGTCACGCCATTGATCAACAAGGTCACAGCACTGGTTGCTGCATCAGCAGGGATACCAGTCAAGGTACCTGTGATGGTTACACTGCCACCTGACTCTGCCGCATTCAATACATTGTCTGCTGTCACAGGCGCAATCGTTAATACCGCACCCGCTGGGTTCGGTGGTGTCACGTCAATCACATAGCTGTGGTCAGTGCTTACTGGTCCAACACCGGTCACATTCACGGTGACGTTGATGGTGCTGTCTGCATCGGCACTCAAGTCGCTACCTGGAACGTTCACGCTCCACGTACCACCTGCCTGCACTGTGGTGTTGTACACCGTGCCATTCACATTCACAGTCACGGCATCACCCACTGTGAAGCTGCCCACCACTGAACCACTCACGGTTTGGGTTGCGCCTGCTTCAACGGCATTGATGATGTTGTCACCGGTAATTGGATTGACCACCACCACTGGTGTGGTGATGTCGACTGTGTAGCTCGCATCCGCAGTGGCATTGCCCACGTTGCCTGCTGCATCGGTTGCTGCAATGCTGACGTTAATCACTTTGTCAGCATCAAGTACCAATTGCCCGCCGGCAACCGTCACTGCCCAGGTACCACCCGCTTGTACGGTAGTGGTTAAGTTAACGCCATTGACGTTCACGGTCACCACATCACCAACCGTGTATTCACCTGTAACGCTACCACTGATGGTTTGGTTCGCACCTGCTTCGGTTGAGTCAACTACACCATCGCCCGCGATTGGGTTAATGCTGATTGTGGTGGTGCTGTTGTCTGGTGGAGTGATATCTACGGTATACACTTGTGTATCAGTGATGTTGCTGCTGTTGCCTACTGCATCAGTGAAGGTTGCTTTGGCATCAATGGTCTTATCTGCATCCGCCAATAAGTCACTACCCGCAACACTCGCACTCCACGTACCTGCAACCGTATTCACGATCGCTGTGTAGGTCACGCCATTGATCACCAAGGTCACAACCGTGGTTGCTGCATCAGCAGGGATACCGGTCAAGCTACCTGTGATCGTCACATTGCCTGCACCCTCAGTGGCATTCACCACGTTGTCTGCAGTCACTGCATCGATGTTCAGTACCGCACCCGCTGGGTTCGGTGGTAGGCTGTCCACCACTTCACTGCCTGGTAATGATGGGTTGCCTGCTGGGTCAGTGGCAATCGCTGTCACGGTACTGCCATCTGGCAAGTTACCTGGGTTTGGTGTGGTCCATACCCCTGTGGTTGGATCTGTTGGTACTTGAACGCTGGTACCATTCGGGAAGGTCACCGTTACGGTTGAACCTGGTTCTGCTGTACCGGTAATTGGATCAGTGCCATTGATTGGATCAATGTCTGGGGCATTCGGTGCAGTCACATCTACGGTATACACTTGCGTATCTGTGATGTTGCTGCTGTTACCCGCGGTATCGGTAAAGGTTGCTGTTGCATCAATGGTTTTATCACCATCCGCCAACAGGTCACTACCTGCAACACTCGCGCTCCAGTTGCCTGTTGCTGGATCAACTGTCGCAGTATAGGTCACGCCATTGATCAACAAGGTCACAGCACTGGTTGCTGCATCAGCAGGGATACCAGTCAAGGTACCTGTGATGGTTACACTGCCACCTGACTCTGCCGCATTCAATACATTGTCTGCTGTCACAGGCGCAATCGTTAATACCGCACCCGCTGGGTTCGGTGGTGTCACGTCAATCACATAGCTGTGGTCAGTGCTTACTGGTCCAACACCGGTCACATTCACGGTGACGTTGATGGTGCTGTCTGCATCGGCACTCAAGTCGCTACCTGGAACGTTCACGCTCCACGTACCACCTGCCTGCACTGTGGTGTTGTACACCGTGCCATTCACATTCACAGTCACGGCATCACCCACTGTGAAGCTGCCCACCACTGAACCACTCACGGTTTGGGTTGCGCCTGCTTCAACGGCATTGATGATGTTGTCACCGGTAATTGGATTGACCACCACCACTGGTGTGGTGATGTCGACTGTGTAGCTCGCATCCGCAGTGGCATTGCCCACGTTGCCTGCTGCATCGGTTGCTGCAATGCTGACGTTAATCACTTTGTCAGCATCAAGTACCAATTGCCCGCCGGCAACCGTCACTGCCCAGGTACCACCCGCTTGTACGGTAGTGGTCAAGTTAACGCCATTGACGTTCACGGTCACTACATCACCAACCGTGTATTCACCTGTAACAGTTCCGCTGATGGTTTGGTTCGCACCTGCTTCGGTTGAGTCAACTACACCATCGCCCGCGATTGGGTTAATGCTGATTGTGGTGGTGCTGTTGTCTGGTGGAGTGATATCAACGGTATACACTTGTGTATCAGTGATGTTGCTGCTGTTGCCTGCCGCATCAGTGAATGTTGCTTTGGCATCAATGGTTTTATCACCATCCGCCAATAAGTCACTACCCGCAACACTCGCACTCCACGTACCTGCAACCGTATTCACGATCGCTGTGTAGGTCACGCCATTGATCACCAAGGTCACAACCGTGGTTGCTGCATCAGCAGGGATACCGGTCAAGCTACCTGTGATCGTCACATTGCCTGCACCCTCAGTGGCATTCACCACGTTGTCTGCAGTCACTGCATCGATGTTCAGTACCGCACCCGCTGGGTTCGGTGGTAGGCTGTCCACCACTTCACTGCCTGGTAATGATGGGTTGCCTGCTGGGTCAGTGGCAATCGCTGTCACGGTACTGCCATCTGGCAAGTTACCTGGGTTTGGTGTGGTCCATACCCCTGTGGTTGGATCTGTTGGTACTTGAACGCTGGTACCATTCGGGAAGGTCACCGTTACGGTTGAACCTGGTTCTGCTGTACCGGTAATTGGATCAGTGCCATTGATTGGATCAATGTCTGGGGCATTCGGTGCAGTCACATCTACGGTATACACTTGCGTATCTGTGATGTTGCTGCTGTTACCCGCGGTATCGGTAAAGGTTGCTGTTGCATCAATGGTTTTATCACCATCCGCCAACAGGTCACTACCTGCAACACTCGCGCTCCAGTTGCCTGTTGCTGGATCAACTGTCGCAGTATAGGTCACGCCATTGATCAACAAGGTCACAGCACTGGTTGCTGCATCAGCAGGGATACCAGTCAAGGTACCTGTGATGGTTACACTGCCACCTGACTCTGCCGCATTCAATACATTGTCTGCTGTCACAGGCGCAATCGTTAATACCGCACCCGCTGGGTTCGGTGGTGTCACGTCAATCACATAGCTGTGGTCAGTGCTTACTGGTCCAACACCGGTCACATTCACGGTGACGTTGATGGTGCTGTCTGCATCGGCACTCAAGTCGCTACCTGGAACGTTCACGCTCCACGTACCACCTGCCTGCACTGTGGTGTTGTACACCGTGCCATTCACATTCACAGTCACGGCATCACCCACTGTGAAGCTGCCCACCACTGAACCACTCACGGTTTGGGTTGCGCCTGCTTCAACGGCATTGATGATGTTGTCACCGGTAATTGGATTGACCACCACCACTGGTGTGGTGATGTCGACTGTGTAGCTCGCATCCGCAGTGGCATTGCCCACGTTGCCTGCTGCATCGGTTGCTGCAATGCTGACGTTAATCACTTTGTCAGCATCAAGTACCAATTGCCCGCCGGCAACCGTCACTGCCCAGGTACCACCCGCTTGTACGGTAGTGGTTAAGTTAACGCCATTGACGTTCACGGTCACCACATCACCAACCGTGTATTCACCTGTAACGCTACCACTGATGGTTTGGTTCGCACCTGCTTCGGTTGAGTCAACTACACCATCGCCCGCGATTGGGTTAATGCTGATTGTGGTGGTGCTGTTGTCTGGTGGAGTGATATCAACGGTATACACTTGTGTATCAGTGATGTTGCTGCTGTTGCCTACTGCATCAGTGAAGGTTGCTTTGGCATCAATGGTCTTATCTGCATCCGCCAATAAGTCACTACCCGCAACACTCGCACTCCACGTACCTGCAACCGTATTCACGATCGCTGTGTAGGTCACGCCATTGATCACCAAGGTCACAACCGTGGTTGCTGCATCAGCAGGGATACCGGTCAAGCTACCTGTGATCGTCACATTGCCTGCACCCTCAGTGGCATTCACCACGTTGTCTGCAGTCACTGCATCGATGTTCAGTACCGCACCCGCTGGGTTCGGTGGTAGGCTGTCCACCACTTCACTGCCTGGTAATGATGGGTTGCCTGCTGGGTCAGTGGCAATCGCTGTCACGGTACTGCCATCTGGCAAGTTACCTGGGTTTGGTGTGGTCCATACCCCTGTGGTTGGATCTGTTGGTACTTGAACGCTGGTACCATTCGGGAAGGTCACCGTTACGGTTGAACCTGGTTCTGCTGTACCGGTAATTGGATCAGTGCCATTGATTGGATCAATGTCTGGGGCATTCGGTGCAGTCACATCTACGGTATACACTTGCGTATCTGTGATGTTGCTGCTGTTACCCGCGGTATCGGTAAAGGTTGCTGTTGCATCAATGGTTTTATCACCATCCGCCAACAGGTCACTACCTGCAACACTCGCGCTCCAGTTGCCTGTTGCTGGATCAACTGTCGCAGTATAGGTCACGCCATTGATCAACAAGGTCACAGCACTGGTTGCTGCATCAGCAGGGATACCAGTCAAGGTACCTGTGATGGTTACACTGCCACCTGACTCTGCCGCATTCAATACATTGTCTGCTGTCACAGGCGCAATCGTTAATACCGCACCCGCTGGGTTCGGTGGTGTCACGTCAATCACATAGCTGTGGTCAGTGCTTACTGGTCCAACACCGGTCACATTCACGGTGACGTTGATGGTGCTGTCTGCATCGGCACTCAAGTCGCTACCTGGAACGTTCACGCTCCACGTACCACCTGCCTGCACTGTGGTGTTGTACACCGTGCCATTCACATTCACAGTCACGGCATCACCCACTGTGAAGCTGCCCACCACTGAACCACTCACGGTTTGGGTTGCGCCTGCTTCAACGGCATTGATGATGTTGTCACCGGTAATTGGATTGACCACCACCACTGGTGTGGTGATGTCGACTGTGTAGCTCGCATCCGCAGTGGCATTGCCCACGTTGCCTGCTGCATCGGTTGCTGCAATGCTGACGTTAATCACTTTGTCAGCATCAAGTACCAATTGCCCGCCGGCAACCGTCACTGCCCAGGTACCACCCGCTTGTACGGTAGTGGTTAAGTTAACGCCATTGACGTTCACGGTCACCACATCACCAACCGTGTATTCACCTGTAACGCTACCACTGATGGTTTGGTTCGCACCTGCTTCGGTTGAGTCAACTACACCATCGCCCGCGATTGGGTTAATGCTGATTGTGGTGGTGCTGTTGTCTGGTGGAGTGATATCAACGGTATACACTTGTGTATCAGTGATGTTGCTGCTGTTGCCTACTGCATCAGTGAAGGTTGCTTTGGCATCAATGGTCTTATCTGCATCCGCCAATAAGTCACTACCCGCAACACTCGCACTCCACGTACCTGCAACCGTATTCACGATCGCTGTGTAGGTCACGCCATTGATCACCAAGGTCACAACCGTGGTTGCTGCATCAGCAGGGATACCGGTCAAGCTACCTGTGATCGTCACATTGCCTGCACCCTCAGTGGCATTCACCACGTTGTCTGCAGTCACTGCATCGATGTTCAGTACCGCACCCGCTGGGTTCGGTGGTAGGCTGTCCACCACTTCACTGCCTGGTAATGATGGGTTGCCTGCTGGGTCAGTGGCAATCGCTGTCACGGTACTGCCATCTGGCAAGTTACCTGGGTTTGGTGTGGTCCATACCCCTGTGGTTGGATCTGTTGGTACTTGAACGCTGGTACCATTCGGGAAGGTCACCGTTACGGTTGAACCTGGTTCTGCTGTACCGGTAATTGGATCAGTGCCATTGATTGGATCAATGTCTGGGGCATTCGGTGCAGTCACATCTACGGTATACACTTGCGTATCTGTGATGTTGCTGCTGTTACCCGCGGTATCGGTAAAGGTTGCTGTTGCATCAATGGTTTTATCACCATCCGCCAACAGGTCACTACCTGCAACACTCGCGCTCCAGTTGCCTGTTGCTGGATCAACTGTCGCAGTATAGGTCACGCCATTGATCAACAAGGTCACAGCACTGGTTGCTGCATCAGCAGGGATACCAGTCAAGGTACCTGTGATGGTTACACTGCCACCTGACTCTGCCGCATTCAATACATTGTCTGCTGTCACAGGCGCAATCGTTAATACCGCACCCGCTGGGTTCGGTGGTGTCACGTCAATCACATAGCTGTGGTCAGTGCTTACTGGTCCAACACCGGTCACATTCACGGTGACGTTGATGGTGCTGTCTGCATCGGCACTCAAGTCGCTACCTGGAACGTTCACGCTCCACGTACCACCTGCCTGCACTGTGGTGTTGTACACCGTGCCATTCACATTCACAGTCACGGCATCACCCACTGTGAAGCTGCCCACCACTGAACCACTCACGGTTTGGGTTGCGCCTGCTTCAACGGCATTGATGATGTTGTCACCGGTAATTGGATTGACCACCACCACTGGTGTGGTGATGTCGACTGTGTAGCTCGCATCCGCAGTGGCATTGCCCACGTTGCCTGCTGCATCGGTTGCTGCAATGCTGACGTTAATCACTTTGTCAGCATCAAGTACCAATTGCCCGCCGGCAACCGTCACTGCCCAGGTACCACCCGCTTGTACGGTAGTGGTTAAGTTAACGCCATTGACGTTCACGGTCACCACATCACCAACCGTGTATTCACCTGTAACGCTACCACTGATGGTTTGGTTCGCACCTGCTTCGGTTGAGTCAACTACACCATCGCCCGCGATTGGGTTAATGCTGATTGTGGTGGTGCTGTTGTCTGGTGGAGTGATATCAACGGTATACACTTGTGTATCAGTGATGTTGCTGCTGTTGCCTACTGCATCAGTGAAGGTTGCTTTGGCATCAATGGTCTTATCTGCATCCGCCAATAAGTCACTACCCGCAACACTCGCACTCCACGTACCTGCAACCGTATTCACGATCGCTGTGTAGGTCACGCCATTGATCACCAAGGTCACAACCGTGGTTGCTGCATCAGCAGGGATACCGGTCAAGCTACCTGTGATCGTCACATTGCCTGCACCCTCAGTGGCATTCACCACGTTGTCTGCAGTCACTGCATCGATGTTCAGTACCGCACCCGCTGGGTTCGGTGGTAGGCTGTCCACCACTTCACTGCCTGGTAATGATGGGTTGCCTGCTGGGTCAGTGGCAATCGCTGTCACGGTACTGCCATCTGGCAAGTTACCTGGGTTTGGTGTGGTCCATACCCCTGTGGTTGGATCTGTTGGTACTTGAACGCTGGTACCATTCGGGAAGGTCACCGTTACGGTTGAACCTGGTTCTGCTGTACCGGTAATTGGATCAGTGCCATTGATTGGATCAATGTCTGGGGCATTCGGTGCAGTCACATCTACGGTATACACTTGCGTATCTGTGATGTTGCTGCTGTTACCCGCGGTATCGGTAAAGGTTGCTGTTGCATCAATGGTTTTATCACCATCCGCCAACAGGTCACTACCTGCAACACTCGCGCTCCAGTTGCCTGTTGCTGGATCAACTGTCGCAGTATAGGTCACGCCATTGATCAACAAGGTCACAGCACTGGTTGCTGCATCAGCAGGGATACCAGTCAAGGTACCTGTGATGGTTACACTGCCACCTGACTCTGCCGCATTCAATACATTGTCTGCTGTCACAGGCGCAATCGTTAATACCGCACCCGCTGGGTTCGGTGGTGTCACGTCAATCACATAGCTGTGGTCAGTGCTTACTGGTCCAACACCGGTCACATTCACGGTGACGTTGATGGTGCTGTCTGCATCGGCACTCAAGTCGCTACCTGGAACGTTCACGCTCCACGTACCACCTGCCTGCACTGTGGTGTTGTACACCGTGCCATTCACATTCACAGTCACGGCATCACCCACTGTGAAGCTGCCCACCACTGAACCACTCACGGTTTGGGTTGCGCCTGCTTCAACGGCATTGATGATGTTGTCACCGGTAATTGGATTGACCACCACCACTGGTGTGGTGATGTCGACTGTGTAGCTCGCATCCGCAGTGGCATTGCCCACGTTGCCTGCTGCATCGGTTGCTGCAATGCTGACGTTAATCACTTTGTCAGCATCAAGTACCAATTGCCCGCCGGCAACCGTCACTGCCCAGGTACCACCCGCTTGTACGGTAGTGGTTAAGTTAACGCCATTGACGTTCACGGTCACCACATCACCAACCGTGTATTCACCTGTAACGCTACCACTGATGGTTTGGTTCGCACCTGCTTCGGTTGAGTCAACTACACCATCGCCCGCGATTGGGTTAATGCTGATTGTGGTGGTGCTGTTGTCTGGTGGAGTGATATCAACGGTATACACTTGTGTATCAGTGATGTTGCTGCTGTTGCCTACTGCATCAGTGAAGGTTGCTTTGGCATCAATGGTCTTATCTGCATCCGCCAATAAGTCACTACCCGCAACACTCGCACTCCACGTACCTGCAACCGTATTCACGATCGCTGTGTAGGTCACGCCATTGATCACCAAGGTCACAACCGTGGTTGCTGCATCAGCAGGGATACCGGTCAAGCTACCTGTGATCGTCACATTGCCTGCACCCTCAGTGGCATTCACCACGTTGTCTGCAGTCACTGCATCGATGTTCAGTACCGCACCCGCTGGGTTCGGTGGTAGGCTGTCCACCACTTCACTGCCTGGTAATGATGGGTTGCCTGCTGGGTCAGTGGCAATCGCTGTCACGGTACTGCCATCTGGCAAGTTACCTGGGTTTGGTGTGGTCCATACCCCTGTGGTTGGATCTGTTGGTACTTGAACGCTGGTACCATTCGGGAAGGTCACCGTTACGGTTGAACCTGGTTCTGCTGTACCGGTAATTGGATCAGTGCCATTGATTGGATCAATGTCTGGGGCATTCGGTGCAGTCACATCTACGGTATACACTTGCGTATCTGTGATGTTGCTGCTGTTACCCGCGGTATCGGTAAAGGTTGCTGTTGCATCAATGGTTTTATCACCATCCGCCAACAGGTCACTACCTGCAACACTCGCGCTCCAGTTGCCTGTTGCTGGATCAACTGTCGCAGTATAGGTCACGCCATTGATCAACAAGGTCACAGCACTGGTTGCTGCATCAGCAGGGATACCAGTCAAGGTACCTGTGATGGTTACACTGCCACCTGACTCTGCCGCATTCAATACATTGTCTGCTGTCACAGGCGCAATCGTTAATACCGCACCCGCTGGGTTCGGTGGTGTCACGTCAATCACATAGCTGTGGTCAGTGCTTACTGGTCCAACACCGGTCACATTCACGGTGACGTTGATGGTGCTGTCTGCATCGGCACTCAAGTCGCTACCTGGAACGTTCACGCTCCACGTACCACCTGCCTGCACTGTGGTGTTGTACACCGTGCCATTCACATTCACAGTCACGGCATCACCCACTGTGAAGCTGCCCACCACTGAACCACTCACGGTTTGGGTTGCGCCTGCTTCAACGGCATTGATGATGTTGTCACCGGTAATTGGATTGACCACCACCACTGGTGTGGTGATGTCGACTGTGTAGCTCGCATCCGCAGTGGCATTGCCCACGTTGCCTGCTGCATCGGTTGCTGCAATGCTGACGTTAATCACTTTGTCAGCATCAAGTACCAATTGCCCGCCGGCAACCGTCACTGCCCAGGTACCACCCGCTTGTACGGTAGTGGTTAAGTTAACGCCATTGACGTTCACGGTCACCACATCACCAACCGTGTATTCACCTGTAACGCTACCACTGATGGTTTGGTTCGCACCTGCTTCGGTTGAGTCAACTACACCATCGCCCGCGATTGGGTTAATGCTGATTGTGGTGGTGCTGTTGTCTGGTGGAGTGATATCAACGGTATACACTTGTGTATCAGTGATGTTGCTGCTGTTGCCTACTGCATCAGTGAAGGTTGCTTTGGCATCAATGGTCTTATCTGCATCCGCCAATAAGTCACTACCCGCAACACTCGCACTCCACGTACCTGCAACCGTATTCACGATCGCTGTGTAGGTCACGCCATTGATCACCAAGGTCACAACCGTGGTTGCTGCATCAGCAGGGATACCGGTCAAGCTACCTGTGATCGTCACATTGCCTGCACCCTCAGTGGCATTCACCACGTTGTCTGCAGTCACTGCATCGATGTTCAGTACCGCACCCGCTGGGTTCGGTGGTAGGCTGTCCACCACTTCACTGCCTGGTAATGATGGGTTGCCTGCTGGGTCAGTGGCAATCGCTGTCACGGTACTGCCATCTGGCAAGTTACCTGGGTTTGGTGTGGTCCATACCCCTGTGGTTGGATCTGTTGGTACTTGAACGCTGGTACCATTCGGGAAGGTCACCGTTACGGTTGAACCTGGTTCTGCTGTACCGGTAATTGGATCAGTGCCATTGATTGGATCAATGTCTGGGGCATTCGGTGCAGTCACATCTACGGTATACACTTGCGTATCTGTGATGTTGCTGCTGTTACCCGCGGTATCGGTAAAGGTTGCTGTTGCATCAATGGTTTTATCACCATCCGCCAACAGGTCACTACCTGCAACACTCGCGCTCCAGTTGCCTGTTGCTGGATCAACTGTCGCAGTATAGGTCACGCCATTGATCAACAAGGTCACAGCACTGGTTGCTGCATCAGCAGGGATACCAGTCAAGGTACCTGTGATGGTTACACTGCCACCTGACTCTGCCGCATTCAATACATTGTCTGCTGTCACAGGCGCAATCGTTAATACCGCACCCGCTGGGTTCGGTGGTGTCACGTCAATCACATAGCTGTGGTCAGTGCTTACTGGTCCAACACCGGTCACATTCACGGTGACGTTGATGGTGCTGTCTGCATCGGCACTCAAGTCGCTACCTGGAACGTTCACGCTCCACGTACCACCTGCCTGCACTGTGGTGTTGTACACCGTGCCATTCACATTCACAGTCACGGCATCACCCACTGTGAAGCTGCCCACCACTGAACCACTCACGGTTTGGGTTGCGCCTGCTTCAACGGCATTGATGATGTTGTCACCGGTAATTGGATTGACCACCACCACTGGTGTGGTGATGTCGACTGTGTAGCTCGCATCCGCAGTGGCATTGCCCACGTTGCCTGCTGCATCGGTTGCTGCAATGCTGACGTTAATCACTTTGTCAGCATCAAGTACCAATTGCCCGCCGGCAACCGTCACTGCCCAGGTACCACCCGCTTGTACGGTAGTGGTTAAGTTAACGCCATTGACGTTCACGGTCACCACATCACCAACCGTGTATTCACCTGTAACGCTACCACTGATGGTTTGGTTCGCACCTGCTTCGGTTGAGTCAACTACACCATCGCCCGCGATTGGGTTAATGCTGATTGTGGTGGTGCTGTTGTCTGGTGGAGTGATATCAACGGTATACACTTGTGTATCAGTGATGTTGCTGCTGTTGCCTACTGCATCAGTGAAGGTTGCTTTGGCATCAATGGTCTTATCTGCATCCGCCAATAAGTCACTACCCGCAACACTCGCACTCCACGTACCTGCAACCGTATTCACGATCGCTGTGTAGGTCACGCCATTGATCACCAAGGTCACAACCGTGGTTGCTGCATCAGCAGGGATACCGGTCAAGCTACCTGTGATCGTCACATTGCCTGCACCCTCAGTGGCATTCACCACGTTGTCTGCAGTCACTGCATCGATGTTCAGTACCGCACCCGCTGGGTTCGGTGGTAGGCTGTCCACCACTTCACTGCCTGGTAATGATGGGTTGCCTGCTGGGTCAGTGGCAATCGCTGTCACGGTACTGCCATCTGGCAAGTTACCTGGGTTTGGTGTGGTCCATACCCCTGTGGTTGGATCTGTTGGTACTTGAACGCTGGTACCATTCGGGAAGGTCACCGTTACGGTTGAACCTGGTTCTGCTGTACCGGTAATTGGATCAGTGCCATTGATTGGATCAATGTCTGGGGCATTCGGTGCAGTCACATCTACGGTATACACTTGCGTATCTGTGATGTTGCTGCTGTTACCCGCGGTATCGGTAAAGGTTGCTGTTGCATCAATGGTTTTATCACCATCCGCCAACAGGTCACTACCTACAACACTCGCGCTCCAGTTGCCTGTTGCTGGATCAACGGTCGCAGTATAGGTCACGCCATTGATCAACAAGGTCACAACAGTGGTCGCTGCATCAGCAGGAACACCAGTCAAGGTACCTGTGATGGTTACACTGCCACCTGACTCTGCAGCATTCAATACGTTGTCTGTTGTTACACTACCAACCGTTAAAGTTGTACCAGAAACATCTGGTCCTAGACTATCAATCGTTTCCGAACCTGGCGCAGATGGATTTCCTGCCGGGTCAGTGGCAATCGCAGTCACTGTACCGCCATTTGGCAAGTTGCCTGGATTTGGTGTGGTCCATACCCCTGTAGTTGGATCCGTTGGCACTTGAACGGTAGTGCCATTCGGGAAGGTCACCGTTACGGTTGAACCTGGTTCTGCTGTACCAGTAATTGGATCAGTGCCATTGATTGGATCAATATCTGGTGCATTCGGTGCAGTCACATCAACGGTATACACTTGCGTATCAGTGATGTTGCTGCTGTTGCCTGCCGCATCGGTAAATGTTGCTTTCGCATCAATGGTTTTATCACCATCCGCCAACAAGTCACTACCCGCAACACTGGCCGTCCAGTTACCTGTCAATGGATCAACTGTCGCTGTATACGTCACATTGTTGATCAGCAAAGTCACAACAGTCGTTGCTGCATCAGCAGGAACACCAGTCAAAGTACCTGTGATGGTTACATTGCCACCTGACTCTGCCGCATTCAATACGTTGTCTGTTGTTACACTACCAACCGTTAAAGTTGTACCAGAAACATCTGGTCCTAGACTATCAATCGTTTCCGAACCTGGCGCAGATGGATTTCCTGCCGGGTCAGTGGCAATCGCTGTCACTGTACCGCCATTTGGCAAGTTGCCTGGATTTGGTGTGGTCCATCCCCCTGTGGTTGGATCCGTTGGCACTTGAACGGTAGTGCCATTCGGGAAGGTCACCGTTACGGTTGAACCTGGTTCTGCTGTACCAGTAATTGGATCAGTGCCATTGATTGGATCAATGGCTGGGGCATTCGGTGCAGTCACATCTACGGTATACACTTGCGTATCTGTGATGTTGCTGCTGTTACCCGCGGTATCGGTAAATGTTGCTTTCGCATCAATGGTTTTATCACCATCCGCCAACAAGTCACTACCTGCAACATCAGCGGTCCAGTTACCTGTCAATGGATCAACTGTCGCTGTATACGTCACATTGTTGATCAGCAAAGTCACAACAGTCGTTGCTGCATCAGCAGGAACACCAGTCAAAGTACCTGTGATGGTTACATTGCCACCTGACTCTGCCGCATTCAATACGTTGTCTGTTGTTACACTACCAACCGTTAAAGTTGTACCAGAAACATCTGGTCCTAGACTATCAATCGTTTCCGAACCTGGCGCAGATGGATTTCCTGCCGGGTCAGTGGCAATCGCAGTCACTGTACCGCCATTTGGCAAGTTACCTGGATTTGGTGTGGTCCATACCCCTGTGGTTGGATCCGTTGGCACTTGAACGGTAGTGCCATTCGGGAAGGTCACCGTTACGGTTGAACCTGGTTCTGCTGTACCAGTAATTGGATCAGTGCCATTGATTGGATCAATGGCTGGGGCATTCGGTGCAGTCACATCCACTGTATAGACTTGGCTATCAGTGACATTACTACTGTTGCCTGCTGCAT